>NZ_CP187113.1:0-3787500 GCF_049606955.1 Streptomyces dryopteridis | reverse complement strand
CAGAGCGCTGCGGCCCGCGCGTTGTTCGTCCACACCTGCGCGGAGAAGGACGCGGCCGGGTGGCTGGAGTAGTACGTCTCGTACTCGCCGCCGGGGCGGGTCATCTCGCGCAGCTGCTCCGGGGCCGTGACCGCGGCCTGCACGTCCGGGTTGCCCGCGATCCACCAGCCGATCAGCGCGGCGAGGGCCGTGGACAAGAGCGCCACGGGTATCCACCAGCGGCGGGTCCGGTACAGGGCGGCCGGGAACCCCTCCGTGAAGAAGCGTGCGGCGTCTCGCCACGAGGCACGGCGGGTGCCCGTCACGGTGGCGCGGGCGCGGGCCACGCTGCGGGTGAGGCGGCCGACCAGTTGCGGATCGGGGTGGCCGGACGAGACCAGGGACAGGTGCGTCGCGGTGCGCTGGTAGAGGGTGACCAGTTCGTCCACCTCCGGGCCGGTCAGCGAGCGCCCCCGGCCCGCCAGGTGGTCGAGGCGGTCCCATTCCGCCCGGTGCGCGGCCACGAACACATCGAGATCCATCGGGCAATCGCTCCTGGTTTTCCCCCGCCGGCCGGGCCCGCGGACCCCGCTCCCCTGCTGTTTCCTCCGCCAGCTTGGCAGACTGGAGGGCAAAGGGGCAGGTGGGGCCGATCGGGTCCGGAGCGGGTGGGAGCAGGCGTGAGCACATGGGTGACGGGGGACGCGGTCGTACTGGCGTTGCGGGCGGCGAAGCTGCCGAGCCGGGCGCTGGCGTTCCTGCTCGACGCGCTGGTCTACGGGGTGGGCTACCTGCTGATGTCGATCGGGGTGGTGGCCGCGACGGCCTCGCTGGACGAGGCGGCGGTCGCCGCGATCGAGGTGGGTCTGTTCGTGTTGCTGCTGGTCGGGGTGCCGATCGCGGTGGAGACGCTGTCGCAGGGGCGGTCGCTGGGGAAGCTGGCGTGCGGGCTGCGGGTGGTGCGCGAGGACGGCGGGCCGATCCGGTTCCGGCACGCGCTGGTGCGCGGGGCGATGGGGGTGGTGGAGTTCCTCGTCACCTTCGGCGTGGTCGCGATCATCTCCTCGCTGGTGTCGGAGCAGGGGCGACGGCTCGGTGACGTGTTCGCGGGGACGCTCGTCGTGCGCGAGCGGGTGCCGGTGACGACGGGGCCCGTGCTGCCGGCGGCCGCGCCGTGGCTGGTGGAGCGGTTCTCCGGGACGGATCTGTCGGCGGTGCCGGAGGGCATGTGGGCCGAGATCCGGCAGTACCTGGGGCGGATGGACTCGCTGGACCCGCAGATCGGGCACGCGATGGCGGTGCGGTTGGCGGACGGGCTGGTGGCGGTGACCGGGGCGGTCCCGCCGACCGGGGTGCCGGCGGCGGCGTTCCTGGCCGCGGCCTTGCAGGAGCGGCAGGCGCGGGACGCGCGGCGGGTGTTCGGCGGCGCGGCGGGTCGGCAGCCGGTGCCGGGGATGCCGGGCGGGTATCAGCAGCCCCAGGCGTATCCGGGGTACCCGACGTACCCGGGTTATCCGACCTACCCCGGGGCCGGCCCGGGTGCCCGACCGGGTGTCCACCCCGGCGTACCTCCGGGCGGGTTCGTGGCGCCCGGGGCGGGGGCTGCGCCGGCCGCGGCGCCGGCGTCCGTGCCGCCGGTGGCTCCCGAGGCGCCGCCGGCCGGGCGGCCGGGCGGGTTCGCGCCGCCGGCCTGAGGTTCGGGCGGGGCGGGTCAGTCGCGGGGCGGGAAGGTCGAGGGCGGGGTGTCCAGGTCCTCCAGTTCGATGCCGGGGGCGGCGAGGACCACGTCGCCGGCGAGGTGGACGGTGTGCACCTCGCCGGTGGCGAGGTCGGTGACCTGGTGGGTGTCGACGGCGAGGGGGCCGCTGTCGGTGGGGTGGGTCTCGGTGCCGAGGAGGGCCCAGGCGAGGTCCTCGGTGCGCGGGGCCAGGGCCGGTTCGGTGAGTCGCACGAGGCGGACCCGGGTGGCGGGGGCGCCGGGGCGCGGGGCGATGAGGCGGGCGGTGGCGACGAGGAAGGCCGGGGAGGCGCCGGTGAAGGCGGCGGCGCGGACGTTGCCGTGTTCGGCGTGTTCGCCCGTCGGGTCGGTGGGGTCGGTGCGGACCCAGGTGACGCCGTCGAGGGCGGCGCCGCGCAGTTGCCAGCCGTGGCCGCGCAGTTCGAGGCGGACGGGGCGGCCGAGGTCGTCGACGGCGAGGTCCACGGCGCCTAGTTCGGGGGCGTGCGGGCCGGCGTCGGGGGCGGTGCGGCGGGCGGTGTAGCGCCAGCCGCCGGGGCCGGGGGCGCAGTGGAAGTGTTCGTCGGCGAGGGGGGTGCCGTCGTGGGGGTCGTGGAGGGAGTAGCGGCCTCGGGGCATGGTGGCTGGGGTGTCGTTTTCCGTGCGCGGGCGGGTGGGTCCGGGGAACGGGGCAGGCCCCCGGCGGTGCCGGGGGCCTGTCGCGTGCGGTGAGGGTCGGGCGCCGGGTGGGGCGCCCGTCGGCTCAGTAGCGGTAGTGGTCGGGCTTGTACGGGCCTTCGACCTTGACGCCGATGTAGTCGGCCTGCTCCGGGCGGAGGGTGGTCAGCTTGACGCCGAGGGCGTCGAGGTGGAGGCGGGCGACCTTCTCGTCGAGGTGCTTGGGCAGCACGTACACCTCGGTCGGGTACTCCTCCGGCTTGGTGAACAGCTCGATCTGGGCCAGGGTCTGGTCCGCGAACGAGTTCGACATCACGAACGACGGGTGCCCGGTCGCGTTGCCCAGGTTGAGGAGGCGGCCCTCGGACAGGACGATGAGGACCTTGCCGTCCGGGTGGGTCCAGGTGTGGACCTGCGGCTTGACCTCGTCCTTGACGATGCCGGGGATCTTGGCGAGGCCGGCCATGTCGAGCTCGTTGTCGAAGTGGCCGATGTTCCCGACGATCGCCTGGTGCTTCATCTTCGCCATGTCCGAGGCGAGGATGATGTCCTTGTTGCCGGTGGTGGTGATGAAGATGTCGGCGGTCTCGACGACCTCGTCCAGGGTGGTGACCTGGTAGCCGTCCATCGCCGCCTGGAGGGCGCAGATCGGGTCGATCTCGGTGACGATCACCCGGGCGCCCTGACCGCGCAGGGACTCCGCGCAACCCTTGCCGACGTCGCCGTAGCCCGCGACGACGGCGGTCTTGCCACCGATGAGGACGTCGGTGGCACGGTTGATGCCGTCGATCAGCGAGTGACGGCAGCCGTACTTGTTGTCGAACTTCGACTTGGTGACGGCGTCGTTCACGTTGATCGCCGGGAAGAGCAGGCTGCCCTCGGCCATCATCTCGTACAGGCGGTGGACACCGGTGGTGGTCTCCTCCGTGACGCCGCGGATCTCCGAGGCGAGGCGGGTCCACTTCTGGCCGTCCTCACCGAGGGTGCGGTTCAGGAGGGTCAGGATGTGCGCGTACTCCTCGGAGTCCGCCGTGGACGGGTCCGGGGCGGAACCGGCCTTCTCGAACTCGACGCCCTTGTGGACGAGGAGGGTGGCGTCGCCACCGTCGTCCAGGATCATGTTCGGGCCGCCGGTGGGGGTGTTCGGCCAGGTCAGCGCCTGCTCCGTGCACCACCAGTACTCCTCCAGGGTCTCGCCCTTCCAGGCGAAGACCGGGACGCCCTGCGGGTTCTCCGGGGTGCCGTTCGGGCCCACCGCGATCGCGGCGGCGGCGTGGTCCTGGGTGGAGAAGATGTTGCACGAGGCCCAACGGACCTCGGCGCCGAGCGCGACGAGGGTCTCGATGAGGACCGCCGTCTGCACCGTCATGTGCAGCGAGCCGGTCACACGGGCACCGGCCAGCGGCTGAGTCTCCGCGTATTCGCGACGGATCGACATCAGACCGGGCATCTCGTGCTCGGCCAGGGTGATCTCCTTGCGACCGAACGCGGCAAGGGAGAGATCGGCGACCTTGAAGTCGGCCATGGGTGTGGCTCCTCGGGTTTCGAGAGGGTGGACACGGCTGTGCGCCGGCGCGGTCGTGCGCGGGCACGGGCGCGCGACGGCGGGCGCGGGCCCGGGTGGGTCGCGCCGAGCGCAGTCCGTCGAGGGCCCTCTCTCCCCACGGCCGGTCCATCGGACCGCCCGACCGCCATCAGCGGCGACGCCTGACACCAGCATCGAATCTACACCGATCGGCCCAGCGGACCCCAGTCCTCCGGAAAAGCCCGTCAGGACGGGTGACGCACGGTGCGGGGGTCCGTTGGCGCTCGCGTTTGAGGTCTTTTGGACTTTTTATGGACTGGGCGGGTGATGCACGATGCGGTGAGGTCGGGCTGAGGGGCTCGTCCTCGCAGGACCAGGCGTGAGGAGATTGCAGTGACCAGTCCGGCCGACTCTCCGGCAGACGGGGGCAGCGGCGGGCAGAAGCCCGCGAAGCTCGTCGCCGTGACCGCGTGTCCCACCGGGATCGCGCACACGTACATGGCCGCCGAGAAGCTCCAGCAGGCGGCGGAAGCCATGGGGATCCAGATCAAGGTGGAGACCCAGGGCTCGATCGGTGCCGAGAACGTGCTCTCTGACAACGATGTCAGAGAAGCGGACGGCGTGATCATCGCCGCCGACAAGGAGGTCGACCGGGCCCGGTTCGCCGGCAAGCGCGTCCTGGCCACGGGCGTGGCCGACGGCGTGCACAAGCCGAAGGAGCTCATCGAGCGCGTCATGAGCGCCCCCGTGCAGGAGGGCGCGGCCTCGGGCGGCGGCGCCCCGGCCGGCGGCAAGGAGCGCAGCCTGGCCTACAAGGCGCTGATGAACGGCGTCTCGTACATGATCCCGTTCGTGGTCGTGGGCGGTCTGCTGCTCGCCATCTCCCTGGCGCTCGGCGGTCACACCACCGCCGAGGGGTACGTGACCACCCCCGGCACGATCTGGCACAACATCTTCCAGATCGGTGTCCTCGGCTTCACGCTGATGATCCCGATCCTGTCGGGCTACATCGCCTACGCGATCGGCGACCGGCCGGCCCTGGTGCCGGGCATGATCGGCGGCTTCATCGCGAACACCGGCGCGCTGTACGACTCGAAGGCGGGCGCGGGCTTCATCGGCGCGATCGTGACCGGCTTCCTCGCCGGTTACCTGGTGTTGTGGATCAAGAAGGTCAAGGTCCCCAAGGTCGTCCAGCCGATCATGCCGATCATCGTGATCCCGATCATCTCGACCACGGCGCTGGGCCTGTTCTTCATCTACGTGATCGGCAAGCCGATCTCCTGGGTCTTCGAGTCCCTCACCAGCTGGCTGTCCGGCATGACCGGCACCAGCGCGATCCTGCTCGGCGCGCTGCTCGGCCTGATGATCGCGTTCGACATGGGCGGTCCGGTCAACAAGACGGCGTTCCTGTTCGGCACCGGTCTGATCGCCTCGCAGAACTACGCGGTCATGGGCATGTGCGCGGCGGCCATTCCGGTCATGCCGCTGGGTCAGGGTCTGGCCACGGTGCTGCGCCGCAAGCTGTACACGGACGCGGAGCGGGACACGGGCATGGCCGCGTTGTTCATGGGCATGTTCGGCATCTCGGAGGGCGCCATCCCGTTCGCGGCGGCGCGACCGGCGCTGGTCATCCCGGCGAACATGCTGGGTGGCGCGGTGGCCGGTGCGATCGCCGGTGTGGCCGGTGTCGGCGACAAGGTGCCGCACGGCGGTCCCGTGGTGGCGGCGCTGGGCGCGATCAGCGGCTGGGTCTGGTTCCTGATCGCGATCGCGGCGGGCACCGTGGTGACCGCGCTGACGACGAACGCGCTGATCGAGATCAAGGAGCGCAAGAACCGGGGCGGGGTCGGCGAGCCGGCTCTGGCCGGTGCGACGGCGGGTGCGACGGCCGGTGCGGTCGCCGCGACCGCCGTGACCACCGCTCCGCGTGCCGCGGGCGGGTCGGCCCCGGCCGGTGCGACCGCGACGGCGACGTTGGAGAAGCCGGTCGAGAAGGCCGCGGACCCCGACGAGGTGCTGTCCGGCTACCTGACCGAGCGGACCGTGCGCACCGAGCTGGCCTCCTCCGACAAGGAGGCGACGATCCGCGAGATGGCGGAGATGCTGGCGGGCACGGGCAACGTGAACGACGTGGATGAGCTGGTCCGGGTGGCGATGGCGCGCGAGGCGCAGGGCACCACGGGTCTGGGCGAGTCGATCGCGATCCCGCACGCCAAGACCGACGCGGTCTCGGCTCCGACGGTGGGCTTCGCCCGGTCGACGGAGGGCATCGAGTGGGGTGCGCTGGACGGGACCACCGCGAAGCTCATCTTCATGATCTCGGTGCCGGAGGCCGCGGCCGGGGACGAGCACCTGCGAATCCTGGCGCTGCTGTCGCGCAAGCTGATGGACACCGGGTTCCGGGAGCGGCTGACGGCGGCTCCGGACGAGGCGGCGGTGCTGGACGTGCTGCGCGAGATCCGCTGACGTCCCGCTCCCCCGCGCTTGCGCGCGTGAGACGGCCCCGGGCCCGCACCCTGTTGTTCGAGGGTGCGGGCCCGGGGCCGTCTCGCGTGGCCGGTCGGTGCCCGGTCAGTGGCCGGTGCCGCCCGGGGTGGCGGCGGGGTCCTCGCCGGCGGCGGCCTGGGCGGCGTCGAAGATGTCGGGCTCCAGGTAGATGACGCGGGCGATCGGGACGGCGGCGCGGATGCGGGCCTCGGCGGCGTTGATGGCGTCGGCGACCTCGCGGGCGGTGTCGTCGTGCCGGACGGCGACCTTGGCGGCGACGAGGAGTTCCTCGGGGCCGAGGTGGAGGGTGCGCATGTGGATGACGGAGGTCACGGTGTCGCCGTCGACGGCGGCGGCCTTGATCTGCTCGACCTGCTCGATGCCGGCGGACTCGCCGAGCAGCAGGGACTTGGTCTCGGAGGCGAGCACGATCGCGATCACGATGAGCAGGACGCCGATGCAGAGGGTGCCGATGCCGTCCCAGACGCCGTTGCCGGTCAGGAGGGCGAGGCCGACGCCGCCGAGGGCGAGGACCAGGCCGACGAGGGCGCCGAAGTCCTCCAGGAGGACGACGGGCAGCTCGGGGGCCTTGGCGCGGCGGATGAAGTCCTTCCAGGACTGCTTGCCGCGGGTCTCGTTGGACTCCTTGATGGCGGTCCGGAAGGAGAAGCCCTCGGCGATGATCGCGAAGACGAGCACGCCGACGGGCCAGTACCAGGCGTCGAGCGGGTGCGGGTCGTGGATCTTCTCGTAGCCCTCGTAGATGGCGAACATGCCGCCGACGCTGAAGAGGACGATGGAGACGAGGAAGGCGTAGATGTAGCGTTCGCGGCCGTAGCCGAAGGGGTGCTCGGGGGTGGCCTGGCGGCGGGCCTTCTTGCCGCCGAGGAGGAGCAGGCCCTGATTGCCGGAGTCGGCGAGGGAGTGGACTCCCTCGGCGAGCATCGAGGACGATCCGCTGAAGAACCAGGCGACGAATTTGGCCACCGCGATGGCGAGGTTGGCCGCGAGGGCCGCGACGATCGCCTTGGTTCCGCCTGACGCGCTCATGGTTGCGGGTGTCCTTCCAGGGGCTGGTGTTGCCGTCCGTACCGGCCGCACATTGTGCCGGCAGCCGGTACGGACGCAACGTCAGCTCGACTGGTGGACGCGGACCGTGGCGCGGAACACCGTGCCCGATCCGGACAATTCCACCGATTCGCCTGCCGGGACGAACACGGACTCGCCGGGTGCCAGGGTCAGCTCGCCGGCGCGCGGGGCCCCGGCGGTGGCCAGCAGGATCTGCGGGGTGCCGGTGGGCAGGGCGCGGGGGGCGCCTTCGGGGGTCAGGACCCAGCGGGAGAGCCGGAACTCGTCGATGGGGGTCTCGTAGACCTCCTCGCCGGTGACCGGGTCGGCCTCGGGGTGGATCAGGGCCGGGGCGGTCGGCTCGAAGTGCGTCACCTTGAGGAGCTCGGGGACGTCCACGTGCTTGGGGGTCAGGCCCGCGCGGAGCACGTTGTCGCTGTTGGCGAGGAGTTCGACGCCGAGGCCGCTGAGGTAGGCGTGCGGGACGCCGGCGCCGAGGAACATGCCCTCGCCGGGCTGGAGCCGCACGTGGTTGAGGAGCATGGCGGCGATGACCCCGGGGTCGCCGGGGTAGTCCGTGACGAGGTCCGCGTACGGGGCGTAGGGGCCGCCGAGGCGGGCGGCGGCGGCCGCGGTCTCGGTGACGGTCTCGGCCATGGCCTCGGGGTCGGCGGTGAGGACGGCGGTGAGGACCTCGCGCAGGGCGGCCTCCTCGGGCCGGGCGCGGAGCAGGTCCACGTAGGGCTTGAGGCTGTCGACGCCGAGTCCTTCGAGGAGGTCGGCGGCCTCGGCGGGGGCCCGGAACCCGCACAGCCCGTCGAAGGGGGTGAGGGCGCAGATCATCTCGGGCTTGTGGTTGGGGTCCTTGTAGTTGCGGTGCCCGGCGTCGATGGGCACGCCGCGTCGTTCCTCGTCGGCGAAGCCCTCGCGGGCCTGGTCGAGGTCGGGGTGGACCTGGAGGGAGAGGGGGGCGCCGGCGGCGAGGAGCTTGAGGAGGAAGGGGAGGCGGGGGCCGAAGGCGGCGACGGCGGCGGCGCCGAGTTCGCGTTCGGGGTCGGCGTCGACGACCGCCGCGAGGGTGGTCTCGCCCTGCCCCCGGTCGAGGCGGGAGGGGGCGCCGGGGTGGGCGCCCATCCACATCTCGGCCTGCGGTTCGCCGGTGGGTTCGACACCGAGGAGTTCGGGGATGGCGGTGGTCGAGCCCCAGGCGTAGGGGCGGATCGTGTTCGTCAGGCGGTCCATCGGACGTGGTCGTCTTCCTGGGAGATGGGCGGCGCGGGGTGGGGGCCCCGTGCCTCAGGTACGTCCCCCCGACGCCAGCGCCAGGTAGGCGGTGGCGAAGTCCGTGACGGCGAGGAGTTCGGCGAGCTGTTCGAGTTCGCCGCCCTCCTCTGGTTCGAGCTCGCTGACGGCCGTGTCGTGGCCGTGGGCGAGCTCGCGGGCGGCCGGGGCGGCGCTGAGGCCGCCCGTCGGTCGGTCCCGCAGCAGGACGACACGGGCGCGCAGAGCCTGGGGCTCGTCGACCCGGTCACGGAAGAAGTCGTCGGGATCGGCGCCGGCGGCGAGGTCGCCGGCGAGGAGGTAGCCGTGGGCCGGGAGGGCCTCGGGGAGTTCGGCGGCGAGTGCGGGTCGGCCGGAGAGCTCGGCGAGGGTGGCGGCGAAACGGCGGCCGGCGGCGCCGGCTCCGTGGCCCTCGGTCCAGATGAGGGGCAGGGAGTCGGCGAGTTCGACGGCGAGGGTCTTGGCCGGGTTGGAGTAGGTGGCGATGGCCGGGCCGCAGCGTTCGGCGGTGTGGTCGAGGCGGTCGGCGACCTTGTGGAGGAGGTCGGGGGTCGCGGTGAGCAGTCCGACCTTGTCGAGGAGGACGAGGAGGGGCACGAGGAGGGCCCACAGGGCGCCGGGGCCGGCCGCGGACGCCGTCTCGTCGTAGGGCTGGTCGGGGTCGTGGTGCGGGGCGCGGGCCAGCGGGACGAGGAGTCCGTGGGCGGCGGCGACGGCCTCGCCGAGCGGGGACCGGGGCGGGGCCACGGCCACGACGGTGGCGCCGCGTCGGTAGCCGGTCTCGGCGAGGTTGGCGAGGCCGGGTTCGGTGCCGTCGGTGGTGACGAGGAGGAGCAGGTCCACGGGGCCGGCCCAGCCCGGGAGGGTCCAGCGCAGGGCGCCGGCGGCGTGTGCGACGCCGGTGGGGGCGAGGCGGAGGACGGGGGCGGCGGTGCCGGCGAGGACGGCGAGGAGGTCGGCGACGCCGACGGCGGCGGTGCCGGGTCCGGCGATGAGCACGGAGCGGGGGCGGCCGTCGGGGTGGAGGTCGGCGAGGCCGGCCTCGGTGGCGGCGCGGACGGCGGTGCGCACCCGGGCGCCGGCCTCGGCGGCGCCGCGCAGCAGGCCCCGTCGGTCGGCGCCGGCCAGGCGCTCGGGGTTGTCGAGCAACGACTCGTCGAGCATGGTGCGACCTCCTGCGCGGGGCGGGTTCGTGGGCCGGGCTCGGTGCGTCAGGCGGGGCGGCGGGCCTCGTCGACCAGGAGGACCGGGATGCCGTCGCGGACGGGGTAGGCCAGGCCGCAGTCGGTGCCGGTGCAGACCAGCTCGGGGGCCGTCTCGTCGCCGGAGCGGTCGTCCAGCGGGGAGTGGCAGGCCGGGCAGGCGAGGATCTGCAGGAGGCCGGCGTCGAGCGGCATGGGGGCCGTCCTTTCGGGTGGGCCGAGACGGGCTCGGGGGTCTGTGTCGGGCCAGGTCAGCGTACCGCCGGAGCGGGCGGTGTGGGGTGTCGTGGTCCCGTACCGCCCGCTCGTCGGCGGGTGGGGCGGCTCAGGCGCGGATGAGGGCGAGGGTTTCGTCGCGTACGCGGGCGAGGGTGGCCTCGTCGCGGGCCTCGACGTTGAGGCGGAGCAGGGGTTCGGTGTTGGAGGCGCGCACGTTGAACCACCAGTCGGCGGCGGTGACGGTCAGGCCGTCGAGTTCGTCGAGGGTGACGCCCTCGGTGTCGGCGTGCCGGGCGCGCAGGGCGGCGAGGCGGCCGGCCTGGTCGGCGACCTTGGAGTTGATCTCGCCGGAGCCCCGGTAGCGGTCGTATTCGGCGACGAGGCCGGACAGCGGGCCGGACTGTCCGCCGAGGGCGGCCAGGACGTGGAGGGCGGCGAGCATGCCGGTGTCGGCGTTCCAGAAGTCGCGGAAGTAGTAGTGGGCGGAGTGTTCGCCGCCGAAGATGGCGCCGCTGCGGGCCATCTCCTCCTTGATGAAGGAGTGGCCGACGCGGGTGCGGACGGGGGTGCCGCCGTGTTCGCGGACCACCTCGGGCACGGACCAGGAGGTGATGAGGTTGTGGATGACGGTGCCGGTGCCGCCGTTGCGGGCGAGTTCGCGGGCGGCGACGAGGGCGGTGATCGCGGAGGGGGAGACGCCCTCGCCCTTCTCGTCGACGATGAAGCAGCGGTCGGCGTCGCCGTCGAAGGCGATGCCGAGGTCGGCGCCCTCGGCCAGGACCCGGGCGCGCAGGTCCACGATGTTGGCGGGGTCGAGGGGGTTGGCCTCGTGGTTGGGGAAGGTGCCGTCGAGTTCGAAGTACATCGGCACGAGGTCCAGGGGCAGGCCCGCGAAGACGGTGGGGACGGTGTGGCCGCCCATGCCGTTGCCGGCGTCCACGACGACCTTCAGCGGTCGGATCGCGTCGAGGGCGACGAGGCCGCGGAGGTGGGCGGCGTAGTCGGCCAGCACGTCGCGTTCGGTGACGGTGCCGGGGGCGGCGGCCGGGGCGGGGCCGGCGCCGGCGTCGAGCCATCCCTCGACCAGGGCGCGGATCTCGCCGAGGCCGGTGTCCTGGCCGACGGGGGCGGCGCCGGCGCGGCACAGCTTGATGCCGTTGTACTCGGCCGGGTTGTGGGAGGCGGTGAACATGGCGCCGGGCAGGTCGAGGGCGCCGGCGGCGTAGTAGAGCTGGTCGGTGGAGCACAGGCCGATCAGGGTGACGTCCACGCCCCGGGCGGCGGCGCCGCGGGCGAAGGCGGCGGCGAGACCGGGCGAGGAGGGGCGCATGTCGTGGCCGATGACGATGGCCCGGCCGTCCACGACCTCGACGAAGGCGGCCCCGAACAGTTCCGCGACGTGCTCGTCCCACTGGTCGGGCACGACGCCGCGCACGTCGTACGCCTTGACGATGTTCGAAAGATCGGCAGCCACTTCTCGCGCCTCCTGGATGTGCGTGCGGTCGGATTCGAACCTACCTTGCACGGCTACCCGGGTCGTGGCCCGTGATTCCGGGGAGGACGGCCGATTGTGGCCGGCTTCGGGGGGCGCGGGTCAGGAGTCGGGGGAGCGCAGGACGCGGAGGTGGCCGCGTCGGGGTGCGTTGTCGCCGGGGGTGCGCGGGGGTTCGGGGCGCTCCTGGGGGCGGGCGGCCTCGCGGACGGCGTTGGCGAGGGCTTCGAGGTCGTCGCCGCTGGGGCGGGCGGGGGCGGAGGCGTCGGCGAGGCGGACGACTTCCCAGCCGCGCGGGGCGGTGAGGCGTTCGGAGTGCTCGGCGCACAGGTCGTAGCAGTGCGGCTCGGCGTAGGTGGCGAGCGGGCCGAGGACCGCGGTCGAGTCGGCGTAGACGTACGTCAGGGTTGCGACCGCAGGGCGGCCACACGCGGTGCGCGAACAGCGACGTACAAGGCTCACGACGTTGGACGGTACCGCACTCTTGACCGGGCCGCGACGACTCTCCCCCCGCTGCCCCGTCCGTGTCGTGGCCGAAACCGCCCGTGTGGGGGGTTCGGGGGTGCGGTGGGGGCGCTTTCCGGGGGGTGACACGGTGCGCGGGCGAGGTGCGGGAGATCGATGCGGGGCTACCCTGCGTGGGTGATGGACAGTCCCTCGTTCTCTCGTCCCGAAGGCGTCGGCCCGGCCGACCGGGGCGCCTCCGTTCCCCGCGTGCGTCGTGACCGGCACGGTCGGGGCATGCGCGGTCCGTTGGCGCCGCCGCAGGTGCCGTTGGCGGCCAGCCGGGCGGAGTTGTTCGGCGATCTGGTGCGGGATTCGGTGGAGCGGCTCAGTCGCCGGTGGCCGCAGTTGGCCGAGGTGGAGTTCGTGGTGGCGGACGTGCCGGGGGCGCAGGGGCCGGACGGCTGGAGCGACGAGGCGGTGCCGTTGGGCGGGGTCTCGGAGGCGGTGGAGGGCAGGCCGGCGCGGATCGTGGTGTTCCGGCGGCCGGTGGAGATCCGGTCGAAGGGGCGCGAGGAGCGGGCGCTGTTGGTGCACGAGGTGGTGGTGGAGCAGGTCGCGGACCTGTTGGGGCAGACCCCGGAGATCATCGATCCGCGGTACGGGGACGAGGACGACGACGAGGGTTTCTGAGGCGGTGCCCGCCGGGTGGGGCGGGCCCGGTCAGGTGGTGGGCTCCGGGTCGGGGGCGGTGTCGGGGGTGGTGAGGACGCCGAGGTCGCGGCGGACCCGGGGGGCGGGGACGGTGGCGTGGTCGTCGGCGAGCGGGGTGATCGTGATCATGTCGACGCCGCCCTCGCGGGCGGTGAGGGCGCGGGAGCCGTGGACGGGGCCGCCGGCGCGGTGGGTGACGGTGAGGGCGTAGGGGGCTCCGGCGGCGAGGCCGGGCGGGGTGGGCGGGGCGGTGACGGCCAGGGTGGTGCCGGCCGGGACGGTGTACTCCTTGGCGCGGTCGGGCGCGGGTCCGTCGGGGCCGTAGGGGGTGATCAGGACGGTGGCTGCGGCGTCGGGGGCGGTCAGCGCGAGGGTGGTGCCGGTCTCGGGGCCGGTGGGGGCTCGGTTGTCGGTGAGGGTGGCGCGTTCGCCGGGGCCGAGGGGGGCGGTGCCGGGGACGAAGGCGATCTCCTGGGCGGCGCCGGCGCCGCGGACCACGCGCAGGGCGGCGACGACGGGGACGGGGTTCGCGGGGTCGACGGGGTCGAGGAGGAGGGTGCCGGTCTCGCCGCGGGTGAGGGGGCCGAGGTCCACGGAGGTGGTGGCGCCGGCGGGCACGCGGATCTCCTCGTGCTCGGCGGGGACGAGGGTGCCGGTGCGGCCGGCGAGGCGGATGCGCAGGTCGGCGTCGGCGGTGCCGGGGGCCTGGAGGATCAGGCGGACGGCGGTGGCGTCGGCGGGGATGCCGGGGAGGACGGTGCGGGGGCCGGGTTCGGCGGCGGTGAGCCAGTCGGTGCCGACGCCGTCGGCGGTGACTCGGACGGCGGCGCCGACGCGGCCGACGCGGGTGGTGACGCGCAGGGTGAGGTCGGCGAGGGCGCGGGGGGTGAGGTCGGCGATCGCGACGGCGAGGGCGCCGTGCGGGGGGACGCGGAGGTTCTCGCCGGGTGCGGTGCCGGGGGGTGCCTGGGGGTCGGGGTCGAGGGCGCCCTCGGGGCCGGTGAGGGTGAGGTCGACGACGGCCGGGGTCTCGTCGGGGTTGACGAGGTGGACGGTGTCGCGGCGGCCGGCGGCGGTGGAGGTGCCGGGCAGGCGCAGGTCGGTGCCGGGGCGGACGCAGGCCAGGCCGAGCAGACCGCGGGCCTTGCCGGTGGGCACGAGGGTGGTCTGGTGGGCGCTGAATCCGGGGGCGAGGCGGCCGGTGGCGGTGCCGACGAGGGCGGGGGCCTCGGCGCCTCGGGCGCGGGCGGTGCCGGGGCGGCCGGGGGCGGTGAGGGCGATGACGGGGGCCGGGGTGGCGCCGGTGGTGGCGGTGGTGAGGCGGGCGGTGTCGTGTTCTCGGCTCGCCGGGGGTGAACTCTCGGCGTCCCGGAATCCGGGTCCCGGCCCGTCCGTTGTCGGGGGTGTGCGCACGAGGGCGGTGCGGAGGGTTTCGCCGCGGTCCTCGTCGGTGGGGGCGGGACAGAGGAGGTGGGCGCGTTCGACGGGGAGGCGGGGGGTGGTCGTGGGAGGGGTCGCGGTGGGGGACGCGTGGGTGGGGGCGGGGAGGGTGAGGGTGAGCAGGGTGGCGGCGCCGGCGAGGGCGAGGGTGCAGACGGCGAGGGCGACGGGGGGCCGTGGGGTGCGGGCGGGGTGAGGGGTGCGGGCGGGGCGGTCTGCGGGGCGGTGGTGGGCGCGGTTCATGGGTGCGGGGTTCCGTCGCGGTGGGGGCGGGTGGGGATGGCGCGGCCGTAGCTGTCGTAGGAGGGGTGGGGGTCGGTGGTGGTGCGGCCGGGTTCGTAGGCGGAGTCGTGGGCCGGGTCGTAGGGGGCGTGGGCCCAGGCGGGGTCCTCGTAGGGGGCGGTGGGGTCGTGGGCCTCGGGGGTATGGGCGGTGGCGGCGTACGGGTCGGCGGCGTAGGGATCGGCCGCGTACGGGTCGGCCGCGTAGGGGTCCGCCGCGTGCGGGTCGGCGGGGGCGGTGGGGGTGGTGGGGCCGGTGTGGCGGTGGCGGCCGGGGCCGGCCTGACCGGGGACGGCGGGCAGGCCGTCCTCGGGGAGGTCGTCGTCGAGGCGGCGGCGTCGGGCGGGCAGGGCGAGGACGAGGAGGACGGGGACGAGGGCGGCCTGGGCCCAGAGGCGGGCGGTGTCGGCGGGCGGGGTGGGGTGGGTGAGGTGGAGTCGTCCGCCGGTGGGGGGCAGGTCGAAGCCGAGGGAGCCGTCGTCGAGGGTGCGGGGGGTGAGGGGGGCGCCGGCGAGGGTGGCGTGCCAGCCGGGGTCGGGGGTCTCGGCCAGGCGCAGGCGGCGGCCGGGTTCGCCGGCGGGGAGGTCGGTGTGGATCTCGACGGGGCCGGCGGCCACGGGCACCGGTGCCTCGCCGGGGGTGCCGGGGAGGATCACGGCGCGGGCCACGGGGCGGTCCACCCGCCACAGGGAGCTGCCGCCGGTGCGGCTGAGGCGGCTGAGGCCGGGGGTGGTGTCGAGGACGCGGCGGAGTTCGGCGGGGGCGCTGTCGCGGACGAGGACGTGGCGGACGGCGAGGGCGCCGAGGCGGTCGCTCTGGTCGGCGCCGGTGCCGGCGACGAGGGCGGAGACGGTGGCGTCGAGGCGGGGGTCGGGGCCGCTGAGGGCGGTGAGGTCGGCGTCGCCGAGGTGGGCGCCGGCGCCGCGCACGAGGGCGTGCCGGATTCCGCCGGGGGTGTCGGGGTCGCCGGCGAGGACGAGGGTGCGGGGCCGGTCGCGGGTCTGGCTCTCCTCGGCGACGAACGCGGGGACCTGGGCGGGGTCGCGGCGGGCGAGGGGGCCGTCGGCTCCGTGCCAGAGCCAGAGCGCGGCCAGGGCCAGGGGGCCGGCGGCGGCGAGGACGGCGAGGGCGGCGGCGGTGGGTTGGCGCCAGCCGAAGCCGTGGGCGGCGAGGCGGGCGGCGGCTCCGTCGGCGCCGAGGGCGGCGGCGGTGAGCAGGCCGAGTCCGTAGAGCAGGGCGGTGGGGCCGGGGCGGGTCTGAGTTTGCGTGAGGGCGGTGCCGAGGAGGCCGATCAGGGCGCAGGTCCAGGCGGCGGTGATCGCGGGGCGGCGGTCGGTGCGCAGGGTGGCGGCGAGGGCGGCGAGGAGGAGGCCGGTGGTGAGGAAGCGGCCGGGGGCGGTGGGGTCGCCGGTGCCGAGGGTGAGCAGGTCGAGGGTGGTGGTGAGGGCGGGGCCGGGGTGGGCGGGCAGGGCGAGGCCGGCTTCGCCGAGGAGTCGGGCGGGGTGGGTGAGCGGGCCGAGGGACCAGGGGGCGAGGGCGAGGAGCGGGAGGAGGGCGGTGAGGAGGAGGCCGGGGAGGGCGGCGCGGTCGCGGCGGCGGATCAGGGCGGCCAGGGCGAGGGCGACGGCGAGGGGCCAGACGATCGGGGTGAAGGCGGTGGTGAGGGTGAGGAGGGCGAGGTGGGCCCACAGGGCGGTGCGGCGGGCCGGGTCGGCGGGGGTGCGGCGGGCGCGGGGGCGGCCGGCGGGGGTGGTGCGGGCGGACGTCGGGGCGGGGTGGGCGTGGTGGGCGGTCAGGCCGGTGCGCAGCAGCCAGGGCAGGAGTACGGCGAGCAGCACGGTGCCCACGCGTCCGTCGGCGAGGGCCCCGGTGGTCGCGGGCAGCAGGGCGTAGGCGGCGGCCGCGCCGGCGCGCAGGGGGCGGGAGGCGATCAGGGGGCGGGCGGCGGTGTGGGCGGAGAGGGCCGCGAGGGGGACGGCGGCGGTGAACAGGAGGGTGAGGGCGAGGTCGGGGGTGCCGGGCAGGAGGGCGGCGGCGAGGGCGAGGAGGGCTGCCCAGGGGGGTCCGTCGGCGGTGGTGCCGGCGCCGACGGGGTGCCAGGTGTCGGTGAGGACGCGGCGGAGTTCGGCGGTGGTGTCGGGGGCGGGGAGCAGGGCGCCGCCGGAGAGGAGGCCGCCGGGGGGGCCGCCGAGGAGCAGGTGGCGGCAGGCGAGGAGGGCGAGCAGGCCGAGGGTGCCCAGGAGGAGGGGCAGGGGGTTGTGGACGAGGCGGCGCAGCCGGGCGAGCCGGCCGGGGGTGTCGGTGGTGGGCGCGTCGGGGTCGGCGGGGGTGCGGCCGAGGCGGCCGGCGAGCCGGTCGAGGGCGGCGCGGGTACCGGCTCCGGGCGGGGGGAACAGGGGGCGGAGGTCGGCGGGGGTGCGGGCGGGGCGGGGGCGGCCGGCGCGGGCGGCGCGGATCCGGTCGGGGCGCAGGAGCACGGCGAGCAGGCCGGCGCTCTCGTCCCATGCCTGGCGGGGGTCCTTGGCGAGGAGGTGGGCGAGGGTGCGCAGGAGGGTGCCGAGGATCAGCCGCAGGGTGGTGTAGGGCAGGGCGTGGGGGGTGCTGTTGGCGAGGAGGGTGTGGGCGGCGGCGGCCTTGTCCACGCGGCGGGGGCCGGGGGCGGCGTCGCGTCCGGGGGTGCGGATCACCCGTCCGGCGCAGTCGACGGGGCGGCGTTCCCGGGTGGCGGCCTCGGCGTGCCGCAGGACGGCGTCGGGGGCGACGAGGACGGTGTGGCCGGCGGTGTTGGCGCGCCAGCACAGGTCGACGTCGTCGCGCATGAGGGGCAGGCGGCGGTCGAAGCCGCCGAGGGCCTCGTGGACGTCGCGGCGCAGGAGCATGCCGGCGGTGGAGACGGCGAGGACGGGGCGGACGGTGTCGTGTTGGCCCTGGTCCTGTTCGCGGCGGTCGAGTCCGGTCCAGCGGCGGCCGCCGCGGGCGAGGGTGACGCCGACTTCGAGGAGTTGACGGGTGTCGTACCAGCCGCGGAGTTTGGGGCCGACGACGGCGGCGTCGGGGTGCGCGTCGGCCACGCGCAGGAGTTCGGCGAGGGCGTCGGGGGCGGGGGCGCCGTCGTCGTGCAGCAGCCAGAGCCAGTGGACGGGTTCGCCGTCGGCCTGGTCCTCGGGGGCTTCGCGCCAGGTGCGGGAGACGGGGTCCCAGCCGCTGGCGGAGGCGAGGTGGGGCAGGTCCTCGGGGGAGATCCGGCCGGCGGTGCGGGCGGCCTCCTCGACGGCGGTGCCGAAGCCGGTGCGGCGGGCGAGGTGCAGGACGCGGTCGGTGCCGAGGGCCTCGGCGAGGAGGGTCGCGGACTCGTCGGCGCTGCCGGTGTCGGCGGCGATCACGTCCTGCGGGGGGCGGTGTTGGGCGAGCAGGCCGGCGAGGGTCTCGGGCAGCCAGCGGGCGCCGTCGTGGGCCACGAGCACCGTGGTGACGATGTGTCGGGGGAAGGCGGGGGCGGCTGCCTGGGGGTCGCCCCAGGGCGCCGGCGAGTGGCGGGGCGTGGTCATCGCGTGGGGCCCTCCGGCCGGGATTCCGGGGGCGGTTGGCCCTCCGGTGGCTGCTGGACAGCGTCACCCTAGTGGCTCGGAACGCGGCGGTCCGCCTCCTGCGGGGAAGGTGCGGGAGGCGGACCGAGGGGGTGTTCGGTTGTGTCGCGCGTCGGATTCGAACGCGGGTGCGACGGGTGGGCGCGCGGGGCGCGGTCGGGGCGACGGGCGGGCGGTCCGGACCGGAACACGGGTGCGACGCGGGGTCGTTCGGGTGGCCGGGCGGGCGTGGGCGGGTCGGGGTCCGGGGCGCGGTGCGCGACGGGTCGGTGGGGGGTGGGGGTGGGGGTGGGGGTGGGGGTGGATTAGGGGCCCTGGTGCGCGCCGGGGCGGGTCCGTGGTCGGCGGGCCGGCGCGGCGCGATCGGGGCGGGTGGGGGTGGGGGGTCGGGAGTGGGGGGGTGGGGCCGGCCGGATCCGGTCGGCGTTTCGGCCGATTCGGCGGCCTGTCGGACGATCCGTCACCCTCCGTGCGGCGGAAGGTCGGATGATCCTTCGATGGGGTCAGACGGCGGCCTTCTTGAGGCGCCGGCGTTCGCGTTCGGAGAGGCCGCCCCAGATGCCGAAGCGCTCGTCGTTGGCGAGCGCGTACTCCAGACATTCGGATCGGACCTCGCAGGCGAGGCAGACCTTCTTGGCCTCGCGGGTGGAGCCGCCCTTCTCCGGAAAGAAGGACTCGGGGTCGGTCTGGGCGCACAAGGCGCGTTCCTGCCAGCCCTGCTCCTCGTCCGCCTCCTCGACCAGCAGTTCCTGAAACAGCTCGGTCATGCGCGCCCCTCGCTTGTGTCTACGGCGTCCCCGTGGTGGTGTCGTGACCTCTGACGACGAAACGACACGAGTGAAATTACAAGTGTGTGGCTCCGAGCCAGTCAAGCCGGGATCTGCTATTGGAGCCATTGTTCACTCTGCGGAACCAAGCGTATGCAGAAAGTGTTCATATCGCGAAAAATCGCTACACATGCCACCACCTGCGGCGTAGTTCCCGTCCACACCCGTAAGCGACGTGTCACTCTGTGGTGGGGTTGCGTTTCGGCCACAGAAGCGACCGGGATCACATTCCGATCACGGCGCGGTCGCGCCCGGGGGTGTGATCGGACTGAATCCGGGGTTCTTCGAAGGTTTACGAGCGTGGTTGTTGCGCCACCTATCCCGCCCCTCCATGCACAAACCTTTCTCCCGTCACAGGCACCGGATGAGGTGAACTTTTTCGCCCGAACCGGACAATGGGTTGACATCCCGGCCCCTCACCCGTTCTTCTGGTACGCATGTCAGCGAACGCAGCCACCCCCGGGACCCCCATTCGTGGGTTCCTGTGCGCTGCCCAGCTTCGCTGTCGCTGTCGCGGCTGTTGATGCCTGCGGGACCCTTCGTGAGTCCCGTCCAGAGTTCCGGCCGAACCCCCGAAGCGACCGCCCGCCCCCGCGCACCCTGAACTTCCGTCGAGGACCCTCCACGATGAACAGCGACAGCGACCTCCAGATCGCCGGCGACATCCTCGCCGTCCAGCACCTCCTCCAGCCCGCCCGCGAACACCCGGCCACCGTCGCCGAGTTCGTCGGCCTCGCCCGCGAGATCGCCGAGGACCGGGCCTCCTGGGCACACCTCGTCGACTACGACGCCACCACCCGCTGGTACCACCGGCTGCGCACCGGCCCCGGCTACGAGGTGTGGCTGCTGAGCTGGGTCCCCGGCCAGGGCAGCGGCCTGCACGACCACGGCCCCTCCTCCGGTGTCCTCACCGTCCTGGACGGCACCCTCACCGAGTACACCGAACGCGGCCCGCTCACCCTGCGCGCCGGCGAACAGCGCGTGTTCGCCCCCGGCTACGCCCACGAGGTCGCCAACGACTCCCTCGACGGCGCCGTCAGCCTGCACGTCTACTTCCCCGGCCTGACCGAGATGCCCATGCACGAGCGCGGCGAGCACGCCGGCGCCGTCAGCTCCGCCGCCGGCACCACCCACGGCCTCGGCGACGGCCCGCGCGCCGGGCTCCCCCGGGGCGCGACGGTCGCCGGTTCCGGCGCCCCCGGCATCGGCTTCACGAGCGCGCCGACCCGCGCCGCCTTCGGCTGCTCCCCCGTGCTCCCGGGCGCCGCTCACGCGGGGCGCACCGCCTGACAGACTGCGTGGCATGCGCATTGTTGTTCTGGCCGGCGGCATCGGCGGCGCCCGTTTCGTTCGCGGTCTCCTGTCGGCGGTGCCCGACGCCGAGATCACCGTCATCGGCAACACCGGTGACGACATCCACCTGTTCGGGCTGAAGGTCTGCCCGGACCTCGACACCGTGATGTACACCCTGGGCGGCGGCATCGCCGAGGACCAGGGCTGGGGACGCGCGGACGAGTCCTTCACCGTGAAGGAGGAGCTGGCCGCCTACGGCGTCGGCCCCTCCTGGTTCGGACTCGGCGACCGCGACTTCGCCACCCACATCGTCCGCACGCAGATGATCACGGCCGGCTACCCGCTGAGCGCCGTCACCGAGGCCCTGTGCGACCGCTGGAAACCCGGCGTGCGCCTGCTGCCCATGACGGACGACCGGGTCGAGACGCACGTGGCGATCACCGACCCCGACAGCGGCGACCGGCGCGTCGTGCACTTCCAGGAGTACTGGGTGCGGATGCGGGCCTCGGTGGACGCCGAGGCGGTGGTCCCGGTCGGGGCCGAGACCGCCAAGCCCGCCCCCGGGGTCCTCGACGCCCTCGCGAACGCCGACGTGATCCTCTTCCCGCCCTCCAACCCCGTGGTCTCCGTCGGCACCATTCTGGCCGTGCCCGGGATCCGCGAGGCCGTCGCGGCCTCCCCGGCGCCCGTCGTCGGCCTCTCCCCCATCGTCGGCGACGCCCCCGTGCGCGGCATGGCCGACAAGGTCCTCGCGGCCGTCGGCGTGGAGACCACCGCAGGTGCGGTCGCCCGTCACTACGGGGCCGAACTCCTCGACGGCTGGCTCGTGGACGAACGGGACGCGGGCGCGGTCGCCGAGGTCGAGGCCGCCGGCATCGCGTGCCGCGCCGTGCCCCTGATGATGACCGACACCGAGGCCACCGCCGCGATGGCCCGGGCCGCGTTGGAGCTGGCCGAGACGGTGCGCCGATGAGCTCGGGGGCCGCGCCCGAGCCCGCGGGGGCCGGGGCCCGGTTCTCGGTGTGGGCGCCGGCCGGGCTGCCCGAGGTCGGTCCCGGCGACGACCTGCCCGCTCTGATCGCGGCGGCGGCCTGCGCCGACCCGGCCGGGCTGCGTGACGGGGACCTGCTGCTGGTCACCTCGAAGATCGTGTCGAAGGCGGAGGGCCGGATCGTCCGCGCGGACTCCCGCGAGGCCGCCATCGACGCCGAGACGGTGCGCGTGGTGGCCCGGCGCGGCCCGCTGCGGATCGTGGAGAACCGGCAGGGGCTGGTGATGGCCGCGGCCGGGGTGGACGCCTCGAACACGGCGGCCGGCACCGTGCTGCTGCTGCCCGAGGACCCCGACGCCTCGGCGGCGCGGATCCGGGACGGGCTGCGGGCCGCGCTCGGGGTGCGGGTCGGGGTGCTCGTCACCGACACCTTCGGACGGCCCTGGCGGGAGGGGCTGACGGACGTGGCGATCGGCGCGGCCGGCGTCGCCGTCCTCGACGACCTGCGCGGCGGCACCGACCCGCACGGCAACCCGCTCCAGGCCACGGTGATCGCCGTCGCGGACGAGCTGGCGGGCGCGGGCGACCTGGTCAAGGGCAAGACGGCGGGTCGGCCGGTGGCCGTCGTGCGCGGCCTGGCGCACCTGGTGCGGACCGAGGGGCCCGAGGTCGGGGCGCGGGCGCTGGTGCGCGGGACCCGGGACGACATGTTCCGGCTCGGCACCTCCGAGGCGGTCCGCGCGGCCGTCACCGGGCGGCGCACGGTCCGCGAGTTCACGGACGAGCCGGTGGACCCGGGCGCGGTGCGCCGGGCCGTGGCCGCCGCGCTGACCGCGCCCGCCCCGCACCACACCACCCCGTGGCGGTTCGTGCTGCTGGAGTCGGAGCGCTCGCGGGTGGAGCTGCTGGACGCGATGCGGGACGCGTGGATCGCGGACCTGCGGGCCGACGGGCGGGACGAGGAGTCCGTGGCCCGGCGGGTGCGGCGCGGCGACGTGCTGCGGCGGGCCCCGTACCTGGTGGTGCCGTGCCTGGTGACCGAGGGCGCGCACACGTACGGCGATCCGCGCCGGGACGCGGCCGAACGCGAGATGTTCGTGGTCGCGGCGGGCGCCGGTGTGCAGAACCTGCTGGTGGCCCTGGCCGGGGAGCGTCTGGGGTCGGCGTGGGTGTCCTCGACCATGTTCTGCCGGGACGTGGTGCGCGGGGTGCTGGGGCTGCCCGCGCACTGGGATCCGATGGGCGCGGTGGCGGTCGGGCATCCGGCGGCCGAGCCGCGGGAACGGCCGGCGCGGCCGGTGGAGGAGTTCGTGACGGTGCGCTGAGCGCGCGCCGGCGGGGCGGGAGCCCCCGGCGGGACCCCGTGCGCCGGGGCCCGGCGGGGGCTCCCGTCGTCGCGGGCCGCTACCAGCGCGCGATGTCGGTGCGGCGCATCCGGGGGGCGCGCCGGGGCGGGGCGGGGGCGGCGAGCAGCACGAGGCGGGCGGCGCGGTGGCGCTGGCCGGCGTAGGGGGCGAGGAGGGCGAGCATCGCGGCGTCGTCGGCGTCGCGGTCGCGGGCGAGGGCCCAGCCGATGTGTCCGGGCAGGTGCAGGTCGCCGGTGGTGACGGCGTCGGGGTCGCCGTTGCTGCGCTGGAGGGTCTCGGCGGCGGTCCAGGGGCCCACGCCGGGCACGGCGAGCAGCCGGGCCAGGGCCCGGTCCGGGGGCATCCGGGCGGCCTCTTCGAGGCGTGGGGCGAGGCGGGCGGCGCGCAGGATCGTGGCCGCGCGCTTGTCGTCGACCCCGGCGCGGTGCCAGTCCCAGGACGGGATCCGCAGCCAGTCGGCGGCGGCGGGCGGCACCCACAGGTCGGGGCCGGGCCCGGGGGCGGGGGTGCCGTGGGCGCGCACGAGACGGCGCCAGGAACGGTACGCCTCGTCGCTGGTGACCTTCTGCTCCAGGACGGTGGGCACGAGGGCTTCGAGGACCAGGCCGGTGCGGGTCAGGCGCAGTCCGGGGCGGCGGCGGTGGGCCTCGTGCAGCAGCCGGTGGCGGGGCACGAAGGCGCCGGGGTCGTCCTCGGCGCCGAGGAGGGCGGGGAGGTCGGCGGCGAGCCGGGCGGCCCCGGGTCCCCACAGGTCCGCGCGCAGCGGGGCCGGGGAGCCGTCGGCGGGTGCGGCGGCGCGACGCAGGCGGAGGGTGGCGGGGCCGGCGGGGGTGCGGGTGGCACGCCACAGGGCGCCGTCGGGGGTGACGCGGAAGGTGGGGTCGGCGGGGCCGCGCCGGAGCGGGCCGAGGGTGAGGCCGAGGTCGAGGGGGCCGGGCGGGGTCCACAGCAGGCTCGCGTCGGCGTCGGAGTCGGCGTCGGGGGTGGTGGTGTCGGCGGGCGGGGTCGTCGCGGGCAGGTCCACGCGGCCGGCGCGGACGCCGGCGCGGGTGAGGGGGTCCTCGCGTCCGGCCATGCCCCGATTCTGGCACCCGGGGCGGGGTCGGGGGCGCGGGTGGGGAAGGGGGTGCGGCGGGACGGAGGGGTCAGGTGGTCCAGCCGACGGCCGCCGCGCCGCCCGCGATCGCGATCGCGTAGGCCGCCCAGTGCTCGCGGACGGGAGCGGTGGCGGGCGCGGGGGCGTCGTGGGCGGGTCGCCGGAGGAGGAGGGACGCGACGCGGCCGGCCATGGGCGGGAGCACGGCCCCGAAGAGCAGCAGCAGCCCGAGGTCCCGGAACGGGTCCCAGGCGGGATCCCGCACGCGGGCCCGGAACGCCAGGGCGATCGCGGCGGCGACCAGGGCGACGAGGAACAACGACGCGGGCACCGACCCGCGCGCGGCCGCCCGCGGCCGGGACGTCGCCCGGATCCGGGCGAACAGCAGCAGTCCGGCCTGGGCGAGCGCGGCGGCGACGGCGAGCAGCCGCAGAGTGGTGACCATGCCGGCGTCGGCCTCCTCGCGCGTTCGGCATCCGGGTGTCCGGGGTTCGGGTGTCCGGACATTCTGCCGCATTCCCCCTGGTGGGGTGGGGTGCGGTCGGGTGGGGGCCCGGTCGGGTGGGGCAGGATCGGCGGATGCGGATCGATCCGGAGCACACCCTGTTCGCGTGCGGGCCGCTGCCCGTCCTGGTCCTGATGGGCACCGCCCTGCACGAGGCCCTGCCGGTACTGCCCTCAGGCGCGGACGCCGGCGCGCCGCCCCCGCGCCCGGGGTGGTCGCTGCGCGCCGGGAGCGCCCTGTGCGGGCTGACCGGGCCGACGGGGGTCGGGGGCGAGGTGCCGACCGCGATGGCGCCGGTGATCTCCGCCCGGTGCGGGGGCACGGTGCCGGCGGGGACGGACGAGTGGTGCGGGGACGCGGCGGCGGCGGGCGGGGCGCTCGTGCTGTCGGTGTCGGAGCCGCCCGCGGCCTTCGATCCGGCGGCCCTGGCCGTGCTCGCAGGCTCGGGGACGGCGCGCGGCGGGTTCGTGGCGGTGCGGGCGGGCTGAGGGGGTGCGCCCCCTGGCGGTCGCGTGCTTCGCGCGCCCCCTCCCCGAGATCGTCACTCTCCGTTACCTTCTGTACGGAGAGCGACGGAACGGGGAGGGGTGTGGTCACGGTGGGATGGGGCGGGGTGTTGTGGCGCCTGGTCCGCGGGCGGGACGACGGGACGCGGAGGTACGGGGCTCGGGGGTACGGGGCGCGGGGGCCGGGTGCGCCGGCGCCCCCGGCCCGGGGAGCGGGCGGGGGCGGCGGGTCGGGGCGGGGGCTGTCAGCGGCCCTGGAGCTTGGCCGAGGTGGTGCGGGTGGCGGGGAGCTTGCCGTAGAGGAGCCGGCCCGGGCACTCGGTGGCGAAGCCGTCGCGGTGGCCGGAGATGACGTCGAGCTTGGCCCCGGTGCCCTTCTTGTACCGGTTGCCGCCGGCGGAGATCAGCGTGGTCTTGGCGGCGGGGTTGGCGCCGAACAGGCCCAGCTTCCAGGCGGTGAGGCGGGCGACGGCGTCGACGGCGGCGGCGGGCGGGGCGCTGTCGGTGAAGGTGCCGAGGACGGCGATGCCCATGCTGTCGGTGTTGAAGCCCATGGTGTGGGCGCCGAGGACGGGCTTGGCGACGCCGCCGGCTCGACCCTCGTAGACGGTGCCGCACTTGTCGACGGCGAAGTTGTAACCGAGGTCCCGCCAGCCGCTGCTGACCACGTGGTAGCGGTACAGGCTGCGGAGCACGGCGGGGGCGTCCGCGCAGGCGTAGTTGTTGCCGGAGGCGCTGTGGTGCACGAAGGCGGCCTTGACCGTGTTCGTGTAGACGAAGCCCTTCTCGCGGAGGGACTCGTCCGCGCCCCACCCCTTTCGCGTGACGATGCGGGGTCGGGGGCCGATGTAGGGGCGGACGGCGGCGTCGAGACTGCCGCCGGCGGCGAGCACGGCGTCGGCGGTGGAGTCGGCCTTGTTGAGGGCGACGATCTCGTTGGCGCCGAGCGGGGCGAGGGGGAGGTTGGCGGAGGAGGTCTCGGCCATCTCCATGCTCATGGCGGGGGCGGCGGCCCCCTTGTCGTCCCCGCTGTCGCCCGGCTTGGCGGGGTCGATGAGGGTGACGGGGTCGGGGGCGCCGGGGTCGACGAGTTCGATCCGCATCCCGGACGGCAGCCGGGCCGCGCGAGCGGCGGACCGCGCGGCGGCCTGGCCGGCCTGACCGGCGGGAGCGACCGGGGCGGTGGCCTGACCGGCAGGAGAGACCGGGGCTTGGTCCGCCGGGGCGGCGGGGGCGGCCGGGGCTGCGGCCTGGTCCGCCGGGGTGGCAGGTGCCGGCGGGGTTGCGGCCTGGTTCGCAGGGGCGGCGGCTTGGTCGGCCGGAGTCGGAGGCGCCGGCGGGGTTGCGGCCTGGTCGGGTGGGGTGGCCTGGTCGGGGGCGTGGTCTTCCGCGCCGGGTTCGGCTTGGACGCGGACCTCGACGCCGTCGGAGGCGCCGACCCACAGGGGGGCGGTGCTGCCGCGGACCCGGCCGCCGCCGTGTTCGGCACTGTCGGGGTCGGCCGCGTGCTCCCCGTTGTGGGTCTCCAGGTCCTGCCAGTCGGTCCACACCGCGTTCGTCGCGGAACGGGTGCGGACCTGGACGCGACCGTGGAGTTGGGTGCCCGCGTCGTCCCAGACCACTCCGACGAGGGAGAAGGTCTTCACGGTGCGCGGGGTCAGGCCGCGCACCTCGGCCGCGCGGGCCCCCGCGCTCATGCCGGGGACGCCCGGGGACCGGCCTCGGGCGGGGCCGAGCGGGAGGAGTTCGAGGGACTGGGTGGTGCCGGCGGGCTCGGCCGGGGCCGCGGGCGAGGACCCCGGGACGGCGAGGGCGGTGGAGGGCAGGGCGAGCGGGAGGGCCAGTGCGGCCGCGGTCGCGACGCCGATCGAGGAGGCAAGGAATCCGCGCATGGTGACGATGCTGGTCACAGTCGTGACGGAGCGCCATCGGAGAGCTGACGGGGCGTCCGTTCGCGGGACGCGACACGCCGTGCGGGGCGTTCGCCCGGACGCGTGAGCGGGGCGGGGCCGGACGGGGGACGGCCGCACTACCCTGGGGCCCGTGAACGCCACCGACCGCACCCCTGCCGACCTGCTGCGATCCGCGCTCGCCGCCGATCCGGGTCGCCCGCTGACCACCTTCTACGACGACGCCACGGGCGAGCGCGTGGAACTCTCCGTCGCGACCTTCGCCAATTGGGTGGCGAAGACCGCCAATCTGCTCCAGGACGAGCTGGGCGCGGAGCCCGGCGATCGGCTCGCGGTACGGCTGCCGGCGCACTGGCAGAGCGCGGTGTGGCTGCTGGCCGCCGCGTCCGTGGGGGTGACCGTCGAATGGGGCGGTGACCCGGCGAAGGCGGACCTGGTGGTGAGCGGGCCGGACGAGGCGGACCTGGCGGCCGGGCTGGCCTGCTCGGGCGAGCGGATCGCGCTGGCGCTGCGGCCGTTGGGCGGCCGGTTCCCGGCGGTGCCGGCGGGGTGGCGGGACTACGCGGTGGAGGTGCCGGGGCAGGGCGACCGGTTCGCGCCGTGGGTGCCGGTGGATCCGGCGGCGCCGGCGCTGGTGGTGGACGGGGTGGAGCTCTCGCACGCCGCTCTGGTGGAACGGGCGCGGGCCGACGCGGCCGCGCGGGGCGTCGAACCGGGGGCGCGGGTGTTGTCGCGGGTGCCGTTCGACGGCTGGGAGGGGCTGCTGGCCGGGGTGTACGGGCCGTTGGCGGTGGGCGGTTCGGTGGTGTTGTGCCGCAACGCCGAGTCCCTGGACGCGGAGGCGCTGGCGGCGCGGGTGGCGAGCGAGCGGGTCACCCTGACGCTCTGATCCCTCCCCGGCACGCCGCCGGTCCCTCCCGGTGACGCCCCCCCCTGCCCGGCCCCGCCCCTGCCCCTGCCCGGCCCCGGGCCGGGCTGGATCGGGGGCGGGTTCGGGGTGCCGGGTGTCACCCACACGCGTCACCCGTGTCCCCGGCGGGTCGTCACCCACTCGGCCCATCAGCCCGGGGCACCGGGGGTCGGGCGGGGGGACGATCGGTGGCGGGGCGGGGCCGGATCCTCGGCCCCCGCCCCACGGGCCGCGCTCCCCCGCGCGGTCGCCCACCGAGCGGTGAGGGACGGTCCCAGGTGACGGAGAACCGCGACACACCCCACATACCCGCCGCCGGTCCGTCCGGGGCCGGCGGGAGCGGGCGGCGGCGCCGTCGGGTGCTGCGGTGGGTGGGCCTGGGGCTGGTGCTCCTCGTGCTGCTGGGCGCGGGGGTGGGCTGGTGGCTGTGGTCGAGGTTGGACGGGAACATCACCGAGGACACCTCGGCCGCCGCCGAGTTGCGCCGGTTCGAGAGCAGTCGCCCCTCGGAGGCGGCGCGCGGGGTGCAGAACATCCTGCTGATCGGTTCGGACACCCGGGCCGGCGAGGGCAACGCCGAGTACGGGCAGGACGTGGGCACCCAGCGCAGTGACACGACGATCCTGTTGCACCTGCCGGCGGACCGGCGGACGGCGACGGCGGTGTCCATCCCCCGGGACCTGATGGTGGAGATCCCCGAGTGCACGGGGGTGGACGGGGGGACGACGCGGCGGCAGTTCGCGCAGTTCAACTGGTCCTTCGAGTTCGGCGGCGCGGGGTGCACGATCCGGACGGTGGAGGAGTTGACGGGGATCCGCGTCGACCACCACATGGTGGTGGACTTCCGGGGGTTCACCCGGATCGTGAACGCGGTGGGCGGGGTGGAGGTGTGCCTGGCGCGGGCGGTGGTGGACGAGCAGGCGAAGTTGGACCTGCCCGCGGGCCGGCAGACCCTCAACGGGGAGCAGGCGCTGGCGTTCGTGCGGGCCCGGCACGCCCTGGGCGACGGCAGCGACACCGAGCGGATGACGCGGCAGCAGGAGTTCCTGGGCTCGTTGGTGAAGAAGGTGCAGAGCAACGGGGTGCTGCTCAATCCGGCCCGGTTGTACCCGTTGTTGGACGCGGCGACCTCGTCGTTGACCACGGACCCGGGGCTGGCCTCGCTGCGGGACCTGTACGAGTTCGTGCGCGGGGTGCGGTCGATCCCCACGGGCGAGATCCGGTTCACGACCGTGCCGAGGATGTCGTACCCGGGGAATCCGAACCGGGACGCGTTGCGCGAGCCCGATGCCTCGCGCCTGTTCGAGCTGTTGCGCGAGGACCGGCCGGTGCCGATCGCGCCGGCGGAGTCGGAGGGCGGGTCGGGGGCGGGCACGGGTTCGCCGATGGCGCGCGGGATGGACGCGGAGGGACTCGCCGAATGGTGGAATTCCGTTTCCGGAGCGGACTCGCGCGGATTCGGTAAGGGAAATGTAAAAGCCTGGCCGGTCGGTTCCGAGGAGCTCGTGAACATCGTCAAGGGCCTCGCCGAACCGCATTCGGGGAAGGTCGCGTCCGGGGCTCGTGAGAACGGTCACGGATTTTTCGGGAACTTCCCGGGCATGCCCCGTTCGGTGAATCCGTCCGAATCCCCTTCGCCCGAGCCGCCGTTCACCGGAACCGTGGCGGGGACGGTCGAGTGCCGGTAAAACACAGGCCAAAGCGTTGTCCGATATCCGAACAGTGCTGCGGTTTGCCCGATTTGATCACCCTGGTCGACCTCGCCGCCGGTTCTCGCACCTGAACAGGGCGGATATGGTGTGCCATTCGAAGTGCGGAAAGTTCAAGGCCGCGCGAGACCAGCCGGATCGACACGGAACGGGCGCCTCGGGGGAAGCGTTCGGGAAGCAGCCGACGGAGGATGTAACGACCGTGGACGCCCAGAACCGGGAACGCGGAGGGGAAATCGACCCCGCCGATCAGTGGGTGCGCAACCCCGACACCGGTAATTACGAATTGCGACCGGACCACTCCCCTGCGCAGCAACAGGTCCCCGCGTTCCCGCCCCACGGCTCCCCCGCCCCGCCCCCCGATCCGCTCGCGCCGCCGGCCGTGCCGGGGCCCCGGAGCAGGCGCGGCCGACCGGCCGAGGAGCAGCCGCCGCCGCAGGGCCGACGGGCGAAACGGTCCGCCGGACGACGCGGGGCCGCGCCCGCCGACGCACCGCCCGCCCCGGACCCCGCGGTCCCCGGCCCCCGCCGCTCCCGCCGGGGCGGCGCCCCCGCGCCCGAGGCCGCCACCCGGGCCGAACGCCGCGCCGCCGGCAAGGGCGCGGCCCCCGATCCCGACCCCGGGGCCTCGGGCCGCGGCCGGGGCCGCAAGGCGGCCGTCGGCACGGCCGCGACCGCCCGGCGCCGCCGCCGACGCCGCATCGCGGGCGGGGTGACCGCGTTCGTGGTCGTCGGCGGGGCCCTCGGCTCCTACCTCTACGTGCAGCACCTCAACGGCAACATCGACGGCAAGGACATCGGCGACGCCGGCACCGGCGGTTTCCAGTCCGGCCGCCCCATCAACCTGCTGGTCCTGGGCACCGACAAGCGCACCGGCGAGGGCAACGAGGGCTACGGCGACCCGGAGAGCGTGGGCCACGCCGACACCACCCTGCTGCTGCACGTCTCCGAGGACCGCACCAACGCCACCGTGCTCTCGATCCCCCGCGATCTGATCACCGACGTGCCCGACTGCCCCACCGTGCAGCCCGACGGCTCCACGAAGGTGATCCCCGGGACCCGGAAGGTCCGCTTCAACACCAGCCTGGGCCAGGACGGCCGCGACCCCGGCTGCACCATGCGGACCGTCACGCAGATCACCGGCATCCCCATCGACAACTTCATGATGGCCGACTTCAACGCCATCAAGACGCTGAGCACAGCGGTCGGCGGGGTGCCCGTGTGCGTGGCCAAGGACGTCGACGACGTGAAGTCCGGCCTCAAGCTCACCAAGGGCGAGCACCGCATCGAGGGCGAACAGGCCCTGGCCTTCGTGCGCACCCGGCACGCCTTCGGCCTGGAGAGCGACCTCGACCGGATCAAGACCCAGCAGGCATTCCTCGCCTCCCTGATGCGCGAGATGAAGTCCTCCGACACCCTGACCAGCCCGAAGAAGATGTTCGGACTGGCCGAGGCCGCCACCCAGGCCCTCACCGTGGACAAGGGACTCGCCAGCGTCGGCAAGCTCGTCTCCCTCGGCGGCGAACTGCGCGGGGTGAACCCGAAGAACATGACCTTCACGACCCTGCCGGTCTACGACAACCCGGCCGACAAGAACACCGTGCTCATCCGCAAGGACGCCGCCGACCCGCTGATCAAGATGATCCGGGACGACGTCTCCCTCACCAAGGCCCGCGCGGAGGCCGACGCGAAGAAGGAGGCCGAGGAGGCCGCCCGCCTCCAGGGCGGTCGCGCCCCCGCCGCCTCGGTGCGGGTGGACATCCGCAACGCCGGCGGCCCGCTCGGTGCGGCGCAGGTCACACTCGACTGGTTGACCACGAACAAGGGCCTGCGCCTGATGTCGAACCAGGGCAACGCCGCCGAACGCCTGGAGCGGACCACCCTGGAGTACGGCGCCGACCAGGCCGACCAGGCACGGGCGTTGGCGGACATGCTCAAGCTGCCGGCCTCGGCGCTGAACCCCTCCGCGGAGAACGCCGGCCCGCGCACGCCCATGCGCCTGTCGCTGGGACGGGACTTCGACAAACCCGGCGATCCATTGACGGAGAAGCCCGAGAACACCGATGGTGTGCAACGGGTCGAGGCGGACAAGGCCACGTGCGTGAAGTGATCCCGCGTCCCGTGGGACGGGACACGCACACCGAGACGAATTCGGTACCTCGGGAACCCCGCCCCCGGGTACGTCGTCTCCGCGAAAGACGGCAGAATACCGGGTTAATCTGATCATCCGCATGGCACTTTGAGGTGGGGTACGCGTGGAGCACAACAGCGTGCGGGGGGAGGACGCGCCCGCCGCGGCGTCCGGCGACGGCGGGGAGTCGTCCCGGGACGCGGAACACGGGGAGGGCGCGCCGGATCCCACCGACGCGATACCCGGCGAGCGGGCCGCCGAACGCCCCCGGGCCGCGGCACGGGAGAAGAAGCCGAAGGCCACCGCGAAGACTCCCCCCGAACGGCACGACAAGGCCGCCGAGAGCGCCGGGGCCGAGGGCACCGGACGCGAACACGCCGCCGGGACCCCGACCGCGACCGTCCCCGCGCCCCGCGCGACACCGGAGGACCGGGCACCCGCCGAGGCCCCCGAGAGCACCGGGGCCGTCCGCCCGGCCGACGACATGACCGCCCTCGCGGAGGCCGTGGCCGTCACCACCGACGCCTCCGCCCGCGCCGGCCGCACCGAGCTCCGCCCCGGTGCCGACCCCGCGCCCGCCGCGAAGACCGGCACCACGAAGACCGCCGCCGCCAAGTCCGCCGCCGTGCCGCCCGTCGTCCCCGCCCCCCGTCGCGCCGCCGACCCCTCCGGTCCCGGCGACAAGGGTCCCGGCGGCAAGGGCCCCGAGGGCCCCGCCGGCCCCGGCCCCACCGCCAAGTCCCGCAAGCGCCGCCGCGTGCTGCGCTGGGTCGCGGGCGGGGTCGCCGGCCTGGTCCTCGGCACCGCCGGCGCCGGCTACCTCTACTACTCGTACATGAACGGCAACATCCGCACGGACGCGCTGAACCTGGGCGACGGCAAACTCGGCAAGTCCCGCCCCAACGCCTTCGGCCAGACCCCCCTGAACATCCTCCTGATCGGCTCCGACGTCCGCGACGACAAGGAGAACCAGGCGCTCGGCGGGGGCCGCGACACCTTCGGCGGCCCGCCCCTGGCCGACGTGCAGATGCTGCTGCACGTCTCCGCCGACCGCTCCAACATGTCCGTGGTCTCCATGCCCCGCGACACCATGGTGAAGATGCCCAAGTGCACCGACACCGACGGCAAGGTCTACCCCGCGAGCACCGGACTCGTGCAGGTCAACGAGTCCCTCGGCCGGGGCGGGCCGGGCTGCACCGTGGCCGCGTGGCAGGAACTCACGAAGATCCCCATCGACCACTTCATGATGATCGACTTCAAGGGCGTGGTCTCGATGGCCGACGCCATCGGCGGCGTCCCCGTCTGCGTCCAGCAGAACGTGCACTCCCGCACCAGCGAGGGCAAGGGCTCCGGCCTCAAGCTCCCCAAGGGCGTCAACGTCATCCAGGGCGAGCAGGCCCTCCAGTGGCTGCGCACCCGCTACGGCTTCGAGGACGGCAGCGACCTCGGCCGCACCCACGCCCAGCACATGTACATGAACTCCATGGCCCGCGAGTTCCGCAAGAACGCCAACCTCGCCAACCCCGGCAAGCTCAACAGCCTCGCCCAGGCGGCCATCAAGGCCATGATCGTCGACCCCGGCCTGGCCTCCATCGACAAGCTCTTCGACCTCAGCACCGAACTGAAGGCGGTGCCCACCGGCCGCATCACCATGACCACGATGCCCTGGGTAGACAGCAACGTGCAGTCCGGCCGGGTCGAACCCAAGCCGGGCGACGCCGAGGACCTGTTCCGCATGATCCGCGAGGACATCGCCCTCGACGGCAAGGGCGACGGCAAGACCAAGCCCAAGGGCGAGCCCTCCAAGCCGGCCTCCGCCGCGCCCACCGCCCCGCCCGCCAACGTCAAACCCGACAGCACGCCGGTCCTCGTGCGCAACGCCACCGTCGGCGAGCAGCAGGACCAGCAGCAGGTCAAGGGCCGCTCCACCGAGGTCGCCGCGTCCCTGGCCAAGCTCGGCTGGACCAAGGCCCGCGGCGACAACCAGGTCGGCGGCGAGGACACCACCGTGGTGCGCTGGGCCAGCCCCGACCAGGAGGCCGCCGCCAAGGCCCTGGCCGCCGCCCTGAAGCTGCCCGCGACCGCCGTGGAACGCTCCACCGACGTCACCGCCATCACCGTGTTCGTGGGCGCCGACTGGCGCTCGGGCGACGCGCCCGGCGCCGGCAAGCCCGCCCCCAGCAAGGCGCCCGACTCCGCGCGCCCGCTCAACGGCGACGACGACAAGGCGTGCATGGCGGTCCAGCCCGGCTTCACCTGGTAACCGGCCCGCGCGGCACGCACGCGAGAGGGGCCCGGCGGTCATCGCGACCACCGGGCCCCTCTCGCACGCGTCACGCGGACGCCGGCGACCTCAGACCGCGTCCCGCGCGGGTTCGGCGGCCGGCGCGGCCGGGCGGCGCGAGGCGATCACCTTGCGCGCCAGCGACCTCGGGCTGGTCAGGAAGCCCGCGCCCCAGGACATGTGCATCGTGGCCAGCGCCACCGGGATCCGGGCCCGCGCGGCGAGCGGCAGGCCCTTGCCCGCCGGCACCGACCCGGCCGTGATCGCCGCCAGGTAGCCCACCGGCACGGCGAAGGCCCACGGGGTCACCGCGGCCCCCAGCACCGTGCCCGCCGCGATCGCGACCAGCGCGGTCGGCGGGGCCAGGTAGCGCGGGTTGATCGAACCGGCGTGGTAGCGGGCCACGACGTGCCGCCAGCGCCCGTAGTTGCGGTACTGCTCGGCCAGCGCCCGCACCGAGGGCCGGGGCCGGTAGCTCACCCGCAGCTCGGGCGAGAACCAGATCAGCCCGCCGGACTCGCGGATCCGGTAGTTCAGCTCCCAGTCCTGGGCGCGGATGAACTCCTCGTTGTAGCCGCCCTGCCGCTCCAGCGCCTCGCGCCGGAACACGCCGAGGTAGACGGTGTCGGCCGGGCCGGCCTCGCCGCCGGTGTGGAACGCGGCGTTGCCGACGCCGATCCGGGAGGTCATCGCGGCGGCGACGGCCTGCTCCCAGGCGTTCTCGCCCTCGGCGTGCATGATGCCGCCGACGTTCTGCGCGCCGGTCTCCTCCAGCAGGCGGACGGCGGTGGCGATGTAGTTCGGGGAGAGCATCCCGTGGCCGTCGACGCGGACCACGATCGGGTGCCGGGACGCCTTGATGGCCGCGTTGAGCGCGGCGGGGGTGCGCCCGGTGGGGTTGGGCACGGTGTGCACACGGGGATCTTCGCGCACCAGTTCGGCGGCGATCTCGTCGGTCCGGTCCGAGGAGGGTCCGAGGGCGATCACCACCTCCATCTCGCCGTCGTACTCCTGGGCCAGGATGTGGCGCACGGAGTCGCGCAGGTGACGCTCCTCGTTCAGGACCGGCATGATCACCGAGACTGCGGGCTGCTGCGTGGGCATGAGGTCCTTCGGGGTCGGGTATCCCGCTCACGTTACCGCGTACGAGGGAAACCGGTGCGGGTCGGACAGTGCGTACCGAATGTCGCTGATCGTATCGACGTACCGTCACACCAGGTCGTCCGGTCCTTCCGGTCGAGGTCAACGCCCCCCCTCGTGCCCGCGGAGGTGTCCCCAGGTGTCCCCTGTGCCCCAACCGCAGCGTCCCCCCGGTTCGTCCGGTCACCCCGTGCGCAGTGGGGGACGCTCCCCCGCGCTGCCCCCCGCCCTCGCCGGCCGGGGCCGGTCCCCGCGCCACGCCGCCGGCCGGGGGCGGGCCCGGCGACCCCGGTGGGGGGTGCGGATCGCGGGCGGGCTCGCCGTGGCCGTCCTCGGCTCGGGCGCGATCGGGCACGCCGTCATGACCGGCCTCGACATCGGCGTGGAGCGCATCGACCCCTTCAAGGACATGAAGAACCGGCCCCAGGCCGGTCACGGCCTGAACTTCCTGCTCGTCGGCACCGACGGCCGCGACAAGATCAGCGCGGAGGAACGCAAGGAGTTCCGGCTCGGCGGCGCCCCCTGCCACTGCACCGACACCGTCATGCTCGTGCACCTGTCGGCCGACAAGGAACGCGCGAGCGTGATCAGCCTGCCCCGCGACAGCTTCGCCGAGGTCACCGAGGCCCATCCCGACGCGGCCGGCGGCAAACCGCACGGGGCGCACCCCATCAAGCTGAACGCCGCCTACGCCGAGGGCGGGCCCCAGCTGACCGTGCGCACCGTCGAGAACCTCACCAAGGTGAAGATCGACCACTACCTGGAGGTCGACTTCACCAGCTTCATGCGGACCGTCGACGCCATGGGCGGGGTCGAGATCTGCACCGCCAAGACCATGCGCGACAGCTACACCGGCCTCGACCTGCTGCCCGGCACCCACCGGCTCAGCGGCGGCCAGGCCCTCCAGTACGTGCGCTCCCGGCACGTGGACGGGGCGGCCGACCTCGGCCGGATGCAGCGCCAGCAGCGTTTCCTCGCCGCGCTGATCCGGCAGGCCACCACGGGCGGGGTGCTGCTCAACCCCGTCAAGTTCAAGGAGGTCAGCTCCACCCTCCTGAGCTCGGTGCGCGTCGACAAGAACTTCGGCTCCGAGCAGATGCTTGCCCTGGGGCAGGCGATGCGGGACTTCACGCCCTCCTCCTCCGAGTTCGCGTCGGTGCCGATCGGCGACCCCTCGTTCGTGGTCAAGGGCATCGGTTCCACCGTGAAATGGGACGAGCCCAAGGCCGCCAAGCTCTTCGAGTCCATCCGCGAGGACCGGCCGCTGGCCCCGGTCCGCAAGGGCGGGGGCGGGGACGGCAAGGCGGCCGTCTCGGCGGTGCCGGTGGACGTGCCGCCGGACCAGGTGCGCGTGCAGGTCGAGAACGGCACCCGGATGGACGGGCTCGGCGGGCGCGTGGACGAGGCCCTGCGCGGCACCGGGTTCAACACCACCCGCGCCCCCGGCAACGCCCCCAGCCGCGACGTGAAGCGCACCCTCATCTCCTACGACCCGCGCTGGGACCGTTCGGCCCGCACCCTGAGCACGGCCCTGCCGGGCAGTGAGCTGCGGGCGGTCGGCGGGCTGGGCCGGACCCTGGTGGTGACGGCCGGCACGGACTTCACGAAGGTGGTCCCGGTCCGCGCCGAGGACCCCTACCAGGGGCCGACGGCCGGCGCGGCGGGCGTGGTCACGGGCGACCAGGTCTCCTGCGGGGCCCGCGCCTGAGGGCGCGCGGGCGGGCGCGCGGGCGGGCGGCGGTTCAGTCCCAGTCGGCGAAGCCCTCGGCGGCCCGCTGCTCGCGCAGCTCGGTGATGGCGCGCCGGCGGGCCAGTCGGTGAGTGCGCCGGATCTGCGCCTCCTGGTAGCGGCGCCGGTCCTGGTCGGTCTCGGGCAGCACGGGCGGCACGGGGCGCGGCTTGCCCTCCGCGTCCACCGCCGCGAACACGAGGTAGGCGGAGCCGACCTGGGTGGGCGGGGTGGTCTCGTTCCAGCGCTCGGCCAGCACCCGCACGCCGATCTCCATCGAGGAGCGGCCGGTCCAGTTCACCTGGGCGCGGGCGTGCACGAGGTCGCCGACGCGGACCGGGGCGAGGAAGGCCATCTCGTCCATGGAGGCGGTGACGGCCGGGCCGCCGGAGTGCCGGCCGGCGACGGCGCCCGCCGCGTCGTCGACGAGCTTCATGATCACGCCACCGTGCACCGTGCCCAGCAGGTTGGTGTCGTTGCCGGTCATGATGTGGCTGAGGGTGGTGCGGGAGGCCGAGGTCGGCTTGCCGGGGAGCTCCGCTTCCGGGGTGGTGGTCATGGGGCAACGATAATCGGGTGTCGCTGCGGTCGCGGATGCATCAGATCTGCTACAGGCGGGCCACGAAACCCGGCCCGGCTGTTCGCCCCTTCGATTCAGAGGGCATCCTGGTCGACATGACTGAGTGGCCCGACGCCCGCGACCCCCATGGCCGAGACCCGTACGCCCCCCGTTCCCGGGGCGGCGGTGGGCAGGGGTACGGCGGTTACGACGACGGCGCGTCCCCCGAGGGACCGCGCCGGATGCCGCACGTGCGCGGGCAGCGGCCGAACCTCCCCCCGCAGCAGGGCCACGACCAGTACGGACAGCGGCAGTACGGAGAGCAGCAGTACGACCAGTACGGGCAGCAGGGGTACGACCAGTACGGGCGGCCGCCCCAGGCCCCGCCGCGCGGCGTCCCCCAGCAGGGCGGGTACCGCGAGGACCGCGAGGGCGGCTGGAACACCGGCCAGGTCTACGGCTCGCCCGCCGGCGGGGCCCCGGCCGCTCCCGGCGGCCCGGGCGGGCCCGGGGACGGGCGCGGCGGGCGCGGGCGCGGCGGTCCGGGCGGGGGCGCGCCGCGCCGCCCGTCCGACGCGACGTTCCGGCGCCGCCGGATCAAGGTGGCGCTGATCGGGCTGGTCGGGGTCCTGGTGGTGACCTCGATCGGCACCTACGCATGGGCCTCGTCGAAGATGCGCGACGAGGTGGACCTCTCCAAGGTGATCGAGCGCCCGAAGGACGACGACTGCACCACGTACCTGATCGTGGGCTCGGACAGTCGCGAGGGCATGTCGGACGAGGACAAGAAGAAGCTGCACACGGGTTCGGCCGACGGCAAGCGGACCGACTCGATGATGATCCTCGCGGCCTGCTCGGGCGGGAACAGCATGATCTCCCTGCCGCGCGACTCGGACGTGGAGCTGCCCTCCTTCGTGGGCTCGCAGTCCGGGAAGAAGTTCGCGGGCACCGGCAAGCGGATCAAGCTGAACGCGGCCTACGCGCAGGACGGCCCGGAGCTGCTCGTGCGCACCGTCGAGTTCAACACGGGCCTGCGCATCGACCACTACGCGGAGATCGGCTTCGCCGGTTTCGCGAACATCGTGGACGCCCTCGGTGGGGTGGACATGAACATCGAGAAGGGCTTCAAGGACAAGAAGTCCGGCGCCGACTTCAAGGCCGGCGAGCAGACCCTCAACGGCGAGCAGGCCCTGGCCTTCGTCCGCACCCGGTACGCGTTCGCCGAATCGGACCTGGCGCGCACGAAGAACCAGCAGAAGTTCCTCGCCACTCTCGCCAACCAGGCCGCGACCCCGGGCACGATCCTCAACCCGTTCCGCCTGTACCCGACGCTGTCGGCGGGCCTGGACACGCTGATCGTGGACACCGACATGTCGCTGCTGGACCTGGGCGAGATGTTCTTCGCGATGAAGGGCGTCAACGGCGGTGACGGCACCTCGATGAACATGCCGCTCAAGGGCAGCCGCGGCAGCAACGTGGTCTGGGACAAGGACAAGATGACCCAGATCGTCAAGCAGATCCAGAACGACGAGAAGGTGACCGTCGCCCCGAACTGACGGCGACGGCGGCCCCGCGACCGCTTGAAGACCGAGGCCCCCGCACCGTGCGCACGGTGCGGGGGCCTCGGTCTTCAAGCGGTCGGTCTTCGTGCCCTCCGTCTTCGGGCGGTCGGGGTCAGGGCAGGTTGCGGGCCATGACGATGCGCTGGACCTGGTTGGTGCCCTCGTAGATCTGCGTGATCTTCGCGTCGCGCATCATGCGCTCCACCGGGTAGTCGCGGGTGTAGCCGTAGCCGCCGAGGAGCTGCACGGCGTCGGTGGTGACCTCCATGGCCACGTCCGAGGCGAAGCACTTGGCGGCGGCGCCGAAGAAGGTGAGGTCGCCGTCGACGCGCTCGGACTTCGCCGCCGCCGAGTAGGTGAGCTGACGGGCGGCCTCGATCTTCATGGCCATGTCGGCGAGCATGAACTGCACGCCCTGGAAGTCGCCGATCGGCTTGCCGAACTGCTTGCGCTCCTGCACGTAGCCCTTGGCGTAGTCCAGGGCGCCCTGGGCGATGCCGAGGGCCTGGGCGGCGATGGTGATGCGGGTGTGGTCGAGGGTCTTCATCGCGGTGGCGAAGCCGGTGCCCTCGGCGCCGATCATGCGGTCGGCGGGGATGCGCACGTTGTCGAGGTAGACCTCGCGGGTCGGGGACCCCTTGATGCCGAGCTTCTTCTCCGGCGCGCCGAAGGACACGCCCTCGTCGCCCTTCTCCACGACGAACGCGGAGATGCCCTTGCTGCGCTTCTCCGGGTCGGTGACGGCCATGACCGTGTAGTAGTCGGAGACGCCCGCGTTGGTGATCCAGCGCTTGACGCCGTTGAGGACCCAGAAGTCCCCGTCGCGGACCGCGCGGGTCTTCATGCCGGCCGCGTCCGAGCCCGCGTCGGGCTCGGAGAGGCAGTAGGAGAACATGCCGTCGCCGGCGGCGAGCGGGCCGAGGTACTTGGCCTTCAGCTCCTCCGAACCCGACAGGATCACCGGCAGGGAGCCCAGCTTGTTGACGGCCGGGATGAGGGAGGACGAGGCGCAGACGCGGGCCACCTCCTCGATCACGATGACCGTGGCCAGGGCGTCGGCCCCGGCGCCGCCGTAGGTCTCCGGGACGTGCACGGCGTGCAGGTCGTTGGCGACGAGGGCGTCGAGGGCCTCCTGCGGGAAGCGGGCCTCCTCGTCCACGGCCGCCGCGAACGGCGCGATCTTCGCCTCGCACAGGGCGCGCACCGACTCGCGGAGCATGTCGTGCTCCTCGGCGGGCCGGTAGAGGTCGAACTCCGGATTGCCGTTCCCCGCGGACGAACCCTTCGATGCTGCCAACGCGCTCACTCCCCATGCCCGTGTCTGCTAACTACCGTTAAGTAACCCTCAGCTTAGGGCGCGGCGCCCCGACCCGGGTATGCCCGCCGCGCGTGAGTTGCACGACAGCCCCGTGACCTCGGATTCCGGGCCCGCCCGACCCCCCGACTATGCTCGGCAGCCGCACCCGCAACGCTTTTGGAGTACGCGCAATGGCACTGAAGATCTCGGTGATCGGCACCGGTTATCTCGGCGCGACGCACGCCGCCGCCATGGCCGAGTTGGGCTTCGAGGTCCTCGGGCTGGACGTGGTCCCCGAGAAGATCGCCACCCTGTCCACCGGCCGCGCGCCGATGTGGGAACCGGGACTGGACGATCTGCTGGCCGCGCACGTGGCGGGTTTGCCGGGGTCCACCGGGCGACTGCGGTTCACCACCTCCTGGGAGGAGCTGGCGGCCTTCGCCGACGTGCACTTCGTGTGCGTGAACACCCCGCAGAAGTACGGGGACTACGCGTGCGACATGAGCTTCGTGGACAGCGCCTTCGACGCGCTGGCCCCGCACCTGGACCGGCCGGTGCTGGTGGTCGGCAAGTCCACCGTGCCGGTGGGCTCGGCGGACCGGCTCGCGGCCCGACTGCGGGCGGCGGCGCCGGCCGGGGACGCGGTGGAGCTGGCCTGGAACCCCGAGTTCCTGCGCGAGGGCTTCGCCGTGAACGACACCCTGCACCCGGACCGGATCGTGATCGGCTTCGACCCGGAGACCTCGCCGAACGCCGAGAAGCTGCTGCGCGAGGTGTACGCGACCCCGCTGGCCGAGGGCACCCCGATGGTGGTCGCCGACCACGCGACGGCCGAGTTGGTGAAGGTGGCCGCGAACTCCTTCCTCGCCACCAAGATCAGCTTCATCAACGCGATGGCCGAGGTCTGCGAGGCCGCCGGCGGCGACGTGGCCCGGCTGGCCGAGGCCATCGGGCACGACGACCGGATCGGCCGCAAGTTCCTGCGCGCCGGCATCGGCTTCGGCGGCGGCTGCCTGCCCAAGGACATCCGCGCGTTCATGGCCCGCGCCGGGGAGCTGGGCGCCGACCAGGCGCTGACCTTCCTGCGCGAGGTGGACTCCGTGAACATGCGGCGCCGTTCGCACATGGTGGAGCTGACCCGGGAGACGGTCGGCGGGTCCTTCCTGGGCGTGCGGGTCGCGGTGCTGGGCGCGACGTTCAAGCCGGACTCCGACGACGTGCGCGACTCCCCCGCGCTGAACGTGGCCGGGCAGATCCACCTCCAGGGCGGTCAGGTCACCGTGCACGACCCGAAGGGGCTGGCCAACGCCCGGCGGCTGTTCCCGACCCTGGGCTACGCCGAGACGGTCGCCGAGGCGGTCGCGGGGGCGCACGTGGTGCTGCACCTGACGGAGTGGTCGCAGTACCGGGAGCTGGACCCGGCGGAGCTGGCCGGGCTGGTGGAGCGGCCGGTGCTGCTGGACGGGCGCAACGCGCTGGACCCGGAGGTGTGGCGGGCCGCCGGCTGGACGTACCGGGCCCTGGGCCGGCCGCGGGTCTGAGCCGCGGGGGCTCGGGTCGTGGGCCCGGGTCGCGGGGTCCGGACCCCGGCGAGCGGGGTGGGCGTGCGGGCGCGGCCGGGGTCGGGTGGGCCGCCTGCCTCGGCCCGTCGACCCCGGCCGCGCCGGTTCCGGGGTGGGTCAGCGCGGCCGGCAGCGGTCCGCGCGGGCGGTGAAGTCGACGGCGCGGACGACCCGCAGGGCGTTGCCCCAGGTCAGCAGCGCGACCTCGGTTTCGGGCCAGCCCCGGTCGAGGAGTTCGGCGATCAGCCGCGGGTAGCCAGTGGGGTCGGCGAGGCCCTGCGGTCGGGGGGTGCCGGGGGCGCTGCCGAAGCGGGCGGCGAGCCCGACGGACTGGGGGCCGGCGACGGCGCGCACGTGGTCGAGGTGGTCGGCGACGGCGTGCAGGGAGTCCCCGGTGCGCGCGGCGTCGAAGCCGACCATGACCAGGCCCCGGCTCGCGCGCAGGGCCAGCAGCAGTTCGTCGCCGACGTTGTCGGGGTGCCGGGTGAGGGCGGCGGCGCCGACGCCGGTGAGCACGACGGGGCTCTTGGAGGCGGCGGTGACGGCGTGCACGGCGGCGGGTTCGCAGCCGGCGAGGTCGAGGACGATGCCGAGCCGGTTGGCCTCGCGGACCATCTCGTGCCCGATGGCGGTGAGCCCGGTGCGGGCCCAGGTGGCGCCGGCGGGGGCCAGGCAGCGCACGCCGAGGGCGTGGAAGGCGCGCAGCACGCCGAGGGAGCCGGTGAGGACGGCGCCGGGCACGGGGCCGAGCACGCACGCGATCCGGCCGCGGTTGCGGGCGTCGACGAAGTCGTCGACGGTCAGCGCGAGCCGCAGCGGGTCGGGGTAGCGGGCCACGAGGGCGCGGGCCGCGTCGATCCGGTCGAGCACGTCGCCGAGGGTGGGGTCGGCGGTGCGGTGGTCGGGGTCGAGGAGGGACAGGAACTGGGCGCCGACGCCGCCGGCGCGCAGCCGGGGGATGTCGGTGTCCAGGCCCGGGTCGGGGGTGTCGATGTCGTGCGCGGGCCCGGTGCGCAGGGTCCGGGCGAGGGTGTTGTGCCCGTCGGCGACGGGGTGCCGGGCCAGCAGGGCGGCGGCCCGTTCGAGGGCGGTGCGGGGCGCTACGGGCGCGACGTGGGGCGGGTCGGCGCCCGGGCCGGGGGCCTGGGAGGCGGGGGCGGGCAGCACGGTGGTGACGCGGAAGGCGACGGTGCCGGCGCCGGTGCCGTAGGCGGTGGGGCCGCAGGGCGGGGCGGTGGCGTGCGGGGTGGGGGTGGCGCTCGCGCCGAGGGGGCCGGCGTCGGGGGATATGGGGCTGTGTTCCTCGTGGAGATCGGCCATGGCGAAGCGGCTCCGTCTCGGCGTCCGGTGGGGGAAGGTGAGGCCACCGTGACATGCGGTGCGGCGGGGTTCGCGGTGGGCGTGGCGTTCGGGGGACGCCGGACGCGCCGGGGCCCCGCGTCCCGGACCCTTCCGTGCGGGCACGGGGGTCGGGGCGCGGGGCCTCGGGGTCCGATCAGGCTCCGGCGGGCTCGGCCGGCGGCAGGACGGCGTTGGAGGGGCCGCGCAGGGCTGATTCCTCGCGGGCCACGGCCTCGGCGTCGCGGAGCACGCGGACCGCGTTGCCCCAGGTGAGCTTGGCGAGGTCGGCGCGGGACCAGCGCCGGCGCAGGAGTTCGGCGATCAGGTTGGGGTATCCGGCGACGTCCTCCAGTCCGGCCGGGGTGAAGGCGGTGCCGTCGTAGTCCCCGCCGATGCCGATGTGGTCGACGCCCGCGAGTTCGCGCATGTGGTCGAGGTGGTCGGCGACGGTGGCCACGGTGGCGACGGGCCGGGGCCGGGCCGCCTCGAAGGCCCGGTGCAGCTCCATGGCCCGGGGGGTGGTGTCGAGGTGGTGCAGCCCGTGGGCGCGGAGGTTCTCGTCGGCCGCCAGGGTCCATTCCACCGCTTCGGGGAGGATGAACTTGGGGACGAAGGTGGCCATGGCGACGCCGCCGTTGGCGGGGAGCCGGCCGAGGATCTCGTCGGGGATGTTGCGGACGTGGTCGCAGATCCCGCGCGCCGAGGAGTGGGAGAAGACCACGGGGGCGGTGCTGGTGTCGAGGGCGTCGCGCATGGTGCTCGGGGCCACGTGGGAGAGGTCCACGAGCATCCCGATCCGGTTCATCTCGCGCACGACCCCGCGCCCGAACTCCGTGAGTCCGCCGTGTCGGGGCTCGTCGGTGGCGGAGTCGGCCCAGTCGTTGTTCTCGTTGTGCGTGAGGGTCATGTACCGGACGCCGAGCCGGTGCAGGGACCTCAGGGTGGCGAGGGAGTTGTCGATGGAGTGGCCGCCCTCGGCGCCCTTGAGGGAGGCGATCCGGCCGCCGGCGCGGGCCGCCTCCATGTCGTCGGCGGTGAGCGCGCGGGCCAGGTCCTCGGGGTGTCGGGCGAGGAGCTGGTCGACGACGTCGATCTGTTCGAGGGTGGCGGTGACGGCGTGCCCGCCGGTGATGTGGCCGGGCACGTACACGGACCAGAACTGGGCGCCGACGCCGCCGGCGCGGAGCCGGGCGATGTCGGTGTGCAGGGTCGCGGACTGGTCGTGGGCGATGTCGCAGCGGTCGAGGTCGTAGCGGACCTGTTCGCGCAGCGCCCACGGCAGGTCGTTGTGGCCGTCGACGACGGGGTGTTCGGCGAGGTGGGCGCGGGCCTCGTCGAGGTGGGCGGCGGCGTCGGGGTGGGTGCCGGCGGGGGTGTTCACGGGGGCGCTCACTTGCCGAATCCGAAGGTGTCGCCGCCGGCGGCCTTGGCGCGCAGCCGCTTGCCCTTCTCGGTGGCCTGCTCGTTCAGTTCGGTCTGGAACTCGCGCATCCGGGCCAGCAGCTCGGGATCGTGGGCGGCGAGGATCCGGGCGGCGAGCAGACCGGCGTTGCGGGCGCCGCCGATGGAGACGGTGGCGACGGGGACCCCGGCGGGCATCTGCACGATGGACAGCAGGGAGTCCATGCCGTCGAGGTACTTCAGCGGGACGGGGACGCCGATGACGGGCAGGGGGGTGACGGAGGCGAGCATGCCGGGGAGGTGGGCGGCGCCGCCGGCGCCGGCGATGATCGCCTTCAGCCCCCGCTCGGCGGCCTGCTCGCCGTAGGCGATCATCTCGTGCGGCATGCGGTGGGCGGAGACGACGTCGACCTCGTGGGCGATGTCGAACTCGTCGAGCGCCTGGGCGGCGGCCTCCATGACGGGCCAGTCGGAGTCCGAGCCCATGACGATGCCGACGAGGGGGGTGGTGCTCATTCGGTGATCGTTCCTCTGAGGTAGCCGGCTGCGTGGCGTGCTCGTTCCAGCACATCGTGCAGGTCGTCGCCGTAGGTGTTGACGTGGCCGACCTTGCGGCCGGGTTTCACGTCCTTGCCGTACATGTGGATCTTCAGGCGCGGGTCGTGGGCCATGCAGTGGAGGTACGCGGCGTACATGTCGGGGTAGTCCCCGCCGAGCACGTTGGCCATGACCGTCCAGGGGGCGCGCGGGCGGGGGTCGCCCAGCGGGAGGTCGAGGACGGCGCGCAGGTGGTTGGCGAACTGGCTGGTCATGGACCCGTCCTGGGTCCAGTGCCCGGAGTTGTGGGGGCGCATGGCCAGTTCGTTGACGAGGATCCGCCCGTCGCGGGTCTCGAAGAGCTCGACGGCGAGGTGGCCGGTCACGCCGAGTTCGTCGGCGATCCGCAGGGCGAGGGCCTGGGCCTCGCCCGCGAGTTCCTCGGAGAGGTTCGGGGCGGGGGCGATGACCGTGTCGCACACGCCGTCGACCTGCACGGATTCAACGACGGGGTAGGCGACGGCCTGCCCGTGCGGGGAGCGGACCACGTTCGCGGCGAGTTCGCGCGCGTAGTCGACCCGTTCCTCGGCGAGGACGGGCACGCCGGCGCGGAAGGCGTCGGCGGCGCCGGGGTCGTCGGCGGAGCGGACGAACCAGACGCCCTTGCCGTCGTAGCCGCCGCGCACGGTCTTGAGGATGATCGGGAAGCCGTCGCCCTCGGCGGCGAACGCGGCGGCGTCCGCCGGGTCGGCGACGATGCGGTGGCGGGGGCAGGGGGCGCCGATCTCGTCGAGGCGGGCCCGCATCACCCCCTTGTCCTGGGCGTGCACCAACGCGTCGGGCCCCGGGCGGACGGGGATGCCGTCCGCTTCCAGGGCCCGCAGGTGTTCGGTGGGCACGTGCTCGTGGTCGAAGGTGATCACGTCGCAGTCGCGCGCGAAGGCGCGCAGCGTCTCCAGGTCGCGGTAGTCGCCGATGACGACGTCGCCGACGACCTGCGCCGCGGAGTCCTGCGGGGTGTCACTGAGGATCTTGAATCTGATGCCGAGGGGGATGCCCGCCTCGTGGGTCATGCGGGCGAGCTGTCCGCCGCCGACCATGCCGACTACCGGGAACGTCACGCGCCCCAGGGTAACGGCCGGCCGGGCGCGGCCCGGACCCCGGGGGTGCGGGCCCGGAAGGCGCGGACGGGGGGCGGGGCGGACACTTAACATGGCCGGGTCCACCCGTGGGGGCGGGCGCGGCACGACACACGACGACGGGAGCTGAGGGCCGATGAGCGGCGAGACGGGCGGCGAGGGACTCCTCGCGCGCGGGCGCGGCCTGGTGCGTGAGGTCGCCCGGTTCGGCGCGGTCGGCGGGCTCGGGGTGCTGGTGAACCTGGGCGTGTTCAACCTGCTGCGGCACACGACGGACCTGGCCGTGGTGCGGACCAGCGTGATAGCCACGGTGGTCGCGATCGTCGGCAACTACCTGGGGTTCCGGTACTTCGCGTACCGCGACCGGGCCTCGTCGGCGGCGCGGGGACGGGAGCTGGGGCTGTTCCTGGCGTTCAGCGCGCTGGGGCTCGTGATCGAGAACGGGCTGCTGTACGGGGCGGTGTACGGGCTGGGCCTGGATTCCCCGTGGCAGAACAACCTGTTCAAGTTCCTGGGGATCGGGCTCGCGACGGTGTTCCGGTTCTGGTCCTACCGGACCTGGGTGTTCAAGGCGCTGCCCGCGCCGGAGGTGTCGGGGGCGCAGGGAGTGTCGGGGGCGCCGGGGGTGCCCGCGCCGGCCGACCCGCAGCCGCCGCTGCCGGCCCCGGCGCGGGGCTGAGCCCGGCGCCTCGTCCTCGCCCCCGTCCTCGTGCTCAGCGGACGGTGGGTTCCGGCTCCGGGGCCGGTGCGGGGGCGGTGCGGCTGAGGAAGAGGGCGAAGATCGGCGGGCTGGCCTGGAGGAGTTCCAGGCGGCCGCCGTCGGCCTCGGCGAGGTCGCGGGCGACGGCGAGGCCGATGCCGGTGGAGTTGCGGCCGCTGATGGTCCGCTCGAAGATCCGGTTGCCGAGGTCGGCGGGGACGCCGGCGCCCTCGTCGGTGACCTCGATGACGGCCTGGTTGCCGGTGACGCGGCTGCGGATGGCGACGGTGCCGCCGCCGTGCATGAGGGAGTTCTCGATGAGGGTGGCGAGCACCTGGGAGACGGCTCCGGGGGTGCCGACGGCCCGCATCCCCTGCTTGCCGGAGCGGACCACGGCGCGGCCGGCGCTGCGGTAGGCGGGCCGCCACTCCTCGACCTGTTGTTTGACGACCTCGTCGAGGTCGAAGGGGACGGCGGAGCCGGTGCGGGGGTCGCGCGAGTTGGTGAGCAGCCGTTCGACCACGTCGGTGAGGCGTTCCACCTGCGTGAGCGCGATCGTGGCCTCCTCGCGGACGGTGGCGAGGTCGTCGGTGACGGTGATCTCCTCCAGCCGCATGGACAGGGCGGTCAGCGGGGTGCGGAGCTGGTGGGAGGCGTCGGCGGCGAGTCGGCGTTCGGCGGTGAGCATCCGCGCGATGCGTTCGGCGCTGGAGTCGAGCACGTCGGCGACCCGGTCGAGTTCGGGCACCCCGTAGCGGCGGTGCCGGGGCCGGGGGTCGCCGGAGCCGAGGCGTTCGGCGGTCTCGGCGAGGTCGGTGAGCGGGGAGGCGAGCCGGTTGCCCTGCCGGACGGCGAGGAGGACGGCGGCCACGACGGCGAGCAGGGAGACGGCGCCGACCACGGCGAGGGTGCGCCAGACCTCCTGGGTGACGGCCGTGCGGGACTCCTCGACGGTGACGCTGATGCCGTGCTCGCCGGTCTCGGTGCGGCGGATGACGCTGCCGTCGATGGGCTTGCCGAGGGTGGCGGCGGGTTTGCCGGGCAGGCGGATCACGGCGTGCCGGCCGGTGGTGATCTGGGTGGGCAGCGGGGCGGGCTCCTGCGGCCCGTCGTCCTGACGCTGGTCGAGCATCCCGGCCTCGACGACGCCGAGGAGGCGGACCGCCTCGGATTCGACGCTCTCCTGGGCGCTGGTGGTGATCGTGCGGGTCTCCACGATGACCAGGGAGACGCCGAACACGGCGATGACGACGAGGACCACGGCGAGCGTGGAGTTGATCAGGCGGCGACGCATGGCGGTGCGGGGGGTTCCTCACGCTCGGCGGCGGGTCGGCCGGCCGGGCCGGGTCCGGTCCCGGCCCGGCCGGCGGCCGCACGGTCGTGGTGGGTGTCGTGGGTGTGGCGCGCGGGTGCGGTCAGCTCTTCTCGAAGCGGAAGCCGACCCCGCGCACGGTGGCGATGTAGCGGGGGTTGGCCGCGTCGTCGCCGAGCTTCTTGCGGAGCCAGGAGATGTGCATGTCGAGGGTCTTGGTGGAGGACCACCAGGTGGTGTCCCAGACCTCGCGCATGAGCTGGTCGCGGGTGACGACGCGGCCGGCGTCACGGACCAGGACGCGCAGCAGGTCGAACTCCTTCGCGGTGAGCTGGAGCTCCTCGTCGCCCATCCAGGCGCGGTGCGACTCCACGTCGATCCGCACCCCGTGGGTGGCCGGCGCCTGGGCCTGCTCGGCGGCGCCGCGCCGCAGCAGGGCCCGGACCCGGGCGAGCAGCTCGGCGAGCCGGAAGGGCTTGGTGACGTAGTCGTCGGCGCCGGCGTCGAGGCCGACGACGGTGTCCACCTCGTCGGCGCGGGCGGTCAGCACGAGGATGGGGAACCCGTGGCCCTCGGCCCGCAGTCTGCGGGCCACCTCCAGGCCGTCCATCCCGGGCAGCCCGAGGTCCAGGACGACCAGGTCGACGCTGCCTTGCAGTCCCGCGTCGAGCGCGGTGGGTCCGTCCTCGCGGACCTCCACCTCGTAGCCTTCGCGCCGCAGGGCGCGGGCCAGTGGTTCGGAGATGGAGGCGTCGTCCTCGGCGAGCAGTACACGCGTCATGTGGGTGATGGTAGTCCGACGCGGGCGTGTCCCGGGCTGTGCCGCGACAGGCGCCCAAAGGACCTCCGGATCTATTATCAAGGGGTATTACGGACCTTCGAATACCGTGGAACGGTTCCCGTTCGACCTGTGATCCATCTCTCAAGTCCTTCCATATCCCGCCCTGTCGTGTCGTATGGTGGCGAGACGCCTGATGCACTACCTCGGAGATCTTTGTGCCGTAAAACGATCACAAAGGTCTCCGTTTCTGTAGAAGGTCGGTCGGACATTCCCGCGGAATGGCCGTTCGGCCGAACGACAGTGAATGACCTGTGGGCCGGGCCCTGCGCGCGATGGTGCGTGGCAGGGCGTGGATCCCGGTGGTGAGTTCCCCTTCGTCGCCCGCAACGCGACGTGACCCCCGGGCGTGGGGTGGAGGGCTCATCGGCCGGTGCCGGCCACCCCTCGACCGGGCGCGGCACATCGCTCACGAAGCGACGCGTCCCGAGCAAGCAAGGATCGACCATGGCTTCCAGCCTGACGGCGGATTCGAAGGCGAACAACGCGCCCGAGAAGACCTTCCTGGGCCACCCGAGCGGCCTCGCCTTTCTTTTCATGACCGAGATGTGGGAGCGCTACAGCTTCTACGGCATGCGCGCGCTGCTCGTGCTCTACCTGGCCACGAACGTGGCCGACGGTGGTCTCGGAATGAACGACGCGACGGCCGTCGCGATCTATTCCGTCTACAACGCGATGGTCTACCTCCTCGCCCTCCCGGGCGGATGGCTCGGTGACCGCGTCTGGGGCGCCCGCAAGGCCGTGGCCGTCGCCGGTGTCGTGATCATGACCGGCCACTTCCTGCTGGCCGTGCCCGCCACCGTCTCGTTCTTCATCGGCCTGGCGCTCATCGCCGCCGGTTCGGGCGTGCTGAAGGCCAACATCTCCACGATGGTCGGCCAGCTCTACCGCGACAAGAACGACCCGCGTCGCGACGGCGGCTTCACGATCTTCTACATGGGCATCAACCTCGGTGCCTTCATCGCCCCGCTGACCGTCGGCTGGGTCGGCCAGAAGGTCAACTGGCACCTCGGCTTCGCCATGGCCGGTGTCGGCATGGCGCTCGGCCTGGTCTTCTACTTCTTCGGCTTCCGCCACCTGAACCCGGTCTCCAACCAGGTCCCGGACCCGCTGACCGCCGAGCAGAAGTCCTCCGTGCTCAAGAAGGGCCTGATCTGGCTGGGCGTCGCCGTCGCCGCCTACGCGATCATCGGCCTCGCAGGCATCTTCACGATCAACTACGCCCTGTGGCCGCTGACGATCGCGGGCCTGATCCTCCCGGCCTGGGCCCTGATCCGCATCAAGCGCGACCGCGACCTCAGCACCGACGAGCAGTCCCGCATGTCGGCGTACGTGTGGTTCTTCGTCGCCGCCGCGATCTTCTGGGCGATCTACGACCAGACCGGCTCCACGCTGGCCCTGTTCGCGAAGGACAGCACCGAGTCCACGCTGTTCGGGTTCGACTTCCCGGCGAGCTGGTACCAGTCGCTGAACCCGCTGTACGTGATGGCCCTGGCGCCGCTGTTCGCCTTCTTCTGGGTGTTCCTCTCGCGCCGCGGCAAGGAGCCGAGCACCCTCGTGAAGTTCTCCTTCGCGCTGGTCATGATCGGTGTCTCCTTCGGCATCATGATGATGGCGCAGGGCGTCGCGGCCGACGGCAAGGTCAGCCCGATGTGGCTGGTCGGCGTGTACTTCATCCAGACCGTCGGCGAGCTGTGCCTCTCCCCGGTCGGCCTGTCGCTGACCACGAAGCTGGCGCCGCAGAAGTACGCCTCGCAGATGATGGGCGTGTTCTTCCTCGCCGTCACCGCCGGCGACTCCACGATCGCCCTGCTCCAGCTGCTGGGCGCGCCCACGGACTCCCAGGGCTGGTTCGCCAGCCAGGGCCTGCTGGCCGCGCTCGCGGGCATCGCGATCTTCATGTACCGCAAGAAGGTCCAGCCGCTCATGGGTGGCGTCCACTGACGCACGTCGCCCCGCGCACGTGAGGAGGCCCCCGCACACCGGACGGTGTGCGGGGGCCTCCTCGCCGTACGGGATGGTGCGGGGCGTACGGGGTGGTACGGGGTGGTACGGGGTGCGGGGTCAGCTCCGGTCGCCGCCGCGCAGTCGCCGCCACGGGGTGAAGGTGAAGACCGCGCCGCCGAGCAGGATCACCGTGCCGGCGACGAGCCCGAGGGCCTTGATCCCGCCGTCGTCCTCGGCGCCCGTGTTGGGCAGGGTGCCGCCGGTGGCGCCGGTGGTCGTGCCCGTCGTGGTCCCGGTGGTGGTCCCGGTCGTGGTGCCGGTGGTGGTCCCGTTCGTGGTCGAACCGGAGCCGCCGGGCTGCGCCGTCGTGTCCAGCTCCAGGGAGACCCCGGTGCTGCTCGCCTTGCAGTCCACGGGGATCGGCGCCCCGCCCATGTTGACGTCGATCTTCATGTCACCGGGGCTGAGGGTGGTCTTGCCGGTCTTGCCCGGCTTGTAGCTGCCGGTCATGTCGCTGAGCGTGACGCCCTCGCCCTGCCCGATCGGCGCGGAGTTTCCGGGCCCGGACACCGTCACGGTGCCCGAGTCCGCGCCGCCCAGTTTGATCGTGAGCGTGGGCTTCAACGCCCCCGCGGGCAGCGGCACGGGCGCCTTCATGGCGTCCTTGGCCGTCTTGACCGTGAGGTCGTAGGCGCCGGAGGAGTTCTTCTTCGCGTTGATCGTGACCGGGGTGGTGATGCCCCCGGGCACGACGGAACCGCAGTCGAACTTCACGTTCACGGCCTTGCCGGGGAAGTCCGTCTGCCCGCCGCCGTTCCCGGCGGTGGTCCCGGAGGTGGTCCCGGACGTCGTGCCGGAGGTGGTCCCGCTGGTCGTGCCGGACGTCGTCCCCGAGGTGGTGCCGGACGTGGTGCCCGACGTGGTCCCGGAGGTGGTGCCCGAGGTCGTCCCGGAGGTCGTCCCGGCCGTGGAACCGGACCCGCCCTCCACCTTGATCGTCGCGCCGACCCCCGGGGCCTCCTTCGGGGCGCACTTCGTCTCGGTGGTCATGATCTGGTTGACGTTGATCGTGTACTTGTCGGGCGTGAGGGTGATGTCCCCCGCCTTCTCGATCTTCAGCTTCCCCTTCATCTCGGACAGCTGCATCGGCTGCCCCTTGGGGATCGGCGGGTTCTGCCGGGGCCCCTGCACGGCGACCTCGCCGCTCTGCGCCCCGCCCACCTTCAGCGTGCCGCTCGGCTGGACCACGTTCGCGTTCAGGTCCAGCACGTCGGGGTTCTTCGACGCGGCCTTCGTCGTCTTCCACGTCACGTCGACGGTGTCGCCGACCTTGGCCGTGGCCGGGGCCGTGATCGACACGGTGGTCTCCCCCTGGATCGGGGGCAGACCGGAGATCGAAGGCGGGATGCACTCGGTCTTGAAGGTCACCTCGGCGGCCATGGCGGGACTTGCCGAAAGCAGGATTCCCGCCCCGCCGAGCATCAGCGCGGCACCGGCCGCGCTCATCCTCCGTCGGTTCTTCACTGGTGTCCCTTCGTCGTCGGACGGTCTTCGGACGGTGCGGAGCTCGCCGGAGCCTCGGATGACGCACTCGGGTCGCTGTCCGGGGTGAACCACGGCAGGACAGCCGTGGTGGTCTCGGGGGTCGGCGGGGCCGACGGGCGGCGGCCGGGCCGGCCGCGCGGGATCCGGGGCAGCCGCGTCGTGACGGCCTCGGAGCCCGGGGGCGGAGCGGCGGACACGGGCGTGGCCGGGTGCCCGGACGCGGGCGCGGGGGGCCTGCCGCCGCGTTCCGCGCCCCGGTGCCGGCCGCCGGGCGGCGGCGAGGCGGGCCCGGGGGCCGCGGGGGGCACGGGCGCGGGCGGGAGGGTCGCGGGCGGGAGGGTCGCGGGCCGCAGCCGCCGCGAGCCGCCGACCACCCGCACCCCGGCCGCACGGGCCGGCCCGCCGCCGCGCGGCGACACCCGGTCCACGACGGCCATCCCGATCCGGAACAGGGCGGTGGGCACCACGAGGAACAGCAGCACCCAGAACAACAGCACCCCGTACGGGCGGTCCACCCGCCAGGGCTGACCCGCGAGCACCGTGTCCCCGTACTTCACGGACACCTCGTGATCACCGTGCGCCCCCGCGCCCAGTTCGACCTTCAGCACCACCTCGGCCTTACCGCCAGGCTTGATCTCGCCCTTCCACTCCTGCTCCTCCCACGTGGGGGCGAGCACCCCGTCGCCGACGCCGACCTGGAACACGGGGTCGCGGACGGCGCCCGTGCCGAGGTTGCCGACCGTGATCACCACCCGGCGTTCGGGCGGGGCGCCGAACCAGGTGAGCACCCCGTCCTCGCCCTCCAGCCGGAGCCCGGTGAGCACGGCGAGCCGGGGGGTGCCGCCCTCGGCGGGCAGGGGGGCGGTGGGGTGGTTGGTGATCCGCAGCGGCAGCGACAGGCCCTCCTGGCCGCCGTTGACGGAGGACACGTTCACCACGCACGGGCAGGGCTTGGGCGGGGCGCCCACGGGCAGCGGGGCCCGGAAGGTGCCGTCACCGCCGACGACGACGGCGTTGCCCTCGGCGTTCGCGCACGCGTTGGTGCCGCCGATCATGTTCTGCCCGCACAGCAGCAGCATCACGAGGCTGCCGGCCTTCCAGCCGCTGCCGCTGACCGTCACGTCGGTGCCCTTGGCGACCTCGGGCAGCGAGAGGGCCGCCTTGGGCGGCGGCTCGGCGGCCCGGGGCGCGGCGGACCCGGCGAGGACGCCGGGCCCGAACAGGACGAGCAGGACGAGCACGGCCGGCACGGCGAGCAGCCCGGCCCGGAGCGTGCGCCGGGACGCGCGGGGCGGGGGCACGGGCCCGGTCCGCGGGGCCCGGACCCCGTTCCGGCCGCGCGGGGCCCGCTCCCGTCGCGACGCCCGGCGGATCGGGTCTGTGCGGCTCACCTGGTGGCTCCCGTCAGCTCGTGGTCGGGGTGCGCCGGGCCCTCGGGGCCCGACTCGCGTCCCGGCACCCCCGGGACGCCGGACGCCGGCCCCGCCGAGACCGCCGGTGGGCCGGACCGATCGGCCGCGCGGGCCTCGACCCGACCGGGCCGATGCCGCCCCGCCGCATGCCGCCCAAACCGCCGCCGCCCCCGCCCCTCCTTGCCACCGGGACCGGCCCCTGCGGTGGGCGGGGCGGGTGCGGTGGCTTCGGCGGACGGGGTGGGTGCGGCGGGCATTTCGGATGCCGTGACCGCGTCGGACGCGGTGCGGAGCGCGGGGAGGGCACGCGGGTCGGCGGCGACCGGCGCGGCGGGCAGGGCCCTGGGCGTGGTCAGGCGCGGGGCGGCGGGGGCGATCCGACCGCCGAAGACGGGCCCGTCACCGACGGTGAGGATCACGTCGAACAACACCACCGTCGCCGCGTCACCATCCCCGACCCCGGCCACCGCCCCGGCCGCCGCCCCGGCGAGTACCGGCCCCGGGCCGCCGTCCCCGGCGGCCACCGGGTCTGCCACCGCCGCGCGGGACGGCATCGCCGCGCCGCCCGTGTGCGGACCGGCCGCCATGAGCCCCGCCGCCGGACGAGCGAGGGCCGCGTCGACGGCCGAGTGAACCGGCGTCCTCACGGCGTCCGTTCCCGGACCACCGGCCAAGGCCGCCCCGGCCGAACCGGCGGGAGCCGGCATCGCCGCGCCGCCCATGTGCGGACCGGCCACCGTGAGCCCCGCCGCCGGACGAGCGAGGGCCGCGTCGACGGCCGAGTGAACCGGCCTCCTCACGGCGTCCGTTCCCGGACCACCGGCCAAGGCCGCCCCGGCCGAACCGGCGGGAGCCGGCATCGCCGCGCCGCCCATGTGCGGACCGGCCACCGTGAGCCCCGCCGCCGGACGCGCGGAGGCCGAAGCGTCGACGGCCGGGTGAACCGGTGTCCCTGCGGCGTCCGTTCCCGGACCACCGGCCAAGACCGCCCCGGCCGAACCGGCGGGAGCCGTCGAGGCGGCGGGAGCCGTCGAAGCGGCGGGCGCCGCGCCTGCCACCGCCGCGCGGGACGGCATCGCCGCGCCGCCCGTGCGCGGACCCACCGCCGTGGGCCCCGCCGTCGGACGCGCGGAGGCCGAAGCGTCGACGGCCGGGTGAACCGGCCTCCTCGCGACGTCCGTTCCCGGAGCGCCGTCCAAGGCGGCCCCTGCCGGACAGGCGGGAGCCGGCGCCTGCGTGCCGCCTGTGCGCGGACCGGCCACGACGCCTCTCGCTGTCGAACCGGCAGCGGCCGACGCGTCGGCGGCCGCGCGAGTCGTCGTCCCCGGACCGCCGTCCGCGGCCCCCACAGTGACAGCGGCAGCGGCCGGTATGGCCTGGGGCCGGGTGGCGGCCTGTGTGGCCCGGGGGCGGGCGGGGGCCGGTGTGGCCTGGGGTTCGGGGTGCGCGACGGGCACGGGGTTCCCGTTGGGGCGTCGAGGCGTGGTCGGGTTCGGCGTGGGCGCGCCCGTGGCGGTGGTGACGGCCGGGGTGTTCCGTACCGGCGCGGCGGCCGGGGCGGGGCGCCGGTGCGGTCCGGTCGGGGTGCGGCGGGGGACGGGTGCGGGTGGATGGGGCGGGGCGAGGGCCGCGTCGAGTTCGGCGTCCCACGCGGTCGCGCGGGCTCGGCGACGGCGCGCCGTGACGATGCCGACGGGGACGCCCGCCACGCCGAGGGCGAGGAGCAGCACGCCCCAACCCGCCGTGCCCGGCAGCAGCCAGGTGCGGGTGTGGGCCTCGGCACGGGCGCCGGGGGCGGTCGCGGTGAGGGTGAGGGTGACGCGGTCGGGGCCGGTCGCGTCGGGCCAGGCGAGGGTGCGGGTGACGCGGCGGCCGGGGGCGAGCGCGGGTTCGCGGGGGGCGCGGGGGCCGGCCTCGGGGTCGCCGAAGAGCCCGTCGGCGGTGACGGTGACCTCGGGGGCCAGCGGCACCGTGCCCCGGTTGGCGAGGGTGTAGGTGACGCGGGTGCCGGCGCCCTGGCCGGTGACGCGCACGTCCTCGACGGTGAGCGCGGCGAGTGCGGGCCCGGTGACGGTGAGGGCGAGGGGCACGACGGTGTCCCGGACCCCGTCGGTGACGACGAGTTCCAGGGCGCGGTCCCCGGGGCGGGCGTCGGCGGGCACGGTGACCGTGAACGGGACCACCGCGCGGGTCGCGCCGGGCACGGTGACGGTGCGGGCCTCGCCCAGGCTGACCCAGGCCACCGCGTCGGCCGAGCCGGCCGGGTCCTCGGCGGTGCCGGCGGCGGCCGGGCGGAGGGTGAGGGTGCGGGGTTCGGCGGCGGGGTTGGTGAGGGTGAGCCGGTCGGCGAGGACGGTGCCGGCGGGCCCGTTCAGGCGGACGACGGGGCGCCGGACGGCGCCACCCTCGGGTTCGGCGGTCCAGCCCGCGCCGGCGCCCGCGCCCTGTCCGTCCGCACCCGTGGCGCCGTTCGGCGCGGCGCCGGACGGCGCGGGCGGGGCGGGTGCGGAGGGTGTGGGCGCGGACGGTGTGGGCGCGGACGGTGTGGGCGCGGAGGGTGTGGGCGCGGCCTGGGCGGTCGGGCCGGCGAGCAGCCCGAGGGCGCCGAGCACGGTCCCGAGCCCGACCACCACCCCGGCGACCCGCCCACCCCGACCGCGCACGGCCCGCCGCCGACGCCGACGCGCCAACGAACCACCGGGGGCCGCACCCCCGTGCCCGCCCCCGAAGCCGAGGCGAGACGCGTCGGCACCGGCGGGCGCGCCGCCGTCCGGACCCGCCCCGGCGCGCGGCAAAAGCGCACCGCCGGCCGTCGGCCCGGCCCCGGACGCGGGAACGGGAACGGGAGCGGGAGCGGGGGCGGCGACCGGCACGTCGCCCCACGTGGGAGTGGGTTCGGCGGTGGCGGGGGCCGGACGGGGGTTCGGGGCGGCGACCGGCACGTCGCCCCGCGTGGAAGTGGGTTCGGCAGTGGCCGGGGCCGGACGGGGATTCGGGGACGCGACCGGCGCGTCGCCCCGCCTGGGAGTGGGCTCGGCGGTGGCGTGGGCCGGACGGGGGTTCGGGGCGGTGACCGGCACGTCGTCCCGGGTGCAGGTGGGTTCGGCGGTGGCGGGGGTCGGACGGGGGTTCGGGGCGGGGCCGGGGGGGCCGGTGGGGGTCGGGTGCGGTGGGGGCGGGGTCATGGGTCAGATCCGCGTGGTGCGGCCGCGTCGGGTCAGCCAGAGGACACCGCCCGCGCCGACGAGGACCACGGTCGCGCCGAGGGTGCCGAGCGCGAGGGCGGAGTCGGCGGGTCCGGTCTGCGGCAGGTTCTGCTGTCCGGCCCCGGCGGTCGCCCCGGCGGTCGCCCCGGCCGTCGCCCCGCCGTCCGTCCCGCCGCCGCCCGCCGCGGTCACGTCGAGTTCGAGCGAGGGGCCCGGGCTGTTGCCGGGGGTGCACGTGGTGGTCGTGCCCATGGCCTTGATGGTCAGCACGCCCGCCGTGAAGGTGACCTTGCCACTGGCCTTGGGGGTGTACGTGCCCGACAGGTCGCTGATCTTGATCGGCGCGTTGGCCGGGACGACGGCGCTGTTGGCGGGGCCGGCGACGGGCACGCTCGCGTCGTCCGCGCCGCCCGCCTTGATGACGGCGCTGGGGCTCATCGCGCCGGGGCCGAGGTCGATGGGGCTGGAGGAGACGCCCTTCTGGAAGGACATGGTGAGCTTGTAGCCCGCGCCGTCCTTCTCCGCCTTGATGTCGATGGGCGAGACGGCGGACTTGTCGCCGATCGGGGTCTTGCAGTCGTACTTGACGTCGACGACCTGGGCGTGGGCCGGAGTGGCCAGGAGCAGCAGCGTCGCCGGCCCCGCCAGCGTCGCGGCGCCGGCCAGGGCGAGCGCGGTGGTGTGCTTGCGGATGGACACGTCTGGACTTCCCCTCGGGACGCGGGCACCGCCATGTTTACTGACGGTTTGTCAGATCGGTGGCTCAAGGTACGCCCGGGACCCACCGGAGGGAAGAGACCCGACACCGCCCGCTCGCCCCCTCCCCCGGGCCTCCCCAAGACCCCCACGGACGCCGCGAGATGACGATCTCCGTTGTCGATCACCGGCCCCCTCGTTACGCTCGGGCGCATGACTGCCGGGTCGGCCTTGGGCCGTGCACGAGACGGACGCCCGGCCTCGGCGTGAGCCCCGGGCGGGACGGGGCCGGCCGCCCCCGCGCCCCGCCGTCCCCGTCGTTCCTCCCCCGCGCCCGCGACCTCCCGTCGCCGCCGCGCCTCCCCTCGCCCGCCGAGGGACGACCACGCCCGCCCGCGCGCCGGACCCCCGCCCGCCGGACCCCGCGCGCCCCGCGAAAGACGGCCCCACCATGCCCGAGCCCACCACCCCCACCACCCCCGCGACCCCCGACGCCGACGCTCCGAAGCCGGCTCCCGCGTCCCCGCGCCCGTCCACCGCCGCCCCGAAGCCCGCGCCCGGACCCGCCCGGCCCGCGCCGGTCTCCCGTCCCGTGCCCGCGTGGCCCGAGCCGGCCGGGCCGGCGGTGCGGCTGGACCACACGGTCGTGCACGCCTCCGACCGCGCCGTCACCGCCGAGTTCCTCGCCCACGTCCTCGGCCTGACCGTCGAGGCCCCCTTCGGCCCCTTCCTGCCCGTGCGCCTGGCCGACGGGGTCACGCTCGACGTGTACGAGCTGCGCGGCGAGCCGATCCAGCCGCAGCACTACGCGTTCCTGATCCCGGACGCGGCCTTCGACGCGGCCTTGGCCCGGATCCGCGCCCTCGGCGTCACCCACTACGCCGACCCGGCGCACACCGAACCCGACGCGGTCAACCGTCTCTTCGGCGGCCGGGGCGTCTACTTCGACGCCCCGGACGGCCACAACCTGGAGATCATCACCCGCACCTACACCCGCCCCTGACCGAGCCCCGGACGCACCACCGCCCCACCGCCCCGGCACACGACGGCGGGACGGCGGGGCGGGTGGGGCGACGGGCGTCAGGCCACGCGCACGCCCCGCTGCCAGACCGCCGTGACCAGCGGGACGCCCGGGCGGTAGGCGAGGTGCACGTGGCTGGGCGCGTCCAGCACGGCCAGGTCGGCCCGGCCCCCGACCCGCAGCCCGCCCACGTCCTCCCGCCGCAGCGCCCGCGCGCCGCCCGCCGTCGCCGACCACAGGGCCTCGTCCGGGGTCATCCGCATGTCGCGGACGGCCAGGGCCACGCAGAAGGACATGGAGCTGGTGAAGGAGGAGCCGGGGTTGCAGTCGCTGGACAGGGCCACGGTCGCGCCCGCGTCGAGCAGCCGCCGCGCGTCGGGCCACACGGCGCGCGTCGAGAACTCGGCGCCGGGCAGCAGTGTGGCCACGGTGGTGTCGGCGGCCTGGGCGAGGGCGTCCACGTCGGCGTCGGTGAGGTGGGTGCAGTGGTCGGCGGAGGCCGCGCCGAGTTCGACGGCGAGCAGCACGCCGGGCCCGGGGCCGAGCTGGTTGGCGTGCACGCGCGGGATCAGGCCGGCGGCGGCGCCGGCGGTGAGGATCTCGCGGGCCTGGTCCCCGTCGAAGGCCCCGCGTTCGCAGAACACGTCGACCCAGCGGGCGTGCGGGGCGCACAGCTCCAGCATCTCGCCGGTGACGAGCTTGACGTAGCCGGCGGGGTCCTCGGCGTAGTCGGGGGAGACCACGTGCGCGCCGAGGTAGGTGACCTCCTCGGTGTGGGCGGCGGCGATCCGCAGGGCGCGGACCTCGTCGTCCACGGTGAGGCCGTAGCCGGACTTGGTCTCCATCGTGGTGGTGCCCTGGCGGCGGGCCTCGGCGAGGAGGCGGACGAGGTTGGCCTCCAGTTCCTCGTCGCTCGCGGCGCGGGTCGCGGCCACGGTGGTGCGGATGCCGCCGGCGGAGTAGGCGCGCCCGGACATGCGGGCGTTGAACTCGGCGGTGCGGTCGCCCGCGAACACGAGGTGGGAGTGGGAGTCGACGAAGCCGGGGATCACGGCGCGGCCTTCGACGGAGACGGCCACGTCGCAGTCGGGGGCGTCGGCGGTGCGGCCGACCCAGGCCACCGTCTCGCCGTCGAGGACGAGGGCGGCGTCGGGGATCAGCCCGAGCGGGGAGCCGTCGCCGGCGGGGTGGGCGGGGTCGTTGGTGACGAGCAGCCCGATGTCACGGATGAGGGTGGTGGCACCCGGGTCGCCCGCGTGGTGGGGCGGGACGGGGGCGTGGAGGGTGTGCACGGGGTCGGGGTCTCCTTCGGCGCGCGGTGACGAGGGTCGCGGGGGTACGGGCGAGGGCGGGCGTGGCGGGGCCGGACGGTGGTGAGGGTGGCGGTGAGGGTGGTGGTGCGGGGGCGGGACCGGGGCACGGGCCGGGCGCGGCGCGGTGCCGGTGGTGCCGGCGGTGCGGCTGGTACGGGTGGTGCGCGTGTGCGTGCTCCGGTGCGTGCGTGTGTTCGTCTGGACGGACGCTACGGGGTGCTGCGGGCCGTACGCCCGGGACGGTACGCGGCGCGCGGAGGGCCCCACTCGAACACCGCTCGGACCGCCCCCTGCCCCGCCCCGTGCCCCCGTCCGCGCGCCGGCCGGTCGTGTTTCACGTGAAACAGCCCGTTTCACGTGAAACACGACCCCGCCCCGACCGTCCCGCCGGCTCAGCGGCTCACCGCAGGGCCGCGATGGCCTCCGTCAGGGCGGCGGCCACGTCGGGCACGCTCGTGTGCAGCCCGTCGCGCACGAGGTGTCGGCCGCCCACCACCGTGTGCCGCACGTCCGCCGCGCTGCCCGCGAACACGGCCGTCTCGGCGCCCAGTCGCGGCAGCGCTCCGGCGGTGCGGACCGTGTCGAGGGCGAGGGTGGTGAAGTCGGCGAGCCGGCCCACCTCCAGGGTGCCCGCGTCCGGCCGGCCGAGCGCGGCGTGTCCGTCGCGGGAGGCGGCGGCGAGGAGGGCGGCGGCCGTCCAGTGGCCCCGGGTGCGCGAGCGCAGCCGTTCGTTCAGCTCCATCGCGCGGGCCTCCTCGAAGAGGTCCACGACGGCGTGGCTGTCGCTGCCCAAGGACAGCGGGCTGCCGGCGCGTTGCAGGGCACGGGCCGGGCCGATGCCGTCGGCGAGGTCGCGTTCGGTGGTGGGGCACATGCAGGTGCCGGTGCCGGTGGAGCCGATGAGGGCGATGTCCTCGTCGGTGAGGTGCGTGTTGTGGACGCCGGTGGTGTGCGGGCCGAGCACCCCGTGGTCGGCGAGGAGCCGGGTGGGGGTGCGGCCGTGGGCGGCCTGGCAGGCGTCGTTCTCGGCGGTCTGCTCCGACAGGTGCACGTGCAGCGGCGCGCCCCGGTCCCGGGCCCAGTCGGCGACGGTGCCGAGCTGGTCGGCGGGGACGGCGCGCACGGAGTGCACGGCCGCGCCGATCAGCACCGCGTCCGGGTCGGCGCCGACGGGGACCTTGAGGGCGTCGACGCGTTCGGCCCATGCTTCGGCGGTGCCGTCGGAGAAGCGCCGTTGGTGGGGTTCGGGCGGGGCGCCGAAGCCGGCGGAGAGGTAGGCGGTGTCGAGGAGGGTGATGCGGACGCCGGCCTCGCGGGCGGCGGCGATCAGAGCCTCGCCCATGGCGTTGGGATCGGCGTAGGGGACGCCGTCGCGCTGGTGGTGCACGTAGTGGAACTCGCCGACGGCCGTGATCCCGGCCAGCGCCATCTCGGCGTAGACGGCGCGCGCGAGGGCGAAGTAGTTGTCGGGGGTGAGGTGCTGGGCGGTGCGGTACATCAGGTCGCGCCAGGTCCAGAACGTGCCGGAGCCGATCTGCACGGTGGAGCGCAGGGCCCGGTGGAAGGCATGGCTGTGCGCGTTGGCCAGGCCGGGCAGGGTGAGGCCGCGCAGCACGGTCGCGCCGGGCGGGGGCCCGGACGGCGCCGCGGGGCCGGCCGGGCCGGTGGTGACGGCGGTGATCCGGCCGCCGGCGGTGGTGAGGGTGACGCCGGGTTCGACGTGGTCGCCGAGCCAGGCGTGCTCCAGCCACCACACGCGCGCCTCCGGCGCCGACCCGACAAGAGGTGTGGGGGAGGTGGTCACCGGCAGGCCAGTCCTTCCAGGACGTCGGTCAGGGCGAGGACCCCGGCGACACAGTCGTCCTCCTCGGCGAACTCCGCCGGGGAGTGCGAGACCCCGGTGGGGTTGCGCACGAACAGCATGGCGGTCGGGATCGCGTCGGAGAGGATCCCGGCGTCGTGTCCGGCGCCGGTGCCCAGCACCGGCACGCTGAGGGAGGGCACCCCGGCCCCGGCCCCCGCGCCCACGCCCGCGTCCGCGCCGCCGCCGAGGATGGCGGCGATCTCGTCGCGCAGGCCGTGGGCGAACTCGACGATCGGGGTGAAGGACTCGCGGGTGATCGCGAGGTCCAGCCCGTCCACCGTGGCGTGCTCGCGGGCGGCGGCCTCCACACCGGCGACGACGGCGTCCAGTCCGGCCTGGTCGGCGGCGCGGGCGTCGAGCCAGCCGCGCACGAGGGAGGGCACGGCGTTGACGCCGTTGGGCTCCACCGAGATCTTGCCGAAGGTGGCGACGGTGCCGGTGCGGGCGGCCTCGGCGCGGGCGGCGAGCACGGTGCGGGCGTAGCCGACCATGGGGTCGCGGCGGTCCACGAGCCGGGTGGTGCCGGCGTGGTTGGCCTCGCCTCGGAAGTCGTAGCGCCAGCGGCCGTGCGGCCAGATCGCGGAGGCGATGCCGACGGCCGCGTCGGTCCCGGGCAGGGCCAGGGCGCGGCCCTGTTCCACGTGCAACTCGACGAACGCGCCGATCCGGGACAGCCGCTCGGGGTCGGCGCCGATCGCGTCGGGGTCGTGGCCGGCGGCGGCCATGGCCTTGGCGAGGGTGACTCCGTCGCCGTCCACGAGGGCGTGGGCCTGGTCGCGGGTGAGGCGCCCGGCGGTGAGGCGGGAGCCGACGCAGGCCAGGCCGAAGCGGGCGCCCTCCTCGTCGCCGAAGTTGACGATGCCGATCGGACGGGTGGGGCGGGCGCCCCGGCGCAGCAGTTCGTCGAGGGCGGCGAACGCGGAGACCACGCCCAGCGGCCCGTCGAAGGCGCCGCCGTCGGGCACGGAGTCGAGGTGGGAGCCGGTGACGACGGCGTCGCCGGCGGTCGGGTCCCCGTACCAGGCCCACTGGTTGCCGTTGCGGTCCACGTCGAGGGTCAGGCCCCGGGTGCGGGCCTGGTCGGCGAACCAGGCCCGGCAGTCGGTGTCGGCGCCGCCCCACGCGAACCGGCGGTACCCGCCGGAGTCGGCGTGCCGGCCGATCGGGGCCAGCTCCTTCCACATGCTGTGGAAGGACGGCGGACTCGCGGTCGCGGTGTGCGCGGGTGCGGTGTGCACGGTCGCGGTGCGCGCGGGTGCGGGTGTGGCGGGGTTCGCGCGGGGGGCGCCGTCGCTCACGCCTCGGCCCCGCCCTCAACGCCCGTACCGCCCGTGCCGCCCGTGCCAACGGCCGCGGTGCCCGTGCCGGCGTCGTCGCCCTCGCGCATCGGGATGCGCACCCCGCGCTCGGCGGCGACGGTCTCGGCGATCTCGTACCCGGCGTCCACGTGCCGGATCACGCCCATGCCCGGGTCGTTGGTGAGCACGCGGCGGATCTTCTCCCCGGCGAGCTTCGTGCCGTCGGCGACCGTGACCTGACCGGCGTGGATGGAACGGCCCATGCCGACCCCGCCGCCGTGGTGCAGCGACACCCAGGACGCGCCGGAGGCCACGTTGACCATCGCGTTCAGCAGCGGCCAGTCCGCGATGGCGTCCGAACCGTCGAGCATGGCCTCGGTCTCGCGGTACGGGGAGGCGACGGAGCCGCAGTCCAGGTGGTCGCGGCCGATCGCGAGCGGCGCGGCGAGTTCGCCGGAGGCCACCATGTCGTTGAAGCGCTCGCCGGCCCGGTCGCGTTCGCCGTAGCCGAGCCAGCAGATGCGGGCGGGCAGGCCCTGGAAGTGGACGCGTTCCCCGGCCAGCTTGATCCAGCGGTGCAGGGACTCGTTCTCGGGGAAGAGGTCGAGGATCGCCTTGTCGGTCTTGGCGATGTCGGATGCCTCGCCGGACAGCGCGGCCCAGCGGAACGGGCCCTTGCCCTCGCTGAACAGGGGACGGATGTAGGCCGGCACGAACCCGGGGAACGCGAACGCGCGGTCGTAGCCGGCCAGCTTGGCCTCGCCGCGGATGGAGTTGCCGTAGTCGAAGACCTCGGCGCCGGCGTCCATGAACCCGACCATGGCCTCCACGTGCCGGGCCATGGACTCGCGGGCGCGGGTCGTGAAACCGGCCGGGTCCTTGGCGGCGGCGTCGGCCATGTCCTCGAAGGCCACGCCGACGGGCAGGTAGGCCAGCGGGTCGTGGGCGGAGGTCTGGTCGGTGACGATGTCGATGGGCGCGCCCATCGCGAGGAGCCGCGGAACGACCTCGGCGGCGTTGCCGAGCACGCCGATGGAGAGCGGACGACGGGCGTCGCGGGCCTCGACGGCCAGGCGCAGCGCGTGGTCGAGGTCGTCGGCGCGCACGTCGAGGTAGCGGTGCTCGATGCGGCGGTCGATGGCGCGCGGGTCCACGTCCACGCAGATGGCGACGCCGTCGTTCATGGTGACGGCGAGCGGCTGGGCGCCGCCCATGCCGCCGAGACCGGCGGTCAGGGTGATCGTCCCGGCGAGGGTGCCGTTGACCCCTCCTTTACCGATCGAATGCAGCTTGGCGGCGACGGCGGCGAAGGTCTCGTAGGTGCCCTGGAGGATGCCCTGGGTGCCGATGTAGATCCAGGAGCCGGCCGTCATCTGCCCGTACATGGTCAGGCCGAGGGCTTCGAGGCGCCGGAACTCCTCCCAGTTCGCCCAGTCGCCGACCAGGTTGGAGTTGGCGATCAGCACGCGCGGGGCCCACTCGTGGGTCTGCATCACGCCGACCGGCCGGCCCGACTGCACGAGCATCGTCTCGTCCTGCTTCAGGGTGCGCAGGGTGCGGACCATCGCGTCGTACGAGCGCCAGTCGCGGGCGGCCTTGCCGGTGCCGCCGTAGACGACGAGCTTGTCGGGGTGCTCGGCGACCTCGGGGTCGAGGTTGTTCTGGAGCATCCGCAGCGCGGCCTCCTGCTGCCATCCCAGGGCGCTGAGCTCGGTACCGCGCGGAGCCCGTACGGGGCGGGGTCCTGACATGGCTGTGCCTCCTCGATGTTGGCCGATCCATTCACATCCTGTCTGTATGAATAGGTCCAGTCAACAGCGCGGGGCAGATCGGGCCACGGCCGGCGGAAACGCCCGAGGGGCGACCGTGCCGAAGCACGACCGCCCCTCGGGAACGGGCAGGGTCAGTGACCGGTGCCCAGGTGCGCGCCGGTCGCCCACTCCTTCTCGAAGCCCTTCTCGCAGCTGTCCGCGTACACCGGGCCGATGCGGGCCGGGACGCCGGCGAAGGAGGAACAGGTGGAGCCACCGGCCGCGCGCCCGGCGGAGAACTCGTCGATGCTGACGCCGTCGGTCGCCAGGGCGGCGCCGGCGCCGCCCAGCATGATGCCGGCGGCGAGGACGGAGGCGGTGATGGCGGAGCGAATACGCATGACTCTCCTGAAGGATGTCGTTCGACGGGCGCGCAGGCACATCTGCGCGTCGGGCGGTGCAACCGCCCGCCCCGGCCCCGGGGAACGCCCCGTCACCCGGTCGCCCGGGCAGTATCGTTTCGACGGCCGCCAGGCCGGTGAACCCGGCGCGTCGCTCCGCGCATTCCGCCCCGCGCCGGACGGGGGCGCACGCGGGAGCACCCACGGGGCGCACCCAGAGCACACCCCCCACCCGACCACACCCCCACCACAACCCCCCGACCCGGCGCGCCCAATTGACCCACACACGGCGGACCCGCCCGAGGCCGGAGCAGGCCGAACGGACACAGCGCGATGACGTACGCGGGGCGAGCACGGGCCCGAGCGCGGAGCCGACGCGGGCCGGGCGCGGGCCCGACACACGGCGACCGGGAGACGGCCGGGGGACAACCGGGGGACGGACACGGACCGACGCACGGCGAGCGCGAGGCGGACGGCGCGAACCGGGGGTGGCGCGGATGGAACGGGCGGGCGGGAACCTGACGGCCGGGGCGGGGCGGGGTGACCACGCGGTGATCCGGAGCGGCCTCGCAGGCACGCGATCCACCGGCCGGGCCGCGTTCGGCGGAGGGAGCACGGGCGGACGCACGGAGCGGGCAACGGACCACCGACGGGGCCCGCCTCGGGCAGCAACGCCGGCGGTCCTGGCGGTGCGGCTCGGGCCGAGGGCGCCGGGCGCACGGGGCACGCCAACACGACGGCCACGCAACCCCGACCGACCGAGCCGCCCCCGCGCCCGACGAACCGAGCCTCCCCGGAGCCCCCGGCACACCATGCCACCGCCCCGCCGAACCCGGCCCCCAGAGACCCGTCGAACCTGGCGCCTCCGACACCCCGGCGCCCCAGCACCCCCGGCGTTTCCAACACTCCCGGCGCTCCCGCACAACCCGGCGTCCCGGCGTCCCGGCGTCCCGGCGTCCCGGCGTCCCGGCGTCCCGGCGTCCCGGCGTCCCGGCGTCCCGGCGTCCCGGCGTCCCGGCGTCCCGGCGTCCCGGCGTCCCGGCGGGCAGAACGACCCGGCGGCGGAATCAACGCGCGGCGAGGGCGGCGAGTTCGGCGGCTTGCGGATCCGGCAGCGTGACCCACGTGCGGGTCCCTCCGCCGGGCGTCTGGGACGGCCCGAACCCGTGCTCCCCGTGCCGTTCCCGCGCGAGCGCGCCCACCACCCGCAGCCGGGAGCGGCGCCGCGCGTCGCACACGGCGGCGAGGCGGGGTGCGACGTGCCGGGCGTGCGCGTCGTAGACGATCACCCGCAGCCGGTCCGCGCGGTACCGGACGGACAGGTACAGCTCCTCCCCCGGCGCGCACCGCCACCCGGACGCCACCAACTCCCCGGCCACGAACGCCGCGTCCTCGACGTACTCGCCGCGCAAGCCGTGTGCCCCCAGCACCTCGGCTACGGTCCGCCGCGCGATCCGCGCGGACAGCGACTCCCCGGGCAGCGTGAACGAGTACGCGATCCCGAATCGATCGGCGGCACGCGGCTGCGGGTCGCTCTGGCAGGTGGTGAGGGGCGAGGACATGGCGAACTCCCGGCGGTGAGCAAGGCGATGGACATGACGCGGATACGACGACGCCCCCCGAGCCGTGGCAATGCCGGCACCCCCCTCGCCCGAACACCCGAACCCGATGGCTTTCGGGGCAGGGCAGGGCAATCCAGTGCGCTTCGGCTCCCCGGAGTGAGCGACGCGACACTCACGGTAGAGCGCAGAAGTGGCTCCGCGCCACACAGTCAGGGGTAAATTCACCCCGTAGATAGCCGTAGGGTTCACGCGGCAGACTGCGTCCCAGGTCACGCCGAGGAGATGCCATGCCGCCGAGAACAGCGCCCACCTACCGCCAGGTCCGCCTGGGCACGGAGATCCGCCGCATGCGCACGGCCGCCGGCATGACGGCGGAGACCGCGGCCCGCCTGCTCGGGGTGGATCGGGGCAAGATCTCCAACATCGAATCCGGCACCCGAGCCATCAACGAGGACCGCCTGCGCACCCTGGCCCTCAACTGCGCTTGCGAGGACACGGCATACGTCGACGGCTTGGTGGACATGGCACGACCGTCCCCTCGTGGGTGGTGGGAGGAATACCGAGGGAAGCTCCCTCCGGGGATGCTCGACATCACCGAACTGGAATGGCATGCCATCAGCCTCGCCAGTACCCAGACCGTTCACCTGCCGGGTTTGCTCCAGACCGAGGAGTACTCGCGCCTGATCTTCGGCGCCGTTCTCCCACCGCTGCCCCGGCTGGAAATCGAACTTCGCACCGCCCATCGGCAGGAACGCACCCAGGTCATCAACGGTGATCGGCCAAAGCCCTACCTCGCCTACATCCACGAGGCCGCCCTGCGCATGCTGTTCGGAGGACGAGCGACCACACGCGAGCAGCTCACGCACCTGATCGAACAAGGCGAGCGCGAACACATCTCGGTCCGTGTCATCACCGTGGAGCACGGCATGTTCCCAGGGACCGGAAGCACCCTGCTCTACGCCGATGCGGCGGTGCCCAATCTGGCCACCGCCCAGCTCGACTCCGCCCACGGACCCGGCTTCCTCGACGCCCCGGCCCAACTGGCGAAATATCGAAGCCACCTGGCGTGGCTGGACAAGACAGCACTGTCCGACTCGGAATCGCGCCAGTTCATCCACTCGATCATCCAAGAGCTTTGAGGACGACCACCGTGCACGACATCACCTGGGAACCCGCCTTCTGTGGCGAGGGCAATGCCTGCTTCCGCTTCGGCACGACTGCTGACGGGCAGGCCCACATCGCGGTCCTCGGACAAGAAGACGCACCGCTCACCCAGCCCACCGCGTCCTTGCGCGCCCTGATCCTCGCCGTCAAGGCCGGCAAGGCCGACCACCTCCTGTGAAGGGGCACGACATGCCGGAGAACATCACCTGGTCAGAACCGTTCTGTGGTGAAGGCGCGAGTTGCTTCCGGATAGGGGTCGATGACGCCGGGAACAGCTACATCGCCGTGGCCGGGCAGGAGGAGAACTACCTGACCGACTCCGCCGAGGCCCTGCGGACGCTCATCCGGGACATCAAGGCCGGCAAGGCCGACCACCTGCTCTGACCCGCGCCCGCCACGCCGCACCAAGCCGCACCACACCTACGCCCGCGCCCACCGCACGGCGCCAGGCGGCACCGCACCCGCACCCGCACCCGCACCCGCACCCGCACCTGCACCTGCACCTGCACCCGCACCCGCACCTGCACCTGCACCTGCACCTGCACGGCAGTGTGCCGCGCGCCGCCCCGGTCGCCCGGCCGCTCACCCCGGCCGGGCGGCCGGTCCCTCACCAGTTCGTCGCGTCGATCAGGCGGTCGCAGTGGGGGTCGTCGTACGTGTTCTGCGGGATCACGAGCCACGTCTCGTGGTCGAGGAACCCCGGGACCACCGCAAGCCGCGAGGTCATGCCGCCGTGCACGGACACGTCGATGCCGACCACCGTCCCGTCCGGCCGCCCGAAGTAACCGCCACACCCGGAACCCGCGGGGTCGCTCGTCGTGTCGGAGTGCGGGGCCCGATCCCGGGTGATCCAATTTCGGGCATGGCAACCAAACTCGCGATCATCAACATCATCGCGGCGGACGTCCCCAAGACGCTGGCGTTCTACCGTCGCCTCGGCCTGGACATCCCCGCGTCGGCCGACTCCATGGACCACGTGGAGATCCCGGTCGCCCCGGGCCTGGTCATGGCCTTCGACACCGAGGGCGTCTACCAGGCGTTCGACGCCGACTGGCGCGGCCCGGCACCGCGCACCCACGAACGCCAGAGCCTGATGTTCCGCAGTGACACCCCCGCCGAGGTCGACGCGCTCCACGCCGCCCTGCTCGAAACCGGCGGCACCCCCCGACGCCCCCTCCAGGACGCCCCGTGGGGCGAACGCTACGCGTCCGTCCTCGACCCCGACGGCCTCGAAATCACCCTCGTCGCCCCGCTCCCCACCACCTCCTGACCCTCCCCGCCCCCTCGATGCGGCGCGGGGCCGTCCGGGTGGGCACCACCCGGGCGTCACTCAGTCCACGAACAGGCCGCGGGTCGCCGCGCGGGTGTCGAAGGCTTCCAGCCTGGCCTGCGCGTCCGGGAGGGCGTCGGCCATGGACTCCAGGAGCACGCGGCCCAGCAGCATGGGGGCGCAGGCCGTGTCGAAGGCCAGGCCGGTGCCGACCGGGGCGGGGATGAGGAGGTCGGAGACGCCGGCGACGGGGGCGAACGCGGAGTCGGCGACCGTGACCACCGTCAGCCCGAGCTCCCGGGCCCGTCCGAGCGCGTCCACGACCTCCTTCGGGTGCCGCGGCAGCGCGAAGCACAGCAGCGCCGTCGCGCCCGCCCGTCGGGCCGCGTCGAGCCGGTCCTCCAGCATCGTGCCGCCCTCGTCGAGCAGTCGGACGTCCGGGTGGACCTTGCCCGCGAAGTACGCGAACCCGCGCGCCTGCGAGGAGGCGGCCCGCAGGCCCAGGACGGGCAGCGGGGCGGACTCGGCGAGGAGCCGGCCGGCGCGTTCGACCGGGGCCGGGTCGGCGAGCAGTTCGGACAGTCGGCGCAGGTTGGCGATCTCGCCCTCGACGGCCTGCTGGTAGGCGTTCGGCTCGCCGGCCCCGCCCTCCTCGGCGTCTCCGCGCGACGGGGTGACGGGTGCGACCTCGCGCAGGTGCCGGCGCAGCGCCGGGTACCCGTCGAAGCCGAGCGCCACCGCGAACCGGGTCACCGACGGCTGGCTCACGCCCGCCAGCTCGGCCAGTTCCACGCTGGACAGGAACGGCACCTCGCCGGCGCTGCGCACCATGCAGTGGGCGATCCGCCGCTGGGTCGGGGTGAGCCGGTGCCCCTCGAACAGCTTCTGCAACCGCGCCGCGGGGCCCTCGCCCATTGACCGTGTCTCCCGTCCGTCCATCCGGCCGGCCCGCGCCATCCGGGGCGGGCCCATTCAGCCATGCAGCACTCTGCATGCCCCCATACAGAACGGCAACCCGCGGCCCACCCGCCGAGACGGACAGGCCGGGCTCCCCCCGCCCGGGAGCGGGGCGCCCGAATGCGGGCGGCACGGCACCACCGCCGCCCTCGCGGCCGAAAAGAATCCCCGGCAGAAATGGAGGGATCAATTCCCGTCGATGCGGGGGTTAACATGCACCGTCGATCGTCGGGGACATCGGAATCCACACCCACCACGGGAGATGACGCATGGGGCGCAGGGATCGCACAAAAGTCGGTTTGCCAGGCCGTTCGGTCACGCTCGCGCTTTTTCTCGCGACCGCCGCGACCGCCGCGATCACCGCCGCGCCCTCCGCGTCGGCGGCGGATTCCCGCGGGCGTTCCTCGGTGGACGCCGGTGAGATCCGGTGGGAGGACGGCACGCGTTTCGACGATGCCCGGAAATGGGCCGCGGGCGTCTGGTACAACAGCGAATACGACCTGCGCCGGATCAACATCGCCCCGGACTCGTGGAACACGATCACCGATCTCGAGTGGAGGGACGAGACGCGCGGTGACGTCGCATGGGTGGCGCAGTGGCGGGGCCGAGTGGGCGCGGACCACCTCGTCATGAACCGGGCGTTCCTCGACGACGGTCGGAAGTTCGGCTCCACGGCGTGGCGACGCCGGGCGGCGGCCCACGAGATGGGGCACGCCCTGGGACTCGACCACAAGGCCAACGGGACGCTGATGGCGACGACCCTGCAGGGCACTCCCGGCAACGGACGGCCCACCTCCGTCGATCGCACGGCCTACCACAGGCTCTGGGGGTGACGGGGATGAAGCGCTCACACCTGGTCATCGCCTCGTGCGTCGCCTTGGCGGCCGCGACGGGCACGATCACCGTCGCCCTTTCCCGCGACGAAGGAAACCCGCCGGCACGTTCGGTGATTTCGCAGGTCTACGAGGCGGATTTCTCCGACGACGCGAATCTGGCCGGCGGGGCCGAGGATCTTTTCTACGGAAAGGTCACCGCGCTCAAGGGGCAGAAGGATTTGGGCATCGGGGCGGAAACCCAGTACGCGGTGGAAGTACAGCGGGTTTTCAAGGGGGACGTGAAAGGGGTGGTGGTGGTCAATCAACAGGGCGGAACGGATGCCGACGGGAACGTCGTCGACCTCCCGGAGGGAGACACCCTGCTCCGCGTCGGCGGTCGATATCTGTTCGCCACGAAGTACAACGCGGACCAGCGTTTCAACACGCTGATTCCGGTCCATGGCGACCAGCCCGTTCCCGACGGCGAGGCCCCCGCACCCGGGGTCCCGGACGCGAACGGGGACGGGCAGGCCACGATGTCGGACCGCTGGGAGCTCGCGGTCCGCGAGCAGAACGACCTGTCCACCCCACCGTCCCCGCCCGAGCCCACGGAGCAGCCGCCGGAGGATCCCGCGCCGGAGGCCGGGTGAGCTGAACGCGGTTCTCGCGGGTGGGGGGCTGAGGTCACCCTCGGGGGGTTGACCGGCGGCGTCTCGAACAGGTGGCTTTCGCACGTGTGCGGGGTTTTCGGGGGGCTTGACGATCATGCTGGGGCTCGGCGCCCGGTTCTCGTGGCGTTCCGCTCAGCTCCCTCCCCCTGCCTCCCTCACCTGCCGATCCGAGGAACGATGAAGCTCTCCCGCACCCTGTCCCTGGCGGCCTCGACCGCCCTGCTCGGCGCCCTGTCCCTGTTCGGCCAGGCGGCGCCCGCGACCGCCGCCGGGTCGTTCGTGGTCAGCGAGGCCCAGTTCAACCAGCTGTTCCCGGACCGGAACGGCTTCTACACGTACAAGGGCCTGACCGACGCCCTGGGCGCGTACCCGAAGTTCGCGGCCGCCGGCAGTGACGCGGTGCGCAAGCGGGAGGCGGCGGCGTTCCTCGCCAACGTGAGCCACGAGACGGCCGGGCTGCGATACGTCGTGGAGCAGAACACGGCGAACTACCCGCACTACTGCGACACCTCCCAGCCGTACGGCTGCCCGGCCGGGCAGTCCGCGTACTACGGCCGCGGGCCGCTCCAGTTGAGCTGGAACTTCAACTACAAGGCGGCGGGCGACGCCCTCGGCATCGACCTGCTGCGCGACCCGTGGCAGGCGGAGAAGAACCCGGCCACGGCCTGGAAGACCGGGCTCTGGTTCTGGAACACGCAGTCCGGCGCCGGGCGGATGACCTCGCACGACGCGATGGTCAACGGCAAGGGCTTCGGCGAGACCATCCGCAGCATCAACGGCGCGCTGGAGTGCGACGGCAAGAACCCGGCCCAGCGCGACGACCGCATCAACCTGTACAAGCGCTTCGTGGGGGTGCTCGGCACGGACGTGGGCGGCGGCAACCTCTCCTGCTGAGCCCCGCGACCGGACCGGCCGACGGTGAGCACGACCGGGCGCGGCGAGGCGCCCGGGTACGGGCCTCCCGACGCCGGGAAACGGGACGACGCGGGGACCGCCGCACCCCCGTTGCCGGGGGGCGGGACGACGGCGGTCCTCCGCGTCGGACACGGGCCGGGTCAGGGCCGGTGGCCGCGTCCTGTGGCGTGGCGGTCCCGGGAGCCGCTCCGGAAGTCGCCACGCCGTCCAGGTGTCGGCGGGTCCCGGTGCGGTGGGCCGGTTCCCGTCGACACACACCACTGTGCCCGCGCCGTGTTAAGCCCGTGCTGCCACCACATGACGAGCCCGTGCAGTTTCGCCCCGCCGCCATCGCCCCGCCGCCGTCGCCACGGCGCTCTCCGGGCCTGCGCCACTTGGGCGCACGGGCCTGCGGCGTTGATCTGAAGAATGAGGCCGGCAGGGGGGCGGCTCTGGCGCGGACAATCGCACATCGACCTAAAAAGGGATTTTCCTTCTGGCGTACGACCTCCTCATCCGCTCCGAGAGAGAGTGCGCTGCCGTGTTCACCACACGCCGAAGGGTCGCGACCGCGATCCGGCTGTCCCAAGGGGCCATCGCCCTGACCGCCCTCGCGGGCGCCGTGCTCCCGGGGGTGGCGCAGGCGGCCGACCGCGGCGACGCCCCGCCCGCACGGCACGCCGCCCCGTCCCGTCCCGCCGGCCACACCCCCGGCGGCTCCGACCACGGCGGCAAGGGGAAGAAGGGCAAGGGGGGCAAGGACCACTCCGACGGCAAGGGGCAGAAGGGCGACAAGGGCGACCCCGGCCCCAGGGGGATCCCGGGGACCCCGGGCCGCGCGGGGAGACCGGGGCCACCGGTCCGACCGGCCCGGCCGGCGAGCAGGGCGCACGCGGACCCGCCGGGCTCGCCGGAACGACCGGTGCCCGGGGCGGCCCCGGCGGCCGGGGTCCGACCGGTCCCACCGGCGCGAACGGCCCGGCCGGCGAACCCGGCGCGCGGGGTGCCGAGGGCGCCGCCGGGCCCGAGGGCGATCGGGGCCCGGCCGGCGAACGCGGCCCGGCGGGCCGACCCGGATCCGGCGGGCCGGACGGGGCGCCCGGCGCGCCGGGCCCCACGGGCGCGGCCGGACCCGGCGGGGTCGCCGGCTCGCAGGGACCCCAGGGCCCTTCGGGGGTGACCGGCGCCGCCGGCCCCGCCGGGGACCGGGGCCCCAAGGGCACACCAGGACCGGACGGCCCCCAGGGGCAGGCCGGGCCCTCCGGGGTGCGCGGGGACGCCGGGGTCACGGGTCCCGCCGGGCTGCCCGGCACCCGGGGACCGGCCGGCGCAACGGGTGAGACCGGCCCGACCGGGCCGGCGGGCGCGGCCGGACCGGCCGGGGCCCAGGGCCCGGCCGGCGGTGCGGGCGCGACGGGATCCACCGGGCCGACGGGGGCGACGGGCGCCGCCGGCCCCGAGGGCGCGCGGGGCCCGCAGGGCGCACGCGGACCCGTTGGGGCGACCGGCGCGGACGGACCGGACGGGCCGGCGGGCGAACGGGGCCCGACCGGGACGGCGGGAGCGGCCGGCGCGGTGGGCGCGGCCGGTGCGACCGGGCCGCGAGGCGCGCAGGGTGCCACCGGTGCCACCGGCCCCGAGGGCGGCGCGGGCCCGGTCGGGCCCGTCGGGGCGACCGGGGACCCGGGGCCCGCCGGTCCGACCGGCCCGACCGGGGCGGCCGGCGCGACCGGGCCCGCGGGCGACACCGGGGCCCGGGGGGCGACGGGCGAGATCGGGCGGCGGGGCGATCGGGGTGCGACCGGCCCGGCCGGGGACACGGGGCCTGCGGGCGCGACGGGCCCGACCGGCCCGGACGGGGCTCAGGGACCTGCGGGCCGGACGGGTGCCACGGGCGCCACGGGGGACACCGGGCCCACCGGCGCGACGGGCCCGGCGGGCGCCGCCGGCCCCACCGGCCCCACCGGTGCCACGGGCGCCGCGGGCGCGACCGGGCCCACCGGGTCGACGGGCCCCACCGGGCCCGTCGGGGATTCGGTCGGGTTCTCCGCGCCGACGAAGGTGGTCGGCCCGAGCAAGTCCGTCGCCACCGACGCCACGGAGAGCACGGAGGCGGTCTGTCCCGCCGGCACCCGGGTGATCGGCGGGGGCATGGCGCAGAGCAGCGACAGTTCGGACACCCGGATGATCAGCTCCAGGCCCTCGGACGACGGCAAGAAGTGGCTGCTGACGGTCCGGCACCGGGGGGTCGCCGGCGGCGACACCATCAACGCCATCGCGTTCTGCCAGAAGGTGGTCGGGGCCGACTGAGCCCCCTGCCGGGGCGGAGCACCCTCCGCCCCGGCCCCGGCCGCGCCCCGGGCCGGCCCGTTCGGGCCGCGTCCGTTCGGGCCGGTCCGGCTCCCCACCGCGTCGCGGAACCACCTCGCGAAGCCGTGCCCGGGACCCCCGCCCGGGACCCCTGCCCCGAACCCGTGCCTCGGATCCGCGTCCCAAACCCGTGTCCCGAATCCGTGTCCCGAATCCGGGCCTCGGACCCGTGCCCCGGACCGTTCGCGCGGTGCCGACCCGTTCCGACCTCCCGTCGTCCCCTCGACTCGACTCCCCCCTCTTCCGCGTGCTTCACGAAAGAGGGTGCCGCGTGTTCACCACCCGTCAGAAACTCGCCATCGCCGGTCGACTCGGCCAGGGCATCACCACCCTCGGCCTCACCTGCGGACTCCTCCTCCCCCTCACCACCGCCCACGCCACCACCACCTTCCGCGCCGGCGCACCCGCCGACGCCACCGGCCGCGTCACCGCCCACGGCCGCCAGTACATCCGCCAACACCCCTCCCCCAACTCCCCCTCCCTCGGCAGCCGCACCACCGGCAGCACCGTCCGACTCGCCTGCCGCGCACGCGGCGCCGACGTCGACGGACAGGACCTCTGGTACCGCCTCGCCGAGAACCCGCACGGCTGGATGAGCGCCCGCTACCTCGACACCAAGGGCCACGTGCCCTGGTGTGCCTCCGACGGCGGTGCGGGCGGCGCGAAGGGGGACAAGGGGGACCGGGGGGACAAGGGCGAGAAGGGCGCGCCCGGCGACCGGGGCGGGCCCGGGCCGACGGGCCCGGCGGGGCCGCGCGGGGACCGGGGCGAGCCCGGGCGTCCGGGGCCCACCGGACCGGCCGGCGGGCCCGGGGCGGACGGTCCGACGGGTCCCGCCGGCGGGCCCGGGCCGGCCGGCGGGGCGGGGGCGACCGGGCCGCGCGGGCCCGTGGGCGACACCGGGCCCGCCGGCGCGACGGGACCGGCCGGTCCCCGGGGCGGGGCGGGACCGGACGGGGCCGCGGGTCCCGCCGGACCTCAGGGACCGGCGGGCGCCGCCGGCGCGACCGGTGCCCGGGGCGAGGCGGGACCGGCCGGCGCGGCCGGTCCCCGAGGCGGGACCGGACCGGACGGGGCGCGCGGCGACACCGGACCCCGGGGCCTCCAGGGCGCGACGGGCCCCGCCGGCCCGGACGGGGCCCGGGGCCCCGCCGGGGAGCTCGGGCCCGAGGGTCCCCGGGGCGTGGCCGGGCCGGACGGGGCCGACGGGCCCGCCGGGACGCGCGGCGGGGTCGGCCCCGCCGGTCCCCAGGGGCCCGCCGGACCCACCGGCGCGGCCGGGCCCACCGGCCCGCGCGGAGAGCAGGGGCCGGCCGGCCCCACCGGGGCGACCGGGGCGGCGGGCCCGGCCGGGGCGACCGGTGCCACCGGACCCCTCGGGGACACCGGGGCCGCGGGCCCGACCGGGCCCGGCGGGGCTCGGGGCCCGCAGGGGGTCACCGGGCCGGCGGGGGTCACCGGCCCGCAGGGTGCCGACGGGGCCGGCGGGGACCGGGGGCCGTCCGGTCCGACGGGTCCCGCCGGGGCGGCGGGAGCCCGGGGCGCGGCCGGTGCGGCGGGCCCGACCGGGACGACGGGCCCGGCGGGTCCGACGGGCGAGACCGGCCCCCGGGGCCCCCAGGGCGATCCCGGGGACCCGGGGCAGCGCGGGGAGACCGGGGCCGCCGGGACCCAGGGGCCCACCGGGGACCGGGGCTCCGTCGGGGCCGGCGGGGACCGGGGGCCGGCGGGCCCGGCGGGCCTCGGCGGCCCCCAGGGTCCGGCCGGGGCCACGGGGGCCAAGGGCCCGCAGGGTCCGGCCGGCCCGCGTGGGGGCACGGGGGACACCGGGACGGCCGGCGACCGGGGTCCGACGGGCGCCACCGGGGCCACCGGACCGGCCGGGGCCACCGGGGCCACGGGTCCGAAGGGCGCCACCGCCCCGGGGTCCCTCACCGAGGCGCCCACCTACGTCACCGGGGACTGGGTGCCGGTGCCGGCGAACGGCAACGTCACGGCGCGGGCCATGTGCCCGGACGGGATGAAGGTCGTCGGCGGCGGGATCCACTACGACCGGACGCCGCCGACCTCGTACCGGGCGATGGAGAACCACCCGAACGACGGCGGGACGGGCTGGGAGGCCAACGCCGCGCTGGGTTCGGACGGCGGCTCGGACCCGCTCAGGATCCGGGCGCACGCCATCTGCGTCCACTCCGCGAACTGATCCCGCCCCCGCGCCGCCGGCCCCGGCCGCCCCTCGCGGGGTGGTCGGGGCCGGCGGGTCGTGCGGGCGCGCTTCGGGGTTACTTCGCGGCGCGGGCCAGGAAGGACAGGAGGTCCTGGCGGCTGACGACGCCGGTGGGCTTGCCCTCGACCAGGACGATCGCCGCGTCCGCCGCGCCGAGGACCTTCATCAGGTCGCCGACGGGCTCGCCCGAGCCGACCTGCGGGAGGGGGGCGCTCATGTGCTTCTCCAGCGGGTCCTCCAGGGAGGCCCGCTGGGTGAACAGGGCGTCGAGGAGCTCGCGCTCGACGACGGAACCGATGACCTCGGCGGCCATCACGTCGGGGTGGCCGGCGCCGGGCTTGACGATCGGCATCTGGGAGACGCCGTACTCGCGCAGCACCTCGATGGCCTGGCCGACGGTCTCCTCCGGGTGCATGTGCACGAGGGAGGGCATGGCGCCGTCCGCCTTGTCGGCGAGGACCTGGCCGACGCGGGCCGCGGCCCCGGCCTCCTCCAGGAAGCCGTGGCCGGCCATCCACTCGTCGCTGAAGATCTTGCTGAGGTAGCCGCGGCCGCTGTCGGGCAGCAGGACCACGACCACGTCGTCCGGGCCGAGGCCCTCGGCCGCGCGCAGGGCGGCGGCGACGGCCATGCCGCAGGAGCCGCCGACGAGGAGGCCCTCCTCCTTGGCGAGGCGGCGGGTCATCTGGAAGGAGTCCTTGTCGGAGACGGCGATGATCTCGTCCGTCACCTCACGGTCGTAGGCGGTGGGCCAGAAGTCCTCGCCGACGCCCTCCACCAGGTACGGCCTGCCGGAGCCGCCGGAGTAGACCGAGCCCTCGGGGTCGGCGCCGATGACCTTGACGCGGCCCTCGGAGACCTCCTTGAGGTACTTGCCGGTGCCGGAGATGGTGCCGCCGGTGCCGACGCCCGCGACGAAGTGGGTGATCTTCCCCTCCGTCTGGTCCCACAGCTCGGGGCCGGTGGTCTCGTAGTGGGAGCGCGGGTTGTTCGGGTTGCTGTACTGGTCGGGCTTCCACGCGTCCGGGATCTCGCGGACGAGGCGGTCGGAGACGTTGTAGTAGGAGTCCGGGTGCTCGGGGTCGACGGCGGTGGGGCAGACCACGACCTCGGCGCCGTACGCGCGCAGCACGTTGATCTTGTCCAGGGACACCTTGTCCGGGCACACGAACACGCACTTGTAGCCCTTCTGCTGGGCCACGATCGCCAGTCCCACGCCCGTGTTGCCGCTGGTGGGCTCCACGATGGTGCCGCCGGGCTTCAGCGCGCCGCTGCGCTCGGCCGCCTCGATCATCCGCACCGCGATGCGGTCCTTCACGGACCCGCCGGGGTTGAAGTACTCGACCTTGGCCAGGACGGTCGCCTGGAGCCCTTCGGTCACGCGGTTGAGCTTCACCAGCGGCGTATTGCCGACCAGGCTGATCATCGAGTCGTGGAATCGCACCATGTTCTCCAAGGACAGGTCTCCACGGGGTCTCCGGGAGGTGCGGCCAGAGTATCGACTTGTCCATCGATTGGGATTGGCGCGACCTCGTCGCGGGGCAGACACGCACAAGAGGCCGGCCGCGCACCAGTGGGGTGCCGGCCGTGCGGAGCACGAGGAGCACGAGGAGGTGCCGCCGGGTGTCCAGGGCGAGGACGGCCCGCCGGATCGCGGCGGGCGCGGCGTACGGGGGCGGTGGGCTGGGGCTGCTCGGCGTGGCCACCGTCGGGGTGGTCCTGGCGGAGGTTCAGCTCGCCAAGCGGACCGTGGGCACGGGCCAGGCGGATCCGCCGCGCGCGGACGGCCTGTACGGGTCGGAGTTCGCGACGGCGACCCGCCTGCCCGGGGATCACCCGGACGACGGGCTCGGCGCCGGCGCCGGTCCCGGCGTGGGCCCGCTGCGGTTCGCGATGCTCGGCGATTCGACAGCGGCGGGGCTGGGGGTGCGGCGGGCCCGGCAGACGCCGGCGGCGCTGCTGGCCTCGGGGCTGGCGGCGGTGGCGGAGCGGCCGGTGGAGCTGCGCAACGTGGCCCTGTCGGGGGCGACCTCGGACGATCTGGAACGGCAGGTGTCGCTCCTGCTGGACCGGGGGCTGCCGGCGCCGGACGTGGCCGTGATCATGATCGGGGCGAACGACGTGACCCGCCGGCTGCCGCCCACGCAGTCGGTGCGCATGTTGTCGTCGGCGGTGCGGCGGCTGCGGGCGGTGGGCACGGAGGTGGTCGTGGGCACCTGCCCCGACCTGGGCACGATCGAGCCCGTGTACCAGCCGCTGCGGTGGATGGCGCGGCGGGTGTCGCGGCAGTTGGCGGCGGCGCAGACCATCGGGGTGATCGCGGAAGGCGGACGGACCATCTCGATGGGCGACCTGCTGGGCCCGGAGTTCGCGGCGAACCCGCGCGAGATGTTCGGCCCGGACGCCTACCACCCGTCCGCCGAGGGGTACGCGACGGCGGCGATGGCGGTGCTGCCGACGGTGTGCGCGGCCCTCGCGCTGTGGCCGGAGGCGGACCGGATCGACGTGTCGCGGGACGAGGACATGCTGCCGGTGGCGAAGGCGGCGTCGGCGGCGGCCGGCCAAGCGGGCACGGAGGTCACGGGAGCGCGCGCGCCGTGGGCGCTGCTCAAGCACCGGCGCCGGCGGCGGCTGCCGGAGGGCCGCGACCCGCAACCCCCGCGCGCCGCGGACGGCACCCCGGCGAGCCCGGGCGCGCACTGGGACTGGGAGTGGCTGAACGCGCGCACGGTGGGCCGCTACCGGGCCGGGGTCGGCCCGGTGTGGCTACGACGGATCGTGACCCCGGAGGAGACGGACCCGACCGGGCCCGGGCACGAGCACGCGGGCGAGCACGGGCACGAGGGCGAGCACGGGCACGGCCCCGGGCACGCGGGCGAGGGCGCGGCCGGAGCCGGGGGACGGGCCGGGGCCGGCCCGGGAAGCACGCCCACGGCGGACCCGGCACACACGGGCGGCACGGCGCGCACGGACGGCACGGCGGGCACGGACCGCACGGCGAGCACAGACAGCACGGACGGCACGGACCGCACGGACGGCACGGCGGACCGCGACGGCCCGGACGGATCCGGCGCCGGCGGTCGGAAGGAGGGGGGTCGGGGCGGGGGCGGCGTGGGGCGGCGGGACGGAAAAGGGGTCCGCATCACACCGCGCGACGGGTGACCTCGACAGTACGGGGCGGTAACTTCGCTTGCGGTCCGGTCGATCGGGCCCGAACGGCGCGTCGGGGAGGCCGCGGTCGACCCCGCCGCCCACCCGTCGCCCCGTCCGGTCCGCCCGCCCGGTCCGCCCGTCCACCGCGTCCGGTCCGGACGGTCCGATCGGTCCGTTCGGCCCGTTCGGTCCGTTCGATCGCCGTCCCGTCCGCCAGGCCCTGCCGCGACCCTCTCGAATCCGGAGTCCCGATGCCCGAAGCCGTCATCGTTTCCACCGCCCGCTCCCCCATCGGTCGCGCCTTCAAAGGCTCGCTGAAGGACCTGCGTCCCGACGACCTGACCGCGACGATCATCGAGGCCGCCCTCGCGAAGATCCCCGAGCTGGACCCGCGGGAGATCGACGACCTGATGCTGGGCTGTGGTCTGCCCGGCGGCGAGCAGGGCCACAACCTGGGTCGCATCGTGGCCGTGCAGATGGGCATGGACCACCTGCCGGGCTGCACGATCACCCGTTACTGCTCCTCCTCCCTCCAGACCTCCCGCATGGCGCTGCACGCGATCAAGGCCGGCGAGGGGGACGTGTTCGTCTCGGCGGGCGTGGAGATGGTGTCGCGTTCGGTGAAGGGCTCCTCGGACGGCCTGCCGGACACCCACAACCCGCTGTTCGCGGAGGCCGAGGCCCGCACGAAGGCGGTCGCGGAGAGCGCCGGCGCCTCGTGGCACGACCCGCGCGAGGACGGCCTGCTCCCGGACGCGTACATCGCGATGGGGCAGACCGCCGAGAACCTGGCGCGCCTGAAGGGCGTGACCCGCCGGGAGATGGACGAGTTCGGCGTGCGCTCGCAGAACCTCGCCGAGCAGGCCATCGCCAAGGGCTTCTGGGAGCGGGAGATCACCCCGGTGACCCTGCCGGACGGCACCGTGGTCTCGAAGGACGACGGCCCGCGCGCCGGCGTCACCCTGGAGGGCACGGAGGGCCTGAAGCCGGTGTTCCGGCCGGACGGGCTGATCACGGCGGGCAACTGCTGCCCGCTGAACGACGGCGCCGCCGCCCTGGTGATCATGAGCGACACGAAGGCCCGCGAGCTGGGCCTGACGCCGCTGGCGCGGATCGTGTCCACCGGTGTGACCGGCCTGTCCCCCGAGATCATGGGCCTGGGGCCGGTGGAGGCGAGCAAGCAGGCGCTGAAGCGGGCCGGACTGACCATCGGGGACATCGACCTGGTGGAGATCAACGAGGCGTTCGCGGCGCAGGTCATCCCCTCGTACCGGGACCTCGGCGTGGACCTCGACAAGCTCAACGTCAACGGCGGGGCCATCGCGGTCGGTCACCCCTTCGGGATGACCGGCGCGCGCCTCACCGGCACGCTGATCAACAGCCTCCAGTTCCACGACAAGCAGTTCGGCCTGGAGACCATGTGCGTGGGCGGCGGCCAGGGCATGGCGATGGTCATCGAGCGCCTGAGCTGAGACCCCGACCCCCCGGCCCGGTGGTCACGGACCGGGGCCGCAGGCCACGGGTCGCGAGTCACGGACCGGGGGGCACGGGCCGCAGGCCACGGGCCGGGGGGCACGGGCTTGCGGGCCACGGGCCGGGGGTCACGGGCTGCGGGCCGCAGGTCACGGGCCGGGGGCACGGACGGCGGGGCGGGGCGGGGCCGACGAGGCCGCGCCCCGCCCCGCCGCCGTCGCACGCCCGACGAGCTCCGGCCCACCCACGCCACGGGCCTCGCCCAGCCCCCGGCACGGCCGCGCCCAGCCCCCGGGACGCGCCGCGCCCCACCCACGCCACGGGCCGCCGGCCGCGCCGCGCCCCATCCCCAGCACGGAGTCACCCCTCCCCCCGACACTGCGCCACCTCACCCCCGACACTGCGCCACCCCACCCCCGACACGCCGGCGGCCCGCTCCCGACACGCCGCCCGCGCGCGGAACCCGACACTCTCCGCGCGATGTGACCGGGATCTCAGCCCGATTTTTCGGTTTCGCCCCGGTTCACCCCCACTCGGGCACCGCCCGCCGATCACCCGTCGGGACGAGTCCGCAGGTGGGCGCCGTGATCACGAACGGACGCCGCACGTCCGTGCGGATCACCCGGATGTCCGTTTCAATCCCTTCGCAATAGATCTGTGACCAAATCTCCCCCAGGATGTGACATACCTTGCGGGCGTTCGGCGTTTCCGCAGGTCAGCATTGATCCGATCATGTTCGCCAGGGCAAACGGCCTGTCCAATTCGTGACGTAATGCACTGCACGGCATTCCCCTCTCGGGACAAGCTGTTGTAGGAAGTCGGGGGATCGAAACACTTCGGGAGTCAGTAAGTGAGCGCCATGTCTCTAGCCCTGCTGCTGATCACGGCCGCTGCCACGGCCGTGGGCGCCGCCGCACTGCACGCCGTTCACGGCCTGCGCAAGCAGGTCACGGCCCTGCGCGGCGAGCTCGCGATCTCCGATCGCGTCCGCACGACGGCGGCCACCGTGCCGCACGCGCGGACCGCCGCGGAATCGCCCGCCGCCGAGATACGAGCCGCCGTGGCCGAGGCCCTCGCCGAGGAACGGGAACGGGAGCTGGCCGAGGCCCGCGCGTTCTGGGCCGCGCAGGAGGCCCGTGACGCCGAGGCGCCCTCGCTGCTCGGCGGCCTGCCGGGCACCGCCGAGGACGTCCTGGGCAACCCGATGTTCCTGCCGCGCCAGGCCGACCTGGTGGGCCTGGAGCCGCTGCACGCCGAGGATCTGCTCGCCGACCCCGAGCACCCCGAGGACTCGGCCGAACTCGCCGCCGCCCGCCGCCGGCACCCCTCGCACCCCGACTTCGTGCCCGTGCAGCCGCACCCCGGCGCCGACCACGAGCGCACCGTGAACCGGCTGGAGGAGCTGGCGCAGGCCCGCACCGAGCTGGCCGACGTGCGCCCCGGCCCGCTGGGCACCCTCGACGTGTACGTGTTCGCCGACGGCACCACGCTCTGCATGACCCCCGGCCACCGCGAGACCGCCGAACGCCTCGCCGGCGCCCTGCGCGCGGGCACCGCGCCCGTGCTGCTCGGCGGCTCGGGGATCTCCGGCGCCTACGCGCTCACGTTCTCCTGCGGCGGCGCCGACGAGAACCCCGACAACCCCGAGAACCACGTGTACATCCTGGCCGACCGGGTCATCGCCTCGCTCTGACCGGCTCCCCCGGCCACGTTCCGACCCGCGTCACGACGACCGCGTGACAGCCCGCTTCACGACCCGCTTCACGACCCGCGTCACGCCGCCCGACTTCCCGGGCGGGGCCCTTCCGGGGCCGGAAGCTCAGAGTCCGGCCCGGGCCGCGGCCTCCGCCACGCACCGCACGGCCTCGTCCACAGCCTCGGACGGGGCCGTTCCGGCGCTCCCGGCCCCCTCGGGGCCCCCGGACGCCGCCCCGGCCTCCGCGGGCCGTGAGACGGCCCGCAGGGCCTCCGCGAGGTCCACGGCCGCCACGACGAGCTGGTCCCCGACCGCGAACGGGCCGGCGTCCGGCATCTCGCGCGGTTCGACCCCCGGCGCCAGGCCCTCCAGCCGCTGCGCCCGCGCCGACAGCTCCCGCGCCAGGGCCAGGCCCTCCGCCGCCGCACCCCGCTTCAGACGGCTCTGCGGGGCCGAACGCAGCCGGTCGGCGAAACGGTTCGCGGCATCGGTGAGGGGCGAGGTGTCGATCACGCGGCCGACCTTACGCGCGGCGACGGCCCCATTGCCAACGGGCGGAGCCTCGGGCACGGTGACGGGAAGAACACCGCACGGTCACGCCCAGCGACGCTTCCGGAGGCGCCCATGTCCGTTGAGTTCTTCGAGGAAACCCACCGCAACATGATCTCCCGCATCCCCCGCTGCACCGGCCGCGAACTGGCCTGGTGGCTGCGGGAGGTGGACGAGGGCCCCTCCCTCGTCCGCTTCGAGGAGAAGGTCAGCTGGCTGCGGGGAGCCCACGAGCTCTCGTACGGCCAGGCCAAGGCGATCATCCACGAGTACGACCTGCGCCGGGCGGCCAGAAGGCTCGGCTGACCCGCCGGCCCCGGGGCACGCGCCACCGCCGGCGCCCCCGTTCGACCCGTCCGACCCGTCCGACCCCGCCCGACCCCGCCCGACCCGCCCGTCCCCGCACCCCCGATCCGTCACCCGTCCCACACCCCCACACACGCGGGAAGGCCCCGCGAGCCGTGTGGCTCGCGGGGCCTTCCCAGGGTCGTGCGTCGTGCTCGGACCGCGCGGGCGATCCGGGTCCTGCTAGTCGTCGCCCGAGAAGATCGCGACCAGGCGCAGCATCTCGGTGTAGATCCACACCAGGGTGAGGGTCAGACCGAACGCGGCCAGCCACGCCTCCGCCTTCGGCGCGCCGTAGGTGATGCCGTCCTCGACCTGCTTGAAGTCCAGGGCGAGGAAGAACGCGCCGATGATCACGCCGGCGACGCCGAACAGGATGCCCATCGGGCCGTTGCCGCGCAGGCCCAGGCCGTCGCCGCCGCCGATGAGGGCGGCGACCATGTTGACCAGCGACAGGAGCAGGAAGCCCACCGCCGCCGCCATCACGAAGCCGATGAAGCGGCGGTTCACGCGGATCCAGCGCATCTTGTAGGCGAACAGCACGCCGCCGAAGACCGCCGCGGTACCGAGCACCGCCTGCATGATCGCGCCGAAGCCGAAGGCGTTGCCGACGGCACCGCTGATCGCGCCGAGGAACACGCCCTCGAACGCGGCGTAGCCGAGGATGACGCCCGGCATCGGCTTGCTCTTGAAGGACTGCACCATCGCCAGGACGAAGGCGATCACGGCCGCGCCGATGGCGACGGCGAAGTTCTTCGACAGGAACAAGTACGCGGGGATCGCCGTGGCGACGACCAGGCCGAGCGTCGTGGCCGTACGGGCCACCACGTCGTCGATCGTCATCGCGGTCGCCGAGTTCACGGGCGCCTGCGGCATGCCCGTCTGCGGGTCGGTCGCGTACGGGTTCGTCGCGTACGGGTTGGTCGCGGCGGCCCCGGCCTGCTGGTGCTGCGCGTCAAAACCCGCGTAGCCGCTGTTGTCGCGGCTGAACCCCCGTCGCGAGAAGACCGGGTTGCTGCTCCTCATCTCACTCCTCCGTGGCCACACTGCGCGGCCTTGGAAACCAGGGTAATGCGTTCGCAAAGGAAGCACCCTACTACCAGGGGAGGATCTTCGGTGAACGAACGATGAGAAAGACGGGGATCCCGGACGAACCGGCGGGGCGGAGGTGACGGGTGTTCCGGGAGCGGCGTGACGGGCCCGGGCGTGTGGGCGGCCGGGAATAGGCCGATCGTCTGACAAATGCGGGGTGTCGGGGGAAAGGGGACGGCGTGGCGCGAAGGACGTGCCCCACGCTGACGCCGTCACGTCCGCCGATCCCTCTTGGAGGGGTGCATGTACTCCGCACCTGGGACCTCCCGTCCCCCGCTCGGCCCGCTCCCCTTCCGGACCCGGGCCCACCTCGCCGGCGGCGCCCTCGCCGCGCTCGCCCTGCTGCTGACCGGCGCCGCGGCCCCCGCGACGGCCGACCCCGCACCCCGCACCGCCCCGGCGGGCGGCGGGGGCGGCGGCTGCCCGCGCACCCTGCCCGCCCCGGCCGCGCCCGGGGCCGAGGAGGGCGAACGGGCCGAGGGGGCGGCCGAGGACGCGGAGCCGGCCGGCGGGGAGGCGGCACGGGCGCACGGGGGCGGCGGCGGGGGCGGGGGCGGCGGCTGTCCCGGCCCGACCGGCCCGACCGGCCCGGCGGGACCGCCCGGACCGAAGGGCCCCAAGGGCGCCACGGGCCCGGCAGGCCCGAAGGGGCCGGCAGGGCCCAAGGGCGCGACCGGACCGGCCGGTCCGCCCGGACCGAAGGGCGCCCCCGGCGCGACGGGCCCCGCCGGCCCGCCCGGAACCCAGGGCCCCACGGGTGCGACGGGCCCCACGGGACCCACCGGCACCACGGGCCCGACGGGCCCGACCGGCCCCACGGGACCCACCGGCCCGACCGGACCCACGGGCCCCATCGGCCCGACCGGCCCCACGGGAGCGACCGGCGCCACCGGGCCCGCCGGCCCGTGCGTGGACGTGGACGCGGTCCGCGACAACCAGGACCGCGAGTTCAAGACCGTGCTCACCCCCGACGGGATCACGTACGCGGGCGTGCGGGAGGTGAAGGGTGACACGGTCGGCGCGTGGCGCTGGTACGACCTGAGCGCCAACCCGGCGGGCGCCTACCCGACCGGCGTGTGCGGCGTCTCGATCGCCCACCAGGCCAACCGGCTGGTGATCGAGGGGGTGACGAAGACCGGGGAGCTGTGGGAGACGTTCTGCGCGGTGGACCCGGGCAACGGGCAGGAGGGCGACAAGCTGGTGTGCGACGGCGTCTGGCGCCTGGCGACCCCCCAACCGACCCCGGGCGCGAACGGCACCCTCGCCGCCCCGGCAACCCCGGGCACGGCCCCAGGCCCGGATGCGGCCGCAGGTACGGCCCCGAGCCCGGGCACGGCCGCAGGCCCGGGTACGGCCTCGGGCCCGAACGCGGCCGCGAGCCCGAACGCGGCCTCGGGCCCGGGTACGGCGGCGAGGCCGGTGCAGGCCCCCGCGCCCGCGCCGGGGGCGCCGGCCGAGCCGGGTGCGGGCGCGAGCCCGCACCGCGGCCCGTTCACCACGCTCCCTGTCCTCTACCCGGGCCAGGTCCGCACCGCCCTCACGGGATGATCCCGCTCCCGCGCCCGGGCCCCGACACCGGGCCCGCCCCGCGCCCCCACGCGCGGAGCGGGCGGGCGACCGCGCCCCACCCCGAAGGGAAGCCGAGGCAGCGTGCGACCACACGCAGGGCGGGCACTGGCAGACGGGCGAGGGCGCGCGCAGGCGGGCAGGCGGGCACGGGCAGATGGGTGCGGGCGCGCGCGGAGATGGGCACGGGCGGGTGCCGTGCCGACCGCCACCCCGCCCCGGCACCCGTGCGCGACCGATCGACCGTGCCGATCGGTCGCACGCGGGCGATCGGCACGGTCGGCATCGCCCCCACCCGGCGCCACCCCGCCCACCACCCGGCCCCGCTCCCCCGACCCCGACCGTCCAGACCCGCCCCCGGGCGGGTCTGGACGGTCGACACCGCCACCCCACCCAGCCCATACCTCCGGACGGGCCCAGGCCATCCGAGCCCGGACCCGGGCGCCTCGCCCATCGGGACGAGCCCGGTCGACACCGCCACCCCGTCCCTCCCCTCCCGTTCCAGGCGTCCCGCCCCTCCCGCCTCAGCCGTCCAGGCCCGCACGCCCGTCCGGCCCCGCTCGTCCAAGCCCGGACCCGGGCCCTCGCCCATCGGGGCGACCCTGTTCGGCACCGCCACTCCGCCCGGCCCGCACCGCCCGGCCCCGGTCATCCGAGCCCTGACCCGGGCCCCTCCCGAGGTGACTCCGGTCGGTACCGGAGCCCCGCCGGCCCCAGCCGCCCGTCCGGGCCCGGACCCGAGCGCCTCCCCCATCGGAGCGACCCGAGTCGGTACCGCCACCCCGCCCCGCCCCGGCCGTTCGGGCCTGATCGTCCGGGGCGGGACCCGAGCGCCTCCTCCATCGGGCCAACCCCGGTCCACACCGCCACCCCGCCCGACCCCCGCCGTCCACGCCTGATCGCCCTGGCCTGGACCCGAGCGCCCCCTCACCGGGGGCACCCCCGGGTCGACACCGCCGCCCCGCCCGCCCTCACGGCCCGGCCCCGCTCATCCGGGCCCGGACCGGAGCGCCCCCGCACTGGGGCACCCCGGTCGGTACCGGCACCCCACCCGGCCCCGGCTGTTCGGGCCTGATCGCCCGGGCCGGGACCCGAGCACCTCCCCCATCGGGGGACCCGAGTCGGCACCGCCGCCCCGCCCGCCCCCACGGTCCGACCCTGCTCGTCCGGGCCCGGGTCCGGGCCCGGACCCGGGCACCGCCCCCCCGTCGGGGCACCCCGGTCGGCGCCGTCGACCCGCTCGGCCACGGTCGTCCGGGGCTGATCGGCCGGACCCGGGCCCGGGTGGGCTCTCTCCCGCCCGGGCGGCCTCGCGCCGGGGCGGGTGCGCTTGGGCGGGCAGGGCCGGGTGGGGCGGGGCCGGTGTCGGTGTCGGGGGGAAGGGCGAGGTCGGGGGGTGTGGTGGGGGTGGTCGGGGGTCCGTGTTCGGGTGCGGTGGGTTTTCTTTCCGCGCTTCGTGCCCGGGCCGGGGTGGGGCCGTTCGGGGATTTGTCGCAGAGCGGAGCATTTCGCTCCCTCCGTTACACGCGCCCCCTTGTGCGCCCCCTTTGCGCCTCCCGCGCGCCCCACCTCGACCGCACGAATGGGAATGGGCTGCACCGGTTCCGTTTCACGTACCGAAACGCACCGGCCCCCGCCCGGGCGACTCCCCGGCGGGGGCACGACCCCTGCGGGAATCCGCAGGTCACAGATGGGGGGAGAGTGCCCGGAGCCGGACTTGAACCGGCACGACCATGAGGTCAGCGAGGTTTAAGCTCGCCGTGTCTGCCATTCCACCACCCGGGCAAGGGCGCGCGAGTTCCCGACGGAAAAGGGGGGCGGGAATCGCGAGTGCGAGCCTAGTGCCACACGCGTGGTGAGCAGTCGGGTTTGTTTCCGATGTTGTCTGATTTTATTGGCACCTGACGCCCCATCATGGCCGATTGTCGATGGGTGACCCTCCGATCAGGTCTACCGTCCGTACGACCGGGGGTGCGAATTCCGTCGGCGGATCCGTCACAACGGGCCCTTCTCCCCCAGGTCACCCCTCCGAGGCCGGAGCCACCGCCTCCCCTCCCGCCCCTCCGCCGGCCGCCGCGCCCCTCTACCCGGTCGCGACCGACCTCGGGCGGATATTCCCGGACGGCGTCGAAGTCGGCGCGTTATCGCCCCGACCGGTCCCGGCCGGAGCCCTCCGTGCCACCGGAACCAAACCCTCGCCCCCCGTTCGCACTCCCGTGCGCACCCGCGCGGTCACGCGCGCGCACCACGCCGGGCCGTGCCCGCACCTCCCCGCACCTCCCCGCGCCGTGCCCACCCGCCGCCCGGCTCGCCCTTTCGGCCGGGTCGGCTCGGGGTCGACGTCATACCAAAGGAGGAGACGCGAGGGCGGACGGTCAGACTCCGGTGTCCCGTGGAACGGACCCCTGGCCTGATCCCCCGGCCGATTTCCGCCGCGAGGATGGTGATCGTCCCGCAGTACGCGCTGTCCGGCGGTCCCGCCGCCACGCCTCACGATCCCCAGGAGTCCCCGTGACCGCCATGAACTACGCCTCTCCCTCGCCCTACACGACCCAGGCGGTCGCGGCCCGCGCCGTGAACGTCTCGAAGGTGTACGGCCAGGGCGAGACCCAGGTCGTGGCGCTGGACAACGTGTCCGTGGACTTCGTGCAGGGCCAGTTCACGGCGATCATGGGCCCCTCCGGCTCCGGCAAGTCGACCCTGATGCACTGCGTCGCGGGCCTGGACACCTTCTCCTCCGGCTCCGTACAGATCGGCTCCACCGAGCTGTCCACCCTCAAGGACAAGCAGCTCACCCAGCTCCGCCGCGACAAGATCGGCTTCATCTTCCAGGCGTTCAACCTGCTGCCGACCCTGACCGCCCTGGAGAACATCACGCTCCCCATGGACATCGCCGGCCGCAAGCCCGACAAGCAGTGGCTGGACAACGTCGTCAACATGGTCGGCCTCTCCGGCCGTCTCTCCCACCGCCCGACCCAGCTCTCCGGCGGCCAGCAGCAGCGCGTCGCGGTCGCCCGCGCGCTGGCCGCCCGACCCGAGATCATCTTCGGCGACGAGCCCACCGGCAACCTCGACTCCCGCTCCGGCGCCGAGGTCCTCGGCTTCCTGCGCAACTCCGTGCGCGAGCTGGGCCAGACCGTCGTCATGGTCACCCACGACCCGGTCGCCGCCTCCTACGCCGACCGCGTCATCTTCCTCGCCGACGGCCGCATCGTCGACGAGATGTACGGACCCACCGTCGACGCCGTCTTCGACCGCATGAAGCACTTCGACGCCAAGGGCCGCGTCAGCTGACCCCCGGGAATCGCGCGACCCGCGCGGCGGCACCCGCCCGCTGACCCGCCCCCTCCGCATCGACTTCACGAGAGAACCCCATGTTCAAGACCGCGCTGCGCAACGTGCTCGCGCACAAGGCACGCCTGATGATGACGGTCCTCGCCGTCACCCTCGGCGTCGCCTTCGTCTCCGGCACCCTCGTCTTCACCGACACCCTGTCCAAGGCCATGTCCGACCAGTCCGCGAAGAGCTACTCGGGCGTCGCGGTCTCGATCACCGACCGGGGCCCGGGCCAGGAGGAGGGCGTCCGCAAGGAGGGCGACCCCGGTGTCTCCCAGGGCACGCTCGACAAGATCCGCGCGCTGCCCGGCGTCGAGAACGCCGCCGGCCGGGTCTCCGGCTTCGCGGGCGTCGGTGACGACAAGGGCAAGCTGATCGGCAACGGCTGGGCCAACCAGGGCGCGAACTGGGCCCCGATCAAGGACGGCCAGGACCCGCGCTACGCGTTCGTCCAGGGCACCGGCCCGGCGGCCGACAACGCGATCGCCCTCGACAAGGACACCGCCGAGCGCGGCAAGTACAAGGTCGGCGACACCGTGCGGGTGGCCGGCAACGGCCCGGTCCGCGAGTACAAGCTCGCCGGCGTGTTCACCACCGAGGACGGCCAGGTCAACGCGGGCGGCACCCTCGTGCTGTTCACCGGCGCCGAGGCCCAGAAGCTCTACCTCAAGCCCGGGTTCTTCACCGAGGTGTCCGTGGCCGCGAAGGCCGGCGCCACCCCGGAGAAGCTGCTGACCGAGGTCAAGCCGCTGCTGAACAAGAGCGCCGACGCCAAGACGGGCAAGGCCCTGGCCGAGCAGCAGGCCAAGAGCATCCAGGACGAGATGAAGAACATGAGCACGATGCTCCTGGCCTTCGCCGGCATCTCGCTCTTCGTCGGCATCTTCCTCATCTACAACACCTTCACCATGCTGGTCGCCCAGCGCACGAAGGAACTGGCCCTGCTGCGCGCCGTCGGCGCCAACCGTTCGCAGGTCAAGCGCTCCGTCCTGACCGAGGCCCTGGTCGTCGGCGTCATCGCCTCCGTGCTCGGCATCCTCGGCGGCATCGGCCTGGCCCTGGGCATGCGCGCCGCGATCGGCACCTTCGGCGCGAAGATCCCCGCCGGACCGACCGTGGTCTCCCCCGGCACCGTGATCATCGCCCTGCTCGTCGGCATCGTCGTCACCCTGCTGGCCGCCTGGCTGCCGGCCCGCCGCACCGCGAAGATCTCCCCGGTCGCCGCCATGGGCAGCGCCCACCTCCCGGCCACGTCCAAGTCCCTGCTGCTGCGCAACATCATGGGCAGCGTGGTCTTCGTGCTCGGCATCGGCATCGCCTTCCTGGGCATCTCCGCGGGCAAGGACGGCAAGGAGATCCTGGGCGGCGGCGCGTTCTTCCTGATGATCGGCCTGATCATCCTGCTGCCGACCATCTCGGTGCCCGTCATCCGCGCGGTCCGCCCGCTGCTGGAGAAGGGCTTCGGGGTCTCCGGCAAGCTCGCCGCGCAGAACGCGGTCCGCAACCCGCGCCGCACCGCCGTCACCTCCGCCTCGCTGGCCATCGGCCTCACCATGGTCACCACCCTCTCGGTGATCGGCGTCTCCATGGGCTCGGCCATCGACAAGATGACCACCGCGAACATCAAGGCGGACTACAAGGTCGCGATGGCCGGCGGCTTCGGCAACATGGACAAGTCCGTGATCCCCGCCCTCAAGGGCGCCCCGGGCGTGCAGGCCGTCTCCGAGTACACCAGCGACAGCCTGCGCACGGACAAGCGCTACCAGAGCGCCACCGGTGTGGACCCCAAGGGCATCACCGAGGTCATGGACGTCAAGGCGGTCTCCGGTTCCGTCGACTCCCTCGCGCAGGGCAAGGCGGCCGTCACCGAGGCGACCGCGAAGAAGGACGGCCTGAAGGTCGGCTCGCAGGTGCCCGTCACCTTCGAGGACGGCACCAAGAGCACCATCGCCGTCGGCGCCGTCATCAACGACAACGACCTGCTGAACGGGCTCGTCCTGGACAACAAGGTCTTGGCCGCGCACTCCGAGCAGCAGTACATCCCGGCCGTCTACGTGAAGATGAAGACGGGCGCGAGCGACGCGAACGAGCAGGCCCTCGTGGACGCCCTCGGCAAGAACCCGGCCATGGCCTTCTCCACGCAGGAGGACATGCGCAACGAGATGGCCGGCATGATCAACACGATGCTGAACGTCATGTACGGGCTGCTCGGCATGGCGCTGATCGTCTCGGTGCTCGGCGTGGTCAACACCCTGGCGATGTCCGTCTACGAGCGGACCCAGGAGATCGGCATGCTGCGGGCGATCGGCCTGGACCGGACCCGGGTCAAGAACATGATCCGCCTGGAGGCCGTCGTGATCTCGCTCTTCGGCGCGGTTCTCGGTGTCGGCATCGGCGTCTTCCTCGCCTGGGCCCTGGGCCGCACCCTCGCCGGGAACATCAGCGACTGGGAGATGGTCCTGCCCTGGGGCCGGATCGGGATCTTCCTCCTGCTGGCCGGTGTGGTCGGCGTGCTGGCCGCCATGTGGCCGGCCCGCAGCGCGGCCAAGCTGAACATGCTGACCGCCATCAAGACCGAGTAGCCCGGCGCCGCACGGGACACGGGACACGCACGACGGCCGGGGCCGGACACCACCGCGAGGTGGGGTCCGGCCCCGGCCGTTTCCGTGCCGTCCGGGTCGTGTCCGTCAGGCCGCCGGCCAGCGGCGGGTGCGCAGCGGCAGGGGGGAGCCGCCGGTCGCGGTGGGCTTCACGGCCAGCACCTGGTTGACCCCTATCGCGTTGTGCTCGAACGCGAGGGCCGACGCGGCCATGTACAGCTGCCAGACCCGGGCCCGGCCCGGGGAGGTCAGCTCCACGGCCCGCGTCCAGTGCTTCTCCAGCCGGTCCACCCAGGCGCGCAGGGTCAGCGCGTAGTGCTCGCGCAGCGCCTCCACGTCGCGGACCTCGAACCCGGCCCGCTCCAGTTGGCCGACGGTGGTGCCGATCGGGCTCAGCTCCCCGTCGGGGAACACGTACGCGCCGATGAACTCGTCGATCTCGTACGCGTTCTCGTCGGCCAGCGGGCGGCGGGCGATCTGGTGGTTGAGCAGCCGGCCGCCCGGCCGCAGCAGCCCGTACAGGTTCGCGGCGTACTCGCGGTACTTCTCCGCGCCCACGTGCTCCGCCATGCCGATGGAGGAGATCGCGTCGTAGGGGCCGTCGTCCACGTCCCGGTAGTCCTGCACGCGGATCTCGACGAGGTCGCCCAGGCCCTCCTCGGCGACGCGCTTGCGGGCGTAGGCGGCCTGCTCCCGCGAGATGGTGACGCCGGTGACCTTCGCCCCGTACTCGCGGGCCGCGTGGATCGCCATCGAGCCCCAGCCGCAGCCCACGTCGAGGAGCCGGTCCCCGGGGCCGAGGTCGAGCTTGCGGGCGACGAGGTCGAGCTTGTCCCACTGGGCCTGTTCGAGGGTGGCCGAGTCCGTGCCGTCCCAGTAGGCGCACGAGTAGACCATCGAGGGGCCGAGGACGAGCTCGTAGAACTCGTTGCCCACGTCGTAGTGGTGACTGATCGCCTTCTTGTCCCGGCCGCGGGTGTGCGCGGAGCCGCCGGCGGCGCGCGCCTCCTCGGGCGGGGGCGGCGGCGGGGACCACGGGCGGGCGAGGGTGAGCAACTCCCGCACGGCGCGCCGCACGGCGGGGTCCTTCAGGGCCGCCGAACGGTCCGTCAGGGCCCGCAGCCGGGCGAGTCGGGAGCTGACGGCGCGGGCGGGCCGCGAGGCCGCCACAGGGGCGTGTGCGGCCTCGGGGTCGCGCTCCCACAGGACGGCGGAGAGCCGGTCCAGCGCCTCGTACAGATCGCCCTCGACGGTGATCTCCCCGGCCACCCAGGCCCGGGCCAGACCGAGTTCGCTCGGCTTGAACAGGATCCGGCGCAGCGCGCGGCGATGGTGCACGATCAGCGCCGGGGCCTCGGGCGGTCCGGCGACGGAACCGTCCCACGCGCGAATGCGCACGGGCAGGGGGGCACCCAGCAGGGTCTCGGCCAACGAGGCCAGCCGCGTTGCGGCGTCGGTCATGTCGAACACCTCCAGTGACAACAACCGACGGCATCCCCGGCCCCTTCCCCCGACATGCGCGCACTTGACGGAGTCCGACCGGTACATACGCCGACACGACCGGAATGGCCCATCGAGTGACGTAGGCCGGCCGGTTTCCGCACCCCGGATCGGGGCAGGTACGACGGTTCGTCAAGCACGCCCCGAGCCGCGCACGATGACGCGACGTCACGCCGTTGCGCCGTCACGCCGTGGCGCCGTCACCGCCCCACCGCCACCCCGTCACCCCCCGGCTCCGGGAACGCCGAAGGGGCCGCCCGCACCACGGATGGCGGACGGCCCCTTCGGGGCGATGCGACGGACCGGCGGTCACCGGCCCGGGGGCGTCAGGACGCCTTGGCCTTCTCGGCCTCGACCGGGGCCGGGGCGGCCTTCGCGGCGACGGGCGCCGGCGCCGGCTTGGCGGCCTCGTAGAACTCCTCGCGGGGGGTCTCCAGCGCGCCGAGCGCCACGACCTCGCGCTTGAGGAACATGCCGAGGGTCCAGTCCGCGAAGACGCGGATCTTGCGGTTCCAGGTCGGCATGGCCATGCCGTGGTAGCCGCGGTGCATGTACCAGGCCAGACGACCCTTGAGCTTGATCTTCATCTTGCCCATGACGATCATCGCGACGCCCTTGTGGAGGCCGAGGCCCGCCACCGCACCCTTGTTGGAGTGGGCGTACTCCTTCTGCGGGAAGCCCCGCATGCCGGAGATCACGTTGTCGCCGAGGACCTTGGCCTGACGCAGCGCGTGCTGCGCGTTCGGCGGGCACCAGGCGTTCTCGACACCGGCGCGGCGCAGGGCCATGTCCGGGACCTGGGCGTTGTCGCCGGCGGCCCAGATGTAGTCGGTGCCGGTGACCTGCAGGGTCGCGCCGGCGTCCACGTGGCCGCGGGGGCCGAGCGGCAGACCGTAGCGGGCCAGGACGGGGTTCGGCTTGACGCCGGCGGTCCACACCAGGGTGTTGGCGTCGACCTCCAGACCGTTCTTGAGCACGACGTGACCGTCGACGCAGGAGTCCATCGAGGTGTTGAGGTAGATCTCGATGCCCCGGGACTCCAGGTGCTCCTTGCCCCAGGTGCCCAGCTTCGGGCCGACCTCGGGAAGGATCTTGTCGGCCGCGTCGACCAGGATGAAGCGCATGTCCTCGCGCTTCACGTTGGTGTAGTACTTCGCGGCGTCGCGGGCCATGTCCTCGACCTCGCCGATCGTCTCGGCACCGGCGAAGCCACCGCCGACGAACACGAAGGTCAGCGCGCGGCGGCGCAGCTCCTCGTCCGTGGTCGACTCGGCCTTGTCCAGCTGTTCGAGGACGTGGTTGCGCAGGCCGATGCCCTCCTCGACACCCTTCATGCCGATGCCCTGCTCGGCGAGGCCGGGGATCGGGAAGGTGCGGGAGACGGCGCCGAGCGCGATCACCAGGTAGTCGAAGGGCAGCTCGTACGCCTCGCCGACCAGCGGCGTGACGACGGCGACCTTGCGGTCCTGGTCGATGGTGGTGACCCGGCCGGTGAGTACCTCGGCCTTGGGCAGCACGCGTCGCAGCGGGACGACGACGTGCCGAGGCGAGATGTTGCCTGCGGCCACTTCGGGGAGGAAGGGCTGGTAGGTCATGTACGACCGCGGGTCGACGACCGTGACGGTCGCCTCGCCGTACCGCATCTTCTTCATGATGCGCTTGGCCGCGTACAGACCTACGTACCCACCTCCTACTACGAGGATCCTGGGACGCTCCGTGGTGCTCATGAACACGAGTATCCAGCACCCGGAAGGGGGACGCTCGTGAGGGTGTTCACAAGGTGCCGGAGGGCCTCTGATACACTGCGCGGCCCGCGTGACCGAAGTCATGGTCACCTGTGGGAACCACAACCCCCGCGCACTCGTTGTTCACCCGTCCTGAACTGGCCTCCGAGGCCCTCGACGGGGTGGACCACCCGGTTCGTGGACACCTCCGAGCGCGGCCTTCCCCCGTTCGCCATTCGCACAAAAACGCGCCCCACGCGGGCCCGAGGACCCCGTTCGGGCCCCGAACGGTCCGTTCGTTGGCCCAAGAGGCCCTTTTTCCTTGTGAAGAACTTCACGAAGTTGATGTGGACGACGGGACCTTCGACCCCCCACCCACCCGGAATCACGCCCTCCACACCCCTCACGCGACCCCTGGAAGCCCCTCCCGAGACCCCGCCCCACCACCCTCCCGGGCCCAGTTCGACCCGGCGACCCCACCCCCGGGAACGGTCCCGCGCCCCCACCCCCCGGCTACGCTCCGCCCATGGACCAACGCCCCGAGCCCTCCGACGAGACCCCGGAGGAAGAAGCGGCCCAGGACGAACTCCTGGCCCGCGAGGCGGAGGCCACCCCCGCCGAAGGCGGCCCCACGGTGCCCCTGGCAGAACTCCCGACAGACCTCGGCACCACCCTCCCACAGCCCCCCGCCTGACCCACCGCGCCCGCCCCCTCCCCGGGGAAAGAAAGGGTGCCGTTCCCTCGTTCATCAAGCCCCGGACCTCTCGGCCGCGCGCTACCGTCGCCAGCACAACAGCCACGCGGGGAGGGCACGTGTTGGAAGACAGGGAAGCGATCGGCCGACGAGTCAAGCGGGCCCGGCTCCATCTCGGCCTGGCACAAGCCGATCTGGCCGAGAGCCTTGGGAAAACACAAGGGTGGTTGTCCAAGGTCGAACGGGGGCGGATCGAAATCGACAGGGTGACTGTCCTCTCGCGTCTCGCCGCCGAGCTGCACGTGCACGTCAACGACCTGTTGGAACGCCCATACGCAGCAACCCCCAGCGAAAACCAATGGCGGATCGCGGCATCCGCGATCATGCGCGAAATGCGCCGCTTCGACCTCACCCCCGTCTTCCCCGGTACGCCCCGGACCTCCCAGGCACAGTGGGCGGACACCGTACGCCTTCACCGGCTACGTGATGCCGCCGCCAACACCGCGATCCTGACGGCCCTGCCCGACATCCTTCGTGAGGCCCGTGCCCTGGCCGAGGTCGCCACCGGGCACGAGCGCGAGGAGGGGTTCGCGATCTATGCCGTGGCATGCAAGTTCGCCCACACCGCCGCCCACTCCCTCGGACACGCCGAACTGATCGCGATGACGGCGGAACGGGCGCGGTGGGCCGCCGACCTGTCCGGCGACCCCGTGTTGCCCGCCGTCGCGACATGGATGCGGGTGTGGGACATGTGGGCCACCGCCGATTGGGACGATGCCCTCGCCCTCAGCGACCGAGCCCTCGCAAGCGTCCAAGACGATTGCGACCGGGGCGCCCCCCTCGCACTCCGGGCTTGGGGATCGCTGCAACTGCGGGCCGCCATCTCGGCCGCGCGCGCCGATCGGCGTGCGGAAGCCGACAGCCGTATTCAGATGGCCCAGGATGCTGCCGCGCGACTGAGCACGATCGTTCCTTCGTTCGATCGGCACTCCCTGACGTTCTCCGAGGGCAACGTCGCCGTGCACGCGATCTCAACCCATGTCGAGATGCACCAACAGGCCAAGGCCCTCGCGATACACAAGGAGACGCCGAAAGCGCTGATCGACGATCTCCCCCGGAGCCGGCAGGGCCACCACCACATGGACTTGGCCCGTGCCCACGCTTGGGACGGCCGGCGCGACAAGGCCCTCAAGGAGTTGGAAACCGCCGAGAAACTGGCTCCGCAGCTCGTGCGGAACCACCCGATCGCCCGCGCGACGCTCCGCGGTTTGATCGATCGAAACCGGAGCATGGGAGAGCGCACCCGCCGGATGAGCGACCGGTTTCACCTCGATCACTAGGGGTTATTCCTGGGATTCATACAGGGGGCCGCCCCCGGTCCTACGGTCCCGCCATGCCTCAGGAACCCCAACGTCAAGACCGCTTGGACGTGGCCCAGTTCCCACGCCTCGGCGACCTCGCCTACGATTCCGCCCGCCGCGCCACGGGCGTGATCATCGGACTTCCCACCGACCTCATCGCCAGTTACCACCTGGTCGAGGAGGGTGGTGGGGAGGAATGGCGCGCCCCGGGTCACGGTCGGACGCTGATTCGGCCGTCCGACCCGTTCGGTCCCCGTTGAACTTCCTCGTTGAAGCCGATCCGGCGTACGTCGCGAAAGCCCGCAGGTGGGCGCGTGAGGTCATGGCGCACTGCGCTCCCGGTGGATCCGAGGAATACCTCGGTGCCGTCGTGTTGGTGGTGAGTGGGCTGATGACGAACGTCATCCGGCGACGCCCGATGGGAAAGGTCGTATGGGCCACGATCTCCGCGCACCAAGGGGGACCGTGCTGACCTTCCCGACCGCCTTGCCCGACGAACGAGACCTCGCGGCACCGACGACGACGTTCCCCCCGCGACCTCGCCGCGCACCCCATGATCATCCTCTCGTGCGACTCCGGGTTCAGGGCGCCGGGCGACCGGATCGACCACTACCTCGCCGGCCTCGCCCTCGGCCTGCACCTCAGCTCCGGCACCCCCTGCCCGCGCGCCGGAACCTGCCTGTGCCACCCACCCCTCAGGCTTCCGGGGCATGACGGCCCCGGATGGCACATCCCCTGTTCACCGAAAAAGGAGTTCACCGGATGACCACCGCCTCACAGCCGTTCGGCTTCACGCGTTTGGCGACCTACCCGACCTCGGCGCCGCTCCCGACGTTCCGCCCCGCCCTCGACCCGGACACCCAGACGACCGTCTACACGGACGCCCAGGGCCACCCCGTCGAGATGGACGGCGACCACGCCAAGCCGTCCACCTCCAGCAGCAGCCCGACCAACACCGGAGCCGACGGCGGCGGGCAGCAACCGCCCGCGCCGGCCGACTCCGACAGCGTTCCGGACTTCGACTGACATGACCATCGCCGTCATCACCTCGCTCGGGGATGTGACGGCGGACTTGGTGTTGTCCGAGCTGCACGGCCGGGGTGTCCCGGTCGTACGACTCGACCCCGCCGCCGACCTCGCCGACACCACGCGCATCAGCGTGCGCGTCGGCGGGGCGGCGGCCCTGACCGGCACCCTGTCCACCGCCACCCGCACCGCCGCCCTCGACTCCGTCCGCGCCGTCTACTGGCGCCGCCCCACCCCCTGCCCCAAGCCCGAGTCCCCCGTCGAGGAGTTCGCCACCGCTCAGGCACGGGCCGGCTTCACCGGGACCCTGGTCGCACTGCCCACGGCCCTGCACGTCAACCACCCCAGCCGCAACCGCGCCGCCGACTACAAGGTCGCCCAGCTCGAAACCGCCACGGCCCTCGGCCTGGCCGTGCCCGAAACCCTCATCACGACCGTGCCGGACGACGCCCGCGCGTTCGTCGCCGAACAGGGCAAGGCCATCTACAAGCCGGTGCGCCCCGTGCACATCAACGGCGCCGACGGCCGGGGCCGAACGGTCTGGACCCGCACCGTCACCGTCGAGGAACTCGACGAGTCCGTCGCGCTCTGCCCGCACCTGTTCCAGGCGTGCGTGCCCAAGGTCGCCGACATTCGCCTCGCCGCCGTCGGCCGCGACCTGTTCGCCACCCGCATCGACACCCGAGGCGATCACCTCGACTGGCGGTGGGACCAGAGCCTGATCACCTGCACCCCCATGCCGATCCCGCGCACCGTCGCGGACGCCGTCAGGGCCTACCTCGACGCGTTCGGCTTGACCTTCGGCGCTTTCGACTTCGCCCTCGACCCGGCCGGCCGATGGTGGTTCATCGAATGCAACCCGAACGGGCAATGGGCGTTCGTGGACCCCCCGACGGTCGACGCGATCACCCGGGCCCTCGCCGACACCCTCGAAAAGGGGACCCCCTCATGACCCCCGACACCTCGGCCGAACTACGGCACCGCCTCCTCGCCGCCCTCACCGCGGACGGCACCGTGACCGACCCGACCGTACGCCGCGCCGGCGAAACCGTCCCCCGCGAGAGCTTCCTCGGCCCCGCGATCTACCGCCCCACCACCAACGCCCGGGGCGTGACCGTCTGGACGCCCACCCGCCGAGCCGACACCCCGCCCGACGAGTGGCTGCACCTGACCTACGAGAACAGCACCCACGTCACACAGGTCGACGGGGTCCTCGCCGAGGACGCGTCCGAACCGATCACCGGGGGCGCGCCGACCTCCTCCTCGACACTGCCCGGCGTCGTCCTCTGGATGATCGAACGTGCCGGCGTCACCAAGGGCAAACGCGTGCTCGTCATCGGCGCCGGCACCGGCCTCTCGACCGCCTACGTCTGTGAGATCGCGGGGGCCGAGAACGTCACCGCCGTCGAAACCGACCGCGCGGCGGCCGACCGCGCCCGCGCCGCCCTCACCCGCACCGGGTACACCCCGAACCTGATCACCGCGGACGGTCTGAACGGGTACCCGCCGGGGGCCCCGTACGACGTGGTCCTCGCGTTCTGCTCGATGCGACACGTCCCGTACACCCTCCTGCGGCAGCTCCGGCCGGGCGGCACGCTGCTCGTCACCATCGCCGGGTGGGGTTTCGGGCACGGCCTGGTCCTCCTCACCGCCGGCGAGTCCGCCCACGAGGCTTCCGGCCGGTTCGTCCCCGGGTACACGTCCTTCATGATGGCCCGACCCCACCGGGCACCCGACCGGGGACCCTTCGAGTTGCTGCCCGGTCACCGCCGCCGCACCCGGATCGACCCGGCCCTGTTGGACGACTGGACCGGCATGTTCGTCGCCCAGCTCGCCGCACCGTCGGCGGAGCGGTTCGGGGCCGGTGGGACTCACACACTGATCGATTCCGCGACCGGCTCCCAGGCCCGAACCGAGCCGGGGCCCGACGGCGACGAGTGGACCGTCACCCAGCGCGGTCCGCTACGCCTCTGGGACGCGGTCGAGGACGCCGTCACCATCTGGCAGGACCAGGGCGCGCCCCACCTCTCCGAATTCGGCCTCACCATCACCCCGCAGGCACAACGCGTGTGGCTCGGAATCCCGGGCGGGCCGAGTTGGAACCTGCCGATCTGAGCCGCCGGAAACGAGCACCGCCCCGCCCCTCGCAGAGGGAGCGGGGCGGTGCTCGTGGGCCGCTGCCTGTGGCTGCTCGACACCTCGCGTGTCGGCGGCCCTGGTCAGAGCCGTCCCCCGGGTCAGACGGCCGACCAGGCGATGCCGTCCAGGATGTCGTGTTCGCTTACCACGACCTCCTTCGCGCCCACGCGTTCCATGATCGACAGGAGGACCAGGGCGCCCGCGCCGATGACGTCCACGCGGCCCGGGTGCATGACCGGGATGGCCGCGCGGGTCGCGTGCGGGGTGGTGAGCATCCGGTGGGTGATCTCCCGGACCTTCTCGTACGGGATGCGGGAGTGGTGGATGGCCGCGGAGTCGTACTCCTCCAAGCCCAGCGCGATCGCCGCGACCGTGGTGACCGAGCCGGCCAGGCCGACCAGGGTGCGGGCCTCGGCGAGGGGGACCTCCGCCGCGGCCTCGTCCAGGGCCGCCTCGATGTCGGCGCGCATCGCCGCGACCAGGTCCTCGGTGGGCGGGTCGACGAGGCCGGTGTCCGTCGCCAGGTGGCGTTCGGTCATGCGCACGCAGCCGACGTTCACCGAGCGGGCCGCCGTCACCGTCTCGGTGCCGACGACGAACTCGGTGGAGCCGCCGCCGATGTCCACGACCAGGAACGGGCGGGGCAGGTCGGCGGCGCCGGCCGCGCCGGCCAGTTCGCGGGTGGCGCCCGTGAAGGAGTACTCGGCCTCCTGCGCGCCCGAGATCACCTCGGGGTCCACGCCGAGGATCTCGCGGACCCCGCGCACGAAGTCCTCGCGGTTCTCCGCGTCCCGCGAGGCCGAGGTGGCCACGAAGCGGGTGCGGTCGGGGCCGACGCCGAAGCCCGCGATGATCTCCGCGTACGCGCGGCAGGCCGCGAAGGTGCGTTCCAGCGCCTCCGGGGCCAGCCGGCCGGTGCGGTCCACGCCCTGGCCGAGCCGGACCACCGTCATGCGCCGGTCGAGGTCGACCAGCTCGCCGGTGGCCGGGTCGCAGTCGGCGACCAGGAGGCGGATGGAGTTGGTGCCGCAGTCGATCGCGGCCACGCGGGTCGTCGTCACGACTGGTCCGCCTCCGCCGCGTCGCCGTCCGTCTCCGGCTTCGGGGCGCACGGGGTGACGCACGCGCCCTTCGCCCACCACTCCGGCAGCATCGCGAGGGCCTCGTCGCCGAAGGGGTTCACGCCGGGGCCGGCGGCCAGCGAGTGCCCGACGAGCACGTGCAGGCACTTGACGCGGTCCGGCATGCCGCCGGCGCTCGGGAAGCCCTGGAGCACCTCGATCGCGTCGCGGCGGGTGATGTAGTCCTCGTGCGCGGCGCGGTACGCGGCGGCCAGCTCGGGGTCCTCCGCGAGCCGGGCCTGCATCCGCTTCATGACCCCGTTGGCCTCCAGGGTGCCGATGGCACCGGCGGCGCGCGGGCAGGTCAGGTAGTAGAGGGTGGGGAAGGGGGTGCCGTCGGGGAGGCGGGGGGCCGTCTCGACCACGTCGGGCTGTCCGCAGGGGCAGCGGTGCGCGATGGCGCGCAGTCCGCGCGGCGGGCGGCCGAGCTGCTGCTCGAACGCGTCGATGTCCGCCTCGGTCGGCTCGGTGCGGGCGGTCTGGGGCGGGGGCGTCTGCATTCCTGGGGAAGTCTTTTCTTGTGTGGTGGTCGTCGTTCGGTGGCCCGGGCTGTTCAGTCCTCGGGGCGGTCGGCCTTGTCCACGCCGTCCCAGACGTTCGAGTACCAGGGCCGGTCGGCCGGGTCCTGGCGGGCGCGCTGCTCCTCTTCGGCCGCGGCCTCCGGGTCGATCAGGGTGTAGCCGATCTCTCCGGGGCGCACGTAGTTGAGGCGGGCGCGCGCCTGCCGTTCCGCGTACGCCGGGTCCTGCCAGCGGGCCTTCTCGTCGCGCAGGCGTTCGAGTTCGGTGCGGTCGCGGAGGGCCGCTTCCCGCAGTTCGCCGATCTCGGAGCGCTGTGCCACGTACTGCCGCATCGGGTACGCGAGGGCGACGACCAGGGTACAGAGGACGAGGATCAGCAGGGCCGCGCGGCCGGTGAGCCGGCTGCGGCGGACCTGGCGCCTGGTCTGGGAGCGGTACACGTGCGCGACGGTGCGCTCGCCGAGCTGTTTGAGCCTGGTCGTGGTGGAGGGTCCGGCGGACCGGTCCCGGGTTCCGGGCTTCCCTGCCATGTCCTCGCCTCCCCGAGAGCCGCCGCCGCGTGGTCCGCGCCGTCCGGCGCGCGCCGGGGTCCCGGACGCGCGACGTCCCCGCACACGGTACGGGACCGAGTGCGGGGACGTACGGAGGCTGTCACCGCGCGCGGGTGATCAGGTGATCACTCGGGGGGCGCGGGGAGCGGCCGGCGGGGTGACGGGGAGGTCAGCCCTTGAAGCGCGGGAACGCGCCGCGACCGGCGTAGACGGCGGCGTCGTCGAGGATCTCCTCGATGCGCAGCAGCTGGTTGTACTTGGCGACGCGCTCGGAGCGGGCCGGGGCGCCGGTCTTGATCTGGCCGCAGTTGGTGGCGACGGCGAGGTCGGCGATGGTGACGTCCTCGGTCTCGCCGGAGCGGTGCGACATCATGCACTTGAAGCCGTTGCGCTGGGCCATCTCGACGGCGTCCAGGGTCTCGGTCAGGGAACCGATCTGGTTGACCTTGACGAGCAGGGCGTTCGCGGAGCCCTCCTCGATGCCGCGGGCCAGGCGCTCCGGGTTGGTGACGAAGAGGTCGTCGCCGACGAGCTGCACCTTGGCGCCGAGCTTGTCGGTGATGACCTTCCAGCCGGCCCAGTCGTCCTCGAACAGCGGGTCCTCGATGGAGACCAGCGGGTAGGCGTCGACGAGCTCCGAGTAGTACTCGGTCATCTCGGCGGCCGAGCGGGACTGGCCCTCGAACTCGTACTTGCCGTCCTTGTAGAACTCGGAGGCGGCGACGTCGAGCGCGAGCGCGACCTGGGTGCCGGGGGTGTAGCCGGCCTCCTTGATCGCTTCGAGGATCAGGTCCAGGGCGGCGCGGTTGGAGTCGAGGTTCGGCGCGAAGCCGCCCTCGTCGCCGAGACCGGTGGACAGGCCCTTGCGCTTCAGGACGGCCTTGAGGGTGTGGTAGACCTCGGTGCCCCAGCGCAGCGCCTCGGAGAAGGACTCCGCGCCGATCGGGGCGATCATGAACTCCTGGATGTCGACGTTGGAGTCGGCGTGCGACCCACCGTTGAGGATGTTCATCATCGGAACGGGCAGCAGGTGCGCGTTCGGGCCGCCGAGGTAGCGGAACAGCGGGAGGTCGCTGGCCTCGGAGGCGGCGTGGGCGACGGCGAGGGACACGCCGAGGATGGCGTTGGCGCCGAGGGAGCCCTTGTTGTCCGTGGCGTCCAGGTCCAGCATGGCCTGGTCGATCAGGCGCTGCTCGGTGGCGTCGTAGCCGACGAGCTCCGGGCCGATCTGCTCGATGACGGCGAGGACGGCCTTCTCGACACCCTTGCCGAGGTAGCGGTTCTGGTCGCCGTCACGAAGCTCGATGGCCTCGAAGGCACCGGTGGAGGCGCCGGACGGGACGGCGGCACGGCCGGTGCTGCCATCGTCGAGGCCCACCTCGACCTCGACCGTGGGGTTGCCTCGGGAGTCCAGGATTTCCCGGGCTACGACGACGTCGATGGAGGGCACGAGCATCTCCTTCTGGGGATGTGACGCTGGTGGGGTGTGCGGTGGCGTTCCAGGCCGTGGGATGGCCTTGCCGCTCTAGAGCCTAACCGCCCTCCGGGGTTCCGCCGGCCGAGCGCCCGACCCCTGGGACGAAAAAGTGCCCGAATACCCCTCTTCCGTGACATAGGGCTCTTGATGCACAGGCATGCGGCCTGCGCGAACGTCAGGTCCGCGACGGGTGCGGGGCGGCCCCGGCGGTGGGGCGGAAGGGGCTTGTGGGGGTGCGGAGTTCAGGGGTGCGCGGGGGTGTCGCCCGTGGTCACGGGGGGTGCGCCGGGGGGTGCGGGAGCGGCGCGCGGCGGGTGGGCCGCGGGTTTTTCGGGGCGGGCCGGAAGTCCGGGCCCTCGGTCCCGGTCGGGGCGGCGGCGAACGGGCGAACGCGGGGCCGGCGCGGGACGGCGGCGGGCGGGGCACGGGGTGTCGCGGGGGTGTCGTCCGGGCGTGGCGGCGGGGTCGGGAAGAGTTCGCCGAGTGTTGGGACGGGGCCGGTCGGGACGGGCCCGGGCGGGGTACGCCGCGAGCCCGGTCGGCGGGGCCGGGCCGCGCGTCCTCGCCGGATGGGGCGGGATGCGGGGCCGGGGTCGCGGGACCGGGCTCGTGGGTGTGTGCGCGTGGGTGGCGGGGCGCCGGTGACGGGTCGACGGGGGCGGTCGACGGGTCGGGGCGCCCGTGCGCGTCGCCCTTAGGCGAGCTTGAGCACCTGGCCGACGTGGATCACGTTCGGGTTCTTCAGCACGTTCTTGTTGAGCTGGTACAGCTTCTGCCAGCCGCCGGCCACCTTGTTCGCCTTGGCGATGCTCGCCAGGGTGTCGCCGGACTTGACCTTGTAGGTCTTGCCGGTGGTGGGCGTGGTGGGCTTGCTCGGGTTGGGCTTGCTCGGCGTGGTGGTGCCGCCGCCGCTGCCGCCGTTGTAGGGGGTGTTGGACAGGCCCTTGCCGCAGTGCGGCCAGGCGCCCTTGCCCTGGCCCTTGAGGACCTTCTCGGCGATGGTTATCTGCTGGGCCTTGGTGGCCTTGTGGGCGTAGGACGCGTACGCGCCGCCGCCGTACGCCTTCCAGGTGGAGGCCGAGAACTGCAGGCCGCCGTAGTAGCCGTTGCCCGTGTTGATGGACCAGTTGCCACCGGACTCGCACTGGGCGACGCGGTCCCATTCGGCGCCGGTCGCGGCGTTCGCGGTACCGGCGGCCATGAGCGGCGCGGCGACGGCGACACCGGCGACACCGGCGAGGGTGACGACGCGGGTGGCCTTGGAGGCGCGGCGGTGCTTGCCCTTGCCCGTAAGCAGCATGGAGGTTCTCCTCACCGACGCCTGCGAGGTGAGCTGTCGGGTTCGGGCGGATGAGTTGCCCGGTCGCGTCGGCGTCTGACTTCCGACGCGGCTTCACCCCTAGCCGGCCGACGGCCCCCTGAGGGTGCGTGTCGGCACGGCGAAAACCTGTGGGTCCCCCGCTCCTGCCTTCGGCGCTTTCGCGACGATTCCCTCCGCCCGCCGGCAGGACTCGGCGATGCGGTCGAAGGGGCTCGCGGTGGCGAGCGAGTCAGAAGGTAGGCAGGTCCGGCCCGGATGTTCAACAGAGGAACGATCCGGGAATACCGGGGCACTCCACCCCACCCGCGCGGCGTTTGCGCAGGTGGGGCGGCACTTTCACACAGTCCACGGACAGGAAAGGTCAGTTGGCCGAAAGAGACGCAAGTCTCATTCGCGCAAGACCGGCATTACGGGACTTCCCGGGCCTGAACCCCCGTCAGCGAAGGCCGAGTTCCAGGTTCTGTCCCGGCTTGATGAGGTCCGCGTCCTCGCCGATGACCTGCTTGTTCTCCTCGTACAGCCCGTTCCAGCCGGCCTTGCCGCCCTGCGCGCGGGCGATCTCGGAGAGGGTGTCGCCCTCCTTGACCGTGTAGGTCTTCGCCGACGGGGCGTCAGTGCCGGTGGAGGCCGGGGTTCCGGACTCCACGGCGGCCGGGCCGCGGTGCTTGCCGCCGCCGGACGGGGTCTCGGCGACGGCGCCGGGGGTGCCCTGCGGGCTCGGGCTCCCGCTCGCGTCGGGCGAGGAGGTCCCGGGGGTGGTGGGCGCAACCGTGCCGGGGGTGCCCGGCGTGGTGGGGGTGGGGCTCACGGGAAGCGTGGGGTCGCCCGGGTTGGTGGGGTCGGTGGGCGCGACGGTGCCCGGGGTCCCCGGAGTGGTCGGGGTCGTGGGGGTGCCCGTGGTGGGGTCGGTGGGCGCGGTGGGGTCCGTGGTGCCGGGGGTTCCGGGGGTGCCCGGGGTGGTCGGCGTCGTCGGCGTCGTCGGCGTGACGGGCTTCACGGGCTCGGGCACGACCGGGACAGGCAGCGCGGGCACGGCCGGGTCCAGCGGGCTGAGCGGCACTCCCGGCAGGATCGCGCCGTCGCCGGAGTCGAAGGGGGCGGGGGTCTCGTCGAGCGGCGGGAGGTACGAGGAGCGCGAGTCGTGCGGCGCGACGCCCAGGGCCGGCACCGGGGCCTCGTGCTCCGCGCCGCCGCCCTGCGGGACGGAGGTCCCGGGCCCGTGACCGGAACCGGAACCCTGCCCGCCGGAGGACCCGGTCGTCAGGTCCACGCCCGCCGCGCAGGCGCCGAAGGAGTCCTGGCCGCGGGCCGCGAGGAGCTTCTCGGCGACGGCCTGCTGCTGCTGACGGCTGGCCAGGTCGGGGGTGGGCGCGTACTCCTGGCCGCCGCCCGCCTTCCACTCCTCCGCGGTCAGGCCGAGGCCGCCGCCCTGGGTCGCGCTCCACGTGCCGCCGCTCTCGCACTCGGCGACCTTGTCCCAGGCGGAGCCGGTCGCCGCGCCGGCGGAACCGGAGGCGAGCAGCGGCAGCGCGAGGGCCGAGCCGGCCACGCCGGCGGTGACGACTATCGCGGGGACCTGACGGGGACGACGGTGGCGACCATTCCCGGAGCGCATGAGGAGTGCCTTTCGCGTGGCGGGCAACGGAATGCCGTGGAACCTAGCGCCCTTCGAACGCCTGTCACAAGTCGATGCAGGACAGATCACACGAAGGTCACATCGCTGACGGTCCGTCGGACACCGGTGTCGACGGGGACGGAAGGGGCGCTCGGGACACCCCGCGCGGACCTCCTCCCGGGCCCGGCGCCGACCCCCCGACGGAAGGTCGTCCTCCGCTCCTGCCCGGCCCGCGCGCCCCCATTCCCCCCTCCCCTCCCGCTCCCCCGCGCGCCCCGCCGGCGCCCCGGGGGCACGGCATAGGGTCGGGGTCATGCACGCCGCGTCGCCCCGCCCCGCCACCCCCATGCCCGAGCTGTTCACGTGGGAGTTCGCCACCGACCCCTACCCGGCGTACGCCTGGCTGCGCGAGCACTCCCCCGTGCACCGCACCACCCTGCCCAGCGGGGTCGAGGCGTGGCTCGTCACCCGCTACGCCGACGCCCGGCAGGCCCTCGCCGACCAGCGCCTCAGCAAGAACCCCGCGCACCACGCCGAGGACGCCCACGCCAAGGGCAAGACGGGCATCCCGGGCGAACGCGGCGCCGGGCTCATGACCCACCTCCTCAACATCGACCCCCCGGACCACACCCGGCTGCGCCGCCTGGTCTCCAAGGCGTTCACCCCCCGTCGGGTCGCCGAGTTCGCGCCCCGGGTACAGGAGTTGGCCGACACCTTCGTGGACGGGTTCGCGGCGCGCGGCGAGGCCGACCTCATCCACGAGTTCGCCTTCCCCCTCCCCATCCACGCCATCTGCGACATGCTCGGCGTGCCCCGCGAGGACCAGGAGGAGTTCAAGGGCTGGGCCGCGATGATGATCCGGCACGGCGGCGGCCCGCGCGGCGGCGTCGCCCGCTCCGTCAAGAAGATCCGCGCCTACCTCGTGGACCTCATCCACCGCAAGCGCGACGACCTCGGCGACGACCTCATCTCCGGGCTCATCCGCGCCTCCGACCACGGCGAGCACCTCACCGAGACCGAGGCCGCCGCCATGTGCTTCGTGCTCCTCTTCGCCGGCTTCGAGACCACGATCAACCTCCTCGGCAACGGCGTGCACACCCTGCTGCACCACCCCGAGCAGCGCGCCCGCCTCCAGGCATCCCTCGCCGCCGGGGAGGAGGACCTGCTCGCGACCGGGGTCGAGGAACTCCTCCGCTTCGACGGGCCCGTGGAACTCGCGACCTGGCGCTACGCCACCCGTCCCCTCACCCTCGGCGGCGAGCGGATCGCCGCCGGCGACCCCGTCCTCGTGGTCCTCGCCGCCGCCGACCGCGACCCCGCCCGCTTCGACGGCCCCGACACCCTCGACCTCGCCCGCGCCGACAACCAGCACCTCGGCTACGGCCACGGCATCCACTACTGCCTGGGCGCCCCACTGGCCCGCATGGAGGGCCAGATCGGCCTGCGGACCCTGCTGACCCGCCTGCCCGACCTGCGCCTGGCCGGACCCGCCGAGGACCTGCGGTGGCGGGGCGGGCTCATCATGCGCGGCCTGCGCGAGCTCCCCGTCGCCTTCACCCCCGAGACCGCCCGCCCCGCCGAACGGTCCTGAGCGGCCCTGAGCGGCCCCGAGCGGTCCTGGGCGGCGCGGACGGCCGACGGACGCGGGCGCGTTCCACCCCCGTGTCCGCTTCGGGGTCATTCGCCCCAGGCCCTCCGTGGATCGCCCCCCGCTTGACGCGACGTTCCCGGGCCCTCCTACATTCCGTCCGTGGACGTGAGGATCTTGAAAAGCAGTTTCGCGGTGGTGGAGAGACGCGCCGAACACGCCGTCACCTTCTTCTACGCCCACCTCTTCTGGCACCACCCCGAACTCCGTCCCCTCTTCCCCGCCGAACCGGACGCGATGCGCCGCCAACGCGACCGCCTCTTCGCCGCCCTCACCCACGTGGTCGCCCACCTCGACGAGGACTCCCTCCTCCCCTACCTCCGCGACCTCGGACGCGACCACCGCAAGTTCCGCGTCGGCCCCGAGCACTACGCCGCCGTCGGCACCAGCCTCCTCGCCGCCCTCGCCGAGGCCGCCGGCGACGCCTGGACCGAAGAGGCCCGCGCCGCCTGGGCCGAGGCATACGCCCTGATCGCCGACGCGATGACCACCGCCGCCGCCGAGACGGACGAACCGGCCTGGTGGGACGCCACCCTCGTGCGCCGGCTCACCCACGGCGACGACCTCGCCGTCCTCACCCTGCGCCCCGACACCCCCCTCACCTGGACCCCCGGCCAGTACCTCTCCGTCTCCTGCCCCCGCGACCCCACCGCCTGGCGCACCTACTCCGCCGCCAACGCCCCCCGCCCCGACGGCACCCTCGACCTGCACGTCAGCCACGTGCCCGGCGGCCGGCTCTCCACCCGCCTCGTCCACGAGTGCGCCCCCGGCGACCGCTTCCGCCTCGGCGCCCCCGCCGGCACCCTCGGCCCCCGCACCGTGACGCGCCCCCTCACCCTGATCGCCGCCGGCACCGGCTGGGCACCCGTCCGCGCCGTCCTCGAAGACCTCGTCGCCGGACCCCCGCCCGAACACCCCGTCCGCCTGTTCGTCGTGGCCCGCGACCCCGCGCACCTCTACGACCGGCCGCTGATCGACGCCTGGGCCGCGCTCTGCCCGTGGCTCGCCGTCACCTACATCACCCCCGCCCCCCGCCGGCACCGCAACGAGGCCACCGACCGCCTCGCGAGCGCCCTCTCGGGCCGCGAACGCTGGCACGAGCACGAGGTGCACCTCAGCGGGCCACCCGTGTTCCTCGCCGAGATCTCCGAAGTGCTCCTCGACCTCGGGGTCCGCCCCGAACACCTCGTGCACGACACCGTGCCCGGCGGACGCGGCGCCGGCCCCCGACCCGTCGGCTTCGGCGAATGGTTCCTGGCCCGCCCCGACCCCGTCTGGCACAACCCGGCGGCCCGCGCCCCCCGCACCCCCTGACCGTCCCCCTGACCGAACCCGCCGACCGGACCCGCCGACCGGCCGTCTCAGTACGCGGCGCCCCCCTCGTACCCGTCCTCCTCCGCGTCCGCGTGCTCCCGCACCCGCACCGGCTCCGCCGGCAACCCCTCCGCCACCCGCAACGCCGCCCGATAACCGCGCGCCGCCCGCCGCAACGCCGTCTCCGGATCCACCCCGGCCCGCCCCGCCCGGTCCGCGAGCACCAACAGCTCCGCGCCGAACGCGGCCTCCACCGCCGGATCCGCCCCCGGCCCCGCGTCCACGTCCCGCACCGGCCCCTCCGAGGACCCGGCCCCGGACACCGGACCCGAGCCCGAAACCCGCGCCGGATCCGGCAGCCCCGCCGCCCGCGCCCGACCCGTCAGCTTCGCCGCCAACGCCAGCGCCGGCTGCGCGAGCGGCACCCCGTCCGTCACCGACTCCCGGTCCTTCTCCTGCGCCTTCACCGCCTGCCAGGCCGCGTGCACCGCCTCCGGCGTGTCCGCCTCACCCGCCGCGAACAGGTGCGGATGCCGCCGGATCAGCTTGTCCACCAGCCCCGCCGCCACGTCGTCCACCGAGAACGCCTCCCCGGGCTCCGCGTCCTGCGCGATCCGCGCGTGCAGCACCACCTGCAACAGCACGTCGCCCAGCTCCTCGCGCAACTCGACCCGGTCCCCCGTCTCGATCGCCTCGACCAGCTCGTGCGCCTCCTCCAGCGCGTACTTCACCAGCCCCTCGTGCGTCTGCACCGAGGTCCACGGGCAGTCCCGCCGGATCCGGTCCATCACCTGCACGAGGTCGATCAGCCGCGCCCCGGGCAGGTCCCAGGAACCCGGCAGCAGCTCCAACGCCGGCATCGCGACCCGCCCCGAGCCCGCGAGCGAGGCCAGCCGGTCCGTGAGCCGCCGGTCCCCCTCGGCGCCCACCAGCACCACCACGGTCCGGCCGCCCGCCGTCTCGTCGAGCAGGGCGTGCGCGTCGACCTCCGCGAGGACCGGCTCGATCCCCGCCTCCCGCAGCCACGGCAGGTGCGGGTGCCCGGCGTCCGCGCACCGCACGAGGTCCGCGCCGCGCAACACCTCCCACGCGGCCCACGACAACATGCCGGGCGCGACCCGGTGCGTGGTCGTGAGCAGCACGATCCGGCCCGGATCGGACCCGGCGGCGGGGTCCGGGGCGGGCACGGGAGCGGGCGCGGGGGCGGAGGCGGCGGCGTGGTCGGTCACCCCACGAACCTACCGCCCGCGCCCGCCCTCAGGCCCGGGGCGGCTGCTGGTCCTGCGGCACCGACCGCTGCGAGATCCACGGGGTCTCCCCGTACCGGATGCCGATCTCCTGCGGCTTCCACTCCCCGTAGCGCGGGTTCACCGTGATGTCCAACTTCTCGGCCAGGGCCTGCGCCCGCTCCGTCAGCCCCGCCTCCCCGTACTTCTGCGTGAGCTTGCCCAGCAGGATCTGGTAGCGGAAGTACTCGTCGATCCCGTCGGGCGCGACCGGCACCTTCAACTGCAACATGCCCTGAATCAGACGGCCGGGCGAACCGGTCTCGGCGGTCGCGGCGCGCCGCGCGTCCTCGACCTCCTTGGTGCTCGCCGACACCCCGGCGTCCTTCGCGAGCCGGTCCACGATCCGCACCTGGATCATGCGGCCCAGCTGCACCCCTTCGAGACGGCCCGAACCGGCGACGAGCTGCCCGCTCGGGTCCGCCCTCCGCTGCTCGCCGCGCACGTCGTCGACCCGGGCCTGGAGGGCGGAGGTCGTGATCCGCTCCCCGCCGACCAGGGCCGCAGTGCCGGGGCGGGCCTGCCCGGAGCACGCCGTGAGCAGGGGGGCCGCCGCGAGGAGGACGGCGGAGACGGAGAGCGCAGTGCGACGGTGCAATGGAGCCTCCAGGGCCGGGCCGGATGGTGCCGGTTCGTCGTGCCGGGTGGTCGTGCGGGGTTTGTGCCTCGGTGCACAAGCCCGTGCGCGGGGCCGTGCGGTGATCGGCATCGTATGCAGTCAGAGTGCCGCGAGTCACCGGTTCGACCAACGATTCGCGGGGTGTTGGGCCGCGTGTTCACCCCGCGGCCACCGGCCGGCCCCCCGCCGCCGGCAGGGTCGCCCCCACCATGCGCACCTCGCCCCGCCGCACGAGCGCCGCCGCCGCCGGATGGGCCGGCCTGCTCGCCGCCCTCGCCCTCTGCGCCGGCGACGCCGTCGCCCGCGTCTTCCCCTTCGGGCCGCTGCGGAGGTCCGTGAACGACCTCGGCAATCAGTTCGTGCCCTTCCACGCCCACCTGTGGGACCTGCTGCGCGGGCGGGCCGACGGCGGCCTGCTCCTCAACTGGTCCTCTGGTTTCGGGAGTTCCTTCCTCCCCGACTACGGCACCTACCTGTCGAGCCCGTTCGCGCCGCTCGTCGCCCTGTTCCCGCGCGACCGGATCGACCTCGCCGTGTACGCGATCACCGTGCTGAAGGTCGCCGTCGCGGCCGCCGCCATGGCCTGGCTGCTGCGGACGGTGCGGCGCGGGCCGGCGGGCCCGGCGGCGGTGCTCGGCGCCGGGTACGCGCTGAGCGGCTGGACGGTCGCCGAGGCCGCCTACAACCCGATGTGGCTGGACGGGCTGATCGCGTTCCCGCTCCTGTGTCTGACGGGTGAATGGGCGCTGCGGGCCCGCCGGCCGGTGCTCGGGGTGCTGGTCCCGGCGGTGTGGTGGGCCGCGAACTTCTACACCGCGTACATGGCCACCCTCGGCGCCGTCCTCTTCCTGCTGCTGCGGCTGTGGACCCGGGGCCTGCCGGTCCGCGCCGCCGGGGTGGTGACGGCCCGGGCGGTGGCCCGCACGGCGGCCGGGATCGCGCTGGCCGCGCCGCTGCTCGTGCCCGTGTACCTGGGCTCGCGGCACGCCTACCCGGGCCGGTTCACGGCCTTCGCGCCGGTCGGGGCGGCCGATTGGGCGGCCCGGCTGCTGCCCGCCACCTACTCCTTCTCCTCCCCGGCCGTGTTCGTGGCCGGCGGCACCCTGGTCGCGGCGCTCGCGCTGCCGTTCACGCGGCGCGCGGCCGTCGCCGGGCGGGTGCGGTGGGGGTGGACGGGGCTGGTCCTCGCCGTCGCCCTGTCCTTCCAGTGGGAGCCCACGCACCTGGCCTGGCACGTGTTCGCGACCCCCAACGGCAGCCCGTACCGGCAGGGCTTCGTGTTCGTGGGGCTGCTCACCCTCGCCGCGTGGGCGGCCTGGCCCGGCCTGAGCGGACGGGCCCTGCTCGGCGGCCTCGGGCTCGCGGGCGGCCTCGGCCTGCTCGCCGCCGGCTCCACCCTCGTGTGGGGCTGGGCCTGGGCCCTGTACGGGCTCGGGCTCGCGGGCGCGGGCCTGGGCTGGTGGGGTTGGCGGCGGGCCGACCCGGCCGGCCGGGCCCGCGCCGGCCGCCGGGCCCGGGTCACGGGCGCCCTCCTCGTGACCGGCGTCCTGCTCGGGCAGGCCGCCGCCACCACCGCGTACGCCGACCGGCGCCGGCTCGGCATCCTCGACGACTACCCCGTCTGGGGCGCCGAGCACGACGCGCGGGCGGCGGCCCTCGCGGGCGCCGACACCTGGCCGCGGGCCCGCGTGGACCCGGGCCGGCCGGCGCTCGGCGGCAACGACCCGATGCTGCTCGGCGGGCAGGGCGCGGCCTACTACAGCAGCCACACCTCGGCGGTGTGGGTGGAGACGTGGAGCGCGCTCGGCGCGGGCTGGACCTCGCGCGGGCGCAGCCTCCAGAGCCTCGACAACCCGGTGACGGACGCCCTGTTCGGGGTCGGCGCGCGCCTGGCCGGCGGCCCGGACCCGATCCGCCGGCCCGCCGCGCGGACCCTGCCGCTGGTCACGCTGCGGCCCGAGGGCGCGCCGCGCCCGGTGTACGGGAGCGACCCGTTCCGCAACCAGGAGGCCCTGCTGGGGGCGCGGGTGTACGAGGAGCCGGTGGCGCCGGGGGTGTGCCGGGCCGGCACCTCGGCGTACCTGTGGGCCCCGGACCACGACGGCACGGTGCGCCTCGGGCCCGGCGGCCGGCCGGTGCGGCCGGCCGCGAGCCCGCCCCGCAACCGGGCCGGGATGGCGGGCCTCGGCGTCTCGAAGGGCGCGGCCACGCCGGTGCTCTTCGACCGGGCGCCGGGCCGGGCGGAGACCCCGTGGCGGCTGGGCTGCCTGGACGGGGCCCGGCTGGACGCGGCGGTGGCCGCGCTGCGGGCGGGCGCGCCGACCCGGGTGGAGGTGGGGGCGCGTTCGGTGCGGGCCGAGTTCGCGCCGGGGGCGCGCGGCACGGCCGTCCTGGCGGCGCCGCGGATCGCGGGCTGGACCTGCGGGGGCCGGCCGGCCGAGACCTTCGGCGGGCTCACGGCGTCCCCGGTGGGAGCGGCGGGGGCGGGGGCGGCGGGGGCGACGACGCTCACGTGCACGTTCCGCCCCCCGGGCCTGCGCGCCGGCACGGCCCTCGCCGGGGCGGCGGCCCTGGGCCTGGCCGGCTGGGCCTGGTGGGCGTGGCGGAGCCGCCGACGGAGGCCGACAATCACCTGACGGAACGCGCCGTACCGGGCGAGAATGCCCGGATGACGGGGAAGCGCGTGGCACTGGTCGTGACCTGCGGGGTGGTCGCGGCGCTGGGGGTGGTGTTCGCGGTCTCGCAGTGGGAGACCGCGAGCCGGATCGCGACGGTGGCCTCCGCGCTGGCGGGGGTCGCGGCGGTCGGCGTGGCGGTGTGGGCGGGCCTGGCCGCCCCGGCCGCGCCGGCGGGGGTCGTCGTCCGCGACACGGGCGCGGCCCGCGCGGGCGCCGGCGGACACGCCAACACCGGCCACCGGGGCGCGACGGGCACGGGCCCCGTCACGGTGGAACGCACCGGGAACGCGACGACGGACGGCCCCGGCCAGGCCAACACCGGCCACACGGACCGGTGAGCGCACGGGGCACGGGCGAGGAGACGGGCGAGGGGGCGGGGGCGTGATCGGACGACGGGGCGGCGGCCCGGAGGTCCGGGAGACCGGCGGCGCGAGCACCGGGGCCGGCGGCACCGCGAACACCGGCTACGTGCACGGCAACATCACCACCGACAACCGCACGGTCCACGTCCACACCGGCCGCCGCCCCTCCCCCTGGCCCTGCCGCATCGGCGTCATCCCCCGCGAGGCCCGCGCCTACCAGGAACGCGCGGAGACCGCGCAACTGCGCGACGCGACCGACGCGGGCGGCACCGCCGTCCTGTGCCAGGTCCTGCGCGGCACCGGCGGCGTCGGCAAGACCCAACTCGCCGCGCACCACGCGGAGGAACTGTGGTCGGCCGGCGAACTCGACGTCCTCCTGTGGGTCACCGCGAGCGACCGCTCGGCGGTGATCGCGGCGTACGCTCGGGCCGCGGAGGAACTGCTCGCCGTGCCACCCGGAAATCCGGACCACGCGGCCGAAACCCTGCTGCAATGGCTCGCCTCGGGAGAATCGGGCTGCCGCTGGCTGGTCGTGCTCGACGACGTGTCCGACCCGGCCGACGTGCGGGGGTTGTGGCCGCCGGAGAGCCCGCTGGGACGCACGGTGATCACCACCCGGCGCATGGACACGGCGTTGCCGGGTCGTCGTGTCGATCTGGGGCAGTTCACGCCCGAACAGTCCCTGGCATACCTGACGACGTTCCTGGCCGCGCACGACCGCCACGACCCCGGCGAGCGGATCACGGCACTGGCCTCGGACCTGGGACACCTCCCGCTTGCCCTCGCCCAAGCGGCCGCCTACATCCTCGACGAGGCCGTCCCCGTCGACGAGTACCGCGCCCGCCTCGCCCGTGCCACGACCCGCCTGACGGACCTCCTGCCGGAAGAGGGGGCCCTGCCCGACGATCAGACGACGACCGTGGCCGCCACTTGGTCCCTGTCCGTGGCCAAGGCCGACACCCTGCGCCCGGTCGGCCTGGCCCTGCCCGTCCTGCGCCTCACCTCGATGCTGGATCCGAACGGCATCCCGGAATGGCTCCTGACCGGCGATTCCGCGCTGGAGTACCTGGGCGCGCACGTGGCCCGACAGGTTTCGCCGGAGGAGGCGCGCGGTGCCCTGCGCCTCCTGCACCGCTTCGGACTGCTCGGCCACGACCCGGAGACCGGCACGGTCCGCGTCCATCAACTCACCCAGCGCGCGACCCGGGACGCCCTGGGACCTCTCTTCGCGGACACCGCGCGCACGGCGGGAGGCATGCTCACGACGGCCTGGTCGAACCGCCCCGACGTCGATTCGGCCCGGGCCTGCAACGCGAACGCGGCCGTGCTGACCGTTGTGGCGGGCGAGGCGCTGTACACGCCGAGGGCACACAGGGTGCTCTTCGAGCTCGGGACGAAATTCGACGAGCACGGGCAGGTGGACAGCGCCCGACAGTACTTCGCCGGCCTCGTGGCGTCGCTCCTCGCCCGGCTCGGCCCCGACCACCACGACACCCTGCGCGCCCGGAGCAGACTGGTCCACGCGCGGGGCCGTGCGGGGGAGGTGTCGGCCTCGATACAGGCGTCCGTCGAGTTGTTGCACGACCAGACCAGGGTCCTGGGGCCCCTGCATTCGAGCACCCTCATCGCCCGGGTCAACCTGGCTCGATTGCAGGGGCACGCCGGGCAGGCCGTCACGGCGGTCGCGGAACTCCGCGCGGTGCTGCCCGATCTGACCCGGGTCCTGGGGCCCCGTCACCGCCGGACCCTGGACGCACGCGCGGCCCTGGGGCACTGCCTGGGGCAGGCGAGGCGATACCCGGAGGCCGTGGCGACCCTGCGGGAACTGGTGGTCGACCAGATCGAGGTCCTGGGCCGGACCCACGCGACCACCCTCGACACCCGCAGCAGCATCGCCATCTGGCAGAGTCACGCCGGGGACAGTGCCGCGGCGATCCGTGCACTGCACGCCGTCCTCCCCGATCTCACCGATGCCCTGGGCCCCACCCATCCCTTCACCTTCCGCTGCCGCGGCCTTCTCGGGCACGTCCTGACCCGGGCCGGCGACCACGACGGGGCCTTGGCCGAGTTGGCGTCCCTGCTGCCCGACCGGATCCGTGTCCTGGGACCGGACCACCCGGACACCTTCAACACCCGCAGGCACCTCGCCAAGATCCGCGGCCGGTCCGGGGATCCGATCGGCGCGGTCGAGGAGTTCGAGTCCCTGGCCCGGGACGCGAGCCGGGCCTTGGGGCCCGAGCACCTCTACGCGCTGGGTGCTCGCCGGCACGCGGCCTGGTGGCGAGGGCAGGCGGGTGACACGGGCGGGGCCCTGGCCGCTTTCGAGGAACTCCTCCCCGACCTGGTGCGCCGCCTGGGGCCGGACCATCACCACGCGGTGAACGCCCGGGTCGACCTCGGCGAGCTGCGCCGCCGGATCAGCGCATCTGATTGAGCCACTGCAAGGTGCGGCGGAGGTCTGTCGGGAGGGGGTGGTGGGGGCCGTGGTGGTGTTCGGTGTCGTGGAGGAGGCGGGTGAGGGTGTCGCGGGCGGCGGTGGTCTCGCCGAGGGTGAGCAGGAGGTGGCCGACGCGGCGGCGGACGTCGAAGGAGAGCTCCGGGTCCGGGTGGGCGTAGCGGTTCTCCAGCGCGGGGAGCAGTTCGCGGTATTCGGCGAGCGCGGCGGCGGGTTCGCCGAGCTGTTCCAGGCACTGGGCCACGTCGTACCGCAGGCGCGGGGCCTGGGGGTCGCCGGGCGGGAGTTCGGCGGCGAGGGTGCGCAGTTCGGGCAGGGCCCGGCGGTACTGGCCGTCGTCCATGAGGGTGGCCGCGTACTGGCGGCGCAGGCTGCGGACGATCGGGGAGTGGGCGCCGTGGCGGGCGGCGGCGTCGGGCAGGAGGCCGCCGAGGAGGTCGACGGCCTGCGTGAGGCGTCCTTCGTCGAGCATGCCCTTCACCCGGTCCACGGCCGCCGCGAGGTCGCGGGGGCCGGCGGCGGGCGGGACGGGCGGGGGCGGCGGGACGGGGGCGCCGGGGCGGGGGGCGCGGTCGGGCCAGGGGGCGGAGGGGCGCAGGAAGGGGCGGGTGGGGTCGAGGGGGCCTCGGGGGCTCGCGGAGCCGGGGGTGGGGAGGAGGGGGGCGAGGTCCTCGTAGACCTCTTGGGCCGATCCGGGCCGGTCCTGGGGGTCCTTGGACAGGAGGCGGAGCACGACGCGTTCGAGGGCGTGGGGCAGTTCGGGGCGCAGTTCGCGGATCGGGCGGGGGGCCTCGTGGAGGTGGCGGTGCAGGACGCCGAGGGCGGTGGACCCGGCGAAGGGGACCTCGCCGCTGAGGAGTTCGTGGAGGAGCACGCCGAGGGCGTAGAGGTCGGTGTGGGGGCCGACGGCGCCGCCCATGGCCTGTTCGGGGGCCATGTAGGCGGGGCTTCCGACGGGTGAGCCGGTGTGGGTGAGGCGGGTGGTGTCGGTGTCGAGGACGGAGGCGACGCCGAGGTCGAGCACGATGAGGGAGCCGTCGGGGCGGACCATGACGTTCCGGGGCTTGAGGTCGCGGTGCACGATGGGGACGGCGTGCACGGCGGAGAGCACGGAGCACAGTTGGGCGGCGACGGCGACGGCCCACTGCCAGGGGTAGGGCTCGTGTTCGGCGAGGTGGTCGGAGAGGTCGGCGCCTTCGACGTACTGCATGACGAGGTACAGGTCGTCGCCGTCGCTGCCGGCGTCGTGCACGGTGACCAGGCCCGGGTGGTCGACCTGCGCGGTGACGCGGCATTCGCGCACGAAGCGGCGGCGGAGTTCCTCGGCGACGGTGCCGGGGCCGGTGACGCGGTCGGGGCGCAGGAGTTTGACGGCGACGCGGCGGTCGAGGCGCCGGTCGTAGGCGGTCCAGACCTGGCCCATGCCGCCCTGGCCGAGGATGGTGGCGAGTTGGTAGCGCTCGCCGATGACGCGGGTCTCCATCAGCGCGCGCCGCCTCCGTGGCCGCCGGGGCCGTACGGGTCCTCGCGGTAGGGGTCGCGGTACGGGTCGCGGTCGTCGTGGGCGGGGGCGCGGCCCTCGGTCTCGCGGCGGAGGAGTTCGCTGAGCTCGTCGAGTTCGGCGCGGACCCGGGCGGTCCGGGGCGGCGGCGGCTGGTGCTGCGCGGGGGGCTGGTGCTGCGGCTGGGGTTGCGGCGGGGCGTACGGGGGCGGGGTGGGGGCCGGGGCCCGGTACGGGGAGTGGCCGGCGGAGGGCGTCGTCGTGTGCCCCGCGCCGCGACCGGTGCCGTGACCGTGACCCGGGACGGGCGTCGAGCCGGGGAGCGGGCCGTACGCCGGGCCGGCCTGGGGCGGGTAGCCGTAGCCGGTGCCGGGGGTCTGCGGCGGGTACCAGGGGGCGGCGACGGGGGCGGGCCCGGCGTGCAGGGCGGCGCGCGCGGTGAAGTGGCGCACGTCGGCGATCACGTAGTGGATCGTGGCGCCGAGGGCCAGCAGCAGCAGCGGGACGATGCCCACGTTGGTCTGCCAGCCGCTCTGGTCGGGGGTCTTGTCGAGGTTGGTGAACACGAACGCGCCGATCATGATCACGATCGAGACCCCGAACAGCGTCCAGTCCCGCTTCGTCCGCGTCAACAGCGCCAGTCGCAGCATCGCCGCCCACGCCAGGATCCCGCAGCTCAGCAGCGGGAGGGCGGTGAAGAGCACCCGCAGGGTCATCACGACGCCGGGCGCGGGCGGGGGCGGCAGGTGCCCCGGGACGGGGTGTGGCGGCGGGAGGCCGGGGCCGTGCATCGGTGCTCCTGACGGACGACGTGGCGGGCGGGGACGTGAGCGGTGCGGACGTGAGCGGTGGGGACGCCTTTACCGAGCGTATACAGCGAACGGGGCCCGTGGGTGGGCCCGGTGTCCAACCGTTGCACGCCGAACGGCCCGCCCCGGTTCCCGTCCCGAGCAGCGGGACGAGGCGGGGCGGGCACGCGCTCCGCGCCGACGGCCTAGTCGGGGGTGACGGTGCCGTCGGCGAGGCCGTCGTGGAGGCCGCGGACGAGTTGTTCGCCGAGCCGGCCGGCGAGCCGGAGGGCGGCTTCGAAGGCGGCGAGTTCGCGGAACCGGGCGCCGTAGCGGGCCTGTTCGGCGAGCGGCAGGCGGGGCACGGTGAGCCGGCGCACGTCGAGGCGGGTGGCGGTGGAGGCGTGGCTGCTGGCCTGGCGCCGGTTGGTGGTGCCGCGCAGGAAGCCGGCGAGGAACCAGGGGTCGAGGGCGGCGGGGTCGGGGCGCAGCAGGTGCAGGTTGCGGCCGAGGACCGCGCCGGCGTCGGCGTCGTCGGCGACGCGGACGGCTCCGCCGCCGCCGAGCGTCGGCAGGATCACGTCCCCGGCCCGGACGAGGACGGGTTCGTCGGGGCCGGGTTGGAGGGTGCCGGAGGCGGGGGCGCCGGCGTGCAGGTCGTGTTCGGTGAGGACGACGGGGTCGGTGGTGCCGGGCGGGGGGCTGCCGGCGCCGGTGCCGGTGCGCAGGACGAGGGCGCCGGCGCGGGCGAGTTCGCCGATGGTGCCGGAGGAGAACCGGGCGGGTCCGGCCGGGCCGTGCGGGCCGGCGGCGGGGGTGGTGGGGGCGGCGGGGGCGAGGTCGGCGGCCAGGGCGAGGGTGCGGTCGAGGCGTTCGCGCACGGCGTCGAGTTCGTCGACGCCCCGGGTGTCGCCGGCGGCGGGCAGGTGCCGGGCGGGGGTGAGGTCCACGTCGTCGTCGAGGAGTTCCACGACGGGCACGCGCCGGCTGAAGCCGGGGGTCTCGGCGCCGGCGGCGGCGCCGGGGCCGTGGCCGGCGTGGGTGTGGGCGGTCCAGGTGTCGAGGACGGCGGTGTGCAGGGCGGCCCAGTCGGCGCGGTCGCGGCCGTCGGCGGTGAGGCCGGCGGCGTCGATCAGGAGGAGGTCGGCGGGGGGCGGGCCGCCGGGTTCGGGGCGGCGCAGCACCCACAGGTGCAGGGGGATGCCGTAGGGCGGGGCGGCGCCGGGGGGCAGGGCGATCACGGCGCGCAGGGCGCCGCGGCGCAGCAGGTCGGCGCGGATGCGACGGCCGGAGCGGCGGGCGGCGACGGCGGGCGGCATGAGGAGGACGGCGGTGCCGCCGTCGCGGAGCCGGGCGAGGGCGTGCTGGACCCAGGCGAGCTCGGATTCGGTGCGGGCGGGGAAGCCGTACTCCCAGCGGGGGTCGTAGGCGAGTTCCTCGTGGCCCCAGCCGCGTTCGTTGAACGGGGGGTGGCACAGGACGGCGTCGGCCGCGAGGTGGGGGAAGGCGTCGGCGCGCAGGGCGTCGCCGGCGGCGACGTGCAGGGCGACGGCGGGGCCGGGGCCGGTGGCGGGGCCGCTGTGGGCGAGGGCCAGGCGCAGGGCGGTGAGGGCGGCGAGGTCGGGGGCGAGGTCCTGGGCGTGCAGGGCGACGGCGCCGGGCACGGCGCGCAGCAGGGCGCCGGTGCCGCAGGCGGGGTCGAGGACGGTGCGGGCGGCGGGGCCGGCGAGGGCGGCCATGAGGGCGGCGGGGCCCTCGGGGGTGAGCGTGTACTGGCGCGGGTTGGCGTCGAGGTGCCGGCCGAGGAGGAACTCGAAGGCGGCGCGGGCGCCCTGGAGTTCGGCGGCGAGTTCGGCGGCGGCGCGCAGCAGGGGCATGTCGGCGGGGCCGAGGGCGTCGACGAAGGGGCCGAGCGGGTGCCGGGGGCCGAGCCGGTCGGTGAGCACGCGGGCCAGCTGCGGGGGCAGCAGTTCGGCCATCCGCGGGTCGGGGTGCGCGGCGAGGGCGGGCCAGTCGGTGGGGCGTTCGTGCACGAGGAGCAGGGCGGCGCCGGCGGCGACGAGGGCGGGCACGGCGCCGTCGGGGCGGCCGGAGATCTGCTGCCAGACGCGTTCGCGGAGCGGGACCTCGGCGAGTTTGCCCTGGCCGCGCAGCCAGTCCTCGACCTCGGGCAGGGCGAAGGAGGGGCTGGTGTCGGTGCCGCCGACGGGGCGCGGGAAGTCGGCGTGCCGGCGGCGCCAGTTGCTGACGGCGGCGCGGCCGACGCCGGCGAGGCGGGCGATCTCGGCGGCGGTGACCTCGGGGACGCCGGGGACGGGCGTGGGGGTGGGCGGCGCGGGGGCGGGTCGGGCTCCGTCCGTGCGCGTTCCGTCCGTCGCGCCCGCTGAGTGCTGTGGCACTGGCTGCTCCCTGCTTCCCCTGGTCGTCTGCTGTGACAGCGAGCATACCGAGATGGTGCCACTCGATCGATTCACGGGCGTGAACCGGCTCAACTTTGTGAACCGTGTTGACTCGGTTCACAAGATCTGTTCAGATTGCCCATGTCGCACCGCTCCTCCCAGGAGGCGGCGGCGCCCACGCCGTCACCACCCGTGTCCCCGTCCCCCGTCGCGAGAGCAGGCCACCACCCATGTCCCAGCAGCCCTACGGACAGCAGCAGCCCCAGCAGCCCTACGGTCAGCCCCAGCCCCCGTACGGTCAGGGGCAGCAGCAGCCCTACGGTCAGCAGCCCCCGTACGGCCAGACCCCGCCCCCGCCGCCGTACGGTCAGGCCCCGCAGGCCCCGCACGGGCAGCCGCCGCAGCCGCCGCGAAAGCGCAAGAGCTGGTTCGCCCGGCACAAGGTGCTCACCGCGATCGGCGTCATCGCGGCCATCGGCATCGTGGGCGCGGCCATCGGCGGCGGGGGCGACACGGACAAGGACACGACCTCCGCCTCCGTCTCCGGCGACGGCGGGAAGAAGGACGGCGAGAAGAAGGGCGGGGACAAGGGCGGCGACAAGAAGGACGAGGGCAAGAAGGTCGCCATCAAGGGCAGCGCCACCGTCGAGGTCGGCAAGGACGTCCAGCCCGGCCTGTACCGCAGCACCGGCAACAAGGGAACGCTCGGCTGCTACTGGCAGCGCGCCAAGGACGCCACCGACGAACTCGACGCGATCCTCGCCAACGACAACGTCACCGGCACCGCCTACGTGCAGATCAAGGCGAGCGACAAGTTCTTCAAGTCCCGCGGCTGCTCCGGCTGGGAGGCCGTCGACGCCGACGCGGCCCCCACCGGCACCCCGGCGACCACCGTCAAGGGCGACGGCGGCACCTTCCGCGTCGGCCACGACATCGCCCCCGGCACCTACAAGACGGGCGGCCTGGCCGAGGGCACCATCGGCACCTGCTACTGGGAGCGCAGCAGCGCCGCCGGCGACGGCGGAGTGGACTCCATCCTCGCCAACGAGAACCTGGAGGGCTCCGGGATCGTGACGATCAAGGCGGGCGACAAGTTCTTCAAGACCACCGGCTGCCAGGACTGGACGAAGACCGGCTGAAGGACGGAGCCCCCGTCCCGCGCCGGCCTCCTCCCGGGGACACGGACCGCCCGCCCCACCACCCGCCCCACCGAGCCGCCCCGCCCGCCGCGCCCCGCCCGACCGGGCCGGCCGCGCCGCTGACCGCCCGGACCGGACCCGACGCCGCCCCGCACGGGGGTGGGCGGCGCCGCCCGGTCCGGGCCCCGGGGCCGGACCACCCGTCCGACGCGCGCGCCCACCCGATCGCGCGTAGCGTCGTGAACGGGAGGCCGGGGGGACTAAACGTGTTGAACCGGGGCAGTGGAAAGGACCGCGCGATGGGACTGTGGGACAAGCTCACCGGCCAGGGAAAGACCAAGGCCAAGGAGATCTCCGACAACGTCGAGGCCGAGATCAACGAGCGCACCAAGGGCAAGTACGCCGATCAGGTCGACAAGGCCCAGCAGACGATCGAGGAGCGCACCGGGATCGACGACGACCCCACGAGGTAGCGCCCCGCACCACCCACGCGACCGGCCCGGCCACCCCGCCGAAGGGGTGCCGGGCCGGCGCCGTGCACGAGGCGGGACCGGGCGAGAGAGCAGGGCCCCGCCCCGCCTCAACCCGTCCCGTCCCTACGACAGGACCTGCGTCAGGAACTCCCCGGTCCACGCCAACAGCTCCCGCCCGACCAGCGGCTTCCCACCGATCTTCGCGGTCTTCGGCCGCGGCACCAGCACCGTCGACGTCGCCGGCTTCAACACCGTTCCCGGGTACAGCCGCATCAGCCGCAGCTCCTGCGACTCCCGCAGCTCCACCGGCCCGAACCGCACGTTGTTGCCCTGGAGCGTGATGTCCGCGACCCCGCACGAGCGGGCCAGCATCCGCAGCCCCGCCACCAGCAGCAGGTTCTCCACCGGCTCCGGCAGCTTGCCGTACCGGTCGGTCAGCTCCTCGCGGACCGCCTTCACGTCCGCCTCCGTGGCCGCCGCCGCGATCGACCGGTACGCCTGGAGCCGCAGCCGCTCCCCCGGCGCGTAGTCATGCGGCACGTGCGCGTCCACCGGCAGTTCGATCTTCACCTCCAGCGGCGGCTCCTCCGCCGGCCCGCCCTCCAACGAGGCCCGGTAGTCGGCCACGGCCTCGCCGACCATCCGCACGTACAGGTCGAAGCCGACCCCCGCGATGTGCCCGGACTGCTCCCCGCCCAGCAGGTTGCCCGCGCCCCGGATCTCCAGGTCCTTCATGGCCACGTACATGCCCGCGCCCATCTCGGTGTGCTGCGCGATCGTCGCCAGCCGCTCGTGCGCGGTCTCCGTCAGCGGCTTCTCCGGCGGGTACAGGAAGTAGGCGTAGCCGCGTTCGCGACCGCGCCCGACCCGGCCGCGCAGCTGGTGCAGCTGCGAGAGGCCGAAGTTGTCGCCGCGTTCCACGATCAGCGTGTTCGCGTTGGAGATGTCGATGCCGGACTCGACGATCGTCGTCGACACCAGCACGTCGAACCGCTTCTCCCAGAAGTCCACGACGACCTGCTCCAGGGCCTGCTCCGACATCTGCCCGTGCGCCGTCGCGATCCGCGCCTCCGGCACGATCTCCCGCAGCCGCGCCGCCGCCTTGTCGATGGACTCGACCCGGTTGTGGATGTAGAAGACCTGGCCCTCGCGCAGCAGTTCGCGTCGGATCGCGGCCCCGATCTGCTTCTCCTCGTACGGGCCGACGAAGGTCAGCACCGGGTGCCGCTCCTCCGGCGGGGTGGTGATCGTGGACATCTCGCGGATGCCCGTCACCGCCATCTCCAGGGTGCGCGGGATCGGCGTCGCCGACATCGTCAGCACGTCGACGTTGGCCCGGAGCTTCTTGAGCTGCTCCTTGTGCTCCACGCCGAACCGCTGCTCCTCGTCGACGATCACCAGGCCCAGGTCCTTGAACCGGGTCTCCTGCGAGAACAGCCGGTGCGTGCCGATCACGACGTCGACCGAGCCCTCCTTGAGGCCCTCCAGCGTCGCCTTCGACTCCGTGTCCGTCTGGAACCGGGACAGGGCCCGCACGTTCACGGGGAACTGCGCGTACCGCTCCGAGAACGTCCCGAAGTGCTGCTGCACCAGCAGCGTTGTCGGCACCAGCACCGCGACCTGCTTGCCGTCCTGCACCGCCTTGAACGCGGCCCGCACCGCGATCTCCGTCTTGCCGTAGCCCACGTCACCGCAGATCAGGCGGTCCATGGGAATCGTCTTCTCCATGTCCTCCTTCACCTCGGCGATGGTGGTCAGCTGGTCGGGGGTCTCCGCGTACGGGAACGCGTCCTCCAGCTCCCGCTGCCACGGGGTGTCCGGGCCGAAACCGTGCCCGGGGGCCGCCATGCGCGCCGAGTACAGCTTGATCAGGTCGGCCGCGATCTCCTTCACGGCCTTCTTCGCGCGCTGCTTCGTCTTCGTCCAGTCCGCGCCGCCGAGCCGGTGCAGGGTCGGCGCCTCGCCGCCCACGTACTTCGTGACCTGCTCCAGCTGGTCGGTCGGGATGTACAGGCGGTCGCCGGGCTGCCCCTTCTTCGCCGGCGCGTACTCCACCAGCAGGTACTCGCGGGTCGCGCCCTGCACCGTGCGCTGCACCATCTCCAGGTAGCGGCCCACCCCGTGCTGCTCGTGCACGATGTAGTCGCCGACCTCCAGCGTCAACGGGTCGATGGTCTTGCGGCGGCGCGTCGGCATCCGCCCCAGGTCCTTCACCGCCGAACGCTGCCCGGTCAGGTCCGTCTCCGTGAGCACCGCCAGCTTCAGCCCCGGGTGCACGAACCCGGTGTCCAGCGCCCCGCACGACACCTGCACGAGCGCCGGCGCCAGCGTGGTCAGGTCCGCCTCCAGCCGGGCCGGGATCCCCTCCCCCGACAGCACCTCCACGGTCCGCGACGCCGGCCCGTGGCCCTCCGTCACGAACACCGTGTGCCAGCCCTCGCCCAGCCGCCCCTTGGTGTCGGCCAGCGCCCGCGCCGTGTCCCCGCGGTACGCCTCCGGGGCCTGCATGCCCAAGGTCAGGGTGTCCCCGCCGGCGAGCACGTCCTCGGCGTCCGCCGCGAACGGCGACACCGACCACCACATCATGCCCAGCTCACGCGCCCGGTCCCGGACGTCCGCGATCCCCCACAGCGAGGCCGCGCCCACGTCGATCGGCGCGTCCCCGCCGCCGGCCGTCGCCGCCCACGAGGCGTGCAGGAACTCCTGGCTCGTCGCCACGAGGTCCGAGGCCCGCGTCCGCACCCGCTCCGGATCGCACACCACGGCCATCGCCCCGGCCGGCAGCACGTCGAGCAGCAGCTCCATCTCGTCCACGAGCACCGGGGCCAGCGACTCCATGCCCTCGACCGCGATCCCCTCCGCGATCTTGTGCAGCAGTTCGCCCAGCTCGGGATGGGCCTCGGCCAGCTCGGCGGCCCGCGCCCGCACCTCGTCGGTCAGCAACAGCTCACGGCAGGGCGGCGCCCACAGCCCGTGCTCGGCGATCTCCAGCGAACGCTGGTCGGCGACCTTGAAGTACCGGATCTCCTCGACCTCGTCGCCCCAGAACTCGATCCGCAGCGGGTGCTCCTCGGTCGGCGGGAACACGTCGAGGATCCCGCCGCGCACGGCGAACTCCCCGCGCTTCTCCACCAGCTCCACGCGCGCGTAGGCGGCGGCCGCGAGCGAGCCGACGACCACGTCGAGATCCACGGACTGCCCCCGCTGCAATGCCACCGGGACGAGGTCCCCCAGCCCCTTCACCTGCGGCTGGAGCACGGACCGGATGGGCGCGACGACGACGGACACCGGGCCCGTCCCCGCGTCCCGACCCTCCGCGTCGGGGTGCGCGAGCCGCCGCAGCACGGCCAGCCGCCGGCCCACCGTGTCCGACCGCGGGCTGAGCCGCTCGTGCGGCAGGGTCTCCCACGCCTGGAAGTCCACGACCCCGTCGGCCGGCAACAGCGAGCGCAACGCGGCCGTCAGGTCCTCGGCCTCCCGGCCGGTGGCGGTCACGGCCAGCAGCGTCCGCCCGGTGGCCCGCGCGAGGGCGGCGATCACGAAAGGACGCGCGGCGGCCGGACCCACGAGGTCCACGTGCGACCGCCGCCCGTCACCGGCCGCCACGACGGCCTCGCTCAGGGCGGGGTCCCGGGTGACGGCGTCGAGGAGTCCGTGCAGGCTCATGGGAAGGCTTTCCGTCGGGTCGCCCGGGGAAGGGCGAGGGCATCGGTCGGGACCCGGGCACCAAACGACCACGAACCCCAGGGGCAACGCGAACGACCCGACACGTCACACGTGCCGGGGTTCCCCACCCTACGCCGCGACCCGCACCTCCGGCGCGCCGAATCACCCCGCCCCCGTGGGGGCCGGCCGCGGGGCCGGCCGTGGCCCCTGGGGCGGCCGTCCCCGCGTGAAGGTGTTCGGGGGCCGTTTCACCGGCCGGGACGTGGCGGGATCCGGCCGGGTCCAAGGGTGGGGATCGGGGTGCCGAACGCCCCGAATCACGGACACGCCGACGCGGGTGCGGGGCGGACGGTCGCGTTGTGCGGTAAGGGGCGTCGTCGACCGCACGGCGTCCGCGTCGCCCCCGCACGCGCGGGTGCGCGTGCGGGTGCGACGTGTAGGGTTCGAGCCCGCTCCGTTGGCGGATTGTCGTTTTGTCGGTTTCTCTGGCCCTCAGGCCGCCGACACCCCAGAGCCACCTCCCGCGACGCGGCCCGCACGACACCGCCCGTCCGCCCGTGCCCGAGGAAGGCCACCCGTCCCACCATGTCCGACCCCCGCACCGCCGCCGTCCCGCCGGACTCCGTGCCGCCGTCCCCCACCGGGCCCGCCGACACGCTCCCGGAGCCGGCCCGGTCACGGGGCGAGACCACCCCCGACGCCCGCGCCGCCCGCGCCGCGCACCGACGCGAACGGCTGGGACGGCGGGGCCCGTGGGTGCTCGGCGGGGTGTTCTTCGTGCTGTACGCCGCCATGTCCGTTCTGCGCTACCTCCGCATGGAGACCATCTCCTGGGACCTCGGCATCTTCGAGCAGGCCATCCGCGGCTACGCCCACCTCGGCGCGCCGATCGTGGACCTGAAGGGCCCCGGCGCCAACGTGCTCGGCGACCACTTCAGCCCGATCACCGCCCTCGTCGCCCCCTTCTACCGGGTGTTCCCCTCCCCCGTGACCCTGCTCGTCGTGCAGGCCGCGCTCTTCGCGCTCTCCGTCGTGCCCGTCTCGCGCGCCGCCGTGCGCGCGCTCGGGCCGGCGACCGGCCTCGGGATCGGACTGGCGTACGCGCTGTCGTGGGGCGTGCAGCGCGGCGTGGACTTCGACTTCCACGAGATCGCCTTCGCGATGCCGCTGCTCGCGTTCGCCCTGGAGGCCCTGCTGCGCGGGCGCCCGCTGCGGGCGTTGGCGTGGGCGTTGCCGCTGTTGCTCGTCAAGGAGGACATGGGGGCGACGGTCGCCGCGCTCGCCCTGGTCGTGGCCTGGCGCAGCCGCCGCACCGACCAGCGGGCCACGGCCGTGGCCCTGGGCACGGCCGCGTTCGCGCTGCTCGCCGCCGTGCTGATCTTCTACGCGATCGTGCCGCACTTCGCCCTGCACGGCACGTACGACTACTGGAACAAGCTCGACCACGGCGACGCCGGCCCCTGGGCCGGGCTGGAGACGAAACTGCGCACGCTCGGCTGGGTGCTGCTGCCCACCACCGGCCTCCTCGCCCTCCGCTCACCCCTGCTCCTGGTGGCGGCGCCGACGCTGGGCTGGCGGTTCGTGTCCGGGTTCGACCACTACTGGGGCACGGACTGGCACTACAGCGCCGTGCTGATGCCCGTCGTGTTCCTCGCGCTCGTGGACGCCCTCCCCGCCGCCCGCGCCTCCGCCCGCCCGTGGCTGCGCACCTACGCCCGGCACCTCCCGGCCGGCGTGCTCGCCGCGTCCCTCGCCGTGACGGCGACCGCGCTCCCCCTGAACCGCCTCACCGAGACCGACACGTACGCGATGCCCGACCGCGTCGCCCAGGTGGAGCAACTGCTGGAGCGAATACCCGACGGCGCCACCGTCGAGGCCGACGCCGGCCCCCTCATATCCCGCCTCGTCGCCCGCTGCCGGGTCTTCTGGATCGGCGACACCCGGGGCATCACCCCACAGTGGATCGTCGCCGAGAACAGCGACCACCACCTCGACGCCGACCCCCTCTCCCACCCCCGCTCCCTGCACCCCAGGGCCCAGTACCGAGTGGCGGGCATGGCGGACCACACGATCCTCTACGCCCTGATCCCCCCAGGCGCCCCCACCCCATAACCCCCGCCCCCGCCGTCTGCGGGCGAGTACGGGGCGGGCGTGGCCGCCTGCCGGCGGCGGGCAAGTCAAAGGCGTTTCCCGGTGGCGGCGGGGAGGGGGCCGGGGGTGGGGGTGCGTGCCCGAGTGCGGCCCGGTTCGGGCTGGTGTGGCCGCCTGCCGGCGGCGGGCAGGTCAACAGCATTTCCTGGTGGCGGTGGGGAGGGGTCCGGGGTGGGGGCGCGTTCCCGTCTGCAGGCGAGTCCGTGGCTGCTGTGGCCGCCTGCCGGCGGCGGGCAGGTCAAAAGCTTTTCCCAGGGGCGGCGGAGGGGGCCGGGGGTCAGGGGCCGTAGCCGTCCGCAGGCCCGCACGCGGCCAGGGCAGGTCCCCAGCACGCAAAAGGCTCGGGAAGCCGACCGGCGATCCGTTCCACGAACCCGGACCGCGCGTGGCCACGCCCCCCCCACCGCACCAACCCACCATCACGCGCGCCTACGGCCCGAAACGGCCCGGGTCACCCGACACTCGGGCCCGGCCCGACCCAGACCGGGGGCCCGTCGGGCCCCACACCACGAACCCACCGGCACCCGGGCACCCACCGACACCCCGCACCCCTCCCGGCCGCCGCCGGGAAACGCCTTTGACCCACCCGCCGCCGCCAGGCGGCCACCTCGGCCAGGGCCCCACCCGCACTCGGGCGCGAGCGCTCGGGCGGCACGGCCCCACGCGGGGCGCGAGCCCCACCGCCGCGACGGCCCGCGCTTCGGGCGGGCGTGAGGTCGCGCCGGTGTCGGCCCGGCACCCCCGTGGGCGGGCCGACGCCGGCGGGGTCCAGTGAATCGGTGTGGGGGCGGGGTGGGCGTCGTCCGGGGGGAGGACGGGGCACCGGGCCGTTGGGTGGAGGGCGGGCGGGCGGTTGTCCGACTCGTGGACGAGGCGGTCTCGGGGATGTCGGGTTCGCGGGGGCGGTGGCATGGTGTTCTCCGGGGATCCGTGCACAGTGAAAGGACTTCGACGTGGATCAGGGGCGGGCGAAGGACGACAACACGGCGCGCACGACCGGGCGGAACGGCGCGGCCGACCCTGCGGGCGGCACGGACGGCCCCGCTCTCGGGCCCGCTCCCGGCGCCGTCGCCGCGGCCGTCGCCTCCGACGCCACCGCCACCGCCGCCCTGCCCGGGCGGGCGCTCGTCGCCGCGATGATGCTCGGGATGGGGCTCGTCGCGTTGGACGGGACGATCGTGTCCACCGCCGTGCCGCAGATCGTGTCGGACCTCGGCGGGTTCGCCGTGTTCTCGTGGTTGTTCTCCGGCTACCTGCTCGCCGTGACCGTGACCCTGCCCCTCTACGGCAAGCTCTCCGACACCTTCGGCCGGAAGCCGGTGCTGGTGTTCGGCATAGCCCTGTTCCTTCTCGGGTCCGTGCTGTGCGCGTTCGCGTGGAACATGTACGCGTTGATCGTGTTCCGGATCGTGCAGGGCCTGGGCGGCGGCGCGCTCCAGGGCACGATCCAGACCCTCGCCGCCGACCTCTACCCCCTGAAGGACCGGCCCAAGATCCAGGCCCGGATGTCGACGGTGTGGGCGGGGTCCTCCGTCCTGGGGCCCTCGCTCGGCGGGTTGTTCGCCTCGCACGCCGGCTGGCAGTGGATCTTCCTCGTCAATCTGCCGATCGGCGGCTTCGCCCTCTGGCTGTTCCTGAGCCGCCTGCACGAGCCGGTGCGCGAAGCCGCAGGCGCGGGCGCGGGCACGGGGGTCGGGCGGGCGCCGGTGGACTGGGCCGGGGCGGTCGCGGTGTTCGCGTGCGGCGGGACGTTGTTGTTCGCGCTGGTGCAGGGCGGCACGGCCTGGGCCTGGGGTTCGACGCCGTCGCTGGCCGTGTTCGGGGCGAGCGCCGTGCTGGCGGGGGTCGTGGTGTGGGTGGAGCGGCGGGCGGTGGAGCCGATCCTGCCGGGGTGGGTGTGGCACCGGCGGCCGATCGCGGCGGCGAACGTGGCCCTGGGCGCGCTGGGCCTGTTGATGGTGGCGCCGACGGTGTTCCTGCCGACGTACGCGCAGGCCGTCCTCGGTCTCGATCCCATCGGGGCCGGGTTGGTGATGGCGTCGATGACGTTGACGTGGCCGATCTCGGCGGCGCTCGCGCAGCACGTGTACCGGCGGATCGGGTTCCGGGACACGGCGGTGGTGGGGATGAGCGCGGCGTGCGCGTGCCTGGTCGCGTTCACGCTGCTGCCGCATCCGGCGAAGGTCTGGCAGGTCGTGTTGATCATGCTGCTGTTGGGCGGGGCGCTGGGTCTGTTCCAGTTGCCGCTGATCGTGGGCGTGCAGTCGACGGTGGAGTGGTCGCGGCGCGGGACGACGACGGCGTCGGTGCTGTTCTGCCGGCAGGTCGGGCAGAGCGTGGGCGCGGCGCTGTTGGGGGCGGTGGCGAACGCGACGTTGGCCACGAGCCTGCTGGCCGCGCCGATGGCGGGGCTGCCGGGCAGTCTGGACGACGTGACGCGGGGGTTGACGGACCCGGCGCCGGGCGAGGAGCTGTCGCCGGCGGCGGCGGGGTGGCTGCGGGAGGCGGTGACGGCGGCGATGGACCACATCCAGTGGGGTGCGGCGATCGCGGCGGTGGTGGCGGTGGTCGCGTTGCTGACGATCGCACCACGCCGCTTCCCGATCCTGCCGGACCCGGGGACGGAGCCGGGGACGGAGCCGGGGACGGAGCCGGGGACGGGCACGGGGACGGGGACGGACTCGGGGACGGGCACGGAGCCGGGAGCGGCGTCGGGAGCGGGTACCGGCACGACGACGGGCGACGGCGCGGGCCCGGGCGCGGGCCCCGGCACGGGCACCGGCACGGGCACGGGGTCGGAGCCCGCGCGTACGGGGGCCTGACGCGGACCCGCCTCCGGGCCTGACGCGGGCCCGGCTTTGGCCCGGTTCCGGGCCCGGCTCCGGCCCGGTGCCGGGCCTGACGGCCGTCCGACGAAGGCTGCGTCCGCCGTCCGACGGGGGCCGGGGCCGCCGTCCGACGAGGGCCGCGTCCGCCGTCCGGCGAGGGTGCGGCCACCCCCAGTCCGCCCCGCCCCGTCGGGTGCCCGCCGGGGTGCCCGGCGGGGTGGAAATGGGTCGTCCCGGGGACGGCCGGTCTGTTTACATGCGGCCATGACGACCACCGAGCTGCCCACCGGCCACGAGATCTCCGCCGACCCCGACCGCCTCGACCGGGCCCGCGTCCACGCGTGGCTGTCCGAGGACGCGTACTGGGCGCTGGGGCGGACCCGGGAGAAGCAGGAGCAGGCGATCGACCACTCCCTCAACTTCGGGGTCTACGACCGGGCCGACGGCTCTCAGGTCGGGTACGCGCGGGTGGTCACGGACCTCGCCACGTTCGCGTGGCTCTGCGACGTGTACGTGGCCCGGGAGAGCCGTGGGCAGGGGCTGGGGCACGCGTTGGTGGAGGCGGTCCTCGAACACTTGGCGCCGTACGAGCTGCGCCGCGTCATGCTGGCCACGGCGGACGCGCACGGGGTGTACGCCGTGTCCGGCTTCGTGTCCCTGGACGACCCGGGCAAGTGGATGGCGCGCGGTGTCCAGTAGCACCGGGGAAGCCTCGGGCCCAAGCGCAGGCCAAGGCCGGGGCCGGGCGTCGGCTCGGGACGAGGCCCTGGTCCGGTTCGAACGTCTCGCTCGGGAACGGGCCTTCGGCCTGGACGTCGGGTCGGACCGGCTGATCTTCGCGGGCCCGGACGTGCTGCTCGCGGACGTGGACAGCCCCTCACTCGCCCTCTTGGCCGGTCTGACCCGCGCCGAGGAACCCGCGGCGCGCGCGCTCTTCGACCTGGTGACGGAAGAGTCGGTGCTGTCGTTCCGGCCGCCCGAGGATCCTCGGGAGCGGCGGTGGGCCCTGGCGCGGTGGATCGCGGCCCGGGTCGTGGACGGGTCCTGGGACCCCGCCGCGGGCGTGTTCACCCTCGCGTTCGAGATCGGGGAGGACCTCGGGCGTCCCGGGGAACTCGCGCGGCTCGTCGAGTGCGCACACCTCATGGAAGCCTGGGACTGGGGTGAACGCCCGCGGAACACCACCCACGAGCAGTGCGTGCGGGAGGCCGTCGAAGCGGCACGGCGTTTCCTGGAACGGCGGCCGGCGACGACGACACCCGCGCACTGACCTGCCCTGCCCGACCCGCCCCGACCGGCCGCCGTTCGCCCCGGGGGCTCCCGAACCCCGGATCCGGTCATGTCCGGTGCGGACAGGGCCCGTTCGCGCCGTTTCGGCCTCCGCGTCCTGACGGCGTGAAAGTCCTCGGCGTTATGCTCCGCGCATGGGACCCCTGAAGCCGAATCTCATCGAGCTCGTGGTCGGCCTGATCGCGTTCGCGGGCGTTTTCCTCTTTCTCGCCAGGGTGTTGCTGCCCCGGATCGAGCGCACTCTCAAGGACCGTGAGGCCGCCACGACCGGCGCGCTGGAGCAGGTCGAGGGGCTCCGGTTGCGGGCCGAGGACGTGTTGGCCGCGTACCGGGCGGAGTTGGGCGCGGCCCGTCACGAGGCGGCGCGGATCCGGCAGGCCGCCCAGGAGGAGGGGGCCGCGCTGCTCGCCGAGGTGCGTGCGGAGGGGCGGCGGGTGCGCGAGGAGATGGTGGCCGAGGCCGCCGTGCGGCTGGCGGCGGACCGGGTGATCGCCGAGGCCGAGCTGCGCGAGGACGTCGTCGGGCTCGCGACGGAACTCGCGGGCCGGATCATCGGCGAACCCCTCACCGACCTCGATCGTGCCCGCGCCGTCGCCGACGGGTTCTTCGCCGAGACGGACGCGAACGCCGGCGACTGAGCCGCGTGCGCCGCGTCCCGCCCGGAACTCCCCGGGCGGGCCCGTCATTCGTCCACAGGGTGTGGGTGCGGGGCGTGGGGGTGTTCCGCGAGGAGGCCGGTGAGGAGGTCCCGGGCCCTGAGGGCGGATGCGTGGTCGCGCAGGGGCAGGGGGACGCGGATCTCGCGCGGGCCGGGGCGGCCCGGGCGGCCCGAGCGCACGACGCAGACGAGCATCAGGAGGCTCCCGCGCGGGCTGCGCAGGACGGGTTCGACGTGCATCAGGTCGCTCCACGGCATGCTGATGGGGGCGCCGGGGGCGAGGACGGTGAGGGCCTCGGGGTCGGCGGCCACGACGGCGATGCGGCGGGAGCGGAGCACGAGCACGGCCATGGCGAGGGCCCACAGGAGGGCGGCGACGGCGAAGGGCGCGAGCCAGGGGACCGCCGTGCGCCACAGCGCGAGCACGACGCCCCCGGCGATCCCGACGGCGAGGGGGACGAGCATGCGGCGGGTGCGCGAGGTGAGGACGAGGTGGGCGGAGAACTCGGCCGGGTCCCGGTCGGCCTCGCCGAAGGGGCCCCCGGGCCCCGGCTCGCGGCCGTCTTCGAAGCCCATGCGCACCGTCCCCCCGTCCGCGTCCGCGTCCCACGTCACCGTGCCCGAGTGACCGGTCTACCCGGGGCGCACGAGCGGAACGCCTGCTTCCGGGCGCGCGGGCGAGGGGATGCGGGCCACGCAATTCCTCTGCTTGCTTATGATCCGCAACGGACCCATCCGCCCTAGACTGGCCGCATGACCGCTCTCGTCCCCGCGCACGCCACCCCGCCCGCCGGCACCGACGCCGACGCCGGCACCGCCGACACCCGCACCGACCCCGACCTGTCCTTCCTCCTCGACCGGACCGGCCACGGCCTGCGGTCGCGGATGGCCTCCGCGCTGGGCGAGGTGGGGCTGACGGCACGGATGCACTGCGTGCTCGTGCACGCGCTGGAGGAGGAGCGGACGCAGGCGCAGCTCGCCGAGATCGGGGACATGGACAAGACCACGATGGTGGTGACCGTGGACGCGCTGGAGGCGGCCGGCCTGGCCGAGCGGCGGCCGTCGGAGCGGGACCGGCGGGCACGGATCATCGCCGTGACCGAGGCGGGGGCGGAGCTGGCGGTGCGCAGCCGGGAGATCGTGGACCGGGTGCACGCGGAGGCGCTGGGCGCGCTGCCGGAGGACGAACGGGCGGTGCTGGTGCGGGCGTTGACCCGGCTCGCGGAGGGTCACCTCGCCGCACCGACGGAGGCCGCACGACCGGCACGACGTGCCCGCCAGAGCGCGGCGGGCTGAGCGCCGCCCCGCGAGCCGCCGCCCCACGAGCCGACCCGCGAGCCGACCCGCGAGCGGCGCGACCACCTGCCCCGCCCCGACCCGAGGCGAAGCGGGACGGGGCGGGCCGACCCGAACCGGGGCGGACGCCCGGCGCCGGTGCCGGATCGGCGGACGGCGACACCGACGCCCGCCCCGGCGCGCGGTCAGCAGAGGCAGAACTCGTTGCCCTCGATGTCCTGCATCGTGATGCAGGACTCGTTCTCCTCGTCGGCGCGCTGCGTCAGCACGTGCTTGCCGCCGAGCGCCGTCAGCCGTGCGCATTCGGCCTCCAGCACGGCCAGGCGCTCGTCGCCCACGAGCCCGGCGCCGGTCCGCACGTCGAGGTGCACCCGGTTCTTGACGACCTTGGCCTCGGGAACCCGCTGGAAGAGCAGGCGGGGGCCCGCACCCGAGGGGTCGGTGCACGCGAAGTAGACCTCGTCCTCGGGCGGCAGCGAGCGGTGCTGCTCCTCCCACGTGGCGAAGCCCTCCGGGACGGGCGGTACGACGTACCCCAGCACCTCGCACCAGAAGAGGGCGAGACGCGCGGGCTCCGCGCAGTCGAAGGTCACTTGGATCTGCTTGATCGTTGACATCGGCGCACGATAACAGGGGCCCCGCACGCCCTCCCGAGCCGATGAGGCACCCCCGGAACCGGAGCCGCACCCTCCATAAAAGAACGTCAGAAATAGATAGTCTGCAACGGAACTATCTACTAGTGTTCTTCCTGTCGCCCCGCCCCGCGCCCCGACAGGAAGCAGCCGACGATGCCCTCCGCCCCGAAGACCACCGCCACCGCCACCACCCGCAACACCCCCGCCGCCCCCTCCCCCGCCGCCCTCTCCTCCCGCGCCAAGGCCCTCGCTCTCGGGGTGCTCTCCGCCGGGCTGCTCACGGTGATCCTCGACGGCAGCATCGTCACGGTGGCCATGCCCGCCCTCCAGGCCGACCTCGGCTTCACCCCGGCCGGCCTGAGCTGGGTGGTCAACGCCTACCTGATCGCCTTCGGCGGGCTGCTGCTGTTCGCCGGCAGACTCGGCGACCTCATCGGACGCAGACGGATGTTCCTCGCCGGCACCACCCTGTTCACCGGCGCCTCCGTCCTCGCCGGGTTCGCCGGCTCCACCGAGGTCCTGATCGCGGCCCGCTTCCTCCAGGGCGCGGGCAGCGCGATGGCCTCCGCCGTCAGCCTCGGGATCCTGATCACCCTGTTCACCGAGGCCCGCGAACGGGCCCGCGCCATCGCCGTGTTCAGCTTCACCGGCGCGGCCGGTGCCTCCATCGGGCAGGTCCTGGGCGGGGTGCTGACGGACGCGCTGAGCTGGCACTGGATCTTCTTCATCAACGTGCCGATCGGCGCCGTGATCCTCGGCCTGACCTTCCTGTCCCTCCCCGACGACCGCGGCCCCGGCCTGCGGGCGGGCGTGGACCTGCCCGGCGCGCTCCTCGTCACCGGCGGCCTGATGCTGACCCTGCACACCGTCGTCGGCATCGAGGCGCACGGCGTCGGCTCCGCGCGCACCCTCGGTCTCGGCGCGCTCTCCCTCGCCCTGCTCGTGGGCTTCGTGATCCGGCAGGCCACCGCCCGCAACCCGCTCCTGCCGCTGCGCGTGCTGCGCTCCCGGGCCGTGGCCGGCGCGAACCTCGTGCAGGTCCTGATGATCGCCGCCCTGTTCGGCTTCCAGATCCTCGTGGCCCTGCACCTCCAGCAGGTGTCCGGGTACGGGGCCACCGCGACCGGCCTGGCGATGCTGCCCGCCGCCCTCGCGATCGGCGCGGTCTCCCTGGGCGTCTCGGCCCGCCTGATCGGCCGCTTCGGCGAGCGCGCCGTGCTCCTGACCGGGCTGGTCATGCTGGTGGGCGTGCTCGGGCTGCTGACCCGGGTGCCGGCGCAGCCGAACTACTCGACCGACCTGCTGCCCGTGATGCTGCTCGCCGCCGGCTTCGGCCTGGCGCTGCCGGCCCTGACGGGCCTGGGCATGTCCGGCGCCCGCCCCGAGGACGCGGGCCTGGCCTCCGGCCTGTTCAACACCACGCAGCAGATCGGCATGGCCCTGGGCGTCGCGGTCCTGTCCACCCTGGCCTCCGGCCGCGCCGAGACCCTGACCGCCGCCGGCGCGACCCGCGCCGAGGCGCTGACCGGCGGACACCACCTCGCGTTCGGCGTCGGCGCCGGGCTCGTACTGGCCGCGCTGCTCGTCGCCGCGACGGTGCTGCGCGACCCGGCCGGGACCCGACCCGCGAACGAGGACACCACCGAGGCGCCGGCCACCACCCCGCGGCCGATCACCGCCTGACCCCGACCCGACCACCGCCCCACGAACGCGCCGGCCCGACGGACCCACGGGGGAGTCCGCCGGGCCGGCGCCCGTCCGCGTTCCCGACACCCGTTCCCGACGGCGGGCGGTCGAGGACGGGGGTCAGTGCCGCAGCCGCGCCCGCGGGCCGTCCACCCGGAGCCGGAACCCCTCGATCGGCTCACCGCCGCCGAAGGGCTCCGACCACGGCCCCCACCCCTACGGCACGACGCCACCCGCCGGCCCGCTCGCCGGTTCGGTCACTGTTCGGCCGGGGCGCGGCCCGTGAGGGCGGCCAGGCTGGCGCGGACGTGGCTCATGTGGGCGCGCATCTCGTCCTGTTGGGCGCCGTGCTCGCGCAGCAGGCGTTCCGTCTCGCGGCCGATCCGCTCCTCCTGCACGCGGGCCTGCGAGAGCATCTCGGCCGCCCGCGCCTCCGCGTCCTCCTGGCCGTGCCGGGCCTCCTCCTCGGCCTGCGCGAACGCGCGCCGGGCCTCGGTCAGGCGGGCGTCGGAGTACGCCTCCAACTCGGTGTGCCGGCCTTCGAGTTCGGCGCCGCGCGCGGCGATGTCGCGTTCCGCCGTGTCCCACCGCTCGACCTGTTCGGCCTCCCGGTCGGCGAGGAGGGCGTCGGCCCGGCGGGCCGTCTCGGTGAGCGCGGCCTCGGCCTGGGCCCGCCACTGCGCGGCGTCCTCACGGGCCTCCGTGCGCAGGTCCTCGGCCTGGCGCTCGGCCCGCAGCAGGTCCTGCCGGGCCCGCACCTCGGCCCGTTCCCGCACCGCCTTGGCCTCCTCGCGGACGCTCTCGGCCAGCCGGTCCGCCTCCGCCTGCGCCACCGCGTACGTCCCCGCCCCGTCGGCGCGGGCCTCCATCCGCAGCATCTCGGACTCCTCCTGGGCGAGGGTCAGGATGCGGCGGGCCCGGTCGGTGAGTTCGTCGTACGTCTGCGGGCCGAGGTTCGCGATCCGCTGCGCGAGGTGGACGGACTCGGCCTCCAGCCGGGCGATCTGCTCGCGCAGCCGCGCGACCTCCGCCCAGGCGTCCTCACGGCCGGCGTTCAGCCGGGACAGGTACGCGTCCACCTGATCGGCGCGGTAACCGCGACCGCGCACGATCGCCAGACCTCCGAGCGGGGACATGGGTGCACTCATCCTGACAGCGCCTCTCTCGCGGGGGGACTCGCGGCGACTCGCGGGGGGTTCTGGTCAAGGATGCGCCATTTCGGCGCCGAAGCCGTAAATGGCCGGGCCGTGCTCCCGCAAGGGGTCACGGCCCGGCCGTTCGTCAATCGGGGTGAATCCCCGCACTCCGGGTGTTTCGGACGGCCGTTCGGCCCTCCGCGTCAGAGCAGTCCGTCCCACATCTGCTCAAGGAGCACCGACCACCAGTTCTCGAGCGAGGCCGGGGCCGCGCTGTCGAGGCCCACCAGCCCGGCCTGGAAGTCGACGGTCCAACGGCCCGCCTGCTCCTGCGTGAGCCCGCGCCGCAGCGGCCACATGCGACCCAGCAGCGCGATCGAGCGGACGAACTGCGGCAGCGAGGAGTTCACGAACTGCGGGGCGACCGGGCCACCGTCCGGACCGGCCTCCACCGGCACCGCCACGATGTTCGCCGTGCCGTACTGCACGCACAGCGCCCGCCCGAAGTCCGAGCCGATGACGAGGTACGCGCCCGCGTCCGGCGCCGGCCGCACCCCGCGCCGCTGCGCGAGCTCCGCCAGCGTCGGGATCGGCTGACCCGGTTCGGCCTGGCCCCAGAAGAACGGGCCGAACGAGGTCGGCACGCCCGCGCCGACCAGGGTCTGCGCCACGATCTCCGGCACCCCGGCCCGCGACACGGCCCGCTGGTCGAAGCGGAACACGCCCTGCGGGCCGAAGGCCGCCGTCAGCTCCGCGCCGATCGCCGCCATCGGAATGGCGCCCTCCAGCGGGACCTGCGGCAGCGGGGCACGGTTCGGCGCCGGACGGGCCGGGCCGTCCGCGACCTGGTGCAGCTCGCCCTGGTGGGCCAACAGGTGCCGCATCCCGGCCTGCCGACCGGCGTGGTCGGTGCCGTACGGGGCGACGCTGGTGATCCGCACCTGCGGCCAGGTCTCCCGGATCATGCGGGCGCAGTAGCCGCCCGGCAGCTCGCAGGAGGCCAGCTCGGTGTGCAGCTCCAGCACGGCGTGCGGGGGCACGTTCATCCCGCGCAGCTCGTACAGGATCTGCCACTCGGGGTGCGGGGTGCCGGGCGCGGAGCGGCGGATGAGCTGCTGCTCGGAGCCGTCCGGGGCGCGGTAGCGCAACACCGCCTGGTAGCCGGGGCCGACCACCGGGGCGTTCGGGTCACCGGCCGGGGACGGCGGGGGCGGCACGGGGCCGCGCCCGGACACCGGCGGGGGCGGCGGCGGCACGGGGCCGCGGCCGGGGGTGCTCGGCGGGGCGGGGGGCCGGGGGCCGCCGGCCTTGGGGTCGGCGAAGACGGTCGCGGCCCCGTGGTCGGCGCCGGCCGCGCCCGCGCCGCCCGTGCCGGTGCCGCGCGGCGGGGTGCCGCGGGTGGGCGCGGGTCCGGGGGGCGCGGGCGGGCCCGAGGGGGGCCGGACCGAACCGGAACCGGAACCCGAACCCGAACCCGAGCCGAGGGCTTCGGGGGACGCGAGCATCGTCGCGGCGTGCTCGGTGCCGCGCGGCGGGGTGCCGGGCGCGGGGGGCGGTCCGGGCGGGGCCGGGGGCGCGCCGAGCGGACGGCCGCCCGTACCGGAGCCGCCGCCGGGGCCGGACCGCATCGCTTCGGGGGACGCGAGGACGGTCGCCGCGTGGTCCGTGCCGCGCGGCGGGGTGCCGCCGGGGGCCGGGGGCGGGCCGGGGGGCGCAGGAGGGCCCGAGGGCGGACGCACCGCGCCGACCGGGCCGAGGGAGTCGGGGCTCGCGAGGACCGTGGCCTCACGGTCGCCGGCGGAGCCGCCGAGCGAACGGGGCGGGGGCGCGCCGGGGCCGGGGGGCGGCGGCGGGGTGCCGGCGCCGGGCCGGCGGCCGGGCGGCGGGGTCGCCTTGCTCGTCGGCGCGTCGGAGAGATCCCCGGCCCCGGACCGAGCACCCGGGCCCACGCCGGACCCGGAGCCCGAGCCGGAACCCGCACCCGAACCCGCGTCGGGGCCGGCGCCCGGGCCGCGGCCCGCGTCGCCACCGCCGAATCGACGGTCGGAGCCGAAGCCGGAACCCGAGCCGGGACCGGCGTCACGACCCGAACCGGAACCCGAACCGAAGCCGGAGCCGGCGTCACGGCCCGAACCCGAACCGGCTTCGCGCCCCGAACCCGAGCCGAAGCCCGAACCCGAACCGGCTTCGCGCCCCGAACCCGAGCCGAAGCCCGAACCCGAGCCGGCGTCACGGCCCGAACCCGCGCCGGAACCCGACCCGGCGTCACGGCCCTGACCCGAACCCGAGCCGAAGCCCGAACCGGCGTCGCGGCCCTGGCCCTGGCCCTGGCCCGGGGTGCGGCCTGCCGGGTCGCCGAGGCCGCGGGCGGCGCTTTCGGGGACGGCCGGGCCGGCCACGGCGGTGTCGGGCAGCGGCGGGGGGCCGCCGCGCAGCAGTTCGGTGCGGGCCTCGGCGGACGCGTCCGCGCCCCGGCCCTCGGGCCGGTCCAGGCCCGCGAGCGGCGGCGCGAACACGGTCTGCGGCAGCGGCACGGAGCCCTCGTCGGGGTCTGCGCTGACGTCGGTACCGGCCCACGAGCCGGACCCGGAGTTCGACCCGGCCGCAGAACCGGAACCAGAACCGGAACCAGCGCCCGTGCCCGCACCGGGGCGCGCGCCGGCCCCCGGACCCGAGCCCGGACCCGGGCCGGCGCCCCGCTCGCCGAACGCCGCGTCCGCGGCCTCCCGGAGCTCCGGCGGGGTCAGCATGAACGAGGTCTGTTCGGAGTCGATGCGCGGCGGCGGCACGGACGCCCGCGCGCCCGCCTCCTCCGCCTGGTTCCCGTACTCCTCCTCGTAGCGGCGGATCACCTCGCCGACCGGCAGCCCCGGCCACAGCGTGGCGACCCCGTCGCGGGCGATCACCATGCGCTGCCGGCCGCCGCCCGAGACCGGGCCGGAGACCCGGTCCTCGGCCCACACCACGAACCCGAGGCCGAACTCCCGGACCCGCACCTCACGGTGCTGGTAGCCGGGCACGTCCCCGTTGATCCACTGCTCGGCGCGCTCCTGCGCCTGCGCGAACGTCACCATCGGACCGTCATCCCTCCACCGGGCGACCCGCGCCCACCACCGGAACCGAACGCGCGAAACCGCCGTCCACCATCAGGCCGGCCACCGTCTCCAACTCCGGCGGATTGCCCACCAGTCGTTCGAGGAAGGCGTCGAAATCGGCCCCGCACGGCAGCAACAACCGCGCCACCCGCTCCTGCACGCTCCACCCGTCCCGGTCGCGGGCGTCGTCGTACGGCGAGAACCACACCGTGCCGATGTCCGCGCCGCGCGTCTTCACCGCGAGCACGCCGCCCTGGAGGAAGGCCACGCCCAGGTAGTCCTTGGTGAGGTGGTCGCGCAGGCACTTGTTCACGTAGACGAGGTCGTTGACCGCCGCCTCCTCGCGGACCGTGAAGAACGGCTGGTCCACGATCAGTCCCAGCTCCACGTCGAGGCCGACGCCGACCGGCGCGCAGCCGCCGGCCGCCTTCAGGAACGAGCGGTACGCCTCCGGCAGCCGGTAGCCGAGGTCCTCCTCGACACCCTGCACCTGTCGTTCGGTGACCGGGGACTCGCCCTTGGGCAGGGCGAAGTGCACCGGCCGGGCGGGGTCCTGCACGGGCCGGGTGCCGCGCTTGTCGTGGTCGACGGCGGACGTGGCGAGGCCGGCGTGGTGCCGCAGCAGCGCCTTGACCTCGATGGGCACGAGTTCCAGCCGGCGGGTGCCCGCCACGTGGTGCCAGGTCCAGCCGTGCGGCGTCGCGACCGAGGGCACGGTGTCCCACAGCGGGTGCCGCGCGGCGTGCATGGCCGCGTTCGCGGACACCACGTCCGTCAGGCGCAGCTCGTCGACGCCGAAGCCCTCGGGGGGTTCGGCGATCTCCACGCTCGCGCGTGCGTACGCGGCGAAGTCCGGATGCCCGGCCCCGTCGACTCGCACTCCGTGGGGATGCCGCGCGGCCCGGACCGGGTCCGGGAAGCGCACGGTCTGCCCCGAGTACGCGGCGTTGGGCGGGCCGGCGTGCTGCCCGGGCCGACCTGTCGTCATGGCGATAGCCCCCTGCTGGATCTGGCTGATTCCCCCCAGCCTATTCGCTGCGGCAAGTGGTGGACCCGGAGCGGACCCCGGTACCGCACAGCGGGACGGGAAGTTCCGAATTGATACGAATATTCGACCCCGCTTCCGTGTTCCACGGGATATTTGACAGGCTGTCCCCCGCGACACGGGGGCGTGCGCGAAGCGGTGACGGCACCGGACGAACCGTCGCGGCCACGGGAGGGACGACAAGAGGATGCGCAAGACGGCGACACGGCACCACACGGGGGACGACGGCCCCACCCCGGACCGGCCGCTCCCGGCCGCCCGCCCGGCGGGCCCCGTCGACCCCTCCGTCCCGGCGGCCGGCGGCCCGGTCGACCCGGCCGGGCTCGACGTGCTGGGCCGGCTCCCCGGCCTGTCGCGGCCCGGTTCCGTCGGCCCCACCGGCCCCACCACCGCGCACCTCGGCACCGCGCCCGGCACCCACGTGAACCCGCACCCGGCCGCCACCGGCCCGGCCCACGCCGATGGCCCCGGCGGTGGCAATGGCAACGTCTCGGGCAACGCCTCCGGCAACGGCTCGGGCAACGGCGCCGGCGACCCCCGGCTGCGCTGGGCCGACTCCGGCCGGGCCGCCGCCGCGCCCCGGGCCGACGGCGCCGCCCCCGCCCCCGGGGTGCCCGTGCCGCGGTTCCGGCGGGACGGGATCCTGCCCGCGATAGCCGCCGCCCTGTCCGTGAAGGGCGAGACCCTCACGAGCACCGCCGGCAAGGGCGACCGCCCGCCGACCCTGCACCCCCTCGTGGAGGACTTCCTGTCCACCCTGACCAGCGGCCGGCGCGAGCGGCACACCGGCCGGTGCCCGGAGGCGATCCTCATCTCCCGGCACCTGGCCGGCGCCGAGGCCGCCCGCAGCCGGCGCGCCGCCCGCAAGCCGCTCACGCACGGCGAGGCGCGCCGCTCCCTCAAGCACGCCCGCATCACCGCCAGCCACATCCGCGAGGCCGGCGACCCGCTGCACGGCGCGTACGCCCCGCCCTGCCGCTCCTGCGACGCGCTGCTGGCCCACTTCGGGGTCCGCGCCGTGGACCTCGCCTCCCCCGAGAAGGGCCGTTCGTGACCGTCTCCCCCGCCCGCCCCGGCCCCGCCGCCTCCTACGACCGGTCCTCCGCGAACCGGTTCACGCCGGCCGTGGACAGCGCCCTGCGGACCGCGGGCTGGGCCCCGGGCCGCTGGGACATCAAGCAGGCCGAGTACTGGGCCGACTCGCTGCGCGGGCACACCACCCCGGCCGGGCACCGGCACGCGGTGTTCCCGGCCGCCGTGGAGGCATGGGCGGAGTTCGGCGGGCTGACCGTGCGTCCCTCGGGCACCGCCGGCCGGCAGATCGCCCCGGTCGCGCTGCGCGTCGACCCCCTGACCGGCCTGCACCTGGCCCGCACCCTCGCCGACCTCGGCCGGGCCCTGTCCACCGAGCTGGCCCCGCTGGGCGTGGAGGTCGACGGCTCGGCGCACCTGGCGCTGGACGCGCACGGCCGGGTGTACGCCGTGGACCACACCGGCGACTGGTATCTGGGCGCGACCCTCGACGAGGCGCTGACGGGGCTGCTCACGGGCCTGCAACCGGTCCGCATGACGGTCGGCCCGGCCGACGAGCCGACCGCCTGAACCCGGGCGCCCGAACCCGACTGCCCGGACCCGGCCGCCCGAATCCGGGCCCGCTAGCGCTTCGGGAGGACGGCCGAGACGCGGAAGCCGCCCGCGTCGGTGTCGCCCGAGACGAAGACCCCGCCGAGGGCGAGCACCCGTTCGCGCATGCCCAGCAGCCCGTTGCCGCCGCTGGGCAGGGCGCTCGCGGCGGTGGGGGCGGAGCCGTCGGCGGGGCGGGGGCCGTTCTCGACCTGGAGGGCGAGTTCCGCCTCGCGGTGCGCGAGCCGCACGACGACGGCGGCTCCGCCCGCGTGCTTGTGGCAGTTGGTGAGCGCCTCCTGCACCACCCGGTACACGGCGCGGCGCACGTCGGGCGGGTAGTCGGCGGCGGGCGGCTCCCCGTGCACGGCGAACTCCACCCGCATCCCGGCCGCCCGCGAGAGCCCGACCAGTTCGGCGAGTTCGCCGAGGTCCGGGGCCCGCGCCGGCGGGGCGGCCGGCGCGGTCGGGCCGGTCGGCGCGGCCGGGCCGGTCGGCGCGGGGGCGGCTCCCGGGCCGGGGCCGGCGGCGGCGAGGGCGTGCGCGGGGCGCGCGGCGACCGGCGCGTTCGCGCCCGCGCCGGTGCTCGTGCCCGTGCCCGTGCCCGTGCCCGAGCGGAGGACGCCGAGCATCTCGCGCAGTTCCGTGAGCGCCTGCCGGCCCATGTCCCCGACCAGCGCCGCGTTGCGCGCGGCCCGTTCGGGGTCCTTGACGGCGACGGCCTGGAGGGCGGTGGCGTGCACGACCATGAGCGAGACCCGGTGCGCGACCACGTCGTGCATGTCGCGGGCGATCCGGTTGCGTTCCTCCGTGCGCGCCCACTCGGCGCGTTCCTCGGCCCGGTCCGCGAGCAGTCCCAGTTCCCGTTCCAGGGAGTCGGCGCGTTCGCGCAGGCTCTCCATGAGCCGCCGGCGTTCGCCGACGTACAGGCCGAACAGCAGCGGGGGCACGGTCAGGGCCACCGCCACGAACGCCGACAGCACCCACACCATGGTGGTGGACGCCTCGATGTCGTGCCGGGTGCGCAGCCAGGTGACGACGAGGGTCGCGGCCACCGAGAGCCCGGCCACCGAGGCGATCACCCGGCGCGGGGCCTGGGAGGCGGCCAGGGTGTACAGGCCGACGACGCCGAGCAGGAAGCCCATCGCGGCCGGCGAGACCGCCACCCCGAGCAGCGCCACCAGCACGGGCGCGCGGCGTCGCAGCAGCAGCGTGGCGCCGACGGCCGTGCCGAAGGCCACGCCCGCGAACACCGGCAGGGCCGTCTCGTGCGCGAGGTCCACGCCCTCGAAGGCGCACTCGGTCGCCGAGAGGAGGGCCAGGGACCCGTCCAGCACGGCGTCCCGGCGCCGTTCCCACCACAGCGGCCCGGCCCGCTCCCCTCGCGTGTCCCCCGTATCGGTCATGCGATCAGCGTACGGGCGGGGAGCGGGGCCGGCCCGGGGCGTACTTCGCGGACCGGGCCGAACGTCGTCGCGTCGAGGCGGGTCCATACGGCATAGTGGGGTCCGCCGCACCGGGACCGTTCCCGGGCCGCCACGGCCCGCGATTGTCCCGTTTTCGGTACGAAAAAGTAAATACATTCCCCTGTGGTGTAATTGGCAACACGGGTCACTTTGGATGATTTGTTCCAGGTTCGAGTCCTGGCAGGGGAGCCCCTCTCATCGCGCGTCCTCCGCGCAACTGCCGTGCGTCCCCCGCGAATCCGCCGCCGACGCCGGCCCCGCGCCCACCGTGCGCGCCCCGTTCACGCCCCGCCCTCGCTCCCCGCGCGCGCCGCCACTTTCCGGTCGCCCCGCACCGGCCCGCCCGAAACCCCGATCACGCCCCGGCTATTCTTCCTGGGTCCACCCCCAAGAAGCCGAAGGGCACACCCGTGAGCGCCAATCGCCCGGCCGCCGTCGTCGTCCTCGCCGCGGGTGAGGGCACCCGCATGAAGTCGACCACCCCCAAGGTCCTGCACGAGATCAGCGGGCGTTCGCTCGTCGGTCACGTCGTCGCCGCCGCCCGCGAACTGGACCCCACCCACCTCGTGGTCGTCGTGGGTCACGCCCGCGAGCGGGTCGTCGCGCACCTCGCGCAGGCCGACGCCGCCGTCCGCACCGCCGTCCAGTACGAGCAGAACGGCACCGGCCACGCCGTCCGGATGGCCCTGGAGGAGCTCGGCGGCGCCGTCGACGGCACCGTCGTCGTGGTCTGCGGGGACACCCCGCTGCTCACCGGCGAGACCCTGGCCGGCCTGGTCGCCACCCACGAGGCCGACGGCAACGCCGTCACCGTGCTGACCGCCGAGGTCCCCGACTCCACCGGCTACGGCCGCATCATCCGCGAGGGCGGCTCCGCCGACGGCGCGGTCACCGCGATCGTCGAGCACAAGGACGCCACCGACGCCCAGCGCGCCGTCCGCGAGATCAACTCCGGCGTCTTCGCCTTCGACGGCAAGCTGCTGGCCCACGCCCTCGGCCAGGTCCGCACGGACAACAGCCAGGGCGAGGAGTACCTCACCGACGTGCTCGGCATCCTGCGCGGCTCCGGTCACCGGGTGGGCGCCTCGGTCGGCTCCGACCACCGCCAGATCCTCGGCATCAACAACCGGGTGCAGCTCGCCGAGGCCCGCGCCCTGCTGAACGCGCGCCTGCTGGAGCGGGCCATGCTCGCGGGCGTCACCGTCGTGGACCCGGGCAGCACCCTGATCGACGTGACGGTCACCTTCGGCCAGGACGCGGTCGTGCACCCCGGCACCCAGCTGCTCGGCGTCACCCACATCGGCGAAGGCGCCGAGGTCGGCCCGAACAGCCGCCTGACCGACACGGTCGTCGGCGCCGGCGCCCGCGTGGACAACACCGTGGCCCTGTCCGCCGAGGTCGGCGAGGGCGCGACCGTGGGCCCCTTCGCCTACCTGCGCCCCGGCACCCGCCTCGGCGTCAAGGCCAAGATCGGCACCTTCGTGGAGACGAAGAACGCCACGATCGGCGAGGGCACCAAGGTCCCCCACCTGTCGTACGTGGGCGACGCCACCATCGGCGACCACACCAACATCGGCGCCGCCAGCGTGTTCGTGAACTACGACGGCGAGAACAAGCACCACACCACCGTCGGCTCGCATTGCAAGACGGGCTCGGACAACATGTTTGTGGCACCCGTCACCATCGGGGACGGCGCCTACACCGCCGCCGGATCCGTGATCACGAAGGACGTGCCGCCCGGTGCGTTGGCCGTGGCGCGGGGCCAGCAGCGGAATATCGAGGGTTGGGTGGCCCGCAAGCGGCCCGGCAGCGCCGCCGCGCAGGCGGCCTCGTCGGCCCCCGCGCAGGGCTCCGACAAGAGCTGACCACACCTTCCGGCCACCCGGCCGGAAACGGCTGCGGCCAGGACGGCGTACCGTGATAGGTGCACGCAATTCGGCCGGCTCACCGTGTGCGGGACGGACGCACACGGGAGGCGGCGGCTTTCAACACGTCTGAGGAGACTGTGCTGTGACCGGGATCAAGACGACCGGCGAGAAGAAGCTGATGCTGTTCTCCGGCCGCGCCCACCCCGAGCTGGCCGAGGAGGTCGCGCACCAACTCGGTGTCGGCCTGGTCCCGACCAAGGCTTTCGACTTCGCGAACGGCGAGATCTACGTCCGCTTCCAGGAGTCCGCCCGCGGCGCGGACTGCTTCCTGATCCAGAGCCACACGGCTCCGATCAACAAGTGGATCATGGAGCAGCTCATCATGATCGACGCGCTCAAGCGCGCGTCGGCCCGCTCCATCACCGTGATCATCCCGTCCTACGGCTACGCCCGTCAGGACAAGAAGCACAAGGGCCGCGAGCCGATCTCGGCCCGCCTCGTCGCCGACCTGCTCAAGACGGCCGGCGCCGACCGCATCCTGACGGTCGACCTGCACACCGACCAGATCCAGGGCTTCTTCGACGGCCCGGTCGACCACCTCTCCGCCCTCTCGGTCCTCGCGGACTACGTCGGCGCCAAGGTGGACCGCTCCAAGCTCACCGTGGTCTCCCCCGACGCCGGCCGCGTCCGCGTCGCCGACCGTTGGTGCGACCGCCTCGACGCGCCGCTGGCCATCGTGCACAAGCGCCGCGACAAGGACGTCGCCAACCAGGTGACCGTCCACGAGGTCGTCGGCGAGGTCAAGGGCCGCGTCTGCGTCCTGGTCGACGACATGATCGACACCGGCGGCACCATCTGCGCCGCCGCCGACGCGCTCTTCGCGCACGGCGCCGAGGACGTCATCGTGACGGCCACCCACGGCATCCTCTCCGGCCCCGCCGCGGACCGTCTGAAGAACTCCAAGGTCAGCGAGTTCGTGTTCACGAACACCCTCCCGGACCCCTCGGACCTGGAGCTGGACAAGATCACCGTCCTGTCCATCGCCCCCATGCTGGCCCGCGCCATCCGCGAGGTCTTCGAGGACGGCTCCGTGACCTCCCTCTTCGAGGAGCAGCAGTAACGATCACGCCGCCGGGGCCCCGCGCACACCGCGCGTGACCGGCACCTGATCCTTTTGGGCGTGGCCTCCCGCGCCGGGTAGACTCTGCGAGTTGCTCGGCGAGGGAGGCCACACTCACGTGTGGGACTCCGTTATCGACGCGCTCTTCGTAGCAGGCCGTCCTGTCGGCCGGGTGACCACGCAGAATCCGTTTCCGTCACCCCACGAGGAGTGAGCATGTCCGAGGTCAAGCTTTCCGCCGAGGTCCGCAACACGTTCGGCAAGGGCTCCGCCCGCCAGGCCCGTCGCGCCGCGCAGACCCCCGCCGTCATCTACGGCCACGGCCAGACCCCGCAGCACGTCAACGTCGAGGCCCACGGCCTGATGATGGCCCTCAAGACCCCGAACGTCCTGATCTCCCTGGACATCGCGGGCGCCGGCACCGAGCTGGTCCTCCCGAAGGCCATCCAGCGCCACCCGATCAAGCCCGTCATCACCCACGTCGACTTCCTCGTCGTGAAGAAGGGCGAGAAGGTCACCGTCGAGGTCCCCGTCGTCACCGAGGGCAACCTGGCCGCCGGCGGCAACATGCTGGAGCACATCCTCACCACCCTGACCGTCGAGGCCGAGGCCACCCACCTCCCCGAGGCCGTCACCGTCTCCGTCGAGGGCCTGGAGGCCGGCGCCTCCGTCCTCGCCAAGGACGTCACCCTCCCGACCGGCACCACCCTGGCCATCGACGCCGACGCCGTCGTCGTCCAGGTCGTCGCCCCGCAGGCCGAGGAGCCGGCCGCCGAGGCCGAGGGCACCGAGGCCTGAGCCTCGCCCCACCGATAAACACCGTCGACCGCCGTCCCACTCCCCCCGGAGCGGGGCGGCGGTCGCACGTGGCACCCCCGCGACGCACCAGGGAGCAGCAACGACATGACCGACGACGCGACGACCCCCTGGCTGATCGTCGGCCTGGGCAACCCCGGCCCCGAGTACGCGGGCAACCGCCACAACATCGGCTTCATGGTCGTGGACCTCCTCGCCGAACGCATCGGCGGCAAATTCAAGGCCCACAAGGCCCGCGCCCAGGTCGTCGAGGGCCGCATGGGCCCGCCCGGCCCCCTGACCCGACGCGTGGTCCTCGCGAAGCCGCTGTCCTTCATGAACCTCTCCGGCGGCCCGGTCACCGCCCTGCGCGACTTCTACAAGGTCCCCACCGACCGGATCATCGCGGTCCACGACGAACTCGACATCGACTACGCCACCCTCCGCCTCAAGCTCGGCGGCGGCGACAACGGCCACAACGGCCTCAAGTCGATGACGAAGTCCCTGGGCCCCGACTACCACCGCGTCCGCTGCGGCATCGGCCGCCCGCCCGGCCGCATGCAGGTCGCCGACTTCGTCCTCAAGGACTTCTCCGGCACCGAACGCAAGGACCTCGACTGGTTCGTCGACCGCGCGGCCGACGCGACGGAATCCCTCGTCCAGGACGGCCTGGACCGCGCCCAGTCCACGTACAACTCCTGAGCACGGCCGGCGAACAGGCACAACCGACTTCCTGTCAGAGCGGCGCAGGGTGCGATCACACCTTGCGCGCCGCAATCCGCGGATGGTCGAGGGTGAGCATCCGGATGTCCTCCACATCGGACGTCAGGATGGTCACCCGGCCCGACTGGGCCAGTGCCGTTGCGCACACCATCGCGTCGATGGCGTACTTGTGGCCGTGGAGCCCCGCGCCCCTCAGCAGGTCGGCAGCCGAGCGGGCGATGCCCATCGTCACGGACTCGACCCGGATCCGTGAGAGCGCCCACGCAAGCGCCGCCTCGTTGATCCTGGGATGGATCACCTCCACCAAGACGGCCGCCGAGGTGATCACCGGCATGTCGGCCTCACGTGCGGCCGTCAGCCATTCCTGTACCTCCCGGTCCCGGGCCACCGCGCGGGCCAGACCCTCGCTGTCGAGCAGCAGAGCACCGCTCACGCAGCGGCCTCCGCGCCCTCAGAGGGCCCGGTCAGCAGCTCTCGCTTCGCGGTGACCGCGTCAGGGTCGGCCGGACCGTTCACCCTCTCGAACTCCGCGATCAGTTCGTCGAGGTTGTCCCGCTCGATCTGGCGCTGGGCCGCCTGCTCCAAATACGCGGACACGCCCCGGCTGCCGACCCGTTCTCGAATTGCCCCGAGGGTGCCGGCGGTGAGGGACACGGAGATACCGCTGCGAGGACCGTCGCCAGGGGAGAACTCTGCGTTTTCAGCCATGCAACAGGTCTAGCACAAGAAATGCCACAACCGCTGGGCAATGATGCGCCCCGCCGCTCCCGATTCCGACCGCGAAGGCCGCCGGCCCCCGCCCCTTGGGGGGTGGGGGCCGGCGGCCTTCGCGGGGGTCGGGCGGGTCAGCCCGTGTTGCGGAGGCCCGCGGCGACGCCGTTGACCGTCAGGAGGAGGGCCCGCGCCAGCAGCGGGTCCGGGTCCTCGCCGCGCTCCGCCGCCGCGCGCTGGCGCGCCAGCAGCGAGACCTGGAGGTAGGAGATCGGGTCCAGGTAGGCGTCGCGGACCGAGAAGGTCTGCTGGAGCACCGGGTTGGAGTCCAGCAGCCGCTCGCCGCCCGTGATCCGCAGGACCTCGCGCACGGTCAGCTCGTGCTCCGCCTCGATCACGTCGAACACCGGCCGCAGCTCGGTCGGGACCAGGGTCTCCACGTAGTGCCGCGCGATCCGCAGGTCCGTCTTGGCCAGCGTCATCTCCACGTTGGAGAGGAAGTTGCGGAAGAAGTGCCAGTGCTCGCCCATCTCCGCGAGCACCTCCTCCCGGCCCGCCTCGCGCAGCGCCTTCAGGCCCGAGCCCACGCCGAACCAGCCCGGCACGATCTGCCGCGACTGGGTCCAGCCGAAGACCCACGGGATCGCCCGCAGCCCGTCCAGGCCCGCGCCCGAGTCCGGCCGGCGCGAGGGCCGCGAGCCCAGGTGCAGGTCGGCGAGCTGGTCCACCGGGGTGGACGCGAAGAAGTACGCCGGCAGGTCCGGGTTCTCCACCAGGTGCCGGTACGCCGAGTGCGCGGCGTCCGAGACGATGTCCATCGCGTCGTCCCAGCGCTCCAGCGCCTCCGAGGACTGGCGCGGGGCCGTGTGCAGGGCCGATGCCTGGAGGGTCGCGGCGACCGTCAGTTCCAGGTTCTCCCGGGCCAGCGAGGGCACCAGGTACTTGTCCGAGATGACCTCGCCCTGCTCGGTCACCTTGATCTCGCCCTCCAGCGTGCCCCACGGCTGCGCGAGGATCGCGTCGTGCGAGGGGCCGCCGCCGCGGCCGACGGTGCCGCCGCGGCCGTGGAAGAGCCGCAGCCGGACCCCGTGCCGGTGCGCCACGTCGCGCAGCCGGCGCTGCGCCCGGTGGATCTCCCACTGGCTGGTGGTGATGCCGCCGAACTTCGAGGAGTCCGAGTAGCCGAGCATGACCTCCTGCACGTCCCCGCGCAGCGCCACCAGGCGCCGGTACGAGGGGTCGGCGAGCATCTCGCCCAGGATCACGTCGGCCGCGCGCAGCTCGTCGGTGGTCTCCAGCAGCGGCACGATGCCGATCTTCGCCCAGCCGGCGTGCAGGTCCAGCAGACCCGCCTCGCGGGCCAGCACGGCGGCGGCGAACACGTCGTCCGCGCCCTGGCACATCGAGATGATGTACGACTCGATGACCTCGGGCCCGAACTTGTCGAACGCGTCCTTGACCGCGCCGAACACCCCGAGGGTCTTCGCGCCGGCCGCGTCCAGCGGGGCCGGGGTCGGGGCCAGCGGGCGGCGCGAGCGCAGTTCCTTCGCCAGCAGCTTCTGCCGGTAGTCGCGCGGCATGTCCGCGTACCGCCAGGACTCCTCGCCGAGCCGGTCGAAGAGCTGGCCCAGCGCGTGGTGGTGGGCGTCGGCGTGCTCGCGCACGTCCATCGTCGCCAGCTGGAGGCCGAACGCGGCCAGGGTGCGGATCGTGCGGTCCATCCGGCCGTCGGCGAACAGCGCGCCCCGGTGCTCGCGCAGCGAGGTCTGGATGACGGTCAGGTCCTCCAGCAGCTCGGCGGTGCCCAGGTAGTCGCGGCCCGTCTCGTGCGGGGTGCCCTTGGCCAGGCGCTCGCGGGTGTTGAGGAGCTTCTGGCGGATGCAGGTGACCTTGAGCCGGTAGGGCTCCTCGGCGTTCAGCCGCTTGTAGCGGGGGCTGATCTCGGGGAGCTTGTCGAGGTCGGCGGCGAGGGAGGCGGTCAGTTCCTCGGTCACGCCGGTGTAGCGCACCGAGTTCGACAGCAGCCCGCGCAGGAAGTCCACGAGCTCCAGCGCGTCGGTGATGCCGTGCTCGTGCTGGAGGATCAGCACGTCGCGGGTGACCTCGGGGGTGACGTTCGGGTTGCCGTCCCGGTCGCCGCCGATCCAGGTGCCGAAGGTCAGCGGACGGGTGCCCGGGGGCAGTTCCACGCCCACCCGCTGGAGCTCGGCCGCCAGGTCCTCCAGCACGTCGCCGACCGCGCCCGCGTGCAGCTCGTCGAGGTAGTAGATCGCGTTGCGGGCCTCGTCGGCGGGCTCGGGACGGACCACGCGCAGCTCGTCGGTCTGCCACACCAGGTCGATGTTCTCGGCCAGCCGCAGGTCGTGCCGGCGGCGGTCGCCCGCGCCGGTGACCGGCTCGTCGAGGAGGGTCGCGATGCGGCGGAGCTTGTTCAGCACGCTGCGCCGGGCCGCCTCGGTGGGGTGCGCGGTGAAGACCGGGCGCACGTTGAGGTTGCGGACCGTCTCGCGCAGGTGCTCGGGGTCGGCGTCCTTGAGCATGTCGGCGGTGCGGGCCAGCAGGCCGCCCTCGGCCGCGCGCAGCTCGCGCAGCTCACGCCCGCGGTGCACCTGCTCGGTGACGTTCGCGAGGTGGAAGTAGGTGGAGAAGGCGCGCACCAGCTTGGCGGCGGTCTCCAGGTCGGTGTCGCCGAGGAGGGTGGCGGCGGCCTCGCCGTCGGTGCGGGTGAGAGCGCGCACCCGTTCCACGAGGTCGAGGAGGTCCTGCCCTTCCTGACGGACGAGGGTCTCGCCCAGGAGGTCGCCGAGGCGGCGGATGTCCGCGCGCAGCTCGGCGTTGCCCGTGCCGTTCGCGGGGGCGGCGGTGTCCGTCGAGGTGGTGACGGGGGCCTGGGACTGGGCCTGGTCGGCACTGCTCACAGGTGCGGCTCCTTGCAGAGTGTCGAGCGCTACTGGGAGGTGGTGGGTGGGCCGGCTCGCGCGCGGCGTCAGGCCGCTCCTGATGCGCAGCGCCGGCTGCCCGTGCGGACCGCGCTGTCCGACGTGACCAGGATAGGTGGACTGGACCGGTGCACAGGGCGGGCATCCGAAGGGCGGACACCGAACCTGTCAGGTCGCCGGTCCCACCGGGGGCGACGAGGGGCCCGGACCCCAGTGATCACCGGGCCGTGCGCCGCGCCGACCTCCGGGCCCGCCCCCCGTCGGCGTGCGCTGTTTCACGTGAAACACAACCGAAGCCCACGTTCCGCGCACTCCGACCTCACGTCCGGGTCCACCGGGCCGCGTTTCACGTGAAACACCGACAAGGCCGCCCGCCGCGGCCCCTCGGTACCGACGCCCGGGTGCCGGGTCCTTGTCCGGGAGCGCGCCTTTGCCATACTTACGTTTCCGTAGGTTACGGTTCCGTAGCTCTGCGCCCTGCCGCCCACCTCACCCCTCGGGGGATGCCGCATGACCCTCAGCCCGGACGTGTTCGAGGACTCCTCGAAGCCCTCCTCCCCCGCCCCGGGGGCCGCGCCCGCGACGGCGGCCGAGCCCGGCGCCCTGTCGGCCACGCGCGGCGGGGAACACAAGCGCTCGGTGGAGCAGATCGCCCTGCTCCTCTTCATCGTGGTGCCCTTCGTGGCCCTGGTCGCGGCCGTCCCGGTGCTGTGGGGCTGGGGGGTGACCTGGCTGGACCTGGGCCTGATGGTCGGCATGTACTTCCTGACCTGCCACGGCATCACCGTCGGCTACCACCGGCTGTTCACGCACGGCTCCTTCAAGGCCCGCCGGCCGCTGCGGATCGCGCTGGCGATCGCCGGGTCGATGGCGGTGGAGGGTCCGCTGGTGCGCTGGGTCGCCGACCACCGCAAGCACCACAAGTACTCGGACGCCGAGGGCGACCCGCATTCGCCGTGGCGCTTCGGGGAGTCCGTGCCGGCCCTGCTCAAGGGGCTGGTGTGGGCGCACGTGGGCTGGCTCTTCGACGAGGAGCAGACCGATCAGCACAAGTACGCCCCGGACCTGATCAAGGACCCGGCGATCCGGCGGATCAGCCGGGACTTCGTGTACTGGACGGTGCTGTCGCTGGCGATCCCGCCGCTGGTGGGCGGTCTGGTGACGATGTCCTGGTGGGGGGCGTTCACGGCGTTCTTCTGGGGCTCGCTGGTGCGGGTGGCGCTGCTGCACCACGTGACCTGGTCGATCAACTCGATCTGCCACGCGGTGGGCAATCGCCCGTTCCGCTCCCGGGACCGTTCGGGCAACGTGTGGTGGCTGGCGGTGCTGTCGTGCGGGGAGTCCTGGCACAACCTGCACCACTCGGACCCGACCTCGGCCCGGCACGGGGTGCTGCGCGGGCAGGTGGACTCCAGCGCGCGGCTGATCCGCTGGTTCGAACAGCTCGGCTGGGCCGCGGACGTGCGGTGGCCGTCGGCGGCCCGGATCGAAGGCCGGCGCAGGCAAAAGGCGACGAACGCGGCATGATGGGGGACGTGGCGATCGACGGGAACACCTCCAGCACCGACAAAGCCCGGCGTGGTCGCCGGGTGCGGATGACCGGCGCGGAGCGTCGCCAACAGCTGCTCGACATCGGTCGCAAGCTCTTCGCCGAGAAGGGGTTCGAGGGCACCTCGGTCGAGGAGATCGCCGCGAAGGCGGGGGTCTCCAAGCCGGTGGTCTACGAGCACTTCGGGGGCAAGGAGGGGCTGTACGCCGTGGTCGTGGACCGCGAGATGCGCCAGTTGCTGGACGGGGTGACGGGCGCGTTGACCGCCGGACACCCGCGGGAGCTGCTGGAGCAGGCGGCGTTCGCGCTGCTGGACTACATCGAGAACTACACGGACGGCTTCCGGATCCTCGTGCGCGATTCCCCGGTGGCGCAGTCCACGGGCACCTTCGCGTCGCTGATCAGCGACATCGCCACGCAGGTGGAGGACATCCTGGGGCTGGAGTTCAAGGCCCGGGGCTTCGATCCGAAGCTGGCGCCGCTGTACGCGCAGGCGCTGGTGGGGATGGTGGCGCTGACCGGTCAGTGGTGGCTGGAGACGCGGCGGCCGAAGAAGGCGGAGGTCGCGGCGCACCTGGTGAACCTGGCCTGGCACGGGCTGGACGGGCTGGAGGCCAAACCGCGGCTGGTGGGGCACCGCAAGAACTGAGCCGGGGGCCGCGGCGCGCGGCCGGGCGGAGAAGAACCGGAAGGGCCGTCGTCGGGTGGGGTTCACCCGACAACGGCCCTTCCGGTGGTTCCGGCCCCTGGTGCGGTGCGCGCGCCCGGTGGGCGCTCTGCGGGGCCGCTCGGTCTGCCGTCCATGTGAGGTCAGCAGCCGTTGATGCCGCAGGCGGCACCCTCGGGGTACTCCTCGGCCTCGGCCAGTTCGGCCTGGGCGTCGAGCACGGCCTTGCGGAGCTGGGCGACGCCGGGCACGCCCTCGATGCGGTGGTCGCCGATGAGGATGGTCGGGACCACCTGCACGCGGTGGGCCTCGGCCTCGCGCAGCGCGGACTTGTGGGCCTTGGTGTAGGTCCCGTTCTCCAGGGCGGTGCGGTACTCGGCGGTGTCGAGGCCGATCTCGCCGGCGAGCCGCTCCAGCACGTCGAGCTGTCCGAGGTCCTGGTTCTCCTGGAAGAAGGCCCGGAACATGCGGTCGGTGTACTCGTTGCCCTTGCCGTGTTCCTTGGCGTACTGGAAGCCCTCGAAGGCGAGGTCGGTGTACGGCTGCGGGGAGACGGTCGGCAGGGTGACGTCGACGCCGAGGCGGCGGGCCATCGGGTAGACGGCGCGCTTCCAGATGGAGGGCAGGTACTCGTCCTCCGGGCGGAGCGTGGGCTGAGGCTTGGCGCGGAGTTCGAAGGGCTGCCACTCGATCTCGACGTCCAGTCCCTCGGTCGCCTCGGCGATCGGGCCCTCGGCCAGCATGCAGAAGGGGCAGACGTAGTCCGACCAGATCTTGATCTTGACCTTCTCGGTCATCGGAGGCGTCCGTTCTCTCGCGTCAGGAACTCGTGGAAGGGCAGTTCGTGGCCCTCCACGGGGAGGTGGCCGACCTGGCCCGGCCACTGGGTGGGGTCGGTGGCGAACATCCGGTAGGAGCCGGAGTAGTCGAAGCCGTACGCGGCGGCGGTCTTGCGGTCCGCCGCGTAGAGCACGCGCTGGATCCCGTAGTGGCGGGCGGCCAGGTAGCACAGGGCGCAGGGTTCGCCCGAGGCGATCAGGACCGCTCCGGCGACGCCGACCAGTCCGACCTTCTCGGCCGCGTTGCGCAGGGCGACGACCTCGGCGTGGGCGGTGGCGTCGTTGTCCTCGCGGACCCGGTTGAAGCCGGTCCCCAGGACCTTGCCCTTCTGCACGACGACGCCGGAGAAGGGGATGCCTCCCTTGGCCACGTGCTCGCGGCTGATCTGCACGGCGTGTTCGACGTGCGGGGTGAGGGCTTCGAGTTCGGCGGGGGCGAAGGCGGTCACGGCGCGCTCCCGATCAGACGGAGGTCAGGCGGAGCAGGACGGCGCCGCCGATGATCGAGGCGAAGGAGGCGACGCGGGCCAGGGTGATCTTCTCCTTGAAGAGGATCGCGCCGAGGACCACGGTGCCGACGCCGCCCAGGCCGGTCCAGATGGTGTAGCCGACGGAGACGTCGAGCTCCAGGAGGGCCAGCGAGAGGGTGTAGATGCCGCCGGCGGCGGCGAGCAGGGTGAAGACGGAGGGCCACAGGCGGGTGAAGCCCTTGGTGGCGTTGGTGCCGAGCGCGAAGAGGACCTCGAAGACGATGGCGATGCCGAGGTAGACCCAGGTCATGACGGGAATCCGTTCCGTGTGGGCGCCGACGACGGGGCGGTCGGCGGGCAGGGGGGTGCTGCGGGCGGGTGGTGCTGCGGGGCGGGGGCGGCGCGGGGCGCGGCGGCCGGTCCCGGGTGCCTCGGTCCGTCGGGGGTGCGGGCCGGGGGGCGTGGGAGGGTCACCGCGTCACGCCGTACGGGCGGCGGGCCGCTGCGGGTCGGCGCGCCGGGTGGTGCGACGTGCGGTGGTGCGTGGTGCGGGTGGTGCGTGGTGCGTGGTGCGTGGTGGGTCAGACCGAGACGGTGGCGCGCTGCGGGCGCTCGACCGGCGCGGGGGCGGCGGCGGCCTCGGCGGCGGCCTTCTTCTTCTCGGCGACGGTGTCGGAGATGCGCAGGCCCAGGGCGCCGCCGATGATCAGGAGGAAGGAGATGACCTTCCAGACGGTCATGGGCTCGTCGTAGATGATCGTGCCGAAGACGACGGTGCCGACGGCGCCGATGCCGGCCCAGACGGTGTAGCCGACGCCGACGTCCACGCTCTTGAGGGCCTTGGAGAGGGTGAAGATGCCCACGGAGGCGGCGGCGGCGGTGAGCAGCGAGGGCCACAGCTTGGTGAAGCCGTCGGTGGCCTCGGTGGAGAGGGCGAAGGTGATCTCGAAGACGGAGGAGAGGAGCAGCCAGGCCCAGCCGACGTTTGCGCTCTGCTGCGTGGCCGGGGCGGTTGCGGACGAGGTGGACACAAGTCCCTCCCTTAATTTGTTTGTGCGTGCAAGTACATGGGGGCCGTAGCCGGCTGAGGACGTGGCTGCGGCGATGGCAAGAGCTTGCATGAGCATCTATCCTGTTGTCAAACAACACTCACGAGAGGGAGTCACCAATGAACACTTCTCGCCACGAGCACACGGGTGCGTCGGACCAGGTCGTCTGGGACCGGGTGCTCACCCTGCACGCGCGCGTGGAACGGGACCTCGCCCAGGCCATGACCCGCCGGCACGGCATCGGCCTCTCCGAATACCGGGCCCTGGAATCCCTGTCCCGGGCCAAGGACGGCGAACTGCGGATGCAGGAGCTCGCCGACGCCGTGGGCCTGGGGCAGTCCTCCGTGACCCGCCTCGTCGCCCGCCTGGAGAACGCCGGGTTCGCCTTGAAGGACCTGTGCGCCTCAGACCGTCGGGGGGTTTACGCGATCGTCACCGACCTCGGTCGGGAGCGCTACCGCGACGCCCGTGCCACCTACGCCGAAGTGCTCGCGGCCACCTTGAACTCCTTCACCGCCGACCCCGATTTCGCGCCCACCGTGCAGTCCCTGCGCGGGGCCCCGGCCTGAGCCCGGCGCCGCACCCGATCGGCCTGAACCCGCCCCGCCGTCGCCCCCGACGGCGGGGCGGAGCCTTGTCCGGATACCGCCCTCCGAGCCCTCACCGACCCCCGGTCCAGATCATCCCCGCCCCAGGGGTGCCGACCGGGGGTTTTTCATGTGCACACACAGATGCCTGACGTGAACCGCACAATCTTGACCCCTGATTTGCTTGACCATGCATGGACCTGCCGGGCTATCGTCATCCCATCGACGCCGGGACGAACACCAGCCCGAATGGCCGAAACCCCTGGCGCCGGGGTCCACACCCCCGCTTTCCGCACCGCCGCACTCACCCGCACCGCCGCGCCGTACCCCGTACGACCCGCATGCCCCGCAGTGCCGCACCGCATCCCCTCACATCCCGGAAGGGAGAGTTCCCGTGCCCTCGACGCGCCTCGTCGAAGCCGTCACCGCCCACGGCCGCACCCGCGGCGACCGGCCGGCCCTCTTTCACGGCAGACGCACCGTCACCTACCGCGAGCTGGTCGACCTGACCGAGGCCCTGCGCCCCGCGGTCCGCGACGCGGCGGGCCCGGCCGGCACCACCGTGGTCGTCCCGGCGCACAAGACGCCCGAGACGATCGCGCTGCTGCTCGCCGCGTTCACCGAAGGGCTCATCCCCCTCGTGCCCTCCCCCGACCTCGGCGAGGACGCCCGGCTGCGACTGGCCCGCCAGTCCCGCGCCGAGCTCATCCTCACCGTGGACGAGGACGGGGTCCTCACCGGCGAGCCCGTCACCCCGGACCCCGCCGAGGCCGAGGGCTTCTCGATCCCCGACCCCGAGGTCACCCGGATCCTCCTCACCACCTCCGGATCCACCGGCACCCCGAAGATCGTCCCGATCGGCTCCGCCGGTTTCGACGCCTTCGGCGAGTGGGCCGCCGACGCCTTCGCGCTCACCGCGGACGAGGTCTCCCTCTCCTACGCGCCCCTCAACTTCGACCTCGCGCTCCTCGACGTCTGGGCCCTGCTCGTACTCGGCGCGGCCGTGGTCCTCGTGGACAAGGAGCGTTCCGCCGACGCCCCCTACGTCCAGGGCCTGCTCACCGAGCACGGGGTCACCTTCGTGCAGGGCGTCCCCATGCTGCACCGCAACCTGATCCGCGACGGCGGCGTCTTCGACACCGTCCGCACCGTGATCTTCACCGGTGACGCGCTGCCGCCCGAGCTGCTCGCCCCGCTGGCCGCCGGCTTCCCGGCCGCCCGCTTCCACAACATCTTCGGCTGCACGGAGACCAACGACTCCTTCGGCCACGAGATCGACCCGGCGAACCCGCCGGCCCGGATCCCGATCGGACGCCCCCTGCCCGGCGTCCGCGCCCTGATCCTCGGCCCCGACGGCGACCCCGTCGAAGGCCCGGGAACCGGCGAACTCCTCGTCAACACCCCCTTCCAGACCCGCGGCTACCTGCGCACCGCCCTCAACGAGCCGGTGTTCACCGAACGCGACGGCCTCGTCTTCTACCGCACGGGCGACATCGTCTCCCGCACCGAGGACGGGCTGATCTCCCTGGAGGGACGGGCCGACTGGCAGGTCAAGGTGCGCGGCGTGCGCACCAACCTCCAGGAGGTCGAGACCGTGCTCGCCGCCCACCCCGACGTGGTCGAGGCCGTCATCGTGACGCTGCCCGACCCCGAGGCCGGCGTCCGCCTGCACGCCCACGTCGCCCGGCACCCCGAGGCCAAGCTCACCGGACTGGGCCTGCGCGCCCACGCCGGCAAGCACCTGCCCCGGCACGCCATCCCCTCGTCGGTGCACATCACCGACGTCCCCTTGCCCCGCACCTCCACGGGCAAGCCCGATCGCAACCTCATCAAGTCCAACCGCCTGAAGGAGATCGCAGCAGCATGAGCACCAACGACCTCGCCACCCAGATCCGCCAGTACATCGTCGACGAGTTCCTCGCCGGCGAGGACTCCTCCGACCTGACCGAGGACTACGACCTGGTCTCCAACGGCGTCATCGACAGCCTGGGCCTGGTCCGCCTCGTCTCGCACATCGCGTCCGAGTACCAGGTGCCGCTGGAGGACATCGAGATCGGCCCGGACAACTTCCGGAACCTGACCGCGATCACCACCCTGGTCCGCGAGAACGCCCCCGCCGGCGTCCTCGCCTGACCTGCCCCACCACCGCCTCCCTTCCGCCGCCCCGACCGCTCGACGGCGCGGCGGGAGGAGGGCACCCGGGTCCCCGACGCGGGCGCCCGACCCCCGTGGCCGACGGCCCGGCACGGCACGCGACGCGCACCACCCCAGACCGATCGGCTCCGGCACGATCGGCCCCCCGCGCGCCAGACCGTGCCCCGTCGGCCACGGCGGCCGGCGCCCGCGCCGACCCCCGCAGTCCCGCAGTCCCGCAGTCCCCCAGTCCCTTCACCACACTCCACCCTCCACGTCTCCAAGGGAGAACCGCAGATGTTCACGCGCAGCGTCGACGACGTCACCCCCGTCGAATGGGGCAACGGCACCAGCCACCGGGTCCTGACGGAGTCCGACGGCATGGGCTTCGCCGTGGCCGTCACCCTCGTCCGCAAGGGCACCAAGAGCGCCCTTCAGTACCGCAACCACCTGGAGGCCTGCTACTGCGTGGCCGGCTCCGGCGAGGTCGTCGAGAAGGACGGGACGCGCTACCCGATCACCCAGGGCACCATCTACGCCCTCAACGAGCACGACCCGCACTACCTGATCGCCTCCGAGCACGAGGACCTGCACCTCGTCTCCGTGTTCAACCCGCCGATCGTCGGCACCGAGAAGCACACCCTCTCCGAGGACGGCTTCTCCCAGTACTGAGCGGACCCGCCGGTGCGGGACCGTCCGCCGACGTCCCGCACCGGCAGCTCCCCCACCGCACCACCGCCCCGGCCCGCGCACCCCGGATCCGGGCGCTCCCGCACGCCCGTGCCGGGGTCGCCGGGGACGGCCCCCGCGTCACCCGCGACCGCCCCACCACCCTCGCTGCCGACAGGAACAAGACTGTGACCGACGAACTCCGCGACCTCGCCAGGCCATACGCCGAGGACCTGAACGCCGACCTGCAATCCCTCGACGAAGCCGGCGCCTTCCCCTTCCACAAGTGGCCCGTCATCCAGGAGTCGGGGATCCTCCGCTCCCCCTTCGCCACCGAACACGGCGGCGCCGGGCGCTCGTTGACCGAGACCATGCAGGTCCTCCAGGGTCTGGGCTACCACTCGCGCGACGCGGGCCTGTCCTTCTCCACCTCCACCCAGATCGTCTCGGTGGGCATCCCCCTCCAGCACTTCGGCAGCGAGGACCTCAAGGCCCGCTACCTGCCGAAGATCCTCAACGGCGAGGCCATCACCGCCCACGCCATCACCGAGGAGTCCGGCGGCTCCGACGCGATGAACTCCACCTCCACCGCCGTCCGCGACGGCGACCACTACGTGGTCAACGGCGGCAAGATGTTCATCACGAACGCGCCCATCGCCGACCTCTTCCTCCTCTACGTGCGCACCGGCAAGCCCGGCCCCTTCGCGCTCACCACCCTGCTGGTCGAGAAGGACACCCCCGGCCTGACCATCGGCCCCACCATGGACAAGATCGGCCTGCGCACCAGCCCGATCGGCACCCTGGAGTTCGACAACCTGCGGATCCCCGTCGCCAACCGCCTCGGCATGGAGGGCGGCGGCTTCCTCGTCCTCGACTACGTCATGAAGCGCGAGGTCCTCTTCGCCTTCTCCCTCACCCTCGGGGAGATGGAGCGACTGCTGGAGGAGACCATCGCCTTCGCCAAGGAGCGCGTGCAGTTCGGCTCCACCATCGGCAAGCACCAGGGCGTCTCCCACAAGATCGCCGACATGAAGATCCGTGTCGAGACGGCCCGCAAGTGGCTGCGCGACACCGGCGTCAAGGTCCAGGCCGGTCAGGACTCCTCCCTCGACCTCGCCGCGACCAAGACCGTCGTCTCCGAGGCCAGCGTGCAGAACGCCCTCGACGCCGTGCAGATCCACGGCGGCCGCGGCGTCCTCACCTCCCACGGCATCGAGCGCGAACTGCGCAACTCCCTGGCCGGAACCATCTACTCCGGCACCAGCGAGATCCAGCGCAACCGCATCGCCGCCCTCCTCGGCCTGTGACCGCGCGCCTCATCCCCTTCCCCCCATCCGTCTCCCCGGCCCACCGGCCGCCGAGCATTCAGGACACCACCATGACTCTCGACCTGCTCGACCAGCTGACGCGCCCCACCGAGTTCCTCGACTACGAGACGGACGCCGTCCAGAACTTCATCGACCGCGCCGTCAAGGACCGCTCGGCCGACAAGAAGAAGAACGCGATCGACCTGTACTACGCGGTCCGCGACACCGTCCAGTACGAGGTCTACAACGCCGACCTCTCCGAGAACGGCCTCAAGGCCAGCCACACCGCCACCGTCAAGTCCGGCTTCTGCCTGCACAAGTCGGTCCTGTACGCGGCCGCCGTCCGCGCCCTCGACATCCCCTCGCGGCTGGTCTACGGCGACGTGCGCAACCACCTCGCCTCCCCCCGCCTGATCGAGCACATCGGCGGCGACGTGTTCTTCCACGGCCTCACCCAGGTGTACCTGGAGGGCAAGTGGGTCAAGGCCACCCCCGTCTTCAACAAGATCCTGTGCAAGCTCTACGGCATGGACGCGCTGGAGTTCGACGGCGAGACCGACAGCCTGTACCACCCGCACACCGACAAGGGCGGGAACATGGAGTTCCTGAAGGACCACGGCTCCTTCGACGACGTCCCCTACGAGTTCGTCATCGACACCATGCGCCGCAAGCACCCCAACTTCCTGGACTCCTCCGGCTCGGGCACCGTCGGCGGCAAGCTCGCCGACGAGGCCGTCGCGGCCTGACCCACGCCCCACCGGGGCCGGGCCCCCTCCCCCCGGCGGGCCCGGCCGGGTGCGGCCTCCCCACCGCACCGGGCCACCGCCGGCCCCCGCACCACCCCGCGCCGCCCCGGCACGCACGCGCCCGCGCACGTCGTCCCCCCCTCACCGGCATCCCGCGACCACCACCCGACAAGGAGCAGCACCATGACGCAGCAGTCCCTCCCCGCGCCCACCGACGGCTGGGACGCCGGTACCCGCATCGGTGTCGTCGTCCCGCACGCCGACGTCGGCCCCGAGGCCGAGATGCAGGCGGTCGTGCCCGCCGGCGTCACCGTCCACGGCTCCCGCATCCACTTCGCCGCGATGCGCGCCGGCGGCGTCATGGACGAGAAGATCGCCCACGACCCGGTCCGCTCCTTCGTCGAGGCCCCCTACCTCGACGACGCCGTGGAACTCCTGGCCGCGGCCCCCCTCACCGCGCTCGCCCTGGGCTTCACCAGCTCCAGCTACGTGCTGGGCAGGAAGGGCGAGGACGAGCTCTACGAGCGGCTCGCCCCCGTCACCCGCGAGATCCCGATCACCGGCACCACCCGCGCCGCCGTCGCCGGGTTCACCGCCCTCGGCGCGAAGAAGATCGCCCTCGTCAACCCGCCGTGGTTCGACGACGACCTGTCCGGCCAGGGCGCCGACTACTTCCGCGAGTTCGGCTTCGACGTGGTCCACCACGGGCCCTGCGGCCTGCCCTCGGACCAGAAGGCCATCACCCCCGAGAACCTCGCCGCGTGGATCCGCACCACCGTCGCCGACCACGAGCCGGACGCCGTCCTCGTCGCCGGCAACGGCATCCGCGCCGTGGGCACCATCGCCCCGCTGGAGCGGGAACTCGGCTTCGACGTGATCACCGCCAACCAGGTCCTGACCTGGCACGCCCTGCACCTCGCGGGCGCCGCCGACCTGGCCAAGGGCGTCACCGACTACGGCCGGCTCTTCTCGGTCGCACCCGACGCGGCGTGACCCGGACCGAGGAATCCGGACCGGCGGCCGTCTTCGCCACCCCCGACGGGGACGTGTACCGGATCCCCCTCGTGTGCGGGTACGACGCCGGCGACCACATCACGGGCCTCATCCGGCACCGCGGTGGCCTGCACGTCCCCGAGACCCTGCCCGGCTTCCTGTACTACGCCACCGAACCCGTCCCGGACCTGCCCTCGGCCGCGACCCTGCGGCACATGGTCACGGGATGACCCGTCCCGCCCCGGCCCCCCGAGGCCGGGAGGTGCCGTCCCCCGGCACCACCGGGACACCCTCCGAGCGGCCCGCCCCGTCCCACCAGGACCAGGGGCCGGGCCGCTTCGGCGTACCCGAGGCCACCCCCGCCACGCCCTCCGCACCGCCCCCACGCGGAGAACACGAGTCCCGCACCACGCGGCCCCCGTCCACCCCGGGCCGAGCCGGGCCGCGCCCGCCCGATGCATCGCGCGGATTACGCGACGCCGGGACGGGACGGGCCGGGCCGCGTTCGCGTTCGATCCGGCTTGGCCCGGCCCGGAGCATGCCCTCCTCCCCCACGCAGCGACGACCGTCCGGACGCCCACGCGGGCGCGCGGGCGTGGGCGCGGGCTCGGCGCCCGTGGCGGGGCCCCCGGTCTGGGGCCGGATGGCGGGCGGGGCGGTCATACGAATAAGGCCGGAGGAGGGAGTGCGTGACGGCGGCTCCGGCGCGTTCGGCAGTTTGTCGGTTCTTCTGGGGGCGCACACGTTTCGGATTCCCGTGAGGAAGTGCGCCGTCTTGACCGGAGAACAGCAGAAATTGGCCATTGCCGTCCGTTTCGCGCGGGGGGCGGTGGTCTTGGGCGCCCTGACCGGCGTCCTGGTCGGCGCCGTGGCCCCGGTCGCCTCGGCGGCCTCGGCGGTGGTCCCGGCCACGTTCCTCGCCGCGCCCGGCGGGGGCGGCGACGGGCACGGGCACGGCAAGGGCGGCCACCACGGCAAGGGCGGCGGCAAGGGCGCGAAGGGCGACAAGGGCGAGCGCGGGGACCGGGGCGACGCCGGACCGCGCGGCGACACCGGCCCGGCCGGCCCGCGCGGACCCGCCGGACCGAAGGGCGCCACGGGCGACCGGGGCGGATCCGGCCGGCCCGGCCCGACCGGTGACCCGGGCCCGACCGGACCCGCCGGACCCACGGGCCCGGCCGGGGCGACCGGCGCCGAAGGCCCCGCCGGCACCACCCCCGGACCGGCCGGCGTGACGGGCGACCCTGGCCCGCGCGGCCCCAAGGGCGCCCCCGGCCAGAAGGGCGCGACCGGCGACACCGGCCCGGCGGGCACCCCGGGCGCGACCGGGTCGGCGGGCCCCCGGGGTTCGCGCGGCGAGACGGGCGGCAAGGGCACGACGGGCCCGACCGGCGCCGAAGGCCCGACCGGCGCCCCCGGCCCCACCGGCCCCCAGGGCGCCGCAGGCCAGGCCGGTCCGGCGGGCGGGTCCGGACCGACGGGTCCGGCCGGTGCCCGGGGCGAGGCCGGGCCGACCGGTCCGGCCGGCCCGCAGGGCCCGGCCGGCGGGCCGGGCGCCACGGGCGCGACCGGGGCCGCGGGGCCCGCCGGGGACGCCGGGCCGGAGGGTCCGCGCGGTCCACGTGGCAACGCCGGCGCGGCCGGACCGACGGGCGCGACGGGCGCCGGCGGGGCCGCCGGCCCGACCGGGGCCGAAGGCGCCCGGGGCCCGGCGGGCGCGGCCGGTCCCACCGGCGCGACCGGCCCGACCGGCACACGGGGCGACGCGGGGGACACCGGCGCCGAGGGCCCGCGCGGCCCCCGGGGCACCACCGGCACGGCAGGCGAGGGCGGCGATCCCGGCCCGACGGGGGTCGCGGGAGCGACCGGGGCGACCGGCGACACGGGCCCTCGGGGAGCGGTCGGCGCGCCCGGCGCCGACGGCGTGACCGGGGCCCGCGGCGGCACGGGCGACACCGGCCCGGAAGGCCCGCGTGGCCCCCGGGGCGGCGCCGGCACGGCCGGCGAGGACGGCGGCCCCGGCCCGGCCGGGGTCACGGGACCGGCCGGGCCCACCGGTGCCCAGGGCGCTCCGGGCCCCGCCGGCGCGTCCGGCGGGCGCGGCCCGACCGGCGGTCGGGGCGACACGGGCGACACCGGCCCCGAAGGCCCCCGCGGCCCCCGGGGCGGCACCGGCACGGCCGGCCCGACCGGCGACACCGGCCTCACCGGAAGCACCGGCCCCACCGGGCCGCTCGGCGCGCAGGGCTCCCGGGGCCCGGCCGGCCCGGTCGGCGCCACGGGCCCGACGGGCCCCACCGGCGCGGTCGGCCCGGCCGGCACGGCGGGTGCGGCCGGTCCCCGAGGGGCCGGCGGCGACGCGGGCCCGGCCGGGGCGGCGGGACCGAGCGGCGGGCAGGGCCCGGCGGGCACGACCGGCGCGGCCGGGGACACCGGGCCCACCGGCCCCGCCGGCGCGACCGGCCCCCAGGGCCCGGCGGGCGCGACCGGTCCGGCCGGCCCGACCGGAGCCGCCGGACCCACGGGCGCGGCCGGCGCGATCGGCCCGACCGGGGCGAGCGGCCCCGCCGGCACGGCGGGCCCCGCCGGCCCCACCGGTGCGACGGGCCCGGCCGGCGCCGTCGGCGCGACCGGGGTCACCGGCCCGGCGGGACCCGCCGGGGTGCGGGGCGGGCCCGGCGACAAGGGCGCCACGGGCGCTGTCGGCTCGACCGGCCCCTCCGGCCTCCAGGGCGCACGCGGCGACCAGGGCACGAAGGGCCCCACCGGCGCGACCGGCCCCGACGGTGCCCCCGGCGCCGGCGGCCCGGAGGGCGCGGCGGGTCCGGCCGGCCCGGTGGGCCGCAAGGGCCCGACCGGCGACACCGGCGATCAGGGCCCCCGGGGCACGAAGGGCGCCCCGGGCGGCTTCACGGTCTTCCAGCGCGTGGACAGCGCCACGTGGACGACGGTCAACCAGCGGGAACGCAAGTCCGTCACCGTCATGTGCCCCGGCGGCACCCGCGCGGTGGGCGGCGGCATGTCCCAGGACGACGACATCATCGGCACGTTCGTGACCTCCTCCCGCCCCACCGCCGACGGCCAGGGCTGGACCATCACCGCGTACAACCGCGACAACTCCTGGGACAACGTGAAGGCCCACGTGGTGTGCGCCCCCGTCGAAGGCGTCTGACCCCACGCCCCCACCCCGCAACACACCGACACCACCCCCAACCCCCGGGCCCGCCCCGCCCAAACCCGAACCCAGCCCACTCGGCCCGCCCAACCCAGCCCGCCGCAACCCGCCCAGCCCCTTCCCGACCAGCCCCCGGCCGACCGGACCCAGCCGATCCAGCCCGCCCCGGCCCACCCCGACCGTCCAGGCCCGACCCAACCGAACCCAACCGAACCCAACCGAACCCACTCGGCCCGCCTCGCTCCGCTCCAACCGTCCAGGCCCGACCCAAACCGATCCCAACCAGCCCTCTCGGCCCCTCTCGGCCCCTCTCGGCCCGACCCGGCCCCACTCGGCCCGACCCGGCCCGACCCGGCCTGTCCCGACCGTCCAAGCCCGATCGAACCGATCCCAACCCAGCCCACTCGGCCCGCCCCGACTGTCCAAGCCTGATCGAACCGATCCCAACCCACCCAGCCCTGGCCCGACCCGGCCCGGCCCGGCCCGGCCGAGCTGAACGAAACCGACCGGGCTCAGCCCGGCTCCATCCGACCGAACCAGACCGAACGAGCCGGACCCTGCCGGACCAATCCCCGACCGGGACGGACCTGGCCCGGCCCGGGCGCCGGGCAAGTCCGGACCTGAGCGGGCCGAACGTGGCCCAACCCGACCCGCCCGGATCTCCTGGGCCGGACCTGCGCGGGCCCGACTGGGTCGGGCCGGACCGGGCCGAGCCAGACCGAGAAGAGCGGGACCTGCCGGACCGAACCAGGCCGGACCGGGCCGGACCAGGCCGAGCCGAGCCGAGCCGAGTCAGGCTGAGCCGAGCCGGTCCGAGCCGGAACGGACCGAGCCGGGACAGGCCGGGCCGGGACCGGGCCGGACAGGCCGGGACCGGGCCGGACCGAGTCGGGGTCGGGCCGGACCGAGTCGGGGTCGGGCCGGTGGGCCCGGCCCGGTCGGTCGGCCGGTCAGGCCGGGACGGGGCCACACCGAGTCGGGACCGGGCCGGTGGGGCCGGCCCGGCCGGTCGGGCCGGGCCGACCGGGAGGGCCAGACGGGGCCCGTTCCGCTGCGGCCTCACCCCCGTCTCCCTCCCCTCTCCCCCGTCCCGTCCTTCCCCCCTCCCCTCCCCCTCGTCCCCCATCCCCCCTCCCTCACCTCCCTCACCTCCCTCCCACCCCTCCCGTCCCTCACGAGAAGGCGATCCCTCCACGGTGTTCAGCTCACGTCAGCCTCGGCCCGCCCTCGCCGCCGTCATCGCTCATCGGCTCGGCCGGGGCGTTCTCACCCTCGGGGTGACCGCCGGACTCGCCGGTCCCCTCGCCGTCCACGCGCACGCCGCCGCGCACGACCGGGGTCCGGCCTCGCTCGTGCCCGGCCCGGCCGGCGACACGTTCCGTACGGGCGGCGGCGGGGGCGCGGCGGTGTCGGGGACGGTGGTGTCGCACACGTACCAGTACGTGCGCGAGCGTCCCACCACCGCGTCCGCCGCGATCGGCAAGCACCCGCACGGGGCGCACGTGCGCCTGGCCTGCAAGGCGGCGGGGCAGGTCGTGGACGGCAACAACGTCTGGTACCGGCTCGCCGGCACCTCGGGGTGGATGAGCGCCCGGTACGTGAAGCCGTCCGGTCCGGTGCCGTGGTGCGGGAACGACGGGGATCACAGCGGGAAGGGCCCGAAGGGCGACAAGGGGGACAAGGGGGACAAGGGCGAGCCGGGCCCGAAGGGCGACCCGGGGCCGGCGGGTCCGGCGGGCCCCGCGGGGCCCGCCGGCGCGAAGGGTGATCCGGGGGCGGCCGGCGCGACCGGCGCGAAGGGGGATCCGGGGCCTGCGGGCGCGTCGGGTCCGGCCGGGCCGGCGGGCGCCGCCGGGGCTCAGGGTCCTGCCGGTCCGCCGGGACCGCGCGGGGAGCGTGGGGCGGAGGGCGCGGCGGGGCCGCAGGGCGATCCGGGGCAGGCGGGCGCGAAGGGGGATCCGGGGGTGCCGGGCCCGGCGGGCGACCGGGGTCCGACGGGGCCCGCGGGCCCGCAGGGTGATCCGGGGGCGCAGGGCGCGCAGGGCGATCCGGGGGCGCGGGGTCCGGCCGGCGCCCCGGGTGCGGCGGGCGCGGCCGGGGCGACGGGGGCGCAGGGCCCGGCCGGTCCGCAGGGTGTGGCCGGTGCGGCGGGTCCCGCCGGGCCGGCGGGCGCGGCGGGTGCGGGGGGCCCGGCGGGGCCGACGGGTGCGACGGGGCCGGCCGGGGCGGCGGGGGCCCAGGGGGTGCGGGGTGATCGCGGGCCGACCGGGGCCGCGGGCCCGCAGGGCGACGTGGGGGCGCGGGGTCCGCAGGGTGATCCGGGCGCGGCGGGTGCGCCCGGTGCGGCGGGTGCGGCGGGCGCCACCGGGGCGACGGGGGCCACGGGCGCCACCGGCCCGCAGGGTGACGCGGGTGCGACGGGCGCGAAGGGCGAACGCGGCACCACCGGACCCACCGGCCCGGCCGGCGACCCCGGCGCACGCGGTCCCAAGGGTGATCCGGGCGCGCAGGGCGCGGCCGGTGCGACGGGCGCGGCGGGTGCCTCCGGCGCGACGGGGGCCACGGGTGCCACGGGTCCGCAGGGCGACCCGGGTACGCCGGGTGCGAAGGGCGACCGGGGCCCCACCGGCCCGACGGGCCCGACCGGCGACCCGGGGGCCCGGGGCCCGAAGGGCGACACCGGCGCGCAGGGCACGGCCGGCACTCCGGGCGCGGCCGGTGCCGCCGGGGCGACGGGGGCCACGGGCGCCACCGGCCCGCAGGGCGACGCGGGTGCGACGGGCGCGAAGGGCGAACGCGGCACCACCGGACCCACCGGCCCGACCGGCGACCCCGGCGCACGCGGCCCGATGGGCGACCCGGGCGCGCGGGGCGCGACCGGTGCGACGGGCGCCGACGGGGCGACCGGTCCCGTGGGCCCGACCGGGCCGCAGGGGCTCGCGGGCCCGGCCGGCGCCACGGGTGCCCAGGGCGCGCAGGGCGCCACCGGCGCCGAGGGCCCGGCCGGGGTCCAGGGAGATCCCGGACCGGCGGGTGCCCGGGGGCCCGTGGGTCCGACGGGCGCCCAGGGCCCGACCGGCGCGAAGGGGGACCAGGGTGCGCAGGGCACGGCGGGCCCGGCGGGGCCGACCGGTCCGGCCGGGGTGCAGGGCGCGGCCGGCGCGACCGGGTCCCAGGGCCCGGCCGGCCCCACGGGCGTCGCGGGGCCCACGGGCGCGCAGGGGCCGATCGGCGCGCAGGGCGCGGCCGGGGCCGCGGGCGCGACGGGGGCGACCGGCCCGGCGGGCGTCCAGGGTCCCGCCGGCCCCACGGGTGCGCAGGGCCCTGCCGGTGCGAAGGGTGACACGGGCGTCAAGGGCGACCCGGGGAGCGCGGGCGCCGTCGGGGCGACCGGCGCGAAGGGCGACACCGGCCCGGCCGGCCCGCGCGGGGACACCGGCGTCGCCGGGGCGGCCGGGGCCACGGGCGCGGCCGGCCCGACCGGCAGCCAGGGCCCGGCGGGCCGCCAGGGCGACAAGGGTGACCAGGGCGCTACGGGCGCGAAGGGTGACACCGGCGCGAAGGGCGACAAGGGCGGCCTGTTGAACGCGCCGACGATCGTGTCGAGCGCCCCCGTCAACGTGGCCCGCAACGCCGTCGGCACCGCCACCGCGACCTGCCCCACCGGCACCCGCGTGACCGGCGGCGGCTTCTCCCCGACCGTCGACCCCTCGGACCTGGTGATGGTCTACTCGCGTCCCGAGGGCGACAGCGCGTGGAAGACGGCGGTCAAGAACATCTCGACCACCGACGGCAATCTGGAGTTCCGCACCTGGGCCGTCTGCGCGCCCATCAACACCTGACGCCGGCGGCGGCGCACGACACGCCGCGCCGCGCGCCGCCGACCGCCCGTGAGGGGCGGGCCCCCGCCGCCCCGGGCGGGCCGGCCCGCCCCTCGCGGCCGTCCGTGCGCACTTCACCCGAGGGCGAGTTCGGCCCACACCGTCTTGCCCACCACCCGGTCCTCGCACCCCCAGGCCCGGCTCGTCCCGGCCACGACGAGCAGCCCCCGCCCGAACCTGTCCTCGGCGCCCACCTCCCGCACCGCGGGCCGTCGTTCCCCGCGCGAGTCGCTGACGGCGACGCGCACGCAGTCCCCCCGCAACTCGACCTCCACGCGCACCAGTCGGCCCCGCACCGTGCCGTGGAAGATCGCGTTGGTGACCAGCTCACTGGTGACCAGCCCCGCGTCGAACGCGAGTCCGGGCTGTCCCCACAACGCGACCATCCCGGCGACGTGCCGCCGCGCGGCGGTCACGGAGTCCTGCCGGGGCGGGTACATGCCCACGTCCCGGCGGAGCGAGGGAAAGGGCGTGGACGACGAAGATTCCTGGCTCATGACGACACTCCTCGGGCACGGCACAGCACACGAAAGGGCACATGAAGGGACCCACCACCAGGCACGACGAGGCCACGGCACACACAACGGACGGTGGCTCTCCCGCAGACAGCACGGCGCCTTCCGCCAACTCCCCAGCCCTGGTGAGCGGTTACGTCATCGACGGTAGCGGGGGATTTGCTCGGGCAGCAATCGAACGGGCAGAAAATTCCCCCACCCGGGATCGCCGAGGGTTGATGATCTACACCCGGCCCGGTCACACTGTCGCCATGGTGAGCAGCGACCCAGATCGCGGGAAAACGGTGTCGACCGTCCTCGGACGACGCCTCGGCGGCGAACTCCTGGCCATGCGCGAACGCCTCGGCCTTCGCCAGTCCCACGCGGCGGAGGCCCTCACGGCCTCGATCACCAAGGTCGCGAAGATGGAACGCGGCCAGGTCCCCATGCGAGACCCGGACATCCGCGCCCTGTGCCACCTCTACGGAGTCCGGGACGAAGAGACGATCCAACCCCTCCTTGAATTGGCCAAGCTAGACAGGGAGCAGCGCCGCACCAAAGGGTGGTGGAACGAGTTTCCAGAGATCAGCGCACTGGCCGAATACATCTCCCTGGAAGCGACCGCCTCGCTCATCCGTACATGGCAACTCGCCTTGGTGCCCGGCCTGCTCCAAACGCCAGGCTACGTTCGAGCCTTGAACACCGGTCCGGGTTCGGAACCGATCGACCCTGATCGCCTCGAACGGATCGTCAACATCCGCCTGCGCCGACACGCCAGGCTGACCGGTGAGAATCCCCTACGGTTTCACGCGATTATTTGGGAAGCCGCCGTACGCAGCCGGTTCGCATCCGAGGAGGTCGTACGCGAACAGGCCGAACACATCGTGCGGATGGCCGAGCTGCCGAACGTCGACGTGCAGATCCTCCCTTTCTCCACCGGTGCTCTGCCTGGCATGGACGGACCGTTCAACGTTCTGTCTTTCGCCGAGGGTGACGCGATCGATGTGGTGTACGCGGAGAACAGGCTCGGCGCATCCTGGGGCGAAACCGCCACCCAAGGCGCGCTTTACAAGAAGTCCTTCGAAACCCTGGCTCAGTACAGCCTGTCGCCCCAGGAATCCATCTCCTTGCTTGGCGACCTCGCCAAAGGAACCACCTGATGCACATGCGCAGCTTCATCACCTCCAGCTACAGCAAGAACGGCGCGGACACCGAATGCGTCGCCGTCGCCGCCGACCCCCTCGGCGCCATCGCCGTGCGGGACAGCAAGCGGTCCGGCGGGCCGACGCTGCTCGTCACCGACCGGGCCTGGCGGGGGTTTGTCGCCGGGGTCGCAGGTAGGGCCGAGGGGGCGTGACGGGGACGCCGCCGCCGGCGCGGCGGGACGACGTGCCCGACGACGTGCGGCGGGTCGCGTTGAGTCGGACGTTCGACGGGGACGCCGAACTGTACGACCGGGCGCGGCCCGGTTATCCCGACGCGCTGTTCGACGACCTCGCCGAGTTCGCCGGGGCCGTGCCCGGGGCCCGGGTGTTGGAGATCGGCGCGGGAACCGGCAAGGCGACGGTGCCGCTCGTCGCGCGCGGGTGTCGGGTGACGGCCGTGGAGGTGGGCGCGAACATGGCCGCCGTCGCGCGGCGCAACCTCGCCGCGCTCACCGACGCGCCCGGCACGGCACCACCCACCGGCACGCCCGACACCGCGCCACCCCACATCACGCCGCCCGCCGGCGCGTCCCGCACCGCGCCGTCCCGCCCCGCGCCGGCCGCCGTCGTCGTGACCGCCGCGTTCGAGGAGTGGCCCCTGCCCGTCGAGCCCTTCGACGTGGTGTTCGCGGCGACCGCGTTCCACTGGATCGATCCCGCCGTGCGGATGGCGCGTTCGGCCGACGCGTTGCGGCCCGGTGGGGCGCTCGCCGTCGTGGCCACGCAGCACGTGGCCGGCGGGACGGAGGAGTTCTTCGCCGCCGTCCAGGACTGCTACGAGCGCTTCGATCCCGCCACCCCGCCCGGTCTTCGGCCGCCCGCCGTCGCGGACGTGGACACCTCCTCCCACGCCGCCGAAGCGGAACGCTCCGGACGGTTCGCGCCGGGGGCCCTCACCCGGCGGTACGTCCGGGACCTGGCCTACTCCACCGCCGAGTACCTCGATGTGCTCCGCACCTACTCCAACCACCGCACCCTGCCGCCAGCCGCCCTCGACTCGCTGCTGAACTGCGTCGGTCGGCTGATCGACACCCGGTTCGGGGGGTCCGTGACGAAGCGGTACCTGTTCGAGCTGCGGATCTCCCGCACGCCGGACCACACGCCGGACCGCACACCGGGACCGCACGCCCGATCGGCGTGACCCCCCTCGATTTCTGAACGTGATCAAAAATTCTCCGATATTGCTGCGCCACTGTCGGACCCCGCTTGTAGGCTGACGACACTTCCCGGGGGGGGATCGACACCCGTACGCCACCCACCGCGCGCTTCGGCGTGCCGTCGCGCGTTCGTGCGGGTCCGTGCTCAGCCCGGTTTCGCCTGTTCGACCAGGGAGACCTCTTGTTCCTCACGCGCCACCAGCGCGCCGGCCGCCTCGCGGCCTGCACCGCCCTCGTCCTGTCCGCCGGCATGTTCGCGTCCGCCGCCGCCGTGGCCGCGCCCGGTCCGGTCACGCCCGTGCCGTCGGCGAAGTCCGTCGAGCCGCGCGGCGCCGGCGGTTCCGACGACGTACCGTCCGCCAAGCGCACCACCGGTGCCGAGGCCAAGCTCGCGCTGCGCGGCGACGCCAAGGCCGGCGCGGGCAAGGCCGGCAAGGCCGCGAAGGACGGCCGTGCCGCCGCCCTCGCCGCCGAGGTCCCGGTCGCGCCGCGTCACTTCGACGTCAACAGCGACGGCGTGGACGACCTGGTCGTCCGCGACCTCAACGGCGGGTACTTCGTCTCGCTCAGCAACGGTGACGGCACGGAGACCCCGTTCGACATCTCCGGGGCCGTCGGCGAGAACGGCACCCTGAAGGACGTCATCCCGGCCGGTGACCTCAACGGCGACGGGCAGCCCGAGGTGCTCGCCCTGTCGGTCACGGGCAACCTCAGCCTGAGCACCGTGGGCTCCACCGGCTCCGGTTCCACCGTGTGGACCGGCCGCGGCTGGACCATCTTCAACAAGGTCGTGGGCACCGGTGACATCACCGGCGACAACATCCCCGACCTCGTCGCCCGCACCCCCTCCGGTGACCTGTACCTGTACGCGGGCACCGGCAACGTCTCCGGCGGCGAGCCCTTCAGCGGCCGCGTGAAGATCAGCTCCGGCTGGGGCGGCTACGACCAGCTCGTGGGCGGCGGCGACTTCACCCTCGACGGCAAGCCCGACCTCGTCACCCGCGACAGCGCCGGCGACCTGTGGCTGCACGCGAGCCAGGTCGTCCCGGACGCGAACGCCACCTTCGCCCCGCGCGTGAAGATCGGTCACGGCTGGCGGATCTACAACCAGCTCAGCGTCGTCAACGACTACGACGGCACCCCGGTGGTCTTCGCCCGCCAGCAGAGCGGCCAGACCTACCTGTACCCGCTGAAGGCCGTCGCCGAGCTCGGCGACCGCATCACGTACGGCACGGGCTACGAGTCGGTCAACCTGATCGCCGGCCAGGGCGGCAACGCCGACCACGGCCGCTCCGACCTCATCGGTCGCGACGCGGCGGGCACCCTCTTCGGGTACTACTTCAAGGAAGACGGCAACTTCTTCCCCGGCACGGCGATCAGCGACACGGGCGCCTTCGCCGGCACCAAGCTGTACAACTCCTCCTCGACCGACAACTTCAACAGCTCGCAGCTCTTCTTCGGCAGCGGCAGCGACCTGTACGAGGCCACCGAGCCCACTCTCGTGGGTGCCGGCTGGGCCGACACCTACGACGCGGTCGTGGGCCCCGGTGACATGAACGGCGACGGCCGCGGCGACCTGATCGGCCGCGACAAGACCGGCAAGCTGTGGCTGCACACCAGCCAGGGCACCGGCACCACGTTCAACACCCGCGTGCAGATCGGCACCGGCTGGCAGATCTACAACCAGCTCCTCGGCGCCGGCGACTTCACCGGTGACGGCCGCGCGGACCTCCTGGCCCGCAACACCGCCGGCGAGCTGTACATCTACGCCGGCACCGGCAACGGCACCTCGCCGCTGGCCGCCAAGGTGAAGATCGGCACGGGCTGGACCTTCCCGAAGCTCACCGCCACCGGTGACATCACCGGCGACGGCCTCGGCGACCTCTTCGCCGTGGACAGCGCGGGCAACTCCTACCGCTACCCGGCCGCCGGCTCCGCCGCGATCGGCATGGACACCCTGGGCTCCCGCACCAACATGGGCGGCGGCTGGCAGAAGTTCAACGCCATCAGCTGACCCGAGCGGCCCCGAGCAGTACCCGCGCGCCCCGGCGCCGACCCGCACCCCGTGCGAACCGGCGACCGGGGCGCCGGCACACCCGGCCCCGCCCGGGGCCCGGTTTCGCCTGCCACCGTCCAGGGAGACCCCTTGTCCCGCGCACGTTCGCGTCTCACCCGACGCCTGGCCGTCGGCATCGCCCTCGCGGTGTCCGCCGGCTCCCTCACCACCGGACTCGCCCACGCCGCACCCGCCCCGGACGGGGACGGCGGCCCGGCCGGCGACCTCGCCGTCGCCCTGGCCGCCGTGCGGGCCGCCGTCGCCGAGGCCGGCGGCGGGCCCGGCGCCCGCCCGCTGCCACCCCGTCTCGACCTCGACGGGGACGGCCGCGACGAGTTGCTGCACCGCACGGCCGGTGCCTGGCACGTGCTGGGCTCCGCCGCCGGATCCGTCCCCGGGCAGGGGTACCGGGTCGATCCCGGCACCGACGACCCCCGGCCCGTCAAGGACGTGGTCCCGGTCGGCGACCTCGACCGGGACGGCACACCCGACCTGGCCGTCCTCACCACGACCGGACGGCTGAGCCTGGTCCCGGCGGAGGCCACCGGCACCGGACCGGCCCGTTTCTCCTCCGAGGGCTGGAACCGCTACAACAAGCTCGTCGGCGCCTCCGACGTGACCGGCGACGGCGTGCCCGACCTGCTGGCCCGCACCCCCGCCGGCGCCCTGCACCTGTACCGGGGCACGGGCGCGGCGGCCCCCGCCAAGCCCTTCGGCCCGCGCCTGGTGGTGTCCACGACCGGTTGGAACCGGTGGGACCGGCTGGTGGGCGGCGGGGACTTCACCGGGGACGGGGTCGCCGACCTCGTGACCCGCACCCCCGAAGGCGAGCTCTGGTTGCACGCGAGCACCGCCGCCGCCGATCCGACGGCGCTGTTCGCCCCGGCCGTCCGCGTCGACGGGGAGTTCCGGCGGTACAACCGGATCGGACTCCTCGACGACGGCGGGGTACCGGTGCTGTCGGCCCGTGAGGGCGACGGGCGCCTCGTACTGATCCCATACCAGGGCGGGGGGCGGCTCGGCACGCCGGTGCCGGTCGGCGCGGGGCCGCTGCCCGCCGACGTGATCGCGGGCGAGGGCGGCAACCCCGCGCACGGGCGTTCGGACCTGTACGCGCGCGCCCGCGGCGGCAGCGTGGACCGGTTCGACGCCCGGGGCGACGGGGACTTCCTGCCCTCCGTGGAGGCCAGTGACCCGTGGGCCTTCCCCCACCCGGACCGGCGGCTGTACGGCACGGTGGCCACCGACGGCACGGCGGGCTCGCAGCTGTTCGTGACGGACGGCGCGGACGTCCGCGAGGCCGCGCGCGGCCGGCTGGTGGGCGCGGGGTGGGCCGAGCGGTACGACGCCCTGGCCGGGCCGGGGGACCTGACCGGTGACGGCTTCGGGGACCTCGTGACCCGCGACGCCGCCGGGGACCTGTGGCTGCACCGGTCCGGCGGGAGCGGCTTCGATTTCGAGGCCCCGGTGAAGGCGGGCACCGGTTTCGGCCGCTACGGCCGGCTGCTCGGAGCCGGGGACGTGACCGGCGACGGGCGCGCCGACCTCCTGGGCCTCACCCCGGCCGGCGCCCTGTGGGTGCACCCCGGCACCGGGAACGCGGCCAGGCCCTTCGGCGCCCGCGCCAAGGTCGCCGACGGCCTGGCCGGCTACCGGCTGCTCGCGTCGGTCGGTGACGTGACCGGCGACGGCCTCGGCGACCTGGTCGGCATGGACGCCGGCTCCGGGACCGTGCGGCTCTCGGCCACCGGACTGCCCGGCACGGCCGCGTTCACGAGCCCGGTCGCACTGGCCGCCTCCCTGTTCCCGTACGCCGACGTGCACTGAGCGGACGACGGCCCACCCCGCCCCCGTCAGGTGTTCGGGGTGGGGTGGGGTTCCAGGAATTCGAGGCGGTTGCCGACCGGGTCCTCCGAGTAGAAGCGGGTGTGGCCGGGGAGTTCCTCGTCCCAGACCACCGGTGCGCCCGAGGCCGCGAGGCGGGCGGCGAACTCCGCTATCCCCGCGACCCGCAGGCCCGGGTGGGCCTTGCGGGGCGGGCGGTAGTCGTGTTCGACGCCGACGTGCAGACGGACCGGGCCGGCCTCGAACCAGCAGCCGCCCCGGGCGGCGAGGGCGGGTGGTTTGGGGGTCTCCGTCATGCCCAGGGCCCCGATGTAGAAGGCCCGCAGGCGGTCCTCCGATCCGGGCGGGGCGGCGAGCTGGACGTGATCGAGGGAGACGAGCATCGAGGTCAGTCCTCCTTGCGGGCCACGACGAAAACGCGACGGAACGGGAAGACCGTGCCCAATCGACCGGCCGGATACGCCTTCCGCAGCTCCTCGCGGCAGTCGGTCAGGAACTCCTCCCGGGCCGCCGGGTCCTCGGACAGGGCGGTCAGGGCGGGACGCAGGGCCGTGCCCTTCACCCAGTCGAGGACGGGGTCGGGGCCGGTGAGGACCTGGCAGTAGGTGGTCTCCCAGGCGTCGACCGAGCAGCCGAGGTCGGCCAGGCGCTCCAGGTATTCGGCGGGGTCGGCGACGCGGCCGGCGCGGGCGGCGAGGCCGCCGAGACGGTCGGCCCAGCGGGGGCCGTCGCACACGGCGCGCAGGGCGAGGTGGCTGGGGGCGTCGAAGTTGCCGGGGACCTGGAAGGCGAGGGTGCCGCCGGGGCGGAGGGCGGCGAGCCAGCGGGGGAAGAGGTCGAGGTGGCCGGGGACCCACTGGAGGGTGGCGTTGGAGACCAGCAGGTCCCAGGGCTCCTGCCCGACCGCGCCGGTCGGGGACGGGCCGGTCGGGGACGGGCCGGGCTGGTGCGGGCCGGTCGCGTCCGGCGCGGTCGGGGGCTGTGCTGTCGGGGGGTGTGGGTCCCAGGTGGTGAGGTCGGCGTGGACGAAGTCGAGTCGGCCGCCGCCCGCCGTGGGGCCCGCGTACGCGGCGTCGGCGCGGTCGAGCATCTCGCGGGAGGAGTCCACGCCGGTGATGCGGGCGGTGGGCCAGCGGTCGGCGAGGAGGGCCGTGACATTGCCGGGGCCGCAGCCGAGGTCGGCGATCCGGAACGGGGTGCCGGCGGGGCCGGAGGCCGCCGCGGGCTCGGGGACCCGGGCCAGAAGGTCCACGAACGGCCGGGCCCGATGTCCCGAATGTCGCAGGTACTGGGCCGGGTCCCAGGTGGCGGCGGGGCGGCCTGCGGGCGGGGTGGGGACGGGGTCGACGGACATGAACGGGCCTCCTGCGGTGGGGTGTCGCGCGCCGGCGGGCCGACGGCCGGCGGGTGCGCCGGTGCCGGTTCCGCCCGAGGACCCGACCACTATATCTTGACGTCAAGATACTTCACGTCGATAGACCCTCTACACTGATCGCCATGGAGGACGAGGTCGACCGATTGGTCGCGGCATGGCGGCGCGAGCGCCCTGACCTCGACGTGGAACCACTCGAGGTGCTCAGCCGCGTCAGCAGGCTGGCGCGCCATCTCGACCGCGCGCGCCGGCTCGCGTTCGCCGAGCACAACCTGGAGCCGTGGGAGTTCGACGTGCTCACGTCGCTGCGCCGCGCCGGCGCCCCCTACCAGCTCTCCCCCGGGCAGCTCCTGACCCAGACCCTGGTCACCTCGGGCACCATGACCAACCGCATCGACCGGCTCGCCAAGAAGAGCCTCGTCGAGCGGCTGCCCGACCCCAACGACCGGCGCGGGGTGCTCGTGCGCCTCACCCCGGAGGGCCGCGAGGCCGCCGACCAGGCCCTCGCCGGGCTGCTCGCGCAGGAACGCGCCATCCTCTCCGAGCTCTCGCGCGCCCAGCGCGGCGAACTCGCCGGCCTGCTGCGCCGCCTCACCGGCCCCTTCGACAACGTCCCCGGGTAGCACGGGCCGCCGCCCACGGGCCGGCCGGCCGGCCGCGGGGCGCCCGCGCGCCCCGCACCGCTCCCCGCCGCCGCGACCGCCGCCACCGCGACCGCGACCCGCCGCTACTCCGCGCCCAGGGCCGGCACCGGCCCCAGGTCGGCCGGGCGGACCCCCGCCCGCCGGGCCAGGGCCACCGCCGCCAGCGTCGAGTGCACCCCCAGCTTGCCCAGCACGTTCTGCATGTGGGTGCGGACCGTGTGCGGGGACAGGTAGAGCCGGGCCGCGACCTCCTTGCGCCCCAGCCCGGCCACCATGCACCGCAGCACCTCGTGCTCGCGCGGGGTCAACGACTCCACCAGCCGCTCGCTGTCCGTGCGGTGCTTGCGCGCCGCCGTCAGCTCCCGCAGCACGCCGGTCAGCAGTACCGGCGCCAGGTGCGTCTCGTCCCGCAGCACCCCCCGGATCACCGCGAGCAGCCGCGACAGCGAGCAGTCCTTCGCCACCCAGCCCGAGGCCCCCGCCTGGAGGGCCAACGCGGCCCGGCGCGGTTCGTCCCGCTCCGCCAGCACCACCGCCCGCACCGACGGGTGCGCCGCCCGCACCGCCGCCACCAACCCGATCCCGTCCGAGGGCACGACCGGCGCCGCACCCCCCGCGAGCCCCGCCTGCCCCGGCGGCCCCGAGGGCCCCACCGGCAGCCCGAACCCGACCCGCCCGGCCCCGATCCCGCCCGGGGCCTCCCGGGGCCCCGGCACGGCCGCGCCGCCCCCGGGTGGGCCCGCGCCCGGGGCGGGCGCGCCGGCCGACAGCGCGCCGAGGTCGGCGTCGACGAGCAGCACGTCGAAACGGCGCCCCTCGGCCGCGCCCCGTTCCAGACAGCGCTGCGCGGCCGGCACGCTGCCCGCCGCCGTGACGTCGACGTCCGGCTCGGCGGCCAGCGCCGCCGCCAGCGACTCGGCGAAGATTCGGTGATCGTCCACCACGAGAACCCGGATACGAACCACAGACAACCCCCATGGGTCGGGGAACGGACGACGCCGGGCACGGCACCGGGACCGGGTGATCTCCGGGGCCACGACCGCCGTCGCGACTCCTGTGCACTACCCCGGACCGGGCGCCGTACCCGACGCTTCTCGACCCCTGAATCAACACCGGCCCCCACCGGTGTCAGGTTTCAGGTTAGGCCCGGTCCCGGGCGATGGATGGCCGAATACCTGAAGTTTTTGCCGCCGTTTTCCCGATCAGGGGCCCGATCGACGCCGAGGCGCCGGCCGAAAATCGACCCATCGCGCGGATCCCGGGGGAACCCGGCCGAAGCCGGGAGGATCCACGAGGACAACGGAGGGACCGGGACGGAACGACCACCCGCCCGGCCCACACGGCCGACCGACACCACGACCCGGCGCGCACCCGCTCGGCACGCGCCCGTTCGGCACGCTCCCGCTCTGCGCGCGCCGGGCGCGGGGTCACGCGCGGGCGGATCCGGCGCCCGACCCCCCGTCGAACGCGCCCGCGCGCAGGCCCCGCGTGAACTCCCACGCGTCACCGACGATCCGCGCCAGCTCCGACCGGCTCGGGGTCCAGCCCAGCCGCTCGCGGGCCAGCGCCGAGGAGGCCACCAGCACCGCCGGGTCCCCGGCCCGCCGACCCGCGACCACCTCCGGGATCTCCCGGCCCGTGACCTTGCGGACCGTCTCGATCACCTCGCGGACCGAGAACCCGGTCCCGTTGCCCAGGTTGCACACCAGGTGCTCCCCCGGCCGGGCCGCCGCCACCGCCGCCAGATGGGCCTCCGCCAGGTCCGCCACGTGGATGTAGTCCCGCACGCAGGTCCCGTCCGGGGTCGGCCAGTCGTCCCCGAACACCGAGATCGACTCCCGCTCCCCGAGCGCGACCCGCAGCACCAACGGGATGAGGTGCGTCTCCGGCTCGTGCCGCTCCCCGAAGGCCCCGTCCGCGCCCGCCACGTTGAAGTACCGCAGGGACACCGCCGCCAGGCCGTGCGCCGCGCACTCCCCCGCGATCATGTGGTCCACGGCCAGTTTCGTCGCCCCGTACGGGTTGGTGGGCGCGGTCGGCGAGCCCTCCACCAGGGGCGCCCCGCCGACGGGCTCCCCGTAGGTGGCGGCGGTGGAGGAGAACACCAGCCGGCCGACCCCGGCCGCGCGCATCGCCGCGAGCAGCGCCATCGTGCCGCCGACGTTGTTCTCCCAGTACCGGCCCGGATCCGTCACCGACTCCCCGACCTGCGAGAACGCCGCGAAGTGCAGCACCCCGTCGAAGGAGGGGTCCAGGTGCTCGGCCGCGTCCTGGATCCGGCCCCGGACGAACTCCGCCCCCGCCGGCACCCCCGCCGCGAACCCCGTGGACAGGTCGTCGAGCACGACGACCTCGTGCCCCGCCGACAGCAGGTGGTGGGCGACCACCGAGCCCACGTAACCGGCGCCGCCGGTGACCAGGTACTTGCTCACGCGCTTACAGCCCTTCGGGTCGTCGGGGCGCATCCGCGCGCGTCCCGGTGGGCACTGAATACCGGATCCGGGGGCCTTCCGGGTGAACAACACGGCCCGTACGCCGATTCGTCGGGGTTTCCCCTCGGGTTCGCCGCGAATTCGTCGCGAAACCGCCCCCCCGGTCCCCGCCCCGGCCCGATCCCCTACGGCCTCTGCGCCGGGGCGTGCGCCGGTGCCGGGGCGGAGTACACGGGCAGGGCGCGGTCGAGGAGCCCGGTGCGGGCGGCGAGGGCGGCGGCCTCCAGCCGGGAGCCCACGCCCAGTTTCATCAACACCCGCTGCACGTGGGTGCGGGCGGTGCTGGGGGCGATGTCCATGCCGGCGGCGATGCCCCGGGTGTCCTCGCCCTCGGCGACCCGCACCAGCACCTCCACCTCGCGCGGGGTGAGCAGGGCCAGCAGGCGGCTGCCCTCGTCGTCGGGTTGGGCCGCCGGGTGCAGCAGGTCGGCGAACGCGCCCTGGAGCAGTTGCGGGGAGACGGCCGCCTCCCCCGCGCGGGCCTTGCCCAGGGCCCGTTCCACGCCCTCGATCCGTTCGTCCTGCCGGACGTACCCGCAGGCCCCGGCGGCGAAGGCGGCGGCGATCCCGCGCGGGCTGGGCACGGGCCCGAGGACGACGACGGCGATCTGCGGTCTCTCCCGGCGGATCCGGGACACGGGCTCGAAGACCCCGGGGCCGGCCGGGTCGGCCGTGCCGAACAGGCAGACCTCCGGGGCGCGGCCGATGACCAGGTCGGCCGCGCCGGCGGCCGGGGCCGTCGCCGCGAGGACCCGGTGCCCGCGCAGTTTGAGGGCCGACGCGAGCGCCTCGGCCAACAGCCGGTGCTCGTCGACGACCACGACCCGTACGCCCATCGCCTGTACCCACCCCATCCTTCTGCCCCGGCAAGTTACACGCTTGTTCGACGGTGCGGGCCGTTACCGAGCAGAAGCCCCCGAAAGGTCATTCCCTTCGGGGGCTTCCCGGTCACGCGCCGACGGCCACGGATTTCGCACCCGCACCGCCCCGCCGGCCGAACCACGTCACTTGGCGGTGAACAACGCCCCCCAGGGCCGCGGTTCGGACGTGGGCGAGGATGCGCGTGACACGACGCGTGTTCAGCTCCGGGGAGAGCGGCCGGGGTCTAGCCGGCTTGGATCGGGTTCTCCATCACCCGCGATGAGTAGCAGTCCTCGATGTTGTCGTTGGCAACCCTGATCTTGCAGACCCGGAAGTACACCGAGTAGACGTTGCTCTGTCTCAGGTACGTCCTCCACTCGGCGGACGCCTTCCCGCTGGGGATGACCCGCAACTGCCCGTTCCCGTCGTTGATGACGAGGCGGATACCGATGGCAAAGCCGTCGGTCTTACGATCCTGGGCGGTGATCAGGATCGGGTCGATACCGTCGTATCTCCACCCGAGGACCACCCGCCCGTAGAACGCGGGATCCTCGACGGTGGCCTCGGTGATCTGTCCGGCCGCCGCCGCAGGGCCGGCTGCGAGTGGGGTGAGAAGGGTGGCCAGAGCCGCCGCGGCGGCGACGAGGCCGGTCTTGATGCGCAAGGATCCCCCAGAGGAAACATGGTGGCTGGAGCCGAACACTTTAGCTCGGATCCAATTGGGTTTGCCCATGCGTCAACATGCCTCATCTGCAGCGATGTTCACCGTTTCGGGAACTTTGGACCGGGCCCACCGTCCGGGTACCGCGCCCTTCGCACCCGCCGATCACGCCGACGGGTGGCGACGAAGGGGAACGCGCGGGACGGTGGGGTCTAACGGAGATCCGGACTACGTCACTTGGCGGTGAACAGCGCCCCCCAGGGACGCGGTTCGGATGTGGAGGAGGGCTTGCTGAGAATCTGCTTGGACATGGCGAGCCGCCCATTGCGGTAAACGATGTCGTCGGAGTCCATGTCGAAGCGGCCCGAGACCAGCTGGGACTTCAGATCGGTGGGCAGCTTCAGCAGGGTGGTGACCTTCATGGTCTTGCCGTCGATGCTGACGATCTCGCCGCTCTGGCTGTAGTCGGGGGCCTTGTAGGCGATGACGTTCGGGCCGTCCATGCGCATCGGCTGGAGGAGCAGGCCGGCGCCGGCCTCGACGCGGTCGGAGGTCTGCTTGCCGGTGGCGAGGTCGAAGGAGACCAGTTCGTTGGTGTCCTTCTTGGCGTCGCCGTCGACGGTGTGCTTCACCGAGGGCAGGTAGAGCTTGCCGTTGCCCACGGTCATCAGCCGGCAGTCCTCCGCGTACGTGTCGCAGTCGGGGTCGTAGGCACCCGAGGTCAGCGAGATCTTGGAGGTGAGGGCACCCGTCTCGGAGACGACGAACAGGTCGGAGACCCCGCTGCCGTTCTTCGCACTCTTGTTGGCGTTCACCGCGATCACAAGCGGGTTGGTGGAGACGATGACGGGGTCCTTGAGACCCGGAGTCAGCCGGTAGGTGGACTTGGGGGCGCCGCTGACCGGGTCGAGGACCTCGACGCGGTAGGCCGGGTCCGCTTCGCCGCAGCGGCGGACCACGGCGAGGGCGGGGCCACCCGCGTAACCGGTGTCCGCGCAGTTCTCGGCGTCGACCTTGGGGGCCCAGCGGGGCTTGCCGTCGTTGAGGTTCCAGGCCCCGCCGCCCGAGAGGCCGGCGGCGGCGACGGTCTCCCCGCTGACGGTGACCCCGTCGAGGCGAAGCGGCTCGTCACCGCCGAGTTCGCCCGGGCCCAGTTGGGCCTTCCACAGCAGCTTGCCGCCGGCCAGGTCGACGACCCCGACGGTGTTGCACGAGGGGACCTTCTTCTTCTCCGTGGGCATGGCCTCGCGGAAGACGACCGCTGCCTTGTCGCCGGTGACGTGGGGGGAGACCCCGCAGACCGCGCCGGTGAGGGGGACCTTCCACTTCTCCTTGCCGGTGTCGAGGTCGTAGCCGACGATCCCGTCGGGGGCGGCCTTGGCGAAGGTGGTGTCGGTGAGCCAGGAGCCCTTGGTGTCGGCGTAGTCCCACTTCAGCTCGGGCTGCGCGAGGGTGAAGGTCATCGCGGCGGCGGTGTTGGCGGGGACCTGCTCGCGGGCCGGGCCGGTCTCGCCGCCGGGGGCCTTGGGGTCGGCGGAGGGAGAGGCGGAGTTCTGGGGCGCGGCCACGGGCCCGGTGTCCTCGCGGTTGCCGGAGTACCAGAAGCCGGCGCCGATGATCAGCGCGCAGCAGACGGCGGCGGCGGTGACGATCGCGAGTTGGTCGCGCTTCTCCTTCGGCGTCCGGCCGCCGCTCGCGGCGGGCCGCGCGGGCACGGTGGGGGCGCCGAAGCCGGGCGTGGTGGGGGGCTGGGGCGGGAAGCCGTACCCGGCGGCCTCGGGGGTGGTGGGCGGCTGCTGCGGGTAGCCGTAGGCCGGCGGGCCGGGGGGCACGGGGGCGCCGGGCGGGACGACCGGCGGGGTGGGGGCGGGGCCGGGGGTGACCTTCCCGAAGGGCATGGTCGAGGGGTCCGTCGGCGGCTGCGCGGGCGGCGTGGGCGGCTGCGCGGGGCGGTCGGGGCCGGTGGGCTGCCCGGACCGGGGGTCGGGGGCGCCGAATCCGGCGCGCGGGTCACGCGGGTCCTGCGGGGGCGGCGGGGTGCTCACGGTCTCGGGTCTGCCTCTCGGCTCGCTGCTGTGGGGAGGGCGGGAACGGGGTGCGGTGACGGGGGTGGCGCGGGCCGGGGCGGCCCGGGCGGGGTCACGGGCCGAAGACCATCACGAGATTCTCCTTCTCCTCCGCGGCCTGTTCGCCGAGCAGCGAGGCCGCGCCGACGATCAGGCGCCGGCCGTCGGTGGTGACGACCGGGTCGATGATCCGGCGTTCCAGGTCGACCGTGGACTTCGGGTTCTTCAGGACGGTGGTGAACGTGTCGCCGTCGACGGGGACGGTGACGAGTTCCCCGGGTTCCGTCTTCGAGGGCTTGAGGTAGGCGTAGAGCTTGCCGTCGATCACCCGCAGGGGTTCGAGGTCGCGGCCCGAGGGGTGCTTGAGGCGGCGTTTGACGGCGCCGGTCGCGAGGTCGAAGACGAAGGACTCGGTGACCGTCGCGGCGTCGCTGTCCTTGCCCGGCATGAAGAGGGTGTCGGAGGCGCGGTCGAGGACCACGCCCCGGCAGGTCTGGAGGCTCTCGTCGTCGGTGCCGTACTTGCAGGCCGGTCCGAAGGCGCCGTCGGAGCGCAGTTGGGAGCGTTCCTTCCCGTTCGCGTCGTACACGCCGACGCCCCGGTTGCCGGTGGCGTTGCTGCGGAAGTCCACGATGGTGGGGTTGACGGCGTAGACCTGATCGATGACGTAGTCGCCACTCTTGGGCGCGAAGCGCCAGGTCACGTTCCCGGTGGCCGGGTCGATGCCCTGGATCTCCATCTTGTCCTGGGTGCACAGCCCCGCGGCCACGAGGGAGGTTCCCTGGGCGGCGTACTTGTAGGGGGTGCACGGCTTCTGTTCGAGGTGCGACCACGCCTTCTCGCCGGTGCTCACCTTGTAGGCGCTGACGACGATGGCCCGGTTCACGGTGACGAGGTCGCCGGTGATGCTCAGCGGCAGTCGGCCCTCGGGCATGTCGAACTTGTGCTCCTGCACGAGCTTCCGGGTCCAGCCGACCGTGCCGTTGGTCAGGTCCAGGGAGCGGATCTGGTCACAGACGGCGTCCTCGGTGGTGCCGGTCTTGTAGGCGACGACGATCTTGTGGTCGGCGGTGGTCTGCTGGGTGAGGCCGCAGAGGGTGTTGGGGAGTTTGTGGCGCCAGCGGACGGCGCCGTCGGCGAGCGCGTAGGCGGTGACCTGGTCGTGCAGGGTCTTGACGAGGGTGTCGCCGACGAGCCACTGCCCCTCGGAGTTCCCGCCGGCGCCGGGCAGCGCGATGGTGTTCTGCCGGGACCACAGCAGTTCGGCCTCGCCGGGGCCGCGTCGGGCGTTGTAGGTGTCGACGGGCACGAGGCCCTTGGCGTCGTCGGGTCCGGGCGCGGCCGAGGGGGGCGGGGCGGCGGGGGCGCTGGGGGCGGCGGCCCCCTTCGCGGGCACGGGGGCGCCGGCGCCGTTGACCGCGGCGTACCAGGTGCCGGCGCCGAAGACGAGCAGGCCGACGATCGCGGCGGCGAGCAGGGCGGTGGGACGCCGGTGCCGGGCCGCGACGGGCACGGGCGGGGGCGTGACCGCCGGGGGTGGGACGAGCGGGCCGCTCCAGGACGGCACGGGCGGCGCGGGCACGGTCGGCGGCAGCGGGACGCCGGCGGCGGGCGCGGGCGCGTGCGGCGGGCCGGGCACGGGCGGGACGCCGGCGGCGGGCGCGGGCGCGTGCGGCGGGCCGGGCACGGGCGGGGCGCCGGCGGCGGCGCCGGGCGCGCTCGGGGGGCCGGGGTACGGGCCGGGCGTGTTCGGGGTGCCGGGGCGCGGGCCGGGCACGGGCGGGGGGCCATACGGGGTCGCCGGGGCCGGGGTCGCCGGGGGCGGGGTGTCCGCGTTCGCGTACGGGTTGGGGCCGGTGACGGGGGCGGTGGGCGGCGGGCCGGGCAGGTGGGCGTAGCCGTCGGGGGCCCGCTCGGGGTCCTCGTGGGGGCCGGCGGGATGGTGGGGCGGGGTGCTCATGGGGACGGTGGGGACCTCTCGTGCTGCGCGGGCCGTCGGGGGCGGGCGGACGCGCGGGATCGTGGCCTTCGGCGGCCGGCGCGCGGGGTGGGGGCCCGGGCGCGCACGGGGGCCGGGAACGGGCGGGGCCGCGCGGCCGGTGGTGCGCCGCGCGGCCCGGGCCGTCACTTGCCGAAGACCATCAGGACCTTCTCCTTGCCGTTGCTGCCCTCGCCGAGCAGCCACGAGGTGCCGACGACGAGGTGTCCGCCGCCGGTCTGGACGATCGCGTCGCGGAAGCCGGATTCGACGGCCGCGCCGCGCACCGGGTTCTTCAGGACGGTGTCGAAGGAGCCGCCGGAGACGGGGATGGTCAGCAGTTGCCCGCCGGCCGTCTTGGTGGCCTCCAGGTAGACGTTCAGCTTGCCGTCGGTGACGGACAGCGGCATGAGGGTGCGGTCGTTGCCGTACGATTCGCGCCATTTCGCCTGGCCGGTGGTCAGGTCGAAGGCGACGATCTCGTTCGCCTTCTTGATCTTGAAGCTGGTGGCCATGAACAGGGTGTTCGTGGCCTTGTCGACGGCGACGCCCCGGCAGTTCTGCAGGCCCCGGTCGTTGATGCCGTAGCCGCACTTGGGGGTGAAGTCGCCGTCGGCGCGCAGCTGGGAGCGCTGGGTGCCGTCGCTGTTGAGGACGACGACGCCGCGCTTCTTGGTCTTCTCGCTGCTGACGTCGACGATCACCGGGTCCACGGAGTAGAACCGGTCCACCTTGTAGTCGCCGGGCGGGGTCCAGGTCCAGGTGGTCTTGCCGGTGAGCGGGTCGGCGCCCTGCACGTTCTGCTTGTCCACGGAGCAGAGGCCGGAGTTGACGAGGGTGGTGCCGTCGGAGGCGTACTTGTAGGGCGGGCACTTCTCCTCGCCCTTGCGGACCCAGACCTTCTCGCCGGTGCTGACCTTGAAGCCGCTACTGGGGCCGGTCCGGGAGACGGCCACGACGTCCCCGGCGATGACCATCTCCAGCGTGGTCATCATGTCGAACATGCTCTCCTTGGGGACCTCCTTGGTCCACCCGGCGGTGCCCTTGGTCAGGTCGAGCATGCGCATCTGGTTGCAGTCGGCGTTCGTCGTCGTGCCGTTCTTGAAGGCGGCGACGATCTTGCCGTCCTTCGTGGCCTGCGAGGTCATGCCGCAGGGCGCGGTGGGCAGTTCGAGGTTCCAGCGGACCTTGCCGTCGGCGAGGCCGTAGGCGGTGACGGACTTGTAGAGGGACTTCACGACGGTGTCCCCGATGATCCACTGGCCCCAGGAGTCCCCGCCGCCGCCGGGGAGTTGGATGTCGTTGATCTTCAGCCAGTTCACCCGGCCCTCGTCGGGGGCGCGGCCCTCGTTGAACTCGGCGGCGGCGGCGCCGGTGCCCTTGCCGTCGCCCGCGTCGGGCGTGGCGGACCCGGAGGGCTTGGGGGCGGCCGGGGTGCTCGGGGCGGCGACCGGCTTGGCCGGCTTCTCGTCCTCGGTCCCGAACACGAACCAGGAGCCGAGGCCGACGAGGAGCAGCCCGACGGTGCCGGCCGCGATGATCGCGTTGCGCCGCCCCTTGCCCCCGCCGGAACCGCCGGAGCCGCCCGGGCCGCCGGGGCCGGTCGCGGGCTGGTGCGGCGGGTACCCGTACCCGGGGGCCGTCGGCGGCTGCTGCGGGTACCCGTACCCGGGTCCGGCCGGCGTCGTGGGCGGTTGCTGCGGCGACGACTGCGGGTACCCGTACCCGGGGGTCGCGCCGGGCGCGGGCTGGGCGTAGGGGTTCGGCCCGGCCGGCGGGAACTGCTGTCCGCCGGGCGGGGGGCCCGGGAGGTGGCCGTAACCCTCGGGCACGGGAGGCTGATTCGGCGGCGGGGGCTGCTCGGGCATCTCTCGGACCTTCGGATCGGCAGGCGGGCTGGCGCGGGACCGAACCTTTCTACCACCCGTCACGGACGCGAAGACGGGCCGGTCGCGCCCTGTGCCCAAGGGCGAACCGGCCCGTGACGTGGTCGTTATCCGGCCGGCGGGCGGTCAATTCGCCCCGGACCCGGCCGAAACTCACGCGTCCTCGGCGAGCTCCAGCCAGCGCATCTCCAACTCGTCGCGCTCGGAGAGCAGTTCCCGCAGCTCCGCGTCGAAGCCCGCGACCTTCTCGAAGTCGGTGGCGTGCTCGGCGATCTTCGCGTGCAGTCCGCTCTCGCGGTCGGCCAGCTTGTTGAGCTGCCGCTCGATCTTCTGGAGCTCCTTCTTCGCGGCCCGCGAATCGGCGGCGTTGCTCGTCTTCTCGGCGGCGGCGGCCACCGCGGCCGGGGCCGGGGCGGGGGCCGCGGCGGCGAGCATCCGGCCGCGCCGCTCCAGGTACTCGTCCAGGCCGCGCGGCAGCATCCGCAGGCTCTGGTCGCCGAGCAGGGCCATCACCGTGTCGGTGGTGCGCTCGATGAAGAACCGGTCGTGGGAGATCACGATCATGGAGCCGGGCCAGCCGTCGAGGAGGTCCTCCAGCTGGGTCAGGGTCTCGATGTCGAGGTCGTTGGTGGGCTCGTCGAGGAAGAGCACGTTCGGCTCGTCCATCAGCAGCCGCAGGATCTGCAGCCGGCGGCGCTCGCCACCGGAGAGGTCCCCGACCGGGGTCCACTGCTTCTCCTTCGTGAACCCGAACTGCTCGCACAGCTGCCCGGCGGTCAGCTCCCGGCCCTTGCCGAGGTCCACCCGGTCCCGGACCCGCTGCACCGCCTCCAGCACCCGCAGCGAGGGGTCGAGCTCGCCGACCTCCTGCGAGAGGTACGCCAGCTTGACGGTCTTGCCGACGGTGACCTTGCCGGCCGCGGGCTGCGCGTCGCCCTGGGTGCGGGCCGCCTCGGCCAGCGCCCGCAGCAGCGAGGTCTTGCCCGCGCCGTTCACGCCGACCAGGCCGATCCGGTCGCCCGGGCCCAGCTGCCAGGTCAGGTGCCGGAGCAGGGTCTTGGGGCCGGCGGTGACGGTCACGTCCTCCAGCTCGAAGACCGTCTTGCCCAGCCGCGAGTTCGCGAACTTCATCAACTCGGAGGTGTCCCGGGGCGGCGGCACGTCCGCGATCAGCGCGTTCGCGGCCTCGATGCGGAACCGGGGCTTGGAGGTGCGGGCGGGGGCGCCGCGCCGCAGCCAGGCCAGTTCCTTGCGGACCAGGTTCTGCCGCTTGGTCTCCTCGGTGGCCGCGATCCGCTCGCGCTCGGCCCGCGCGAACACGTAGTCGCTGTAGCCGCCCTCGTACTCGTGCACGGCGCCGCGCTGCACGTCCCACATGCGGGTGCAGACCTGGTCCAGGAACCACCGGTCGTGGGTGACGCAGACGAGCGCGGAACGCCGCTCGGAGAGGTGCTTGGCCAGCCAGGAGATGCCCTCGACGTCCAGGTGGTTGGTGGGCTCGTCCAGCACCAGCAGGTCCTGCTCCTCGATGAGGAGCTTCGCCAGCGCGATCCGCCGCCGCTCGCCACCGGACAGCGGCCCGATCACCGTGTCCAGGCCCTGCTCGAACCCGGGCAGGTCCAGCCCGCCGAACAGGCCGGTGAGCACGTCGCGGACCTTCGAGTCACCCGCCCACTCGTGATCGGCGAGGTCCCGGATGATCGCGTGCCGGATCGTCGCCTTCGGGTCCAGCGAATCGTGCTGCGTCAGCACCCCGATCCGGGCCCCGCCCGTGTGGGTGACCCGGCCGGTGTCGGGTTCCTCCAATCGCGCCAGCATGCGGATCAGGGTGGTCTTGCCGTCGCCGTTGCGACCCACGACACCGATCCGATCCCCCTCGGACACGCCGAGGGAGACACCGTCAAGCAGGGCACGGGTTCCGTACACCTTGCTGACAGCCTCGACATTGACCAGATTGACGGCCATCCACGCACTCCAGGGAAAGGGATCGATCAGCCCTTCACCCTAACCGTTCGGTCGGGCGTGTCGGCGGCGGAGCGTTCCACCAACAGCAGGCCCACCACCGCGGCGGCGATCGCGACCGGCGCCGTCACCGGCACGACGATCAGCGTCGCGCTGTGCCCGGCCAACAATCCGCCCAGCCCCGTCAGCGACAACCCCAGCACCCCCAGCAGCGCCAACACGGCCCCCAGCGCCGCCCGCGCCCCCGGCCACGGCCCGCTCCCCCGCCGGGGCCCCGCCCCCGCCCCGGCCCGCGCCGGACGGGCCGCACGCGCCGCCGGCGGGCGTTCGAACCGGCGGAACACCGCCACCAGCCCCGCCGTCACCGCCGCCGCGCACACCAGCCGTACCGGCAACTGCGCCCACCACGCCCCCGTCGCCGGCTCCGGCAGCGCCGGCCCCAACGCCAGCTGCACGCCGTACACGCCGAGCATCGCCGTCAGGTGCCACAGGAACGCCGTCATCGCGAACCCGTTCGCGAGCACCACCACCCGCCACGCCCGGGGCCGCGCGAGCAGCCGGCCGGCCGGACCGCGCAACAGCTCGGCCGCCCCGGTCAGCCACAGCCCGTGGCAGAGCAGGGCCAGGGTCGGCGGCGCCATGTTCGACACCTTCTCCCCCGGCATCCCCACCATCGACAACGGATACGGCCCGAACCCCACCAACACCACAGCCCCCACCAGCCCCGCGACCGCGAGGAGCGCGGGCCGGGCGGGGCGCACGAGCCGGCCGTCGGCCCGCAGGAAGCCCAGCTGGTGCACGGCGAGCCAGACGAACGCGAAGTTCAGGAAGGCCACGAAGGGCACCCCGACCGCGAACCGCAGCACGTCCACGGCCACCGCCGCCCCCACGAGCGCCCCGAACGCGCCCCACCTCCAGCGCTCGTGCGCCCGCAGCAACAGCGGGGCCAGGGCCACCATGGCCAGGTAGATCCCGATGAACCACAGCGGCTGCGTCACCATCCGCAACGCCGCCCCGCTGAGCCCCCGCCGGCCGATCCCGGCGAGCGCGGCGACCAGCGCGAACAGGGTCCACACCGCCACGAACACCAGCGTCGGCCGCAGCAGCCGGCGCGTGCGGGACCGCAGGAACAGGGCGTAGTGCGAGGGCGCGTCCGGCTCCCGCCGCACCAGGGACCGCCAGGCCAACGCGTGCGAGAACCCGCCGACGAAGAAGAACAGCGGCATCACCTGCAACACCCAGGTGAGCACCTGGAGCCCCGGCAGCACGGCCAGCAGGTTGCCGACCCCGGTGCCGCTGACGGCGGCCATCAGCCAGTGCCCGAGCACGACGACCGCGAGGGAACCCACCCTCAGCAGATCGGCGTACCGGTCCCGACCGGCGGGCGTGCGGGCGTCGACCTCGGCGGCCGTGGGGGCACGCCGGGCGCGGGCGGTGGATGTGGTCTCGGCCATGCCCCCACCGTGCCGGGCCCGGGGGACCCGGCACATGGGTGCACATACTCAAATAGAAAGGGGCCTCAAATACGCAGGGGCCTCACATACGCAGGGGCCTCAGCCGAGGACCGTCGCGCCCGGGGCCGGGCCCGAGGCCATGCGGGTGGCCCGCACGGTGGGCTCCGCCGCGAGCGCCGCCGCCACCTTCTCCGCCGTGCCCACGTCCCGCACCAGGAACGCCGTGGTCGGGCCCGAGCCCGAGACCAGCGCGGCCAGGGCCCCGGCCGCGCGGCCCGCCTCCAGGGTCGCGGCCAGTTCCGGCCGCAGGGACAGGGCCGCCGGCTGGAGGTCGTTGACGAGGACCGCCGCGAGCCGGTCCGGGTCGCCGGAGGCCAGCGCCTCGGTCAGGCCCGGCGCGAGCACCGGCTCGGGCACCTGTGTCCCGGCCGTCAGCCGGTCGAACTCGCCGAACACGGCCGGGGTGGACAGCCCGCCGTGCGCCACGGCGAACACCCAGTGGAAGACGCCGGAGTCCAGCGGGGTCAGGTGCTCCCCGCGCCCGGTGCCCAGGGCGGCGCCACCGAGCAGGCTGAACGGCACGTCGGAGCCGAGTTCCGCGCACAGTTCGTGCAGCACCTCGCGCGGGGTGTCCAGGCCCCACAGCCGGTCGCAGGCCAGCAGGGCCGCCGCGCCGTCGGCGCTGCCGCCGGCCATGCCGCCGGCGACGGGGATCCGCTTGACGATCCGCAGGGACACGTCCGGGGCGATGCCGGCGCGGGCGGCGAGGAGTTCGGCGGCGCGGGCCACGAGGTTGCCCCGGTCCAGGGGCACCTGGTCGCTGTCGGGGCCCTCGCAGCTCACGGTGAGCTCGCCGGGGGCGGCCGGGGCCGCGGTGACCTCGTCAAAGAGGTCGACGGCGAGGAAGACGTTGGCGAGGTCGTGGAAGCCGTCGGGGCGGGCGGCGGCCACCGACAGCTGCACGTTCACCTTCGCGGGGGCGCGGACCGTGACGGCGCGCGCGGGCCCGGCGGGGGCGCTCACGCGCCCGCGCCGGAGCGTTCGGGGGCGGCCGCCGCGCCCTCGGGCTTGTGCTCGGCGATCGCCGCGAACTCCTCCACGGTCAGGGCCTCGCCCCGGGCCTGCGGGGAGACCCCGGCGGCCACGAGGGCGGCCTCGGCGGCGGGCGCGGAGCCGGCCCAGCCGGACAGGGCGGCGCGCAGGGTCTTGCGGCGCTGGGCGAACGCGGCGTCCACGACGGCGAACACCTCGTGCTTGGGGGCGCTGGTGCGGACCGGTTCGGCGCGGCGGACCAGGGAGACCAGGCCGGAGTCCACGTTGGGCGCGGGCCAGAACACGTTGCGGCCGATGGCGCCGGCGCGCTTGACGTCGGCGTACCAGTTGGCCTTGACGGAGGGCACCCCGTAGACCTTGTTGCCGGGGCGGGCCGCGAGCCGGTCGGCGACCTCGGACTGCACCATGACGAGGGTGCGTTCGATGGTCGGGAAGCGGTCGAGCATGTGCAGCAGCACCGGCACGGCCACGTTGTACGGCAGGTTCGCCACGAGCGCGGTCGGCGCCGGGCCGGGCAGTTCCCGCACGAGCATCGCGTCGGAGTGCACGAGGTCGAAGCGGCCGGCGGCCTCGGGCATCCGGGTCTCGATGGTGGCGGGCAGGGCGGCGGCGAGCACGTCGTCGATCTCGACGGCGGTGACGTGCGCGGCGGCCTCCAGCAGGGCCAGGGTCAGCGAGCCGAGCCCGGGGCCGACCTCGACGACCACGTCCTCGGGGCGCACGTCGGCGACGCGCACGATCCGGCGGACCGTGTTGGCGTCGATGACGAAGTTCTGGCCCTTCTGCTTGGTCGGGCGGACGCCGAGGACCTCCGCCAGCTCGCGCACGTCGGCGGGGCCGAGAAGGGCGTCGGGGGCGGCGTCGACGGCGGGCTGGGGGGGCTGCTCTGCGGTGCTCACCGGTAAAGCCTACGGCCGCAGTGCGGCCAGGGACTCGCCCCCCGCTGCGTGAACAGCTTCTTCGCCCGGTAGGTCTGCTCCCCCGAGGACGCCTGGTGGGGGCGGCCGGCGCCACCGAGGCCCCGCCAGGTGCCGTCGTCGAACTGGTAGAGCCCGCCGTAGGTGCCGGAGGGGTCCAGGGCGCCGGGCCGGCCGCCGGACTCGCAGTGGGCGAGGGCGGACCAGTTGAGGTGGTCGGCGCCGGCGACGGAGTTCGGCATGGGTTTGGTGCCGACCCGGATCCGGCGGGTGACGGGCTCGCGGACGATCTCCTCGGCGGTCTTGCGGGGCTTGTCCTTGACGCCGTTGACGGTGCGCAGGCTGTAGGTGACGCGGCGCAGGCCGGTGCGGCCGGGCTGTTCGACGACCTCGGTGCCGGTGAACACGGAGGAGTCCTTGATCCGCTCGGTCTCGAAGGGGATGACCTCCTCGGCGACCTCGCGGCTGCCGGAGACGCGGAGCACGGTGACGGTCTGGCCGTCGCGCGGGAAGGACCCGGGGTCCACGGAGGTGGTGTCCTCGGCGCCGAGGGTGATGCCGGCCTCTTCGAGGGCCTCGCGGACGGTGGCGGCGTTGGTGCGGATGGTGCGTTCGCGGCCGTCGGCCATGAACGTGATCCCGCGTTCGGTGCGCACCTGGAGGGCGAGGCCGGAGCGGGGGATGGCGGCGGAGCGGGACGCGGACAGGTAGGCGCCCTCGGCGCGGACGCCGAGCTGGCGCAGGGCGCCGTCCACGTCGCGGGCGGTGGTCCACACGCGGCGGCTCTCGCCGTCGAGGGTGAGGGTGACGGGGCGGCCGTAGCGGACCACGATCTCGTCGCCGTCGTCGATCTCGGTCTCGGTGCCGGGGGCGACGAGGTCGTGGCCGCCGACCCCGAGGTCCTCGTCGTCGAGGAGTTCGCCCACGTCGTCGGCGAAGGTGTGCAGGCTGCGGGGGACGCCGTCCACGGTGAGGGTGACGGTCTTGTCGGCGGCGACGAACGCGGAGGTGCCGCCGGCGAGGACGGCGACCACGAGGGCCTGCGGGACCAGCCGCCGCCAGCCGTCCGGTTTGCCACCGCCGGCCGGGGCGCCCGCGCCGGTCGTGGCGGCGCCGGCGCGCCGGCCCCGGCCCGCGGCCCGGCCGCCCTGCCGGCCGATCCGGCCGCCGGCGCCCTCGTCGGCGGGGCCGGTGGGGGCGGCGGCGGGTCCGCCCTTGCCGCGCCCGCGCCGGGCGGCGGCCCGCCCGCCGGGCCGGGGACCGGGCAGCGCGCCGGGGTCGGTGGCGGGGCCTGGGTCGCCGTCGGCGGGTGGCGGGGGCACGAAGGTGAAGGGGTCGGCGGGGGCGCCCCCGGCCGCCGCGAACGGGTCAGGGGCGAAGGGATCCGGCGCGAGGGGCCCGGCGGGGAAGGCGTCCGGCGCGAAGGGATCGGCGGGGAAGGTGTCGGCGGGGAAGGAGTCCGTCGGGAAGGACGCCCGGGCGAAGGGGTCGGCCGCGAGGGGCTCCGCCCCGAAGGGGTCCGCGAGTCCCGGGGCCGTCGGGTCGAAGGGGGCGCCGGATCCGGCGGGGACCGGCACGTACGGCAGGTCGTACGCCTGCGGCTCGTACCCCTCGGGCCGGTACCCGCCCGGCTCCCCCGGGTCGAAGCCCGGGTCGAAGGCCGGCGCCGCCGGGCCCCAGGAGCCGTCCCCGCCCGGCCAGGGCACGGGGCCGCCGACCGGCGGGGCCTGGTCGGGCAACATACCCACGGCGCCGCCCTGGCCCCATCCGCCGCCCGGCTCGGGCGGCCAGGGCCCGGGTTCCGGCGGCACCTGACCGGGCGCGGGGGCCGGCGGGTCGGCGTACGGCTGGGTGTCGCTCACGACGGTCGCTCCCCTGGCTCCGGCCCCTTGTGGGTACGGGCACGGCACCCTAGCGGAGCGACCGTCACTCTCCCAACCCGGAGCGTCACCCAGCGTGTCGAAATGAGCCGATCAGTAGTCGAACGCGACGGCCGTGTTGGCGGCGAGCGCGGTCGCCATGGCGTCCTCGTCGATCCCCCGGACGGCGGCCATCGCGCGGACGGTCAGCGGGATCAGGTACGGGGCGTTGGGGCGGCCCCGGTAGGGCGCGGGGGTGAGGTAGGGGGCGTCGGTCTCGACGAGGACGCGGTCGAGGGGGGAGACGGCGAGGGCCTCGCGCAGGGCGCCGGCGTTCTTGAAGGTGACGGTGCCGGCGAAGGAGAGGTAGTAGCCGGCCCGGGCGCACTCGCGGGCCATGTCGGCGTCGCCGGAGTAGCAGTGGAAGACGGTCCGCTCGGGTGCGCCCTCCTCGCGGAGCACCCGCAGCACGTCGGCGTGGGCGTCGCGGTCGTGGATCACGAGCGCCTTGTTCTGTCGCTTCGCGATCTCGATGTGAGCGCGGAAGGACCGTTCCTGGGCGGCCTTGCCCTCCTCGCCGGTGCGGAAGTAGTCGAGGCCGGTCTCGCCGACCGCCTTGACCTGGGCGAGCCCGGCCAGCTTCTCGATCTCCACGAGCGCCTCGTCCAACGCCGCGTCCCCACCGGCCGGCCGATGCCCCTGCCGCGACCACCCTCCCGCAGGGTCGCCGTGCACGATGCGGGGGGCCTCGTTGGGGTGCAGGGCCACGGCCGCGTGCACGTTGGCGTGCGCGGCGGCGGTCTCGGCGGCCCAGCGCGAGCCCCGGATGTCGCAGCCGACCTGCACGACGGTGGTCACGCCGACCGACGCGGCCTTGGCCAGGCCCTCCTCGACGGTGCCCGCCTGCATGTCCAGGTGGGTGTGCGAGTCGGCCACCGGCACCCGCAGCGGGGCGGGGAGCGGCGGCGGGACGTTCTTGTCGGAGGCGCCGGAGGAGGCGGCGGAAGAGGACTTGGCCATGCCCCCGATCCTAGGCCGGACGCGGTCGGGGCGAGGCCCGGGCGTGGGCGTGGGCGTGTGCAGGGCCGGGGCGGGGGCGTGGCGGCGGGGGCGTGGGCGCCACCCGGGTCGGGAGGGGGCGGGCGACCCGGGCGTGCCCTGATCGGGAGGGTCCGGACCCCTGTCCGGAGACGGGGACGGGGAGCCGGACCGGCCGCGGGCGGACGGGCGGCGCGGGGGCGGGAACGGGGTCGGGGCGCGTGCGGCACGTCCCGACCCCGCTTCCGTCGCGCGTCTCAGCCCTCGCGGCGGCCCAGCGCGGCCATCAGCCGGGCCCAGAGGCCGCGTCGGACCGTCGCCGGTTCGCCGGCGGAGGGTCCGGCGGCCTCCGCCGGGTCCATCGCGGCCCCGGCCGGGGCCTGTCCGCCGACCGGGCCGGCCGCCGGGGCCGTGCCGGGCGCGGTCTCGGCGATGCGGCGCGCGATCCGCCGCCGGTGGTGCAGCTGGTCCATCATGCCGAGCACCGAGGAGACCTGGCCGGAGCGCATGATGCGCACGACGTGGCCCCCGCAGTTGAGGCAGGTGGGGCTGGACAGCGGCGAGGGCACCCGTTCGCCCCGGACCGTGTAGACGATGAAGGGCTGCCCGCGCCCGTCCCGGTGGTGCTCTATCTCGTAGTCCTGCTCCCAGCCGTGCCCGCACTTCATGCAGGCGAAGGCGTACGCCTCGTGCACGGTGGGGGCGGCGGCGGGCGCGGGGGTCGCGGTGGCGACCGGGCGGGTCGCGGTGGCGGCGGGCGGGATCGGGGCGGGGGCGGTCACGGTCGCCGGGGACGCCGGTCGGGCGTCCTGCGGGATGTCTGCGCTGTCACTCATGCCAGCTCCTTCGGTCCGCTGGAGTCACTTTCCAGTGGACTCCTCGCCGGGCGGGAGCGCATCGGCCGCTGTCGAAGAATGGGCGATCTTTGGCGGGTTCATTCCCGAACCGGCCGTCGCCCGGCCCGACCTTTGCCTTTCAGATTATCCCTTTACCATTTCACGGCATCTTTTGTGCCGCGTTCTTTGCCGCCACCACCGCGTCGAAGACCTGCCGCTTGGGCAGCCCCACCTCGGCCGCGACCGCCGCGATCGCCTCCTTGCGCCGCTCCCCCGCCTCCTCGCGCACCCGCACCCTGCGCACCAGCTCGGCGTCGTCCACGTCGCCGGGGCTCGCGGCCGGCGCGCCCTCGACCACGATCGTGATCTCGCCGCGCACCCCCTCGGCGGCCCACGCGGCGAGCTCGCCGAGACCGCCGCGCTTGACCTCCTCGTAGGTCTTGGTCAGCTCGCGGCAGACGGCGGCCCGCCGGTCCGGGCCGAAGACCTCGGCCATCGCGGCCAGGGTCGCGTCCAGCCGGTGCGGGGCCTCGAACCACACGAGGGTGCGGCGCTCGTCCGCGACCTCCTTCAGCCGCGAGATCCGCTCGCCGTTCTTGCGGGGCGGGAAGCCCTCGAAGCAGAAGCGGTCCACCGGCAGGCCCGACATCGCGAGCGCGGTCAGCACGGCGGACGGGCCGGGCACGGCCGTGACGCGGACGCCCTTCTCGACGGCCGCCGCCACCAGCCGGTAGCCGGGGTCGGACACGGAGGGCATCCCGGCGTCCGTCACCAGCAGCACCCGCGAGCCGGCCAGCAGCGCCTCGACCAGCTCGGGGGTGCGCGCGGTCTCGTTGCCCTCGAAGTAGGAGACGACCCGGCCGGTGGTGTACACGCCCAGGCCCTGGGTCAGCCGGCGCAGCCGCCGGGTGTCCTCGGCGGCGATCACGTCGGCGCGCTCCAGCTCGGTCGCGAGCCTGGGCGGGGCGTCGGCGAGGTCCCCGATCGGGGTGCCGGCCAGCACGAGCACCCCGCCGGGCAGGTCGGCGCCGCGCCGGGACCGCCCGGCGGACACGCCACGGGCGTCGTGCGCGTCGTTCTCGTCGGCGTCGGCGTCGGCGTCGGCGTCGGCTTCGGCTTCGGGGTCGGGGTCGGCGTCGAGGTCGGGGTCGCCGGGCTCGTCCTCCTCCGGGGCGCCGGCGGCGTCGAACGCGGTGTCGTCCGCGAGGTCGGGGTCCGGGGCGAACGCGGCGTCGTCGGGGGCGGTGGCGGGGGGCTTCGTGGTCACCGTCCCATCCTCTCAGCCCGCCGCCGGAGCACGTCCCGGGCGGAGCGCGCCGTCGTCGTGCCTGTGTTTCCCGGGGGCCGGTTCCCTACGATGACCCGGTGACCAGTACCGCGACGCCGCAACCCAGCCCCGCGGGCAGCCCGTCCGCCGACGCCGACGGGCCCCCCGACCCGGCCGGGGGCGCCCGGCGGGGCGAACGTGCCGCCGAGCCCGCCGCGTGGGTGCGCGGACTGCGCCGGTTCGGCTACGTGCCCCCCGGCGACCGTCCGCACGCGGACGTGCGCGACCGGCTCGTGCCCGGGTACGCGCGCCCCTCGGCGCAGACCTGGGCCGCCCTCGGGATCCGGCCCGGCCGGCAGGACCTCGCGCTGCGGGTCATGGCGTGGCTGGGGCCGCTGGTCGTGGCCGTGCTCGCCGGCGTGCTGCGGTTCGTGCACCTGGGCAGCCCGAAGGCGGTGATATTCGACGAGACGTACTACGCCAAGGACGCGTGGGCCACGATCCGGCAGGGCTTCGAGGCCAACTGGCCCAAGGACGTGGACAAGGCCATCCTCGCCAACCCGGACGGGGTGGCGCTGCCCCTGGACCCGGGGTACGTGGTGCACCCGCCGGTGGGCAAGTGGGTGATCGGGCTCGGCGAGTGGATGTTCGGCTTCGATCCCTTCGGCTGGCGGTTCATGACGGCGGTGCTCGGCACCCTGTCGGTGTTCATGCTGTGCCGGATCGGCCGCCGCCTGCTGCGCTCCACCTTCCTGGGCTGCCTGGCCGGCCTGCTGCTGGCCGTGGACGGCCTGCACCTGGTGATGAGCCGCACCGCCCTCCTCGACCTGGTCCTGATGTTCTTCGTGCTGGCCGCGTTCGGCGCGCTGCTCGTCGACCGGGACCAGGCCCGGGCCCGGCTCGCCGACGCCCTCCCCGTGGACGCCGAGGGCCGCACCCGGCCGGACGCGGTGATCGCCGAGACCCTGCGCCTGGGCCGGCGGCCGTGGCGGTGGGTGGCCGGCATCAGCCTGGGCCTGGCCTTCGGCACGAAGTGGAACGGGCTGGTGGTGCTGGCCTTCTTCGGCATCCTGACCGTGCTGTGGGACGCCTCCGCGCGCCGGGTCGCGGGCGCCGGCGCCCCGTACGCGGCGATGCTGCGCCGGGACGCGCTGCCCGCGTTCCTCTCGACGGTGCCCACCGCGATCGTCGTCTACGTGCTGTCCTGGTCGGGCTGGATCCTCTCCTCCACCGACGGCAAGGGCGGCTACTTCCGCAACTGGGCGGCCACCGAGGACCGGGGCAGCTCCCTGTCCTTCCTGCCCGAGTGGCTGCGCAGCCTGTGGCACTACGAGACCGAGGTGTACAAGTTCCACGTGGGCCTGACCTCGGGCCACACCTACGAGTCCAACCCGTGGTCCTGGCTGGTGCTGGGCCGGCCGGTCTCCTACTTCTACGAGTCCCCGGCCCCCGGCAAGGACGGCTGCCCGGCCACGGAGACCCAGAACTGCGCCCGCGAGGTGCTGGCCCTGGGCACCCCGCTGCTGTGGTGGGCGGCGTGCGCGGCCCTGCTGTACGTGCTGTGGCGCTGGGCGTTCCGGCGCGACTGGCGGGCCGGGGCCATCGCGTGCGGCGTGGCGGCGGGCCTGCTGCCCTGGTTCAACTACCAGGAGCGGACCATCTTCTACTTCTACGCCGTGGTCTTCGTGCCGTACCTGTGCCTGGCGGTGGCGATGATGATCGGCGCGCTGCTGGGCCCGGCCGGGTCCTCGGAACGCCGGCGGGCGGTGGGCGCGATCGGGGCGGGCGTGCTGGTGCTGCTGATCGTGTGGAACTTCATCTACTTCTGGCCCATCTACACGGGCCAGACCCTCCCCATGGACTCGTGGCGCGGCCGCATGTGGCTGGACACCTGGATCTGAGCCCCGGGCCCCGGGGCGGGTGTTCCACCGGTCGGCACGGGTCGACGCGGGCCGGGAAACCTGACACTCCGCCCGTTTGACCGAACCCGCCGGGACGAACGGACCGTTCCGGGCAAACCATGCCATCACCCGCCCCGAGAACTGTCGATATCGACCGAAAGGGACCGGTCGGGCGGATTCCCCTTCCCGTTCCGGTCCGGTAACGGAAGGGGACTCTGTCGTTCGCGGGGCGTAAGGTCCGTACCGGGACCGACCTTTGAACGCGTTCAGGAATCTGGGCGGGGGTCGCCCCACGGGGAGGATCGATGAACGGGGCGGCCAAGGGTGTGATCGTCGGCGGGGTGTTCCTCGCGATGGTCGGCGGCGCGGGCTACGGGGTGTGGACACTGGTCGGGGACGACGGCGGGAGCGGGTCGAGCTCCTCGGGCCGCCGGACCGGGCCCGTCACCGCCGACGAGGTCGCGGACACCTCCAAGCGCTTCCTGGAGGCATGGGCCTCGGGCGAATCGGAGACCGCCGCCGCCCTCACCACCGACCAGGCCGCCGCGAGCCCCGTCCTGCTCTCCTTCGTCGAGGGCGCGAAGATCCCCAAGGCCACCATCACCCCCAGGCCCGCCGTCGGCTCCACCGTCGCCTTCACCGTCTCCGCCGAGGTCGGGGAGGCGGGCGCGACCAAGAAGCTCTCCTACGAGTCCAAGCTGACCGTGGTCCGCGGGCAGACCACCGGCCGGGCCGTGGTCAGCTGGGCCCCCAGCGTGGTGCACCCGCAGCTCGCCGTCGGCGAGACCCTCAAGACGGGCGCGCCCACCGTGCCCCCCGTCGTCGCCGTGGACCGCTCCGGCGTCGAACTCGACACCGAGAAACACCCCGGCCTCAAGGGCGTCGTGGACGTGCTCCGCGGCCGGTACGGGGCGAAGGCCGGCGGCGAGTCCGGGGTCGAGCTGTGGATCGAGCCCGCGACCCCCGAGGGCCCCCGCCGCACCCTGCTCACCCTGGAGGAGGGCACCCCGGGCCGGCTCAAGACCCGCCTGGACGCGGAGGTGCAGTCGGCGGCCGAGAAGGCCGTGGCCCAGTTCCCCGAGTCCTCCGTGGTGGCCCTGGACGTCAACACCGGCGACGTGCTCGCCGTGGCCAACAACCGCAAGGACGGCTTCAACGCCGCCATGCAGGGCGGCCGGGCCCCCGGCTCCACGATGAAGATCGTGACGGCCGCCATGCTGATGGACCGGGGCGTCGTGGCCGCCGACAAGCCCGCGCCCTGCCCGCAGGAGGTCTCGTGGGAGGGCACCACCTTCCACAACCTGAACCGCTTCTCCCTCCCCGAGGGCACCCCCTTCTCCACCAGCTTCGCCCGCTCCTGCAACACCGCCTTCATCAAGGGCATCAAGCCGGTGGCCGACCCGGGCGCCCTCGGCAAGGAGGCCCGCGAGGTGTTCGGGATCGGGCTGGACTGGAAGGTCGGCGTGGACACCAAGGACGGCACCGTCCCCGACGAGTCCGGCTCGGGCACGGCCGCGGCCTACATCGGCCAGGGCAAGGTCCAGATGAACCCGCTGAACGTCGCCTCCATCACGGCCACCGCCCGCTCCGGGGTCTTCAACCAGCCGCTGCTGGTCTCGGCCGACCTCCTCGAAGGCGACCGCGCCCAGGCCGCGCGGACCATGAAGCCGGAGGTCCGACAGCAGCTCGTCGCGATGATGCGGCAGACCGCCGAATCGGGCACCGGCCGCGCCGCGATGGCCTCGGTGAGCGGCGACAAGGGCGCGAAGACCGGCTCGGCCGAGGTCGGCGGCCCGGAGAGCACCCCGGACAGCTGGTTCACCGGCTTCGCGGGCGGCATGGCCGTGGCCGCGATGGTCGAGAACGGCGGCCACGGCGGCGACGCGGCCGGCCCCATCGTCGCGAAGATCCTCAACTCCCGCTGAGCCCACCCCCTGGCCTGACACCCGGTCGGGCGCGCGTCAGGCCCGGTCGGCGAGGATCGTGCGGAGGGTGCGGACCAGGGCCTGGGCGCGGGGGTCGGCGGTGACGGAGGGGGCCAGGCCGTTGGTGACGTAGCCGAAGCCGATGCCGGCGTCGGGGTCGGCGAAGCCGAGGGAGCCGCCGCGTCCGGGGTGGCCGTAGGAGGCCGGGGAGAGCATGGGGGCGGCGGGCCCGTGCAGCATCCAGCCGGGGCCGAAGCGGGTGCGGGCGATGAGGACCCGGTCGGGGCCGGCGGACAGTTCGCGGCCGGCGAGGGCGGTGGAGGCCGGGGTGAGCAGGCGCGGGCCGTCCTCGGTGGCGCCGAAGGTGGCGGCGTAGAACCCGGACAGGGCGCGGGCGGTGCCGACGCCGGCGGAGCCGGGCAGGTCGGCGGCGAGCCAGGCGGGGTCGTTCTCGTCGGGCAGCGGGGTGACGGCGGCGAAGGCGCGGCGGGTCAGGGACTCGGGGTCGGCCCACGCCTCGGCTATGTCGCGGCGGGCGCGGACCTTGAGGGTGCCGGTGCGGGCCGGGGGTTCGACGGCGGCGACGCGGGCGAGCCGGCCGGCCGCGTGGTCGGCGGCGGCGTCGGGCACGCCGACCCGGAAGTCGAGGCCGCGCGGGCCGGTGACCTCCTCGGCGAGGAACCGGCCGAGGGTGTGGCCGGTGACGCGGAGCACGAGTTCGGACAGCAGCCAGCCGTAGGTCTGCGCGTGGTAGCCGTGGGCGGTGCCGGGCTCCCAGAACGGGGCCTGCTCGGCGAGCGCGCGGGCGGCGCTCTCGCCGTCGGCGGCGCGGGCGGGGGTCAGCGGGGCGTCGAGGGCGGCCAGGCCGGCCCTGTGGGCGAGCAGCTCGGAGACGGTGACGTGCTCCTTGCCGGCGGCCTTGAACTCGGGCCAGTAGGAGCCGACGGGCGCGTCGAGGTCGAGGAGTCCGCGTTCGTGCAGGAGGAGCGGGACGGCGGCGGCGACGCCCTTGGTGGCGGAACGCACGAGCACGGCGGTGTCCCGCGCCCACGAAGCGCCGCCCCCGGCGGCCCCGGCGTCGGCGGCCCCACCCTCGGCGGCCCCGGCGTCGCTGTCCCAGGCGTCGGCGTCCCGCACCCCGCCCCACAGGTCCACGACCTTGCGCCCGTCGAGGTGCACGGCCACGGCCGCGCCCCGGTCCCCGCGCTCGGCGAAATTGCGTTCGAACGTCTCGCGCAACGGCTCGAACCCGTCGGCTACCTCTCCCTGAATGTCCACGGCCTGTGCAACGCACACGGCCCCCGGCTTCATCCCGGCCGTCTCACGCGGGGAGGTTGCGGGGGTCGAAGCCGTAGGGGAGTTCCAGGCGGTGGGCGGTCATGGTGGGGGTGTCGCACAGGAGGTCGCGGGTGGGGCCGTCGGCGGCGATGACGCCTTCGCTGAGGATCACCGAGCGGGGGCAGAGTTCGGCGGCGTAGGGCAGGTCGTGGGTGACCATCAGGACGGTCACGTCGAGGGAGCGCAGGATGTCGGCGAGTTCGCGGCGGGAGGCCGGGTCGAGGTTGGAGGAGGGTTCGTCGAGGACGAGGATCTCCGGTTCCATGGCGAGCACGGTGGCGACGGCGACGCGGCGGCGCTGGCCGAAGGAGAGGTGGTGCGGGGGGCGGTCGGCGTAGTCGGCCATGCCGACGCGTTCGAGGGCGCCCCGGACCCGGGCGTCGAGGGCCGCGCCGCGCAGTCCGGCGGTGGCGGGGCCGAAGGCCACGTCCTCGCGGACGGTGGGCATGAACAGCTGGTCGTCGGGGTCCTGGAAGACGATGCCGACGCGCCGGCGGATCTCGGCGAGGTTGCGCTTGACCACGGGCAGCCCGGCGACGGTGACGGTGCCGACGCCGCCGTCGAGGATGCCGTTGAGGTGCAGCACGAGGGTGGTCTTGCCGGCGCCGTTGGGGCCGAGGAGGGCGACGCGTTCGCCGCGTCCGACGGTGAGGTCCACGCCGAACAGGGCCTGGTGCCCGTCGGGGTAGGCGAAGGCCAGCCCGCGCACCTCCAGCGACGGCGGCCCGACGGGCGCGGGCGCGGCGGCGGTCTCGGGCGCGGTCTCGGCGGCGGGAGCGGCGGCGGGGGTGCTCGTGGGTGTGGTCATCGCAGGATCCATCCGGTCAGACAGACGGCCAGGGCCGCCGTCGGGAGCAGGGCGGCGCGGGCCCATTGGGCGGGGGCGGCGCTCACGTCGTCGATGACCGGCATGGTGCCGGTGTAGCCGCGGCTGACCATGGCCAGGTGGACCCGTTCGCCGCGTTCGTAGGAGCGGATGAACAGGGCGCCCGCGGTCTTCGCGAGCACCCCCCAGTGCCGGACCCCGCGTGCCTCGAAGCCTCGCGAGCGGCGGGCCACGGACATGCGGCGCAGTTCGTCGGCGATGACGTCGCCGTAGCGCAGCATGAAGGACGCGATCTGCACGAGCAGCGGCGGCATCCGCAGCCGTTCCAGGCCCAGCAGCAGGGCCCGCAGGTCGGTGGTGGCGGCCAGCAGCACGGAGGCGCAGACACCGAGGGTGCCCTTGGCGAGCACGTTCCACGCGCCCCACAGGCCGGGCACGGAGAGGGACACGCCGAGGACGGAGACCCGTTCGCCGGTCGCGACGAACGGCATGAGCACGGCGAACAGCACGAACGGGACCTCGACCAGCATCCGCCGCAGCACGAACCCGGGCGGGATCCGGGCCGCGCCCGCCACCCCCGCGAGCAGCGCGGCGTACGCCCCGAAGGCCCAGATCGACTCGCGCGGGGTGGAGACCACGACGAGCACGAACAGGAAGGTCGCCGCGATCTTGCAGTGCGGGGGCAGCAGGTGGACCGGCGAGGTGCCGGGCCGGTGGAGCCGGTGGGCGTGGCCCGCGCCCATGTCAGGCCACCGGCGCGGAGGTGTCGGTGCGGGCGGTCTCGTCGGCGGCGCCGTCCCGGCGGCGGCGGACGGCCCAGAAGACCCCGGAGCCGACGACGATGGTGGCGCCGACGCCGATCACGCCGGCGAGGCCGCCGCCGACGGCCGCGTCGGTGATGCCGGAGAAGCCGTAGTCGGCGAGCGGGGAGCCGGCGGTGGCGGAGTCGCGGGCCCGCTCGTCGATGCCGTGGTCGGCGGCGACCTTCTCCAGGCCGTCGGGGCTGGAGGAGGCGAAGGCGGAGACGAAGCCGGCGAGGACGAGGGCGATGACGAGGCCGACGGCCCACAGCTTGCCGACGGAGCGGGCGGCGACGGGCGCGGCGGCCGGCGCGGCCGGGCTCGCGGGGCTCGCGGCGGGCGCGTCGACGAGTTCGCCGTCGATCCGGAGCTTGAGCGGGGCGGCGGCCAGGGTGTGGGCGGCGCCGTGCACGAGGTCGGGGCGGACGGCGAGGACGGCGCCGACGGTGGCGGCCGTGATGGCGGCCTCGCCGATGCCGATCAGGACGTGCACGCCGACCATCGCGCCGAAGACCTGCCCGAGCGGCACCTCGGTGGTGCCGCCGAGGGCGTACAGGCCGGTGAAGGCGATCGCGGCGGCCGGCACGGAGACGAGGGCGGCGGCGAAGGAGGCGAGGGTGACCGAGCGGCGGGTGTTGGGCAGCAGCTTCAGCAGGCCCTTGAAGATCGCGTACGCGACGACCACGGTGACCAGCGCCATGTCGGTGATGTTGACGCCGAGGGCGGTCAGGCCGCCGTCGGCGAAGAGCACGGCCTGCATGAGCAGGACCACGGACACGCACAGGATGCCCGTGTAGGGGCCGACGAGTATCGCGGCCAGGGCGCCTCCGAGGAGGTGTCCGCTGGTGCCGGCGGCGACGGGGAAGTTGAGCATCTGGACGGCGAACACGAAGGCGGCGACCAGGCCGGCGAGGGGGGCGGTGCGGCTGTCGAGCTCGCGGCGGGCGCCCCGCAGCGCGACCGCGACGGCGCCGGCCGCGACCACGCCGGAGGCGATGGAGACGGGCGTGTCGATGAATCCGTCGGGCACATGCATGGGGAGACTCCGCTTCCTGCGGTCCTACAAAATCCTTAACTGTTCAAGATTAGTGCCCACTTGCAAACCCTTGGCAAGAGCGTCCGCATCACAAAAGGGCAAGCCCGATTTCGTGGGAATGTGCGAGTCTGGGGGGACAAACGGACGCAATTGTTCCGATTTCGAGGAGCCGGTCGATGTCTGGGTTGCCTGCCACCACCCCCGTGTCCACCCCCGCCGCCAACACCACCGCCCCCTCCGTCACCGCCGAGGTGCTCGTCCGCGCCCGCGTCATCAGCGACGACCCCCTCCAGCGGACCATCCCCGTGACCCTGCGCCGACTGGCCGGCGAACCGCATTCCGTGCGCCTCGTCTTCCCCGCCGAGGTCTCGCCCGAGCGCACCGAGAACGAGTGGGTGCTGCCGCGCGGCCTGCTGGAGACCGGCCTGCACACCCCCGCGCACCGGGGCGGGGTGCACGTGTGGCCCTGTGGCCGGGTGCAGGTGGTCATGGAGTTCCACGCGCCCGAGGGCGTGGCCGTGGTGCAGTTCGACAGCTCCCCGCTCCGCCGCTTCCTGCGCCGCACCGCCGAACCCGAGCCCCACGACGCCCACGACGCCGACACGCGCACGCACGCGCACGCCCACGACGGCGACGCGGGCCCCGCCCCCCGGGCCGACCGGGCCGACTGAGCGGGCGCACGCCGAAACGGGCCGGGCCCGGACACACCGCGAGGTGCGTCCGAACCCGGCCCGTTCCCGTTCCCTGGTCACCCGATCGGCGGATGGGCAGATCGGCGGATCAGGGGTTGATCACGCGTTCACGCGTTCACGCGTTGACGAGTTCGCGGCTCTTGCCCGAGCCGCCGTCCCCGTCCCCGTCGTCCCCGTCCGCCGCGGACTCGCCGTCGAGGTGCTTGCGCAGCCCCTCGCCCTCGACGTCCACGTTGGGCAGGATCCGGTTCAGCCAACCCGGCAGCCACCAGGCCGCGTGCCCCAGCAGCGCGAGCACGGCCGGCACGATCGCCATCCGCACCACGAACGCGTCGAAGAACACCGCGATCGCCAGGCCGAAACCGATGGACTTGATCATCGGGTCGTCCATGCCGATGAAGCCCGCGAACACCGCGATCATGATGACGGCGGCGGCCACGACCACCCGCGCCCCGTGCCGGAAACCGGTCACGATGGCCTGCCCGGGCCGCTCCCCGTGCACGTACGCCTCGCGCATCCGGGTCACGAGGAAGACCTCGTAGTCCATCGCCAGGCCGAAGACCACGCCGACCATGAAGATCGGCATCAGGCTCATGATCGGCCCGGTCTGCTCCACGCCCAGCAGCGAGGCCAGCCAGCCCCACTGGAAGACCGCGACGACGGCGCCGAGCGCGGCCACCACCGAGAGCAGGAAGCCGAGGGCCGCCTTCAGGGGCACCAGGATCGAGCGGAAGACGACCATCAGCAGGAGGAACGCGAGGCCGACCACGAGCGCCAGGTACGGCACCAGCGCGTCGTTCATCTTCTGCGAGAAGTCGATGTTCATCGCGGTCTGACCGGTGACGTACACGTTGTCGCCGTTGCCCGCGCGGATGTCGTGCACGAGCTGCTCGGTCTCGGTGGAGGACGGGCGGTCCTTGGGGATCACGGTGATGATCCAGGTGTCGCCCTCCTTGTTCGGCTGCGCGGGGGTGACCATGCCGGCCTCCTCGCCCAGCCCGCGGATCCGCTTCACGGTCGCGTCGGCCTCGGCCTTGGTGCCGTCGACGACCACCATCAGGGGGCCGTTGAAGCCGGGGCCGAAGCCCTCGGAGACCAGGTCGTAGGCGCGCCGCTCGCTGGTGGACGTGGCCTTGACCCCGTCGTCCGGCAGGCCCATCTCCAGCTTGGTGGCGGGGATGGCGATCGCGCCGAGCGCGATCACACCGGTCAGCAGCACGAAGATCGGGCGACGCAGCACGAACCGCGCCCAGCGGGTGCCGCCGTTGACGGACTCCTCCGCGCTCCCGGCCTCCCCGGTGGCCTTGGCGGCCTTGGCGGCCTTGGCGGCCTTGCCCTTGCCGAACAGGCGGCTCTTCTCGCCCGCCGGCAGCACCTTGGCGCCCGCGAAACCGAGCACGGCCGGCACCAGGGTCAGCGCCACGAGCACGGCCAGCACCACGGTCGCGGCGGCGGCGAAGCCCATCTTCGACAGCATCGGGATGTTGACGACGGCCAGGCCCACCAGGGCGATGACCACGGTCAGGCCCGCGAAGACCACGGCGGAGCCGGCGGTGCCCACGGCCCGCCCGGCGGCCTCGTCGCGCTCCCGGCCCTCGGCCAGCTCGCCCCGGTAGCGGGAGACGATGAACAGCGCGTAGTCGATGCCGACCGCCAGGCCGATCATCATCGCGAGGGTGGAGGTGGTGGAGCCGAGGTCGAGCACGTTGGCGAGCGCGGTGATCGAGGAGACGCCGATGCCCACGCCGATCAGCGCGGTCAGCAGCGGCAGCCCGGCCGCGACCAGCGAACCGAAGGTGATGACGAGGACGACCGCGGCGATCGAGATGCCGATGGCCTCGCTGGCCCCGCTCTCGGGCATCGACATCAGGGCGTCGCCGCCGATCTCGACGGTCAGCCCGGCCTTCTTCGCGGCGTCACCGGAGCCGGTGAGGGAGGACTTGGTGCCCTCCGTCAGCTCCATGCCGCTGACCTTGTACTTCGCGGTGACCAGGGCGGTCGTGCCGTCCCGGCTGATGGACTTGGTCTGGTACGGGTCGTCGACCGAGGCGATCTGGTCGGCGCCCTCGCCCGACTTCAGGCCGGAGACCAGGCCGTCGACCTCGCGCTTGACGTTCGGGTCGGTGACCTTGGCGCCCTCGGGGGCCTTGACGACGATGCGCGCGGTCGCGCCGCCCGCCGTCATGCCCGGGAAGCGCTGCTCCAGCAGGTCGCCGGCGCGCTGCGCCTCGGTGCCGGGGATGGAGAACGAGCCGGAGGTGGCGGTGTTCGCGGTGGCGGCGCCGACGCCGGCTATCGCGAGCAGCGCCACCCAGAGCAGGGCGACCAGCTTGCGGCGCCGGAACGCGCCTCGGCCGAGCCGGTAGAGGAAGGTGGCCACGGTTGTGGTGCTCCCGTCGAGTCGTGGGATGGGATCAGGGCGTGTCGAGCCGACCCGACGACGAGAGCGGCGTGTCCGGGGAGGCTGGAGAGGGGGGCGCGCCCGATCGCGGGCCGGTGACCCGGGGCGGGTCAGGGTGGTCCGGGCACGGTGAGGCGCACAGCGGTGTGCGGTTGTCGGTGGTGGTGGGGCGGCGGTCGCCGGCGGGGCGGCCGTCGCGGGATCAGACGCCGAGGGCGGGGAGGACCACGGCGTCGATGAACTGCCCGAGGAAGACCCGGTCCACGGACCGGTCCTCGATCAGCGGCAGCGCGATGAACGCGCCGATCAGCATGTGCGGGACGAAGTCCAACGCCGGACAGTCCGGCCGGATCTCGCCCCGGTCCACGGCCCGGCGCAACATGGCCTGCAACCCGTTGAGCTCCGGGTCGACGAGCAGGTCGCGCAGGGCCTTGTGCAGTTCAGGGCTCTCGTGCACGGCATGGGTCAGGCCCCGCATCAGCGCGGTGTCCTTCGCCATCCGGGCGTCGTCCGAACTCTCGATCATGAACTGGAAGTCGCCGCGCAGCGATCCGGTGTCGATGTCGCGCAGGGACGTGGGCTGGGTGCAGCGCAGGGCCCGCGCGACCAGTTCCGGCTTGCTCCCCCACTGGCGGTAGAGGGTGGCCTTGCTGGATCGGGTGCGGGAGGCGACCGCGTCCATGGTGAGCGCCTCGTAGCCGACCTCACGGAGCAGGTCCAGGACCGCCTCGTGCAGCTCGGCCTCGCGTTCGGGGGTGATCCGGGTACGCCTCGGCGACGCTGCCACATCGGTCATCTCCCGCACCTCCCCGTCGAATCGTGGAACGAAACGCTGTCGTACACCGAGGATGCTACCCCTCGCCAGAGCGAAACGAAACCGTTCCGTTTCGTTCCACGTCGTGGCCTGCGTCACGGCCCGAAGCCCCGGACCGTTCGAACCCACCCCGAACCCGACCCGAACCCACCCCGAACCCGACCCGCGCACACACCCCCGTACCCGTCGTACTCGTCGCACAAGATCCGCACCACGGGTTGCCGGGCCCGCCGGGCGCGGAAAACATGTCAGGGTGAGCGACGACCCCGCATACCTCCGCCACCCGCACCTCCACGACGACCTCCTGTGCTTCGTCGCCGAGGACGACCTCTGGGTCGCCCCGCTGCCCGCGCCCGGCGCCGAGACCGCCCCCGGCCGCGCCTGGCGGCTCACCGTGGACCGCACGATCGTCGAACACCCCCGCTTCTCCCCCGACGGCGCCTCCATCGCCTTCACCACCTGGCGCAGCCTCGACCCCGAGATCCACCTCGTGCCCACCGAGGGCGGCCCGGCCCGCCGGCTCACCCACTGGGGCTCCGCCGACACCCGCATCTGCGGCTGGACCCCGCCCGACGAGCACGGCCGCTCCGACATCCTCGCCGTCTCCTCCCACGGCCAGCCCTTCTCGTACCACTCCTGGGGCCACCGCCTGCCCACCGACGGCGGCCCCGGCGGCCGACTGCCCTGGGGCCCCGTCGCCCACATCGCCATGGGCCGGCCCGAGACCCGCCCCGACGGCTCCGACGCCGCCGACGCCGGCGCCGACCCCGCCCTGCGCACCCTCCTGCTCACCGGAAAGCCCCCGCACGAACCCGCCGAGTGGAAGCGCTACCGGGGCGGCGCCGGCGGCCGGCTCTGGTACCAGGGCGCCCGGCTCCTGGAGGACATCGGCGGGCACCTCGACGCGCCCATGTTCGTCGGCGACCGGATCGCGTTCCTCTCCGACCACGAGGGCGTCGGCAACCTCTACTCCTGCCGCACCGACGGCTCCGACCTGCGCCGCCACACCGACCACGACGCCTTCTACGCCCGGCACGCCGCGAGCGACGGCCGGCGCGTGGTCTACCAGTGCGCGGGCGACCTGTGGCTCGTGGAGTCCCTGACGCCCGACGCAGTGCCCCGCCGGCTGCCCGTCCGGCTCGGCGGCCCGCGCACCGGCCGCCGGGTGCACCAGGTGCCCGCCGGCAGCAACGTCACCTCCCTGGCCGTCGACACCACCGGCCGGGCCAGCGCCATCGGCGTGCGCGGCGCCCTGTACTGGCTCACCCACCGCGACGGCCCGGCCCGCGTGATCTCCGCCGACCCCGGGGTCCGGGTCCGGCTGCCCGAGATGCTCGGCGACAGCGGGCGCATCGCGTACGTCACGGACGCGGAGGGCGAGGACGCCGTCGAGATCGCCTGGCTGCCGCGCGCCACCGGCGACCGCGCGCCCCGCCGGATCGGCGCCGGGGAACTGGGCCGGGTGCTGGAGCTGGTCTCCTCCCCCGACGGCTCCCGCGTGGCCATCGCCTCGCACGACGGCCGGCTGCTCCTCGTGGACACCTCCGAACCGGACACCCTCGACGAGGACACCCCGGAACCGTCCGAGGACGACGGCCCGGCGGGGGCCGCGGCCGGCAGCCCGGCCGGGAACCCGGACGCCGCCGACGGAAAGGGCGCGGACGGGGACGAGGGCACGGCGGACAAGCCCACCGACGACGCCATGCACGCCGGCCCCGGCCCCGACACGCCGACCCCGACCCCGCCGGCCGCGACACCCGAGACCGGCCCGGACCCCACCGCGGACCCCACCGCGACCCCGGCGACCACCCTCACCGAACCCCCGACCGGCACCGGCGCCACCGCCACCACCGGCCCCGTCACGGAACTCGTCCGCTCCCCCAACGGCCCCGTCTCCGACCTCGCCTTCTCCCCCGACGGCGGCTGGCTCACCTGGTGCCACCCCGGCATCGGCCGCTCCCTGAGCCAGATCCGGATGGCCCGTATCACCGGCCCCGGCCCGCACACCGTCGTGGACGTCACCAACGGCCGGTTCGCCGACGAGAGCCCCGTGTTCACCCGCGACGGCCGCTACCTCGCGTTCCTGTCCTGGCGCGGCTTCGACCCGGTGTACGACGTGCACACCGGCGACCTGTCGTTCCCGCTCGGCTGCCGCCCCTACCTCGTGCCCCTCAACTCGGCCACCCCCTCCCCCTTCGCCTACAGCCCCGAGGGCCGGCCGGCCGGCGGCGGGCTCGACCCGGTGGAGGGCGCGAGCGACGGGGAGGGCGCGGTGACGGTCGAGGTGGAGGGGCTGGAGAGCCGGGTGGCGCCGTTCCCGGTGGCCGCGTCCAAGTACTCCGCGCTGTGCCCGGTCGCCGGCGGCGGCCTGGTCTGGCTGCGCTGGCCGATCTCCGGGGCCCTCGGCGAGACCTTCGCCAACCCGACCGACACCAGCGGCAAGCCGACCCTGGAACACTTCGACCTCACGAAGGCCCGCCGCACCGAACTCGCCTCCGAGATCGACGGTTTCGCCCTTTCCGGCGACGGGACCCGGCTCGTGCTCCAGGAGGACGGCGAACTGCGGGCCGCCCCGTCGAGCGAATCGGGTGACGGGGACTCCGTCGTCACCCTCGACCTGCGGCGGATCCTGCACGAGGTGGACCCGGCCGCCGAGTGGCGGCAGGCGTTCGACGAGGCGGGCCGGATCGTGCGGGCCTACTTCTGGGAGCCCCGCATGTGCGGGATCGACTGGGACGGCGTCCTCGACCAGTACCGCCCGCTGCTGGACAGGGTCGCCACCCCCGGCGAGTTCGCGGACCTGCTGCGCGAGGTGATGGGCGAACTCGGCACCTCGCACGCCTACGTGACCGCCGCCCGCCGCAACGAGGGCCCGGCCCACTACCAGCGGCCCATCGGCCTGCTCGGCGCGAACCTCGTGCGCCGCGACGACGCCTGGATCCTCGGCCGGATCCTGCCCGGCGACTCCTCCGACTCCAAGGCCCGCTCCCCGCTCGCCGGCACCGGCATCCGCGAGGGCTCGGCCCTCACCCACGTGGACGGCCGGCCCGTGGACCCCGTCGCGGGCCCGGCCCCGCTGCTCGGCGCGGCCGGCGGCACCACGGTGGAACTCACCTTCGCCCCGCCCGAGGGCACCCCCGGCCGCCCGCGTCGCGTCGCCGTCGTGCCCCTCGTCGACGACATGCCGCTGCGGTACCAGGACTGGGTGGCCAAACGACGCGAGGTCGTGCGGGAGTTGAGCGGCGGCCGCTGCGGCTACCTGCACATCCCCGACATGAGCGGCTCGGGCTGGGCGCAGTTCCACCGCGACCTGCGGGTGGAGATGTCCCGGCCCGCGCTGATCGTGGACGTCCGGGGCAACGCGGGCGGACACATCAGCGAGCTGGTGGTGGAGACCCTCAGCCGCACCATCCTCGGCTGGGACCTCACCCGCAACGCCCAACCCGTCTCGTACGCGTCCAACGCCCCGCGCGGCCCACTGGTCGCCCTCGCCGACGAGGCCACCTCCTCCGACGGGGACATGATCACGGCGGCGTTCAAGCTGCTGGGCCTCGGCCCGGTCGTCGGGCAACGGACCTGGGGCGGGGTCGTCGGCATGACCGGCCGACACCGCCTGGCCGACGGCACGGTCATCACCGTGCCGATGAACGCGGCCTGGTTCCCCGAGTACGGCTGGTCGGTGGAGAACCACGGCGTGGACCCCGACCTCCAGGCCCTGCGCACCCCGCTGGACTGGGCGGAGGGCCGCTACGCGGAACTCGACGACGCGGTGGTCCTGGCCCTGGAACTCCTCGAACGCAACCCCCCGGCGACCCCACCGGGCTACACCAACGTCCCCGACCTGCGGCGTCCGCCGTTGCCGCCACGCGCCTGAACACGAACGGGGCCCCTCGGGATGCATCCCGAGGGGCCCACCGCAGCCGTCTCCCGGCTACCGCACCGACCCGGCGAACACGGCCCAGGCGGCCCGGCCCACGGCCACAACCGCACCGGCGTCCTGCTTGCTGTCACGGATCAGCACGGCCGGGGCGACGGCCGGATTGATCTCAACGCACGCGTCAGCTTCCGATCCGCTGTAGCTGCTCTTGAACCATCCAGGGCCGGCGTGGACGTCCATCTGCACCCTCCAGTGCCGCGCAAACCGGTCCCAGCGACCGGGAGGACTACCTACCCGCGACGGAGCCCGCGAACGCGGCCCACGCGGCCCGACTCACGGTGACGATCGCGCCGGCGTCTTCCTTGCTGTCACGGATCAGCACGGCGGGGCTGACCTCGGGGTTGATCTCAACGCACGAGTCGGGAACGTTGCCGCTGTAGCTCGACTTGTACCAACCCGGCATGTCGTGGCTCATCTCAGGCTCTCCAAAGCGTCGCGGATCATCTCCACTGACCGGCCCGGCCGTTCAGCTTCCTCGGACAACCGATCATAGACCCGTTGCTGTTGCGCAACCGGGGCCGATTCTTCCGTGTGGCTCCCGCAGTCGTACCCCTCCACATAAGCAGCGCGCCCTTCCCCGTGCGCGAAGGTGAGCATCGTCAAACCACCTGCGATGGCCGGAGCGCTGAAGGGAAGGATCCGAATGCTGATGTGCGGGAGTACCGCCAGCTTGAGTAGGTACTCCAACTGGTCGCGGACGGCGCCAAGGTCGCCTTGGGCTGCTCGTAGAACACCTTCGTAGAGGATCGTGGACACGTACGGGGGCACGGGGCGAGTCAGTATTTCCTGCGCCCGCTCCCATCGGTCTTCGGCGGCTGCTCGAATCTCGTCCTCCGTCGATCCGATCATGCCCGACCGCAGCAGCGCCGCCGTGTAGGTCACCGTTTGAAGGGTTCCGGGGACGACCAGACCACCGAAGTGGTTGATGGTTTCAGCTTCCCGGAGCCGTTGAAAGTACGGCACGGAGTAGTCCCGGATGCGCGTGTCCTTCATCTGCTGCACAAGTGCCGCCAACGAATCCGGGATCATGCTCAACACTCGCTCCAGCGCCCGCGCCAGCTTCAGGTCCGGCGGGACCTTCCCCGTCTCGATGTCACTGATCCGCGACTGGCTGACCCCCACTTGGTGCCCCAGTTCTTCCTGGGTCAGGAACAGCCCTGCCCTCTTGCGCGCGGTCGCGGTCCGTTGGCGCTGGACCATGGCGCCCAGGTAGCTGGCCGTATCGGTTGTAGGGTCCACGCTTTGCAGCCCTGGCATATGCCTCGTATCTCCTCGCAGGTGAGGTATGAAGCCCTTTGCAGAATAAGGGAGTTGAACCACAGTCGTCTCAGCAATCGGGAAAGAACTCCGAGAAGGGACGGCCGATGGAAATCGGGGACGTTGTGGTGCTCTCGCGGACGCGGGAACTTCGGATTGTGGCCAGGCTCGCGGATCCGTCGATCGGCGGGGCGTGGTTGCGGTCCGTGTGGTCGGCCGGCGGGGTGGAGACGTGGTACTCCGCCGGGGACTTCCGCGCGGCCACGCGCGAGGAGGAGGAGCGGGCCAGGTTGCTGGCCCAGCCGGTCCGCAACACCCTGGGCCTGCACCGATACCGCCCGGACCCGTCCCGGTGAGCGTCGAGCCGCTGCCCTCGTACGACTATCCGACATGGGCCCCGCAGGGCGCGAAATGCCGGACGTGCGGAAAGCCCATCGCTCCCCACGAACAGGTGATCCGGCATTCTCTGGCCAATGGTTCGCTGTTCAGCTATTCGCACCGAAAGGCGCGCGGAATGTGCGTCCGCACCGCACCCCCGCCGGATTGGCGACCCTTCGTCGGCGAGTACCGGTGAATTTCCCGGACCTCTTGCAACGTTGGCAGTTGGCGGGAATGGCACGGGCTCTCGCGCACGCGCGGGAGCTCGTGGCGTCGCGTACCGGGGCGCCCGACCCGGCGCCCCTCGCACCACCCCCACGCGAGGGTGACGACGTGCACCGCCCACCGACCCCCGACGGCCCTCCGCGATGAGCCGGCCCCCCGGCCGCACCCCGCGCACCGCCCACCCGCCCATCCGCCCGAGCCGGCTCCCTCGCGTTCCCCGTCACCCCGCCCGTGCCGCGTCACGCCGGAGGGGAGGGAGGGGGGACGGGAACGCGACCGGCCACGACCGCCGCCGGGCCGCGGGCGGGCGGGTCAGTGGGGGAGGTCGGCCTCGTGGTCCGCCGCGTCGATCTGGGCGTGGAAGCGCCGGTGGACCCAGTGGCGTTCGCCGAGGAGGTCGACCCGGCCCCATCGTCCCGTGACCGGCCCGAGCCGGGTGCGGCGAGGCATCGTCCCCACCAGGCGGCGCGGAACCGCGCCGCCGGACCACTTCGCGCCGTCCAACACGTGGATGGCGTCCCGCGTGACCACCACGCACCGGTACGAGTTCCGGAACATCGTGAGGCCGGTGAGGTAGGTGACGACGAAGAACCAGAAGTTCGGCGCGCTCTGACACACGAATGCCTGCCGGACCTCGCTGCCGGCCGGCAGGAACGGCATCGCGCGCCGCACCAGATCGGGGCGTGGCTGCGGATCGCTCGGGCCGGGCGCGGCGGCGGTCATGCCGCCTGTCTTCCCCGTCGCCCGTACGGGCACACGCACGCGCACACGCGCACCCGCACGCACGGAGGCGCGGGTCCGACCGGTCCTCCGGTCGGGCCCGCGCCCCTTTGTGCCGTGCGTGCGGTCGGGTCCGGTAGCAGTCGGGCCTTGCCGCGAAACCCCGCCTGTCACGGGGGTGGTGCCTTGTGCGTACTGCTTCGTGATGCGTACTGCTTGTGTTGCGTACTGCTTCTCACTGCGTACTGCTCGTGTTGCGTACTGCTTCTTTCACTGCGTGCTGCGTGGGATCGGACGATGGATCAACGGTCTTACGACACGTCGAACACGTCGCGGGCCCGGTCTGTCCCGGTCTCGCGCGGGGTCGACGCCGCGTCGGGGGTCCGGTCGGCGGCCGGCGTGGTGCCGGTCTCTCGGTCGGCGGCCTCGGCGCGTTCGGCGAGTCGTCTCGCCTTGTCGTGGAACTGGTCCTTCAACGCCATGCGCGACCTCCGTGGAACGCTCGCTGGGAACGGACCCGACCAGCCTCCCACGGAGTCACGAACATCGCATGTCAGACCTTTCGGGCATCCCGTTCGTGTCGGTCGGCGGCCCCGCCCGCGCCCACGAGCCCGGTGGAGACCTCGCCGAGCCGGTGCTCGAAGTGCTTCATCTCCCGCTGCCCGACCGTGCCGATGATCCCCGGCAGCAGCCCCCGCACCGCCTGCATCCCCCGCAGCCAGCCCTGGGCGTAGACGTGCGCGGAGCGGCGTTCGACGCCCGCGACGATCCGGTCCACGGCCGGGCCCAGCGGGTAGGTGCGGTTCGCGGGCCAGGGCAGGCGCTGCCGCAGGTCGCGCATGACGGGGTTCTCGTCGGCGCCGCGCACCATGTCCGTGTCGGTCCAGGACAGGTAGCCGACGCCGACCTTGACGCCCTTGTAGCCGACCTCGGCGCGCAGGCAGTGCGCGAACGCCTCGACCCCCGACTTGGACGCGCAGTAGGCGCTCATCATCGGCGCGGGGGTGATGGCCGCGAGGGAGGCGATCTGGAGCAGGTAGCCGCGGCTCTCGGTGAGCACGGGCAGGAAGGCGCGGGCGGTGACGGCGCTGCCCACGAGGTTGACCTCGATCACCCGTCGCCATGCCTCGGGGTCGGAGTCCACCAGCGGGCCGCCGGCGGCGACGCCCGCGTTGGCGACGACCACGTCCACCTTCCCGAAACGCTCCTTGACCTCGGCGGCCACCCGCGCCATCGCCTCGTGGTCGGTGACGTCGGCGTGCCAGTACGCGCTGTCGGTGTGCAGCCGGCTCGCGACCTCCTTGAGCGCGTCCGGCTCCAGCCCGACCAGGGCGATCTTCGCGCCCCGGGCGGAGAGCTTGCGGGCGAGCAGTTCGCCGACCCCGCGCGCCGCCCCGGTGACGACCGCGACCTGACCTTCGAGGCTCCTGCGAGGGCTCATGCCGTCTTCTCCTTCGTCTCCGTGCGCGGGTTCGGCTGCGGCTGCGGCTGCGGGTTCGGGTGCGGGAGGTGCGTGAGGTGCGGGACGAGGGCCCGGATCTCGGCGGTGACCGCCTCCGGGGCCTCGATGGGGGTCATGTGGCCGACGCCCGTGAGCGCGGTCAGGCCGAGGGAACGCGGGAGGGCGGCGGCGAGGGCGCGGGCGTGGCCGATGGGGGTGAGCCGGTCGGCGGTGCCGGCGAGCACGGCGGTGGGCACGTCGAGCGCGGCGAGGTTGGCGTCGAGGTCGAGGCCGGCCAGCACGTGCGACCAGGAGTACCGCACCTTCGCCGGGCAGGCGTGCACGATCCGGGCGCATGCCTCGACCCGGTCGGGCGCGGCGCCGGGGCCCATGGTGGCGTAGCGGAGCACCTTCTTGCCGAGCGGGGTGACCGGCCCGAGGGGGGCGCGGGCGCCGAGGACCGCCTGGGTCAGGCGGGTGCGGGCGGGGCCGGGGCGCAGCGGGAGCACGGTGGACTCGGCGACGAGCCGGGAGGAGCCGGTGCTGGCGAGGAGGGCGGCGCCGACGTGCCGGACGAAGGCGGGGCGACCGGCGGCGGCCATGATCGTCATGCCGCCCATGGAGTGCCCGGCGACGACGGCGCGTTCCTCGGGGCCGAGGGTGGCGGTGAGGACGGCTTCGAGGTCGTCGGCGAGTTCGGTGGTGCCGTGGCGGGCGCCGGCCGGGCTGCGGCCGTGGCCGCGCTGGTCGTAGACGATCACGCGGTGGTCGCGGGAGAGTTCACGGACCTGGACGGCCCAGAAGGCGGTGGAGCAGGTCCAGCCGTGGGAGAGGACGACGGCGGGCGCGTCCTGGGGCCCGTGCTCCTCGGCGTGCAGGCGGGAGCCGTCGGCGGAGGTGACGACGTGCTCGCGGCGGGGGGCGGGCGGGGCGTAGGGGCCGGCGGTGACGTGCCCGAGCCGGCTCACGCGCCCGCCCCCGTACCGTCGTTCGCGCCGCCGGCGGCGGACGCGGGGCCCTTGCCCTTGGCGCGCCTGGGCGCGGGGTCCAAGTCGCCGGTCGACGTGGGCTTCCGCATGGCGGGGGACGGGGAGTCGCCCGTGTCGGGTGCCGCGCCGGGGGGCGTGCCGGGGGACGTGCCGAGGAGGCGGGCGACGGCCGCCTTGGCGGCGGCGTCGGCCGTACCCGGCGCGATGTGCGCGATCAACGCACCCGCGCTCGGGCTCGGGCTCGGGCTCGGGCTCGCCGTGTCCGCCCCCGCCGACGCGCTCGCGGTCGGAGTCGTGGTTGTCGCCGCGCCCTGGGCGACGGACGCGCTCCGGACCGCCCCCGCGCCCGCCGGCGCCCCCGCGTCCGGGCCCGTGCCCACGCCCGCGCCCGCCGCCGAGCCCGCCGCCGGGCCCGCCGCCGGGCCCGCCGCCGGGCCCGTCGCTGGGCCGGCGCCCCGCGCGGGCGTCGGGCGGGCCGCCCCGCCCGCACCCGCCGTGCCGCGTGCCCCGCCGGCCGAGGCGCCCGCGCCGACCAGGCCGAACGCGGGCCGGTCGCGGTCGCGGATCCGCAGCACCTCGTACTCGGCGAGGTCCACGGTGCGGGTCTCGCGGCGGAACTCGCCGGTGGTGCCCGGCCAGACGGTGGTGTTGCGGCCGGCGGCGTCGAGGTACCAGCTGGTGCAGCCGCCGGTGTTCCACACCGTGCGCTTCATCCGTTCCTGGACCCGCCGGTTCCACTGGTTGACGGCGGAGGGGCGGGCGGCGAGCGCGGACCGGCCGCCGAGCACGGAGAGCTGGCGCAGGTAGTCGGCCATGTAGTTGAGCTGGGACTCGATCATGAGGATCATCGAGCTGTTCCCGAGGCCGGTGTTGGGCCCGATGATCGTCATCCAGTTGGGGAAGCCGGCGGCGGTCGCGCCGCGCAGCGCGGCCATGCCGTCCTTCCAGTGCTCGGCCAGGCTGGTGCCGTCCTCGCCGACGACGCGGTCGGCGATCGGCATGTCCGTGACGTGGAAACCGGTGCCGAAGACGATCACGTCGACCTCGGTCTCGGTGCCGTCGGAGGCCACGAGGGTGGAGCCGCGGACCTCCTTCAGGCCGGAGGCGATCACGTCGACGTTGGGCCGGGCGAGCGCCGGGTAGTACTCGCTGGACAGCAGGATCCGCTTGCAGCCGATCCGGTAGTCCGGGGTGAGCTTGGCGCGCAGCACCGGGTCCTTGATGGCGCGGGCCATGTTGGCCTTGGCCAGGGACTCGATCAGGCCCAGCCGGTCGGGGTGCTTGGTGAACGCGCCGACCTGGAGCTCGCGGATCCCCCACAGCAGGCCGCGCCGCACGGTGCCGGTGACGGGCAGCTTGCGGTGCAGGGCGCGTTCGAAACCGGTGACGGCCCGGTCGGCGCGCGGCATCACCCACGGCGGGGTGCGCTGGAAGAGGGTCAGGCGGGCGGTGTCGGGGGCGATGGCGGGCACGATCTGGATCGCGGAGGCGCCGGTGCCGATCATCGCGACCCGCTTGCCGCGCAGGTCCACGTCGTGCCGCCAGCGCGCCGAGTGGAAGACCTCGCCGGGGAACTCGGACAGGCCCGGGATCTCGGGGAGCTTGGGGTCGGAGAGCGGGCCGGTGGCGGAGACGATCACGTCGGCGACGAGTTCGGCGTCGTCGGCGGTCTCCAGCTCCCAGTACAGTTCGGCCTCGTTCCAGCGGGCCCGCAGCAGTTCGGCGCCCAGCCGCAGGTGGGGGCGCAGGCCGAAGGTGTCGGCGACGTGCTCCAGGTAGGCGCGGATGGCGGGCTGGCCGGAGAACGTGCGCGGCCAGTCGGGGTTGGGCGCGAAGGAGAAGGAGTAGAGGTGCGAGGGGACGTCGCAGGCGCAGCCGGGGTAGCTGTTGTCGCGCCAGGTGCCGCCGACGGAGGTCGCGCGCTCCAGGACGACGAAGTCGGTGATGCCCTCGCGGCGCAGGCGGACGGCCGCGCCGAGGCCGCCGAAGCCGCTGCCGATGACGGCCACCCGGACGTGCTCGCGTCCGTGGGCGTCGAGGCGGGCGCCCCGCACCACCCCGTGTTCGGTGTCGCGCGTGCCGTGCGTGCCGTGCGTCTGGTCCGTGCCGTCCATCCCGCCACCCTCCGCAGTACCCGAAGACCGTGCCAGCAATCACTGGCATGATGGGGAGAGTAGGGCAGTCCCGTACCGGTGGGTAGGGGGCGGGCGGGTAAAGTTACCGGCGGTACGACTCAAGGGGCGGATGTGGCGCAACACCGAACGACCCGAACACCCCCACGGCCCACCCCGGCCCCGAACCCCCCCACGCCCCCACGGCCCGACACCCCCGCCGACGCCCCTGCCGTCCTGGCGACCGAAGCCGAGCGACCCCCGAAACCGGAACCCACCAGAACCCCGGGACCGGAACCCGCCCCGGACCCCGGAGCACGGCCCACCGCGACCGCCGCGCCCACTGCGCCCGCCGCGACCGCCGCGACCGCCACGACGACCGCCGCCGAAGCGAACCCCGCGCCGGCGCCCGGCTCGCCCCCCGGCCCGAAGCCGGGAACCCGGCCCGGAACGGCCCCCGGACCGAAGCCCACGCCGACACCCGCCCCGACCCCCGGAACCCGGACCGAAGCCGCCCCCGGACCGAAGCCCACACCGACACCCGCCCCGACCCCCGGAACCCGGCCCGGAGCGGCCCCCGTAACCCGCTCCAACCCGGCCCCCGGACCCGGTCCCGCAACGCGGCCCGACGCCTCCGGAGCCACCCCCGCCCCGGAAGCCGCCCCCGGCACGGCGGCGCCCGAAGCGAACACCGGGCCGGACCCGGCCGCCGCCGCCGCGCGCGAGTACCGGCCGGAGGAGCTCGCCGAGGCCGCCGGCATCCCGCTGCGCACCCTCCGCTTCTACCGCGAGCGCAAGCTCCTCCCCCCGCCCCGCCGCGCCGGCCGCCTGGCCTGGTACGACGACGGGCACCTCGCCCGGCTGCGCACGATCGCGGCCCTCCTGGAACGCGGCCACACCCTCGGCGGCATCGCCGAGCTGACCGCCGCCTTCGAACGCGGCCGGGACGTGGACCAGCTCGGCGAGCTGCTCGGCATCCGCTACACCGAGGAGACCCCGGTCCGGCTGACCCCCGAGGCCCTCGCCGACCACTTCGCGGGCGAGGTCACCCCCGAGAACCTGGCCGCGGCCCTCGACCTCGGCTACGTGGCCCTGGACGGCGAGGAGATCGTGCACGTCAGCCGCCGGCTGCTCGACGTCTCCGCCGCCCTGGTCCGCGAAGGGGTGCCGCTGGCCGCCGTGATGGGCGCCGGACGTCGGGTCCGCGAGCACGCCGACGCCCTCGCCGCGATCTTCGCCGAACTCGTCGTGACCCACCTCGCGCCCGACGACCGGGACCCCACCGCCGCCGTCGGCCGACTGCGCCCGCTGGCCCGCAGCGTGGTCGAGGCCGAACTCTCGATGGCCCTGGACCGCCTCATGCCGGCCGCGCCCACCGCTGCCACCGCCACCGCCACCGCCGCCACCACCGCCGAACCGGAAGCAGGACCGGAACCCGCCCGAGAGCCAGAAGCGGAACCCGAAACACCCCCCACCCGACCGCCGCACGCCCCCTGAACGCCCCCCGCGCGATCCCGCTCCCCCCGCCTCGTTTCGACCCCGCCGAACGGGAAAGGGATGGAGCGCGCCGCCGGCCGCTCCCGGTCCGGCCACCGTCACGCGAGAGGCAACACGCCATGGCACAGGGCACCGTCAAGTGGTTCAACGGCGAGAAGGGCTTCGGCTTCATCTCCCCCGACGAGGGCGGTGCCGACGTGTTCGTCCACTTCAGCGCCATCTCCGGCACCGGCTTCCGGAACCTGGAGGAGAACCAGCGGGTCGAGTTCGAGATCAGCCAGGGCCAGCGCGGCCCGCAGGCCGGCAACGTCCGCACCCTCTGACCCGCCCCGGCGCCCCGCGCCGCGCGCCGCGCGCCCTTCCGACACCGCGCGCGCACCCCGAGACCGACGGAGCCGGCCCCCGCGCACACCGCGGGGAGCCGGCTCCGGCCGTCACGGCAGCAGGTCGTAGGCGACCGTGACGGGGGCGTGGTCCGACCAGCGCTCGGGGTGGGTCTCGGCGCGCTCCACGAGCCCCTTGACCGCCTTCCCGGCCAGCCCGGGGGTCGCGACCTGGAGGTCGATGCGCCACCCGGCGTCGTTGTCGAAGGCGCGGCCCCGGTAGGACCACCACGAGTACGGGCCCTCCTCCTGCGGGTGCAGGGCGCGCATCACGTCCACGTACCCGGCCTCCTCGTAGACCCGGGTCAGCCACTCCCGTTCCTCGGGCAGGAAGCCCGCGTTCTTGCGGTTGGTCTTCCAGTTCTTCAGGTCGACCTCGGCGTGGCAGATGTTCCAGTCGCCGCAGACCACGACCTCGCGGCCGTCGGCGGCGGCCCGGGCCCGCAGCGCCGTCAGGTGGTCGAGGAACTCGGCCATGAACCGGTACTTCTCGTCCTGCTTGACCGTGCCCGCCTCGCCCGAGGGCAGGTACAGGCTGGCCACGGTCAGGCCCGGCAGGTCGGCCTCCACGTAGCGGCCGGCCACGTCGAACTCCTCGCTGCCGAACCCGATCCGCACCGCGTCCGGCTCCCGGCGGGTCAGCAGCGCCACCCCGGCCCGGCCCTTGGCCACGCTGGGCGCCCACACCGCGTGCCAACCCTCCACCGCGAGCACCTCGGCGGGGATCTGCTTCTCCTCCGCGCGCACCTCCTGGAGGCACACCACGTCGGCGGCCGTCGACTCCAGCCAGGGCACGAAGCCCTTCTTGGCGGCGGCGCGGATGCCGTTGACGTTGGCGGTGGTCACTGTGATCACGTGGAACTCCCTGGCAGCGCGAAACGGCGTCCAGGGTACCGAGAGCGCGCGGGGCCCCCGCCCGCGCCGGTCGCGCGCGGTGCTTTCGTACGATGTTCGGATGTCTCAGGGAACCCAGGGGATCGATCTGCGGATCGTGGCCTACGACCACCCCGACGCCGTCGCCCTCGAAGCCGAGGTGCAGCTCGAATACCAGCGCCGCTACCAGGACGGCGAGGGCGACGCCACCTACCTCGACCCGTCCATGTTCGCCCCGCCGCTCGGCCTCTACCTGCTGGCCTACGACGCCGCCGGCGCCCCCCTGGCCAGCGGCGGCTGGCGGGTCCGGGAGTTCGACGAGGAGGGCTACGCGGACGGGGACGCCGAACTCAAGCGCATGTACGTGGTGCCCGCCGCGCGCGGCCGGGGCCTGGCCCGCCTCGTGCTGGCCGCCCTCGAACGCGACGCCCGCGACGCCGGCCGGCTGCGCATGGTGCTGGAGACCGGCGACCAGCAGCCCGAGGCCATCGCCCTCTACACCTCCGAGGGCTACCTGCCGGCGGAGAAAAAATTCGGCCACTACCGCTTCCACGACTCCAGCCGCTGCATGACCAAGCCCCTGGCCTGACGCACACGGCCGCCGGCCCGGCACTCGCGTGCCGGGCCGGCGTGCGCTCAGGCGCTGTCGGCGGCGCGCCCGCGCAGGGCGTGCACCAGAAGCCCGACGGCGTAGGCGAACGGGAAGGCCACCGCGATCCACAGCAGGTTCTGCCCGACCACCACGAACCCGTAGACCGGGGCGCAGGCCCAGGGAACCGCGGCCAGGAGCACCCCGACCGGCCGGTGGTGCCGTGCGCCCTCCGACGCGACCGCGACGAGGAAGGCCCCGGCCAGCGCGAGCAGGGTGAGGGTCGTCGCGCTGACCACGAGGATCGGTACACCGAGCCGGAACACGATCAGGGGTCCGGCCACGAGCAGGATCAACGCGGCGGTGCGGCGACGGTGGCGTTCCGCGACCGGCGGCAGGTCGGGCGGGCAGCCCAGGACCAGCGCGAGCAGCAGGACCACGTGCAGCAGCCGGGCCGGGAAGCCGCCGGCCGGGTCGGGGTGGACGACCAGGTCCGCGACACTCACCGCGACACCGGCCAAGACCAGCAGCCGGGCCCAGGGCCAGCGCCCCAGGAGGATCGCCGGCCCGCTCAGCGCGAGCAGCACGGACGCCACGAGCTCGACCCGGCCGTTCCCGAAGCGGCCCACGGGGTCGAAGAAGAACGCGCCCGTGGCGATCCACAGGGCCATCAGCGCGGCGTGCCCGGCGGCGACGCCGACCACGTAGGGCGCGGCCGAGGCGAGAGCCCGCCCGGCAGGGTCCGCGGAGGTGACGCGCAACCGCACGCGCACGGCGTACGCCGCGAGGTCGACCGTCTCCCGCACCCGATCCAGCCGCCCGGCCCCCTCCAGAGCCTGGGCGTGCACGGCGGCCATCTCCTCCCCGTGCGCCCGCCGATACCCGGCCGGGAGGATCCGTATCGGCCACGGCACCGAAGCGGTGGCGCGGTGGTCGGCAGCAAGGTCGGTCAGATGGTCGGTCACGCGGTGGCCCCCTTCGGCGCGGACCCGAGGGGCGGGAGCGTGAGACCGAGCCGCCGCTGCGCCTCGATCGCCGTCGCCCGCAGCCGCTCCGCCTCGGCGGTGAGCGCCTCGCGCCCGGCCCGCGTGAGCACGTACGAACGACGCAACCGCCCGTCGACGGTCTCCTCCCCGTGCACCTCGATCAGCCCCTCCCCGAGCAGTCGTTCGAGCGCGCCGTACAACGTCCCGGTCCGCAACCGCACCCGCCCGCCGGACATCTCCAGAACCTCCTGGACGATCGCGTAACCGTGCCGCGGCCGATCGGCGAGCGCGGTGAGCATCAGCAACGTCGGTTCCTGCATCGCACGATCTCTCATGCCGGCCACCATAGGTCACTCACCGACACATGTCACCCACCGACCCATCCACCCCCCACCAAAACCAACCCAAACACCCCCCGCCCCCACCACACAAACGAACAAGCCAAGCCATCCAAGGCAGGGCGGACCGGGGCCGGGGCCGGACCGAAGCCGGGCCAAGGCCGAGGTCGGGGCCGGGACGGGGCGGGGCCAAGGCCGGGGCCGGGCCGAGGTCGAGGCCGTGGCCGGGGCGGGGCCGGGGCCGGGCCGGGGCCGGGCCGGGGCCGGGCCGGGGCCGAGGCGGGGCCGAGGCGGGGCCGGGGCGGGGCCGGGGCGGGGCCGGGTCCGGGTCCGGAGCCGGGCAGGGCCAGCACGGCACGGCAGGGCACGGCAGGGCACGGCAGGGCACGGCAGGGCACGGCAGGGCAGGGCAGGGCACGGCAGGGCAGGGCCGTCGCCCGCCCGCCCCAAAAGGGCGGGCGGAGTGGCGCGTACGGGGCGGACGCACCCTCCAGACCTCAGCCCGTGGGTGGTGTGTCGTGGGCTGATGTGGTGTCGGGTCGTTCCCGTCAGCCCGATCGTCTCGCCTCGTCGGGGACGGCTTCAAGGGCGCTCCCTTCGGTCGCGTCGCTGCGCGATGGCGCTGCGCGCCACCCTTGACCCCGCCCCCGCCGACGCAAGCCAACCGATCTGCCGGCACCGCCCCCAATCCGGAAAGAAACGTGCCGGGCGGAGGGACCGGCCCCGCCCAAGCCCGTCCCCTACCTGCGGGTCAGCCCGTGGAAACGCACCAGGCCCGGCCGCGCTCGGGACGCCCACGCGCCAGACGGCTGGGGCACCTGGAAGCGCACCAGGCCGCCCGCGCCCAAGACGCCCATGCGCCAGACGGCAGAGGCACGTGGAAACGCCCCAGGCCCACCGCGCCCGGGACGCCCACGCGCCAGACGGCCGCTCGACGTGGCGACACGCCGGGCGGTACGCGGCCAGGCCCGCCAGGTGTCGGACGGCCGCCCGTGGCGGCACACCAGCACGGCCTCAGCCGGGCCCGCCAAGTGTCAGACGGCTGCTCGACGTGGCGACACACCCGGCGGTACGCAGCCAGACCCGTCAGGTGTCAGACGGCCGCCGTGGTGGCACACCGGGCCGGCCGCAGCCGAGCCCGCCAGGTGCCAGACGGCTGCCCGACGTGGCGACACGCCGGGCCGGTCGCAGTCCGGCCCGCCAGGCGTCAGACGGCCGGGGCTTGTGGTGCACGACGGGCCCGCACCCGCCCGAGACCGCCCGGTGAGCGCGACGGAGGGCGGGGCGCACGGTCGCAGTTCATGGAACAGACCACCCCAGCCGCCCCCGGACCTGACGCCTGCCGTGGACCAACCCCCACCCCGAGCGAACCGGCGAACGGCCACGGACCCCAGCCCGCCGCCCCCTCCGCCGCCCCTGGGAAAAGCTTTTGACCTACCCGCCGCCGGCAGGCGGCCACACCAGCCACGCAGTCACCCGCAGACGGCGACACACCCCCGCCCCCGCCCCCTCCCCGCCGCCACCAGGAAACGCCTTTGACTTGCCCGCCGCCGCCAGGCGGCCACCCCAACCCCACACCCACCCGCAGACGGCAACGAACCCCCACCCCAGACCCCTCCCCGCCGCCCCTGGGAAAAGCCTTTGACCTACCCGCCGCCGCCAGGCGGCCACCCCGGCCCCACACCACCCGCAGACGGCGACGCACCCCCGTCCCGGCCCCCTCCCCGCCGCCACCGGGAAACGCTGTTGACCTGCCCGCCACCGGCAGGTGGCCACGCCCGCCCCACACCAACCCGCACCCGGCCACGCACGGAACCCGAGGTCCCGCCCCCGCCGGCCCCGCGCCGCCCCTACCGCCACCACCCCACCGCCCCGCCGACCCCGCCGGCCCCCGCCACCACCACCCGGCGACACGCCCGGGGCCCCGTCCCCCGGGGGGTGGCGTACCCCGGGCGGGGGACTGCGCGTCCGGGGGCTTGAGGCGGGTCCGGGGCGCGCCGCAGGCGGTGACGCAGCAGGTCCGCGCGCCGGGCGGACGCGCCGGGGCGTGTGCGCGGCGCGCGCCCCCCGGCGTGTCGGGGGGCCCGGCCGTGGTGTCACCCGTACGCCCCCGGGCGGTCACGGCCCCGGAGGGCCGCCCGCTTCCTATCCTGACGGTTCGAAAGCGGACGCAAAGGGGACTTCCGGTGCGAATCGAGCGCCATCAGGTGGGGGACGCGGCACTGTCGACGGCCGCGCACGGCTTCGCCGAGCGGATCGCCGGCGACGTACACCGCATGCAGCACGACCCCAGCCCGGCCTACGGCTGGCAAATGGTGGCCGAATCCTTTCTGGACTACCTCGGTGCCCGCTCCGTCCAAGACCGTGACCTGCGCGGCCGGGACGCCCAGGTCGCCTTCGAGTCGGCCGCGCAGGCCGCCGTCGGCGCCCTGGAGCTGATCTCCGTGCCCGGCGGCCCCGCGCACGTCTCCATCGACTACACCGGCACCGGTGTCTCCTACGACGGTTGGGACGGTTGGGACGGCGGCGGCGCGCTCGACCTCCCCATCCCCTACGACGCCGTCCCCTACGACGCGGGCCCCTTCGACGACGGCCCCGTCATCCCCGCCGTCCTCCCCCCCGACGCCCCCGCCGCCCCCGCCGCGACCCGCGCCCCCGGCCTGCACACCGTCGGCGCCCCCGCGCCCGCCCCCGGCACCGGGCCCCTCGACGCCCTCGGCGGCGGCGTCCCCGCCACCCACGACTGGCTCGACGCCTTCTGCCTCGCCTTCATCGCCAACCAGAGCGACCGCCGCGCCGCCGCGTTCATCGCCGCCGCCACCCCCCGCGCCGGCCACGAGGACCGCGCCGACATCGCCCTCGTGCACGCCCTCATGGCCTACGCCTTCGGCCACGTCGAACCCGCCGTCCCCGCCGGCGCCACCGCGCTGAGCGCCGCCGGCGGCCTCGGCGGCGTGCCCGCCGGGGTCGGCGGACCCACCGGCCCCGAGGGCGCGCCCCGCCGCACCCCGGCCACCGCCCGCACCGACCACGAGAAGTGCGCCGTCATCGACGCCGTCATCGGCCGGCTCCCCGAGGGCACCGACTGGCCCACCTACCGCGCCGCCCTCACCACCCTGCGCGCCCTCGCCGCCGGCGACCAGGAGGCGTTCGCCGCCGCCCTGCGCGCCCAGCTCCTCCTCCACCGCGAGCTGCACCAGGCATTCGGCGACCCCAAGCCGCACACCCTGCTGCCCCTGGACGCCATCGCGCTGGCCGCCATGGCCCGCCGCTGGAACGGCTGGGCCACCGGCATCGACTCCCCCTACCTGCCGGCCGCCCCCGTCAGCGGCTTCGACCCCGGCCCGCCCCGGGTCCGCGCCTACGGCCGCGACAAGCGCCCCGACGCCCTCACCGCCCTCGCCGCCGGCCCGCTGCGCGTGGCCCGCCCCCCGCACCCGCGCGCCCTGGACGCCGAGGCCCGCGCCGACTGCGCCGAACTCGCCCGCGAGCAGTGGGCCCACCTCGCCGAACCCGCCCCGGTCCGCCCCCTGCACCGGCTCACCGCCCTCATGGACCACCAGGTCCGCCTGTTCCACCTGCACGCCGCCTCCGACTCCAGCGGCGCCGGGACCGGCCCCGGCCCCTCCGGCAACCCGCCCGCCGGCAATCCGCTGGCCGACCCCGAGCTCACCGCGACCGCCGCCCAGGCCGGCGCCGCCGCGTTCCGCCTCGCCCGCACCGCGCCCGGCGACAGCGTCCGCGTCACCGTCGGCCCCCTCGACCTCACCCTCGTCCGCTCCGCCGACGAACCCGTCCCGCACTCCCTGCACTGGCGCCGCGCCGTCGCCCTCGCCCTGCTCACCGGCGACCGCACCGCCCTCGCCGACTGCGTGCTCATGCCGCCCGAGTACTTCTCCCCCGACCCCGAACAGGGCCAGGGCGACCCCTACGCGGCGGCCCTGCACGCCTACCTGCGCGGCGACGACCCCGAACCCGCCACCGACCGCGCCCTGCGCGCCCACGCCGGGTTCCCCTCCCCGCCCGTCCGGCTGCTCTCCCAGCTCGTCACCGGCGACCGCGACGGCTTCACCCTCGCCCTCGCCGACGAACTCGAAGCGCACCGCGACCACTGGTCCGTCGCCGACCGCCCCGCCGACCCCGAGGCCGCCCTCAACCTCGACGTCCTCGGCCTCGTCGCCCACGCCCGCCGCCTGCCCTGGCCCGTGCCCGTGCTCTCCGCCTACCTCCCGCTGTCCCCCTGACGGCGGGCGGGAGGGGGCCCGCGAGCGCCCCGCTACCCGTGCTCCACCACCCGCGCCCACACCGGCCCCGCCGGCCGCACCGTGACCCCGAAGTGCGGCGCGGGCGCCTCCCCCACCGGCACCGGCGTCAGCGCCGGCAGCAGCCGCTCCAACAACACCACCGACTCCCGCACCGCGAACTGCGCCCCCAGACAGGCCCGCGGCCCCAGCCCGAACGGGGCGTACGCCCCCGGCGCGTGCGGCCGCTCGCCCCCGGGCAGGAACCGGCCCGGCCGGAACTCCCCCGGCCGCTCCCACACCCCCGGGTCCCGGTGCGTGAACCAGGGCGCGGACAGCACCACGTCCCCCGCCGACACCCGCCGCCCGTCCGGCAGCACGTCGTCCGCGGCCGCGTGCCGGGGCAGCATCCACACCACCGGGTACAGCCGCAGCGCCTCCGAGACCAGCGCCCGCACCCCCTCGGCCCCCGCCCCCAACGCCGCCTCCCGCTCCCCCGGCGCCCCGTCGAGCAGCAGGAACAGCCAGGTCAGAGTGGTGGCCGTGGTCTCGTACCCGGCGGCCAACAGCGTGATCAGCTCGTCGCGCACCAACTCCGGCGGGTACCCGGCGTCGAGGAGCACGCCGAGCAGCCCGCCCCCCGCCGGCCCGGACCGCGCCCCGGCCACGATCCGGTCCACCGTGGCGTGCATCCGCGCCAGGCCCTCCGACAGATCGGGCGCGGGCACCCCGGGCTCGGGGAACGGCGGCAGCGCCCCGAACACCTCGTCGATCACCCGCAGTTCCCGGTCCGTGTCCGCGTCCAGGCCCGCCGTCGAGCCGGTCGCGGTCCGCCAGATCACGTCCAGCGAGTACGCCCGGGTCTCGTCCGCGAGGTCCACGGGGGTGCCCGCGCGGGCCGCGTCCCGCCACCGCGCCACCACCCGCTGCGCCGCGCCCTCCATCGCCTCCGCGTACCGGCGCACGCCGGGCCCGGTGAAATGCGCCTGGAGGAGCTTGCGCTGACGCCGCCACGGCTCGCCGGCCGCCGTGATCACCCCGTCGCCGAGCAGGGCGCCGAGCCGGTGCGATTTCTTCACGTACACCTCGGGGTTGGCGGCCAGCACGTGCCGCACCCCGGCCGGGTCGGCGACCAGCACGAGGGCCTGCGGGCCCAGCCGCAGCACCCCGTCACCGCCCTCCCGCCCCTCGTGCCACACCCGTTCCAGCCGCCCGATCATGGACGTCTCCCCGGTCCCCACGCTCACGTCAGCCTCCCGGCCATCGACCCACCCCGGACCCACCCGGGCCCGCGATAACCCCCGCGCGAGCATCCTGACACCCCGTCGGCCCCGGGGCCGGCCCGCGTCCCGACGCCGACGGGCCGGGCCCGCCGCACGGATTGTCGGTGCCGGCACGCATGATCGGGGGTATGACGCACGCCTCCGCCGCCGCCCTGCACGCCCTCGCCCGCGCCCACCTCTCCCCCGAGGACGCCGAGACCTGGATCGGGCTCCTCGCCCCCGGCCTGCGGCTCGACAGCGACCCGGAGGCCGAGGGCCCGCTCGTCGGCCGGCTCGGCGGACTGCCCGACCTGCCCGCCGACGTCCCCTGGCCGCACTGGGAGGGGCACGGGCCGCTCTCGTTCGTCGCGACCCTCGACTGCGCGGCCCTCTCCGCCGCCGGCGACACCGGCCTCGCCCTGCCCGCCTCCGGGGCCCTGCTCCTCTTCCACTTCGACGGCCGCGTCGACGACGGCGACGCCTTCGTCGGCCCCGACGAGCCGGAATCCCGCCCCGGCGCGCGGATCCTGCACGTACCCGGCGACGCCGTCACCGCGACCCGTCCCGCCCCCGAAGAGCTGCCGCCCTACCCCGAGGCCCCGCTGCGCGGCGTCCCGGGGCTGACCGCCCTCGGCGGGTACGACCCGCGCGTGCGGGCCGCGTTCGGCCTGCCCCGCGTCATCGGCCGCGACGAGACCCACCCGCTGTACGCGGAGGCGTTCACCGACGCCCTGTACGAGCTCTCCCAGGACGTGCACCGCGTCGGCGGGCACGCGGCGCCGATCCAGAACCCCGTCGAATGGGAGCTCGCGCACGGGCTCCTCGGCCCCGACACCCCCTGGAACGACCCCGCGACCGACGCGGAGGCCGCCGCCTGGGTCCCCCTCGTCCAGATCGACACCGACGACCGGGCCGACATGATGTGGGGCGACGCCGGCGCCCTGTACTGGCTGATCCGCCCCGCCGACCTCGCCGCGGGCCGCTTCGAGGAGGCCGGCTTCACCTGGCAGTGCTGCTGAGCGGCCGGCCGTCCCGCCCCGACCCGCTCAGCGCAGGTCGCCGGTGACCACGTCCGCGCCCCAGGCCGCGAGCCGGTCCGGGAGCGGCCCGGTCCCGTCGAGCACGTAGCGCGCGAACGCGTCCCGTTCGTGGGCCAGCACCGCCGCCTCCCACACGCACGGCGCCAACCCGGCCCGGCCCGGCCGCAGTTCGGCCGGCCGGTCGGCGGGGCCGGTGAACACGGCCAGGTCGGACATGAAGCCCTCGATCCACGTGTGCACGAGCAGGTAGTCCCCGTCCCCGCCCGCGTGCAGGACGAGCACGGACAGGCCCGTCGTACCGCGCGTGGCCCCGCCGGCCAGGTGCCCCTCGGCGGTGCGCAGGGCGGCGCCCACCTCCGCCTCCGACACGCGGCGGCCCGGGGCCTCGATCACGTACGTCTTCACCAGGTGCCCGGCGGCCTCGCGGGTGCCGAGGGCCCGCGCGGCCCGCGCGTGGTGGCCCTCCGCGAGCCCCTGAAGCGCCTTGGCGTCCACGGCGTACGGCAGTTCGTGTTCAGTCATGTACTCATCATCGGCGACGGGGGCGGGGCGGGGCCGGGCTCAGTACTTCTTCACGCCGACGTGGTCCACGACGAAGCGGCGGCCCTTGGGGTCGAGGGCGAAGTGGATCCGCCCGCACTCGCTGTGGGCGACCCCGTCGCGGACCTTCACGTGCGGGAGGGTGTCCCACTGGGCGCCCTCGAACTCGGCGTACCGCTTGCGCTGGTCCTTCTTGAGGGTCTGGTCGCTGGTGGCCACCCGCAGCCCGTGCTCGGTGGAGAACCACTCGTCGAGGTGCGGCATCGGCCCGGTGCTCTCCTCGTACAGGTCGGCGGCGGCCTTGGCCAGCAGGATCAGCTGCTCGCGCATCTCGTCGGGATGGCGGTAGCGGATCGCCTTCCAACTGCGTTCGGCGCCGGGGGTGAACACGACCCGGCCGCCGGAGGCCGCTTCGAGGGCCCGATAGACGGCGCCCGCGTCCCCGTGGTCCAGCGGCGGGATCTCCTGCCAGGGGTCGGCGGGCGGCGGGGCCTGTCCCGTCGCCCGTTCCTGCTCCCACAGCTCGCGCCACCGGGTGGCCTCCTCGCGACTCTGCGCGGCGTCGGCGGCGAGGCCGGCGTACTCGTCGGCGCGCGCGGACTCGGCCAGGGCCAGCTCCTCCCACTGCCCGGCCTCCGCCTCCAACTCCCGCACCCGCCGCTGGAGTTCGGCGTTCGCGGCCTTCAGCCCGCCGAGGTGCCGGGCCTCGGCGAGCCGGGCGTCGGCCCGACGGGCGGCGTCCCGCAGCCCGGCCTGCCGGGCCGAACCCCAGCCCCGATCGGAACCGCGGGCGAGCACGGACAGACCGGCGAGGGTGCGGGTCCACCGTTCGACGACACCGGGATCGGCGAGCTCGGCCCGCGTGAACCGGGGGTGGGCCAGGGTGAGCTGCGGCCACACCAGCAGCGCCCCGCCGTCGGGCACCCGCAACCGGGGCAGGGCCCGCACGAGCTCCTGACCGCCCGCGTAGTTCAGGGCGACCACCCGGGCCAGACCCAGCAGTTGGGAGGAGGCCCGCCGCACCAGGGCGCGCGCGTCCTCGTCCCGGGGGTGCACGAGCAGGGTGGGCAGGGGGCCGGCGGCGGTGAGCGAGGCCACCAGCGCGGGCACGTCCTCACTGCGGCGGACCGCCTCGAACCGGTCGGAGACGGGCCGGCCGAGGGTGTGCAGCCGCAGGTCCTTGTCCCCGCCGACCCGACCGAGCAGATTCGGCCGGTACAGCGGCGGATCCTCGATCGGCGCGAGCCAGCCGCTGGGTATCTCCTGCCCCAGGGCCACCCGCAACACGACGCTGCCGGCGAGGTCGGCGAGGGTGACCTGGGTGAGGAACAGGGCGCCGCTGTCCACGGGATGCGACAGGTGCACGCGCACCGCCCGCGACCCGTCACCCCCCGCGACGGCCCACCGCGCCGACCGCCGCTCCCGCCCGGGCGGCCGGGCCGGCAGCGTGACCTCCCCGGACCGGGTCAACTCCTCGACCGTGGGCCCCAGCCCACTGTTCCCGTCGAGCCAGGAGGCGAGGTGGGCGCGTAACCGACCGGCCACGTCGACCTCGACGCCGGGCGCCGCCGACACGTCGAACTCGACCACGTACAAGGGCTGCATCCCCCCAGCGAAACAAACAAGCCGCCCCCACACCAGCCCACCCGCGCTCGGCGAGCGGGACGCGAGCTCACGACCGCCCCGGAAACCCCACTCGACCCCCACAAACGCCGAGATCCCGTCTCACCTTGCGGTGGGACGGGATCTCAGGACGTTCTCGGGGGCTACCCGGGAACTGTCGTTTGTGGACCTGTGGGGATTTGAACCCCAGACCCCCTCGATGCGAACGAGGTGCGCTACCAGACTGCGCCACAGGCCCTTGCGACGTGTGAAACATTAGCACCCTCCGCCGGATGCTCCAAAATCCGCTGCCGCGCAGGTCGGAGGGGTGGTCACTCGTTGGCGGCGCGGGGGCGGTCCTCCGGTTCGCACTGGTCGAAGAGGGGGGTGCGGCCCGCGTCGCGGGGGCGGTGGGGGCGGGCCGGGCGCTCCTCGGGGGCGCGGTCCTCGCGCGGGGGCTTCGGGCGGGCGCCCTGGGCGCGCAGGCGGGGGTCGGTGGGTTCGGCGCTGCTGGAGCGGGTGGGGCTCCAGGGGTCGGCGGCGGGCGAGGCGCCGGCGCGGGGGGCGACCGGGGCCGTGACGTACGTGGGCAGCGGGACCGGGACGGGTTCCCAGCTCTCGCCGCGCGCCGGGCCGCGTTCGCGTTCGCGCTGTTGGTCCACCCACTCGGCGTGGTCGGTCTGTTCGACCAGGGCGCGCCGGCCGGCCTCCTGCGGGGTGAGCCGGGGGGCGGGTTCGGGTTCGGGGGTGTCCTCGTCGAAGACGGGTGCCGGTTCGGGGCGGCGCAGGCCGCGGCTCTCGCGCAGGCGGTGCGCGGCGGCCTCGGCGCGCTGGCGGTCCATGGTGAACGCGAAGCGGCGGCGTTCCTGCGCGCGCAGGTGCAGGATGTAGGCGCTCAGGAGGACGGCGGGCAGGGCGGGCAGCCACAGGAAGCGGCCGCCGAGGGCCACGGCGGCGAGCGCGGTGGCGGTGAAGAGGAGGAAGAGCAGGGCGGTGGTGCGCCGGCGGCGGGCCAGGGCCCGGGAGCGGCGCTTGCGGCGGGCCCGGCGTTCGCGTTCGACCGTGACGGAGCGGGGTTCGGCGCGGGTGGGCGGGGTCTCGGGGACGGGCGCGCGGGGCGGGCCGGCCTGGCCGGGTTCACCGGCGTGCGCGCCGGGCGCGGGCATGCCGAAGGCCCGAACGTCGGCGTCGACGGAATCGACTCGTTCCGTCACGGCGTCCGGGTCCGCGTGGGGCCGCTGCCCCGCCTCCTTGGCATCCCGTTCCCGCAGGTCCTTGGCGTACCGGCGCTCCATTCCCGCGCGACCCGACAGGAGCCGGATGGCGGTGGAGAAGCGTTCCGTCGGACGGGCCTCGTTCAGCTCGTCCTGCCTGCGGAGCCACATGGGCACCAAGTAGGCGGCCCAGGCCCCCACGATGACTGCGTAGATGAGGCCGCTGCTGCTCACACCTCACACCGTAGAGGGGCGCGGGCGGGCCCAACTGCCAATTGGTTCGGTGTGTCGCACGATCCGGCTGATATCACGGACTTTTTTTGTGATTCTCCGGATCGAATTATGGTCGATTCCCGAAAACATTCGAACACTTATTCGCTTTTCTTGGCGTGCCGGGCCGCGTGCCAGCGGTTCACCAGACCCTCCGGCACCTCCTCCGACGTCAACGCGTACACCAGGTGGTCCCGCCAGGCCCCGTCGATGTGCAGGTAGCGCGGGCGCAGGCCCTCCTCGCGGAAGCCCAGCTTCTCCGCCACCCGCCGGCTCGGCCCGTTCTCCGGCCGCACGCACACCTCGATCCGGTGCAGCCCCACCTTGCGGAAGCAGTGGTCCACCGCCAGCGCCACCGCCGTCGGCATCACCCCGCGCCCGGCCACCTCCCGGTCCACCCAGTACCCCACGTGCGCCCCGCACATCGAGCCCCAGGTGATCCCGGCCACCGTCAACTGCCCGACCAGCCGCCCCCGGTACTCGACGACGAACGGCAGCATCCGCCCCGCGTTCGCCTCGGCCCGCAGGTGGCGCACCATCTGACGGAAGGTCGGACGCCGCACCACCGGCCCCCACGGGGCGGGCGGCGGCACGGTCGCCTCCCACGGGCGCAGCCAGTCCCGGTTGCGCCGGTTGACCTCGCGCCAGTCCGCGTGGTCGCGCAGACGTATCGGCCGGAGGCTGACGTCCCCGTCGGTCAGCGTCACCGGCCAAGAGGGTCCGTTCAGCTTCCGCTCCCCGCGTCCGCTCGTGGGTGGTCGCCGCCGCGGATCTGGTCCACCGCGTGCAGCAGGATCCGGGACAGGACGGTCAGCCCGTCGCGCACCCCGCCCGTGGAACCCGGCAGGTTCACGATCAGGGTGTGCCCGGCCACGCCCGCCAGGCCCCGCGAGAGCGCGGCCGTGGGCACCTTCGCCAGGTTCTCGGCGCGGATCGCCTGCGGGATCCCCGGGATCTCGTAGTCCAGCACCTTCGCGGTCGCGTCCGGGGTGCGGTCGGTGGGCGAGATGCCGGTGCCGCCGGTGGTCAGCACCACGTCGTAGCCGGCCGCCACCGCCTCGCGCAGCGCCGCCTCCACGGGGTCCCCGTCCGGCACCACCAGCGGGCCGTCCACGGCGAAGCCCAGGCCCGTCAGGCCCTCGGCCAGCACCGGGCCGCCGCGGTCGGCGTACACCCCGCGCGAGGCGCGGTTCGAGGCCGTCACCACCAGCGCGCGCGGCGCGCGGGCCGCGTCCGGCGCCCGGTCCGGGGTGTGTTCGGGCGCGGGGCGCGCGCCGTCGTCGTGCGCGTGGCTGTGCGCCTCGCCGGCGCGCGGGCTCACGCCCGGCTCCAGTCGCCCGACTTGCCGCCGGTCTTCTCCTCGACCCGCACGTCGGTGATGACGGCGCCCTTGTCCACGGCCTTCACCATGTCGATCACCGTCAGCCCGGCCACCGCCACCGCCGTCAGGGCCTCCATCTCCACGCCCGTGCGGTCGGTGGTCTTCACGGTGGCGAGGATCTCCACCGCGTCGTCGGCGACCGACAGGTCCACCGTGACCCCCGAGACGGCCAGCGGGTGGCACAGCGGGATCAGTTCGGGGGTCTTCTTCGCGCCCATGATCCCCGCGATCCGCGCGGTGGCGAGGGCGTCGCCCTTCGGCACGCCCTCGCCCCGCAGCAGTTCGATCACCCGGGGCGCCACCAGCACGCGGCCACTGGCGCGCGCGGTGCGCGTCGTGACGTCCTTCGCCGAGACGTCGACCATGCGGGCCGCGCCCGCCTCGTCGATGTGGGTCAGCCTGCTCTGCGTGCTCATGCGCGGTACCGCTCCCGATCGGGGCCCCGCGCGTCACGCGGGGGGCCTCTGTGTGGGGGCCCACGCTACCCGCCCGGGGCCCGCCTCACCCGAGGAGGACCACCTCCACCTCGGTCCCCGGCTCCACCGACACCACGTCCTCCGGGACCACGATCAGGCAGTCCGCGTGGGCGAGCGCGGCGATCAGGTGCGAGCCCGATCCGCCGACCGGGGAGACCGTGCCCGAGACCGGGTCGTGGGCCCCGCGCAGGAACTGCCGGCGGGCCGCCGGCGACCGCAGGGCCGCGTCCGCCTTCAGCACCGCCCGCACGGTGGGCCGGCTCGGGTCCGGCAGGCCCATCAGGGCGCGGATCGCGGGCCGCACGAACAACTCGAAGGAGACGTAGGAGGACACCGGGTTGCCGGGCAGCGCCAGCAGCGGGGTGCGGTCGGGGCCGATCGCGCCGAAGCCCTGCGGCTTGCCGGGCTGCATCGCGAGCTTGCGGAAGTCCACGCCCCCGCCGGCCGTCCCCGCGGCCCCGTCCGAGTCGTCCGCACCGTCCGAGTCGGCTCCGTCGCCCTCGTAGGCGGTGGTGCGGCCCAGGTCGGCCGCGCCGACCCCGCCGAGGGCCTCCTTGACCACGTCGTACGCGCCGACGCTGACCCCGCCCGTGGTGACCAGCAGGTCGGCCCGGATCAGCTGGTCCTCGATGGTGTCCCGCAGCACGTCCGCGTCGTCGGCGACCGCCCCGACCCGGTAGGCCAGGGCGCCGGCGTCCCGGGCCGCCGCCGCCAGCGCGAAGCTGTTGGAGTCGTAGATGGCGCCGGCGGGCAGTTCCTCGCCCGGCTGGGTCAACTCGCTGCCGGTGGACATGACGACCACCCGCGGACGCGGGCGGACCGTGACGCTGCCCCGGCCGATCGCCGCGAGCAGCGCGATCTGCGGCGGGCCGAGCACGGTGCCGGCGGCCAGCGCCAGGTCCCCGGCCCGCACGTCGCTCCCCTTGTCCCGCACGTGCTCCCGGGTCCGCGCCGGACGGTGCACGCGGACCTCGCCCGCCGCGCCCTCCGGGGCGTCGGCGGCCGGGACCATGCCGAGGGTCTCGCCGACCCCCGCGCCGGTGCCGCCGTCCGTCCACTCCACCGGGACCACCGCGTCCGCGCCGGGCGGCAGCGGGGCGCCGGTCATGATGCGGGCGGCCTCGCCGGGGCCGACCTCGGGCAGCTCGCCGCTGCCCGCCGCCACGTCCCCGATCACGGTGAGCACGGCCGGGTGCTCCTCGGTGGCCGCCGCCACGTCGGCCACGCGCACCGCGTACCCGTCCATGGAGCTGTTGTCGAAGGGCGGCAGCGAGACCGGCACGGTCACGTCCTCGACCAGGACGCAGCCCTGCGCGTCGAGGAGCTGAAGCTCGATCGGCTCCAGCGGCCGGATCGTCGCGAGGATGTCGGCCAGGTGCTCGTCCACCGACCAGAGCCGGGCGGTGGGGTCCTGCGGTGCGGTGTTGCTCAAGACTGCTCCATCTCCTCCGTGACGAACGTCCGCAGCCAGGTGCGGAACTCGGGGCCCAGGTCCTCGCGCTCGCAGGCGAGACGGACGATGGCCCGCAGCCAGTCGCCGCGGTCCCCGGTGTCGTAGCGCCGGCCCCGGAAGACCACGCCGTGCACCGGACCGCCGACGCTCTCGTCGGCGGCCAGCTTCTGCAGGGCGTCGGTGAGCTGGATCTCCCCGCCGCGGCCCGGCTGCGTCTCCCGCAGTATGTCGAAGATCGCCGGGTCGAGGACATACCGTCCGATGACCGCGTAATTGCTGGGCGCCTCGCCCGGCTCCGGCTTCTCGATCAGGCCGGTCACGCGGACCACGTCCGCGTCGTCCGTCGGGGTCACGGCGGCGCAGCCGTACAACCGGATCTGCTCCGGCTCGACCTCCATCAACGCGATCACGGTGCCGCCGAGCAGCTCGCGCACCCGCGTCATCCGGGACAGCAGCGGGTCGCGCGGGTCGATCAGGTCGTCGCCGAGGAGCACCGCGAAGGGCTCGCGGCCCACGTGCGGCTCCGCGCACAGCACCGCGTGCCCGAGGCCGCGCGGGTCGCCTTGGCGGACGTAGTGCATGGTGGCGAGGTCGCTGGACTCCTGGACCTTCTTGAGCCGGTCGTCGTCGCCCTTGGCGATCAGCGCGGACTCCAGCTCGTGGTTGCGGTCGAAGTGGTCCTCCAGCGGACGCTTGTTGCGACCCGTGATCATGAGCACGTCGTCCAGCCCCGCCGCCACCGCCTCCTCCACCACGTACTGGATGGCCGGCTTGTCCACGACCGGGAGCATCTCCTTCGGCGTGGCCTTGGTCGCGGGCAGGAAACGGGTGCCCAGCCCTGCGGCCGGAATGACGGCCTTCTTGATCACGGGGCGCGACGGAGTCATGGTCAGCACGATAGAGGGTGCACCTGGGTCGAACATGTGCCTCAGGGAAATTCCTCAGTACTTGTCCCGCTAAGAGACGGAATCGAGCCGGCGTGCAGCCCCACCCGACCCCCCAGCCCCACCCCGACGGCCCCACCGACCCCGCCGACCCCGCCGCCAAGGCCGCGCTCCGGCGCGAGCTCCTGCGCGCCCGCCGCGCCCGCTCCCCCGAGGATCGCGCCGCCGACGCCGACGCCCTCGCCGGCCGCGCCGCCGCCCTGCCCGAACTGGCCGGGGCCCGCACCGTCGCCGCGTACGTCTCCGTCGGCACCGAACCCGGCACCCGCGCCCTGCTCGACGCCCTGCGCACGGCCGGGGTCCGCGTGCTGCTGCCCGTGCTGCTGCCCGACGACGACCTGGACTGGGCCCCCTACGAGGGGCCCGGGGCCCTGGTCGCGGCCGGGCGGGAGGGCAGCCGGCTGCGGCTGTGGGAGCCCGCCGGGAGGCCGCTCGGGCCGGCGGCCGTGCTGGACGCGGACGCCGTGCTGCTGCCCGGGCTGGCCGTGGACGGGCGCGGGATGCGGCTGGGCCGGGGCGGCGGCAGCTACGACCGGGTGCTGGCCCGGCTCGCGGCGGCCGGCCGGAACCCGGCCCTGGTGGTGCTCCTCTACGACGACGAGGTGGTCGCGCGGGTCCCGGAGGAACCGCACGACCACCCCGTGCGCGCCGCCGTCACCCCCTCGGGGGTCCGGCGCTTTCGCTAGCTCGCCGTCACGCGCCCCCGGGTCAGTTGCCCGGGGTCAGCGTGAGGGTGTCGACGGTGGCCTTGTCCACCGCGGCCTTCCCGAACGGCCAGTCGAGCAGTTCGCCCTTGGCCCACATGTCGGTCTGGTCGTAGTAGTTCGGGTGGTACGCGTGCCCGGAGGCCCCGGTCAGGTTGATCCAGCGGGACTTGTCCAGGTCCTTGAGGTTCACGACCATCCGCATGGACGGCACCCAGGTCACCCCGTAGCCCGAGGACGCGTTCCAGCCGGTGGCGTTGACCGTGGCCTCGCCGCCGCCCAGGTTCCACGGACCCCGGTTGAGCAGCCACTTCACGGCGGAGGGGCCCTCGGTGCCCAGGGTCTGGTTCTTCAGGGTCAGCTGGTGCAGCCGGCCCCAGGACCAGGCGTCGGTGTCCTTGCCGAGGGTGGCCGTCAGCTCCCAGCGCGCGTCCGTCATGGCCCGGGCGAAGAGCTGGTCACGGGTGGTGGCCTCGGGGGCCTTGCGGGTCCCGGGGGCCTTCCACCACGGCGACTTCTCGTCCTTCAGCAGGTTGCGGACCACCTCGAACCAGCGGTCGCCGCCGTCGGGCTGCGCCGAGTCCGGACCGCGCTCGCCGCACTCGCGGACCACCCGGGACAGGTCGTCGGCGGGGCCGGCGGCGTTGGCCGGGACGTTGGCGCAGGAGCCCTCGACCCGCAGCTCCTTGGGCATCTTGTCGCCGAAGGCCAGCTTCAGGATGTTGCGCCAGACGGCGTTGAAGTACGCGGCGGCGGCCGAGTCGGGCTCCTGCGTGTAGTTCCAGCCCTCCAGCAGGCGCTGGGCCTCGCGGACCTCCGGGTCGTCGACGTCGATCTTCAGCAGGATGGGGGTGAGCAGCGTGGCGATCTCGCTGCTGTTGTCCATCTGCATGGTGCGCATGTCGTCGGTGGAGATCTTGCCGCCGCCCTTGATCTTCGCCTCGATGAGGTCGTTGATCCGCTGCGAGCGGGTGCCGTAGCCCCAGTCGGTGGTCAGGGTGTACGGGTAGCCGCCGGCGCTCGCGCCGGGACCGTTGCCCGTGCCCGTGCCGGTGCCCGTGCCGTTGCCGGTCCCGGTGCCCGTGCCGTTGCCCGTGCCCTTGTCCTTGTCGGCGGCCGGGGTCGACTTGATGACGGCCTGGTTCGCCGTGACGATGTAGCCGCGGGCCGGGTTCAGCTCCCAGGGCAGCTCGTCCTGCGGGATCCAGCCGCCGTCGCCGTCGCGGGCGGTGCCCGTCCCGGTGCCGGTGCCGGTGCCCGTGCCCGTGCCGGTGCCGGTACCCGTTCCGGTGCCCGTGCCCGTGCCGGTACCCGTGCCGTCAGGGTCCTCCTTGGGCTTGGCGCCCTTGGAGTCGGCCTTCCACGCGTACGCCGAGTCCCAGCCGGGGGCCGGGCTACGCCCGTCGCCCTTGCCGCGGATCGGGATGCGGCCCGGGGCCTGGTAGCCGATGTTGCCGTACTGGCCCTTGTTGTCCGCGTAGATCAGGTTCTGCGAGGGGACCTCGAACTCGGCGGCCGCCGCGCGGAAGCCGGTGAAGTCCTTGGCGCGGTCGATCTTGAAGACGGCGTCCATGGACTTGCCCGGGTCCAGGGCGGTCCAGCGCAGCGCGATGCCGTAGCCGTTGCCCCGGTCGGGGGCGGAGCCGTCCACGGGGGCTCGGACGCCGACGGTGGACAGCTCGGAGCTGCGGTCGGAGATCAGCGGGCCGTTCCCGGTGGAGCGCACGGTGATCTTCTTGCTCTCGCCGCCCGCGACCTTGATGACCTCTTCGCGGGTGGTGAACGGGACGGTCTTGCCGTCGCGCAGGTAGCCGTCGGGGCGGACCTGCTCCAGGAACAGGTCGCTCACGTCGGCGCCCAGGTTCGTCATGCCCCACGCGATGTCGCCGTTGTGGCCGATGACCACGCCGGGCATCCCGGAGAAGGTGAACCCGGCCACGTCGAAGCTGCACGCGGCGGACTTCGTCTTGCAGTGCAGGCCCATCTGGTACCAGACGGAGGGCAGCTGCGGGGAGAGGTGCGGGTCGTTGGCGAGCAGCGGCTTGCCGGTGGTCGTGTACTTGCCCGAGACCACCCAGGAGTTCGAGCCGATGCCGGAGCCGTTCGGGCCGAGGATCGCCGGGACCTGGTCCAGGGTCCTGGCCAGGGCGCCGAGCTGGGCGCGGACGCCCTCGGCGGCGCCGGGCAGGGAATTGGTGCCGGAGGTCTGCGGGGCGAGGCCGTTGGTCCCGGTGCCGCCCGTGCCGTTGGTGCCGGTGCCGCCGGTGCCCGAGGTCCCGTTGCCCGTGCCCGTGCCCGTGTCGCCGTCGCCCTTGGCGGCGGTGAAGCCCTCGGTGCCGACCTTGCCGCCGTCCACGATCGGCCGGTTCCGCTCGAAGGGGTACGGCGGGTAGAGCTGGTCGATCTGCGCCTGCGTCAGCTTGCCCGCCATCAGCGCGCGGTCGATCTCGTCCTGCATGTTCCCGCGCAGGTCCCAGGCCATGGCCTTGAGCCAGGCCACCGAGTCCACCGGCGACCACTGCTCGGGCACGTAGTCCTCGGTCAGCTTCAGCGCGGCGTGCTCGACGGACAGGTCCTTGCCGGACTTGCCCTTGAGCCAGGCGTTGACCCCGTCGGCGTAGGCGGTGAGGAACTTCTTGGTCTCGGGGCTGAGCTTCTTGTCCCACTCCTCCTGGGCGACCTTGCGCCAGCCCAGGGTGCGCAGGAAGGCGTCGGTCTCGACCTGGCCCTCGCCGAACATCTCGGAGAGGCGCCCGGAGGTCATGTGCCGGCGGACGTCCATCTCCCAGAAGCGGTCCTGGGCGTGCACGTAGCCCTGGGCGCGGAAGAGGTCCTCGTCGGTGTCCGCGTAGAGCTGCGGAATGCCGTTGGCGTCGCGCTTGACCTCGACGGGCTTGGCCAGGCCGGGGACGGCCAGTTCGCCGCTGGTCTGGGGGTACGAGGCCCGGACGTTGTCCACGGTCCAGTACGCCCCGTAGCCGAGGCCCGCGACGAGTACCAGCACCAGGAGGAGCACGATCAGACGGGCGCGTCGTCCCTTCTTCTTGGTGGAGGGAGCGGATTCTGTGGCGGGCATCGCTGTCCTTAGAGGGGCAGGGTGGTCCTGAGTGCTGGGAGCAACCATAGGCGCAGGACCCGCCGGTCCCTTCCCCCAGGTGGCCGCAGGAAGTCCCGACACACCGAGCACTACGCCGAACAGGCGTTTCACAATGTGGTGAGAGGCGTCAAGGAACCGTCAAAGATTAGGTAAGGTAACGAAGTACTTGTGTCGCGCGCCCGAACGCGCCGCGCCCGTCGGTTCGATGCCGGCGGCCCCGGCCGGCGGGTGCCCCGAGGAAAGGGTTGATCGCTGACCGTCCACCAGCTCAACGAGCTCCTGCTGGTCTGCTCGCTCGTGCTCCTCGTCGCCGTGGCGGCGGTGCGCGTGTCGTCCCGAAGCGGCCTGCCGAGCCTTCTGATCTACCTCGGCATAGGCATAGCCATGGGTCAGGACGGCATCGGCAACGTCACGTTCGACAACGCCGAGCTCACGCAGGTCATCGGCTACGCCGCCCTGGTCGTCATCCTGGCCGAGGGCGGTCTGGGCACGAAGTGGAAAGAGATCAAACCGGCCCTGCCCGCGGCCGTGATGCTCTCTCTGGTCGGCGTGGCCATCAGCGTCGGGGTGACCGCCGCCGGCGCGCACTACCTCGTGGGGCTGGAGTGGCGGCAGGCGCTGTTGATCGGCGCGGTGGTCTCCTCGACGGACGCGGCGGCCGTGTTCTCGGTGCTGCGCAAGGTGCCCCTGCCCTCGCGGGTGACGGGCGTACTGGAGGCCGAGTCCGGCTTCAACGACGCGCCGGTGGTCATCCTCGTCGTGGCGTTCGCGACCGTCGGCCCGGTGGACGACTGGTACCTGCTGCTCGGGAAGATAGCCCTGGAGCTGGCGATCGGCGCCACGATCGGTCTCGCGGTGGGCTTCCTCGGCGCGTACGGGCTGCGGCACGTGGCCCTGCCGGCCTCCGGCCTGTACCCGATCGCCGTGATGGCGATCGCGGTGGCGGCGTACGCGGCGGGCGCGATGGCGCACGGTTCGGGCTTCCTCGCCGTCTACCTGACCGCGATGGTGCTGGGCAACGCGAAGTTGCCGCACTGGCAGGCGACCCGGGGCTTCGCCGACGGGCTCGGCTGGATCGCCCAGATCGGCATGTTCGTCCTGTTGGGCCTGTTGGTGACGCCGCACGAGCTGGTGAACGACTTCTGGCCGGCGGTGGTCATCGGTCTGGTGCTGACGATGGTGGCGCGGCCCCTGGAGGTCTTCGTCTCGCTGCTGCCGTTCCGGGTGCCGTGGCAGGAGCAGACGCTGATGTCGTGGGCGGGCCTGCGCGGCGCCGTCCCCATCATCCTGGCCACGATCCCGATGGTGTCGGGGATCGAGGGCAGCGACCGGGTGTTCAACATCGTCTTCGTGCTCGTGGTGGTCTACACGCTGGTGCAGGGGCCGACGCTGCCCTGGCTGGCGCGCAAGCTGCGGCTGGGCGATCCGGCGGAGGCCGCGTCCGACCTCGGCATCGAGTCGGCGCCGCTGGAGAAGCTGCGCGGGCACCTGCTGTCGTTCTCGATCCCGGCCGCCTCGAAGATGCACGGCGTGGAGATCCACGAGCTGCGACTGCCGGCCGGGGCCTCGGTGACCCTGGTGGTGCGGGACGCGGAGAGCTTCGTGCCGCAGCCCTCGACCGTGCTGCGGCGCGGGGACGAGCTGCTGGTGGTGGCCACGGACCCGGTGCGGGACGCGGCGGAGGAGCGGCTGCGGGCGGTGGCGCGCGGCGGCAAGCTGGCCGGGTGGCTGGGCACGACGGGCGCGGTGGCCGGACACGCGGCCGGCGGCGGCGCGCGGGCCGGGCACGGGTCGGGCACGGGCGCGGGGCCGGGCGCCCGGCGATCTTCGTCACGTACCTGACAGACCGGGCGGAGCTGCGAAATCCGTACGAATCCGGCCGCCTTACCGAGGGAAACCGCAGCTTTCACGCCGGTTTCCAAGATCGGGGGATGTGAAGTCCCCGTTAATCGCAGGTGAAGACACGCCTTGTCAGCACAATCACAGGGCGTGTCCCCTTTTTCCCCTGTACGATCGAAGGACACACATCGAACCAACTCTGCCTGACGCAGAGCTGGCGCGACCGCTCGGCGGCCGTGGCACCCCCCGCAGTGGGTCCCCGGTATCACTCGGTCCGGCGCAAGAGGACAGCTCTCGGAGCTCCCACATGTACGGGCACGACCCACAGGCCGTGTCGTCCGCAGACGGGGACGCTCTACCAGGCGGTGGAAAGGCAAGGCCGTGGCATCCGTCACGACCGACCAGCACGACAAGTCCGAGAACTCCTCCCCCGCCGCCGACCGCCCCACGAAGGCCAAGGTCGGCTACGGACAGCTCCTGCGCACCCCCGGCGCGCTGGGCTTCGTCCTCCCCGGGTTCGCCGCCCGCCAGCCCTTCGCGATGCTGGCCATCGGCATCCTGCTGCTCGTGCAGCACACCACCGGCTCCTACGGCGACGCGGGCATCATCGGCGCCGTCACCGGTGTCTCCATGGCCCTGCTCGCCCCGCAGATGGGCAAGCTCGCCGACCGCTTCGGCCAGGCCGCCGTCCTGATCCCCGCGGTCCTCGCGCACGCCGCGTCCGTGGCCCTGCTCGTCACCCTGGCCCTGCTCGGCGCCCCGCTGTGGGCCCTGGCCCTGTCGGCCGTGCTGACCGGTGGCTCGGTGCCGCAGGTCGGCCCGATGGTGCGGGCCCGCTGGACCGCGAAGCTGGAGGGCGAGCGCTCGGCGCTCATGCCCACCGCCGCGGCCTTCGAGTCGGTCACCGACGAGTTCACCTTCGTGGTCGGCCCGGTGCTGGCCACCGCCCTGTGCGCGGGCGTCCACCCGGCGGCCGGTCTGGTCGCCGAGGCCGCGCTGACCCTGTTCGGCGGCCTGTTCTTCGCGGCCCGCCGCTCCTCCCAGCCCAAGCCCCACGGCCGGCACTCGGCGGACGGCCAGAAGCACGCCTCCGCGCTGTCCGTCCCCGGTCTGCGCGTCCTGATCATCGCGTTCGTCGGCATCGGCGCCGTCTTCGGCGGCATGCAGGTCTCGCTGGCCGCGTTCTCCCAGGAGATCGGCAACCCGGGCGCCAACGGCCTGCTGTACGGCGTCTTCGCCGGCGGTAACATGATCGCCGGCATCGCCTGCGGCATGATCGCCTGGAAGATCGGCCCGCGCCGCCGCCTGATCCTCGGCTACGTCGGCCTCGCCGCCGCGGCCTCGCTGCTGTGGACCGCCGACTCGGCGATCCTGCTCGGCGCCCTCGGCCTGATCGTCGGCCTGTGCATCGCCCCGGCCCTGATCACCGGCTACACCATGGTCGAGACCCTGGTCCCGCACAACGCCCGCACCGAGGCGTTCACCTGGCTCACCGGCGCGGTCGCCTTCGGCCAGGCCGGCGCGATGACCGTGGCCGGTCGCCTGACCGACGCCCACGGCTCCACGTACGGCTTCCTGGTGCCCGCCGGCGCGACCGTGCTGGCCCTGCTGACCGTGCTCGCGCTGCGTTCCAAGCTGGCCCCGCACGGCCCGAGCCGGATCGTCAGCAAGTCCGCGCCGCAGGCCGGACAGGCCGACCGGAGCCACGGAACGGTGGCGTCCGATTCTTCTCCCGAGATGACCGTGGAGAGCCCGAAGGCCATGGCGGACAAGGGTTCCGGGGCCGCGCGCGAGCGTGGCGTCGGTCACCGCGTCCCGGTGACGGTGGACTGAACGGGCGGAATACGTCACCATGGACCGTCGTTAGCACTCATCGAGTCAGAGTGCCAGGAGGAAATTCGTGCCGACCTACCAGTACCAGTGCACCGAGTGCGGTGAGGGCCTTGAGGCCGTGCAGAAGTTCACCGACGACGCGCTGACCGAGTGCCCGAGCTGCCAGGGACGCCTCAAGAAGGTGTTCTCCGCCGTCGGGATCGTCTTCAAGGGCTCCGGTTTCTACCGGAACGACAGCCGCGGCTCCTCGTCGAGCTCCACGCCGGCCTCGTCCTCGAAGACCTCGTCCGCGTCGACCACCTCGGGAACGTCGAGCACCACCTCGACCGCCGCCCCGGCCGCGTCGAGCACGAGCTCCTCCACCCCCGCCGCCTAAACGCGCGCACCAGGCCACGCCGGGCCCCGCACCACCCCGGACCGAACAGGTCCCGGGCGGGCAGCGGGGCCTTCGGCGTGCCCGGATACTGTGGGCGCCATGAGCAACGCTGTCATGAGCAACGCAGAGATCGGCGTCATCGGCGGGTCCGGGTTCTACTCCTTCCTGGAGGACGTGACCGAGGTCGCCGTGGAGACCCCGTACGGCGCCCCCAGCGACTCCGTCTTCCTCGGCGAGCTGGCCGGCCGCAAGGTCGCCTTCGTGCCCCGACACGGCCGCGACCACAAGGTCCCGCCGAACCGGATCAACTACCGGGCCAACCTGTGGGCGCTGCGCTCCCTGGGCGTGCGCCAGGTGCTCGGGCCCTGCGCCGTCGGCGGGCTACGCGAGGAGTTCGGGCCGGGCACCCTGCTCGTCCCCGACCAGCTCGTGGACCGCACCAAGGCCCGCGTGGGCACCTTCTTCGACGGGCTGCCGCTGCCGGACGGCACCGTGCCCAACGTCGTGCACACCACCTTCGCCGACCCCTACTGCCCGGTCGGGCGTCAGGTCGCGCTGGCGGCGGCCCGGGGACGGGACTGGGAGCCGGTGGACGGCGGCACCATGGTCGTCATCGAGGGCCCGCGCTTCTCGACCCGCGCCGAATCCCGCTTCCACGCCGCGATGGGCTGGTCCATCGTGGGCATGACCGGCCACCCCGAGGCCATCCTGGCCCGCGAGCTGGGCCTGTGCTACACCTCGATCGCCCTGGTCACGGACCTGGACGCGGGCGCGGAGACCGGCGACGGCGTCTCGCACACCGAGGTGCTGAAGGTCTTCGGCGAGAACGTGGGCCGGCTGCGCGAGGTGCTCTTCGACGCGGTGACGGCGCTGCCGCCGTCGGCCGACCGCGACTGCCTGTGCACCCACGCGCACGACGGCTGGGACCTGGGCATCGAACTGCCGTAGGCACCCGCCCGCGCCCGACGCGCGAGACGCCCCGATCCGACCGGTCTCCTCCGGTCGGGGCGGGGCGTCGGCGTGCGGGCGTCGGCGTGCGCCGCCCTTACGCGGGCTTCGCGCAGATCACGTCGAAGGGGCGGCCGATGGACATGGTCAGCTTCATCGGCTCGGTGGTGCCGGCCGGGCACTGGGACTCCAGCTTGACCAGGTCGAGGACCTTGTAGGCGCCGCTGCCGGCGCTCGCGCAGGCCACTTCCTTGGCGGTCTCGGTGATGCAGTCGCCCTTGACGAGCTGGCCGCCGCCGGCGCCCGCGTCACCGGGGTGCGGGTCCTTGAGGTTGCGGCCGCAGACCGTCTGGGTGGGCAGGCCGCCGTCCTTGTTGCCGCCGAAGGTGCGCTTGACCTGGATGATCAGGTCGGTGCCGGCGGGGCACTGCACGGAGCCGGGCAGGATGCTCGCCTCCTGCACCTCCAGGGCCTTGAAGGTGGCGCCGGACTCGTCGCAGTCGAAGTCCGTGTAGCCGTCCGGCCGGTCCTCGGGGTCGGGTCCGCCGCAGTCCCCGACCTTCCACGGACCGGCCTTCTCCCCCTTGGAGGAGGAGTGCGAGGCGGAGGGCGAGGCGGTGGGCTTGTCGGAGCCGCCCTTGTCGTCGCCGACGATCTTCGAGAGCCCGTAGCCGGCGCCTATCAGCAGCACGAGCAGCACGAGCACGCTCACCAGGCCCTTGCCCTTGCCGGGCGGCGGGGTCGGCCGGCCGGGCGGCGGACCGCCCCAGCCGCCGGGCGGCGGCGGGGGCTGCCCCGGGCCGCCGTAGGGATTGCCGGGCGGCGGGCCCGGCTGCCCGTACGGGTTCCCGGGCGGCGGGCCCGGCTGACCGGGGCCGGGACCGTAGGGGTTGCCCGACTGGCCGTACGGGTTGCCCGACTGGCCGTAGGGGTTGTTCGGCGGGGGCTGACCCGGACCGGGGCCGTACTGCGCCATGCGTCGTCTCCTTGGGGGCGGTGTTCGAGGGTGTCGAAGCACGCATCATAGGGAGCTCGTCCGACATGAACACTTCACGTCCGTACGGCGGGATCGGTTCCCCGGGCCGGCGGAGGGAGACGCTCCGCGAACCTCCCGAGAAAAACCTCGGCCGCCCTGTCACATCCGGGCGGCCCGTCCGGTCCACCGGGTGAGGGCGCGCGCAGGGCGCGTCACCGACCGGAAGGACCCGACCATGCCGTACGTGTCGCTCGCCCCCCGCCCCTCGCTGCTGCTGCGGATCGGCGGCTGGTGGTCGCGCCGGGACTTCGGGAAGGTGCTGGAGCCCGGCCTGGCCTACGGGCACAACACCAGGGTGCTCTCGACCTACTTCGCCATGGAGCGCTCGGTCGCCAAGTGGGACGCGCTGGACGGGGAGCTCAAGCAGCTCGCCGTGCTGGCGGCGGCCGTCCGGCTGAACTGCTCGTGGTGCGTGGACTTCGGCTACTGGGAGAGCCACGAGCGCGGGCTGTCGAAGGAGCGGATCGAGGCCGTGCCCCGTTGGCGCGAGACCGAGGGCGTGTACGGCGAACGGGAACTGCTGGTCATGGAGTACGCGGAGGCGATGACGGCGACCGAACCGGAGGTGCACGAGGAGCTGGCGCACCGCGTGATCGCGGAGCTGGGCGAGGCCGCGTACGTGGAGCTGACGGCGATCGTGGGGCTGGAGAACTGGCGCTCGCGGGCGAACCGGGCCTTCGGCCTGACGAGTCAGGGCTTCTCGACCGCGTGTGCCGTACCGTCGCCCCGGTGACCGCCGCCGGCGGTCGCGGGGACGACCACGGGGGACGACGTGACGCGGGACACGGAGACGGGCGCGGGGACGGGCGCGGGGCGGGACACGGGCGGGCGGGAGGCCGGGGCGGAGCTGTTCGAGGGGCAGCGCCGGCGCCTGTTCGCGATCGCCTACCGGATCACGGGCGGGGTCGCGGACGCCGAGGACCTGGTGCAGGAGGCGTGGATCCGGTGGGACGCCGCCGACCGGGAGGCGGTGGAGAACCCGCCGGCCTGGCTGGCCCGCGTGGTCACCAACCTGGCGCTGAACCGGCTGGACTCGGCGGCGGCCCGGCGTGTGACCTACGTCGGGCCGTGGCTGCCCGAGCCCCTGGTCACCGCGGCCGGGGCCGCGGAGCCGGCGGACGGGGCGGCGGCGGTCGAGTTGGCGGACTCGGTGTCCACGGCGGTGATGGTGGTGCTGGAGAGCCTGTCGCCGGTGGAACGCGCGGTGTTCGTGCTGCACGAGGTCTTCGGTTACCCCTACCGGGAGGTGGCCTCGATCCTGGACCGCTCCGAACCCTCGGTGCGCCAGACCGGGCACCGGGCCAAGGCGGCCGTCCGGGCCCGGCGCCCGCGCTTCGAGGCGCCGGCGGGCGTGCGCCGGGCGGTCACCGACGAGTTCCTCACCGCGGCGACGGGCGGGGACCTGCACCGGATGCTGGGGCTGTTGGCGCCGGACGTGACCCTGTGGACGGACGGCGGCGGGCTGATCCGGGCGGCCGTGCGGCCGGTGTCGGGCCCGGAGAACGTGGTCCGGTTCCTGCTCGGGGTGCTCGCCCGGCCGGAGGTCGCGGGGCTCGCGGCCGAGGCGGTGGACGTGGACGGGCAGCCGGGCGTGCTGCTGCGGCTGCCGGACGGGTCGGTGGACTCGGTGGCGGTGATGGAGTGCGGCGCGGACGGTCGGATCGCGGAGGTCCCGGTCGTGCGCAATCCGGAGAAGCTGCGACACCTGTGACGGGTGTGGGTGAACCCTCTGTCCACAGGCCGGGGGGTTGTCCACAGGGTCGAGCGGGCGGGGGCGGAACGCGGGAAGCTGACGGGGCCCCGGGCGCAGGTCCGGGGCGCGTGACCCGTGACCCGCACCCGAAGGGCGGTACCCGCCATGTCCCGAACCCCGACCTCGGCCCCGAACCCGCACCCGAACCCGCACGCCGAACGCGCCGCGCTGCCCCGCTACCCGGGGACCCGCACGCCGGCCCGCACACCGACCCGACCGGAGCACGCGGAGCACGCGGGCCCGGCGGCCGGCCCGGACCGGGCGGGCGGTCGGAGCCGGGCGGGGCCGGGGCGCGCGGTGCCCGCGTTCGCGCCCGTGCGGGTCCGTCGACGGGGGCGCGGGGGGCTCGCGGGGGTGCGGGCCCGGCCGGTGGCGGCGGGGCTGCTCGCGGCCCTCGTGCTGCTGCTCGCCGGCGCCTCCGAGAGACCCCGCGACCCCGGCCCCCGGCCCGGTGGCGAATCGAACGGACCGGCGGTCAAGTCACCTGCGAGCGTGGCCGGATTGGACACACCGGCCCCGGACTGCCATAGGTAGCGCAACGGTCCGGACTCGTACAGAGAGGCTCAGTGGTGAGCGAGAAGAAGAAGGAGAGCGTCCTGGCGGGCTTCAGGGCCTTCCTGATGCGCGGCAACGTGGTGGACCTCGCGGTCGCCGTCGTGATCGGCGCCGCCTTCACCAACATCGTGAACTCGGTGGTGAAGGGCATCATCAGCCCGCTCGTGGGCGCGATCGGGACGAAGAACCTGGACACCTACTCGTCCTGCCTCAAGGGACCCTGCCGCGTGGACGGCAAGGGCGAGGTCGTCGAGGGCGTGAACATCCTCTGGGGATCGGTCCTCAACGCCACCCTGTCGTTCCTCATCACCGCGGGCGTCGTGTACTTCCTGATGGTGCTGCCGATGGCGAAGTACCTGGCCCGGCAGGAGGACCGCCGCAAGGCCAAGGAGGGCGTGAAGGAGACCATGGAGATCACCGAGCTGGAGGTGCTCAAGGAGATCCGCGACACCCTCGTCGCGCAGCGCTCCGGCGGCGCCGGCGGTTCGGGGACCTCGGGCGGCACCGGTTCGACGGGGTCGACCGGGTTCTGAGGTCCGTCCGCGCGGGCTCAGACGTGGTGCGGGGGCTTCTCGTCGAGGAAGCGCGCGAGGTCGGCCGAGGCGCCGCCGCTCGGGCGTTCGCCCCAGCCGCGGTCGGTGTCGTCGGCGGACCGCCGGTCCAGCGGGTCGTCGAAGTCGATCCGGGGCCGGGGCCGGGTCGGGGCGGCGGTCTCGGCGGTCTCGGCCGCCGGGCCGGTCTCGGGACGGGGGGTGTCGCTCATCCCCCCAGGGTACGTCCGGGGGCGCCGGGGCGGTCCGTGGCCGCCCCGGCGCCCCCGGCCCGGGTGTTCCCTCGCGCGGACGTCCCTGCCCGGGCGTCCGCGCGGGGGTCAGCTCGGGGCCTCGGCGCCCTTGCGGGCGTAGTACCACCAGCACACGGCCAGGCAGGTCACGTAGAACCCGATGAAGATCCACAGGGCCGTGGTGACCGCAAGGTTCGCGAACATGGCGGGGATGAAGAAGAACCCGTAGGCCGCGATCGCGGAGGAGAAGCCGACGACCGCGCCGGACTCCATCTCGGCCTGCTTGATCGCGGCGGCCTGCGCCTCCGGGCCCCTGCCCGCCGCCGTCCGCGCGTGGTGGTCGCGGAAGATCACCGGGATCTGCCGGAAGGTGGAGCCGTTGCCCAGGCCCGAGAAGGCGAAGGCGACGAGGAAGCCGATGAAGAAGGCCCAGAAGCTGCCCGCGTCACCGCCCGAGGGCAGGGCGAAGATCACCACGACCAGGGCCACCGCCATGCCGACGAACGAGAGCATGGTGACCCGCGCGCCGCCGATCCGGTCCGAGAGCCAGCCGCCCGCCCAGCGCATGACGGCGCCGACGAACGGGCCGATCCAGGCGTAGGTGGTGGCCTGGTAGCCCTGGGCCTCGAAATTGTTCTTGATCAGCAGCGGCAGACCGGCCGCGAAGCCGATGAAGGACCCGAAGGTGCCCACGTAGAGCCAGGTCATCAGCCAGTTGTGCTTGCGCTTGAAGATGATCTTCTGCTGGCTGAACGGGGCCGCGGCGACCTTGAGGTCGTTCATCAGGAACCAGGCCAGCAGGGCCATGATCACCAGCAGCGGCACCCACAGGAAGGCCCCGTTCTGGAGCCAGATGTCGGTGTTCTTCTTGGTGTCCCGCTGCGGGCCGCCGGCCGGCGCGCCGAGCACCGCCGCCGTGATCACCAGCGGCGCCACCAGCTGCACGACCGAGACGCCCAGGTTGCCCAGGCCGCCGTTGAGCCCGTTCGCGCTGCCCTTCTCCCGCTTCGGGAAGAAGAAGCCGATGTTCGCCATCGAGGAGGCGAAGTTGGCGCCGCCGATGCCGCAGACCGCGGCGATCAGCGCCAGCTCCCAGTACGGGGTACCGGTGTCCTGGAGCGCGAACCCGAGCCACAGCATCGGGCCCACCAGGATGATCGTGGAGAACGCGGTGAACTTCCGCTCCCCGAAGATCGGCCCGATGAAGGTGTACAGGATCCGGAACGTGCCGCCCGTGATGCCGGGGATGGCCGTCAGCCAGAACAGTTGGGACTTGGTGAACCCGAAGCCCACGTCGTTCAGGCGGACCACGGTCACCGACCAGACCTGCCAGACCACGAAGCCCAGCATCAGCGCCGGCACCGAGATCCACAGGTTGCGCTGGGCCACCTTGCGTCCGGTGGCGGCCCAGAAGCCCTCGTCCTCCGGCCGCCAGTCGCTGATCGTGCTGCCGGGCTTGTAGCTGTCGCCGCCGACGGGCGCCGGGCCGGTGGCCCTCGGGGTGGGGGTGGGTATGGACATCGGTCATCGGTCCTTCGGGTCGAGGAGCCACAGCACCAGCACCACCAGGAAGGACAGGACCAGGAATCCCGCCCCCCACCAGGCCGTGCCGGTGTTGCCGCGCATCCACTCGTTGACGGTCACGGTCAGCCCCCAGAGCTGGCCGACGACCACGGTGAGGGCCAGGGCCAGCCGGGCGTTGAGCTTCGAGGACCGTTCCGGTTCCTGTTCGCTGCCCGCGCCGGGCCCCGGACCCGTGTGCCGGACCCGGGGGTCCCCGTAGCCGCTGGTGGGGCGGATCTGCGGGTACCGCTCGCGGACCGGGCGGTTGAGTCGGGGCTGCGCGCTGCCCGGGTGGAACTCCGGGCGGTCGCCTTCGCTCGCGCTCATGTCGCTCGCCTGCTCTCGGTGGCGCCGTCGCGACCCGTGCCGGGACAGCCGAGGCGTTCGGCCATCTCGGGACGGGAGTCGCGGAACTGCCGGCACAGGGCGTCCTTGGCCGGCTCCCCCGACCGGGCGGTCGCCACGGCCCACACGCTGCCGTCGAGCTGCTCGGTCAGGAAGATCCTGGGGAGCGGGCGCGGCGGCGGACCGGCCGTCACCTCCCCGCTGCGGGCGTCGAACACGCCCTCGTGGCACGGGCAGTACAGCTCGCCGTCCGGCCCCCGGTCCTCGCGCCACAGCACCGCGCACGCCAGGTGCGTGCACACCGCCGAGTACCCGACCAGGGTGCCGTCGCCGAGCCGGACGGCCAGGGCCCGGTCCTCGTCGCCGGGGAAGCGGAAGGCCACGGACTCGCCGGGGGCGATCCGGTCGGCGACCTTCTTCGTCTCCGGCAGGGTGTCGCTGTCCCCGTGCCGGTGCAGGATCCCGGCCGCGACCCCGACCCCGCCGATGGCGAGGCCGCCCGAGACGGTGGCCACGATCCGCAGGTAGTCCCGGCGGGTGGTCAGCGAGTCGGCGCTGATCCGGTCCCGCAGCGCGGTCTGGGCGGCGTCCTCCTCGGGATCCGGCCCGGAGCCGCCCGGGGCGGGCTGTTCGGTCACGCTCATCGGACGTCGACTCCGTTCACCTCGACGACGGGCAGACCGCCCGGCACCGGCCACTGGACCTTCTCGGCGGGGACCACCATGGCCACGCCGGTGGAGACCACCACGTCACCGAAGACGAAGGAGTCCGCGACCTGCACCCCGGGCCGCTCGGCCCGCAGCTCTTCGAGGGTTCCGTAGAACAGCGCCCCGGTCGGGCAGACGGTCGCGCACATCGGGGCCAGGCCGTAGGCCGTGCGGTCGTAGCAGAGGTTGCACTTGAGCTGGAGCTTGGCCTGGAGGTCGATCTTGGGGACCCCGAAGGGGCAGGCGTTGACGCAGTTCGCGCAGCCGATGCAGCGGGTGGTGTCGGCCTGCTGCACCACCCCGTCGGCGGTCACGAGGATCGCGTCGGCGGGACAGACCTCGGCGCACGGGGCCACCGGGTCCTCGCAGTGCATGCACACGGTGGGCATCGAGGCCACGGTGTGCCCGGGGTCGGTGTAGTCGAGGTGGATCATCGACTTGCCGCGGTGCGAATCGCATTCGCGGCAGGCCGAGACGCACGCCTGGCAGCCGATGCAGCGCCCGGGGTCGATGAAGATCGTGCGGCCCATCATCGTGGGTCAGCTCCTCTCCGACGTGCCGCGGCCCTGGGGGGACGTCGGCGGCAGGGGGTCGGTCCGGGAGACCTGGGTCTCCGGGTACGCCACGTGTCCGGGCGCGGTGGGCGGTTCGGGGACCTCGTCGACGGCGTCGGCCGCCTCGATCCGGGCGGCGCAGACCTTGTACTCGGGGATCTTCGACCTCGGGTCGAGGGCGTCGATGGTCAGGGCGTTCGCGGCGGTCGGGACCGGCCAGTGGTAGGGGATGAACACGGTGTCGGGCCGGATGGCCTCGGTGACCAGGGCCGGGAACACCTCGCTGCCGCGCCGGGTCACCACCCGCACCGGATCGCCGTTGCGGAACCCGTGGCTGGGGTGCACCTCCACCCACGGGCGCGGGGTCTGCTCGACCAGGGCGCCCAGGCGTCGGGTCTGGTTGCCGGACAGGAAGTGGGCGACGGTGCGGCCGGTGGTCAGCGAGAGCGGGTACTCCTCGGTGTAGGCGTCCATCGGCGGGTGCCACTCCACCACCTGCATGTGGATCTTCCCGTCGGCGTGGAAGGTCCGCCCGTCCTCGAAGAGCCGGGGGGTGCCGGGGTGGTCGGTGCTCGGGCACGGCCACGCGATCCCGCCGGTCTCCTCCAGCCGCTCGTAGGTGATGCCGTAGTAGTCGTTGACGGTGCCCTTGGAGGCGACGCGCAGTTCCTCGAACACCTCCTGGGAGTTCCGGAAGGGGAACTTCTCGCCGGCTCCGAGGCGTTTGGCCAGCTCGCACAGCACCCAGGTGTCGGTGCGGACCCCGGCGGGCGGCTCCTGGGCCTTGTTGTGCTTGACCACGCGGGCCTCGGCGTTGGCCATCACCCCGTCGTCCTCGGCCCAGGTGGTGACGGGGAAGACCACGTGGGCGTTGGCGGCCGTCTCGGAGAGGAAGAAGTCGAACTGGGCGTGGAACTCGGCGGTGTCGTAGCCCTCCTTGACCACCGCGTAGTTGGGCAGGGAGACGAAGGGGTTGTTGCAGATGCCGATCAGGCCGCGGATCTCGCGGCGTTGCATCTGCCAGACCATCTCCATCATCGAGGTGCCGGAGCGGGGCAGCTCGGACTCCTCGATGGCCCAGATCTCGCAGATCTGCCGGCGGTGCTCGGGGTTGTCGATGGCCCGGCCGCCGGGCAGCATGTCGGACTTCTGGCCGTGCTCGCGCCCGCCCTGGCCGTTGCCCTGGCCGGTGATGGTGCCGTAGCCGGCGCCGGGCTTGCCGATGTGTCCGGTGGCCGCGCACAGGTTGATGACGGTGAGGCAGTTCTCGACGCCTTGGGAGTGGTGTTCGATGCCGCGCGCGTGCCAGGCCATGGCCTTGGGGGCGCCGGCGAACATCCGCGCCACTTGCACGATCTGGGAGGCGGGCACCCCGCAGATCTCGGCCGAGCGCTCGGGCGGGTACTGGGCGACGGTGGCCTTGACCTCCTCCCAGCCGGTGGCGTGGGCCGCGAGGTACGCCTCGTCGGCGAGGCCCTCGGCGACCACCACGTGCAGCACGGCGTTGAAGAAGGCCGAGTCGGTGCCGGGCTTGAGGGCCACGTGCACGTCGGCGGTGCGGGCGATGGCCGTCTCGCGCGGGTCCACGACGATCAGGCTCGCGCCGCGGTCCCGGGCGCCCCACAGGTACTGGGTCATGACGGGGAAGCACTCGCCGACGTTGGAGCCGGCGATGAGCAGGCAGTCGGTGAGGAGGATGTCGGAGAAGGGGTTGCCGGCCCGGTCGATGCCGAAGGACAGCTTGTTCGCGCCGGCCGCGCTCACCATGCACAGCCGGCCGTTGTAGTCCACGTGCTTGGTCTTGAGGGCGACCCGGGCGAACTTGCCGACGAGGTAGGTCTTCTCGGAGAACAGGCTGGCGCCGCCGAGCAGCCCGAAGGCGTCGTTGCCGTGCTCGGCCTGGATGCGGCGGATCTCACGGACCGTGAAGTCCAGGGCCTCGTCCCAGGAGACCTCGCGGAAGGGCTCGTCACGGGAGGTCCGCATCAGCGGGGCGGTGAGCCGGTCGGGGTGGTTGACCTGCTGGTAGGCGTTGATGCCCTTGGGGCACAGCCGCATCCGGTTGATGTCGTGGTTGCGGGGCTCGACGCCGAAGACCTTCCCGTGCGAGTTCACCCGCAGGTACATGCCGCACTGCACGCCGCAGAAGCAGCAGTGGGTGGGGACCAGCGTCTCCCCGTTCTGATCGGCGTGCCACCGATCGGCGGGAATCCCGCCGGCATCCCGGAAATTACGCGTCCCGGGCGGCGCGACGGACGGGTCGAGAGGCAACGGGGAGGTCACTTGTACCCCTTCTTGACGTGGGTGAGGTACGCGTTGCCGCGCAGGACTCTTTTGCAGCGGGGGCAGTACTCGGCCCAGGCGTCGAAGTCGAGTCGCAGGTCGCGCATCGTGCCGCGCAGGTTCTCGACGTAGGGGGCGGTGTCGATGGGTTCGCCGCAGCGCTTGCAGCCCTGGAGGGGTTCCTCGCCGGTGCCCGCCGCGTTCTTGCGGGAGGTGTACTTGAACAGCTGCATGCCGACGGCGGCCGGGCGCTGCACGATGTGGAAGAACTTCCCGAACGGGATGTAGATCAGGGTGAACACCACCGAGACCATGTGCAGGATCGCCAGGAATTCGTAGCCGCCGCCGTGCAGGAAGATCGAGGAGAAGGTCAGCAGCAGGCCGGTGACGGAGATGACGATCAGGCAGATCAGCGGCAGCAGGTCGTAGGCGAAGCGCTGGCCGGTGATGGCGCCGCGGTCCTTCATCCGGCGCCACAGGAAGTAGCAGGCGCCCGGGATGACGAGGACGGCGGCCAGGTCGAGCCCGTGGAACATGATCCAGCCGACCACGCTCAGCGAGTCGTAGCCGAGCACCTTGAAGCCCCAGATCCGCATCTCGTAGCCCGGTCCGGAGCCGGTGGACGAGGTGAAGGTGAACCAGCCCCAGGTGAGCGGGAAGGTGATCGCGGCGGCCAGCAGGCAGCCCCAGAAGATGAGCTGGTGGGCGATCCAGCGGGAGCGCGAGCGGGCCCCGAGGAACTTCTGGAAGCCCAGGTAGGTGGCGATCATCCGCGGCAGGGCGGTGGGTGCCTTCTTGAAGTTGGCGACGGAGAAGAAGCTCCCGAAGCCCTTCTTGAACAGCCGTCGGGCGCCGGGGGCGGAGACCCACACGGTGTACCGATAGGCGACGCCGAAGGCGAGGAAGACGGTGGCGACGGCGTACGGCAGCAGCGCCGAGTCGAAGTCCCGCAGCAGTCGGCTGCCCAGGACGATCGCGACGACGAGCAGCAGGGAGACGACGGTCCCCGCGAGGGTGGCGCGTGCCGTGACGGAGCGCTTCTTCCCTGGCGAGGACGGCGCCGCCTCGGGAGGGGGAGGCGGCGCGGCGGGGAGGACCTCTGTGGGCTCGGACACACCCCCACGCTAGGGGGTATGTCCGGTTTAAGCCTGTTGTAAGGGGGTGTGGGGTCGCCCGTTCGGCGGAACCCCGGGCCCGCCCGGGCGGTGTCGGCCGGCGTCAGACGGCGTACAGGCCGTGCGAGGCGAAGATCTCGCGCGCGGCGGCGACCTGCTCGCGGTCCGGGGAGGGGGTGTCGTGCAGGGTGAAGTTCATGTTCAGGGCCTCCCACTTGCTCTCGCCGAGCTTGTGGAAGGGCAGCACGTCCACCCGGGAGACGTTGCCGAGGGAGGCGGCGAACGAGGCCACGCCCTCGACGTTCTCGCGGGCGTCGGTCAGCCCGGGCACGAGCACGAAGCGCACGTGCACCTCCTTGCCCTGGTCGGCGAGGCGGCGGGCGAACTCCAGGGTGGGGTCCAGCTCGCGGCCGGTGACCTTCTTGTAGGTCTCGCGGTCCCAGGACTTGATGTCGAGGAGGACGAGGTCCACGTCGCGCAGCATCGCGTCGGTGGCGCGGGCGCCGAGGAAGCCGGCGGTGTCCAGGGCGGTGTGCAGGCCCAGGTCGCGCTTCATGCGGTGCAGCAGCTCGCCCGCGAACACGGGCTGGAGCAGGGGCTCGCCGCCGGAGATGGTGGCGCCGCCGCCGGAGGCCGCGATGAAGGCCGTGTACTTCTTCGCCTCCGCGATCACCTCGTCGGCGGAGGTGCGCTTGCCGTTGCGCATCCGCATGGTGTCGGGGTTGTGGCAGTACAGGCAGGTCAGCGGGCAGCCGGAGAGGAAGGTGACGAAGCGGGTGCCGGGACCGTCCACACCGGTGGACAGGTCCCAGGAGTGGACCGTGCCCTCGGAGGGCCGCTGGGTGGCGGCGGCGGCCGGGGTCTTGCCGGCGCTCACGAATCCGGCCGAGGCGGCGGCCGCCGATCCGACGGGGATGTTCGAGCCGAGGAGGACGGTCATGGCAGGTCTCCGAAATTCCTTGGGGTGGGTCTCGTGGAGATGTGGCGGCGCCGCCGGTGGGGGCCGGCGGCTCTGAGGGGTGCGGACCGGCGGTGGAGGCGCGCGGTCCCGGGGCCGACAGGGACGGTCCCGGGCCGCGCGGGCCGGAGGGGGTGCGCCGCGCGGGGGGCGGCGGCGCACCGGGGGTGTTACAGCGAACCGTGGAAGGTGCGGTTCAGCACGTCGAGCTGCTGCTCGCGGGTCAGCCGGACGAAGTTCACCGCGTAGCCGCTGACACGGATGGTCAGCTGCGGGTAGTTCTCCGGGTGCTCCATGGCGTCCTTGAGCACGTCGCGGTTGAGCACGTTGACGTTCATGTGGAAGCCGTCGACCGACATGTAGCCGTCGAGCACGCCCGCCAGGTTCTTGATCCGCTCCTCGGGGGTGCGGCCCAGGCCGTCGGGGGTGACGGTGTTGGTCAGCGAGATGCCGTCCTCGGCGTCCTCGTACGGCAGCTTCGCGACCGAGAGGGCGGAGGTGACGTAGCCGTGGGTGTCGCGGCCGTTCATCGGGTTGGCACCCGGGGAGAAGGGCTCGCCGGCGCGGCGGCCGTCGGGGGTGTTGCCGGTCTTCTTGCCGTAGACCACGTTCGAGGTGATGGTCAGCACGGACTGGGTGTGCTCGGCATTGCGGTACGTCGGGTGCTTGCGCACCTTCTTCATGAACTCCTCGACCAGCCAGACGGCGATGGAGTCGACGCGGTCGTCGTTGTTGCCGAACGCCGGGTAGTCGCCCTCGATGGTGTAGTCGACGGCGAGACCGGTCTCGTCGCGGACCGGGGTCACCTTGGCGTACTTGATGGCGGCCAGGGAGTCGGCGGCGACGGAGAGGCCGGCGATGCCGCAGGCCATGGTGCGGCGGACGTCACGGTCGTGCAGCGCCATCTCGATGCGCTCGTAGGCGTACCGGTCGTGCATGTAGTGGATGACGTTCAGCGCGTGCACGTAGACGTTGGCGAGCCATTCCATCTGCTCGTCGAACTTCTTCATGACCTCGTCGTAGTCGAGGACCTCGGCGGTGATCGCGCCCGTGTCGGGGCTGATCTGGATGCCGAGCTTCTCGTCGCGACCGCCGTTGATCGCGTAGAGGAGGGTCTTGGCGAGGTTCACGCGGGCGCCGAAGAACTGCATCTGCTTGCCGACCGGCATGGCCGAGACGCAGCAGGCGATGGCGGTGTCGTCGCCGAAGCGCGGGCGCATCAGCTCGTCGGACTCGTACTGCACCGAGGAGGTGTCGATCGAGACCCGGGCGCAGAACTCCTTGAAGCCCTGCGGCAGCTGCGGGGACCAGAAGACCGTCATGTTCGGCTCGGGGGCCGGGCCGAGGTTGTAGAGGGTCTGGAGGTAGCGGAACGAGGTCTTGGTGACCAGCGGACGGCCGTCCTCGCCCATGCCGGCGATGGACTCGGTGACCCAGGTCGGGTCGCCCGAGAACAGCTCGTCGTACTCCGGGGTCCGCAGGAAGCGGACGATGCGGAGCTTGATGATGAAGTCGTCGACGAGCTCCTGGGCCTGCTCCTCGGTGAGGACACCGGCCTCCATGTCGCGCTGGAGGTAGACGTCCACGAAGGTGGAGGTCCGGCCCAGGGACATGGCCGCGCCGTTCTGCTCCTTGACGGCGGCCAGGTAGGCGAAGTACAGCCACTGGATGGCCTCGCGGCCGGTCTTGGCCGGGCCCGAGATGTCGTAGCCGTAGGAGGCGGCCATGGCCTTCAGCTCGCCCAGGGCGCGCATCTGCTCGGAGAGCTCCTCGCGCAGGCGGATGGTCTCTTCCAGGCGGTCGCCGGTCGGGAGGGCGTTGAGCTCCTCCTTCTCCGCCTTCTTGAAGGCGATGAGCTTGTCGACGCCGTAGAGGGCCACGCGGCGGTAGTCGCCGATGATGCGGCCGCGGCCGTACGCGTCCGGCAGACCGGTCACGATGCCGGCCTTGCGGGCGGCGCGGATCTCGGGGGTGTACGCGTCGAAGACACCGGCGTTGTGGGTCTTGCGGTACTCGGTGAAGACCTTCTCCAGGTCCTGGGAGACCGGGTAGCCGTAGGTCTCCAGGGCGCCGGCGACCATGCGCCAGCCGCCGTAGGGCATGATCGCGCGCTTCAGCGGCGCGTCGGTCTGGAGACCGACGATCAGGTCCTTGTCGCGGTCGATGTACCCGGGGGCGTGGGCGGTGATCGTCGAGGGGATGTCGTACGCGACGTCGTAGACACCCTTCTCGCGCTCCTCCGGGAACTTGTCCGTGATCGCCTTCCACACGGCGGTGGTGCGCTCGGTGGGGCCGGCGAGGAAGGTGTCGTCACCCTCGAACGGCGTGTAGTTCTGCTGGATGAAGTCGCGGACGTCGACGGCGTCACGCCACAGGCCGCCCTTGAAGCCGTCCCAGGCTTCGCCGTTCTTCGTGGTTTCCGCAGGGGTGGCAGTCATCGCCCGCACCTTCCCAGTCGCCTCATTGCTTGTATCCATTGCACGCCTTTTGATCGATCATTTGGGCCCGCGTTGGTCCCGTTCCGGCGCCCGAAGGTCCCGCCCTCCCCTGCCTCCAGACTCCCCCACCGGCCCTGACCTGGCATTCGGGACGGGACCAAGGTCCTTCGTGCGCTTGTGAATGCATTCACAAACTTTCTCAGGCGGATCGCGCCCGAGGCCGTCACAAACACGGTCAAACGAGCTGAGAGATACCGAAACCGCAGGCCACAGCCGTGATCACGGTGACCAGCCCCGGCAGCATGAACGAGTGGTTCACGACGAACCGGCCCACCTTCGTGGTGCCCGTCCGGTCGAAGTTGATCGCCGCGATGAACGTGCCGTAGGTGGGCAGCAGGAAATAGCCGTTCACCGCCGGCCACATCGCGATCAGCAACGGCGCCGGGATGCCCAGGGCCACGCCCAGCGGCATCAGCGCCTTCGTGGTCGTGGCCTGGCTGAACAACAGGCCCGAGAGCACCAGCAGCATCACGGCGAAGAACCACGGGTGGTCCCGGGCGATCCCGCCCAGCGCGCCCGTGATCCGGTGCTCGTTGGCCCCGATGAACGACAGCCCCAGCCAGGACAGGCCGAACACGCCGATCACCGCGACCAGCCCCGAGCGGGCCACGTCCGTGCCCGGGATCCGCTTCGCGTCCACCTTGCAGACCAGCAGGATCAGCGCGGCCACCGACATCATCAGGATCTCGATCGTCGCCGGCATCCCCAACGGCCCCTTCGGCCCGGTCGGCCGCAGCCCCGGGAACAAGCCGCTCAGCACCACCGCGCCGGTGCCCGCCAGGAACAGCCACGCCGACCAGCGGGCCCGCGGCCTCGGCTCCGGCCGCTCCCCCGCGAGCGCCTCCCCGACCTCGCCGGCCGCGAGCCGGCGCCGGTACTCGGGGTCCTCGGACAGCTCCGCCCCGATCCGCGACTGCACACAGGCCGCCACCACCACGCCGATCAGCGTGGAGGGCACGGCCACCGCCATGATCCGCGGCAGGTTCCAGCCGTCCCCGTCGAACATCACGATCATCGCGGCCATCGCCGCCGAGACCGGCGAGGCCGTGATGCCCACGGTCGCCGCGATCGAGGAGACCGCGATCGGCCGCTCGGGCCGCACCCCGCCCTCCCGGGCCACGTCGTGGATCACGGGCAGCAACGGGTAGAACACGTGCGCCGTGCCCGCGCCCAGGGTGAAGGCCCACGAGACCAGCGGGGCCACGAAGGTCACCATGCGCGGCTTGCGCCGGATCGCCCGCTCGGCGACCCCGACGAGGAAGTCGATGCCGCCCGCCGCCTCCATCGCGGCGGCGGCCGTGATCACCGCGAGGATGATCAGCATGACGTCCACGATCCCGCCGGTGTCGGCGGGGGTGACGTCGAAGACGGTGGCGAGGACGAAGACGCCGACGGCGCCCCACAGGCCCATCGCGATGCCGCCCTTGCGCGAGCCCAGGGCGATGGCCGCCACCATGACGGCGAGTTGCAGGAACATGCCGAGCACGGCGTGACCTGGCCTTTCGTGCGGAGTGTCCCCCCGGCGTCCCCCGGCGCCACAGGATCGAAAGCGGCCCCGGACGCCCCGACGCCCCGGCCCCGCGCCTCCCCGAGGGGCGCGCGGGACCGGGGCTCGTCGTCAGGACGGCACGGGCCGGAAGAGCTCTAGCTGGGGGCCTCGGCACCCTTGCGGGCGTAGAACCACCAGCAGACGACCAGGCAGGTGACGTAGAAGCCGACGAAGCCCCACATCGCGCTGGTCACGGCGAAGTTCGCGAACATCGCCGGGATGAAGAAGAAGCCGTACGCGGCGATCGCGGCGGTGAAACCGGTGACCGCGCCGGACTCGATCTCGGACTGCTTCAGGGCCTTGGCGTACTCCGGGGTGCCCTCGGTCAGACCGGCCAGGTGCTGCCCGCGGAAGATCACCGGGATCTGCCGGAAGGTCGAGCCGTTGCCCAGGCCGGAGAAGAGGAACGCGGCCAGGAAGCAGAGGAAGAAGCCGAAGAAGTGACCGCCGTCGCCGCCGGCCGGCAGGAAGTTGATCACGCCGATGATGGCCAGGGCCATGCCCACGAAGGACAGCATGGTGACGCGGGCGCCGCCGAGCTTGTCCGACAGCCAGCCGCCGCCCCAGCGGGCGAGCGCGCCCAGGGCCGGGCCCATCCAGGCGTAGGTGGCCACCGAGTAGTCCGGGAAGGTGGTCTTGATCAGCAGCGGCAGGGCGGCGGCGAACCCGATGAAGGAGCCGAAGGTGCCCACGTACAGCCAGGTCATGACCCAGTTGTGCTTGCGCTTGAAGATGATCTTCTGCTGCGAGAAGGGGGTCGAGGCCACCTTCAGGTCGTTCTGCCCGAACCACGCCACGGCGGCGAGCACGATCAGGACCGGGATCCACACGAACGCGGCGTTCTGCAGGTAGACGGTCTTGCCGTCGGCCTTGGCCTGGCCCGCGCCGATCGCGAGCACCGAGGTGGTGATCAGGATCGGGGTGAGCAGCTGCACCACGGAGACGCCGAGGTTGCCCAGGCCGCCGTTGATGCCGGTCGCGCTGCCCTTCTTCTCCTTCGGGTAGAAGAAGCCGATGTTGGCCAGCGAGGAGGAGAAGTTCGCGCCGCCGATGCCGCACAGGGCGGCGATCGTGATCAGGGTGCCGTAGGAGGTGGTGTTGTCCTGCACGGCGAAGCCGAGCCACAGCAGCGGCACGATCAGGACCACGGTGGACAGCGCGGTGAACCGGCGCTGACCCACCATCGGGCCCCAGAAGGTGTAGAAGATCCGCGCGGTACCGCCGGTGATGCCCGGGACGGCCGTCAGCCAGAACAGCTGCGACTGGGTCAGGTCGAACCCGACGTCCTTCAGGTTGGTCGCGGTGATCGACCACACCTGCCACACCACGAAGGCCACGAGCAGCGCCGGCACGGCGATCCACAGGTTGCGGGTCGCGACCCGCTTGCCCGTGGACTCCCAGAAGGCCGGGTCCTGCGGACGCCAGTCGGTGATGGTCTTGCCGGGCCGGTATTGGGCCGGGTCGACCGCGGTGGTCTCCTCGACCTTCGTGAAGCTCGCGGAACTCATGCAGTGTCCTGAACGTTGAAATGGGGTCCTACGGGTCCTGACCTTTCAAGGTTCCGGTTCGCCCCGGCCCGCCGGCAGGGCAGAACGTCGCGCGATCGACAGGACAAGGTCCCCGGACGCACAAGGCGTTCGTCGCACGGCCCACAACCCCGAACGCGCCGGCGGGGCCCCGCGGGGCCCCGCCGGCGCGCGTGCGCGTCAGGTCACTTGACCTCGAAGACCGGGAGCGAGACCTCCGGGTCGTCCAGGCAGACGCCGGTGCGCAGGTCGAAGAGCTGCTTGTGCATCGGGGACGCCACCACCGGCACCCCGTCCTTCGAGCCCATGATCCCGTCGGCGATCACGTCCGCGCCCGAGAACGGGTCGGTGTTGCCGACCGCGTAGACCTCGCCCGCCTCGTCCTTGAACACCGCCGCCTGCGAACCGTCGGGCAGCACCGCGATCCGGCCGCGGCCGGGCTCCAGCGCGTCCGAGACCGCCGCCGCGCCCGCGCCGAAGTCCACCGTGCCGAAGCGCTCCAGCGCCGCCGGGTCCTCCAGCACGGCCTGCCACTCGTCCTGGTACGCGGACACGTGCCGCTCCATCTGCGCCTCCAGCTCCGCGCAGATGCCCAGCGAGTCCTCGATCAGCACCTCCTTGAGGTGCCCCAGGCCGCCCTCGATGCGCTCCAGCCACGTCGAGGTGCGCTCCAGGCGCTCACCGGTGCGGATGTAGTACATGAGGAAGCGGTCGATCAGCGCGAACAGCTCGGCCGTGGTGAGGTCCGAGGCCAGCAGGTCGGCGTGGCGCGGGATCGCGCCGCCGTTGCCGCTGACGTACAGGTTCCAGCCGTTGGCGGTGGCGATGACGCCGATGTCCTTGCCGCGGGCCTCCGCGCACTCGCGCAGGCAGCCCGAGACGCCGCCCTTGAACTTGTGCGGGGTGCGCAGGCCCCGGTAGCGCAGCTCCAGGTCGATGGCGAGCTGGATCGAGTCGCCCTGGCCGAAGCGGCAGAACCGCGAGCCGACGCAGGACTTCACCGCGCGCAGGGACTTGCCGTATGCCTGGCCCGTCTCGAACCCGGCCCCGCCCAGGCGCCGCCAGATGTCCGGCAGCTGCTCCTTGCGGGCGCCGAACAGGCCGATCCGCTGGGCGCCGGTGACCTTGGTGTACAGCTCGTAGTCCCGGGCGACCTCACCGAGCACGATGACCTGCTCGGCGGTGATCTCGCCGCCGGCGACCCGGGGGATCACCGAGTAGGTGCCGTCCTTCTGGAGGTTGGCGAGGAAGAGGTCGTTGGAGTCCTGGAGGGTGGCCTGCTCCCCGTCCAGAATGTGCCTCAGGCCCAGGTCCGGGGCGAGGGAGCCGAGGACGTTGCCGACCACGGGCTTGCACACGGCGCAGCCCTGGCCGCCGACCCCGTGCTTCTCCATCAGCTCGGTGAAGCTGCGGATCCGCTCGGTGCGGACGGTCTCGTAGACCTCGGCGCGCGTGAGGGTGAAGTGCTCGCACAGGCCGCGCGGCTTCTCGATGCCGGCCGCCGCGAGTTCCGCGTCGAGCACGGCCTGGAGGGTGCCCAGGCAGCCGCCGCAGCCGGTGCCGGCCTTGGTGCACTTCTTGATGCCGCCGATGTCGGTGAGGGACTCCTCGACCACCGCCGTGCGGACCTGCGCCTTGGTCACGTTGTGGCAGGAGCAGACCACCGCGTCGTCGGGCAGCGCGTCGGCGCCCGGCAGGGCCACGCCCTCGGTGTTGGGGAGGATGAACGCCTCCGCCGGGGCCGGGAGCTGCCGGCCGGCGTGCGGCTTCAGCGAGCCGTACGCGTCGGCGTCGCCGACCAGGATGCCGCCGAGGAGGGCGCCGTCCGGGCCCAGCAGCAGCTTCTTGTACACGCCTTCGCGGGCGTCGGAGAAGACCACGGAGACCGCGCCGTCGCGGCCCTCGGGGGCGAAGGGGTCGCCGAAGGAGGCGACGTCGGCGCCCATCAGCTTCAGCTTGGTGGAGGTGTCGGCGCCGGTGAACGTGAGCTCGCCGGCGCCGGCCAGTGCCTCGGCGACCGTTTCGGCCATCTGGTAACCGGGGGCGACCAGACCGTACACCTTTCCGTCGACCGTCTGCGCGCACTCGCCGACGGCGTACACGTACGGGTCGCTCGTCCGGCAGTGCGCGTCCACGACCACGCCGCCCCGGTCGCCGACCGCGAGGCCGCTCTCGCGGGCCAGGCGGTCGCGCGGGCGGACGCCGGCGGAGAACACGACGAGGTCGGCGTGGATGTCCTCGCCGTTGGTCAGGTGCAGGCGGGTCGCGCGCCCGTCGGCGTCGGTCTCGACCTCGGCGGCCCCGACCCCGGTGTGCACGGCCACGCCCATGGACTCGATGGTGGCGCGCAGCGCGGCCGCGCCGCCGTCGTCCACCTGGAGCGGCATGAGGCGGGCGGCGAACTCCACGACGTGCGTGGTCAGGCCCAGGGTGCGCAGGGCGCCCGCGGCCTCCAGGCCGAGCAGGCCGCCGCCGATCACGACGCCGGTGCGGCGGCCCGCGGCCCCGGCGTAGGAGGTGATGGCCTCGACGTCGTCGAGGGTGCGGTAGGTGAAGCAGCCCTCGGCGTCGGCGCCCTCGATGGGCGGCACGAAGGGGTAGGAACCGGTGGCCAGGACCAGCGCGTCGTAGCGGACCACCGCGCCGGAGGCGGTGGTGACGGCGCGGGCGGCGGTGTCCACGTGCACGGCCGGGTCGCCCAGGCGCAGGTCCACGCCGTGCCGCTCCAGGAAGCCCTCGGAGACCATGGACAGCTCGTCGCCGCCGGTGCCGGTGAACGCGGCGGACAGGTGGACGCGGTCGTAGGCGGGGCGCTTCTCCTCGGCGAGGACGATCGCCTTCCAGCCGCGGCCCTCGGGCTTGGCCGGGTCGATGAGCGCGTCCCGCTCGGCGAGGGCTTCCAGCAGGCGGTGTCCCACCATGCCGTGGCCGATGACAACCAGCGTCTGCTGCATGCGTCTCACTCCACGTGTCCCTGTACGGCGCACGCGACGCGTTCGGTGGGGATCCGCAGCGGATCCGCGCGCCTGTCCGTGCATACATTCCGACTCTTCGACGGTAGGTCCGCCGCGCAGTCCGCAGGCTCCGAAAACGACCCCCGACCCCGGGCCCCGGGCCCCGTTTCACACAGGACCATCGGCCCTGCACCCAGGGCCTTGGCCGAGCGGCCGGGGCGGGCCGCGCGGCTTAGCGTGGGAGGGGGGACACCCCTGCCGCCGCCCGGAAAGGGATCACGATGCTCGTACTCGCCGTGCACGGCAGCGCCGTCCCGGCCGCCTCGGCCACCATCGACCGGCTGCTCGCCTCGATCGAGGCCCTCAGCGGGGTCCGGGCCGTCGTCGGGCACCTCGACGTGCAGCGCCCCTCGCTGGCCGAGGTGGTCGCCGAGCACCCGCACGCGGTGGTGGTGCCGCTGCTGCTGGGCGACGGCTACCACCGGCGGGTGGACATCCCGGCGGTGCTGGCCGAGCACGGTGCCCCGGACTGCGTGCTCACCGAGGGCCTGGCCCGCGAGCAGGACGTGGCCCTGGCCCTGTACGGCCGGCTGCGCGAGGCCGAGCGGCGGCGCGGACCGCACGCCCTGGCCGACGCGGTGCTCGTCGCGGGCGCCGGCTCCTCCCGCCCCGGGGGCAACGACGGCACGCTGACCTGCGTCGAGCAGTTGTCGACCCTGCTGGAGTGCGACCGCGGGCCCGGCCCGATCCCGGTGGTGCCCGCCTACCTGACCTCCGCCTCCCCCACCCCGGCCGAGGCCCTGGCCGCGCTGCGGGCGGCGGGCCACGAGCGGATCGCCGTGGCCACCCACCTGCTGGCCCCCGGCCGGTTCACGGAGGTGCTGGACCGGCTCGACGCGTGGACCGTGTCGGCGCCGCTGGCCGACCACCCCCGGCTGGCCCGGCTGGTGCTGCGCCGCTGGGAACGGGCCCTGCGGGAGTCCGCCCGGGGCATGCGCGAGGCCCGGACCGCGCGCCTCGCCTCGTAGCCCCCGGCGGGCTGCTGTGCTGGCCCGCATGACCTACCTGCCGATGACCGCCCGGAGCCGGGACGAGGCCCACCGCACCGCGACCAACCTGGAGCTCTTCTTCGACCTGTGCTTCGTGGTCGCGGTGGCGCAGGCCGGCCGGCAGCTCGTGCACGCCCTGGCCGAGGGGCACGTGGCGGACGGGCTGCTGGGCTACGTGTTCGTGTTCTTCGGCGTGTGGTGGGCGTGGATGAACTTCACGTGGTTCGCCTCCGCCTACGACGTGGACGACGTGCCGTACCGGGTGGCGACCCTGGTGCAGATCGCGGGCGTGCTGGTGTTCGCGGCCGGCATCCCGCGCGCCTTCGACGCGAACGACTGGCTGGTCGCGGTCATCGGCTACCTGGTGATGCGGGTGGCGCTGACCGCGCAGTGGCTGCGGGCCTCGCGCGGGGAGAGCGGCCCGGCCCGGCGCTCGACCCTGACGTACGCGGCGGGGCTGGTGGTCTGCCAGCTCGGCTGGATCGCGCTGCTGTGGGCGCCGGACGGGGCCAAGCGCTGGCTGTTCCTGATCCTGGTGGTGGCGGAGCTGTCGGTGCCGCTGATCGCCGAACGGGGGCACGAGACCCCGTGGCACCCGCACCACATCGCCGAGCGCTACGGGCTGTTCACGATCATCGTGCTGGGCGAGACCATCGCGGCGGCGACGGTGGCGGTGCAGTCGGCGCTGGACGAGCACGAGGCGCTGGGCAACCTGCTGTACATCGCGGGCGGCGGGGTGCTGCTGGTGTTCGCGGCCTGGTGGATCTACTTCGCGGTGCCCGCCCACGACCGGCTGCGGAGCAACCGGGAGGCGATCCCGTGGGGCTACGGGCACTTCGTGATCTTCATGGCTGCGGCGGCGATCGGCGCGGGCATCGAGGTGGTCATCGAGCAGGCCCTGGGCGAGGCGCACATCTCGGTCGTGGCGGCGAACCTGGCGGTGGCGGTGCCGGCGGCGGCGTTCCTGTTCTTCGTGTGGCTGCTGCACTCGCGGCACTTCAAGAACGGGCCGGCGCAGCAACTGCTGCTGCCGGTGACGGCGGCGCTGGTGGTGGGCTGCGCGTGGACGGGTTCGCACGCGGTGCTGTGGATGGGGCTGGTGGCGACGGCGGCGGTGGCCATCGGGGTGCGGACGGCGCACCACACGCGCCTCGTCTGACGCGCGCCCGGGGTGAGCGGCGTCAACCCTCGTCCCGCGCGACCATCCCTTCGACGGAATCGGGGGCGGGGCGGTCGACGCCCCGCCGAGCGGCGGCGTTCTCCTCACACGTGAAGGAACCCGCTCGCTCGAAGGAAACCGCCATGCCGGCCGCGTCCCTCCCCGCTCAGGACGTCAACCTCGCCGACCCCGCGTTCTGGCGCCGGCCCCCCGAGACGCAGCGGGCCGCGTTCGCGCGGCTGCGGGCCCGGCGCGAGCCGGTGTTCATGCCGGAGGACCGGCGCGGCCGGGGCCACTGGGCGCTCGTGCGGCACGCGGACGTGCAGGAGGCGAGCCGGCGGCCCACCGTCTTCGCCAGCGCCCCCGGCGTGACCACCCCGGAGCCGCCGCGCTGGGTGCGGACCCTGTTCGGCGATTCGATGGTCAACCTGGACGGGGCCGATCACGCCCGGCTGCGCCGGATCGTGCACCGCTCCTTCACCCCCCGGCTGTTGGCGGCGGCGGAGGAGGACGTGCACGCGGTGGCCCGGCGGATCGTGGACGAGGTCCTCGACCGGCGGCCCGACGAGTTCGTGGCCTCGGTGGCCTCGCGGCTGCCGCTGGAGGTCATCTGCAACATGATGGGCATCCCCGAACGGCACCGGGCCGAGATCGCCGACCGCGTCAACCACGCCTCGGAGCACATCGGGGTGGAGCGGGGGCTGGCCTCGCGGCTGCGGATGCCGGGACGGGGGCTGCGCGCGCTGGCCCGGATGCAGCGCATGGTGGGGGCGATCGGCCGGGAGCGGCGCAGACACCCGGGCGAGGACCTGATCTCGGCCCTGGTCTCCGCCGACCTCGACGGGCAGGGCCTGAACTCGCGGCAGTTGGGGGCGTTCTTCTCGCTGCTGATGGTGGCCGGGGTGGAGACCACGCGCAACGCGATCACCCACGGGCTGAGCCTGCTGACCGAGCACCCCGAGCAACGGGAGCTGTGGGTCTCGGACTTCGAGCGGTACGCGGACGGGGCGGTGGACGAGATCATCCGCCACTCCACCCCCATCATCCAGTTCCGTCGCACCCTGACCACGGAACACCGGCTCGGGGGGCGGGAGTTCGGGCCGGGCGAGAAGGTGGTGCTGTACTACGCCTCCGCCAATCGGGACGAGGCCGTCTTCGCCGATCCGGACGCCTTCGACATCACCCGCTCGCCCAATCCGCACCTCGGTTTCGGGGGCGGCGGACCGCACTACTGCCTGGGGGCGCACCTGGCCCGGGTGGAACTGAAGGCGCTGTTCCGCGAGTTGCTGACCCGCCCGGTGGGCCTGCGGGCGGTGGGGGCGCCGGACCTGGCCGGATCGAACTTCGACAACCGGGTCCGCACCCTCCGCTTCGCCTTCGACGGCTGAGCCGGGGCGGGGCGGAGCGGCACGGCCGGGGCGGCGCGCGCATCGCGCGTCGCCCCGGACCGCGCGCCGGATCAGCGCTGGAGGCGCTGCACCTGGAGCACGCAGTGGGCGGCGGAGGTCAGGACCTCTTCGTCGCCCGCGAACTTCTGCAGGGCCTCGGGGCTGACCGGCTTGCCGGGGGCCGCCTCGGGCCAGGGGCGGGTGGCGAAGAGGAAGTAGACCTGCTCGCTGTCGTTGGCGGCGGCCACCCACTCCGGCGGGGCCCCGCACTGGGCGTTGAGGCCCGGCATCGTGAGCGCGACCTGGTCGTCCACGAGGACGACCTGGATCGGGAAGGTGCGGGGGCTGTGGGTGGCGTCGAGGACCACGTCGCCGATCGTGAGCTTCATCTGGTCCAGCAGGGCGCGCGCGGCCTCCTCGCTCGCCCGCAGGGCCTCCTCCGGCTCGCCCGGCCCGTCGCCGAGGGTGTAGGCGAGCAGGTAGGGGATGTCGTGCCCCTCCTCGGGGTCGCCGATCCAGGCGAGCACGGAGAGGGTGCCGAGTCGGGAGCTGTCGATTTCGGCCTGAGTAGAAGTCATGCGCGCACCCTAGTGGGATTCGGATGGGGTATTTCACGACCCTTCACCCACCCGGGCTAGATGGTCCAGAATCCCTCTCCGGAATTCGCGCGGACGTTCGCGTCCCGGTATTGGAGGCGCACGATGCGCGCGTTGTCCGGAATTTCGAACACCACCCATCCCTCGGCCCGGGAACCCACGGCGAGGGAATCGAGGACGAGCGGCCTGCCGGTGGTGAGTTCCCCCGTCGCGACCGCCGGCCAGCTCCGTCCCGCGCTGTCGTGCGCCCACACGCTCCCCAGGGGCCCGTACGTGTCGCCCCCCACGTTGACGAAGGACATCCCCGCCCCCACCCAACGGCGGCCGGCGGGCGGCCCGACCCCGGCCCGCACCGGCACCGCCGGGTCCACCCACGAGGTGAGCACGGCGTCCAGGTGGCGCCCCAACTCCCGCCCCCGCACCCGCAGCACCTCCCCCATCCGGCGCGCGTCGGCGGGCGCCGCGTCGAGTCGGCCGCGCCCGTCGTCGCCCGGGTCCGGGCCCCCCTCGCCCACCGGCACGGCGGGCACCCCGGCGGGCGCCCGGGTCTCCCCCTCCGGCAGGTGCCCGCAGGCGACGGCGGCGCCGAGCAGCAGCGGCAGGAGGGCGAGCGCGAGCGCGGCGCGAGGGCGGCCTCGACGGTGACGGTGACGTGCGGACACGGGGGAATCCCTTCGGGGGACGAATTTCGCCCAGTGTCACGCGGCCGAGCGGGCAATTGCGCCCACGACACGGACCGGCGGAACGCGTTGACGGGCCGCGACCAGCACAATGCGTTCCGGCGGATTCACCCCCGCCGCCCCACCCCCGCGAACACCCCCCACTCCCCCGGAGGAATCATGCGCATTTCGCGTCGCGCGCTGTCCATGGCCGCCGTCTCCGTCCTGGCCTCGGCCGCCGTCCTCGCCGCCCCCGCCGGGGCCGGCGCCGCCGCGAGCGAGGTGGACGTGGCCCCGGTCGCCGTCATCGGACCGGACGCGACCGTCACCCTTTCCGGGACCTACCGCTGCCTGCCCCCGTCACCCTCCGGGGCGGTGCAGATCGGCGTCACCCTCTACCAGGACGGCACCCGGCTCGGCCTCGCCGGCGGGGACGCCGTCTGCGACGGCGAGGAGCACGCCTGGCACGCCTCCGGCTCCCTGCGGCACACCCCCGACCTGCACCCCGGCACGGCCGAGGCCGAGGCCCGGCTCTCCTCCGTGCGCCCCGGCCGGGGCCTGATCCCGAACGTCACCCCGCTGAGCGCGCACCGCCAGGACGTCGAGATCCTCGCGGCCCCCTGAGCCCGCTCTCTGAGCTCACCGTCCGGGTCCGCCGGCCCGGACACCTCAGGGGCAGTCCCGGCCGGCGTCCATCACCGACAGGAACGCCACGCCGTCGCAGGAACCCACCGCGCGCGCGGTGCCGGCGGACCGCTCGACCGCCGTCCACGCCGCCACCGCCGCGCACACCAACACGAACGCCAGCAGCGCCCGCACAAGTCCTCTCATGCCCCGATGCTCACTCCCGCTCACCGCGACCGCAACCGCACGCGACCGCTCCCTCACGGAGAGTCCCCGGTGGGCGGGGCGGGAAACTCGCACCACACGGCCTTCCCGTCGCCCCGCGACTCCACGCCCCAGTGCGAGGCCACCGCGTCCACCAGCAACAACCCGCGTCCGGTGGTCGCCGCCTCGCCCGGACTGCGGCGCCGGGGCCAGACGCTGGAACGGTCCTTCACCCACAGCCTGATCCGCCGGACGGGTTCGGGCAGCACCTCCATCGTCAGCACCGCCCCGCCCTCGGTGTGCAGCAGCGCGTTCACGAGCAGCTCGCCCGCCGCCAGCTCCACGTCGTCCGCGAGCTGCGGCATCCCCCAGTCGCGCAGCGCCTGCCGCAGCGCGTACCGGGCCTCCGACAGGCCCTCGGGATCGGCCTGGTGCACGTACTGGTGGATCCGGGGCGCCCGGTGGGTGCCCGGGTCCGGCGCCCGGCGCAGCACCAGCAGGGCCACGTCGTCCCCCGAGCCCCAGCGCTCCCACAGCCGCTCGGAGAGGTGGTCCGCGAGCGCCTCCGCCCCCTGCGGGCCGCTGCGGACCGCCCGGGCCAGGGCCTCCATGCCGTCGGTGATCTCGGTGCCGGGCTCCTCGACCAGGCCGTCCGTGCACAGCACGAGGGTCTCGCCGGGCACGAGGTCGAGCCGGGTCTCGGGGAAGTCCTCCTGCGCGAAGACGGTGGCCAGCCCGAGCGGCAGCCCGCCCCGCAGGTTGGGCCAGCCGGTGCGCCCGTCGGTGTGCCGGATCAGCGGCCCGAGGTGCCCGGCCCGCACCGCCCGCACCCCGCCCGTGCCGAGGTCCACCTGGGCGTAGGTGCAGGTGGCGAAGCGTTCGGTGTCGAGTTCGGCGAGGAAGCGGGAGGCGCGGGCCAGCACCGTGGACGGCGGGTGGCCCTCGCCGGCGTAGGCCCGCAGCGCGATCCGCAGCTGGCCCATGATCGCGGCGGCGTGCGTGTCGTGGCCCTGCACGTCGCCCACCACGATGCCCACCCGGTCCCGGGGCAGCGCGATCACGTCGTACCAGTCCCCGCCGACCTCCCGCCCGCTCCACGCCGAGTGGTAGCGCACCGCGATCTCGCCGCCGCCGATCTCGGGGATCCGGCGCGGCAGCATCGCGGCCTGGAGCCCGGTGGCGAACTCGCGTTCCTGGTCGAAGAGCAGGGCCCGTTGCAGGGACTGGGCGACGATGCCGGCCAGGCCCAGGCTCAGGTTGCGCTCCTCGGGGCTGAACTCGGAGTGCCGGCGGTAGAAGAGCACCAGCCCGCCGATGGCCTTGGCCTGCGCGATCAACGGCAGGTAGGCGGCCGCGTTGTAGTGGATCCGCCGCAGGTAGGGGCCCATGAGCGGGTACTGCTCGGCCAGCTCCGACAGATCGTCCACGAAGCGCGCGGTGCGGGTGATGATCACGTCGGACAGCGGCAGCGAACCGTCCAGGCGGGTGAAGCGGCGCTCGGAGAGGATCTCCAGGGTCTCGCCGCTGAGCGCGATGATCCGCACCGCGCCGCTCTCCACCAGCCCCAGGGCCAGCCCGTCCGCGCCGAGCCGCTCCAGGGCCCCGGCCCCGGTCAGGGCCGCCGTCACGTCGTCCACGGTCACCGCCCGCGACAGCGCCTCGGTGGTCCGCTGCACGATGGTGCTCTGCTTGGCGCGGGCCGCCTCCAGCTGCCGCAGCGCGGTGGCCTGCGCCAGCTCGGCGGTGGCGTCCCGCACGATCCCCAGGATCCGGCGGGCCCGCCCCTCGGCGTCCCGCAGGATCCGCCCCTGGGTGTGGGTCCACTGCTCCCGGCCGTCCCGGCGGCGCACGGTGAAATAGGCCCCGTAGGTCTCCTCCCGCGCGTCGAGGGCGCTGAGCACGGTCTCGCCGAGCCGCAGCCCGTCCGAGTCGTCGATGCCCAGGCCCAGGCCCTCCGGGGTGCCGTCGAAGGAGCCGGGCGGCAGGTCGAAGACGACCATGCCGGCGGGGTCGAGGTCGAGGGTCCCCTCGTCCAGGTCCCAGTCGAAGCTGCCCATCCCGTTCAGGGCGAGTCGCTCGCCCGCGCCGGTGGGCCGGCCCCGGCCCGGCTCCGGGCCCTGCCCCGCGTGGCCCTCGCGGGGGCGGGCGGGCGGCTCGGCGTCCCCGGCGGGCGCCCCCGCCGGACCGCGCTGGTGCTGCGTCTCGGAGGAACCCCCGGGCGGGGGCGCGGCTGACTGGGGCGCGGCGGGCCGGGGCGTGGCGGCCTCGCGGACCCGTTCCGGGGCGTCCTCGCCGCCGGGCGCGGGCTCGGGGCGCGGTCGGGGACGTGGTTCGGGGCCTCGCCCGTGCCCGTGTGCCTGCGCCGCTGCCACGCGTCCACCACCTAACGGCCGGGCCAGTAGGGCTGTCTGATCAGCCGGTCCCACTCCTCGTCAGGATGCCCCGGAAGTGTGCGTCCGGCCTGTCGCCAGCGCTCGACGAGCGACAGGTAGATCACGGGATCGCCGCTCCCGGGGGCGGGCGCGGCGGGTCCCCCGACCGGGGTTGTACCCGCCGGGGCGCCCCGAGCCACCACGGGCGCGGATCCGACCGCCTCGGGCGCGCCGGGGGGCCGGGGATCCGCCCCCGCCGCTTGTTCGCCGCGGCTGGCGGGAATCCTGACCCACCCCCGACCCTCTGCGCGTTCCCGGCTCATCACGGACCCCTTCTGTCACCTCAGGGAAGGCTGCGGACGTTCGACGCGGGCGGTGACCGTGCGGGGTCGGCCCGTGCCGAGCGTGACCGGCCGCGACCCGCTCGCGCGCAATCGCCGTCGGACACCCGTCACCAGTCTCCCCGCCGTGAAGCCGGCGCCGTGTACAAATCGCATGGAAGGGCCGAACGAGGGAGCCGCGAGCAGGCCCGCGAAGAAGAGTCCGGGCCGTCCCGACTCGAAATCGGCGCCGAGGGCGGGGGCCCCGCAGCCGCCGAGCCGGGGCAGGGCGGCGCGCAGGGTGGGCGGGAGCAGGTCGAGCCGGTCCAGGTCGGGGGCGAAGCCGGTGGCGGCGATCACGTGCGCGGCCTCCAGGACGGTCCGCCGGCCGTCACCTCCGGCCAGTTCCAGCCGGACCCCGTCCCCGTGGGCCCCGACGGCGAGCAGTCGCTGTCCGGTGAGCACGGGCACCCGGTGTTCGAATCGGGACCGCAGCCACCAGGCGCCGGCCGGTCCGAGGGCGGTGTGGAAGATCCGTTCGCGGGTGGGGGCGGGCAGGGCGCGCACGGCGCCGGGGAGCTCGGCGTAGGCCCAGTTGCGCCAGCCCGAGCCGAGGCCGCTGTGCGGGGTGCGCAGGGAGCGGGTGAGCGGGCGCCGCAGCGGTGGGGGCACGGTGTTCCAGCACAGGGCGGGCCGGCGGGCCACGACGGTGGGCCGGGCGCCGGCGTCGGCGAGCAGGCTCGCGGTCTCCAGCGCGGCCTGTCCGGCGCCCAGGACCACCACGTCGTGGCCCGCCCAGCGCTCCAGGTCGTGGCCGCCGTGCTCGGTGCTGTGCGACCAGGTGCCGGGCGGCAGGGCGTCGAGGGCGCGGGGGTGGCGGCGGAAGGGCATGACGCCCACGGCGAGGGTGACGGCGCGGGTGTGCAGGGGTTCGCCGTCGGCGCGGGTGATCCGGTAGCCGCCGGGTTCGGGGGCGAGTCCGACGACGGTGCTCTCCTCGACGGCGGGGACGGCCGTGTCGGCGAACCACAGCCCGTACTCGCCGAACACCTCGATGGGCAGCGGCCGGCCGTGCGCGGCGTTCAGGCCGCGGCGGGCGCAGTAGTCGGCCAGGGTGTGGCCGGGGGCGGGGGCGGAGAGGTCGGAGGCCCAGGGTTCGGACTTGAGGTGCATGCCGGCGGGCATGTGGTCGCGCCAGGAGGCCATGGGCCGGCCCAGGACGCGGACGTCGAGGCCGGCCGCGGCGGCGTGGGCGCCGATCGAGAGGCCGTAGGGGCCCGCGCCGATCACGACGAGGTCGGATCGGCGCCGGGGTCCGGGCACCCGGTGCGCGTGGTGCGGCGCGGGGGTGTCGCGGGGGGTGTGGCGGGGGGTGGGGAAGGGGTCGGAAGGGGTCAACGTGCCACCAGTTCGTCGGGTTCCGCGGAGTCCGCGGCGCCGGTGCCGTCCACCTCCCCTCTCGGGTGGGGGGTGCGGGTCGGTACCGCCGCGCGAGTGATACGCCGACTTTGCCCAGGAAAACCGGAAATCACACCCCAGCCTTTGCGGACCCCCCGACCGAGGAAGGCGCCGAGCATCGCGACAAACGGGGCCATGTCGTCGGCCGCCCACCAGGCGTACTCGACGCGTCCCCGGCGCGGGCCGGACAGCCGTCCGGCGGGCCCGGGAGGCCGGCGTCGGGGCCCCGCGCCGCGGTCGTGCGCGGGCTCGGCGCGGGCCGCCTCGGGCTGCGCCGGGACGCCGATCGCGGTAGGGCGTCCGACCACCTCGTGCGTCGCTCCCCCCTCGCCGATCTCGTGGTCACCTTCACTCTCGTTCGTCACACGAGAACCGTCGACCACACCCGCCTCACCCCCTCGCGCGCCGACGGGCACCGGACCCTGCCCGGGGCGCACCGGCAGCAGCCCCAACACCCGCGACATCAGCGCGTAGTTCTCCGCCACGAACCGCCGCCCCGGACCCCCGCTCGGCGCCGGCACCCGTTGCCCCGTCAGATCCAGGTACAGGGCCCGCACCACGTCCAACCCGCCGTCCTCCGTGAACAGGCGGAACTGGGCCCCGGGGCGCGGGTTGAAGTCCACGAGCCGGAACGCGCCGCGCTCGTCGCGGCGGAAGTCGAGGTCGAGGATGCCCTGGTAGCGCAGCAGCCGGGCCAGCCGCAGCCCGGCCTCCTCCACCGCCGGATCGGGCAGCCAGCGGCCCACGGCCGTCAGCCCCGTGCGCACCGGCCACGAGTGCTCCTTGCGGCCCGCCCCGTACAGCAGCGGCAGCCCCTCCCTGGTGAAACACCCGTGGAAGAAGCGGTCGGTGTCCGGGCCGGCGGGCAGGAAGCGCTGCAACAGCAGCCGACTGCCGGCCTCCTCGGTCCGTTCCCACAACAGCCGGGCCTCGGTCGCGCTGTGCACCAGGCAGGTGCTGCGCAGCCCCGACCCGGCGGGCAACAGCCAGGGCCGGCTCCACTTCGCGACCAGCGGCAGCCCCAGCCGCCAGGCCGCGTCCCCGGCCTCGGCCGCCGCCGACGGCACCACCGTCTCCGGGTGCGGGATGCCCCAGCGGGCGCACAGGGAGGCCAGTTCGGCCTTGTCAGCGACCCGGGCCGGCAGGTCGTCGGGCTGATGGGGGATCCGGAACCGCCCGTCCAACCGACCGGCCAGGCGCCCCAGCGAGATGGCCCCGCAGTCGTCCATCGCGATCAGCACGGCGGGCCGCCCGATCCGCTCCGACACGCCGAGCAGACAGGACAGCAGAGCCTCCGGGGCCTCCGGATCCGAACCACCGTCAGGACCCTTGTGCACGGCCCGCAGATAGCGCGAGCGCGCCAGCGGACCACCCCCGCCCTCGACCACCGCGTGCACCTCCACGCCGCCGCGGCCTAGGGATCTGACGGCCCCGAGGGTGCCGTGGTGGAAGGGGTTGCGATCCAGTCGCAGCAGGACGGCGGGCTCGGGGCCGGCGAACTCGTGCATGAAAGGACGTCTTTCACCTAGTCGGACCAAGCGGAAGTGATGCGCACATGCGAATGGCCCACCAGGGCATGCACCGGACAGGCCATTCGTCGGATCTGATGCCTAACGTCGAGTGCAAGCACACCGACTCGGGAAAGCTCGGGAGACGCCATGCCCAGACCAAGCCGCAGATTCGCGGGGACCTGCATCGGCGCCGTGACGGCCGGCCTCCTCGCCACCGGGGCGGCCCTCACCGAACCCGAGGAGCGCGTGGTCCGGGACCGCGACATCGCGATGGGCGCCTACCTCGACTACGGCCCCGCCGGCGTGGCACGCATCCCGTACCTCTCGCGCTGGCTCGGCGGGGCCGAGATCCGGGTCGGGCACACGTACCTCCCCGGCGACGTGTGGTCCAACATCGAGGGCCAGGGCGCCATGGACTACCTGGCGGCCTGGGCGGCCTGGCGGCGCGGCTCCCCCGACCGGATGTTCGTCCTGAACGTCCCGATGCAGGAGCGCAACGAGGCCCGCGTGTCCGACCAGGAGGTGGCCCGCCTGATCCGGGCCGGCGCCCGCGGCGAGTACGACGAACACTTCCGCCGGCTCGCCGAGCGCCTCGTCCAGCTCAAGGTCCCCGACACCGTGGTCGTGCTCGGCTGGGAGATGAACGGCACCACCTACACCCACCGCTGCGGGCCCGACCCGGAGAACTGGAAGGTGTACTGGAAGCGGATCGTCAACGCGATGCGCTCCGTGCCCGGCGCCCGGTTCAAGTTCGATTTCGCCCCCAACCGGGGCACCGACGCGATCGGCTGGACCCGCTGCTACCCGGGCGACGACGTGGTCGACGTCATCGGCATGGACTCGTACGACCAGGACCCCGGCCGCACGTTCGACGACCAGATCACCCAGCCCTACGGCCTCCAACAGCACGTCGACTTCGCGAAGGCACACGGCAAGCCGATCTCCTACCCCGAGTGGGGACTGTTCCGGCGCGGCGACAACCCCGAGTACGTGCGGCGCATGCTCGGCTGGATCAACGAGCACAAACCGCTCTACCACACGCTCACCGACTACTGCCCGCACGGCGTCTGGCAGTGCAAGCAGAACCCGCGCGCCGCCAAGGTCTTCCGCGAGCTGATGTCCGACCGGCCCGCGCCCGTCCCCTCCCCGCTGCCGACCGGCCCGAGCCTGCCGCCCCGGCCCACCCTGCCGCCGCTGCCCACCCCGACCCGGCCGACCCGGCCCCCGGTGCCGACCCTGCCGCCGCTCCCCGTCCCCACGCCCACGCCCACACCCGAGCCCACCCCGACACCCGTGCCGAAGCCCACGCCGACGCCGAAGCCCACGCCGGTGCCGGAGCTGCCCGTTCCCACACCCACACCCACGCCGAAGCCCACGCCGAAGCCGACCACCCCCGTGAACCCCAAGGAGTGGTGCGTCCCGATCCAGTTCGGCGACTGGCTCTCCCAGCTCGTCGGCAAGCAGTCCGTCTGCGTGAAGTTCGACGGCGGCAAGGGCGGCTACTGGCCCTTCCGGAACTGATCCGCCCACCCGCCCCGGGCCCGTCCCGGGGCGGGCCCGGCCGCCCCGGGACGGGTCCTTCGGGGCCCCGTTCACCGGGCGCGCAGATCGTTCAGCCGGGCCCGCCAGTCGCGGGCCGCCGGCACCGTCTCCCGTACCGCGTCCGCCATCCGGTCCCGCCCCGTGACCTGCGCCCGCCGCAGCCGCAGTAGCGGGGCCAGGGCGCTGGTCGCCAACAGCATCCGCTGGTTGACCACCACGCTGGGCCGCCAGTGGTTCTTGTACGGCTCGTTGCCGCGCAGGAAGCTGACCACCGGCCGGCCCTCGGCCACCGCCCGCGCCGTCTCGTGGCGCAACAACAGCGTCGCCACGTCCACCCGGCGCGAGCGCAGGTCCGGATCGGCCCCGTACAGGTAGCCGCCCGACAGGCCCGCCGACAGCAGGGTCACGTTCGACGCGACCACCTTGCCGTCCAGCCGGTACTCGGTCAGCCGCCCGTCCCCCGAGCGCACCATGCGCCGGGTGGCCCGCGTCAGGTGCTCGGCGAACCGGGGCCGAAGGTGCTCGGGGGTCACGCCCCGGCCCCGCCACTGCTTCTCGTGCAGCCGCAGCATGGTCCGCACCGCGCGCGGCACCTCCTGCTCGGTGACCTCCCGCTCCTCCAGCCCCGCCGCGTCGGTCTTGCGCAGCTTGGCCCGCACCCGTTGCGCACCCGCCGTCGGCATCCGCTTGACCAGCTCCTCGAAGGGCACGGCCGGCAGCTCCATGCACGCCGAGTCCGCGAGCGTGCTGCGCTCCCCGGGCCAGTGCGCGTACAGACGTTCCGCCGCCGCCCCCGGGCGCACCTCCCGCAGGTCCACCACCGCGCCCCGCGCGGCCCGGTGCAGCCCCTCGGCCAGCGCCGGCACCGCCCGGTCCGCGTGCTCGGCGTCCACCAGCACGTCCGAGTAGTCGGTGATCTCCCCGCCCAGCGGCACGAGCAGCGGCAACGGCCGGTGCACGAGCGTCAGGGCCGCCGCCGCCACCAACCGGCCGTCCCCGCGCCGCACCAGCACCACCCGCAGCCGGCCCTCGTGCCCGTAGCTCAGCCACCACGAGTGCAGCCACGCGTGGTGCTGGAACGGGGTCGCCGAAGGGCAGGAGCGCACCAGCCGGTTCCACTCCTCCTCCATCGACGCGAACCGGCGCGGGTCCCGGCACAGCGTGACCGTCAGCGGTCCGCCCGCCGCCCGCCCGCTCATCGGGCCGACTCCTTCTCCTTGGCCGCCGCCCCGCCCTCGGCCTGCGCCGGCAGCGCCGCGACCGGCCCGAAGCCGACCCCGGCGACCGGCGCGTACACCGGCGCGTACCCGGCGGGCACCCCGGCGAGGCCCTCGGCCCCCTCGCCGTCCTCCCGACGCCGGCCGCGCGCCCCCGGGCCGGCCAGCAGCGCCAACCCGCCGAGCAGCCCGCCCGCGCACATCCCCACGGCCGCGCTGATCGGCGCGGACGGCGAGATCGACTCCGGCGGCGCCACCGCCTGGTTGAACATCAACAACTGCACGCCGGTGTTCTTCGCGGCCTGGTTGCTGCTGAGCGAGAGGGCGTCGGCGACCGCGTTCGCGATGTCCGCCGCCTTCGCCGGGTCCCCGTCGGTGCCCGTGATCGCGATCATCGGGGACTCCGGCGAGGTCTCCGCCCGCACCTGCGCGCGCAGCTTCTTCGCCGACACCCCGGCCCGCGGCTGGGCGTAGGCCAGGGTGGACTGGCTGGTCGCGATCCGCGCGTACGCCTGCGCGAAGCCCTGCGCCGTGGCCGGCTCGGTGTCGTCGTCGGGCACGGCCACGACGTAGCTGGTGGCGGCGTACTGCGGGGTCTTCAGCACCCCGTACGCGCCGCCCGCCGCGAGCCCGAGCACGGCGCAGGCCGGCAGCGGCCACCACACGGGCAGCACGGACAGCCGCCCCTTGCGGGAGCGCCGCCCATCGGCGGTCTCGGGGTTCGCGGTGTGCGCGGGGTTCGCGGGGTTGTCGGCCATCTGCGGCTCACTCACTTCCTGGAGAGGGACGGGCGGCTGCGGGGGCAGCGCCCGCGGGGGTGGGGGACACGGCCGTGCGCCGGGGATCCGGCCGGCGCGGTCGGGACCTGAGGGGGCCGGTCCGGGGACGGACCGGCGGGTCTGGGGGGAGCGGCGATCACGGACCGGCGGCGGACTCCGGGTCCGCGCCGATCCCGGCCCCGGGGCGGGCGGGGGCCGTCGGGCCGGGCACCCGCGCCGCCCCCGGCTCCGCCCGGCGCCCGCAGCCGGCCGCGCCCGCGGGCCCGACCGGGGTGCCCGACCAGGCCCGCGCGTAGACCTCCGCCAACAGCTCGGCGCTGCGCACGATGTCGTAGCGGCGCACCACCGGCGGCACCGGCCGGCGTCGCGCGCCCGCGTCCCGGCACTCGCGCAGCGCCCGTTCCAACGCGCCCGCGTCGGGTCCGATCCGCAGCGCGCCCGGCGCCTCCTCGGGCGGCAGGTCGTCGACGGCCGGGCAGGTCACGTGCAACACCGGCAGGCCCGCCGCCAGCGCCTCCAAGACCGCCAATCCGAACGCCTCCTCCTTCGACGGGGACACGAACACGTCCATCGCGCTCAACAGTTCGGGCACCCCCGGGGTGACGGCCGGACCCCCGCGTGCACCCAAGGGGTCGCGTTCGCCGAGCAGGTGCACCCGGTCCGCCGCCCCCAGCTCACCGGCCAGGGCCCGCAGCCGGGCCCGTTCGGGTCCGTCGCCGACCAGCACCAGCCGGGCCGCCGGCAGCGCCGCGACCGCGCGGACCGCGACGTCGAAGCGCTTGCCGGGCACCAGCCGGCCGACCCCGCCGACCACGAACGCGTCGGCGGGCAGCCCGATCCGGGCCCGCGTGGCCTCCCGCACGGCCGGGTCGAAGCGGAAGCGCAGGGCCTCGATCCCGTTGGGCACGACCGCGATCCGGTCGGCCGGCACCCCCCAGCCCACCAGCCGGCCGGCCACCGTGTCGGAGACGGCGACCGTGGCCGAGCCCAGCCGTTCGCTCGCCAGGTACAGCCCGCGCACCCCCCGGGTCAGCGGCCGGCCCTCGATCTCGGCCTCGCCCAGCGAGTGCTCGGTGGCCACGACGGTCCGCACCCCCGCCATCCGGGCCGCGAGCCGGCCGTACACGCAGGCCCGGTACAGGTGCGTGTGGACGAGGTCGTAGCGGCCGCGCCGCACGATCCGGGCCAGTCGGGGCAGCGCCCCCAGGTCCCGGTTGCCGTTCATGCCCAGGTCCAGGACGCGCACCCCGTCGGCGCGCAGGCCCTCGGCCACCGGCCCGGGATTGGTGAGGGTGAGCACGTCGGCCCGCATCGGCAGGTGCCGCAGCAGCAGCCGCAGTTGTTGTTCGGCGCCGCCCACCCCGAGCCCGGTGATCACGTGCAGCACCTTGGGCGAGCCCTGGCCCGCGCCCTTGCGGTAGGGGGTGGCGCCCCCGGTCTCGATCATCGGCCGAACACTCCCCGGCGCAGTTCGCGGGCCCGGTGGCGGGCCTGTTTGACGAGCAGCCGGGCCGGTCCGTCGGCCTGGCTCACGTGGGTGCGGGCGATGGCGTGCGGGTCCCCGGCCAGCGGGCCGGGGTCGATGCCCACGGCCCAGGCGTAGCCGGCGGCCCGGGTGGCCTCCAGGACCCGCCGGTCCAGGGAGCCGTACGGGTAGCAGAAGCCCTCGGGCGCCCGTCCGGTCAGTTCGGTCAGGGCGGCCCGGCTGTCGACGAGTTCCGCCGTCAGCTCGGCGTCGGGGAGTCCGGTGAGGTGCCGGTGCAGCATGCCGTGGGAGCCGATCTCGGTGCCGGCCGCGGCGGCCTCGCGCACCTCGTCCGCGTCGAGCAGCGGCTTGCGGGGGCCGAGCGGGTCCCAGGCGTTGTCGGTGCCGAGCCGGCCGGGCAGCACGAACAGGGTGGCGGTGCAGCGGTGCCGGGCCAGCAGCGGCAGGGCGTGCTCCAGGAAGTCGCGGTAGCCGTCGTCGAAGGTGAGCCCGACCAGTCCGGCGGCCCGCCCGGCGGCCCGAGCGGCCCACAGCTCGCCCATCGAGACCCCGCGCAGCCCCTGGCCCACCAGCCGGCGCAACTGCGCGTCGAGCACCTCGGGGGTGACGGTGATGCCGTAGGGGTCCTGGTCGGGGGAGGCGATCGCGGTGACGGAGTGGTACATCAGCACCCAGGGCACGGCCCCGGGCGGGCGGGCGGGTCGGGGCCCGGGGAGGCCGGCGGGCAGGGTCTCAGCGGTCATCGCGGAACCTCGTGGGAAGACGGTGTCTGAGGGCTCGCGGGAGGCGGTGGGCCGCCCCGGCGAGGAGTGCGGGCAGGGCGAGGGCCTGCGGGGCGCGCAGGGCCATGCCGGTGGCGACGAACATCGCGGGCACCAGGAACACGCCCAGGGCCACGCTCAGCAGCGCGTCGGGGACCAGCGGGCCGGCGAGCAGGCCGGTCGCGGCGGCGGCGGTCGCGGCCAGGGCGAGTCGGCCCAGTTCGCGGACCACCCGGCCGGCGCGGATGGGCACGATCCGGGAGCCGATCCCGAAGAGCAGCAGGGCCGCGGTGGTGGAGATGCCGGCCGCGTTGGCGGCGGCGATCCCCCAGGTGCCCCACCAGCCGGCGGCGAGCACCCCGACGGCGATGTTGACGAGGAGTCCGACGCCCATCGCGAGCATCGGGAACCAGGTGGGGCGGGCGGCCGAGAAGAAGGGTCGGGACAGGGCCCCGACCAGGCAGTGGCCGAGCAGTCCGAGGGCGTAGACCCGCATCACGGAGGCGGTGGCGGCAGTGTCCTCGGCGGTGAACGCGCCGCGTTGGAAGAGCACCTCGATGATCTGCGGGGCGTAGCCGATCACCATCGCGGTGCCGAGCAGCACGGTCAGCCCGGCCAGCGCGAGGTCCTGTTCCACCCGGCGGCGGGCCTTGTCCCGTTCGCCGCTCGCCATGGCCTGGGCGACCACGGGGAAGGTGACGGTGGCGATCATCAGGGAGAGCACCATCGGCATCTGCGCGACCTTCTGCGCGTAGTTCAGGTGCGAGATGGCGCCGGCGGGCAGGGCCGCCGCGAGGAAGCGCTCGACGAGGACCTGGGACTGCCGGAACACGGCGAAGAGGATGACGGGGGCGATCAGGCCCAGCGCCATCAGCGTGGGCCGGTCCCGGTCCCGCTGCTCCCCCCGGGGCGGGCGCCGGCGCCGGGTGGGCAGTCCCACGTGCCGGACGAACGCGGGCAGTTGCACGAGGATCATCAACAGGCCGCCGACGGCCACCCCGGCCGCCGCCGCCCGCACCCCCCAGGCCGCGTGCAGGGCGAACACGGCGCCGATGATGCCCACGTTGTAGGCCACGTAGATCGCGGCCGGCGGCAGGAAGGAGCGGTGGGCGCGCAGGGCGGCGCTGAAGTAGCCGGCCACGCCGAAGGTGAGGACGGTCAGCGCGGTCAGCCGGGTGCAGCGGATCGCGAGTTCGGGATCGGGCAGGCCGGGCGCGAGCACCCCGACCACGACGGGGGCGGCGAGCACGAGCAGGCCGGTGACGACGGCGAGCAGGAGCAGCAGCCGGGGCAGGGTGGCCAGCACCAGCAGCCGCACGGGGTCGACGGCCCGGGCCTCGGCCCGGGTCAGTCCGGAGCGGGCGGCGGCGCGGCGGGCCAGGGCGTGACTGAACGCGGGCACCATGAGCAGGGCCATGGCGTCCTCGATCAGCAGCGTCGAGGCCATCTCGGGCACGGTCCAGGCCACCAGGAAGGCGTCGCTGTCGTGCCCCGCGCCGAAGAGGTGGGCGATGCTCTGGTCGCGGAGCAGGCCGAGGACCGCGCCGGCCGCCGTGAGCGAGGCGGTGACGGCGGCGGCCTTGGCCAGGGTCCGGCCGAGTCGGGCCCCGCCCGCCCCGTCCCCGTCGCCGGGGGCCGCCGGCGCGGGCGGGTCGGCGGCCAGGGTGGGCGCGGGCACGACGGTGCCCGGGGCCTCGGCGGGGCGCCCCGGGCGCGACGGACGGCCCGGGCCCTCCGGGGTGGAGGGCGCGGGCCGCCAGGGCGTCGTGTCGGTCACCTGCCGGCCGTGCCCGCCCGGACCCCGAGGGCCCACCATCCGGCGAGGCCGATGATGACCCCGGTGAGCACGGTGGAGGGGCCGCCGATGTCCGCGTAGAGGAAGTCGGTGAGCTGCCAGGCGAGGAGGCCGACGGCGACCAGGCCGCAGTCCCGGGCCCCGGGTTCGGCGAGGAAGCGGCGGACCCCGGCGACGAGGAGGGCGATCCATCCGCCGGCCAGGGCGGTCAGGCCGATCAGGCCCTGTTCGCCGAGGACCAGCAGGTACATGTTGTGCGGGGAGAGCAGGGCCTGCTTGACGAAGCCCTGTCCGGCGCCGGCGGTGTCGGAGCCGGCGGACAGGGCGATGGAGGAGTAGGAGTCGCGGTAGGCCGGGAAGCCCTTGAGGCCGACCCCGGCGGCCGGGTTCTCCCGCCACATCTCCTGGGCCGCGGCCCACATGGTGTACCGGTCCACGACGGACTGGTCGGGGGCGCCGGCCACCTGGGTGATGGAGGAGAGGCGTTCGGCGACCATCTCGGAGCCGAGCCCGAGCCCGCCGACGAGGACCACGCCGAGGGCGGCGAGGGCGGCGAGCACGCCGAGCGCGCGGCGGATCCCGGCGAGGACCATGACGAGGAGGGCGGCCACGACGGTCGCGATCCACGCGCCCCGGCTGAAGGAGAGCACCAGGGGCACGGGCAGGGCGCACGCGGAGATCAGCGCGAACCGCCGCACCCGGGGGGAGGCGCCGGGGGCGAGGGCGAGGGCGGCGGCCGCGATCAGCCCGTAGGCGACCACGGTGGCCATGCCCATCACGTCCCCGGGCCCGAAGGTGCCGACGGCGCGGATGTCCTCGCCCTGGTAGGAGGCGCCGGTGTGGGTGGCGAACTGGACCACGCCGAAGGCGCCCTGGGCCAGGGCCAGCACCATGAAGCAGCCGGCGACCAGCCGGAACGCGAAGGCGTCGACGACCAGCAGGATCACGGCGACGGGCACGAGCACGAAGACCTGGAGGTAGCGGACCAGGCCCGGCAGCGCGGCCCCGGGGTCGCCGGCCGTGATCGTGGCGACGGCCGGTCCGAGGGCCGCGATCCCGAAGACGATCGCGGCGGGCCGGCCCAAGGGTCGGACCCGGCCCTGGAGGGCCCGCAGTCCGCAGACCGCGACCAGCAGGAAGGAGAAGGCGTCGGCGGGGCCCACCTTGCCGGAGGTGGCGGCGTCCCCGGCGGGGACCGGGGCGAGCAGCGCGAGCACGGTCGCGGCCAGCGGCAGCAGGGCCCAGTGGCGGCGCAGCACGGCCGCCGCGCCCCGGGGCGGGGCCTCGATCCGGATCAGCGGCCCGCCGACGGCGGCGGCCGGCGCTGTTTCACGTGAAACAGCCGTTGTTTCACGTGAAACGGTGTCGGTGCTCATCTCAGCTGCCCCCCAGTCGGAAGCCGAGGAACCCGGCCGCGGTGCGGATGAGGATCCACAGGTCCTGCCAGAGGGACCAGGTGTCGATGTAGTGGTTGTCGAAGCGGGCGCGGTCCTCGATGGAGGTGTCCCCGCGCAGGCCGTTGATCTGGGCGAGTCCGGTGATGCCGACGGGCATCCGGTGCCGGGCCTCGTACCCGGGGTGCACGGTGGAGAACTTGGCGACGAAGAAGGGCCGCTCGGGGCGGGGCCCGACCAGGCTCATGTCCCCGCGCACCACGTTCCACAGCTGCGGCAGCTCGTCGAGGGAGGACTTGCGCAGGAAGGATCCGACCGGGCTCATGCTCCGGTCCCCGGCGACGGTCCAGCGGGTCGCGGACTCGTGTTCGTCGGCGCGCAGGGTGCGGAACTTCAGCAGGGTGAAGGGGCGTCCGTAGAGCCCGATGCGCTCCTGACGGAAGATCACCCCGGGTCCGTCGGCGAGCCGGACGGCGAGGGCGCAGGCCCCGAGGACGGGGGCGGCGCACAGCAGGGCGGCGCCGGCGAGCGCGGCGTCCATGCCCCGCTTGACCTGGCGGGCCAGGATCCGGTGCGGGCGGGGCAGCAGCGGGCGGACGGCGTGGCCCCAGAGCTGGTCGCGGGGTTCGGGCACCCGCATGCCGGTGACCTTGGCGGTGCCGGTCGGGTCGGCGACCCAGAGGCGGCAGCCGTGGTCGTGGAAGAGCCGGACCAGGGCGGCGGTGCGCTCGTCGGCCTCCGGGGGGCGGGTGAAGACGGCGTGCCGGACGCTGTTCTGGATGACGGCGCGGCGGATGTCCTCGTGGCTGTCGAGACGGGGCAGGGCGTTGGCGGCGGGCTCCTCCGTCGGGGTCGCGGTCCCGGTCGCGGCCCCGGGGGCGGAGCCGTCGGCGGGGGCGGGGAGCGCGGCGAGGGCGGCCTCGGCGGGGAGGACGGTGGCGATCGCGGCGGTCACCGGGCCGCCGGGGTTGCCGGCGTCGGCCAGGCCCACCGGGCGCAGGCCGAACTCGGGGCGGCCGTGCAGGGCGGCGGCGATCTGTTGGGCGCCGCCGGCGGGTCCGACCACGAGGGCGGAGACGGGGCGGCGCAGTCCGGCGCGGCGCCGCAGGTGGTTGGCCAGGCCCCGGCCCGCGCAGGCGAGCAGGGTCTGGAGGGCCACGGCGGTCAGCAGCGGACCCCACGCGAGGGCCTGGCGGGGGTCGACGGCGGCGACGACCCCGGCGGTCAGGGCCCACAGCACGGCGGCGCGGCCGGCGAGGGCGGGCAGGTCGAGCAGCGCGGAGGGGGCGAGCCGGGGCCGGTAGAGCCCGGCCTGGGCGTGCAGTCCGGCGAGCAGGACGGTCAGCGGGACGGCGGTCTCGATCGGCAGGGCGAGCCCGGGGAGGGCGGCGGCGGTGCCGAACACGGCGAGCGCGTCGGCGGTCAGCCAGGGCAGGACGGTCTCGCGGCGCCGTACGCGTTGGGGGCGGACGGTGGGGCGGGCCTGTTCCGAACGGGGTCCGCGCGGTGGGTGGATGGCGGGGGCGGAGCGGCGGACGGCCGTGGCGGGTGGGGTGCCCCCGCCCCTCCCCGGGTGGGGTGCGTGTGCGCTGTCCATGGTCATCGGCTGTTGCGCTCCTGGTTCAAGGGCCGGGACCTGCCCAGCAGTTCGTGGTACAGGCCGGTGACCGCGTCCGTGGTCCGCCGCACGTCGAATTCGGTCCGGGCGTGTTGCCGGGCCTCCCGGCCGAATCCGGCGAGGGCGCCGGGGTCGGCCAGCAGGTCGCCGAGGGCCTTGGCCAGTGCCGCCGGGTCCCTCGGGGGGACCAGGCAGCGCCGCACGTGGCCGGGCGGCAGGCTCTCCCGGGCGCCGCTGACGTCGGAGACCAGGACCGGCCGGCCACAGGCCATCGCTTCGAGCGGGGCGAGCGCCATGCCCTCCCAGCGCGACGGCAGTACAACGAGGGAGGCGGCCCGGAGCCACGGCCTGGGGTCCGGCACGGCGCCCGCGAAGTGGACCCCGGTGGGGGCCGTTCGGCGCAGTTCCTCACCCGCCGGGCCGTCGCCCACCAGGACGAGTCGGGCCTCGGGCACCGTCCCGAGGAGTTCCGGCCAGGCCGCGAGCAGCACGTCCTGACCCTTCTGTTCGCACAGTCGTCCGACGCAGACCACGAGGGGTCCGGGGCCCCGGAATCCGGCCGGGAGGTCGAGCCGGGCCAGGGCGGCCTCGCGGTCCCGTTCGGGATCGGGGAGTTCGGGGCGGTAGTGGTCGAGGTCCACGCCGTTGCGCACGACGCTCCACGGTGCGTCCACACCGGCCGCGACACCCGTCTGCCGCTCGGCCTCGCTGACGCAGACCACCCGGTCGGCCCAGCGGGCCCCCAGGCGTTCCCAGCGTCGGGCGAGGTCGGCGGTCCGGCCGGTGACGGCGTCGAAGGACCAGGCGTGCGGTTGGAAGACGGTGCGCACGCCGCCGCGGGCGGCGAGCCGGCCGGCGAGCCCGGCCTTGGCGCTGTGCAGGTGCAGCACGTCCGGCCGCAGCCGGCGCACGAGCCGGGCGGCGGCCAGGGTCTCGGCGGCCAGTCGGGGTCCGGGCGACCGGCCGGCGCGCCAGGGCAGCACCTCGGCGCCGGTGGCGCGCAGGGCGGCGTCGAATCGGGGTTCGTCGGGACAGCCGACGAACACCCGCATGCCGGCGGCCCGTTGGGCGCGCACGAGGTCGTGGACGACGCGGGCGACGCCGCCCTCGACGGGTTGGGTGAGGTGCAGGACGGTCAGGGCGGTCGAGGGAGAGGGCACGGCAGGGACTCTCGTTCGGTGGCCTCAGGGGCGCACGTCGGTCTGAGTGAAGAGCACCCCGAGGAGTGGGGACGCGTTCGCGCCGTCGAGGCGGAATTCGAGGGTGTCGGCGCCGCGGGTGAGCGCCGGCCCCAGATCGAGGAGGTCGGCGTCGTAGCCGAGGGTGTTCTGATATTCGGGTTGTCGTCCTGTCGAGTGACGGCCGAATTCGGAGATCGTGGAATTCAGGACGTCGTCGGGGGGATTCACGGCGTCGCCGAGCCGGCGGGAGGCCCCCCGGTCGGCCGTCACGGTCAGCGAGTCCCCCCGGACCCCGGGATCGCCGTCGTAGGCGACCAGGCCCACCCGTCCGGCGGCCCCGGGCGGCGCCCCGAGCCCGTCGAGGCGGAGCGGGCCGAGTTCGCCGGCGGGCCCGAACCCGTCCCACAGGCTCACCCGGCGCAGCGGCTCGCGCGGGTGGTCGTAGGCGACCACCAGCGTCCACCCGCCCCAGGCCCCGACCGGGGTGTTGCCCATGGCCACGTTGAGCTGGGACACGGTCCACAGGCCCGAGCCGGCGGAGCGCACCAGCGGGGTCACGTCGGCGGATGCCTGGTAGGCGTCCCGGCCGGAGTCGGTGCGGTGCCCGATCAGGGTGTCGGCGAGGACCTCGCGGTAGGCGCCGCCGGGTTCGGCGATCAGCACCCGCCCGTTGTCGGCGGGCGGCTTCTGCTCGCCGACCCGGAGGTTGCCGCCCCAGTACAGCCGGGCGTACTCCACCTTCGCGCCGGCCGGGATCCGCAGCTCGGCGCGGGTGGTGTTGTAGGTGTCGGGGTTGTCGTCGAGGTCGCTGTAGAACATCTCGTACGAGCCGTTGGCCGCTTGGGCGCCCGCGCGGGCCGCCGCGCAGCTCGGCGCGCCGGGCCGGACCGGGGCCACCCCGGCGCGACAGGAGATCGCCGAGTTCGAGGCCCTGACCAGCCCGCCGTGGCGGACGGCCTGGTAACGCCGGGTGAGCGGAATGTCGGCCTTTTCGCCGACCGGGGACACCGCCCGGGCGGCGGCGGGAACGGAGGGTGAAAGCGCGAGCGAGGAGAGCAGGCCGAGCACGCCCAGGATTCTCCGACAGGACCCCATGACCCTCGTCTCCATATTCGATCAAGAGGGCAAAACCGGTTTCGCACTTTGTCAGAAAGCGGGCCGGAAATCACGTCGGACTCGCTTGTACGGCCTTTTGGGCGACGTGTCGCACCCTGCCGCCGGGAGCGTCGTTATGGGGGTGCACCATTGTTCGAACCGAAAGGAATATCCCGATGAAGAAGACGCTGCTCCGCGCCGCGACCCCGGCCCTGGCCGGCCTGACGGTGCTGATGGGCGCCGCCGGCGTCGCCTCCGCGCACGGCGTCGACGGCGCCGCCGCCGAGGGCTTCGCGGCCCACTCCCCCGGCGTCGCGAGCGGCAACCTCGGCCAGATCCCGGTCGACGTGCCGGTGAACGTGTGTGGCCTGACCGCAAACGTGATCGGGATCCTCAACCCCGCCTTCGGCAACACCTGCGTGAACGCCTGAGGCGTCAACAGCGGCCCGCGAAACGTCGGCATCCGGGTGAAGACACGCAACCCGAGCCGGACGCGGGCAGTTGATCCGAGTGCTCCTGTACCGGGCAATCATGCAGAAAAGGGACCACAGTGATTAAGAAGATCATGGCCTCCGCGGCGGTCACCGCCTCCGTCGTTGGCATGGGCGCGGCCATGGCCCCGCAGGCGATGGCCATCGGGAACGACAACGGCATCAACACCACGAACGGCAACAACTCGGCCCAGATCTACGGCAACCAGGCCACCTACGGCAACATGAGCCCCCAGATGGCGCTCATCCAGGGCTCGTTCAACAAGCCCTGCATCGCCCTGCCGGCCAAGGTGAACGCCCAGTCGATCCTGGCCCTGGTCAACGTCGGCGTCCAGGACATCCCGGTCCTGTCCAACCCGATGAACCAGCAGTGCACCGAGAACTCCACCCAGGCCAAGGGCGACGAGCCGCTCTCCCACATCCTGGACAACATCCCGGTCCTCTCCGGCAACGTGTCCTCGGGCAGCTGATCCGACGCACCGCGTCATCGCGCGAGGCCGCCGCACCCATCGGGTCGCGGCGGCCTCGCCGCGTCCGGCCCCGGACGCCCGGGGCCGCTCGAACACGAGGAAAAGAATTACCGTTTCGCCGCCCGCGCATTGCCCTGGAATTCACAAAGACCGACAGGGCGATCAGGGTGAACCGGGAAAACTCCCCCGAAGCCGGGCGGTTTCTTTTCCCCGAATCGCTCGTTGTCATTCCTGCAACGGTGTCGACGGACGGTGAGAACCGTGCGCGCAGCGCGAGGGTCGCGAATGCGGCATACACCGGTGTGGGAAGGATCGAAAAGAAATGAAGTACACGAAGGCCGCTGCCGCGCTCGCGGGTGTCCTCATGGCCGCCGGTGCCGCCACCCCCGCCATCGCCGACGCCGGCGCCGAGGGCGTCGCCGCCCACTCCCCCGGTGTCCTCTCGGGCAACGTCATCCAGGTTCCCGTCCACATCCCCGTGAACGTGTGCGGCAACACCGTGAACGTGATCGCGCTGCTGAACCCCTCGTTCGGCAACACCTGCGTCAACGCCTGACCGAGCGCCCCGCGCTCGACGCCCGTGAGGGCGGACCTCCTCAAGGTGGCCTCGGAGTGCACGGCGGTGCACTCCGGGGCCGTCCTTCTTTTCACCTCGATGCAGACCTCGATCCAGACAGGGAAGGGCCCATGCGACGACAGGTACTGAGCCGACAGGTACTGGGCAAGGGGGTGCTCACCGCGGCGGCCGCGTCCAGCCTGCTGTCGATCGCCACCGGAGCCGCCTACGCCGGGACGGCCGCGGCGGAGGTCTCCCACTCCCCCGGCGTGCTCTCCGGCAACAGCGTCTCCGTGCCGATCACCTTCGCCCCCAACGTGTGCGGCAACAGCGTGGACGCCGGCGCCGGCCTGAACCCCGCCTTCGGCAACGACTGCGCCACGCACGAGGCCCCGGCCCGGACCTCCGCGCCGCACCACGTCGAGGAGGCCGAGTTCGAGCGCCACCTGAGCCCCGAGCACGCCGCCGCCTTCCGCCAGTACCTCCACGACCGCGAGAGCGGCGGCTACGGCGGGTACGGCGGCCAGGGCGGCTACGGCGGGCAGAGCGGCTACGGCGACCAGGCCGGCCACGGCGGGCAGGGCGGGTACGAGCAGCCCCGTTGGCAGCCGCGGCCCCCCGAGCGCCACGAGGACCGCGGCTACGGCGGGTACGGCGACGACGAGGGCCACGAGGAGGAGCGGGAGGAGTGCGACGAGGAGCACGCCGGTCCCGGCCCGGTCCCCCCGCACCCCCACGAGCAGCTCCCGCCGCCCGCGCCGCTGCCGCCGGCCCCCGTCCTCGAACACCCGCCGGTCCACGAGCACCTGCCGCCCGTGCCCCCGCCCGTCACCCCGCCGCCGGCGCCCGCGCCCGAGCAGCCCGCGCCGGTCGTGGAGCAGCCCCCGGCCGCCCCGCCCGTCGCCGAGACCCCCTCGGGCCCCTTCCCCGGCGAGGTCCCCGAGCCCCGCCCGCAGCACGAGACCCCCCAGCCCGAGACCTCTCAGCCCGAGACCTCTCAGCCCGAGGCCCCGCAGCCGGCGCCCGAGACCCCCCGGACGCCCCCGCGGGCCGAGCTGCCGCCCCTCCCGCAGGTCCCCGAGGTCACCCCGCCCACGCTGCCCTCCGTCCCGACCCTGCCCGACCTCGGCCAACCCCCGGTCACCGCGCCCCCGGTCACCGCCCCGCCGGTGAGCACGCCCCCGGTCACCGCGCCCCCCGCGGCGACTCCCCCCGTGACGACCCCGCCGGTCGCCGCGCCTCCCGTCAGCGCCCCGCCCGTCAGCGCACCGCCCGTGGCGACCCCGCCCACGAGCACCCCGCCGGCCCCGGTCGTCGACACCCCCGCGCCCGCCCCCGGCGGCCCGACCACCACCACCGTGGTCCGCACCGGCCCGCCGCAGCTCGCCGAGACCGGCCTCGGCTCCCCCGCCGCGGCCGCCGCCCTGGCCTCCGCCCTGCTGCTCGGCGGCGCGATTCTCTACCGGCGCGGACGGGTCGCCTGAGAAACGGTCATACGACGCCTCCTCTCATCGGAAAAACCCACGGCCGGAGAATCCTTCGAGGATATTCTTCGGCCGTTTCCTCGCCCGTTCCGGTGGCCGTTCGGAAGAGATCGGTCAACGGGGTTTCCGTACGGGTGACGAATCGTTGCTCACGTCGAAAGCGGTGCGACGGTCTCCGCTGGAAAAGGATTTCGACAATGAAGTACGCGAAGGTCGCCGCGGCGGTCGTCGGTTCCGTGGCCGCTCTCGGTGTGGCCGCCTCCCCCGCTCTCGCCGCGGACGCCCCGGCCGCCGTGCCGATGAGCCTCACCGGCGGGGCCGAGGAGCTCATCGCCGCCGCGACCCCGGTCTCGGAGGGGCTCACCCAGCACGCGGGCAACGCCCTCGCCGAGCAGGACCAGACCGTGGAGAAGGTGGTGAGCACGGCCGCCGCCGTGAACAAGGCCCGCAACGACCTGCCCGGCACCGCGCTGGGCGCGGCCAACCTGCTCGGCGAGGCCGCCCCCGGCCTCCTCGGCGGGATGCACATCAACAACGGCCTCGGCGGCCAGGGCTGACGGTCGCGGAAACGCCAGTGGGGGCCACCGGGATTCCGGTGGCCCCCACTGTCAGTGGTGCCGCGCCCCGAGGGGCGCGATCTCCGGCGGACCGGAGGGAGCGTCGTCAGTCGTTGACGCAGGTGTTGCCGAACGCCGGGTTCAGGGCGCCGATCACGTTCACGGAGTCACCGCAGACGTTGACCGGGACGTGGACCGGAACCTGACCGAGGTTGCCGGAGAGGACACCGGGGGAACCCACGGCCGCGCCCTCCGCGGAGGAGTCGGCGGCGGCGGTGCCGGCGGCGCCCGCAGCGGCGAGACCGGCGGTGGCCAGGACCATGGCGGCCTTCTTGGCAGTGTTCATGGGAAGTGCACCTTCTCTTCGATGTCCGACCCCGGTTCGGGGCCCACAACGAGCGAAACGGTCCACCTCACGCGGGGATACGGTTTCGGCCGCGATCGAACCTGATCGGAGCATTGGTCGTATTCGCGACCGAACCGTTCGCGCCGTTTGCCCACTCACTGCCCTTTTGGGTCCGCTACGGCAGTTCGGGCAGTGCCGGGACCTCCGGTCCCGCCGGGCCCGCGGGCGCCTGCGGTGCGGCGGGCGCCTGCGGCATCGCGGGCAGCGCCGGGAGCTGCACGGTCGGCAGCTTCGGCATCTCCACCCCCGGGATCGAGGGCAGCTCGGGCACGGTGGGCACCGTGGGCAGCTTCACGTCGGGCAGCTTCGTCCCGGCCGGCAGGGCCGCGCCGATCGACTTGAGGATGCCGTCGAGCTGCGAGGTCAGCGAGGACAGCAGGTCCTCGATGGGTCCGGCGGCGGCCCGCGCGGCCGGCGGCTCGGCCTGTTCGGCCCGCTCGACCTGCTCGGCCGCGTTCGGGGTCCACTGCCGGTGCCAGGACCTCGCCTGCTCCGCCCCGTTCTCCTGGGCGACCGCCGGAGCGGCCGCGGCGCCGGACAGTATGACGGCGGCCAGGACCGAGGGGACGACGAAGCGGGCGCGGGTACGGGGGGTCGGGTTGTGACGCATGGGGAGTTCCTTCGACTCGTGTGGCAAGCGGTCCACTGGCGTTCCGCTTCCTCACCCACCGTGCGAACACCTCGCACGGAGCGCAACCGGAACTTGATGGGTGCACGCCGAACCCGGGCCCCTCGAACGGCGTGCGGAGCCCTGCCCGAGCCGTCCCACGAAGGAAGTAAGCGCTGCGTACGGGCTTCGAGCGGGCGTCCGGGGCGGGCTCACCCGTCAGGGGCGAAAGCTCGCGGCCGACGGGCCGTTCGGGTGACGGAACGGAACCGGAACCGGCGGGGCCCCGTTGGTCAGTGCGCTCCACAAGCGGGCACTCGTGCGACAAAAGGACCAATGATGCTCAAGAAGATTATGGCCACCGCCGCTGTCACCGCCTCCATCGTCGGCGCGGGTGCCGCCGTGGCCGCCCCCGCGATGGCCATCGGCAACGACAACGGCATCAACACCGTGAACGGCAACGGCGCCTCGCAGGTCTACGGCAACCAGAAGACCCACGGCGACATGAGCCCGCAGCTCAGCCTGGTCCAGGGCACCCTGAACAAGCCCTGCATCGGCCTGCCGGCGAAGGTCAACGCCCAGTCGATCCTGGCCCTGGTCAACGTCGGCGTCCAGGACATCAACGTCCTGTCCAACCCGATGAACCAGCAGTGCACCGAGAACTCCACCCAGGCCAAGGGCGACGAGCCGCTCTCCCACATCCTGAGCAACATCCCGGTCCTCTCCGGCAACGCCTCCGCCGGCAGCTGACCCACCCCGCAGCACCTCACGGTCCGGGCGCCTGCCGCCCGCGGAGCGACGCGGTGACGTGACCGAGGGCCCCGGCGACATCCTGTCGCCGGGGCCCTCGCGCATGCCCGCCCCCGCCGGGGCCGGGAGCGGGGGTCAGGAGGTCCAGAACTCCCACCAGCGGGTCAGGACCAGCATCCCGATCACCCCGGTGTGGATCACCGGGAAAACCCAGGGCGCCTCGACGAACGCCGTGCGCACCGGGCCGGGCGCCGGGAGCGCGCCGGAGCGCACGTTGTGCGCCGTGACCCCCCAGAACATCGCGAGCGTCGCCACCCAGGCCAGACAGCACCACAGGCACAGGGCGTTGATCTCGTACAGCGACTGGGTCATCAGCCAGGCGCAGAAGCCGGTGCCGAACAGGGTGCCCGCGTTCAGGCCCAGCCAGAACCACGGCCGGTACGCGGCCCCGGCCAGCAGCCCGGCGCCCACGCAGACCACCACCCCGTACGCCACCAGCCCGAGCATCGGGTTGGGGAAGCCGAAGGCGGCGGCCTGCTCGCTCTGCATGACGCTGCCGCAGGAGACCACCGGGTTGAGGCTGCACGCCGGCTTGAAGTCCGGGTCCTCCAGCAGCAGGAACTTGTCGAGGGTGATCACCCAGGAGGCCAGGAGTCCGGCGGCCCCGGTGAGGATCAGCAGCCAGGCCATCGGTCGGGAGGGGGCGGGCGCGGCGCCCGGGCGGGGGCCGGCGCCCGAGCCCTGTTGGCGCGGCAGGCCCACGGTGTTGGTTGCCATGCCGGCCATAGTCCCCCATTACCACCCCAACATCGACGAAAGCCCCCTGTTCGCGCGGAAGTTGACCGTAACGGGTTCGGGAACCCCCGAGAAGACCCGGACGTTTTACCGAACCCCGGACGTGATGTCAGCGCCAGGGGTTACGTTGTGCTTCCGTGCCGTGACGACCCGCAATGGCGACGATGCCAGGAGAGCCACCGTGAGCGATCCGTACGAGACCACCCCGTACGAGACCACCGAGGAGCAGCTCGGCCGTCTCCTCGGCCGCGCCCTCAACTCCTTCGACCTGCCCGACGCCCTCGTCGAACGCCTCGGCGGGGCCATCGCCCACAGTTCGTCCTGTTCCAGCGCCCAGCACACCCCGGACGGCGAACGCCTGCGGCGCACCCACCGCCACACCTACCTGCTCGCCGACGGCTCCTCCCTCTCGCTGTGGGAGCTCGAACACCGGCGGCCCGGACCGGGCGGCGAGACCGTGCACGAGGTGTTCGCGAACATCGCCGAACTGGCGCGCGCCGGGCGCCGGTCGGCCGGTTTCGACCCGCTGCCCGGGGTCGACCACGACCCGGTCGAGGAGGGGCCTCGGGACGCGGCGGGGCTGTTCGCGGCGTCCGGCGGCCGCGAGTACCGGGTGGAGGAGTCCGCCGACCACGCCCGGCGGGTGCTGCGCCGGGCCGAGAACCCCGATCGGCCGGGGGCGCGCACGGCCGAGCGCCTGCGGTCGGCCTTCGCCCACACCATCACCCAGGCGTTCGGGCCCCGGGCCCCGCGCGGCGAGGGCCGCGAGATCGCCGTCCGGCTCTACGAGCACGCCTTCGTGCTGCTCGACGGGACGGAGCTGAGCCTGTGGGAGGTGGAGCACACGGCCACGCCCGACGGGCGGCACATGTGCGAGGTGTACGAGACGGAGAGCGCGGCCCGGGGGGCGATGGAGCTGCGGGTGCGCTGAGCGCGCGCCGGCCCGGGGCGCTGGGGGCGCTCCGGGCCGGCGGGTGGGGTGTGTCGTGCGCGGGTGGGGTCAGACGGCGACCGGAGTCTTCGGCTCGGCCGCTTCCGCGACCGGCTCGGCGGGCGCCCGGACCGCGCTCGGCGCGTCCTTGCGCATGCCCTTGAGCAGGATCACCAGGCCGGCGGTGACGGCGGTGCCGGCCGCGATGGCGAGCAGGTACAGGAACGGGTTGCCGATCAGCGGGATGACGAACACGCCGCCGTGCGGAGCCCTCAGGGTGCACTCGAAGGCCATGGACAGGGCTCCGGTGACCGCGCCGCCGACCATGGAGGCCGGGATGACGCGCAGCGGGTCGGCCGCGGCGAACGGGATGGCGCCCTCGCTGATGAAGGAGGCGCCGAGGAACCAGGCGGCCTTGCCGTTCTCGCGTTCGGCCTTGGAGAAGAGCCGGCCGCGCACGGTGGTGGCCAGGGCCATCGCCAGCGGCGGGACCATGCCGGCGGCCATCACGGCGGCCATGACCTTCAGGGAGCCCTCGTTGGGGGTGGCCAGGCCGCCGATGGCGAAGGCGTAGGCCACCTTGTTGAGGGGGCCGCCGAGGTCGAAGCACATCATCAGGCCGAGGATCACGCCGAGGATGATCGCGTTGGCGCCGGAGAGGCCGGACAGCCAGTCGGTGAGGGCCTTCTGGAGGGAGGCGATGGGCTTGCCGACGACCAGGAACATCAGGAACGCGGTGACCGCGGAGCCGATCAGCGGCAGCACCACCACCGGCATGATCCCGCGCAGCGCGGTCGGGATCCGCACCCGCTGCACGGCGAGCACGGTCCCACCGGCGATGAGACCGGCGATCAGGCCGCCGAGGAAGCCCGCGTTGATGGTGAGGGCGACGGAGCCGCCGACGAACCCGGGCACCAGGCCGGGGCGGTCGGCCATGCCGTAGGCGATGTAGCCGGCGAGGACCGGGATGAGGAAGCCGAAGGCGAGGCCGCCGGTCTGGAAGAGGAGGGCGGCCCAACTGGCGGCCTCGGTCCAGACGAAGTGCTCGGCGACCGAGGGCGCCTTGTCGATGGAGTAGCCGCCGATCGCGAAGGCCAGGGCGATCAGCAGACCGCCGGCGGCCACGAACGGGACCATGTAGCTGACCCCGGACATGAGCCAGGTGCGCAGCTTGGCGCCCTTGCCCTCGGGTTCGGCGGCCTCGTCGGGGGCGTCGGCGGCGCGGCCGGTGTCCTCGACCTCGCCGCGCGCGGCCTTCTCGCGGGCCTCGGCGAGGAGTTCGGCCGGGCGGTTGATGCCGGCCTTCACACCGACGTCCACGGTGGGCTTGCCGGCGAAGCGGGCGCGGTCGCGGACCGGCACGTCGTGGGCGAAGACCACGGCGTCGGCGGCGGCGATGGCCTCGGGGGTGAGCTTGGTGAACCCGGCGGAGCCCTGGGTCTCGACGGTGATCTCGATGCCCTCGGCGCGGGCCGCCTGGGTGAGGGACTCGGCCGCCATGTAGGTGTGGGCGATGCCGGTGGGGCAGGAGGTGACGGCGACGATCCGGAAGGGGGCCTCGGCGGCGGCCTCTTCGGGGGCCGGTTCGGGGGCCTCTTCGGGGGTCGGGCGGGGGGTCTCGTCGCCGGATATCAGGCGGGCGGCCTCGGCCGGGGAGTCGACGGCGCGCAGGGCGTCGGTGAACTCGGGGCGCATGAGGCGGCGGGCCAGGGTGGAGAGGATGGAGAGGTGGTCCTCGTCGGCGCCGGTGGGCGCGGCGATCAGGAAGACCAGGTCGGCGGGGCCGTCCGGGGCGCCGAAGTCGATGCCTCGGGCGGCGCGGCCGAAGGCCAGGGTGGGGGCGGTGACGTGGGCGCTGCGGCAGTGGGGGATGCCGATGCCGCCGTCGAGGCCGGTGGGCATCTGGGCCTCGCGGGCGGCCACGTCGGCCAGGAACCCGTCCAGGTCGCTGACGCGGCCCAGGTCCACCATGCGTTCGGCGAGGGCGCGGGCCGCCGCTTCCTTGGTGTCGGCGGCCAGGTCGAGGTCGACCAGGTCCGGGGTGATCATCTCGCTGTTCATCGCTCGCTCCTTCGCGCGCGTCCTTCAGACACCGACGGGTTCGGACAGGGGGAGGTCCAGGGGCAGGTCCTGGCCGGTGACGCGGACCGCGTCGAGGCGGAGGTCCGCTGGGGTCGGCAGCGCGCTGCCGGGGAGTTGGACGGCGGCGGCGCCGTGCGCGAGGGCCGAGGCCAGGGCCTCGGGGCCGGCGCCGCCGGCGATCAGGAAGCCGGCGAGGGAGGCGTCGCCGGCGCCGACGTTGCTGCGGACCCGGTCCACGGCGGCGGTGCCGTGGTGGACTCCGGAGTCGTCGACGAGGAGTTGGCCGTCGGCGCCGAGGCTGGCGAGGACGGCGCGGGCGCCCAGCGCGCGCAGTTCCTCGGCGGCCTTGACCACGTCGCCGAGGGTGGCGAGCGGGCGGCCGACGGCGGCGGCGAGTTCCTCGGCGTTGGGCTTGACCACGTCGGGCCCGGCCGCGAGGGCGGCGAGCAGGGCGGGGCCGGAGGTGTCGAGGGCGACGCGGCGGCCGGCGGTGTGGGCGGTGCGCACGAGGTCGGCGTACCACTCGGGGGCCAGGCCGCGCGGGAGGCTGCCGCAGCAGGCGATCCACTCGGCGTCGGTGGCGTGGGTGCGGACGGTGTCGAGGAGCAGCCCGGATTCGGCGGGGCTCAGCTCGGGACCGGGCGCGTTGATCTTGGTGAGGGTGCCGTCGGGTTCGGCCAGCGCGATGTTGGAGCGGGTCTGGCCGGCGATCGTGACGGCGGTGACGTCGACGCCCTGGGCGTGCAGCAGTTCGGCCAGGAGGGCGCCGGGGGCGCCGCCGAGGGGGAGGACGGCGGTGGTGCGGGCGCCGGCGGCGGCCACCGCGCGGGAGACGTTGACGCCCTTGCCGCCCGGGTCCACCCGGTCGGTCGCGGCGCGCAGGACCTCGCCCCGTTCGAGTCCGGGCACCTCGTAGGTGCGGTCGAGGGAGGGGTTGGGGGTGACGGTGAGGATCATGCGAGCGCTACTTCCGTGCCGGCGGCCTCGATCGCCGCCTGGTCGTCGGCGGTCAGGCCGGTGTCGGTGATGAGCAGGTCGATCTCGGAGAAGTTCGCGAACCGGGCGAAGTGCTCCTGGCCGGCCTTGGCCGAGTCGGCGAGGAGGACGACGCGGCGGGCGGCGGCGACGGCGGCGCGTTTGACGGCGGCCTCGGCGAGGTCGGGGGTGGTCAGGCCGCCGGTGGGGGTGAAGCCGTTGGTGGCCAGGATCAGCACGTCGGCGCGGATCTCGCCGTAGGCGCGCAGGGCCCAGGAGTCGACGGCGGCCCGGGTGCGGCGCCGGACCCGGCCGCCGACGAGGTGCAGGTCCACCCCGGGGTGGTCGGCGAGGCGGGCGGCGACGGGGAGGGCGTGCGTGACGACGGTGAGTTCGCGGTCCAGGGGGAGCTCGGCGGCGAGGCGGGCCACGGTGGTGCCCGCGTCGAGGATCACGGAACCGGACTCGGGGAGCACGGCGAGGGCGGCGCGGGCGATCCGGTCCTTCTCGTCGGCGGCGGTGCCCTCGCGCTCGGAGAGGTCGGGCTCGAAGTCGAGGCGCCCGGCCGGGATGGCGCCGCCGTGCACGCGGCGGACGAGGCCGGCGCGGTCGAGGGCGGTCAGGTCGCGGCGGACGGTCTCGGCGGTGACCTGGAAGCGGTCGGCGAGCGCGAGGACCTCCACCCGGCCGGCCTCGCGGGCGAGCCGCAGGATCTCCTGCTGCCGCTCCGGTGCGTACATGATTCACGTCCGTTTCATGCCCGAGTCTGTGGGTTCTCTGCGAGCTTACGCCCGAGTCGGGGAGGAAACAAACAGAAACGGACATGCCCGTCCAAGAGAACGGGCATGTCCGCGGAGGTGGGGCCGAAGGGCCCGGGTCGATCAGCCGGCCCAGTCCCCCGATTCCTGCGGGGTCGGCGAGCGGCGGGGCAGGGTGAACATCACCGCGAAGATCAGCAGCAGGATGCCCGCGACCCACCACAGGGCGTGCCGGAAGGCCGCCACGTAGGGCGGGCCGAAGGCGAGGTCGTCGGCGATCTGACCGAAGAACACGATCGAGGTGAGGCCCAGGCCCAGGGCGTTGCCCATCTGGCCCACGGAGTTGATCAGCCCGGAGGCCGAGCCGGCGTGCTCGCGCGGGACCCGGGAGAGCACGGTGTCGGTCAGCGGGGCCACGATCAGGCCCATGCCCAGGCCCAGCACGACCAGGGGCGGGATCATCTGCCAGGAGGTGATGGCCTGGCCGTAGTGGCCGGACAGCGCCAGGTAGAGGAAGAGTCCGGCGGCCATCAGCAGGGCGCCCGCCTGGAGCACGAGCCGGCCGAACCGGGGCACGAGCTTCTGCACGGACACGGCGGCGGCCAGCGAGACGGCCAGCGAGAAGGGCACGCCCGTCAGGCCCGCGCGCAGCGCCGTCCAGCCCAGGCCCACCTGCATGTACAGGGTCCAGACCAGGAAGAACACGCCGGTGGCGATGCCGAAGGTGAACTGGACGGCGATGCCGCCGGCGAAGCTCTTGACCGAGAACAGCGAGAGCTCGACCAGCGGGGACCCGCCCGTGCGGGACTTGTGGCGCTCGAAGAGCACGAAGCCGATCAGCACCAGGGGCGCGGCGGCCATGCACAGGAAGCCCCACAGCGGCCAGTCGTTCTCGCGGCCCTGGGTGAGCGGCAGGATCAGCAGGACCATGCCGACGGTGGCCAGCACCATGCCCACGAGGTCCAGGCGCAGGGCGCGCGGGGCCTTGGACTCGGTGATGAAGGCCCGGCCCAGCAGCACGCCGGCGATGCCGACGGGCAGGTTGATCAGGAAGATCGGGCGCCACTGGAGGCCGAAGAGGTTCCACTCGGTGAGCAGGGCGCCGAGCAGCGGGCCGGAGACGGCGCCGAGGCCGATGATCGCGCCGAACAGGCCGAAGACCTTGCCGCGCTCGTGGGGCGGGAAGGTGACGTGGATGATGGCGAGCACCTGCGGCACCATCAGCGCGGCCATGCCGCCCTGGAGGATGCGGGAGGCGACGAGCATGGCCGGGTCGGCGGCGAGACCGCAGAGCAGCGAGGCGACCGTGAAGCCCGAGATGCCGATCAGGAAGACCCGCTTGCGGCCGTGGATGTCGCCGAGGCGACCGCCCGTGATCAGGCCCGCCGCGAAGGCCAACGCGTACCCGGCGGTGATCCACTGGATGGCGCTGGTGGAGGTGTTCAGATCGGCCCGCAGATGCGGGATGGCGATGTTGACGATGGTGACGTCGACCAGGTCCATGAAGGCCGCGGTCATGACGATGGCCAGCGCGAACCAGCGCCGCCGATCGGGGGCGGGCGCCTCGGGGGCGGTGGTGGGCGGGGTGGTCCCTTCCTGCGGTAGGGGCCCGCGCGCGTTCTCGGGCGATGTCGTGGAGGTCTCGGTGCTCATGTGGAGCAATCTAGGACCTGATGCGGACAGGGGGTGACCGCATTCCACAACCCGACCCCGGGCCGGGGCCCGGGGTCTCGCCGGTGGGGTCAGGCGACCGCGTCGAAGCCGGTGTCGCGGGCCATGCGCTTGAGTTCGAGGAGGGCGTGCTTCTCGATCTGGCGGATCCGCTCGCGGGTCAGGCCGTGCTGCTTGCCGACCTCGGTGAGGGTGCGCTCGCGGCCGTCGTCGATGCCGTAGCGCATCTTGATGATGGACGCGGTGCGCTGGTCGAGCTTGGCGATCAGGTCCTCCAGCTCCTCGCTGCGCAGCAGGGAGAGGACGGACTGCTCGGGGGAGATCGCCGAGGTGTCCTCCAGCAGGTCGCCGAACTGGGTCTCGCCCTCGTCGTCCACCGACATGTTGAGGCTGACCGGGTCACGGGCCCAGTCGAGCACGTCGGCCACGCGGCGCTCGGTGGAGCCCAGCTCCGCGGCGATCTCGGCGTGCTCCGGGTCGCGGCCGTTCTCGCGGTTGAACTCGCGCTGCACCCGACGGATCCGGCCCAGTTCCTCGACCAGGTGGACGGGGAGGCGGATGGTGCGCGACTGGTCGGCGATGGAGCGGGTGATGGCCTGGCGGATCCACCACGTGGCGTACGTGGAGAACTTGAAGCCCTTGGCGTAGTCGAACTTCTCCACGGCGCGGACCAGGCCCGCGTTGCCCTCCTGGATCAGGTCGAGCAGGGGCAGGCCGCTGCGCGGGTAGCGACGGGCCACGGCGACGACCAGGCGCAGGTTGGAGCGGATGAAGACCTCCTTGGCCCGCTCGCCCTCCTCCACCAGCAGCTCCAGCTCGGCGCGGTCGGCGTCGCGGGCGGCCTTCGGGTCCACCTCGGGGTCGTTGTCGAGGATGCGGCGCGCGAACACGCCGGCCTCGATGATCTGGGAGAGTTCGACCTCACGGGCGGCGTCGAGGAGCGGGGTACGCGCGATCTCGTCGAGGTACATGCCGACCAGGTCGCGGTCGGCTATCTCACCGCCGGTGGCTCGGGCGGAGCCGGCCGTGGTGGTCTGACGGCGGGCGACGGCGCGGGTTGCCATGCGTACTCCCTTGAAAGGTTCGGTCGCGTGTGTGTCCGGCGGCGGTCAGTGCGGCTGCGGCCCCCGGAACACCCTCCCGAGTGCCCGCATCCGAAGGAAACAACGCACGGAATCGGGACAGAATTCCCACGCACCGTCCCCTTTTTCGAGATCTTGCAGTATCCTGCGCCGCCACGCTGCGGACGGATCTCGCCGACCGGCACGGAAGCGCAGGTCAGGGCGCGGGTACGGGTCGGGGCGGAGGGTTCGCCGGCGCGGCGCGCCGGTCCCGCTCTGAGACCGGCGTCACAACATCGGCGGCCCCTCCGGACCCGCACGCCTACCCCGAAGACGCGGACCCACGCCCATCGGTTGCCTCGACCTGCGCGAAATGTCCCGATTCGGGATTCAGCCGAACTGGATCGACCGCTTGGCCAGCCCCATCCAGAACCCGTCCACGGCGGTGCGCTGCGCCCCGAGGTCGCCGAGGGCGTCCGCCGCGCCGAGGGTGACGAACAGCGGCGCGAAGTGCTCCGTGCGCGGGTGGGCGAGCCGGCCGGCCGGGGCGGCGTGGGCGAAGTCGAGCAGCCGGTCCACGTCCTTGCCCGCGAGGGCCTCCGCGCCCCAGGCGTCGAACTCGGCCGACCAGCTCGGCACCGAGCCGTCGGCGGACTGCCGCAGGGCGGCGAGGTTGTGGGTGAAGAAGCCGCTGCCGACGATCAGCACCCCCTCCTCGCGCAGCGGGGCGAGCCGGCGGCCGATGTCCATCAGGCGCTCGGGGTCGAGGGTGGGCAGGGAGATCTGGAGCACGGGCACGTCGGCCTCGGGGTACATCTCCACGAGCGGCACGTAGGCGCCGTGGTCCAGCCCCCGGTCGGGCACGTCCTGCACGGGCGTGCCGGGGCCGCGCAGCAGCTTGCGGACGGAGTCGGCGAGGGCGGGGGCGCCGGGGGCCTCGTAGCGCACCTCGTAGTAGTGCCGCGGGAAGCCCCAGAAGTCGTACACGAGCGGGGTGGGGGTGGTGGCCGAGAGGGCGAGCGGAGCCTCCTCCCAGTGGGCCGAGACCATGAGGATCGCGCGCGGGCGCGGCAGCTCGGCGGACCAGGCGGCCAGCTCGGCGGGCCAGAGCGGGTCGTCGGCGAGCGGGGGCGCCCCGTGGCTGAGGTACAGGGCGGGCATGGGCGAGGCGGTCGGCACGACGGCCCCCCTTCTCGGCGGGATCGACGGACGGCGACGGCTGGGTCGCGGGTCGGTCGGTCGGCGGCGGGGTCGGGGGCCGGAACGACCCCACCCCTGGTGGTTCAAGTTTGAACCACCAGGGGTGGGAATTCATTCCGCGCGGGCGTGTCAGTGCGCGATCACCGGGATGTGCTCGACCTCCTCGGCGCCCTTGCCGCCGCCGGACGCGGCCGGACCGCGCCCGCCGGTGCCGGGCCGGCCGGTGGTGACCATGGTGAAGGTGATCACCGCGCTGACCGCGAGGATGGCCACCGCCCAGCGGATCGCCGAGGCGTAGCCGTGGGTCATGGCCTCCAACTGCGCGAGCCGGGCCCCGTCGCCGCCGCCCGCGAGCCGGGCGGCGTGGTCGGTGAGCCAGCCGGTGGTGGCGGAGGCCGCGATGGTGTTGAGCAGCGCCGTGCCGATCGCGCCGCCGACCTGCTGGGAGGTATTGACCATGGCCGAGGCCACGCCCGCGTCGGCCGGGGCGATGCCGTGGGTGGCCATGGACATGGCCGGCATGAAGGCGGTGCCCATGCCCAGGCCCAGCATCAGCTGCGCGGGCAGGATCAGCGCCGGGTAGGAGGAGTCCACCGAGAGCTGGGTGAGCAGCGCCATGCCGAGGGCCGCGAGCACGAAGCCGGGGCCCATCAGCCAACGGGGAGCGACCCGGGTCATCAGGCGGGCGCCGATCTGGGTGGAGCCCGTGATCATGCCGGCGACCATCGGGAGGAAGGCGAAGCCGGTGCGGACCGGGGAGTAGCCCTTGACGACCTGGAGGTAGTAGGTGAGGAAGAGGAACAGGCCGAACATGCCGATCACGGCCAGGCCCAGCGAGAGGTAGACGCCGGCGCGGTTGCGGTCGGTGATCACGCGCAGCGGCAGCAGCGGGTGCGCGACCTTCGACTCGACCAGCACGAAGGCGCCGAGCAGCAGCACCGAGGCCACGAACAGGCCCAGGGTGACCGGGTCGCTCCAGCCGTCGGACTCGGCGCGGGTGAAGCCGTAGACCAGCGCGACCAGGCCGGAGGTGGAAAGCAGCACGCCGGGGATGTCCAGCGGGGCCCGGTTGCGGCCGCCGGCGGGCTCGCGGATCACGAGCCAGGCGCCGATCGCGGCGACCACGGCGAACGGGATGTTGACGTAGAAGGTCCAGCGCCAGTTCAGGTACTCGGTGAGGAAACCGCCGAGCAGCAGGCCCACGGCGCCGCCGCCGCCCGCGATCGCGCCGAACACGCCGAACGCCTTGGCCCGCTCCTTGGCGTCGGTGAAGCTCACGGCGAGCAGGGACAGGGCGGCCGGGGCGAGCAGCGCGCCGAACACGCCCTGGAGGGCGCGGGCGCCGAGCATCATGGCCTCGCCGGTCGCGGCGCCGCCGAGCGCGGAGGCCACGGCGAAGCCGCCGAGGCCGACGAGGAAGGCCCGCTTGCGGCCCCACAGGTCGGCGATCCGGCCGCCGAACAGCAGCAGACCGCCGAAGGCCAGGGCGTAGGCGGTGATGACCCACTGGCGGTTTCCGTCGGTCAGCCCGAGGTCCTGCTGGGCCGAGGGCAGGGCGATGTTCACGATGGTCGCGTCGAGGACCACCATGAGCTGCGCCAGGGAGATGAAGACCAGGGCCTTCCAGCGGTTGGCGTGCGCCGCCGGATCGGGCAGCGGCGCCTTGGCGGCGGAGCGGGCGGGGGGCGTTTCGGGCATGACGGGGTCCAACCTCGTGGTGCGGGAACGCCGGACGGGCCGGCGGTGTGGGGTGTTCGGTGACGCGCGGCGCGGGCCGCGCGGTGGCATGGGGCCCGGCCGGTCGGGGCGGGGCGGTGGGGCTTACCCGGCGGACGCCGGGGTGCGGGCCGGGGCGACCGGCTCGGGATCCTCGCGGCGCAGGTCGGCCACGGTGGCCGGGCTGCCGGGCAGGGCGGAGCGGCCGGGGGCGCGCAGCCCGTCGAGGAGCAGTTGCAGGTGCCGGTGCACGTAGCGGTCCACGTGCGAGACGCAGGTGCCCGGCAGCGGACGGGCGAGCTGGGAGAGGGCCATCATCAGGTCGCCGGCGCCGATGTCGGGGCGCAGGGCCCCGGCCTCCTGGCCGTGCCGGATCAGGTCCTCGACCGCCGTCTCCAGGGTCTCGCGGCCGGCGAGCAGGTCGGGGTGGTCGTGGTCGAAGCCCTCCGAGAGCAGCGGGCACAGGGCGCCGATCCGCTCGTCGGCGGCGGCGTGGGCGAAGCGGCAGACCGCGTCGAAGGCGTCCGCCTCCTCGACGCGGGCCGCGCGGGCGTGCTCGGTGATGCGCTCCAGGACGTGCAGGACCACGTGCCGGACCAGGGCGACCCGGTCCGGGAAGTGCCGGTAGAGGGTGGCGTTGCCGACCCCGGCGCGGCGGGCGATCTCGTCGAAGGCGGCGGTCGTGCCCTGCTCCACGTACAGCTCGCGGGCCGCGACCAGGATCCGCTCCCGGTTGCGCAGCGCGTCGGCCCGGGGGCGCGGCATGCGGCGACCGGAGGCGTCCGGCGCGGCCGGAGCGGTCGGCGGGATCAGGTCGGGGGCCCGGTCGGGCGCCCGGAGCTCGCCGGCCTCGGTCGCGTGGCGCTGCATGGTGGATGCCCCTTCCCGGGAGCGTGAATACGGGGAGCCCTTCCCCGTTTGGCGGAACACAGGGTGAAACGGGGAGAGAGTCCCCGCTCATTCCGGAGGCCCATGTGACCTGCGTCACACACTCTCGGGTCGCGCGCCCGTTCGGACGCACTCCGCGCGCGCCCCCACGCGCCCCGTCGGAGGGTGAGCGCAAGGAGAGCAGCACGGACCCGACCGGCTGCCGCGCAGCCGAAGGCGAGCTTCATGACGCAGACCCGCCACCGGATACGCAGCGCGTACGTCGGCCTCACCGCGCTGGCCATCGGCGTCACCGCCACCGCCAGCGCCGGAGTCCCCGACCGCACCCCCAGCGCCGCCGGCCCCGTCGCGGTCACCACCGCCGAGACCCGCCTCGCCCCCTGCCGCATCGCCGGCACCATGGGCGTGCAGATGTCCGAGGGCCTGCCCACCGCGCCCGGGTACGCGAAGTCCACCGGCGAGGTCCGCGCCCTCAACCTGATGATCGACTTCCCCGACGCCAAGGGCGAGGGCTCCGCCCTCGACCGGCTCGCCGAGTTCTTCCCGCAGACCTCCGACTGGTTCCGCACCAGCTCCTACGGCCGGCTGGACTACCGCCCCGAGGCCCCGATACGGGACTGGCTGCGGATGCCGATGCCCTTCGCCGCCTACGGCATCGGCCGCGGCTCCCCCTACGAACCCGGCTACCGGCGCCTGGTCGAGCACATCGTGCAGGCCGCCGACAACGAGGTCGACTTCAGCCGGTACGACCTCGTCAACATCCTCGTCACCCCCAACGCGGGCCCCTCCGCCCTCGACACCGTGCTCTCGGTGACCTTCTCCGGCAACCACGAGGCACCCGTCGCCGACGGCGTCCCGCTCTCCAACACCTCGTTCGTCTACTCCCGGCAGGACGACGGCTCCGGCAGCTTCCGCGAGACCGGCTACCGCGTCCTGCCCCACGAGAACGGGCACGTCTTCGGCCTCCCCGACCTCTACACCAGCGAGGGCGGCGGCACGGTCGGCCACTGGGACATCATGAGCGAGGACTGGGGCGCCAACAACGACCTGCTCGGCTGGCACAAGTGGAAGCTCGGCTGGCTCGACCCCGAGCAGATCAGCTGCGCCTCCGCCGCCGGCACCAGCGACCACCGGCTCAGCCCCCTGGCCACGCCCGGCGGGGTCAAGCTCGCCTTCGTGCCGCTCTCCGAGAGCCGGGGGCTGGCCGTCGAGGTCCGGACCCGCGCCGGCAACGACGAGGCCGTGTGCAAGCCCGGGGTGCTCGTCTACGAGGTGGACTCCGAGGTGGACACCGGGCGCGGGCCCGTCACCGTCAACGACAGCGCCTCCTCCAGCGGCGGCTGCACCCGGCGGCCCAACGTGCACGCCGAGCTCTCCGACGCCCCCTTCGGACCGGGCGAGTCGTACACCGACGAACGCTCCGGCGTGGGCGTCTCAGTGGTCGGACGCCTGAAGGACGGCGGCTACCAGGTCCGGATCACCCGCCCCTGAATCCCCCCGCACCACCCCTGACCTGCACCGGACCCCTCACGGAGCACACCGCGAGGGGTCCGCTTCCTGTGCGCGTCCGGGACGTGTGACCGGTCCGCACGGCGGCTTGCGACCGCCTCCCGCACGGGCCCAAGGGCCACTGCGGGGCCGATCTCGCGACGACCCAAGACCCGTGGACGGGCGACCTCCGGCCCCGGGTGATCGGCTCCGTCCTTGGGGAGGGTTGAGGGTGACGCCGACACCGCGTCGCGCGGGCCCGTTCCGCGCGCGTGGTCCGGCGCCGCCCGTCGCCCCCGATGGACGCCCCACCCGCCCCACGACGGTCGCCGCGACGAGGCGCCGGCCGTCGGGAAAGTCGTCGCCGAGCCAAGGAGTCCCCGTGCGCCCCACCATGAAGGCCCTCGTACTCACCGACGGAGAGGCCCGCCTCGTGGACCGCCCGGTGCCGGCCCCGGGGCCGGACGAGGTACTGGTGCGCAGCACGGCCGCCCTGGTCTGCCCACCCTCCGCGCACCACGACCGGGTGGAGAGCGAGCTGGGCCACGAGGCCGTCGGGGTGGTCGCGGCGGTCGGCGAACGCGTGGACCCGCGGGTCGCGGCGGTGGGCGAACGGGTGATCGCGGTCGGTCAGGGCCGGCTCGCGGAGTACTTCACCGTCCGCTCCCCCGAACGCACCCTGGTCACCCTCGACGAGCGGGTCACCGACCACCAGGCCCTGTACGCGGCCGGGCCGCTGGTCTCGGGACTGGCCGCGCTGGAATCCGTGCGGCCCGCGCCGGCCGGCGCGGTCGCCGTGTTCGGTCAGGGGGCGGGCGGGCTCGCGGTGACGCTGGCGGCACGGCTCGCGGGGGCCGGGCTGGTGATCGCCGTGGAGTCGGCGGCCCGCCGACAGAAGCTGTCCCTGCGCTGCGGGGCCGACGTGATCGTGGACCCCCTGTACGAGGACCCCGTGGCGCGGATCCGGGAGCTGACCGGCGGCCGGGGCGTGGACGCGGCCCTGACCGGCACCGGGGAGTGGACCGGGTCCGGCGCGCCGCTGCGCGCCGTGCTGAGCCCGGCCGGTCGGGTCACGGAGGCCCGCTGTTCGGGTCCCACGGACGAGCTCGGGCGGGTCTGGCTGGAGCGGGCGCTGCGGCTGATCGAGCGGGGCCGGTTGGACCCCACCCCGATGACCACGCACGAGTACGGGTTCGAGCTGGTCGGCGCGGCCTGGGAGCTGGTGTCGGCGGCGCCGGTGGACTCGGACGCGGTCCGGCCGCTGATCGTCTTCAACGGACCGACGGCCCCGCTGGGGCATCCGACGCCGGAGAGCGGACGGCACCTGCGGGTGGTGGCCTGAGCCCGGCTGTTTCACGTGAAACAGGCCGTTTCACGTGAAACAGGGTGCTGTTTCACGTGAAACGGGGTGGGGCGGCGGCGCGGGGGCGGTCAGCCGCGCAGGGCCAGGACGCGGCGCTCGTGGCCGGTCAGGCCGCCCCAGATGCCGTGGCTCTCGCCGTGCTTCTGCGCGTAGTCGAGGCACTCGGTGCGGGCCGGGCATTCGGCGCAGATCCGTTTGGCGCGCGCGGCGGACCCGGTCTTCTCCGAGTAGAAGAGCTCGGCGCACTCGGTGCTCACCGAGCACCGGGCCGTGTGCCACCAGTCCTCGTCCTCCCCGGGGAGGCGCGGGAATGCGTGCGTGATCTCGAACCAGGCTTCGTCCGAGGTGTGTCCCATGTGACCGGCTCCTTCGCATCGGCGTCGTGGACGGTGGCCGCTTCTCCCCCCTGCTGTCGACCCTAGGGCGCGGGAGCCCCGTTCAGGTGGTCGAAAGGTTGACGGTCCGTTCTCCCTCGTTGACTCCGAGGTCGCGGGCGATGAGCGCCGCCTGGGTGCGGTTCTCCAGGCCCAGTTTCGCCAGGGTGCGCGAGACGTAGGTCTTGACGCTGGCCCCGGACAGGTGCAGTTCGGAGGCGATCCGGGCGTTGGACAGGCCCCGGCCGAGCAGGGCCAGCACGCGGCGTTCGCTCTCGCTGAGACCGGCGACCTTCTCGCGGAGTTCGGCCGTGCGGCCGGGGGTGCCGTGTCCGACGGAGGCGCGGCGGAGCAATCCGCCCATGACGGAGGGGGCGAGGACGGGGACGCCGCGGGCGACGGCGAGGAGGGCGGAGAGCAGCTCTTGGGAGCGGAGGTCCTTGAGGATGAAGCCGGCGGCGCCGGCTTCGAGGGCTTCGACGACGCGGTCGTCGGTGGGGACGGAGGTGAGGATCAGGACGCGGGGCGGGTTGGGCAGCCGCATCATGCGGCGGGTGGCCTCGATGCCGTCCATCTCGGGCATGTGCAGGTCCATGAGGACCACGTCGGGTCTGTGGGTGGTGACCAGGGTGAGGGCCTCGGCGCCGTTCTCCGCCTCCCCGACCACCTCCAGGGAGTCCTCCGCGTCGAGGAGCACCCGCATCCCGGACCGGATCAGGGCGTGGTCGTCGGCGATGACGAGCCGGAAGACGCTCATGCGGGGCCTCCTGCGGGGGTGGGGACGGGTACCGGGACCGGGGCGGTCACCGGCGACGCGGACGGGGACGAGGCGGGCGCGGGTGCGGGCTCGGGGGCGGACTCGGGAGGGGGCTGTGACGCGGCTGCCGGCTCGGACGGGCCCAGGGGCAGTTCCACGCGCACCAGGAAGGAGTCCCCGGGACGCGGCCCCGCCACCGAGGTGCCGCCGGCCGCCGTGACCTCGTCCTGGAGGGCGAGGAACTCGAAGCCGTCGCGGCCCGCGAGGGTGCACGGGCCGACGTGCGGTTCGTGCCGGTGCCCGACCTCCAGCGAGACCCGTTCCCCGGCGCTGTCGAGGAAGAGGGTGACCTCGGCCCGGGGGGCGTAGCGGACGATGTGGGCGAGGCTCTCGCGGGCGGCGCGGCGGAGCAGTTCGTCCGTCTCGGGCGAGATCCGGCGGGGCACGGTCCCTGCGCGGAAGCTGACGCGCATGCCGTCACCCGCGAGGTTGCGGGCCAGCCCCGCCAGGAAGTCCGCGCACGAGACCCCCCGCCCCCGCACGTCCCGACCCAACGGATCCCGGATCATGTCCACCGCCGAACCCAACTCCCGCATCACGCAGAGCGCGTTCTCCTCCATCCGCTCCACCTGCTCCCGCGCCGCCGGCGACAGGTCCTTCCGAACCAACAACCCACCCGCCTGCAACACCAACAACGCCGCCCGATGCCCGGCATTGGTGTGCAGATCGAACGCAAGCCGCGTACGACTCTCCAACAACGCGAACCGCACCGCGTGATCCACCGCGTGCTCCGCCTGATCCAGCCGCCGGCTCAACGCCTCCTGCAACCGCTCCTGCCGCTCCAACAACGCACCCAGCACGGCAGGACTGATGATCTCCAACAGGGTCGAATACAGCAGCACCACGTGACTCGGCTCCACCGTCCCGGTCAACTCCCGCGACGCCAGATACAGACCCGCCACGAACCCCAGGATCAACAACCGGTGCCGCGGCCGACCGTAGCGACCCAACGCGTACGCCGCCGCCGTCAGGCTGTACCGCGTGTCCAACGCGAACGTCGCCGCGAACGCCACCACCACGCACAACTCCGGCCGCGTCCGCCGCAACACCAACGCACAGGACGCGAAGATCCCGCAGGAGTACTGGAGCACCGGGGACTGCACGAGGCCGGTGGCCAAGGCGTCCGGCGCGGGCACCAGCCGCGCCAGCAGGCAGACGGCCAGCGCGATCACGAGGTCCTGGCGCAGGGCCGCGCCCCGGGGGAACAGGCCGTGGGCGGCGCGAGGGCGCGGGGAGGGGAAGGGCGTTCGATCCGCCATGACCCACCTCTTCCGCACCGCGCCGACCCCGACCCGTGATCGCCTTTGATCCCTTTCAGGATCCCAGCGGCACGGGGCACGGGTTCAGGGGCGATGGGCCCCAAGCGGCGGGGCCGAGGACAGGCCCGATGGGCCGGCGGGCGGGCCGGGGTGAGGGACGGCGGTTCGCGGTGAGGGACGGGGAAACGGGTCGGGCCCCGCACGGTTCGTGCCGTGCGGGGCCCGGTCCCGGCCGGTGCGCGCCGTTCCGCGTTACGCGCCGACCTTCTCCTCCACCCGCTGCGGAGTGGTCTCGTCGGCCTCGGCCGGGGCCTTGGGGACCAGGGTCTCCTTCAGCGGGAGACAGGCCAGGCAACCGACGACCAGCAGGGCCGGGATGGTCCAGAGGGTGCCCTGGAGGGAGCCGAGGCTCGTGGCGTCGGTGCCCATCCAGTTGGGGAGGGCCATCATGATGCCGCCGCCGATGAAGCAGGCCGCGTTGACGATGGCGGCGGAGGTGCCGATCAGGCGGCCGGGGACGGACTCGCCGCCGATGGTGAAGCCCAGCATGTGCGAGGCGGCCATGAAGCCCATCAGGAACATCCACACGGTGGCCATGAAGCTGTTGCCGGGGAAGTAGATCAGACCGGCGGTGGTGATGACCTGGCCGAAGCAGCCCCAGATGGAGGCGGGCTTGCGGCCGGTGCGGTCGGCGATGGCCTGGAAGGCCGGGGAGCCGACGGCCATGCCGATCCAGGCGGCGCCGGTGGCGAGGGCGGCCGCGCCGGCGGTGGAACCGGAGGCCGTGATGACCAGCGGGCCCCAGATGATGGCGACGGCGAGCATCGCGCCCATCGACATGAAGGCGAAGATCGAGGCGAAGACGACCTGCGTGTTGGTCAGGCCCTCCTTGACGTCGGAGAGCACGGCCGGGACCAGGGCGCGACGCGGCTCGTCCGAGACCTTCTCGTCCTCGGGGGTGTGCGGGTTGCGGATGAACATCAGGGCGGCGACACCGAGGGCGACACCGACGACGGCGTAGCCCGTCATCATCGTGCGCCAGCTCATCAGCGACAGCAGCCAGTTGATGAGCGGCTGGTTCACGGCCGAGCCGATGGCGCACACCATCTGGAGCAGGCCGAACATCATGCCGAACTTGGCCCCGCCGAACCACTTGCCGCCGAGGTAGCCCGTGCCGACGAAGCCGAAGGAGGCACCGATCGACATGACGACCTGGGACATCGCCAGCATCGCGAACCCGTTGGCGAAGGCCATCAGGAAGGTGCCCGCGGTCACGAAGCCCACGGCGACGGCCATCAGGGGCCGGGTGCCGAAGCGGTCGATCAGGGCGCCGGAGAAGAACTGCGCGATGGAGAAGGAGAACGTGTAGATGGAGGCGCAGAGGGTGGCCTGCGCCAGCAGCATCCCGGTGTCCTCGACGATGGCCTGCTGGACCAGGCCGTAACCCGTCTGGATGTTGAAGAGCCACACCACGAAGGTGGTGGAGAGGACCCAGACGAACCACGCCTGGCTTCCTCCGAGCTTGGAGTACGTCTTGTTCATGGCAGCGGACTTCCTGGCGGCGGGGGTGGAGGAGGAGAGGAGAGAGGAGAAGGGGGGGTGGGGCGAGGGGTGGGGCGAGGGGTGGGGAACCGGTCGAGGGAAACCGGGTGGGGGAAACCGGCGAGGGGAAACCGGGTGAGGGGGTCCGGCCCCCGGGGATCAGGCCCGGGGGCCGGTGCCCGTCGCGGGGAGGCCGCGGAACGGGCGGGCCGGACGGGGCCGTACGGGGCGCGGGGTCAGGCGCGCTCGTACGCCTTCTTGCCGGCCACGTAGGTGGCCTTGACCGAACGGTCGTCGCCCATCGTGCCGAGGACGAACAGCACGTCCTCCACGTTCTGGGAGCGGTCCATGCGGTAGTCCATGATCGGGGTGGCGCGGGGGTCGAGGACCACGATGTCGGCCTCGTGACCCGGGGTCAGGGTGCCGACCTTGTCCTCGATGTCGAGGGAGCGGGCCGAGCCGAGGGTCGCGAGGAAGAAGCTGTTCACGGCCTCCAGCGGGTGGTTGCGCAGCTGGGCGACCTTGTACGCCTCGTTCATCGTCTGGAGCATCGAGAAGCTGGTGCCCGCGCCGATGTCGGTGCCCATGCCCACGTGCACCGGGCGGCTGGGGTCCTTGGCCTCGCGCAGCGGGAACAGCCCGGAGCCGAGGAACAGGTTCGAGGTCGGGCAGTGGGAGATCGCGGCCTCGCGCTCGTGCAGCAACCGCATGTGCTCCTCCTCGATGTGCACGCCGTGCGCGTACATCGAGCGACGGCCCACCAGGCCGTAGTGGTCGTACACGTCGAGGTAGTTGGCGCGGTCCGGGAACAGCTCCTTCACCCACGCCATCTCGCCGATGTTCTCCATCAGGTGCGAGTGGACGTGCGCCTCCGGGTGCTCCTTCCACAGGGCGCCGGCGGCCTCGAGCTGCTCGGGGGTGGAGGTGGGGGCGAAGCGGGGGGTGATCGCGTACTGCTGGCGGCCGCGGCCGTTCCACTTCTCCAGCAGCGCCTTGGACTCGTCGTAGGAGGACTGCGCGGTGTCCAGGAGGCCGTCGGGGGCGTTGCGGTCCATCATGACCTTGCCCGCGATCATCCGCATATTGCGGCGCTCGGTCTCCTCGAACAACGCGTCCACCGTGTCCGGGTAGACGGCCGCGAAGGTGAAACCGGTGGTCGTGCCGTTGCGGACCAGCTGGTCGCAGAACATCGCGGCCATCTCGCGCGCCGCCGACGGGTCCTTGAGCTTCTGCTCCTCGATGAACGTGTAGTTGTTCAACCAGTCGATGAGCTGCTCGCCGTAGGAGCCGATCATGCCGGTCTGCACGTAGTGGATGTGCGAGTCGATGAACCCGGCCGAGATGACGTGGCCCTCGTAGTGCTCGACCTCGACGCCCTCGGGCAGCTTGTCCTTGGTCTCCGTCCAGGGCCCCACCGCCGTGATGATCCCGTCCTCGGCGATCAGCAGGCCGTCCTCGTGCGAGACGAACGCCTTCTCCTTGCCGACCAGGAACGGGTCGTCGGTGAAGTAGACAATCGTGCCGCGCAGAGCGGTGACGTGCGTCATTGCAGTGCCTCCGTTGACTTCGGTCACCGGGGGCGGGGCCGATCTCTCGGGACCGCCGCGATACGTCCGGTGGGGGGTTTTCCTGATGACACCGACGCTAGGGCGGGGGGAGGTTGACCGACCGCGCCCGAAATCCGACTTCCGAGCGCCCGGGAGGACAGCTCGATCACCCCTCGGACCACCCTTCGGGGACACCCTTGTCGCCGAAAGTGGACTGCCTGTCCCGGGACCTCCAAACGGGGGGTCCGGCGACCTATCGTCGGCAGCATGAACACAGGCCCCGGCCCCGACCCGGCGTTCCGGCGTTCCGTGGTCGTGGGCTTCGACGGCTCGCCGTCCAGCGAACGCGCCCTCGCCTACGCGACCGGCATGGCCCGACGCCAGAACTGCGCGCTGGTCGTGGCGCACGTGGTGGACCCGGTCCCGATGGTCGCGAAGGCCGGCGCCCAACCGCCCGTGCTGGTGGAACCGGAACACGACCGCAGCGAGGAACTGGGCCGGGAACTGCGCGCGGCGCCCGAACTCGACGAACTCGCGTGGGTGCTGGTGGAACGCCGCGGCTCGGTCTGCGGGGAACTGGAGTCCCTGGCCGAGGAGTACGAGGCGCACGCGATCGTCGTCGGCGGCACCACCGGGGTGCTGCGCCGGCTGATCGCCTCCGTCTCGGGCCGACTCAGCCGGATCGCGCACCGGCCCGTGGTGATCATCCCCTGAGCCGTGGAGGTCCCGCCCGTGTTCCGCCCCACCCCGCACCGGGTCCCGCGGCCCGACCGCCCGGACCCACCCGGCCCCGGCGTCCGCGCGGACCTGACGGACCCGCTGTCACCGGCCGCCGAACCCGCCCCGGCCCGCCCCGCGACCGGCCCCGACCGTGGCACGCTGGGACGCATGCGGCTGCGCGACCTCGTCCACCCCGAGCCCGGCGGCGCCCCGCCGCTGACCCCCGTCCCCCTCCCCCCTGACCCACCGAACCCACCGAACCCGGCGCACGACGGGCACGGGCACGGGCACGGCGGGAACGGTGGGACCGACGGGAACGGTGGGCAGGGCACCCCCGCGCACCCCGGCTCCGCACGCCCCGGTTCCGCGCACCCCGACCCCGAACGGCCGCCGCGTGCCTGGCCCCGTGCCTGGCCCGCCGGTTGGGCGGACCGCCGGATCACCGGCGCCGTCACCGTGGACCTCCCCGCCCCCGACCGCTTCGTCGAACCCGACCGGCTCGTGCTGTCCGGCCTGGCCTGGCACCGCGCCGAGGACCCCGCCCGCACCGAGGAGTTCGTGCGCGCCCTGGTCCGCGCCCGCGCCGGCGCCCTCGCCGCCGGCGAGGCCCGCTACGGGCACGTCCCCGCCGACCTCACCGCCGCCTGCGCCCGTCACGGCCTGCCGCTGCTCGCCGTCGACGTCGACCTCTCGTTCGCGACGATCACCGAACACGTCCGCCGCACCCTCACCGGGGCCCGCGTCGGCACCCTCACCGCCCTCGTCGACCGCCACCGCCGGCTCACCACCGAACAGCACGCCGGCACCGGCGCCGACGCCATCCTCGACCTGCTCCGCACCGAACTCGACCTGAGCGCCCGCATCCTGTCCCCCACCGGCCGCCAGATCGCCGGCGCCCTGCCCGCGCTCCCCGAGAACACCGCCGCCGCCCTCGCCGCCCGTTTCCTCACCGCCCAGCGCGCCGCGCTGCGCCCCCCGCACCGCACCACCGCCCGGTCCACGGCGTACTCCCTGTTCCCCGTCCGCTCCGGCCCCGTGGCCCGCCCCGCGATCACCGACTGGTTCATCGCCGTCGAGGCCGACACCGACCAGTGGCACGGCGAACGCCTCGACCTCGTCGACCGGCTGGCCCGCCTCGTGGCCGCCGAACGCGGCGGACGCGACACCGAACGCCTCGCCCGCCGCCGCACCGCCGGCCGGCTGCTGACCCTGCTGGAGTCCACCACCTCCCCCGGTCCCGGACAGGCCCTGCTGGAGGAGGCCGCCGCCCGGCTCGCCACCGGCGGCCGGCTCGCCGAACCCTCGACGCCCCACCTCCCCGGCGCCGTGCCGCCGCCCGCCCCCACCCGCCGGCAGCTCGTCACCGCGCGCCTGGCGCCCCTCCCCGGCGACGGGCCGGGTTTCGCGGCGGGCATCGGCCCCGGCGACGGCCCCGGGCCCGCCGGCGCCGCGCCCACCCCGCCCGTGCCCGGCGGCCCCGAGCGCCCGGGACCCTCCGCCCCCGGTCCGACCCCGACACCGACCCCGACACCGGCGCCGGGCACCGGCCGGCGCCCGGCCGGGCCGCCGCCCGTCGCCGAACTGCTCGCCGAGATCCTGCTGCACCCGCGCTGCCTCGGCCCCGAGGCCGCCGACCGGATCGCCGTCACCCCCACCGGCGACGGCCGCGAAGCCGTCGCCTTCGTCCTCCTCGACGCCGACGAGACCCTCACCCCCGACGCCCTGCGCCGGGTCGCGAACGCCTCCCTCCCGCGCGGACTGTGGCCCGACGAGGCCCTCACCCTCGGCACCGGCGGCCCCGTCGAGGACGCCGCCGAACTGCACCACGCCCTCGCCGAGGCCCGCAACGCCCGGCAGATCGCCGAGGGCCAGCTCGGCGGCGTGCCCACGCCCGGTGGCCCCGGCTCGGGCCGGGGCGAACGCCGCGACCGGGAGGCCCGCCGGGCCCGCGAACTGCGCGAGACCCTCGCGGCCCGCGCCGGCGCCGGCATGGACCGCCCCGTCCGCACACCCCCCGCCGCGCCCGAGGACCCGACGGGCACACCCGGCCCGCCCGGGCCGCTCGGGCCGCGCCGGGGGCAGGGCGCGGTCGCCGTGTGCGGACCCGAGGACCTGGCCGCGCACGTGATGGCCCTGCTGCCGCTGATCCCGGCGGAGGTCCGGCGCGCCTTCAGCCGCCGGCTGCTCGCCCCCCTGCACGAGTACGACCGGCGCTACCGCAGCGACCTCGTGCCCACCCTGCGCGCGTTCCTCGAACACGACGGGTCCTGGGCCCGCTGCGGCGCGGCCCTGCACCTGCACGTGAACTCGCTGCGGTACCGGATCAGCCGCATCGAGGCCCTGACCGGCCGCAACCTCGGCCGCCTGGAGGACAAGATGGACTTCGCGGCGGCCCTGCGGATGCGCTGACCCCGCGAGGGCTGCCCTCAGAAGACGTGCAGCTCGCCGGTGACCGTGGTCAGGGCCCCGCCGGCCAGCAGCACCCGGTCCCCCACGACCTCGGTCCGCACCCGGCCCCGGCGGGCCGAGCCCTGCGCGCCGACCAGCCCGTCGCGGCCCAGCCGGGCCGCCCAGTACGGGGCGAACGCGGTGTGCGCGCTGCCCGTCACCGGGTCCTCCGGGATGCCGTGGGCGGGCGCGAAGAACCGTGACGCGAACGCGTACCCCGACCCCGCCGGATCGGCCGCCGGCGCCGTCACCGCCAGCCCCCGCAGGCCCTCGCGCGCGGTGAGCGCGGCGATGGCGAGGAAATCGGGGCGCACGGCGTGCACGGCGGCCTCGTCCGCGAGGACCACCAGCAGGTCGCCGAGGGCCCCCGTGGTGAACACCGCCTCGGGCACGGCCGCGCCGCCGAGCGCGGCCACGAGCCCCTCGGGCACCGGCGCGGGGTGGTGCGGGGCGGCCGGGAAGTCCAGGGTGATCGCCCCGTCCGCGTCGATCCGGGCGAACAGCGTGCCGTGCCGGCGGCTGCTCAGGGCCAGCGTGCCGGTGCGGCCGTGCTCGGTGTGCAGGACGTGGGCGGCCGCGAGGGTGGCGTGCCCGCAGAGGGATGCCTCGACGGTCGGCGTGAACCACCGGATCTCCCCCTCCGCGTCCGAGGCCCCCGGCAGCACGAAGGCGGTCTCGGGGTGGGCGAGTTCGGCGGCCGCGGCCTGGAGCCGCGCGTCCGCGGGCCACTCCCCGGCGGGCAGCACGACCACGCCGGCGGGGTTCCCGGCGAAGGGTCGGTCGGTGAAGGCGTCGACGACGTGAAAGCGCATGCCGGCACGCTAGACCCCCCGCGCCCGGCCCGCCCCGGCCAATCCCCGAGAAGCGGCCCACCACCCCGCCGCCCCGTCCACCCCCCGGACCCGGCCGGCGGGGGCGCCGTTACGGTGGGCCGGTGAACGTTTGCGTCTTCCTCTCCGCCGCCGACCTCGACGTGCGCTACACCGAGCCGGCCCGCCGGTTCGCGGAACTCCTCGGCGAGGCCGGCCACACCCTCGTCTGGGGCGGCTCCGACACCGGCCTGATGAAGGTCGTCGCCGACGGCGTCAGCGAGGCGGGCGGCCGGCTCTCGGGGGTCTCGGTCGACTTCCTGGCCGCCAAGGCCCGCCCGGTGACCGCCCCCGACGAGATGCTCTTCACCCGCGACCTCGCGGCACGCAAGGCGGCGCTCATGGAACGGGCCGACGCCTTCGTGATCATGGTGGGCGGCATGGGCACCCTCGACGAGGCCACCGAGATCCTGGAACTCCGCAAACACCGCAGGACCACCAAGCCGGTCGTCCTGCTGAACACGGCGGGCTTCTACGACGGCCTGCACGAACAACTCCGCCGCATGGAACTGGAAGGCTTCCTCCCCCTCCCCCTGGCCGACCTGGTCTCGATCACCGCCGACCCGGCCGAAGCCCTCGCCCTCCTCCGACCCCCCACCCCCTGACCGAAGAACCGGCACCGCCGATTCGTCGCGATCGGCTACTCTGTCCCTGGTCAACCTTGGGCGAAGCCGCCGTGCCCGCACAGCCACCCGCCCAGACCCGACCCACCCCGCCTTCGTAGCTCAGGGGATAGAGCACCGCTCTCCTAAAGCGGGTGTCGCAGGTTCGAATCCTGCCGGGGGCACCGTACAGACGAGGCCGACCGGAATCCCGTTTCCGGTCGGCCTCGTTTCGTGGGACGGTCGACTGTCGAGTCAGGGCCGAGCGGGCTCCCAGGCAGGGTCCACCGGGATGCGAAGCGGATCTTTTTCAGTGGATCGGTCCGGCAAGACCGCGTCACCCGAAGAGGCTCCGTGAACACCGTCACCATCGCCCGCACCGCCCCGCCCGCCCTCGTGTCGAACCCGTGCCCGGACCACCCCCGGTCGATGCGAGGCTCCGGGGATCGTGGTGGTGTCCTCGCCCGGGACCCCGGGGCACCCGCCCGGCAACACGACGCAGCCGATCGACTCGGCGCGGAGTTGTTCCCCGGGGTGCTCAAGCGGCGGGACCAGCGCGAGAACGCCGAGCGGTACGTCCAGGGACTGCTCACCGCGCGGGGCCGCAAGTCCATCCGCAACGTGGCGCGTTCCGCCGGCGGATCCGAGTCCGTCCAGCGGCTGCACCACTTCATCAGCTGCTCCCCCTGGGCATGGCTGCCCCTGCGCGAGGCCCTGGCCCGTCGGGCCCTCCTGCCGGAGGTGCCGCAGGCGTGGGTCCTGCAGTCCCTGGTCATCCCCAAGACCGGGAGCCACTCCGTCGGAGTGGGCTGCCGGACGCGACCGGCCCGGGGACAGGCGGCCGGGGGCCAGCACGCGTTCGGCGTGTGGCTGGCCTCCGAACGATTCGCGGTGCCGGTCAACTGGCGGCTCTCGCTGCCCTCGGGCTGGCTGCGGGACGACGAGCGGCGCCGCCGGGCCGGCATCCCCGAGCACGTCGTCGAGGAGACCGTCGAACAGTCGGCCGTCGCGTCCGTCCTGGAGCTGACACGGCGTCCCCGTCTGCCGCTCCTGCCCGTCGTCATCGAGCGGTACCCGGGCATCGATGCCCTGTCCATGGCCCGCGCGCTGCGGACGCACCGCATGCCGTTCCTGCTGCGGGTGGCCGACAGCACCCCTTTGGTGCCGGCCGACCGCCGTTCGCCCGGCTACGGCGCCCGCTGGTGGCACGCCCGTGACATCGTCGAAGCGGTCAAGGGCCTGCGCAGGTCCGCCGGCTGGACGGACCCGACGGCGAAGGACGCGGCCCGCACCTCGCTGGTGGTGTGCGTGCCCGTGCGGCTGCCGGCCACCGACCCGGCCCGCCGCGCGTCGGAGCCCCGCCCCGACCGGGACCTGCTGCTGTTGGGCGAATGGCAGGACCCGAACGCTCCGGTGTCACGGCTCTGGCTGGTCGACACGGATCCGACGCCGGCGGGCGACCTGCTGACCCTGACGAAGCTGGGCGGGCGGGTCGAGCACGACTTCGCCGAGATCGGCGAGGAGGTCGGGCTGCGCGACTTCGAGGGCCGGTCCTACGGCGGCTGGCACCGGCACATCACCCTGGCCTCGGTCGCCCACCTGGCCCGGGTGATGGAGCGCCGGGCCGAGACCGGCGATCAGGCCGCCACGGCCGGGCGGTCGACCGGTGCGCGCTCCAACTCCGCGACCACCTCGGGGTGCCGTACCCCGAACCAGCTCAGATAGTCCAGGACCCGCCGGGACCCCTCCCGTTCGCGATGGGCCCGAGCGCCGCCGATCAGCGCGTCCTGCGCGACCGCGTCGAGCACACCCGCGGGCAGGACCACGGCGGTGCCGGGCGCCACGAGTTCCTCGACGTAGCGGGTGCCGCGCCGACCGGGCACGAGGTCGTACGCCGAGGTCCACACGAGGAGCCCCGGCCGGGCCCCGGCCGCCACGAGCGCGGCCAGGCGCGGCGACGCCCCGGGGGCCCACGCCTCCGCGAACTCGTGGTAGGCCAGCCGGGCCGCGGCGAGGCCGGCGCGTCCCTGGAACGCCTTGGCCTCCTCGGTCCCCGCCTTGTCGAGGAGGACGTCCACGGCCCCGTCCACCGGTCCCACCGCGAACTCCACCCCCAGGTCGATCGAGGACAGGTCCAGCCCGGCGTCCACCGCCCGCTCCAGACCGGCCAGGTGGGCCCGGACCAGCTCGCCCAACCGCTCCCCGGAGTACACCGGGCCCACCTGCACGGAGACGCCCTCGGCGATCAAATCGGTGACGGCCTCGGCGACGGCCGGCACGCCCGGCAGGCCCACCCGCAGGTTGGGCCGGTCCACGGCGCGGACCAGCGCGCGAGCCGCCGCCACGAGGCTCCGGGCGTCCGGGTCCGGGCCCGGGGGCGGCAGGACCGGCAACACCACCGGCCCGACGGCGCCGCTCGGGGTCCGGTCCGCCCGCGACAGCAGGTCGCAGGCGTGCCGGACGGCGTCCGGGGCGGCGTCGAGAGGAGCGGTGATCCGCAGGCCGGTGACCCGGCCCTCGGTCACGGCCGCGCGGATCCCGGCCTCGGGGCCCTCGGCGGTGAGCGTGGTCTCCGCCCACACCGCCACCCCCTCGGCGCGGAGTCGGGAGAGTGCGTTGCCCATGTCCTTCGTTCTTCCCTTCGTGAGATGTCGAACCGTCTGGTGCCGGTCAGGCCCAGGTGATGAGTCGGCGGGGGTGTTCCAGCACGGCGGCGATGTCCGCGAGGAACTTCGAGCCGAGTTCGCCGTCGATCAGGCGGTGGTCGAAGGAGAGCGCCAGAGTGGTGACCTGACGCGGCTTGACCTTGCCCTTGTGGACCCACGGCCGCGGCTTGATCGCGCCGACCGCGAGGATCGCCGACTCCCCCGGGTTGAGGATCGGGGTCCCGGTGTCCACGCCGAACACGCCCACATTGGTGATCGTGATCGTGCCGCCCTGCATGTCGGCCGGGGAGGTCCTGCCCTCCCGGGCCGTGGCCACCAACTCGGACAGGGCCCGGCTCAACTCCGGCAGCGTCTTGTCCTGCGCGTCCTTGACGTTCGGGACGATCAGACCCCGCGGAGTCGCCGCCGCGATGCCGAGGTTCACGTAGTGCTTGAGCACGATCTCCTGCGCCGCCTCGTCCCAGGAGGCGTTGACCTCCGGATTGCGGCGGACCGCCACGAGCACGGCCTTGGCGATGAGCAGCATCGGATTGATCCGCAGCCCCGCCAGGTCCGGGTCCTCCCTCAACTCCGCGACCAGCTTCATCGTGCGGGTCACGTCGAGGGTGACGAACTCGGTGACGTGCGGGGCGGTGAACGCCGAACCGACCATCGCCTGCGCCGTCACCTTGCGGACCCCCTTCACCGGAATCCGCGTCTCCCGCACACCCACCACCGAAACCGAAGCCGAGGCCGGGGCCGGGGCCGTCGAAGGGGCAGGCGCAGCAACAGGGGCCGCGGTCCCGTTCGGCGAGACCGCCGGCGCGGGCGCCGCCGCGGCCAGCACGTCCTCACGCGTCACGATCCCGTGCGCGCCCGTGGGCACCACGGCGAACAGGTCCACGCCCAGGTCCTTCGCCAGCTTGCGCACCGGCGGCTTGGCCAACGGACGCTCCCCCACCGGCTCCGCCGGCGCCTCGGCCACGACCGGCGCGGGCGCCGGGGCGGCCGGGGCCTGCGCCGGCACCACGGGCGCGACGGCCGGGGCCGACGCCGGGCCGGTCTTGCGGGCCCGCCGCTTCGTGGAGCCCTGGGACACCCCGTACCCGACCAGCACCGGCTGCCGCGCCGGGGCCGCCTCCGAGCCCGCCCCGGCGTCACCACCGGCCGGGGCCGACTCGACCGCCGGGCGCTCCGGGGCCGGGGCCTCGACGCCGGCCGCGCCCGCCACCTCGACGGAGATGATGACCTGACCGACGTCGACGGTCACACCCTCCTCGAAGTGCAGCGCCGACACCGTCCCGTCGAACGGAATGGGAAGCTCGACGGCCGCCTTCGCCGTCTCGACCTCACACACCACCTGCCCGTCGGTGACGGTGTCGCCCACCGCCACGAACCACTTCAGGATCTCGGCGTCGGCCAGGCCCTCGCCCACGTCGGGCATCCTGAACGCGCGCGTCGTGGACGCGGTCGCGGTCATGGTCGTCACGTTCCGTCCTCCCTGTGGCTTCGGCTTCAGTACGTCAATGCGCGGTCGACGGCGTCGAGCACGCGATCCAGTCCGGGCAGGTACTCGTCCTCCAACCGCGCCGGCGGGTACGGCGCGTGGAACCCGCCGACCCGCAGCACCGGGGCCTCCAGGTGGTAGAAGCAGCGCTCGGTGATCCGCGCCGCGATCTCCGCCCCGACCCCCAGGAAGACCGGGGCCTCGTGCACCACGACCAGGCGCCGGGTGCGCTCCACGGAACGCTGGATCCCGTCGAAGTCCACCGGGGACATCGACCGCAGGTCCAGCACCTCCACCGACTTGCCCTCCTCGGCGGCGGCCTCGGCGGCCTCGCGGCACACCTTCACCATCGGCCCGTAGGCGGCCAGGGTCACGTCGGAACCGGCACGCACCACCCGCGCGGTGTGCAGGGCGTCGGGGATCGCCTCGACGTCCACCTCGCCCTTCTCGTAGTAGCGCCGCTTCGGCTCGAAGAAGATCACCGGATCCTCGCCGGCGACCGCCTGCCGCAGCATCCAGTACGCGTCCGACGGGGTCGACGGGGAGACCACCTTCAGCCCCGGGACGTGCGCGAACAGCGCCTCGGGGGACTCACTGTGGTGCTCCACCGCGCCGATGCCGCCGCCGTACGGGATCCGGATGACCACCGGGAGCCTGACCCGCCCGCGGGACCGCGCGTGCATCTTCGCGAGCTGGGTGACGATCTGGTCGTACGCCGGGAACACGAACCCGTCGAACTGGATCTCCACCACCGGCCGGTAGCCGCGCAGCGCCAGCCCGATCGCGGTGCCGACGATCCCCGACTCCGCGAGCGGGGCGTCGATGACCCGGCCCTCGCCGAAGTCCTTCTGGAGCCCGTCGGTGATCCGGAAGACGCCGCCGAGCCGGCCCACATCCTCCCCCATGACCAGCACCTTGGGGTCGCTCTCCAAGGCGGCGCGCAGCCCGGCGTTGATCGCTTTGCCCAGGGTCGTCGTCTGTACCGCCATGTCAGGCCTCCACCGGGACGAAGGAGTCCTGGTAGCGCGCGAACTCCGCGCGTTCCTCCGCGACGAGCGCGTGCTCCCCGGCGTACACGTGCCGGAACAACAGGTCGTGGTCGGGGTCGGGCATGGTGCGCACGCCCTCCCGGACCCGGCGGCCGATCGTCTCGGCCTCCGCGTCCACGGCCGCGAGGAAGGCCGCGTCGGCGTGCCCCTCCCGGGTGAGCAGGCGGCGCAGCCGCAGGATCGGGTCCCGGGCCTCCCACCGCTCGACCTCGGCGGCGTCCCGGTAGCGGGTCGGGTCGTCCGAGGTGGTGTGTGCTCCCATCCGGTAGGTGTACGCCTCGATCAGGTACGGGCCGGCGCCCTGGCGGGTGTGGTCGAGGGCGGCGCGCGTGACGGCCAGGCAGGCCAGCACGTCGTTGCCGTCGACCCGGACGCCCGGGAAACCGAAGCCCTGGGCCCGCTGGTGGATGGGTACGCGGGTCTGCTTCTCGTTGGACTCCGAGATCGCCCACTGGTTGTTCTGGCAGAAGAACACCACCGGCGCGCCGTTGACCGCCGCGAAGTTGAACGCCTCGGACACGTCGCCCTGGCTGGTCGCCCCGTCGCCGAAGTACGCGATCACGGCCTCGTCGGCGCCGTCCTTGGCCACGCCCATGGCGTAGCCGGTGGCGTGCAGGGTCTGCGAGCCGATGACGAGGGTGTAGAGGTGCACGTTGTGGGCCTCGGGATCCCAGCCGCCGTGGTCGGCGCCCCGGAACAGTGCCATGAGGTCCAGCGGGTCCACGCCCCGGCACCAGGCGACGCCGTGTTCGCGGTAGCTGGGGAACACCCGGTCCGCCGGCCGGAGCGCCCGGGCCGAGCCCACCTGCGCGGCCTCCTGGCCCAGCAGCGAGGGCCACAGGCCCAGTTCGCCCTGACGTTGCAGAGCGATGCCCTCGGCGTCGACGCGGCGGACCACGACCAGGTCGCGGTAGAGCGCGCGCAGTTCGTCGGGGGTCGGGTCCAGGGCGTAGTCGGGGTGGGTGACGCGCTCCCCTTCGGGGGTGAGCAGCTGGACGAAGGAGTCGGTCATGTCCGGTCCTCGGCGTCCAGTGCGGTGACGGCGGCGGCGACGGCCTTGAGGACGGACCCGGCCCGCTTGTCGTCGGGGCCGAGCGCGATCAACCGGTTCATGACGTAGGAGACGCCGACCCCGGCCCGGGGCCACGCCTGGTTCGCGGAGCCTCCGGCGCCGTCGTGGCCGAAGGAGTTCCCGTCCGGACCGGGGCGTTCCTTGGTCCGCAGCCGGTAGCCACCCCCGCCGTAGACCATGGGCACGTCGATGAGCTGGTCCGTCTTGCGCACGCGCGGGGCGGCTGCCTCCTCCAGCAGGGTGCGCGAGAGGATCGCGGGGGCTTCGCCGTCGGGGCGGACCGCGTCGAGGGCGAGCAGGCCGTACATGCGGGCGAAGGCGCGGGCGCTGCCGCTGACGTTGGCGGCGGGGATCAGGGAATGGCGGCGGTCGGCGGTGTTCCAGACGCCCTCGTCCTCGGGGAAGGGGATGGGGTTCTGCCAGATCCGCTGGGTGAGCGGGTCCTCGCTGGTGAAGTAGCCGCTGAACTGGGCCCGGAAGCCGGATCCGTACTCGGTGTACGCGGTGCGGTGGTCGAGTTCGGGGCCGGTGCCGAAGTGGATGTCGAGGTCGTGGGGGCGGGCGATCTCCTCGGCGAAGAAGCGGTCCAGGGTTCGTCCGTCCACGCGGCGCACGATCTCGGCGACGATCCACCCCGCGGCGTAGGGGCCGTAGAGGATGCCCTCGGCCCGGGGGTCGGGTTCGGGGGCCTGGTCCGCCAGCAGCTTGGCCATGCCCTCGGCGTCGCTCAGGTCGCCTTGGGCCAGGCGCGCGGCCACGGCGGGCATCCGGGCGGTGAAGGTGACCACCTCGCGGACGGTGATCCGTTCCTTGCCCCGTGCGGCGAACTCGGGCCAGTAGCGGGCCACGGGCGCGTCGAGTTCGACGCTGCCCCGGTCGACGAGGAGCAGCAGGGCGGTGACCATGATCCCCTTGCTCCCCGAGAAGATCATCTGGAGGGTGTCGTGGTCCCAGGCGCGGCCGGTGTGCTTGTCGGCGACGCCTCCGACCAGGTCCACGACGAGTTCGCCGCGGCGGGTGACGGCCAGTGCCGCACCCTGGTCGTCGCGCTCGGAGAAATTGCGTGCGAACTCCTCGCGGACGGCTTCGAAGCCGGGTGCGACGTGACCGGTGACACCGGGGTGCTGGTGGGTGGGGTCCAGGGACATGTGCGGGTTCCTTAGGCTGGTGGCGGCGGTGGCCGGCGCGGTCGGGGGCGGGGCTCAGGGGCGGGACGCGGGGAGTTCGAGCGCGATGCCGTCGGCGAGGATCCGCGGCACGATGCCGTCGAAGTCGGTGATCCGGGGCAGTCCGTCGGCGAGCGGGCCGCCGTGCGGGCCGACGACCAGGGCGGGGGCGCCGGCGGCGAGCGCGGCGCGCAGGCCCGCCTCGGCGTCCTCCAGGACCAGGGCCTCGGCGGGTGCGACGCCGAGCGCGGCGGCGGCCCGGACGTAGCCCTCGGGGTCGGGCTTGCCGTGGACGACGTCATCGGCGCTGACCACGACCCGGGGCATCGGCAGGCCGGCGGCGGCCATCCGGCGGCGGGCCAGTTCGCCGCTCGCGGAGGTCACCAGGGCCCAGCGCTCGACGGGCAGGGCGGCGAGGAGGGCGGCGGCGCCGGGGAGGGCGACGGTGCCGGTGGTGTCGGCGACGTCCTGGCGCACGAGCCATTCGGTCTCCGCGGCGAGGTCGGTGCCGGGCGGGGCGTGCCGGGCGACGGTCTCCGCCGTGGGGCGGCCGTGGGAGTCGGCGAGGATCGCGGCGACGTCCAGGCCGTGGCGGTCGGCGAACCGGGTCCAGGTGCGTTCGACGGCGGCACCGGAGTCCACGAGGGTGCCGTCCATGTCGAACAGGAGGGCCCGGGCGGTCAGTGTGCCGGCGACCGGTGTGGTGGTCGGGGTGGTGGTGGTCACGTGCTGGTCCTCTCCGTCGCCCGGGCGGGCGGGGTCCGCGCCGGGTCGTCGGCGGTGGCGGTGGTGGCGGCCGGGGCGAGGGCGGCGGCGTGGCGGCGGGCCCGGCGCAGGTCCTCGGCGAGCAGCCGGGGGTCGGTGGTCCGGTGGTCGTTCTCCAGGACCACCGCGTACGGGTGGACGCGGTGGCGACGGACCGCGTCGAGGGTGGTGTCGAGGGCGCCGTCCCCGTCCCCGAGCAGCGGCGTGCCCCCGGGGCCGGCGGGGCCGTCCTTGAGGTGGATCTGGTCGGCGAGGAACGGGGCGGTGGCCGCGACCAGTTCCGTCGTGTCGAGGCCGGCCTCCCGGGGGTTGTACGTGTCGAGCAACAGGCGGAACGCCGGGGAGCCCACGCGGGTGACGAGGTCGACGGCGGCGGCAGGCGGGAGCACGTTCTCCCCCGCCAGCAGCAGGCCCCGGGCCGCCGCCTCGGCCGCGGCCCGGGACAGCACCTCGGCGGTGCGGTGCAGCGCCGCGGGGCCGTCGATGGCGCTGCGCCGGAAGCTGGGCACGAGGACCAGCCCCGCGCCCAGGGCCTCGGCGGCGTCGAGGAGCCGGGCCAGCACCCCCCGGACCCGGGCCCCGTCCGCGCTGCCGTCCGGCGCGGTCAGCCCGATGTCGTTGAGGGTGTTGGCGGAGACGGCCAGGACCGGGACCCCGTGGGCGGAGGAGGCCGCGCGGACGGCGGCGAGCCGGCCGGGCCCGTCGATCGGGTCCGCGCGGCCCGGGCCGCCGAGGTCGACCTGGACGCCGTCCGCGCCCGCACGGGCGGCCAGGGTCACGGCCGCCGGTCCGGTCGCCGGCAGCCGCCAGTCGACGAGTCCGACGAGCGGGGTCACGACTTCTCCGCCGCGAACCGCACCGCCAGCTTCACCATGCGGCGGCCGTCCACCGTGCGGCGGCGGCTCACGGCGAGCCGCGACATGATGCGCACCGCCTCGGCGGGTTCCACCACGTGCGTGACGAGGTCCCGGTACAGCTCGGGTTCGCGGCACAGCTCGGCGGCGGCGTCCAGCAGGTGGCAGTTGGAGGCGCCCCGGTGGCCGAAGACCCGCACGGGGTGTCCGTCGGCGGTGGTGAGGGACTCGATGTGCGGCGGTTCGGGCACGCCGGCGCAGTTGGCCGCGCGGATGGTGCCAAGGTCCGCGCCGGGCAGGGCGGCGACCCGGCCGCCCTTGGGCACGCCGCCGAGCAGGTCCACGAGGACCTCGCGGCCGGCGGTCGCGGCCAGGGCCGTCTCCATGCAGGAGAGCATGGCCACGGCCGGGGTGGCGAGGAGCACCGCGACGGGGCCGTCCGCGAAGTGCGAGGCGAGTTCCTCCGGGGTGAACCGGCCGTGCTGGACGCGCACGTCCGCGGCGTGCGGGGCGGCCGCGCTCCAGTCCATGCCCTCGCCGGTGTGGTGGACCTGCACGGTGCGCACCCGGGGGCCGACCCAGTGCTTGGCCGTGCGCACGGCGAGGTGTCCCACCGTGCCGTCGCCGAACACGAGGAGGGTGCCGGGGTTGCGTTCGCGCAGGGTGAGCATGGCGTAGCGGACCACGGCCAGGGGCTCCACGAGCGCGGCCAGTTCGCCTTGCGGGACGGTCGGCAGCGGGACGACGAGACCGCCCCGGACGGCGTTGGCCGGGATCAGGGTGCGTTCCTGGAGCAGGCCGTCCACGTTGTGGCCGAGGAGGAAGGTGGGGTCGGTGCGGTGGGTGGGGTTGACCACGACGAGGGTTCCGGGGGCCAGGCCGCGGTCGACGCCCTCACCGACGGCGACCACGCGGGAGATGCCCTCGTGGCCGAGCACGGGGGCGCCGTCCTGGCGCAGGCCCCGCAGCATCTGAAGGTCCGTGCCGCAGACGCCGGCCACCGCCGTGCGGACGCTGATCTCGCCGGGGCCCGGTTCCGCGGTGGGTCGCGGCAGCAGGTGCAGGCCGCGGTCGTCGCGGACGATGGCCTGGTGGGTGGCGTCCCGGTCGCCCGGGGCGGGCCGCAGGAGGGCCTCCATGCGGGTCCCGTTGGCCGCCGCGAGGGCCGCGATGCCGGCGCCGACGAGCCCGTTGGCCTCGCCGGGTCCACAGACCGTGACGTGCTCCTCGACCCATTCCGGGGCCCGCTCGCCGGTGAGGTAGAGCGGGGTGCGGCGCAGGTGGCGCAGGACCGCCCGACGGTAGTGCTCGCCGAGGGCGACGGCGGCGCCGCCGGTCAGGGCCAGTTCGTCGATCTCGGGGTCGAGGCACAGGGCGTTGCGCAGGACGTCGGCGACGGGGGCCGTCACGGCGTCGAGCAGTTCGCCGGCGAGTTCGTCGGCCGCGTCGAGGGCGGTCGTGAACGCGGCCTCGAACGGGTCGCCGGCGGCCATGGCCTTGCCGAGCAGGGAGTCGTCCCAGCGGGCGCCGACCCGTTCGCGCAGGACCGTCGCCATCCGGCGGATGCCGGGGCCGGAGGAGTAGGCCGCCACGTGCCCGGACTCACCGCAGTCACAGGTCAGTTCGACGGGACGGCCGGCCAGGTACGCGGGCGCGGGCAGGTGCCCGACCTCGCCCTGAAGACCGCACGCGTCGGTCGGGATGACGTCCCGACGCAGGTCGATCGTCCGACAGGCGATCCCCGAGCTCACCGTCAGCAGGGCCACCTTGCGGTGCCCGCGGAAACGCGGCGCGGACGCGAAGTGCAGCAGCGCCGCGGTCACGTCGTTGACCACGTACCAGTCCACGTCGGGACGCCGCTCGTACAGCATTCCCGGCAGGTCGAGCACGGTGGTCGTGTCCCCGAACAGCGGCCCCGACCCGTACACGATGCCGCTGCGGTGGTCGAGCGCGGCGCCGAAGGAGATCCCCGCCACCGCGTCCACCCCGACCGGAACCGCGTCGCACATCTGGTCGATGAGCAGGCTCTGGATCTGCGCCGCCGACAGCTCCGGGCGCAGCAAGCGGCTCGGGGTCGCGCTGTCCTTCACGTCCGCGAGGCCCCGGCCCACCGACCAGCGGGCGTGCCGCAGGTGCGTGCCCCCCACGTCGAACACGAACACCTCGGAGGACTCGCTCACCGCCGGTCGCCGTTCACCGGCGCGACGTCGAGGTCGTCGGCGAAGGTGTGCACGAACTTCAGGGCCGTGCTCAGTTCCTCGCCGGTCACGTCGTTGACGAAGGCGCACGCGCCGAGCCCGCGCGTCAGCGGCAGCCGCTGGAACCCGTCCCGGTGCTTGACCGCGTCCTCAAGACCGACCTCCAGCAGCTCGGGGGTGAAGACCGGGTGCACCACGGGCAGGCCCGCGGCCGCGATCAGGCCCAGCGCCCGCTCGGCCTCGGCCTCGGTGATCAGGTCCCGGCCCGCCGCCAGGGCGATACACACCGCCATGTCCACGGCCACCGCCTCGCCGTGCAACAGCGGCGGGTCCGCGCGCAGTTCCAGGGACGGGCTGAAGGTGTGCCCGTAGTCCACGGACCGCTCCAGCACCGCCTCCCACAGGTTCGGCTCCAGCTCGTCCAACATGCCGGCGATCGCCCGCGACACGATCTCACCCGTGGCCGGGCCGCAGTCGGCGAGGGAGTCGCTGTCGACGTCCGCGACGACCTCCTCCAGCAGCCGGAACAGGGCGCCGTCCTTGATCAGGGCCATCTTGATGATCTCGGCGAGGCCGTTGGCGACGTGCCGGGCCGGCACCGTGCGCAGGAACTCCGGGTCGATCAAGGCGGCCTCGGGCGCGTAGTAGGTGCCCAGCCGGTTCTTGTGGGTGCCGTGGTTGACGCCCGTCTTCACGCCGATGCCCGCGTCGATCTGCCCGACCAGGCTGGTGGGGACGCGCACGTAGGGCACGCCCCGGCGGTAGAGGCTCGCGGCCATGCCGACCACGTCCATCAGCACCCCGCCGCCCACGACCACGACCTTCTCGGTGCGGCGCAGGATGCCCATGGCGGTCATCGCCTCGGTGACCTCCACGACCTGGTCGAGGTTCTTGGTCTCCTCGTCGCCCCGCATCACCTTCCAGCGGGCCTCGACCCGCCAGGCGTCGAAGTAGGCGCGCAGCCGCTCCCCGTACAGCTCGTCCACGACCCGGTCGATCACCACGAGGGTGCGGACCCCGGTGTGCCCGTCACCGCCCACGGCACGCGCGAGTGCGGGGTTGGCCGGGTTCAGCAGGCCGCGGGTGATCGACACCTCGTAGGCCACGGGCTGACGGGCCTGGACGTACCACGTCAGTTCGGGCGGGCGGGGGATGTCGAGGGCGGCGGCCAGGCTGCGCGGGCGGGAGCCGGGGTACACGCTGGACGGTACGGTCTCGGTCATCTCAGGGGTCCTCTCGTGCGGGTGGGATGGGTGGATGCGGCGCGCGGCCGATGGCCGCCGGGTACCCCGCCCGCCGACGACGGTCGGCGGGCGAGGTGGGGCGACGGGCTCCCCCGGGGTGTGCGGGCCCTTCGTCGTGGACCCGGCGGATCACGCCTCCGGCGCGCCCTGCGGCGCGGGCAGCGCGTCGAGCTCGGCCAAGTCGGCGGCGGTCAGCTCCACGTCGGCGGCGCCGGCGTTCTGCACCAGGCGGGCCTCGTTCTTGGTGCCGGGAATGGGCAGAAGGTGCTCGCCGCGGGCGAGCAGCCAGGCCAGCGCGACCTGGGCCGGGGTCGCGCCGTGCCGGTCGCCGACCGCGCGGACCACGTCGACGATCGCCTTGTTGTGCGCGAACGCCTCCTGGGTGAAGCGCGGCTGGGTGCTGCGCCAGTCGTCCTTGGGCAGGTCCGCCGGGGCCGCGAAGGCGCCGGTCAGCAGGCCACGCCCGAGCGGGGAGAACGGCATGAAGACGATGCCCTGCTCGGCGGTGAAGGGGATGACGTCGGCGAAGGCGTCACGGGTGAACAGGGACGCCTCGGACTGCACGGCCGCCACGGCGTGCACCGCCTGCGCGGCCCGGATCTGCTCCACCGTCACGGCGGACAGGCCCAGCCGGCCGATCTTGCCCGCGGCCACCTGCTCGGCGAGGGCGCCCCAGCTCTCCTCCAGCGGTACCGAGGGGTCCACCCGATGCAGGAAGTACAGGTCGATGTGGTCCGTGCCGAGCCGGCGCAGGCTCTCGTCCACGGCCGACTTCAGGTGCTCGGGGGAGCCGTTGAGGCCGATGCCGTTCTCGTCGACGACGAGGCCGCCCTTGGTGGACAGGACCACCCGGTCACGGTTGCCCTTGAGGGCACGGCCGACGAGCTCCTCGTTGGTGAACGGACCGTACGCGTCCGCCGTGTCGATCAGGTTGACGCCCAGGTCGAGCGCCTTGTGGATGGTGCGAACCGACGCGTCGTCGTCCTGGCCGTGCGGGTCGTAGCCGAAGGACATGCCCATCGTGCCCAGACCGATGCGTCCGATCGCGGGGCCGTTGACGCCCAAGGTGGTGGTGCGCATGGCGAGATCACTCCTGGAGGGATGGTGGTGGGTGGTGTGGCGCGGTGCGCGCGAGGACCGGGGCCGGGCCGGGGCCGGGCCGCCGGGGCCTACGGTCGGATCGACTGCCGGTGTCGGAAGACGTTCCGGGGGTCGTACGCGCGCTTGGCACGCTGGAGACGGGCGTAGTTGCCCTTCCAGTAGAGGTCGTGCCAGGGGGTGGTGGACTTGTTGTGGGCCGGGTCGCCCAGGTCCCCGTCGGGGTAGTTGATGTAGCAGCCGTCCGTGACCCCGTTGGGGACGGGCACGCCGCCGGTGTCCGCGTACACGTCGGCGAACACGTTGCGCACCCAGCCCAGGTTCACGGCGTCGTCGGCAGCCTCGTACCAGACGCTCTCGAAGTTCGTCTTCATGATGGCCGCGCGCTGGGCGACCGCCGTCGCGTGCGAGGGCACCGTGCCGATCGCGCCGCCGGCCGAGGCGTAGACGATGCCGGCGAAGGGGCTGACCGCGTCGTCGTTGGTCAGGTGCCGGTACATGGCGTCGATCTGCGCGGCCGGGGTCGGCTTGACCAGGTGCGAGGACTTGTGGATGCCGCGCATGGTCGGGTCCAGCTGGGTCGCGGAGACCGAACCGATGTACTTGGTGCCCCGCAGCCACGGGAGCTTGCGGGTGGAGGAGTACTGCGAGTCGACCACGCCGGCGCGCCGCACCGGGGTGGTGGCCACGCCGAGCGCGGCGTTGAGCCCGGCGAGGTGGTCCGACAGGACCCGGGCGGCGTCCGGGAGGGAGGCGTCGACCTGGATGATGAGCCCCAGGTTCCCCGCCGAGCGGTGGTTGAGGAGCATCCACGAGAACAGCGAACCGGCCGTGGTGCCGGCCGTGTTGTTGGCCTCCAGCCACTCCCCGTAGTGGGTCACCAGGCGGGCGAAGCCCTCCTTCGTGACCTTCTCCCAGGGCCAGAACAGGTTGCTGATGTACACCTCGGCCGGCGCCTTCGGCAGCAGCCTGGTCGGGTCGTTGCCGGTGGCCCCGGGGGTGCGGAACCAGTACCGGGTGATCACGCCGAAGCTGCCGCCGCCGCCACCGGTGTGCGCCCAGAACAGGTCCTGGTGCGGGTCGGTCGCGGCCCGGGTCGCCACCACGCGCTTGGCGCGGCCGGCCGCGTCCACGACGACCACCTCGACGGCGTGCAGGTGGTCGACGGTCAGGCCGTGCTGACGCGAGAGCATGCCGAAGCCCCCGCCCGCCACGTGCCCGCCGATGCCGACCGAGTGGCAGATCCCGCCCGGGATGGTCACGCCCCAACCGCCGTGCAGGGCCTCGTACACGTCGAGCAGCGTCGCGCCGCCCTCGACGACGAACGCCCCCATCGCGGTGTCGAACGCGACCGCGTTCATCAGGGACATGTTGAGGACGACCTTCGTCTCGTCGTTGTAGACGAAGTCCTCGAAGCAGTGTCCGCCGCCCGCGACGGTGATGCGCTTGCCCGCGTCCACGGCGGACTGCACCGCCGCGACCACGTCGGCGGTGGTGCGGGGCAGCACGATCTTCTCGGGGGCCGCCACCCAGCGCTGGTTCATGCCCGACCGCAGGTCCGCGTACCGAGGGTCGGAGGGGGTCACCGTCACCGCGTCGGATCCGGTCGCGGCGGTCGCACGGGCCCCCGCGCCCGACGTCCCGACCCCGACGGCTCCGGCCGTGCCCTGGAGACCGAAGGCGGCACCGACCGCCACCCCGGATCCCGCGGCGAGTATCCCGCGGCGTTTCAGCGTTCTCATCGATTCGTCCCTTGTCGTCACTCGCGCCGATTCCCTTGCGGTGACCTCATGAGAACAGCGCGACGGTCGCGTCGGGACGACACCGGGGGACTGTGTCAGTTTCGTGCGCCGAAACTCAGCACTTGGTCAGGTCTCGCATGAGTTCCCTCACCTTTCGAGACCTCCGATTGACGTATTCGGCCGCCCGAGAACACCATCACGACCCAGAAGAAAACGGAAGTAACGATTTCCAGGGAGACCTTTCGTGCCGATAATTCCCGGAGCCCGCGCCGTCCACCACATCGCCTACACCGTCCCGGACCTGGACGAGGCGGTGACCTTCTTCACCGAGGCCATCGGTGCGGAGGTCGCCTACCGCCTCGGCCCCGTGGAGGACCCGGACGGCGAGTGGATGACCCGCAAGCTCGCCGTCCACCCGCGAGCCTCCGCCAAGATCGCGATGCTCCGCCTGGGAGCCGCCCTCAACCTGGAACTCTTCGAGTACACGGCCCCCGACCAGGACCGCCGCCGCCCCCTGAACAGCGACTGGGGCGGCCACCACTTCGCCCTCTTCGTCGACGACGTGGACAAGGCCGTCGAGTACCTGCGCGCGTACCCGGGCGTGACGATCCTGGGCGAGCCCGAGACCATCGAGGACGGCCCGATCGCGGGCGACCGGTGGGTCTACTTCACCACCCCGTGGGGCCTGAGCATGGAACTCATCAACATGCCCGAGGACATGCCGTACGCCCGCGAGACCTCGGTGCGCGTCTACCGTCCGGAATCTCCGTGGAGCAACTCATGAACGTCCTCGATTCACGTTCGAGCAGACTTCGAGAGAGCTCCGAAACGGATTCGAGGGAACTGCCGGGAAGGTTCGAGAGCAATTTGAGAGAAACAAGGTGAGGCCCGGGTGACCGCTGCCGCGATCCGGGTAAACCGGATCGCGCGGCATCCCGGCATTCGAATCGAACGCACCGGAAAACAGGGGACGTCATGACCGTCATCGGGGAATCTCCCGTCAACAGCAACCCGTTCAACCTCCGCGTCATCGAGGAGTTCCGGGCCAACCGGGGTACGGTGGCCGACTTCGCGGGCATCGACCTGCTCCTCCTCACCACCACCGGGCGGCGCTCCCGGCTCCCCCGCACCACCCCCTTGGTGCACCTCGTCGATGGCGACCGGCTGATCGTCTTCGCGGCGAACGGCGGCGCCCCCACCGAGCCCGCCTGGTACCTGAACCTGATGGCCGCGGGCGAGGCCCTCGTCGAGGTGGGCGAGGAGCACCGGCCGGTCCGCCCCGTCCTCGTGCCCGAGGAGGAGCACGAGGCCCTGTGGGCCCGACAGATCGCGCAGGACGCCAACTTCGCCGGCTTCCGCGGCCGCACCGAGCGGGCCATCCCCGTCGTGGCCCTCGTGCCGCACACCGCCGCGCTGCGCGCCCGGCGCGCCGGCTGGCCCGTGGGCATCTGACCCGGACGACCACGCGACGAGGGGGCGGCACCGACCGGTGGTCGGTGCCGCCCCTTCTTTCCGGGGCCCCGCACGTCAGCGCAGGTCCTCCTCGCGGTACTCGGCCGGCGCGCCCTGGGCCGTCAGATCCCGCAGTTCGGCCCGCCGGATCTTCCCGGACACCGTCTTGGGCAACGGGGCGAACTCCACGCGCCGCACCCGCTTGTACGGGGCCAGCACCGCCCGCGAGTGCGCGAACAGCGCACGCGCCGTCTCCGGTCCGGGCTCGTACCCGGCCGCGAGGACCACGTACGCCTTCGGCACGCTCAACCGCACCGGGTCGGGCGACGGCACCACGGCCACCTCGGCCACCGCCTCGTGCTCCAGCAGCGCGCTCTCCAGCTCGAACGGCGAGATCTTGTAGTCCGAGGACTTGAACACGTCGTCGGCCCGGCCCACGTACGTCAACCGGCCGTCCGCGTCCCGGGACCCGATGTCGCCCGTGCGGTAGTACCCGCCGGCCATCACCTCACGGGTGCGCTCCTCGTCGCCCCGATACCCGGCCATCAGCCCCACCGGGGCGCCGGCGAGGTCCAGACAGATCTCCCCCTCTTCCACCCCCACACGCCCCGTGACCGGGTCCACCAGCACCACGTCGAACCCCGGCGTGGGCAACCCCATGGAGCCGGGCCGCACCTCCATGCCGGGCGTGTTCGCGACCTGCACCGCCGTCTCGGTCTGCCCGAACCCGTCACGGATGGTCACCCCCCACGCCTGCCGCACCCGCTCGATCACCTCGGGGTTGAGCGGCTCCCCGGCCCCCACCACCTCGCGTGGCGGCCGCGCCAGCAGCCCGAGATCGGCCTGGATCAGCATCCGCCAAACCGTGGGCGGGGCGCAGAACGAGGTGACCCCCGCCCGGTCCATCTCGGCCATCAGCCGGGCGGGGTCGAAGCGGGAGTAGTTGTGGATGAACACGGTCGCCTCGGCGTTCCACGGGGCGAACAGGTTCGACCAGGCGTGCTTGGCCCAGCCCGGAGACGAGATGTTCAGGTGCACGTCCCCCGGGCGCAGCCCGATCCAGTACATCGTCGCCAGGTGCCCGATCGGGTAGGAGACGTGGGTGTGCTCCACCAGCTTCGGCCGGGACGTGGTGCCGGAGGTGAAGTACAGCATCAGGGGATCATCGGCGCGGGTCGGCCCGTCCGGCACGAAGCCCAGGCCCACCGCCGCCGCGTCCGCGTAATCGGTCCAGCCCGCCGGGAGCCCGCCGGGCGCGGCGCCGACCGCGATCCGCCCGTACTCCCCGGGCACGGAGTCGAATTTCGGGGTGTCCTCGACGCGAACCAGCACGTGCGAGACCTCAGCACGCTCGACCCGGTCGGTGAGGTCGGCCGGGCCCAGCAGCGGGGTGCACGGGATGACGACGGCCCGCAGTTTCATCGCGGCGAGGGCCGTCTCCCACAGCTCGACCTGGTTGCCCAGCATCACCAGCATCCGGTCTCCCGCCCGCACCCCCAGGGAGCGCAGCCGGCTTGCGACCCGGTCCGAGCGCCCTGACATCTCGGCGAAGGAGACCTGCGTCCGGGTGCCGTCCTCCTCCGCGATGTGCAGCGCGATGCGGTCGTTGTCCCGCGCGATGACGTCGAACCAGTCCAGCGCCCAGTTGAAGTGTTCGGGCCGGGGCCACACGAAGGCGCGGCGGGCCGCTTCGTGGTCCTCCCGGTGGCGCAGCAACAGGTCCCGTGCGGCCCGGAACTCCTCGGTGGCGTGGGTCGTGGTCATGTGTCCTCTTACTCGGCAGGTGACTCGCGGTGCGCCCATCTCAGCAGTGCGCGGCGGGCCTCGCAGGGCACTTCCGACACTGTGTCACCTGCGCTTTGACCGGGGGGAGGTGGTGGGGGCGGGGCGGCCGTCCCCACGCCGGTCGGGCGCAGGACCACCTCGGCCCGGGCGCCGCCGGATTTGGGGTTGGTGAGGGTGAGGGTGGCGTCCAGGGCCGCGGCTTGGCCCGTGGCGATCGTGAGGCCCAGGCCGTGGCCCTTGTTCGTGCCCTCCGTGCGGAAGCGTTGGGGGCCGTCGGTGAGGAGGTAGGCGGGGTAGCCGGGGCCGGAGTCGGTGACGGTGAGGGTGTGGGACTCGACCGTGACGGTGACCGGGGTGGCGCCGTGTTTGTGGGCGTTGGCGATCAGGTTGCCCAGGACGCGTTCCAGGCGGCGGCGGTCGGTCGTGACGTGGACCGGGTCGCCGCGGACCTCCAGGGCGGTGCCCTCGGGGGCGCCGCGGACGGCGCGGGCGGCGAGTTCGGCCAGGTCGTGTTCGGCGAGTTCGGGGCGTTCGGTGCCGGTGTCGAGGCGGGAGATCTCCAGCAGGTCCTCGGTGAGGGAGCGCATGGCGCCGACCCGGTCGCGGACGAGTTCGGCGGGGCGGCCGGGCGGGAGGAGTTCGGCGGCGGCGTTCAGGCCGGTGAGGGGGGTGCGCAGTTCGTGGGCCACGTCGGCGGTGAAGCGGCGTTCGGATTCGAGTTTGCGTTGCAGGGTGGCCGCCATCGTGTCGAGGGCGGTGGAGACGGCGGTGACCTCGTCGCGGTGCCGCGGGGAGTCGGCGACGCGCGCGTCGAGGTCGCCGGCGGAGATCCGGCGGGCCACGGCGGCGGTCTGGTGCAGCCGCCGGGTGATGCGGGTGACGCCGAGGGCGCCGATGCACAGGGTGCCGCCGATGGCGAGTCCGGAGGAGCCGAGGATGGCACGGTCGAGTTCTTCGAGGGCGCGGGCGGCGCCGGTGTGGTCGACGGCGGCGCCGAGGACGCGGCCGTGGTCGGCGGGGCCGGCGGCCCACATGACGGGTTTGCCGCGTAGTTCGCCGAGGCCCGTGGCCCGGACCCCGCGTGCGGCGAGGTCCCTGAGCGGGGCGGGCAGTTCGGGCGGGTCCACGCCTTCGCCGGGCAGTCCGCGGGAGCCGGTCTCGTAGCCGGCGACGGTGCGGTCGAGGCGGGTGAGGGCCTTCTCCCGGGCGTTCTCGATGGTCTGACGGGTCATCGCGTCGTGCACGAGGCCGCCGAGGAGGGCGGCGAGACCGCAGCACATCAGGGTGATGAACACGGCCGCCTTCCACGTGAGGGTCGCGGACCAGGCCGGGGTGCGGGGCCGACGGCGGGGCGCGCGGGCACCTGTTTCACGTGAAACACGTTCGGTGGTCGGGGCGGCGGTCACGAGGCGGCCGTCCGGGGCGGGTCCGTGGGGCGGACGATCTCCATCAGGCGCGGCCGCATGGCCCGCCGGTCCTCGCACCAGGCCCATTCGTCGCGGTGCTCGGCGTCCGGGCCGCCCCCGGTGGAACGGATGATCACCTTGCGGGCGGTGAGGTCCACGCTGAGCACCCGCTGGGTGGTGTCCATGATCCGGGCGAGGGCGCCGTCGTGGAGGGTGTACACGCGGACGTCGAGCTGCCCGTCGGGCAGGTCCACACCGAGGATCAGCTCGTCGAGGCCGTCGCCGGTCAGGTCCCGGTACGCGGCGGGACGCACGGCGCAGCCGGCGGCGGGGCCCACGGGGTGACGGTCGCAGCCGGCGAGGGCCTCGGCGAGGGGGTCGGTGTCGGCACGGTCCGCGCGGTCCGCGCAGTCGTCGTCGCCGGTGCGGGTCGCGGCGAGGTCGGCGCGGAGCACGGCGAGGGCGGTCACGTCGTGCAGGTCGCCGCTGGGCACGGGCAGCCCCGGGACGGGCACGGGGCCGGGGCCCTCGGCGTCCTCGTCGCCGGTCGGGGCGGCGGGAGGCCGGTCGGGCCAGAGGCGCTGCGGGCCGTGCGCGCGGGGGACGGCCCGGCCCTGCTCGGCGGTGAGCGCCGAACCGTCGGGCCGGCCACAGCCGGTGAGCACGGGCAGCGCGAGCACGCAGAGCGCGGCGAGGAGGGGTACGAGGCCGGCACCGGTGCGGGAGCGCCGGCGCGGCGCCGGGCCGGGCGGGCCCGGCGCGCGCCGCGGACGAGACGGGCGGGGCCGGGTGAGTGGGGTGGGCGGAGTCGGTGAGGTGGGCGGAGTCGGTGGGGTGGGCATGGCGGGGGCCTGGGGAACGACGACGGGGGGCGGCGATCCGGGGTGGGGGCCTCCGGAGGGCGAGGGTGACGCGCGGGGCGGATCAGGTGGTGTGGAGGTCCGCGTAGAGGATGACGTTGTTGGCGCGGTGGCCGTTCTCGATCTCGCCGCCGCAGGTCAGCACCCGCAGTTCGGGGCGGTCGGTGGCGCCGTAGACCTTCTCGGTGGGGAAGTCCTTCTTGTTCACGTCCTGGATCTCGCGGATCGTGAACTTCGCGGTGCGGCCGTCCTCGCGCGGGACCTCGATGACGTCGCCGAGCTTGATGTCCTTGACGTTCTTCATGAGCGCGGGACCGTGCCTGGTGTCGAAGTGGGCGACGAGCACGGAGACCCCCTTCTCGCCGGGGGTGACCCCCTGGGTCCACCAGCCGGGGACGTCGGCGTCCTTGTCGGCGTCGGGGACCCCGAGCTCGCCGGTGTCGCCGTCGACCGAGAGGTCCACCATCCGCTTCGCGTCCACGCCGGCCGACGCGATCTTCAGGCCGGTGGGCTTGGCGGGCGGCAGCGGCGGGGCCGCCGCGGTCGGGGTGGTCGCCGTGTTGGAGACGCGCGGGGCGGGCGGCGGCTTCACGGCGCTCTCGGTGCCGCCGCAGGCGGTGAGGCCGCCGACGAGGCCGAGCAGCAGGCCGGTGGTGACGAGGGCCCGCCGGTGGGCGGCGGGGCGGAGGGCGGTCGTGGTCATGGTCGCGGACTCCGGGAGGGTGGAGGGCAGAACCCTATGACCATAAATGCCCCATGTTGGGGTAATGCGTAGGGAATGTAACGGTCACATCATCGTGCGGGATCGGGGGACCCACGACCCGCCGCACCCCCGCCCTTCGCCCCGACCCCGGTCACCGAAAGGCCCTCCCGGTGACGTGCGGGGCACGTCCGGGAGGGCCCGCGCGGCGGTCAGCTCAGGCCGCGGCTTCGTTCGCCGATCCGGTCGCCCTGCGGGCTGCCGGACCTCTTGAGCGCCGCCTTCGTGTGCGCGCCGCCCTTCACCTTGCTGCGCAGCGGGCCCTCGAAACCGTGCCCGTGCCCGGCCCGGCGCACCTCCAAGGCGTGCGCCTTCGCCCGCTCCAGGGCTTCGTCGTGGCCCTTCTTCTCGCTCGCGCTCATCGGCACGTGCCTCCTCCGGGATGCCCCGTATGGGGGGAAATGCGGCTCGCTTCGGAGCCTATGCGGACTCCCCGCGCCCCGCACCCGGACGGAGCAGCGTCCGGCCCGCACCCTCACGTGCACCCCGTCACGTGCACCCCGTCACGAGCCCCACGTCAAGCGCGCACCGTCACCCGCACCCCGTCACGAGCCACCGCACGTCACGAGCACCCCCTCACGAGCACCCCGTCACGCGCGCAGCCTCACCCGCACCCCGTCACGGGCCGACCGCCGCGTCGGTGCCCGTGCCCACCAGTTCCCGCGGGCACGGCGTGCCGCGCGGCAGCTGGTACGGGGCCGCCACCCGGTACACCCCCGGCTCGGGCGCCAGCAGCACCGTCCACACGTCCCCGGCCGCGTCGGGCGCCGCCTGGAACAGGCAGCCGGCCACGTTCGTGTAAGCCTTCGGGACCGCTCCCACCACCTTCGACGCGAAGGTCTCCTGCGGCGGCGCGACCGGCCGCCCCTCGGCGTCCACCAGCCCCAGCCACGGCGAGTGCGGGATCCGCACGGTGACCCGCCCGGCCTTCTTCACCTCGATCACCATCTGGTCCTCGCCCGCGCGCGTGGCCTCCGCCTCCCCGCTGACCAGCGGAGTCGGGTCGTCCACGCGGAACAGCCGCCAGTTCGCGTCCCCCCACACCTGCGTCAGGTACGGGAGCCCCGAGTCGATCAGCTCAGCCTCGTCCACGCCCCCCGAGTCGGGTTTGTCGGCGGACAGCACCACGTAGTGCACCGCCCAGCGCGCCAGCCACTCGCGGTAGTTCTCGGCCGTCAGGCTGCCGTCGTAGAACAGCGGGTTGCGTTCCGTGTCGGCCTGCCGGTTCCAGCCGCGCGCCAGGTTGACGTGGCTGGGGAACGCGGAGGACTCGCGGTGGCTGGAGGCGGGGACCACCTCGACCCGGCCGCGGTCGGCCCCCACCTTCTGGAGCTGGTCCACGAGCGGGGTCAGCTCGCGGTTCCACGCGGCCAGCGGGGTGGTGCGGATGATGTCGGTGACCGAGTTGCTGGTGATCCACGCGTTGAGCCCGATGAACGCGGCGAGCACCGCCCACCAGTGCCGACCCCGCCGGGGCCCGGCGTACGGCAGCGCCGCGAGCAGCACGGCCCCGCCGAAGAGCATCACCATGCGGGTCACGTTCGACCCGATCTGCGAGTCCACGACCCAGGTCAGGAACACGGCCAGGGCGTACACCGCCGACGCGATCCGGACCGTCTTCCACCGCTTGGGGACGAGGACCACGATCAGCAGCGCGAACACGAACGGCAGCCAGGCCGAGCCGATCTTCATCGGCTGGGTGCCGGAGAACGGGAACAGCCACGCCGACAGCGCGACCACCGCCACCGGCGGCAGCCCCAGCACGTACGCCCCGGGCCGTCGCTTCGACAGGAACAGGCCCGCCGCGACCATGCCGAGGAACAGGCCCGCCACCGGGCTCGCCGCCGTCGCGAGCCCCGCGAGCGGCGCCGCGACCACGGCCTTCAGCCACCGCCGGCGCGCCCACTTGCGCGGCCAGCAGAACACGGCGGCGACCGCCGCGAGCGCGAACATGGCCCCGAGGCCGAAGGTGACCCGGCCGGAGAGCGCGTTGCAGAACAGGCCGTAGACCCCGGCGAGGGCGGGCCACAGCGGCACCTTCACCGTGCCCCGGGAGCGGCTGAGGATCAGCGCGACCAGGGCCGCCGAGAGGGTCCCGGCGATCATCATCGTCGTGCGCACGCCGAACACGTGCATGAGGTACGGGGAGATCACGCTGTACGAGACGGGGTGCATCCCGCCGAACCAGGCCAGGTTGTAGGCCGAGTCGGGGTGCCGGCCGACGAACTCCGCCCACGCGTCCTGCGCGGCGAGGTCGCCGCCGCTGTTGGCGAAGCAGAAGAACCACACCACGTGCAGGACGGCGGCGACCGCCGAGGCCACCAGCACCGGACGCCGTTCCAGCGCGAGCCGCACCCGCCGGGCCCGACCCGGCGCCGCACCGGCCGGCGCCCCGGGCGCCGTCGCCCCTGACGCCGACGGTTCGGCCGTCGCCCCGGCCGCGGCCTCGGCCGCCGTCCGCTCCGGCCGCGTCGGGTTCGGGGCGTCCGGGCGGTCCGAGGGGCCCGGCGCGCTCCGTATCGGCTCCGGGCCCTCGCCCGCGCCGGCCGGCGCCCGGCCCTCGACCGGGCGCGGCCCTCGTTCGGCGGTGGTCACTCGTTCACTCCCCACAGCGCGTTCTCCGTACGACCCGAAGACGCGCGCCGGCGCCCCGGGGTTGTGCCCGGGGCGCCGGCGCGCGCACGTCGGCTCAGCCCAGCCGCGTCAGCTTCGCGAACAGGCCCGGCTTCGACAGCTCGCCCTTCACCGCGACGGGCACCTCGATCCGGCTGGCGCCCTCGCCGACGGTCAGCACGCCGACCTCGGTGCCGGAGGCCGCCTCGGCGACCAACGGCTTGCCGTCGGTGCCCAGCTTCAGGGACACGGTCAGCGAGGGCCAGCCCACCGCCGTCACGTCCTTCGTGGTCACCAGCGGGGTGCGGCCGCCGAGCCCGTCGTCCACGTACCCGACGACCTGCCCCTTCTTCACGACCGTGGCCCCGACCAGCGACTTCTGCGTGGAGACCAGCAGTTTGCGGCTGTTGTCGACGACGGTGTCGATGATCGGCGCCTTGTGCTGCGCGAGCACCGCCCCGACCAGCAGCTGCTCGGTGTCGCCGACCTTCTTCTTCGCCGCGAAGAGCAGGTTGCCGCCGGCCTTCGTGGTGGTGCCGGTCTTGATGCCGAGGGAGTCGTCGTACGGGACGAGCGCGTTCCAGTTCCGCCAGGTCTTGCCCGAGGGGTCGGTCCACGTCGGCAGCTTGGTGATGGCCATCAGCGCGTCGATCTCGACCAGCTTCAGCCCCAGCTTCACCTGGTCCTCGGCCGTGGAGACGGTGGTCGCGTCCAGGCCGGAGGGGTCGGTGTAGGTGGTGTTGGTCATGCCGAGTTCCTTGGCGGTGTCGTTCATCTTCTTGACGAACGCCTCCTGCGACCCGGAGTCCCAGCGGGCCAGCAGCCGCGCGATGTTGTTGGCGGAGGGGATCATGAGCGCGGCGATCGCATCGTGCTCGGAGATCTTCTGCCCGGCCTGGACCGTGTCGAGGGTGGACTCGTTGTCGGTCGAATTGTTCTTCTTGCCCTCGTCCTCGGCGGTCTGGTCGATGTCGATCATCTTGCCCGGTTCACCCTTCTTGAAGGGGTGGTCGCGCATGATGATGTACGCCGTCATCGACTTGGTGACGCTCGCGATCGGCACCGGCTTCGGCTCGCCGGAGGAGCCGATCACGCCGAGTCCGCTCGCGGCCATCACGGCCTGCCCGGAGGCCGGCCAGGTCAGCTCGGGCTTGCCGCCCTCGAAGGTGAACGAGGTCTTGCCGGTGGCCACCAGCGTCGGCGCGGGCAGCGGCCGGAACGCCTGCACCACGGCCAGGACCAGCACGATCAGCGTGAGGATCGGCCCGTAGATCTTGATCCGGCGGACCGTGGACCGCATCGCACTGGGCGGCGGGGGCGGGTTGTTCGTGAGCTGCGCGAGCATGTCCAGCGGCGGGAGCGGGGGCAGCGGCTGCTGCGTCGTGCGCTCGGGGCCGTGGAGGGAGACCTGCTGGGTCTCGTCGGGGGTGCCCGGACGCGCGGCGTAGGGGCCGGAGGTCGGCGGGGGCACGCGGCCGGCGCCGCCCGGCGGGGGCACGCGGCCCGGACGCGGCGGGTCCGAGGGCGGGGCGGAGGGGGACGCGGAGGCGGCGGCGGAGGGCGCGGAGCGCTCGGCGCCGGCGGCGCCCTTGGTCCCCTTCTCCCCCTTCTCCTCCTTGGTGCCCTTCTCCCCCTTCTCACCCTTGGGGGCGTTCGGGGTGTTCGGGGTGTTCGCGGGCTTGGCTCCCTTGGCGGCGGTCTCGCCCTTGGCGGGCTCGGCGTCCTTGCCGGCCCTCGGGGCCCGCTCGTTCTCCGGCTCGCCGGTCGCGTCGGAGCCGGCGGGGCGACGGGTGCCGTGCACCTCGCCCTTCGGCTCGCGCTCGGAGGCGGAGACCGGACGCGGAAGGTCCGCGTCCTCGCGCAGCGGCACGAAGGTCCCGGGGCGGGACGCGGGACGCTCGTCGTCGCGCCGTATGGCACGGAAGACGGTGGTCCGCTCGACCTCCGGCTCCGGCGCGTCCCGGTCGGCGTCGGCGTCCGTGTCCGTGTCCGTGTCGGTGTCGCCGGTGCCGGAGGGGTCGCGGCGGAGGGTGCGGAACACGGCGGTCCGGCGGTCCCGGTCGGCGGGCGCGTCCCCGTCCGTGCCGCCGCCCGTGCCGCCGTCCGCGTCCTCGTTCCCGTCGCGGGCGGGGTCCTTGCGGACGGTGCGGAAGACGGCGGTCCGCTCACTGGCGGGCAGCGGCTTCGGCTCCTCCCCCCGTTCCGAACCGGAGTCCGAACCGGAAGCGGATTCGGACGCGGACGCGCCGGGGCGGGCGACCCCGAGCCGGGGATCGACGACGGGGGCACGGCCCGACGCGGACCCACGTGCAGGCTCGTCCGAAGTCTTGGCGGAGCTCTTGGCGGAGCTCCCGACGACGGCCGCGTCGGAGGCGCCGGCACCGGCGCCCGCGCGGTCCGCGTCGCGTTCGGCGTCGCGGCCGGAAGCCCGGTCCGTGTCACGGTCCGAAGCGGAACCGGAGGTCGAACGGTCCTCGGCGGCGGCCGGCGCGGGCTCGGAGTCCTCGGCGGCGGGCTTCGGACGGGGCATCCGGAACACGGCGGTCCGCTCGGCCTCGGCCGGATCGGCGACCCGGCCGTCTTCGGCGGGGGCGCGTTCGCCGGTGGCCCGCTCGGCCTCGGCGTCCGGGTCGGAGGTCGGCGCGTCCGAGTCCGCCGTGACCTCGACCGGCTCGTCGTTGACCGGCTCATCGGTGACCGGCTCGTCGGGGGTCGAGTCGTCGGGGGCCTTGGTCGGCGGAACGGAACGGTCCGCTCGGCGTTCCGGCGCGGTCTCCCGCTCGGGTTCCGGGTCTCGGGGGCGGAACACCGACAGCCTCGGGTCCTGCTCCGCGCGCGATGAGCCCGTCGTCCCCGACGAACCCTGCTCTGCCGACTTGTCGGGGACCTCGCCCGCCACCAGCTTCCTCCTCGTCACGCCCGTCCGGGCTGTCCGAACCGTCTCACAGTGTCCTGTCCGGGGGTATCGCCCTCGTGGTAGACGAGAACGACATAGCTGCGAGTTCCCGTACAAAGCGACCAGGCACTCTCGACAGATGAATGTGAGAGGGGTCACCCTGTCACTCATCCACGCGGGGAGGCATGGATGGGCAAGAGCCGCAGAACAATCCCGGAGGAGCTCCTGCTGCTCGCCTTGGACCCGACCACGGGTACCACGGCGCAGCCGCAGTCGCTCGACCTCGGCCTGGCCGGGGCCCAGCTCGTGGAGCTGGCTCTCGCGGGACGGATAGCCCCTGATGGGGATCGTATCGCCGTGGTGATGCCACGGCCGACAGGAGATCCGACCTTGGACTCCGCACTGGAGCTGCTGCGCCGTCGTGGCAGCCCGGTTCGGGCGGTCCACTGGATCGGCGGACCCCGGCTGGGGCTCCGCCAGACGTACCTCTCGCATCTGGAGCGGTGCGGCATGGTGCATGCCGTGGCCGGTCAGATGTGCGGGGTGCTGCCGACGACCCGCTACCAGGCGGTCGACACGGCGATCAGCCGGGAGATCCGTGCCCGGTTGGACAGCGCGATCCGCACCGGCGTGCCGCCGGACCAGCGGACCGCGGCGCTCGCCGCGCTGGCCCACGCGGTCGGACTCGGCAAGCACCTGTACCCCGGCAACGAGGGGCGTTCGTCCCGGTCCCGACTGCGGGACCTGATCAGGCACGACCCGATGGGCGGCCTGGTGGCGCACGCCGTGCTGGACGTACAGAACGGCGTGGCCGCACAGCCGCGTCGTGAGCGGGCGACGACGCCCGGGGGCGGGGTACCGCACCAGCCGCGTCGTTCCGGCGCCATGGCGCGCGCCGCGTCCCGCTGATCCACCGCCGTACCCCCGCGCGCTCCGGCGCACGGACCGGCGTGCACGACGCACATGCTCCACCTGCACAGCGCACGACCCGAACCACCCGCGCGGGGTGGCGCGGTCGGTCCGCCGGCCGCGTCACCCCGCGCGTCGGTTTTCCTCCCGTTCCCCGGCGGCACGGCGCTCTTCGGTGGCAGTGTGCTCACCAACAGACACACAGCGAGAAGGCGGAGGTGCCGATCCCGTGGCGTCCAATGTCAATCCCACCGTCCGACGCCGCCGACTGGGCATGGAGCTGCGCAAGCTCCGCGAGGAGCGGGGCATGACCGCCGAGGCGGTCGCCGAGCGGCTGCTGGTCTCCCAGTCCAAGATCAGTCGGCTGGAGAACGGTCGTCGGTCCATCAGTCAGCGTGACGTGCGCGACCTGTGCGAGGTGTACGAGGTGGCGGATCCGCGCGTGGTGGACTCCCTCATGCAGATGGCCAAGGAGTCCCGCCAGCAGGGCTGGTGGCACGCCTTCGGCGATCTGCCCTACAGCGTGTACATCGGCCTGGAGACGGACGCGACGAGCCTGCGCGTCTACGAGCCGCAGGTGATCCCGGGCCTGCTCCAGACCACGGAGTACGCGCAGGCCCTGATCCTGGGCGCGGTGCCGGAGATCTCGCAGTCGGAGATCGACAAGCGCGTGAACGTGCGCATGCGGCGGCAGTTGCGCCTGGTCGAGGGCGACCAGAACACCAATCAGCAGGTCGGACCGCTGCGCTTGTGGGCGGTGCTCGACGAGGCGGCGCTGCGCCGCCGGGTCGGGGACGGCGAGGTGATGGTGGAGCAGTTGCAGTGGCTGATCGAGCAGTCGCGGCTGCCGCACGTGACGATCCAGGTCATCCCGTTCGCGATGGGCGCGCACCCCGGCGTGAACGGGCAGTACGCGATCCTGGAGTTCCCCGACGCGACCGATTCGACGGTGGTCTACATCGAGGGGGTCACCAGCGACCTGTACCTGGAGAAGACCAACGACGTGCAGAAGTACAGCGTCATGTACGAGCACCTGCGGGCCCAGGCCCTCGGTGTGGAGCAGACCCGGGACTACATCGCCGACATCATCGAGGAGCACGCGGGAAAGAAGTGACGGGTGGGGCTCCGGTGCTGCGGGCGCGGCACGGTACACCGTGTACCGCGACCCACGGAAGAGGACATCGGAATATGCCACCCCACCGAGTGAACGGCCCCGTCCGCCCTCCGGCGGTGCGGGTAGCGTCGATCACGTCGGTCGGATCCGGCGGTTCCCCAGCGGTTCCGACACCCCGGCCGACGACCCTCCACATCGATCTGCGCTACGCAACGCTGGACCGGAGATGAACATGGCCATTCGTCAGGGCGCCACCGCCACCTGGATCAAGTCCTCCTACTCCACCGGCAACGGTGCCTGCGTCGAGGTCAAGTCCCCCGTCGCCACCGCCGTCGCCGTCCGCGACTCCAAGGTGACGGACGGACCGAACCTCGCCTTCGCCCCCGAGTCCTGGACCTCCTTCGTCGACGAGGTGACCGCCGGTCGGCTCGTCTGAGCCCCTCGGTGACCCGCGCCCACCCCGGCGCGCACACCTCACCGGCACCACCCGCACCACAGCACCACCCGCTTCACCCGCTTCACCCGCTTCACCGACGAGAACCCTCTCGGCTGGTCCGCCGTCCCTGCCGAGGGAGTTCCGCGAGCAGCACCCGCCCGTGCCCGTGCCCTCCGCCAGGGGGCACGGGCACGGGCGCGTCCGTGCGCCGTGCGACATGCGCCGGGCCTCGGTCAGCGGAGTTGGTCGACGTAGCGGTCGGTGCCGGGCACGGTGGGGATGAACGGGGCCACCAGCTCGACCCGGCCCAGCCCGCTCTCCGCGACCTCCTCGTCCAGGCCCCCGAAGTGCTCGCGGCAGTCGCGCGGGTCGACCTGGAGGAACCAGAGCAGGGTCAGGCGGGTGTCGACCCCCTCCACCTGCTTGACGTACGTCATCCGGTCGCCGGGCAGGGGCGTGGGCCGGAAGATCGTGACCATGGCGACGGGGGAGCCCGCGATGCGGCGCGGCAGGGCGCGGGCGCGCAGCCACTCCAGCAGTTCGGCGCGGCCCGCCTCGTCCTCGGCGTCGATCACCTGGAGGACGAGGCCCGCGTAGGGGTGGTCCAGGGCGTGGAAGTCGCGGGGGCCGGCGGCGCCGTCGCGGTAGACGGTGGCCTCGTGGTCCTGGAACGACGTGAACACGTGGGTGCGGTCCTGGTAGACCCGCCCGTCGCGGTTGAGGCGCTTGTTGATGCCGACGGTCCACTTCATGTGCTCGTCGTAGCGGCCGTCGGTGACCCAGTAGGTGGAGAGGTAGCAGCCGGCGGTGACGGGCTGGGCGATCGCGGACTTCTCCGGGTAGCGCAGTTCCTGGAGGTCGCGGGTGGCGACCCAGCGGCGGCCGGCGAACATCCAGGGCATGGCCATGGCGCCGGCGTAGTAATGGTCGTCCTCGTACCAGCGGTTGTAGGCGTACTCGTGGCCCGGGTGGGGTTCGACCATCGTGATCAGCGCGTGCCCGGGGTGGACGCCGTACGGGCCGACGGCGGCCAGTCTCCCGTAGTGCTCGACGCCCCGGGGGTCGGCGGGCTCGCCGGCGCCGGGGGCGGTGGCGTTCTCGGATGCGGTCATGGGAACCGGTGTAGCTGATGATCCGTCAGTGCGGGAGGGGTGCGGCGCGATCCGGGACGTTCCGGCCGCGAGCCGGGCCCCGCGTCCCACATCCCGAACAACCCCGTGCCCTCTACACCTTTCTCCGGTTACGCTGCCGCCCACCTCCCTCCGCCCGCCGACCGCCGTGAGTGCCCGAGGAGCCCGCCATGACCGTCCCGCCGCCCGCCCAGGCCCCCGCCACCCCGCCGAGACCCGCGAACGCGCCCGCGCCCGCCCCCGGCGCCTCCCCCGCGCCGCTGCCGCCGTTCGCGGCCCGCGCCCGCACCGCCGAGGGCTCCGCCGTGCGCGAGATCCTCGCCGTCACCCAGCGCCCCGGGGTGATCTCCTTCGCCGGCGGCCTGCCCGCCCCCGAACTCTTCGACGCCGCCGGCCTGCGCGCCGGCTTCGAGGCGGCCCTGACCCGACACGCCGGCCGGGCCCTCCAGTACTCCACCACCGAGGGCGACCCGGATCTGCGGGCCGCCGTCGCCGACCGGCTCACCGTCCGCGGCCTGCCCACCACCGCCGAGGACCTGCTCGTCACCACCGGCTCCCAGCAGGCCCTGGCCCTCGTCACGGCGACCCTGCTGGAACCCGGGGACACGGTCCTGGTCGAGAACCCCACCTACCTCGCCGCCCTCCAGGGCTTCCGCCTCGCCGGCGTGCGCACGGTGCCCGTGGCCTGCGACGACTCCGGGCTGCTGCCGGAGGCCCTGGAGGCCGCGGTGCTGCGCGAGCGGCCCCGGCTGCTCTACACCGTCCCCACCTTCCAGAACCCCACCGGCCGCACCCTGCCCGCCGAACGCCGGACCGCCGTGGCCGCGATCGCGGCGCGGCACGGGCTGCGGGTGCTGGAGGACGACCCGTACGGCGAACTGCGCTTCGAGGGCGCGCACGTGCCGTGGGTGGCGGCGACACCCGGCGCCGAGGACCGCACGCTGCTGCTCGGCAGCTTCTCCAAGGTCCTCGCGCCCGGGCTGCGGCTGGGCTGGCTGCGGGCCCCGCGCGCGGAGCTGCGGGCGGCGGCGGTCGTCAAGCAGTCGAGCGATCTGCACACCTCCTCCGTGGACCAGCTCGCCGCCGCGCACTACCTGCGCGCCGCCGATCTCGACGGGCACGTGGCCAAGGTGCGGGGCGCCTACCGGGAGCGGCGGGACGCGCTGCTCGGCGGGCTGGGCGCGGCGCTGCCGGACGGTTCCACGTGGAACCGTCCCGAGGGCGGCATGTTCGTGTGGGCCCGGCTGCCGAAGGGGTGGGACGCGACGGAGCTGCTGCGGCGGGCGGTCGGGCACGACGTGGCCTTCGTGCCGGGCGCGCCGTTCTTCGCGACGGAGCCCGACCCGCGCACCCTGCGGCTGACGTTCACCACCCACACGCCCGCCGAGATCGCGGTGGGCCTGGACCGCCTCGCAACGGCGATCGACCAAACGCCGACCAACCGGCCGACGACCGACCGGACGGCCCCACACCCCGCCTGACCGACGCGCGCGGGCGGAGCCGCGATCCCGGGCACGCGAGAACGCGGCGTGCGGGCGCACGGGCGACAGCCACAAGCAACCGAACGCCCGCGTACGGGCAGGGGCCGCACACGGGCGGGGGCCGCGCACAGGCAGGGGCCGCACACGGGCAGGGGCACGGCCCCACCCAGTGCGCGGCCCTCGGGCGGCGTGCCGCCCGGCCCACGCGCCGCGCCAGGCTCACGTGGCTTCCGGGCCTTGCCCGTGTGCGCCCGCCCGCCTAGCCTGACGCTCCGTCAGGTTCCGCGTGGGGACCCGTGGGACACCGCCCGTCGGAAGGATCCGCCGTGCTGCTGCGAGGAAAGACCGTCGTCGTCTCCGGGGTCGGGGCCGGACTCGGCCGGCAGGTGGCCGCGACCGTGGTCCGCGACGGCGGGAACGCCGTGCTCGGGGCCCGGACGGAGACCGCCCTGGCCAAGACCGCCGCCGAGATCGACCCGGACGGCACGCACACCGCCTGGCTGCCCACCGACATCACCGACGAGTCCCGCTGCGAGGCCCTCGCGGCGCTCGCGACGGAGCGTTTCGGCCGGCTCGACGCGGTGGTCCACGTGGCCGCGTGGGACTCCTACTTCGGCGGTCTGGCGGATGCGGATTTCGCCACCTGGCAGGGGATCATCGACGTCAACCTGCTGGGAACCCTCCGCATGACCCGCGCCTGTCTGCCCGCCCTCAAGGAGCGCGGCGGCTCGGTGGTCATCATCGGCACCCAGTCGGCGGTGGCCGCGCCCAGCGAGGTGGCCCAGGCCGCCTACGCGGCCTCCAAAGGGGCCCTGACCTCGGCGATGTACTCGTTGGCCCGGGAGCTGGGGCCTGATCGGATCCGGGTCAACACCGTGCTGCCGGGCTGGATGTGGGGGCCGCCGGTGCAGGCGTTCGTCACGTTCACCGCGCACACCGAGGGGGTGCCGGAGGAGGAGGTGCGGGCCCGTCTCGACCGGCGGATGGCCCTGCCGGAACTGGCCACCGACGGGGACGTCGCGGACGCCGTCGCCTTCCTCGCCTCCGACCGCGCGAGGGCGATCACCGGCCAATCCCTGCTGGTCAACGCGGGGGAGCTGATGCGGTGATGGCCGCGTGACGGCCGGGACGGAGGGGGTGGGGCGGGGCCTTCGCGGCCCCGTCGGGCCTCGACCGCGTGATCGTATGCTCGCTGCATGACCATACCGAGCACCCCGGCTCCGGGCGCCGACCGGGAACCGATCGACGCGGTCGCCCCGGCCGCCGGCGCCGGGCCCGCGTCCGCTCCCGTGTCCCCTCCCCCGCCCGTGCCCCCGTCACCGTCCGCCGAGGTTCCCGCCGAACCCACCGCCGACGGGGCCCCCTTGTCGCTCCCGTCCGCGCCGACGGCCCGCGCCGTCGACCTGCCGATGCCGGTGCCGCCGGCCCGGTCCGAACCGGCACCCACCGAGAACGCGATGCGCCGGGCCCTGAAGCGGGCCCGTTCCGGGGTCTCCCTCGACGTGACCGAGGCGGCCGTGCTGCTGCGGGCGCGGGGCGCGGACCTGACGGATCTGGCGTCGAGCGCCGCGAAGGTCCGTGACGCGGGCCTGCGGGCGGCCGGCCGGGCGGGCGTCGTCACGTACTCCCGCAAGGTGTTCATCCCGCTGACCCGGCTGTGCCGCGACCGCTGCCACTACTGCACCTTCGTGACGGTGCCGGGCAAGCTGCGCCGCGAGGGCCACGGCATGTTCCTCTCCCCCGACGAGGTGCTGGCCATCGCGCGCGAGGGCGCCGCCCTCGGCTGCAAGGAGGCCCTGTTCACCCTCGGGGACCGGCCCGAGGACCGCTGGCCCGAGGCCCGCGAGTGGCTCGACGCGCACGGCTACGACGACACCCTCGCCTACGTGCGGGCCATGGCGATCCGGGTGCTGGAGGAGACCGGGCTGCTGCCGCACCTGAACCCGGGCGTGCTGTCCTGGTCGGACCTCCAGCGGCTCAAGCCGGTGGCCCCGTCCATGGGCATGATGCTGGAGACCACCGCGACCCGCCTGTGGTCCGAGCCCGGCGGCCCGCACCACGGTTCCCCCGACAAGGAGCCCGCCGTCCGCCTGCGGGTGCTCCAGGACGCGGGCCGCTCCAACGTGCCGTTCACCACCGGGGTCCTGATCGGGATCGGCGAGAGCTACGAGGAGCGGGCGGAGGCGCTGTTCGAGCTGCGTCGCGTGCAGCGCTCCTACCAGGGCCTGCAAGAGGTCATCGTGCAGAACTTCCGCGCCAAGCCGGACACGGCGATGCGCGGGATGCCGGACGCGGAGCTGTCGGAGCTGGCGGCGTGCGTGGCGGTGGCCCGGCTGGTGCTGGGCCCGGCGGCCCGCATCCAGGCCCCGCCGAACCTCGTGGACGCCGAGTACGCGCTGCTGATCGGCGCGGGCATCGACGACTGGGGCGGGGTCTCCCCGCTCACCCCCGACCACGTCAACCCCGAGCGGCCCTGGCCGCACATCGAGGAGTTGGCGCGGCGCACGGCGGAGGCCGGCTTCGAGCTGCGCGAACGCCTCACGATCTACCCCGAGTTCATCGCGCGCGGCGAGCCCTGGCTCGACCCGCGGCTGCTGCCGCACGTGCGGGCCCTGGCCGACCCGGAGACGGGGCTGGCGATCGAGGGCGCGATCCCGGTCGGGCTGCCCTGGCAGGAGCCGGACGAGGGCTTCGGCGCGGCGGGCGGCGGGGGCGGCACGGGCCGCGTGGACCTGCACCGCGAGATCGACACCGAGGGCCGCACGGAGGACCGGCGCGGGGACTTCGACCACGTGTACGGGGACTGGGAGGCGCTGCGGGAGGCCGCGGCCCCCGGCATGGCCCCCGACCGGCTCGACACCGACGTGCGCGACGCGCTGCGGCAGGCCGCCGACGACCCGACCCGGCTCACCGACGGCCAGGCCCTCGCCCTGCTGCACGCCGACGGGCCGGCCCTGGACGCCCTCTGCGAGATCGCCGACGACCTGCGCAAATCGGTGGTCGGCGACGAGGTGACCTACATCGTCACCCGCAACATCAACTTCACCAACGTCTGTTACACCGGCTGCCGGTTCTGCGCCTTCGCGCAGCGCCGCACCGACGCCGACGCCTACACCCTCTCCCTCGACCAGGTCGCCGACCGCGCGGCGCAGGCGTGGGAGGTCGGCGCGGTCGAGGTGTGCATGCAGGGCGGCATCCACCCCGACCTGCCGGGCACCGCCTACTTCGACATCGCGCGCGCGGTGAAGCAGCGGGTGCCGGGGATGCACGTGCACGCGTTCTCGCCGATGGAGGTCGTCAACGGCGCCACCCGCACCGGCATGTCGATCCGGGACTGGCTGACGGCCGCCAAGGAGGCCGGGCTCGACTCCATTCCCGGCACCGCCGCCGAGATCCTCGACGACGAGGTCCGCTGGGTCCTCACCAAGGGCAAGCTGCCGGCCGCCGACTGGATCGAGGTGATCACCACCGCCCACGAGCTGGGCCTGCGCTCCTCGTCCACGATGATGTACGGGCACGTGGACCAGCCCCGGCACTGGCTCGGCCACTTCCGCACCCTGGCCCGCATCCAGGAGCGCACCGGCGGGTTCACCGAGTTCGTCACCCTGCCGTTCATCCACACCAACGCCCCCGTCTACCTCGCGGGCATCGCCCGCCCCGGCCCCACCGACCGGGACAACCGGGCCGTGACGGCGATGGCGCGGCTGCTGCTGCACCCGCACATCCCCAACATCCAGACCAGCTGGGTCAAGCTCGGCGCGGAGGGCGCGGCCGAGATGCTGCGCTCGGGCGCCAACGACCTCGGCGGGACGCTGATGGAGGAGACCATCTCGCGGATGGCCGGCTCGGGCTGGGGCTCGTACAAGTCGATCCGCGACCTGGAGGCCATCGCCACGGCCGCGGGCCGCCCCTCCCGCCCGCGCACCACGCTGTACGGCGAGGTCCCGGCGGAACGCCGGGCCACGGCGGAGGGCTCGGACGGTCACCTGCCGGAACTGCTGCCACTCGCGGACGGCTGAGCCCGAACGGGCCGGAGGCCGGGCCGGGGAACGGCACCCCCCGGAACGCGCCGCGGCCCCGACGGAGGGTCTCCGTCGGGGCCGCGGCGTGCCCGCCCGGGGGGTGCGGCCCCCGGGGTCCGACCGGGCCGCTCGCCCGCGCGTCAGCCGACGAGCAGGTCCCGCTTCAGCTCGCGCAGGTCCCGCGCGTCCACGCCCAGGCCCTGCTTCAGGTACCGGTCGAAGCTGCCGTACTTGGCGTTGACCTCGGCGTACCCGGCGTTCAGGTACTCGGGGCGCACGTCGAGCAGCGGCTTGTAGACGGCGGCCTGCGCGGCCGGCAGGTGCGCGAGGACCTGCTCGTTGGCGGCCTTGCGGTAGTCGTTGCTGGCCAGGTAGTCGGCCATGACGGTCTCGCGCGGCACGCCGAGCGCGGTCAGCAGCGCGGCGTCGGCCCAGCCCGTGCGGTCCTTGCCGGCGGTGCAGTGGAAGAGGACGGCCCGGTCCCGGTCGTTGCCGATGCCCTTGAAGACGGAGGTGTAGGCGGCGCGCCCGGAGTCCGAGCTGACCATCACCTTCTCGGCGTCGATCATCGCCTTGACGGCCTCGTCGGGGGTGCGGGGCAGGGTGGCGAAGGAGCCGGAGGCCCCGAGCACGTCGGCGACCACGTAGCGCGCGCCGGCGGGCACGCGGTCGACGTCCTTGGTGCGCTCCTCCTGCATCCGCAGATCAAAGACGGTCTTGACCTTGAGGCGCTTGAGCTTGGCGAGGTCGGCGTCGGTGAGCTTGTTGAGGGCGTCGGAGCGGTAGACCTCGCCCATCTTCACCCACTTGCCGTCGGCCGTGCGGTAGCCGCCGGCGTCGCGGAAGTTGGCGGTGCCCTCCAGCTTGATCAGCCGGTCGGCCAGGCGCAGGCCGCGCCCGCGGTCGGCGGAGAAGTCGAACCACTGGCGGTCCACGCCGGCCGGCAGGCCGGTGACCTGGGCGCTGCCCTTGGCCCCGCCGCGCGCCACGACCTTGCCGTTCGCCTCGATCCGGACCTTCTTCACGCCCTTGGTGTCCCAGGTCAGCGTGTACGTGCCGGGGGTCGCGCCGGCGGTGACGGTCGCGGCGGTGAACGGGACGGAGGACCGGTCGGAGCCGTGGCCTGACCCGTGGGCGGAGGCGGCCGGGGCGAGGGCGAGCGAGAGGGAGAGGGAGACCGCGGCGGCGAGAGCGGCCTGGGCGAGGGTTGCCTTCTTCATGGCTAAGAGGCTGGGCGGGCGGCGCGAACGACCGGTGAACGCGACGTGGCCGGAACCGACCGGTCGGACGTCGGCCGGCAAAACGTGTCACGGTGCGGCTCCGCGCAGTTCATCGGCATCTGCCGAAGGTCCCAACCCGCCCCGCTCCCTTCACTATTCGGCCTTTTCGCGCTCACTTCCCCGCCTTCCGACCGACTCCTTCCGGTTGGGCCCTTCGCGTCGATTACAGTGCGTCGCCAGGGGAGAGCAGGGGGAGACCACCACATGAACGCGACCGGCGCCGCTCCGACGACCGCCACCGCCGACACCGCTCCGGGCACCACGCCGGACCCGGTCCCGGCCCCGACCGGCACGCCGGACACCGTCCCGACCGGCGCGCGGGACACCGTCCCGACCGACACCCCGAACGGCGACGCCCCCGCGGCCTCGACCGGCACCCCGCCGACCGCCGCCCGGCACTGGGACCGCGCGACCCAGCAGGACTACCGGGCCCGGGTGCGCGGCACCCTGCTCGGCGCGGCCCTCGGCGACGCCCTCGGCGCCCCCGTCGCCGGCCTCTCCCTCGCCGGCATCCGAGCCGCCCACGGCCCCGCCGGCCTCACCGAGCCCTCCCCCGCCTTCGGCCGGCGCGGCGCCGTCACCGCCACCACCCAGCTCGCCGTGTTCACCACCGACGGCCTGATCCGCGCCCACGTGCGCCGTGACGGCGGCTCCTGGCACCCGCCCACCGACCTGCACCGCGCCTACCTCCGCTGGGCCGACGGCCAGCACGACGCCAACCCCGACCAGCGCCGCCCCGGCACCGGCCGGCTCGCCCGCGAGGACTGGCTGCACGCCCGCCGCGGCCCCGACCGGGCCTGCCTCACCGGCTTCGGCGACCCCGTCCCCGGCACCCCCGACACCCCCAAGAACCCCACCGCCCGCGACGCGGCGGCAGCGGCCCGCTCGGCCCCCTTCGGCCTCCTCGTGGACTGGGAACCCCGACTCGTCCTCCAGCTCACCGTGGAGTGCGCCGCCCAGAGCCACGGCCACCCCACCGCCACCCTGGCCGCCGGCGCCCTCGCCACCACCGTCCACGGCCTCACCCGGGGCCGCCCCCTCACCACGGCCCTCGCCGACACCCTCGACCTGCTCGCCGAACACCCCGGCCACGACCCCGTCACCGCCGCCCTGCACCGCGCCCTCGACGCCGCCGAGGACACCGCCCCGGCCCCGCACCCGGCCGTCGTGGAGAGCCTGTGCGCGGGCCGCGACGCCGACGACGCCCTCGCCGTCGCCGCCTACTGCGCCCTCGTCGCCGTCGACGTCCGGCACGGCCTGCGCCTGGCCGTCAACCACGGCGGCGACTCCACCGTCACCGGCGCCCTCACCGGGGCCCTACTCGGCGCCCGCGACGGCGAGACCGCCCTGCCCGCCCTGTGGCTCGCCGAGCTGGAGGGCCGGGCGACGCTGCTGGAGCTCGCCGACGACTTCGCGCTGGAGATGACCCAGGGGCACACCCTGCACGGCCCCACCGTCGCCGGCACGGCGTGGGCGAACCGCTATCCGGCCATCTGACGCACCCTCTGACGCATCATCAGCCGACCCGCTCGCCGACCCCTCACGCCCGGCGGCCCGTGCGTCGTACCGTGGGCCTCCCACCCCACGGAGGTGCACCGATGCGGATCGCGACGACCGTCTTCCTGACCGACCACACCATCACCCCGGTCCGGCTCGCCCGCTCCCTGGAGGAACGCGGCTTCGCCGGCCTCTGGCTGCCCGAACACACCCACATCCCCGTCTCCCGCACCACCCCCGCCCCCATGGGCGGGGACCTGCCCGAGGAGTACGGGCGCACCCTCGACCCCTTCGTCGCCCTCGCCCAGGCCGCCGCCGTCACCCGCAAACTCCGACTCGGCACCGGCGTCACCCTCGTCGTGGAACACGACCCGATCGCCCTCGCCAAGCAGATCGCCACCCTCGACCACCTCAGCGGCGGCCGGTTCTCCCTCGGCCTCGGCTACGGCTGGAACGTCGAAGAGGCCGCCGACCACGGCGTCACCTGGCGCGAACGACGAGAGGTCACCCGGGACCGGATGGCCCTCATGCGGGCCCTGTGGGCCCCCGAACCCACCGCCTACGAGGGCGCGCACGGCTCCGTCGCCGCCTCGCACGCCCACCCCAAACCGGCCACCGCGCCCCGCGACCTCGGCCCCGCCCACACCCTCGGCACCCTGCACGGCCCCCGCACCCTCATCGGCGGCGCGGCCGGCCCCAAACTCTTCGCGGCCATCGCCGAGCACGCCGACGGCTGGCTGCCCATCGGCGGCGGCGGGCTCTCCGAGACCCTGCCCGAACTGCGACGGGTCTGGGAGGAGGCGGGCCGCGACCCGAAGACGCTCACGGTCATCCCGTACGCGGTCCGCCCCACCCCCGGCAAGCTCGCGCACTACGCCGAACTGGGCATCGAGGAGGTCGTCCTGCAACTGCCCTCGGCGGAGGCCCCGGAGATCATGCGCGTCCTCGACAACTACGCGCAGTACCTGTAGGCGGCCGGTGCCGTCAGGCGGGGCCGGCGCGAGAACTCACACGCCCGAGAAGGCCCCGCCCTTGACCCCGGCGACGAACGCCGAGAACGCGCCGACGGACGGCCGCAACACGGCCCCGGCGGGCACCTTGGAATCCCGCACGGGCACAACCCCGTGCACGGCGGCGACGTTCCCGGCGACGGAGACGCAGTTGCCGCCGTTGCTGCCGCTGTAGGAAGAGGTCGCCCAGACCTCCAGGCAGTCACCGCCGTTGCTGCTGTAGAAGGACTTGACCCACCCGGTCACACCGTCGCCGCTCACAGGACTCTCCCCTCGCCGTCACGCACGCACTGACGGCGACAGACTGCCCCGACCGGCCGGGGGCCACACCACAAGCCCCCGGCGGCACTCACACGGCCGGGAAGGCGCCGTCCTTCACACCGGCGACAAACGCCGAGAACGCGTCCACGGACGGCCGCAACACGGCCCCGGCAGGCACCTTGGAATCCCGCACGGGCACGACCCCGTGCACAGCGGCGACGTTCCCGGCGACGGAGACGCAATCGCCGCCGTTGTCGCTGTAGGACGAGGTGACCCAGACTTCGAGGCAGTTGCCCCCGTTGCTGCTGTGGCTCGACTTGTGCCAGTGCGAGATGGCCGGGGTGTGGGTCGATGTGCTCACTGATAGCCCTTTCGTACCGCGTTGATCATGGCCACGGAGTCCGGCTGCGACAGGGACTCGGCCTGGAGCTGATGGTAGGCCGTGAACAGATCCCGCACCGCAACTGATTCACGCTCCAGAAACCCCTGGTTCTGGGCCTCCATGTAGGCCACACCACTGCGGTCGGCCATCGTCAGCAGGTTGACCGGCAGGTTGATGGCCCTCCGCTCCCCCATCTCGAAGGGTGCAATCTGGAGAACCGTGTTCGGCCGCTCCGCGAACTCAATCAGGTGCTCCAGCTGCTCGGCCATCACCTCCCGCCCTCCGACGAGCCTGCGCACGCAGCTCTCGTCCAAGACCACGAACAGCATCGGGAGGTTCGCTCGCACCAGCTTGCTCTGCCGCTGCGCCAGGAACTCCAGTCGCTCCTCGGCCAGCTCAGGTGCGATGACCCCGCGTCGCACCGAGGCCAGCGCCAGCGTCCGCGCGTAGGCCGGGGTCTGGATCAGCCCGGGAATGATCCCGATCTGGTACAGCCGCAGGTCGATCGCCCGCGCCTCCAGCGCCGCGTACTCGGGGAAGCCGTCCAGCAGCACTCCGAGGCGGAGGTTCCGTTCGGCCGCCACGAGGGTGTCCGGTTCCTTGAGCCCGAAGACCTTGTCCCCACTTTGCGCGAGACGGCGAGTTGGAATCTTGCGACCGTTTTCCACGGCGGATATGTGCGCACCGGAGTACCCCATCTGCTCCCCCAGTTCGGTCTGCTTCCAGCCCCGCCCCTCACGCAGGCTGCGCAAACGCGCGCCGAAGGCTGCGGCCGGACTCACTTCGGGGGTCAACTCGCGCTTGTTCATTGACGCTTCACCGACCTATCTGCCAGGAACAACAAGTTGATGGTGGTCACGACCCTAGGCCAACCTGAGTACGCCCCGTGCCGGAACCGACACGGAGAGCAGCGCTTCCGGATGCGTGCGGGACCCCGTGCGCCTTGCCCGACCGCCCCTGTACCACCGGTGCCTCCCCCCACTCCCCTTGGAGTCGACGTGACCCGACCCTGTGGCGCCTCCACGCGCTTCCTGACCCCCGCCGTCCTCGCCCTCGTGCCGCCCGACACCGACCACGACGCCCGCGCCGCGTGCGAGCTCGTCGCCGGGCACCCGGGGGAGCACGCGGACCACGTCTGTTACCGCGTCGAGGACCCGCCCGTGTTCACCTCGCTGTGGGCCCGTTGGGGCGAGGATCCGGCGTTGATGCGGCCCGAGGAGAACCCCGAGTGCCTCTCCCGCGAGGACGGCTCGGAGGCCGGCGGCGAGGTGTGCACGCTGTGGGGCGGGCACCCCGGGCCGCACTCCTGGGTGCTGCCCGCCGGCGAGGGGCCGGAGCCGAGGCCGTGAGCCGGCCCGACGCCGAGCCCCCGGGGGCCGCACCCGCCGGGGAGGCAGTCATGACCCTGCGGGTCTCGCGGGACGGCGGGCGCAGTTGGGGGCCCCGGTGGACGGTGATCCCCGACCGGCGGGCCGGCTCCCGCGAGTACGCGCCCCGCTGGCCCCCGTGCCGCTGCCCCCGCTGCCGTTCGCACTCCGCCGCCCCGCCGCCCCCGCCCGACCTCACCTTCTGAGCCCCGCCCCCGCGCCCCGCTCTCGAAACCCCGTTCCCGAACCCGCCCGGTGACCCCGTCCTCCTCCCCCCGAGGGCGGTGGGTCCCGTGCGTGACGCTCTCCACCCAAGGTCAGGGCCCGCTGCCGGGCCCCGGGATCAGGGTGTGGCGTCGGGCTTCGGGCCCGTCGCGTACAGGGCCTCCACCCGCTCCGCGTACCGCCGCAGGATCTCGGCGCGGCGCAGTTTCAGCGTGGGGGTGAGGGTGCCCGCAGCGACGGTGAACTCCTCGTCCAGGATCGCGAACGCGCGGATCCGGGCCGGGCGGGCGACCCGTTCGTTGGCCTCCGTCACCGCCCGTTCGACCTCCGCCCGGACCGCCGGGTGGTTCGCCGGCCGGTTCCCGACCTCCGTGCCCGTCTCCTTCGCCCAGCCCGCGAGCTCCGCCTCGTCCAGGGTGATCAGCGCGACCGGGTACGGTCGCCGGTCCCCGACCAGCACGGCCCGCGAGACCAGGCGGGCCCGCTGGACCGCGAACTCCACCTCCGTGGGGGTGATGTTCTTGCCCGCCGAGGTGATGATCAGCTCCTTCTTGCGGCCCGTGATCCGCAGGAACCCGTCCTCGTCGAGGGTTCCGAGATCGCCCGTCCGCAGCCAGCCCTCCCCGTCCAGCGTCTCGTCCGTGGCCGTCGGGTTCGCGTGGTAGCCGCCGAAGACCATCGGGCCGCGCGCCAGCACCTCCCCGTCCTCGGCGATCCGCACCTCGCAGCCCTCCACCGGCCGTCCGACCGTGCCGTACCGGACCGCCCCCGGGTGGTTGAGGGTGATCAGCCCGCCCGACTCCGTCATCCCGTAGCCCTCGAACACCCGGATCCCGCAGGCCCGCAGCAGGTCCAGGGTCTCGATCGCGATCGGGGCGCCGCCCGTGGTCGCCCACCGCAGCCGGCCCCCGAACGCGGCCCGCACCAGCCCGTACAGGCCGTCCTCCGCGCTCTGCCACGTCTCCCGTTCGGTCTTCGTCAGCTCCTCGCCCTCCGCCTTGAGCACCCCCACCCGGACGGCCTCCGCCAGCCGTTCCGACCCGCCCTCGGATCCCGCCGCCAGGCCCGCGACCACCGCGTGCACCTTCTCGAACAGGCGCGGCACGGACGGCAGGTGGGTGGGGCTGACCTCCGCGAGTTCCCCGATCACGTCCTCCACCCGGCCGCCGAAGTAGGCCAGCTCCCCGCCCTTCAGCAGGGTCGTGAACTGGATCATCTGGGCCAGCAGGTGGGCCAGCGGCAGGTACAGGTACGTGCGGTCCCCGGGCTCCGACACCACCAGCGGCACCGAGGCCCGCTGCACGGCCGTGAAGTTCCCGTGGCTGAGCCGGCAGCCCTTGGGCGGGCCCGTGGTGCCGGAGGTGTAGACGAGGGCGGCCTCGGCGTCGGGGTGCGGCTCGGCGGCCGGCCCCGGGGGCACGGGGCCGCCGGCCGGGTCGGTGAGCGCCGCCATCACGACCACCTCCCGCAGCGCCGGGAACCGCCCGCGCAGGTCCCGTACCCGTTCGGCCCGGTCCTCGTCGTCGCAGACCGCGACCGTCGCCCCCGAGTCGGACAGCACCCAGCACAGCTCCTCCGGGCCCGCCGTGGGATAGACGGGCACGATCACGGCGCCGATCCGCAAGGCCCCCAGGTGCGTGACGGTCCACGCGTACCGGGTCTCGCCGATCACCGCGACCCGGTCCCCCGGCCGCACCCCGAGCCCCCGCAGCACCTCGCCGGCGGTCGCGCAGTCCGCGCCCAGGGTCGCGTAGTCGCGCACGGCCCAGCCCTCCGGGGCGGCCGGGTCGCGGAAGCGGACGGCGGGGGCGGCGCCGTGGCGGGCCGCGACGTGGTCGGAGAGCCCGGCCAGCGTCACGGGCACGGGCACGGGCTCTGCGCCGGCCGACACCCCGCCGAACCCCGGCGCGTCCGTCCCCGCCCCACCCGTCCCCGGCCCGTCCGTCCCTGTCCCGCTCGCCCCTGTCCCGCCCGCTCCTGCCCCGCCCGTCCCCGTGCCGTGCGTCCCCGGTGTCCCGTGCTGCGCGTCCATCGGCCCTCGCCCTCCGCCGCGTCCCGCTCCGGCTCGTCCTCGTGTCCGTCCTCGTGCTCGTGCTCGTGCTCGTCCCCCGATGCTCGACAGGGCGCGGCCACCCCCGCCATGACCAATCCCGTCGCCCCCGCTGACCCGGGCGCTCAGCGCCGTTACCGTCGTGTCATGACGCTGACCCCGGGACGGCGGACGGTCACGGTGCACCACGTACGAGCCGTGCTCGACGGGGCACGGCGGGCCGGCATCGACACCGCCACGCTGCTGCACGAGGCGAACATCCCCCCGCTGCTCGCGGAGGACGCGCGGGCCCGGGTCACGGCCGGGCAGTTCTCCCGCCTGTTCCGCGCCCTGTACCTCGCCACGCAGGACGAGTTCCTGGGGCTGGGCGCGACGCCGAGCCGGCCGGGCACCTTCGCGATGATGTGCAAGGCCGCCCTGGGCTGCCCCGACCTCGGCTCCGCCCTCGACCGGGCGGGCCGGTTCTACGGGCTCTTCCCGGGCGGCCCGCGGCTGGCCGTGCAGCGTCCACCCGGGCCGCACGCCGTGTTCCGCCTGTTCGACGCGTTCCCCGGCGACCGACACCGTTTTCTCACCGAGAGCGTGCTGATCATCTTCCACCGGCTGGGCAGTTGGCTGATCGGCCGCGACATTCCCTTGCTGCGCGCCGAGTTCGCCTACCCCCCGCCCGTTCACCACGAGGAGTACGCCGAGCTCTTCGACTGCCCCGCGCGCTTCGAGGCGGAGGTGACGGGGGTGTGGTTCGACGCGCGGGCCCTGTCGGCGCCGCTGGTGCGGGACGAGGCGGCGGTGGACGCGATGCTGCGGCGGGCCCCGTTCGACCTGCTGGCGCGGCCCGCGCACGGGCGGGTGCCGGTGGGCGAGCAGGTCCGCGGGGCGCTCTCGGGCGCGTTGCGGACCGGTCGGCCGCTGCCGGGGGCGGGCGAGGTCGCGGAGCGGCTCGCGGTCTCGCCGGCCACGCTGCGAAGGCGGTTGGAGCGCGAGCACACCTCGTACCGGCGGCTGCGGGACGAACTGCTGCGGGACGAGGCCCTGGCCGCGCTCGCGGGCGGGGTCGAACCGATCGGGGAACTGGCGGTGCGCCTGGGCTTCTCCGAGGACACCGCCTTCCACCGGGCGTTCCGGCGCTGGACGGGCACCACCCCGGCCCGCCACCGCGCCCTCGGCGCACCCGCCGAACCCGCGCCGGACACGGCCGGGGACGGGCCGGGGGAGGCCGGCGGCCCGCGCTGTTTCACGTGAAACACGCGCGGCGCAGCGCGTCTCGTCGCAGCCCTCCGCGCACCCCGCCGTATCGCGTTGTTTCACGTGAAACGGCGTGAAACCACTGCGCGCAGAGCCCGGGTGACGGGGCGTGTGACGCGCCGGGTCGGCAAAGGCGCGCGTTCCGGTCAGCGACCCGGGGGCCGGCAGCTCGCTACCTTCGGGCCACACCCCCACTCGCTGCGCACCCCTTGGGAGAGCCGCCCCATGCGTATTCGCGAACTCGTGCTCGCCGGCGCCCTCGCCGCCGTCTCCGTCGGCGCCCTGCTCACCGCCCCGGCCACCGCCGCCGACACCCCCGCCGCCGCCGGCGGGTCCCCGGGCGACCTGGTGACCACCGCGCCCTCCGAATTTCACCCCCTGCCCCTGCAACCCACCAACACCGACGCCTGGCGGATCGAGTACCGCTCCACCACCGCCGACGGGGCCCCGAACGTGGTCTCCGGCACCGTGATCGTCCCCCGTGACGGGCGCACCGGCCCTCGTCCGCTGGTCACGTACGCGGTGGGCACGGTCGGGCTGGGCGATTCCTGCGCGCCCAGCGCCAACTTCCCCAAGGGCACGGCCATGGAGGCCAACCTGATCCAGCAGCTCACCTGGCGCGGGTGGGCCGTGGTCGTCACCGACTACGAGGGGCTCGGCACCCCCGGCACCCACACGTACACGGTGGGCCCGTCCGCCGGGCACGCGATGTTGGACGCGGCCCGCGCGGCCCTGCGGCTGCCCGAGGCACGGGGCGCGGGGCTGGGGCCGGACAGCCCGGTCGGGATCATGGGCTACTCGCAGGGCGGGCAGGCGTCGAGCTGGGCCGCCCAGCTGTCCGGGAGCTACGCGCCGGAGTTGAAGGTGAAGGGCACGGCCACCGGCGGGGTCCCGGGTGATCTGCTGAAGGTCGCCGACTTCAACGACGGTTCCTATGGCGCCGGCCTGGTGTTCATGGCGGCGGCCGGTCAGGACGCGGCCTTCCCCGAGCTGAAGCTGGACTCGTACCTCAACGACAAGGGGAAGAAGCTGGTCGGGTTCCTGCGCGAGAACTGCGTGATCATCGACGCGGGGGTCGGGGCCTTCAGCAAGATCTCGGACCTGACCACGACGAACCCCCTGGACCGGCCCGAGTGGCAGGCCCGGCTGAACCAGTCGAAGCTCGGCCTGATCGCGCCGGCCGCCCCGGTGTTCCAGTACCACGCGCTGGGCGACGAGTTGATCCCGTACGCGGTGGGTCGGGAGGTGCGGTCCGGTTGGTGCGCGCGCGGCGCGAACGTGGAGTGGGACACGATCCTGATCGGTGAGCACGTCAGCGGGGTGATCACCCAGGCGCCGCGGGTGCTGGGGTGGATGGCGGACCGGTTCGCGGGGAAGGCCGCGCGACCCAACTGCTGACCCCGACGCGGGCGGCCCATCACGGGGCCGCCCTTCACCGGCCGCGCGTCGCCGGGCCGTGCGTCGCCGGGCCCCCGGTGTCCGTTCCCTCGCGGGGCGGGCGCCGGGGGCCCGTTCGGCTACTCGTTCGCGCCGCAGGAGCGGGTGCCGCGCGGCAGCCGGCCCTCGACGAGGAAGGTGTCGACCTCGGCGCGGACGCAGCGGGAGACGGCGTAGGCCCCGTGCCCGTCGCCCTTGTAGTCGAGGATCGTGGCGCTCGGGCCGAGCCGGCGGGCGGTCTCCTCGGTCCACCGGTAGGGGGTGGCCGGGTCGCCCCGGGTGCCGACGAGCAGCAGTCGGGGCAGTCCCTTGGGGGGCTGGATGTCGCGGATGAAGTCCGTGCCGGCGGGGCGCCCGTAGCAGGCGAGGACGGTGGCGAGCTGGGTCCGGCCGAACAGCGGCGAGGCCCGCTCGAACAGCGGCTCCAGGGCGTCGATCTCGCGTTCCACGACCTGCGGGGTGGCCTTGTCGAGGCTGCGGTCGGGGTCGTCGGCGCAGTTCACGGCGTTGAGGGCGGCCCGGAAGTTGTCGGCGGGCACGGGCACGGGGCCGCCGACGGCCCCCGAGTCCGGGTCCTGCGGGTCGGGCGCTCCCCCGCCGAGTTGCAGCAGCCCGCTGGGGTCGTGGTCGCGGGAGGCCAGGTTGAGGGCCTCGGCGAGGATCGGCCAGGCGGTCCGGGAGTACAGGGCGGTGCCGATCGCGCCGATCACGTCGCCGCCGGTGAACAGGGTGCCGTCGTCGCCGACGAGGGGTTCGGCGTCCATGCGGCGCACGAGCGCGTCGAGGCGGGTCCTGGCGGTGCGGGAGTTGGTGCCGAGCACGCAGCCGGTCTGTTTGGCGCACCAGCCGAGGAAGTTGTCGAGGGCCTGTTGTTGGCCGGCGGCCGAGACCAGGGCCTGTTCGGCGAGGGGTTCGGAGAGGGTGTCCACGCCGTCGAGGACCATCCGTCCGACGTTGCGCGGGTAGAGGGCGGCGTAGACGGCGCCGAGCCGGGTGCCGTAGGAGAACCCGAGGTAGTTGAGCTTGCGGTCGCCGACGGCTTGGCGCAGCACGTCAAGGTCGCGGGCCACGTCCACGGTGCCCACGTGCGGCAGCACCGGGCCGGAGTGTTCCGCGCAGCGTTTGGCGTAGGCGCGCAAGGCGGCGAGCTGGGCGGCGGCGTCGGCCCCGGGCGGGACGCTCAGGTCGTCGTCCCCGCAGCTCACGGGCGCGCTGTAGCCGACCCCGCGCGGGTCGAAGCCGATCAGGTCGTAGGACTCGCCGAGGTCGATGAACTGGTGCCGGGCGGCGGCGAGGCCCTCGGTGCCCTGGCCGCCGGGGCCGCCGAAGTTCAGGAAGAGGGAGCCGAGGCGGTGCGGGCCGGTGGCGGGGATCTTCAGCAGCGCCAGCCGGATGCTGCCCTTGTCGGGGTGGGCGTGGTCCAGGGGCACGAGGGCGGTGCCGCAGCGCAGGTTGGGGTCCTTGGGGCGGTTCGGGCAGTCGCCCCAGCGGATCTTCTGGTGGGCGTCGGCGAGCATCGACTCGTCGGGCGGCAGCTCCCCGCCGGTGGGCACGGGCGCGGGCGGTTCGACGGGGACCTCGGTGGGCTCGTCGGTGGGCTGCGCGGTGCGCGCGGGGGCCGGGGGGATCGGGGCGGGCGTCGGCGAGACGAACGGGGGCGGGGTCGGGGTCGCGGTCCCGCTGGGGTGCGGGGTGGGCGCGGCGAGGGCGGGGGCGACGGGCCCGAGGAGGCCGCCGGCGAGCAGCGCGGCGGTCGCGAGGGCGACGGCGCGGGCGGACGGCGGTATCGGCATCGGGCGGGAACGGCGGCGCACGGCACCCTCCTGGCACTCTGGCGCCCCGCGTCGGGCCGGGGAGCGGCCCGGGCGCGGGGGGTCCTGGCGTGGCCCCCTCGGTCCGACGCCTGCGCGTCCGGCCGGTCCGCCCACGATAGGCGGCCCGTCCCGGCCCCGCTCGTTCGGCGGGGGCGGCGCCCGTTCGGCGCCGGCCTCAGCCCCGTTCGGCGTAGAGCCCGGCGACGATCGCCTCGTGGTCGCGCAGGATGGCGGCCCGGCGCAGTTTCAGCGAAGGTGTCAGATGGCCTCTGACCTCGGTGAACTCGGTGGGCAGGAGGGCGAAGCGGCGGATGGACTCGGCGCGGGAGACCAGCCGGTTGGCCTCGTCCACCGCGCGTTGCACGTCGGCGCGCAGGTCGGGGTCGTGGACGAGGACGGGCAGCGGCACGTCCTGTTTGCGGCGCATCCACCGCCAGTGCGCGAGGCCCTCGGGTTCGAGGGTGATCAGGGCCGTGACGTAGGGCCGGCGGTCGCCGAGGACCAGGCACTGGCCGACCAGCGGGTGGGCGCGGACGGCGTCCTCCAGCGGGGCCGGGGCCACGTTCTTGCCGCCCGAGGTGATGATCAGGTCCTTCTTGCGGCCGGTGATGGCGAGGTGTCCGGCCTCGTCGAGGGCGCCGATGTCCCCGGTGGCGAACCAGTGGTCGGGGGCCTGGGTCTCGCCGGTGTTCCAGTAGCCGGCGAACACGTTCCGGCCGCACAGCCAGATCTCGCCGTCGTCGGCGATGCGGACGCCGGTGCCGGGCAGGGGCAGGCCGACGGTGCCGGGGCGGGGGTCGTGCGGCGGGGTGACGGTGGCGGCGCCGGTGGTCTCGGTGAGCCCGTAGCCCTCGTAGACGCGGATGCCGACGCCCGCGTAGAAGGCGGCGAGGCGGGAGCCGAGCGGGGAGCCGCCGGAGATCGCGTGCCGGACCCGGCCGCCCAGGGCCTCGCGGATGCGCCGGTAGACGAGGGGCTCGTAGAGGGCGTGGGCGGCGCGCAGGGCCAGTCCGGGGCGACGTCCGGCGAGGGTCGCCTCGCCCCAGGCGCGGGCGGTCTCGGCGGCGCGGTCGAAGGCGGCGGCCTTGCCGGCGCGTTCGGCGGTGGCCCGGGCGCTGTTGTGGACCTTCTCCAGCACGTAGGGGATGGCGAGGAGGAAGGTGGGGCGGAATCCGGCCAGGTCGGCGAGGAGGTCCTCGCCGGCGATGCTGGGGGCGTGCCCGAGTTTGACGCGGGCGCGCAGGCAGCCGATGGCGACCATCCGGCCGAAGACGTGGGCGAGCGGCAGGAAGAGCAGGGTGGTGGCGGGTTCGTCGGTGAGGGAGCGGAAGACGGGGTGGAGGAGTTCGACGGCGTTGTCGACCTCGGAGAGGAAGTTGCCGTGGGTCAGGACGCAGCCCTTGGAGCGGCCGGTGGTGCCGGAGGTGTGCACGAGGGTCGCGACGTGGGCGGGGACGAGCGAGGCGCGGCGTTCGTGGACCACGTGGTCGGGGAGGTGCGCGCCGGCGGCCACGAGCTGGGCGACGGCTCCGGTGTCGCACTGCCACAGGTGCAGCAGGCCGGGCAGCCGGCCGCGTTCGCCGCTGACCAGGCGGGCCCGTTCGGTGTCCTCGACCAGGCAGGCGACGGCGCCGGAGTCGTGCAGGATCCAGGCGACCTGGTGGGCCGAGGCGGTGGGGTAGACGGGCACGGTGACCAGGCCGGCGGCCCAGGCGGCGAAGTCGAAGAGGGTCCACTCCCAGGTGGTGCGGGACATCACGGCGAGCCGGTCGCCGGGGTTCAGGCCGACCGCGATCAGGCCCTTGGCGAGGGCGAGGACCTCGGCGGCGAAGGCGGCGGCGGACACGTCGTGCCACCGCCCGTCGGGGCCCTTGCGGGCGAGGACGGGGGCGTCGGGGGCCTCGCGGGCGTTGTCGAAGGGGATGTCGGCGAGGGAGCCGGTGTGGGGCGGGGGCACCAGCGCGGGCACCCATGCCTGGCGGACGACGCCGTCCTCGACGGTCAGGACCGGCGGGGCGGGCGGGGCGGGCCGGGCGGACGGTGGGGAGTCGGCCGGCGACGGTCGCGGGGATGGTGACTGCGGCGCGAATTCCACGGGCGGCACGGGACCCTCCTCGGGTCTGGACGGCGCGTCACTGCGCGTTACCGCCGGTAATGTACGCACGGGTAACGGCCCCTGACCAGCCCCGCGCACACACCTCGCACACCTCCCCCACACCCGCCGGCCCCGCCGCCCGCCCCCCGGCGGCCCGCCGGCACCCGCGTCGACCCCGGGCCCGGCCGGCCGGAAACCGCCGGTGCACGCCCCGCACATGCCCTGCGCGCGCCCTGTTCGCGGGCCGGGCTCGGTGTTACCGTCCGCCCGTGACCACTGCCGCGACCGCCGCCGCGACCAAGGCCGAACTCGACTCCCTGACCGCCGAGTTCTTCGGCGCCTTCGACAACCGCGGCGGCCGGCCCGCCCGGGTCTCCCGGATCTCGGACCTGATGCTGCCGGGCGGGATCATCGTGCGCACCGGGCCCGGATTCACGGCCCACACCGTCGCCGAGTTCGTCGAACCCCGGCGCGAACTGCTGGCCTCCGGGCGGCTGGTGGAGTTCGCGGAGTGGGAGACCTCGGAGCACACCGAGGTCTCCGGCGACGTGGCCGCGCGGATCGGGACCTACCGCAAGTCGGGGATCCTCGACGGGGTCGCCTTCGAGGGCGGCGGCACGAAGACCTTCCAGTTCGTCCGCACCCCGGCGGGATGGCGCATCGCCGCGTTCTCCTGGCACGACCTGGACTGACGACCGCCCGGGCGCGGAGGGCGGCGCCTCGGGGGCGCACCTGAGGGATCGCGCCTCGGAGTGGCCGCGCGCCAGGGGGCCGCGCCTCAGGGGGCCGCGCGCCGGGCCGCCTCCAGGCCGTGCAGCAGGGCCCGCAGGCCGTGTTCGAAGACCCCGTCGGGCACCCCGTTGTAGTCCGCGACCGGCGAGTCCAGCCGGGCCCGGATCCGCGGGTGTGCGGCGGCCACCTCGGCGGCCTCCTCCATCATCCGCGCCAGCGCCTCCTCCACGTTCGAGCCGTCCCGGCCCAGCCGGCGGTGCAGGGAGCCGGTCGCGGCGGCGGTGACGGCGTTGCCGAGCACGAAGGTGAACACGGCGGTGGCGGCCAGGTCGGCCTGCGGGCCGGTGAACCCGGCGACCTCGAAGACCTCCAGGATCCGATCGTCGTAGCGGGCCTTGGCCGGGCCGTAGAACACGTGCGAGCCCATCGCCTGCACCAGCCAGGGGTGCCGCCCGAACAGCTCGTACAGGCCGGTCGCCAGGGCCTCGGCCGGCTCGCGCCAGTCCGGGGCCTCGGCCTCGGGCAGCGCGACCTCCTCCCAGACCCGGTCGCCGACGAGGACCACGAGGTCGTCCTTGTTCTTGACGTGCCAGTAGACGGCCGTGGGGGCCGAGCCGAGGCGCTTGCCGAGGCTGCGCATGTTCAGCCCCTCCAAGCCCTCGTCGTCGAGCAGCTCGATCGCGGTCGAGGCGATCTGTTCCAAGGTCAGCGTGTTGCGCGGCATGGGCCCACGATAGGCGCCGGCACCCCTCTTGAACAAAGTTCAGGAAACCTCTTGCACAGTGTTCAAGTCGTCGGGCACTCTTCTCTCCTACTTAGTTCAAGTCGATCCGGCGCCGAGCCGGACCACCGGACCAGGGAGTCCCCGTGAACGTGTTCGCCGCCGTCCTCCAGTCGCTCGTCGCCCTCGCGTTCCTCTCCATCCCGCTGGTCCGCGCCCGGCACGGCGCTCACGCCATGGCCGCCGCCGAGGCCGAACTGACCCGCCAGGGCGTCCGCCCCTCGGTGCTCACGGAGAACGGGATGCGCTTCGACGCCGGCGGGCACGAGACCTGGGCCCCGGTGACCATCGCCGCCGCGATGCTGACGGGCGCCGGCGCGAACCTCGCCGGCGTCTCCTGGGCCGGCCCGGTCACCTGGACGCTGACCGTCGCGGTCGTGCTCGTCAACGCGGCGATCCTCCACAGCAACCTCACCGCCGTCCGCTCCGTCACCGCCGCCTTCGCCCGCAAGGGCGGGGAACTGGCCCGGATCGACGTGCGCGGCCTGCTCACCGTCGCCGAGAACGCGTTCCCGACCTGGGTCCGGATCCTCCAGAACGCGCGCCACGCGGTGGTCTTCGGCGGCGCCCTCGGCGCCCTGGCCCTCATCGCCCTCTGACTCCGACCCGCCGCGCACGGCACCCACTCACACGCCACGCCCACCCACCCACCCGCACACCCAAGGGAGCCCCACCATGACCTTCGACCCGACCCTCCGCGCCCGCTTCACCGCCTTCGTCGCCGACGCCGCCCGACGGCACGGCATCCCCGGGGCCTCGGCCGGCATCCGCCACGGCGGCCACGAGCTCTTCGCCTCCCACGGCGTGACCTCCCTGGACCCCGCCGACGCGCCGCGGCCCGTGGACGAGCACACCCCGTTCGCCGTCGGTTCGATCACCAAGACCCTCACCGCCACCGCCCTGCTCCGACTCGCCGAACAGGGCGCGGTGCACCTGAACGACCCGGTGACGCGCCACGTGCCCGAACTCCGGCTCGCCGACCCGGCCGCCGCCGACCGGATCACCCTGCGGATGCTGCTCAACCACACCGCCGGCCTCGACTGGAACCTGGTCACCGACACCGGGGAGGGGGACGACGCCCTGGCCGCGTTCGTCGCCGGGCTCGACGAACTCACCCTGATCGGCGAACCCGGCGCCAGACCCTCCTACAGCCAGGCCGGGTTCAACCTGCTGGGCCGGGTCATCGAGAAGGTCACCGGCCGGACCTACGAACGGGCCGTACAAGACCTGCTCCTGACCCCCTTGGGCCTGGACTCCACCACCTTCGCCCCCGACCCCGGCCGCACCAGCCCCGGCCGCCCCGACCCCGCCCGTGACCCCGCCGCCGACCGGCCGCCGGCCGTGGGCCACAACACCAGCCCGGACGGCGCCCTCGAAGGGGTCGGCGACTGGCGGATCGGCCGGGCCGACCACCCGGGCGGCGGCGCCCTCGCCTCCGCCGCCGACCAACTCCGCTGGGCCGCGTTCCACCTCGGCGACGGCCGCGCCCCGAACGGCGAGCGCCTCCTGACCCCCGAGACCCTGCGGGCGATGCGCACCCCCACCGCGACCCTGCGCGCGAGCACCCTCGGCGACGCCCTGGGGCTGTGCTGGTTCCTCCGCGAGATCGACGGGGTCCCCACCATCGGGCACGGCGGCTCCACCAACGGCCAGTTCGCCGAACTGCTCCTGGCCCCCGAGCGCGGGTTCGCCGTGACCTCGGCGGCGAACGCCGGGCCCGCCGGCATCGTCTTCAACCAAGAGGTGGTGCGCTGGGCCCTGGAAAACGTGCTGGGCGCTGTCGACCGCGACCCCGAGCCCCTCCCCCACGACCCGGCGCGGGCCGCAGAGTTCGCCGGGGTCTACGAGATCGACGCGATGTGGCTCACCATCACCGCCGACGAGCACGGCATGGCCCTCGGGGCGGCCTTGAAGGCCGAGGTGCGCGCCGCCTCCGACACCCCCATGCCCCCGGACCACGAGCCCGCCGCGATGGGCCTGCTCCCCGGCGACGAGTACGTGGTGACGGCCGGCGGCCTGTCCGGCCAGCGCGGGTTCTTCACCCGGGACTCCTCCGGCCGGATCACCGGCGTGGACCTGGCCGGACGCCTCTTCACCCGGACCGATCGGTGACGGGGCTACTTGCGGCCGATGCCCCAGCGCAGGCCCCAGCCGTAGGCCGCGTCCACCGCGCTCTGGATGCCGCCCGTCCGGTCGGGGGCGATGAATCGGGCCTCGCGCCGGACCACGAGTTCACCGCCCACGTTCTCCACCATCGCCACGGCCACGGCGGGGGCGACCTTCTGGGTGCACTCGTCCAGGCGCAGCTCGATCGGGGCGCCGTGCTGCGGGTACAGGGTGACGATCCCGTCGATGCCCTTGAAGGTGACGGCCCCCTCGTAGATGCAGGCGAAGATGAGGATGCGCCGGAACTTGGCACTGTGGTCGAGGTTGATCGTGAGGTTCTCGCCGCCGGCCGAGGCGCCCGTGCGGTCGTCGCCGTCGAGCTGGATGTAGGGCGGGGCGGTCAGGGAGCCGAACTGGCGGCCCAGGGCCTGCACGATGCCCTTCGATCCGTCGGTCAGCTCCCACAGACAGGCCAGGTCCAGGTCGAGGTCCCGGTTCATCAGCCCGGACAGGAACCCGCGCTGGGGGCGTTCGCGCATGGTCCAGTTCAGGTTCACCCGCATCGCGCCGGAGGAACCGCCCTGCTTGGCGAGGGAGACGGTCGGGGCCTGCTTGGTGAGCGTGACCTTCTCCAGGCGCACCGGCCGGGCCGCACTCGCGGCGGCGGGAGCGGGGGTCGGGGTGGCCGGGCCGGCGCCCCGGGGGGTGCCGAAGGGGTTGGTCACGTACGGGGACTGCGCGTGCGGGGCGGGGGCCTGAGCCGGCGCGGGCGGCGCGGGAGGGCTCGTCCGGGCGGCGGCCGGGCGGCTCATGGAGATCGGGGGCGCGGGCGCCGGGGTCGGGGCCGGTGCGGGAGTCTGGGGCTCGTCCACGGAAATCCCGAAGTCCCGGGCCAGACCGGCCAGCCCCGAGTCGTAGCCCTGGCCGACCGCCCGGAACTTCCACGCCCCGGCCCGCCGGTACAGCTCGCCCAGGATGAACGCCGTCTCGGCCCCGGCGCCGGGGCTGTCGAAGCGGGCGATCTCGGCGTCGGTGGCCGCGTCGAGGAGCCGGACGTGCAGACCGGGGACGGACCCGAAGGTGCCGCCGTCGGCGGACGCGGCCAGGAGCACCCGTTCCACCGAGGGCTCCACGGCGTGCAGGTCCACCGCCAGGGTGTCGGTGACGGCGTCGCCGACGGTGCGCTTGCCCTCGTGGCGCACGGCACCGGCCGGGTGCCGGGGCTGGTTGTAGAAGACGAAGTCGTCGTCGTCGCGGACCCGGTCCCCGACGAGCAGGAGGGCGGATGCGTCGGCGTCGGGCGTGCCGGGGCGGGCCGTCCAGCCGAGCACCGCCCGCACCGCCGGTGCGCCGACCGGCACGTTGGACCCCTTGGACATCGTCACCCGAACTCCTCCTCCGACCGACGGCGGCGACCCCGCCCCGTCGAACGTGTCCGGGGACGCGGACCGCCGCACCGCGTTGGGACCGACCCTAGTGCGCCCGGCCCGTCCCGCAAGGGGGACGGAGGTCCCCCGGGGCTGCCCTGCCGACCCGCCGACGTACCACCCCGGCGCACGGGCACGACGAAGCCCCCGCCCGGACGGGGGCGGGGGCTTCGGACGCCGGTGCCGACGAGCGGCGGGGCTCCGGCGGATCAGGCGGCGGCCGGGACCGGGGTCTTGGCCGGGGCGGCGGGCTCGTCCAGCGGGGAGGAGGAGGCCGACTCGTACGCCTTCGTGTCGAGGATGTTCTCGCGGGCCGCGACGATGACCGGGACCAGGGCCTGACCGGCCACGTTGGTGGCGGTGCGCATCATGTCGAGGATCGGGTCGATGGCCAGCAGCAGGCCGACGCCCTCCAGCGGCAGGCCCAGGGTGGACAGGGTCAGGGTCAGCATCACGGTCGCGCCGGTCAGACCGGCGGTGGCGGCGGAGCCGACCACGGAGACGAACGCGATCAGCAGGTAGTCACCGATGCCGAGCTGCACGTCGAAGATCTGCGCGATGAAGATCGCGGCGAGCGCCGGGTAGATCGCGGCGCAACCGTCCATCTTGGTGGTGGCGCCGAACGGTAGTCACAGTTTGGGGGTACGATGCCCCCATGATCACAGGGGGTACCACCGTGAGCGGCACCGGCGTCTACTGCGCGTGCTACATCCGGCAGTCACGCAAGAAAGCTAACAAGAGCGAAGCTTCGCCGGAAGACCAGCGGGACAAGACCAAGGGCTACACGACAGAGAAGGGGTTCAACTTCGTAGACTTCTATGAGGACATCGGCAAGTCGGGCTACGACCCAGACGCCGAACGCAAGGGCTTTGACCGAATGATGAATGACGCTCGTGTTGGTCGTATCAACATGATCGTTGTTCACTACGCGTCGCGCTTTTCCCGGCAAAACATCAACATCGTGCTAATGCAGGTGCTCGAACTGTTCCAACTGGGCGTCCGCATCGTGTCCGTGAATGAGGGTGAATTCACGAGCGATAACGTAATGGAACTCATGAATATCATCATGAGGTTTGAGGCGGGGCACAACGAGTCGCGCAACAAGTCCATTGCGGTCCGGGGCACGTTCGAAAAGCACCGTGAGCGCGGGGGGTGGCTCGGTGGACACGCGCCTTTCGGCTTTGAGGCGTACAAGGAATTTGTGGACGGCGTGGAAATCCAGCGGCTCCGCCCGCGCGAGGAAGAGGCCAAAGTCATTCAGTGGTGCTGGGCAACCATCAAGAAGCACCGCGACGAACCCATTCAGCAGGGAAAGCGCCACCCTGGCTCGCTCGCCGGTTTGGTGCACCAAATGCACCTTGACGATGTGCCAACACGGGGCAAGCGAATTGGGGGCGTCCAGAAACACGCCAAGTGGGAAGTGACGACCCTTAACCGCATTCTGCGTGACCCTCGGCTTGCCGGATACATGGCCGAGCCCAACACAAAGGGCGAAAAGGCCAAATGGGCATACCGCATTCAGCGGAACGAGGACGGCACGGCAAAGAAGTACGACTACGCCCCCATCATTCCCGTGGATGAGTGGTGGGAACTGCAAGCGTGGCTTGACTCCCGTGGGCAGGGCAGGGGGCTCACACGGGGTACGTCGCTCCTCTCGGCACTGCGCAACCCTGAGGATGAGCCAATCCTCATGTGCGCATGCGACAAGTCGATGTGCGCCTATTACGGGGGTGGCACGTCCCCTAGCCCCTCATACCGGTGCAACTTCCGGAACGTGCCCGGCCACAACGGCAACAACACCATGGTCCAGCACCACCTAGACGAATATGTTGCCCGCCGGATTTTCGCCCGCATTATTGCGGCGGAGGAAGACGGGGACACGGCCGGTTTCCTGCTTGAGGCGACTAAGCGGTTTGCCCGCACGCAGGAAAGCCCCAGTAACGCCCGTGAGCGCGCGCAGCTTGTCACTGAGCGGCATGAGGCGGCCCAACGCCTCGTTGAATGCGAAGAGGACTATAAGGCCGTTAAGGACAAGGGTCCGGCCACACGTAGGGCCGTACTCGAAGAGATGGACGCTGCGGAAACCCGCCTCAAGGCACTAGACGATGCCTTGCAGACCCTCGCTGAGGCGGACGCGCCCGCCCTGCCTATTCAGCAGTGGATCAACTCCGAAGAGGGCAACGGCGACCCCATGGGAGAGGGTTCCTGGTGGGCAACGGCCACCCTTGAGAGCAAGCGTCGTTTCGTCGCCCTTTTCGTGGATCGCATCGTTGTCCACAAGTCAGCGATGCGCGGCAACCGTTGGGTGCAGTACGACGCTTCAAAGCGGGTCTCACTCACGTTTGCCGGTGAGGGCGGGACCGAAGAGGCCAGCGAAGCGGCCTGAGCGCCCCTGTAGGCACCTATGAGGAGAGCCCCGGTCAGTCGTATGGACCGGGGCTTTTCCATGCCCTCAGACGGCCACACAGGGCTTTGTGATGTGCAACACAACGGCAACCCTGGTGAGGGCACCCTTACTCAGCGGGTGGGTAGATGAGCGATAGCGCTCCACCGACACTCTACGTAGCCAATCCCCACTTCCAGTCACTCTCTGTATAAAAGTGGGGTGACGAGTGACGAAATGACGAGTAGTCCTGTTCCACCTATACATCATCTAATCAAGCTCTTCTGTGGGACCAAACCGGAAGTGCCCTCACAACCGTCACTCGTCACCACGGGCCACCGGCCCCCACTCCCCCGCACGGAATCCCTCGCCCCCAAGCACGGGGTTGAGTGGAATCCTTCGCACCCTAGTAAGGGTAGAGAGAGGGGGTACCGCGCACCCTCCACTACAGGCGGTCTGAGTCTTCCTCTTTCGAGCGCGCCACACTGACCCAATCGGCCAATTCGGCCCCCACTGGTCAGTGTGGCAATGCTTCCTTAGCTCAGTGGTTAGAGCCCCCGTTTGTCGTACGGGTAGCCACCGGTTCGAATCCGGTAGGGAGCGCTAGGGGCTCACATTGTGATCCCTTGGCCTAGTGAGTAGCTCTCACAGACGGGCCTAAAGCGTTGGTCGTTCAGTGGCCTAGGACTCCCCTATGAGTGGGGCAACGTTGGTTCGAATCCAACCCGACGCAAGCTAGCCCACTTAGGCAAACACGGTAAAGCCGCCACGCTTAGAACGTGGTGTGTGAGGGTTCGACTCCCTCAGTGGGTACACATGACCACCTACTGATTCAGTAGGTGGTAGGGGGCCCTTCCCGGTAGGGGGGGGTGTTGAGTAGGGGGGGGGTGGCTATGCGTACCCGGTGCCTTGAGTGTCGCGAGTGGGCTACCCACAAGGGGCGTTGCTCCTCTCACCACAAGGGCTATGAAGCCAGACGCTCAGTGCAGTCACACGCCAAGCGTCGCGCGGCTATAGCTGCGGGCAATAACGCTGCTGCCCGTCTGCGTAAGGCTGTGCGTAAGGCTGTGTCTGGCACGTGTGCTACATGCCTACGTATGTACCTTCCGAGTCAGGTGGACATTGACCACATCAAGCCGCTTGCGCTTGGCGGTGAAGACGTAGACGGCAACGTGCAAGTCCTTTGCAAGGCGTGCCACAAGGCCAAGACTGCAACCGACTTTGGCAAGCGCCCGTTTTAACGGCGCATGGCGGGGAGGAGCGTTCCGAAAGTTCGGGCCGCATGCCTCCTGGCGATCCCGGCCCAAGCTCGAAATACGCGCGCTAGGTGTGATGGCGAACCCAAGCCCCCCACCCGCTGTAAGGCCCGTGAACACTGGGCACGCGCCGGTTAGCCCACGTGAGAAAGGCACCCGTTAAGGGGTCCGTAAGTACCCGTTAGGTGGTGTCTACGTGTCGCGAAGCAAGAGCCCCGATCAGCGGACGGGCAACGCCAACACTGCTGCCGAAGCATCGGCCCCCATCGTCTATGAGGGACGCGCCCCCAGGGTGCCCGCTCACCTCAAGGCCACCGGCCGCGAAGTGTGGCGCTCCGTATGGTCCGCTGGTTCTGGCGCCTACTCCCCCGACACTGACCGCAACATCATTTTGAGGTACAGCGAATTGCATGACCGGCGCGCGGTGTTGCTGGCTCAGGTGGACGCTGATGGGTACATGAGTGAGGGCTACAACGGTCAGCCGGTCATGCATCCGGCGCTCAGGTTTGTTGAGTCCACTGAGAAGGAACTCAGGGCGATTGAGACCGTCATCGGTTTCACTCCGGAAGCGCGCATGCGCCTGGGCATCGTTGCCGCTGAGGCACGCCGCGTAGCGGCTGGACCGGAAGACTTTTAGGGGGTGACGCGTGGACGGGCTAGACCCCGTGATTGCGCGGCACATTCCCGCTGACGCTCCCTTTCCGAGTGAGGGCTACCGCGTCGCCAACTGGATTGAGCGGTTTTGCTATCTCACCGGTTCCTTTGCCGGTCAGCCTTTCCGGCTACTCCCCTGGCAACGTGACCTACTCGTTGATGCGTACGAGCTACGGCAAGACACATTCGGCCGGTGGCATCGCAAGCACCGTATGGCCGTGGTGTGCATTGCCCGCAAGAACGGCAAGTCAACGATTGCCGCTGCCATCATGCTCTACCACTTGGTGGCGGACCGGGCCGACGCTCAGCGTCAGATCATTGCTGCGGCGAATGATAGAAACCAAGCCCGAATGGTCTTTGACGCTGCCAAGCAAATGGTCAATGCGTCGCCCAAGCTCAGCGCTGTTTGCGACGTTCAGCGGGACGTCATCAAGTTCAAGGATTCGACGTACCGCGTTGTGTCTGCCGATGCTGGCAGGCAGCAGGGTCTAAACCCCTCAGCGGTCAGCCTTGATGAGTACGCGTTCAGTAAGAACGCTGATCTATTCGACGCGCTGACCCTGGGTTCCGCCGCTCGTAACCAGCCCATGACTTGGGTTGTGAGTACGGCCGGACCGGACCCGGACGGCCCCTTTGCCAAGCTGTGCGAGACCGGCGAGCGGGTCAACTCTGGTGAGCTGAACGACCCTACGTTGTTTTACCGCTCATGGGGTCCGCGCATTGGCGACACCGTGGATCACACGGACCCGGACGTCTGGAAAGCATGCAACCCCTCTTACGAGATCCTCAATGAGGAAGACTTCCGCGCTGCTGTCCAGCGGAGCACTGAGGCAAGCTTCCGGATCTACCGACTCAGTCAGTTCGTCCGTGGCGCGTCTACGTGGCTGCCTCATGGCCTTTGGGATGAGCTTGCGAGGGAAGACACCCTTGCCCCCGGGGACGCCGTTGTACTGGGCTTCGATGGGTCATGGAAGGGGGACTCAACCGCATTGGTTGCCTGCCGCGTGGAAGACCTCAGGGTCTTCGTACTAGGTCACTGGGAAGCCCCGCAGGATGACGCTCATTGGCGTGTCCCGATGGCTGACGTACGCGACGCACTGAACGAAGCGCTACGGGTGTACGTCGTGCGCAACCTTGTTGCCGATCCGTACCGGTGGGAGGAGACGCTAGACAACCTTGAAGCCGAGGGCTTCCCGGTTGAAGCGTTCCCCACCAACAGCCTGAAGCGAATGATCCCCGCCACTCAGGCGGTATACGACGCTTGCCGGGACGGTCGGCTTACCCATGACGGGAATCCGGCCCTTGCTCGCCATATCGGTAACGCGGTGTTGCGCGAAGACAAGAACGGTGCGCGCGTCACGAAGGAGTACGCCGCATCGCGCCGGAAGATTGACCTTGCAATTGCCATGATCCTCGCCGTTCACGGTGCGGTGATGTGGCGTGAGGACAACCCCGGATTCATCAACGCTGCGATCCTCGCAACGTGGGAAGACGACAAGGGTGAGGTGCACGTCATGGGCGGTGATCCATCCGTGCCGTGGGACTAGCTACCACCTACTGAACTAGTAGGTGGTCCAACTGAATACACAACAGAACATCAACTGAATGAGGGGTGCCCGGTGGGATTCTGGTCTGACCTTTTCCGCCGGGGCACCCCGGATGAGTCGCGCGCCACGTGGGAAGACACGTCCGACATGTACCCCTACCCGGGTGTAGTCGCTGCAAGTGGTCAGCGCGTGGACGCGTCTTCCGCTCTACAGGTGTCGGCGGTCTTCGGCTGCATCCGGCTTCTGAGCGAGACGATAGCCACCCTGCCTGTTGCGACGTACTCACGTCGTGGCGGAGTACGGAAGGAAATCAAGTCGCCTATGTGGCTTGACTATCCGACCGCTGAGCCGGGCGGGCTTGGCCGTATCGACCTACTGTCTCAGTGCGTGCTCTCTCTACTGCTTGAGGGCAACGCGTATCTAGCCGTGCGCTGGACTACGGATAACACCACCATTGCCGGGCTTGACGTGCTGGACCCGTCCCGCATCACAACGCACACGGTCATGGCGGACGGTCAGCGCCGTAAGGCATTTGAGGCTTTCGACGTTGACGACGACGGCAACGAAGTTGCTATTGGCTGGTTCACCCCGAGGGAGATTCTCCATATCCCGGGGATGATGCTGCCGGGCGAATTCACTGGGGTCTCCCCCATCACCTACGCGCGTGAGTCCATCGGCCTCGCCCTTGCTGCCCAGAAGTACGGCTCTAAGTTCTTCGCGAATGGAGCCATGCCGGGTGCCGTGGTTGAGGTACCGGGCGCCATGTCCGAAGACGGCCTATCCCGTGCGCGTGAAGCGTGGCGCCTGGCCAATTCGGGTGCAGACAACGCGCATAGGGTCGCGCTACTGACTGAGGGTGCGAAGTTTTCCAAGGTGACTATGTCGCCGGATGAAGCCCAGTTCCTACAGACGCGCCAATTTCAGGTTCCGGAAATCGCCCGAATCTTCGGCGTGCCCCCGCACCTAATTGCCGATGCGACTAATTCGACGTCATGGGGTTCGGGCCTAGCTGAACAGAATCAGGCTTTCGCTCAGTTCTCCCTACGTCCCTGGCTTGAGCGCATTGAGGCGGGGCTTACTCGTCTGCTCTTCGCTGAGACCGCGAACCGTCAGCTATTCGTCAAGTTCTCTCTTGATGGAATTCAGCGCGGGGCACCGAAGGAACGCATGGACATGTATTCCATCGGGCTACAGCAGGGCATTTACAGCATTGACGAAGTGCGCGCGTGGGAAGACATGGAACCCCTGCCGGATGGCATGGGCGCCACGCACCGTGTGCCCATGAACCTTGCCGACGTGGCAGCGGAAGAGCCTGAGCCGGAACCTGCACCCGAACCCCCGGCGCCGGATGACGAGGCGGATAAGCCGGACGAAGAGCCGGATGAGCCGGACCCAACCGACGAAGAGGGGGACACGCCCAATGACTGAGACGCGCGAACTGCGCCTATTCACTAGCCCACTTGAGGAGCGTGCACGCGAGGACGGTAAGACCGTCATGCGGGGCTACGCGTACCGATTCAACGAGCTGTCACACAACCTTGGGGGCTTTCGGGAACGTATCGTTCCCGGGGCTGGTGGCCCGTCCCTCAAGGCCAATGACGTCTATGCCACGTTCAACCATGACACTCGCTCGCTGCTAGGGCGGGTTTCGTCCGGCACCCTCACCGTGGGCGAGGATGAGCGCGGGGGCTGGTACGAGATTGAGCTACCCGATACCACTACCGGCAGGGATGTAGCCGCACTTCTCAAGCGCGGTGATCTGTCCGGGAGTTCGTTCACGTTCCGCGTGAACGATGGGGGGCAGCGTCGCGCGAATGCCGACGACGAAGAGACCGGCCTACCGGTCCGCGAGATCACGTCTATGGATGTGGTGGAAGTCGGCCCCGTTGTGAACCCCGCCTACCCGACCACGGAAGCGGCGCTTCGTTCACTGCCCGATTGCCTTACGACTCCCCCGGACGTTGCGCCTATTGATCACGTCCGCAATCTTCCGCCGCTTGTTCGCGCCACTACGTGAAAGCGGCCCACCTACTAATTCAGTAGGTGGTCACACGTCCAACTACATACCAACTGAATAGGGGTTACCTCATGGACGCTACTACCCTGAGCGCGAACTTTGAGGCACGTGAGCGTGCCGCGAACGAGCTACGTGCACTTGCCGAAGAGTTTGCCGGTAAGACCATGGACGCCGACGCGCGCTCCAAGGAAGAGAAGCTACTAGATTCCATTGCCGACTTTGACGGCCGGATTAAGCGGGGCATTGAGACGCTCAAGTCCAATGAGGGTGTCTCCGCTCTCATGGCCGGTCTCAAGGGGACCGGCTCCAAGGGCGACACTCAGGACAAGCTAGCTGAGGCAGCAAGTCAGCTTCGGTCCATGGGATTCAACGAGTCGGCCACGTTCGCGCCTGAGACTCGCGCTATCGACACGAAGACCAACCCGGGTAACACCACGTTTGGCCGGACGCTCTTCGGTCGCCTACTCGCTGAGGCGGTAGAGCGTTCCACCATCATGCGGGGTGGCGCTACCATCCTCACCACGTCCAGCGGTGAGCCGATGGACTTTACCGTTGTTACGGGCCGCGCTGCGGCTGCAATCGTCAACGAGGGTGCGGCAATTGGCGAGTCTCAGCCGACCACCGTTCAGCGGTCCGTGGGTGCCTACAAGTACGGCTACGCGTCCACTGTTTCCAGTGAGTTCGTTGCCGATCAGGCACTAGACCTTGTTGGCTTCCTGGTGGGCGACGCGGGTCCGGCGATCGGTACCGGCATGGGTGCGCACTTCCTGACCGGTTCGGGTACTGCACAGCCCAAGGGCATCTTCACTGCTGCGTCTGCGGCTACCGCTACGTTCAGCGCAGTTGCCAAGGATGCGACCGTTTCGGATGCGCTCATTGATCTCTTCTACGAGCTTCCGCAGAGCTACCGCGCCAACGCTGCATTCGTCGTCTCCGACAAGCGCGCCGCGCAGATGCGCAAGCTAAAGGGCACTGACGGTCAGTACCTATGGCAGTCCAGCATTCAGGTTGGCGCCCCGGACACCTTCAACGGTCGTCCCGTACTGACTGACGTTGGCGTGCCGGACACCAAGATTCTCTTCGGTGACCTGAGCAAGTACAACGTTCGTCTTGCCGGTGGTCTTCGCGTGGACAAGTCCGTTGACTTCAAGTTCAACACTGACCAGATTGTTTACCGCTTCCTACAGCGTGCGGACGGCCTGCTTGTGGATGAGCGCGCCGCGAAGGTTCTGACCGTTGGCGCCTAAGGCGTAGCGGTACTTGAGGGGGGATCATCTACTGAATCAGCAGGTGGTCCCCCACCCTTGGGGGGCCCATGTCTTACGTAACCATTGACGAGTTGCGGGCCCTTGATGGGCTCGAAGACTCTTCGCTCTTCGCGGACAACACGCTCAGTCAAGCGATTGACTACGCGGTTGAGACCGTCGAAAGCTACACCGGCCAGAAGTGGGGCACGGCCGGAAACCCCACACCCGCAACCATTGAATGGTGTGTGCGGACTATCGCCCGGCAATACTGCCTTGACCTTGTGTCGCGCATTCCGGACCGGGCCCTACAGCTACAAAGTGAGTTTGGTTCTATCCAGCTTTCGCAGGCTGGTGGTACGTGGCGCCCCACTTCTCTGCCGGAAGTGAACGCGCAGCTAAACCGCTATCGCGTCCGCTTGCCGTTCATTTTCATGTAGGGGGAACCGTGCTGATCTTTGACGCAAAGGTTGCCCTCTTCACCAAGCTCAAGTCCCTTGTGCCTGCCGGTGTTCAGTGCACCTTCGCCGAGACGGGCAAGGCTGACCGTCGCCTACAGGTGTGGCTAGGCGCCACGTCGGATGACGAACTTGTACCCACCGGCATGCGTGCCGGTCCGCACAAGCCTACGGCCGTCACGGGCTACGTAGAGGCACACGCGCTAGTCGTATCCCCGGGTGACCCGATAGCCGCTGAGAGGGCCGTCTACGGGCTACGTGAGCACATCACGGAAGCGTGCCGGTCTCTGGACCGGGCCAGTGTTTCGGGGCTCATAGACATCCGGCCTGAATCCTCCGAGACGGAGACGGCCGAAAACACCGACGGCGCTTACGCCGCTATCACAGTCCGCATCAAGATTCGCGGACGCGTCACCTAAGGAAGTGATCCCATGGCGCTAGACGCTGCTATCGGCATTGGCAAGGAAACCACCTACGGCACTGCGGCTACGACCGTGCTCGGCTATGAGGGCAAGGCAGATAGCTGGAAGACTACGCGTGAGTTCATTGAGTCGGTTGGATTCCGGACCGGGCTACAGACCGCGCGTGCCGACCGCCGGAACATCATCAACATGGGCGGCGAGGGCGAACTAGAAGTTGACCTACTAGACGCAGGCGCGGCTGCTCTCTTCTCTGCCATCTTCGATAAGACCACCAGCACGGCGAACGGAACGACTGGCAAGACCACGCACGTATTCGAGACCAGCACGCAGAGCGCTGCCCCCTCGTTCACGTCGCAGATGATCCGGCCTACCACGGACGGAACGAACGTTGCCTACAAGCACGTTGGTTGCCAGGCAACAGAATTCACCCTGACAGCTGAAGTTGAGAACGCGGTAACCCTCACTGCGAACTTTGACTTTCAGGATGTTTCGCACACCGTTACCGCTGGTCAGTTCCTACCGATCACCTACCCCGCTGCCGCACTCCCCTACGACTGGTCACGTACGGCCGTCGCCCTCAAGATTGACAACGTGTCGGTCCCGCTTTCAGTTAACTCCCTTGAGCTGACCGGCGATCTAGGCATGAAGGTTGATCGGCGCTTTCTGCGAGGTAGCTCACTCAAGGCCAAGCCTGTACGCGCCGCCGTGCCGACATACGAGGGCACGCTAGAGGGCGAGTTCACCAATGACACCCTCAAGGTCTACGAAGCGTTTGTGGCGGGCAAGATTGCCGCTCTGACGGTTGACCTTGTGGGGCTCACCCCGGGCACGTCGGTCAAGATCGAGGCACCCGCAATCCAGTTCACTGGCGATTCACCGGAAGCGTCGGTTGATGACGTCACGGTTGCTGAGCTTCCGTTCCGCATTCTTGATCCGGGCACGGCGAACACTGCTGCACTCAAGCTCACCTATATTGAGCCCACCCCCGGATGGGTTGCCCCTTAAGGGCACCTACTGAATTAGTAGGTGATCGCGTGGCATCGTCTAGGTTTTCAGTTCAGGTCGATGGGCTGAACGAGCTTAAGCAAGCTCTCAGGAAACTCAAAGACAAAGACCTCAACAAGAGCGTGCGCGACGCCAACAAGTCAGCAGCGGAGATAGTCCGGCCGGATGCCCAAGCGGGTGTCCCGCAGCATACGCGCACACCTAAGGACAGCAAGAAGTACCGGCCCGGGAAACTGGCCAAGTCCGTAAAGGTGGTCGCGTCGGCTAACTTCGCCGCCATCAAGGCAGGCACTAAAGCCCGCGCACCTTATGCCGGAGCAATTCACTTCGGCTCTCCTCGGCGGGGCATTCGCCCTAACCGATTCCTTTACCGAGCAATGGCGAGGAATTCCGAAGCCGTCTCGGATACGTACGAGCGTGAGATTACCGCCGTACTCAAAAACAAATTGGAGAGTTAACCATGGCTAAGAAGACTGCCGAGAATGTCGGCACCCTGGGTGAGGTTCTGTCCATCGACATTGACTCTCTCTCCATTGATGAGATTGACATCATCGAAGACATTATTGACGGTCCGCTAGACCAGCTCGCTAAGCCGGGCGCGCGAAAGGCAAAGCTCCTTCGCGCTATGGCCGTGGTCATTAAGCGGCGCGAGGACCCGACTTTCACCGCTGAGGATGCGGGCAAGCTGCGCATCTCCCTCAAGGCCGTACCGAAGGACCCTACCGCGCTCAGCGAGTAATTACCTGTGCGCGGCTTGTAGGGCATTACAGGGGCCTTACGTGGGCCGATGTGCGCTCACTCTCGCTGAGGGATTTCAACACGCTCACAGACCAAATGGTGAGCGACGTTGAAGAGCAGAACAAGCAAGCCCGGAATGCGTCCCGGGGGCGCACGTCGGCTCCGGCCGATGGGGTCAGGCGGACCCCGGTTATGACGTAATTCTCACTCTGCGTATACCGCCGGCATACCGCGGGATATACACAGAGTTACAACTGAATAGGGGTGCGGCGTGGCCGGGGAGCCCATCAAGATCACATTGCTAGGTGATGTTTCCGACCTAGCAAAGAGCATGGCCAAGGCTTCTGCGGAAGTCTCTGAGCTAGGCACTGAGCTAACCGACGCGCTAAAGGAAGCGTCGGAAGAGGCGGGGCGCCTAGGGGACGAAGTTGCCAACGGCATTGAGGATGCCGGTCAGGAAGTCGGGGGCTTTGGCGAAAAGCTCAAGGGGCTTGCACTGGGCGCCGGTCTCGCTATTGGCGGGGCGCTTGCCATGGGTATTGGCAAGGCTCTCGAAAAGGAAGCCGGTAACGATCTCCTATCCGCGCAGCTAGGCGCCAACCCTGAGCAGGCTAAGGCCCTTGGGCAGGCGGCGGGTAAGGTCTATTCCGCCGGTTACGGCGAGTCTATCGCTGACGCGAATGAGGCCCTCAAGAACCTTTGGCAGCAGGGTCTAGTACCGGCCGGAGCGACGTCGGATGAGCTTGCCGACATCTCGAAGCGGGCAATGGATGTTGCGTCCGTCCTAGGCGATGACGTCGGCCCTACTGCTAATGCCGTCGGCACCATGCTTAAAACCGGCATGGCGAAGAATGCCAAGGAAGCCTTTGACATTCTCGTTGTCGGTGCGCAGAACGGTTCAAATAAAGCTGAGGATTTGCTAGACACATTCAACGAATACTCGGTTCAGTTTGAGCGCATCGGCCTAGACGGCAAGACGTCCATGGGCCTTATCTCTCAGGCCCTACAGGCAGGAGCGCGAGACAGTGACCAGGTTGCCGACGCGCTAGGCCAGTTCGGTGAAAAGGCCGTTGCGGGCGGGACGGCAGTTGAAGAGGCGTTCAAGTCCATTGGGCTGAACTCAGACAAAATTGCCGCCAAGATGCAAAAGGGCGGCAAGTCCGCTGAGGAAGCCCTAGGCATGACGCTTAAGGCGTTGCGGGGAACCAAGGACGAGACCGTGCAGCTAAATGCCGCTGCGGCTCTCTTCGGTGATCCCGCGAACGTAATGGGTAAGGCACTGTTTGCCATGGACCCTGCCACGGCGGCAGCGTCCAACGGACTGGATAAGGTTTCCGGCGCTGCCGATCGCGCAGGCAAGACCATGCACGATAACGCTACTGCCAAGCTGACGGCTTTCTGGCGGACCCTTGAGACCGGCGCCGTTGACCTTGTTGGCGGCAAGGTAATTCCTAAGCTGGAATCCCTAGCCCGGACTTTCGCCCCGATCGGAAGTGCAGCAAAAACCGTCCTGGTTGACAATGTCGTTCCGGCGGTCCGCACCTTTGGTGAAGTGGTCAACTCCACCTTCTCTTTCATCGGTGACCACAAGACCACCTTCACCGCAATAGCCACGGCCATTACGGTGTTTCTCCTTCCCGCGCTCATCACGTGGGGCGTTACCTCAGTCACTCAGGGAATCGCTGCCGTGACTGCGTGGGTGACGTCTGGGGCAGCGTCCACCACATCCGCTTTCGCTCAGGTCACAGCCTCATGGGCAGTGGTCGGAGGGTGGCTCAAGGCGGGGGCTCAGGCGGTCATATCCGGCGCCATAGTCGTTGGGCAGTGGGTTGCCGGTGCGGCTGCCGCCGTGGCCAATGGTGCGGTCATGGTGGCTACTTGGATTGCCATGGGTGCTCAGTCCATGTTGCAGGCGGCACGCATGGCGGCAGCGTGGCTAATTGCCATGGGCCCGATTGCCATTGTCATTGCGGCAATCGTTGCTCTAGCGCTGTTGATTTGGACCAACTGGGATCAGATCAAGACGTGGACGACCGAGGCTTTCCAGTGGGTTTGGGACAAGGTCAAGCAGGTCTTCAACTGGCTGGTTGACCTCTTCCTGAATTTCACGGGTCCGGGGCTCTTGATCAAGCATTGGGACACCATCAAGACGAAGACCGCTGAGGCTTTCCTATGGGTGCGCGACAAGGCCAAGGAAGGACTAGACGCGGTTATCGGATTCTTCCGGGACCTACCCGGCAGGATCATGAGTTTCGTCGGGAGCATCGGTAGCGCTGCGGCGAGTGTCGGGCGAACCATCATCGACACGCTAGGCCAGGGGCTTTCCCAGCTAGCTAGCTTCGGCGGAAGCATCGGTGACGCGGTGGCGCGTGGACTCAAGAGCGCCATCAATTCCTTGATCGACCTACTCAACTGGGCAATCCCGGACCGTATCGGAATCGGGCCGGTTGGGGTCGATCTTCCGCGCAACCCCATTCCGAAGATCCGCGCCATGGGTGGTCCGGCAGGGGGCCTCACCCGCGTTGGTGAGCGTGGCCCTGAGTGGCTGAACCTCCCCAAGGGATCGTCTGTCATCCCCAACCACGCTGGCCCGTCCGCCGGGGGTGTGGTTGTGAACGTGCAGACCAACGCCGACCCGTACGCGATTGGTCGGCAGGTGGCATGGGCGCTGCGCACGGCGCCCCGGTAGCCACCTACTGAATTAGTAGGTGGTCCAACTCAATAGGGGGTAGAGATGGGCGAGTTGAACGACTGGACTTGTGAGTTCAACGGGCTGGTCATGGGTGAACCTGACTCGCCCGTCTCTATCGTTGGCGTTGACGGTCTGCTGTCCATGCCGGACGTGCGAACATCTGATCTGACGCTCGTTCAGCGTCACGGTCTGTACGCGGGCGATGACTACATGAACGGCCGAACCGTGACGCTGACCCTTGAGGTTTACGGCGCCACCCGGGAAGAGTTCACGAAAGCTCTCAGCGCGCTCTACGCGGCCTTTCAGCCTGCCGAGCGTGAGAAGCCCCTACGGTTCCGATTTCCTGGCGTAGGCGGCGATCTAACGGGGTTCGTGAACGTACGTGCGCGCAAGCGGTCCGGCCCCCTTGATCTCAACTTCGCCTATCAGGTGTGCAACGTAGTGGTGGAACTCTTCGCCACTGACCCCCACATTTACAGCGACGCATTGACGACTAAGAACCTGTCGGCCCCGTGGCAGGGTTCCACCCCCAAGCTTTACTTCAACTCCCCTGGGTCCGTTGCCGTCCGGCCACTTATCAAGCTGACCAACGCAAAGGACTGCAAGCTCACTGACGAAGTGACTGGCCTTTGGTTCGGCATGACCAACCTTGCCGGTGGAATCACCATCGACTCTGAGGCACAGCGGGTCACGGCTACGGCTACGGGTACCGACTTCACGGACCGAGTTACCCCCGGCTCTACGTGGCCCGAATACGGCTTTGGCGAACACCGCCTATCCATGACAACCCTTGCGGTGAATGCCGCCTCTACAGCCGTGCTCACGTGGCGGGATAGGTGGGTCTAGTGACCAGCGCTGCATACGCCGTTGTTCAGACGGACCTAAAGACCGGCAACGTAGTAGCCACGCTGCCGGTTACCTCCCTAGCTTTTACGCACGCACTGAACGGCGCCGGAAGCGCAAGCGTCGGTATACCGCTCTTTGCTCCTGAGGCTGACCCCAACTCCCTTCGCCCGGGGGCGAGCGGCCTTGTGGTCCTGCGGGACAACATCCCTGTGTGGGGTGGAATCCTTTGGACCCTAGTGGGTGATATAGACGCGGGAACGCTTGCACTCAATGCGACCGGCTACCACTCGCACTATCAGGGCCGCTACTTCGTCAACGGCTGGACCGCGAAGAGCAAGGAACAAGCAACCATCCTCAAGGACTGGTTCGCCTACTTCAACGCGGACAACGGCATTGCCACGGACACCAGCCTTGTCACTTCAACCGGCCACATCCGAACAACGGTGTGGACTAAATACGAACTCAAGAACGCTGCTGAGGCAATCGAAGAGCTTGCCGACAATATCGGGGGCTTCAACTTCCGCTACTCCCCTTACTGGGTGACGTCGGGAAAGAAGGTTGGTCACCGGTTCCTGATATCAAGCCGTGAAGGTGTAGCCACGTCTCACAGCCTCACTCACCGCGCGAACTGCAACGTGACGTCTGTGAGCTACGACAGTACCGCCCTATGCACCGTGGCCTACGCAACCGGTGCCGACAAGGGCAACGGCGAAAAGCTCGTTGGCGTGTTCACTAACCCGTCCCTTGAAGCCACCATGCCGGAACGGCTCATGGTCGGCTCATATACCGACGTCAAGGAAACCCAAACCCTCATTGACAAAGCTCAGGCAACGATTAATGCGGGGGCCGTTCCCGTGGCAATTCCTGAGCTGACGCTCTACCCGGGCATGTTCGGACCGCTGGACTTCACACCTGGGGACGTTACCGCTGTGGACGTGAACGCGGGTTACGTGGCGCTCTTTGACGAATTCGTTGTGACCGAATGCGCCACGGCAGTGGACGCGAACGGAACCGAAACTATCAAGCTAGCGCTTGCCAGTAAGGAGCTATTCAGCAATGCCAACCCAAGCTAACGTAGTCCCGCCCTCGCTGATCAATGAGCTTTCTGAGGTAAAGCGGCGCCTGAACGCCATTGAGCGTGCGCCTGCCCCGGTCAATAAGTTTGACCGATATCCCGCAGTTGAGTGGGCGGCTCAGGGGCGCCCCCCGGTCGGCGGAAACGTCTGGTCTAGCGTCTCCATCGCCAACGTAACCGGAATGACTTTCGACCGTCTGGAATGCAAGTTCATTACAGACTTCCTGATCACGGGTAAGGCTGAGGCGGAAGTCAGGCTTGCCGCGTTCCGGCACACCAGCGATGCCGGGCGTGAGATTGTCAGTGCGTCCCGCGTGCTACAGCTCAAGGGTGACGCAGAGAGGTATATCGGGTCGGGCGTAATTCGCTGGGTTCACGGCATCCCCTTCGGATGGGACTATGAAGACAACAACACGGTCTACACCGTTGAGCTACAGCACCGGTACGCGTTCCTGCCCGCACCTGTCACGCAGCCGATGACAACTGACGTGTTCGTGTTCTCCAAGGATACAAACAAGGCCGCACCCGGTACCGGCGGTTCGCTGGAAATGCCGAACAACACCAGCTACGAAACGATGGTTCTGCCAAAGAATCGCCCGAACGTAACTACCGGATGGGTAACCGTTCCCGCCGGGTGGTCCAACAAGCCCACCGAGTATGGCATTAGCGCTATGCATTACTGCGTTGGCCTACCCAAGGAGCGAATTCCTGAGGCATCCCCTAACGGGTGGGCATGGCTCCGAAACATGGATGCCGCATGGACGCGTCAGCCTGACCTGACCGAACCCTACTTCTTCGTGTAAGGACAATGATGGACCTAACCCGACTATTCGGGGCAGCGGAAATCGTTGTCCCCCTGCTCGTCTTCGCCGCGTTCACCATGCGCCGATTCCGGGACGGCATGGTTGCGTCTTGGAAGGAAGAGGCGGAAGCCTACCGATCCAAGGTTGAACGGCAGGGCGAAGAGCTAGCCGCGCTACACAAGGAAGTGCGCGAACTGCGACGCGAGAACGCTGAGCTACGTGCACAGATTGACCGCCTCCTAGCCCGCCCGTAACCATCCATTCTTCCGGGACCACCTACTGAGTTAGTAGGTGGTCCCCCTCTTTGGGGGGCCCATGCCTATTCCTGGTTCAATCCCTACGGTTAAGGTGCATGGCACCTACTACGGTCCGGATGGCCGCGCACTACAGGGAACCGTGACGTTCAGCATTCCCGCGCTGCTGACGTTCCCCGATTCCGATCTGTTCATTGCCGGTCCGGTCGTCGCTCAGCTTGACGAGACTGGCCGCTTTGAAGTCACGCTACCGGCGACCGACGCACCCGGGGCGAATCCCTCTAGCTGGTCCTACACCGTTAAAGAGAACCTCTCTGGTGTGGTCGGTTCGCGTACGTTCTCAATGCTGCTGCCTAAGGCCGTGGCGGACGTTGACCTTGCCGACATTGCCCCGGCTGACCCGCTCACGCCGAACTATGTTCCCGTGGCCGGTAGTCAGATACTCACCGGAACCGCTGCCCCTGCTGCGGGCGCAGGGCTTAACAACGACTTCTATGTCCAGTACGACACTCGCACGCTGCTAGGTGTCACGCATACCACAGTCACGAACTGGAAGAAGACCGGCGGCACCTGGGCGAAGGTGGGGGCCGACATTCACGGCTCCCAAATCTTCCTGAACACCACGACCACGCCGAGTACTGACGCTAAGCCGGGTGACATTCTCATCCGCACAGATACCGGCGACATGTGGCAGCGTGGCGCGTCTTCCTGGGGTTCCGCCCTTGGCAACATCAAGGGCCCGAAGGGAGACACAGGCAATACCGGCGCGACGGGCGCGCAAGGAATCCAGGGAATCCAGGGGCTCAAGGGCGACAAGGGCGACCCCGGTCTAGGAAATGTGAATTCGGTCAACACGAAGCTTGGCCCGGACATCACCCTTAACGCTGTGGATGTTGGTGCGCTGTCGGCAACCGGCACCACGTCCAATGTCGCGGCTACCTTCCGAGGTAACGGCACGAATGCGCCGCTGAACGTCTACGGCGACGGAACCAACACGACCCGCTTCACCGTACTCAAGGATGGTTCCTGGTACAGCAACGCACTAGCCAACACGGCATACAACATGGCCATTGGCGACACGACTTCCGATTTCGCCGGGGGCACATTCGTACTAGCCATCAAGAACGTCAACGTGGCCCCAACAACCAACCCGACTAACGGCGTAGTGGCGTACGCCGAGGGTGGCGTTATGAAGGTACGGCAGACCAACGGGACGATTGTCACCGTTGGTTCCGGCGGGGGCATCCCGCCCGGCCCGGTTGTGATCAGCGCTGACGCTACCGCCACCGACCCACTCAAGGTGCAGAACGATGCAGCCGCTGACCTATTGGCCGTTCGCAAGAGCGGTAGCATTCGACTCCCCCTAGGGAATCTCTACGCCGATAAGAACATCCGCATTGGCGGAGCGGCAAGCTCAACCAGTATCGGTTCCGGCGTTAGCGGCGTACTCGCCATTGACGCCGGAGGGGGCCCGTCTGCGGCAAACCCGAACGGCATCAACATGTGGGCAGCAGGCGGAAGCCTGATGGTTCAGGAACCCAATGGGCGTCAGTTCTACGTCGATGGCACCGGGCGTAACGAGTGGAACGCTAAGGCTCTAGGTTTTGAGGCGTGGTCCGTCGACCCTGGTTCGGTCGCCAACCCGACCACACTCAAGGCGGCAGCCATTCAGCGGCTCTACATGTGCGCAGTGAATATCACTGAGGCAACCACGGTTAACCGGGTGGTTATCCACGCACGTGGCTGGGCAGGCTCCACCACCATTCCCGCCGCACGATTCATGGCGGGCATTTACAGCGAGGCAGGCGCACGCGTCGCATGGTCGGGCAGTACGGCGCTATCTAGCGTCGCTGCGGCCGGTCAGGTCAGCGGTTCCCCGTCTGGCATGAACACCAACCACGTGGGCGCCGTACCGCTTCCCCTAACGGCAAGTTACGTCATGCAGCCCGGTCGCTACTGGCTTGCGTTCCTCATGACCGCTGGAAGTGCCACCGATTTCTACTACTTCCACATTCAGAATGAAGCCCCTTCCAGCCCGTCCAACTTCTATCTAGGGACCACAGCCTTTTGCCGTAACTGGTACCTGAGTGGGCAGACGACACTACCGGCGACAGTCACCCCATCCAGCGGCCTTGTGGACCACGACCCGCCCATCATGGCCGTTGCCATGCAGTAACCACCTACTGAATTAGTAGGTGACCCCCTGCCCCGTCCGGGCTGAATCCGGGCGGGGCTTTCTGTTGAGAGGAATGCAGAATGTCTATTGACTCTATGCTTGCCGCCGCTTCGGCTGACGCTGACGCTAGCTACAAGGAGGGGGCGAATAACGACACCAAGTTTGGCCGTTGGTATCCCATGAATAACGAGCCGTGGTGCGACATGGCCGTTTCCATGTGGGCAGAGCTGTCCGGCAACGCTGAGGCGGTCGGCAAGTTCGCCTACTGCCCGTCGCATGTGAATTGGTTCAAGGGCCGTGGTCAGTGGCTCAGCGCCAACTCTGCCGCAAAGCGGGGTGACATCGTGTTCTTCACTTGGGATGGTGGCCCGGTCGCGGACCACGTTGGAGTAGTTGAGTTCGACGCTGCGGCAGGCTCCAACGTCCGCACTATTGAGGGCAACACGTCCAGCGGCAACAGTGGCTCTCAGGGCAACGGTGACGGGGTTTACCGGCGCACCCGTGGCCGTTCGGTCATCCTGGGCTTTGGTCGCCCCTCGTACGGCGATAGCGGCCCGTCTGGACCGTCCCGCGCCCAGGTGGTCATCAACGGTCTCACGTACGGCTACGGCGCCACTGGTGACCACGTGACGCAGGTTGGCGCGGCCCTTGTGGCTAGGGGCTTTGGCTCGCACTACAGCGAGGGACCGGGGCCGAACTGGACGGACGCCGACACACTCAACTACGCGGACTTTCAGCGGTCGCTAGGATTCGCCGGTTCGGACGCTGACGGGGTTCCCGGTCCGTCCAGCCTCAAGACCCTTCTAGGCGCGCTGCCGGGTGGCTCCACCCCTAGCAAGCCTGCCGGTTATGAGCCGTTCCCTGGTGAGGCGTTCTTCAAGCGGCACCCCAATAGCCCGATCGTAACTGCCATGGGCAAGCGGCTAGTTGCTGAGGGGTGCAGTGCTTACCGCGTCGGTCCGTCCCCTGAGTGGGGCGAGGCTGACCGGGCTTCCTTCCGCAAGTGGCAGGTGAAGCTAGGCGACGCGCGCGCCTACTGCGACGGGTGGCCGGGTAAGCGGCAGTGGGATGCGCTCAAGGTCCCGCGCGTATCTAAGTAACACAACGTAGTTCCCGCGGGGCCCGGCATGTCCGTTTCTGTACCGATTCAGGCCATGCCGGCCCCAGGGCCAATTTTTACAGACAGTCACGAAAGGACTTTGTCAATGACCTTCGCCAAGAATCACGCCACTCGTCTCTACGCGCTAGCCGTTGCGGTGCTCGCCCTGGTGGCGCACTACGTGCCGTCTTTGCCGTCCGCGCTCATTCTGGGTGTGGTCGCTGCGGTGCTCGGTACCGGTGAGGCTGTGCAGCGCCTAGAGAACGCGAAGACCCTTGCGGGTGCTCTGCTAGATGCTGACGGCAAGCATCGCAAGGAGTAGTGGAATCCGTCGCACCCCCATAGCTGTGAGAGACCACAACGGCTATGGGGGTACGACGGATGTCCTATCGCAACATCGCGCTTATGGGTAAGGCTCGTTCCGGTAAGGACGAAGTGGGAAAGCGGCTAGTCTCCGCATTCTCCTTTACCCGAATCGCTTTTGCCGACCCACTTAAGGGAATGGCCCTTTCGCTGGACCCCATCGTTAGTGGGGAGTCAGGGACGCACGGCTATTACTCGTACCGCCTTTCGGATGTAATCCGGCGTCACGGGTGGGAGACGGCAAAGGTTCGCTTCCCGGAGATTCGCCGCACCCTTCAACGTCTGGGCCACACGGTCCGCACGCATGACGCCGACTATTGGGTCAACGTGGCCATGGACAAGATCCACGTGGCGGATACATGGAACCTGCCCGTGGTCGTGACTGATGTCCGCTACCCCAACGAAGCGGAAGCCCTCAAGGCCCGTGGGTTCCTGCTAGTCCGAGTAGAGCGACCGACCCCGGGGCTAGCAGACATGACGCTTGCCGAGATTGGCCACGCTTCACACGTAAGCGAGACGGCACTAGACGACTACCCCGCAGACCGCACGCTCATCAACACGGGCACACTTCCCCAACTGCACTGCGCCGTAGACGAGTTGATCTCACCCCGCTAGACACATCGCCCCTCTTCCTTCAGGAAGGGGGGCTTTTGCGTACCCATGCAACCCGATCGGGTGACGACCCATCGGGACCACCTACTAATTCAGTAGGTGGGGTTGCGCGGACCATGATCGGCCCGCTAGTGTCTTCCTTGTTGGCAAGGCGGAGCGGAACGAGGGGCGGGGAGCATGTTCACCATCAAGTACAACGCGACCACGAACCACATCGACGGGGTGGCGATTCGTACCACTAGTGGTGGCAGTGACGCGGGCGGTTACGTCACCGACTACTCGCAGAACGCATGTGGATCAATCACCCGCTACCGCCTTGCTGCGGGCAAGACTTACAACTCTCTCGCTGACGCCCTGAACGCTGCCCGGCAGGGTGGCCGTAAGCTCTGCAAGACCTGCGAAAAGGCGGCTCTTGCCCAGCTTGCGGCGGAAGAGGCCGCGCCGATGCATGACGACGTGGCGCCCGAGACCGATAACAACGAAGAGGCGGGGAACATGACTGCAAAGCTCAAACTGTCTGAGGTTCGCGGAGACGTCATGGTCGGCGCAACCAACGGTGGCAAGATGCCGCATGCTCTCAAGTTGGTTGACGGCCCGGACGGGGCGCTCTGGGCCCCTTACTGCGGGACCAAGGCCAAGACTCCCTTCCGTTCATGGGGTGCCGCGCATGAGCAGAAGGGACCGGACCTTGAGCTGTGCATCAAGTGCTCTGCCCTTGTTGAGACCGGTCCGGTTGAGATCCTTGAAGAGACCGTCACCATCCCCGGACTTGACCGCGCCATCAAGGTGAAGACCGCCGTAGCGGTTCCCCTTGAGACCCCTGAGACCGGCACCACCAACACCGAAGAGAAGGAAGCCACCATGGCAGCGAAGACGATGGACAAGGCCGCTCAGGACAAGGCCGCTGAGGACGTTCGGGCCAGCATCGAGCGTATCCCCTCTCTGGCCGCTGAGGGCAAGGGGGATGCTGTCACGGAACTTGCGGCGGAGATCAAGACCGCTATCAACAAGATCACTGGCACGGGTGCCGCTGGTGTCAAGGCCACGCTTAAGGCGGAACTGACCAAGGCTGAGGAAGCCGCGAAGGAAGCCGCGAAGACCGCCCCTAAGGCTGAGGTCGCCTCTCTCGAAACGCAGAACTGGGAAGACATCCCGGGTGCCGAAGAGAAGGTGTCCGCTGCCGCGAAGCGCATCGGTGACGCGCTGGTCCACAACATCAAGTTCTCTCGCCTGGCCCGTGAAATCGCAGACACGAAGATGGAACTTGCCGTTGGCTTCACCAACAAGCACGGTGACCCGGACATCATGTTTGCCGGTGACAGCCTCAAGAACGCGTTCCGCAAGATGACCACGGACGCGCTCGCTGAGGCCGGTATCCCGGACACCTTCGAGGGTCACAAGACCCTTGAGAAGTTGCTCAAGGCCATCCAGAACCAGCACGCTTCGGCCCGCCGTGACTTTGTGGCGAGCCTTGACAGCAAGCCTGAACTTGCCGCCCGGTTCGAAAAGGCCGCTGCCGCTCACCCGGACAAGCCGATTTCGGAAGCAGTGTTCGAGTACCACAAGATCTCTCGGGGCAAGTCCAAGCTTGAGCTTGAAGAGGACAAGTGGAACGCGGACCGTGCGGCGGAACTCGCTGCCGCCGCAAAGAAGGAACTGACGTCCGGCGAGGGCGAGGGCGAGGGTACCGGCGAGGGTGAGGGCGAGGAAGCCGCTGCCACGTCCGCCAACATCACCCCGGACGTCTACGCCGCTCAGTACCTCAACAAGGTGGAGAAGGCGAACAAGAACCTTGACGTGAAGACGATCGGCAAGGTTTCCGAAGAGGGCAAGAAGGCTCTTCGCGAAAAGCTGGAAGCTGAGCTTGAGAAGATCAAGGCTGCGATTGCCGCCCTTCTTTAAGACCGGCTGACCGACCGGCACCACGGGCCCCCGCTTCATTCCCGCAAGGATGGGGCGGGGGCCCTTCCCGTAAGACCACCTACTAATCAAGTAGGTGGTGGGGTCCGACAGTAAGGGGACCGGACGTGACCGAATCAAACTGGTCAGCCATCATGAAAGACGCTATAGCTGGGAAGCATGGGCCCAACGGTGCCGCCAAGGGCCACGTGAGCACCCTCAAGGCCATGGAACGCGCCGGAATGCTTGAGTCCTACGTGCACCCGGAAACTGGTAAGCGGCACTACTTCCTGAGCGCGAAAGGGTACGACGCTGCCAGGAAGGGTGAGGCGAAAACGGAAACGAGGGAGCGCGCAGCGAAGACGACACAAGACGAAATCGCTGAGTGGTACGCGGGGGTGCTGGACAACTTCGGCCCGTACATTCCTGACGCTAACGCTAAGCGCAAGATCCTGACTCAGCGGAACGAGTGGAACGCAATTGCCACGGCGCCCCGCGCTAAGCAGACATCGGGCGTAATCGCGGTCCAGTGGGACGAGATGGTTTACGCACTCGCCTACGCGGAGAGCTTCCGGGCCCCCGGTTGGAATCCGGAATGGGAACCGGGTTTCGTTGCCGACTTTGTAACCGAAGGGGAGTTTACGTTCGGACCGTTTACCCCCGGGGGGCTTGCCAAAGCATGGCAAGAGATCAAGGCGCGCGGTCGGCACCCCGAAGACGGATGGGGCCCCCTGGGGGACGCAATCCGACAGCAGGACTGCGACGCAAACGGCGAACCCACCCGTGAAGGATTCCTGAGGATCGCCAGTCAGTTGAACGAGCTGTTCAACCTGACTCAAGAGGAAAGGCCCTGAGTGCCTGCCTAACGGCCTAGCGGACGGCCCCCGGTGTCTTCGGACCCGGGGGCTTTTCCATGCCCGCAGACGGGCGTACAGGGCCCCGGGTGGGGTGGCGGCGTGGGCAGGTGGTGACGAGTGACGGAATGACGAGTAGTTCTGTTCCACCCATACATCACTCAGTCAGTCTCTTCTGTGGGACCAACCCGGAAGCCCCCTCACGGTCGTCACTCGTCACCACTCCCCTACGCGGAATCCCTCGCCCCCTAGCCCCCCTGTAAGCACTTCCAAGCCCAAGGGGGCACAGTGGGAACCGTCCGCACTATCCAGCGTTCCGGCACCCGGTTCTATATCGACCCGGAAGACAGCACCATCAAAAGGCCGGGCGTAACGTCCATCATCTCTATGCTTCCTAAGCCGTTCTTGGCTTTCTGGAACGCCAAGATGGTTGCCGAACTCGCCGTTGATTCCCTGCCGTTCGTAGAGCAGATGCACGCAACAGCCGGACGCGAAGCGGCAGTTGATTTCCTCAAGGGTGCCGCTCGCCGGTACACCAAGATTCGGGCCGATATCGGCTCTCAGGCTCATGACCTCTTCGAGCGCATGATTCGGGGTGAGTACGTCGGCCACGTCCACCCGGACCTTGAGCCCTACCGCGTGATGTTCGCTGAGTTCCTTGAGGCGGTGAACCCCGAACTACTCCGCGCGGAAGATGTGGCGTGGTCCGACACGCACGACTACGCGGGAAGCTTTGACGCCATTCTCCGCGTGTGGCTGGACAAAGTGGGGAAGCCGACCCCGGACCGTTCCGGGGTGCCTCACATCCTGATTGTGGACTGGAAGACGTCCAAGGCCACCTACGCGGATGTGGCCCTACAGATGGCCGCATATGCGCACGCCGATTTCATCATTGACCCGGACGGCAACCGTGAGCCCATGCCGGAATTCGATGGCGCTGCTGTACTGCACATCACCCCGGAACAGTGGGCGTTCAAGCCGGTATCCATTCAGGCCCATGTCTTTGATCTGTTCCTGACTCTCCGAAAGGTCTTCACGTGGGACCGGGAGACCAGTAAGACCGTCATCGGTCGCGCTATCGCAAAGTCCGCCGGAAAGCTTGTCACCGGAACTGAGCGCCGGGCCCGGTAGGCGGAATCCCTCGCACCCAAGGGCTAGTAGAGAGGGGCGAGGGACGGACCGGCTAGCTGATCAGCCGGGGAACCTCCCTCCCCCTCTCTCCAAATCACTTGACCTCTTTGGAGAGATTCCGCATGCTGCTTAACCTTTGGGACACCGACCCCAACAACAAGCCCAAGCCCCGCGTCACGTTCTCTGATGACACCGTGGGCAAGTTCCACTCTGGCCACTCGGTCCTTAACGACAAGGGCGAGAAGGAGCCTGAGAGCCTCTCTGAGTGGCGTATCTCTACCGGTGACCCGGAAGTTGCCAAGGCTGTTGCTCAGCTCTTTGGTGGTCAGCCGGTGGAGAACGAAGAGACCACATCTGAGAACTACATAGACGTGTTCACTTCGCGTGAGTCTGTGCCGGTCATCCTTGAGGGGCCGGACGCTATCAAGGCGGACATGAAGCTGTGGAACCGCAACAAGCTTGTCCACCACTGCGACGGCACTAAGTTCCTTTCGCCGGATGAGCGCAAGGGTAAGCCGTGCCTTTGCCCTGAGCTTTTCGCGGAGCGAAAGCAGGCGGCGAAGGATTTCATGGGTCCGTCCCCGTCCATCAACATCACGTTCCGTCTGGCGGATGATCCTGAGCTTGGACTCTTCCGCTTCCAGACCGGCTCTTGGACCATGGCCGCTGTGCTTCACGAGTACGCGAATGACCTTGAGCGTGTCGGCGGTGAGGCTGTGGCGGAACTCGCTCTTGAGCTTGTTGAGTTCACCATCAAGAAGGGCCCTAAGAAGGGTCTCTTTGTGAGCTACTACAAGCCGGTTATCAACCGCATTCGTTCCTACAGTGACGCCGTGGCGGAGTAATGACCCGGGATGAATTCGCCGAGGCTCTAAGGGTGCTGCCGGATGTTGATATTCGGCGCCCCCTTTGGGAGTTCACCCCGGGCGAGCGTCCGGCGGTTATTCATGAGCGGCGCGTCCGCTTTGGCGTTGACGATGATGAGGGGCTTGAGTTCGTTGGGTAAGCGGGGAGTCGTTACGGATTACGCGGGCGAAGAGCTATACCCGGGCGATCTAATCAATTACGCGGCCCGGCAGGGGAACCGCGTGCGCGTCACGGACGCAATCATTCAGAAGGTGACTACACGCCTTGAGGGGGGCCGATTGCGCCCCATGCTCAAGGTGCGGCCCACCGGCACAGAGTCGGGCTTCACGAAGCGCCGTTCTCTGCGCGCCGAGTGGATCTCTGCGGAACACGTCCGGCTTGTCCTGGCGGACGTAGCCGACGAATCCACACGCTAGACCGAACCCTAGGGGTCGGGTGGTATCCATGTGATGCTGCCCGGCCCCTCTTTGCTACCACCTACTGATTCAGTAGGTGGCCTAAGGAGGACCATGGACAAGACTCTTTCGCCGGACGCTGCCCCCGCCATGGGGGACGTGCGGACTATGGGAACGGGTGACACTCTCTGGCTTGAGGGCGGGGTGTGGAACCGACGGGATTGGGGGCGGTACGTCTTCGTCATCGCTGAGGCGGTTTCCCGTGGTGCTGACGCTAGGTGGGTGCGCTAGTGGAATACATAGCGTTCATGTACGCACTCTTCGCACTGTGGCTGTGCACGGTGTTCCTCGCATCCTGGTTCGTTCTTTACGTGCTCTTCATACTCATTGAGTCCGCGTGGAAGAGGTTTCGCAAGTGAACCCATACGTGTTGGGCCTACTCTTCCTTGCCGTTTTCAATGTGGGATTCGCGGCGGGTGCTCTATTTGCGAGTCGTCATGGCTAACCCCAACAAGGCCAAGGGGACCGGGTGGGAATCCGCCGTGCGTGATTACCTCAATGACCGGCTAGGACTGGTGGATGAGTTCGGGAAGTTCCTTGACCCGTTCTCAGCGCTGAACGTCCGGCGACCGGCGCAAGAGGGTGCGGCAGACGTAGGGGACGTGCACGCCGTGCCGTTCATCCTTGAGTGCAAGAACGTCAAGTCACCGGCCGTGCCAACGTTCCTGCGGCAAGCGGAAGTTGAAGCCCGTCATGCCGGATTCCCGTACGGGGTAGCCGTGGTGAAGTCGGCACGGCTGAACGTCCGGCGGGGCAAGGTTCACTTCACCGTGCGCACGTGGACGCGGGTGCGTCTGTCGCTTGGCATGCGCTCCCGTCCCTTTGCTGACCGCTACTCCTTCACGGTCTCAACCCGAGGGCTGAACACCGGCCGTTGGTACTTCACGACCGAAGTTGCGGACTTTGCCCTACTGCTAGAGGACATACGAAGGAATCGTAACCCACAGTGAAATTCCGGCCCCTCGCCGGCACGGGCGTAAGTGGACAGAAACGGACATGCCGGGCCCCGCGGTAATCACCCAAAGTTACGGGGCCGAAGTGGAATCCCTCGCACCCAAGGGCCGGTGACGAAGGAGCGAACATTGAAGTTCACTGATCTACTGGCCCGGTTCAACGACGTCAGCGAAGAGGCGGATGGGGGCTACCTCGCGCTCTGCCCGGCACACGGGGATTCGCGTCCCTCGCTGCGCGTCTGGCGCGGGGATGACGGAAAGGTACGGATCACATGCCGTGCCGGTTGTGAGACTGAGGACGTCATCAAGTCCGTTGGACTGACGTGGGGTCACCTCTTCAACGCGACCGGCGAGGGTCTGACCGTCCCCAAGGAAAAGCCTGCGCTTGTCGGCATTGGCCACACTGCCGCCCTTGCCGCGTACGTGGACGCAACATCTCTTGCTTTGGGTGACTACGGCAGCGCGACGGCAGGGGACGCGCTTGCCTACCTTGATCGACGCTTTGGGCTCGACCTTGAGTCCGCTGCCGAACTCATGCTTGGGGTGGACGATGGCACCGGCCACAGCTTCCCCTACCGGTCCCGTTCCTTCCTGGCCTACCCCCGACTGACTGTCCCCCTGAGGGACTTTGCTGGGGTGGCCCGGGGGCTACAGGGGCGGGATATCACGGGGCAGTGTTCCGGCCGATGGATATCCCTTAGCAACCCTGAGGGGGCACGGTGGGCCCCGTACGGGGTTTTCCGGGGTCAGGGTGGCTACGGGGTCACTCTGGTTACCGAGGGGCCCGGAGACGCGCTCACAGCGGTTTCTGTGGGCTATGACGCTGTGGCTATCCGGGGGGCTTCCCTCTCGCATAGCTCAGAGATCATCGCTGAGCTTGCCGCCGGTCTGCGCGGGTCTCAGGTCATCGTCTGCGGCGACAACGACAAGGCCGGTACCGGCTTCACGTCGCGTCTGGCGGACGGGCTTGCCGCTCACGGGGTGGACGTCTTCACCCTTGAAATCCCTTACGAGAAAGCAGACTTGACCGACTGGAGGGAACGGGTCGGGGGGCGACGCTTCCCCGATGCTCTGCACCACGCCGTGAAGACCGCTCAGCCGGTCGCCGGTAAGCGCGGGTCGGCCCTGGTGGACGCTGAGACCGGCGCGCTTGTGCCAGACGCAGACGAAGCGGCTAGGGCCGTCCGCCTCATGTCTGAGCTTGCCGAACGCTACGGCTCTTCGGACGTGCTGAACGCGCATGCGTTGGTTGCCTTCACGGGTGGACATATCAAGTTCGCTGCGGGGCTTGGTTACTACGTATGGAACGGGGCCGTGTGGGAACGCAGCGAGACCCGCGTAAGGCAGGCAATCCATTACATGGGTGCAGCCCTCACGGTTGCCGCCGCTGAGCGGACCCGGGATAAGGACCCGGAAGCGAAGGTTGACCCGGGTGAGGCGCTGCGGAAGGTGGCTAAGGGCTTCACTCTCACCCGGAACATTGATGCCCTCATGCGCGAACTTAGGGCCGTGCCGTCCGTTCACGTGGACGCTTCCGAATTCGACGCACGCCCTGAGTTGCTGAGCTTTAAGAACGGGACCGTGAATCTACGGACCGGCGCCATGCATGCGCACCGCAAGGAAGACATGCTTACCTACGCGCTGGATATCAACTACAACCCTCAGGCGGAGTGCCCGCGCTGGGAATCCTTCCTTGAGGAAATCTTCCCGGGTAACCCCGAACTCTCGCCGTACATGCGCCGGTTGGTCGGGTACGGCATAACCGGCAACGTGTCTGAGCAGTGCTTCACGGTCCTGTGGGGCAAGGGCGCCAACGGCAAGTCAGTCTTGACCGACACTCTTACGCACGTCTTTCGTACGGTCAGCAAGACCACGCCGTTTGCCACCTTCGAAGAGCGCGGGTCAGGGGGCATCCCCAACGACATTGCCGCCCTGAGGGGTTCACGGTTGGTCATGGCAAGCGAGGGCGAGTCAGGCAAGCCCATGTCGGAAGCGATTCTCAAGCGCGTCACCGGAAAAGACATGATCAGCGCGCGCTTTCTCCGGCAGGAATACTTTGAGTTCAAGCCGTCCTTCCTGTTGATGTTGGCGACAAATCATAAGCCCAAGTTTCGCGGGCAGGATGAGGGGCTTTGGCGACGCGTCAAGATGATTCCGTTTAAGCGCTGGTTCGCTCCCCATGAGCGGGATCACACCCTTGACGCAAAGCTAATGGCTGAGGCTGAGGGAATCGCACGGTGGGCTGTGCGGGGTGCAGTTGAGTGGTACGCCGGTGGGCTACAAGACCCGTCGGTCATTATGCGCGCCGTCAAGGAATACCGAGAGACCAGCGATGCACTCGCGGGGTTCTATCCGGGTGCGCTTGAACCGTGTGACGACATGTGCCAGACGCCGGGCAATGACGCGTTCAATCTCTACCTTGAGTGGTGTGAGGCTGAGAACCTCCCCGGACGTGAGCGTTGGACGCGCACGACGTTTTACACCGCCATGGAAGAGCGCGGGGTAACCCGCAAGAAGACCAACAAGGGCATTGCGCTTGTGGGTTGCCGGATTGCCGGTCAGTCACCTGCTGCTACCGGTCCGGGCATCTTCGCCAAGTAACCGTATCCGCCCGTCCATTGGGGGATCACCTACTGAATTAGTAGGTGATCCCCCTTAGTTGTCTCTGGGGGGCAGCAATGCAGATTTACCGTCACAACGTGGCAGGCGAGACCGTCACGGTTCACGTGCCGGAGGATGAGCGGGACCTAGACCTTTTCCGCTCATGGGTGCTTGAGGCTGACGCGCAAGGGCCCGTAGCGCTGGACACTGAGACCACGGGTCTTGATCTGTTCTCAACCGGCTACCGCCTGAGGACGATTCAGTTTGGCGACGCGCACAACGCGTGGGTCATCCATTGGGAGTTGGGGGGCTACTTCGTCAGTGCCGCCCTGTACGCGCTTCGCGTGGTCCAGCGCTTCCGCATCCACAACGCTCCATTTGATTGGCTGGTGTTGGACCGGCATGCGGGTGTCTCTCTTGAGTCCCTCGCCCCGCGTACGGTGGACACGAAACTACTGGCCGGATTGGTGGACCCGCGCCAACCCCAAGAAGGTGGAATTGGGACCGGCCTCAAGCCGCTCAGCGGCTACTACGTAGACCGGTCCGCCCCTGATACTCAGGGGGACCTTACGGCCATCTTCCGCTCCCTGGGGCTCACCAAGGCAACCGGGTGGGCAGGCATTGACCTTAGGCACCCCACTTACAACCTTTACGCGGGCTTGGACGTCATCTTGACTTCCCGTCTCGCCCCCATCCTTGCTGCTGAGCTTGACCGGCTAGGGGTGCGGGATGTGCTTGTTGAGTACGAGCACCACATAGCCCGCATCTGCGCAGTGATGCAGCGCAAAGGCATGGTGCTTGACGTCGATTACGTCACCACTCTATCCGGCATCCTGCGCGAGGAAGAGGCGGAGTACAACGACGTTGCCCGCCGGTACGGGGTTGAGAACGTCAACTCAACCAAGCAGATTGCCGAAGCGCTCATGGGCATGGGCGAGACCCTGACTGAGACCACGGCATCCGGCAACGTCAAGGTGGACAAGGCCGTATTGCTCTCCCTCGCTGACATGTCTATGCAGTGGGAGCGTGTACACATGCGCACGCCGAACCCTCTTGCCGATGCTGTGCTCAGGGCCAAGCGTGCGGGCAAGTGGTGCACTACCTACGCGGACACGTTCCTTGAGACCGTGGATGCGGACGGCCGGATACACCCATTCGTGCATTCCATGGCTGCACGCACGGGCAGGATGTCTATCACGCGCCCGGCTTTGCAGACCTTGCCGTCTTCTGACCAGACAATCCGGCGGGCCCTACTTGCCGAAGAGGGACACGTCATGGTGTCCACTGACTTTGCGGCAGTTGAGCTTAGGGTGTTGGCCGCGCTTGCCGACGTCAAGCAGATGAAATCGGCAATCAGAAACGGGGAGGATCTCCACTCCTTCACGGCACGGATGGTATTCGGCCCGGACTTCACCGACAAGCACCGCAAGATTTCTAAGGGAATTGCGTTCGGCAAGGTGTACGGGGGTGGGCTTGCCACTATTCAGCGGCAGACCGGTGCGCCTGTAGACGAAGTGCGTGCGGCAATGGCCGCATATGACCGCGTATACCCGGAAGTCAAGCGGGCTTCCGTCCGGTGGCAGCGCGAGGCTTTCCAGACCGGCATGGTTCACGTGTCGGCAACGGGGCGACGTCTCCCCCTGGACCGTGACCGCACATATGCCGTTGTGAACTACGCCTGCCAGTCCACAGCCCGGGATGTCTTGGGGCAAGCCATGCTGAACATGCAGGAAGCCGGTCTACTGGACTACCTCCGCTTGCCTATCCATGACGAAGTGTTGGCAAGCGTCCCAAAGGGGGATGCAGCAGACATCGCGCGCGAGATTGAGCGATGCATGACGTTCGAACTCTTCGGCGTACCCATCGAAGCGGAAGCGGAGATTGGGAAGCGTTCATGGGGCTCTCTGTACGGAGCCGACTACTGACCACCTACTGAATTAGTAGGTGGTCGAGACTTACTCGTCACCAAACCATGCCCCTACTCCTACTTAAGGAGTAGGGGCTTTACCTCTTAAGGGTGATCTCTTCCCGGCGAAATGCGCTAGGTCGAAATCACTGCCTGATAATGCCCGCGCTCCCCGCCTCTCTTTGCTCCTAGGTTCAGGTTCAGCAAAGACGAACGGCCCTGATCAAGCCCCGTCAGCACCCCAGACGGGGCTAGGTCTGTCGTTGTCTCACGCTCGGTTTCCGTGGCACCCCCGTGCCTAAAACCGACTGTGGCCTAGCTCACAACTGATCAGCGGCTCTCACAGCCCCGTTCTGGAATCCCTCGCCCCCAAGGGCCAGGGAACCCACCGGAACGTGTTGGAGAGTCCCCATGCTGAACATCACCGCTGAGCAGATCACCGCAGCGAAGAACAATGACCTTGACGCCGTAACCCACCTGATTCGGGAGACGGAAGAGCGAGTCATTCAGATTGCCCGCAAGCATGCTGCGAGCGGCGGAAGCGTTAACCACAGCCTTGCCGAAGAGCTTGCCCAGGTTGGCCGCGTAACCGTGTGGGAAGTGATCTCCACCTTTGAGGGCGAAGACCCCGCGCAGTTCTTCACCTACATTGACCGGCACGTCTCCGGCGCTATCAGTGCCGCCCGTCGCGAAGAAACCCGGCAGGGCGTCAGCACTACCACAAGCAAGTTCTTTGAGACGGCCCTGAGCGCTGCCGCCGGTGACCCGTACGAGGCTGAACGGCTTGTGCAGGATGCTGACTTCATGGGTGACCGTCGTATGTCCCCTGAGCGTGCCTACTCGGCCCGTATGGCTTGGCAGGGCACTGACTCGCTGGACGCCCCGATTGGCGCCGACTCTGAGGGCGGGGAAGACCGCACCCTTGGGGACACCATCGTGAGCACGTACGGCGTACCGGAAGACCTTGCGACCGCTTCGGACATCGAGTCTGCCCGCCGGAAGGAAGCCCGCGTGCGCGTGCGCCGGACGCTGGACAAGATGGGCAAGCGCAAGGGTGACGTCATCCGGGGCACCTACGGCATAACCCCTGCCCCCATGGCTTTCGGTACGGACAACGAAGACATGCTTGCCGCGTGGCTGGACATGCCCAAGGCTCAGGTCCGGCAGAACCGCGCCAAGGGTCACGCTCGCTTCGCTGAGCTGTACCTCAAGGGTGAAACAGTCTGAGTGGAATCACTCGCACCCAAGCCCCGATAGAACCCCGAACACACCGGAGAGAGACGACATGCTGAACATCATCAAGAAGACCGAAGCCACGCTCAGCGCGGAGACCGGCCGAATCCTGGCTTGGTTCACAGACAAGGAAGAGGGTTTCGTTTCGGTTGCCGTCCCGGGCGACCGGGCCAGGATGACCCCGGCTCAGGCCCGCGCGTTCGGACTGTGGCTCATAGAGGCGAGTGAGACCGCGCGCATCAAGCCGGACCCGATCGGCGTGCATGCTGCCCGCGCCGAGGCTGCAAAGCGTCTTGACGCCGAGCTTGGCCGCTTCACTTCCCCGCGTCCGCGCTGGTGAGTTACTTCAAGCCCCCTAAGCTGACGGGCGAGGCTCAGCGGGCAGCGGAGTACGTTGCCGACCGGTCCGACATATGGCGTGCCGCACGGGCCCTACTGGACACATACGCATGGCCTGCGGGGTACTTCCCTGAGGATGTTCTAGGCGTGGCCCAGTTCCTAGCCGGTGATGCTCAGGCGTAACCACTTCCATGGGGACCACCTACTTAAGTAGTAGGTGGTCCCTTCGTTTGGTAAAGGAGTGTTACCGAAATGATCCGTCGCATGATGGCGCGGTCCCGATGGACCCAAAAGCCTAAGTGGTACTGCTGCCACGGCCACGACCCGAACCATTACGACAAGGGGCAGCAGCGGCGACGTGAAGAGCGCGCATGGGTAAGGGAGTTCAAGCGGACCACCTACTAATTTAGTAGGTGCCTCTTTGCCGAATAGACTTGATCGGAAGGTTCCGAACCCGTAGTGTCTTCCTCGTAAGAACAACCCCGAACGGAAGGCAAGACAGTGAGCGTTAAGGTTCCGGCCCACCTTGAGCCCTACGGCCCCTACTCGGTCACCTTTAACTTCACCGACCCGGAGACGAACGTCACGGAAGAGATCACCCACACGTACGCTGATGAGCTTGACGCGGTTCGCTGCATCGGACGGGCATCCGGCCAGTACGTCAACATTCAGCTTGTGAGCTACTCCGACAACATCGACCGCAGCAAGTATCGCTACTGAGCAGGAAGCCCCCGGGTGGTCGTATCGCCCGGGGGCCCTTACCGGCCCCCACAACACCACAGAAGAGGTTTCAGCATGGCGAACAAGGCAGACCGTACGGCGTTCCTGGTGCGTCTGGGCGAGATGATCGGCACTGATCCGACCCCCGAGACGGCCAAGGAGGTTTACGAGACCGTGAAGAACGAGGGGCCCACTCTGGGCACGTCGGTCAACTGGCGAAGCGCCGTTGAGTGGCTGGTGTCCAACTACGAAGAGCAGACGGACAACGATGGACGCACATGGGCAGCGAACCAGGGACGTGTCTGGCTGACGAACGCCAACGCGTGAGCTAGTCACTCAAACGAGTTGGGGTCACCTACTAGATTAGTAGGTGACCCTTCGCGTATGGTCGGCCAAGTCAGAGCAGGACGGACGAAGGGGTTGGGAATGAGTGAACTGAGGCAGGCCGAGGCGGGCTGGACCGTTTGGGCTGAGGGGCTTGAGTTCTCTGGGGTGCTGCCGCTCACCGTAGCGGCTGACCTACTGCGCCGAGTGCGCAACGCTGCCGACCATGGCAGCGCGGACTACGTGCCGGTTGCGTTCGAAGCCAACGAAGCGATTGCCGCTGAGTACGCCACGGCCGAAGAGGTTGCCGCCGCTTTTCACCCGGTCGTATCGGGTGAAGTGCTCCACACGGTAGCCATGCCGGGTGCGTTCGTCGAGTTCGTCAGTTGCTCCGGCCTTGCCGCCGGAATCTGCGACTCAGACGAACTCAGCAAGGCCGCTCGCCTTGCCTTTGAGGGCGGCAAGATCAAGCGCCACGGTAAGAGCTACAGCAAGGCCGTACAGGGCACACGGGCCACGCTGGACCGCTTCACTGAGTACGCAAGGGCAATCGTCAGCGACGGGAAGGAATGGAGCACTGCGGAGCGATCAGGGGCGCGCAAGTGGATTGAGCGAGTGAACGCGCTCTAGCTACAGAACGACAGAGGGACCACCTACTAATTCAGTAGGTGGTCCCTTTCGCGTTTCCTCGTAAGCCTTTACTCATCTGTCCCTTTCACGCTCCTTGCGGGCCTCTTCGGATGTCGCCCACCACATAGCAACCTGCCAATCCGTTTCCACCCCCAGGTGTTCCCTGAGGGCTTTCATGTCCGTATAGAGCGTTGCGGGGGAGATCTTGAGGGCTTGAGCAATGGCCTTAACCGGCATGCCCGCAGAAAGGCGCCTGAGGATTCCCCGCGTCCGCAGCGTGGTTACTCCTGACACCGTTTCCACATCCCACGGTTCAGCCCGGTCCCACTGCTGATGAAAGACGTTCACGATGAACCGCACAAGGCTGGGGTGTGTGACCATGACGGCAGGCTTGGTTTCTTGATCACCCTCATGGTCTGTGAGGAATGCCAGTCGCTCATCAAAGATGATCATTCGCTCAAAGGGGGGAAGTGCGGTTCTGATCTCACCGCCTATGGCGGTCATCTTCGCGACGTACTCTTGTTCAGGTTGGCGAGTGCGCGCGTTGTCCAAGTAGATCGTTTTGAATGTAAGGCCACGCTCTACCAGGACCCTGCCTGTAGCCCATGCGTTCGTAAGGGTGTCGGCAAAACGCACTTTGGGGTGTGACGTGAATACGGATACTTCGGCAGCGTCGGCGGCAGCGCCGATTTCCATTTTGACCGTATCAATATGCGAAAGGACCCGCACGCCTGACTCTTCGTCAGATATGGCTACGCGTCGCAATTCCTCACTGAGCGTCTGCATTGCTTCCGCGTTCCTGAGCGCCGCTCTGCTCTCACGATGCATGCGCTGAATGTAGGCACGCTCAGCGTGGCGCGCGTCTGTCGCGATGTACCCGCCTGCCCCTGACTCCCATACCGCAAGACCGGCGGCAGTGAGCTCATCTAGTCCCGCCTCACCCCGCCGCGCCTTCTGTCCGGCGCGCAGTCGGAGTACCAACTCCCATGCGGTATCTGACAAAAGCGGCCTACGTCGGCTCTTGTCCGCATTTGCCGACATATTCACCCCCTAGAAACTTTCTGACTGAGAACCGTCTAGCCCGCGTCCCCTTGAGCGCGTTCACCCGTACAGGGCAAACTACAGAACGTGACTCGAACGCATATGCGTACGGCAAAACCGGTTGCCATCATGGCAGCTCAAACGGTTATGTCGCTCAAATGTGCGCAAAGCCACGCCTCACAATTTGCTCACGTTAGGTAGTACGCGAACATCACAAGGAGAACTGACATGCACCCCTCCAAGCCACAGCGGGTCATAGCAGCACTGGCCCTAGCGGCCAGCAGCGCGGTCCTGGTCCTCACCGGAACCGCCGCCGCATCTGCTGACACCCGTTGGGATTCAGTGCCGGTCAATCCGGCCCCGACGGAATCAGCGCCGATGGCACCGCAAGACATCGAGTGGGACTAGCCAACGACTAGTCACCACCAGGGGCCGGGCGCGCACGGGAGGTACGCCCGGCCCTCTTCTGTCTCCGCAACCGGGGGGTTGAATGATGGGGAGCAAGACAGCACCGAATGCGGTGCTGACGGTTCAGGTGTTCAGCATGGATCGGGGATGGCGTACGCCCGGGGCAGGGTTCGGGGACGCATACGACTGGCTGAACACCGAAGACCAACTGATGCGCGCTCTGGTCACCTACTCGACCATGGCCGCGCGTCTGCTGCTGGGCCACCCGGCGGGACACTTCCGTGTTCTGGTTCGGTCCGTGCCGACAGGCGAACTCATGGGCCACTACGAGTGGAAAGAGTCCCCAGAGACGGGCCGACTCGTACCGGCCGCTGAGCCTTGGACGCATTGGCCCGTGGGGGCCCTAGCGGCGTGACAGAAGCCCTACCAGGACAGGTTCAGTGCCCTGGTAGGGCTTCGCTCTGCGAGCCTGCCAGACGGACGTACAAGGCTTCTAGTCCTGTCTCAAAAGCGAGACCATGCCTTGACCGGGCCCATATTACAGAGAGTCAATTCCGCGGCGCCTGTCATGTGCGTGAATGTCCGTTTCGCACCCCCGACGGTGCGGCCGGCTGGGCCTCAAAATTCTACTGAGGGTAGCGAAGAGCCCCGCCTCTCCGAAGGGGGTGGAGAGACGGGGCTCAGGTGGAGAGTTGGGCAGCGTCAGACGTCCGTGCGGGCCAGGCCAACAAGTGCGGCGAAGGCGCCAGCCGACACCTTGAGGACTGGTCCGTCAGTGACCTTGCTGTCACGGACCAGGATGACGGGGGCAGCAGAAGGGTTGATCTCCACACAGGAGTCATTGACGCCCCCGCTGTACGAGGACTTGAACCATCCGGTGAGATCGTTGGCATTCATGTCATGCGCTCCAGTGCTTCGCGGATCATGTCCAGAGACCGGGCGGGGCGTTCCGCCTCTTCTGACAGCCGATCATAGACCCGCTGAGACTCTGCTACATCGGCCGGTTCTTCGGTGTGGGCCCCGCATGCATGCCCCTCTGTGTAGGCGGCACGCCCAGCGCCCCGGTCGAAGGTGAGCAACGTCAACAGGCCAGCAATCACAGGTGCCGAGAAGGGCAGAATGCGGATGCTGACGTGCGGCAGCTTCGCCACCTTGAGTAGGTACTCAAGCTGATCCGCGACGGCGGACCGATCGCCAAGCTCGGCATGTAGTACCCCCTCGTACAGGATCACGGTCACGTGCGGCGGGTCGGAACGGGTCAGTATTTCCTGCGCGCGCTCCCAGCGTTCATGTGCCAGGGAGCGGACATCTTCGGGATGCGCGCCGACCATGCCTGAGGCCATCAGTGCGGCTGTGTAGCGCTCCGTCTGGAGTGTGCCCGGAACCGTCGCGATACCCACGTGATAGATCGCTTCCGCGTCGAACAGACGCCGCATGTACGGCTGGGCATAGTCCCGAACCTTCGTGTCACGCATCTGCCGCACGACGGCAACAAGAGCGTCCGGCGGTAGGTCAAGGACCCGTTCAAGCTCACGCGCAAGCGGTACGTCCGGCGGCACCAGGCCCCGTTCAAGCTCGCTGATCCGGGTCTGATTGGTGTTTGTCTCCACAGCTAACGCGGACTGCGAAAGCGCCGCGCCTGCCGCCCTACGCGTCTTGCTCGTACGCGACTGCTGCACCACGTACCCGATCCAGTGGGCGGGGCTGTGGAACGGGTCGGCTTCCTGTTTCGCTGGCATATGCGCCCTAGTCCCTTCAACTCCACTAGGTGGCCCGTAGTCAGACTAGGGGCTCAGGCCCATGGTGTGAGTGAGAGTCATGCAATTGCACGGACCGACCGAAAGGCACGGCACCCGACCATGACCAGCACCACCAGAACCCCCAGCAGGCGCACGCACGGCACGGCGGAGCTGGCCGAAGCCATAGCGCGGCGCGACTTCTTCCGCCTACGGCCGGACTGGTTGGACGCGCCGTTGATCGCCCGAGACTCTGACGTCCGTGGGCTGGTACGCACCCTTGCCGCACTCAGGCGGTTGCCATGAACGCCCCTGAGACGGCCCGTCAGCATCCGCATGCGCCTGAGGAAGGGGACGTTGTGGTTGACGGCGCCACGGGGCGCGTGGGGCGCGTGCTGGGGCCCGTAGACGGCAGGCTCCGCCTACGGCCGGTTGGTGGCGGAGACAACTGGGATGCCGACCCCAGCAAGCTCACGTACGCCACCGATGACGACGTGATCACGGCATGGCAGCAACGAGAGCGGGGGCAGGCATGAAAGCCGAAGAACTGTTCTTCCTCAAGCTCACGCCGGATCAGCGCGCCGAGCTTGACGCCGGATTCGCGCAAATCCTTGCCGACAAGGAAGCCCGCGCCATAAAGGACCACCTTCCCGGGCTTCTCACGGCATGCGTGGAAAAGGCAACGGAAAGGGAGCGCATGAATGGCCGTACCGATCACCCGGCACGTGCCAGCATCGGAAGCAATCCGGCCGTGCAAGGTCCCGTGCGCCGAGTGCGTAAGGGCCGGTCGGCAGCACGCCGCGCCTACGACCGTGTGGCTTCCTTCGCTGGCCCGGTCTTCATCAGCGTAGTCAGCGGGTCCATCGGTCTCTTCCTGGGGGCAACGCTGGTGATGCGCCGATGACGAGTACAGGCGGACCGCCCAACATCGTGGTTGCGCTCGCTGATCCGCGAGCTACCGGCCACTTCGCAAAGCACTTCTTTCGCGATGACAGAACGGGCCAGATTCGTACCCTCCGTTGCCCCTCTTCTGAATGTGAGCGTCTTGTGTACCTGGATGCCCACCACAGGCTTGCACGGCACACAGCCGGAGACGGGAACACTCTGTGCACCCTTTCCGGCGCGCCAGTACTAGAGGAAGCCTGATGACTCCTCCCTAGATTCCGTCCCTGCCGGACCTTCCCGCGAAATGTTGTCCCCACGGCGTATTCGCATTCCGGCAGGGGCGGGCAAGACCCCATTCCTCACAGAGTGGGTACCGCTCCAGGTGCACAGGAAGGTGCTATCGGCACAGGCCCCCGGAGCGGTAAGTAACACCCGAAAGTCATGCACCACCCAACGAGAGAAGGGCAAGGCACATGATCGACGTTGAAAACAAGTGGGTCATCCTCCGGGGCGGCGACGACGACGAGAGCAGCGACTCGGACGGCGGGGGCGGCAACCCGACCACGGGCGACAGCGACGACGGCCGCCAGTACTGACCCTGAGCCGGTACGCTCAGGACTGACGTGAACCGGGGCCGATTCCCTGAACGTTGGGGAATCGGCCCCTCTCTTTGGGAAGGCTGGCCAAATGGACGTTGCAAACCACTGGCATGGATTCGCGTGGACCGGTCATGAACGACCTGCCGACAACATCAGGACCGATCCCAACCAGCCGACCCCGCCCCTTGAAATCGCGCATTGGCTCATGAAGCCCGCCCGCCACGTGGCAGAGACATTCGAAAACACCCCGGCAGGCGCAAAAGAGGCGTCCGCGTGGATGCGTGCGGGGGCCGAAGAGCACGTGTACTTGTCCGAAGAGAGTTTCTCACTAGATGAGCGCATGAAGTACGTGGACGATGACTTGAGCCGGGGCGCTGACGCTGTGTGGGGCTACTACTCCAAGACCGGCCGCTACGTCTCCCGCGCCCTGGTGGCCTGCCCCCGCCCTGGCATCAGATGCCCGTACGGGCGATAGCCGAAGAACCCCCGGACAGTCGTATTGTCCGGGGGCCCTGAGCCCATCTTAGAGCCCCGACCACCCGTCCGCGTGACAGGTGGCCGGGGCTTCCGGCTGTCTGCCCCCAGATACAACAAGAGCCCCTGCCGGAAGCGGTCCGGGGGGCGTCTGGGGCGCGTTTCCGCAGGTCAGCGTACAAGTGGGTTAACTGATACTATCCAACGGGACGGCGAAGGAGGCGTAGTCCTTCGGGACGCCGAGGCGCTCGGTGACCTTCTGGGTGACCGGCATGGTGCCGACGGAGGAGCGGGAGACGAACGCGAGCTGGATGGCCGGCCAGGCGCCCTTGAAGAACTTGAGCGGGTTGACCTTGGCGACGGTCGCCAGCAGCAGCGGGTAGACCACGAACATCACGAGGGCGCAGCCGACGTACACGTCGACGGTGAAGGTGGCGTACTTGCCGAGCAGGTCCCAGCCGTAGGTGGCGATGGCGGTGCCGATGAGGCCGACGGTGCCGAGCGGCGCCAGGCGGATGACCCACCACAGGGCCTTCTGGAGCAGCTCCAGCACGGCTTGAGAGAGGTTCAGGACGGGCTGCGCCTTGTCGCCGAGCTGCAGGGCGGCGATGCCGGCCACGGCGGCCATGAAGACGATCTGGAGCACGTTCAGCTCGGTGAACGGCGTGATCACGTCGGTCGGGACGATGCCGGTCAGGAAGTCGATCCAGGAGCCGGTGCGCTTGGGCAGCTTGCCGTCGGCCGGGGTGAGACCGGTGCCGGAGCCCGGGTTGGTCAGCAGGCCGATGGCCAGGCCGATCGCGACCGCGATCAGCGAGGTGATCATGAACCAGAGCAGGGTGCGGGAGGCCAGGCGGGCCGCGTTGTTCACCTTGCGGAGGTTGGTGATCGACACCAGGATCGCGAAGAACACGAGCGGGGCGACGGCCAGCTTCAGCAACTGGATGAACAGGTCGCCGACCTGCTCCAGCGTGGTGGACAGCCAGCTCACGTCCTGGCTGCGGGCGATCCAACCGAAGAGGACGCCGAGCACCAGACCGGTGATGATCTGGGCCCAGAAGGGGAACTTGAAGGACGGCTTCGCGGGCTTCGCGAGGTCGGCCTGCGTGTTAGCGGACACGGACACACTCCGGGGATGACGCACGAGGAAAGCGGGGAAACGTTTCTGCGGATGGCGGTGCGGCAGCCGAAGGGGCCGGCCGGGACCGCTGTCGGGGGCGCTGGACGCTCAGTCGGGGACTGGTCAGCGACAACAGCGACGACGACAACAGGCCGCGGACACGCGGCGGCAGAGGTCGACGTGCAGGCGCGCCACGAGCTGGGTGCTCATGGCAGTCAGGGGCGCGGGTGCAGTCAACATGTTGAATAAGCTAACACTTCTCCTTTGGGAATCTCAAAGCGGTTCTTTGACCCCCTGACACACGGAGGCCCCTCCGCCCTCCGAGGTACCCCGTTCGGGCATCCGGAAAAACGCCGAAATCACGCCACAAACCCCGGCCGGCGCGAAGATCTCCCCCCACCGGGCCCTCCCACCCCGTGTGATCAAGCGCACCCCGCCACCCCACGGCTTCCGTTTCACCCCTTGGACACCCCCCACCCCGTTCACCCCCTACACAAGGGCAAACCCCCAAACCCCCAAGCCACCCCTCACACCACGAGGCCCCACACAGACCCCGGCCACCGCCCCCGGCAACCACCAAAACACCTCACCCGAGAAAACGCCCCCCAACCCCCAACCCCCAGCCCCACCAACCCCAGCCCCCCCGTTACCGTCTTCGTGGCTCCGCAATGGGGCCTCCGGCCTTCGGGTCCGGCATGACTTCCCCCCTTGTTGTTGATGATCCGGGGGGTGGTGTCACCGGGCCCGGAGGCATCGACGGACCGCTGATGAGGGGCTTGAGCACCGGCTTCACCCAAGACCGGAAAGCTCTCCGTAACGTGGATGTGGCAGCTCGGTGCCGAGGCAAGGCCGGACGAAAGCGTGATGGAGGGGCTTGCGCGTGATCGACACCGGCGACATCGACGTCTTCCTCGGCCTGGACGTCGGAAAGGGCGAACACCACGCCACCGCAGTCACCCCGGCCGGCAAGAAGGCCTTCGACAAGCGCCTGCCCGAGCCCAAGCTCCGCGAGCTGTTCGCCAAGCTGAAGGCCAAGCACGGAACGGTGCTGGTCGTGGTCGACCAGCCCGCCTCGATCGGGGCCCTACCGCTCGCGGTCGCCCGGGACATGGGCTGCCCCGTCGCCTACCTCCCCGGGCTGACAATGCGGCGGATCGCCGACCTCTACCCGGGCGAGGCCAAGACCGACGCCAGGGACGCGTTCATCATCGCGGACGCGGCCCGCGCGATGCCTCACACGCTGAGGGCGATCGACGGCGAGGACGAGACGATCGCCGAGCTGGAGATGATCGTGGGCTTCGACGACGACCTGGCCGGCGCGGCGACCAGGGTCGCGAACCGGATCCACGGCCTGCTGACCCAGATCCGTCCCTCGCTGGAGCGGGTGCTCGGGCCGCGGTTGCAGCACCCTGCCGTTCTGGCCTTGCTGGAGCGGTTCGGGTCGCCGGCCCAGATCCGCAAGGCCGGCCGACGCCGCCTGATCACCCTGTTACGTCCGAAGGCGCCGAGGATGGCCGAGCGGCTGGTCGAGGAGATCTTCGCCGCCCTGGACGAGCAGACCGTCACCGTTCCGGGGACCGAGGCGGCAGCGCTGATCGTCCCGAGCCTGGCCGGGTCCCTGGCCGCCGTCCTTGACCAGCGCAAACTGCTGGCCGCACGGATCGAAGAACTGCTGGAGGCCCACCCTCTTTCGAAGGTCCTGACGTCCATGCCCGGCATCGGCGTCAGGACCGGAGCCCGGATCTTGATCGAGGTCGGCGACGGCAGCACCTTCCCGACCGCCGGCCACCTCGCCGCCTACGCCGGACTCGCCCCGCGACCCGCAGTTCCGGGTCCTCGATCCGCGGCGAACAGCCCTCCCGAAGAGGGAACAAGCAGCTCAAGAGAGCCTTCTCCTCTCCGCGTTCGCGGCCCTGGGCGACCCGGCATCGCGGGCCTACTACGACAAGAAGATCGCCCAAGGGAAGCACCACACTCAAGCTCTGCTCTGCCTTGCCCGGCGCCGGGCCGACGTCCTCTTCGCGATGCTCCGCGACGGCACCTTCTACGAATCCCGGCCCGCGACCGCGATCACATGACCAGCGGCTCAGCAAGGAGGACGACTCGGTCGGCCTCAACATCGAATCCGAGCACCGGATGGCCGTAGTCGCCCTCCGGATCCATCAGGACCGGCTTGCCCAACCGGCGCCCGATCTCCCGCAAGAAGCCACAGAACACATCCAGTCGCTCCTGCCCCTGCAACTCCCGCAGGTCAACGTCGAAGTCGATGACCTCGTCGTCATGGAAACGGAAGATCGCCAGCACATCGGCAGTCGGCCAGACCCGCAGGTCCGCGCACTCAGCATCGGCCGGGCGGGACAGCACGCTCTCGGCCCGAGGCACCGGAAGCACCCTCTCGCCTTCGGAGTACTGGCACTTCCAGCCCCTCGCCTCGACAAGATCGAGGACCGCCTGCCAGTCCTCCACCGAGGCATCCGGGACCCGCAGATCAGGCAGCGACCCCATGAGGTCCGGGTCGAAGAAACAGCTCACGTCATCCCACAGCAGATCAGCCACACCGCCATGCTGCCCGGCTCCACGACCCAACGCAGCCTCGTTTCCCTTGACCAAAGAGATAGGGGCACCCCCCCGGCACCCGGCACCCGCCCCGTGAGCCGCGCAAGGGCCACGGTGAGCGGGCCCTCGGAGTGGAAGTCCCCGCACACACCCCCGCCGCCGTACGACCAGAGCACCGCACCCCTCGTCCCGGCTTCCCCGTCCCGCCGGTACACGCGCAGCGGCCCGTCAGGGGCGCCGAGAACGGGGGCGGCGCGGTCGGTGATCACGAGCCCGGAGGTGTCGGGGGCGGGGCACGCGGCGGCGAGGCCGGCGGCGCGCCGCCGGATCGCGCAGGTCGAGCGGGGGGCAGGGAGGGTACGAAGACTGCGAGTTCGGGGTCCACGCCGGTCACCCTGGCCGCGCCCGGCCCGGCGCCACGGCCACCGGCCGTCACCGTCACAGGCCGGTCCGCGCACAGGCCCGACACCTGTCCCGCGGCCTGCGGCCATGGAGGCACCGGCGATACGCCTGACCGAACGGGACCCGCACGCGGAGGGGGGCCCATCCGGGAACGTGACGTTCCACAACACCCTGCCCCGCCAGCGAGTCGGCTCTCGGCTCTCGCCCGGGGCCTCGACGGGACTGGCGAAGTGCCGATCGGGACCCGCGTGCACACCGCAGACGAGGTGCTGCGCACCCACCGCGACGACAGATCCGTAGCCGCGAGGACCCCGCAGGCCACGCCCCTGCCCGAGGGCTCGCCGGCCCTGCTCGACGAGGTGGGGCGGGTCTGGTCAGAGCGGCCCCGGTCCCCCGTACCCCTTGGACGCGGCGCCGCCGGAACGGTTGGCACTCGCGGGCGGTGCCGCCGTGGAACGGGCCGAGTGCCACGGCCCGGCACGCACACCACCATGGCCGATCCGGCGCTGGTGGAACTCGTCATCGCCCCGGACACCGACGAGCAGGGTCGGGCGCGGGCCCCACGGCCGCCGGGTTTCCCGGCAGACCGGCCGGTGCGGCACTTCACCGTGCGGGTGCTCGCCGTGCGGGTGCTCGCCGTGCGGGTGCTCGCCGTGCGGGTGCTCGCCGTGCGAACGCTCACGGTGCAGGAGCCCCCGCCGTGCGGCAGCCTGCCGTGCAGGTGCTCGCCGTGCGCCTGTCGCCGGACTCCGCCGGGTTCGCACGGCAGGCCCACGCTCTGCCACGAGCTCGACCGGATCGCGCCCATGGTCTGTCCGCATCGGCCGCCGAAGGCGGCGCCGCTGCCTGGGGGTGCCCCTACCTCTTTGATCAAGCTGGTGGGGTGCCCTGGTGGCGGCGTAACGTGCGTCAGGGGTCCGCCGCTGTGTCGATGCCTGCGTACTCGTAGATCCAGCCCGCAGAGGTGTCGGGGGCTCGGACCGCCAGGTAGAGGTGTTTGGCGGTGGGGTTCCAGGGGCCTGGTGTTTGACCGGGGCGACCTCGGAAGCCTTCGGGTGGCAGTCCTGACTGGTCGAGCTCGACAATTTTGGTCCGTCCGCGGAAGGGGCCACTGACGATCTTGATGCCGACCGTGTTGTAGACGGTTTCGCCCGCGAGCCAGCGACGGATGAGTGCCAGGTGTCCGGAATTCTCGTCCCCCATGGCCGTAGCCGACCATGAGCTGGGGCCGAGGGCAAGAAGGTCTCAAGCCGCCCGGACGGGTTGAGGTTCGCAGAAGGATCGGTCGCGGAGCATCGCGAAGAGGGCGTCGGCCGGCGTCTGGCGAGGCAGCGCAGGGCCTGGGGCTGATGCTTGCCCGCCCAGGGCGGCGAACGGGGAGAGGAAGAAGGCCGTTTGAGCTGCTTGGTTCCCCGTCTGGAGGGCTGTTCGCCGCGGATTGACGGGCCGGAACTCCGGGCGGCAGGGGCTAGACCGGCGTAGGCGGCGAGGGGCCGGCGGTCGGGAAGGTGCTGCCGTCGCCGACCTCGATCAGGATGCGGGCGCCGGTCCTTACGCCGACTACCCGCATCGACCTCAGGACCTTCGAAAGAGGATGGGCCTCCAAGAGTTCCTCGATCAGCCCCGCCAGTGGTTTCCGCTGCTCAAGCACGGCGGTCAGGGACCCGGCCAGGCTCGGGACGATCAACGCGGCCGCCTCGGTCCCCGGAACGATCACGGCCTGCTCGTCCAACGCGGCGAAGATGTCCTCGACCAGCCGCTCGGCCATCCGCGGCGTCTTCGGCCGCAGCACCGTGACCAGCCGCCGTCGGCCCGCCTTGCGTATCTGTGTCGGTGACCCGAACCGCTCCAGCGGCGTCAGGACTGCAGGGTGCTGCAACCTCGGTCCCAGTACCGTGCCAGGGACGGATGGAACTGGGTCAGCAGGCCGTACAGGCGGTTCGCGACCCTGGTCGCCTCGCCGTCGATCACCCGCATCGTGTGGGACATCGCGCGGGCGGCGTCGGCGATGACGAACGCGTCCTTCGCATCGGGTTTCGCCTCGCCAGGGTAGAGGTCGGCGATCCGTCGCGTCGTCAGGCCGGGAAGGCCGGCGACCTCGCCCCCCATGTCCCGGGCCACGGCCGGCGGGAGGGCCCCGATCGAGGGCGGCTGGTCGACCACGACCAACACCGTTCCATGCTCGGCCTGCGACTTCGCGAAGAGCTCGCGGAGCTTGGGTTCCGTGTTGGGCAGTGCATGCCTCTCCACTCACGCTCTCGTCCGGCCTTGCCTGGGCACCGCACTGCCACATCCACATTGCGGAGAGCTCCTCCGGCTCGGGTCACGCCTGTGCTCAAGCCCCTCATCAGCGGTCCGTCGATGCCTCAGGGTCCGGTGACACCACCCCCCGGATCATCAACCGCAACAGGGGGGAAGTCATGCCAGACCCGAAGGCCGGTAGCTCCATTGCGGAGCCACGAAGACGGTAACGGGGGTGCCGGGGAGGGGTGGTGCCGGCGGGCGCGGCGGGCAAGACCGTGTTCCCGCAGGGAGTGTGGGCATGCCTCGACACGCCGGCCCCGAGCCGAGCCCTCACACTCGGCCCGACCGCCGCCCCCGGGCCCAAACCCTTCGACCGGTCCGACCGGGGCGCGGACCCGGCCACCTCACGCGGTCCGCCCGAAGCCCCGAACCCGGAGTCCTCGCCGGCTGAACGGTGGGCGCGGGAGCGGATCGGCGTGCCGTTCGGTGGTGCGTTACGTCGATCCGGGGGCGGGCGCGCTGCTCGCGCACGTGCCTCGCGAGGTGCTGAGTGCCCACGCCGACGGGCTCACGGTCGGTCGGGGCCCGGCGTGGGCTCAGGCCTTGGTGCGGGCCGCGTCGTCGGCCACGTCCTCCTGGCCTTGGCTGGCCTTGAGCCGGCCCTTCGCCGAGGAGACGCGGTCGGAGATGACCTCGGACATCTCGTCGCGCTGCTTGCGCAGCAGCACGAAGGACAGCGGCGCGGAGATCACGATCGCCAGCATCAGCACCCAGGCGAGGTTGCCCTGGTTGGCCGCCATGGGGATCACGCCGAGCGCCATCAGACCCCAGACCAAGCCGAAGCAGGCGACGAAAATGCCGATCCTCAGCGCGGAGTAGCGCAGCGTGGCGTTCGACTTGAGGGACACGGGGACCCCTTCTCTCTCCATGCGTCCGGTAATGCCCCACCAGTGAAGCACGTCGCGCTCACCGGCAACCCGCCCGGGGGGTGTCGGTCGGCACGATCCGCAGCCGCCCCATGGGCACCTTCACCGCCGTCCCCGCCGCCGCGTCCCACAGGGCGACGGTCCCGCCGGCGTCCCCGATGGCGAGGTACGCCCGCCCCGGATCGACGATCCCGCCGTCGCTGGGCAGCTTGTCGAGGTCCACGACGGGCCGCACGCACACCCACTCGGGGTCGATGCCGTAGTAGGGCACGGGGTCGCCTCCGGTCTTCGCGGCGCGAACCGTTCGCGCACCCGCCTCCGCAGCCGGACCCGTCCCAAAAGAAAACAACCCTATGAGCAGGAAAGCGCTGGACAGGAACATCCCCATGGCGCGCGCCATCCACGCATCGCGCACCCAGGCATGAAGGTGCTTCACATATCCGAGCAGCGCCGGCACGATCAGCCAGGGACTCATTGCCCACAGGAGCTTGATCCCGGCAACGAACTTGAACAGCAACGGAATTTCGACGTCCTCCGCATCGAGATTGAAGTTGTCCAAATAATAGGCGGGAAGCAAAAGGCCAATCCCCGGCAGCAACACCGGCGTGAACGGGATCAGGACCGGGACGAGCCAAGGCAGCACACGACTCCAGGAGCCCTGTCGCGCCAGCATCCAGATACCTACGAACAAAACGTAGGCGATCGCCAATCCCACCGCCCACATCCAGGCACGGTCTCCGGATGTGGGCGCGGCCACCACCATGCTGTGGCCGACTGCGGCGAAAAGACCGATCGCTAGCGAGCTCGTGACCACTGCCCCTGGCATGGAGGAACCACGCCTCATCTTCCTGATAATGCATGCAGCAACCGGAACAAGCACCACGAGGAGGGCGGCCTCGAAAACGAGCCCACCGCCGGGAGCTGCCCGCGAAACTGCTACCGACACTCCACACAGGTACGCGAAAAGAGCGGGCACCTGGAGTAGGCGCATTTGACGGTCAACGGCCCGTGCCGGGCTCAACGGTCGTTCGGCACCCCGCGCCGCACCGTGCTGCGGTGAGCGCATGTCCCACGCCGCGGGCCCCGGCGGTTCCGCGCCCGGCAGGCGGCGCGCGCCCAGGGCTCGGGCCTCGCCGATCCGGGCGGCGTGCACCTGCCGACCGGTGTCCCGCAGCCCGAGCGGCACCGCCCACGACTCGCAGTGCCGGAGCGCCCGCCGAAGGGGGCCCGCGCCGGCGGGCAGTTCGGAAACGGCCTGGTACGCCGACCACTGCGGGAGGTCCGGGCGGTCGCGTTCCACCAGGTCCACGGCTTGGACGACCCCGTCGAGCCGGGCCCCGTCCACGAGGGCCTGGAGGCGTTCCCGCGCCCCCGTCACGGCGCGGAACCGGGACCCGGCGAACCGGACCTCGACGGTGTACCAGGCCAGGGTGTCCTCCGTGTACGACGCCTGTCGCCCCCGCTTGTCGAAGAACGGCCATTCGGCGGCCGTCAGTGCCTGCTCGAACAGCTCCTGGTCCGTGAGCGTTCCCCGGATCAACACCCGGGCCACCGCCCTGTGGTCGACCACCTTCTTCGCGGCACCCGCGAACATCGCTTCCCCCCTCTTCCCGGTTCCCCCGTCGGCGCGTCAGCGCAGGCGCAGGAGCATCGTGACGTCGTCGCGGTCGTCGCCCTCCGCGACGCGGATCGCGGCCGGGACGCGGCCGACCTCCTGGTAGCCGCAGGCCGCGTAGAAGGTCTCCAGGCCGAGCCCGCCCCGGCAGCCGAGGCGGATGGCCTCCACCCCCGGCAGGGTGCGGGCGGCGTCGGCGAGGGCGGTCATCAGGGCCCGGCCCCGGCCGCCGCCCTGCCGGTCGGGGTGGACCATGACGCAGTAGGCCCAGACCCAGTGCCGGCGCAGGTGGTGGGTGTTGTGGGTGAGGACGGCCATGGCGCGGACCGTGCCGTCGGGGTCGTGGCCGACGAGGAGGCGGGAGTCTCCGGTGGCGACGGCGGCGAGTTGGCGGGCGAGGGTGGGGCGGACGGTCGCGGCGTCCACGGGGCCGACGAAGCCGACGGCCCCGCCCGCGTTCGTGACGTCCACCCACAGGTCGAGCAGGCCGGCGCGCAGCGGCTCGTCGACGGCCGGTTCGAAGGTGAAGGTCAGCGGCAGGGTGCTGGGGGCGGCGGCGGACCGGGCCTCGGTCCCGGCCGTGACGCCCCGCGATTCGGTAATGGTCACAGGGCAAGATTAAGCATTACCTCTGACACTCCGCCGGCCCTTCCGACACGTGGACGGGCCCCGCCCCCCACCCGGGGAACGGGGCCCGTCGACGGCGCCGGCCGGCGCGCGCGTGACAGCGCTCGCGAGCGCGCTCGTGAGCGTGATCAGAGGCGCATCGGCTGCGGGGACTCGCGGCGTTCCGCGTCCGGCCCCGGGTACTCGCGGATGATCTCGTAGCGCGTGTTGCGCTCCACCGGCCGGAAGCCCGCGTCCTGGATCAGCTCCAGCAGGTCCTCGCGGGTCAGCTTGTTCGGCGTGCCGTAGTCGTCGGCGTCGTGCGTGATCTTGTACTCGACGACCGAGCCGTCCATGTCGTCGGCGCCGTGCTGGAGCGCGAGCTGCGCGGTCAGCACGCCGTGCATCACCCAGAACACCTTCACGTGCGGCACGTTGTCGAACAGCAGCCGCGAGACCGCGAAGGTCTTCAGCGCCTCCGCGCCCGTGGCCATGCTGGTGCGGGCCTGGAGGCGGTTGCGGACCTTGCCGTCCTTCATGTCCACGAAGTCGTGCTGGTAGCGCAGCGGGATGAAGACCTGGAAGCCGCCGGTCTCGTCCTGGAGCTCCCGCAGCCGCAGCACGTGGTCCACCCGGTGCCGGGGCTCCTCGATGTGCCCGTACAGCATGGTGGCCGGGGTCTTGAGCCCCTTCTCGTGCGCGAGCCGGTGGATCCGCGACCAGTCCTCCCAGTGGGTGTCGTGGTCGACGATGTGCTGCCGGATCTCCCAGTCGAAGATCTCGGCGCCGCCGCCGGTCAGCGACTCCAGGCCGGCGTCGATCAGCTCGTCGAGGATCTCGGAGGCGGGCAGCCCGGAGATCTTCTCGAAGTGGTGGATCTCGGTGGCGGTGAACGCCTTGAGCGAGACGTTCGGCAGCGCCTTCTTCAGCTCCGACAGCGAGCGCGGGTAGTAGCGCCACGGCAGGTTCGGGTGCAGGCCGTTGACGATGTGGAGCTCGGTGAGGTTCTCCCCCTCCATCTCCTTGGCCAGCCGCACGGCCTCCTCGATGCGCATCGTGTACGCGTCCTTCTCCCCCGGCTTGCGCTGGAAGGAGCAGTACGCGCACGAGGCGGTGCACACGTTGGTCATGTTGAGGTGACGGTTGACGTTGAAGTGCACCACGTCGCCGTTCTTGCGCGTGCGCACCTCGTGGGCCAGTCCGCCCAGCCACGCGAGGTCGTCCGACGCGTAGAGGGCGATGCCGTCCTCCCGGGTCAGCCGCTCGCCGGAGCGAACCTTCTCCTCCAGCTCCCGCTTGAGCCCCGCGTCCATCAGCCGGTCGCCTCCCGTGCCCTGTCGTCTTGTCCGTCTTGCCTGGCCGTACTGCCTGTACCGCCCGCGCGCCCGCGTCGCCCGGGCCACGAGGGCCGGGCCGCGGTCACCCGGCCCACCGTACTCTCACGCGTCCTCGGGCAGCTCCCCGACCCGGTTCTCCCACTTGGTGGAGAGGACGATCGTGGTGCGGGTGCGCGAGACGCCCTTGGTGGAGGAGAGCTTGCGGATGATCCGCTCCAGCCCGTCCACGTCCCCGGCGCGCACCTTGAGCATGTAGGAGTCGTCGCCGGCGATGAACCAGCAGTCCTCGATCTCGGTGAGGTCGCGCAGCCGACGGGCCACGTCCTCGTGGTCGGCGGCGTCCGAGAGGGAGATGCCGATGAGGGCGGTCACGCCCATGCCCAGCGAGGCCGAGTCCACCGTGGCGCGGTAGCCGGTGATGACCCCGGCGGTCTCCAGGCGGTTGATCCGGTCGGTGACGCTCGGGCCGGAGAGCCCGACGAGCCGACCGAGTTCGGCGTAGGAGGCGCGTCCGTTTTCCCGGAGTGCCTGGATGAGCTGCCTGTCCACCGCGTCCATGTGTCTGGGGCCTTCCATTATTCGGCGATTCAGCAAGTCTACGTATAGAATCAAAGGCGCACAGGGTCAACACCCTGTGAATCTTTCAACTAGATCAATGACGATCTTCAGGAGTGGTTCACCGTGTACACGATCGAGATGGCCTACGCCCACATGCGACAGCTTCAGGAGCTGGCCAACCGATCCCGTGCCCACCAGCCCGCCGCCGCGCAGCGCGTGGACAAGGCCCGCGCGCCGCGTCCCGCGAACAAGCGCTAGACACCCCACCGGCCCGGCGCCGGAGCGACGTCCGACCTCGACGACGAGGTCCGACCACCGCCCCGCGTCCGGCCGACGTACGTACGCCGACGGCGCCGCGCATCATCCGGCACCGTCGGCTCCGTCGTTTCCGGGGCCGACCACGCCCACCGCACCCGCACCGCCCGTGTCCGCCGCGCTCGCCGTCGGCAGCGCGCCGCCCAGTTCCCCGTCCCAGCGCCGGTACAGCCCGTGCGCCACCCCCGCCGCGTCGAGCACCCGCCCCGCGACGAAGTCCACCAGGTCCTGGATGTGCACGGCCCCCGCGTAGAACGCCGGCGAGGCCGGCAGCACGACCGCGCCCGCCTCGTCCAGCGCCACCAGGTGCCGCAGCGTCTGCCCGTTCAACGGGGTCTCGCGCACCGCGACCACCAGCCGGCGCCGCTCCTTCAGCGTCACGCTCGCCACCCGCTGCAACAGGTCCTTCGACAGCCCCAGCGCCACCCCGGCCACGCAGGCCGTCGACGCGGGCACGATCAACATCCCCTTGACCGGGTACGAGCCGCTGCTCGGCCCGGCCGCCAGGTCCCCGGCCGCCCAGTACCGCACGTCGGCGAAGGCGTCCGCGGACCCGACCGACGCCGCGAACGTGTCCGGTTTCCCGTCCGCCCCGCGCGCCAGCCACGCCGCCAGGTCCTCCCGCCAGTGCGCGTCCCGGAACGCGATCCCCGTCTCGTCCAACAGGGTGAGCCGCGAGGCCCGGCTCACCACCAGGTCCACGCTCTCCCCGGCGGCCAACAACCCCCGCAGCACCGCCGCCGCGTACGGCGTTCCCGACGCCCCGGAGACCCCGACCACCCACGGGGTGCGCTTGCCCTCAGTCATGGTCCCGAGCCTATCGGCCACGTCGCGGAGGCGACGTCAGACGCCGAGTCCGCGCACCACGAGGTCCGCCAGCGCGCACACGAACAGCGCGATGCCGATGAACCCGTTCACGGTGAAGAAGGCCCGGTTCAGCCGCGACAGGTCGTGCGGGCGGACGATCGAGTGCTCGTACACGAACGCCCCGATCACCACCGCCAGCCCGACCCAGAACAGCGCCCCGGCCCCGGTCAGCAGCCCGTACCAGACCAGCAGCCCGGTGGTGACCGCGTGGCAGACCCGCGCCCCCCACAGCGCCGCCGGCACCCCGAAGCGGGCCGGCACCGAGCGCACGCCCTCGGCCCGGTCCGCCATCACGTCCTGGCAGGCGAAGATCAGGTCGAAGCCGCCGATCCACACGCCGACCGCCAGCCCGAGCACCACCGCGTCCCAGGACCAGCTGCCGGTGACCGCCAGCCAGGCCCCGATCGGGCCCATCGCCTGCGCGATCCCGAGGATCGCGTGCGGGAAGTCCGTGAACCGCTTGCCGTACGGGTAGACCACCATCGGCACCACCGCGACCGGCGCCAGCATCAGGCACAGCGGGTTCAGCAGGGCCGCGGCGCCGAGGAACACGGCGAGCGCGATCAGCGCGCCCGTCCACGCCGCCCGCACCGAGACCGCGCCGGTGACCAGCTCGCGGCCGGCGGTGCGCGGGTTGCGGGCGTCGATCTCGCGGTCGATGATCCGGTTCGCGGCCATCGCGAAGGTCCGCAGGCCCACCATGCAGACGGTGACCACGAGCAGTTCCACCCAGTGCACCCGGCGGTCCACCGTGAACATGGCGGTCAGCGCCGCGATGTACGCGAAGGGCAGCGCGAACACCGAGTGCTCGATCATCACCAGCCGCAGGAACGCCTTGACCTTGCCGGGGGCCTCGGGGCGCGGGCCGGGGGCCGGGGCGGAGGCCGCGGGCACGGCGGCGCCGCTCACAGGCCGTACTCCTTCCAGCGGCGGTCGACCAGGGCCGCCGTCGCCGGGTCGGACTCGACCATGTCGGGCCAGCCGCCGTCGCGGGTGTAGCCCTCCTCGGGGAGCTTGCGGGTGGCGTCGATGCCGGCCTTGCCGCCCCAGAACTGCTGGTAGGAGGCGTGGTCCAGGTGGTCGACGGGGCCCTCGACCACGGTCAGGTCGCGGCCGTAGTCGGTGTTGCCCAGGGCCCGCCAGGCCACCTCGTGCAGGTCGTGGACGTCGCAGTCCTTGTCCACCACCACGATCAGCTTGGTCAGGGACATCATGTGGGCGCCCCAGATCGCGTGCATGACCTTCTGGGCGTGCTTGGGGTACTTCTTGTCGATCGAGACGATCGCGCAGTTGTGGAAGCCGCCGGCCTCGGGCAGGTGGTAGTCCACGATGTCCGGGACGATGATCTTGAGCAGGGGCAGGAAGAACCGTTCCGTGGCCCGGCCCAGCGGCCCGTCCTCGGTGGGCGGGCGGCCCACGACGATGGACTGGAGCAGCGGCCGGCGGCGCATGGTGACGCAGTCGATGGTCAGCGCCGGGAAGGGCTCCTGCGGGGTGTAGAAGCCGGTGTGGTCGCCGAACGGGCCCTCGGGCAGCATCTCGCCCGGCTCCAGCCAGCCCTCCAGCACCACCTCGGCGTGCGCGGGGACCTGGAGCGGCACGGTCTTGCAGTCGACCATCTCGATCCGCTTGCCCGCGACGAACCCGGCGAACAGGTACTCGTCGATGTCGCCGGGCAGCGGGGCGGTGGAGGCGTAGGTCACGGACGGCGGGCAGCCGAACGCGATCGCCACGGGCAGCCGCTCGCCGCGTTCGGCGGCCACCGCGTAGTGGTTGCGGCTGTCCTTGTGGATCTGCCAGTGCATGCCGATGGTGCGCTTGTCGTGGCGCTGGAGGCGGTACAGGCCGAGGTTGCGGACCCCGGTCTCGGGGTGCTTGGTGTGGGTCAGGCCCAGGTTGAAGAAGGACCCGCCGTCCTTGGGCCACGTGAACAGCGCGGGCAGCGCGTCGAGGTCCACGTCCTCGCCGGTGAGCACGACCTCCTGCACGGGCGCCGCGTCGTTCTTGATCTTCTTCGGCGGCACGTGGACCATCGAGCCCAGCTTGCCGAACGCCTCGCGGATCCCGACGAAGCCCTGCGGCAGCTCGGGCTTGAGCAGCCCGCCGATCTTCTCGCTGATCTCGCCGTACGACTTCAGGCCCAGGGCCTTGAGCAGTCGGCGGTCGGTGCCGAAGACGTTCATGGCCAGCGGCATCGCCGAGCCCTTGACGTTCTCGAACAGCAGGGCCGGTCCGCCCGCCTTGTTCACCCGGTCGACGATCTCGCCGACCTCCAGGTACGGGTCGACTTCGGCCTTGATGCGCTTGAGGTCGCCCTCCCGCTCCAGGGCCCGGAGCAGCGAGCGAAGATCGTCGTAAGCCATGCGGTCAAGTATCGGCCACCAACTACCCTGGACGTGTCACCGGGCCCGGCCAGGGCCCGCCGCCACTGCCCGGGAGTCGAGCCGCCGCCGTGCTGCGCTATCTGCCGTTCCTGTTGATCATCGCGCTGACCATCTACGCCTTCATCGACTGCCTGAACACGCCGGAGGAGGAGGTCAAGCACCTTCCGAAGGTGGTCTGGGTGATCATCATCCTGCTGTTCTCCATCGTCGGCCCGATCGTGTGGATCTTCGCCGGGAAGAAGCGGGCGACCGCCGGTCCCGGGGGCCTCGGCGGGTTCGCGGGCGGCGGGGGCCGGGGCGGTCGCGGCGGGCAACAGTGGGTCGCGCCCGACGACAACCCGGAGTTCCTGAAGTCCCTGCGCGAGGAACGCGAGCGCGAACAGCGCCGCGAGCACCGCGAGAAGCGGCAGCGGGAACGGGACGGCGAGGCCGAGGGCGAGGGCGGCACCGAACCCGGCGGCACGGAACCCGGCGGCCCCCGCCCCTGAAACGCACCGGTGCCCCGCACCCCCCGTTCACACGGGCGGGGTGCGGGGCACCGTCGCGGGTCCGGGCCCGGGGGCTCAGACGCCGGCGTAGGAGTGCTTGCCGTTCAGCAGGATGTTGACGCCGTAGTAGTTCCAGATCCAGCAGGCGAACGCGAACAGCGCCAGGTAGGCGGCCTTGCGGCCCTTCCAACCGGCGGTCGCGCGGGCGTGCAGGTAGCCGGCGTACGCGACCCAGGTGACGAAGGACCAGACCTCCTTGGGGTCCCAGCCCCAGTAGCGGCCCCACGCGTCGCCCGCCCAGATCGCGCCCGCGATGATCGTGAACGTCCACAGCGGGAAGACGGCCGCGTTGATCCGGTACGAGAACTTGTCCAGCGAGGACGCCGACGGGAACCGCTCCAGCACCGAGGACGCGAACTTCCCCGGGGTGCCGCCGGCCGCGATCTTCGCCTCGTAGGAGTCGCGGAACAGGTAGAGCACGGTGCCGGCGGCGCCGATGTAGAAGACCGCGCCGCAGATGATCGCGGTGGAGACGTGGATCCACAGCCAGTACGAGTGCAGCGCCGGCACGAGCTGGTCGGAGTCGGTGTACAGCCAGGTGGTGGCCACGCCGAGGTCCAGCAGCACGGTGGTCACGAGGATCAGGCCGAGCCAGCGCACGTTCTTCTTCAGCGCCAGCAGCACCAGGTACGCGGCCACCGCCACCGTGGAGAAGGTGATGGAGAACTCGTACATGTTGCCCCAGGGGGCCCGCTGCACGGACATGGCGCGGGCCACGACCCCGCCCGCCTCGACGAGGAAGCCGAGCGCGGTCAGCGAGACCGCGATCCGCCCGTACAGGTCGCCCTGGACGGTGCCGCCGGCCGCGCCGGGCCCGTCCGGGACCTCGCGTTCCCCGGAGCCGGCGCGGGTGACCACGGTGGGCTTGTCCAGCACGGCGGTGGCCGAGCCGGCCTTGCCGCGGATCGTGACCGCCGGCGCCGCCGCCCCGGCCTTGGCCGTGCCCGCGGCGCCGGTCAGCGCGGCGGCCGTGCGGCCCACCTTGCTGCGGCTGCCGAAGACCCATTCGGCGATGTGCGCGAAGAAGGCGAGCGTGTAGACCGCCATCGACGAGTAGATCAGCACGTTGCTGATGTGCGCCAAGTTCTCGTTGGTCGCTGCTGCGAGCGTCATCATGCGCGCTCCCCTTCCCCTGCTCGTGTTCCTGTCGTGCGGGCGGTACCGGCCTGCGGCCCCGCCCCCTGTCCGTGCCGCTCGTCGGGCTCGGGCTCCGGCTCGGGCGCCGGCGGGGCCGTGGGCACCCGTTCGTGCAGTGCCCCGGCGAGCGCCGTGAGTTCCTCGGGCAGCTTCGCGGACTCGCTGCGGCCCAGGCCCGCCATCTCCACCAGCGTCACCCCGTCGGGTCCGGTCGCGGCCCGCACCCACACCCGGCGGCGCCGGATGAACAGCGAACCGGCCAGGCCCGCGATCGCGGCGATCGCGCCGGTCAGTGCGAGGCCGTTGCCGGGCTGCTGGGAGACCTGGAAGGTGGCCCAGCGTTCTAGCCCCTCGAACTTCACGGTGCCCGCGCCGTTCGGCAGGGTCATCGTCTCGCCCGGCAGCATCAGCTGCTTCAGCGGCTGTCCCTCGGCGTCGAGGTACGGCTTCATCTTGTCGGTGTTGAGCTGGTAGACGTTCTGCGGCAGGCCCGAGTCCACACCGAGGCTGCCGTGCCACGCGTTCAGCGCGAGCACCGGGAACTTGGTGTCGGGGAACTGCGAGACCATGCCCGTGCCCTTGCCGCCGAAGGTCGGCAGCAGGTAGGCCACGAAGCCCAGCTGCTCCTTCTTGCCCTTCGGGTCGGTGTACCCGTCGGTGACCTTGACGGCGCCGCGCGAGCTGAGGTTCGCGTCCTGCGGCAGCAGCGGCACCGGGCTCTTGAAGATCACCTTGCCCTTGGGGTCGGTGACCGAGACCACCGGCGCGTAGCCGTGGCCCAGCAGGTAGATCTTGGCGTCCTCGACGTCGAGGGGCTTGTTGACCTCGATCTCCCGCTTCTGCGGCGCGCCGTCGGCGCCCTCGCGCAGGGTCACGTACGCGCGGAAGGTCCGCGGGGTGCCCTTCTGCGGGCCGGTCTCCTCGTAGGTCGCGTCGAAGCGGTCCAGGGTGAAGGAGAACGGCGGCAGGTCGCCGGTGTCGAAGAAGCTGCCGGACTTGAAGTCGTCGTACTGGGTGAGCGTGTTGGCGAAACCGCCGCCGCGCAGCACCAGCTTGCCGCCCTCGGACTTGTAGAGCTTGCCCCAGGCGAACGCGACCAGCATCACGATCAGCGCCACGTGGAAGATCAGGTTCCCGGCCTCGCGCAGGTAGCCCTTCTCACCGGCCACGTGCCCCCTGCCCGCGCCCCGGCCCCGGGTCTCCGCCCGTCGCTCCACCCGGAAACGGCGTCCGCCCAGCACCTCGCGGGCGGCCGTCAGCGCCTCGTCCGGGCTCGCCTCGGTGCGCCAGCTCGCGTACACCGGCATCCGGTCCAGCCGGCCCGGCGCGGCCGGCGGCCGGCCGCGCAACTGCCCGACGAACTGCCAGGTGCGGGGCAGGATGCAGCCGATCAGGGAGACGAACAGCAGGATGTAGATCGCGGAGAACCAGAACGAGGTGTACACGTCGAAGAGCTGGAGCTTCTCGGCGAGCGGCACCCAGAACCCGTGCTCGGCCTTCCACACCTCCACCTTCGAGGCGTCCACGTCGGTCTGCGGGATCAGCGAACCCGGGATCGAGCCCAGGGACAGCAGCAGGAGCAGGATCAGCGCCACCCGCATCGAGGTGAGCTGGCGCCAGGTCCAGCGGGCCCAGCCCAGCACGCCGATGCCGGTCGGGGCCGGGCCGGCCGGTTCCTCCACGGGCGCGGTGGACAACTGCGCGGCCACGGCCGCGTCCCGGTCACCGCCCTCGGAGCCCTCGCCCTCGGAGCCGGCGCCCTCGGAGCCTGCGGCCTCGCCGGAAGCGGAATCCGCGTCCCGGGGCGCGGGCACGTCGCCCGCGCGGTCGTTCTCGACAGGATTGTCGTCGGTGCTGTTCATCCGCCCTCGTGTCCTCAGATCCCGACCGTGAAGCTCTGCGTCCAGCTCTGCATGTCGGTCACGATGGTGTCCCACCATCCTGTGACCAGGAGCAGGCCGGTCAGGACCAACATGCCGCCGCCGATGCGCATCACCCAGGCGTAGTGCCTCTTCACCCAGCCGAACGCGCCCAGCGCCTTGCGGAACGCGAGCGCGGCCACCACGAACGGCAGGCCCAGGCCCACGCAGTACGCGACCGTCAGCAGCGCCCCGCGGCCCGCGCTCGACTGTTGCAGCGACAGGGTGTTCACGGCCGCCAGCGTCGGCCCCATGCACGGGGTCCAGCCCACGCCGAACAGCACGCCGAGCAGCGGCGCGCCCAGCAGCCCGGCGGTGGGTTTGCGGTGGAAGCGGAACTCCCGCATCGTCAGGCCCGGGATCAGTCCCATGAAGAACAGGCCGAGCAGGATGACCAGCCCGCCCATCACCTGGGAGATGATCCTCCGGTTCCCCTGGAGGGTCTCGCCGAAGTAGCCGAAGAGCGCCCCGCCGGAGACGAACACGGCGGTGAACCCGAGGATGAACAGGCTCGCGCCCGCCAGCATCCGACCCCGCCGGGCCTCCGCGAGGTCCGCGCCCGAGACCCCCGTCACGTACGACAGGTAGCCCGGGACCAGCGGCAGCACGCAGGGGGAGAAGAAGGAGACGAGGCCGGCGAGCAGCGCGATCGGCAGGGCCACGAGCAGCGCGCCGGTGAGCACGGTCTCGTTGACCCCGGTGGCGGCCTCGGCCAGGGTGAGGGCGCCGACGAGGTCGGCGGGGGCGGCCGTCATCACTTCTCCGCGAGCAGCGGGTCGATCATCCCCCGCAGGGTCTCCTCGCTGACCGCCGTCAGGGTCCGCGCCGCGATCCGGCCCTCTTTGTCCAGCACGATGGTGGAGGGGATCGACTGCGGGTTCAGGGTGCCCTTGGGGAAGCGCAGCAGCAGCTTGCCGTCCGGGTCGAACAGGCTCGGGTAGGTGATGCCGAAGTTGGCCTCGAAGGAGGCCGCGTTCTGCGTCGAGTTGTCACGGGTGTTGATGCCGACGAAGGCCACGTCCTTCTTCGCCGCCGCCAACTCCTTCGACACCTTCGCGAAGGAGGGCGCCTCGGCCCGGCACGGCGGGCACCAAGAGCCCCACACGTTGAGGACCACGACCTTGCCCTTGAGGTCGGCCGTGTTCAGGGTCTTGCCGTCCACGGTCGGCCCGTCCAGCTCCGGCGCCGCGACCCGGTCGCCCGCCGCCACGACGGAGACGCCCGAGGGCCCGGCGACGTAGTTGCCACCGGAACCGGCCGCCTTGCCGCCTCCGTCCCCGCAGGCGGTCAGGGTCAGCGCACCCGTCAGGGTGGCCGCGGTCAGGAGGGCGACGCGGGCGCTGATCGAGCGTCGGCGTCGGGGGGCGCGGCTAAGGCTCATGTGAAAAGTTTCGCATGGGTGTTTTACGGATCTTCCGCACCCCCCGCAAGGGGCCTTGGCCCCTGGTCAGCCCGGTCCCGGGTCCCCGTCCACCCTGTCCACAGCCTGTGGACGGGGTGGGTCGGACGGCGACCCGGGCGCGGTTCAGGCGCCGAACGCCTTCGACTTGCCCTTCGCCGGCTTCGCACCCGCCAACAGGTGCGAGGGCACCAGGTCGCGGGCCGGCTCGCTGTAGCCCACGGACACCAGGGTGTCGCCCTGGTACGTGAACGAGGTCAGCGAGGCCAGCGTGCACTGCCGGCGGCGCGGGTCGTGCCACAGCCGGCGCTTCTCGGCGAAGCTGCGCACGATCCAGATCGGCAGCTGGTGGCTGACCGCGACCGCCTCGTGCCCGCGCGCCGCGTCCCGGGCCGCCTCGACGGCGCCCATCATCCGCACGACCTGCTCGATGTACGGCTCGCCCCAGGAGGGCTGGAAGGGGTTGGTGAGGTGCTTCCAGTTGCCGGGCTTGCGCAGCGCGCCGTCCCCGACCCCGAAGGTCTTGCCCTCGAACACGTTCGCGGCCTCGATCAGGCGCGGGTCGGTGGCGAGTTCCAGCTCGTGCGAGGCGGCGATCGGCTCGGCCGTCTCCTGCGCCCGCTCCAGCGGGGAGGCCACCACGTGCGTGACGTCCCGGTTCGCGAGGTGGTCGGCGACCCGGTCGGCCATCTTCCGGCCCAGCTCCGACAGGTGGTAGCCGGGGCGGCGGCCGTAGAGCACGCCGTCCGGGTTGTGCACCTCGCCGTGCCGCATCAGGTGCACGACGGTGATGTCGCGGGCGCTCACGCGGCACCGCCCTCGGCCGTGGCCTCGGCGGCGGCGCGGGCCGCGGCCGGCAGGGCCTCGGCGATCCGCTCGATCGCCCGGTCGTCGTGCGCGGTCGACACGAACCAGGACTCGAAGGAGGACGGCGGCAGGTACACGCCGTTCGCGAGCATCGCGTGGAAGAACGCCGTGTAGCGGAAGGACTCCTGCGTCCGGGCGTCCTCGTAGTTCCGCACCTCGTCGGGGGTGAAGAACACGGAGAACATGTTGGACGCGGTCTGCACCCGGTGCGCCACGCCCTCCTTCGTCAGCGCCTCGGAGACCATGCCCCGCACCCGCTCGGAGACGGCGTCGACCTTCGCGTAGGCCGCGTCGTCCAGCAGCCGCAGCTGCGCGAGACCGGCGGCGGTGGCGACCGGGTTCCCCGACAGGGTGCCCGCCTGGTAGACCGGGCCGGCCGGCGCGAGGTGCGCCATCACGTCGCGGCGACCGCCGAAGGCCGCCGCCGGGAAGCCGCCGCCCATGACCTTGCCGAAGGTCATCAGGTCGGGCCTGACCCCGTCCACCCCGTACCAACCGGCGCGGCTGGTGCGGAAGCCCGTCATCACCTCGTCGGAGATGTACAGGGCGCCGTTCTCGCGGCACAGGTCGGCCAGGCCCTGGTTGAAGCCGGGACCGGGGGTGACCACGCCCATGTTGCCGGGCGCGGCCTCGGTGATCACGCAGGCGATCTCGCCGGGGTGCGCGGCGAACGCGGCACGGACCGCGTCCAGGTCGTTGTAGGGCAGCACGATCGTGTCGCCGGCCTGCGCCCCCGTCACCCCGGGGGTGTCGGGCAGCGCGAACGTCGCCAGGCCCGAGCCGGCGGCGGCCAGCAGCGCGTCCACGTGACCGTGGTAGCAGCCGGCGAACTTCACGACCTTGGCGCGGCCGGTGAACCCGCGCGCGAGGCGGATCGCCGACATGGTGGCCTCGGTGCCGGAGGACACCAGGCGCACCTGCTCCACCGGCTCGATCCGGGCGACGATCTCCTCGGCCAGCGCGACCTCCCCCTCACCGGGGGTGCCGAAGGAGGTGCCGCGCGCGACGGCCGCCTGCACCGCCCCGACCACCTCGGGGTGCGCGTGCCCGAGGATCATCGGTCCCCAGGAGCACACGAGGTCGACGTACTCGCGTCCGTCGGCGTCGGTGAGGTACGGACCGCTACCGGACACCATGAACCGGGGCGTACCCCCCACGGCGCGGAACGCGCGCACCGGAGAGTTCACGCCGCCGGGAGTCACAACGGACGCGCGGTCGAACAGTGTCTGCGAAACTGGGGCTTCATACGTGTACGGGTAGCTCACACGAGCCATGGTCTCAGAGGCGGGGACAGACTCGCGGCCGGGCGTTTCACCGCGCCGTCCCGGGGGAGGTCACTGCCATGATGATCAGGCTGCGTGGCGGGGGCCGCGGAGCCGGTACGGGCATGGCCGTGACAGGCAAGACCAGTCGGGTGGAGATATGCAACGCGGTGGTGGAGCGGGCGAGGGTACCGACGGGCTGGGCCCCGAGCGTGCCCACCGTCGGGGCCGGCACCGCAGGCGCGGCGCCGAGACCTCCGGTTCCGGCCACGAAGCCGCCCTCCCCCACCAGCACCGGCACCCCTCCGAACCCGGCACCGAGTACGAGACGGGCGGGCCCGGGGGGCGCGGCATGGGCGTGACGTACAAGTACTTCGGCGCCCCGGACGGCGCGACCGCCGCCCGCGTGCCGATCTCGATGCGGCCCGAGGAACTGGGCGGCGACGAACTGGGCCAGGGCGGCATGTTCACCCGGATCAAGCCGGAGACGATGGCCGCGATGGTCCTCACCGGCATCCAGGGCATACCCCTGCACAAGGTCCCGCCGCTGGAACTCGTGGTCCTGCACCCGGACTACGCCGTCGTCAAGCTGCCCATGACCGTGGTCGACCCGCTGCGCGGGGTCGGCGAGGAGTCGGTGGGCGCGGCGGCGTTCATCTGGTCCACCGTCCCCGACCGGGGCGGCCCCTCGGACGCGTTCAACGTCTACCGCCTGCTGCACGAATGGCAGGACTTCTCCCACCGCCTCCACGAGGCCGGCCACCAGCCCTACTGCCTGGTCTGGCCGTAGCGGGCCGTCCTCGGCGCACCCGGTGAGCGGGCCGGAAAATGCTCGGGTGGGTGAGGTGGGGGCCGGCATTCTGGGGGTGTGACCGCTTCGGAGATCCAACTCGCCCTCGCCCCCGAACTCCTGCTGTTCGCCCCGCCCGCCCGGCGCCTGCCGCGCGTGGCGACCGTCGTGGACGGCAGTTCCAGCGTGGGGCACGTGGTCGAATCGGCCGGGGTGCCGCTCACCGAGGTGGGCCGGCTGCTCGTGGACGGCGCGGCCGTGTCCTTCGCGCACGTGCCCCGGGGCGGCGAGCTCGTCGAGGTGTTCCCGCCGGTGCGCCGCGCCCCCCTCGACGGCGCCGACCCGACGCCCGGACCCGAGGGGGAGCCCGCGCCCCGGTTCCTGCTCGACGTGCACCTGGGCACCCTGGCCCGGCGACTGCGGCTGCTCGGCGTCGACGCCGCCTACGACAGCGAGGACCCGGGGGACCCGGCGCTCGCGGCCCGGTCGGCCGCCGAGCGGCGGGTGCTGCTCTCGCGGGACCGGGGCCTGCTGCGGCGCCGCGAGATCCACGCGGGCGCGTACGTGTACAGCGACGACCCGGAGGAGCAGCTCGACGACGTGCTCAGCCGGTTCGCGCCGCCGCTGCTGCCGTGGACCCGCTGCACCGCCTGCAACGGCGCCCTGCGCCCCGCCGACAAGGACAGCGTCGGCGACCGGCTCGAAGGGGGCACCCAGCGCTCGTACGACGTGTTCGCCGAATGCGGCGACTGCGCGCGGGTGTACTGGCGCGGCGCCCACCACGCCCGGCTGGAGGCGATCGTCGAGCACGCCCTGAGCCGTTTCGGACCGAGCGTCGATCGAGCCGTCCGGTAACACGGGCTGTCCGGGCGGGGTACGGCCGGCAGACTGCTGGTTCATGACCGATGCCACGTCCGCACCCGTCAACGAACCCGCCGACGAACCCGCCGCCGGCCGGCCCGTCGAGGCCGCCGCCCCGGTGGCCGACCCCCTGCCCGAACCCGCCGAGCGGCCCGCCGCCGCGCCGCCCGTCGCCGAGGGCGACACCGGGGCCGGCGCCGAGGGCGGGCCGGATCCCGTGCCCGATCCGGCGCCGTTCCCGCCCCGCCCCGGCGCCCCCGGCACCGGGCCCGCCGACATCGACGTGGCGGTCGTCGGCGCCGGCCCCACCGGGCTGCTGCTCGCCGGCGACCTCGCCGCCGCCGGGCTCCACGTCACCGTGGTCGAACGCCGGCCCCGCACCGCCCCCAACCTGACCCGGGCCTTCGCGGTGCACGCCCGCACCCTCGAACTGCTCGACAACCGGGGCCTCGCCGACGACCTGGTCAAAACCGGCCGGCGCCTCGACGCCCTGCGCCTGTTCGACTCCTTCGAGCTGCCCCTCTCCTCGCTGGCCCGGCACCGGACCCGGTTCCCCTTCGTGCTGATCACCCCCCAGTACGAGACCGAGCGCCTGCTGGAGACCCGCGCGCGGGACGCCGGCGTCGAGTTCCTCTACGACACCGAACTCCTCGACTTCGAGCAGGACCTCGACAGCGTCGAACTGACCCTGCGCGCCCCCGACGGTCGGGTCCTCACCCGGCACGCCCGCCACCTCGTCGGCGCCGACGGCCACCGCTCCACCGTCCGCGAGGGCCTCGGCCTGCCCTTCCCCGGCGCCACCGTCGTGGACTCCATGGTCCTGGCCGACGTGCGGCTCGACGAGGCCCCCGAGGACCTGCTCACCGTCAACGCCACGGAACGCGCCTTCGCGTTCGTCGTGCCCTTCGGCGACGGCCGCTACCGGGTGATCGGACGGCGCCGGGAACAGGGCCCGGCCGGCGGGCCCGCCGAGAGCGACCCGGTGGACCCGGAGGAGCTGCGCGCGATCCTGCGCGAGGCCCTCGGCACCGACCACGGGATGCACGACCCGACCTGGTCCGGCCGCTTCCACAGCGACGAACGCCAGGCCCCGCACTACCGCGTCGGCCGGGTCTTCCTCGCCGGCGACGCCGCCCACGTGCACTCCCCCGCCGGCGGCCTCGGCATGAACACCGGCCTCCAGGACGCCGCGAACCTGTCGTGGAAGCTGGCCGCCGTGCTCACCGGCCGCGCCCCCGACCCCGAGGCCCTGCTCGACAGCTACGAGCGCGAGCGCCACCCCGTCGGCCGGCTCGTGCTGCGGGCCAGCGGCGCCCTGGTCCGGCTCGCCCTGGCCGACTCCCCCGCCGTCCGGGCCGCCCGCGACCTGGGGGCGCGCGTGCTGAACGCCGCCGAACTCGCCCGTCGCCCCGGACTCGGCGTGGTCTCCGGCCTCGGCATCTCCTACCCGCCGCCGGCCGGTTCCCGCCGGCCCGCCGGGCGCCGCGCCCCCGACGTGCTGCTCGCCGAGGGCCGGCTGCACGAACAGCTGAACGGCACCGACTTCCTGCTGATCACCCCGCCCGACACGGCCGCCCCCGACCGCGCCGGTCTGCGGCACGCGCACTGGGCCGATCCGGCCCGTTCGGCCGCCGCCCTGGTCCGCCCGGACGGCTACCTCGCCTGGTCCCACCGGGACCCCGACACCGCCGAGCTGACGGCCGCCCTGGACCGCCGGCTGCTGCCCTGAGCCCACGGCGGGGCCCCGCCCGACCGGGCCGGGGCCCCGCCACGGCACGCCGACCTCAGAACGCGTACGCGTCCCCCGTGTCCAGGGCCAGCACCACCTGCTCGTCCCCGCCGTGCCGGCCCTCCCCCGGGCCGCCGTTCCACCACGTGTCGATCCGCACGGTCACCTCCGCCGGTCGCTCCCGCAGCCGCATGACCAGCCCGATGTGCCGGCCCGTGCCGTGCGCCGGCAGCGCGCCCGTCTCGCACACCACCTCGCGCGCCCCGGTCCGCGCGCACCCCTCCGAGAGTTCCTGGCGCGGCCCGGGCGCCGCCGAGAACCGGAACCGCACGGTGGCGTTCTCCACCCCCACCGGCCCGCGGTTCTCCGGCACCAGCCACACCGTGAGCCGGCCCTGCGCGAGCACCACCCGCCCGTGATAGTCCAGGTCGGCCGCCGCCTCCCGCCCGCTCCCGGCCCCGACGGCCCCGGGGGCCGCCACCGCCGTCGGCGCGAGCACGAGGGAACCGGCGAGCAGCGCGCCCGCCGTCACCCCCACCCGGCCGCGCCGCACCACACCGCGCACCGTCCGACGCACCGCGTCGCCGACCGCCCCGACCATTCGGACCACACCGCCCACAGGGACCACCTCCACGCGGCGGACCGTAGCCAAGGCCCCGGGCGGGCCATCGGACCATCACACGAACGTGGGCAAGCCGGCCCCCATCCGCACGCACCCATCCGCGCCCGCGCACGCCCCCACCCGCGCGCCCCCCGCCGGCCCGGGCCCGGTCACCGTGCTCCGGTTACCGTGCTCCGGTGACCGTGCTGCGTTCCATCGCCCTCTTCGCCCTCGCCGCCCTCCTGGAGATCGGCGGTGCCTGGCTGGTCTGGCAGGGGGTGCGCGAACACCGGGGCTGGGCCTGGATCGGCGCCGGCGTCATCGCCCTCGGCCTGTACGGATTCGTCGCCACCCTCCAGCCCGACGCGAACTTCGCCCGGGTCCTCGCCGCCTACGGCGGGGTGTTCGTGGCCGGCTCGATCGCCTGGGGCATGGTCGCCGACGGCTACCGGCCCGACCGCTGGGACGTGATCGGCGCCCTGGTCTGCCTCGCCGGCATGGCCCTGATCATGTACGCGCCCCGGGAGCGCTGACCCCCGTGCTCCCGGGCCCCGTCGGCCGCCCCGCCGCCGGCCGGAATTCGACCGTACGATCGACCTGCGGCACGCGCCCCGCCCCCACCGTCGAGGAGAAGCACCATGAGCAGCAGCACCACCTCCGTCCGCACCGCCGTGGTCACCGGCGCCGGTTCCGGGATCGGCGCGGCCACCGCCCGCGCCCTGGCCGCCGAGGGGCTGCGCGTGGTCCTCGTCGGCCGGCGCGCGGACCGGCTCGACGCCGTGGCCAAGGAGATCCGCGAGGCCGGGCACCTCGCCGACGCCCACCCCCTCGACATCACCGACCGGGCCGCCGTGAACGCCCTGGCCGCCTCCCTCGACCGCTGCGACGTGCTCGTCAACAACGCGGGCGGCGCCCTGGGCGCGGACCCGGTCGCCACCGGCGACCCGGCCGACTGGCGCACGATGTACGAGGTCAACGTGCTGGGCACGCTGCACATGACGCAGGCCCTGCTGCCCGCGCTCACCGCCTCCGGCGACGGCACCGTCGTGGTGCTGTCCTCCACCGCCGGCCACTCCACCTACGAGGGCGGCGCCGGCTACGTGGCCGCGAAGAACGGCGCCCGGGTGCTCGCCGAGACCCTTCGGCTGGAGATCGTGGGGCAGCCGGTGCGCGTGATCGAGATCGCCCCCGGCATGGTGAAGACGGAGGAGTTCGCCACCACCCGCTTCGGCGGCGACGCCGAGAAGGCCGCGAAGGTCTACGCGGGGGTGGCCGAGCCGCTCTCCGCCGAGGACGTGGCGGAGACCGTGGTGTGGGCCGTCACCCGCCCCGCGCACGTGAACATCGACCTGCTGGTGGTCCGTCCGCGCGCCCAGGCCAGCAACACCAAGGTGCACCGCGAGCTCTGAGCACGCCGACGGACCGTCGAGGGGGGGCGGGCGATCGGCTAGAGGATCCCGGCCGTCTTCAGGCGCGGGGTGAGCGCGGCGGGCTTGAGCCCGGCCGCCTTCGCCGCGTCGAGGGCGCGCCGCAGGTCCCCGGCGAGGCCGGGGGTGAAGTGCAGCAGCACGATGTCCCCGGCCTTGAGCTGCGGGGTGGGCGGCGGGGTGTCGCCCCAGGTGGTGAAGTCGTGGGTCCAGGTGATCAGTGCCTTGACCCCGCACGCCTTCGCGGCCAGCCGCACCTCGTCGTTGACGGCCCCGTAGGGCGGGCGCAGCAGTTTGGGGGTCCGGCCGAAGGTCGCGGCGACCTGCTCGCCGGCCCCGCAGACCTCGGCGTCCTTGCCGGCCGCGTCGAGGGTGGTCAGGTCGGGGTGGTTGACGGTGTGGTTCTCGAAGTCCACCCGGCCCTGTTCGGCGAGCGAGGTGTAGTAGCCGAGGTCGTAGGAGAACGCGCCGGGCAGCAGGAAGAGGGAGGCCGGGACCCGTTCGCGGGTGAGGATCTCGGCCGCCGCCGGGTCGTGGTTCCAGCCGTCGTCGACGGTGATGAACACGACCTTGTCGGTGGTGGGGACGTGGTCCACCACCGGGGGCAGGCCGACCTTGGCCTGGGCGGAACCGGCCGCTCCGAGGCCGGTCGCCAACGCGACGCACAGCGCCGCCAATACGCGGGACGCCCGCGTGCCGATCGTCATGCGGCACAAGATGGTCTAGACCAACTGCGCCCGTCAACCCCCCGTGTCACCACCGCCCCCGCCCACGCCGGCGCACATCCCCGTGAACCCACCCCGACACCCCCGGAACCCCCCACCCCCACTTCCGCCCGCACGCGAACGGGCGGCGCCCGGCCGGGAACCCCCGCCACGCACCGCCCGCGTCCAGCGCGTCCGCGTCCACCGCGTCCGGGCCTCAGCCCTTGACGCAGATCACCTGCTTGAGCCGCGCCACCACGGCCACCAGGTCCTGCTGCTGCTCGATGACCTGCCCGATCGACTTGTACGCGCCGGGGATCTCGTCCACCACCCCCGCGTCCTTGCGGCACTCCACCCCCCGGGTCTGCGCCTCCAGGTCCCGCGTGGTGAACTTCCGCTTCGCGGCCGTCCGGCTCATCTTCCGACCCGCCCCGTGCGAGGCCGAGTTGAACGACGCCTCGTTGCCCAGGCCGCGCACGATGTACGACTCGGTGCCCATGGACCCCGGGATGATCCCGAACTCCCCGTCCCCGGCCCGGATCGCGCCCTTCCGCGTCACCAGCAGGTCCATCCCCTCGTACCGCTCCTCCGCCACGTAGTTGTGGTGGCAGCTGATCTCCGGCTCGAAGGACACCTTGGCCTTGCGGAACTCGCGCCGCACGACCTCCTTGAACAGGGCCATCATCACGGCCCGGTTCCACGTCGCGTACTCCTGCGCCCAGTACAGGTCGGAGCGGTACGCCTCCATCTCGGGGGTGGCCGCGAGGAAGACGGCCAGGTCCCGGTCGACCAGGCCCTGGTTGTGCTCCAGCCCCCGGGCCACGGTGATGTGGTGCTCGGCGAGTTCGTTGCCCACGTTGCGCGAGCCGGAGTGCAGCATCAGCCAGACGGCGCCCGTGTCGTCGAGGCAGAACTCGACGAAGTGGTTGCCGGTGCCCAGGGTGCCGAGCTGGCGCGCGGCCCGGTCCCGCCGGAACTTCACCGCGTCGGCGATCCCGTCGAAGCGTTCCCACAGGTCGTCGAGCCCGTCCGCGTCCACCCCGTACAGCCGCGTGGGGTCCACCGGTTCGCGGTGGATGCCCTTGCCGACGGGGATGGCCGCCTCGATCCGCGTCCGCAGCCGCGACAGGTCCCCGGGCAGGTCCTCCGCCGTGAGCGAGGTCCGCACCGCCGACATGCCGCAGCCGATGTCCACGCCGACCGCCGCCGGACACACCGCGTCCTTCATGGCGATCACGGAGCCGACGGTGGCGCCCTTGCCGTAGTGCACGTCCGGCATGACGGCCAGGCCCTTGATCCACGGAAGGCCGGCCGTGTTGTGGAGCTGCGCCATGGCTCGCTCCTCCACGGTTCGCGGGTCGGTCCACATCCGGATCGGAACCCGCGCTCCCGGCACTTCTACAAAGGACATGACAAGCCCACCATTCGATTGCCCCACTACCCTGTCAGAACAGAAAAGTCCGAATACGCGAAAAGGCCATGCCCAGGCCCCCGAACAGGGCAGGGACCGGGCGACGGCGCGGACGCGTGCGGTACACATGGTGTTCACCGCCCACCGCGTCGGGCAACGCGTTTTTCCCCCGCCCGTCGCGGGACCTGCGAAGGGAGCCCCTCCACGTGCTGCGCAAGCCGGGCACACGCCGCGCCGCCCTGTCCCCTCTCGTGGCGCTGGCCGCGGTCGGCGCCCTGGTCGCCGGCTGCTCCGCCGGCGGCGACACCGGCGACGTCACCGGCGACTCCAAGCCCGGCGACGGCGGCACCTCCGCCGCCGCCCCCGGCAAGTACCGGGTGCTGCCCTCCCCCTGCAAGGCGGTCGGCGCCAAGAGCGTGAAGCGGATGGTGCCCGCCCCGGACGCCTACACCACCGAGCAGCGCGAGCAGCTCTACGCGGGCACCCCCGACACCGCCTACGACGGGGACCGCCGGGTCGGCTGCCGCTGGAACGCCGCGGGCCCCGACACCACCCGGCAGTTGCGCGTCACCTTCGAACGGGTCGTCTCCTACGACCGCTCGGTCGGCGACGAGGTCGAGGCCCACCGGGTCTGGGAGCGGCTGCTCACCGACGCCGGCCTGCCCGCCGAACCCACCCCCGGCGGCTCCGAGCCGGCGACGCCCCCGTCGACCGCCCCCGCCTCGCCCGCGCCCTCGGCCTCGGCCGCCTCCTCGGCTCCCGGCGCGAACCCGCAGGAGGGCGGCACCCCGACCCCCGTGCCGAGCGGCTCGGGCGGCGCCCCCTCCGCCTCGGGTTCGCCCGCCCCGTCCGCCTCCGGCCCGGCCGGCGCCGGCCCCCTGGCCTCCCGCCGGCTCGACTCCCTGGGCACCGAGGCATTCCTCGACGACCGGCTGGACGCGGCCGGGTCCATGGCCCAGTCGCGCACGGTCCGCGTGGTCTTCCGCACCTCCAACGTGATCGTCACCGTGGAGTACGGCATCCACCCCAAGCTGCCCGGCGCCATCCCCGGAGCGGCCGAGACACAGGCCCTGACCAGGGAACTCGCCGAGGCGCTGGCCGAGGGCATGGAGGACTGAGCGGCCTGGGACGGGGCCCGGGCGCGGTCCGCGCCGGCCCCCGCGCGGGGCGCCGGCGGACGCCCTCGTCAGCGGACGGCCACCCGATCGGGCTACGGTGGCACGGTCCCCTTGACGTTCTCGGATGAAGGAACCATGCACCGATCAGCCTCGCGCCTCACCCGCGTTCTCGCCTGCGCAGCCGTCCCGGTGATCCTCACGGTCGCCGGTTGCTCCTCCGACTCCGGGAAGTCCTCGGACACGGGCAAGAAGGAGAAGTCCGCCTCCTCCGACGCCGCCGGCTCCTCCTCCGCCCCCTCGGCCGCGCCCGAGGAGAAGGCGAAGTACGCGAAGCTGCCGGAACCCTGCAAGCTGTTCTCGGCGAAGAGCATCGGCGACCTGGTCCCCTCCGCCAAGGAGAAGGGCGGCACCCCCGCCAAGTCCAACGACCTCGCCGCCCGCGCGAGCTGCTCGTGGAACGGCCTGGAGTCGGACGGCCTGAAGGGCTCCGACTACCGCTGGCTGTCCGCGTCCCTGGTCCGCTACGACTCCCACGACGGCCTCGGCGGCGCCAACAAGCGCGCCGAGGAGCAGTTCGCCAAGCAGGTCGCGACGGCCAAGGGCACCGCCGGGGCGAAGAGCGTCAAGGAGAGCCCCGAGGCGGGCATCGGCGACAAGGCCACCACCATCACGTACACCGTCACCAAGGACGACGCGCCGTCCTTCAACACCACCGTCGTGGTCCGGGTCGAGAACATCGTCCTGTCCCTGGACTACAACGGCGCCGCGTTCGAGGGGGCCACCGAGCCCGACCACGACAAGCTGCTCGCCAACGCGATCGGCGCGGCCAAGGAGGCCGTCGGCGTCATCGACGGCAAGGGCGGCGGCGGCACGAAGTCCGACGCCCCCAAGCCCTCCGGCTCGGCCTCCGCGAAGCCCTCCGGCAGTGCCTCCCCCTCCGCGACCCCGAGCGGTTCGGCCTCCTCCGACAGCGAGTGACGCCCGCCGGTCCCGGGCCGGCACGCGGTGGGCACGCACCCGCCGCGCGCCGGCCCGGGACCTTCGGCGGCCGAACCGGGATCTCCCCGAGAGGTGATTGACACCCGGTCAGCCGTACGCTGTGCTCTCACAGCTCGTCGCCAGTGGGAGGGGATCGCGGGTGGCCGCGATACAACTGACTCGTACGCACCGGATCCTGATCGGCGTGGTCATCGCCGGAGCCGTCGTCATCGCCGGCATCGGCTTCGCCGGCAGTTACGCGGCCGTGCGCGAACTGGCGTTGAAGAAAGGTTTCGGCGACTTCTCGCTGGTCTTCCCGATCGGCATCGACGCCGGCATCTGCGTCCTGCTCGCCCTCGACCTGTTGCTGACCTGGATCCGGATCCCGTTCCCGCTCCTGCGGCAGACCGCGTGGCTGCTCACCGTCGCCACCATCGCCTTCAACGGCGCCGCCGCCTGGCCCGACCCGCTCGGCGTCGGCATGCACGCCGTCATCCCGGTCCTCTTCGTGGTGACCGTCGAGGCCGCCCGGCACGCCGTCGGCCGGATCGCCGACATCACGGCCGACCGGCACATGGAGGGCGTCCGCATCACGCGCTGGCTGCTCTCCCCCGTCCCCACCTTCAAGTTGTGGCGCCGGATGAAGCTCTGGGAGCTGCGCTCCTACCAGCAGGCCGTCACCATGGAGCAGGACCGGCTGATCTACCAGGCCCGGCTCCAGGCCCGGTTCGGGCGCGGCTGGCGCCGCAAGGCCCCCGTCGAATCCCTCGTCCCGCTCCGGCTGGCCCGGATCGGCGTGCCGCTCTCACAGACCGCCGCCACCGGACTCGCCGCCGCCGGCATCGAACCCGTGCTGCTGCCGCCGGCCCCGCCGGCCGCCGAACTCCCGGAACCCACCGCCGCGCCGGCCCTCCCCCAGGCCACACCGCGGGAGACGCCCGGGGCGCAGACGGCGCAGACGGCACCGACCGCGACACCCCCGACCGCGACCCCGGCCGCGACGGCCCCGCAGGAGATCCCCAACCCCCTGCCCACCCCGGTCATCGTGCAGGCCGAACAGCACCACCGCCCGCACCAGCCCGCCCCCTTCGCCGTGGACCCCACCGCCATGCCGGCCGCCCACAACAGCGCCTGGTTCGCGGCCCCCGTCGCCCCCAAGCAGCGCGAGGAGCACGCGACGGCCGAGGCCGAGACCGAGCACCCGGCCCCCGCCGAGGAACACCCCGCGCCCGAGGCCGGCGTCGAGCCCCGCCCCACCGTCCCCGCCCCCCGCGCCGAGTCCGCCCCGGCCCCCACCGGGCCCGCGCCCGAACCGGCCCCCGCGCCCGCGCCGGAGGAGCACCGCCGCACCGAGGCCGACCTGCGCGAACTGGCCTACGAGGTGTTCAGCACCCGCGTCGCCGCCACCAACGTCATCCCCACCCCCGGCGAACTCGCCGACCTCATCACCGAGCGGCACGGCCCCCTCGAACCCCACGAGACGGCCCGCGTCGGCCGCCTGATGCCCGAGATCAAGGCCCGCTGGCAGCGCGAACTCGAAAGCGAGCACATCGCCTGACCCGCCCCGACACGCCGAAGGGCCCCCGCACCGACCGAAGTCGGCGCAGGGGCCCTCGTCACATCCCCTACGCGCCCAGCAGCGTCCGCACCCGGTCCGCCCCGACCGCCAGCAGCAGCGTGGGCAGCCGCGGCCCGGTCTCCCGGGTCACCAGCAGGCGGTACAGCAGCGCGAAGAACGTGCGCTGCGCGACCTTCAGCTCCGGCGTGGGCTTGGCGTCCGGCGCCAGCCCGGCCATCACCTTCGGCACGCCGTAGACGAGCGTGGTCAGCCCGTCCAGCGACCAGTTCTCGTCCAGCCCGGCCACCAGCAGCCGCAGCGACTCGCGGCCGTCCTCGTCCAGCGAGCCCAGCAGCTCGGCGTCCGGCTCGGAGCGCACCAGGGTCCGCTGGTCGGCCGGCACCTGCGTGGAGATCCAGTTCTCGGCCCGGTCCAGGCGCGGCCGGACCTCGTCGAGGGAGGCCGGCGGGTCGCTCGGGTCCAGATCCGCCAGGATCCGCAGGGTCTGCTCGGCGTTCCCGGCCGTGATGTCGGCGACGGAGGCCAGCGTCCGGTACGGCAGCGGGCGCGCGGTGCGCGGCAGCTCGCGCTCCGCGGTGCGCACGGCGCGGGTGTGCGCGGCGGCGTCCGCCGGCAGCACCGAACCGTCGGCGACCTTCGCCTCCAGCTTGTCCCACTCGTCGTAGAGCCGCTGGATCTCCTGGTCGAAGGCGATCTTGAAGCTCTGGTTCGGGCGGCGACGGGCGTACAGCCAGCGCAGCAGCTGCGGCTCCATGATCTCCAGCGCGTCGGCCGGGGTGGGCACCCCGCCCTTGCTGGAGGACATCTTCGCCATGCCGCTGATGCCCACGAACGCGTACATCGGGCCGATCGGCTGCTCGCCGCCGAAGATGTGCACGATCTGGCCGCCGACCTGGAACGAGGAGCCCGGCGAGGAGTGGTCCACGCCCGAGGGCTCGAAGACCACGCCCTCGTAGGCCCAGCGCATCGGCCAGTCGACCTTCCAGACCAGCTTGCCGCGGTTGAACTCGCTGAGCTTGACCGTCTCGGTGAACCCGTCCTCGGCGCAGACGTACGTCAGCTCCGTGGTCTCGTCGTCGTACGCGGTGACGGTGGTGAAGTCCTTGTCGCAGCGCGCGCAGTACGGCTTGTACGGGAAGTACTCGGCGCCCTCGGCGCTGCCGTCGTCCTCGGACGCGGCGCCCGAGCCCTCGGCGGCCTCCAGCTCGGCCTCGTCCACCGGCTTCTGCGACTTCTTCGCGGCCTTCGGCTTGGTCCGGTACTGGGCCAGGACCGCGTCGATGTCCCCGCGGTGGCGCATCGCGAACAGGACCTGCTCGCGGTAGACGCCCGAGGTGTACTGCTCGGTCTGGCTGATCGGGTCGTACTCCACGCCCAGCTCGGCCAGCGCCTCGACCATCGCGGCCTTGAAGTGCTCCGCCCAGTTCGGGTGCGCCGAGCCCTCGGGGGCCGGCACGGAGGTCAGCGGGCGCCCGATGTGCCGCAGGTGCGACTCCTCGGTGACGCCCGGGATGCCCTTGGGGACCTTGCGGTACCGGTCGTAGTCGTCCCAGGACAGGACGTGCCGCACCTCGATGCCCCGGCGGCGGATCTCGTCGGCGACCAGGTGCGGGGTCATGACCTCGCGCAGGTTGCCCAGGTGGATGGGGCCGGAGGGGGAGAGTCCGGACGCGACGACCACCGGTTTGCCGGGTGCTCGACGCTCCGCCTCGGCGATGACCTCGTCGGCGAACCGGGAGACCCAGTCGGTCTCGGTGCTGCTCTGAGCCACGACACGTCCTTCTATCTCGAATGCTGGCTTTGCCCATTCTCCCAGACGGCGACGGCCGCCCCGGGGTTGCCCGGCGACCGGCCCCGGCCGTTATCGCCGTGAATCGGAAGGCCCCTGCGTGGGATACTCGTGACCGCCGCGCGCGACGCGCGCGAGCCGCCCCACCCCGCCGCCCCGGCGGACCGGGCGGCCCCGCACCGGCGCCGGCACCGACCCGACCACTCACAGGAACGGCAACTCATGGCCTCGGTCCACTCCCTCGCTTCCTCCGTCGACCAGCGCGTCGCGGCAGCCCTCGCCTCCGCCCTCCCGGCGGACCGCGACGCGGCCGTCGACCCGCTGCTGCGACGAAGCGACCGGGCCGACTTCCAGGCCAACGGGATCCTCGCCCTCGCCAAGAAGGCCAAGGCCAACCCGCGCGAACTGGCCGGCACCGTGGTCGCCGCCCTCGACAAGGGCGACGTGATCGCCGACGTCGAGGTCTCCGGCCCCGGCTTCCTGAACATCACCGTCTCCGACCGCGCCATCATCGAGACCCTCGCCGCCCGCGCCGCCGACGGCGACCGGCTCGGCGTGGCCCCCTCCGACACGGCCGGCACCACCGTCATCGACTACGCGCAGCCCAACGTCGCCAAGGAGATGCACGTCGGCCACCTGCGGTCCGCCGTGATCGGCGCCGCCATGGTCGAGATCCTGGAGTTCACCGGCGAGACCGTGATCCGGCGCCACCACATCGGCGACTGGGGCACCCAGTTCGGCATGCTCATCCAGTACCTCCTGGAGCACCCGCACGAGCTGGACCACAAGGGCGAGGACACGGCCGTCTCCGGCGAGGAGGCCATGTCCAACCTCAACCGCCTCTACAAGGCGTCCCGGGCCCTGTTCGACTCCGACGAGGAGTTCAAGACCCGCGCCCGGGCCCGCGTCGTCGACCTCCAGGCCGGCGACCCCGAGACCCTCGCCCTGTGGCAGCGGTTCGTCGACGAGTCGAAGATCTACTTCTACTCCGTCTTCGACAAGCTCGACATGGACATCGCCGACCCCGACGTGGTCGGCGAGTCCGGCTACAACGACATGCTCGCCGAGACCTGCCGGCTGCTGGAGGAGTCGGGCGTCGCCGTCCGCTCCAACGGCGCGCTGTGCGTGTTCTTCGACGACGTCAAGGGCCCCGACGGCAACCCGACCCCGCTCATCGTGCAGAAGTCCGACGGCGGCTTCGGCTACGCCGCCACCGACCTGTCCGCGATCCGGAACCGGGTCGGCGAGCTGAAGGCGTCCACGCTGCTGTACGTGGTCGACGCCCGCCAGTCCCTGCACTTCAAGATGGTCTTCGAGACCGCCCGCCGGGCCGGCTGGATCACCGACGGGGTCAAGGCCGTGCAGCTCGCGTTCGGCACCGTCCTCGGCGCCGACGGCAAGCCCTTCAAGACCCGCGAGGGCGAGACCGTCCGCCTCGTGGACCTCCTCGACGAGGCCGTCGAGCGCGCCGCCGCCGTGGTCCGCGAGAAGGCCCAGGACCTCGGCGAGGACGAGATCGCCGAGCGCGGCGCGCAGGTCGGCATCGGCGCCGTCAAGTACGCCGACCTGTCCACCTCCGCCAACCGCGACTACAAGTTCGACCTGGACCAGATGGTCTCGCTGACCGGCGACACCTCCGTCTACCTCCAGTACGCCTACGCCCGGATCCGGTCCATCCTGCGCAAGGCCGGCGAGGCCCGCCCCGTCGCCCACCCGGAACTGGCCCTGGTCCCCGCCGAGCGCGCCCTCGGCCTGCACCTCGACGCCTTCGGCGCCCTCGTCGGCGAGGCCGCCGCCGAGTACGCCCCGCACAAGCTGGCCGGCTACCTGTACCAGCTGGCCTCCCTGTACACGGGCTTCTACTCCGAGTGCCCGGTCCTCAAGGCCGAGACCCCGGAGCAGGTCGAGAACCGTCTCTTCCTGTGCGACCTGACCGCCCGCACCCTCTCCAAGGGCATGGCCCTGCTCGGCATCCGCACCCCCGAGCGCCTCTGATCACGGGCACCCCGCGCGACGGGCGCCGGCCGGACCCCCACGGGTCGGGCCGGCGCCCGTCGCCGTTCACCTGATCGTCCCTTTACGGAACCATGACCATCCCGTGGGCCTCTTCACGAACATGGGAACGAGTCGCCTCATCGGACTGGACGCCGCCCGCGGGCTCGCCGTCCTCGGCATGTTCGCCGTCCACGTCGGCCCCCCGCCCCGCCCCGAGGGCGCCGGCTGGCTGCTGGTCCTCGCCGACGGGCGCGCCCCCGCCGTCTTCACCCTGATCGCCGGCCTCTCCCTCAGCCTGGCCCGCGCCGGCTCCGGCGCCGCCCCACCCCTGCGCGCCACCCTCATACGCTGCGCCGTCCTCGGCGCCCTCGGCCTCGCCCTCGCCGCCCTCTCCCCCGGCATCCTGGTCATCCTGGCCTTCTACGCCGTCTACTTCCTCGCCGCCGAACCCCTCACCCGGCTGCGGACCCGCCGGCTGGCCCTGATCGCGGGCGCCTCCGTCGTCCTCGGCCCGGTCCTCTCCCACCTGCTGGGCCCACACCTCGGCTACCGCACCGGCGGCCGGGGCACCACCCCCGTCCCCGCCGACCTCACCAGCTGGCACGGGGTCGCCGGCGCCCTGCGCGAACTCCTCCTCGGCGGCGCCTACCCCCTGCTCACCTACCTGCCCTACGTGCTGGTCGGCATGGTCCTCGGCCGCGTCTTCGCCCTCGGCGAGCCGCGCGCCCCGCTCCGGCTGGCCGGATTCGGCGCCGCCGCCGTCCTCCTCGGCCACGGCCTGTCCTGGCTCGCCCTCGGCCCCCTCGGCGCCCGCGCCGAAATCCTGCGCGCCATAGCCGCCGAACACCCCTGGGCCCTGACCGCCGCCGACCCCGTGGCCGCCGTCCTCGCCTCCCAGTACGGCGCCGTCCCGGGCACCGCCCCCGAATGGCTGCTGCTGGCCGGCCCCTACAGCCAGACCCCGCTGGAGACCCTCGGCAACATCGGCGCCGGCGCCCTCCTCGTCGCCGCCGCCACCGCCGCCGCCCGCTCCGCCCCCGTCGCCCGCCTGCTGCGCCCGCTCGCCGCCGTCGGCGCCATGGCCCTGTCCGTGTACGTGGCCCACGCCCTCGTGCTCGCGCTCCTCACCCACGGGTGGAGCGGCTGGGACGTGCTCCTCGGCTTCAGCGCCGGCGCCCTGCTCGGCTGCGTGCTGTGGCAGGCCGCCTGCCGCCGCTCCGACCTGCGCCGGGGCCCCCTCGAATGGCTGCTGCGCCGGCTCACCACCGCCGCCGGCCCGCGCCGCGCCCCCGCCTGACCCGCACGAGGGGCACGGCGGGGCGCGGCGGTCCCGCTCAGCCCTCGCGCCGCAGCAGCCCGGCCGCCTCGGTGGCCCAGTAGGTCAGGATCGTGTCCGCGCCGGCCCGCTTGATGCCGAGCAGGGTCTCCAGGATGGCCCGCTCGCGCTCCACCCAGCCCTTCTCGGCGGCGGCCTCGATCATCGAGTACTCGCCGCTGATCTGGTAGGCGGACACCGGCACGTCCACCGCCTGCGCGACCCGGTACAGGATGTCGAGGTAGGGGCCGGCCGGCTTCACCATCACCATGTCGGCCCCCTCCTCCAGGTCCAGGGCCAGCTCGCGCAGCGACTCGCGCGCGTTCGCCGGGTCCTGCTGGTACGTCTTGCGGTCGCCCTGGAGGGAGGAGCCCACCGCCTCCCGGAACGGGCCGTAGAACGCCGAGGAGTACTTCGCCGTGTAGGCCAGGATCGCCACGTCCTCGTGCCCGGTCTCGTCGAGCGCGTCCCGGATCACCCCGACCTGGCCGTCCATCATCCCGCTGGGACCCACCACGTGGACGCCCGCGTCGGCCTGCACCTGCGCCATCTCCGCGTACCGCTCCAGGGTCGCGTCGTTGTCGACCCGGCCCTCCGCGTCCAGCACCCCGCAGTGCCCGTGGTCGGTGTACTCGTCCAGGCACAGGTCCGACATGATCACGAGGTCGTCGCCGACCTCGGCGCGCACGTCGCGGATCGCGAGTTGGAGGATCCCGTCCGGTTCGGTGCCGGCCGTGCCCAGCGCGTCCTTGTTCTCGTCCGCCGGCACGCCGAACAGCATGATCCCCGAGACCCCGGCCGCGACCGCCTCGGCCGCCGCCTTCCGCAGCGTGTCCCGGGTGTGCTGCACCACCCCGGGCATCGCCGAGATCGCCAACGGCTCCGAGATCCCCTCGCGGACGAAGGCGGGCAGGATCAGGTCCGAGGGGTGCAGACGGGTCTCGGCGACCATCCGGCGCATCGCCGGGGTGGTCCGCAGCCGGCGGGGCCGGGAGCCGGGGAAGGAACCGTACGCGCTCATCTTCGTGTCGCCTCTTCGCTCTTCGCTTCGTCGTCGTCGCCGCCGAACCCGGCCGGCCCGTCCAGCCTAGTGCTGTGGCCGGGAAGGTTTGCCGGGTCGCGGTGTTCGGTGCGGTGCATCGCAAGGCGGAGGACTGCCGGGAGTACCGGACGTACTTCGGTGGTCCGACAACGCCGCGAGGTGCCGTGCCGGGCGCCGTGACACGGTGAACCTTTGCGGTCGCAGCACTAGGGGGTCGGCCGGTACCGCGCGGGCTTCCCCCGGGGACACGACGGCGGGGCCGGGCCGGGAGCTCGTCCCGACCCGGCCCCGCCGGATGTTCCACGTGAAACCTCGCGCGCCTCAGGTGGTGGTGCGCCGCCGCCGCGCCCCGGGGCGCCGCTCGCTGGGCCGGTACACGGCCTCCCCGGCCGCCTTCGCCGCGTCCCGGCGCGCCGCGCCGTACTCGGCCAGCGCCTCGGCCAGCCGGCCCACGCTCGGCTCGGGCGAGAGCACGTCCACGCGCAGCCCGTGCTCCTCGGCCGTCTTCGCGGTGGCCGGCCCGATGCAGGCGATCACGGTCACGTTGTGCGGCTTGCCCGCGATCCCCACCAGGTTGCGCACGGTGGAGGAGGAGGTGAAGAGCACCGCGTCGAACCCGCCGCCCTTGATCGCCTCCCGCGTGTCGGCCGGCGGCGGCGAGGCCCGCACGGTCCGGTACGCGGTCACGTCGTCGACCTCCCAGCCCAGCTCTATCAGCCCGGCCACCAGGGTCTCCGTCGCGATGTCCGCGCGCGGCAGGAACACCCGGTCGATCGGGTCGAAGACCGGGTCGTAGGGCGGCCAGTCCTCCAGCAGCCCGGCCGCCGACTGCTCACCGCTGGGCACGAGGTCGGGCTTCACGCCGAACTCCACCAGCGAGGCCGCCGTCTGCTCGCCGACCGCCGCGACCTTGATGCCCGCGAAGGCCCGCGCGTCCAGCCCGTACTCCTCGAACTTCTCGCGCACCGCCTTGACCGCGTTGACGGAGGTGAACGCGATCCACTCGTAGCGGCCCGTCACCAGGCCCTTGACGGCCCGCTCCATCTGCTGCGGGGTCCTGGGCGGCTCCACCGCGATGGTCGGCACCTCGTGCGGCACCGCGCCGTAGGAGCGCAGCTGGTCCGAGAGGGACGCGGCCTGCTCCTTGGTGCGCGGCACCAGCACCCGCCAGCCGAACAGCGGCTTCGACTCGAACCAGGCCAGCTCCTCCCGGCGGTCGACCGCGCAGGTCTCGCCGACCACGGCTATCACCTGCCGGCCGCCCTCGGGGGAAGGCAGGATCTTGCCCTGCTTGAAGACCTGCGCGATGGTGCCCAGCGTCGCGGTCCAGGTCCGCTGCCGGGTGGTGGTGCCGGCGACCGTGACGGTCAGCGGGGTCTGCGGGGAACGCCCGGCGGAGACCAGCTCCCCGGCCGCCGCCGCCACCGTCTCCAGGGTCGCGGAGACCACCAGGGTGGACTCGCTCGTCCCGGCCTCGGCCCAACAGCGCGGGGAGGCGGTCCGGGCGTCCAGGAAGTGCACGTCGGTGCCGGTCTTGTCGCGCAGCGGAACCCCCGCGTACGCGGGCACGCCGACGGCCGTCGCCACGCCCGGGACCACCTCGAAGGGGATCCCCTCGGCGGCGCAGGCGAGCATCTCCTCGCCCGCGTTCCCGTCGAGCCCGGGGTCGCCGCTGACGGCACGGACGACCCGCCTGCCGGCCCGCGCGGCCTCCATGACAAGATTGGCCGCGTCCCGGATCACCGGGACCCCGGCGGCGGCCGACGCCTCGTCCACGACGGTGAGTTGTGGCGTGTCGACCCCGGCGCGCGCGTGCGTGCGCACGACGTCGAGCACGTCGGGTTCGGCGATCAGGACGTCCGCGCCGCCGAGGGCCTCGACGGCCCGCAGCGTCAGCAGTCCCGGATCGCCCGGACCGGCACCGAGGAAGGTGACGTGCCCGTGGGCGACGGGTGCGGCGAACGCGGAGGTGGTGGTGGGATGTGTGGAGGTCAAAGCACTCGCTCCCCCATCAGACCGGCCGCGCCCTTGGCCAACATCTCGTCCGCGAGGCCACGGCCGAACGCCGTCGCCTCCTCGGACGACCCGGGCACTGGACCAGTGGTGGACAGCTGCACCAGCGTGGCGCCGTCGAGGGTTCCGACGACTCCGCGCAAGCGCATCTCGGTGGCATTCTGCCCGTCGCCCAACAGGTCGGCGAAAGCGCCCACGGGAGCGCTGCAACCGGCCTCCAGGGCGGCGAGCAGGGTTCGCTCGGCCGTCACCGCGGCCCGCGTGTGCGGGTCGTCGAGGACGGCGAGTTCGGCGATGAGGTCCGCGTTGGACGCGAGGCACTCGACCGCCAGCGCCCCCTGGCCGGGGGCGGGCAGGACGTGGTCCACGGCGATGAGGTCGGTGGCCTCGTCGCCGCGACCGATCCGGTTGAGGCCGGCGGCGGCGAGCACGACCGCGTCGAGTTCGCCGTCGGTGACGAACCCGATGCGGGTGTCGACGTTGCCCCGGATCGGGACGGTTTCGATGCGCTTGCCCAGGTTCCGGGCCCACGCGTTGAGCTGCGCCATCCGACGCGGGGAGCCGGTGCCGACCCGTGCCCCGTCGGGAAGTTCCTCGAAGCGGAGCCCGTCGCGGGCCACCAGCGCGTCGCGCGGGTCCTCGCGGCGCGGCATCGCGGCGATCACGAGGTCCTCGGGCTGCGCCGTGGGCAGGTCCTTCAGCGAGTGCACGGCGAAGTCGACCTCGCCGCGCTGGAGCGCGTCGCGCAGCGCGCCGACGAACACGCCGGTGCCGCCGATCTGCGCCAGGTGCTCGCGGGAGACGTCGCCGTACGTGGTGATCTCCACCAGTTCGACGGGCCGGCCGGTCACGGCGCGCACGGCGTCGGCGACGTGACCGGACTGGGAGACGGCCAGCTTGCTGCGGCGGGTGCCGAGGCGGAGCGGCCGCGCGTCGCGTCCTGAGTTCATGATGCCCGTCCTGAGGTGTCGTTCTTCGGGTCGCCGGCGTCCGCCCGGCTGACGGAGGCCACCGCCCCCGGGTCGAGGTCGAAGAGTTCCCTCAACGCCTCGGCGTAGTCGGCGCCCCCGGGTTCCCCCGCGAGCTGCTTGACCCGGACCGTGGGCGCGTGGAGCAGCTTGTCCACGACGCGGCGCACGGTCTGCGTGACCTCGGCCCGCTGCCGGCCGTCGAGTTCGGGCAGCCGGCCGTCGAGCCGGGCCACCTCGGAGGCGACGACCTCGGCGGCCATGGCCCGCAGCGCGATCACGGTCGGGGTGATGTGCGCGGCGCGCTGGGCGGCGCCGAACGCGGCCACCTCGCCGGTCACGAGGGTGCGCACGGCGTCCACGTCGGCGGCCATCGGCGCGTCGGCGGCGGCCTCGGCGAGGCTCTCGATGTCGACGAGGCGCACCCCGGGCAGCCGGTGGGCGGCGGCGTCGATGTCACGGGGCATCGCGAGGTCGAGGAGGGCCAGGCGCACCGGCACCCCCGCCTCGGCGCGGTCCCGGGCGGCGGCGCGGGGCTGCCGGCGGGCGGCGGCCTCGCCCTGGTCGGCCCAGGTGCCGTGGAGTTCGAGGGACCCGGCGTCCACACCGGCCAGCGCGGAGCGGCCGTCGGCGGAGCGGGTCGGGTCGGAGGCCAGGGCGTCGAGCCCGACCGGGCAGCCCTCGCGTTCGCTCTGGGCGGCGAGGGTGCGGGCGGCGCCGGCGTCGGAGATCCGGCCGCCGGAGCGGCTGAGCTCGGCCAGTCGGGCCACCACGTCGGCGGGCACGCCGGGGGCGGCCGGGGCCGCGGGCGCGATGTCCTCGGGCGCGTCGGCCGATTCGGGGGCGTCCTCGCCGGGGTGGCCCAGGAGCCGGTCGGCGACGGCGGCGGCCACGTCCTCGCCGGTCAGCACGAGGCCGGTGGCCCCGGTACAGGACACGGCGACGTCGGCGCGGGCCAGCTCGGCGGGGACCTCGCTCATGAGCACCGCGCGGGCGCGCACCCCGGTGCCCGAGGCAACCAGGATCTCCGCGAGGCGCTCGGCGCGCTCGGCGGTCCGGTTGGCCACGACGATCTCGGCGACCCCGGCCCGGGCCAGGGTGGCCGCGGCCAGGGAGGACATGGAGCCGGCGCCGATGACCAGGGCCCGCTTGCCGGCGGCCCACTCGGGCACCGGGGTCTCGCGGGCGAGCTGCTCCAGGCCGAAGGTGACCAGCGACTGCCCGGCCCGGTCGATGCCGGTCTCGGAGTGGGCGCGCTTGCCCACCCGCAGGGCCTGCTGGAACAGGTCGTTGGTGAGCCGGCCCGCGGTGTGCAGTTCCTGGGCCTGGGCCAGGGTGTCCTTGATCTGCCCGAGGATCTGCCCCTCGCCGACCACCATCGAGTCCAGGCCGCAGGCCACCGAGAACAGGTGGTGGACGGCGCGGTCCTCGTAGTGCACGTAGAGATAAGGGGTCAGTTCCTCCAGCGCGACCCCGCTGTGCTGGGCCAGGAGGGTGGAGAGCTCGGCGACGCCGGCGTGGAACTTGTCCACGTCGGCGTAGAGCTCGATCCGGTTGCAGGTCGCCAGCACGGCGGCCTCGGCGGCCGGTTCGCACGCCACGGTGTCGTGCAGCAGCTTGGTCTTGGCGTCGCCGGAGAGGGAGGCCCGCTCCAGGATGCTGACGGGCGCGCTGCGGTGGCTCAGGCCCACGACGAGGAGGCTCATGCCGGCATCACCGCCGGTACCTCGCCCTCCGGTCCGCCCTTGCGGGGGGCGACGGCGGCGCGGCCGGTGGGCGCCACGGGCGCGCCGGCGCCGGGCGCGGCCTGGGTGACCGGGCCCTGGCCGGACATGGCCTCGGCGACGGCGGCGGCCGAGGCGGCCTCCTCGCCGGCCTTGCGCTGCTCGTGGAAGGCGAGGATCTGGAGCTCGATGGAGAGGTCCACCTTGCGCACGTCCACGCCCTCGGGCACGGACAGCACGGTGGGCGCGAAGTTGAGGATGGAGGTGACGCCGGCGGCGATCAGGCGCTCGCTGACCTGCTGGGCGGCGCCCGCGGGGGTGGCGATGACGCCGATGGAGACGCCGTTCTCCTCGATGATCCGTTCCAGCTCGTCGGTGTGCCGCACGGGCATGCCGGCGACCGGCTTGCCGGCCATCGCGGGGTCGGCGTCGATCAGGGCGGCGACCCGGAAACCGCGGGAGGCGAAGCCCCCGTAGTTGGCCAGGGCGGCGCCCAGGTTGCCGATCCCGACGATGACGACGGGCCAGTCCTGGGTCAGACCGAGCTCGCGGGAGATCTGGTAGACGAGGTATTCCACGTCGTAGCCGACCCCGCGGGTGCCGTAGGACCCGAGGTAGGAGAAGTCCTTGCGGAGCTTGGCCGAGTTCACGCCGGCGGCGGCGGCCAATTCCTCGGAGGAAACGGTGGGCACCGATCGCTCGGAGAGCGCGGTGAGGGCCCGCAGGTACAGCGGGAGCCTGGCGACGGTGGCCTCGGGAATGCCTCGGCTGCGGGTCGCCGGTCGGTGAGTTCGGCCAGTTGCCACGGTGCTCCTGCGGGATGAGCGGGGCTGCAGGCGGCCTCTTGTCCCAGGGCCGCCCCGTCGAATGCAGGCTATGTCTTTGTGAACGCGTGCACAAAGATTGTGTCCGCTTTGTCCGAGCAAAGTGACCGGGGTCACGCAACCCGGTCGCGAAACGACGCAACCTCGAGGCCCACGAACACGGTCACACAACGAAGGGGGCAAAACCGTACACACTCCTCATCGACTCGCCCCCGAGACCCCACAAAACGCCCACGATGGTAACCGCCGGACCTGTCAGGCCCCCAACGCCCGCCGCAGCCGCTCCGGATCGACCCGCCAGAACGTGTGCTGCTCCCCGTCTACCAGCACCACGGGGATCTGCTCCCAGTGCCGGCGGTACAGCTCCTCGTCCTGGGAGATGTCCTTCTTCTCCCACCGGCTCCCGGTCTCCGCGCAGACCTTCTCGATCACCTCCTGGGCCACGTCACACAGGTGACAGCCCGGCTTCCCGATCAACGTGACGACCCGTTCGGCGGGATTCTTCTTTTCCTTGCGACGCAGCAGCGGACTCATGGGCCCATTCTCCCGCTTCGTCCGACCGCCCCCCGAAGTTCACGCCCCCGCGTCCCCGCGGTTCGGGAACTCCCGAACACAGTGGCTATGCTCGCGTCATGGCCGCTCTCGGATGGCTCACCCCCCGTAGGCGCTCCGCCACCGCGCGGAGCGTGCTCGCCGGCGAGGCCGCGGCGCAGGCCGCGCGCCGTGCCCTGGGCCGCACCGACCAGGACCCGGCCGACCCCCTCGCCGACGATCCGGCCGACGCCGACCTGGCCCCCCTCGACGACTACACCGACCTCACCCTCCTGGACGAGGACCTCGACGGGGACCTCGACGGGGACGCCGCCGAGGACGAGGACGGGGACGACGAGCCCGCCGAGCCCGCCTTCCCGGTGGCCGGCGACCCCCGCGCCGCCGCCTTCTTCGACCTCGACAACACCGTCATGCAGGGCGCCGCGATCTTCCACCTCGGCCGCGGCCTGTACAAGCGCGAGTTCTTCCGCCGCCGCGAGCTGGCCCGCTTCGCCTGGCAGCAGGCGTGGTTCCGGCTCGCCGGGGTCGAGGACCCCGAGCACATGCAGGACGCCCGCGACAGCGCCCTGTCCATCGTCAAGGGCCACAAGGTCTCCGAGCTGATGAGCATCGGCGAGGAGATCTACGACGAGTACATGGCCGAACGCATCTGGCCCGGCACCCGCGCCCTGGCCCAGGCCCACCTCGACGCCGGCCAGAAGGTCTGGCTCGTGACCGCCGCCCCCGTCGAGACGGCGACCATCATCGCCGGCCGGCTCGGGCTGACCGGCGCGCTGGGCACCGTCGCCGAGTCCGTGGACGGGGTGTACACCGGCCGTCTGGTCGGCGAACCCCTGCACGGCCCGGCCAAGGCCGAGGCGGTCCGCGCCCTGGCCGCCGCCGAGGGCCTGGACCTCGACCGCTGCGCCGCGTACAGCGACTCGCACAACGACATCCCGATGCTCTCGCTCGTCGGACATCCGTATGCGATCAATCCCGACACGAAACTGCGCAAGCACGCGCGCGCCCACGACTGGCGGCTGCGCGACTACCGGACCGGCCGCAAGGCCGTGACCGTCGGCGTGCCGGCCGCCGCCGGCGTGGGCGCCCTCGCGGGCGGGGCCGCCGCGGCCATCGCCCTGCACCGCCGCCGCAAGTAGCCCCGACCGGCCCCGAACCCCCGCGGCCCCGCCGTCGGGGGCACATTCCCGCAGCCCTACCCCCGTCACGGGCGGCTCACTCCGGCCTGCCCGAATCAACCAGTTCCCGCCGTGGAATCTGACATTCCGCGTGCAAAAACGATCAGGACACGGTCACTCAGCGCACCGGAAACCGACCTCAACCGAGCACGAAAGCGTCGGAATCGGTGATTTGAGCAACTCGGTGTAGCGCTGCCTGTACGAAGCGTTATTCTCCTCAAACGCGTGCCCCCGTTCGTTCGTCGCCACGACGAGTGAACGGTCCCGCACCGCACGTGATGGAAGCTCTGCCTCTGGGAGTCCCGTGTACCCACCTGTCGGGGTTGACGCCTCGGGCCTGGCTACGCTGCGCGCAACGGTCCTCGACCACGTCCGCGGCCTCGTCCCCACCGCGTTCGCCGTCCCCGCCTTCGCCACCGCGGTCCCGGCCGGTCTCGGCCCGGCCGGGCCCTGCTACGCCCTCACCGACGGCGGTGCGGCGGTCGGCAGACGCGGTCGCGCCGCCGCGACCGGCTCGTCCGCCGGCACGGGGACCCAGGCCGCCCGCCGACCGACCGCGGACAGCGACAGCGCCCGCATGATGGACCTCGTCGAACGCGCCCAGGCCGGCGAGGCCGAGGCGTTCGGCCGGCTCTACGACCAGTACAGCGACACGGTCTACCGCTACATCTACTACCGCGTCGGCGGAAAGGCCACGGCCGAGGACCTCACCAGCGAGACCTTCCTGCGCGCCCTGCGCCGGATCTCGACCTTCACCTGGCAGGGCCGCGACTTCGGCGCCTGGCTGGTCACCATCGCCCGCAACCTCGTCGCCGACCACTTCAAGTCCAGCCGCTTCCGGCTGGAGGTCACCACCGGCGAGATGCTCGACGCCAACGAGGTCGAACGCAGCCCCGAGGACTCCGTCCTGGAGGCCCTCTCCAACGCCGCCCTGCTGGAGGCGGTCCGCAAGCTCAACCCCCAGCAACAGGAGTGCGTGACCCTCCGCTTCCTCCAAGGGCTCTCGGTCGCCGAGACCGCCCGCGTCATGGGGAAGAACGAGGGCGCCATCAAGACCCTCCAGTACCGCGCGGTCCGCACCCTCGCCCGGCTCCTGCCGGACGACGCCCGCTAGTCGGTTCCGACCGGTCCCACCGCGGACCGGCCCCGGACCGCCCCGCCCCGCACCCCCGGGCCGGCCCGGTCCCGCGGCACCACCCACGCCGCACGCGCCACCCACCGCGCACCGCACCCGCCGACGCCACCGGCACCACCCCCACGCCCCACCCATGCCCTCCTCCCCGACACTGGTGACCCCTTCGATGCCGCTGTGGTCCGATCATCCTTCGTCCGTAACCCAACTGCCGCGCCGCTCGTTGTGCGGAATGCAGGCTCCCTGTGGACACGCCTCGCCCCAAGCCGCTCACCCGAACGTGTGGATGTGCTCAAGGACGGCAACCTTCCGGACACCTTGGGGAGTCGACCGTGATGACGAGAGGAGGTGCCGCCAGTGATCGCCAACGTTTCTCCCCACCGGCGGGCGAACGCCTTCGCCCAGGCCCTGGAGGATCGGACCCCGTCCGAACCGCCCACAACCGACCCGGCGGCCGAGCAGTCCGAGGCACCTGCCGAACCTGCAGACCACGACCGGTTGCTGACCTTGGCGAGTGCGCTCGGCGACATGCCGCGCCCACAGATGGACGCCGACGTCAAAGTGGTGCAACGAGCCCAGCTCGTCGCCGCCATGGAGGCGATGGTGCTGGAGGAGAGGGCCACGGGCACAGCCCCGGACCCTCAGGTGCCCGAGCAGCGCGGGCGCGGCGCCCACCGGGCGACCCCGCTCCGGAAATTGCGACCGCGCTCCCGCTGGGCCAAGGGCCTCACGGCCGGCGGCCTCACGGTCGGTGTGGCCGCGGGAGCCTTCAGCGGGGTGGCCGCTGCCAGCACCGACGCCCTGCCGGGTGACTCCCTCTACCCCGTGAAACGGGGCATGGAGGACCTCCGGCTCGGCATGGCCGACGACGACTCCGATCGGGGCGAACTCTTCCTCGACCAGGCGTCCAGCCGGCTCTCCGAGGCCCGCCGCCTCATGGAACGGGGCCGCTCCGGCGCCCTCGACCACGAATCCCTGGGCGAGATCCGCCGCGCCCTGGCCGGCATGAAGCACGACGCGGCCGAAGGCCACCGCCTGCTCCAGGCCGCCTACGAACGGGACGGCTCGCTCGGCCCCATGCAGACCCTGTCCTCCTTCGCGCGCTCCCACCGGGACGCCTGGGGGGCCCTGCGCGAGAAGCTCCCCGTCCAGCTCGCCGACGTGGGCAACGAGGTGGCCGGGGTCTTCGCGGCCATAGACCAGGACGTGGCCCCGCTCCAGGGGCTCCTGCCCAAGCCCCCGGAGCAGTCCCGGGGCGGCACCGGCACCCCGGCCGCCCCCGCCACCCCCACCCACCCCGACGCGCGTCCCGGCACCGCCCAGGACCGCCCCGGCACCCCCGGCACCGGCCAGGCACCGGCGGACACCCCGAGCCCGTCCGGTCCCTCCCACGCCGCCCCCGGCACCGGCGGCGGCCTCCTCGACGGCGCCGAGGACCTGCTCAACCCGCCCGCCCCGGGCAGCACCCCGGCCGACCCCGGCGGCGGCACCCCGCCCCCGGCCAAGCCGGACATCACCATCCCGCCCCTGCTCCCGAACATCCTGCCCGGCCTCGGCCTCGGCGTGGACGACGCGAACTGAGCGGACCCGCACGCCGAAGGGCCCCCGACCCCACCGGGTCGGGGGCCCTTCGGCGTGCCTAGAAGAACACCGAGCGCCGCTGCACCAGCAGCTTGTACAGGGTGTGCTGGATCTGCTCGCGCACCTGGTCGGTCAGGTTGAACATCAGCATCGGGTCCTCCGCCGCCTCCGCCGGGTACCCGTCCGTCTCGATCGGCTCCCCGAACTGGATCGTCCACTTCGTCGGCAGCGGCACCGCCCCCAGCGGCCCCAGCCACGGGAACGTCGGCGTCACCGGCAGGTACGGCAGCCCGAACAGCCGGGCCAGCGTCCGCGCGTTGCCGATCATCGGGTAGATCTCCTCCGCCCCCACGATCGAACACGGCACGATCGGCGTGCCCGCCCGCAGGGCCGTGGAGACGAACCCGCCCCGCCCGAACCGCTGGAGCTTGTACCGCTCGCTGAACGGCTTCCCTATCCCCTTGAACCCCTCCGGCATCACGCCCACCAGCTCGCCGTTCTCCAGCAGCCGCTGCGCGTCCTCCGCGCAGGCCAGGGTGTGCCCCGCCTTGCGGGCCACCTCCCCCACCACCGGCAGCGTGAACACCAGGTCCGCGGCCAGCAGCCGCAGGTTGCGCCCGGCCGGGTGCCGGTCGTGCACGGCGACCTGGAGCATCAGCCCGTCCCAGGGCAGGGTCCCCGAGTGGTTGGCGACGATCAGCGCCCCGCCCTCGGCCGGGATGTTCTCGATCCCCTTGACCTCCACCCGGAACCAGGTGTCGAAGACCGGCCGCAACACGCTCATCAGGACCTGGTCGGTGAGTTCCTTGTCGTAGCCGAACTCGTCGACCTCGTAGTCCCCGGTCAACCGGCGCCGCAGGAAGGCCAGCCCGCCCGCGAGCCGCCGCTCCCACCCGCCGTCCGCCCCCGCCGTCCCCGGCCCCGCCGCCTGCGGGGCCGCGGCCGCCGACACCGGCGGCGCCGACTCCTCGGCCACCGGCTCCGGGCCCTCCGGCAGCGCGGCCGGCGCCGCCGAACCACCGCCGTCGGGCACCGGCCGGCCGCGCCGGGCCGCCGCCCGCCGCGAGCGGTCCTCGTCGAACGGAATGACCTTGGCGTCCGCCACCGCGTCTGTCTCCCTCACGCCTCGGGGCTGTGCGCACGCTCGGCGAGCTGCGCGTCCACGTACTCCGCCACCCGGTCCACGGCCCGGCCCACCCGGTCCGGCGGCAACAATCCCCGGCCCCGACTGGCCACGAAGTCCTCGAAGGTCCCCGCCGTCGTGTACCGGGGCACGAATCCGAGCACCTCCCGCATCCGGACCGTCTCCACCACCCGCCCGTGGGTCAGCAGGCGGATCTGCTCGGGCGAGAAGTCCGTCAGCCCCGCCACCCGCAGCGCCGAACCCACCCAGGTCACCGCCGGCAGCACCAACGGCACCGTCGGCCGACCCAGCCGGCGGGCGCACTGCGACAGCAGCAGCACCCCGTCCCCGGCCACGTTGAACGTGCCGCTGTTGAGCCCGCCGCGCTCGGAGGAGACCAGCGCCAGCAGCTCCAGCACGTCGTCCTCGTGCACGAACTGCAACCGCGGGTCGTAGCCCAGCACCCGCGGCAGCACCGGCATCGAGAAGTACTCGGCGAGCTGGGAGTCCGCGAACGGCCCCAGGATGTTCGCCAACCGCAGCACGCACACGGCCACGTCCGGCCGGCGCCGCGCGAACCCGCGCACGTACCCCTCGACCTCGGCGGCGTCCTTCGCGAACCCGCCCGGCGGCAGCCCGCGCGGCTGCGAGGACTCGGTGAACACCGCCGGGTCCTTCGCGGTCCCGCCGTACACCCCGGTACTGGACTTCACGACCAGCCGGCGCACCGTCGGGGTCTTCTGGCAGGCGCCCAGCAGCTGCATGGTGCCGATGACGTTGGTCTCCTTGACGGCCCCGCGCGAGCCGCTGCCGCCGGCGATCCCGCCCGTCACGGCCAGGTGCACCACCGTGTCCACGGAGTGCTCCGCGAGCACCCGCGCGATCGAGGACCGCCGGATGTCGGTGCGCACGAACTCGGCGTCACCCAGTCGGTACGCCGGCGTCACGGCGTCCACCGCGACCACCCGCTCGACCTCGGGGTCCCGCTGCACCCGCCGCACGAAGCGGGCGCCCAGCTCCCGGGCCGCCCCGGTCACCAGCACGACCTTGCCCACGCCCTCGCACCCTCTCGCTCGATCGGCTCACCACACTGCCGTGTCCCGGCAACGGGCCCGGGTGCACGTCAGCCCCCCCACCAGGATGGTGGAGGGGCTGCCATGGTTCACGTACAGCGCCGTTTACTTCTTGTTACGACGCTGAACGCGGGTGCGCTTGAGCAGCTTGCGGTGCTTCTTCTTCGCCATCCGCTTGCGCCGCTTCTTGATAACAGAGCCCACGACTACCCTCGCTCACTACTCGGAACATCCCCGCGTCGGCGGGAACATCGGTGCGGGGCGTCTGGGCCCACACGACCTACGTCGGCCTAGCCTACCGGTCGCAGGCCCGTGGTTGTAATCCGAGGGTCACCGAGGGGTCTGACTCACGCGGACTCCACCCCCACGAACGACTCTCGCAGGTACTCGTGAACCGCGTTTTCCGGGACCCGGAAGGACCGGCCCACCCGGATCGCGGGCAGATGACCGTTGTGCACCAGCCGGTACACGGTCATCTTCGACACTCGCATCACCGAGGCGACCTCCGCCACGGTCAGAAACTGCACCTCGCTGAGAGGCCGATCGCCTGCTGCCATGACACACCTTGACCTTCCGCGCATGACGGACACCGGCTTCCCCTCCGGTTACAGCCCGTCGCCGCACGCTCACTCCCCAGAGTAGGGGCGGAAGATACGAGTGGGGAAGGGGAGCTGCGACCCGCGCGCCGGACACCGGCTCACTCGGGCAGTCCGGCCCGCCCGCGGACATAGCCGGCGAGCGGCAGATACGCCCCCGGCTCCGCCCCGTCCTCAACCGGAACGACCGCCGCGACCCGCCCCTCGGCCACGCCGACGAACACCGCCGGATCGTCCACGTCGGCCAGCCCGACGGCCTCAAAACCCAGCTGACCTGCCCCGCAGACCCATCCGTGGTCCCCGACCACGAGTTCCGGCAGCGGCCCGCCGGCCTCCGCGGCCGCCCCCAGGACGAGTCGAACCGGCAGCGGGGAGTGGGAGTGTACGCCGGTGAGACTCGCGCGCGGTCGCGCGCCGCCTTCCTGCACCAACGCGACACCTCCTACGTAGTCCAGACGATGCGTGCGTACGCCGAACCGGGTCGTCATGTCGACATCCCGACCCCGTGCCGGGGTGAGAACCACTCCCCCCGCCGCCGAGACCGACCTTGCCAATACGGCGTAGAAATCCAGCAGTCGATCGGGGTGCCCCGTCCCGAACAGCACCGTTCCCCCCGTGTCGGCCACCTTCCGCAGTCGGCCCGCGAGCGCGTCCAGGCCCGCGATCGTGCGGTCCGGATCGATCGTCGCGCCCCCGACCGCCACCGCCGGATCCGCCGACCCCCCGCAGCGGCGCGCCATCAACGCGACCACCTCCGCCAACGGCCAGTCCCGGTCCGGGTCCAGGCCCAGCAACACCCGGGGGTCCCGGGCCGCGAAATGCCGGTAGCGCCGCAGGCTCACCTCACGGGAGGTCCGCACCGATCCGGCCAGCCCGGCCGCCAGCAGATGCGCGCGCAACGCGTCGGCACTCAACACGCCCTCGATGCTGCCGCATCGGGAGAGCCCGCGGTCGAGAACCGGTCGGCTCGCGCACGGTTGGCCCAAAGAAACCCCTCGAAGGCACGGTTCCCCGCACGCCGGGTTGTCGCCGACCGACCCACCGGCCCGCCCCCACCCCGCTCAGGGCAACAGGCCAAGCGAGGGGAAGACCGCCCGCCGCGTCGCCAACACCGCCTGGTCCAGGCGGCTTTCGGGATCGTAGCCGGCCTCCCAGTCCCGCCAGGACACCTCGACCCCGTCCGTCATCCGGTACGGCGCCGCCTGCCGGGTCAGCGCGTACGCCTCCTCCCGCCAGGACCCCGGCAGCATGGTCTCGGCCGGCACCGGCCGGTGCGCCGCGATCCCCACCAGGTGCGCCCAGGACCGGGGCACCACGTCCACGACCGCGTACCCGCCGCCGCCCAGCGCCAGCCACCTCGCCCCCTCCACGTGCGCGTGGGCGAGCCCGTGCACGGCCTCCTGCACCGCCCGCTGCCCGTCCAGGGACACCGCGAGGTGGGCGAGCGGGTCCTCCACGTGCGTGTCCGCCCCGTGCTGGCTGACCAGCACCTGGGGGCGGAACTCGGCGAGCAGCTCGGGCACCACCGCGTGGAAGGCCCGCAACCAGCCCGCGTCCCCGGTCCCGGCCGGCAGCGCCAGGTTCACGGCCGAACCCTCGGCCCCCGGCCCCCCGGTCTCCTCCGGCCAGCCGGTCTGCGGGAACAGCGTCCGGGGGTGCTCGTGCACGGAGATCGTCAGCACCCGCGGGTCGTCCCAGAACGCGGCCTGCACCCCGTCCCCGTGGTGCACGTCCACGTCCACGTACGCGACCCGCTCGGCCCCCAGCTCCAGCAGCCGGGCCACGGCCAGGGCCGCGTCGTTGTACACGCAGAATCCGGCGGCCCCGCCCGGCATCGCGTGGTGCAGCCCGCCCGCGAAGTTCACGGCGTGCGCGTGCCGTCCCGCCCACAGGGCCTCGGCCGCCGTCACCGACTGCCCGGCGATCAGCGCGGCCGCCTCGTGCACCCCCGCGAACGCCGGATCGTCCACCGTGCCCAGCCCCCAGGTCCCGTCGGCCGAGCCCGGGTCCGCGGAGACCGCCCGCACCGCCTCGACGTACTCGGGGCGGTGCACGAGCGCCAGCGTGGAGTCACCCGCCGGCGCCGCCGCCCGCAGCTCCACCTCCCGGTCCAGCCCCAGGGCCCGCACCAACCGCATGGTCAGCTCCAGCCGCACCGGGGCCATCGGGTGCCCCGGCCCGAAGTCATACCCGGTGACCGCCCGGTCCCACATCACCAACGCTCGCCCGCCGCTCATGCGGGCCACCGTACCGACCGCCCTCCGCGCCGAACGAGCGGGTGTACCCGAGTGTGACGAGAACGAGGAGCATCGGCACCACCATGGCCCCCCGGTAGTTCCACGCGTCGCCGATCGCCCCGACCAGCGGCGAGCCCACCAGGAAGCCCACGTAGTTGAACACGTTGAGCCGGGCGATGGCCGTGTCGGCCCGCCCGGGGAACAGCCGCCCGGCGGCGGCGAAGGTCTGCGGCACGATCACGCACAGCCCGAACCCGAGCAGCGTGAACCCGAGCATCCCCACCCAGGCCCCCGGCGCGAGCGCCACCACCCCGAACCCCAGCGCGGCCAGCACCGTCCCGACCCGCACCACGGCCGGCGCCCCGAACCGGCGCACCCCCAGGTCCCCGGCGGCCCGCCCGAGCAGGGTGGTCACCATGTACACGTTGTACGGCACCGTCGCGAGCGCCTCGGAGCTCCCCAGGACGGTGTGCAGGTAGGTGGCGCTCCAGTTGGAGACGGTGGAGTCCCCGATGTACGCGCACGCCATGACCAGGCACAGCGGCCACAGGGCCCGGAACGCGCCCTTGCCCGCCGCCGCGCCCTCCGCCTCGGCGGGCACCCGCCCGTCGCGCACGGGGTCCGTGTACCACCGGCTGCCGATCAACGCCGCGGGCAGCAGCAGGGCCACGGCCGGCAGGTAGGAGACGAACAGGGACAGCTCCCAGTGTGCGCCGGCCCAGGCCGCGGACGCTCCGATGATCCCGCCGAGGCTGTACGCCGCGTGGAACCCGAGCATGATGCTGCGGCCGTGCGCGCGCTGGAGGGAGACCCCGAGCATGTTCATGGACGCGTCCAGGGCCCCGACGGCCAGCCCGAACAGGCCGAGCGCGAGCGCCACGTGCAGCATGGTCCGGCCGGCGCCCACGCCGAGCAGGGCGAGCAGCACGAGCGGCTGGGCCCACCGCAGCACGAGCCGGGGCGGCACCCGTTTGACGAGGTGCTCCGTCCCGATGCTGGCGACCCCCGCGAGCACGGGCACGGCCGCGAGGAACGCGGGCAGCAGCCCGTTGGATATCCCGTACTGGCTCTGGATCGCGGGGATCCGCGTCACGAGCAGGGCGAAGGTGACGCCCTGCACGAGGAAACTGAACGCGAGCCCGGCCCGCCCCCGGCGCAGTTCCGCGCCCACCACCGCTGCTGTCATGGCGGCACAGCCTAGGGCCGGGCCCTACCGGTGGGTAGAGCGATCACCGAGGAAGTTCGGCGGGCTCCAGGAGTTCGAGGGAGAGGGCGACGAGGAGGGAGGGCAGGGCGGCCATGTCGGAGAAGTGGGCGTCGGCGTCGGCGAGGACCTCGGCGGGGGTCATGGCGGTGTACCCGAGCACCCGCATCCCGGCCGCCCTGGCCGCGGCCACGCCGAGCCGGCTGTCCTCGACGACGAGGCAGCGTTCGGGGGCGACGCCCATGCGGGCGGCGGCGTGCAGGAACAGGTCGGGGGCGGGCTTGCCCTTGCCGACGTCCTCGGCGCTGAAGATCGTGGCGTCGGTGAAGCAGTCGGTGAGTCCGGCGCTGCGGTGCCCGATCCGGATCCGCCGGTGGCCGCCGGAGGAGGCGAGGCAGTAGGGGATCTCGCCGTCGCGGAGCGCGGTGAGGGCGTCGACGGCGCCGGGCACCGGCTTCAGCTCGCGCTCGAAGGCCGCGAAGACCCGCCGGTGCAGCTCGGCGTCGAACCCCTCGGGCAGCCGCTGCCCGGTGCGCTCCCACACCAGGTCGTGCACGCGGTGCACGGCGGCGCCCATGTAGTCCCGCAGGGAGTCCTCGTAGCTGGTCGGGTGCCCCAGCTCGGTGAGGTACCCGGCGAGGATGGTGTTGGAGACGGGCTCGCTGTCCACCAGCACGCCGTCGTTGTCGAAGATGACGAGGTCGATATCGCTGCTGCTCACGAAACCACCTTAAACGCGGAAAAGCCCCGCACCATAAGGTGCGGGGCTCCCCCACAATAATTGTTCGGCGGCGTCCTACTCTCCCACAGGGTCCCCCCTGCAGTACCATCGGCGCTGAAAGGCTTAGCTTCCGGGTTCGGAATGTAACCGGGCGTTTCCCTAACGCTATGACCACCGAAACACTATGAAATTCTGAACTCAACCGGCAAACGGGAGTTCGTTATTTCAGAACTAACACAGTGGACGCGAGCAACTGAGGACAAGCCCTCGGCCTATTAGTACCAGTCAGCTTCACCCGTTACCGGGCTTCCACATCTGGCCTATCAACCCAGTCGTCTACTGGGAGCCTTACCCTCTCAAGGAGGTGGGAATACTCATCTCGAAGCAGGCTTCCCGCTTAGATGCTTTCAGCGGTTATCCCTCCCGAACGTAGCCAACCAGCCATGCCCTTGGCAGGACAACTGGCACACCAGAGGTTCGTCCGTCCCGGTCCTCTCGTACTAGGGACAGCCCTTCTCAATATTCCTACGCGCACAGCGGATAGGGACCGAACTGTCTCACGACGTTCTAAACCCAGCTCGCGTACCGCTTTAATGGGCGAACAGCCCAACCCTTGGGACCGACTCCAGCCCCAGGATGCGACGAGCCGACATCGAGGTGCCAAACCATCCCGTCGATATGGACTCTTGGGGAAGATCAGCCTGTTATCCCCGGGGTACCTTTTATCCGTTGAGCGACGGCGCTTCCACAAGCCACCGCCGGATCACTAGTCCCGACTTTCGTCCCTGCTCGACCCGTCGGTCTCACAGTCAAGCTCCCTTGTGCACTTACACTCAACACCTGATTGCCAACCAGGCTGAGGGAACCTTTGGGCGCCTCCGTTACTCTTTGGGAGGCAACCGCCCCAGTTAAACTACCCATCAGACACTGTCCCTGATCCGGATCACGGACCGAGGTTAGACATCCAGCACGACCAGAGTGGTATTTCAACGACGACTCCACAACCACTGGCGTGGCCGCTTCACAGTCTCCCACCTATCCTACACAAGCCGAACCGAACACCAATATCAAACTGTAGTAAAGGTCCCGGGGTCTTTCCGTCCTGCTGCGCGAAACGAGCATCTTTACTCGTAGTGCAATTTCACCGGGCCTATGGTTGAGACAGTCGAGAAGTCGTTACGCCATTCGTGCAGGTCGGAACTTACCCGACAAGGAATTTCGCTACCTTAGGATGGTTATAGTTACCACCGCCGTTTACTGGCGCTTAAGTTCTCAGCTTCGCAACCCCGAAAGGTCACTAACCGGTCCCCTTAACGTTCCAGCACCGGGCAGGCGTCAGTCCGTATACATCGCCTTACGGCTTCGCACGGACCTGTGTTTTTAGTAAACAGTCGCTTCTCGCTGGTCTCTGCGGCCACCCCCAGCTCAGAGTGCAAGACTCATCACCAGACGTGGCCCCCTTCTCCCGAAGTTACGGGGGCATTTTGCCGAGTTCCTTAACCATAGTTCACCCGAACGCCTCGGTATTCTCTACCTGACCACCTGAGTCGGTTTAGGGTACGGGCCGCCATGAAACTCGCTAGAGGCTTTTCTCGACAGCATAGGATCATCCACTTCACCACAATCGGCTCGGCATCAGGTCTCAGACTATGTGCACGACGGATTTGCCTACCGTGCGTCCTACACCCTTACCCCGGGACTACCACCGCCCGGGCTGGACTACCTTCCTGCGTCACCCCATCGCTTACCTACTACCACCTTGGATCAACGGCTCCACCACTCCCCTTTGCCCGAAGGCTCCAGGACGGCTTCACGGTCTTAGCATCAGAGGATTCGATATTGGGCGTTTCAAAGCGGGTACCGGAATATCAACCGGTTGTCCATCGACTACGCCTGTCGGCCTCGCCTTAGGTCCCGACTTACCCTGGGCAGATCAGCTTGACCCAGGAACCCTTAGTCAATCGGCGCAAGAGTTTCTCACTCTTGTATCGCTACTCATGCCTGCATTCTCACTCGTGAACCGTCCACAACTACCTTCCGGTGCTGCTTCACCCGGCACACGACGCTCCCCTACCCATCACAACACCCGTTGGGGCTTAACGCTGCAATGACACGACTTCGGCGGTACGCTTGAGCCCCGCTACATTGTCGGCGCGGAATCACTTGACCAGTGAGCTATTACGCACTCTTTCAAGGGTGGCTGCTTCTAAGCCAACCTCCTGGTTGTCTCTGCGACTCCACATCCTTTCCCACTTAGCGTACGCTTAGGGGCCTTAGTCGATGCTCTGGGCTGTTTCCCTCTCGACCATGGAGCTTATCCCCCACAGTCTCACTGCCGTGCTCTCACTTACCGGCATTCGGAGTTTGGCTAAGGTCAGTAACCCGGTAGGGCCCATCGCCTATCCAGTGCTCTACCTCCGGCAAGAAACACACGACGCTGCACCTAAATGCATTTCGGGGAGAACCAGCTATCACGGAGTTTGATTGGCCTTTCACCCCTAACCACAGGTCATCCCCCAGGTTTTCAACCCTGGTGGGTTCGGTCCTCCACGAAGTCTTACCTCCGCTTCAACCTGCCCATGGCTAGATCACTCCGCTTCGGGTCTAGAGCGTGCAACTCAAACGCCCTGTTCGGACTCGCTTTCGCTACGGCTTCCCCACACGGGTTAACCTCGCTACACACCGCTAACTCGCAGGCTCATTCTTCAAAAGGCACGCAGTCACGAGAACAAGGCAAGCCTCGTTCCGACGCTCCCACGGCTTGTAGGCACACGGTTTCAGGTACTATTTCACTCCGCTCCGCGGTACTTTTCACCATTCCCTCACGGTACTATCCGCTATCGGTCACCAGGGAATATTTAGGCTTAGCGGGTGGTCCCGCCAGATTCACACGGGATTTCTCGGGGCCCGTGCTACTTGGGAGATGAGCAAGCAAGCCGTACAGATTTCAGCTACGGGGGTCTTACCCTCTACGCCGGACCTTTCGCATGTCCTTCGCCTATCCATACGGTTTCTGACTCGCCTCACGACCGGCAGATCGTGAAAGCTCATTCCCACAACCCCCATGACGCAACCCCTGCCGGGTCTCACACATCACAGGTTTGGCCTCATCCGGTTTCGCTCGCCACTACTCCCGGAATCACGGTTGTTTTCTCTTCCTGAGGGTACTGAGATGTTTCACTTCCCCTCGTTCCCTCCACACTGCCTATGTGTTCAGCAGCGGGTGACAGCCCATGACGACTGCCGGGTTTCCCCATTCGGACACCCCCGGATCAAAGCTCGGTTGACAGCTCCCCGGGGCCTATCGCGGCCTCCCACGTCCTTCATCGGTTCCTGGTGCCAAGGCATCCACCGTGCGCCCTTAAAAACTTGGCCACAGATGCTCGCGTCCACTGTGTAGTTCTCAAACAACGACCAGCCACCCACCACCCCGAACCAAACGGTTCGAGTTCACTGGGGCCGGAATCCGAAGGCAGACCAACAAGTGGCCGTACCCTCAGGACCCAACAACGTGCCAAGCACGATCTTTCCGAATCACATCACGTTCCACGCCGAAGCAGTACTGATGAGGGATCCATCCGGACCGTGCCAACTAATCAACGTTCCACCCATGAGCTGACCGTGCAGAACATTCGCCTGCAATCGGTACTGTGCTCCTTAGAAAGGAGGTGATCCAGCCGCACCTTCCGGTACGGCTACCTTGTTACGACTTCGTCCCAATCGCCAGTCCCACCTTCGACAGCTCCCTCCACAAGGGTTGGGCCACCGGCTTCGGGTGTTACCGACTTTCGTGACGTGACGGGCGGTGTGTACAAGGCCCGGGAACGTATTCACCGCAGCAATGCTGATCTGCGATTACTAGCGACTCCGACTTCATGGGGTCGAGTTGCAGACCCCAATCCGAACTGAGACCGGCTTTTTGAGATTCGCTCCACCTCACGGTATCGCAGCTCATTGTACCGGCCATTGTAGCACGTGTGCAGCCCAAGACATAAGGGGCATGATGACTTGACGTCGTCCCCACCTTCCTCCGAGTTGACCCCGGCGGTCTCCTGTGAGTCCCCATCACCCCGAAGGGCATGCTGGCAACACAGGACAAGGGTTGCGCTCGTTGCGGGACTTAACCCAACATCTCACGACACGAGCTGACGACAGCCATGCACCACCTGTATACCGACCACAAGGGGGCGACCATCTCTGGCCGTTTCCGGTATATGTCAAGCCTTGGTAAGGTTCTTCGCGTTGCGTCGAATTAAGCCACATGCTCCGCCGCTTGTGCGGGCCCCCGTCAATTCCTTTGAGTTTTAGCCTTGCGGCCGTACTCCCCAGGCGGGGAACTTAATGCGTTAGCTGCGGCACGGACGACGTGGAATGTCGCCCACACCTAGTTCCCAACGTTTACGGCGTGGACTACCAGGGTATCTAATCCTGTTCGCTCCCCACGCTTTCGCTCCTCAGCGTCAGTATCGGCCCAGAGATCCGCCTTCGCCACCGGTGTTCCTCCTGATATCTGCGCATTTCACCGCTACACCAGGAATTCCGATCTCCCCTACCGAACTCTAGCCTGCCCGTATCGAATGCAGACCCGGGGTTAAGCCCCGGGCTTTCACATCCGACGTAACAAGCCGCCTACGAGCTCTTTACGCCCAATAATTCCGGACAACGCTTGCGCCCTACGTATTACCGCGGCTGCTGGCACGTAGTTAGCCGGCGCTTCTTCTGCAGGTACCGTCACTCTCGCTTCTTCCCTGCTGAAAGAGGTTTACAACCCGAAGGCCGTCATCCCTCACGCGGCGTCGCTGCATCAGGCTTTCGCCCATTGTGCAATATTCCCCACTGCTGCCTCCCGTAGGAGTCTGGGCCGTGTCTCAGTCCCAGTGTGGCCGGTCGCCCTCTCAGGCCGGCTACCCGTCGTCGCCTTGGTAGGCCATCACCCCACCAACAAGCTGATAGGCCGCGGGCTCATCCTTCGCCGGAGCTTTCCACCCGAGAAGATGCCTTCCCGAGTCGTATCCGGTATTAGACCCCGTTTCCAGGGCTTGTCCCAGAGTGAAGGGCAGATTGCCCACGTGTTACTCACCCGTTCGCCACTAATCCACCCCGAAGGGCTTCATCGTTCGACTTGCATGTGTTAAGCACGCCGCCAGCGTTCGTCCTGAGCCAGGATCAAACTCTCCGTGAATGTTTACCGGTAATCCGGTGCCCACTCGCGTTGAGCGGAACAGACATAAGCCGGAATGTGGCCGTCTGTTCACAGCGTCCTCGCTGTGTGGTTGCCTCACACGATCCGAAGAGGATCGTCCGAGGACTTTTCAAAGGAACCTCGTCTCCGAAGAGACGGGGTATCAACATATCTGGCGTTGATTTTTGGCACGCTGTTGAGTTCTCAAGGTGCGGACGCTTCCTTCGTTCCCGTTTCCGGGCCCTCCGGGCGCTTCCTTCGTTCTTGCTCTTGTTTTTCGTTCTTGCGTTTCCGACTCTATCACACCGTTTCCGGCCCGATTTCCTCGGCGCTTTCCAGTTCCTCGCTTTCGCGATTTCCTTTCCGGCGGCTCCGACTCTATCAGACCGTTTCCGGCCTGACTCCCAGTCAGCGGGGCTTGTCTTTCCGGCTGTTGGGCCGTTCCGACGAGTGAGACCCTAGCGGATTCCCGACCCCCGAACCTAATCGGCGGCCGCGCTCTCGCGAGTGCGGAACCCTCATTCGCAAGCACGCATGAAAACGGAACGGCGCCAAGGCCGTGCGTTCGAATGTGTGGTGCGGAATGGCTGTCCGGGGACCGACCGGGGTCGGCGCTCACGTCGGACAACTCGGAGAACATTACGGAGTTCGCACGCCTGTGTCAACCCCCCTCCACCCGGCCCTCACGGGGGCGCCGTGCGGGGCGCCCCTTCGTGGGTGCGGGGCTCGGTCAGCCGTTGCCGTTGGCCAGTTCGCGGCTGCGGTCGCGGGCGGCGGCGAGGGCCGAGATGAGGGCGGCGCGCACCCCGTGCCGTTCCAGTTCCACCACCGCGTTGATGGTGGTGCCGGCCGGGGAGGTGACGGCCTCGCGGAGCTTCACCGGGTGCTCGCCGCTGTCCCGGAGCATCACGGCCGCGCCGATCGCCGACTGCACGATCAGGTCGTGCGCCTGGGCGCGGGGCAGGCCGAGCAGGATCCCGGCGTCGATCATCGCCTCGACCAGGTAGTAGAAGTACGCCGGGCCCGAGCCGGAGAGGGCGGTCGCGGCGTCCTGCTGGGACTCGGGGACGCGGAGGGTCTTGCCGACCCCGCCGAAGATCTCCTCGGCGGTGGCCAGGTGCTCGGCGGTGGCGTGACTGCCGGCGGAGATGACGGACATGGCCTCGTCCACGAGGGCCGGGGTGTTCGTCATGACGCGGACCACCGGGGTGCCCGGGGCCAGGCGCTCCTCGAAGAAGGAGGTGGGGATGCCGGCCGCGCCGCTGATGACGAGACGGTCGGCGGGCACGTGCGGGGCCAGCTCGTCCAGCAGCTTGCCCATGTCCTGGGGCTTCACCGTGAGGATGAGGATGTCGGCGCGCTTGGCGGCCTCGTCGTTGGGGACGGCCTCCACCCCGTAGCGCTCGTGCAGCTCGGCGGCGCGCTCCGGGCGGCGGGCGGTGACGAGGAGCTTGGCGGCCGGCCAACCGCCGCGGATCATCCCGCTCAGCAGGGCCTCGCCGATCTTTCCGGTGCCGAGGACTGCGACTGTCTGGGTCATGGCTTCCACCTCGCCGAACATGTGCGGCGCGCCGGTGCGCGCGGTCGCGGGGCCTCATCCTCCCATCGGGGTCACGGCGTGCGACGGCGCAGGGTCGCGGCCCCGAGGGCCAGGACGAGGGCGGCGCTGCCCGCGACGACCACCACGTCCCGGACGAAGGTGCCGGTGATCTCCGTGTGCGTGAGCACCTGGGTCATGCCGTCGACGGCGTAGCTCATGGGCAGCACGTTCGAGAGGGCCTCCAGCACCGGCTGCATCGTGCCGCGGGGCGCGAAGAGCCCGCACAGCAACAGCTGGGGGAAGATCACCGCCGGCATGAACTGGACCGCCTGGAACTCGGAGGCGGCGAAGGCCGAGACGAACAGGCCGAGGGCCGTGCCGAGCAGGGCGTCGAGAAGGGCGACCAGGAGCAGCAACCAGGGCGGGCCGATGACGTCGAGGCCCAGCAGCCACAGGGCGGTGCCGGTGGCGAGGAGCGACTGGACCACGGCGACGGCGCCGAAGGCCAGGGCGTAGCCGGCGATCAGGTCCGCTTTGCCCAGCGGCATCGCGAGGAGGCGTTCGAGGGTGCCGGAGGTGCGTTCGCGCAGGGTCGCGATCGAGGTCACCAGGAACATGGTGATGAGGGGGAAGACGCCGAGGAGGGAGGCGCCGACGGTGTCGAAGGTGCGGGGGCTGCCGTCGAAGACGTAGCGCAGGAGGACCAGCATCAGCACCGGGACCAGCAGCATCAGGGCGATGGAGCGGGGGTCGTGGCGGAGCTGGCGCAGCACGCGGGCGGCGGTGGCGGCGGTGCGGGCGGCGTTCATGACCGGGTCTCCCGTGGGGTGGTGCCGGTGGGGGCGTCGGCGGCCTCGTCGATGAGGCGGAGGAAGGCGTCCTCGATGGTGGGGGCGGCGGTGCGGGCGCGCAGGGCGGCCGGGGTGTCGCGGGCGAGGATGCGGCCCTCGCGCATGAGGAGGAGGTCGTGGCAGCGCTCGGCCTCGTCCATGACGTGGGAGGAGACGAGGATCGTGGTGCCCCGGGTCTCGGCGAGGGAGTGGAAGAGGGTCCACAGGTCGCGGCGCAGGACGGGGTCGAGGCCGACGGTGGGTTCGTCGAGGACGAGGAGTTCGGGGGCGCCGAGGAGGGCCACGGCCAGGGAGACGCGGCTGCGCTGGCCGCCGGAGAGGTTCCCGGCGAGGGCCTCGGCGTGGTCGGTGAGGGCCACGTCGGTCAGGGCCCGGTCGACCTCGGCGCGGCGGGCGGGGGCGGCGGCGCGGCCGGGGCGCAGGACGGCGGCGAAGTAGTCGAGGTTCTGGCGGACGGTGAGGTCGGTGTAGACGGAGGGGGCCTGGGTGACGTAGCCGACGCGGGAGCGGAGTGCGGGGTGGCCGGCGGGGCGGCCGAGGACGTCGAGGGTGCCGGTGACATGGGCCTGGGTGCCGACCACGGAGCGCAGGAGGGTGGACTTGCCGCAGCCGGAGGGGCCGAGGAGGCCGGTGACGCGGCCGGTGGGGACGGTGAAGTCGAGGGTGTGGAGGACGGTGCGGGGGCCACGGCGGACGGTGAGGGCGTGGGCGTGGATCGCGGCGACGGCACCCTTCTCAGGGTTATTCATCATGTGATGAATAATGCTCCCGTCGCGGGTGCCCCGTCAACGACCGCGGGGCCGTCCGGTGGGACGGCCCCGCTGGGTGCGTGGTGGTGCGTGTGGGTCAGCGCTTGCGCTTGGGGCGGCGGGCGGCCGGGTTGCCGGTCCGGCTGCTGCGCCGGCGGTCGAACTCGGCGACGGCGCTCTCCCACTGGGTGCGGGCCAGCTTCTCGCCCGGGGCCTCCATGAGGGTGCGCAGGAAGTAGGCGATGAGGGAGCCGATGAAGCCGACGATCTTCAGGCCCTTGAGGGCGGTCTCGTCGGAGGAGGGCCGGACCGGGCGGGTGAAGGACTCCCAGGTCTTGCCGAAGGCGATCGAGCTCGCGATGGCGAAGAGGATCACGACGGAGATGCTGAGGAAGGGGCCGACCTGGCCGATCTCCAGCCCCTGGTAGGAGAGGCGCAGGAGCAGGGCGGCGGCGAAGGCCGTGACGAGGGAGCCGAGGGCGAGGCCGACGCGGCGCAGGGCGTATCCACCGCTGTGGTCGACCCAGGTGGTTCCGTAGAACCGGAGGGGGGCCGGGGTGGGGCGCTCGGGGGCCGGGCGCGGGGTGCCGGTGGCGGCAGCCGGGGCCGGCTCGGTCGGGGCCTGGTCGTTCTGCTGCTCTTCGCTCACATCCGCGATTATCCCCCGGCGGGTGGGCGGCGGGCCGGGGCGGGGCGGGGCGACGCGCCCGTGTCACCCCGGTCCGCACGTTCTGCGGCCGAACGGTGTTTCCCGTGAAACATCGACGGCCGGGGTGGCGCGGGTCAGGCGCAGCGGGCGGTGACGTAGCCGTCGCGGCCGGTCTTGACGTAGGTGTCGGAGACGTACTGGCCGTTGCCGACGCAGTCCCAGATGTTGCTGGTGCCGTACGGGCCGGTCACGGTGGTGCCGGGGGCCTGGCAGCGGATGCCGACGGTGGAGCCGGCGGGCAGGACGTCGACGATGCCGTAGTTGGTGCCCGGACCGCTGCGGACGTTGAGCGAGGTGCCGGGTGCGATCGGGAAGGTCGGGTACGGGGACCCGGAGGCCGCGACGAGGTTCTGCGGCGCGTTCTGTTCGGTGTTCTGTTCGGCGTTCTGCGCGGTCATCGGAAAGCTCCCCCTTGAGCGTCGCGCTCTGCGACTCGCGCAGGGTAGCAGGGGCCTCGGAGCCGGCCGGATCTGTCCACTAGGCTCCCCGACGGGGGGTGATCGGGGGATGCGTTCCACGCGGGCCGGGCGGACCACACCGGAGTACGCGGGCCAGTACCGGTTGGCTGAGGTGCTGGGGACCGGCGGCATGGGCACCGTGCGCCTGGCCGTGTCCGCGTCCGGGCTGCGGCTCGCGGTGAAGGTGGTGCACGCCCAGCACGCCGTGGACCCCGAGTTCCGGGCCCGGTTCCGGCAGGAGATCGCGGCGGCCCGGCGGGTCAGCGGCGCGTTCACCGCCCCCGTGGTCGACGCCGACCCCGATGCCGACCGCCCGTGGATGGCCACCCTCTACATCGAGGGCCCCACCCTCTCGGCGCGGGTCCGCGAGCGGGTGCTCGACGCGCGGGAGCTGGCGCGGCTCGGGGCCGGGCTGGCCGAGGGGCTGCGGGACATCCACCGGGCCCGGGTCGTGCACCGCGACCTGAAGCCGGGCAACGTGATGATGGCCGCCGACGGGCCGAAGGTGATCGACTTCGGGATCTCGCGGCCCTGGGACAGCGATCTGCGGACCGAGACCGGCAAGTTGATCGGGACCCCGCCGTTCATGGCCCCCGAGCAGTTCCAGCGGCCCCGCGAGGTGGGGCCGGCCGCCGACGTGTTCGCGCTGGGCGCGGTGCTGGTCTACGCGGCGACCGGGCGCGGGCCCTTCGACTCGGAGAGCCCGTACATCGTGGCCTACCAAGTGGTGCACGACGAGCCCGAGTTGTCCGGGGTGCCGGAGGACGTGGCGGGGATCCTGGAGCTGTGCCTGGCCAAGGAGCCGGCCGACCGGCCCACCCCCGACGAGCTGATCGCCGCGTTCCGGGGGCTGGGGTACCCGACCGACGAGGAGACCCGGGCCTTCGGGGCCCGGGCCGCGACCCCGGCCCCGCCGCTTCCGCCGCCGGCCGACGAGGTGGACACGCACCGGCGGCCGGCGCTGTCCCCGGCCGAGCCTCCGGTTCCCCGGCCGCGGGGCCGGCGGGGGCGGCTGGTCGCGGGCGCGGTCGGGGTGGTGCTCGCGGTGGGCGCGGTGGCCGGGGCCCTGGTGTGGACCGGCGGGTCGGCGGAGGGCGGTTCGGGGCGGGGCGTGGGGGTGACCGCCGGGCCCTCGGCGTCGGCGGTGGTGCCGTGGGCGGTGGTGCCCGGGGCGGGGACGACGGGGCGGGGCGGGGCGTCGGGGCCGGTGTCGACGCCGGCGTGCGGGTGGTTCGAGGGCGGGTTGTTCTGCGCCGGGGCGGGCGGGGCGGTGTCGCGGCTGGAGCCGGTGGACGGGCGGGTGCGGTGGACGGCGCCGGCGGGTCCGGAGCGGTCGGGGGCGCAGGGGGCGGCGGGGGCTCCGGCTCCGCTGTTCGCCGGCGGGTCGGTGCTGGCGGTGCCGGGCGGCGGCGGGGAGTTGCGGGCGCTCGCGCCGGCGGACGGGGCCGAGCGGTGGCGGCGGCCGGTGCCGGTGGGCGGTGGGGTCGCGGCGGTGGGCGCGGTCGTGTTGGTGTCGGGGGCGGACGGGCGGACCGAGGCGGTGGACGCGGGCAGCGGGCGGAGCCTGTGGACGCGGCGGGTCGGGGGGCCGGGGACGGTGTGGTTGCCGGGGCCGACGGCGGGCACCGCGTGGACCGGGACGCCGGCGGCGGGCGGGGGCGGGCTCGCGCTCGCCGTGGTGGACCTCGCGGACGGTCGGGTGTCGCGGTCCTCGACGGTCTCGGGACGGGTGCGGCCGATCGGGGTCGCGGGCGGGGCCCTGGTGTTGACCCGACGGGACGGCGCGGGCGCGGTGGACGCGGTGCTGCGGGTGCCGGGGGCGGCCGGTGGGTCGGGGGTCCGGAGCGTGCTGCTCGGCGTGCCGGTGGCGCAGGGCGAGGCGACGGTGGGGGCGGACGGGATCGCGTACCTGGTCGGGGCCGGGGGGACGGTGGCGGCGGTCGGGCCCGAACGTGAGCTGTGGCGGCTGGAGACCGGGGCCGCGGGAGGTTCGCGGCCGGTGTGGGACGCGGGCCGGGTCTTCCTCGGGGCCGCCGACGGGCGCCTGTTGGCGGTGGCCGACGGCCGGCTGGTCGGGCAGACCGATCCGCGGCTCGGGCGGGCCGGGGACCGGTACGCGGGGACGGTGCCGGCGCCGGTGACGGGTGGCGGGCGGGTGTTCGGCGGGGCGCCGGACGGTTCGGTGTTCGCCGTGGACGGGGCCGATCCGGCCGGGTGGTGAGCCGGGCCGGGCCCGGGGTCGAACGCGGCGCACCCCGCCGGCGGTGGGCCGGCGGGGTGCGGGTGGTGCGGGGTGCGGCCCGTTTCACGTGAAACAGCGGGCCGCGCGGGGGCGCTCAGCCCAGGAGGCTCACGTCGCGGACCGCGCCCTTGTCGGCGCTGGTGGCCATGGCCGCGTAGGCGCGCAGAGCCGCCGAGACCTTGCGGTCGCGGGGCTTCTTGGGCGCGTACACGCCGCCGAGGGCCGCGCGGCGGGCCGCGAGGGTCTCCTCGTCCACGAGCAGCTCGATGGAGCGGTTCGGGATGTCGATGCGGATCCGGTCGCCGTCCTCGACGAGGGCGATGTCACCGCCGGACGCGGCCTCCGGGGAGGCGTGGCCGATGGACAGGCCCGAGGTGCCGCCGGAGAAGCGGCCGTCGGTGATCAGCGCGCAGGTCTTGCCCAGGCCCCGGCCCTTGAGGAAGGAGGTGGGGTAGAGCATCTCCTGCATGCCGGGGCCGCCCTTGGGGCCCTCGTAGCGGATGACGACCACGTCGCCGTGGGTGACCTGCTTGGTGAGGATCTTCTCGACGGCCTCGTCCTGGGACTCGCAGACCACGGCCGGGCCCTCGAAGGTCCAGATGGACTCGTCGACGCCGGCGGTCTTCACGACGCAGCCGTCCACGGCGATGTTGCCGCGCAGCACGGCCAGGCCGCCGTCCTTGCTGTAGGCGTGCTCGACGGAGCGGATGCAGCCGCCGGCCGCGTCCAGGTCGAGGGTGTCCCAGCGCTCGGACTGGGAGAAGGCGGTGGCGGAGCGCTTGCAGCCGGGGGCGGCGTGCCAGAGCTCGGTGGCCTCGGGGGTGGCGGTGCCGGAACGGACGTCCCAGTCGGCGATCCACTGGTCGAGGTTCGGGGAGTGCACGGAGTGCACGTCCTTGTTGAGCAGGCCGCCTCGGTACAGCTCGCCGAGGATGGAGGGGATGCCGCCGGCGCGGTGCACGTCCTCCATGTAGTAGGTGCCGCCGGGGGCCACGTTGGGGGCGACCTTGGCCAGGCACGGGACGCGGCGCGAGACCTCGTCGATGTCCTTCAGGTCGTACTCCAGGCCGGCCTCCAGGGCGGCGGCGAGGATGTGCAGGATCGTGTTGGTGGAGCCGCCCATGGCGATGTCCAGGGCCATGGCGTTCTCGAATGCCTGGCGGGTGGCGATGTTGCGCGGCAGGACCGACTCGTCGCCCTGCTCGTAGTAGCGCTTGGTGATCTCCACGACCGTGCGGCCGGCGTCCTCGTACAGGCCGCGACGGGCGGTGTGGGTGGCGAGGACGGAGCCGTTGCCGGGCAGGGCCAGGCCGATGGCCTCGGCGAGGCAGTTCATCGAGTTGGCGGTGAACATGCCGGAACAGGAACCGCAGGTGGGACAGGCGTTCTCCTCGATGCGGAGCACGTCCTCGTCCGAGATCGACTCGTCGACCGCGTCGACGATGGCGTTGACCAGGTCGAGCTTGCGGACGGTGCCGTCCACGAGGGTGGCCTGGCCGGCCTCCATCGGGCCGCCGGAGACGAACACGACCGGGATGTTGAGGCGCATCGCGGCCATCAGCATGCCGGGGGTGATCTTGTCGCAGTTGGAGATGCAGATCAGGGCGTCGGCGCAGTGCGCCTCGACCATGTACTCCACCGAGTCGGCGATCAGGTCGCGGGAGGGCAGCGAGTAGAGCATGCCGCCGTGGCCCATGGCGATGCCGTCGTCGACCGCGATGGTGTTGAACTCGCGGGGGATCGCGCCGGCGGCGCGGATCGCGTCGGAGACGATGCGGCCCACGGGCGCGAGGTGCGTGTGCCCGGGGACGAACTCGGTGAAGGAGTTGGCGACGGCGATGATCGGCTTGCCGATGTCCTCGCTCGCTACGCCCGACGCGCGCATCAGGGCGCGCGCGCCCGCCATGTTGCGGCCGTGGGTGACGGTGCGGGACCTCAGCTCGGGCATCGGAGGCCACTCCTTCGGTGAGTCGCGGTGCGAAGAGGGTTGTGCGTTCTGCGCTGTCGAGGCTACGCCTGTTGATCGGGATACGGACAGGGTGTCCGCATGCCGGGACGGCGGGCTCAGTCCTCGGGCACGGGCGGTACGGGGGACGGCCGGATCGGGGCGGTGGGATCGCCCGGGTCCGTGAGGTAGCGCTGGAGGGTGGGGGCGACCAGGGCCACCAGGGTCTCGGGATCGGCCGAGGCCAGCGGTTCCATCCGCAGGGCGTAGCGGAGCACGGCGATGCCCACCATGTGCGAGGCGGCCAGTTCGGCCCGCAGGGTGGGGTCGGGCACGTCGAGGTCGGCCGCGACCCGTTCCAGCACCCGGCGCAGCACGAGCTTGCGCAGCGCCGCGGCCGCCGCCTCGTGGGTGAGGGCGGAGCGGATCACGGCGAGCAGCGGGGTGCGGGCGGTGGGGTTCTCCCAGACCGCGAGGAACTGGCGGGCCAGCCGTTCACCGATTCCGTCCGGTCCCCCGGCGAGCACGGCGGGGACCAGCAGGTTCGGGTCGATGGTGGTCTCCACCGCCGCCGCGAACAGGTCCTCCTTGGTGCCGAAGTAGTGGTGCACCAGGGCCGGGTCCACGCCGGCGGCCTTGGCCACCCCGCGCACGGAGGTCTTGTCGTAACCCCGGGCCGCGAACTCGGCGCGCGCGGCGAGCCGGATCCGCTCCGGGGTGCCCGGGCCCTCCTCGGTCTCGGCGCGGGAGGGCCGGCCGGGGCCGCGCCGGGGCCGGCCGGCGGCGGGGGCGGCCTCGCGGGGCTCGGGCGCCGGGCTCATCGCGGGTCGGGCGCGGGGGCCGGGCCGGTGCGCCGGTGCTCGGCGGAACGGGGGCGGGAGAGGTCCACGGCGGGGGCGGCGGCCAGGTGCAGCCGGGTGTAGGCGAGGGCCTCGGCGAGGTCGGCCTCGCGTTCGGCGACGGACATCGCGCGGCGGGTGTTCACCTCGACGACCACGTGTCCCGTGAAACCGGTGGTCGCGAGGCGTTCGAGGAGTTCGGCGCAGGGTTGGGTGCCCCGGCCGGGGACGAGGTGCTCGTCCTTGCCGGAGCCGGAGCCGTCGGCGAGGTGGATGTGGGCCAGCCGGTCGCCCATGCGGTCGATCATCGCGAGGGCGTCGGCGCGGGCGGTCGCCGTGTGCGAGAGGTCGATCGTGAAGTGCCGGTAGTCGTCCTTGGTCACGTCCCACTCGGGGGCGTAGGCGAGCATCTCGCGGTCGCGGTAGCGCCAGGGGTACATGTTCTCCACGGCGAAGCGGACCTCGGTCTCCTCGGACATCCGCCAGATCCCCGAGACGAAATCGCGGGAGTACTGGCGCTGCCAGCGGAACGGGGGGTGCACGACGACGGTGGAGGCGCCGAGGCGTTCGGCGGCGGCCCGGGCCTTGACCAGCTTGGTCCACGGGTCGGTGGACCAGACCCGTTGGGTGATCAGCAGGCAGGGGGCGTGCACGGCGAGGATCGGGATGCCGTGGTGGTCGGAGAGCCGGCGCAGCGCGTCCACGTCCTGGCTGACCGGGTCGGTCCACACCATCACCTCGACGCCGTCGTACCCGAGGCGCGCGGCGATCTCGAAGGCGGTCGCGGTGGTCTCCGGGTAGACGGAGGCGGTGGACAGCGCGACCTTCGCTGCGGGGATCCTCGGCCGGACGGGTTCGGGCACGGAAGCAAGGGTACGGGGCCGGCCCTCGGGACACCGGGCACTCCGTCGGGTCCGTGGCGGGGTTCGGGTCGGCCGCGCGGACCGGGGTCGTGTTTCACGTGAAACAACCCGCCCGGTCCGCGCGCCCCGACGCGCTCAGATCGGCAGGTGGTCCAGGCGGCGCAGGATGATGCCCTCGCGCAGGGCCCAGGGACAGATCTCCAGGTCGTCCACGCCGAGCAGGTCCATGGCCGCCTCGGCGACGAGGGCGCCGGCGAGGAGTTGCGGGGCACGGCCCTCGGAGACCCCGGGCAGGGCGGCGCGTTGGGCCCCGGTCATGGCGGCCAGGCGCGGGACCCATTCCTCCAGGGCCTTGCGGCTCAGGCCGCGGTGGACGTGGATGCCGTCGGCGGAGCGGGCCGCGCCGGCGATCCGGGCGAGCTGCTTGAAGGTCTTGGAGGTGGCGACGACGTGGTCGGGGGCGCCGAGCCGGGTGATCTCGCCGACGGTGCGGGCGATCTCGGCGCGCACGTAGCGGCGCAGGGCGCGGACGTCCTCGGGGGCGGGCGGGTCGCCGGGGAGGCGGGCGGCGGTGAGCCGGCCGGCGCCGAGCGGGAGGGAGACCGCCACGTCGGGTTCCTCGTCGATGCCGTGGGCGATCTCCAGGGAGCCGCCGCCGATGTCGAGGACGAGGAGGCGGCCGGCGGACCAGCCGAACCAGCGGCGGACCGCGAGGAAGGTGAGGCGGGCCTCGTCGGCGCCGCTGAGCACGGTGAGGTCCACGCCGGTCTCGGTCTTGACCCGGGTGAGGACCTCGTCGGCGTTGCCGGCATCGCGGATCGCGGAGGTCGCGAAGGGCAGCACGTCCTCGCAGCCCTTGTCCTCGGCGGCCTGGACGGCGCCGGCGATCGTCTGCACCAGTCGTTCCACGCCGGCGGGCGTGACGCAGCCGTCCGCGTCGAGCAGTTCCGCGAGGCGGAGTTCCACCTTGTGCGAATGCGCGGGTTGCGGGCGCGCGCCGGGGTGCGCGTCCACCACCAGCAGATGGATCGTGTTGGAACCCACATCGAGGACACCGAGTCTCATGTGCGAAACGCTACTGCGCGCTGCGGGCGGGTGAGGGGCCAGGGACGCATACGCTTGGTTTCGTGCCAGAGACGACGAAGGCCAAGACGAAGCGCGACAAAGCTGGTAAAGGCGAGGGTCGCGCGGCGGCCGACGCCGGCGCGGCGCTGCCCGACGAGGTGGGGACGGACTTCCCCCGGGCCTGGGTCGAATTCCCCGATCCGGCCGACGAGGAGCAGGTGTTCCGCTGCGACCTGACCTGGCTGACCTCCCGCTGGACCTGTGTGTTCGGCAGCGGGTGCCAGGGCATCAAGGCGGGTCGGGCGGCCGACGGCTGCTGCACCCTGGGCGCGCACTTCTCCGACGAGGAGGACGAGGCCCGGGTCGCCGGGCACGTGGCGCGGCTCACTCCCGACCTGTGGGAGTTCCACGACGAGGGCTCCTCGGAGCGGGGCTGGACCCAGCTCGACGACGACGGGGACCGGCAGACGCGGCGGTGGAAGGGCTCGTGCATCTTCCAGAACCGTCCCGGGTTCGCGGGCGGGGCCGGGTGCTCGCTGCACATCCTGGCGCTGAAGGAGGGTCGGGAGCCGCTGGAGACCAAGCCGGACGTGTGCTGGCAGTTGCCCGTGCGGCGCACCTACGACTGGATCGAGCGGCCGGACGACACCCGGGTGCTCCAGGTGTCGATCGGGGAGTACGACCGGCGCGGCTGGGGTCCGGGCGGGCACGACCTGCACTGGTGGTGCACCTCGGCGCGTTCGGCGCACGGGGCCGGGGAGCCGGTGTACGTGTCCTACCGGGCCGAGCTGACCGAGCTGATGGGCAAGGCCGGGTACGAGGTGCTGGTGGGGCTGTGCGAGGCGCGGTTGGCCTCGTTGCTGCCGATGGCTCCGCACCCGGCGGACCCGGTGCCGGTGTCGGTGCCGGTCAAGAAGGCGAAGCCGAAGGCGTAGCGCGGGGACGGGCGGGACGGGCGGGACGGGCACCACGGGGTGCGCGTCCCGCCCGTTCGCGAGTCCGGGGCCGGTGCGCGGGCCCGGTCGGGGTTCAGGGGGTGCCGGCGGGCGGGGGTTCGGTGGGGGTGGGCGGCGGGTCCGTGGCCGCCGGCGGCGTGGTGGGCGGCGCGGTGGTGGGTTCGGGGTCCGGGGGCGGGGTGCTCGCCGGGGGTGTGGCGGGTTCGGTGGGGGTCGGCGGGTCGGTGGGGCGGTCGGCCGTGGGGGTGGGCCGGCCGCCGGGGTGCGAGGGCGGTCGCACGGTCGGGGGTCGGGCGGTGGTGCCCCGGCCGCGGATCTCGACGACGGCGCCGGCCGGGTCGACGCCCACGTGCGCGGTCCACGGGCCGGCGGGTTGACCGGCGCGGTCGACGGTGATGCGCAGGGTGGTCGATTCGCCGGGGTCGAGGGTGCCGGAGGTGCGGTCGGCGCGCAGCCAGGGGCCGTCCGACCACAGGTGCCAGGAGACGGGGGTGCCGCCTTCGGCGCGGAGCCGCAGCAGGGTGACGGCGCCCTCGGTGTCGGCCTCGACGAGGAGTCGGCCGGGGCTGCCGGGGGTGTCGTCCGCGGCCGTTTCGGCGGGGGCGGCCTGGCGCAGGACCTGGACGGAGACCTCGGGGTCGGGCAGCGGGTCCCCGGCGACGCCGGTGCGGGCGGCGCCGGCGTTCTCGTAGGCGGGATAGGGGCCGCCGTTGGCGCGCAGCGGGATCTCGGCCTCGCCGGCGGAGACGCGGGCGGTGTCGGCGGGGTGGACCGGGCCGGTGTCGCCCCGGTAGGCGGCCCACAGGGCGAGGACGGGGGCGGCGACGACGGTGGCGACCACGGTGGTGGTGACGGCGCGGGCCCGGATCCGTTCCCGGCGGGCGGCGCGGTCGCGCGGGTCCATGGGGAAGCCGCCCCGGGTGAAGCGGGGGCCTTGGCCTCGGGTGCGGCGGGCGTCGAGGAGGGCGGCGTGCACGGCGGGACGGGGGGCGGGGACCAGCGGCAGGGTGGTGGTGGCGGTGGAGCCGGAGCCGGGCCAGGGGGTGCCGGCGCCGACGCGTTCGGCGACCTTGCGGCAGCGGGGGCAGTCGTCCACGTGCCGGACCAGTTCGGTGCGCAGGGCGGCCGAGAGCAGGACCTGGCTGTCGCCGGTGAGCCGGGAGACGGTCGGGCAGCCGCCGGTCTCCACCACGGCGAGGGCGGCGCGGGTGCGTTCGACCTCGCAGGCGGCGGCGGAGAGCAGCTCGCGGGCGGCGGCCGGGGTGGTGGCGAGCACGGCGGCGAGTTCGGGGACGGCGAGGCGGTGGCGGACCGCGAGTTCGAGGGCCTCGCGCTGCTGCGGGCTGGTGCCGGCGGCCTCGGGCCAGGCCAGCCGGGCCAGTTCGACGCGGCGCAGCTCGGCGTCGACGGCGGCGGCGCGGGCCGCGTCGGCGGCGGGGTCCGGGGGCGGGGGCTCCTCGGCGTAGGGGTCGAGGGGGGCGGCGGCGATCAGGGCGGCCGCCGCCCGGTCCCGGGCCTCGGCCTCGGCGGCGCGGTCGAGCTCGGGGTCGGGGGCGGTCGCGGCGTTGACGTGGAGCGCGGTCGAACGGGTGCCCGGGGCGGTGGTGGGAGCGGGGCGGCGGGGGCCGTGCGCGCCGGGCGCGTGCCGGGGCGTCCGGCCGAAACGGGCGGCCCGGCCGGCGGGTCGGTGCTCGGCGAGGGCGCGCAGGCAGGCCCAGCGGGCCAGGGCGTAGAGCCAGGCGCGGCGGTCGTTCTCGTCGGGGCAGCGGCCGGGGTGGCGTTCGGCGACGGCGAGCACGTCACCGAGGACGCGGGTGGCCTCGTCGTGATCGCACAGGACGGAGAGGCAGTAGGTGAACAGGCCGTCGAGATAGGGCTCGTGGCGCGAGGGCGGAGGCGGGGTCCCGTCGGGGGACGTGCGTCCGTGCGCCCGGCGTGCGCCGGGGTGTGGGTCGACGGTGGGGCCGTGCTGGCTGCTGCTCACTCGGCGACCGTAGGCCGCGCTCCGGGACGGACCGTGATGCCCTGGGCACATTTACTCCTTAAGGGTGAACCGGCGGCACGGCCCGTGACCTGCGCGGGAGCCGGACGTGGCCGGGGGTGTCGGCGGCGGCCGTTACCGTTGGCCGCATGGCTGCCCGTACCTCTCGCTCGTCCGCCAAGGACCGCCCGTCCTACCGCTGCACCGAATGCGGGTGGTCCACCGCGAAGTGGCTCGGCCGCTGCCCGGAGTGCCAGGCGTGGGGGACGGTGGAGGAGGTCGGGGTGACGGCCGTGCGGACCACGGCCGCCGGCCGGGTCTCCACCGCCGCGCTGCCGATCGCGCAGGTGGACGGCCGGCAGGCCACGGCGCGCTCCACCGGGGTGCCCGAGCTGGACCGGGTGCTGGGCGGCGGGCTGGTGCCGGGCGCGGTGGTGCTGCTGGCGGGCGAGCCGGGCGTGGGCAAGTCGACCCTGCTGTTGGACGTGGCGGCGAAGGCGGCGAGCCGGGCGCACCCGACCCTGTACGTGACGGGCGAGGAGTCGGCGAGCCAGGTGCGGCTGCGGGCGGACCGGATCAAGGCCCTGGACGACCACCTGTACCTGGCGGCGGAGACTGACCTGTCGGCGGTGCTCGGGCACCTGGACGCCGTGAAGCCCTCGTTGCTGATCCTGGACTCGGTGCAGACCGTGGCCTCCCCGGAGATCGACGGGGCGCCGGGCGGGATGGCGCAGGTCCGGGAGGTGGCCGGGGCGTTGATCCGGGCCTCGAAGGAACGCGGGATGGCCACGCTGCTGGTGGGGCACGTGACGAAGGACGGGGCGATCGCCGGGCCCCGGCTGCTGGAGCACCTGGTGGACGTGGTGCTGAGCTTCGAGGGCGACCGGCACGCGCGGCTGCGGCTGGTGCGCGGGGTGAAGAACCGGTACGGGGCCACCGACGAGGTGGGCTGCTTCGAGCTGCACGACGAGGGGATCACGGGCCTGGCCGATCCCAGCGGGCTGTTCCTGACCCGGCGTTCGGAGGCGGTGCCGGGGACCTGTCTGACGGTGACGCTGGAGGGCCGCCGGCCGCTGGTGGCGGAGGTGCAGGCGCTGACGGTGGACTCGCAGATCCCGTCCCCGCGCCGGACCACCTCGGGGCTGGAGACCTCGCGGGTCTCGATGATGCTGGCGGTGCTGGAGCAGCGGGGGCGGATCACGGCGCTGGGCAAGCGGGACATCTACAGCGCGACCGTGGGCGGGGTGCGGCTGTCGGAGCCGGCGGCCGACCTGGCGATCGCGCTGGCGCTGGCCTCGGCGGCGAGCGACACCCCGTTGCCGAAGAACCTGGTGGCGATCGGCGAGGTGGGGTTGGCCGGGGAGGTGCGGCGGGTGACCGGGGTGCAGCGCCGGCTGGCGGAGGCGCACCGGCTGGGGTTCACGCACGCGCTGGTGCCGGCGGACCCGGGGAAGGTGCCGGCGGGGATGAAGGTGTTGGAGGTCGCGGACATCGGGGACGCGCTGCGGGTGCTGCCGCGCGGACGGGGCCGCGCGAGCGGCTCCGCGAACGGCGCGGCGGGCGGCGCGAACGGCGCCGCGAACGGCGCGGGCGGCGGCGGTCGGGAGCGCGTGGAGCGGGGCTGAACCCCTCGGAGCGCCCTCTTCGGGGGTCGCGGGGGTCGCGGTGCGGCGACGGTTCGGTGTCGGTGCGGCCTCGAAGGCGTCACGCGGCCGGTTTTCCGGACCGTCCGGACCCGTCCGCCCCGGCGCCGGCGTGGGGCTTCGCGGCCGGGCCCCGGACTCGGTGCGGGGGCCGGGGAGTACGGGACGCGCCCGGTGGGGAGGGTTCCGGTCGGGGGCGCGCGACCGGCGTGCCCCGGGGGCGGGACGGGGTGTCCGGGGCCGTCGTCGGGTCGGCACACGGCTCCCGGGCCCTTGCCGGCACGGGCCCGTCGCGGTCGAGCCCGGCGGGGGCACGGGTGGCGCCGGTAGACTTCGGGCTGGTCCGCCGGGCCGCCGCCACACCTCGTGCCCGCGGCCGAGGGCGGCACTCCCCCAGCCCCAGGGGGCTGGGAGGTACCCCCACCCGCGACCGGAGGAGTGCAGTGGCAGCCAAGGACGGGGCAGCAGCATCCGGAAAGTCCGGCGCGAGTTCCCGACACGACGCGCTCGTGCGCGCCTCGCTCAGCGCGGTGGCCCCGGGTCAACCGCTGCGCGACGGTCTGGAACGGATCGTGCGCGGCAACACCGGCGGCCTGATCGTGCTCGGCATGGACAAGGCCGTCGAGGCCATGTGCACCGGCGGGTTCGTGCTCGACGTGGAGTTCACCGCGACCCGGCTGCGGGAGTTGTGCAAGCTCGACGGGGCGCTGATCCTCGACAAGGACCTGACGAAGATCCTGCGGGCCGGCGTGCAGCTGGTGCCGGACGCGTCCATTCCGACCGAGGAGACCGGCACCCGGCACCGCACCGCCGACCGGGTCTCCAAGCAGTGCGGGTTCCCCGTGGTCTCGGTCTCGCAGTCGATGCGGCTGATCGCCCTGTACGTGGACGGGGAGCGGCGGGTGCTGGAGGAGTCGGGGGCGATCCTGTCCCGGGCCAATCAGGCGCTGGCCACGCTGGAGCGGTACAAGCTGCGGCTGGACGAGGTCGCGGGCACGCTGTCGGCGCTGGAGATCGAGGACCTGGTCACGGTCCGCGACGTGACGGCCGTGGCGCAACGGCTGGAAATGGTGCGCCGGATCGCGACGGAGATCGCCGAGTACGTGGTCGAACTGGGCACGGACGGTCGACTGCTGTCCCTGCAGTTGGACGAGTTGACGGTGGGCATCGAGCAGGAGCGGGAGCTGGTGCTGCGGGACTACGTGCCCGAGCCCACGGCGAAGCGTTCCCGCACGGTGGAGGAGGCCCTGTCCGAGCTGGACGCGCTGACCCACCCGGAGCTGTTGGAGCTGTCGATCGTGGCCCGGGCCCTGGGGTACACGGGGGCGCCGGAGACCCTGGACTCCGCGGTCTCCCCGCGCGGGCACCGGCTGCTGGCGAAGGTGCCGCGGCTGCCCGGGGCGATCATCGAACGGCTGGTCGAGCACTTCGGGGGCCTGCAGAAGCTGCTCGCGGCGAGCGTGGACGACCTGCAGACCGTGGACGGGGTCGGCGAGGCGCGGGCCCGCAGCGTGCGCGAGGGGCTGTCGCGGCTGGCCGAGTCCTCGATCCTCGAACGCTACGTCTGAGCCCGGCCCGGCCCGCGTTCCCGGCGGCCGGACACGACACCGCCGCCCGGTCCCGGATCTCCCGGGAGGGGCGGCGGCGGTGCGTCGGGGCTCAGTCCTTCTTCAGGACGAAGGAGGTGCGGGCCACGGGCATCCCGCCGGCCTTCACCTCGACCAGGTAGGTGGTGTCCGCGTCCCCGGCCGGCAGCGGCGAGGGCGAGGGGCCCGTGCAGCGGTCGGCGGTGCTCGGGGTGCGGTCCCAGTCCAGGGTGCGCTTGGTCTCCGCGTTGCCCGCGACCTTCAGGAACAGCTGCACGGGGTTCTTCGGGCAGTGGTCGGAGGACCACACCGCCTTCGCGTCCTCGGCGCCGCCCGAACCGGCCCGCAGGATCGTCACCACGGCGTGCTTGGGGCCGAGGTCGAACTTGCAGGGGGAGGCCGACTTGTTGCGCACGAGCAGCTCCAGCTTCGGGCGCTCGTTCGGCTCGTAGTCGTTCTTCACGCTGCGGACCTCCCAGTCGACGGAGGAGGCCAGGCAGGTGGGCAGCGGGTGGTTGGCCGGGACCCGGTCGGCGGCGACCACCCCGGGGTCGATCTCGTCGGCCGCGCCGCCGCCGGAGCCGCCCGTGCCCGCGCCGCCCGTCGACCCGGTGTCACCACCCGCGCCGGCGCCCGTTCCTGACGATCCGCCGGATCCGCCGCCGCCCGACTCGTCCCGCCCGCCCGGGGCCTGACTGATCGCCGGCCCCTTGCCGGGCGCCCCGGGGGTGATGGACGCGACCGGGGCGGGGCCCCCGTCGGCGTTCTTCCCGTCCTGATCGCCGCTGCCGCCCGAGGAACTGACGAGCCATGTGATCAACAGGGCCAGGAGGGCGGCGACGGACGCCAGAATGGCCCTCCGACGCCAATAGATGGTGGAGGGCAACGGACCGACCGGATTGCGCAGAGATCCCACGACGTGAACTCTACGAGAACCGGACGCCGGGACGCCGCCCACCGGGCCGATCCCGGGCCCCACTGTGCCGATGATCATCCCGGAGTCGCACCTGCCGGGGGCCGAACAGGCCAAGGGGCTGACGAAACCCTCATTTCGCTTTGAGTACTGTCGGTCACCATGGACAGCTCCCACCTCTATCGCGACATCCTGGATTTCGCCCACTCGACCCCCGCCTGGGTGCAGACCGGATTCGAGGTGTGGACCGAGGCGGGGCTGCTCGTGTTCGGCGCGCTCTACATCGTGCTGTGGTGGCGGGCCCGGACCCAGGGGTCCCGGCAGCTCGCCCTGGCCGTGCTCGCCCCGCTGGTCACCGCGATCGGCTACGTGGCCTCCGAAGCGGTGAAGTCGACGGTCACGGAGGAACGCCCGTGCCGGGCGGTGGCCGGGGCGGCCGCCTCCCTCGTGCCCTGCCCGCCGCCCGGGGACTGGTCCTTCCCCAGCAACCACTCGGCGATCGCCGGGGCCGCCGCGATGGCGCTGGCCGTGGCCCTGCCCCGGCTCGCGCTGCTGACCATCCCGATGGCGCTGGTGATGGCCTTCTCCCGGGTCTTCGTGGGCGTGCACTACCCGCACGACGTGGCCATGGGCCTGCTGCTCGGTGGCTCCCTGTCCGCGCTGCTGATGGTGCTGCTCACGGGCCCCGGGGCGCGGCTGATGGAGACGATGCGGGGCAGTCGGGTCGGGGTGCTGAGGTGGTTCACCGGCCCCGGGCCGCGCGTGTCGGCCGTCGCCGCCCCGGCCGTGGCCGGCCCGCCCCCCGGCGCCTTCGCGGGCCCGCTCGCGGGCCCGGCGCCCGTGCCGTTCCCCGGCCAGGCCCAGGAGGAGCCGAACCCCTACCGGTCGCAGCAGCAGCCCCCCGCCTGGCACTGAGCCCCGCACGCCCCTCCTGCCCTCCCGACCGCCGGCCCCCCACGGACCGGCGGTCGGCTCGTTCTCGCCCCCGCCCCCGCCCGGGCCCGGCACCGACCCGGCCGGACGTGTCAGGATGCCGGGGCCATGAACCACACCTCCGCCGCCCCCGCCGGCCCCTCCGACGACCGCTCCGACGCTCGCGACGACGCCCGTGAGCTGCACCTGCCCGTGCTCGCCTGGTTCGACGTCCACGCGCGCGACCTGCCCTGGCGCCGCCCGGAAGCCGGCCCCTGGGGGGTGATGGTCAGCGAGTTCATGCTCCAGCAGACCCCCGTGTCCCGGGTGCTGCCGATGTGGGAGCAGTGGACGGAGCGCTGGCCCGAACCCGCCGCGCTCGCCGCCGAACCCCCCGGCGAGGCCGTCCGCGCCTGGGGCCGGCTCGGCTACCCGCGCCGCGCCCTGCGGCTGCACGGCGCGGCGACCGCGATCGTCGAACGGCACGCCGGCCGCGTCCCCGACGACCACGCCGCCCTGCTCGCCCTGCCCGGGGTCGGCGAGTACACGGCCGCCGCCGTGGCCTCCTTCGCCTTCGGCCGCCGGCACCCCGTCCTCGACACCAACGTGCGCCGGGTCCTCGCCCGCACCCGCACCGGGATCGAGTACCCGCCCGACGCCACCACCGCCGCCGAACGCCGGCTCGCCCGCGCCCTGCTGCCCGAGGACGAGGCCACCGCCGCCCGCTGGGCCGCCGCCTCCATGGAGCTCGGCGCCCTGGTCTGCACCGCCCGCACCCCCGACTGCGGAAGCTGCCCGGTGGCCGGAACCTGCGCCTGGCGGCTCGCCGGGAAACCCGCCCACACCGGCCCGGCCCGACGCGGCCAGACCTACGCGGGCACCGACCGGCAGGTCCGCGGCCGCCTGCTCGCCGTGCTGCGCGAGGCCCCCGGGCCGGTGCCCGCGGCCGCGCTGGACGCCGTCTGGGACGAGCCGGTGCAACGGGCCCGCGCCCTGGACGGACTGGTCGCCGACGGCCTGGTCGAACCCCTCGCCGACGGCACCCACCGACTCCCCCAGGGCCCCGTGAACGACTGATTCCGCAGCCGGACGGACGCCGGCCGGACATTCTTCGGCCGGTCGGCGTTCGAACCCTCGAAACCCTGGCCCGAGAAGGGCTCGGGAGGCTGTTACACAATCTATGGGCGTCCGTGCGCCCACCGCAGTCCAGACCGCACAGCCCCGTGACACGCCCTCCGTACCTTCGAATCCGCAAGGGCGGCACGGGTGCCGCCGGCGAACGGGCGGGACAACGGGAGGCGGTCGGAAATGGCTCACGGCGAGGTGCTGGAGTTCGAGGAGTACGTCCGTACCCGACAGGACGCCCTGCTGCGCAGCGCGCGCCGGCTCGTTCCCGACCCCACCGACGCCCAGGACCTGCTCCAGACGGCCCTCGTGCGCACCTACGGCCGCTGGGACGGCATCGCCGACAAGTCCCTCGCCGACGCCTACCTCCGCCGCGTCATGATCAACACGCGCACCGAGTGGTGGCGGGCCCGCAAGCTGGAGGAGGTCCCCACCGAGCAGCTGCCCGACGCCCGCGTCGAGGACGGCTCCGACCAGCGCGCCGACCGCGCCCTGCTCATGGACATCCTGAAGGTTCTCGCGCCCAAGCAGCGCAGTGTCGTGGTGCTGCGACACTGGGAACAGATGAGCACCGAGGAGACTGCGGCGGCGCTCGGAATGTCGGCGGGAACCGTGAAGAGCACCTTGCATCGGGCCCTGGCCCGGCTCCGGCAGGAGCTGGAGAGCCGGGACCTCGACATGCGGGCGTTGGAGCGCGGTGACCACACCTTGCGCTACGAGGGGCGGGAGCGGTGCGCGGCCTGAACGACAGGGGTTCGCTGGTGCTGATGTCCACGGGGACGGTCGTCCTCGTGGGCACAGCGCTGTTCGCGGTCGGGTGTTCCCAGGGCGGGACCGGGCTGCGCGACGGCGGACCGGCCCGGAGCGAGACGGCCAAGAGCGCGCCGACCCCCGGGCCCGGGGCCGCCTCGGTCCCCTCCTCGCAGGGCCCCGTCAAACGGGTGGACGCCGTCGCCCTCCTCAAGGCCGACCCGAAGGTCAGCGGCGCCGTCAAACGGGACCTCAAGCCCTGCGCGGGCAAGGACTTCCCGGTGGACGTCAGCTACGGGAAGATCACCGACAACGGCACGGACGACGTGGTCGTCAACGTGCTGTCCTGCGCCGACGCGATCGGGGTGGGCACGTACGTGTACCGCGCCGACGGCGGGCGGTACGTCAACGTGTTCGCCGACGAGCAGCCGCCGGTCTACGCCGAGATCGACCGGGGGGCCCTGGTCCTCACCAAGCAGGTGTACGCCAAGAGCGACGCGCTCACCTTCCCCTCCGGGGAGGATGTGATCACGTATCACTGGAGTGGCGAGAAATTCACCGAGCAGGACCGGGTGCACACCGACTACAGCAACGTGGTCGACGGCGGGCCCGCCCCCACGGCGGTCGCGACCCCCAAGGGCTGACCACGCCCCTGCCCGCCCCGGCCCCGGCCCGGCGGATCTCCCGCACCCCCTGTCCGACGGATCGAGACGAGGCTGACCCATGGCCGAGACGCACGTGCTGTTCGTGGAGGACGACGACGTCATCCGCGAGGCGACCACCCTGGCGTTGGAACGCGACGGTTTCGTCGTCACCGCCATGCCCGACGGGCTGTCGGGCCTGGAGTCCTTCCGCGCCGACCGGCCCGACATCGCGCTGCTCGACGTGATGGTGCCCGGCATGGACGGCGTGAGCCTGTGCCGGCGGATCCGGGACGAGTCCACCGTTCCGGTGATCATGCTGTCGGCCCGCGCCGACTCCATCGACGTGGTGCTGGGCCTGGAGGCCGGCGCCGACGACTACGTCACCAAGCCCTTCGACGGCTCGGTGCTGGTGGCCCGGATCCGGGCCGTGCTGCGCCGCTTCGGGCACGCGGGCGGGGCGGCCGGCGGGCCGGGCGGCGCGGGCGACGGGCTCGACGGCGTCGACCGGGGCGTGCTGAGCTTCGGGGACCTGGAGGTGGACACCGAGGGCATGGAGGTCCGCCGCGCGGGCGCGCCGGTGGCCCTGACCCCGACCGAGATGCGGCTGCTGCTGGAGTTCTCCTCGGCGCCGGGTACCGTGCTCTCCCGGGATCGGCTGTTGGAGCGCGTGTGGGACTACGACTGGGGCGGCGACACCCGGGTGGTCGACGTGCACGTGCAGCGGCTGCGGTCCAAGATCGGCCAGGACCGGATCGAGACGGTCCGCGGGTTCGGGTACAAACTCAAGGCATGAAGCCTCCACGTGGCGGCGCTCCTGGCGGTTTCACGCTGCGTACGGGGATCCGCTGGAAGATCGCCATCGCCATCGCGGCCGTGGGCGCCCTGATCACCCTGGCCCTGAGCCTGGTCGTGCACAGCGCCGCGCGGGTCTCGATGCTGAACAGCCAGCGGACCATGCAGCTGGACCGGGTGCAGTTCATCGCCCGGAACGTGGACGTGGGCCGCAAGCCGCCGATGGGCGCCAAGGTCAACGACCCGGACCTGCCGGCCGAGCTGCGCGACACCGCGCGCTCCGGGCGTCGGGGCACCTTCGTGCAGGAGGGGCGCAACCCCAAGCTGCCCGAGGTGTGGGCGGCGGTGCCGCTCGGCAACGGGCAGGTGCTCTCCCTGCACAGCCAGTTCAGCGAGAGCGCCGAGGTCATGCGCGATCTGGACCGGGCCCTGGTGATCGGGTCGGTCGCGGTGGTGGTCGGCGGCTCGGCGCTCGGGGTGCTGATCGGCGGGCAGATCTCGCGCCGGCTGCGCAAGGCCGCGGCGGCGGCCGGACGGATGGCCGAGGGGGACCGTGACGTACGGGTCCGGGACGCGGTCGGCGGGATGGTCCGCGACGAGACCGACGACCTGGCGCGGGCCGTGGACGCCCTGGCCGACGCGCTCCAGCAGCGGCTGGAGGCGGAACGGCGGGTCACGGCGGACATCGCGCACGAGCTGCGCACCCCGGTCACGGGCCTGCTGACGGCGGCCGAGCTGCTGCCCCCGGGCCGGCCCACCGAACTCGTGCGGGACCGGGCCCAGGCCATGCGGGTGCTCGTGGAGGACGTGCTGGAGGTGGCCCGGCTGGACGGGGCCTCGGAACGGGCCGAGCTCCAGGAGATCGCGCTCGGGGAGTTCGTGGGCCGGCGGGTGGCCGCGCTGATGCCGGAGGCGGGGGTGCGGATCGTCGCGGACGAGATCGTGGCCACCGATCCGCGCCGGCTGGAGCGGATCCTGGGGAACCTGCTGGCGAACGCCGCCCGCTACGGCCGGCCGCCGGTCATGGTGGACGTGGAGGGCCGGGTGGTCCGGGTCCGCGATCACGGACCGGGGTTCCCTGAGGCACTGCTGCGGGAGGGACCGAGCCGGTTTCGCACCGGATCCTCGGACCGGGCCGGGGTGGGGCACGGTCTGGGGTTGACGATCGCGGCGGGCCAGGCACGGGTCCTGGGGGCCCGACTGACCTTCCGGAACGTGGCCGCCCCCGGCGGGCGCTCCGGAGAGGCGGCGGGGGCGGTGGCGGTGCTGTGGCTGCCGGAGCACGCCCCGACCAGCACCGGGAGCTTCCCCGTCATCCGGCTGCCCTGAGGGCGGCCCGCGGGGCCTGCTCGGGTCAGACGGTGACGCCGGCCTTGCGCAGGAAGCTGACCGGGTTCACGGCCGAGCCGTAGTTCGCGGTGGTGCGGATCTCGAAGTGCAGGTGGGGGCCGCTGGAGTTGCCGGTGTTGCCGGACAGGGCGATCTGGGTGTTCGCCGAGACCTTCTGGCCGATCCGGACCTGGATCTTCGAGAGGTGCGCGTACTGGGAGTACGTGTTCGGGCCGTGCTTGATGACGATGGCGTTGCCGTACGCGGGGCCGTCGCCGCCGCCGTTCGGGCCGGCCTTCACGACGGTGCCGGCGGCCACGGCCTTGACCGGGGTGCCGACGGGGACGGCGAAGTCCTGGCCGGAGTGCTTGTGCGACCACATGGAGCCGCCCTTGCCGAAGGTCGCCGACAGCGTGTAGCGGGCGACCGGCTTGATCCAGGCGCCGGTGGCGCCGGCCGCGGCGGCGGCCTGGGCCTGGGCCTGGGCGGCGACGAGGCCCGCGGGGGCGGTCACGACGTTGGTGGGGTTCGCGTCGGCGAAGGCGGCGGTCCCGGTGCCCAGCGCCACGGCGGCGCCGAGACCGGCGGCGACGACGGCGGTACGGATCTTGGGGGTGCGGCTCTTCGCGGACATGGGGAACCTCTTCGCTCGGGGGCAAGGATTCGCCCGGCACCGTCAGTGGCGTGCCGAGCGCTCATCTTTGGTAACCCGCGCCCCGCCGACTTCCCAAACCCCCTCATTACTACCCGGACTCGTAGCGGGGTCCCGGGTCCTCGACCCGTTGACGGGGCGCCGGCCTGCGCGAAGAGCAGTGCCGAAGGTCCCTTTCGATCTACGAGAGCCGGTAGTAGGCCCGTTTTGCCCTGTGCGGCTTGTCACCGCCGAGGGACCTGCGGATATCCGCTTTGGGACTTTTGCCGGAGTCCGGATTTCGTCCCCGCGCGCCCCCGCCACGGTCCATCCCGCCCCCGGAGCCGGCCCCGCGCACCGGCCCCCGGGCACGACGCAGGGCGCCGCCCCCCGACCCTGAGGTCGAAGGGCGGCGCCCTGTGGTCGTCACGCGCGCCGCGCGCGGTCTCCCGCGCGCGGCCGGGGGTCAGGCCCCCTTGGTGAGGTCCGGCCCCGAGCCCGCGGCGGGCTCGATCGGCGGGGCGTCCGGCAGCGCGGCCTTCTCCTCGCCGCGGAAGGTGAACTTGGCTTCCTCGCCCTCACCCTCCTTGCCGACCACGACGATGTGACCCGGACGCAGCTCGCCGAAGAGGATCTTCTCCGAGAGGATGTCCTCGATCTCGCGCTGGATGGTCCGACGCAGCGGTCGGGCACCCAGGATCGGGTCGTAGCCGCGCTTGGCGAGCAGGAGCTTGGCCTCGGTGCTCAGCTCGATGCCCATGTCGCGGTCCTTCAGACGGTCGTCCACCTTCGCGACCATGAGGTCGACGATCTGGATGATGTCCTCTTGGCTGAGCTGGTGGAAGACCACCGTGTCGTCGACACGGTTGAGGAACTCGGGGCGGAAGTGCTGCTTCAGCTCCTCGTTGACCTTGGCCTTCATGCGGTCGTACCCGGTCTTGACGTCGCCCTGAGCCGCGAAGCCGAGGTTGAAGCCCTTCGAGATGTCCCGCGTGCCGAGGTTGGTCGTCATGATGATGACGGTGTTCTTGAAGTCGACGACCCGGCCCTGGGAGTCGGTCAGGCGACCGTCCTCCAGGATCTGCAGCAGCGAGTTGAAGATGTCCGGGTGCGCCTTCTCGACCTCGTCGAAGAGGACCACCGAGAACGGCTTGCGCCGCACCTTCTCGGTCAGCTGACCGCCCTCTTCGTAGCCCACGTAGCCGGGGGGCGAACCGAAGAGCCGCGAGACCGTGTGCTTCTCGCTGAACTCCGACATGTCGAGGGAGATCAGCGCGTCCTCGTCACCGAAGAGGAACTCGGCGAGGGTCTTGGACAGCTCGGTCTTGCCGACGCCCGAGGGGCCGGCGAAGATGAACGACCCGCCGGGACGCTTGGGGTCCTTCAGACCGGCACGGGTGCGGCGGATCGCCTGGGAGAGCGCCTTGATGGCGTCCTTCTGGCCGATGACCCGCTTGTGCAGCTCGTCCTCCATGCGCAGCAGACGCGAGGACTCCTCCTCGGTCAGCTTGAAGACCGGGATGCCGGTGGCGGTCGCGAGGACCTCGGCGATCAGCTCGCCGTCGACCTCCGCGACGACGTCCATGTCGCCGGCCTTCCACTCCTTCTCGCGCTTGGCCTTCGCGGCGAGGAGCTGCTTCTCCTTGTCGCGCAGGGACGCGGCCTTCTCGAAGTCCTGCGAGTCGATCGCGGACTCCTTGTCCCGACGCACGCCCGCGATCTTCTCGTCGAACTCGCGGAGGTCCGGCGGCGCGGTCATCCGACGGATGCGCATCCGGGAGCCGGCCTCGTCGATCAGGTCGATCGCCTTGTCCGGGAGGAAGCGGTCCGAGATGTACCGGTCGGCCAGGGTCGCTGCCTGGACGAGGGCCTCGTCCGTGATGGAGACCCGGTGGTGGGCCTCGTACCGGTCGCGCAGACCCTTGAGGATCTCGATGGTGTGCTGCAGCGAGGGCTCGGCGACCTGGATGGGCTGGAAGCGGCGCTCCAGCGCGGCGTCCTTCTCCAGGTGCTTGCGGTACTCGTCCAGCGTGGTGGCACCGATGGTCTGGAGCTCACCGCGGGCCAGCATCGGCTTGAGGATGCTGGCGGCGTCGATCGCACCCTCGGCGGCGCCCGCACCCACGAGGGTGTGGAGCTCGTCGATGAACAGGATGATGTCGCCGCGGGTGCGGATCTCCTTGAGGACCTTCTTCAGGCGCTCCTCGAAGTCACCGCGGTAGCGGGAGCCGGCCACCAGCGCGCCGAGGTCGAGGGTGTAGAGGTGCTTGTCCTTGAGGGTCTCGGGCACCTCGCCCTTGACGATGGCCTGCGCCAGGCCCTCGACGACGGCGGTCTTGCCGACGCCGGGCTCGCCGATCAGCACCGGGTTGTTCTTGGTGCGGCGGGACAGCACCTGCATGACCCGCTCGATCTCCTTCTCGCGCCCGATGACCGGGTCGAGCTTGGATTCGCGGGCCGCCTGCGTCAGGTTGCGGCCGAACTGGTCGAGGACGAGGGAGGTCGAGGGGGTGCCCTCGGCCGGACCGCCCGCGGTCGCCGCCTCCTTCCCGCCGGTCGAGTAACCGGAGAGCAGCTGGATGACCTGCTGCCGCACCCGGTTGAGGTCGGCGCCCAACTTCACGAGGACCTGGGCGGCGACGCCCTCACCCTCGCGGATCAGCCCGAGCAGGATGTGCTCGGTGCCGATGTAGTTGTGGCCGAGCTGAAGGGCCTCGCGGAGCGAGAGCTCCAGCACCTTCTTGGCACGAGGGGTGAAGGGAATGTGACCGGACGGGGCCTGCTGGCCCTGGCCGATGATCTCCTCCACCTGCTGGCGGACCGCCTCAAGCGAAATGCCGAGGCTCTCCAGGGCCTTGGCGGCGACACCCTCACCCTCGTGGATCAGACCCAGAAGGATGTGCTCGGTGCCGATGTAGTTGTGGTTGAGCATCCGGGCTTCTTCCTGAGCCAGGACGACAACCCGCCGCGCGCGGTCGGTGAACCTCTCGAACATCGTTAATCGCTCCTCAGAGCGGTCGGGCAGTAAGGGGCGTGTCCCCTCCCTGTCCTTCCGCATGCTAGTCCCGCGGGGCGGGACAGCTCATTCCAACTGCCGACATCCGTTCACGGCTCACCCCCACGTCGGTGAGGAAAACCGGCGCGAACCGCCGACAACTGCTCCAACCCGATGGTGCGAGACGATGTTCCCGCAGGCCAAGCAGATACCCATCTCAGGTGTACGCCGATGGCGAACGGCAACCGTCCCGGGTCGTTCTCGGATCAGCGTGTCGGCCGCATCCGCTGGGACTGTCCTACCCGAAAGGGCGGACAATCCATGCCCCCTTCCCACCCCCTCTCCGCTGAGGGCGAACAACCCGCCGCGGCGCGTCGCGACATTCCGCCACGGAACGGAAGCGGACCGTCACCCCGCGGCGTAACCCGGGGGCGCCCGTCGCGGTTGCTCCGGGCATGACGCCACCCGCCGGCCCGCCCGTCACGCGGATCACCCGACCGGCGGTGCGGCCGGACGCGCCCGTGCCGAACGCCCCCGCGGGCCCCGAAGGGCCCACCGCGGCCACCGGCACCCTCTTCGACGCCCTGGAGCTGCCGGCCGAGGCCGGCACCGCCCTGCTGCGCCGCCCGGTGCTCACCGGGCCGGTGGTGCGGTCCGGCGCCGGGGACCGGATCTGGTTCCTGGTGGCGCCGGGGGTGGCCGAGGAGCTCGGCGCGGTGCTGGACTGGCTGGAGTGGGGCGGCCTGGGTCTCGACCTGATCGGCCGCGGTCGCGGCGACCGGATCGAGTGGCCCGCCCCGACGGGCCCCGGGCCGGAGCGTGCGCCGGCCGGTGGGGCCGTGTGGCTGCGGGCCCCCGCGGGCGACCCGCGCGACCTGACGGACGCGCTCCCCGCCCTGCCCGGACCCGGTCGACCCTCGCCCGGCCCCCGGGGACCGGGAGCTGCCGACGGACCCGACCTGGTGCGGCTGATCGGAGCGGCGGCCGGGGAATGTCACCGGGCCCGGCTGTGGGCCGGACGTCGGGGCGCGCGGACGGCCGTCCCCCGGCCGCCGCACTCCGCCGACGGCTCCGACATCAGCCCTTGACCTCGGCCTCGTACTGTTCCTTGATCTCCTGCGGAACACGGCCGCGGTCGTTCACATTGAGGCCCTTGGCCTTGGCCCACGCGCGAATCTCGGCGGTGTCCGGGCTGCCCGCGGACGCCGCGCGACCGGCCTTGGAACGGCCCGCGGAGGCACGGCCCCCGGTACGCCGACCGCCCTTGGTGTAAGGCTCCAACAGACCGCGGAGCTTTTCCGCGTTCGTGGTGGTGAGATCGATCTCGTAGGTCTTGCCATCCAGCGCGAACGTCACGGTCTCGTCCGCCTCGCCGCCGTCGAGGTCATCGACAAGAAGGACCTGAACCTTCTGTGCCACCGGATTTCCTTTCATCGAAAATGCAGTACGCGGAAAGGAAACCGCTTTCGCGGGGAAAACACAAACCCCACAGAGAGGTTCAGGATCACAACCGGATGGGAAACATACGCGATTCGGACATAGGTAGCAGGCCGGGGGACCACGGGAAAAGAGGTGCTCCGGCGGGTCGCGATCGAGGTCTGAACGGCTTCCGATCGCCGCTCTTCCGGGCCGCTCAGAGGTGCAGAAGCATCCGACTGTTGCCCAGGGTGTTCGGCTTCACCCGTTCGAGACCGAGGAACTCCGCGACGCCCTCGTCATAGGAACGCAGCAGCTCCGTGAAGACCTCGGCGCCCACCGGGGTCTGGCTCTCGCCGATCTCGGTGAACCCGTGCTTCGCGAAGAAGTCCACTTCGAAGGTCAGGCAGAATACCCGGCTCACCCCGAGATCCCGGGCCGTGCGCAGCAGGCGTCCGAGGATGAGGTGTCCCACGCCGGCGCCCTTCAGCTCCCGGTCCACCGCGAGCGTGCGCACTTCGGCGAGGTCTTCCCACATCACGTGCAGGGCGCCACAGCCCACGACGGTACCGTCCGCGACCCGTTCGGCGACCCAGAACTCCTGGATCGACTCGTAAAGCGTCACCGGCGCTTTGTCGAGGAGGATCCGCTGCCCCACGTACTGGTCGAGGAGCCGGCGCAACGCGGTGACATCTCCGGTGCGGGCCCGGCGGACCACCAACGCTTTTGCATCTGCACCGATCCGCGATTCGGGCGCTTGACTGGGTTCCATGCGCGGACGCTATCGCCCTTCCGGGGGCCCTTCGGCACCGGGCTCGGGAACGGGATCGGGGGCGGTCTCGGATTCGCCGGCCGGCGGATCCGGGAGCGGGGGTTCCGGCGGATGTCCGGGCGCGAGTTCCCCGGGAGGTCCCGGGGGCGCTTCCGGGGCTTCCGTCTCCTCGTCGTGTTGGACGATGCGGACCGCGTCGCGCAGCGCCTCGCGTTGTTCCGGCGACATCATGCCGAAGAACGCGACGAGGGCGGCGGCCGGGTTGTCGCTGGTCGCCCACGCCTCGTTCATGAGTGCGGCCGAGTAGGCGGGGCGGGTGGAGACGGCGGTATATCGATAGGCGCGGCCTTCCGCCTCGCGGCGGACCCAGCCCTTCTGATGGAGATTGTCCAGGACGGTCATCACCGTGGTGTAGGCGATGGACCGTTCCCGCTGGAGATCCTCCAGCACTTCCCGAACGGTGACCGGGCGGTTCCACTGCCACACCCGCGTCATGACGGCGTCTTCGAGTTCTCCCAAGGGGCGAGGCACATGAGCACGATAGAGCCGGGAGAGGCGAATTGCCCGTCCATTCGGGGGCAACGCGCGACAAAACCGCGCGCGGGGCCGGCGGGGCCGCCGCGCGCGGGGGTCGGGGGCGTCGGGGCGCCCCGGGGGGGGCTCAGCCCTGGGACTGGCGGGCGGACTCCGCGCGGGCGAGGGCCGCGTCCACCGCCGCGTCCTCCTTGTTCTTGTTGGCGCCGCCCTGGGTCTTGACGATGGTGCGCACCAGGAAGATGAAGAACACGGCCATCACGAACGGCGGAACGAGCGCGGATACGTAGTCCATGGGGCTCAGGGTAGTCCCGGCGCTCCGGCGCGGCGGCGGTGGGGGCGCCGCGCGGCGGGGCGGCCGGTCAGCCCGCCGCGACGGCCTCGGGGCCGCGCTCGGGCCGCGGGTCGGCGGTCTCGGGCAGCGGGGCCTCGGGGGTCCCGGGGTCCTGCGGGCGGCGGCGCGGGAAGACCTCGCCGGGGGTGGGCACGGGGCGCTCGGGGCGCTCGGGGGCGCGTTCGGGGCCGGCCGTCCCCCGGGCGGCGCCCCGGGGCGTGCGGGGCTCGCGGTGCGGGGTGGGCGCGGGGGTGGGGGCGCCGGGGCCGGGGGTGGGGCCGACGCCGGGGGCGGCCTCCTCGCGGCCGCCGGTGAGGGCGAGCAGCCGGGCCCGGGGGGCGCCGACGGCGAGGGTGCCGGTGGCCAGCCGGCGGCGCACGGAGCGTTCGGCGACGGCGCGGACCCGGTCGAGGAGGGCGGCGGCCTCGGGGTTGCCGCGCAGGGCGCGCAGGGCGGCGAGGTCGTCGGGGACGGGTTCGCAGCCGCTGTCCAGGGCCTCGCGGAGCAGGGTGAGCCAGCCGCTGAGGCTGCCGGGGAGGGCGGCCCGGTAGCGGGCGAGGTCGGCGAGGAGGAAGGCCCGCTGCCGTTCGGCCTCGCCGAGGGCGTCGTCCACGGATCTCGCGAGGCTCAGCGTCTCGCGCACCTCGGGGGCGGGGAGCGGGGCCGGGTCGGGCCTGAGGGCGTGGGCGAGGGAACGCCGGAGCACGTGCAGCTCGGCGGCGCTGAACGCCATTCCGCCGCGGGATCCGTAGGGCGTGGGCATGACGCGAAGGTACGCGCTAATCGGACAAAACCGCCGTGTTGTGGCCGGTGGGGAGGGTGCATTGGGTCCGGACGGCGGTACCCGGGAGCGAGGTCGGGGGGCTCGCGCGTTGAGAGGGGGGACGACGGGGTAGGTGCGCTGCGGCGGCCCGATGATCTTCGGTCGTCTTTTCGGTCGTGAGTCGTCAGGAGGACGTACGTGGTCGCGGTGTGGCGGGGTCCGATCGGCCGGTGGGACCGGCGCTTGTTCGACGAGGTCGCCCGTCGGCACTGGCCGGGGGCGGACCGGGTGCTGCCCCGGCTGGGCCGGGCCGCCGACCACGGGGTGCTGTGGGGCGGGATCGCGGCCGGGGCGCTGGTCTTCGGCACCCCCCGGGCCCGGCGCGCGGTGGTGCGGGGCGCGGCCTCGCTGGCCCTGGCCTCGGCGACGATCAACACGGTGGGCAAGTGGTCGGTGCGCCGGCCGCGGCCCGGTTTCGACGGGGTACCGCAGGCGCGGCGGCCGCAGCGGCAGCCGTGGACCACCTCCTTCCCCTCGGGGCACTCGGCGTCCGCGTTCGCCTTCGCGACGGGGGTGGCCCTGGAGTCGCCGGCCCTGGGGGCGGTGCTGGCGCCGGTGGCGGGGTCGGTGGCCTTCTCGCGGGTGTACACCGGCGTGCACTACCCGGCGGACGTGGCGGCCGGGGCCGCGCTCGGGCTGGGCGCGGCGTGGGTGGTGCGGCGCATCGCGCGGGAGGCGGACCGGGCGCGCACGGCGCCCGGGGAGGCGCATCCGGAGTTCGGCGCGCCCGCCCTGCCGGAGGGGCGCGGGCTGGTGCTCGTGCTGAACACGAGCGGGGGCTCGGCCGGCGAGGTGGACCTCGGGGTGGTGCGCGAGCGGCTGCCGGAGGCGGAGATCGTCGAGTGCGAGGGCGAGAAGCTGACGGAGGAGCTGGCGGCGGCGGCCGAGCGGTGCGCGGTGCTGGGGGTGTGCGGCGGGGACGGCACGGTGAACGCGGCGGCGACGGCGGCGTTGGCGGCCGGGCGTCCGCTGGCGGTGTTCCCGGGCGGCACGCTGAACCACTTCGCGGCCGATCTGGGGCTGACGGGCATCGAGGACACGTGCGCGGCGGTGGCGCGCGGGGAGGCGGTGCGGGTGGCGGCGGGCCGGTTCCGGCCGGGGCCCTCTGGCGCGGAGCAGGGCTGGTTCCTGAACACCTTCAGCATCGGGGTGTACCCGGAGCTGCTCGGGCACCGGCTGCGGTGGGCGCCCCGGATCGGGGGCGGGCCGGCGGCGGTGCTGGCGGCGGCGAAGGTGCTGCGCAAGGAGCGCCCGTTGCGCCTGACGATCGCGGGGCGCGAGCGGTCGGTGTGGATGCTGTTCGCGGGCAACGGGACGTACCACGGCAGCGGGCCGACGCCTCGGCGGCGGCTGAGTCTGCGCGAGGAGGGCATGGACCTGCGCTTGGTGCACGGTGGGGCGCGGCCGGGCAGTCGGTTGCTGGCGGCGGCCCTGGCCGGGCCGCTGACCCGGTCGCCGGCGCACCTGGCGACGCGGCTGGCCTCGCTGCGGGTCTCGGGGATCCCGGCGGGGACCCCGCTGGCCTTCGACGGGGAGTACGCGATGGCGCCGGAGGAGCTGACGCTGTCGACCGTGCCGCGCGCGCTCACGGTGTACCGGCCGTACCGCAAGGACTGAGCCGCGAGGACCGCGCGGGGCGGGCGGGCGCGCGATCGGGCGCCCGCCCGCCCCGCGCGGCGTTCAGTCCTTGATGGTGGTCTCGTAGGCGAGTTCGGCGCGCCGGTCGGCGACCACGAGGTCGGCGGTCTCCACGGGCCGGCCGCCCTTGTCGTAGTGGGTGCGTTCGATGCGGGTGACGAGGTCGCCGACGCTGATGCCGAGCAGGTTGGCGGCCCGCTGGTCGGCGCGGGCGGGGCGGGGCACTTCGAGGACGCGGGTGACCGCGATGCCCAGCGAGCGCATCCGCTTGATCACCCCGGCTCCCTTGAGGACGCCCATCTCGGGCAGCACCACGGGGGTGCCGTCGGTGATGGCCATGGGTTCCCAGGACTCGGCGATCTCGACCGGGCGGCCGTCGGCGAGGAACTCGTAGTGGGTGACCACGCAGGGGTCGCCGGTGGCGATGGCGAGCCGGTGGGCGATGTGTTCGGGGGCCGGGACCCGGGCCCGGGAGTGGGATTCGGCGCGGACCGCCTTGCCCGCGTGGAAGGGGCCGGACAGGCCGCGGCCCCGGGAGCGGAACATGCGCAGGCGTTCGCGGGGGCGGCGCACGTAGGTGCCGGAGCCGGCGCGGCCCTCCAGCAGGCCGTCGATGATGAGGCGTTCCATGGCGCGCTGGGCGATGGACTGGCCCACGCCGTACTCCTCGGCGAAGCGGGAGCGTGAGGGGAGGCGTTCCCCGACCTTCCACTCGCCGGCCTGAACGCGGTCCCGAAGGGCGTCGGCGACTTTCATGTACGCGGTGTCACGAGGCATTCGTCCCGCCCTGATCTCGTGCTCGCTCGAATGGGGAAAGGACGACAAAGCTAACCCATCAGGTCCAACGGGCGCGCCCCACACCGGGATTGGCCGGTTTCGACCGAACGCGCGACGGGCGCGACCGGGTGTTTTCGGAAAGGGTGCGACCGCTTCCGAAACCACCCGACCGCGCCCGTCCGCGCGCCCGGTCAGTCGAACTGGGGGGCGTTGCGCTCGTAGATCAGCCGCAGGCCGATCAGGGTGAGCCAGGGTTCGTGCTCGTCGATCTCCTCGGACTCGCCGAGGACCATCGCCGCCGAGCCGCCGGTCGCGATGACCTTCACCGCGTCCGGGTCGCCCTTGGGGCCGACGAGTTCGCGCGCGATCCGGCGGGCCAGCCCGTCCACCTGCCCGGCGAAGCCGTAGACGGCGCCGGACTGCATGGCCTCGACGGTGCTCTTGCCGATCACGTGCCGGGGCCGGGCCAGTTCGATCTTGCGGAGTTGGGCGCCGTGCACGCCGAGGGCCTCCATGGAGATCTCGACGCCGGGCGCGATGACCCCGCCGACGAACTCGCCGCGCGCGGAGATCGCGTCGAAGGTGGTGGCCGAGCCGATGTCCACGACCACGGCCGGGCCGCCGTACAGCTCGACGGCGGCGACCGCGTTGGTGATGCGGTCGGCGCCGACCTCCTTGGGGTTGTCGGTGAGCACCGGCAGCCCCGTCTTGACCCCGGGTTCCACGAGCACGGCCGGCACGTCCCCGTAGTAGCGGCGGGAGACGTCGCGCAGTTCGTGCAGGACGGCCGGGACGGCCGAGCAGATGGCGATGCCGTGGATGCCGTCGCCGAGCTCGGTGCCGAGCATGGGGTGGGTGCCCATCAGCCCCTGGAAGAGCACGGCCAGTTCGTCGGCGGTGCGGCGGGCGTCGGTGGACACCCGCCAGTGCTCGACGAGCTCCTCCCCGTCGAACAGGCCGAGGACGGTGTGGCTGTTGCCGACGACGATGGTGAGCAGCATGACCTACGCCGCCCCGTCCGCGTCCTCGGCGGCGCGCAGGTCCAGGCCGATGTCGAGGATCGGCGAGGAGTGGGTGAGGGCGCCGACGGCCAGGTGGTCCACGCCGGTGGCGGCGTAGGCGGCGGCGTTGTCGAGGGTGAGCCGGCCGGAGGACTCCAGCACGGCGCGGCCGGCGACGATCGCGACGGCCTCCTCGGTCTCGGGGACGGTGAAGTTGTCGAGCAGGATCAGGTCGGCGCCCGCGTCCAGGGCCTCGCGGATCTGGTGCAGGGTGTCGACCTCGACCTCGATCGGGACCTCGGGGAATGCCTCGCGGACGGCCTTGAACGCCTCCGTGACCCCGCCGGCGGCGACCACGTGGTTGTCCTTGACCAGGGCGGCGTCGGACAGGGACATGCGGTGGTTGGCGCCGCCGCCGCAGCGGACCGCGTACTTCTCCAGGGAGCGCAGGCCCGGGGTGGTCTTGCGGGTGTCGCGGACGGTGGCGGAGGTACCCTCCAGCACGTCGGCCCAGCGGCGGGTGGCGGTGGCGATGCCGGAGAGCCGGCACAGCAGGTTGAGGGCGCTGCGCTCGCCGGTGAGCAGGTCGCGGGTGCGGGCGGTGACGGAGAGGAGCACCTGGCCGGCCTCGACCCGGTCCCCGTCCTCCACGTGCCGTTCCACGCCGAACTCGTCCTCGCAGACCACCGAGAGCACGGCCTCGGCGATCCGCAGGCCGGCGACGGTGCCGGCCTCGCGGGCGGTGAAGTCGGCGGTGGCCACGGCGTCCTCGGGGACGGTGGCGACGGTGGTGACGTCGACCCCGCCGTCGAGGTCCTCGGCCAGGGCCATGTGCGCGATGTCCTCGACCTCGATGGGGTCGAGGCCGGCCTCGACGAGGAGGGCGGCGAGCGCCGGGTCGAGGCCGCTCTCCTCCTCCGCGCCGCCGCAGCCGCAGCCGTCGCCGCAGCCGCCGGGCTCGGAGTCGGCGGGGATCAGGGGGAGGTCGGCGTGGGTGTGGTCGGGGGTGGTGCTCACGGGGTGCGCTCCTGGCTTCGGGGACGGGCGGGACGGACGGGCGGCAGATCGGCGGTGTCGGTGCGGGTGACCACGAGGGCGCGGCGTTCGGTGTCGGAGAGCCGGACCACGAGGTGTCGGCGCCAGTCGGCGTCGTCGCGGTCGGGCCGGTCCTCGCGCCAGTGGCAGCCGCGGGTCTCCTCGCGGCGCAGGGCGGCGGCGGTCAGCACCCGGGCCACGCAGAGCAGGTTGGTGGCCTCCCAGGTCTCCACGCACGGGTCGGCGGTGGCGCCCCGGGCGTCGAGTTCGGCGACGGCGTCGGCGTGCAGGGTCTCCAGGGCCTCGGCGGCGGTCCGCAGGGAGCCGGCCGAGCGCAGCACCCCGACCCCGTCGGTCATGGTGCGCTGCACCGTGGCGCGGGCCTTGGGGTCCTGGAGCGGCCCGGTGCCGGGCACGGGCACCGGCGGGCCGACCGGGGTCGGGGGGCGGGAGGTGATGTCGGCGGCGATCCGCTCGGCGAAGACCAGGCCCTCCAGGAGGGAGTTGGACGCGAGCCGGTTCGCGCCGTGCACGCCGGTGCAGGCGACCTCGCCACACGCGTAGAGCCCGGGCACGGTGGTGCGGCCGGAGAGGTCGGTGCGCACGCCGCCGGAGGCGTAGTGGGCGGCCGGGGAGACCGGGATCGGCTCGGTGACCGGGTCGATGCCGTGGGCGCGGCAGGCGGCGAGGATGGTCGGGAAGCGCTGTTCCCACATGGCGGCGCCGAAGTGACGGGCGTCGAGGTACATGTGGGTGGTGCCCTGCTCGCGCATCCGGCGGGTGATGCCCTTGGCGACGATGTCGCGGGGCGCGAGTTCGGCGAGTTCGTGCTGTCCGAGCATGAAGCGGACCCCGTCGGCGTCCACGAGGTGGGCGCCCTCGCCGCGGACCGCCTCGGAGACCAGCGGCTGCTGTCCCTCGGCGCCGGGGCCGAGGAAGAGGACGGTGGGGTGGAACTGGACGAATTCGAGGTCGGAGACCTCCGCGCCGGCGCGCAGGGCGAGGGCCACGCCGTCGCCGGTGGAGACGGCCGGGTTGGTGGTGGCGGAGAAGACCTGGCCCATGCCGCCGGTGGCGAGGACCACGGCGGGGGCGTGGACGGCGCCGACCCCGTCGTGTTCGCCCTCCCCCATGACGTGCAGGGTGACGCCGGCGGTGCGGCCCTCGGCGTCCTGGAGCAGGTCGAGGACGAGGGCGTTCTCGACGGTCTCGATGCCGGCCTCGTGGACGGCGGCGACCAGGGCGCGGGAGATCTCGGCGCCGGTGGCGTCGCCGCCGGCGTGCGCGATGCGGCGCCGGTGGTGGCCGCCCTCGCGGGTCAGTTCGATCTCGCCGGTGGTGGGCGAGGTGTCGAAGACGGCGCCGGTGTCGATGAGCCGGCGCACGGCGTCCGGGCCCTCGGTGACCAGGAGGCGGACGGCGCGTTCGTCGCAGAGGCCGGCGCCGGCCACGAGGGTGTCGTCGAGGTGCTGTTCGGGCGTGTCCCCCTCGCCGAGGGCGGCGGCGATGCCGCCCTGGGCCCAGCGGGTGGAGCCGTCGTCCAGGCGGGCCTTGGTGACCACGACGGTGCGGCGGCCGGCGGCCGCGCAGCGCAGGGCGGCGGTCAGTCCGGCGACGCCGGATCCCACGACGACCACGTCGGCCTCGACGGCCCAGCCGGGGGCGGGGGCGTGCAGGCGTATGCGGGTGTCGGGGGGCGTCGCTGCTCTGCCGGTGGTGCTCACGGGTGTGCTCCGAACTCCAAGGGGATGTTGTCGATCAGCCGTGTCGTGCCGACCTTGGCGGCGACGGCGAGCACGGCGGGCCCGGTGTGACCGGCGGGGACCTCGGTGAAGTCCCGGGGGTCGACGAGGGCGAGATAGTCGAGTGCGAGGGGGCTCTCGGCGTGGGCGGCGTCGGCCAGGACCCGCAGGGCGGCGGCGCGGACGGCGCCCGGCAGGTCGGCGTCCTCGGGCGCGGCGGGGGCCGCGAGCCGGTCGCGGCCCGCGAACAGGGCCCGGGACAGGGCGAGGGCGGTGTCGCGTTCGGGGGCGGCGAGGTAGCGGTTGCGGGAGGACAGGGCGAGCCCGTCGGGTTCCCGGACGGTGGGCACGCCCTCGATCTCGGCGGGGAAGTTCAGGTCGGTGGCCATCCGCCGGATCAGCGCCAGCTGCTGGGCGTCCTTCTGCCCGAACAGCGCGAGGTCGGGGGCGGTGAGGTGGAGCAGTTTGGCGACGACGGTGAGCATCCCGTCGAAGTGCCCGGGGCGGGTGGCGCCCTCCAGGCGGGTGCCCATGGGGCCGGCGGTGATCCGCACCTGCGGGTCGCCGCCGGGGTACACCTCGTCGACGGCCGGGGCGAAGACCACGTCGGCGCCGGCGGCGCGGGCGATCTCCAGGTCGGCGTCGAGGGTGCGGGGGTAGCGGTCGAGGTCCTCGCCGGCGCCGAACTGGAGCGGGTTGACGAAGACGGTGACGACGACCTGCCCGGCGGCGCCGACCCGGGCGCGGGCGGTGCGCACCAGGGTGGCGTGGCCCTCGTGGAGGGCGCCCATGGTCATGACGACGGCGCGGCGGGCGCGGTCGGCGGAGCCGGCGGGCCCGGTGGGCGGGCGCAGGGCGGCGAGGTCGGCGGCGGTGTGCAGCAGCGCGGTCACGCGGGGCCGTCTCCTTCTTCGGGTGCTTCGGGGGTGTCGGGGGCGTCGCCGGTCGGGGCGGCCGGGCCGGTCGGGGCGGCGCCGAGGACGCCGAGGAGCTCGGCGGCCGGGCCGGGGCGGAGCATGCCGTTGGCCAGGGCCCGGTCGGCGGTGGCGCGGGCCATCGCGAGGTAGCCGTCGACCATGGCGGGGGCGTGGGCGCGCAGCTCGGCGACGTGCGCGACGACCGTGCCGGCGTCGCCTCGGGCGACGGGGCCGGTGAGGGCGGCGTCGCCGGAGCGCAGCGCGTTGTCGAGGGCCGCGCCGAGGAGGGGGCCGAGCATCCGGTCGGGGCGGGCGACCCCGGCGGCGGCGAGCAGTTCCATGCTCTGGGCGACGAGGGTGACGAGGTGGTTCGCGCCGAGGGCGAGGGCCGCGTGGTAGAGGGGACGGGCCTCCTCCTCCACCCATTCGGGTTCGCCGCCCATCTCGATCACGAGGGCCTCGGCGGCGAGCCGCAGCTCGACGGGGGCGGTGACGCCGAAGGCGCAGCCGGCCAGTCGCTGCACGTCCACCGCGGTGCCGGTGAAGGTCATGGCGGGGTGCAGGGCCAGCGGCAGGGCGCCCGCGCGGGTGGCGGGGTCCAGCACGGCGGTGCCGAAGCGGCCGGAGGTGTGGACGAGCAGTTGCCCGGGGCGGACCGCGCCGGTCTCGGCCAGGCCCGCGACGAGCCCGGGGAGGGCGTCGTCGGGCACGGTGAGGAGGACGAGGTCGGCCCGTTCCAGCACCTGCGGCGGGCTGAGCAGGGGCACGTCGGGCAGCAGGGCGGCGGCGCGCCGGCGGGAGGCGTCGGAGACGCCGGAGGCGGCGACGGGACGGTGCCCGGCGAGGGCCAGGGCGGCGGCGAGGGCCGGGCCGACCCGACCGGTGCCGACGACGCCGACGGTCAGACGGGCGGGGCGGGCGGATACGTCGCCCGGCTCCGTCCGGTGGGGTGCGTTCACGTGAGGCGGGACCTTCCGTTCCAGTCCGCGAGGGGTACCGGACGATACGTCGCCATGCTATCCGCCCGTCCCCGACGGCTCTTGGCGTGGCGACGGGCCGGGCGAACGGGTGTGCGGGAGGGGGTGAAACGGAACGCGCCCGGCGCGGCTTTCCGAAAGGGGCTACGGGGAAAGGCGGGCGGGGCGACCGGCGACCGAAAAGGGGCACGGGAACTCTTAAGCATGCCGCTCCGGGTCGCTTCGCCGGTTTTTTCGGTGCCCGGGGCGACCGGTGCGGATTGACGACGGGAGGGGGCCGGGGCGGTTTCCGGAATTGCCCGTCGCACCGTCCCGGGACGGCGGGCGGGGCGGTGCAGTGCGGGCGGCGGCGGGGCCGGTGGGGCCCGGGCGCACGGGCGGGGCGGCCGCGGGCGCACGGGGCGGGAGGGGCGCGGCCGGCTTGAAGTGGCCGTACGACACGCCGTTGTGGTGCGGAATCTTCTGGTCCGAATGGTCGAATGCACCCGGCTCGGGCGATTCGTCGTACCGATATACGGAATTCATAAACCGAAATCGGCGAAAACTCTGGTCAGAGTGACCTTCGGATGCCTAACGTGCCGTCCACACGTCACACCTTTGCCGTCCGTTTGCCTTTGAAGGGGCCTCCATGTCCGCACGCCGACGACGCATAGTCGCCACCACCGCCGCGTTCGCCGTGGCCGCGATCGCCTCTCCGCTGCTGCTCGCCGGTCCCGCCGGCGCGACGAGCCCGCAGAGCGACGCCGCCCGCGCCGACGCCCTGGCCCGCAAGCTGGTCAAGGAGTCCACGGGCAAGGGGGCCTTCAACCACCTCAAGGTGTTCCAGGCCATCGCGGACTACAACAAGGGCAACCGCGTCGCCGGCTCCAAGGGCCACCAGCAGTCCGCGCTCTACGTCGAGGCCGTGCTGCGCGCCGCCGGCTACAAGGTGCAGCGCAACGAGTTCGACTTCGTCTACGTCGAGACCATCGCCGAGAAGCTGAAGGTCAACGGCACCAACGGGCGTGACATCCCGATCAAGCTCATGACGTACACCAAGAGCGGCCCGGCCGGCGGTGTGACGGCGCAGATCGGCGTGGCCCCGGTGGACGCGGACGGCACCACGGGCTGCGAGGCCGGCGACTACGCGAACGCCCCGGTCACCGGCAAGATCGCGCTGATCAAGCGCGGCGGCTGCACCTTCGCGCAGAAGCAGCAGGTGGCGGCGGACGCGGGCGCGGTCGGCGCGATCGTCTACAACAACACCGCGGGCGCCCTGAACGGCACCCTCGGCGACCCGACCGTGGGCAAGGTCCCCACCGGCGGCCTGACCCAGGAGGACGGCGAGAAGCTGGCCGCCGACGCCGCCGCCGGCCCGGTGAACGTCACCCTCGACATCCGCGAGCTGCGCGAGAACCGCAAGACCTACAACGTGATCGCGGAGACCCGCGGCGGCGACGCGAACAACACCGTCTTCCTCGGCGCCCACCTCGACTCCGTCGCGGCCGGCCCCGGCATCAACGACAACGGCTCCGGCTCGGCCGGCATCCTCCAGGTCGCCCAGCGCCTGGCGAGCAGCCAGACCAAGGTCAAGAACAAGGTCAAGTTCGCCTGGTGGTCGGCCGAGGAGTTCGGCCTGCTCGGCTCCGAGGCGTACGTCGCCGGGCTGACCGAGGAGCAGAAGAAGCAGATCAAGCTCTACCTGAACTTCGACATGATCGCCTCGCCGAACGCCGCGTACTTCGTCTACGACGGCGACGACTCGGACGGCGTGGGCGCGGGCCCCGGCCCGGAGGGCTCCGCCCAGATCGAGAAGGGGATCACCGACTTCCTCGACTCGAAGAAGATCCCGCACGAGGGCACGGACTTCAGCGGTCGCTCCGACTACGGCCCGTTCATCGAGAACGGCATCCCGGCCGGCGGCACCTTCACCGGCGCCGAGGAGATCAAGTCGGCCGCGCAGGCCGCGAAGTTCGGCGGCCAGGCCGGTGTGGCCTTCGACAAGAACTACCACGCCAAGGGTGACGACATCACCAACATCGACCAGAAGGCCCTGGACATCAACGTGGACGTGATCGCGGACGCGGTCGGCCACTACGCCCACGACCTGGCCCCCCTGGGCAAGCCGGTCGTCTCGCAGCCCAGCAACGGCGGCAACGGCGGCGGCGGTCTGCACGAGGGTCACGACCACGAGGTCGAGAAGTAGCCGTCCTTCCGGTTCCCTCTTGATCCCGGGGGGCCGAAGGCGGATGATCACTGACAAGTGACGCGGTGGGCGACGACCCGTCCATCGCGACGCAGTGGGGGGCCGGGCCTGTCCGAGGGCTCGGCCCCTCACGCGCGTGCGCGGTGTTTCACGTGAAACAGGCGGACAGCCCACGCGACGTTTCACGTGAAACAGGGCCGCGACGTTTCACGTGAAACAGGCGGGCACCGCACGCGCGCGTCCCGCCCGGGTCAGCCCGTCGGGAAGACCGCAGGCCCCGGGAACGGATGTCCGATCCCGCCCACCGGGCACACCAGCCACCCGAACTCCCCCAGGCCGCCGCGCGCCGTCAGCTCCGCCGCCTCCCCGGCCCGCGCCAGCGCCCGCACGTACCCGGCCGGGTCCGTGCCGGCCAGCGCCAGCGGCGGACGCCCCCCGCTCACCCCGAGCGCCCGCAGGGCCTCCCGCTGCGTGAGCAGGCTCCCGCCGCCGGCCGCCGCCGCGCAGGAGTCGAGGGCCACGTGCGCCGTCACGTCACAGCTCCCGTCGGGCACCGGGGCCACCTCACGGCCCTCCCGGAACCCCGTCAGCGTCCCCCACTCCGGCCGCGCCTCCCGCACGTGCCCGTAGTCCACCGCCACCGCCAGCCCGGCGGCCACCGAGGCCACCGCCCCGGCCCAGGCCCGGTCCCGCGACCCGCCCAGCTCCACCCGGGACCCGTCGGGCCACCAGCGCTCCCGCCAGGCCAGGTCCCCGGCGTCCAGGGGCCCGCCCGCGCTCTCCGCCCCGGCCGGGTCCACCAGCACGTACCGGTCCTCCTCGGCCAGGTCCAGCGGCACGTTGTCGAGCCACTCGTTCGCGAACAGCAGCCCCACCGCGCCCGCCGGCGGCTCCGCCGCCCACCGCACCCTCGGGTCCAGGCCCGCCGGCCGCGGGGCCCGCTCCACCGCCCACACCCGCAGCCGCGCGGCCAGCTCCCCGGGCACCGCGTCCGCCACGCCCAGGGCCAGCTCGCCCCGACCGGCCGCGAGGTCCACGAAGTCCAGCTCCCCGGGTCGCCCGAGGGCCTCGTCCACCCACTCCAGCAGCCGGGCCACCGCGCCCGCGAACAGCGGGGAGGCGTGCACGGAGGTGCGGAAGTGACCGGCCGGACCAGGCCCGTCCGGCCGGATCCAGAAACCCCCGGGTCCGTACAGGGCCCGCTCCATCGCCGTCCGCCACCGCTCCGCGCTCATCGGGCCAGGTTAGGGCGTGTGCGCGGGCCCGGCGCGACCCGCGGCGGACCGGTGGACGGCCCGATGGCCCCGTGGGTCCCGCACTCCCCTCCACCTTGGGGAGTACGCCCCGCTCACCCGGATCGCCCCTGTGGCTGACTCCCCCGGGCACCCCCGGTGCCTACGCTGGGTCACGTGCAGCGTCTCTACGATTTCCTCCGCAGACACCCGACGGGCGTCGACACCTTCTGGGCTGTCGTCCTCGTCGGCATGACGCTGCTCCAGATCGCCGGGGGCGCCCCGTACGGGCTCACCGGCAAGCTGCTCGCCGTGCCCGCCGCGCTGGCCCTCGGCCTCGCCCAGGCCCTGCGCCGCAAGCACACCCTGGGCATGTTCTGGCTCGCCGTCGGCGTCGGGGTGTACCAGCTCGTCTTCGGGATCACCGCGTTCTTCGCCGACTTCACCATGCTCTCGCTGGTGTTCACGGTGGCCGCGGCCGGCGGCCTCGACGTCTCGCGCCGGATGTCCCGGCTCGCCCTCGGCCTCGCCCTGTCCGCCGCCCCCCTGTACGCCCTGCGCTTCGGCTGGGACAAGGGCCCGAACTTCGACTGGGTGGAGGCCACCTTCTTCACCGGCTTCCTGATGGTCCCCTTCGCCCTCGCCTGGGTGATGGGCGACTCCCTGCGCACCCGCCGGGCCTATTACGCCCAGCTCGTGGAGCGCAACCAACGGCTGGAGAAGGAGCGCGAGGCCCAGGCCAAGGTGGCCGTCGCCGCCGAACGCGCCCGGATCGCCCGCGAGCTGCACGACGTGGTCGCCCACAACGTGTCCGTGATGGTGGTCCAGGCCGACGGCGCCGCCTACGTCATGGACACCGCCCCCGAACTCGCCAAGGAGGCCCTCGGCACCATCTCCGGCACCGGCCGGCAGGCCCTCGCCGAGATGCGCCGGCTGCTCGGCGTGCTGCGCACCGGGGAACCGGAGGGCGGCGAGGAGTACGTGCCGCAGCCCGACGTGGAACAGATCGAGGTGCTGGTCGAACAGGTCCGGCAGGCCGGCCTGACCGTGGACTTCGCGATCGAGGGCGCCCCCCGCCGACTGCCCAGCGGGGTGGAGCTCACCGCGTACCGGATCGTGCAGGAGGCCCTCACCAACACCCGCAAGCACGCCGGACCCGACGCCGGGGCCTCCGTCCGCCTCGTCTACTTCGACGACGGCCTCGGCCTGATCATCGAGGACGACGGCCGGGGCGCCCCCCAGGAGATGTACGAGGACGGCGGCGCCGACGGCGCCGGCCACGGCCTGATCGGGATGCGCGAACGGGTGGGTATGGTCGGAGGCACCCTGGACGCGGGGCCGCGGCCGGGTGGCGGCTTCCGGATCAGTGCGCTGCTCCCGCTGAAGAAGAAGTGAGGTCGGTCAGAGGCATGTCCATCAGAGTGATGCTCGTCGACGATCAGGTGCTGCTGCGCACCGGCTTCCGGATGGTGCTCGCCGCCCAGCCGGACATGGAGGTGGTCGCGGAGGCCGGCGACGGCCTGGAGGCGCTGGAGGTGCTGCGGGCCACGAAGGTGGACGTGGTCCTGATGGACGTCCGCATGCCGCGCCTGGACGGGGTGGAGGCGACCCGCCGGATCTGCGAACAGCCCGAACACCCCAAGGTGATCATCCTGACCACCTTCGACCTCGACGAGTACGCGTTCTCCGGCCTCAAGGCGGGCGCGAGCGGGTTCATGCTCAAGGACGTGCCGCCCGGCGAACTGCTGGCCGCGATCCGCTCGGTGCACAGCGGGGACGCCGTCGTGGCCCCGTCCACCACCCGCCGACTGCTGGACCGGTTCGCGCCGATGCTGCCCGCCGGCGCCGACGAGCCCTCCAACAAGGACCTGGAGCGGCTCACGGAGCGGGAGCGGGAGGTCATGCTGCTGGTGGCCCAGGGGCTCTCCAACGGGGAGATCGCGGCCCGGCTCGTGCTCTCCGAGGCCACCGTCAAGACGCACGTGGGCCGCATCCTGACCAAGCTGGACCTGCGCGACCGGGTCCAGGTCGTGGTCCTCGCCTACGAGACGGGCCTGGTCCGCGCCGGCGGCAACCCCGGCCCCGGCACCGGCCGCTGACCGACCGGCACCGCGCGGACGAGCGACGAACGGGGCACCCCGCCCGACCGGCGGGGTGCCCCGTTCCCGTGCGCGCCCCACCCCCGTGAGGGCGCGCGCACGTCTGTCGACGCACACCGCCCGACCCGCGGTTCCCGTCCGCCGGGCACCACTACCGCACGGATTCCCCGGCCCCCTCGCCCGACCCGTCACCGGCCGGGGCCGGGGCCGCGGCCGGCCCGCCCGTCATCCACCGGTCCGGCGCCGCCCGGGCCCGCGAGAGCCGCGCGCGGTCGGCCTGCGCCCAGGTCAGTTCGCGGGCCGAACCCAGCTCCCGCAGGGCCGCCGTCACGCTCGTGTTGGCCCCGGTGTCCACCGTCACGTCCGCGACCCCGTGCACCCGCTGCCACGGCCCGCGGGTCAGCCGCACGCTCTGCGCCTTCGCGTGCGGCACCACGGCCGTGCGCCGGCAGACCAGGCCCCGGCGCGAGGCGAAGACCTCGTCGGTGACCGCGAGCCCCTGCCCGCGCCACCACAGCGGGTTCACCCAGCGCGCCGAACGGGGCGCGGGGGCGAACTCCAGCGCGTCCACGTCCACCCCGGGCAGGATCCGCGCTATCGCCACCCGGGCCCGGGGCCAGGGCGCGACCGGGACCAGCACGTCGTTCTTCGACCCGGCCACGTCCAACTCCACCCGCACCAGTCCGCGCCGGCGCCACAGGAAGGGCTCGACCAGCCGGATCGCCTGCACCCGGCCCGGCGGCACCGTCTCGTGCTCCTTGTCCAGCAGGCCGTGGTCCACGCGCAGCCCGTCGGGGGACTCGGCGACCGTCCAGTCCCATTCGGCGAGCAGCCGGCCCAGGGTGCCCTTCCACAGGGAGGCGAGGAAGGGGAAGGCGATGCCGAACGTGGCCCACGCGCTCCCCGTGAACCACCACACGAACGCCGCCCCGGCCAGGGCCGCGGGCACCGCCGTCCACACCCCCAGGTTCAGAACGATCGACAGCACCACCTCGCGCGGGCTCACCCGCAGCAGCTCCCGCCCGGGCGCCTCGCCCACGGTCGCCGCCCGCTCCGCCGTGAACCCGGCCGCGCGGGCCAGCAGCTCCGCGCGCAGGGCCACCGCGTCGGCCTCGCCGAGGAAGGCCAGCTCGTCCTTCTCCTCGGTGCCGATCACGTCCATCCGCAGCGCGGCCACGCCGACCAGCCGGCCCAGCAGCGGCCGGGTCACGTCCACCGCCTGAAGCCGGTCGAGGCGGATGTGCGCGGTGCGCCGGAACAGCAGCCCGGTGCGGATGCGCAGCTCCCCGCCGGTCACCACGTACCAGGTGAACCTCCAGCTCAGGAAGCCGTAGGTGCCGAAGACGGCCACCAGGGCGAGGACCGCCCCCGCCAGCCAGCCGACCTGGAGGTCGCGCACCCACTCCTCGATCCGCTCCACCTCCTTGAAGCCGCCGCCGATCAGCGCGGCGAGCGGCACCCAGGCGCGCCGGAACGGGGTCACGGGATGCAGCCGCCGCTCCACGGCCTCCGGCTCGGCGTGCTCGGTATCGCTCACAGCCCGGCCGACCTGGCCTCGCCCAGCTCCGTGAGCCGGTCCCGCAGCCGTTCCGCCTCGGCCGGGTCCAAGCCGGGGATCTCGGCGTCGGTGGCCGCCGCCGCCGTGTGCAGTTGCACCGAGGCCAGCCCGTACCGGCGGCCCAACGGCCCGGAGGTCACCTCCACCAGCTGCATCCGCCCGTACGGCACCACCGTCTGCGTCCACCACAGCGCGCCGTGCTCGATCACCAGGTCCTCGGACCTCTCCCGGTACCGCCAGGACCGCCAGTTGCGGCCCATCAGCACCCACCACCACGCGAGCAGCGCCGCCCACAGCGCGCCCAGCGCCCACCACGCCGGCCCGAGGGTCAGCGCGAGCACCAGGGTGCTCGCCACCGCGACCGGCCCCACCCACAGCACCAGCAGCAACCGTCTGAGCCTCAACAGCCCCGCCGGCAGGGTGTGCCACTCCCCCTCGCCGGGGGCGGTGTCCGCCCCGTCCGCCGTTCCGACATCCCGCGCCGCGCCCGTATCCATGCGGTCAGCCTAGGCTTGCGAGAATGGTGCCCATGACGGAGACCACGGTCGGCATCGGCGGCGCGGCGGAGAGCACCGACATGGTGCTCAACATCGGCCCCCAGCACCCCTCGACCCACGGCGTGCTGCGGCTGCGCCTCGTCCTCGACGGCGAACGCATCGTCAGCGCCGACCCGGTCGTCGGCTACATGCACCGGGGCGCGGAGAAACTCTTCGAGGCCCGCGACTACCGGCAGATCGTCATGCTGGCCAACCGGCACGACTGGCTGTCGGCGTTCTCCAACGAGCTCGGCGTCGTGATGGCGGTGGAGCGGATGCTGGGGATGGAGGTCCCCGAGCGCGCCGTCTGGCTGCGCACGCTGCTGGCCGAGCTGAACCGGGTCCTCAACCACCTGATGTTCCTCGGCTCCTACCCCCTGGAACTGGGCGGCATCACGCCGATCTTCCACGCCTTCCGCGAGCGCGAGGACCTCCAGGCCGTGATGGAGGAGGTCTCGGGCGGGCGGATGCACTACATGTTCAACCGGGTCGGCGGCCTCAAGGAGGACCTGCCGGCCGGCTGGACCGGTCGGGCCCGCGCCGCCGTCGAGCAGGTCCGGGGCCGGATGGACGTGTACGACCGGCTGGTGCACGGCAACGAGATCTTCCGGGGCCGTACCCGGGGCATCGGCGTGCTGAGCGCCGAGGCCGTGCACGCGTACGGGGTCTCCGGCCCGATCGCCCGCGCCTCCGGGGTGGACTTCGACCTGCGCCGCGACGAGCCGTACCTGGCGTACGGGGACCCGGCGCTGGCGGAGGTCCTGAACGTGGTCACCCGTACCGAGGGCGACTGCCTGGCCCGCTTCGAGTGCCTGCTGGAGCAGACCCACAACTCCCTGGACCTGGCCCTCGCCTGCCTCGACCGGCTCGCCGAGCTGCCGCCCGGCCCGATCAACCAGCGGCTCCCGAAGGTGCTCAAGGCCCCCGAGGGCCACACCTACGCCTGGACGGAGAACCCGCTCGGGGTCAACGGCTACTACCTGGTCTCCAAGGGCGAGAAGACCCCGTACCGGCTCAAGCTCCGCAGCGCCTCGTACAACAACATCCAGGCCCTGGCCGTCCTCCTGCCGGGCCAGTTGGTCGCGGACATGGTCTCGATCCTCGGCTCCCTCTTCTTCGTGGTCGGCGACATCGACAAGTAGCCCGCGGGTGTGGGTGTCCGTGGCGGGCGGCAGACTTCGGGCATGTCCGTTTCTCCGCGTCGTGCCTGCCCCGTCTGCGGGCGGGACTGTGCCGTGACCGCCGGGCGGGTGGCCCGGCACGATCCGCCCGCCGGCTCGCGCGCCGGGCTCGTGTCCTGCCCGGGCTCGCGGGCCCGGGTCTCGCTCGGGTCGAGCGCCCCCACCCTCGACGGGTACGCCTTCCCGCCGACCCCGGGGCAGTTGCCCCTGTTCTGACCCCGCCCCCGTACGCGCGAACGCCCCCGCCGGTCCCCCCGCGGCGTGCGAAGGGACGACGGGGGCGTTCGGGCTGCCCGGGCGCGCGCTAGCTGATCGCGGTGCGCAGGCGGACCACGTCGATGGGTTCCGTCTCGTCGTGGGCCGTGAGGTCGATGACCTGGCCGACGGCGCGGGCCTCCGGGGTGAGGGGCTTGAAGCTGGGCTCGCCGGGCACCTCGGCCTTGTGCGCGGCCAGGGCCTCGGCCCCGACCACGTCCGCGAGGTCCTCGTTCTGCACGGCCTCGATGGCGGCGCGCGCCGACTCGCCGGTCTTCGTGCCGAAGAAGTCGAAGCCGCCCTCGACCCGGGAGGCGCTGCGCCGGCCGGGACCGGCCTCGGCGGCGGGGTACGGGGTGACCCCGCCGGCCGGTACGACCGCCCGCGCGGGTGCCGGGACGGCCGGGGTCGCCGGGACGGGTGCGGGGGTCTCGGGGGTCTCGGGGCGGGTCTCGGTCTCGGTCACCGCGCCGGTCTCCGCCAGACGGGCCTGTTCGGCCAGCGGCGGGAGGGCGGGCAGCCGGTTGTGCGCGGGCGCGACGGGCGCCGGGCCGGCCGGGACGGCCGGAGTGAAGAAACCGGGCACCGGACGCGGCGGGACCGGGGCCGGCGCCTGAGCCTGGGCCTGGGCCGGGGCCTGGACCGGGGTCTGGGCTTGGGCCGCGGCCTGGTCCCGGACCGGGGTCTGGGCCGGGGTCTGGGCCGGGACGGTCGCGATCGGCTCCGGGGTCGGCTCGGGCTCCCGGGTGGGCTCGGGCACGGGCTCGGGGTGCGGGGCCCGCGCGGGTTCGACGAGGGCGCGGTTCAGGAGGGCGCCGAGGGCCGCGTTGGCCCGGGCGTAGCCGACCGGGGTGGGGGCGCCCTCGGCGGTGCGCTCCTCGGTCTCCGGGATCCGGCCGCCACCGGGGCCGTCGGGGCCGCCGGAGCCGCCGTCCGAGTCGGCGTCGGCGTCCGCGTCGGCGGCGGCGCGCGCGAGCAGCCGCTGTGCCTCCAGCGCCCCGGCGCGTTCCGTTTCGGCGGTGGCGTAGCGGCGGAGGAGGGCCGCGTGCTCGCCGCGCAGGCCGGCGATCTCGACGCGCTTGGCGCGGAGCTTCGCGTCGAGCTTGACGCGCAGTGCCCGCGCCTCCTCCAGCTCGGACTCCAGCTCGGCGAGGCGTTCCTCGGTGCGCCACTCGTCCTTGGCGCGTTCGCGGGCGAGTTCGGCGACCTTGCGGCCGGCCGCGCGGTCCCAGGCCCGCATCAGCAGGGAGCCGGTGACGCCGACCCCGGCCGTGGCGGCGACCAGCAGTCTCACCACGAGGAGATCGGTGACCAGCCACGCGGCGCCGGCGCCCGCGATCGACACGACGGCGACGACGGCCGGGGTCAGCAGCCGGTGCAGGGGTTCTGGGTTGCGGTGGCGTCCACGGGGCATGGCCTGAAATTTACAGTGCGTAGGCGCCCGCTGGGGCCGCCACGCGCCGATCCGCGCCCTGGCGATTGTCCTACGGTCTCACCACGAACGCGTAACGGGGACCCGAAGTCCGCGTGTTGGGCGTTCCGCTCCGCGGCACGGGCGGCCCGGACCGGTTCCCCGATCCCGACCGCCCGGCGTGTCGCGCGCCTCCGGCGCCCCGTCAGAACGCCCCGGTTCAGCCGGAGACGAGCCCCTTCTCCTTCAGCCAGGCGGCGGCCACGTCGGCCGGCTTGGCGCGTTCGGCGTCCACCTTGCGGTTGAGCTCCACGAGGTCGGCGGTGGTGAGCTTCTTCGTCAACGCGTCGAGGGCGGCGGCGATCTCGGGGGCGCCGGCGTCCTTGGCGTTCACGACGGGCAGCACGTTGTCGGCGTTCTGGAGCTTCTTGTCGTCCTCCAGCAGCACCAGCCCGAAGGTGTCGAGGGTGGCATCGGTGGTGGTGGTCAGCACGAGCTGGTCCACCCCGTCCTTGACGGCCTGCTTGGCGGCCGGGGTGCCCACGCCCTTGGGGTCGATCCCGTCGACCTTGACCCCGTAGGTCTTGGTCAGGCCGGGGGCGCAGAACGGGCGCACGGCGCATTCGTCGCCGGCCGCGATCTTCACCTTCAGCCCGGACTTGCCGAGGTCGGAGAGGGTCTTGAGGTTGTTCTTGGCCGCGAACTCCTTGCTGACCGCGAAGGCGTTCTGGTCCACGGCCTCGCCGACCGCGAGCACCTTCAGCCCGCGCGGGGCGGCGAGCTTGCCGAGGGCCTCGGTGGTGGCCTTGGCGTCGGAGGAGGCCACCGGCTTCTCCTCGGGCGCCTTGGGGCCGTTGACCTTGGCGTTGAGGAACTCGGCGAGGGTGGCGGCGTACTCGGGGACGACGTCGATCTCGCCCTTCTCCAAGGCCGGTTCGTACAGCTCGCGGTTGCTGACGGTGGTGATGGAGGTGCCGTACCCGGCCTTGCGCAGGACGCCCGCGTACAGCTCGGCCAGCACGTTGGACTCGGTGAACCCGGCCGCGCCGATCACCAGCTTGCCCTTGTCCCCGCCGCCGGAGCCGGTGCCGGTGGAGGCCGCGGCCCCGCCGTCCTTGGTCTTCTCCAGGCTGTCGCCCCCGCAGGCGGTCAGCGAGACGGTCAGGGCGAGGGCGCCGAGGGAGGCGCCCAGGAGGCGGGTGGGCTTGGAGATGCGCATGGAATGGCTCCGTTGGAGGGTGAGCGCGTCACGGTGACGCGGGGGCAGGACGAATCGGAAGACGGGGGCCTCGGGCGGCACGGGGGCGAGGGTCAGCGGGTCAGTCGGTCGGCCGCCACCAGCACGCCCTCGACCACCAGCGCCAGCAGGGCCACCAACAGCGCCCCCGCCACCACCTGGGCGGTGTCGTACGTGCCGAACCCGGCGGTGATGATCCGGCCGAGCCCGCCCTGGCCGACCATCGCGGCGATGGTCGCGGTGGCGATGACCTGGACGGCGGCCGAGCGCAGACCCGTCATCAGCAGCGGCCGGGCCAGCGGCAGCTCGACCGAGCGGAACAGCTGCCCGCCGGACATGCCCATGCCGCGCGCGGCCTCGACCACGGCCCGGTCCACCTCCCGCATGCCCACGTACGCGTTGGTGAGCAGCGGCGGGATCGCGAACAGCACGAGCGCGACCACCGTCGGGGTGTACCCGGCGTTGCGCAGCGGGCTGACGGAGAAGAGGGCGAGGACGGCGAAGACCGGGACGGCCCGGCCCACGTTGGAGACGTTCACGGCGAGGGTGCCGCCCTTGCCGAGGTGTCCGAGCCACAGGCCCAGCGGCAGGGCCAGCGCGCAGGCGATGGCCAGGGCCAGGCCGCTGACCCAGACGTGCTCGCCGAGCCGGTGCCAGACCCCGGCGTCCCCGCTCCAGTGGGCGGGGTCGGTGAGCCAGGTCCAGGTGTCCCCGAGGATTCCGGCGGACATCGTCAGACTCCTTCCGGGACGGGGGCGGGGGCGGGGGCCGCGCCGGCGGGTCCGCCGGGGGCCTTCGCCGTATCCCGGGTCCACGGGGTCAGCAGCCGTTGCAGGCCGAGCAGGAGCAGGTCGGCGACGAGCGCGAGCAGCACGCACAGCACGGAGGCGGTCAGCACCTGCGCCTTGAAGGAGCTGGTGACGGCCGGGGCGATGAGGTTGCCCAGGCCCCCCTTGCCGACGATGGAGCCGACGGTGGTCAGGGCGACGGTGGAGACCGTCGCGATCCGCACCCCGGCGAGGATCGCGGGCAGCGCGAGCGGCAGTTCGACCTGCCACAGCAGCCGGCCGGGGCCGTAGCCCATGCCGACGGCGGCCTCGCGGACCTCCTCGGGCACCCCGGCCAACCCGGCCAGGGTGTTGCGGACCAGGATGGTCAGGGAGTAGAGCACGAGCCCGGTCACCACGAGCGCGGCCGAGAGCCCGAACAGCGGCAGCAGCAGCGAGAACATGGCGAGGGAGGGCACGGTGTAGAGCAAGGTGGTCACGCCGAGCACGGGCGCGGCCCAGCGGCGGCCGCGGCGGGCCAGCAGGGCCAGCGGGATCGAGATGATCACGCCGATCAGAACCGAAACCGTCGTGATCCAGACATGCTCGATCGTGGCGTCCGTGAGTTCCTGGGCCCGTGAAGTGAGGTACTCCGGACACACCCAGTCGTTCGCCACCAGGCAATTCGCCGTCGCCATGTCTCACCCCCCGTCGTCGTTCGCGTGCGTTCTCGCCCGCGTACCCCGGGCGCGGCGTGGCACACGCGCCTGAGCGACCATAACCCCCGCGTGCGACAGTGGCCGGAATCTTTCGCATGGGGGCAACACGTCGTTCACAAATGGACGACGGCAGTGAGAGAGGATGTCCCGGTGATCGGATTCGAGCAGGTGACCAAGCGCTACCCCGACGGCACCACCGCCGTCAGCGGCCTCGACTTCACCGTCGCGGAGGGCGAACTGCTCACGCTGGTCGGCCCTTCGGGCTGCGGCAAGACCACCACCATGAAGATGGTCAACCGGCTGGTGGACCCCACCTCCGGGCGGATCACCCTCAACGGCGAGGACATCGCCGACGCCGACCCCGTCGAACTGCGCCGGCGCATCGGCTACGTGATCCAGCACGTGGGCCTCTTCCCGCACAAGACCGTGCTGGAGAACACCGCGACCGTGCCCCGGCTGTTGGGCACCCCCAAGGACAAGGCCCTGGCGCGGGCCGCCGAGCTGCTCGAACTGGTCGGCCTCGACCCCGCCGAGTACGGCTCCCGCCGCCCCGACCAACTCTCCGGCGGTCAGCGGCAGCGGGTCGGGGTGGCCCGGGCGCTGGCCGCCGACCCGCCGGTGCTGCTCATGGACGAGCCCTTCGGCGCGGTGGACCCGGTGGTCCGCGAGCACCTCCAGAACGAGTTCCGCGACCTCCAGCGCACCCTGGGCAAGACGGTGCTGCTCGTCACCCACGACCTGGACGAGGCCATCCGGCTCGGCGACCGGATCGCCGTGTACGGGCCCGGCACCATCGAGCAGCTCGACCGGCCGGCCGCGATCCTGGACGCCCCCGCCAACGAGCGCGTGGCCCGGTTCGTGGGCGCCGACCGCGAGCTGCGCCGGCTCGCCGTCACCACCCTCACCTCCGCCGACCTCGACCCGCTCGCCGACCCCGCCGCCCCCGCCGCCCCCGGCACGATCCGGATCGGGGACACCCTGAAGGCGGCGCTGACGGCGCTGCTCGGCGAGGAATCCGGCCGAATCACGGTCCTCGACCCGGCCGGCGAACGCCCCGCGGGCACCCTCACCCCGGCGGGCGTGCACGGCGCCCTGCGCCGCGCGAGCTGACCCCCGCGCACGGGGACGGGCCCGGTGCCTCCCGCACCGGGCCCGTCCCCGTGGTCCGACGTCCGTCGCCCGTCGTCGCGCTCCGCGCTACGCGCTCATGCGCCCGCTGAGCCACTCCAGCATCGGGGGGATCTCCCGGCGCCAGGTGTTGAAGTTGTGGCCGCCGCTGTCGAGGATGATCGACGAGGCGCGGTCCGGGGACTTCACCCGCTTGACGAACTCCTTCGTCCCGTCCAGGTTCGGCTCGCCGACCTCGCTGCTGGTCACGAGGAACGAGGTGCCGGACGGCTTCTTCGCGTCGATCGACTTCAGCACGTCCGCCCGGTCCTTGAGCTTCTTGTCGCCCATGAACAGGTCGCCGGTGGTCGCGTCGTTCGGCGCCTCGTAGTACGCCGACAGGCCCACGCCCGCCCCGAAGGTCTGCGGGTAGTGCGCGGCGATCTTCAGCGCGCAGTAGCCGCCGGTCGAGTTGCCGACGAAGGCCATGTTCGCGGGCTTGTCGCCGACCCGGAAGGTGGTCCGCACGGCGCGCGGCAGGTCGTGCCCGAAGAAGGTCTCGGTCTGCGGGCCACCGGGTATGTCCACGCACTCGGTGTCGCGCGGCGGCGCCACCGTCGGCCGCAGCATGACCAGGATCATCGGCTTCATCTTCCCGGCCTTGGCCTGCTTGAAGGCCGTCATCGGGTAGTTCAGCCCTTTGATCAGGTTCTCGGCGGTGCCCGGGTAGCCGGTCAGCACGATGGACGCCGGGAAGTTCGCGTCCTTGTGCTCGGGCTGGAAGTACTCCGGCGGCAGGTACACGTAGCCGGGGGACTCTATCCGGGACTTCTCGCCCGTTATCGCGACCTTCAGGATCTGCCCGCCGACCTGCGGCTTCTTGCCGCCCGGCACGTCGAGGTGCTGCTTGTCGACGACCTTGATGTCCTTGCTGCTCATGGAGTGGTCGACGACCTTGCCCATGGAGGTCTCCTGGCCGAACAGGTCCGCCCAGGACCCGTAGAACAGGAAGGACTTGTTCGCGGCCAGGCCCACCGCCGAGAACAGGGCGATCTGGGTGGCGAGGAGCAGGCCGATCCGGCCCAGCACCGCGCGGACGCCCCGACCGGCCAGGCGGGGCCACGCCCACACGGTGACGCCGAACAGCGCGACACCGGCGACGATCGCCAGGATCAGAACGGTGGTACTGGTGAGGCCCATGAGCAGTCAGTCGTCTTTCTGATGGCAGGTCGAATTTTTCCGGACCACGAGTGAACCCGCCGGCCCCGCTCGTCGTCCTAGGGGACGCACACTCCGGTGGCCCTCAAGGCCATCCGGCCACATGATCTCTCGCGGAGCAACGGGAAGCGATGTCCAGCAGGATAGATGCCGATAAGTCCGGACAGGTTCCGAGCACAGTGCGCCGAATCCTCCGCGGCCCCCGCCCCGAGGCCGTGCCCTCGGTCGTGGGGTCCGCCGTCACCTTCGTCGGCCTGGTCAACCTCGTCGCGGGGATCGTGCCGGCCTTCCGCCGCAGTCGCGTGCACTCCATCGCCGAGGTGCTCCCGGGCGCCCTCGGCCCCTTCGCCGCCGCCCTCTCCGTCAGCGCCGGCGTCCTCCTGCTGCTCCTGGCCCACGGGCTCAAGCGCCGCAAGCGCCGTGCCTTCCGGGCCGCCGTCGTGCTCCTGCCCGCCGGCGTCGTGGCGCAGCTCCTCAACCGACACCTCACGCCGGGCACGATCGTCACCACGCTGATCTCCGGCTGGCTCCTCTTCCTGCTGTTGCGCCATCAGGGTGAATTCAAGGCCCTGCCCGACCCCCGCAGCCGCTGGAAGGCGCTGACCAACTTCGTGCTGATGAGCGCCGGCTCCATCGGCATCGGCCTGGTCATCGTCAACGCCCACCCGCGCAAGGTGGTCGGCGACCCCGGCATCGCCGACCAGGTCGTGCACGTGATCTACGGCCTGTTCGGCTTCGAGGGCCCCGTGGACTACGCCGGACGGGCCTCCTGGACCGTCGGCTACTCCCTCGGCGCCCTCGGCATGCTCACCGCGCTCACCACCATCTACCTGGCCTTCCGCCCCGAGCACCCGGCCGCCCGGCTCACCGAGGACGACGAGGCCAAGCTGCGCGAGCTGCTGGAGCGGCACGGCGGCCGCGACTCGCTGGGCCACTTCGCGCTCCGCCGCGACAAGGCCGTCGTCTTCTCCCCCAGCGGCAAGGCGGCCGTCACCTACCGGGTGGTCTCCGGCGTGATGCTGGCCTCCGGCGACCCGATCGGCGACGTCGAGGCATGGCCCGGCGCCATCGAACGGTTCATGACCGAGGCCAAGGCCCACTCCTGGACCCCGGCCGTCATGGGCTGCTCCGAGACCGGCGGCGAGGTCTGGACCCGCGAGACCGGCCTGGACGCCCTGGAACTGGGCGACGAGGCCATCGTCGACGTCAAGGACTTCTCCCTCGCCGGCCGCCCGATGCGCAACGTCCGCCAGATGGTCAAGCGGATCGAACGCAACGGCTACACCACCAAGGTCCGCCGGGTCTCCGAGCTGACCGAGCTGGAGCTGGAGCACGTCCGCGCCGCCGCCGACGCCTGGCGCGGCACCGACACCGAACGCGGCTTCTCCATGGCGCTGGGCCGCGTCGGCGACCCCGGCGACACCGACTGCGTGATCGCCACCGCCCACCGCGCCGAGGAGGGCGACACCGGCGCCTACGGCGACCTCAAGGCCGTGCTGCACTTCGTGCCCTGGGGCCCCGACGGCATGTCCCTGGACCTGATGCGCCGCGACCGCGCCGCCGACCCCGGCATGAACGAGCTGCTCATCGTGGCCGCCCTCGGCGCCTGCCCCGAGCTCAAGGTCGAGAAGGTCTCGCTGAACTTCGCGATGTTCCGCTCCGCCCTCGCGCGCGGCGAGAAGATCGGCGCCGGCCCCTTCCTGCGGGCCTGGCGCGGCCTGCTGGTGTTCCTCTCCCGCTGGTTCCAGATCGAGTCCCTGTACAAGTTCAACGCCAAGTTCCGGCCCCGCTGGGAGCCCCGCTTCGTGGTCTTCCGCACCACCCGCGACCTGCCCCGCATCGGCTTCGCCGCGATGCAGGCCGAGGGCTTCGTCACCCTCGCCCTGCCCCGGCTCTTCGAGAGCCGGCGCGGCCCGCGCAAGCGCCGCGTCTGCGCCCACGACCACGATCACGACATGCGGCCGCTGACCACCGGCGCCGACCAGGCCACCGTCCGCGCCGCCTGACCCTCCCCGACACACGCCCCGACGCACCGCCCGAGGCCCCGCACCCCGCCGAGACCGGCGCGGGCGCGGGGCCTCGGCCGTGCCCGGCGCCGAACACGCGACCTACCCTGGATCCATGAGCACCCCCCACCCGTCCCGCCCGCTCCCCCGCGGCCTCGTGGCCGGCCTGCCGGACCTCGACCGCTGCGCGGTCATGGGCGTCGTCAACGTCACCCCCGACTCCTTCTCCGACGGCGGGCGCTGGTTCGACACCGAGACGGCCGTCAAACGCGGCCTGGACCTCGTGGCCGCCGGCGCGGACCTCGTGGACGTGGGCGGCGAGTCCACCCGGCCCGGCGCCACCCGCGTGGACGCCGAGGAAGAGCTGCGCCGAGTGGTGCCCGTGGTGCGCCGGCTGGCCGCCGAGGGGGTCGCCGTGTCCGTGGACACGATGCGCGCCGAGGTCGCCGCCCGCGCCGTCGAGGCCGGGGCGCTGCTCGTCAACGACGTCAGCGGGGGCCTGGCCGACCCCGGCATGATCCCCGCCGTCGCCGAGGCGGGCGTGCCCTTCGTCGTGATGCACTGGCGCGGCTTCAGCGAGGACATGAACGCCCGCGCCGTCTACGCCGACGTGCTCGGCGAGGTCACCGACGAACTACGCCGCCGGATCGACGCCGTCGTCGCCGGCGGCGTCTGCCCCGACCGCCTCGTGGTCGACCCGGGCCTGGGCTTCGCGAAGAACGCCGAGCACGACCTGGCCCTCGTGGCCCGGCTGCCCGAGCTGCGCGCCCTGGGCTTCCCGCTGCTCGTGGCCGCCTCCCGCAAGCGCTTCCTGGGCCGCGTGCTCGCCGGCTCCGAGGCCGCCGCGCCCCCGCCGGCCCGCGAACGCGACGCCGCCACCGCCGCCGTCTCGGCCCTCGCGGCCGCCGCCGGCGCCTGGGCGGTGCGCGTGCACGAGGTACGGGCGAGCGCGGACGCGGTTCGGGTGGCCCGCGCCGTGGAAGGGGCTTGGTGACGGGCGCCGAGGCACGGCGCGGGAGCGGGAAGATCACGGTGAACCGGTGAACGGAACGGACATCGAGGCGGTCGAGGAGACGAACACGGCCTTCTACGGGGCCCTGGAGGAGGGGGACCTCGACCGGCTGGGAGCGCTGTGGCTGGACGACGAGATCTCCTGCGTCCACCCCGGCTGGCCCGCGCTGACCGGGCGCGGCGAGGTGCTGCGCAGCTACGCGCTGATCATGTCCCACACCGAGTACATCCAGTTCTTCCTCACCGACGTGAAGGTCTCGGTGATAGCGGACACGGCCGTGGTCACGTGCACCGAGAACATCCTCAGCGGCGGCCCGGCCGAGGAGGGCCAGGACCTCGGCCCGCTGGTCGGGCAGCTCGTGGTGGCCACCAATGTGTTCCGGCGCACACCCGAGGGCTGGCGGCTGTGGTCCCACCACGGCTCCCCCGTGCTCATCGACGACGGGGAGGACGAGGACGAGGAGGACGCCGCGGAGGGCGACGGTGGCGCGCCGGGCACGGTCGACGGCTCCCGCTGAACCCGCCCCGGACCGGCCGGGAATCCTCGCCGGCCGGCTTCGGTTGAGCCGAACGGGTGAGCCCCGGGCGGGCCCGTCGATCAGTGCGCCGTCACGCGCTTCGGGCGACCCGGAACCGGGCAGACGCCCGGGGCGACGAGCGCCCTCCCCCGGCCCGCCGGCGGACCCGTACGGGTCCCGCAGGTAGATTCGACCGTGGACGGACGCCGACCGCACTCGGCCAAGCCCAGGGTCGCGGGAGCCCCCCGCGGACCGGAGAGCACGAGAAAGCAGGAGTGATTCGCGTGGATCGTGTCGCGCTGCGCGGCCTCAAGGCCCGTGGGCACCACGGCGTCTTCCCCCGGGAACGCGAGGAGGGGCAGACCTTCATCGTGGACCTGGTGATGCACATCGACACCCGGGCCGCGGCCGCCGACGACGACCTGGCGAAGACCGTGCACTACGGCGTGGTGGCCGAGGAGGTCGTGGGCGTCGTCGAGGGCGAGCCCGTGGACCTGATCGAGACCCTGGCCGAACGGATCGCCCAGCAGTGTCTGAAGCACCAGGCCGTCGCGGAGGTGGAGGTGGTGGTGCACAAGCCGGACGCGCCGATCACCGTGCCCTTCGACGACGTGACCATCACCATCACCCGGAGCCGCACATGAACCAGCCGCAGTTCGACCCGACCGTCCAGCCGGTGCCGGCCTCCGTCGTGGAGACCGTCGACGCGGCCGACACCACCCTGTCCAACCCGCGCATGGCCGTCGTCGCCCTCGGCTCGAACCTCGGCAACCGCCTGGACACCCTCCAGGGGGCCGTGGACGCCCTCGGCGACACCCCGGGCCTGCGGGTCAAGGCGGTGTCGCGGGTCTACGAGACCGAGCCCTGGGGCGTGGCCCCCGACTCGCAGCCCTCGTACTTCAACGCCGTCGCCCTGGTGAAGACCACCCTGCCCCCGGACTCGCTGCTGGAGCGCGGCCAGGCCATCGAGGAGGCATTCGACCGGGTCCGCGAGGAGCGCTGGGGCCCGCGCACCATCGACGTGGACGTGATCGCCTACGCCGACGTGGTCTCCGACGACCCGGTGCTGACCCTGCCGCACCCGCGCGCCCACCTGCGCGCCTTCGTGCTCGCGCCGTGGCTGGACGTGGACCCGCAGGCCGCGGTCCCCGGTCGGGGCCCGGTGGCCGAGCTGCTGGCCTCGGTGGACCGCACCGGCGTGCAGATCCGCGACGACCTGGAACTGCGACTGCCCGAGTAGTCGTTCCCCTGGTCGCGGGGGGAGCCGACCGCCGCGTACGGTGATCGGGACGGCACGGAACGGGACGGGAAGCGAAAGCGGGGCGTGGGACACGTGAGGCAGTTGAAGCCGACGTTGCTGGTGGGGATCTTCCTGGTGGCCGGCGTGCTGTCCTGGGCCGGCGCCCGCCTGTGGAACGCGTACGACAGCCTGCCCGGGGTCCCGGCCGCCGCCCCCATCGTGCTCGGCGCGATCGCGGCGGTGCTGCTGGCCACGACCCTGGCCCTGCGCGCGCGGCTGCGGGCCCAGCGCGAACGCCGACCGGACGCGAAGGGCGTGGACCCGCTGACGGCCGCCCGCGCCCTGGTGTTCGGGCAGGCCGCCGCCCTGGTCGCGGCCCTCGTGGCGGGCGGCTACGGGGGCACCGGCCTCTTCCTGCTGCTGGAGGAGTTCTCCGTCCCGGCCCGGCGCGACCAGACCCTGTACGCGGGCTTCGCGGTGCTGGGCGGCTGGGCGATCGTGGCCGTGGGGCTCTGGCTCCAGCGCGTGCTGCGGCTCCCGGGCGACGAGGACGGCCCGGCCGGCGGCGCCCCGGAGAACCCGGCCCGCGCCTGAGACGCCCGGAGGGCGGCGCGCACGAGGACCCCGCGGTCCCGTGCGCGCCGCCCTCCGTCGTCCGGTGCTCAGCGGGCCATGATCAGCGGGCCATGATCAGGCTCATCGCCTCGGAGCGGGTGGCCGGGTCGCGGAGCTGGCCGCGCACGGCCGAGGTGATGGTCTTGGCGCCCGGCTTGCGGACCCCGCGCATGGTCATGCACATGTGCTCGCACTCCACGACCACGATGACCCCGCGCGGCTCCAGGATCTCCATGAGCGACTCGGCGATCTGCGTGGTCAGCCGCTCCTGCACCTGCGGGCGGCGCGCGAACACGTCCACGAGGCGGGCGAGCTTCGACAGGCCGGTGATCTTGCCGTCGGCGGACGGGATGTAGCCCACGTGCGCCACCCCGTGGAAGGGCACCAGGTGGTGCTCGCAGCAGGAGACCACCTCGATGTCCTTGACCAGCACCATCTCGTCGTGCCCGAGGTCGAAGGTGGTGGTGAGCACGTCCTCCGGGCGCTGCCGCAGGCCCCCGAATATCTCCTTGTAGGCGCGCGCGACCCGAGCCGGGGTGTCCAGCAGACCCTCGCGGTCGGGGTCCTCGCCCACCGCGTACAGCAGCTCGCGGACGGCGGCCTCGGCGCGCTTCTCGTCGAACTCGCCGATCGTGGGCTCGCCCGTCAGGGTCACCGGGTCGGTCATCGGAATGCCTCGTTCCTGTTCTTCACAGCAGCGGTGGGACCACACACGGAAAATGCCGCGCCCCCCAAGGCTAGAACCTCGGGGGGCGCGGCGTTCATTCCGGTGGGTCCGCTCAGGACTCCGGGGTGTCCTCGGGGGCCGGCGCGGGCTGCGCCTTCTCCGTGGAGACCGTCGGGGCGGCCGGAACGCTGCCGTTGGCGGCGTTCGTGAGCTGGAGCTCCTTGGGCGAGAGCACCGGCGGCCGGGTGGACGGGGTGCGCCGGGCGGAGCCGGTCCACGCGGGGCGGGCAGGACGCTTGACGATGCCGGCGAAGACCTCGGCGATCTCCTCCTTGCCCAGCGTCTCCTTCTCCAGCAGCGCGAGCACGAGGTTGTCCAGGACGTCCCGGTTCTCGACCAGGATCTCCCACGCCTCGTTGTGCGCGTTCTCGATGAGCTTCTTGACCTCTTCGTCGACCAGCGCCGCGACCTCTTCCGAGTAGTCGCGCTGGTGGCCCATCTCGCGACCGAGGAAGGGCTCGCCGCTGTCGCTGCCGAACTTGATGGCGCCGAGCCGCTCGGTCATGCCGTACTGCGTCACCATCGCGCGGGCCGTGGCCGTGGCCTTCTCGATGTCGTTGGACGCGCCGGTGGTCGGGTCGTGGAAGACCAGTTCCTCGGCGGCCCGCCCGCCCAGCATGTAGGCGAGCTGGTCGAGCATCTCGTTGCGCGTGGTGGAGTACTTGTCCTCGTCGGGCAGGACCATGGTGTAGCCCAGGGCCCGGCCGCGGGACAGGATCGTGATCTTGTGGACCGGGTCGGAGTTCGGGGAGGCCGCCGCGACCAGGGCGTGTCCGCCCTCGTGGTACGCGGTGATCTTCTTCTCCTTGTCCGACATGATCCGGGTCCGCTTCTGCGGACCCGCCACCACGCGGTCGATCGCCTCGTCCAGCATGTGGTTGTCGATCAGCTTCTTGTCCGAGCGGGCGGTCAGCAGCGCCGCCTCGTTCAGGACGTTCGACAGATCGGCACCGGTGAAGCCGGGGGTGCGACGGGCGACGGCCGACAGGTCGACGTCCGGGGCGACCGGCTTGCCCTTCTGGTGGACCTTGAGGATCTCCAGCCGGCCCTGCATGTCGGGGCGGTCGACGGCGATCTGCCGGTCGAAGCGGCCCGGGCGCAGCAGCGCGGGGTCGAGGATGTCGGGCCGGTTGGTGGCCGCGATCAGGATGACGCCGCCCTTGACGTCGAAGCCGTCCATCTCGACGAGCAGCTGGTTCAGGGTCTGCTCGCGCTCGTCGTGACCGCCGCCGAGGCCGGCGCCGCGGTGGCGACCGACGGCGTCGATCTCGTCGACGAAGACGATCGCCGGGGCGTTCGCCTTGGCCTGCTCGAAGAGGTCGCGCACCCGGCTGGCGCCGACACCCACGAACATCTCGACGAAGTCGGAGCCCGAGATGGAGTAGAACGGCACGCCCGCCTCGCCGGCGACGGCGCGCGCGAGCAGGGTCTTGCCGGTGCCGGGCGGGCCGTACAGCAGCACGCCCTTGGGGATCTTGGCGCCGACGGCCTGGAACTTGGCGGGCTCCTGGAGGAATTCCTTGATCTCGTGGAGTTCCTCGACCGCCTCGTCGGACCCGGCCACGTCGGCGAAGGTCGTCTTGGGGGTGTCCTTGGTGATGAGCTTGGCCTTGGACTTCCCGAAGTTCATGACCCGGGAGCCGCCGCCCTGCATCTGGTTCATCAGGAACAGGAAGACCACGACGATGAGCACGAAGGGCAGCAGGGACAGCAGCACGCTCAGGAACGGGCTGGTCTTGTCGGGCGAGACGGTGTAACCGTCGGAGATCTTGCCCGCCTCGTACTTCTGCTGAAGGATCTGGGCCAGCTCGACGCCCTGGTCGCCGATGTAGTTGGCCTGGAACTTGGTCCCGTCCTTGCCCTCGAGCTTCTCGCCGCTCTTCAGGTCGATCTTGATCATCTGGCTGTCGCCAGTGGTGAGCTTGGCCGTCGTCACGCGGTCCTGGCTGATCGCCTTGATGACCTGGCTGGTCTCCACGGACTTGTAGCCGCCGCCGGAGCTGACGACGTTCATCAACACGACCACGGCAAGGACGGCCAGCACGATCCACATGACGGGCCCACGGAAGTATCGCTTCACGTCCATCCACACGGGGCGGACTGCGCCCCGTCCCTCCTGCCCGTAGGTAAATGCTGCTGTGAGTAAAGACTGTTCTTCGGAATGTACCCCTGCATTGTCACCCGCGGTCCCCCGGGACGGCGGTCAGACCCGCTTTCACTCGCCCTTCCCCACCTCCAACGGCGGGCACGGCCCCGGGGTTCCCCGTCGGGGCCGGGGAACACGGGGGCGTGGGGTGTCCGCGTCGAGGGTGACGGACGAGTGGGCCGGTCGGGGCACGGTCCCCGCCGCCGGCGCTCGCGCCGACGGCCGGGACCCGCTCGTCGGGCGTCAGCCGCCGTAGACGTGCGGCGCGAGGGTGCCCACGAAGGGCAGGTTGCGGTACTTCTCGGCGTAGTCGAGGCCGTAGCCCACGACGAACTCGTTCGGGATGTCGAAGCCGACCCACTCCACGTCGATGGCGACCTTGGCGGCGTCGGGCTTGCGCAGCAGCGTGCACACCTTCAGCGAGGCCGGCTCGCGGGAGCCCAGGTTCGACAGCAGCCACGACAGGGTCAGGCCGGAGTCGATGATGTCCTCGACGATCAGGACGTGCTTGCCCTTGATGTCGGTGTCCAGGTCCTTGAGGATCCGGACCACGCCGGAGGACTGGGTGCCGGCCCCGTAGGAGGACACCGCCATCCAGTCCATCGTGAGCGGGGTGGACAAGGCGCGTGCCAGGTCCGCCATCACCATCACCGCGCCCTTGAGGACGCCGACGATGAGCAGGTCCTTGCCCGCGTACTCCGCGTCGATCTTCGCGGCCAGCTCGGCCAGCTTCGCGTCGATCTCTTCTTTGGTGATGAGCACCGACTCGAGGTCGGAACCCATGTCCTTCTCGTCCACCCGCATCACTTTCGTTGGCGACCGCGCGCTCCGGGGGGCCGTGGGTGTGGGCGCCCCGGAGGACTCAGCCGTGTTTCAGCACCTTCAGCCCTGCCGAATGACAAGTCTGCCACCCTGGCGCTGGGCCTCGACCCGGCCGGGCAGGTTGATGGCGCCCTGACCGCGCCATCCGGTGATGAGTCGGTCGACTTCCTCGATGTGACGGGCGAACAGCGAACCGGCGGGGGAACCGGCCGCGACCACGGCCCGACGCAGCACCCGGCGGCGGACGGCCGGGGGCAGCGCCCAGAGCTTGGCGCACTCCAGTTGGCCCAGTTCGTCACGGACCGCGCGGTCGGCGTCGGCGGCCCAGGCGTCGAGGGCGTCGGCGTCGTCCCGGGAGAGCTGCGCGGTGCGGGCCAGGGCCTCCACGACCCCCTTGCCGAGGGCCTTCTCCAGCGCGGGCAGGCCCTCGTGCCGCAGCCGGGAGCGGGTGTAGGCGGGGTCCACGTTGTGCGGGTCGTCCCAGACCGGCAGGGACTGCACCATGCACGCCTTGCGGGCGGTCTGCCGGTCCACGCCGAGGAAGGGGCGGCGGTAGCGGCGGTCCCGGTCGGGGCCGGCGCCGATCTCGGCCATGCCGGACAGGGACCGGATGCCGGAGCCCCGGGCCAGGCCCAGCAGCACGGTCTCCGCCTGGTCGTCCCGGGTGTGGCCGAGGAGCACGGCGACGGCGCCGAGCCGGTCGGCGGCCCCGTCGAGGGCCGCGTAGCGGGCGTCACGGGCCGCGGCCTCGGGTCCGCCGTCCCGGCCGACGCGGACGGCGACGGCCTCGGCGGGTCCCAGACCGAGGGCGCCCATGCGCGCGACGACCTCGGCGGCCCGCAGGTCGGAGCCGTCCTGGAGGCCGTGGTCGACGGTGATCCCACCGGCGCGCAGGCCGAGCTTGGGGGCCTCGAAGGCGAGCGCGGAGGCCAGGGCCATGGAGTCGGCCCCGCCGGAGCAGGCCACGAGGACGAGGGGACGGGGGTCCGCCGGGCCGTCGGCGGCGTCGGCACGGCCGGCGCGGGCCCGGGGGCCGGGCAGCTCGGCGGCGGAGGCGACGGCGGCGGGCGCGACGGAGGGTGTCGACTCGGCGAGGTCGGTGAGGATGTCGTGGAGCGCGCGGCGGACCGCCAGGCGTATCGCCGCGACCGCAGGATGGGGACCCATGTCCGATGCCCTTCGGTGGTGGTGGGAGGGAGGGGAGACGCTGGTGTGACGAGGTGGGTGCGTGGGACTGCGCCCGGTGCCCCCGGCGGACCGGGTTGTCACTGAGAGTGCGTCGATGGTGACAGAAACCGAGCCGTTCTCCGAGCATCGCACGCCCTCGCACGCGCCACGGTCCCTCGGACGGGTGACGTCTCTTCCCCCGGAGTAACGGGTTTACGCCCCGTGCGTCACTCCCGTCAGACTGTTTCGCCTCCCTTGCGGTGCACGCGGGCCACCCAGTCCGCCGGACGGGCGATCTCGGCCTTGGTGGGCAGCGTGTTCGGCGAGGTCCAGACCCGGTTGAAGCCCGCCATGCCGACCTCCGTGACCACCGCCCGCACGAAGCGCTCGCCGTCCCGGTACTGGCGCAGCTTGGCGTCGAGGCCCAGGAGCTTGCGCAGTGCGAGGTCCAGCCGGCCGGCGCCGCCCGTGCGGCGCTTTTGGAACTTCTCCCGGATCTCGGCCACCGAGGGCACCACGGCGGGCCCGACCCCGTCCATCACGTAGTCCGCGTGCCCCTCCAGCAGGGACATCACGGCGGTGAGCCGGCCCAGGGTCTCGCGCTGGAGCGGGCTCTGGACCAGCTCGACCAGCGAGCGGCCCTCCTCGTCCTCGCCCTCGCCCCGGCCCGAGACCACCGCCTGCGCGGCCTCCCGCAGCCGCTCCAGCAGGGTGGCCGGGTCCAGGTCGGAGGCGCCCAGGAATGTCTGGATCTCGCCCTCCAGGTGGTCGCGGAGCCACGGGACGGCCGTGAACTGGGTACGGTGCGTCTCCTCGTGCAGGCACACCCACAGCCGGAAGTCGTGTGGCGAGACCTCCAGCTCCCGTTCCACGTGCACGATGTTCGGCGCGACGAGCAGCAGCCGGCCGCCGCCGTCCGGGGCGCCGGGCAGGTCGCGGCCGACGGGCGCGAAGGTCTCGTACTGGCCCAGCACCCGCGAGGACATGAAGCTCAGCAGCATGCCCAGCTCGGCGCCGGTGACCTTGGAGCCGACCGCGCCCATCACGGCCCCGCCGGGCCGGTCCTCGCGGCGTTCGCGCATGGTGGCGAGCAGCGGGCCGAGCAGATGCCGGAAGCCCGCCACGTTGGCCTTGACCCAGCCCGCCCGGTCGACGATCAGCACCGGGGTGTCGGGCACGGTCGCGCCCTCGGGGAGCATCCGGGTGAACTCGCGCACGTGCCGTTCGGAGGTCGCGGCGTGCCGGCGGAGCTCGGCGACGACCGCGCGGGCCTCGTCCCGACTCACCTCCGGGCCGGAACGCGCGAATCGGGTCGCGGTCGTCACCGCGAGATTCCAGTCGACCATCTCGCCGCCGGCACCACCGAAGCTCGTCATGCGTCAACGGTACGTGTACCGGGCCGACGAAGGACCCCCCGCGACGGGCCCGGAGGTCCCGTCGCGGGCGCCGGCGCTACGGCATGGCGGCGACTTCGGCGGCCAGCGCGTCGAGGGCCTTCTCCGCCTCGCCGGCCGCCGGGGTGTCGGCGGCGAGGAACGCGAAGGCGAGCAGTCGACCGGAGGGGGTGGCGACGATCCCGGAGAGGGCGTTCACCCCGGTGAGGGTGCCGGTCTTGGCGCGGACCAGGCCGGCGGCCGGGGAGCCCTCGGCGTTGCGGGCCTTGAGGGTGCCGGAGAACCCGGCCACGGGCAGCCCGGACAGCAGGGGCCGCAGCCCGGCCCGGTCGGGGGCGGCGGCCTTGGCGAGGATGCCGGTGAGGAGTTCGACGGTGACCTTGTCGGCCCGGTCGAGGCCGCTGCCGTCGGCGAAGCGGCTGCCGGCGGTGTCGAGGCCGAGGCCGGCGATGCGGGCGGCGGTGGCCTTCGCGACCCCCTCGAAGCTCGCGGGCTGTCCGGAGGAGACTGCGGTGAGCCGGGCGAGGGCCTCGGCGAAGTCGTTGTCGCTGTTGGTCAGCATCCGCTCCACGAGGGCGCCGACGGGCGGGGACAGGGTGGTGGCCATCGGCTTGGCCCCGGCGGGCGCGGGGCGGGCGGCGGGTTCGCCGGTGACGGTCAGGCCGCGGGCGCGCAGGAGGTCGGCGAAGGTCTTCGCGGCGGCCGCGGCGGGGTCGGGCAGGCGCTCGACGGGCCCGGAGGAGGAGCCGTCGGTGCGGGCCTCGTCCACGGTCAGGGCGGAGATCCGGGCCAGGTTGGGGTTGACGCCGATGGGGTGGCGGTCGGGGCCGGTGAAGCGGCCCGCGTCCCAGCCGAGGGTGACGGTGGTGGTGCCGGCGGCCTGGAGGGCCCGGGCGGTGTCGGCGGCCAGCGCGATCAGGCTGCCGCCCGAGGCCCCGCGCCGCGCGGTCAGCGAGGGGTCGCCGCCGCCCACGAGGACGATCTCGCCGGGGGCGCCGCCGGGCACGACGGTGGTGGCGATCCGGTGCTCGGGTCCGACGGCGGCGAGCACGGCCGCCGCCGTCGCGATCTTCACGGTGGAGGCGGGGGTCATCGCGGCGTCGGGGTTGACGGAGTACAGGGGCGCCCCGCCGGTGACGTCGATCACGAGGGCGGCCGGCCGGTTCCCCAGGGCGGGTGCGTCCATCAGGGGGGCGAGGGCCTTCGCGAGGGCCGCGTCCCGCTCGGCGCGACCGGGGGCGGCGCCGCCGCGCGCGGGGTCGGTCAGGGCCCGCAGCACGGCGCCGGCGCTGGGGGCGGGGGCCGGGAGCCCGGCCCGGGCCGCGAGCCCGTCGTCCCCGGGGGCGTGGTTGCCGGCGGCGGCCCTGGCCTGTTCGGCCGTGCGCTGCCCGGACTCCCACGGCCCCGCCGTGACCACGGCGGAGGCCGCCAGGGCGAGACCGGCCACCGTCGACCCCGCCACGACCTGCCACGTCTTCATCGCCGGCACCTCGGACCAGCCCCTTTCGCGATCACCCGGTTGCGTGAGGGACACTTGCCTCGCGTCTTGCCGCGAGCATGGCATCCCGTCACGGGGGCCGGCGTCGGACGCGCCCTCACCAACGATCATGCCGGCGGTGCGCCGATACCGGCGTGCCACACACGACAGGAGCCAGGACGTGGAGTTCGACGTCACCATCGAGATCCCGAAGGGTTCGCGGAACAAGTACGAGGTGGACCACGAGACCGGTCGGATCCGTCTGGACCGTCGTCTGTTCACCTCCACCAGCTACCCGGCGGACTACGGCTTCGTCGAGAACACCCTCGGCGAGGACGGCGACCCGCTGGACGCGCTGGTGATCCTCGACGAGCCGACCTTCCCCGGCTGCGTGATCAAGTGCCGCGCCATCGGCATGTTCCGCATGACCGACGAGGCGGGCGGCGACGACAAGCTGCTGTGCGTGCCGGCCTCCGACCCGCGCGTGGAGCACCTCCAGGACATCCAGCACGTGTCCGAGTTCGACCGCCTGGAGATCCAGCACTTCTTCGAGGTCTACAAGGACCTGGAGCCCGGCAAGTCGGTCGAGGGCGCCGACTGGGTCGGTCGCGCCGAGGCCGAGGCCGAGATCGAGGCCAGCTACAAGCGTCTGAAGGACCAGGGCGGTCACTGATCCCCCGGACGGTCCCGCGCGGACCGTACTCCTCGAAGGCCCCGTCCCCCGGCTCCGTCCGGGCCGGTCGGGGCCTTCGGCGTTCCCCGGGCCGCCCCGCCGGGCAGGAGGGGATCGCCGGGGCGCGCGCACTCCGCGCGCGCCGAGGAGGAAACGATTCCGCATAATTGGATCATCAACGGCCGCCGACCAGCCGCGGCGGTCGTGGGACACGGGAGTGGGAGTGGCGGAGGCCGAGGCGGAGGACCGCAAACCCAAGTCGGACGAGGCGCACAGCGCCTTCTCGCAACCGGCCGGGGCCACCCTGCCGACGGCGCCCGAGGAGGACTCGCCGACCTCGGAGTTCGCCCTCCCGGCGGGCACCGAGACCACGGCGGCCGAACCGGAGGTCTCCGCGTTCGCGACGCCGAGCACCTATTCGGCCCAGCAGTCCCCGCCGGCCTTCACCACCACCGGACAGCTCCCGCTGATCCGGATGAAGGAGTCCCCCTGGCAGGACCGGATGCGCACGATGCTGCGCATGCCGGTGGACGTGCGCCCGACCCCCGACAGCGTGCAGAAGGTCGCCGAGACCGGGCCGCCGGTGGGCCGCGTGCTCGACCTGACCCTGCGCATCGGCGAACTGCTGCTCTCGGGCGGCGAGGGCTCCGAGGACGTGGAGGCCGCGATGTTCGCCGTGGCCCGCAGCTACGGGCTGGACCGCTGCGAGCCCACCGTCACCTTCACCATGCTCTCCATCACCCACCAGCCCTCGCTGGTGGACGACCCGGTCTCGGCCGCCCGCACGGTCCGCCGCCGGGGCACCGACTACAACCGGCTCGCCGCCGTCTTCCGGCTGGTCGCCGACATCAGCGCGCCCGAGACCGAGGTGACGCTGGAGGACGCCTACCGCCGGCTGGCCGAGATCCGACGCAACCGGCACCCCTACCCCACCTGGGTGCTGACGGTGGCCGCCGGGCTTCTCGCCGGCTCGGCCTCGACCCTGGTCGGCGGCGGGGTCGCGGTGTTCTTCGCCGCCGCCCTCGGCGCGGTCCTCGGCGACCGGCTGGCCTGGTGGTGCGCCGGGCGCGGGCTGCCGGAGTTCTACCAGTTCGTGGTGGCGGCGATGCCGCCGGCGGCGCTGGGCATCGCCCTGAAGCTGGCCGAGGTGGATCTGCGGGCCTCGGCGGTGATCACCGGCGGGCTCTTCGCGCTGCTGCCCGGACGGGCCCTGGTGGCGGCCGTGCAGGACGGTCTGACCGGCTACTACATCACCGCCTCGGCCCGGCTGCTGGAGGTGATGTACCTCTTCATCGGCATCGTCACGGGCGTGCTGATCATGCTCTACGTCGGGGTGCACGTGGGCGCCCCGCTCGATCCGGACGCCGTGCTCCAGATCCCCTCCCGGCCGCTGCTCCAGATCGTCGCCTCGATGGTGCTGGTGCTGACCTTCGCGATCCTGCTGCAACAGGAGCGCTCCACGGTGCTCGCCGTGGCCCTCAACGGCGGGGTGGCGTGGACGGTGTACGGGGCGCTGGTCACCGCCGGGATGACCCCGGTGCCCTCGACGGCCATCGCGGCCGGGCTGGTGGGCCTGTTCGGGCAGCTCTTCTCGCGGATCCAGCACACCTCGGCGCTGCCCTACGTGACGGCGGCCATCGGCCCGCTGCTGCCCGGTTCCACCACGTACCACGCGCTGCTTTCGATCGCGGAGAACCGGCTGGACAGCGGGCTCGCCTCCCTGACGAAGGCGGCGGCGATCGCGCTGGCCATCGCGATCGGGGTGAACCTGGGCGCGGAGGTCTCGCGGCTGTTCATGCGCCTGCCGGGGACGCGCACCAAGCAGCGCGCGGCGGCCAAGCGCACCCGCTTCGGCTTCTGAGCCGGGCCCCCGGCCGGCGCCGGCGCGGGGACGCAAGAGGGGCCGCGGGGCCCGGACCGGTGCTCGGTCCGGGCCCCGCGGCCCCTCTCACGGTGCGCGGCGCGGCGCTCAGCGGCCGGTGCCGCCGTGCCCCTGCCCTTGGCCCTCGTTCTCGTCGTACTCGTACGGGTAGCCCGGCTGCCGGGGCTGCTGCTGAGGCGGCTGCTGGCCGTACGGATTCGGCTGCTGCTGCCCGCCCTGCTGACCGTAGGGGTACGGCTGCTGCGGGGGCTGCTGGGCGCCGTAGGGGTTGGGCTGCTGCTGCGGGTAGCCGTACGCGTCCTGCTGCTGCGCGTGGTTCTGCTGCTGCGGGTAGCCGTAGGGGCCGCCCTGCTGGGGCTGCTGCTGCCCGTACTCCTGACCGCCGTACGGGGAGGGCTGCTGCGGGGGCTGCGCCTGCGGCTGCGCGTAGGGCGAGGGCTGCTGCGGCTGCGGGTACCCCTGCTGCTGCTGCGGCTGCTGCGGCTGCTGCTGGTAGCCGCCGGGCTGCTGGGGCTGCCCGTACGGGGACTGCTCGACCGGCTGCGGGTAGCCCTGCTGCCGGGGCTGCCCGCCGTAGGGCGCGGGCGGCTCCTGGCCCTGCCCCGGGCGTTCGCCGTAGCCCCCGCCGTACCCCTGCCCCTGACCGCCCTGCCCGTACCCCTGACCGGCCTGACCGCCCTGACCGCCGCCGTACCCGCCGTGGCCGCCGTCCGGGCCGGCGCCGGGCCCGCCCGGGGTCTGTCGGACCTCGGGGAACTGCGGGAACTGCGCGGTGTCCCCGAGCGGCTGCCCGTCGGCGCCGAACGCGGGCGCCCCGACCGGGGCCCCCACCGCGGCCGGGTTCCGCTCGGCCTCGGCGGCCTTCTGCTTGTTCTCCTTGCGGGCCTTCAGGAACTCGATGATCACGGGGATGATCGAGACGAAGATGATCCCGACGAGGATCGCCTCGATGTTCGTCTTGATGAAGCTGATCTGACCCAGCCAGTAACCGGCCGTGGTCACGCCCGCGCCCCAGGCCACGCCGCCGATCACGTTGTACGTGAGGAAGGTGCGGTACTTCATGGAGCCGGCGCCCGCGACCATCGGCGCGAAGGTCCGGATGATCGGCACGAAGCGCGCGAGGACGATGGCCTTGGGGCCGTGCCGGTCCATGAACTCGTGCGCCTTGTCCAGGTTCTCCTTCTTGAAGACCTTGGAGTTCGGCTTGTTGAAGAGCTTCGGCCCGAAGAACTTGCCGATCATGTAGCCGACCTGGTCACCGATGATCGCGGCGGCCACGATCAGGACGCAGACCAGCCACAGGGGCTGGGTGATGTACTTGCCGTCGGCGACCAGCAGACCCGCCGTGAACAGCAGGGAGTCACCTGGCAGGAACGCGAAGAGCCCCGATTCCGCGAAGACGATGACGAGGATGCCGATCAGGCCGAAATGCGAGATCAGGTAGTCCGGGGACAGCCACTCTGGGCCGAGCGCGAGCGTGTACACGGGATCCGGGCTCTCCTGGATTGGGGGAAGGTGAAACCGCTGCGGGCGGCTTAATTATGAACGCCCGAGTTCCCCACCCGGTTCCACGGCCCCTCCGGGGGCGGCCCGGAAGCCGTCACTCCCCGTTCACACCCGCCGGATCGCGTTGGCGAGGATCGCGTCGCGCAGGAAGATCGCCAGTCCCGGGGCGAACGCGTCGTAGGTCGCGGTGAACCGCTCGTCGGCCGCGTACATCTCGCCCAGGCCCGTGTGCGTCTCGTAGGGGCACGGGTAGTGGTTGCGCGAGATCCAGCCCCGGTGGTCCTCCGCGAGCGCGCGGGCCTCCGCGGAGTCCGGGTCGGCGCCGGCGGCGAGGAGGGCGGCGCCGCGTCGGCACAGCTCCTCGTGCTCGCCCATGATCCGCGCCCAGTCCGCCTTCCCGTACCCGGCGGCGCGCCGGGTGGACTCCCGGTACGCCTCGGTGCCGCCCCAGCGCTCCTCGGCCTCGGCCGCGTACGCCTCCGGGTCGAACTCGCCGAAGACCTCGAAGCGCTCCTCGGGGGTCAGGTCGATGCCCATGGTCCTTGCCTCCATCGCGTGTGCCACGGCGGCGGCCATCCGGGACAGCCGGTCGATCCGCTCGGTCAGCAGCCGGTGCTGCCGGCGCAGGTGCTCGTGCGGGTCGGTGTCCGGGTCGTCCAGGAGGACGGCCACCTCGTCGAGGGGGAAGCCCAACTCTCGGTAGAACAGGATCCGCTGCAACCGGTCGAGGTCCTCGGACTCGTACCGGCGGTGTCCGGCGGGGGTGCGCCCGCTCGGGCTCAGCAGTCCGATCTCGTCGTAGTGGTGCAGGGTGCGCACGGTGGTCCCGGCGATGTCGGCGACCTGTCCGACCGAGTGGCTCATGACGCGTTCCGCTCCTCGCGCCCCGGTCCGTCCGGGGTGTGTGACCACCGTGCCCCCTCACGTCGCGTGAGGTGCAAGCCCTCAGGCCGAGGCGTTCCCGGTGCCGTCGTCCCCGCCCCAGGTCTGCCCGGTCTCCAGGGCCAGCAGGTCCCAGGCGCCCTTGCCGTCGAGGGACTCGCGGATGATGTCGGCGTGGCCGGCGTGCCGGGCGAACTCCTCCACCAGGTGCAGCAGCATCCAGCGCACCGAGACCTTGCCGTCCTTGGGGAACCAGGGGGCGGGCGGCAGGGCGAAGGTGCCGTTCAGGTCGGACTCGGCGGTGAACGCGGCGGTCTGCGCGGCCACGTCGGCCCAGAACTCCAGCACCGAGGGGATCGTCTCCCCGTCGATCAACCGGAAGCCGTCCTCCCAGCTCTGCCCGCCCTCCTGCCGCTCGTTCGGCCGGCCCTGCGCCATCCGCAGCCAGTTCAGCTCGCACTCGGCGGCGTGCTTCAGCAACCCGGACAGGCTCAGCTCGCTGGCGCTCGGGCGGCTCGCGGCCTGTTCCTCACCGAGCCCGAGGACGGCGCGGCGCAGTCCCCCGCGCTGGGCCTCGACGAAGGCCAGGAGCGCCTCGCGCTCGTCGGCGTGGTTCTCCAGCGACACGTGCGTGACCATGCGGACCGCCTCTTCCCCAAGCAGTGGTGCGAACTTTCCGACACCCACGACGATAGGGACGGACGCGGTCAGGAACGGTCCGCAATGCCGGGCGCCCCGAAAACCGAGAGGCGCGGGAGGGCGGGGTCCGGGTCAGAGCGGGAAGCCGTCGCGGGCCCCGTGCCGCACCGAGATCCACTTCAGGGTGGTGAAGGCGTCCACGGTGGACTGCCCGCCGAGCCGGCCCAGCCCGCTGGCCTTCTCCCCGCCGAAGGCCGTCAGCGGCTCGTCGGCGATGGTGGAGTCGTTGACGTGCATCATCCCGGTCTCGATCCGGTGCGCGAAGCGGATGCCGCGCTCCACGTCCCGGGTGTGCACGGCCCCGCTCAGCCCGTACGGGGTGGCGTTGGCGACGCGCACGGCCTCCTCCTCGTCGGCGACGACCACCAGGAGGGCCACCGGCCCGAAGATCTCCTGGCCCAGCAGCGGGGAGTCGGCCGGCAGGTCGGTCAAGACGGTGGGCTCGACCAGGTTGCCCCGGGTGGTGCCCCGCAGCAGGGCGCGGGCCCCGTCGGCCAGGGCCCGGTCCACGAGGGCGGTCAGCGCGTCGGCCTGGAAGGAGTTGATGAGCGGGCCGATGGTGGTCTCGGCCTCGTGCGGGTCGCCGGCGCGCAGGGCGCGGACCTTGGCGAGGAAGAGGGCGGTGAACTCCTCGGCCACGGAGGCGTCCACCAGGATCCGGTTGGCGGCCATGCAGACCTGGCCCTGGTAGACGAACCGGCTGAACACGGCGGCCTCGGCGGCCTGCTCCAGGTCGGCGTCGTCGAGGACCACCAGCGCGCTGTTGCCGCTGAGCTCCAGCACGCTGCGCTTGAAGTGACGGGCGGCGACGGCGCCGACGTGTCTGCCGACGCGGTCGGAGCCGGCGAAGGAGATCACCTTGGGCACGGGGTGGGTGATCAGCGCGTCGCCTATTTCGGCGATGTCGGTGACCAGCACGTTCAGCAGCCCGGCCGGCAGCCCGGCCTCCTCGAACAGGGCCGCGATCAGCCCCCCGCCGACCACCGGCGCGTTCTGGTTCGGCTTGACGACCACGGCGTTGCCCAGGGCCAGGGCGGGGGCCACGGACTTCAGGGTGATCAGGAACGGGAAGTTGAACGGGCTGATCACGCAGACCACGCCGACCGGCAGCCGGTGCACCCGGTTCTCCTTGCCGGGCACCAGCGAGGGCAACAGCTCGGCCTCGGGGCGGACGGTCAGGGCGATGGCCTCGCGGAGGAACTCCTTGGCCAGGTACAGCTCGTAGGCGGCCTTGGGGCGGGTCGCGCCGAGTTCCTCGATCATCGCCTCGACGATCTCGTCCCCGCGCCGCTCGGCGGCGGCCAGCACGCGTTCCAGCACGGCACGCCGGGCGTGCGGACCGGCGGCGGCCCAGTCGCGCTGGGCGCGTTCGGCGGCCCGGTACGCCTGGTCGACCTGGTCGACGGTGGCGACGGTGATCGCGGCGAGCTTCTCCCCGTTGTAGGGGTTCACGTCGATGATGTCCCAGGACCCCGCGCCCGCCGGCCACGCGCCGTCGATGTACTGGTGAGCCAGGTCGCTGAACATCGACATGCCATCCCCTACTCGCGACGGGGCGCGCCCGTTCACGCCGCACCGGATATCGACCGCCCCCGATCGTCGATCGGATGGAACGCTCGTCATACTAAGCGTGATTCAGGACAGTTGGAGGAGACCGCGCAGAACATCGCGCGTGGAATCGGGAGTTGGGCAGTCCTCCTGAAGCCTGGTCATGGCCCGGTCGTACTGGGCCACTTCCTCGTCCTTGTCGAGGTACAGGGCACTGGTCAGCTGCTCCAGATAGACCAGGTCCTGGAGGTCGGACTCCGGGAACCGGAGCATCGTGAAGGCCCCGCTCTCGCCCGCGTGCCCGCCGAAGCTGAACGGCATCACCTGAAGGCGCACATTGGGCCGCTGCGAGATCTCGATCAGGTGCTCCAGCTGCCCGCGCATCACCTCGCGGTCCCCGTACGGGCGGCGCAAGGCGGCCTCGTCGAGCACGGCGTGCAGCACCGGGGCGTTCTCGGAGACGAGCACCTTCTGGCGCTCCAGCCGCAGCGCCACCCGGCGGTCCACCTCGGCGGGGCCCGCGCCGGGCATGCCGCGCGAGACCACCGCGTGCGCGTACGCCTCGGTCTGGAGCAGGCCGTGCACGAACTGCACCTCGTACACGCGGATCAGCGAGGCGGCGCCCTCCAGTCCCACGTAGGTCTGGAACCAACCGGGCAGCACGTCGCCGTAACTGTGCCACCAGCCGGCCGCGTTGGCCTCGCGCACCAGGCCGAGCAGCGCCTCGCGCTCCGCCCCGTCCGTGACCCCGTAGAGCGTGAGGAGGTCCTCCACGTCCCTGGCCTTGAAGCTCACCCTGCCCAACTCCAAGCGACTGATCTTCGACTCGGAGGCACGGATCGAGTAACCGGCCGCCTCCCGGGTGATGCCCCGGGATTCGCGCAGTCGCCTGAGCTGCGAGCCCAAGAGGATGCGGCGCACCACGGAACCGCCGGCTTCTGCGGTCACTGTTGCCCTCCTTGGTCACGCCGGCTCGTGTCGCCGACTTGTGTGCGCCCCGGTCACGCCCTCGGCGGCGTTCGGGACCCCCCGGATCGGGGTCCCCGTCGTCCCCAAGCCCCGAAGTCTGCCGGCAAAACGCATCGGGCCGTACTCGTTCGGTGACGGATTCGGACGGCCGGCGGAGGAAGTCCGTCAGGACCCGGGGGAAGAAATCATCGAGAACCGGAAGGGTCCGGACTTCTCCGGCGCGTGCACGTGCATCTGCCCTTGCATCCGGCCCGCCCATTCGGAACCATGGTGCCGCGCACCTGCGTGCTCATCGCGCGGGCGCCGGACCATCCCGCAGTTCCGCCGCCTCGTCCGCGATTTCCGGGAGTGCCTCGCATGGGGACGAATGGATCGACTGTGCTTGAGCCGTTACGGCAGGGCCTGCCCCCGGTCGACCCCGCCGCCGTCTCCGGCTCCGCCTCCTGCGCCCTGCCCGCCCGCTTCGACGCGGTCCGCGGGGCGCGCGCCTTCACGCGCTCGACCCTGGGCCGGTGGGGCCTGTCGGAACGCTTCGACGACGTCTCCCTGGTGGTCTCCGAACTCGTCACCAATGCCTTGCGCCATGCCCTGCCCGAGGGGTCCGAGCCCGGCTCGGACCGGGCCCCGGGCCTGAGCGAGGGAACGGAACCGCAGGTCAGGCTGCACCTGATCCAGTGGAACGGCCGCCTGGTGTGCGCCGTGCGCGATCCGAGCGAGCAGTCCCCCGAAGGGGGCTTCTCCCCCGACGCGTTCGACGAGAACTGCGCCGCCGAGTCCGGCCGGGGGCTGTTCCTGGTGGACGCGTACAGCGAGACCTGGGGCTGGCACCGACTGGCCGGCAGCATGCGCGGCAAGGTGGTCTGGGCGCTGTTCCTCCTCACCGAGGACTGACCGCCGACCGCCCGCCGGGGCCGCGTCACACACCACCGGCCGGGATCGATCCGCCACGGGGGCCGATCGATCCCGGCCGGCGCACGTGCATGGCCGGGAAGCTCCGTGTGAGGTACGGCACACGACCGCGCCCCGGCGGGCGGGGCGCGGTGCGCGGTGGTCCGGCCGGCCGGCGGGCTCAGGCGACGAGGTGGTCGAACTCCCCGTCCTTGACGCCCAGGAGCATCGCGGCGATCTCGGCCGGGGTGTAGACCAGGGCCGGCCCGTCCGGGTGTCGGGAATTGCGCACGGCGACGTTGCCGCCGGGCAGTTTGGCGAACTCCACGCAGGAACCCTGGGAGTTGCTGTGCCTGCTCTTCTGCCAGGCGACCCCGTCGAGTTCTGCGGCTGCCATCCCGTTGTAGGCGTGATCCACAGGAAGCCCCCGATAGCGCAGATGTCAACTGCACCGGATCATAGCCGCGTTCACGGTCGCCTGCATGGGCGGATGCACGTGCACGAGGGGTCACGAGTCCGTCACGCACCCGGCCCCGGGCGGGCCGACCGGGGCGTTCCCGCTCGTCACCGACCCCCCGTGCCGGCTCACCCCGCCGCCCGGCCCGGGCCCGGGTGGCCGAACGGGCCCCGATCCTGCCCCGATCGGCGGAGCGTCCAGGACGACCGGATCTCGTCGTCGGGTGTGAACGGGGCGTGTCGCCGGCTCAGCCGACGGGGTCGAGGAGGGTGTCGAAGGCGCGCGGCAGGTCCGTCCACCCGGCGGGCCCGGCGGCGTACTCGGCGTCCGACAGGAGGCAGGAGTCGAGCAGCGCGGTCAGGGCCGCCCGGTCCAGGGCCGGGGAGGTGAAGACGAGGTGTTGGCAGCGGTCCCCGTGCTCGGGGTGCCAGTCGACGGCGGCGGCGGCGCGTCGGGCGGGCGGCGCGAGGTCCCAGGCGGCGGCCGGCAGCGCCGCCATCCACGGCCCGAGGCCCTCCACGCACAGGGCGCCGCCGGCGGCGTCCCAGTGCAACAGCGTGTCGGGCCGGTCGGCGAGCCAGAACCGGCCCCGGCTGCGGGCGGCGGCGCAGGTCAGGCCCTCCAGGGCGGCGAACAGCCGGCCCGGGTGGAAGGGGCGGTCGCGGTGCCAGACCAGGGTGGACACCCCGGCCTCGTCGGCCTCCTGGGGCAGCAGGGCCCCGGCCGGGTGCTGCCGTTCGGCGGCGGCGACCACGTCGAACCGTCCGCCGAGCACCTCGCGCACCAGCGCGGCCGAGTCCGCCGGCAGGGCCAGGGCGGTCGGGTGGAGCTGCGCGAGCAGCGCCGCGTCCTCGGCGTCGGCCTCCGGGCTGTCCACGAGCGCGAGCACGGGCGCGTACTCCAGTTGCCGGGCGAAGGTGTCGGCGACGGTGCGGCGGTCCCGGGCGGCGGCGGCCAGGCCCCGTTCGGCGAGGTCGTCGCCGTTGCCGAGGCAGGGCAGCACGAGCGCGGGATCCACGGCGGTGACCACGTTCACGAGGACGAGCCGGTCCGGCCCGGCCCCGGCGTGCGCCGCGATCACCTCGGCCGCGGACCGGGGTTCGACGGAGTCCCAGAGTTCGACGATCGCGAGCGCGCGCCCGCCGCCGGCCGCGATCCGCCGCAGTTCGGGCACGAGGTCGGCGCGCAGGGCGCAGCAGGCGCAGTCGTCGACGAGCGGGGCGGTGCCGCGCGCGAGCTCCCCGACCGCGTCGCGCTCCACCCGGGTGACCCGGCCGGTCGCGGCGGCGCCGGCGAGGTCGTGGTGGAGGGCGACGCTGTGGGGGACGGCGAGCAGCAGCCGGTCCACGACCTCGCGGCGGGCCGCCTCGTGCATCCCGCCGACGATGACGACGGGCAGCCTCACGACGCGCCGTCCGTTCCCGACCCGTACCGGCGCCGGAAGCGCTCGACGCGGCCGGCGGTGTCCACCACGCGGGCGGTGCCGGTGTAGAAGGGGTGGCTCGCCGAGGAGATCTCGACGTCCACGACGGGGTACTCGACCCCGTCCTCCCAGGTCACGGTCCGCGCGGCGGTGCGGTCGGCGAGGGTGGAGCGGGTCAGGAAGGCGAATCCGGCCGCCTTGTCGCGGAAGACGACGGGGCCGTAGGCGGGATGGATCTCGGGGCGCACGGGGATCAGCGCTCCTCTCGGAAGTCGACGTGCCGGCGGACCACGGGGTCGTACTTGCGCAGCACGAGCCGCTCGGGGTCGTTGCGCCGGTTCTTGCGGGTGACGTAGGTGAAGCCGGTCCCGGCGGTGGAACGGATCCGCACCACGGGTCGGAGGTCGTCGCGAGCCATGGTGCGAGCATAAATGAAAACGACTCCCATTTCCATCAACCTCCGCCGGGTCGCCTCCGGGCCGCCGGCGGGCCACCCCGGCCGGAGGGCCGCGGGCATGCGAAAGGGGCGGTGTTTCACGTGAAACACCGCCCCTCGACACCCCGCGCGACCGGCGGGCTCAGTGCCCGAGCGCCTCGGACACCTCGTCCAAGCGGTCCGCGAGCCGCTCCGCCGCCTCCCGCAGCAACGGCGAGTCCTCCGCCGTCCACGCCTCGTCGGCCAGCGCGGCCCGCACCCCCTCCCAGCGCGGCACGACCCCGGCACGCAACTCCCGCGCCCCCTCCTCGGTCGCCGCGAGCACCGCCGCCGCCATCACCGCCGCGCCCGCCGACCCCGGGGCCTCCCGCTCGGGCGGCACCCGCCCCTCCAACAACATCGCGGCCCGACCGAACGCGGCCAGGGCCGACCCCGCCTCGTCGGCCGCGGCCCGCGACAGGCCCCGGTGCCGCACCGGCTCCCCCTCCGCCGTGGCCTTCGCGGCCCGCCACGCCACCCGCGCGTCCCGTGCCTCCAACAGGGCCGCCCGCACCGGCTCCCGCGTCCCACCGCCCGGTTGCGCGTACCGATCGAGCACGGCCGCCGCGTACCGCCCGTCGGCGGCCAGCCAGTCCGCCAGCCGGGTCCGCAACCGGGGCGTCTCCCAGGCCGGGTACAGGGCGTATCCGATCATCGCGAGCACCCCGCCGACCAGGGTGAGCGCGACCCGGTCGGGCACCGTCTGGTCCCAGCGCAGGCCGCCCATGCCCAGCAGGAAGACCACGTACGCCGAGACGAACACCTGGGTCACGGCGTACCCGGTGCGCAGCAGCGTGTACATCAGCCCCGCGCACACCACCGCCAGCAGCCCCGACAGCCAGGTCCCCGGGTGCACCGTCTGCACCACCCCGGTGGCCAGGGCCACCCCGACCAGCGTCCCGGCGAACCGGGCCACGGCCCGGGAGTAGGTCTGCGTGAAATCCGGGCGCATCACCATGGCCGCCGCCATCGGCGCCCAGTACGCGTGCCCGAACGGCAGCAGGTGCCCGACCAGCCAGCCCGCCACCACCACGGCCGTGAGCCGGAGCGCGTGCCGCAGCACCGTCGACCCCGGCCGCAGCTCGGCCCGCACCGCCCGCGCCACCAGCGGCACCAGCCCGAGCAGGGTGGGCCGCAGCATCAACTCGCCGGGGGCCGCCGGCCGGCCCGAGCCCGGCTCGGCGGTCTCCACCACGTCGTCGAGGAGCCGGGACAGCCGGCGCACCGCCCGCAGCGCGGAGCCCTGGCACACGTCCTCCCAGTCCGGGGCGCGCAGCACGGCGGCGGCCGGCGGCGGCACCCGCACGGGCTCCCCGTGCCGGATCGCGTGCGCCGCCGCGTCCAGCACCTGCCCGGCCGCCCCCAGCGCCTCCCGCACCCGGTCCCGTTCCGGCCCCTCCTGCGGCACCCCCGCCGCCGGATCGGCGAGCGCGGCCAGCACCGGCCGGACCCGTTCGGCGAGCCCGCGCGCCCCGTGCAGTTCGGCGGGGCGGCGCCGGGCCTGCCCCGGCGTGACCCGGGCCGCCGCGCGCGCGGTCATGAGGGGCTGCGGGTCGAAGGAGGCCAGCGGATCCTGGCGCAGCCGGCGCGCGTAGTCGGCCTCGGCGGCCAGCGCGTCGGCGAGGGCGTCGCGCTGCGGGCCCCAGCGGCGGACCGGGAACAGCACGATCAGCAGGGCCTGCACCACCCCGCCCAGCGCGATCACCACCGCGTGCCCGGCGGCCTGCGCCACGGAGGTCGGCAGGGTCACGGTGACCAGCATGATGGCCACGTTCCCGGAGGCGATGATCCCGGCGGTGGGGCCGGCCGCCCACATCAGCCCGGCGGCGAAGGTCCACACGGCGAGCATCGCCACGAACGCCAGGGTGTGCGAGGAGCCGACCAGGTACCCGAGGAAGGTGGACACCGCCAGGGTCACCCCGGAGGCCAGCGCGAGCACGGGCCGGGGCCGCCAACTGCGCTGGTAGGTGGCGATGGCCGCCTGGAGCGCGCCGAACGCGGCGCTCGCCGCCGTCCCCGGCCCCGCCCACGCCAGGCCCACGCCGACGACCAGCGCCAGACCCGCGGTGGCCCGCAGCGCGACGAGCGGTTCCAGGCGCGTCCGCTCGACCTTCATGCCGGACCGCACGGTGTCCTTCAGCGCCTTGGCCCAGCTCATGCGGCGAGCCTAACGCGCACAGGACATTCCGGACGGTCCGACCCGACCCGACCGGACCCGACGAACGGCCCTACCGCCCGCCGCCCCACCCGCTCACCGCGCTACCGCCCCCGGCCCTCCGGCAGGCCCCGGCGTTCGCCGCCCAGGCGGGCGCGGTCGGCGGCCTCGACGCCGTCCTCCCAGCCGGCCCGGTCGGAGGCCCCCCGCAGCCGGGTGGTCGTGGTCCGCGGGAACATCCGGTCGGCCTCCTCCCCCACGGCCACCTCCCGCGCCACGAGCGCCGGCAGCACCTCCCCGGTCCACCCCGCGCCCGCGTCGCCCGTGCCCTCGGCGCCCGCCGCCGTCGCCGTGTCCCGGGCGGTGTCCGCGAGTCGGCGCCCGAGCCGGTCGGCGTAGGCCAGGAGGAAGGACTGCCGGAAGGTCTTCGTGCGCTTGCGTCCCCCCGCCCGCTGCCCGGCCTCCGCGCGGGTCATCGCGGCCGTGCCCTGCACCATCAGCGAGGTGTACAGCAGCTCCACCGCCTCCGCGTCCCCCTCGAAGCCGACCACCGTGGTGAACTCGAACGCCGCGTTCCACACCGCCCGGCACCGGTTGGCCTCCGCCACCGCGTGCAGCAGCAGCGCCTTCGCCTCCTCGTAGGGCGGCTCGACCCCGATCCGCACGGCGATCGGCGGCTGCGCCGGCGCCCGGCCGCTCGCCGCGAGCAGCGCCTCGTCCACGGTGTGCCGGGCGATCAGCTCCTGCGCCTTCGCCGTCAGCGCCTCCGCCTCCTCCGGGTACGGGGTGGCCTCGGCCTTGGCCAGCAGGGCCCGGATCCGCGACAGCATCCGGGGCTCGATGTGCCCGCCCTCGGGCAGTTCCGCCGGGCCCTCGCCCACCCCGTCCCGCCCCGGCCAGGGACCGGCCGGTTCGATCGAGGGCAGGCGCACGAGCAGCCGCAGCAGCCCGAGCACCCCGCCGCCGAACCCGAACCGGTCCTCGCGTTCCCGGCGCGCCGCCTCCCCGGCCCAGCGCGCGTCGTCCCCGCCCCACCACACCGGCGGGGGCTCGGGCCAGCGCGCCGGCCGGCGACCGACGTGCCGGCGGGCCTCGGCCGCCACGAAGTCCTCGTACCGGGCCAGGGCCGGCTCGCCGAGGTCACGGCGCACCAGCCGCGCCACGTCCTCCGGCCGCCACCCCCGTCGCCACGCCTGCCCCACGAGCCCCTCGGCCCGCACGAGCAGCTCGCGGCTCACGTCCTCCCACCGCGCGGGGTCCGCGGCGAGCACGGAGGCCCCGGTGTCCAGGGACAGGTCGTCGTCCGCGTACAGGGCCGCGGCGCAGGCGCGGTCGACGATCTCGGCGGCGGAAGGGGCATCGGCGTCACTCACGCGTCCAGGGTGTCACGCGCGCGTCGAGCCCCCTGTCGGCCCCTGCTGTCACACTCGCACCCGTGCGCGAACCCTCCGGCAACGACCGCCCCGCCCCGGACCCCCGCTTCCTGCTCGCCGAGACGGAGAGCGGCTCCTGGCGGGCCGGCGCCGTCACCCCCGGCGCGCCCTCCGTCACCGCCGCCGACCCGGCCGCCGCCGTCCGCGCCGCCCTCGCCGACCTCGGCGCCGGCCCCCACACCCGCTGGGTCTGGCGCTCCACCCCCGCCGTGCTGCCCCGGCTCCTCGCCGCCGGCGTCCGGATCGACCGCTGCCACGACATCGAGGCCGTGGAACCCCTCCTCCTCGCCCACGCCGGCCGGTACGGCGAACCCCGCTCGGCCGCCGCCGCCTGGGCCCGGCTGCACGACGCCCCCGTCCCCGCCGACCCGCCCGCCCGCGCGGCCGAACCCGGCGGCGGCGACCAGTCCGCCCTCTTCGAACCCGGCCCGGCCCCGCTCCCCCCGGACGCCCTGCTCGCCGTGCACGCCGACCAGCTCGCCCGCGCCCGCGCCACCACCCACCCCGACCGGACGGCCCTGCTGCACGCGGCCGAGTCCGCCGGCTTCCTCGTCGCCGGGGAGATGCGCCGGGCCGGCCTGCCCTGGCGGGCCGACGTGCACCGGGCCCTGCTCACCGAACTCCTCGGCGAACGCTACGGCGGCACCGGCGAACCCCGCCGACTCGCCGAACTCGCCGCCGAGATCTCCGCCGCCTTCGGCCGCCGGGTCCGCCCCGACCTGCCCGCCGAGGTCATCCGCGCCTTCGCCGGCGCCGGCCACCGCCTCGGCTCCACCCGCCGCTGGGAACTGGAGGAGATCGACCACCCGGCCGTCGCCCCGCTGCTGGAGTACAAGCGCCTGTACCGGATCTGGACCGCGCACGGCTGGAGCTGGCTCGCCGACTGGGTCCGCGACGGCCGCTTCCGCCCCGAGTACGTGCCCGGCGGCACCGTCAGCGGACGCTGGACCACCCACGGCGGCGGCGCCCTCCAGATCCCCAAGGTGATCCGCCGGGCCGTGATCGCGGACCCCGGCCGCGTGCTCGTCGTCGCCGACGCCGACCAGCTCGAACCCCGGGTCCTGGCCGCGATCTCCGGCGACCGCGCCCTGGGCGCCCTGGCCTCCACCGGCACCGACCTGTACGCGGAGATCGCCCGCGACGTGTTCGCCGGCGACCGCGAGCAGGCGAAGCTCGCCGTGCTCGGCGCGATCTACGGCCAGACCTCCGGCGACGGCCTGCGCAACCTCGCCGCCCTGCGCCGCCGCTTCCCCCGGGCCGTGGACCACGTGGACGAGGCCGCCCGCGCCGGCGAGGAGGGCCGGCTGGTCCGCACCCACCTCGGCCGCACCTGCCCGCCCGCCTCGCACGGCACCGGCGAACCCGACCCCACCGGACCCGACCCCACCCCCGCCGACCCGGAGGGCCCCGAACGCGGCGCCGGCGCCGGCTCCCGGGCCCGCGCCCGGGGCCGTTTCACCCGCAACTACGTGGTGCAGGGCAGCGCGGCGGACTGGGCCCTGCTGCTGTTGGCGGCCCTGCGCCGCTCCCTGCTCCCGCTCGACGCGGACCTGGTCTTCTTCCAGCACGACGAGGTGATCGTCGACTGTCCCGCCGAGGCCGCCCCGGCCGTCACCCGCGCCATCACGGAGGCCGCGGCCACGGCCACCGCCCTCACCTTCGGCCCCACCCCGGTGGTCTTCTCCTTCACCACCGCCACCGTCTCCTGCTACGCGGACGCGAAGTGACGCACGTGCCCCGCCCCGGCCGGACGGGCCGGCCCGCGACCCGGTACGGTACCGACCGGCCTGGGGAACCTCGAGAAAGCAGGACGCGATGAATGCCCTCGACGTGCGGGCGGACGCCTGGCTCCGCCGCTACCGCGACCCCCTCCCCGGGGCTCCCCGGCTGCTGTGCTTCCCGCACGCGGGCGGCTCGGCGAACTTCTTCCTCCCCCTCGCCCGCGAGCTGTCCCCCGAGATCGAGGTGCTCGCCGTGCAGTACCCGGGACGGCAGGACCGGCTGGCGGAGGAGCCGCTGCGGACGGTGGGGGACCTGGCGGCGGGGGTGGTGGCCGCGCTCACGGCACGGGAGGCGGCGCAGGGGCCCGGGGCCGGTCCCCTCGTCCTGTTCGGGCACAGCATGGGCGCGGTCGTGGCCTTCGAGGTGGCCCGCCGGCTCGGCTCCGGCCCCGCGGGCGGTCCGGCCGCGCTGATCGCGTCCGCGTGCCGCGCGCCCTCGCGGCTGCGCCGGGACCCCGTGCACCGGTACGGGGACGAGGGGGTGCTCGCGGAGCTGCGCCGCCTGGGCGGCACCGGCGGGGTGCTGTTGCAGGACCCGGAACTGCTGCGGATGGTGCTGCCGACGATCCGGGCCGACTACGAGGCGCTGACCTCGTACACGGTGGCCGAACCGGCACCGGGGGACCCGGCGCGTCCGCTCGACTGCCCGGTCACGGTGCTGCTCGGCGAGGAGGACCCGGTGGTCCCACTGGACGACGCCCTGGCCTGGGAGTGGTTCACGACCGGCCCGTGCGCGTCCGAGACCTTCCCCGGCGGACACTTCTACCTGTCCGCGCGGCAGGAGCTCGTGGCCGCGTCGATCCGCGCGGCGGTACGCCCGCACGCGTGACCCGAACCGGGGCCGAAAACGCTAATGGCCCCTACGGCGGAGTCACCGAAGGAGCCAGGAGCTCAAAACTTGGGGTGTGACATGGGAGCGGACAGTCCGTCCGGTCTGCGCGCGCGAATCCACGACGATGTCGAGATTCAGCCCTTGACGCGACGCTCCACCTTGCCACCCTTGATGCAGGACGTGCACGCGTTGACGCGCTTCGGGGTCCCGTTCACGGAGGTGTGGATCACCTGCACGTTCGGGCGGAACATGCGCGGCGAGCGGCCCTTGACGCGGCGCACCTGGGCGCCCTTGCCCAGTCGGGAGACGACTCGCCCGAACGAGGGCACCTTCTCGCAAACATCGCACTTCGAAGACACCGAATACTCCTATTACAGCTTGCTCTGACCGAACCAACGTCGACCATAGCATGTCGACAAGACTTCCAGCCTACAGTCTCGCAGAACCCTACCTCACCCCACCCCCCTGACCTGCGACGACTCCACCCCTGACCGAACCACCCGCCACTCGGTGCCCCTGCCCGGACTCCGCACTCCCCCACCCCCCGAACGGGCGACTTCCGTCCCTCCTCCCAAGCCTGCCGCGTCCGCTAGCATCGGCCTCCCTGGGGGGTCAGGTTTCCGCACACATCTCGTGCTCCGCGGTGGTTCGACCCCGTCACACAAAGGAGTCTGATCGCCGAGATGCCGTATACCGCCGAAATCAGCCGGACCAACCCCGGTTGTTTCATCTTCCTCGTGGACCAGTCGGCCTCGATGAGTGACCCGATCGGCAGCGGTGAGCTGGTGCAGCAACGGGCCCAGGTCGTCTCGGACGCCATCAACCGGTTGCTCACCGAGCTCTCGGTCAAGTGCGCCAAAGAAGAGGGTGTCCGGGACTACTTCCACGTCGCGGTGATCGGATACGGCCACAATCAGGTCGGCTCCGCTTTCACGGGCACGCTCGCCGGACGCGATCTCGTCCCGTTGGGCGAGATCGCGAACAATCCCGCCCGGCTGGAAAGCCGAACGAAGAAGGTTCCCGATGGCGCCGGCGGCCTCGTCGAGACAACCGTCCAGTTCCCCGTCTGGATGGACCCGGTCACCAACGGCGGCACCCCCATGACCCGTGCCCTCGGTTACGCCGACTCCCTTGTGGCTCGCTGGGTCGACGAACACCCCGGTGGCTTCCCGCCCATCGTCCTCAACCTGACCGACGGCGAGTCCACGGACGGTGACCCGACGAGCGCGGCCATCGGCCTCGCTTCGCACGCCACCGCCGACGGATCCGTGCTCCTGTTCAATCTCCACGTGTCCGGGGCCGGCGGAACCCCCGTCACGTTCCCCGACAGCGAGGAGGGACTCCCGGACACTTACTCCCGTCTCCTCTTCCACATGTCGAGCGTGCTGCCCACCCACATGCGCTCCTACGCCACGTCCCAGGGCCACCGGGTCAGCGAGGACACCCGCGGTTTCGTCTACAACGCCGACATCACCTCCATCGTCGAATTCCTCGACATCGGTACCCGCGCCACGGAACTTCGCTGACCGACATGGACATCCGTCCGCCGCGCATCGACTTCCAGCGCATCACGGTGCCAAAGGCCGGCAGCTCTCGAGAGGAGTGCGAGGACGCCGCACACGTCGTCCTCGCACCGAACGAGCACGCCCTGTTCGCGGCCGTGTCCGACGGCGCGTCCGAGAGCATGCTGGCCGGTGCGTGGGCCGACCGGCTCGCCCGGGGCGCCATCGCCGCCATGGCGACCGATGACGACCGACACGGGAAAACGGACGGGAGCGCTTCCTTCGTGGAGGACCTCCTGGCCCGCACCGTCGAGCAGTGGGACGGTTTCCTGGCGGAGTACCAGGCGGAACGGGCAGCCCGGGGCAGGCCGATCACCTGGTACGAACAACCTGGCCTCGACAAAGGTGCCTTCGCCACCCTGATGGCCGTGGACGTTCGCGTGGAGACGGGGACCGCGGCGGACTCCTCGCGCCCGCCGCATTGGACCTGGAAAGCCTTCGCGCTCGGCGACAGTTGCCTCTTCCACCTGCGAGAGGGCCGTCTGCTCGCCTCCTTCCCCATAACCGACGGCGCAGGCTTCGGCATCACCCCACAACTCCTCGGCAGCCGCAATCGGGACGTCGACCTCATCACCGACCGTGCGAGCACCTTGACCGGGGAACTGCACCCCGGCGAGGAGCTCGTGCTGGCAACCGATGCCTTGGCGGCCTGGCTGCTGTCGACGTCCCAATCCGGTTCCGGGAGAGCCGGGGAACAGCTCGGGAACCTCGCCGACCTGGGCGAGGAGACCTTCGCCGAATGGGTCCAGGACGAACGTGACAAGTCCAGGATGCGCAACGACGACGTGGCCCTCATTCGCATGCGGGTGAGAACGGAGGGGTGATGGCGGTCTCCCGTACTGGTGGCCCTGCCGCCGGACGGAAATTCCCGACCGGCGCGAACTACGTGGAGGCCCTCCAAAACCCCACAGTGTGCTTCGAGGATCCCGACCTCAAGCACGGGACGGTCCAGCAGAGTCCCGTGCTGGGGCCAAAAGCGATCTCCGGCAACTTCGCGAGCGTTTTCTCCGTCACCGCCCCGGGCGGGCAGCGGTATGCCCTCAAGTGCTTCACCCGCGACAGCAGCACCCTGGGGACCCGCTACCAGGCCATCGGCGAGCAGCTCGCCGCCCTCCGGCCCGCCGAATTGTCCCAACCGTGGCCGGTCGGCATCGAGTACCTGCCGAAAGGGGTGCTCGTCGCCGGTGAGTGGTATCCGGCGCTGAAGATGGCGTGGGTCGAGGGGACCGGCCTGATCACATGGATCGAGCGCAACGTCCGGAACCGGGCCGCCCTCCTCACGGCGGCCGAGCGGTTCGGGGCACTGGTCTCCGACCTGGAACGACTCGGGTTCGCCCACGGCGACCTGCAACACGGAAACCTTCTGGTGGCCGACGACGGCACGTTCCGTCTGGTGGACTACGACGGGATGTACGTGCCCGCATTGCAGGGGCAGGGCGCTACCGAGAACGGCCACCGCAACTACCAGTCCCCGCGCCGTACGAGCACGGACTTCGGTCCGGCCATGGACCGGTTCTCGTCCTGGATCATCCACCTCGCCCTCATCGCCGTCGCCGTCGACCCCGGCCTCTGGAATCAGCTGCACGACGAGCATGGCGAGTTCCTGATCCTCAAAGAGGACGACTTCAAGGAACCCGAATCCTCGCTGGCTTGGAGCCTGCTCCTCGCCCACCCCGACGCCGACCTCCGGAACCTGGCCGCCCGGACCCGCGCCCACCTCTCCACCCCCCTCACCGCGATCCCCGCACTCACCACGGTCGGGGCCGCCCCGAGAACGAGCTCACATCCGGCCACGCCCGCCGCGGCCCCGCCGGGTGCGGTTCCCTCGTGGATGGCCGGACACATCCCCCAACCCCGGAGCGCGCCCACCACGGGCAACACGAACACGGCCACCCGTACAGGGTTCACCCGCCGACGTCCCGCGGACCTCATCGCCGGCATGTTCGCGCTGGCCGTCGCGACCGCACCGGTCACCATGGCCGGCCTCGGCACGCTGCAGGTCGGACCGACACTCGCCGCCGAAGTGGGAGCCCTGATCCTGGGCACCGGGGCTCTGCACGTCACGCGCGGCTCCCACCCCGACACCAGAGAGTCGAAAGCGCGGGTCTCGGCGCTCAAAGAGCAGGCGAGCTCCTGGACGGATGCCGCCGCAGAGGCTCGGCGGATCCGGCAGGAAATCGAGAAACTCGACACGGCCGCCGTCACCCAGGACTCGCAAACCGACCTGCGGATCAAAAAACTGCAGAAGGAGCTGACCGACGGGGAGGCGCGGATCGCCCTCAAACTCAATCGGCAGACCAGCGATCTCACGACCAAGCTGAACAACTTGGGCATCCGGGAGCGTCAACAACTGGACGCCGCGCTGGACGCCGCGATCAGCGCCCACACCCAGGACAAACTCCGCAGGACACCCATCCAAGACGCCATGCGGCTCTCCAACATGGGAGCGGTGACGATCTCGAACCTGACCGCCGCCGGCATCCACACGGCCGCCGACTTCACCGGCATCCGATACGTCCAGCACAACAGTGGCTACGGCAACCGCGACGCGTACCTCATCCGCCCCAACGGCGGGCAGGTCAAGGTTCCGGGCATCGGCGAGGTCCGCGCCGCCGCGCTCGAAAGCTGGCGGGCCAACCTCCACCAGCGAGCCCGGAAATCCGCGCCCACCAGCCTGAGCCCACAGGAACGCACCGCGATCCGGCAACGGTTCGCCACCGAGAAGAAACAGCACGACACGGAGCTCGCCCAGGCCAAGAGCACCGCCCGCCGCAACCGTGAGGATCTCCAGAAGAGGATCACCTCCGACGTACAGCAGGCCAACACGGAGAAGCAGCGGCGCCGCACGGACACTCAACGCCGACGCGCGCTGCTGCTCCAACAGCAGGCCCGAATCGCCGACGCCGACGCCGCACACACCCGCCTGGCAACTCAGGTCACCACAACCGAAGCAGAACACCGTCGCGCCTTCGGCTCGCTCCGCTACCTTCGTTTCCTCGCAACAGGCCACTGACCCGGGCCGAGAGACGGAAACACCCCGGGCAACACAAAACCCCAGGTCACGGCGAGTGAGTCCTGGGGTTTCGTTGAGCCGCCTTCGGGATTCGAACCCGAGACCTACGCATTACGAGTGCGTTGCTCTGGCCAACTGAGCTAAGGCGGCTTGCCGCGCTGACAAGGGTGACCGGGGGCCACGATCATCGGCAGCGGGGTAAGTCTACAGGGTGGTTTCGGGTGGCCCGTACCGGGTTCGCGGGTGGGTCAGCAGCGCTTGTCCTTCGGCGGGGCCTTGCCCTCCAGCAGGTAGGTGTTGATCGCCGAGTCCACGCAGTCGCTGCCGCGTCCGTACGCGGTGTGGCCGTCGCCCTCGTAGGTGAGGAGGGTGCCCGAGTCCAGTTGGGAGGCCAGGGCCTGGGCCCAGGCGTACGGGGTGGCCGGGTCGCGGGTGGTGCCGACGACCACGATGGGGGCGGCGCCGGCCGCCTTGATCGGGCCGGCCTTGCCGGTGGCCTTGACCGGCCAGTACGCGCAGTTCAGGGAGGCCCAGGCCAGGCCGGGGCCGAAGACCGGGCTGGCCTTCTCGAAGGAGGGCAGGGCCGCTTCGACGGCGGCCGGGTCGGCGAAGGCCGGGGGCTGGTCGAGGCAGTTCACGGCGGCGTTGGCGTACATCAGGTTGGCGTACTTGCCGTCCGGGTCGCGCTCGTAGTAGCTGTCGGCCAGGGCCAGGAGGGCCGCGCCATCGCCGTCCTTGGCCTGGGCGAGGGCCTCGCGCAGCTGGGGCCAGGCCGTCTCGTCGTACATGGCCGCGATGACCCCGGTGGTGGCCAGGGATTCGCCGAGCGGCCGCTTGGGGTCGCCCGAGGGGATCGGGCGGGCGTCGAGGGTGCGGAAGAAGGCGCGCAGCTCGGTGGCCACGCCCTTCGGGCCGCCGGTGCCGAGGGGGCAGTCGGTCTGGGCGGAGCAGTCCTTGGCGAATGCCTGGAACGCGGTCTCGAAGCCGGCGGCCTGGTCGCGGCTGAGTTCCAGGGAGCTGCGGGAGGGGTCCATGGCCCCGTCCAGGACCAGCCGGCCGACGCGGGCGGGGAAGAGTTCGGCGTAGGTGGCGCCGAGGAAGGTGCCGTACGAGGCGCCCACGTAGTGCAGCCGCTCGTCTCCGAGGGCGGCCCGCAGCAGGTCCATGTCCTTGGCGGCCTCGACGGTGGACACGTGCGGCAGGACCCGCTTCGAGCGGGTCTCGCAGCCCTTGGCGAACTCCTGGAACGCCGCGACCAGGGACTTCTTCTCGGCGTCGTCGTCGGGGGTCTGGTCCACCTGGGTGAAGGCGTCCATCCGGGGCCCGGTCAGGCACTCCACGGGCGCGGAGCGGGCGACCCCGCGCGGGTCGAAGGAGACCATGTCGTAGCGGGCCCGGACCGGCGCCGGGTAGCCGATGCCCGCGTACGCCTGGAGGTAGCCGATCCCGGAGCCGCCGGGGCCGCCCGGGTTGACCAGCAGCGAACCGATCCGCTTGCCCGGTCCGGTGGCCTTCTTGCGGGCCACGGCGATGTCCACGCTCCCGGCGGCCGGGTGCGCGTAGTCCAGGGGGGCCTTGAGGGTGGAGCACTGGAAGCCCTCGACACCGCAGTCCCGCCAGGACAGCTTCTGCGTGTAGTAGGAGCGCAGCGCCTCGGGCACGGGGGCCGGGGTCGCGGTGACGGAGCCGGGCGTGCCGGTGCGCTCGGGGCCGGGACCGGTCGAGGTGCAGCCGGCCAGGAGGAGACCGGCGGCCACGAGCAGGGCGGTGGTGGCGACCGGCGTGCGACCGGGGCGACGGGGATCCATTCCGCGACCCTATGCCCTGGTCGGGCCGCCGACGGCGCGGTCCGGCCCGGGTTCCCCCGCCCGGCGGCGCCCCGGGCGGTGTCGCGGGTCGCCCGGACGGGCGACCCCCCGGTGCCGCACCGCCCCCGCGCGCCCGGCGGCCGTCAGCCCGCGCGCAGGGCCATGGTCATGGCCTCGACGGCGAGCAGCGGGGCCACGTTGCGGTCCAGGGCCTCGCGACAGGCCAGGATCGCCTCGATGCGCCGCAGGGTCCGCTCGGGCCCGCCGGCCCGCGCGATCCGGTCGAGGTCCCCGCGCAGGTCCTCGTTGGCGATGGCGACCGAGGCCCCGAGCTGGAGGGCGAGCACGTCGCGGTAGAAGCCGACGAGATCGGTGAGGGCCAGGTCGAGGGTGTCGCGCTGGGTGCGGGTGCGCCGGCTCTTCTGCCGGGTCTCCAGTTCCTTCATGACCCCGGCGGTCCCGCGCGGCATCCGGCCGCTGGTGCCGGCGCCCGCGCCGAGGGCGGCCTTCAGCTCCTCGGTCTCCCGGGTGTCGATCTCCTCGGCCACCTGCTTGGCGTCCTCGGCGGCCGCGTCCACGAGTTCCTGCGCCGCCTTCAGGCAGGCCCCCACGTCGTCCACGCGCAGCGGCAGCCGCAGCACGGTCGCCCGCCGGGCGCGGGCGCGTTCATCGGTGGCCAGCCGGCGGGCCCGGTCGATGTGGCCCTGGGTGGCGCGCGCGGCGGCGTACGCGGCCTCGGGCTCGACGCCGTCCCGGCGCACCAGCAGGTCGGCGACGGCGGGCACGGAGGGGGTGCCGAGGGTGAGGTGCCGGCAGCGGGAGCGGATGGTGGGCAGCACGTCCTCCAGCGAGGGCGCGCACAGCAGCCAGACGGTGCGCGGCGCGGGCTCCTCCACGGCCTTGAGGAGGACGTTGCCCGCGCCCTCGGTGAGCCGGTCGGCATCCGCCACGATGATGACCTGCCAGCGGCCGACGGCCGGGGACAGCTGGGCGCGCCGGACGAGTTCGCGGGTGTCCTTGACGCCGATGGACAGGGTGTCGCTGCGGACGAGCTCCACGTCGGCGTGGGTGCCGACGAGGGTGGTGTGGCAGCCCTCGCAGAACCCGCAGCCGGGTTCCCCGCTCAGCGCCCGGTCGGGGCTGACGCACTGGAGGGCGGCGGCGAAGGCGCGGGCGGCCTCGGGGCGGCCGGAGCCGGGCGGGCCGGTGAACAGCCAGGCGTGGGTCATCTTGGACGCGGCGGGGGCGGGGGCCCCGGTCTCGGCGGCGGTGACCAGGACGTCCGCGTCGCGGGCGGCGGCGGCCAGTTGCGCGTGGACGCGTTCCTGGCCCACCAGGTCGTCCCAGACGGTCACGGCCGCCTCCTCTCGTGTGCTGTGCTCACCCGCTGTGACGGGTGTCGGTCCCATGGTGGCGGACGCCACTGACAACGCCCGCCGACGACGCCCGGCGTCAACGCCCGGCGGGCGCGTCAGCGGCGCCGGCGGCCGCCGCGCGCGGGCCCCTCGTCCTCGTGGTCGGCGCCGGATCCGCCGCCGCCGAAGAGTTCGTCGGCCAGGCTGGGGTCGCCCTCCGGGCCGCGTCCGCCGCCGCGCACGGGCCGGCCGCGGTCGTCGAGCACGGGCAGTTCCCGCGTGGCGTCGTCGGAGCCGGGCCCGGTGCCGGGGCCGATCCGGGGCAGCACCCGGGTCTCGTCCTCGGCGCCGCGGGCCGGGTCCACCGTGGGGACGGGCACGGTCTGCGTGATGTCGTCGGGGTGCACGACGCGCCGGTCGGGGACCACGATCGGGGTCTCGACGGTGACGGCGTCGTCGAGCCGGGCCGCCGCCTCCCGGGCCTCCCGGGCCTCGCGTTCCTCGCGCGCGCGGCGCTGTTCCGCCTCGATCCGGGCCCGCTCCCGCTCCTCGGCCCTGGCCCGGGCCTCCGATTCGGCGCGCGCCTTGGCCGCCGATGCCTCGGCCAGTCGGCGGGCCTCCTCGGCGCGCAGCAGGGCGGCCTCCGCCTTGCGCTGCTTCTCCAGCCGGCGGGCCTCGGCCTCGGCCCGTTCGCGGGCCTCCTCCTCGGCCTTGAGCCGCAGGCGTTCGGCCTCGGCGGCGCGGGCCTTCTCCTCGGCCTCGCGGCGTGCGGCCTCCGCCTTGCGCGCGGCCTCGGCCTCGGCGGCCAGCCGGGCTTCCTCGGCGGCCTTGCGCGCGGCTTCCGCCTCGGCCCGGGCCTGGGCCTCCGCCTCCAACCTGCGACGCTCCTCCTCGGCCTTGCGCGCGGCCTCGGCCTCGGCGGCGAGCCGGGCCTCCTCGGCGGCCTTGCGCGCGGCCTCCGCCTCGGCCCGGGCCTGGGCCTCCGCCTCCAGCCGGCGACGCTCCTCCTCCGCCTTGCGCGCGGCCTCCGCCTCGGCGGCCAGCCGGGCCTCCTCCACGGCCTTGCGCCGGGCCTCGACCTGGGCGGCGATCTCGTCGGCGGACATCGGCAGTATCCGGTCGAGCCGGTGTCGGACGGCGGTGGCCACGGTCTCGGGGTCCTGGCCCGCGTCCACGACGAGGTAGCGGCCGGGGTCGGCGGCGGCCAGGGTGAGGAAGCCGGCGCGGACCCGCTCGTGGAACTCGGCGGGTTCGGACTCCAGCCGGTCGGGGGCCTCGGTGAACCGTTCGCGGGCGGCCTCGGGGGACACGTCGAGCAGCACGGTCAGGTGCGGCACCAGTCCGGTGGTGGCCCAGCGCGAGATCCGGGCGATCTCGGTCGGGGAGAGGTCGCGGCCGGCGCCCTGGTAGGCGACGGAGGAGTCGATGTAGCGGTCGGTGATGACGACGGCGCCGCGTTCGAGGGCGGGCCGCACGACGGTGTCCACGTGTTCGGCGCGGTCCGCCGCGTACAGCAGGGCCTCGGCCCGGTTCGACAGCCCGGCCGAGGAGACGTCGAGGAGGATGGAGCGCAGCCGCTTGCCGATCGGGGTGGCCCCGGGCTCGCGGGTGACGACCACCTCGTGGCCCTTGCTCCGTATCCACTCGGACAGCGCCTTGACCTGCGTGGACTTGCCGGCCCCGTCGCCGCCCTCCAGCGCGATGAAGAAGCCGGTGGCGGAGGCGGCCTGGGCCGGTTCCCCGCCGCGCAGCGCCTCGCGCAGGTCGCGGCCGAGCGGCACTCCGGACCGGTCGTCGCCCTTGGTGATCACCATGGCGGCCACCGGCAGCAGCAGGGCGCCGACGAGCATCAGGGCGTACGCGGCGCCGCCGTGCGCGAACACGATCTCGCCGGGTCCGACCCGCCCGTCGGCCGCGCCGAAGCGGTGCGGGCCGATCCCGCCGGCCACCAGCGGGGCGAGGACCCCGCCGAGCACCATCGCGACCCGCGCCGCCGCCTGGAGGTGCGCGGTGGTCCGGGGCCGCCGGGCCTCCTCGCTCTCCTGGTCGAGCAGGGCGTGCCCGATGTTCGCGGCGACACCGGCCGCGAGCCCGGCCACGAAGGACAGCATGATCACCGTGGCGGTGTCCGGCACGAGTCCGGTGAGCAGCAGCGCCACCCCGCTCACCGCGATGGCCAGCGCGAACAGCCGGCGCCGGGACAGCCCCGGCAGCACCCGGCCGCCGCGCGCGGCGGCGATCCCGCCGCCGACGCCGCCGAGCAGCGCGAGCACGAGCAGCGCGAACGCGGCCGGTCCGCCGCCGAGGTCGAAGGCGTGCAGCACCGCGACCGCGACCGCGCTCGCGATCGCCCCGGTCACCGCCGCGCACGCGAGCACCAGCAGCGGCACCGCCCCGGTGCGGCCCTTGTCGGGCCGGTCCCCGGCCTTCGGCGGGCGCAACCCCTCCAGCGGGGAGCGCGGGCGCGGGGTGTCGGTCTCGGGCAGCACGAGCGGCAGCAGCAGCGAGATCCCCGCCGCGAACAGCCCGGCGGCCACGTACGAGCCCAGGGCGGTGTGGTTCTCGGCGAACCAGTCCACGCCCAGCCCCAGGGCCTTGCCGACGAGCACCGACAGCAGCAGGACGGCCGCCGCGACCGGCAGGGCCGCGAAGTTCGTGCGCAGGTTCAGCCGGCGCAGCGCGTCGAGGTGGTCGGGCAGGGGCCGCACGGCGTCGCCCTCGGGGGGCGGCGCGGGCAGCAGGGCAGGGGCCGCGCTGTCCTTGGCGATGGTCCACAGGCGTTCGGCGATCCCGGCGACGAACACGCTGGCCAGCAGCGGGATCAGCGCGTGGTCGGGCAGCCAGTCGAGCCAGAGCGGCGCGACGACGAACAGCGCGAGCCGCACCCCGTCCGCGCCGATCATGGTCCAGCGGCGGTCGACCTTCCCGCCCGGCGCGAGCAGTGCCGCGAGCGGGCCGAGCAGCACCGCGCCGGAGAGCAGTACGGCCAGGGCGCGGACGGCGAACACGGTCGCGACCACCAACGCCACGCCCCGGTAGCCGCCGCCGAAGGCCGCGGTGTCCACGGCGGCCTGGAGCGAGAGCAGCACGAGGACGAGGAGGGCGAGGGCGTCGCCGACCCCGCTCACCACCTGGGCGCTCCACAGCCGGCGGAGCCTGGGGGTGCGCAGCAGGGCGCGCACCGCCCGCTCGCGGGAGTCCGCGGCGAGGGCCTCGTCGTAGGTGGGGGTGACGGCCGTCGGTTGCTCGGTTCGCGTCATCCGCCCAGCCTAGCCGTTGGGCAGGGGTGTGCGGCGGCCGAGCGGGTCCGGGCGGGGGCGGGGACCCGGGCGGGTGGTTCCGGTTGGGCCGGGCGGGCCGGCGCGGGCCCGGGAGCACCCGGCCGACGGCCGGACGGGGAGCTTCCGGTTCCGCCGCCGACGCGCGCGACACGCCGTACAACCGGCCCGCGCGTCCGCCGCGGAACGCGCCGGGGGCCGGGTCCGTCCCCGAAAGGGACGGGGCCCGGCCCCGCGTGCGTCACTCGGCTCCTACTCCCGCCGATCAGTCCTCGGCGGTCGCGCTCGCCGCCGCGGTCGTCTTCTTCGCGGCCGCGGTCGTCTTCTTGGCGGTGGTGGTCTTCTTCGCCGCCGTCTTCGTGGCCGTGGTCTTGGTGGCCGCGGTCTTCTTGGCGGCCGTCTTCTTCGTCGCGGCCGTCTTGGTCGCGGTGGTCTTCTTGGCGGCGGTCTTCTTCGCCGGCGCCTTCTTCGCGACCTTCTTCGCCGGTCCCTTCGCGCGCTTCTCGGCCAGCAGCTCGTAGCCGCGCTCGGGGGTGATGGTCTCGACGTCGTCCTCGCGCCGCAGGGTCGCGTTCGTCTCGCCGTCCGTCACGTACGGGCCGAAGCGCCCGTCCTTGACGACCACGGGCCGCTCGCTGACCGGGTCGGTGCCCAGTTCCTTCAGCGGGGGCTTGGCGGCGGCGCGACCGCGCTGCTTGGGCTGCGCGTAGATGGCGAGGGCCTGCTCCAGGGTGATCGTGAAGAGCTGGTCCTCGGTCTCCAGCGACCGCGAGTCCGTCCCCTTCTTCAGGTACGGGCCGTAGCGGCCGTTCTGCGCGGTGATCTCCACGCCCTCGGCGTCGGCGCCGACCACCCGGGGCAGGGACATCAGCTTGAGGGCGTCCGCCAGGGTGACCGTGTCCAGGGACATGGACTGGAAGAGGGAGGCGGTGCGCGGCTTGACGGCGTTCTTGCCGGTCTTCGGCGTGCCCTCGGGCAGCTCCTCGGTGACGTACGCGCCGTACCGGCCGTTGCGGGCCACGATCTCGTGGCCGCTGATCGGGTCGGTGCCGAGGCGGAAGTCGCCGCTGGGCTTGTCGAAGAGCTCCTCCGCGTAGGCGACGGTCAGCTCGTCGGGGGCGAGGTCCTCGGGCACGTCGGCCCGGCGGTGGTCCTCGGCGCCCTTCTCGCCGCGCTCCACGTAGGGCCCGTAGCGGCCCACCCGCAGCATGATGTCGTCGCCGACCGGGAAGGAGGAGATCTCCCGGGCGTCGATCGCGCCGAGGTCGGTGACGAGTTCCTTCAGGCCGCCGAGGTGGTCGCCGTCGCCGTTGCCGGCGTCGGCGGCGCCGGCGGGCGCGCCCGCGCCCTCGGTCTCGCCGAAGTAGAAGCGCTTGAGCCACGGCACGGACTGGGCCTCGCCCCGGGCGATCCGGTCGAGGTCGTCCTCCATGCGGGCGGTGAAGTCGTAGTCGACGAGCCGGCCGAAGTGCTTCTCCAGCAGGTTGACCACGGCGAAGGAGAGGAAGGAGGGCACCAGGGCGGTGCCCTTCTTGAACACGTAGCCGCGGTCCAGGATCGTGCCGATGATCGACGCGTAGGTGGACGGGCGGCCGATCTCGCGCTCTTCGAGCTCCTTGACCAGCGATGCCTCGGTGTAGCGGGCCGGGGGCTTGGTGGCGTGCCCGTCGGCCTCGATGCGCTCGGCGCCGAGCGCGTCGCCCTCGGCGACCTGCGGCAGCCGGCGCTCGCGGTCGTCGAGTTCGGCGTTCGGGTCGTCGGCGCCCTCGACGTACGCCTTCATGAACCCGTGGAAGGTGATGGTCTTGCCGGAGGCGGTGAACTCGGCGTCCCGGCCGTCGGCGGCGCGCCCGGCGATCCGGACGGTGACGGAGTCGCCGACCGCGTCCTTCATCTGGGAGGCGACGGTCCGCTTCCAGATCAGCTCGTAGAGCCGGAACTGGTCGCCGGTCAGGCCGGTCTCGGCCGGGGTGCGGAAACGATCACCCGAGGGGCGGATCGCCTCGTGCGCCTCCTGCGCGTTCTTGACCTTGCCCGCGTAGACCCGGGGCTTCTCCGGCAGGTACGAGGCGCCGTAGAGCTGCGTGACCTGCGCCCGGGCGGCCGTGACGGCCGTGTCGGAGAGGGTCGTGGAGTCGGTGCGCATATAGGTGATGAAGCCGTTCTCGTACAGCTTCTGCGCGACCTGCATGGTGGCCTTGGCGCCGAACCCCAGCTTGCGGCTGGCCTCCTGCTGGAGGGTGGTGGTGCGGAACGGGGCGTACGGGGAGCGGCGGTAGGGCTTGGACTCCACCGAGCGCACGGCGAACGCGGTCTCGGCGAGACCGGCGGCCAGGGCGCGGGCGTTCGCCTCGTCCAGGTGCAGCACGTCGCCCTTGAGCCGGCCGTCGGGGCCGAAGTCACGGCCCTGCGCGACGCGCTTGCCGTCCACGGAGTGCAGGCGGGCGACGAGGGAGGCAGGGTCGCCGTCGGAGGCGGCGCGTCCGGTTCCGAAGGTGCCGGTGAGGTCCCAGTACTCGGCGGAGCGGAAGGCGATGCGCTCGCGTTCGCGCTCGACGACGAGGCGGGTGGCGACGGACTGCACGCGGCCGGCGGACAGGCCGCGCATGACCTTCTTCCACAGCACCGGCGAGACCTCGTAGCCGTACAGGCGGTCGAGGATGCGGCGGGTCTCCTGGGCGTCGACCATGCGCTGGTTCAGCTCGCGCGGGTTGGCGACGGCGGCCTGGATGGCGTCCTTGGTGATCTCGTGGAAGACCATCCGGTGGACGGGGACCTTCGGCTTGAGGACTTCCTGGAGGTGCCACGCGATGGCCTCGCCCTCGCGGTCCTCATCGGTGGCGAGGAAGAGCTCGTCGGATTCGGCCAGCAGCTCCTTGAGCTTCTTGACCTGTGCCTTCTTGTCGGAGTTCACGACGTAGACGGGCGCGAAGTCGTGCTCCACGTCCACGCCGAGCCGCCGGACCTCTCCGGTGTACTTCTCGGGCACCTCGGCGGCGCCGTTGGGGAGGTCGCGGATGTGCCCGACGCTCGCCTCGACGACGTACCCAGGGCCCAGGTAGCCCTTGATCGTCTTCGCCTTGGCAGGGGACTCGACGATGACGAGTCGCCGGCCGCCCTTTGCGGTCTCGCTGGTCGGGGACAACTTGGCTCTTCTCTCCGGTCGGCACTCGGTCGCTTTCGGCGACGCTGCGGAGTGTGACGGTACAACCCGCCCCCGTGTCAAACGGCACAAGCCCGCAACGGCCACTCGAACGGTAACCCGACAAGTGCCGGTTCTGCCGCCCGGATGTCCCGCCGGGCGCGCGCCGATCACCGGGCAGAGTGGTGGAAGGGCCGTCTGGCCGCGCCCGAGCGGGGTCCCCGCTCGGAGGCTTCGGCGCTGGTCACAGCCGTGCGCCCGCAGGGCTCGGGGTAATCGTGACGGGAGCGGGGCGCGAGCGCGACCCGTTCGGGACCCGAGCGCGCGGCCGGCGTGCCCCGGGTCCGGTGGGGTGTTCGAGATCGCATTCCCGGGGCGCGCGAGGCGGTCGCCCCGCGCGCGGGTGGGCGCGCGCCGGGGTGTCCCGGCCCGCGCGAAGCCGTCTCGGATCCGGGCGGAGCCGGGTCAGATCCGGGCGGCGCACCAGAGGCCGAGGGCGACCGAGAGCAGCCCGGCGCCGATGGTCAGGGGCACGGCGAGCGCGGGGCGCACCCCGAGCGCGACGGGCGCGCGGTGCAGCAGCCTGCCCGTGGTCCAGACCAGCAGAGCGGCTCCGAACAGCAGGAACACGACCGAGGCGAAGATCGCCGGTCCGGTCTCCATGTGGTCCCCCCGTCCCCCCGGACGCCCCGGAGCCGCTCGTGGATCCCCCCGGATCCGCTGGTGGCAGTGAGCGTGGCAGCCCCCGGGGTACGGGGCGCGAACCCCGGGTGAACGGCGCGCCGCCGGCACGCGACCGCCCACCCGGGGGCCGGGCGATGCCGGTCAGCGCCCGGCGTCGGCCGCGGGCACCGGCTCCAGGAAGCCCTGGTCCACGAGCATCCGGATCGCCTCGGGGGTGCGGTCGCGCAGCACGACCGGGTCCTCGTCCACGAGCTGCGCGATGGCGTCGAGGATCCGCCCGGCGCTCAGCGTGCCGTCGCAGACCCCGGCGAACCCGGCGCCGACCGTGTCCACCTTCGTGGCCCGGCGCATGCCCCGGTTCTGCCGCAGGACCACGTGCTCGGGGTCCTCCGCGCCGGGCAGCCCGACCTGCTCCTGCACGACCTCGTCGGCGAGCCGGAAGTGCCCGGCGAGGAGTCCGGCGTCGTCGTGCTCGCGCAGGTGGTCCCAGCGCGCGAACTGGGCCGCCACCCAGGGCCCGAGCGGCTGCTCGATCGGGTGCGGCCACTCCTCGATGACGATCGTGCGCTCGGTGTCGGCGGCCCCGGCGGGCCGCTTGCGCAGGGTCAGCCAACCGAAGCCGACGGCGCTCACCCCGCGCCCCTCGAACTCCGTGAGCCAGTCCTCGTAGCGGCGCGCGTACTCCTCGGGGTCCTCCCGGTGATCGCCGCCGTCGCGCAGCCACAGTTCGGCGTACTGGGTCACGTCCTGGGTCTCGCGCTGCACGATCCACGCGTCGCAGTCGGCGGGCAGCCAGCCCCGCAGCCGCTCGCGCCAGTCCTCGTCGGCCGTGTGCTCCCAGTTGGCCAGGAACTGGGCGTAACCCCCGGGGTTCAGGTGCTCCCCTGCGCGCCGCACGAGGGTGCGGCAGAGTTCGTCGCCGGCCATGCCGCCGTCGCGGTAGGTGAGGCGGGCGCCGGGGGAGATGACGAAGGGCGGATTGGAGACGATCAGGTCGTAGCGTTCCTCGCCCACGGGCTCGAACAGGGAGCCGACGCGCAGGTCGGCGGCCGGGGCGCCGGACAGGGCCAGGGTCAACCGGGTGAACTCCAGGGCCCGCGGGTTGACATCGGTGGCGGTCACCCGGGTGGCGTGCGCGGAGGCGTGCAGGGCCTGGATCCCGGAGCCGGTGCCGAGGTCGAGCACCGAACCCACCGGTTCACGGACGGTGATCCCGGCCAGGGTGGTGGAGGCCCCGCCGACCCCGAGCACCACGCCCTCCTCGCGGCTGCCGATCCCCCCGGCCCCGCCGACGGCGCAGCCGAGGTCGGAGACGATGAACCAGTCCTCGCCGTCGGGCCCGGCGTACGGCCGCACGTCCACGGTCGCCGCCAGCCACTCGCCGGCCTTCTCGTCCGGCGCGCCCGCCCCGTCGACCCGGCGCAGCCAGCCGTCGGCCAGGGCCTCGGCGACCGGCAGCACGGCCGCCGCCTCCGCCTCCGGCACGGGCCGCCGCAGCAGGAACAGCCGGGTCAGGGTCGCCTGCGGGCCCCCGGAACGGGTGGCCCGCAGGGCCGGCACGGTCTCGCTGCGGGCGAGCGCGGCGTACGCGGGGGCGCCGAGCAGGTCGAGCAGGCCGTCGGAGGTGAAGCCGGCGGCGAGCAGGGCGGCGCGCAGGGACGCGGCGCGATCGGATGCGGGGAGACGGGGGAGGCTGCTGGTACTCACGTCCCCCATTGTGGCGGGCGACCCGCACGGGCCGGCCACACCGGCACGGCCCGTGCCCGCCTCGAACGTCCGGGGCGGGGCGCCCGACGCCGGACGCCCGCCGACCGGCGGCCTCAGCTCTTGGCGGGGGCGGTGTCCTTGCAGCCCGGCTGCGCGTTCATGGCCGCCGACAGGCCCGCCTTGTCGAGCTGCTCGAACCCGCTCTTGGCCTCGGTGACCAGCGGGTCGATGCCCTTGGCGATCTCGCCGAGGTCCTTGGCGAACTTCGCCTGGTCCTTGGTGTCGAGGGCGTCGATGCGGGTCTTGAGGGCGGTGTAGCCCTGGGAGGTCTTGTCGAACTTGCCCACGGCCTCGGTCTGCGCCGACTTCCCGGAGGAGACCGGGGGCACCCCCGCGTTGGTGACGGCCGCGCCGAGCGCCTTGTAGGCCGCCGCGATGTTGCCGAAGGCCGCGGAGTCGGCGGTCTTCACCTCCTCCGGCTTGGTCGCGTCGCCGGACACCTTCTTGATGTCCTCCTCGGCCTTGCGGATCTTCTCCACCTCGGGCTTCCAGGCGTCGCACACCGTCTTGGCCCAGGCGTCGGTCTTCTTCTTGGCCTCCGCGTCCTCGTCGCCGCCGCCGCAGCCGGTCAGCACGAGCGCGAGCACCGCGCCGCCGGTCAGGGCGGCCGTCAGCCTGTTCGCCTTCTTCTTCACCGGATCGGTCCCTTCCGTGGCTCTCGGCCCGGAGGCTACACGGCGCCCGATCGCCCGTGCGTCAAGGCGGACTGACGACGCGTCGCATCGCGCCGCCGGTCCGCCATTCGGTCGCACGCCCCGCCGCCGGAGCCGGTCCCGGCGACCCGCCGGGGCCCGACACGCCGTCAGTCGCGTTGCGGGGCCTCGGAGTCGGCCGGCGTCGGCCCGGTCGGCGCGCCGACCCCTCCCGGGTCCGGGGTGTCGAGCGGCGGGCGTTCGTCCCGGTCCCCGGCGGGCGCCGGCGCGGGCACGGAGGGGACCCCGGGTGTGAGATCCCCGACCCCGACCGGCACGGCCCGCCCGTCCGACGCGGCCGGCACCCCCCAACCCGAACCGGCAGCGCCCGTTCCGCCCCAGGTCGCGGCGGGCGGGACCGGGACGGCCCACGCGGGCGGGCCCCACAGGGCCCCCGCCCCGAGCTCCCCACCGACCGGCCCGAACCCGCCGTCCACGCCCCGCCGCACCCCGACCACCAGGGCCACCACCGCGCCGAGGGCCACCGCCCCGGCCACTCCCACCACGGCCCACCGCACCCACGCGGGCCCGCCCGGCGCACCGGCCCCCACCCACACCGCCGCCGGCGCGATCACCAGCGCGACCAGCCCCAGGACCTTCGCGAACGGCCCCCAAACCCGCCCGATCCCGGCCCGCACACCCGTCCCGGCCCCGGGGCCGAGGACCGCCGCGACCACCCCGCAGCCGAGCACCGCCGCCGCGCACCAGGCCGGCGCGCCCGCGCCGAACCCGAAGCCCAGCGCCAGGGGCAGCGCCGCGCCGAGCAGCGCCGGCGCCGCCCACACCCGCCGGCCCGCCGGTCGGGCCGCCGCCCACGCCGAGACGAGCACCGCCGCGAGCCCGAGCCCGGCCCCGACCGGGTTCCCGATCCGGGTGGGGTCGAGCAGCACGTCGAACGCGCCCTCCCCCCGGCCCGTGGCCCGCCACGCCGTGCGCACCACCGCCGCGTACGCCCCCAGCAGGGCGAGCGCCCCGACCAGGGACACCGCCCCGGCGAGCCTCGGCACCCGGACACCGGCCGCCGCGAAGGCCCCGTGCCCCAGCCCCAGGCCGACGCCGACCAGCGCCGCCGCGAACGGCACCAGGGCGGCCGGGGCGTCGAACAGGAGCGGCGCGAGGAGGCCCGCGAGGCCGAGCGGCACGGCCGCGCACAGGCCCGTCAGCAGGGGTCGGCGCTCCCGGTCCGCGGCGCGCGCGGCCTCCGTGCCGAGCCGGCCGGCCAGGAGCGCGAGCACGAGCCCGAGGGCCAGGGCCGCCGACACCGTGACGCAGGGGTCCCCGGCCGCGCGCGCGAGGTCGGCGCTCCCGATCCCGCGCAGCTCCGCGTACCGCGCGGGCGCCGCCGACCACACCGCGCCGACCGGCCCGAGCAGGCAGGGCACGGCCCACAGCAGCGGCCCGCGCGGGGCGAGGAACGCGCCGAGCACCGCCGCGAGCAGGCCCGCCGCCGCGCACACCGGGGCGAGCACCAGCCCGAGGTCCCCGAGCACCGTCTGCCCCGCGGCCAGGGCCACGACCGCGAGCACGGCCTGGGACTCCACGAGGTCCGCGACCCGGCCGGCGGTCCGGCCCGTCGCGCGGACGAACACGGCGACGAGGGCCGCGCCGAGCGCGTATCCGGTCAGCACCCGGGGCGCGTCGGCGGCGTACACGAGGACCGCCCCGGAGGTGCCGAGCACGCCGAGGCCGAGGGCGCAGACCACCGCCGCGCCGGCCGGACGCGGGCCCGGCCGGGCCGCCGACCCGGCCGCCACGTACCCGGTCACGACCGAGAACAGGGCCCCGAGCAGGAAGAACGCCGACCGGCCGGCCCGCTCCGACCAGGTGTCGGCGGGCAGCGGGAAGAGGGCCCAGAAGCCGAGGACCGCGAGCGCCGTCAGGGCCGGCAGCCGGTCCCCGGGATCGGCCGCGGGCGCCGCGCGCCCGGCCCCGTCGGCCGGCCCGGCCGGTGCCCGCCGGTACAGCGTCCGGGCGAGCGCGAGCCCGACACCCGCGAGGGCGACGAGGGCGAGCAGGAGCAGGCGGTTGTCCTCGGTGAGGACGGCGGCGGCCAGGGGGCCCGGGCCGTGGGCGGTTCCGGGCGGGGGGAGGAGTCCCGTCATGCGTGCTCCTGGGCGTGCGGGGTCCCACCGGCCCCGACGGCGACGGCAGCGCGCACGCCGCGGGCCGTGCGGACGGTGCGGACGGAAAGGCGAGCTTCCCGCAGATCGCCCGCCGGCGGGCCCGATGACATGCCGAATCGCCCGGTCGGCGCAGACGGGGACGGGCCCGCGCCGGACGGCGCGGGCCCGTCGGGGGTCCGTCGTGGGCGCGGCCCGGGGCCGCGCGCGGGCTCAGCCGCTCAGCGCGCCGGAACCGTGCAGGGGCCAGGTCATCCGGATGGCGCCGCCCCCGGCGCCGGTGGTGACGGCCACGTCGTCCACCAGGCCGCTGATCACGGCGAGGCCCATCTCGTCCTCGCCCTCGATGTCGGGGTCGAGGACGGCGTCGATCGCCGGCACCGGCTCCGACCCGATCGCCCCGCTCTCGGGGCCCGGGACCTCGTCCCCGACCTCGATGGAGAAGCTCTTCTCCTCCTCCGTCAGCACCACCCGCACCGGCGACCCGATCCCGTGGGTGCGGTGCAGTCCGACGGCACGCGAACACGCCTCGCCCACGGCGAGTCTGACCTCGTCGAGCACGGCTTCGTCGACCCCGGCCCGACGGGCGACGGCGGCGGCCACGAGCCGGGCCGTCCGCACGTGCTCGGGCTGGGCGCTGAAGCGGAGTTCCACGGTGGCCATTGCGCATCCCCCTCGGACTTCGGGCGTGACGAACAGGGGCACGGGCCGGTCGACCGGCCCGACGCCCCCGTCGATGGTTCTCCTGCGATCGACCGGTGGGCCCGGCCGACCCCGTCAGTCGGTGGCGTTGACGGCGTCGTCCACACTGGTGTGGATCGGGAACACCTTGGTGAGACCGGTGATCCGGAAGATCTTCAGGATGCGCTCCTGGTTGCAGACGAGCCGCAGCGAGCCCTCGTGCGCGCGCACCCTCTTCAGGCCGCCCACGAGCACGCCGAGACCGGTGGAGTCGAGGAAGTCCACCCGCTCCATGTCGACAACCAGGTGGTAGCTGCCGTCGTTCACCAACTCGACCAACTGCTCGCGCAGCTTGGGCGCGGTATACACATCAATCTCGCCACCGACCTCAACGACCGTACGATCGCCGACAGTGCGAGTCGACAGGGACAGGTCCACGGATCCTCCAGCACCTTGCTATCGAGCGGCGCCCCCCAGGGGCCTTCCCCACCGTAGGCGGGAAAGGGATCGGCTGCCGCGATGGCATTCAATCACTTACCGGCAGGCGCGCACGACGCCTTTGGTCCATTGTCCCGCACACCGGTGACACACTCGGTTCCAATGGCCAATACTCATCGACCCGGGCCGGCCGCGGCACCGGGGGACTCCCGACCCGGCCCCGACACGGTCCTGGACCGCCTCGTCGGGGGCCCGTCCCGCGCCGCACGCATCACCCATACGGAGCACTTGCCCCCGCGAGCGGGTCGTCATGCGGTCTGGCCCGACCGCATCCGCGCGGACGTGATCGCGGCCATCGGCGCGCACGGCATCGAGCACCCCTGGACCCATCAGGCGGCCGCCGCCGAGCACGCCCTCGACGGGCGTTCGGTGGTGGTCGCCACCGGCACGGCCTCGGGCAAGTCCCTGGCCTATCTGGCCCCCGTGCTCTCCGCCCTCGCGGACGGGGCCCGGGCCGCGAACGGTCGCGGGGCCACCGCCCTGTACCTGGCGCCCACCAAGGCCCTGGCCGCCGACCAGCGGCGGGCGGTCCGTGAACTCGCCGCGCCCCTGGGGCACGCGGTGCGGGCGGCCGTGTACGACGGGGACACCCCGGTCGAGGAACGCGAGTGGGTGCGCCAGTACGCCAACCTCGTGCTCACCAACCCCGACATGCTGCACCGGGGCGTCCTGCCCGGCCACGCCCGCTGGTCCTCCTTCCTGCGCGCGCTGCGCTACGTGGTGATCGACGAGTGCCACACCTACCGGGGCGTGTTCGGCAGCCACGTGGCGCAGGTGATCCGCCGGCTGCGCCGGTTGTGCGCCCGCTACGGATCCGAGCCCGTGTTCCTGCTGGCCTCCGCGACCGCCGGGGATCCGGCGACGGCCGCGAGCAGGCTGGTCGGCCTGGACGTGACGGCCGTGACGGACGACGGCTCCCCGCGCGGGGAGCTCGTGTTCGCGCTGTGGGAGCCGCCCCTGACGGAACGCACCGGCGAGAAGGGCGCGCCGGTGCGTCGCACCGCGACCGCCGAGACCGCCGAGCTGCTCACCGACCTCGTGGTCCAGGGCGTTCGGACCGTCGCGTTCGTCAGGTCGCGGCGGGGAGCGGAGCTGATCGCGCTGATCGCGCAGGAACGCCTCGCCGAGGTGGACCGGAGCCTGCCCGGCCGGATCGCCGCGTATCGGGGCGGCTACCTCCCGGAGGAGCGCCGGGCGCTGGAAGCCGCCCTGCACTCGGGTGAGCTGCTGGGCCTGGCCGCGACCACCGCCCTCGAACTGGGCGTGGACGTGGCCGGACTGGACGCGGTCCTCATCACCGGCTACCCCGGCACCCGCGCCTCGTTGTGGCAGCAGGCCGGTCGGGCGGGTCGGGCCGGTCAGGGCGCCCTCGCCGTACTGGTGGCCCGCGACGACCCCTTGGACACCTACCTCGTGCACCATCCGGAGGCCCTGTTCGACCGGCCCGTGGAGGCCACGGTGCTGGACCCGGACAACCCCTACGTCCTCACCCCGCACCTGTGCGCGGCCGCCGCCGAACTGCCGTTGACGGAGCCCGATCTCGACCTGTTCGGCCCGTCCGCGCCCGAGCTGCTGCCCCGGTTGGAGCGGGCCGGGCTGCTGCGCCGGCGGAGCACGGGTTGGCACTGGACCCGCCGGGAGCGGGCCTCGGACCTCACCGACATCCGGGGCACGGGTGGCCGGCCGGTGCAGATCGTGGAGAACGAGACCGGGCGGCTGCTCGGCACGGTCGACGAGACCGCCGCCCACAGCGCCGTCCACGAGGGCGCCGTCCACCTGCACCAGGGCCGCACGTACCTGGTCGACAAACTCGACCTGACGGACTCGGTGGCCCTGGTCCACCGCGCCGATCCGCCGTACTCCACGACGGCCCGCGACGTGACCTCGATCAGCGTGCTCGACACCGAGACCGAGGTCCCGTGGGGCCCGGCCCGGCTCTGCCTCGGTTCGGTGGAGGTCACCCACCAGGTCGTCTCCTTCCTGCGCCGCAGACTGATCACCGGCGAGGTGTTGGGCGAGACCAAACTCGACCTGCCGCCGCGCACCCTGCGCACGCGGGCCGTCTGGTGGACGGTGACCGAGGACCAGCTCGACCGGGCCGGCATCTCCCCCGAGATCCTCGGCGGCGCCCTGCACGCGGCCGAGCACGCCTCCATCGGCCTGCTGCCGCTCTTCGCGACCTGCGACCGCTGGGACATCGGCGGGGTCTCGATCCCCCTGCACCCCGACACCCAGGCCCCGACCGTGTTCGTCCACGACGGCCACCCCGGCGGCGCCGGCTTCGCCGAACGCGCCTTCCACCAGGCCCGTCCCTGGCTCACGGCCACCCGCGACGCCATCGCGGCCTGCGAGTGCGAGGCGGGCTGCCCCTCGTGCGTCCAGTCCCCGAAGTGCGGCAACGGCAACGACCCCCTCCACAAGCGGGGCGCCCTGCGCCTCCTCACCCGCCTCCTCACCGACCACTGAGGTCCTCGCCGGGGCCCGGGACGGCCGGTGGGATCGGTGGGACGGGCTCGGGGGGTGGGCCGGCGCGGGCCTCGGTCCTGGGGACGAACGGCCCCGGGCGCCCCTCGACCCACACGCGTACCACCTCCCCCTCGACCGAACACCGCGTCAGCCGCGCACCCCACTCCCCCGCCACCCGCCGCGCGGCGCCACAGGCCGCGTCCTCGCCTCCCCGCCACCGCGTCGCCGCCGCCAGGGCCGCCTGATCGGCCGCGCCGGCGACCCGCTGGCGCACCAGGGTCACGTGCCCCAGCGCCAGGACCGCGCCGAACACCACCATCGTCAGCGCCACGATCACGAGGGCCCACACGGTGGCGAACCCCGCGTCCCCCCTCCCCCGCGCCACGCCGGCGCCCGTCCGGCTCATCCGCCCCTCCCCTCCCCGGCCGTGCCGATCTCGTCCTCGGCCCAGGCCACCGCCCGACCCGAGACCCCGCCCGGCAGCGGGACCGGCCCCGGGGCGGGGGCCCGCACCGTCACGCGCCACAGCTCCCCCTCCCGTTCGACCGTGACCCGGGCCCGCGCCGGACCCGCCGCCCGCGCCAACTCCGCGACGGTCGCGGGCGACTCCGAACGGGCCGCCGCCCGCGCGGCGACGCGGGCCGCGTCGCCGCACCTCAACGACACCGCCACGGCCGACAGGGCCCAGACCAGCAGCCCGACGAACAGCACCAAGGCCGGGATCACCAGCGCCGCCTCGGCCGTCACATAGCCCCGATCGGGGCCGGCCGCGCCCTCAGAACGGCGCATCGAGAGCTCGCTGCACGGCCGCCGCGAGTGCCCCGGAGACCGCGTCGCTGGTCACGACCTTGTACAGGACCGCCGCGAACCCGCAGGCCGCGATGGTCCCCATCGCGTACTCGGAGGTCGACATCCCCTCGTCCCCGCGCACCCGTCCCGCCCACACCCGCCGGACCCGGCCCACGAGCACGTCCGTTCCCACACCCATCTCCGTCTTCCTCTCCCTTGCGGCACGCCCCATGACGTCCCCTCATTTCCCGGACAGCAGCGTCGCCGCCATCCCGATCACCACCGGAGCCACGCCCCACGCGAGGAAGGCGGGCAGAAAGCACAGACCCACGGGCACCGTCACCAGGACCTCGGCCCGGGCCGCCCGCGCCACGGCGCGCCGGCCGCGTTCGGCCCGTATGGACTCGGCGATCCGGCCCACCGCCTCGGCCGCCGGAGCCCCGCTGCGCGCGGCCCGCTCCAGACAGCCCGCCAACCGCGCGGCCCCGGGCCGCGCCCCCAACCCGGCCCAGGCCGCCGCCGGTTCGCCACCGAGCCGCAGATCGGCCTCGACCCGGGCGAAGGCCCGCCCGACCGGGCCGCCCAGCGCGCGTCCCACCGCCTCGGCCGCGTCCACCGGATCGGCGCCGGCGATCAGACAGGAGGCCAGGAGTTCGGCCGCGAGCGGAAGTTCACGCCCCCACCGATCCCCCTCTCTCCCCGCGCTGCCACCGACCCGGACACCGGCCCGCACCACCCTCGTCACACCGCTCACATCGCTCACCCCTTCGTCGCGCCGCGCAGGATGCGCCGGCACCACCAGATCCCCACACCTTCGAAGGCCCCGCCGAGCAGCAGGCAGGCCCAGCCGGGCGCCGTGTGCAGCAACACCCACAGCGGACGGGCCCCGAGGGCCGTCCCGAGGGCGAGGCCGAACGCGGGCAGGGCCGCCAACACGCCCACGGTGGTCCCCACGCCGGCCGACCGGGCCTCGATCGCCTCCCGTTCGTCCCGCTCGGCCCGCAGGGCCCGCTCGACCCGGTCGAGACCCCCGGCCAGGCCCGCACCGCCGTCGGCGGCCACCCGCCAGCACGCGGCCATGCCCGCCAGACCCCCGGCCCCCGGTTCCCGGGCCGCCTCCGCCAGGGCCCCGGGCACGTCCCCGCCGAAGGTCGCGGCCGCGAGGATCCCGGTGGGCACCGGCCACCGGGGCGGGTCCGGCGCCCTCGGCACGCCGGCCCGCTCCCACCGGCCCCGCACCCACGCCCACCACCCCACCGAACCAGGGCCGCACGGGCCGGGCCGGTCGCCCGACGGGCCCGGCGCCCCCGGCGGTCGCGCGGCGGCGACCAGCGCCCCGTCCGGTTGGGAGCCGGCCCGCAGTTCGGCCGCGACCGCCCCGCACAGATCGAGCACCGTGTCCTCACGGGCCCGCCGCAGCCTCGCCCCCGCCCGACGACGCCCGGCCGCCCGCAGGGCCGGCACGGCCAACAGCCCCGCCGCCACGGGCAGGAGGGACTCCCCGCACCACCCCACCGCCGCGCCCAGCACCGGCGCCGCCCACACGGCCCGAGTCCCCGGCCCCCCGGTGGCCCCGGCCCCGCGCCCCCGCCGGTCCACGACCCGCACCGCCCGGCCCGGGCCGGACGGCCGACGCGCGAGCCCGCCCGCGCCCGTCCCCCAGGCTCTGGCTCGGCGACCGGGCCAGAGGAGCGCCGCGCATCCGACGGCCCCGGCCACCGGCAGGGCCCACCCGCCGGTCACCGCCGACCGTCCAGCCTGGCCCGCAGCCGGTCCCAGCCCACGTCCCGGACGAACCCGTCCGGACCCCAGCTCAAGGCGGGCACGGTGCGCACCCACCCGGGGCCTTCCCGGGCGCGTTCCAGCAGGTGGATCTCGGAGAGCCGACGCCGGCCCCGCCGGTCGCGCACGAGGTGCAGCACCAGGTCCACGGCCGCCGCGAGCCGACTGTGCAACGCGGCCCGGTCCAGTCCGGCGCCGCTGCCGAGGGCCTCCAGCCGGGCCGGCACCTGCGCGGCCGTATTGGCGTGGACCGTGCCCGCGCTGCCGGCGTGCCCGGTGTTGAGCGCGGCCAGCAGGTCGGCGACCTCCGCGCCCCGCACCTCGCCGACGACCAGCCGGTCCGGCCGCATCCGCAGGGCCTGCCGCACGAGGTCGGTGAGGGTGACCAGGCCCGCGCCCTCCTGGTTCGCGGGCCGGGCCTCCAACCGCACCACGTGCGGGTGGTCCGGGCGGAGTTCGGCCGAGTCCTCGGCCACGACGATGCGCTCGCCGGGCCCCACGAGACCGAGCAGGCACCCGAGCAGGGTGGTCTTCCCGGTGCCCGTGCCACCGGAGATCAGCAGCGACAGCCGGGCCTCGACCACGGCCCGCAGCACCGCCTCCCCGCCGACGGGCAGGGTGCCCGCGGCCGTCAACTCGGCCAGGGTGAAGGCTCGCGGGCGCAGGACCCGCAGGGAGAGGCAGGTGCAGCCCACGGCGACCGGCGGCAGGACGGCGTGCAGTCGGGTGCCGTCAGGGAGCCGGGCGTCCACCCAGGGGCGGGCGTCGTCCAGCCGACGGCCGGCCGCGGCGGCCAGGCGTCCGGCCAGTCGGCGCACGGCCGCGGCGTCGGGGAAGGTGACGGCGGTCAGTTCCAGCCCGCGGCCCCGGTCCACCCACACCCGATCGGGGGCCGCGACGAGCACGTCGGTGACCTCGGGATCGGCGAGGAGCGGTTCGAGGGGGCCGGCGCCCACGAGTTCGGAGCGGAGCTCCGCCGTGGCCCCCAGGACCTCGGCGCCGCCGAGCATCGGGCCCTGGGCCCGCAGCGCGGCGGCCACCCGGGCCGGCGTGGGCTCGGCGCCCTGTTCGACGAGGTGCCGGCGGACGGCGTCCAGGAGTGGGGCGCTCACGCGGCGCGCACCTCCTCCGGTTCCCGGGGGCCGCGCAGCCGCGCCCACAGGGCTGTGGAAAACCTGGCGAGGGGGTCGCCCCGGCGGAATCCGGGACGCTCCCGGCGTCCGGGGTCCTCCGGCAGTTCCCCGGCCAGCGGCAGGCCGAGGGTCGCGGCGACGGCGCTCGGGGCGGGCCCCGCGCGGCCCCGGTCCCGGACCACGGCCCGCAGGTCGGTGACCCGGTCGCGCAGGGGTTGCGCGGTGCGGTGGGCGGCCGTGATCCGGCGGGATTCCGCGTCCGCCACGAGCAGCAGGAGGTCGAGGTGGTCCAGGGCCGCGAGGACCGGCCCGTCGGGGGCGCGCGGCAGGTCCACGACCACGCACCCGCCACGCCGGCGGGCGGCGTCGAGCACGGCGCCCATCGTGTCGGGGCGGATCGGCGGTCGCCGCTCGGGCCCCTCCCAGGTCAGGCAGCGGACCCCGCGTTGGGCGGGCAGGGCCTCGGCCAGGGCCCGGCTGTCGATCCGGCCGCGCACCCCGGCGATCTCGGGCCAGCGCAGCCCGGGGGCCGGGTCCCGGCCGAGGAGGGCACCGAGGCCCCCGCCGAGGGGGTCGGCGTCGATCAGGGTGCTGGGGGCGCGGTCGCGGGCGGCGGCGAGGGCGAGGGCCGCGCCCAGGGTCGAGGCCCCGGCGCCGCCGCTGCCCGCGAGGACGCCGACGGTGAGCGCGGGGCGGCCGGGCCCGTCGGCGAGGTCCGCGAGCCGGTCCAGGAGCCGGGCCTCCGCGGCCGGCAGGAACAGGACGTCCTCGGCCCCGATGGCGACGGCCCGCCGCCACAGGTCGGCCTCCTCGGCCGCGTCGACCGGGGCGGGGGCCACCATGAGGACGCCCTGGCGGCGGGGCCGACGGGGATACCGGTCGGCGGCGTCCGGGCCCGCGAGCACCAGGGGCGCGTCCCGCCAGGCCGCCGGCCCCTCGGCACCGCCGGGGTCCCCGGGGGGACCGTCGCGGTCGCCGCCCGCGATCCGAGGCTCCGGGCCGGCGACGGCGCACAGCCGCGCGAGGTCCTCGACGAGCGCGGGATCACGGGTCAGGATCAACGGCCCGGCGGTCGGGGCCGCGGGCCCGGCACCGGCGAACTCCGCGGCCCGCCCGTTCACGTTCGACTTCGATCGACGCACGATCTCCGCCCCCTTCACACGACAAATCCACCGTCACGGACTTCGCGACGCGGAATCACCCTGCCGGGGAACGGAAAAAGAAGTGGATCTTGAGTGAAATCTGTGGACAACCCACAGCCTGTGAATAACTTCCTCACCCCAACGAGCGAGTTCCCCCTGCGCCGCCGCGCGATTACCCTGAGTGACGGAAGTCGGGACGCGGGAGCCCGCGCGCCGAGAGTGGCGCCCTGGGGAAGGGGGGAACGAATGAGGCCGTCGAGGGCCCGAAGGAGGCGGCAAACCGCGTCCGGACATGCGACGACCCCCGCCGGGGGGGAGAGCGGGGGTCGTCCCCACGGTCCGACTCGGGGGGGGGAGGAGCCAGACCGGGTTAGCACGGTCGCGAACGATCCGTGACTTCCATGGTGTACCCGAGAGCCCTCTCAGGCAAACCCACGCGCCACACCTTACGCCGAATGGTGGGCGCATATGCTCGACCCGTGGAAAACCAGCCCTCGCCGCGCCCGCTGCCCCGCACCGCCGCCTTCTTCGACCTGGACAAGACGGTCATCGCGAAGTCGAGCGCCCTCACCTTCGGCAAGTCCTTCTATCAGGGCGGCCTGATCAACCGGCGCGCCGTGCTGCGCACCGCCTACACGCAGTTCATCTTTCTGGCCGGTGGGGCCGACCACGACCAGATGGAACGGATGCGGGAATACCTGTCCGCCCTGTGCAAGGGCTGGAACGTGCAGCAGGTGCGCGAGATCGTCGCGGAGGCGCTGCACGACCTGATCGACCCGATCATCTACGACGAGGCCGCCTCGCTGATCGAGGCCCACCACACCGCCGGCCGGGACGTGGTCATCGTCTCCTCCTCCGGGGCCGAGGTGGTCGAACCGATCGGCGCGATGCTGGGCGCCGACCGCGTGGTCGCCACCCGCATGGTGGTCGGCGAGGACGGCTGCTACACCGGCGACATCGAGTACTACGCCTACGGGCCCACCAAGGCCGAGGCGGTACGGGAGTTGGCCGAGTCCGAGGGCTACGACCTGGCGCGCTGCTACGCGTACAGCGACTCCGTCACCGACGTGCCGATGCTGGAGGCCGTGGGGCACCCGCACGTGGTCAATCCGGACCGGGCCCTGCGCAAGGAGGCCGTGGCCCGCGAGTGGCCCGTGCTGGTCTTCGACCGGCCCGTGCGCCTCAAGCAGCGCCTGCCCGGGTTCTCCATGCCCGCGCGTCCCGCCCTGGTCGCGGCGGCGGCGGTCGGCGCGGCGGCCGCCACGGCCGGGCTGGTCTGGTACGCGAGCCGTCGGCGGGCCTCCGCCTGACCTGCGGGAACCCGAATGTCCGATTCACGGGTGTTTGAAGCCAAAAGTAAAGAAAGAGGCCAGGGGTTTCGTTCGTCCCGGAATCGGAGTACAAAGGAGTCAACGGCCCGCGAGACCAAGGACATCCGAGAGGATCATCTTTAAAACGCAGCAAGGCCACACGGACCGCATTGCATGAACGCCGAGCACCCACGCGACGTCGACCCGTCGATTACGGGCCAGCCGCACCAGGGAACGGGCAGAGCTCCCGACCTGATGGGCAACCATCGAGGACGCTTGGTAACTCGACGCCCATGCCAGGCGGCGACACCACGAGCAGGACGGTGTCGCCGCGCTTTTTCGTCCCGACCCGGCCCGCCCGGGCTCCGGCCTCAGGCCGCGCCGCGCTGGAGCGCCTCGCACACCGCCGTGGACTCGCGCACCCCGAGCTCCACCGACCGCCCGCAGTGCGCGATCCACAGGGCCATGCCCTCCGGGGTCCCCGAGACGTAGCCGTCCAGGGCCGCGAGGTACGCGGCCCGCCCCTGCTCCGCGTGCCCCACCTCCGCCGGACAGATCGCCTTCGGGTCCAGGCCGCTGTTGATCAGCACGATCCGCTCGGCCGCCCGGGCCACCAGACCGTTGTGGGAGCCGAAGGGCCGCAGCGCCAGCAGTTCGCCGTGCACCACCGCCGCCGTCACCAGCGCCGGGGCCGCGCCGCCCGCGACGATCAGCCGGGACAGCCCGTCCAGCCGGGCCGCCACCTCCGCCGCGCCCGGCAGCGGGAGCTCGACCAGGGGCTCGTCGACCGATTCCCCGGCGAGCCGGGGCCGGCCCACGCGCTCCCCCTCGACGCCCGCGTCGGCGGCCGGGGCGCCACCGGCCGCCACCAGGTGCAGTCGGGCCAGCACCCGCAGCGGGGACTGGCGCCAGATGCTCAGCAGTTGCCCGGCCTCCGCCGTCAACCGCAGGGCCCCGCCCACCACGCGGGCCTCGTCGTCGGCCCCGAAGTCGGTGCGCCGGCGCACCTCCTCCAGCGCCCAGTCGGCGCCGGACAGCGCCGCGCTGCCGCGCGCCCCGCGCAGGGCCGCCTCACCGGTGATCTCGCCTGCGCGGCGTCGCATCACGCGGTGGCCGTACACCCGGTCCACGGCCTTGCGCATCGCGTCTACCGCGTCCGGCACCCCCGGCAGCGTGGCGAGGGCGAGCAACGGGTCCGCGGCGGCGGCCGGGGCGGGGGAGGCGGAGGAAGCGCTCATGCGAGCAGCCTACGCAGTCGCCCCCCGCCCCCAGGACCCCACCTTGGAGTGGTCTTCTTCACTCACCCCGGGCACGCACCGTCGCCGTGGTACTACGCTTGGTGAACATGAAGATCGCTTTCGTGGGCAAGGGCGGCAGCGGCAAGACCACGCTGTCCTCGCTCTTCATCCGCCATCTCGTCGCCAACGAGGCCCCGGTCGTCGCCGTGGACGCCGACATCAACCAGCACCTGGGCGCGGCCCTGGGTCTGACGGAGGAGGAGGCCGGGTCGCTGCCCGCGATGGGCGCGCACCTGCCGCTCATCAAGGAGTACCTGCGCGGCTCCAACCCCCGGATCGCCTCCGCCGAGACCATGATCAAGACGACCCCGCCGGGCGCCGGCTCGCGGCTGTTGCGGGTCACCGAGGACAACCTGATCTACGCGGCCTGCGCCCGGCCGGTGGAACTGGACGGGGGGACGGCCCGGTTGATGGCCACCGGCCCGTTCACCGAGTCGGATCTCGGGGTGGCCTGCTACCACTCGAAGGTCGGCGCGGTCGAGCTGTGCCTGAACCACCTGGTGGACGGGCCGGAGGAGTACGTGGTGGTGGACATGACCGCGGGCTCGGACTCCTTCGCCTCCGGCATGTTCACCCGCTTCGACATGACCTTCCTGGTGGCCGAGCCCACCCGCAAGGGCGTCTCCGTCTACCGCCAGTACAAGGAGTACGCGCGGGACTTCGGGGTGGCCCTGAAGGTGATCGGCAACAAGGTGCAGACCCCCGACGACATCGAGTACCTCCAGGACGAGGTGGGCGAGGACCTGCTGGTGACGGTGGGGCACTCGGACTGGGTGCGGGCCGTGGAGAAGGGCCGGCCGGCCCCCTTCGAGCTGCTGGAGGCGAGCAACCGGCTGGCCTTGCAGGCCCTGCAGGACGCCGCCGACGACTCGCACGAGCGGCGGGACTGGGAGCGCTACACCCGTCAGATGGTCCACTTCCACCTGCGCAACGCCGAGAGCTGGGGCAACGCGAAGGCCGGGGTCGACCTGGCGGCTCAGGTCGACCCCGGGTTCGTCCTCGGCGAGCAGCGCTCGGGACCGGTGGACGGGGAGCTCGTCAGCTCTCCTCGTCCGACCGCCCCTCAGCCGGCGTGACGGCGGCGGGCGCCGAGGACGAGGCGGGGGCGGCGGGCGGGCCGGCCGTCATGAACGCCTTCCAGCCCGTCTTCGGCGCCTGGCCGACCTCCAGGGTGCGCAGCCATTCCAGGCTCTTGGGGTCCTGGGCGTCGAGGTAGTCGGCGAGTTCCTTGAAGGGGACGCAGCGGACGTCCTTCTGGACGCAGACCGTCTTGATGGTCTCCTCGATGGCGCGCATGTAGGTGCCGCCGTTCCAGGACTCGAAGTGGTTGCCGATGATCAGGGGCGCGCGGTTGCCGTTGTAGGAACGGTCGAATGCCTTGAGGAGGCCGTCGCGCATCTGGTCGCCCCAGTACTGGTGCTGGGAGGGGTCGCCCTGGGTGGTGGTCCCGGACTGGTTGACCAGGTAGTTGTAGTCCATGCTCAGGGTCTCGAAGGCCCGTCCGGGCATGGGGACGAGCTGGAGCGGCAGGTCCCACAGGCCGTCGGTCTTCTTGGGCCAGATCTGCTTGGAGATGCCGCTGGAGTCGTAGCGGAAGCCCATGTCCTTGGCGGCCTTCATGAAGTTCTTCTGGCCTTCGAGACAGGGGGTGCGGGCGCCGATGAGCTCCTTGTCGTAGTCGAAGGGGAGCGCCTTCTCGTTCTTCAGGCCCGAATTCGACTTCCAGGACTTCACGAAGGACTTGGCCTGGTTGATCTCGCTCTTCCACTCCTCCACCGACCAGGTGCCGACGCCGCCGTCGGGACCGCAGAAGTGGCCGTTGAAGTGGGTGCCGATCTCGTTGCCCTCGAGCCAGGCGCCGCGGACCTGTTCGGCGGTGTCCTTGATGCCCTGGAGGTCGCCGAAGCCGATGTCGGAGCGGCCCGGGGAGTGCTGGGGCGCGGTGTAGAGGGAACGCTTCTCCTCCGGCAGCATGTACACGCCGCTGAGGAAGTAGGTCATGCGGGCGTTGTTGGCCTTGCCGACCTCGCGGAAGTGGGAGAACAGCTTCTGGCTGTCCTCGCCGGCGCCGTCCCAGGAGAAGACGACGAACTGCGGCGGCTTCTCGCCGGGGGCCAGCTTGCGGGCGGCGGCGGCCACGTTGGGCTGGAGCCCGGTGTACGAGGTCGAGCCGTCGCCGATCAGCTTGAGCACGCTGCCGGGGGCGGCCGGGGCGGCGGGCCCCTTGCGGGCGGCCTGCGGGCCGGCGCCGGTCGCGGGGCCGGCGCCGTCGGAGCCGGCGCAGCCGGCGGCTCCCATCGCCAGGGCCGTGGCGATCAGACCGGCGGCGACTCTCTTCGTGGCGGCCATGTTCCGCTCACCTCTTCCTCGGTGTTGCACGGGGCAGGGGACTTCCGGGCGCAACGTCCCATGCGGTCGGGTTTGAGGAAGATGTGACAAGCCGACCGAAATGCTTATTCACACGTGCGTGTTAATTACTAGCCCTTTTGCCTGCTTTGCCCATCATTCATCTTTACTCTCGATTACGGTTCGTTTACCGATTGTTGACCTCCCGCCGCTTCGTCCCTGCCACAGAGGAGACGGGACCCATGCCAGCCACCACCCCCCACACCACCTCGTCCACCCCGCCGAAGGCCACGCCCCGTCGCGGCCCGTTCGGCGCCGACCTCTCGGCCTCCGTGGCGGTCTTCCTGATCGCCCTGCCGCTCTCCCTGGGCATCGCGCTGGCCACCGGCGCGCCCCTCCAGGGCGGTCTGGTCGCGGCCGCCGCCGGCGGTATCGTCGCCGCCCGCCTCGGGGGCGCCCCCTTGCAGGTCAGCGGGCCCGCCGCCGGTCTGACCGTGGTCACCGCCGAACTCATCCAGCGCTACGGCTGGCGCACCACCTGCGCCATCACCGTCCTGGCCGGCCTGTGCCAACTCGGCCTGGCCTTCCTGAAGACCGCGCGCAACGCGCTGATGGTCAGCCCCGCGATCGTGCACGGCATGCTCGCCGGCATCGGCGTGACCATCGCCCTCGCGCAGCTGCACATCGTCCTCGGCGGCACCCCCCAGGCATCCGCCGTGGCCAACGTGATCGGCCTGCCGGACCAGTTGGCCGACCCGCACCCGGCCGCCCTCCTGGTCAGCGCCCTCACCCTGGCGCTGCTGCTGGCCTGGCCCCGACTGCCCGGGCGGGTGGGACGGGCGCTGCGCACCGCGCCGGCGGCCCTCGCCGCCGTGGCCGGGGCCACCGCCTTCGCCGCGCTCGCCGGGCTGCGACTGCCCCGGGTGGACCTGCCCTCCTGGAGCGGGCACGCCCTGCCGGAACTGCCCGAGGGGCCCGTGCTCGGGCTGATCGCGGCCGTCCTGACCATCACCCTCGTCGGCAGCGTGGAATCCCTGCTGTCCGCCGTGGCCACCGACAAGCTCATCGCCGCCGAACGCCGCACCGAGGACCGGCCCCCGCGCGCCGACCTCGACCGCGAACTGCGCGGCCAGGGCGCCGCGAACATCGTCTCCGGGGCGCTCGGCGGCCTGCCCATCACCGGGGTGGCCGTGCGCAGCGTGGCCAACGTGAAGGCGGGGGCGACCAGTCGGCGCTCCTCGATGCTGCACGGCCTGTGGATCGCGCTGGCCGCCGCCCTCCTCGTGCCCGTGCTCGACCTGATCCCGCTCGCGGCCCTCGCCGCGCTCGTGATGGCGGTCGGCGTGCAGATGGTCAGCATCACGCACCTGCGGACCGTCACCCGGCACCGCGAGTTCCCCGTGTACCTCACCACCATCGTGGCCGTGGTCCTCGGCGGGGTGTTGGAGGGCGTCGCCATCGGCGTAGCGGTCGCCGTCGCGGTGGCCCTGCACCGGCTCGCCCGCACCCGGATCACCGTGGACCGGCCCGAGGAGGGCACCCACCGGCTGCGCGCCCGGGGCCAGTTGACCTTCCTCGCGGTGCCCCGGCTGAGCCGCGCGCTGGCCCAGATCCCGCACGAGGGTCACGCCGTGCTCGAACTCGACGGCTCCTTCATGGACCACGCCGCCTTCGAGACCCTCAAGGACTGGCAGGAGGCCCACCTCGCGCACGGCGGCACCCTGGAGGTCACCGGCCGCGCCCTGCCCCCACCCGGCAAGGCCGGCGAATCCGGGCCCAAGGGTTCGCACCAGTGCTGCCGGCCCTGGACGCCGTGGCAGAACCACTGCGACCACCGGGCGCAGTCGCCCGCCGTCAAAGCCCCCGCCGAGGCCCCCGCGAGCTCCCCGGCCCCCGCCGCCCCCAGCCCGGCCGGCGCGGGTCCGGCGCCCCGGACCCCGCACTCCCGGCCGGGGGCGCACCGGCTGGCCAGCGGGATCGGCGCCTTCCAGCGCGACACCGCACCGCACGTGCGCGGCGAGTTGGAGCGACTGGCCCGCGAAGGACAGCGGCCCACCCAGCTGTTCATCACCTGCGCCGACTCCCGCGTGGTCACCAGCATGATCACGGCGAGCGGCCCCGGGGACCTGTTCACGGTGCGCAACGTGGGCAATCTGGTGCCGATGCCCGGGGAGGAGTCCGGGGACGATTCGGTGGCCGCCGCCGTCGAGTACGCCGTGGACGTGCTCGGGGTGGACGACATCACCGTCTGCGGGCACTCCGGCTGCGGGGCCATGCAGGCCCTGCTGTCCACCCCCGACGACGCCCCGTCCACCCCGCTGCGGCGCTGGTTGCGGCACGGCCGGCCCAGCCTGCGCCGGATGGCCAGTCGGCACCAGGCATGGGCCCGGATCTCGGGGCGGCTGCCCGCCGACGCCGTCGAGCAACTGTGCCTGACCAACGTGGTGCAGCAGTTGGAGCACCTCCGGGCGCACCCGTCGGTGGCCCGCCGGCTCGCCGAGGGCACCCTGGAGCTGCACGGGATGTACTTCCACGTGGGCGAGGCCCAGGCATACCTGCTCACGGAGGGACCCGATCCGCTCGACTGCCGCGTCTTCGACAGTGTGAATCCGCGACCGCGCCGCACCGACGTGCCGGTGGGCCGCGGCTGAGCCCGCCGGCCCCCGCCCCGGGGGCCGCGAAGGTGACGAACTCCCCGGTCCGGGGCGGGACGGGCCGCGCCCGGCGCGGCCCGGTCGGAGCCCCGCGCCGGCTCCGGCGGAGCCCCGTGACCGCGGATCCCCGGCCACGGCCGAACCGCGCGTGACCGCGATCCGTGCCACCGTATGACCCCTTCCCGCGCCCCGGCGCGGGAAGGGGTCGCGGTGCGTCGCCCCCCGGGACGTGCCCTCTGACCCCCTATAGGTCTAAACCAATATTCGGGCAAGCCCTTGTCACCTGGCCTTCCGACTGGTGAGCTATGCCCGGGGACGCAACGGACACCCTGGGAAAGGGAGAAGTCGTGAGCAACGAAAGCCTGGCCAACCTGCTCAAGGAGGAGCGACGGTTCGCACCGCCCGCCGATCTGGCGGCCGCCGCGAACGTCACCGCCGCGGCGTACGAGGAGGCCGAGGCCGATCGACTGGAATTCTGGGCCACGCAGGCCCGGCGGCTGAACTGGGCCGTCGAGCCCACCGAGACCCTCGACTGGAGCAATCCGCCGTTCGCGAAGTGGTTCGCGGACGGGAAACTCAACGTGGCCTACAACTGCGTGGACCGCCACGTGGAGAACGGCCTCGGCGACCGGGTCGCCATCCACTTCGAGGGAGAGCCCGGCGACAGCCGCTCCCTGACCTACGCGGAGCTGAAGGACGAGGTCTCCCGCGCCGCCAACGCCCTCACCGAACTCGGTGTCGAGGCCGGCGACCGGGTCGCGATCTACCTGCCGATGATCCCCGAGGCGGTCGTCTCGATGCTCGCCTGCGCGCGCGTCGGCGCCGCGCACTCCGTGGTCTTCGGCGGCTTCTCCGCCGACGCCGTCGCCTCCCGCATCCAGGACGCCGACGCCAAGATCGTCATCACCGCCGACGGCGGCTACCGCCGGGGCAAGCCCTCCGCGCTCAAGCCCGCCATCGACGAGGCCGTGGCCAAGTGCCCGCAGGTCGACCACGTGCTCGTGGTGCGCCGCACCGGCCAGGACACCGCCTTCACCGAGGGCCGCGACCTGTGGTGGCACGAGGTCGTGGGCCGGCAGTCCGCCGAGCACACCCCGGTCGCCTTCGACGCCGAGCACCCGCTGTTCATCCTGTACACCTCGGGCACCACCGGGAAGCCCAAGGGCATCCTGCACACCTCGGGCGGCTACCTCACCCAGGCGGCCTACACCCACAACGCGGTCTTCGACCTCAAGCCCGAGTCCGACGTGTACTGGTGCACCGCCGACATCGGCTGGGTCACCGGCCACTCCTACATCGTCTACGGGCCGCTCGCCAACGGCGCCACCCAGGTCATGTACGAGGGCACCCCGGACACCCCGCACCAGGGCCGCTTCTGGGAGATCGTGCAGAAGTACGGCGTGACGATCCTCTACACGGCGCCCACCGCGATCCGGACGTTCATGAAGTGGGGCGACGAGATCCCCGCCAAGTTCGACCTGTCCTCGCTGCGCCTGCTCGGCTCGGTCGGCGAGCCGATCAACCCCGAGGCGTGGATCTGGTACCGCAAGCACATCGGCGCGGACCTCACCCCCATCGTGGACACCTGGTGGCAGACCGAGACCGGCGCCATGATGATCTCCCCGCTGCCCGGCGTGACCGAGACCAAGCCCGGCTCCGCCCAGCGCGCCCTGCCCGGCATCGCGGCCACCGTCGTGGACGACGAGGGCCACGAGGTCCCGAACGGGGGCGGCGGCTACCTCGTCATCACCGAGCCCTGGCCCTCGATGCTGCGCACCGTCTGGGGCGACGACCAGCGGTTCGTGGACACCTACTGGTCCCGCTTCCCGGGCACCTACTTCGCCGGCGACGGCGCGAAGAAGGACGAGGACGGGGACATCTGGCTGCTGGGCCGGGTGGACGACGTGATGCTGGTCTCCGGCCACAACATCTCGACCACCGAGGTCGAGTCGGCCCTGGTCTCGCACCCCTCGGTCGCCGAGGCCGCCGTGGTCGGCGCCGCCGACGAGACCACCGGGCAGTCCATCGTGGCCTTCGTCATCCTGCGCGGCACCGCGGACGCCGAGGACCCGGCCCTCGTGGCCGACCTCCGCAACCACGTGGGCGCCACCCTCGGCCCGATCGCCAAGCCCAAGCGGGTGCTGCCGGTGGCCGAGCTGCCCAAGACCCGCTCCGGCAAGATCATGCGCCGCCTGCTGCGCGACGTGGCCGAGAACCGCGAGCTGGGCGACGTGACCACCCTCACCGACTCCTCGGTGATGGACCTGATCCAGGCCAAGCTGCCCGCCCAGTCCTCCGAGGACTGACCCCCGTTCACCCCCTCAGGGCATCCGGAGCGCGAGCGCGCGCCGGATGCCCTGAGGGCGTTTAGGGTGAGGATCACCTGATACGACCGCACGCACCCTGATAAAATTAAAGAAGCGTCAACAATTGACGTTCGAACTCGACGGCGGCGGACCCCGGTCCACCGCCGTACCGCAGTCCACAGGGTGCGCCGGGAAGTCTGGTCGGCAAGTCGTTTCGCCATGCCGTCGACCACCCTCGGAGGTGCCCCTCGTGGCCACGCCCACCCCCGGCCGCAAGCTGCTCGGCCGTCTCTCCCTTCCCGAGCGCCGCTTCGTCGCCGACGCCCTGCGAACCGAGACGGTCGGCGGAGTCCTGCTGCTGGTGGCGGCGATCGCCGCGCTCCTGTGGGCCAACATCCCGGCCCTCGCCGACAGCTACGAGACGGTCCGCACCTTCCACATCGGACCCTCCGCCCTCGGCCTGGACCTCTCCATCCAGCACTGGGCCGCCGACGGCCTCCTCGCGATCTTCTTCTTCGTGGCCGGCATCGAGCTCAAACGCGAACTCGTCGCCGGCGACCTGCGCGAACCCAAGGCCGCCGCCCTCCCCGTCATCGCCGCCCTGTGCGGCATGGCCGTGCCGGCCCTGGTCTACGTCCTCGTCAACGTCACCGGCGACGGCTCACTCGGCGGTTGGGCCGTCCCCACCGCCACCGACATCGCCTTCGCCCTCGCCGTGCTGGCCGTCATCGGCACCTCCCTGCCCTCGGCCCTGCGCGCCTTCCTCCTCACCCTCGCCGTCGTCGACGACCTCTTCGCCATCCTGATCATCGCCGTGTTCTTCACCAGCGAGATCAACTTCCCGGCCCTCGGCGGAGCCGTCGTCGGCCTGGCCCTGTTCTGGTTCCTGCTGCGCTCCGGCGTCCGGGGCTGGTGGATCTACGTGCCCCTCGCCCTGGCCATCTGGGGGCTGATGTACAACAGCGGCGTGCACGCCACCATCGCCGGCGTCGCCATGGGCCTGATGCTGCGCTGCACCCGCGACAAGGAGGACGAGCACTCCCCCGGCGAGCACATCGAGCACCTCGTGCGCCCGATCTCCGCCGGCCTCGCCGTCCCCCTGTTCGCCCTCTTCTCCGCCGGCGTCTCCCTCTCCGACGACTCCCTCACCGCCGTCTTCACCCGCCCCGAGACCCTCGGCGTCGTGCTCGGCCTCGTGCTCGGCAAGACCGTCGGCATCTTCGGCGGCACCTGGCTCGCCGCCCGCTTCACCAAGGCCGAGCTCAACGAGGAACTGGCCTGGCCCGACGTGTTCGCCGTAGCCTCCCTCGCCGGCATCGGCTTCACCGTCTCCCTCCTCATCGGCGAACTCGCCTTCGCCGACGACCCCCTGCTCACCGACGAGGTCAAGGCCGCCGTCCTCCTCGGCTCCCTCATCGCCGCCGTCCTCGCCTGCGTGCTCCTCAAGCTCCGCGACCGCCGCTACCGCGCCCTGACCGAGGCCGAGGAACTCGACGAGGACCAGGACGGCATCCCCGACGTCTACGAGCAGGACAAGCCCGAATACCACCTCCGCATGGCCGCGATCCACGAGACCAAGGCCGCCGAACACCGCCGCCGCGCCGAACTCGCCGCCCGAACGGCCGACGGCGCGCACACGCCCGGGTCCTCCGCCGGCGCCGACGGTCCGGCATGATCTGACAACAGATCCGGACCGATCCGGATCGGTCGCGCGAGGACGGCGATCGCGCGGACCGCGAGGGACGAGGACCACGAGTGTGAGGGAGTCAGCGATGAGCGCAGCGGACCCGGGTACCGGCACGACGACGAAGGCGGGCACGGGCACGGCGGCCGGCGCGGGGGTCGAACGGACCCTCGGTCAGCTCGTCGCGTCCGCCACCGCCGAGATGTCCGCCCTGGTGCACGACGAGATCGCGCTCGCCAAGGTCGAGATCCGCCAGGACGTCAAGCGCGCCGGCATCGGCAGCGTCGGCCTGATCATCGCGGGCGTGCTCGCGCTGTTCTCCCTGCCGGTGTTCACCTTCGCCGCCGCCTACGGCATCCACAACCTCGGCCTGGGCCTGGCCTGGTCCTTCCTGATCGTCGGCGGCGCCATGGTGCTGCTCGGCCTGCTGGTCGCGCTGTTCGCCGTGTCCAAGCTCAAGAAGGTCAAGCCGCCGCAGAAGTCCATCGCCTCGGTGAAGGAGACCGCCGCCCTCGTCGGCACGGTCAAGCCGCACCCGCGCCCCGTCAGTGACCAGGCCGTGGGTGTGGCACGCTCGTCCTCATGACTGCCACCCCGTCCGACCCCGGCCACGCGACCCCGCCCACGGCCGCCACGGCGGTCCTCCTCGACGGCCCCTGGACCCACCGGGACGTGGCCGCGAACGGGGCCCGGTTCCACGTGGCGGAGTTGGGCGAGGGACCCCTCGTCCTCCTCGTGCACGGGTTCCCGCAGTTCTGGTGGACCTGGCGGGAGCAGCTCGTCGCGCTGGCCGAGGCCGGCTTCCGGGCCGTCGCGCTCGACCTGCGCGGGGTCGGCGGCAGCGACCGCACCCCGCGCGGCTACGACCCGGCCAACCTGGCCCTGGACATCACCGGCGTGATCCGCTCCCTCGGGGAGGCCGACGCCGCCCTGGTCGGGCACGACCTCGGCGGCTACCTCGCGTGGACGGCCGCCGTGATGCGCCCCAAGCTCGTCCGGCGCCTGGTCGTCTCCTCGATGCCGCACCCGCGCCGCTGGCGTTCGGCCATGCTCTCCGACTTCGCGCAGAACCGCGCCGGCTCCCACATCTGGGGCTTCCAGCGGCCGTGGATCCCCGAACGCCGGCTCCAGGCCCACGAGGGGGCGCTGGTGGGCGAGCTGATCCGCGAGTGGTCGGGCCCGCGCGAACCGGACGAGGAGACCCTGGAGGTCTACCGGCGCGCCATGTGCGTGCCGTCCACCGCGCACTGCTCGATCGAGCCCTACCGCTGGATGGTGCGGTCCCTGGGACGCCCCGACGGTTTCCAGTTCAACCGCCGGATGAAGCGGCCGGTGCGGGTGCCCACCCTCCAGATGCACGGCGCGCTGGACCCGGTGATGCGCACGCGAACGGCGGCCGGGTCGGTGGAGTACGTGGAGGCGCCCTACCGTTGGCGGCTGTTCGAGGGGCTGGGGCACTTCCCGCACGAGGAGGACCCGGTGGCGTTCTCCACCGAACTCGTCGAGTGGCTGCGGGATCCCGAACCGGACCGCTGAGCCCGCGCGGGTCCGGGTGCGGCCGTGTGAGGGCGGCCGATCCGGGCAGACGCGTCGTGTCGGGGACGAGGATCGCTCGCGGAGCCGGCGGTTCCGCGTCCGGTCGGCCGGGCCCCGATCCAACGCACCGTCCGATTCCTCGGACCCCACCCCGAAAACCGGGGTGGTTGGTGACGGTTCGTCCGGAATGCCCCCTCCGCTTCGTACACATGCCCGACGCATAGGCCAATCGAGGACGCCGGCGGCGGTTACCGACCATGGGCCGGGGGCATCCGTCGGGTATGGGTTGGACGCACGACTACGGTGACTCCACACGAGCACATCACCCGGCGACGCCGCCGGAACCCCGGGATCGCTCCGGCCGCCACGGCCCGACCGATCCCCGTCTGGGCATCTCGCGCATCCTCCGCCGCCGCGCCCGCTGGGTCTCCGCCCGGCTCCGGCACCAGCGGACGTAGGACGCGCGGGGCGCGCGCCCCCTCCGGTCGCCGCCGCGCTCCGGCGGCGACCCCTCACACTCCCCTGAAGTCGGCCCGCGCCGGCCCCGTCAGAGGGCGCAGCCCTGACTGTCGGCGCGCCCGCGCGCGGTCAGGCCCGCGCGCACGTCGTCGCGGACCTCGTCGGCGGTGAGGGCGTACCCGGTGTTCGGGTCGTCCAGGGACTTGGCGAAGACCACGCCGTACACCTTGCCGTCCGGGGTCAGCAGCGGCCCGCCGGAGTTGCCCTGCCGGACCGTGGCGTACAGCGAGTACACGTCACGGCGGACCGTGCCCCGGTGGTAGATGTCGGGGCCGTTGGCGTTGATCCGGCCGCGCACCCGGGCCGGGCGCACGTCGTAGGAGCCGTTCTCGGGGAACCCGGCCACGATGGCGTCGCTGCCGCCGTTCGCGTCCTTCTCGGTGAACTCCAGCGCCGGGGCCTTCAGCTTCGGCACGTCGATGACGGCGATGTCGCGCTCCCAGTCGTAGAGCACGACGGTGCCGTCGTAGAGCCGGCCCTCGCCGCCGATCTGCACGGTGGGTTCGTCGACCCCGCCGACCACGTGGGCGTTGGTCATGACCTTGCCGGGGGCGAACACGAAGCCGGTGCCCTCCAGGACCTTGCCGCAGCTCGGCGCCGTGCCCACCACCTTGACGATGGAACGCTTCGCCTCCTCCGCGACGGGCCCGCCGGCCAGGGCCGGGTCGGGCGGGCGGACCTCGGTGATCGGCTCGTTGGAGAAGGGGCTGAACACCTGCGGGAAGCCGTTGCGGGCCAGGACGGAACTCCAGTTGGAGAACCAGGTGTTCGCCTGCGCGGGCAGTACCCGGGAGACCCCCAGCAGCACCTTGGAGTTGCGGACCTCCTTGCCCACCGTGGGCAGCGAGGTGCCCGCGAGGGCCGAGCCGATCAGCCAGGCCACCAGCAGCATCGCCACCACGTTGACCAGGGCGCCGCCGGTGGCGTCGAGGGCGCGCGCCGGCGACCAGGTGATGTGCCGGCGCAGCCGGTTGCCGAGGTGGGTGGTGAACGCCTGCCCGATGGAGGCGCACACGATGACCACGACCACGGCGGCGATCACGATCGGGGTGGACACCCGGGTGCCGTTGTCGGTGACCTCGTCCCAGACCAGGGGCAGCAGGGAGATGGCGATCAGGCCGCCGCCGAGGAAGCCGATCACCGACAGCACGCCGACGACGAAGCCCTGGCGGTAGCCGATCACGGCGAACCACACGGCGGCCAGGAGGAGCAGGATGTCCAGCACGTTCACGTGGGTCACCGTCTCACGCGCGGGAATCGAGCGGGACCCGGCGTGAGGTGTCCCACGGGCGTTCCCAGTGCGCGTGGTGCAGGATCCGGTCGATCAGCCCCGCCGTGAACCCCCAGACCAGGGCCGAGGCCACCTCGAAGGCGGGGCCGGTGTGGCCGTTGGGGTGGATCGCGGTGACCCGGTTGGCGGGGTCGGCGAGATCGGCGACGGGCACGGTGAACACCCGCGCCGTCTCCCCGGGGTCCACGGCCGTGATCGGGCTGCGGGTGTGCCACCAGCCGAGCACCGGGGAGACCACGAACCCGCTGTGCGGGATGTACAGGCGGGGCAGCACGCCGAACACGGCGACCCCGGCCGGGTCCAGCCCGGTCTCCTCCTCCGCCTCCCGCAGCGCAGCACGCACCGGGCCGGGACCGGCCGGGTCGCCGTCCTCCGGGTCCAGGGAGCCGCCCGGGAAGGAGGGCTGGCCCGCGTGCGAGCGCAGGGTGCCGGCGCGTTCCATCAGCAGCAGCTCGGGGCGGGGCGGCTCGCCGGGGGCGGCGCCGTCACCGAACAGGATCAGCACCGCCGACTCGCGGCCCGCCCCGTCGGCGGGCGGCAGGAAGCGGCTGAGCTGCCCGGGGCGCAGCGAGGCCGCGGCGTGGGCGACCGGGCGCAGCCAGTCGGGCAGCTCGACACCGTCCGGGGCCGCGGGCGTGCCCGGGGGCGTGCCGAGGGTGGTGTCCGTGGTGGTCGTCTCGTCGCGCGCCGCGCGTGTCATGTGCTCCCCGTTCGTCATCGTCCCTGTGAGCGGCAACGCGGCGCGGGGGCGGAATCGTTCCGCTCGAACCCGCCGGGCCCGGACCCTCGAACAGCGGTCCGGGCGCGCGCCGGGCCGTCAGTCGGCGGATCCGGCCGCCGGCGCGGCCGGGGCGGCGGGCAGGCCCGGATAGTCCGGCGGCGGGTTCAGCCGCTGGCCGGGGAAGCCGCCCTTCTCGTACTTCAGCAGCTTGCGGGCCTTCTCCGGATCGGTCTCGCCCTCGCCGTAGGCGGGGCAGAGGTGGGCGATCGGGCAGGCCCCGCAGGCCGGCTTGCGGGAGTGACAGATGCGGCGGCCGTGGAAGACCACGCGGTGCGAGAGCATCGTCCACTCGGTCTTGGGGAAGATCGCGCAGATCTCCGCCTCGACCTTCTCCGGGTCCTCCTGCTCGGTCCACTTGAAGCGGCGGGCGAGCCGGCCGAAGTGGGTGTCCACGGTGATCCCGGGGACGCCGAAGACGTTGCCGAGGACCACGTTGGCGGTCTTGCGGCCCACCCCGGGCAGGGTCACCAGGTCCTCCAGCCGGCCCGGGACCTCGCCGTCGTACCGGTCCCGCAGGGCCGCCGAGAGGCCGAGGAGGGAACGGGCCTTGGCCCGGAAGAAGCCGGTGGGCCGGATCAGCTCCTCCAACTCCTCGGGGACGGCGGCGGCCATGTCCTCGGGGGTGGGGTAGGCCGCGAACAGGGCCGGGGTGGTCTGGTTCACCCGCAGGTCGGTGGTCTGCGCGGAGAGCACGGTGGCCACGAGCAGCTCGAAGGGGTTGCGGAAGTCCAGCTCGGGGTGGGCGTAGGAGTAGACCTCGGCCAGCTCCCGGTTGATCCGCCGGGCCCGACGGACCATCGCGAGGTGGGACTCCGCCTTGGCGGGCCGGGACGCGGCGGCGGGCGCGCTCGCGGCGTCGCTCACGGTCTTGGTCGTGGTCTTGGTCGCGGACCTGCTCGCGGTCTTGGTCGTGGTCTTCTTCGGCACGGCCCTGTCCACCGTTTTCTTGGCAGAACCTTTGCCCTGGGCCTTCGCGGGGGTCCGCTCGGACGACACCGTCGCCTCCTGTTCGCTCACAGCAGAATCAGCCGCCTCGGTTACCCCCTGGGACCCCTTGGCCTGTGCTCTGACCGGCTTGTTGGACACCGGGCCACCCTAAGGCCGCTCGGACACACCCGCCCGGACCTCCGGTAACACCACTCCGAATGGGCTTCGACAGCACAGCACGGGCGTACGTCCGGCATCCTTGTGATCGATCGCACTGTTTGAGGCGTCCGGCAAGATGGGGAGCACGGTCCCCTGAACCGGCGACATAGGAGAGAGAGACGTGGACGACGTTCTGCGGCGCGCGCCGCTCTTCGCGGCGCTCGATGACGAGCAGGCCGCGGAGCTCCGCGCCTCGATGGGAGAGGTCACCCTCGCCCGCGGCGACGCCCTGTTCCACGAGGGCGACCCCGGCGACCGGCTGTACGTGGTCACCGAGGGCAAGGTGAAGCTCCACCGCACCTCCCCCGACGGCCGCGAGAACATGCTGGCCGTCCTCGGCCCCGGCGAGCTGATCGGCGAACTGTCCCTGTTCGACCCGGGCCCGCGCACCGCCACGGCGACCGCGCTCACCGAGGTCAAGCTGCTCGGCCTGGGCCACAGCGACCTCCAGCCCTGGCTGAGCGCCCGCCCCGAGGTCGCCACCGCCCTGCTGCGCGCCGTCGCGCGCCGCCTGCGCAAGACCAACGACCAGATGTCCGACCTGGTCTTCTCCGACGTCCCCGGACGCGTCGCCCGCGCCCTGCTGGACCTGTCGCGCCGCTTCGGCGTGCAGTCGGAGGAGGGCATCCACGTGGTGCACGACCTCACCCAGGAAGAGCTGGCCCAGCTGGTCGGCGCCTCCCGCGAGACCGTGAACAAGGCCCTGGCCGACTTCGCCGGCCGCGGCTGGCTGCGCCTGGAGGCACGGGCCGTGATCCTGCTCGACGTGGAGCGACTGGCCAAGCGCAGCCGCTGACCCGGCCCGCCCGGCCCACGAGACACCCCTCGGGGCCCCCGTCGTCACGACGGGGGCCCCGAGCCCTTCCCGGACCCCCGCCCCGCTCCCGCGACCCCCGTGACGGCCCCGAGGGCGCGCGGAGGGCACAGTGGGGTCCCATGAGCCCGCACACGCCCACCGGACCCGCCACGCGGCCCCCGCCCGCGCCCCGGGGACTGGACGCCGACGGCCGCATCGCCCGGGAGGGCTCCCTCGCCCGCGTGGCCCCCGTCTTCGCCCCCGTGGTCGCCGCCGCCCGCACCCGGGCCGGCGAGGTCTTCGGGCCCCGCCTGCACAGCGTGTACCTGTACGGCTCCGTCCCGCGCGGCACGGCCCGCCCCGGCCGCTCCGACCTGGACCTGCTGCTGGCCCTGCACGAGGAACCCGGGCCCGCCGACCACGAGGCCGCCGCCGCCCTCGGACGGGAACTCGACGCCGCCTTCGACACCGTGGACGGAGCGGGCGTGCTGCTGTTCGGCCGCGAGCGGCTGCTCTCCCCCGCCGAACGCCACGACCTCGGCTGGTTCCTCTCCTGCCTGTGCACCCCGCTCGCCGGCCCCGACCTCGCCGCGCGCCTTCCCCGCCACCGCCCCGACAGCACACTGGCCCGCGAGACCAACGGCGACCTCGCCGAGGTGCTGCTGCGCTGGCGGGCCCGGCTCGCGGAGGTCGCGGACCTCCCGGAACCCGCCCGCGAGGAGGCCCTGCGGAAGCTGTGCCGCGCCTGGTCCCGACACCTGGTGCGCACGGCGTTCACCCTCGTGATGCCCCGCTGGGGCGGCTGGACCAGCGATCTGACCATCTCGGCCGAGGTCTTCGGGCACTGGTACCCGCAGCGCGCGCGGGCCCTGGCCGAGGCCGCCCGGGTCGCCCACGCACCGCGCCCCGATCCCGCGCTGCTCGCGTTCTGGCTGGAGGAGCTCGGCCCCTGGCTCGCCGCCGAGTACACCGCCCGGCACGGCACCAAGAGCCCCCGGCCCTGAGCCGGCCCGCTGTTTCACGTGAAACAGCACGGCTCGACGTTTCACGTGAAACAGCGGCCGGTGCGCCCGCTCAGTCCGAACGGCCCGGGATCAGCCCGTGGTCGCGCAGGTACTCCAACTGGGCCCGCACCGACCATTCCGCCGCCGGCCACAGGGACCGGTCCACATCGGCGTACACGTGCGCCACCACCGCCTCCGGCGTGGTGAACCCGTTCTCCACCGCCGTCTCCACCTGCGCCAGCCGCCCGGCCCGGTGCGCCAGGTAGTACTCCACGGCCCCTCGCGCGTCGTCCAGCACCGGCCCGTGACCCGGCAGGATCACGTCCACCCCGTCGTCCACGGCCAGCGAGCGCAGTCGTCGCAGCGAGTCCAGGTAGTCGCCCAGCCGGCCGTCCGGGTGCGCCACCACCGTCGTGCCCCGCCCCAGCACCGTGTCCCCGGTGAGCACGGCGCGGTCGGCCGGCAGGTGGAAGGAGAGCGAGTCGGAGGTGTGCCCGGGGGTCGGCACCACGCGCAGCTCCAGGCCGCCCAGATCGATCACGTCGCCGGCGCCCAGGCCCTCGTCGCCCAGCCGCAGCGCCGGGTCCAGGGCCCGCACCTTCGTGCCGGTGAGCTCGGCGAACCGGCCCGCGCCCTCGGCGTGGTCCCAGTGCCCGTGGGTCAACAGGGTCAGCCCGACCCGCTTGCCGGCCGCCTCGGCGGCCGCGATCACCGCCCGCAGGTGCCCCTCGTCCGCCGGTCCCGGGTCCACGACCACCGCGAGCTCGGAATCCGGCTCGGCCAGCAGCCAGGTGTTGGTGCCGTCCAGGGTCATCGCGGAGGGGTTGGGGGCGAGCACGTTCACGGCCCGCGCCGTGGCCCGTCCGGAGACGACCACCCCACGCGGCTGCCCCGGCAGGGCGGCGGCCTCCGTCACGGCGTGCCCTCCGCCCCGGACACGCCCACCCGGACCCGCTTGGTGAACTCCTCGTGCCCCGGCCAGCTCAGCACCAACTCGCCGTCGACCAGTTCGGCCCGCGCCAGCACCGGCGTCAGGTCCTGTCCGGGCGCCGCCGCCAGCGCCGCCCCCGCGCTCGGGTACGGGCCCAGCGAACGCAGCGTGGAGATCGTGGGCGGCATCATCAGCAACTCGCCCCGGTCGTAGCCGGCGGCGGCCTCCTCGGGCCGCACCCACACCGTCCGATCGGCCTCCGTGGACGCGTTCCGGGTCCGCTGTCCCTCCGGCAGCACGGCCGCGAAGAACCAGGTGTCGTAGCGGCGCGGCTCGAACTCGGGGGTGATCCAGCGCGCCCAGGCCCCCAGCAGGTCCGAGCGCAACACCAGCCCGCGGGCCGCCAGGAACTCGGCGAAGGACACCTCACGGGCCACCAGGGCCTTGCGGTCCGCCTCCCAGTCGGCGCCCGTGATGTCGCCGACCACGCTCTCCGGCCCCGGCCCGGCGAGCAGCACCCCGGCCTCCTCGAAGGTCTCGCGCACGGCGGCGCACACCACGGCCTGCGCGGTGCGCGGGTCCGTGCCCAGGCGCGCGGCCCACTCCGGCGCCCCCGGCCCGGCCCACTCCACGCTGCGGTCCGCGTCCCGCGGGTCCACCCCGCCGCCGGGATAGGCGTAGGCGCCCCCGGCGAAGGCCATCGAGGCCCGGCGGCGCAGCATGTGCACGGCCGGACCGGCGGGGGTGTCCCGCAGCAGCATCACGGTGGCCGCGCGACGCGGCTCCACGGGCACCAGCGAGCCCTCCGCGAGGGCCCTGATGCGATCGGGCCACTCCGGCGGGTACCACTGCCCACCGGGGGCGGGCCCGGCGGCGGGGCGGGCGGGAGAACCGTCTTGACCGTGCTGACCATGCGGCATGGCCGGATGCTACGACCATCCGCCGCGATGTTCGACCCCTGCCCGGGGCGATCTCCCCCACAACGCGCACGATCCGGACGCCGTCCCACGTTTCACGTGAAACAGCGCCCGGATCGGGTGGTGCGCGGAAGGCAGGGGTCAGGCGTCGGGGGTCAGCTCGACCTGGATCTCGACCTCGACCGGAGCGTCCAGCGGCAGCACGGTCACGCCGACGGCGCTGCGCGCGTGCACGCCCTTCTCGCCGAGGATCTCGCCGAGCAGTTCGCTGGCGCCGTTGAGCACGCCGGGCTGCGCGGTGAAGTCGGGGGCGGAGGCCACGAAGCCGACCACCTTGACCACCCGCGCGATCCGGTCCAGGTCGCCGACCACGGACTTGACGGCCGCCAGCGCGTTCAGCGCGCAGGTGGCCGCGAGCTCCTTGGCCTGCTCGGCCGACACCTCGGCGCCGACCTTGCCGGTCAGCGGCAGCGCGCCCTTGACCATCGGGAGCTGCCCGGCGGTGTACACGTAGGCGCCGGAGCGGACCGCCGGCTGGTACGTGGCCAGCGGCGGGACCACCTCGGGCAGGGTCAGCCCCAGCTCCGCGATCCGGGACTCGACGACACCGCTCATGCGGACTTCTCCCGCTTCAGGTAGGCCACGAGCTGCTCCGGGTTCGGGCCGGGCACGACCTGGACGAGTTCCCAGCCGTCCTCGCCCCAGGTGTCGAGGATCTGCTTGGTGGCGTGGACCAGCAGCGGGACGGTCGCGTATTCGAACTTCTTGCTCATGGGGCCCGAGCGTAGCGCCTGTCACGGGCGGCCACGCGCGGCCCACACGGCCCCCCGGACACCCCGCGGACCGCGGGAAGGAATTAGGCTCGGGCCCCGTGAGCAGGCTCCAGGTGGTCAGCGGCAAGGGCGGGACCGGGAAGACCACGGTCGCCGCGGCACTCGCGCTGGCCCTCGCGCGCGAGGGCAGGCGGACGCTTCTGGTGGAGGTCGAAGGCAGGCAAGGGATCGCGCAGCTCTTCGGGACCGAGGCGCTGCCGTACGAGGAACGCAAGATCGCCGTCGCCCCGGGCCCGGGCGGCGGGGAGGTGTACGCCCTCGCGATCGACGCGGAGCGGGCGTTGCTGGACTACCTCCAGATGTTCTACAAGCTGGGTTCGGCGGGGCGGGCCCTGCGCAAGATCGGCGCGATCGACTTCGCGACCACGATCGCGCCGGGACTGCGGGACGTGCTGTTGACCGGCAAGGCATGCGAGGCCGTGCGCCGCAAGGACAAGGCGGGCCGCTTCGTCTACGACCACGTGATCATGGACGCCCCGCCCACCGGCCGCATCACCCGCTTCCTCAACGTCAACGACGAGGTGGCGGGCCTGGCCCGGATCGGCCCGATCCACCATCAGGCCCAGGCCGTGATGGGCGTGTTGAAGTCCCCGCAGACCGCCGTGCACCTGGTGACCCTGCTGGAGGAGATGCCGGTCCAGGAGACCGCGGACGGCATCGAGGAGCTGCGCGCGGCCGGACTGGCCGTCGGCCGGGTCTTCGTCAACATGACCCGCCCCCACCACCTCGACCCGGCGATGGCGCGGACCGTCGACACCGAGGCCGGACGGGCCGGGATCCTGCGCTCCCTCACCCGCGCCGGCCTCGGCGGCCCCCGCGCCGGAACCCCGCCCGAGGCCCTGGTGACGGCGCTGCTCACGGAGGCCGAGGAGCACGCGGCCCGGGTGGAGCTCGAACGGGAGCAGCGGGCGGCCCTCACGGGGATCGACGTGCCCGCGTACGAACTGCCGCTGCTCGGCGAGGGCGTGGACGCGGCCGGGCTGTACCGGCTGGCCGGGATCGTGCGCGAGCGCGTCACGGCGGGCGGACTCGACGGGAACGGCGGTGACGCGGCATGAGCGCACGGAAGGACACGGCGCCGGGAACGGGGCCGACGGCGGACGGGGTGCCCGCGGGCGGCGGGCTGCGGCCCTCCCCGCAGCTGAAGGTGGACGCGCTGCTGGACGACCCGAACACCCGCATCGTGGTCTGCTGCGGCGCGGGCGGGGTCGGCAAGACCACGACGGCCGCGGCCCTGGGCCTGCGGGCCGCCGAACGCGGTCGCCGGGTGGTGGTGCTGACCATCGATCCGGCCCGCCGGCTCGCCCAGTCCATGGGCATCGACTCCCTGGACAACACCCCGCGCCCCGTCACGGGCGTCTCCGGTCCGGGCGAGCTGCACGCGATGATGCTCGACATGAAGCGGACCTTCGACGAGTTCGTCGAGGCGCACGCCGATCCGGAGCGGGCCGCCGCGATCCTCGCGAACCCCTTCTACCAGTCGCTCTCGGCCGGCTTCGCGGGCACGCAGGAGTACATGGCGATGGAGAAGCTGGGCCAGCTCCGCGCCGCCGAGGACTGGGACCTGATCGTCGTGGACACCCCGCCGAGCCGGTCCGCGCTGGACTTCCTCGACGCGCCCACCCGGCTCGGCTCCTTCCTCGACGGCACCTTCATCCGGGTCCTGTCGGCACCCGCGAAGGTCGGCGGGCGGGCCGGGCTGAAATTCCTCAACGTGGGCATGTCCCTGGTCACCGGCACCCTCAGCAAGGTCATGGGCGGCCGGCTGCTCGCGGACGTGCAGACCTTCGTGGCCGCGATGGACACGATGTTCGGGGGCTTCCGCACCCGGGCCGACGCCACCTACCGGCTGCTCCAGGCCCCCGGCACGGCCTTCCTCGTGGTCGCCGCCCCGGAGCCGGACGCGCTTCGGGAGGCCGCGTACTTCGTGGAACGGCTCGCGGAGGACCGGATGCCGCTGGCCGGACTGGTCCTCAACCGGGTGCAGGAGAGCGGGGCGCCGGGGCTCACGGCGGAGCGGGCCGCGGCCGCCGCCGAGAATCTCGACGAGACCGGCATTGTGGATCAGGGGACCGGGAACACTGCTCCTCGTGGCGTCGATCGGGCCGCGAGCGAATCCCCCTCCCCCGGGCCGGACGAGCGCACCGGATCGACACCCGACCCCTCACCCGAAGACGAGCCCGCCCACGAGCACGCCCACGACGGCATCACGGCCGGCCTGCTGCGGCTGCACGCGGACCGGATGAACCTGATCGCGCGCCAGCGCCGCACCCGGGAACGGTTCACCACCCGGCATCCGGAGGTCGCGGTGGCCGAGGTGGCGGCGCTCCCCGGCGACGTCCACGACCTCGACGGGCTGCGCACCATCGGGGAACGCCTCGCCGACGCGGCGGGCTCGCGCCGGCAGGGCCGGGAGCCCGAGACGGACGGGGCGGACAGGGCGGACGAGGACTGAGGCGCTCGCGCCCGGCCGGCGCCGGCGGGGCGGGAACGCGCGCGAGCCGGGAACGGACGGGTCGTGCGGCCCGGGTACGGGCCGGCCGACCGCGTTCCTCTCCCGGCGTCAGCGGTACGCGTTTTCCTGGTGTTCTCTCAGCCGGCGGCGGCGTACGTCTCGTACCCCACGCCGATCTCGTCCACGTCCACGTCGATGTCCACGTCGACATCGAGGATTCCGGTGCTGCGCTCGTATTCCGTGCGCGCGGTGTCGAGCAGGCGCCGCCACGAGGTGACGGTGGGCCGCCGGCGCAGCAGCGCCCGACGTTCCCGCTCGGTCATTCCGCCCCAGACGCCGAACTCGACGCGATTGTCGAGGGCGTCGGCGAGGCACTCCGTGCGCACCGGACATCCGGTGCACACCGCCTTCGCCCGGTTCTGTGCCGCACCTTGAACGAACAGTTCATCCGGATCGGTAGTGCGGCAGGCTGCCTGCGCACTCCAGTCGGTAACCCAGCCCATGCCGGCGCCGTCCTCTCCCGAATCGAGGCTCCCCCACGGCGGTAGCGGCATATTCACCGCTGCCAGTTGAGGACGTTACGCAGGGCGAGCGAACGACAACACCCCCGACGGGCCCAATCTCGAATGGCCCGAACGGACTATGGGTAAGCGGCAGATCACCCGACGGAGTGATGGGACGACATGCCCGGCCAAACCGGCATTTCGGGTGTAATCCGGAGTGACCCATCCGGTGGAGCGACGAGAATCGGACAGGTGTCCACCCCTTTCGGGAGGGGTGAAAATCAAGCCGCGGGCTTGATGCGGCAGGACACGGCTGTGACAGTAGTGGGCAGCTTAGGCCAAGGCATTCGCATGTGTCCGGCGAATGGCAACGTAGGCTGCCCTCATGGCAAAGAAGCGCTCTGGCGGAGGGCTCTCGGGGAGTCAGCAAGCCGCCAAATTCCTCGGTGTGTCCGTTCTCTCCGGGGTCGTACTCGCCGGCATCGCGATCCCGGCGGCCGGCGCCTTCGGCCTCGCGGCCAAGGGCACGGTCGAAGGATTCGACGAGATCCCGGCCAATCTGAAGACACCCCCGCTCAGCCAGCGCACCACGATCCTGGACGCCGAGGGTGGCCTGATCGCCACCGTCTACTCGCGCGACCGACAGGTGGTCCCCCTGACCGCCATCTCCCCTTACATGCAGAAGGCCATCGTCGCCATCGAGGACTCGCGCTTCTACGAGCACGGCGCGATCGACCTCAAGGGCGTGCTGCGGGCCATCAACCGCAACGCCCAGGAGGGCGGCGCGGCCCAAGGCGCGTCAACCCTCACCCAGCAGTACGTGAAGAACGTGTTCGTGGAGGAGGCCGGCGACGACGAGGAGAAGGTGCTCGAAGCGCAGCAGAAGAGCCTCGGGCGCAAGATCCGCGAGCTGAAGTACTCGATCCAGGTCGAGGAGGAGCTCGGCAAGAAGAAGATCCTGGAGAACTACCTCAACATCACCTTCTTCGGTCAGAACGCCTACGGCATCGAGTCGGCCGCCCGCCGCTACTTCAGCAAGCCCGCCAAGGACCTGAACCTGGAGGAGGCCGCGATGCTCGCCGGCCTCGTGCAGTCGCCGAGCCGGTACGACCCCGTCAACGACTCCGCCGAGGCCACCAAGCGCCGCAACATCGTGCTCCAGCGCATGGCCGACGTGAAGGACATCTCGCAGGCCGAGGCCGACGCCGCCAAGGCCAAGCCGCTCGTCCTCAAGGTGACCCGGCCCAAGAGCGGCTGCATCACCGCCGTCAAGGGCGCCGGCTTCTTCTGCGACTACGTCCGCAACACCTTCCTCACCGACCCCGTCTTCGGCGACACCCGCGAGGCCCGCGCCAAGATCTGGAACCAGGGCGGACTCACCATCCGCACCACCCTGGACCCGCAGTCCCAGCAGGCCGTGAACGACTCCATCAAGGAGCACGTCAACCAGGACGACACGGTCGCCACCGCGACCACCCTGGTCCAGCCGGGCACCGGCCGGGTCCTGGGCATGGCCCAGTCCAAGCCCTACGGCTTCGGCAAGAACGAGACCCAGATCAACTACTCCGTCGACAAGCGGATGGGCGGCTCCAACTTCGGCTTCCCGACCGGTTCGACCTTCAAGCCCTTCGTGGCCGCCGCCGCCCTCGAACAGGGCATCCCGGCCACCAAGAGCTACCCCTCGCCGTACGAGATGCCCTACCCGTCCACGGTCAGCACCTGTGGCGGCGGGATCTGGAAGAACGGCGGCGACCGGGTCGAGAACGAGACCGAGTCGGAGGTCGGCCCGTACGCGCTGCGCACGGCCATGGAGAAGTCGGTCAACACCTACTTCGTCGAGATGATCGGCGACATGGGTCTGTGCCCGCTGACCGAGATGACCACCAAGCTCGGCGTGATCCCCGCCGACGGCACCAAGCTCAAGCAGGTCCCGTCCATCGCGCTCGGCACCGAGGGCATGTCCCCGCTGGTCATGGCCAACGCCTACGCGACCTTCGCCAACCGGGGCGTGTACTGCACCCCGACCGCCATCGAGTCCATCACCGACTCGCACGGCAAGGCCCTGGCCGTGCCGAAGTCCAAGTGCCAGCGGGCCATGTCGGAGCGGACCGCCGACACCGTCAACACGCTGCTGCTCGGCGTGGTCGACTCCGGCACCGGCACCGCCGCCGGTCTGACCGACCGCCAGAACGCGGGCAAGACCGGCACCACCGACGAGCGCTACAACGCCTGGTTCGTCGGCTACACCCCCAACCTGTCGGGTGCCACCTGGGTCGGCTCCGGCGGCGCCAAGCAGGTCTCCATGGTCGACATCACCATCGGCGGCCGCTACTACGACAAGGTCTACGGCGGCGGACTGCCCGGCCCGATCTGGAAGCAGGCCGTGGCCGGCGCGCTGGCGGGCCGCGAGGCCCCGTCCTTCACCATGGTCGGCGGGCTCGACCCGACCACCCCGCCCGCGGGCGGCGGTCGTGGTGGCCGCGCCACCGACCCGGCCACCCCGCCCGGCACCGGCGCCTCGACGGGCCAGGGCGGCACCGGCAACAACAACGGCGGCAAGCCCAACCGGCCCAACCGTCCGAACAAGCCGGGCGGCGGCGACAACAAGCCCGGCGGGGGCGGCACCGGCACCTCCGGGGGCGGCACCACCGACCCCGGCACCGGCGGCCCGACCACCGGCGGCCCCGGCACCGACCCGCAGTTCCCGCCGTCCCCGGACGACCTCTTCTGACGGACGGACGGCCGGACCCGGGCGCGAACCCGGACCCGGGCACGGACACCGGAACGGGGCGGGGCCCGGAGCGAACACGTCGCTCCGGGCCCCGCCCCGTTCCCCGTCCCGATCGATCCGGGCCTCAGGCCAGCAGGCGCTTGACCGTCGCGGCCACCCGCCCGCCCTCGGCCAGCCCGGCCACCTTCGGGTTCACGATCTTCATCACGGCGCCCATGGCCCGCGGCCCCTCGGCCCCGGCCGCCCGCGCCTCGGCCACCGCGGCGGCCACGATCCCGTCGAGCTCCTCGTCGGTGAGCTGCTTGGGCAGGTACGCGTCGAGCACCTCGCCCTCGGCCGTCTCCCGCGCCGCCGACTCCGCGCGACCGCCGGCGGCGAACGCCTCGGCCGCCTCGCGGCGCTTCTTGGCCTCCTTGGCGATGACCTTCAGCACCTCCTCGTCGGAGAGTTCGCGGGCGCTCTTGCCGGCGACCTCCTCCTTGGTGATGGCGGTGAGGGTCAGCCGCAGGGTGGACGAGCGCAGCTCGTCGCGCGCCTTGATGGCGGTGGTGAGGTCGTCCTTGAGCCTGGCCTTGAGCGTGGTCATGGCACCGAGTCTGCCAGGTTCCGACCCCTGACCGCCCGTGGGTTTACGCCGGGGCGGGGTCTGCGACCATGGCAGCATGCGTGCGCGATACGGAGTTCCGTTGAAGGTCACCGCGGGAATCGCCGCGGTCGGAGCGGCGGGGCTCGCCTATGCCGCCGGGTTCGAGGCGCGGTCGTTCCGACTGCGCCGGGTCACCGTCCCGGTGCTGCCGGAGGGGATGCGTCCGCTGCGGATCCTCCAGGTCTCCGACATCCACATGGTCAGCGGCCAGCGCAAGAAGCGCGCCTGGCTCCAGTCCCTGGCCGGGCTCCGCCCCGACCTCGTCGTCAACACCGGCGACAACCTCTCCGACACCGAGGGCGTGCCGGAGGTGCTCGACGCGCTCGGGCCGCTCATGGAGTTCCCCGGGGTCTACGTCTTCGGCTCCAACGACTACTACGGACCGCGCCGGCGCAACCCCGCCCGCTACCTGATGGAGAAGGCCCAGGGGCGGCACGGACTGAACGGCAACAAGCCCGTGGTGGGCGCCGTCCACAACCCGTGGGAGGGCATGCGCGACGCCTTCGACGCGGCCGGATGGCTGAACCTCACCAACACCCGGGGCCGGCTCAAGCTGGACGACGTCGAACTCGCCTTCACCGGCCTCGACGACCCGCACATCAAGCGCGACCGCTACGAACGGGTCGCGGGCGGCCCCGACCCGGACGCCGACTTCTCCCTCGCCGTGGTGCACGCCCCCTACCTGCGGGTGCTGGAGTCGTTCACCGCCGACCGCTACCCGCTGATCCTGGCCGGCCACACCCACGGCGGGCAGCTCTGCGTCCCCTTCTACGGGGCCCTGGTCACCAACTGCGACCTCGACACCGACCGGGTCAAGGGCCTCTCCTTCCACGAGGCCGCCGGGCACCGCTCCTGGCTGCACGTCTCGGCCGGTTGCGGCACCAACCGGTACACCCCGGTCCGGTTCGCGTGCCCGCCCGAGGCGACCCTCCTGACCCTCGTCCCGAAGCCCACGCCGTGAGCCCGACCCCCCTCGTCGCGCCGCTGACCCTGGCCACCCCGCGCCGCCGGCCCCTGGCCGCGACGGTACGGGGAGCCCTGGCGGGGGCGGCGGCGGTCGGGGTCGGCATCGAGTGCGCGTACGGCAGCGTGCCGACGGTCCTGTCCTACTTCACGATCTGGACGAACATCCTCGTGGCGGTCGTGTTCGGCGTCTCCGCCGCCCGCGCCGCCCGCGGCCGCCCCGACCTCTCCCCCGCCCTGCGCGGCGGGGTGCTCCTCTTCATCCTCGTCACCGGGCTCGTCTTCCACCTGGTGCTCGACAACCCGGCGAGCCCCTACAACGTGACGGCGGCCATCGACGGGCTGACCGGGCCCAAGGCCGTCGCCAACCAGCTGCTGCACACGGTCACCCCGATCGGCGCCGCGCTGGACTTCCTGCTGCTCACCCCGGCCCGCCGACTGCGCCCGCGGCACGCCGCCCTGTGGCTCGCCTACCCGGCGGCCTACCTCGGCTTCGCCCTGACCCGGGGCGCGCTGCTCGCCCCGGACTCCCCGAACCGCTACCCGTACCCCTTCGTGGACGTGACCCGGTACGGGTACGGATCGGTGCTGGTGAACGCGCTGGTCCTGGGAGCGGGCTTCCTGCTCCTGGGCCTGCTCCTGACCACGGCGGACCGCTTCCGCCCCGCCGTCTCACTCCCGGGCAATCGGATTTCGTCTCCGGCCGAGGGTCGGCTACAGTAATCGATGTCGCCACGACGGGAAACCGCCGGGAAGACGATCGGGGTGTAGCGCAGCTTGGCAGCGCGCTTCGTTCGGGACGAAGAGGTCGTGGGTTCAAATCCCGCCACCCCGACAGTGACAGAGGCCGCGTACCTACGGGTACGCGGCCTCTGCTGTGTTTTCCGCCGTGTTTCCGCGTGCCTTGGGGGCCGAACGGGCCCGCGCCCCCGGGGGTCGAGGGGGCGCGGGTGGGGTGATGGGGGGTCAGCTCTCGTCGTCCGCTTCGTCCTCGTCCTCGAACCAGTCGCCGATCTCGTCGACGGCCTCCGCCGCGACCATGCCGCCGACCACGCCGACCGCGAGGCCGGCCGCGCCGGCGGCCACCGCGGTGCCGATGCCGGGGCCCGAGCGGCCGTGGCCCTCGTGCTTGTCGGGGTGGTGGTCGGCGTGGTGGTCGTACGGGGCGGGCACGGTGTGGGCGGTGCGGCCGGCCAGGAGGGTTTCGATCCAGTCGGTGACCACCGGGACCAGGTCGGTGTGGGCGGCCGCCTCGTGGGTGAGGGTGAAGCGGCGGACCGCGTCCCCGCCGCCGCCGAGGAACCCGCCGCGCTTGTCGGCCTCCAGGACCACCTCCAGGGTGGTGGGGCCGGCCAGGAAGGTGAGCTCCAGTTCGATCATGCGGTCCCGGTAGCGGGCCGCCGGGGCCAGTTCGATCTCCTGGTAGCAGGGCAGGGCCTGGGCGGTGCCGGCGATCCGGCCGTATTCGAGGTCGGCCGAGCCGAAGGCGAAGCCGAGGGAGCCCAGGGCCTCCAGGACCGCCTCCTGGGAGGGCAGGGGGCGCACGGCCAGCGGGTCGAGGTCCCCCTTGTCCTTGGCGCCGGCCACGCCGAGTTCGGTGCGGACGCCCAGGACGATGCCCAGGGGCTGCCCGTACAGCTCGGTGATCGGGGTCTCCCAGGGCAGGGTCAGCGAGAAGGGCAGGACGCGGGACTCGCCCTCGCGGAGACGGAAGCCGCCGCCGACGGTGTGCCGCTCGAAGGAGAGGGTGCCCTCGTGCTCGCCCTCGTGGGTCTCGGCCTCCACCCGGGCGAGCAGGTCCAGCGTGACGTGGTCGATGTCGAAGTCGGCCTTGCCGCCGGTGAGGCGGACCTCGCCGGTGAGGGGACCGCCGGGGAGGACGGGGGTGGGGTCGAGCACCGTGTCCACGGTCGGGCCGCCGACTCCGATCGCACCGAGCAGCCGCTTGAACACCATCGGGACCTCCACAGGTATCGGGGACGGAAGATCGTCCTGGCGGAATCTACACAGTTGTAGAAAGATGAGGAGGCCAAGGTCCCGACCGCGGTCCGGCCCGCGATCCGGGCGGCCGCCCCGGACCGGGGCGCGAGGGTCGGATGATCCCGGTCGGCGACATACCGCCCCACCAGGTGTTTTACCTGCTTTTTACCCTGGTGTGCGGACACTGTCGTAAACCCCCACACGCAGCCGGACCGCCCGGTCCGCCGAGAAGGAAACGGAGCAGCAGACCCGCAATGGGTGAACCTCCCAGTCCCAGCCGTGCCACACCCAGCCCGCAGCATCCTGAGCCGGGAGCGGGGGTGGCACGGTGACCGAGATCCTGCTGCTGCTCCTCGCCCTGGCGTTGACCCTTGCCTGCGCGGTGTTCGTCGCCGCCGAGTTCTCCCTCACCACGGTCGAACGCAGCGAGCTCGAACGAGCCGCCGCCGCCGGTGAGCGCGGGGCCGAAAGCGCCCTCAAGGCCGCCAAGCGGCTCACCTTCCAGCTGTCCGGCGCCCAGCTCGGCATCACGGTGACCTCCCTGGTCATCGGCATGCTGGCCGAACCCTCCGTGTCGGCCCTGCTGCGCGGCCCGCTGGAGGCCGTCGGCCTGCCCGCCGGCGCCGTCCCCACCACGGCCACCCTGCTCGGCGTGGCCGTGTCCACCGTCGTCCTCATGGTCGTCGGCGAGCTCGTGCCCAAGAACTGGGCCATCTCGCGCCCGCTGGCCGTGGCCAAGGTCGTGGCCGGCCCGCAGCGCGCGTTCACCGCCGTCTTCGGCCCCCTGATCCGTCACCTCAACAACACCGCCAACCGGCTGGTCCGCCGCTTCGGCCTGGAACCCGCCGAGGAACTGGCCTCCGCCCGAGCCCCCGAGGAGCTGGTGGCGCTGGCCCGGCACTCGGCGCGGGCCGGCGCGATCGAGGCCGACTCGGCCGAGCTGTTCGTGCGCACCCTGCGGCTGGGCGACCTGACCGCCGAGAACGTGATGACCCCGCGCGTGGACGTGCAGGCGCTGGAGATGCGCGCCACCGCCGCCGACGCCGCGAACCTCACCCTCGCCACCGGCGTCTCCCGCTTCCCGATCTACCGCGACAGCCTCGACGAGGTGGTCGGCACCCTGCACATCCGCGACGTGCTCGACCTGGAGGAGGAGGACCGGCCGCGCACCCCCGTGACCGAGCTGATGACCTCCGCGCTGCTCGTCCCGCACTCGCTGCCCGTGGACACCCTGCTGGAGCGACTGCGCCGGGCCCGCACCATGGCCGTCGTCATCGACGAGTACGGCGGCACCGCCGGCGTGGCCACCGTGGAGGACATCGTCGAGGAGGTCGTCGGCGAGGTCCGCGACGAACACGACCCCGAGGAGACCCCCGCCCTGGCCGGCGCCCCCGAACGGGACGGCCGCCGCGTCTGGGAGGCCGAGGGCAGCGTCCGCACCGACGAACTCGCCGAGATCGGCTTCGAGCCCCCCGAGGGCCCGTACGAGACCCTGGCCGGACTCATGGCCACCCGCCTGGAGCGGATCCCCGCCGTCGGCGACGACCTGGAGGTCGACGGCTGGCACCTCACCGTGCTGCACGTCGAACACCACCGCGCCGACCGGGTCCGCGTCACCGCGCCCGACCCGACCGTGAACCGAGACCGAGACCGCGCGTCCGCGACCGCGGGCAGCGGCGCCCCCCGGGAGGAGGCCCGATGACCACCGTCCAACTGTTGATCGGCCTGCTCACGCTGGTCACCAACGCGTTCTTCGTCGGCGCCGAGTTCGCCCTGATCTCGGTGCGCCGCAGTCAGATCGAACCGCTGGCCCTCAAGGGCAACCGGCGCGCCAAGACCACCCTGTGGGGCCTGGAGCACCTGTCGGCCATGATGGCCACCGCCCAGCTCGGCATCACCGTCTCCTCGTTGGTGCTCGGCGCCGTCGCGGAGCCGGCCATCGCCCATCTGCTGGAGGGCCCGTTCGCCGCCGTCGGCGTGCCCGAGCCGCTGGTCCACCCGATCGCCTTCGTGATCGCCCTGACCCTCGCCACCTACCTGCACATGCTGGTCGGCGAGATGGTCCCGAAGAACATCGCGCTCGCCGCCCCGGCGCCGACCGCCCTGTTCCTCGGCCCGGCCCTGGTCGCCCTGACCCGTGCCATGCGCCCGCTGATCTTCGGCATCAACGCCTTCGCCAACAGCATCCTGCGGCTGCTGAAGGTGGAGCCCAAGGACGAGGTCGGGGCCGTCTTCACCGACGACGAACTGGCCCGCCTGGTCGAGGACTCCCGGGAGGCCGGCCTGATCGACCACGAGGACAGCCGCCGGCTGCGCGACGCCCTGGAGCTGGGACGCCGCACCGTGGGCGAGGTGATGATCCCGCGCGCGGAGTTCGTCACCGTCGGGCCCGAGATCACCCCGCGGGAGCTGGAGCGGACCGCCGCCCGGCACGGGTTCTCCCGCCTGGTCGTCAGCGAGCCGGGCGGCGGCATCCTCGGCTTCCTGCACATCAAGGACGCCCTGGCCGCCGCCGACCGCACGGCGCCCTTCCCTCGCGAGGCCCTGCACACCGTCACCACGGTCGTCTGCGACACCCCGCTGGACGACACGATGACGGCGATGCGGGCGGCCGGCACCCACCTGTCCGCCGTGGTCGACGCCGAGGGCGCCGTCATCGGCTTCGTGACCATGGAGGACGTGCTGGAGGAGCTGGTGGGCGAGGCGGTCGCCCCCCGCGCCTGACGCCCACGCACCACGACGGCCCGCCCGCCGCACCCCCGAGGGGTACGACGGGCGGGCCGTCGCCTTGTGTTTCACGTGAAACAGGCTGTTTCACGTGAAACAGGGCGGTGATCGCGGTGGGTTCCCCGCGCCGATCGGCGCACAGTCGGCCGGCGCGGGTCCGGGACACCCGGGTTCAGCCCTCCGCGATGACCATGGACGCCGCGATGCCCGCGTCGTGGGTCTGGGAGACCAACCAGCCGGTGATCCCCAGGCCCCGGGCCAGGCGTTCGGCGTGGCCCGTGACCAGGACCGCCGGCCGGCCCGAGGGTTCCTGGGCCACCTCGATGTCCCGCCAGCCGATCCCGGCCGGGGCCCCGATGGCCTTGAGCACGGCCTCCTTCGTGGCGAACCGGGCGGCGAGGGAGGCGGGGCCCCGGGTAGTGCCGTCCGGGGCCACCCGCTCCCGGTCGGTGAACAGGCGGGGGGCCAGGCCCGGCGTGCGGCACAGGCTCGCCGCCAGCCGGTCCACGTCCACCACGTCCATCCCGATCCCCCGGATCACCGGGTCACCACCGGGGCCCGGGAGACCCACGAGGTGGGGGCGACGGGGGCGCGGCCGGTGGAGCGGGGAGCGGGATCCTTCGGGTCCCGCACTCCCAGGGCCCCCAGGATCCGACCGGTCACGGCCTCGACCGGGCCCTCGGCGATCACCCGGTTGAGGCGCGAGCTCGCCGCGTACCAGGCGGTCAGGGGCGCGGTCTCGGCCCGGTGCACCGCGAGGCGGGCGCGGACGGTGGCCGCCCCGTCGTCGAAGCGCTGGAAGAGCTCACCGCCACAGCTGTCGCAGATCCCGGTGACCAGGGGACGGTGCGTGTCCACGTGGTAGATGTGGCCGTTGTCGCGGCGGCACAGCTGCCGGCCGGAGACCCGTCGCACCACTTCCTCCTCGTCCACGACCAGTTCCACGACCGACACCGGTTCCCGGGTGCCGACGGAGAGCATGGTGTCGAGGGCGGCGCCCTGGAAGGCGTTGCGGGGGAATCCGTCGAGGACGAAGCCCGCCGCGGCCTCGGGGCGGGCCAGTGCCGACCGCGTCATCGCCGTGATCAGCGAGTCCGGGACCAGCCGGCCCTGGGTCATGAAGCTCTCGGCCCGCCGGCCCAGCACGGTGCGGGCGGCCACCTGCTCGCGGAGCAGGTCACCGGTGGCGAGGTGCGGGACCCCGAAGCGGGCGGCCAGCCGTCGGGCCTGGGTGCCCTTGCCCGCTCCGGGCGGGCCGATCAGGACCAGTCGCATCAGACCGTCGCCTCCCGGGCCTCGGCCGCGGCCGGGGCGGGCTCGGCGGCGGGGTGCGCGTCGGCGGCGGGTTCGGCGCCGGCCGGGGCCTGGCGGTTGCCGCGGGCCAGCAGGGTGACCAGCACGGCCGACATGATCAGCAGGCCGCCGGTGAGCCACAGCCCGGGACGGACCGAACCCGTCCAGTCCTTGAGCCAGCCGGTGAAGTAGGGGGCCGCGAAGCCGCCGAGGCTGCCGATGGTGTTGACCAGGGCGATGCCGCCGGCCGCGCCCTTCTTCGTGAGGGTGGCCGTGGGCAGGCTCCAGAAGACGGGGATCGCGGAGAGCACCGAGACGGCGGTGACGCTGATGACGACCATGGTCAGCATCGGCGTGCCCATGTAGAGGGCGAGCGGGACGGAGACGCCGGCGACGACCGCCGGGACCGCCACGTAGCGCGAGACCCGGGTGGAGCTCTGGGCGCGCCGGCCCCACCACAGCATGGCGACCGCGCCGAGGGCGTAGGGCACCGCGTTGATCAGGCCGCGTTCCAGCAGGGTGAACGGCGCGCCGCCCTCGCCCTGGAAGCCGGCGATGATCGTGGGGAGGAAGAAGCTGAGGGCGTACAGGCCGTAGATGATGCCGAAGTAGGCCAGGCCGAGGAGGAGGGTGCGCGGGGTGAACCAGCCGCCGCCCTTGGCGGAGGCCGCCTCGGAACCGGCCTCGGAGCCGGCGCCGGACGTAGCGGGCGGCTCTTCGTCCCGGGCCACGGCGGCCAGCAGGTGGTCGCGCTCGCGGGGGGTGAGCCAGCGGGCCTCGGCGGGACCGTCGGGGAGCATCTTCCAGACGACCACGGCCAGCAGCAGGGCGGGCAGGCCCTCCAGCAGGAACATCGCGCGCCAGCCGGAGAGGCCGAACATGCCGTCGGCGGCCTGCATGAGCCAGCCGGAGAGCGGGGCGCCGAGGGCGGTGGACAGCGGCAGGGCCACGAAGAACACCGCCATCAGGCGGGTGCGGACCGAGCGCGGCAGCCACAGGGTCAGGTAGTAGACGATGCCGGGGAGGCAGCCGGCCTCGGCGATGCCCAGCAGCAGTCGGGCGGTCTGGAGTTGGCCGGCGCTGGTGACGAAGGCCGTGGCGGTGGCCACGATGCCCCAGGAGACCAGGATGCGGACCAGCCAGGCGCGGGCGCCGAAGCGGCGCAGCGCGAGGTTGCTGGGGACCTCGACGAGGGAGTAGCCGAGGAAGAAGATGCCGGAGGCCAGGCCGAAGGCGGCCGAGGTGAGGGCGAGTTCCTCGTTCATGCCGTTGGGCGCGGCGAAGGCGATGTTGCTGCGGTCGAGGTAGCTGACCAGGTAGAGCAGGCCCAGGAGGGGCAGCAGGCGTCGGGCGACCTTGGTGTAGAGCCGGTCGGAGTCCACCGCGCCGCCGTCGGGCGGGGTCGGGCGGCCGGCGGGTCTGGCGCGGTCGAGGGGTGCGGTGCTCACGAGGCGTCCTCCAGCAGGTGTGCCAGGTCGCCCAGGGCGGCCTTGATGTGGTCGTGGGTGATGTCGCCGAGCCGCAGGACGCGGATGCCCTGGTCGGTGACGGTGACGATGGTCGAGGAGGCGGTGGTGCCCTGGTGCTCGCCGCGGACCACCATGTCGACGGCGGGGCCGATCTGGCGGACCGCCAGGTCCAGGTCGACGAGCACGCCGTCGGCCTGGCCGGACAGGTTCGCGGAGGTCATCGCGACGGGCCGGCCGGTGAACTCGATCAGGCGCTGGATCGTCGGGTTGGACAGGCAGCCGATGGCGACGGTCGGGCCGCCGCACACCAGGTGGTCGGGGATGCGCGGGGAGCGCGGCAGGACGATGTTGAACGGGCCGGGCCAGAAGGCGTCGGCCAGCCGGCGGACCGCCTCGCGCCGGTCCTCGGGGACCTCGGTGTACTCCTGCCATTCCTGCGGGTGGCGCACGAACAGGGTCAGCGGGGAGGTCGGGGGGCGGCGCTTGACGGCGAAGGCGCGTTCCACGGCGGCCTGGTTCCAGGGGTCCAGGGTCAGCGCCAGGTTGGTGTCGGAGGGGGCGACGACGACCCCGCCGCCCCGGATCAGTTCGCCGGCGGTGCGCAGGTTCTCGTCGGTGGGTTCGGCCACGGTGACCTGGGGTTCGGACGTGGTGCTCACGGATGCTCCTCGGGTGGGACGACTACGGGTGGTGCGCGGCCGGGCGGGGCCCGGTCACTTGCTGAGCGGGGTGGCGGAGTCGACGGCGACGAACCGGCGCGGGACCTCGACGGCGCGCAGCCGGCCCCGGCACCAGCGGCGCAGTTCGGCGGCGTCCGGGGCCTCGGCCCCGGGGCGGGGAAGGATCTCGGCCCTCAGGCCCTGGCCCTCGGGGTCGGGTCCGACGCGGGCCGCGCCGACGGCCGGGTGGTCGGACAGGACCCGTTCGACGAGGCCGAGGAAGACCTTCTCGCCGGCCACCGAGGCGACCCGGCGGGCCCGGCCGACCAGGCGCAACGAGCCGTCGGGGAGCCGTTCGCAGATGTCGCCGGTCGGGACCCGCAGGCCCTCCGGGTAGGGCACGTAGCGGCCGTCCCGGTAGGAGCCGATCTGCGCGGTGGGTGTGATGACCACGAGTTCGCCCCGGTCCGGGTCCACCGGCTCCCCGGGCACCGGGTCCAGCCGCAGCTCCACCCCGTCGAGGGGGGTGCCGAGCACGTCGTGCCGGCCCGGAACGGTCAGGGGGTTGGTCGCGACACGGGGGCCGGCCTCGGTGAGGCCGTAGGTGGTGAACACCTCGGGGACCCCGCGGTCGCGGAGGGCCGCGAGGGCGGTGCCGCCGAGCCGGTCGCCGCCGATGGTGACCTGGCACAGGGTGTCGGGCAGGTCGATCGCGCCGTCGAGGACCCGCATCAGCAGGTGCGGGGTGAGCGCGGTGTGGGTGGTGCGGTGGTCACGGGCCGCCTCGGCCCAGCGGACCACCGAGAACGGCGGCTCGACCAGGGCCAGGTCCATGCCCCGGTGCAGCACCCCCAGCACCCCGCAGACGAAGGCGGAGGAGAAGAACAGGGACTGCGAGAGCAGGTAGCGGCTGCCGGGGCCGGCCTGCGGGTCCACGCTCTCCCAGTGCATCGCGGCGTTGCGCAGCAGGTGGGAGCGGGGGTGCACGACGGCCTTGGGCAGGCCGGTGCTGCCGGAGGTGGCCAGCACCAGGCAGGGCTCGGCCGGGGCGGGGTGCTCCGGGGCGGCGTTCTCCGGAGCGGCGTGCTCCGGGGCGGCGGGGTTCAGGCGCAGCAGGACGCCGGCCGCGTCGTCGGCGCCGCCCCGGGACCAGGCGCGGGCCACGGCGGGGGTGGCCCGGACCGCGCGGGCCCCGGTGGCCTCGGCCAGCAGCCGGTAGCTCTCGGGGGCCAGCGAGTCCGACAGCAGCACGGGGGTCAGCCCCGCCTCCCAGGTCGCCGCGAGGTCGACGAGGGTGTTCAGCCGGCTGCCGGTGGCCAGCAGCACCCGGTCCCCGGGGGCCAGTCCCTGATCGGCCCAGGTCCGGGTGCGGTCCGCGATCAGGGCGCGCAGCTCGCCCGCGTCCAGGGTGCGGACCCCGGCCTGGGCGTATTCGGTGACCGAGCTCGCCGGGTGGATCCAGTCGGCGGCGCTCATCGGCCCACCCCCGTCACCAGCTCGTGCAGGATGCCGGGCACCACCCGGTGCACGGCCGCGAAGTCCTCGGGGCCGCTCGCCGTGATCGCGCCCTCGGCCACGAAGCGCTCCGGGTCGAAGGACTCGACGCCGGGCCGGTCCTCGGTGGGCGGCTCGTCCTCGTCGGCGGCGGTCGGCGCGTCGTAGAGGGCGGCCGGCACGAGGCGGACCACGTGCTGTTCGTAGCCGGTGGGCTCGACCCGCTCCACGGTCCCGAACACCGCCAGGCCCTCGCCGCCCTTGCCGTCGGGGCCGGGCAGCCAGGTCACGTGTCCGGCGTGTGCCACGCTCACCACCTGCGTGGACAGGCGCAGCGCGGCCAGGAACAGGGCGCCGTCGAGGGTGGCGCGGCGGCCCGCGAGGACCACCGAGGGGCCTTGGGCCCCCAGGGCCCGGGCGGCGCTCTGGGCCACGATGTTGTAGCCGGAGACGGAGAAGGTGGACGGGGAGCGGCGACCGGCGGCCAGGGCGCCGGCGAAGGCGCGCACCGAGCTCTGGTTGCCGCGCCGGCTGCTCACGAACACGCCCTCGACCCACGGGTCCCGGTCCGCGGCGGGCTCGCCCCGGCGGGCGGCGACCGCCTCGGCGGCGAGCGCGGCCAGCCGGGAGGCCGGGTCCTGCTTGGCCCGGAGCCGGTCCGGGGTGACCGTGGTGATCACGCCGGAGGGCACGTGGTCGCGCTCCAGTTCGGCGCGGAACCCCTCGGTCGCGAGGACGACGGCGTCGCGCAGGCGGAAGGCCCCGCTCAGCCCCTCGAACAGCAGAGTCGTCATGTCAGGACACCTCCTGGGCGCAGACGGTGGCGGCGTATCGGACGCGGCCGTGGGTGGTCAGTCGGGTGTGGACGGTGGAGAGCCGGCCGGAGCGGACCAGTTCGGCCTCCAGGCGGGCGCCGGTCAGGCTCCAGCCCGTGTCGGCCGCCTCCGTCACGTCGGGGACGGTGAGTTCGGCGAGCTTGGCGGGGACGCAGCGGGCGGCGCCCCGGGCGGTGGCGGAGAGCCGGCAGGCGATCTGGTGCAGGGCCTCGACGGCGATCAGGTCACGGGCGGCCGGGGTGTGGGCCGCCGGGTCCTCCGGCAGGCGCAGCTCGGCGGTGGCCCGGTGCGGGCCCGGGGCCGCGGTCTCGGCGGCGGCGTCGGTCAGGGTGAGCGGGCCGCACAGGGAAAGGAACCAGCCCTCAGCCATGGCCGACGTCTCCCGGCCAGGTGCCCATGATGTGGTAGCCGGAGTCCACGTACACCGTCTCGCCGGTGACCCCGGAGGAGAGGTCGCTGAGCAGGTACAGGGCGGTGCCGGCCACGTCCTCGGGGGTGATGGCACGACCGAGCGGGCTGCGGCCGGCGCGCTGGGCCATGGAGGCCGCGAAGTTGGGCAGGCCGAAGGTGGCCAGGGTGCGCATGGGGCCGGCGGAGAGCACGTTCACGCGGGTGCCGGTCGGGCCGAGTTCGGCCGCCAGGTAGCGGGCCGAGGACTCCAGCGCGGCCTTCGCGACGCCCAGCACGTTGTAGCCGTGGCAGACCCGCTCGGAGCCGAGGTAGGAGAGGGTGAGCACCGAGGAGTTGGCCGAGAGGTACGGGCGCAGGGCGCCGGCCAGGCCGATCAGCGAGTAGACGGAGCTGTCCATCGCGTGCCGGAAGCCCTCCCGGCTGGTGCTCGCCAGGCCCCCCGCCAGTTCGTCCTTGTCGGCGTGGGCCACGGCGTGCACCACGAAGTCGATCTCTCCGTGGCGTTCGGCGAACTCGCGGGTGACCCGCTCCAGCGCGCCGTCCTCCAGCACGTCGCAGTGCCCGAGGTACGGGTCGGGGGCGTCGGTGCCGGCCGTCAGGCGCGGGGTGGCCCGCTGGAGCCACTGGCCGGCGCTGGACGCGCGGTAGGTGAACCCGAGCGTGGCGCCCTCGGCGGCCAGGCGCTGGGCGATGCCCCAGGCGATCGACCGTTGGTTGACCACGCCGAGCACCAGGCCCTTGCGGCCGGCGAGCAGTCCCGCGGCGGTCGGGGCCGAGGAAGACGGCTCGGTGGTGGCGGTGGACATGGTGGTGGGCTCCTTCGGAAGGGAGGGGACGGGACGGGCGGGTCGGCCTGCGGCGACCTCGGCGGGCGGTGTTTCACGTGAAACGTCCGCTCGTGTTTCACGTGAAACAGCGGTGCGCGTTTCACGTGAAACAGCGACGGGGGCGGGGCTGCTCACAGGTGGGCACCACCGGCGACCGGCAACACGGCGCCGACCAGCTCGGGGCTGCGGGTCACCAGGGCGGCGACCACCTTGGCCACGTCGCGCGGGTTGGTGAACCGGCGCAGCGGGATCTCCTGGAGGTACTTCTTGCGGGCGCTGCCCTCCAACATCACCTTGGTGAGGTCGGTTTCGACGAACCCGGGCTCGACCACGTTGGCGAGCACGTTGAACCGGGCGCCCTCCAGGGCGATGTTGGCGGCGTAGCGGGTCATGGCCGCCTTGCTGACCCCGTACATCGCGTTCCCGACCCGGGCGTTGCGCCGGGCCTGGGAGGAGATGAAGACCAGGTCGCCCCGGCGCTGCTTGATCAGGTACGGCAGCACCGCGTGCGTGAAGGTGACGGCGCTGCCCAGGTTGGTGTCCAGCAGGTCGTGCAACTCCGGCCAGGTCACCTGCCCGACGAGCTTGTCCACGGTGAGCCCCTGGTTGTTGACCAGGGCGCGCAGCCGGCCGTCGGCGGCGATCCGGGAGACGAACTCCCGCACCTGGTCGGCGTCCCGGCCGTCCACCCGCGAGCCGCGGGCCAGGCCGTCGGTGGCCTCGGTGAGTTCGTCGGCGGCGCGCTTGGAGCTGAGGTAGGTGAACTCGACCTGGTAGCCCTCCTGGGTCAGCCGTCGGGTGACCGCGCGGCCGATGCCCCGCGCGCCGCCGGTGACCACGGCGACGGGCCGGGCCGCCTCCTCGCCCTGGGCACCGCCCTGCGTCGCGTCCTGCTTCTCGTGCTGCTTGTCGTGCTGCTTGTCGTCCTGGCTGCGGTCCTTCGGCCGGTCCGTCATCTCAGGTCACCTCCCCTCGTATCGCGACGGTCCACGTGCCGTCGTCCTGCTCGATCTGCGCGGTGACGCGGACGGATGCGTCCGCGAGGCGTTCCGCGGTGAAACGTGCCCGGGCCGGCGGGACCAGGGGCCGCGCGAAGCGCACGTCCCGCAGGCCCCGGGTCCCGGGGTGGATCCGGCGGGCCAGGTCCAGCAGCAGCCGGACCGAGGCCGAACCGGGGAACATCGGGTTCCCCGGGAAGTGCTCGGCGAAGACGGGCCAACTCGCGTCCAGGTCGAGCAGGAGGCTCGCCCGGTCCGCGTCCACCTCCGGCTCGGGCGCCGAGGGGATCCCCAGCACCGGCGGGGCGAGGGGGGCCTCGGTCGGGGCCGCCGCGCTCATCGCGCCGCCCCCGTCCGGACCCGACCGGGCGTCCGGCGGGCCGCGCCCGAGGCCAGTCGCTCCAACTGCCCGAGCACGAAGCCCGCGTAGGACTCGGCCGTCACCCGGGGGCGCGCCTCCCGCGGCACGTGGGCGTCCAGCACCGCGTGGTCGAAGACGAACCCGCAGTTCATGAAGCCGATGTTGTCGGCGTTGACCGAGGCGTAGGCCCGGTCCAGGGCCGTCGTGGCCGGTCCGAGGCGCAGCAGTTCGGCGCCGACCGCCTCGTTCACGGCCGCCACCGCGTCCCCGTTGCCCAGGCTCTGATCGCCCAGGTGGTAGTACGGGGCGACCTCCGCCCCGGCCCGGGCCCGCACCGACAGCGCGGCGCAGGCGCGGGCCAGCTGGTCCACGTGCGCCAGCGGCGGGGCCGTCGCGGGGTCCACGTCCAGGCTGAGGGTCGCGCCCCGGGCCCGGACCTTGGCCAGCATCTCGACCAGCGTGTAGTAGCCCGCCCGGTTGGCCTGCACCGGCGCGTGCCCGACCGGGCCGATCACCGAGCCCAGCCGCAGCATGGTCACCGGGGTGCCCTCGCGCAGCCGCAGGTGGTCGAGCATGTGCTCGGTCAGCAGCTTGGACACCACGTACGGGTTGACCGCGTCGGGCGTCCAGACCGGCTCCTCGAACACCGTCTCGCGCCGGCCGGGCAGCCCCGGTCCGGTGACGCCGACGGTCGAGACGTGGAAGAAGCGCTCCTCCGGGGGGCACAGCTCCAGCAGCCGGAGCACCTCGGTGGTGTTCGCGTCCACCGTCTCCGTCAAGCGGTCCTTGTCGTACGAGAGCGAGGCGCCCACGTTCCACACCTGCGCGACCCGGTCGAAGCCGGTCGCCACGAGCTCGGCCCGGGTCAGTCCGGCGGTCGACCGGACCTCGATCCGTGCCACGGCCCGCGCGGCCGCGACCCCGGCGGCGACCGTGTCCTCCTCCGCGCCGACACCGGCCTGCGCGGTGAGCACCCGGGCGATCCGGGAGCGCACCCGCTCCGGCTCGGCCGGGCCCGGGGTGAGCACGAGCACCCGGTCGAACCCGCCCAGCAGGCTCGCGGTCAGCTCCGCGCCGACCAGCCCGCCGGCTCCCGTGACCACCAGTCGGCGGCCCTCGTTCTTCGCGGTCATCGCCGGACCTCCAACACCACGCAGGAGTTGGCGCCGCCGAACCCGTAGGTCACGCTCGCCCCCAGCAGGGGGCCCCGGCCCGGCTCCGTCGCGATCTCCTCGGCTCCGGCCGCCTCCCGTACGGTCGTGCCGATCGTCGCGTCGGGCAGGGCGTGGGTGGTCCCGACCGCGATCGGGATGCCCGCCCAGCGTTCGTGCGGCTCGCGCAGCCCGGCCACCGGAGGGGCCTCGCCGTCGCGCAGCGCGCACGCCGTGAGCAGGGCCTCGACCGCTCCGGTCGCGCCCAGCGAGTGGCCGAGCGCGCCCTTGGTCGCGGAGACCACGGTGGTGCCCTCGGGGAAGACCGCCCGGTAGACGGCGGCCTCCAGCTCGTCGTTGACGGGGGTCCCCGAGCCGTGCCCGTTGAGGTGGGCGATCTCGCCGGGGGTCGCCCCGGCGCGGGATATCGCGTCGCTCAGCATCCGGGCCGCGCCCCGACCGGTCAGGTCGGGGGAGGTCAGGGAGTCGATGTCGGTGCCGGAGCCCCAGCCCCGGACCTCCGCGAAGGGGGTGCCGGTGACGAGGTCGGCGGCGGCCAGCACCAGGCAGGCGGCGCCCTCGGCGACGGTGGTGCCGTCGGAGGCGGAGTCGTAGGGCCGGCAGCGGTCGGGGGACATCGTCTTCAGGCCCGAGTGGCCCATGAACTTGCCGGGTTCCAGCGAGTCCACGCCCACGGCCAGGACCACCGGCGCCACCCCGGTGGCGACCAGGTCGGCGCCGTAGCCGATGGCGTCGGTGCCGGAGGAGCAGGCGGACGAGAGGAAGACCACCGGGCCGGTCAGGCCCAGTTCGGCCGCCACCTCGCCCCAGAAGTGGTCGAGTTCCACGTCCGGGCCGGTCTGCTCGAAGATGTCGCCGAGGCTGACGCCGACGGTGACCCAGGCGTTGGTGAGCTGTTCGCGGGTCAGCCCGGATTCGGCCTCGGCCTTGGCCAGGGCCTCTTGGATGGCGGAGCCGGCGAGGGCGGCGAGGCGGGGGCCGCCGGTCAGCGTGCGCAGTCCGGCGACCTCCCCGACGACCCCGCTGCGGCCGGCGGCGGGGGCCGGGAAGAGGGTGAGCGGGCCGAGGCCGCTCTTGCCCTTGCGGACCAGTTCCCAGGTTCCCTCGGCGGAGGCGGCCAGGCAGGTGGTGGCCCCGGCCGAGGCGACGAGCACTCTCGTCGCCTCGGCGGCGCCGCCGCTCGGGGTCGAGCCGCTCACGCGGCACGCTCCACGGCGTCGGCCGGAGAGGTCTCGGAGACCGCGACGGTCTCCCCGGACGCGGAGGCCGCGGCCAGGCGGGCGGCGAAGCTCTCCGGGACCGGCAGCAGCTTGTACGGGTCCTTCTGGACGAAGACCAGGTTCAGCTCGGCGCGGGCCAGGATCCTGCCGCGGGCCTCGGAGCGGAAGCTCAGGCGCAGGGTCCGGTCGAGGTTCTCGACCTTGGTGACCGAGACCTTCACGATGTCGTCGCGCAGGGCCGAGTTGCTGTAGGAGGCGCGGACCCGGGCGACCCGGACCTCGACCCCCTCGCCGAAGAAGCCGGGGGGCTCGCTGTAGCGGCTGAGGAACTCCTTCAGCGCGTTGCTGTACCACTTGAGGTAGTTGGAGAAGTGGACCACGTCGAACTCGTCCACCTCGGCTTCGATGACCGGGTGTTCCAGACTCAGGATCATTGCTGGCTCTTGTCGTCTTTCGTGTCTCGGCGTCCGTGGGCGGGTGGGGTCAGCCGGCGAGCTTCTCGCCCACGAGGGCGACGATGCGGGCGACGGTGGCGAAGTTGTCGGGCACGAACTCGCCGTCGGCGACGGAGATGCCGTACTCGTCCTCCAGGTGGGCGAGGAGCTCGGCGAAGCCGAGGGAGTCGACGCCGACCTCGGTGCCCAGGAGCATGTCGTCACCGATCTCGGCGGGCTCCATGTCGATGAAGAGGGCGTCGACGATGAACTGCTTGAGGTGGGTGGCGATGGCCTGGGGGGCGACGGTCTCGTTGGCGATGACGGACATGGTGGAGCTCCTTCTGGTGGGTTCCGGGGCCGGTGCTCCGGCCTGCCGGGGGGATCTGCGGAGGATGTGTGCCGTGCGTGGTGCGGAGGGTGTGCGTGGGGCGGGGCGGTGGGCACCGCGTGGTGCGGGCCGGTTCCGGTCCCGCCCGGCTCCCGTGCCCCGGGGCCGGGGGCCCGTGGTGGGCCGGGCCGCGTTCGGCGGCCCGGCCACGCGCCCCGGTCGGGCCTGGATCAGGCGTCGAGCGAGGCGAGACCGGCCTGGGCGATCTTGATGTCGTCGCTCCAGTGACCACCGCTGACCCCGACACCGCCGACGACCGCGCCGTCGACGACGATCGGCAGGCCGCCGCCGAAGACGATCAGGCGGCGGATACCGGTGGGGGCGCCCATGGCGAGCGGCTGGTCGTCCTTGATGAACTCGTGCCACTGGTCGGTGGGCATCCCGAAGCCGGCCGCCGTGTACGCCTTGTCCTGGGCGATCTCGACGGTGAGCAGGGCCGCGCCGTCCTGGCGGTTGAGGGCGTTGAGGTTGCCGGACTCGTCGACGATGGCGATGGTCGAGGGCTGCCCGAGGTCGGCGGCGGCCTTCTCGGCGGCCTTGAGGACCTGCTGGGCGAGCTCGTTGGTGAGGGCGGGGCGCTGACGAATCTGAGCGGACATCCGTTTTCTTCCTTTTCTGGTGATCCGTCCCTCGGATCGGGGCGCGACGGGGCGCGCTCCGGCCCGGACACGGAGGTCGGGTGGTGCGTGGCGGACGGGCCCGGGGGCCCTGAGGTGTGTGGGTGCCGCGGCGGCTTCGGTCAGCCGGTCGGGGCCGGCGCCGGCTTCTCGCGGGTCGGGGCGGGCAGGGCGATGAGGACGATCGCAGCCAGCGCCAGGTAGGCGAGGACGACGCCGAGCAGCAGGGTGCGCAGTTCGACCTGGTCGAGCAGCAGTCCGGCGGCCAGGATCAGCACGGTGTTGAGGGTCGCGAAGCGGGCCTCGTTGGAACGCAGGGCCGCGGCCTTCTCGGCGGCCGGGCGGTCGGCGAGCAGTTCGGAGATGGCCCCGACCGAGATCGGGCGGACCGCGCCGACGCCGGCGCCGAGGGCGAGGGTGGCGAAGGCCGCGCCGATCGTGGTCGGCTGCCACAGCAGCACCAGCAGCCCCAGACCGGCGAGGGCGGCCCCGGCCGTGGCGGCGTTCTTCGCGCCGAACCGGGCGGCCAGTCGGGCGCCGTGCCGGGCGGTGAAGTACCCGGCCAGCGTGTACGAGCCGAGGACCAGGCCGAACACCGGCAGCGAGGCGTGCAGACGGGTGTAGAGCAGGTAGGGCAGGAAGCCGATGAACAGGGCGAGGACGAAGCCCCGGACCACGCTGTAGTACGCGCTCCAGCGCAGCACCTCGGAGCGGGCGCCGCCCGGCACCGCACCCTCGTCCGATCCGGCGGCGGATCGCGCGGCCGGCCGGCGGGCGCCGGGTTCGGCGTCCTTGGCCAGGCCCCGGCCCGCGATCGGTACCACGAGCGCGGCGAGCGCGGACATCACGGCGGACAGGATGAACGGGGTCACCGTCGACCACTGGTAGAGGATCGCGCCGAGCACGCCCGCCACCAGGGCGGCGGCGAAGGTGAGCGAGCCGCTGCGGGCCTCCCACAGTCGGGCGTCCGCTCCGTCGCGCCGGCAGATCTCGCCGAGCAGCGCCGAGTCCGTGCCGCTGGCCAGGGCGAACCCGATGGCGGCGACGACCTGTCCGAGCACCGCGACCGGCAGCCCGCCGGGGACCGCCAACAGCAGCAGTCCGGCCGCCTTGAGCCATTCGCCGAGGGCGACCGAGCCGGTCAGGCTCAGCCGGCCGGCGAGCGGCCGGGTGACGACCCCGGCCAAGGCGAGGGCCACCCCGTACACGGCGAGGGTGATCTCGACCGTGGGCAGGGAGAAGCCCCGGTCCCAGAGGAAGACGAAGAGGACGGTGAGGTGGAAGTAGCTCCGGGAGAGCACCCGGTAGGCGGTGAAGACCCGGGGCGCGGAGTCGGCCGAGCGGGCGGGGCCCGCGAGGCCGGGGGCGGCGGGGCCGGCTGAGGTGGTCATGGTCGGTGGCTCCTGGGGGGGTGGTCAGGCGGCGGACCGCGCGCCGATCCGGGGCTTGAAGGCGGGTCGGCCCGCCTCGTACTCCCGGATCCGCTCGGCGTGCCGCAGCGTCGCGTCGATCTCGTCCAGCCCCTCCATCAGCCGCATCCGGTGGTAGGGGTCGAGGGTGAAGGGCACGTCGAGGCCCTCGGCGCGCACCCGCAGGTGTTCGAGGTCGACGGTGACGGGGGTTTCGGGGTGTTCCTCGGCGCGTCGCCACAGTTCGGCGACGACGGACTCCTCCAGCTCGATCGTGAGCAGGCCGTTCTTGAGGGAGTTGCCGCGGAAGATGTCGGCGAAGCGGGGGGAGACGACCACGCGGAACCCGTGGTCGAGCAGGGCCCACACGGCGTGCTCGCGGGAGGACCCGGTGCCGAACTCGGGGCCGGCGACGAGGATCGTGGCCCCGTCGTGGCGGGGCTGGTTGAGCACGAACCCGGGGTCCCGGCGCCAGCGGGCGAACAGGCCGTCGGCGTACCCGGTGCGGGTGAGCCGCTTGAGGTAGCTCACGGGGATGAGCTGGTCGGTGTCGACGTTGCCGCGACGCAGGGGCGCGATGCGGCCGGTGTGCCGGTGGAAGGGTTCCATGGTCGCTCTCGGGTCTGGGGTGGGGCGGTCGGCGCGGACGGCGCGGGTGACGCGGTCGGCGTCGGGGCTCAGGCGGGGGACGCGGCCCGGGCGGGGACCGGGGCGAGCGTCGCCGGGGAGGCGAGCGCGCCGGCCACCGCCGTGGCCGCGGCCACCGCCGGGGACACCAGGTGGGTGTGGGAACCGGCGCCCTGCCGGCCCTCGAAGTTGCGGTTGGAGGTGGAGGCCGCGCGCTGCCCGGGCTCCAGGAAGTCGGGGTTCATCGCCATGCACATGGAGCAGCCGGCGTTGCGCCACTCCGCGCCCGCGTCCCGGAACACCCGGTCCAGGCCCTCGGCCTCGGCCACCGCCTTGACCCGGTCGGAACCGGGCACGACGAGCATCCGCAGGCCCTCGGCGACCGTGCGACCGCGCAGCACGTCGGCGGCGGCGCGCAGGTCCTCGATCCGGCCGTTGGTGCAGGAGCCGAGGAAGACGGCGTCCACCGGGATCCCCAGCAGGGGCGTCCCCGGGGTCAGGCCCTGGTAGGCCAGGGCCCGTTCGGCCGCCACCCGATCGTCGGGGTCGGCGAAGGAGGCCGGGTCCGGCACCTCGGCGGCGAGCGGGGCGACCTGGCTCGGGTTGGTGCCCCAGCTGACGTACGGGGTGAGCTCGTCGAGGTCGATGTCGACCTCCTTGTCGAACACCGCGTCGGGGTCTCCGCGCAGGGTCCGCCACCAGGCCACGGCCTCGTCCCAGTCGCTGCCGGTCGGGGCGTGCTCCCGGCCTTCGAGGTACGCGAACGTGGTCTCGTCCGGGGCGATCATCCCGGCCCGGGCGCCGGCCTCGATCGACATGTTGCAGATCGTCATCCGGGCCTCCATGGACATCGCGTCGATCACCGGACCCCGGTACTCGATCACGTGCCCCTGGCCACCGCCGGTGCCGATCCGGCCGATCACCGCGAGGATGATGTCCTTGGCGGTCACCCCGGGACCCGGCGTGCCGCGCAAGTTGACGGACATCGTGCGGAACGGCCGCAGCCGCAGGGTCTGGGTGGCCAACACGTGCTCCACCTCGCTGGTCCCGATCCCGAAAGCGATCGCGCCGAAAGCGCCGTGCGTGGAGGTGTGGGAATCCCCGCACACGATCGTCATTCCGGGCTGGCTCAATCCGGTTTCGGGGCCGATCACGTGGACGATTCCCTGTCCCGGATCACCGAGCGGATAAAGCGTGACCCCGAATTTCTCGCAATTCTCGCGGATGGCCTCGACCTGGGCCCGGGAGACCCGGTCCACGATCGGGAGCCCGATGTTCTCGGTCGGGGTGTTGTGGTCCTCGGTGGCCAGGGTCAGGTCCGGGCGGGCCACCCGCCGGCCGCGCAGGCTCAGGCCGTCGAACGCCTGCGGGCTGGTGACCTCGTGCAGCAGGTGGAGGTCGATGTAGAGGACGTCCGGTTCGCCTTCGGCCCGGTGGACCAGGTGCGCGTTCCAGACCTTCTCGGCGAGGGTGAGCCCCGACACGTCCGCTCCTTTTCTCTCGTGCTCTCGCCGGGGGCTTCGCGTATTTCCGTCGAACCCGGCGTTGTGAACACGACGTTATTCGCACCCCGAGCCGGTTCTCAATGGGAGCACTTCGCAGGGAACACGGGCGTACCTCCAAAGTGACATGGGCGGAATAACCCCCTCCTGCCTAGATTCGAGCCGTGCCCACCATCACCGTCAGTGACAGATCGATCGCCCTGTTTCCCGACCGCGCCCAGGCGCCCGTCGGAGCCCGCCCCGGGGCGGACGGCGGCTTAGGCCCCACCGCTTCCGCCCCCGCGCCGCACGGCGTGATCTCGTCGGTCCGCACCACGCTCGTCCGCCTGCCGCGCACCCTGCGGCTCTGCCTGACCGAGGCCCGCCCGCTGGTCCAGGCCGTGTTCGTGCTCCGCTATCTGACGGGCGGCCTCGCCGCCCTCACCGGCGAGGTGAGCACCCTGCCGAACCTGCTGCTCGGGGCCCTCGCCTGGTGGGCCGCCACCGTGGCCATCTACCTGTACAACGGCCTGTCCGACCTGCCGGAGGACCTGGTCAACGGCTCCCGTCGGCCCCTCGCGAGCGGCCGGCTGGCGGCCCCCGCGGCCCGCGTCGTCACCCTCGCCCTCGCCGCGCTCGCCCCGGCCCTCGCCGCCGGCGCCGCCCCCGCCCTCGTGCCCTGCGTGTTCGGCTACCTCGCCCTCGGCTTCTGGTACTCCGCCCCGCGCGGCGCCGCCAAGCGTCGCGGCTGGTCCGCGACCCTCAGCACCACCGCCGCCGCCCTGCTCAGCTACGTGGGCGGCTGCCTCGCCGGCGGCGGCGCCCTGACCACCACCGCCCTCGCCGTCGGAGGGGTGATGTCCCTGTGGGTCGGCCTGATCGGCGCCGTCACCAAGGACCTCGGCAGCACCGCCGGCGACGCCCGCGCCGGGCGCCGCACCCTGGCCGTGACCCGCGGCGAGAACGCGGCCCGCCGGTTCAGCGCCGTCTGCGCCCTGGCCCTGTCCGCGATCGCCGTCGTCGGCAGCGCCGCCCTCGCCGGACTCCCGGCCCAGGTGTCCGGAATCGTCCCCCCGCCCGAGGCAACCGGAATCTGCGCTCCGTATTTCTCCACGATCCTCGCGGCGAAGATCGCCCTTCTCGCCGGAGCCTGCGTCCTGAGCATCGGATCCCTCAAAGTCGCCCAGAGTTGCTTTCATCCGATCGAATCCCGCCCACGCGCCCCGTACCGGGCCGGAATGGCGACTCAGTACGCCGTGCACCTGGTCGTCGCCCTGGCCCTGGCCTGCGGGTTCGTCGGAGTCTGACCCACTTTCCGACTATCGAACGTGACCGTCCGGTCTTACCGAGAGAATTTCCCCGCCCTTTACTCGCACCAAGATCTCTTATTGCTAGATTTGCGAACGACGCTCCCCCCGTCGCCGCACGTACTTGCAGAAAGAGTCGCGAAAACATGCCCGCGAGACAAAGGCAGCACGGGGAGCCACACCCTCCCGCCGATCCCCTCGGCATTCCCCTCACCCGGGCCCTCGACGCCTACGGCGACGCCCTCCGCCGCGCCGGCAACCCCCTCGTCGCCACCGAGACCGTCTGGCTCTCCGCCCGCGCCCAGGCCGAGGGCATCCTCACCGAGTGCCTCCGGGCCCTGCACGAGGACGGAACCACCGGCACCGGACCCGACACGGCGGACCCCGAGAACCCCGGGGGCATCGACCCCGAGGCCGAATGGACCTCCCTCGCCGTCGGAGTCCGCCGCGCCGCCGAACGCATCGACCCCATCGACTCGATCCGCGCCGCCCAGGCCCTCTTCGAAACCGCCTCGCTCGTCCTCGTCGACGAGGCCCGCGCCCTGCCCGCCGACACCGCCCTGGCCCACCTCGGACGCGCCTCGCGCACCCTGCACCGCGCGATCTCCAGCCGCGTCGCCGCCGCCGCCATCGGCTACGAGGCATCCACCCTCCGCCACGTCGGCGAGGCCAACACCGCCCGCCGCGACGAACTCGCCCGCGACATCCACGACCACATCGGCAGCAGCCTCAGCCTCGCCCTGCGCTGCCTGGACCTGTACGAGGCCGAACTCGCCCTCGGACGCACCCAGGACCCCGCCCAAGGCGGGCGCGACCGCCTCGCCGACGCCCGCAAGGCCCTCCTGAGCACCTTCGGCTTCACCCGCCGGCTCGTCGGCGGCCTGCGCGCCTACGACCTCCGCGACAGCCTGAGCGCCGAGATCGACGAGTACACCCGCACCGCGAGCACCCACGGCGCCCGGGTCACCGTCACCCTCAACGGCGACGAGACCTGGATGACCGACCGACAGCGCGAGGAGATCTTCCTCGTCGTCCGCGAATGCCTCCGCAACGCCTTCGCCCACGCGGCGGCCCAGCGCGTCGACGTGCTCGTCAACATCGCCCCCGACCTCGTCGAGGGCACTGTCGAGGACGACGGGACCGGCTTCGACCCCGACGCGGCCGACCACCGGCCCGGCGGCGGCATCGCCGGCATGGGCGAACGCGTCCGCGCCCTCGGCGGCGCCTTCACCCTCACCGGCCGCCCCGGACACGGCACCCGCGCCCGCTTCACCGTCCCCCTCGGCCGACCCGCCTCCCCCGCGACCGGCCCGAGCCCCCGGACGGAGGCCCCCGCCCGATGAACCGCGACATCCGCATCCTCGCCGCCGACGACCACAGCCTGCTGCGCGAGGCCCTGTGCGAACTCCTCGACCTGCACGACGGACTGCGCGTGATCGCCCAGGCCGGCGACGCCGCCGGCGCCGTCGCCATGGCCCGCGAGCACCAGCCGGACGTCGTCCTCATGGACGTCGAGATGCCCGGACCCGGGCCCCTGCCCACCGTCCGCGACCTGCGCCAGGCCGCCCCCGAGGCCCGCATCATCGTCCTGACCATGCACGACGACCCTCGCCTGATCGAGACCCTGCTCGCCGCCGAGACCTCCGCCTACCTCCACAAGGAGGTGCACCGCGACATCCTCGTCTCGGCGATCCGCAGCGCCATGGCCGGCGGCAAGACCACCTTCCTGCCCCGCGCCGGCGCCGAGGCCCCCGAACGCTCCACCCTCACCGACCGCGAACGCGAACTGATGGAACACGTGGCCCAGGGCGCCAGCAACCGTCAGATCGGCAACCGCCTCGGCATCACGGAGGGCACCGTCAAACGGCACCTCCGCAACGTCTTCGACAAACTCGGCGCGACCTCCCGCCTCGACGCCGTCAACCGCCTGCGCGAGCTCGAACCGTACTGACCGGCCCCGCGGACCCGCCCCTCACGCCGTCCGCAACCGGGGCCGGGGCGGGGCCGCCGCCAACGCGGGCCAGGTCTGCGCCAGCAGGTCCCCCAACAGGATCGGGTCCCGCGACTCCCCCACCTCCCCCGCCGCCGCCCCGCCCCGGGCCGGCCGCTCCCCGGCCGCCTCGACCCCGTGCGCACTCGTCCGCCGACTCCACATCCCGATCCACCCCCACCTGTCGCGAGCAGTCCTACGGGGATGCTTCCACCCACCACCGACAATCACGCCCGGGGCTCGGGGTCAGTGGTCCAAGGGGTTGGTCGCGATGCGGGCGGCCACGCCGTTCTCGACGAGGCCGGCCGCCGCCGAGGCGGGTTTGCGGGCGGACTGGGCGGTCATGTGGGCCAGGAACGCCGCGCCGAAGGCGCCGCGCGGGTACGCCGTCACGAGGGCCTCGCGGAACTCGGCCGGGAACGTCGTCACGTCCAACCCGGACACGTCCGCGCTCGTGCCCACCTGGAGCAGGTGGCTCTCCGCGTCCGCCGCGGCCGGCACGTCCTCGCGCATGTGCAGCACGATCACCTCCGCCACCCGGTCCCGGCGGGCCCGGGACCAGCCCAGCCCCGCCGTGAACGCGCGGGCCACGTGCCCGCTCGCCTCCTCGAAGGGCAGCGCGTGGCTGTCGAAGGGGTCCGTCAGACCCAGGTCGTGCAGGAGCGCGGCCACCCACAGGAGTTCGGCGTCCACGTCGAGCCCGTCCCGCTCCGCCCGGGCCGCCGCGAAGGCGTACGAGCGGACCGAGTGCGCCAACAGGTCGGCGTCCGCGTACTCCGCCGCGAAGGCCAGCGCCGCCTCCCCGGCGGGGGTCGGCGGGGTCCACAGGCGGGCGTGGCGCGGGTCGGTGGTGGTCTCGGACATCGTGGGTCCCCCCGGTCTCGACGACGGTGCACGAGCACCGTACGTCCCCGCCGCGCGCCCCGCGCCGGCGGCCGGCCGCTCCCGGGCCCCGGCCCTGTTTCACGTGAAACACGGCGTTCGTGTTCCACGTGAAACACCGCACCCCACAATGGCTCCATGAGCAGCGACGCGAGCGACACCACCGGATTCGACGCGGGCGAGACCACGCCCGACTGGGAGAAGCGGTTCCGAGCCCCCCGGGTCGGACTGCCGGAATGGGCCGAGGACGCGCCCGACCGCTCCCTGTTCGTCTCCAACGCCACCGGCACCTACGAGCTGTACGCCTGGGACCGTGCCACCGGCGAACGCCGCCAGGCCACCGACCGCCCCAACGGCACCACCGACGGCACCCTCTCCCCCGACGGCGAGTGGATCTGGTGGTTCTCCGACACCGACGGCGACGAGTTCGGCACCTGGGTGCGCCAGCCCTTCGCCGGCGGCCCCGACGAACCCGCCACCCCCGGCCTGGAGCCCTCCTACCCCGCCGGCCTCGCCATCGGCCGCACCGGCACCGTCGTGGTCGGCCGGTCCACCGACGAGGACGGCTCCACCGTCCACGTGCTGCCCGCCGACGGCGGCGCCCCCGTCGAGATCTACCGGCACCGCGAATCCGCCGGCGTCGGCGACCTCTCCCGAGACGGCACCCTGATCGCCCTGGAGCACACCGAACACGGCGACGCCATGCACTCGGCGATCCGCGTGGTCACCCTCGACGGCACCACCGTCGCCGAGCTCGACGACTCCGCCGCCGGCACCCTCGAACTCGGCCTCGAAGTGCTCGGCTTCGCACCCGTCGACGGCGACACCCGCCTCCTCGTCGGCCACCAGCGCCGCGGCCGCTGGGAACCGATGATCTGGGACGTCACCACCGGCACCGAGACCGACCTCGCCCTCGACCTGCCCGGCGACGTGGCCGCCGAGTGGTACCCCGACGGCTCCGCCCTCCTCGTCTCGCACAGCTTCGAGGCCCGCAGCGAGCTGTGGCGCCACGAGCTCGCCGACGGGACCCTGACCCGCGTCGACACCCCCCGGGGCAGCGTCTCCGGCGCCTCCGCCCGCCCCGACGGCAGCGTCGAATACCTGTGGTCCTCCGCCGCCGAGCCCTCCTCCGTCCGCTCCACCGCCCTCGACGGCGGAGTGGTCCTGGACGCCCCCGGCCCCAAGGCCCCCGGCTCCCTGCCCGTCTCCGACGTCTGGGTCGACGGCCCCGGCGGCCGGGTCCACGCCCTGGTCCAGACCCCCGACCCCGAGCTGCACGGCCCCGGCCCCTACCCGACCGTCTTCGAGGTCCACGGCGGCCCCACCTGGCACGACAGCGACGCCTTCGCCGCCGCCCCCGCCGCCTGGCTCGACCACGGCTTCGCCGTGATCCGCGTCAACTACCGGGGCTCCACCGGCTACGGCCGCGCCTGGACCGACGCCCTCAAGCACCGCGTCGGGCTCATCGAGCTGGAGGACGTCGACGCCGTCCGGGCCTGGGCCGTCTCCCCCGAAGGCCCCGCCGACCCCGCCCGCCTCGTCCTCTCCGGCGGCTCCTGGGGCGGCTACCTCACCCTCCTCGGACTGGGCACCCAGCCCGATGCCTGGGCGGTGGGCCTCGCGGCCGTCCCCGTCGCCGACTACGTCACCGCCTACCACGACGAGATGGAGGCCCTGAAGGCCCTCGACCGCACCCTCTTCGGCGGCACCCCCGAGGAGCAGCCCGAACGCTGGGCCGCGTCCTCCCCCCTGACGTACGTGGACGCCGTGCGCGCCCCGGTGCACATCGCGGCGGGCGTCAACGACCCCCGCTGCCCCATCCGCCAGATCGACAACTACGTGGACCGGCTCGCCGCCCGCGGCCACGAGCACGAGGTCTACCGCTACGACGCCGGCCACGGCTCCCTCGTCGTCGCCGAGCGGATCAAGCAGGTCCGGATGGAGCTGGAGTTCGCCCTCAAGCACCTCCCCCGCCCGACCGACCGGCCGGCCGTCTGACCGACCCGGCGCCCGGGAACCGGTGCACCCCCCGTACGGTGGAGGGGTGCACCGGTTTCTGCTGACCCCGCGATGGTGGGGGATCAACATCTTCGTCGTGCTGTCCGTGCCCTTCTGCCTGTTCATGGGCACCTGGCAGCTCGGCCGCTTCGAGGATCGCGTCGACACCCACCGGGAGGTCACGGCCGAACGCCCCGCCGACGAGGCCCCCGCCCCCCTCGACTCCCTGCTCCCCGTGGACAAGCGGACCTCCGGTCGCCTCGCCACCGTCACCGGCGTGTACGCCGAGCGGTTCCTCGTGCCCGAACGTCGGCTCGACGGGAAGGACGGCTACTTCGTCCTGAACCTCCTCAAGACCGACTCCGGCAAGGCCGTGCCCGTGGTCCGCGGCTGGCTGCCCGGCACCGCCGACCCGGCCGCCGCTCCGCAGGCCCCGACCGGCCGCGTGCGGGTGGTCGGGGCCCTCCAGGCCCCGGAGAACGCCAGCAGCAAGGGCGTGTACTCCGCCGGCGGCCTGCCCGCCGGACAACTCGGCGTGATCGGCCCCGCCGCCCTGATCAACCTCGTGCCCCACGAGCTGTACGACGCCTGGCTGACGATGCAGCAGCCCGAACGGACCGCCGACGGGGCCCCCGTCGCCGGCGCCGGCGGGCCCGCGCTGACCCCCGTGCCCGCCAAGGCCCCCGTCAACACCGGCCTGGACCTGAAGGCGTTCCAGAACCTCGGCTACACCGGCGAGTGGTTCGTCTTCGCCGCGTTCGTCCTCTTCATGTGGTGGCGGCTCTACCGGCGCGAGGTCGAATCGATCCGCGACGCCGAGGCCGGCCTCCTGGACGCCGAGGTCGAGGCCGAGGCCGAGGCCCCGAAGACCCCCGCGCCGGCCACGACCGCCGCCGACTGACCGCCCGAGCGCCGGCCGCACGCGCACCGAGGCCCCCGTGACCACACCGGTCACGGGGGCCTCGCGCATCCGTGCTCAGGAGGCCGGGACCCCGCCCGCGCCCACCGGCAGCACGTCCGTCCGGTACACCGTCCCCGCCTCGCACGTCGCCGGGATCGACACCGTCTCCCCCGGCGCGCCGGCCACCGGCGTGTGGGTCACGTCGAGGGTCCCGGCCGCGGGCGGTCGCGCCGTCCCGTCGCTCCCCGGATCCGCCGTCTCCGACGCCTCCCCGCCCTCGGGCCCCGGCGCGGCGGCCCGCCCCGCCTCCGCGAGCGGGAGCCGCTCCCCCGGACCCTTCGACGGGGCCGCGTCCGCGCCTTCCCCCGAGCCCGCCTCGCACGCGGGGCCGCCCGGCATCCACACGAAGCGCACCTCGTACGCCGTCTTCGGGGGCAGGATCAGCGCACTCGACGTCAGCGAGGGGTCCGGCAGCCCGGTCGCCGCCCCGCTCCCCGGGTTGTCGAGCACCCGCACCCCGCCCCGCACCGAGACCCCGTCCCGGACCTGGGCCACCACGGCGCCCGGCCCGGGCACCAGGCAGTCGGCGGCGGAGTGGTTGGTGACGCGGAAGGTGCCGCGCACGCGCCCCTCGGCGTCGGGGCGTCCGGTGGCGGCGACGCTGTCGAGCTGGGCGGCCGTGCAGCGGGGGGTGTGGGGGGCGGAGCCGGGCGGCAGCGGGGTGGGCACCACCGGCGGCCGAGGCCGGCCGGGGCCCTCCGGGAGGGACCCGCCGCCGGTCGTGGGGGACGCGGAGGAGCCCCGGGAGGGGCGTGCGTCGGTCCCGGCGTCGGCGTGACCGGCGCCCTCGGGGCCGGCGGTCCCGGCGTCGGGGCCGCCCTGCGTGCCCGCGTGACCGCCGCCGGGTCGGGCGGCGTTCGGGAGGACGGGGTCGGCGGTGCCCCCGTCGGCGGTACCCCCGTGGGCCAGGCTCGCGTGGGGCGCTTCGCCCGGCTCGGAGCCCGCGGCGGTCACCTTCAGCGCGGTCGGCACCCCGAGGGCGAGGGCCGCGAACACCGCGCCGGCCACCACGACCCGGCGCCTGCGGGCCTGGCGACGGGGGACCCCGCGCCGGATCCGGTCGAGCGCGTCGGGGGAGGGTCCGAGCTCGGCCACCGCCCCGTGCAGGAGGGCCCGCAGCTCCGGCGCCTCGGAGGGGGCGGATCCCGTTCCGGTTTTCTCCGGGCCGGGGGCCGGGGTCTCGGGCCGCTCGCTCATGACCGGTCCCCCATCGCCACGCGCAACGCCGCGATCCCCCGGGATCCGTACGCCTTGACCGATCCCAGCGAGATGCCGAGGGTCTCGGCCACCTGTGCCTCCGTCATGTCCGCGAAGTACCGCAGCACCAGCACCTCGCGCTGTCGCCGCTGGAGCCCGCGCATCGCCGCGACGAGGGCGTCGCGTTCGAGCCGGTCGTACGCCCCTTCCTCGGCGCTCGCCATGTCCGGCATCGGCTTGGACAGGAGCTTCAGGCCGAGGATGCGGCGGCGGAGCGCGGATCGCGAGAGGTTGACGACGGTCTGGCGGAGGTAGGCCAGCGTCTTGTCGCGGTCGCGCACCCGGTTGCGGGCCGAGTGCACCCGGATGAACGCCTCTTGGACCACGTCCTCGCAGGAGGCCGTGTCGTCGAGGAGCAGTGCGGCCAGGCCGAGCAGGGAGCGGTAGTGCGCCTGGTAGGTCTCGGTCAGGTGGTCCACGGTGGTCCCGGCCGGCGCCTCCGCCTCGACCGGCTCCGCGACGGGTTCCGCGGCCGGCACCGGGTCCTCGGGGATCGGGGCCGCGGGGAGCTCGTCCTCGGGGATCTCGTCCTCGGGAGGAGGGGCGGTGGGGCGGCTCCGCGACCCGTCCCCGGTGCGCTGGCCGGGAACCCGCCCACCGGGGGTGGGTTCGCGGTGGTCCGGGCGCCGGTCCGGATGGTCGGTGGGAGCGCTCACCGGGAGGTCCCCGGGCGTCCGGACACCTGGGATGCGCGGGCGCACGGGCGTGATGCCCCGGCCCACCGGGATGATGGTGAACTCCAACAGTGCCTCTGCCACATCGGTGGGACCCTCGGCCGGCCGCCAGGGTTGTACGCGTGGGGCCTTCCGACCCGCGCCTCGGCGCCTGCCCTCATCCGTCTACCTGCTCTTCCTGGGTGCCCCATGCATCCAGGCGGCAGTCGGGGTCCTACGGGACCTCACCTTGATCGCGGGTTCTTCCGACGATCCTACAAAGCGACGTGGTCGAATTCACCCGCGATGAGTTCGGCCGTCTGAATCCCGTTCAGGGCGACCCCTCGGCGCAGATTGTCGGCGCAAACGAAGAACTCCAGCGCGTTCGGGTCGTCGAGGGCCACCCTCACCCGCCCGACCCAGGCCGGGTCGGTGCCCGCCGCGTCGGCCGGCGTGGGGAAGTCCCCGGCGGCCGGATCGTCCGCGACGACCACCCCGGGCGCCGCCCGCAACAGGTCGCGGGCGTCCTCGGCGGTGACGGTCCGACCGAAACGGGCCCGCACGGTCAGGGAGTGCCCGACCGCGACCGGAACCTGGACACAGGTGACGGAAACCGGCAGTTCGGGCAGGTCGAGGATGCGACGGGTCTCGGCCCGCAGGGCGAGTTCGTGCGAGGACCAGCCGTCCGGGCCGGCCGTGCCGGACCAGGGGATCACGTTGAGGGCCAGGGGCGCGGCGAACGGGCCGGTGTCCTCGCCGACCACCCGGCGCAGGTCGCCCGGGGTGCGGCCGAGATCGGCGTCCGGGTCTGCCACGAGGGCGAGTTGACGCAGCAGCGTGTCCACGGCGTCCCGGCCGTGCGCGCCGGCGGCCTGGTAGGAGGAGACGGCGAGGTCGACGAGCCCGTACTCGGCGTGCAGCGGTCCGAGGGCGGAGACGAGGACGGCGGTGACGCAGTCGGGCCCGGCGATCAGGGAGCGGGGGCGGTGGCGCGCGGCCTCGGGGTTGATCTCGGGGGCGACGAGCGGAACCTCGGGATCCGCGCGGAAGGCGGCCGACTGGTCGACCACGCAGGCGCCGCCGGCGGCGGCCGCGGGGGCCCAGCGGGCGGACACCTCGGCGGGGGTGAGGAAGAGGACCACGTCGCCGGGGCCGAGGCCGGCGAAGGCCGCCTCGTCGAGGGCGAGGACCTCGGCCTGGGTGGCCACCTCGGGTTCGGGATCGAGGGTCGCGGACCCGCCGAAGGTCCGGGCCGGAGCATTCGAGGTTGGCCGGAAACCGTCGTCGCCGATCGGTGCGGACGGGCTGTGGGTTTGGTCGGCGCGGGGCGCGGGGAGCGCGACCACGAACTCACCAACCTCGGTGCCCGGCCCGGTCTCGGTGCCCGGCCCCGTCTCGCGTCCGGCGGCCCGGAGCGCGGCGGCGCGCGCCGCGGCGAGGCCCGGGCTCACCGGGACGGTGAGGGTGCGGCCCGCCGAGCGCGCGGAGGCGATCAGCCGGATCTCGCCCCACAGCGCCGCCCGGGTGGGCAGCATCCGCAGGAGCACGGAGCCGATCGCTCCGGTCGCCCCGACCACGGCCAGTGCCGGAGCCGGGGTCGACCGGTCCGGACTCATCGTCCGGTGCCTCCGTAGACGACGGCCTCGTCGCTGTCGGAGTCCAGGCCGAAGGCCGTGTGCACGGCGCGGACGGCCTCGTTGACGTCGTCCTGGCGGGTGACGACCGAGATGCGGATCTCCGAGGTGGAGATCAGCTCGATGTTGACGCCCGCGTCGGACAGCGCCTGGAAGAAGGAGGCGGTGACCCCGGGGTTGGTCTTCATGCCCGCGCCGACCAGCGAGATCTTGCCGATCTGGTCGTCGTAGCGCAGGGAGTCGAAGCCGATCGCGGACTTCGCCTTCTCCAGGGCGTCGATGGCCTTGTGGCCCTCGGTCTTGGGGAGGGTGAAGGAGATGTCCGTGAGGCCGGTGGCCGCCGCGGACACGTTCTGCACGATCATGTCGATGTTGATCTCGGCGTCCGCGATGGCGCGGAAGATGGCCGCGGCCTCGCCCGGCTTGTCCGGGACCCCGACGACGGTGATCTTGGCTTCGGAGACGTCATGGGCGACTCCGGAGATGATGGCGTGCTCCACCGGCTCGTCCCCTTGCGACTCTGCGTTCTTGTTCTGCGACTTCTCGTTCTGCGGCTTCTCGTTGCTGACCCAGGTGCCCGGCAGTCCGGAGAAGGACGAGCGGACGTGGATCGGGATGTCGTAGCGGCGGGCGTACTCGACGCAGCGGTGCAGCAGCACCTTCGACCCGGAGGCCGCCAGCTCCAACATGTCCTCGGAGGAGATCCAGTCGATCTTCCGGGCCTTCTTCACCACGCGCGGGTCGGCGGTGAACACGCCGTCCACGTCGGTGTAGATCTCGCACACCTCGGCGTCGAGGGCGGCGGCCAGCGCGACCGCCGTCGTGTCCGAGCCGCCGCGGCCCAGCGTGGTGATGTCCTTGCTGTCCGCCGAGACGCCCTGGAAACCGGCGACGATGGCGATGTTGCCCTGGTCCAGCGCGGTGCGGATTCGGCCCGGCGTGACATCGATGATGCGCGCCTTGTTGTGGACCGAGTCCGTGATCACGCCGGCCTGGCTGCCGGTGAACGACTGGGCCTCGTGGCCCAGGTTTTTGATCGCCATGGCCAACAGGGCCATGGAGATGCGCTCTCCCGCCGTCAGCAGCATGTCGAATTCCCGGCCGGCAGGCATCGGGGACACCTGCTCGGCGAGATCGATCAGCTCGTCCGTCGTGTCGCCCATCGCCGACACCACGACAACGACCTGGTGGCCGTTCTTCTTGGCGTCGACGATCCTCTTGGCGACCCGCTTGATGCCTTCGGCATCGGCTACGGAGGAGCCTCCGTACTTCTGCACGACAAGGCCCACGTGCGCTCCTCGCTCAGTCCGTCTCGTTGCGGGTGCAGTCTAACGAGAGGCCGGGATCCGGCCGCCTCGTACCACATCATGAGACGAAATGATCAGGGATCCGGTTCCATGATCACCCGATTGAGGGAGGAAACCGGACCAAGGCGTTCCCGTCCCGACGCGCGGTCGCCGGGCCGGGAACGCCGGGCCCGACGCTACGGGGCCGACGCGGGCTGCGGCACGTCCTCGCCCCGGGCCTCCGCCGCCGCCCGTCGCGCGGCCCGGCCCAGTCCCAGCGGGCCGGCGATCTCGCGGGCCATGACCACTCCGGCCTCCTCGGCCAGTTCCTCGTCGGCGAGGTCCTCGTCCGTGTCCAGCCCGTCCAGCGCGGCCAGCGGCTGGTCCAGCCGGACGTGCGCGACCAGCGACTGGAGCGCCCGCAGGGTCGCCGAGGCGGTGGTGCCCCAGTTGGTGAAGTAGGAGAACTGCCACCACCACAGGGCCTCGGTGACCCGGCCCTGCCGGTAGTGCGCCAGCCCGTGCCGCAGGTCCGCGACCACGTCCGCGAGGTCGTCGGAGATCCGGTGCGCGACCGGCGCCTTGCGCGGCTCGTAGGGGTCGAAGACCTCCGAGTACACGTCGACGGGGTCGAGCATCAGCGCGAACCGCTCGCGCAGCTCATCCACGTCGGGCTCCGGGCCGACGTCCGGCTCCCACCGGTCCTCGGGCACGACGTCCTCGTACGCCCCGAGCCGGCCGCCCGCCAGCAGCAGCTGGGAGACCTCCAGGAGCAGGAACGGCACCGCGCTGTCGGGGTCCTCGCCCTTGGCCACCTCGGTGACGGCGACGAGGAAGGACTCGATCTGGTCCGCGACCGAGGCCGCGAAATCGTCCGGATCACGGCCCAGGGCGTGGAGCGTTGCATCAGACATCGAGTAGTCGCCTTCCCTCAAAGGCCCGCCCGAGCGTGACCTCGTCCGCGTACTCAAGATCTCCCCCGACGGGGAGCCCGCTGGCCAGGCGGGTCACCTTCAGGCCCATGGGCTTGATCATGCGCGCCAGATACGTGGCCGTGGCCTCCCCCTCCAGATTGGGGTCGGTGGCCAGGATCAGCTCGGTGATCGAGCCGTCGGCGAGCCGCGCGAGCAGCTCCCGGATCCGCAGGTCGTCCGGGCCGACGCCCTCGATGGGGCTGATGGCGCCGCCGAGCACGTGGTAGCGGCCGCGGAACTCGCGGGTCCGCTCGATCGCGACCACGTCCTTGGACTCCTCCACCACGCAGATGACGGTGTCGTCGCGGCGCGGGTCACGGCAGATCCCGCACCGCTCCTCCTGCGCGACGTTCCCGCACACCGCGCAGAACCGGACCTTCTCCTTCACCTCGAGCAGCGCGTGCGCCAGCCGACGCACGTCGGTGGGCTCGGCCTGCAGGATGTGGAAGGCGATCCGCTGCGCGCTCTTGGGCCCGACGCCGGGCAGCCTGCCCAGTTCGTCGATCAGGTCCTGGACCACGCCTTCGTACAACGGACTGCCTTCTTCCTGGCGAACTCGGTGGGGGGAACGTCACGGGTGGTGCGCACGCGACGGCCGGGGCGGTCGCGTGCGCGCGCTCAGAACGGCAGGCCGGGGATCCCGGAGCCGCCGCCGAGGCCCTGCGCGAGCGGGCCCAGCTTCTCCTGCTGGAGGCGGTGCGCGTTGTCGTTGGCGGCCTGAACGGCGGCGACCACGAGGTCGGCGAGGGTCTCGGTGTCCTCGGGATCCACCGCCTTCGGGTCGATCACCAGGGCCCGCAGCTCGCCCGAGCCGGTGACCGTGGCGCGCACCAGGCCGCCGCCCGCCTGGCCCTCCACCTCGGTCGCCGCGAGGGCCTCCTGGGCCGCCGCGAGGTCCTGCTGCATCTTCTGGGCCTGCTGGAGCAGCTGCTGCATGTTGGGCTGGCCGGCACCGGGGATCACGCGTCACTCCTTCGTCTTGCGGTCAAACCGAGCCTACGTGCTCCCCGGCGGGCGCGCCCTACGCCGTGAGGACCAACTCTTTCGGGTGAGGGAGTGGACGCGCGCGTACCTGATCACGACGGCCGTGTGGGCGGAAATCCCGGGAATCGTTGTCCACGGACCGCCATTCGGAGGTAGGAAGGGCACGCGCACCGTCGCGCCCCCGCGCGCCGGCGAGCACCCGGCGCTCGGTTCGGGAACGTCGTCGTACCGTGCCGGATCGACCTCGCACCGTCGTCTTCTCGCCGGCCGGGCCAGGTGCGCACGCGCCGCCGGCACGCGGGGCGAGGTCGGTGTCAGGGTCCGTGCAGACATGTCCACACGAGGGAGTGCCGGGTGAGCCAGCCGGAGATGCAGCCCGAGGGGTCGGCGCCCCGGGAGGACGGCGACGCGGGTCCGAACGGCGCGGGCGACGCGGTGCGGGGCGCGGGCGAGCCCGTGCCGGCCGGGGCGGGCGGCGCGGCCGGGGCGGGGATCGGGAAGGCCGGGTCCGGGGCGGGCGGCGGCAGGTCCGGTGCCCGGGCCCTGGACGACCTCATCGGACGCCCGTTCCCGCTGGGGGACTGGGGCGAGCCGGCCGAGCGGCTGGACGAGATCTACCGCCGGGTGGAGGAGGACGCGCTGCGGACCGCCGCCTGGTACCTCTCCGACCGGTCGTGGAAGCGCCGGGGCGCGCGCGTGTTGCGCGCCGGAGCCGCCGGGAGCGCGGTGGTCGGCGGGGCGCTGCCGTTGCTGGAGCTGACGGGCGCGGTGCCCGGGGCCGCCGTCTACGGCTGGCTCGCGCTGCTGCTCGCCGCCGGGTGCGTGGCCGGGGACCGGTTCTTCGGGCTGACCTCGGGGTGGATGCGGAACGTGGCGACCGCGCAGGCGGTGCAGCGAAGACTCCAGACGCTCCAGTTCGACTGGGCGTCGGAGAACGTGCGCGAGGTGCTGGGGCCCACGGAGGGCACGGCGGGCGAGGCCGCGGAGCGCTGTCTGACGGTGCTGCGTCGGTTCTCCGAGGACGTCACGGAGCTGGTGCGCAGCGAGACGGCGGACTGGATGGTGGAGTTCCGGTCCGGTCCGGCGCCCCTGATGACGCAGGACCGGGGCGGGGACCGGAACCGGGGGCCGGAGCCGGGCCCGCAGCAGCCGAGGTTCCCGCTGCCGCCGGGCACCCGGCCGAACATGCCGCGTCAGCGGCCGCCGGAGCAGCCGCGCTGAGTCGTGCCGTCCGCGCACCGGTCGGGCGAGGCGGGCGGGCGAGGTGCTCACCCCGCGCGACCGGTGGGCGGATCGGGTGGATCAGCTGAAGATGATCATCGAGCCCTGGGCGAGGCTGCGGGTCGCGGCCGCGTGCAGGCCGGCCCACACGTGGCGTTCGCGGGCGTAGGGGCTGTCGTCGGCGGGGAGGGGCCCGGCGGGCTCCTCCGGCGCGGTGGGGCCGCCGGGGGGCGCGGGGGCGGCCGGGGGCTTGTCGGGGTCTATGCCGAGGGCGGGGGCCACGAACAGCAGCTCGCGCAGGAGGCCGTGCGCGGAACCGAGGGGTCCGCCTCCGGCGGGCAGTTCGTCGTCGGTGAGCGGGGCCGGGAAGTCCACGGGCACGTAGGCGCCGGCGTGGTCGAAGTGCCACACGAGGTGGGACTCCCGGGCGGTCGCCTCGAACATCTCCAGGAGCTGTTCGTAATCGCTGCCGAGGTCGCCCACGGGGGCCACCGGGAGTCCGCAGACCCGCAGCAGGTAGGCGCGGCGCAGCAGGTGCAGCGCCTCGTAGTCGAAACCGGCCACCGGGGCGACGTCCCCGGACAGGCCCGGCATGTAGGCGAAGACGGGCACGGACGGCAGTCCGGCGGCGCCGAGCGCCTTGTCGTACGCGGCGATCTCCTCCGCGAAGGGGTTGTCGGCGCTGTGGCACAGCACGTCGACAAGGGGGACCAGCCACAGGTCACAGGCCACGCGGGCTCCGTTCGGTCGGGGTCGGTCGTTGTCCGCCGATCGGGCCAGCGTAATGCTCCGGACACGCTCAGCGAAGAGGTCGTCACGGGGCCGGGGGAGAAGCGCTAGCGGTGGCCGGCGCGGTTGAGTTCGTCGGCCCAGTCCAGGCCGTGTCGGTTGTAGTCGTGGACGAGGGCGCGGACCTCGTCGGCGTCGGCGCGGGTGATGGCGTCGATGAGTTCCCGGTGGCCGCACCAGAGGCCGGTGCGGGACTGCGGGTCGGCCTTGAGGAAGGGCACGGCGAAGACCCAGCACTGGACGCGGATCCGGTGCAGGAACTCGGTGATGTACTCGTTGCCCACCAGCCCGCTCAGCTCCCGCCAGAACCGCAGGTCGTAGCCGATGAGGACCTCCAGCGAGCCGCTGAGGGCGGCCTTGCGGGCCTCTTCGCCGCGCCGGCGGACCGAGACGAGGAGTTCGGCGCAGCCGGCCGTGGTGCCCCGTTCGACGAGGCGGCGGAAGACCCCGTCCACGACGAGGACCCGCGCCTCGACCATGCAGCGGAAATCGGCCACGGAGTAGACCCGGACCCGGAAGCCCCGGTGTTCGACGGACTCCAGGAGCCCTTGGGCGGCGAGGTCGACGAGGGCCTCGCGGACGGGGGTCGCGGAGACCTCGTACTGATCGGCGATCTGCTTGACCGTGAACTCGGTCCCGGGGGGCAGCCGGCCGGCGAGCACTTCGTCGCGCAGAGCGTCCGCGACCTGGCGCCGCAAGGTGTTGCGGGTCACGGGTCCGCTGGCTGGCATAGGGGTCCGTCTCCTTCGTAGAACTCCGGACACCATAGGCCGGCCGAAGGGGCTCCCCTTGATCGTTTGTGCTGGTCGGGGGCGGTTCGCGGCGTTCATCGGGTGGATCCGGGACGGAGTTCGGGAGATCGACGGACGGGTCCCCCCGGGCATCGCGGGATGTTCGCGGGCGCACGGGGGGATATCCGCATGTCAGGAGGAACCGCCCGCTATGCGGACGTGGTGTGGGCGTCGGCGACGCTCAGGGCCTCGTCGAGAACGGCGAGCCCTTCCTTGAGGTCGGTCTCGGTGATGTTGCACGGGGGGACGACGTGGGTGCGGTTCATGTTGACGAACGGCCACAGCCCGCGGCTCTTGCAGGCGGCGGTGAATTCGGCCATCGGGGCGTTGTCCGGGCCGGCCGCGTTGTAGGGCACGAGGGGTTCGCGGGTCTCGCGGTCCTTGACGAGTTCGAGGGCCCAGAAGGTGCCCAGGCCGCGGACCTCGCCGACCGAGGGGTGACGCTCGGCCAGCTCGCGCAGGGCGGGCCCGATGAGCTCGGCGCCGGTGCGGGCGGACTGCTCCACGACGCCCTCCTCGGCCATGGCGGTGAGGGTGGCGACGGCGGCGGCGCAGGCGAGGGGGTGCCCGGAGTAGGTGAGGCCGCCGGGGTAGGGGCGGCGGGCGAAGGTCTCGGCGATGGCGCCGGAGATGGCGACGCCGCCGAGCGGGACGTAGCCGCTGTTGACGCCCTTGGCGAAGGTGAGGAGGTCGGGGGTGACCTCCCAGTGGTCGGCCGCGAACCACTCGCCGGTGCGCCCGAAGCCGGCCATGACCTCGTCGAGGACGAAGACGATGCCGTGGCGGTCGCAGAGTTCGCGGACCCCGGCCAGGTAGCCCTTCGGCGGCACCATGATCCCCGCCGTGCCGGGGACGGACTCCAGGACGATCGCGGCGATGGAGGCGGGGCCTTCGAAGACGATGGTGTCCTCAAGGTGGGTGAGGGCGCGGGCGCACTCCTCGGCCTCGGTGCTCGCGTGGAAGGCCGAGCGGTACAGGAAGGGGCCCCAGAAGTGCACGACCCCGGCGGAGGCGGTGTCGGAGGCCCAGCGGCGCGGGTCCCCGGTGAGGTTGATCGCGGCGGAGGTGGCCCCGTGGTAGCTGCGGTAGGTGCTCAGGACCTTCTGCCGCCCGGTGTGCAGGCGGGCCATGCGCACGGCGTTCTCGACGGCCTCGGCCCCGCCGTTGGTGAAGAAGATCTTGTCCAGGTCGCCCGGGGTGCGCTCGGCGATCAGCCGGGCGGCCTCGGACCGTACGTCCACGGCGTACCCGGGGGCCAGGGTGCACAGCTTGGCGGCCTGCTCCTGGATCGCGGCGATCACCTTGGGGTGCTGGTGGCCGATGTTGGTGTTGACGAGCTGGGAGGCGAAGTCGAGGTAGCGGTTTCCCTCGTAGTCCCAGAAGTGCGAGCCCTCGGCCCCGGCCACCGCCAGCGGGTCGATCAGGGCCTGGGCCGACCAGGAGTGGAAGACGTGGGCGCGGTCGGTGGCCTTGACGGCGGCACCGGCCTCCGGGGAGGGGAGGTGAGGGGTCATGCCGTGAGGCTAGAAGCGCGCAGGTGGGAGGGGGTATCGGCGGGTTGTGTGGGTGTGGCCGGGTGGGCTCGGCAGTCTGTCCGCCCCCGGCGACCGGTCGGGGGTCGAACGACATGGGAACAGCCGGATTTTGTTTGACAGTTTGCTGTCATCATGACAGTCTGTTGTCAGTGGACGAGGGTGGCGCAGACCCCGTCCACCGCGTCGACCGAAGTCGGCCGGCGCCCGCACACCTGCCCCGGGAGTCACGATGAGCACCACCGCCGATGCCGCCACGCCCGTCGTCCACGTCGCGGTCTACGACACCCTCGCCGACTGGGAGACCGGCCACGCCACGGCCCACCTCACCCAGCGCGGCCACACCGTTCGCACCGTCGCCCTCGACCCCGACCGCACCGTGACCACCATGGGCGGCCTGCGCGTCACCCCCGACATGGCCCTCGCGGACCTGGACCCGGCCGACTCCGCCCTGCTGATCCTCCCGGGGGCCCAGCTGTGGGACACCGGCGAGGACCTGGCCCCCTTCGCCGAGAAGGCCCGCGCCTTCCTGGACGCCGGCGTCCCGGTCGCCGCGATCTGCGGGGCCACCGCCGGCCTCGCCCGGGCCGGAATCCTGGACAAGCGGGCCCACACCAGCGGCGCCGCCGAGTACCTGGCCGCCCAGCCCGGCTACACCGGCGGGGACCTGTACGTGGAGGCGGACGCCGTCACCGACGGGGACCTCGTCACCGCCGGCCCCACCGACCCCGTGGCCTTCGCCCGCGAGATCTTCGCCCGGGTCGAGGCCTACGACGCGGAGGTCCGCGACGCGTGGTTCCGCCTCTTCCACGACTCCGACCCCTCCGCCTTCCCGGTGCTGATGGCGGCGGCCGAGGAAGGCCGTGCCTGACCGGCCGGCGGGCCCCGCACGACGCGTCCCGCCACCCGGATCCGACCCCGCCGACACCTCGGACCCGAGCGCCACCGGCCGTATCCTCCGGGGCATGACACCGCCCCCGACCACAGCGGCCCCGGCACCGGGCCCGGCACCGACGACGGCCGGGACCGCGGCCGCCGATCCCACCGCCGATCCCACCCCCGGGCCCTCCGCGACCCCACCCGTGCCCGCCCTCCTGGACCGCGCCGCCCTCGGCGCGTTCCGCCTCAACGCCCGCCTGCTGGCGGTCTCCGAGGAGATCGCCCGCCCGGCCGGCCTCACGGCCGCCTGGTGGCAGGTCCTGGGCGCGGTGCTGCGCGAACCCCTCTCGGTCGCGGCCATCGCCCGCACCATGGGCATCACCCGGCAGAGCGTGCAGCGGATCGCCGACCTCCTGACCGAGCGCGGCCTGACCGAGTACGTGCCCAATCCGGCGCACCGACGGGCGAAACTGCTGCGCCCGACGGACGCGGGGCGTGCCGCGGTGACCCGCATAACCCCCGCCCACGCCGAGCTCGCGACCTCCCTGAGCACCGTCCTGGGCGGGTCCGAGGAGTTCGAGCGGGCGGTCGAAGCGGTCGAGCGCCTGGCGGCGGCCCTGGAACGACACCTCCCGCCGCCCGCCTGACCCCCGTTCGCCCGTCCCCCGCCCGCCCGGCAGCACGCCGAACGCCCACAGCAACCACCAGCGCCATCCCACGCCCCTCACCCCCGCATCGTCACGCTCCGCACCGAAAGTAACGGAGAGTGATGATGCGGGGATAGGGGCGGTCGAGGCACAAGGGGCTCGAAAGAGGGGCGCGCACACCCCGCCCGCCCCGCACCCGACCCACACCCGACCCGAACGCCGACGTCAGGGCCCTGCCCCGGCCGCACCGCACACCACCGCGCAACACCACCCCGGACACCGACGCCCCCACACCACCCCGCGAACCCCAGCGGCCCCATGCGCCACACAGGGCGCGATTGCCGGCTCCGCGGGCCAACCCCCCTGCCCACGACCGGACCACCCGACTATCCTCGACGCTATTCGGCCAGCCAGTCCTAGGGGGAGGGACCCCGGCCATGGAGCGCCTCACTTCGACCGATCCGCAACGGATCGGCGCGTACAACCTGATCTCACGGCTCGGCGCCGGCGGCATGGGCCGCGTCTACCTGGCCCGATCCGACCGGGGCCGCATCGTCGCCCTGAAACTCGTCCACCACGAGCTCGCGGTCCGCGAGGAGTTCCGCATCCGGTTCCGCCAAGAGGTCGACGCCGCGCGCCGCGTGGGCGGCCAGTGGACCGCACCCGTCCTCGACGCCGACACCGAGGCCGCCGTGCCCTGGGTCGCCACCGGCTACATGGCCGGCCCCAGCCTGCGCGAGGTCGTGGGCCAGGACCACGGCCCGCTCGGGGTCCGCTCCGTCCGGATCCTCGCCGCCGGCCTCGCCCACGCCCTCACCGACATCCACGCGGCCGGTCTCATCCACCGCGACCTCAAGCCGTCCAACGTGCTCGTCACCATCGACGGCCCCCGCGTCATCGACTTCGGGATCGCCCGCGCCCTCGAAGCGAGCGAGGAACCCGGGCTCACCCGCACCGGGCAACTCATCGGCTCGCCCGGGTTCATGGCCCCCGAGCAGGTCAGCGGCGCCACCGTCACCCCGGCCTGCGACGTGTTCTGCCTCGGCACCCTCCTCGCCTACGCGGCCACCGGCTCGCTCCCCTTCGGAGAGGCCGAGAGCATCGGCGGCCTGCCGGCCCTGCTCATCCGCATCAGCCAGGACGAACCCGACCTCGACCGGGTGCCGGAGGAACTGCGCGACCTGGTCCGCGACTGCCTCCACAAGGACCCCGCCCGCCGCCCCACGCCCGCGCAGATCCTCGCCCGGGTCGGCGCGGACCACACCGTCGCCGACGGCAAGGCCCGCGAATCCTGGCTCCCCGCCTCCCTCATCGAGGGCATAGCGCGCGCCAGCACCAGCCTCCTCGACCACGAGGACGACCGCCCGCGCACCACCCCGCCCGTCGGCCCCGGCCACACCGAGGTGGTCCCCCCGCACCCGCACAACACCCCGCCGCCCCCCGGCATCCCCGGCACCGGCACCCCCACCGGCGGCACCGGCCGGGACGCCGCGACCCTCGTCGGCGCCCACTCCCACCCCGGCGGGCCGGCCGCGCCGCCGCCCCCGCCGTACAACCTGCCCCCGCACGGCGGCACCCCGCCGCCCGGCCACGGGTACGGGTACGGCTACCCGCACCCCCACACCCCGCCCCCCTACCTGCCCCAGCCGCCGCAGAACGGCGGCGGACAGGTCGGCATCGCCAAGCTGATCGGCGTCGGCCTCGTCGTGGCCCTGCTCGCGGGGGGCGCCGTGTTCGCCATCATGCAGAGCCAGAAGGGCGATCCCGAGGCCAAGGGCGGCACCCACACCGCGTCCGGCGCCCCCGGCACCTCGACCGATCCGAACGGCTCCGGCGGGAACGGCGGGAAGTCCGGCGACGTCCCCGCCTCCACCCCGAACACCACCCCCACCAACCCGCAGGCCGCCACGCCCAACGACAGCGTGCCCAGCGCCTACCTCGGCGACTGGGTCGGCAGCCTCGGCGGGCAGACCTGGCGCATCCGCCTCGCCCCCGGCCGCGTCGGCGATTCCGTCATGGACCTGTCCATGACGGCCGACGGCCTGAGCTGCGGCTGGACGGCGACCCTGGTGCGCGGCGGCGGCAGCGTCGAGGTCTCCGCCACCAACCTGACGTACAGCTCCGGCGGCGGGTGCAGTTCCGGCCCGGCCAGTTCCCTCTCCCTCGGCTCCGACGGCACCCTCCACCGGGACACGTACTCCTCGGCCAAGTCGCCCAAGGTGTACTACCGGGGCTGAATTCCGGCGCGCGCCCGGGCACCGCTGAGCCGCGAATTCCGAATCACGGAATTGTGTCGGGGTCAATAAGCCTGAAAGCAAAGCTTGTTGCCCCCGAGACGGGCACCGCACACTGCCGCTCATGGAGCCGTTGGACGTGGTTGCGGAACTGTGGAAGCGGATCGACGCCCGGGACTGGGACGGCGTGGCCCGTCTGCTCGCCGAGGACCTGGTCGTGGACTGGCCGGTCAGCGGGGAACGCATCGTCGGCCGGGCCAATTTCCTGGCGGTGGCCGACGAGGACACCTACGGCGAGGACGGCTCGGTGCGCCTCCTCGACATCGTGGCCGACGGGGAACGGGTGATCAGCGAGGTGGAACTGCGGCTGGACCACGTCGTCTACCGCGCGGTGTCCTGGTGGACGGTCCGGGACGGGAGGGTGGTCGCGGCCCGCGAGTACTGGACCAGCCCCGGCCAGGACCCCGCGCCGCGCTGGCGGGCCGGCTACGTGGAGCGCGTCGAGTTCGCGCCCGCCGCCTCGGCCGCCCCGGCGGAGGCCCTCGAACTCACCCGCTGAACCGCCCCGCCGACCCGCCGCCCCGCCCCACCGAACCGCCCCGCCGCCCGCGCGGGTCACCCGCCGGCCCCGCGTGCCTCGCGCAGCCGGTCGATCTCCCGCCCGATCGCCTCGCGCAGCCCGTCGTGCCGCGGCCCGAGCGCGAACTCCTCCGACGTCCAGCGCTCCCGCGGGTACAACCACACGGGCATCCGCACGAGGTCCGGCGCCTCCCAGTCGTAGCGCGGCCAGACGTGGGCGTGCAGGTACGGGTCGGTGTTGCCGAGGATCTCGATGTTCACCCGCCGAAAGCCCGGATCGTGCCCGGCGCAGGCCCGTTCCACGGCCTCGGCCACGAGGTCCAGGTCCGCGAGGTACCGGGCCCGGGCCGGCGCGGGCAGCTCGCTCAGGCGCGTCACCGCCGGATCGTCCACGAGCAGGACGACGTACCCGGGCAGGAACTGACGGTCCCCCATCACCGCGAAACCCGCGTCCAGTCGACGCAGCACGGTCGGATTCCCGCCGCGCAGCGCGCTGCCGATGCGGTCCCGACGCCAATCGGTGATCTCCATGGCCTCATTCTGCGCCGGCCCCCGACCTCGGCCGAAGGCACTACCCGTCATACCCGGGTGCCAGACACGAGCCGGCCCCACGGCGTGACGCCCCGCCGGCGGCCCCCTTCCTACGGTCGGCCTCGCCCGGACGGTTCCCCTCGGGCGCCGCCCCGTCGCCGCCCGGAAGGCCACCATGCGCACCCCCGCCACCACCCCCGCCGCCCGCACCCGCTCCGGAGCCCCGAAGGCCGACCCGGCGGCGACCGTCCCGCCGCTCACCCGGCGCCTCCGGAGGCCGGGCCGGCTCGCGCGCGTGGCCCTGGCGACCCTGGTGCTGCTGGGACTGACGGCTCCCGTCGCGGGCGCCGCCCCCGTCCCCGCGGCCCCCGCGCCGGCCCCCCTCGACCTGCCGGCCGGCACCCCGCCCGAGGCCCGGCGGGCGGCCCAACTCTCCGCCCTGACCGCGGCCGCCCGGATGGCCGGGGACGGCCGGCACCCCGAACGGGCGGCGGCCCTGGCCTCGCTCGCGGCGGACCGGCCGAACCTGCTGGAGTTCGACGGGCGCGGACCGGGACGACTCGTGGAGGTCTTCGGAGACCTGTCACGGGCGCGCAGGGTGGCGGTGCTCGTCCCCGGCTCGGACACCTCCCTGGACACCTACCGCCGGATGCGCGACGGCGCCGCGGCCCTCCACGAGCGGCTCTCCGAAGCGGACACGCCGACGGCGGTCGTCGCCTGGCTCGGCTACACCACCCCCGAGACCGTGGGCGGCGCCGTCGTCACCACGGCCCGCGCCGACGAGGGCGCACGCGCCCTGGGCCCGTTCCTGGACCGCCTCGCGCGACTGACCGGACCCGACACCCGGTTCAGCCTGCTGTGCCACTCCTACGGCTCGGTGGTGTGCGCCCGGACCGACACCGGCCCGGCCGTCGCCGACCTCGTCCTCTACGGCAGCCCCGGCACGGGCGACGCCCGCACCGCCGCCGACCTCCCCACCCCGGCCCGGGTCTGGGCCGCCCGCGGCTCGGCCGACTGGATAGCCGACATCCCCCACGTCCGGATCGGCGACCTGGGCCTGGGCACCGACCCGATGACCCCGTCCTTCGGCGCCCGGATCCTTCCCGCGGGCGACGGCGGGCACAGCGACTACCTGCGCCCCGGCAGCGTCCCCCTCGACTCCCTCGCCCGCGTGGTCCTCGGCACCGCCACGCCCTGAGGCCCCGCCCCGGGTCGGGATCCGGCCCGGGGTCCGCCTCGGGGTCCGTCTTGAGGAGGACCCCGGAAGATCGGCGCGACGGGGGACGCGGCCGTCCGGCCCGCCCGCCTAACGTTTCCGGCATGACGGACACCATCCGGTCGATCCGGATCGCCACGCCACCGCACCCCGCCGCCGACGGGTCCCCCGTCGAGAACCCCGTGGTTCCCCTGTGGAACTCCTTCCGCGACAACCTCCTGAACGAGCCGTTCGCCCGGGTGCCGCTGGCCCCCTCCCCCGCCGACGGGCCGTTCGTCCGCCGGCTGCCCGAGGGGATACGCCAAGCCGCCCGCCACACGCGGCACGCCCTGGTCATGGGCCTCTCGGCGATCCTGTTCATCGCCGCGCTCGCCTCCCACCTCCCGTCCTACGGGCTCGTGCCGGCGCTGTTCCTCGCCGTGCTGACCGCCGGCCCGCTCGTGGTCACGCTCACCCGTCCCGTCGGCGCCTTCTGGATCCTCATGGGGGCCTCGGTGCTGCTGGCCGGCACCGACGCGGGCCGACCCGCCTGGCCCTGGGCCATGGCAGCGTTCCCCGTCACCCTGGCCGTGCTGGCCGTCGTGGCCCTGCGGACCCGGCCCTCGACCGCCCTGTGGATGTGGGTGGTCAACAGCGGCTTCGGCGTCGGGGCCTGGCTGCTGTCCGGGTTCTTCCAGCCGCACGCCGGGGTCCTCGCGATGATCCCGGTCAGTGCCTTCCTCCTGTTGCTGATCTGCGTGCAGCAGGTCCGTCGGGGCGCCGCGCGCGAGGTGTCCGCCGAGCGCGAGGTCACCGCCGCCGAACGCGGCATGCGCACCCTCCTCGAAGAGCGCACCACCATCGCCCGCGAGCTGCACGACGTGGTCGCCCACCACATGTCCGTCGTCGCCATCCAGGCCGAGGCGGCCCCCTACCGGGTGGAGAACCCGCCGCCGGAGCTGGAGGCCGCGTTCGCGACCATCCGGGAGAACGCCGTCGCCGCGCTGACCGAACTGCGGCGGGTCCTCGGCGTGGTCCGGACCGCGGACTTCGAGGCCCCGGACGCCCCGCAGCCCACCCTCGCGGACCTCGACTCCCTGATCGCCAACGTGCACGGGGCCGGAATCCGCGTCACCAAGACCCTCACCGGTGGCCGGCGTCCCCTGCCCCAGGGCGTGGAGCTGTCGGCGTACCGCATCGTGCAGGAGGCGTTGAGCAACGTGCTGCGACACGCTCCCGGGGCGGAGGCGAACGTCGAGATCTCCTACGTGCTCGGCGGCCTGGGCCTGCGCGTCGTGAACGAGCGGCCCTCCAAGGAGGTCCGGCCCTCGCCCGGCGCCGGCCACGGGCTGACGGGGATGCGGGAGCGGGTGGCGATGCTGCACGGCGAGATCACGACCGGGCCCACCGCCGAGGGCGGTTACGAGGTCTCCGTGTTCGTTCCCGCGCCGCGCGCCGAGGCGGTCGAGGGCCTGACGAAGCCGGGAGCGGAGGCATGAGCGTGCGCGTGCTGATCGTCGACGACCAGATGATGGTGCGCGAGGGCTTCTCCGTGCTCTTGGGTGCCCAACCCGACATCGAGGTCGTCGGGGAGGCCGTGAACGGACGCGAGGCCGTCGAGCAGGTCGCCCGGCTGAGCCCGGACGTGGTGCTGATGGACATCCGCATGCCCGAGATGAACGGGCTGGAGGCCACCCGGGTCATCGTGGGATCCGGCGGGGCGACCAAGGTGCTGGTCCTCACCACCTTCGACCTGGACGAGTACGTGTACGAGGCGCTGCGCGCCGGCGCCTCCGGGTTCCTGCTGAAGGACGCCTCCGCCCGACAGCTCGCCGAGGGCGTGCGGGTCGTGGCCGACGGGGAGGCGCTGCTGGCGCCCTCCGTGACCCGCCGGTTGATCACGGAGTTCACCCGACTCGACGGAACCCGCCGGCCCCTCACCGAGCGCCGGACGCTCGACGAACTGACCGACCGCGAGAGCGAGGTGCTGACGTTGATCGCCCACGGGCTGTCCAACGGCGAGATCGCCGAGCACCTGTCGGTGGCCGAGTCCACCGTCAAGACCCACGTCAGCCGGGTGTTGGTGAAACTGGGGCTGCGGGACCGCACCCAGGCCGCCGTGTTCGCGTACGAGGCCCGCCTGGTGGCCCCGGCGCCCCAGGGCATGCCCTTCCGGTGAGCCGCGCCGGCGCCGCACCCGGGTCCGGCGCCGCTGCGGGGAGCCGCGGGGGCGCCTACCGTACGGGCCATGGATTTCGACCCGTGGGACCCGACGTTCATCGCCGACCCCTATCCCGCACTCCGCGCGCTGCGCGCCCAGGGACGCGTCATCCGCTACGAGCCCAGCGGCCAGTGGCTCGTGCCCCGCCACGCCGATGTGAGCGCCCTGCTGAGGGATCGTCGCCTCGGCCGCACCTACCTGCACCGTTACACCCACGAGGAGTTCGGCCGGACTCCGCCACCGCCCGAGCAGGAGCCCTTCCACACCCTCAACGACTTCGGGCTGTTGGACCTGGAGGACCCCGCGCACGGGCGGGTACGGCGGCTCGTGGCCCGGGCGTTCACCCCGCGCACCGTGGAACGCCTCGTGCCCACCGTCGAACGGATGGCGCGTCGATCCGCCGCCGGGTTCGTCGCGGCTGGCGGCGGGGACCTGTTGACCGAGATCGCCGAGCCGCTGCCCGTGGCCGTGATCGCGGAACTGCTCGGCATCCCGGAGGCCGACCGGGCCGCGTTGCGCCCGTGGTCGGCGGCCATCTGCGGCATGTACGACCTGCGGCCGAGCCCGGAGGCGGCGCGACGGGCCGTGATCGCCTCGGAGGAGTTCAGCGCGTACCTCCGCGCGTTGATCACCGAGCGTCGTCGGGCCCCGGGCGAGGATCTGATCTCGGCGCTCATCGCCGTCCACGACGAGGGCGACCGGCTGAGCGAACAGGAGATGATCTCCACGTGCGTGCTGCTGTTGAACGCCGGCCACGAGGCCACGGTCAACACGACGGCGAACGGCTGGTGGGCGCTGCTGCGCCACCCCGAGAAGCTCGCCGAGCTGCGCTCGGAGGCGGCCGCGGCGGCCTCCGACGGGGACGGGAGCAGGGCCCGGATCGCGTATCGCGAAAAGTTGTCCACAGCTGTGGATGAACTTTTGCGTTTCGACACCCCGCTCCAGCTCTTCGAGCGGTGGGTCCTGGAGGACATCGAGATCGACGGGGTGCGGATCCCGCGCGGCTCCGAGCTGGCGCTGCTCTTCGGATCGGCCAATCGGGACGAGGAGAGGTTCCGCGATCCCGACGCGCTCGACCTCGGGCGACGGGAGAACCCGCACGTCGGATTCGGGGCCGGCATCCACTACTGCCTCGGCGCCCCGCTGGCCCGCGCCGAACTCGTCGCCTCCTTCGGCGCCCTCCTCGATCCGAGCACTCCCGAGCTCCGTCTTGTCGAGGAGCCGCGATGGGGTTCGAGCTTCGTGATCCGGGGCCTCACCGGATTGAACGTCACCTGCTGAGAGCTCAGGTCCGGCTTCGGGCAGGGCAGTCGGGGTGCTGTTTCACGTGAAACAGCACCCCCCGGACGCCGACGACGCGTCACGTCCGCAGATCGCGCCGCCGCAGTGCCGCCAGGCCGAGTGCCGTGAGGAGCGTCGCCACGGCCACCGTCACCAGGAACGGGGCGGCGGAGACGGCCGAAGATCCCGGCGGCGCCGGCAGCTTCGGCAGGTGGGCGAAGGGCGACAGGTCCAGCACCCGGGCCGGCAGGTCCAGGGCCGGGCCGACCCAGCCCAGGGCCAACACGATCCCCGCCACCGCCCACGCGCCGACCGCGAACCGGGGCACCGCCCCGTACAGCAGGGCCGCCACTCCCGCGAGCACCCACACCGCCGGGACCTGCGCCAGGCTCGCGCCCAAGAGCCGCCCGCCGTCCTGCCCGTGACCGAGTGCCAGACCCGCGCCGGCCGCGAGGAGCAGGACCACCGACCCGAGGAACGCGACACCGAGGTGGGCCCCGGCCCAGCGCAGCCGTCCGACCGGCGCCCCGAGCAGCCACTCGGCGCGCCCGCCACTCTCCTCCGCGTGCGGACGCAAGGCCGAACCCACCGCGAACAGGGTCGCCACCAGCCCGAACATGCCGACCATCGTGGCGAGGAACGCGTCCGTCATCGAGCCGCCGCCGCCCATCCGCTCGATGATCCGGCGCGAGTTCTCGTTCGTGCCGACCAGTTCGCCTGCCCCTCGCGCCATCGCCCCGAACACCAGGCCCGCGACCAGGAATCCGGCCGCCCACCCCAGGAGCGCGCCCCGCTGCAACCGCAGGGCCAGGGCGGCGCAGGACCCCGGGCCGCCGCCGGCCGGTCCCGGACGGGCCGCGAACAGGCCGGCCCCCAGGTCCCGGCGGGTGGAGGCCACCACGGCCAGGGTCGCCGACAGCACGCCGGCCGCGAGCAGACACCCCAGGGGCCACAGGTGCACGGAGGCGAACGGGCGGACCCGCGTGACCCACCCCAGGGGCGAGAGCCCGCCGAGCCGGGCGCCGACCCCCGACCCGCCCGCGTCGGCGACGGCCCGCAGGGCGAAGGCCGAGCCCAACAGCCCCACCGTCACCCCCCGGGCGGCCCGCGCCGTGCCCGCCCACTGCGCCGCGCACGCCGCGAGGCCCGCGAACGTCAGGCCCGCGCCCGCCACGGCCAGGCCCAGCGCCACCGCCCCGGCCGCGCCCTGTCCGGCCAGACCGGCCCCGATCGCGATCGCCACCAGCAGGTTCGCGATGCCGGCCGCGCCGAGGGCCGCCGCGAGCGGGGCGAGTCGGCCGACGGGCAGGGCCCCGAGCAGTTCGTGCCGCCCCTCTTCCTCGTCCTCCCGGGTGTGCCGGACCACGATCATCAGACTCATCGCGGCGGCCAGGATCGCCGCGAACACCCCCGACCGCCAGGCCGTCAACGCGCCGAGCGAGTCCCCGTACAAGGGGCCGTAGAGCGCGCGGAGCGAGCCGTTGCCCGCCGTGGACCGCACCAGTTCGGCCCGCTCGGCGGCCGTCGCGTAGACACTGCCCAGGGCCTTGGGCATGGACAGGACGAGCAGGGCGGTGCCGGCGACCCACCCGGGGATGAACACCCGGTCCCGGCGCAACGCCAACCGGAGCAGCGCGCCGGCGCCGGTCAGGCAGTGGGTTCGGGGGGCGGTCATCGGGCCGCTCCCGTCGGCTCGTCCGCGTAGTGCCGCAGGAACAGCTCCTCCAGGGTGGGCGGGGTCGCGGTGAGGCCGCGCACGCCCACGGCCGTCAGCCGGGCCAGGAGGTCGCCGACCCGGTCGCCGTCCACCTGGCACCGCAGGGAGGTGCCCGTGGTCACCACGTCGTGCACCCCGGGGACGGCCGCGAGCTCGGGCGGGGGGACGGCGCGCAGGTCGGCGGTGATCGAGGTGCGGGTGAGGTGGCGCAGGTCGGCGAGGGTGCCGGTCTCCACCGTGCGGCCCTTGCGGACGATGCTGACCCGATCGCACAGGGCCTCCACCTCGCTGAGCACGTGGGAGGAGAGCAGCACGGTGCGGCCGGCGGCCTTGGCCTCGGTGACGCAGGACCGGAACACCTCCTCCATCAGCGGGTCGAGCCCGGAGGTCGGCTCGTCCAGCACGAGCAGTTCGGCGTCCGAGGCGAAGGCGGCCACGAGCGCGACCTTCTGCCGGTTGCCCTTGCTGTACGCGCGGCCGCGTTTCGTCGGGTCGAGGTCGAAGCGGCCGATGAGCTCCGCGCGCCGGGCGGGGTCGAGGCCACCGCGCAGCCGGCCGTGCAGGTCGATGACCTCGCCGCCGGTCAGGTTGCGCCAGAGGGTGACGTCGCCGGGGACGTACGCGAGGCGGCGGTGCAGCTCCACGGCCCGGGCCCAGGGATCGCCGCCGAGGAGGGAGACGGTCCCGGAGTCGGCGCGGAGCAGGCCGAGCAGGACGCGGATGGTGGTGGACTTGCCGGCCCCGTTCGGACCGAGGAACCCGTGGACCTCGCCGGTGCGGACCTCCAGGTCGAGCCCGTCCAGCGCGGGGGTGCGGCCGAAGCCCTTGTGGAGTCCGGCGATGCTGATGGCCTTCGTCATGGCTCCGAACGTACGCTTCCTTCACAAATTTGTGAACCATGGGAATCCCGTAAAGTTCGTAAAGGTCGAGGCGGCCGATCGGACCACGAGGGAGCGATGACGATGACCACGCACGAGAGCCCCGGCACGAGCCCCGGCACGAGTCCCGAACCACGCCCGGAGGCCGCGCCGGCGGGCACGCGCGACCCCGAGGCGGTGTCCCGCTTCGTGGAGCGCTTCGCCGGCCAGCTCACCGACGCCGGCATGCAGCGCATGGCGGCACGGGTCTTCGCGGCCCTGCTGGCCAGCGACAAGGCCGCGATGACCTCGGCCGAACTCGGCGCGGCCCTTCGGATCAGCCCGGCCGCCGTCTCCGGCGCCATCTCCTACCTCACGCAGGTCAACATGGTCAGCCGGGAACGGGAACCCGGCTCCCGACGCGACCGCTACGTGCTGCACAACGAGCTCTGGTACGAGACCTTCACCCGCCGCGACCAGGTCCTGACCCTGTGGGAGAGGACCCTGCGCGACGGCGCCCTCTCCCTCGGCCCGGACACCCCGGCCGGCAGCCGGGTCGCCGAGACCGCGGCCTTCTTCGAGTTCCTGCAGAACGAACTGCACGCCCTCCTCGACCGCTGGCGGGAGCACCGCGCGACGATCGGCCTGCCCCCGCTCGACTGAGGGCCGGCCCGCCGGCTCAGGAGGGCAGCGTGAGGTTCCAGCCCGAGGGCCGCAGGGTCCACGTGCGCCGCCGGACCGGCCCGGTCGGCGCCTCGTCGGCCCGGTAGCGGAAGTCCGCGCCCGAGACCGTCACCGTCCGGGCCCGCGCGCGGACCTGCCCGTCCGAGGTGAGGATCACGACCTCGGCCAGCCCCGCCCGCTCCGAGTCGGAGGGCGCCGTCGCCACCGTGAGCGCCTCCACCGGACGGTCCACGTCCACCAGCAGCGTGCCGTCCACCTCCACCCGCAGCCGGTGACCCGCCGGCCCGGTGCGCCCGGTCACCGGCGGGCGCACCAGGGTCCGCACCAGCGAGCGGCACGCGCTCCACAGCGTCGGCCCCACCGCCTGCGCCCCCGGAGCCCCTCCCGCGCCGGCCGGGAACCGCCCGGCGGGGACCGCGGGCGCGCCGGGCACGATGCGCAGCGCGCGCAGCACGATGTTGTCGCTGTCGTCGACGAGCAGGTCGCAGGGCCGGGGCCGGCCCGCCAGCACGGCGCGCGCGGCGGCCACGGCGCCCACCGGAACGCCCAGCCCGTGCGCCAGTGACAACGCTGTCGGCGGTCCCACCGGCACCAGCGACAGCTCCCCCGCCGCCAACTCCCGCCCCTGGTGCAACAGGCTCACCGCCCGCACCAGCGCCCGGTCGTCCCCCACGATGACGGGCCTGCGACTGCCGCGGCGGGCGAGTGCCCGCGCGAACTCCTCGGGGCCCTCGGGAAGGCAGATCTTCGCCGCCGCTCCCGCGCTCAGCACGTCCCTCGCGATCCGCACGGACTCTCCGTCGAGTCGCCGTGCCTGGGGGTCCACCAGCACGAGCAATCCGCCTGCCGGCGTGGCCGTGCGCCTCGTGGTGGGCTCTGGAGCCGACACCTCGGTCCTTCCTCGGGTAGCATCTTTGTGCAAGAGCCCCTTGCGCTATTGCGCCAGGGGCTTCGTCTATTCCGGGGCACCGGTCCGACGGCTCAGCCTGCGGTGTACATCGTCGTACGCCCCCTGACCTTGGACATGCCCCATCCGGAAGAGGTGTACGCCTGTGCCCGCTCTTGTGCTGCTCGGAGCCCAGTGGGGTGACGAGGGCAAGGGAAAGGCCACCGACCTCCTCGGTGGCTCCGTCGACTACGTGGTCCGCTACCAGGGCGGCAACAACGCCGGCCACACGGTCGTCGTAGGTGATCAGAAGTACGCGCTTCACCTGCTCCCTTCCGGGATCCTCTCACCCACGTGCACGCCGGTCATCGGCAACGGTGTCGTCATCGACCCGTCCGTGCTCCTCTCCGAGCTGCGCGGCCTGAACGAGCGCGGCATCGACACCTCGAAGCTGCTGATCAGCGGCAACGCGCACCTGATCACGCCCTACAACGTCACCCTCGACAAGGTGGGCGAGCGCTTCCTCGGCAAGCGCAAGATCGGCACCACCGGCCGCGGCATCGGCCCGACCTACGCCGACAAGATCAACCGCGTGGGCATCCGGGTCCAGGACCTGTACGACGAGTCGATCCTGACCCAGAAGGTCGAGGCGGCCCTCGAGGGCAAGAACCAGCTCCTGGCGAAGCTCTACAACCGTCGGGCCATCGAGTCCGGGCGGATCGTCGAGGAGATGCTCGGTTACGCGGAGCAGATCAAGCCCTTCGTCGCCGACACCACCCTGATCCTCAACAACGCGCTCGACGAGGACAAGGTCGTGCTGTTCGAGGGCGGGCAGGGCACCCTGCTCGACGTGGACCACGGCACGTACCCCTTCGTCACCTCCTCGAACCCGACCGCGGGCGGCGCCTGCACCGGTACCGGTGTCGGCCCCACCAAGATCTCGCGCGTGATCGGCATCCTGAAGGCGTACACGACCCGCGTCGGCGCCGGCCCGTTCCCGACCGAGCTGTTCGACGAGGACGGCGAGGCGCTGCGCCGCATCGGCGGCGAGCGCGGTGTCACCACCGGCCGTGACCGTCGCTGCGGCTGGTTCGACGCCCCGATCGCCCGCTACGCGACCCGCGTGAACGGCCTGACGGACTTCTTCCTCACCAAGCTCGACGTGCTGACCGGCTGGGAGGAGATCCCGGTCTGCGTCGCGTACGAGATCGACGGCAAGCGCGTCGAGGAGCTGCCCTACTCGCAGTCCGACTTCCACCACGCGAAGCCGATCTACGAGACCCTGCCCGGCTGGTCCGAGGACATCACCAAGGCGAAGACCTTCTCCGAGCTGCCGAAGAACGCGCAGAACTACGTGAAGGCGCTGGAGGACATGTCCGGCGCCCCGATCTCGGCGATCGGCGTCGGCCCCGGCCGCGACGAGACCATCGAGATCAACTCCTTCCTGTAAGGAGCCCGGGACCCGGGACACCCGAGGGGCGGTTCGACGCACGGCGTCGGGCCGCCCCTCGTCTTCGCCGGAACCCGGACCCGGCTCAGCGGCGCTCACCAGGCGAGTTGCGCGATCTCCTCGGCCACCACGGCGCACGCGTCGGCCGCCGGGTCGATGAGCGGAAAGTGCCCGACCTCGTCCAGCAGGGTCAGCCCGATGGGCTCCCCCGCGAAGGCCGCCGCCGCCACGTACCCCTCCGTCACCTCGGCGGGCACGACGAGGTCGGCCCGCCCGTGCACGATCGTCGTGGCGATGCCCGTGGGCAGCAGCGACGCGGGATCGGCGTAGGGCAAGCGGTCCGCGAAGTGCGCCGGCCCGCCGAGGAACTGCCCGCTCGCCCCGCCGCACACGTCGAGTTCCTCCGCGAGCCGCAGATCGGCGATCGGCGCCAGGGCCACCACCCCGCGCAGGGCCGGAGGCGCGGACAGCCACCACGGCGCGTCGGCGGGCAACAGGTGACGGGCCGCCGCCCACAACGCGAGCTGCCCGCCGGCCGAGTGCCCCGTGATCACCGTCCGCGCGGGATCGGCCCGGGGCAGCGCCGCCCGCGCCAGCGCGGGCAGCACGTCGAACGCGGCGGCGACGTCGTCCAGCGTGGCCGGCCACCGCCCCGCGAGCGGGGTGCCGGCCGGCGCCGCCGGATGCGGGAGCGGCCCGGCCGCCGAACGCTCCGGACCCCGGCGGTACTCCACGCTGGCCACGGCGAAGCCCCTGCGGGCCAGGTGGTCGGCGAGCGGGGAGACGTGCACGCGGTCGTAGGGCGCACGCCAGGCCCCACCGTGGACGAGCACGACGAGCGGCACCGGACCGGTCCCCTCGTCCCGGGGGGCGTAGAAGTCCACGACCTGGTCGGGGTGGTCCCCGTAGGAGGCGGTCGCGTCGGGCGGCACGGCCGGGTGGGAGAAGGCGGACGCCTCCTCGGCGGCGTCCCGTTCGGCGGCGGGGTCCGTCATCGGGCTGGGGTTCTCCTCACGCACGAGCTGCTCGAAGTATGGGGCGGGCGGGTTGTCCCACGTGAAACGAGCGCGGTGTTTCACGTGAAACAGCTGCCCGTTTCACGTGAAACACCGCCCGCCCGCACAAGCGGGGCCGCCGGACGCTCAGTCGCGGCAGAGTTCCGCGAGGACCCGGGCCGCGGCCTCGGCCTCGGCGAAGCCCACGTAGAGCGGGGTGAAGCCGAACCGGAGCACGTCCGGGGTGCGGAAGTCCCCGATCACGCCCCGTTCGATGAGCCGCCGCATGAGCTCGGCGGCGTCCGGGGTGCGCAGGGAGACCTGGCTGCCGCGTTCGGCGTGGGCGAGCGGGGTCACCGGCTCCACCCGGCCGACCGGAAGGTAGGCGGCGACGCATTCGAGGAAGAAGTCGGTCAGGGCCAGGGACTTCGCCCTGACCTCCTCGATCGTGACCCCGTCCCACGCGTCCAGGGCCGCTTCCAGCGCGAGCATGGAGAGGATGTCGGGGGTGCCGACCCGGCCCCGTCGGGCGTCGTCGGTGGGCGTGTACTCCGTCGTCATCGCGAAGGGTTCGGCGTGCGAGTTCCACCCCGGCAGCGGCGAGTCGAACCCCGTCTGGTGGCGGGCCGCGACGTAGAGCCAGGCGGGGGCGCCGGGCCCGCCGTTGAGGTACTTGTAGGTGCAGCCCACGGCCAGGTCCACCGCGTGCGCGTCGAGGTCCACGGGCAGGGCCCCGGCACTGTGGCAGAGGTCCCAGACGATGACGGCGCCGGCGGCGTGCGCGGCGGCCGTCAGCGCGGGCAGGTCGTGGAGCCGGCCGGTGCGGTAGTCCACGTGGTTGAAGAGGACGACGGCGGTGTTCGGGCCGAAGGCCCCGGCACGGGCGACCGGGTCGGTGAGGTCCACGGGGACCGGCGTGAGTCCGGTCATCCGGGCGACGGAGCCCGCGATGTAGCCGTCGGTGGGGAAGGTGGCGGCGTCGACGAGGAGGTCGGTGCGGGTGTCCCCGTCGGGGCGCGCGGCGACCAGGCGGGCCGCCCCGACCAGGGCCTTGAACAGGTTGACGCTGGTGGAGTCGCCCACCACCACCTGCCCGGGGGCCGCGCCGATCAGCGGGGCGATCCGGTCGCCGATCCGCTCGGGCGCGGTCCACCAGCCGCTCTCGGTCCAGGACCGGATGAGCAGCTCGCCCCATTCCCGGCCGACGACCTCGGCCATCCGGCCGGGGACGGCGCCGGGGAGGGCGCCGAGGGAGTTGCCGTCGAGGTAGACCACGCCGGCGGGGAGGGCGAACCGCTTGCGGACCGGGGCCAGCGGGTCGACGGCGTCCAGGGCCTCGGCCCGGGCCCGCAGGTCGGCCTCGCCGGCGGTGGACGGGACGGGCGGGACGGGCGGGTTCGCGGGGGTCGGCTCAGACATGGCTGCGCGCCGTCCACAGCTCGGGGAAGACGTTCTTCGCGGCGCGCTTCTCCAGCCAGGCCACGCCGGCGGAGCCGCCGGTGCCCACCTTGGAGCCCATGGCGCGGCGGGTGGCGACCAGGTGGTCGTTGCGCCAGCGCCAGACCAGTTCGGCCACGTCGGTGAGGGCCTCGCCCAGGCGCACCAGGTCGGAGTTGTCGTCCCCGGCCGCGTAGAGCTCGGCCCACACGGCCTCGACCTGCGGGGAGGGTTCGTGGCGGGCGGCCGGGTCGCGGTCGAGGACCTCGGTCGGGATGGGCAGGCCGCGCCGGTGGAGCAGGCGCAGGACCTCGTCGTACAGGCTGGGTTCCTGGATGGCCTTCTCCAGCTCGGCGTGCACGCGCGGTGCGGCCCGGTGCGGGACCAGCATGGACGCGGACTTCTCGCCGAGCAGGAACTCCATCCGGCGGTACATCGCGGACTGGAATCCGGAGCCCTCGCCGAGGGCGGAGCGATAGGAGTTGAACTGGGCGGGGGTGAGCTGGGCGAGCGGTCGCCAGGAGGCGTTCAGGGCGTCCAGCTCGCGGACGGAGCGCTTGAGCGCGTCCATCGCGACGGGCAGCCGGTCCTCGCGCAGGGCGCGGGCGGCGGTCTCCCATTCGTGCACGATGACCGTGAACCACAGCTCCATGACCTGGGTGGTGACCAGGAAGACCATCTCGCCCGGATCGTCGGAGAGGGGGTGCTGGAGGTGGGTGAGCACGTCGGCCTGGACGTAGTCCTCGTACGGGGTGGTGCCGGCGAAGTCGAGGTTCGGGGCGTCCGAACCGGCTCCGGAGGCATCAAGGGGTGCGTGCGACATCGCTGTCTCCTCGACACGTGCTTCCGGGTAGCGGTCCGCCCCTTCCTTGTGCTGGGTGGAGCCCCGGTCCCCTGTTCGCATCATAGGACCGCTTCTCGGGGACCCTCCAGCGGTGGGTGACCGGCATCACAGGAACGGCTCGCGGGCCGGGTGCGCGGGTCCGGCCGGCGGGTGCCCGCGCGGGGGCTTCCGAGGATTCCGGACCGGGGTCGCCGACAGGGTGCGGGCGGGCCTTCGGGGCGGGTGCCGGCGGGGTGCGGGAGCCCCGATCCGGGGTGCGGGCACAGTCGGCGGGCACATGCCGTCAGGCCGGAATGCTGCGTCCGTCCCGGGACGCGGGGCGGGGGCGGCGGAGCTGCGTGACGGATCCGTCGGGGGGCGGGGGCGCGAATGGCAGACTGCACGCATGGCTATTCACCAGAACCTGCTGGACGGACCCAACCCGACCCACCTGCCGGAGAACGAGGACGCCGCCGCCCTGCTGGCCGGCGGCTCGGCCACGCCCGCCGAGGTGGCCGCCGCCTTCCCGACCCACTCCCTCGCCTGGGCCCTCCTGGCCGAGGACGCCTTCGCGGGCGGCCGGGTCATCGAGTCGTACGCGTACGCCCGGACGGGTTACCACCGGGGCCTGGACGCGCTGCGGCGCGCGGGCTGGAAGGGGCACGGCCCGGTGCCGTGGAGCCACGAGGCGAACCGCGGGTTCCTGCGTTGCCTGGCCGCCCTGTCCCGCGCGGCCGGCGCGATCGAGGAGACCGAGGAGGCCGACCGCTGCCGGCAGTTCCTCAAGGACAGCAGCGCCGAGGGCTTCGCCGAGCTGCTCGGCTGATATTCGCCCCCACGCGCACGGCACGGTCCGTCCGTCCGTTCCCGGCCCGGTCCCGCCTCGCGGACCGGGCCGGTTCGCATTCCGGACGCGGGCCCGGAACGCGGGCGGAGGGATCCCTTCCGGGGGTCTCGGGGGCGTCTAACCGGCATCCGGGGCGAACCGGGGGTGAACGGGCGGCGAGCGGGCGCTCGGGGTGGTGGGCGCCCCACCACCCCGGACCCAAGGTGTGTGGCCGGCCCACCTCCCCCCGGGAGGGGCCTGCGGGGGACCGTGGACAAGGCAGACGACCGAGGTCTGAGGGGGCTTTGTTGTGACCACCACCGTCTCACGGGTGCGCAGGATCCACCGCGACGGCGTTGACGCCGACATCGACGAGCTGTGTGAGGCGGTGCTCGGTTCGCTGCGCCGTCGCGACCAGCGGGAGAAGGGGCTGACCTACGTCCGGGGGCTGTTGGCCACCCAGGGCCGCAAGTCGATCCGGAACATCGCGGCGCAGGCGGGGGGTTCGGCGGACGAACAGAGCCTGCACCACTTCATCACCTCGTCCACCTGGGACTGGCAGCCCATCCGCGCGGCGCTGGCCCGACACCTGGCGCAACAGTCGCCGCTGTCGGCCTGGATCGCGCAGCCGTTGGCGATCCCGAAGGGCGGGGACCGTTCGGTGGGGGTCGGGCACCGTTTCGACCCGCACCAGAACACCATGTTCCGGGGCCAGCAGGCATTCGGCGTGTGGTTCAGCTCGGCCGAGTTCGTGACCCCGGTCGGCTGGCGGATGTTCCTGCCCGAGACGGCGGAGCGGGGCGCCCGGGGCGCCGGTTCCGTGCTGCGGCCCGCCGGAGGGGAGCGGTCCGGGTTCGGCACGCAGGCGGCTCCCGAGCGCGCCTTCGCCGCCGCGTGCGCGAGCCTCTCCGAGGGTCGTGACGGGCGTCCTTCGACGCGGTCCGGGGGGACCGCTCGGACGGTCGGCCCGGACGGCGACGGGCACGAGGAGACGTACGAGGAGAGCGCGGCCGCCGCCGTGCTCGACACCCTGCGGGACCTGGACCTGCCGCCGCGTCCGGTGCTGCTGGACATCCGGGACATCGGCACCCGTTCCACGCTGAACCGGTTCGCGGAGGCCCGGCTGCCCGTGGTGGCCCGGGTCGCGCCCGGCACCCGGCTGCTGGTGACGGACCCGGCGGTGCCGGGCCACGGGGCGGGCACGCTGACGGCCCAGGACATCCTGCAGAGCGTGCGCGGTCTGCGCACGGCGGTGGACTGGTCGGACCCGGCCGCTCCCGGCCGGCGTCGGATGTCCTTCGTCGGGGCGGTGCGGGTGATGATGCCGGACCCCTCGCCGATGCGACGGCGGCACCTGATGCTGCTCGGCGAGTGGTCCGACCCGCGCAAGCCCCCGTCGGAGCTCTGGATCACGGACCTGGTGCGGCCCGCCGCCCCGGCCCTGCTGAGGCTGACCAAGCAGGCCCGTCGGGTCTCGGCCGCCGGCCACAGTGCCCAGGAGGTGGGGCTGCGGGACTTCGCCGGGCGCTCGTTGAGCGGCTGGCACCGGCACGTGACGATGGCCTCGGTGGCCCACGCGGCCCGCGCGCTCAACGGCACGGCCGGGATCCCGGCCGTCGCCCAGTCCCGCGTGGCGGGCTGAGGGGCTCCGCGCCGTCCCGTTTCACGTGAAACATGCCTCCGCGAGGCGTGTTTCACGTGAAACACGCCCGCTCAAGGCTCGCGGGGGCTTCGGTCCGGCCGGGGTCAGGCCCCGGAGGCCACGCGCCCGGGCACCGTGAAGACCAGTTCGGGGCGGTCCCACGCGACGTGCCGCGAGGCCGGGACCGTGCCGACCCGGACCGCACCGAGCCGTCGGTAGAACTCCTCGGCGGGCGGGTGCGAGACCACCCGCACCTCGTCCAGGCCGAGGGACGCCGCCCGGTCGAGCATGTGCGCGAGGAGCCGACGGCCGATCCCCGTGCCCTGGGCCTCGTCACCGACGAAGGCCAGGTCGAGCTCGGCGGAGTCCACCAGCAGGGAGTAGAAGCCGAGGGCCCGGTCCTCGCCGGCGCGAACCGCCTTGTGGACCTCGTGGGCCTCTATGTAGGAGGGTCCGACCCGGTAGTCCGCGACCATCGCCGCGTACCGGCCCCGGTAGGCGGCGGAGTCCCGTACGAGCCGGGTCAGGCGACGGGAGTCGGCGGCCGTGGCCCGCACGATCGTGGTGGTCGGCGTCATCCGGCCGAGTCTACGCCGCGGCCCGTCGCGGAGGCCCGGCCCTCGATCGGGCCCTCGATCGGGCGCTCAGCCGTGCGGACCGCCGCCCCAGCCGCGCAGGGCCCCGTCCGCCGACGGCGCATCGGTCCGGCGCGCGTGGAGCACGTCCCGGGTCTTGCGCAGCCGCAGCGCCATCTGGATCTCCAGGGCCTGCTCGGGGCGCTGCCAGCCCTCGCCGAGCAGGTCCGCGATGCGTTCCAGGCGCCGGTGCACCGTGTTGGGGTGCACGTGCAGGGCCTCGGCCGCGTGGGTGGGGCTGCCCCCGGACTCGAAGTAGGCGTCGAGGGTGCGGGTGAGCTCGGTGAACCGGGCCTCGTCGTAGTCGACGACCGGTCCGATGGCCCCGGCGATGAAGGAGTCCACGTCGTGGTCGGCGGAGAGCAGCAACCCCAGGAAGCCGAGTTCGTCGAGGGAGGCGGTGCCGCCCACGCCGTGCAGGGCGGTGAGCGCGTCCAGGCAGCGCACGGCCTCCTCGTAGACCGTGGCCACCGAGCCGGCGCCCTTGGTGGGGCCGGCCGCTCCGGTGGAGACGGCGGTGCCGAGCAGGGGGCCGAGCTCGGCGGAGACCTGACGGGCGGCGAGGGAGGGGTCGGAGCCGGGCAGGAGGAGCACGACGCAGCCCCGTCGCACGGCCTTGAGCCCGCTCATGCGGTGGACGAAGGCCCCTGCCCAGGCGGCGGCCTTGCCCAGGCTGCCGCCCTCGGGCCGGGTCAGCACCAGGACGTGCGGCACGTCGAGGTCGACGCCGAGCCGACGGCTGCGTTCGCGCAGGTTCTGGTCGGTGTGGTGGCCCCGGTCGAGGAGATCCCGCAGGAGCTCGTCACGGACGGGTCCCTCGGCCGCCGCCGCGCCGCGTTGGATCAGCAGCAGCGCGGCCACCGTGAGCGCGGCCTGTTCGAAGAGCAGCACGTCCTCTTCGGTGAGGGGCTCGTTGGGGCGCAGGGCGAGCATGCCCAGGTCCTCGGCGCCCGCCGAGATGGGGGCGACCCAGACCGGGGCGGCGGGCTCGGGGGCGTCGAGGGCGGGGGGCAGTTCGACGGCGCGCCGGGCGATCCGGGCCTGGAGGTAGGTGCGCAGGACGGAGGCGTCCGAGGGCCAACGGTCGACGCAGGCTCGCGGGTCGGCGGCCGCGCCGCCGACGGGGTCGGGCCGGTGCTCCCGCGCGGGCGCTGCCGGCGCCTCGACGGCGGTGTCCTCCGACGGTGCGCCGTCGGGGTCCGGGCCCCGGCCGGCTCGGGCATCGGCCGGGACGGCGCCGGCGCCGGTCGGCGGGCGGACACAACCGGAACCCGGCCCCGGGTCGGAAGCGGAACCCACCGCGGCGGCCACGCAGGGCACGTCGCGATCCGGCACGGGGTGGGAGGAGGCGATGATCCGGCCGCCCGGATCGTGCACGCGCAGTTCCCCGTCGAGGGCGTCCGCGATGGCCCGGGTGAGGACCTCGACCCCGGCGCCGTCGAGCACGAGCCGGGACAGCCGCGCGTGGCATTCCCACAGGTGCCGCACCCGGGTGAGGTTGGCGTGGGTGGTGGAGCCGAACCGTTCCAGGGCGCTGACCTCGTCCAGGGTCCGCTCCAGCAGTCCGGCCTTCTCGCAGGCCACCGCGGCCAGGTCGGCCAGCGAGAGGAGGGCCGCGATCTCGTCGGAGGTGAACGTGCGGCCCGCGCGGTTGGCCCCGTACAGGACGCCGAGGGTGCTGTCCCCGTGCCGCAGGGGAACGGCGACGACCGCGCGGAGGTTCTCGGCCCGGGCGGTGGCCGAGGAGGCGTCGGTGTGCCCGATGCTCCGGTCGGCGAGGTAGTCGGAGGTCCAGACGGGGGCGCGGCGCTGTTCGGCGATGCCGCCGAGACCCTCGCCGGGGCCGATCACCTGGCCCACCGGATAGGAGCGGGTCTCGCCGTCCGAGGTGCGCACGTAGGAGTGCCCGTCGGCGCGGTGGAGGGTGATGTAGACCATGTCGAAGGCGAGCAGCCGACGGGCCCGGCGGACGATCATGCGGAGCAGGGCGTCCAGGTCGTGGGTCGAGGTCAGGTCGTGGGCGGTGTCCACGAGGGCCGCCAGCGTGGCGTCGCGTTCCCGGTGGCGTCCGGTGGTCTCGCGGATGCTGTGCGCGAGGGTCACCGCGCGGGCCAGCGCCGCGACCTCGGCGGCGGGGCGTCCGGACCGGCGGGCCCGTTCCAGCATGACGTCGAAGCGGGCGGCGGGAGCGTCCCGGGCCAACAGTTCCAGCACGATCAGCGGACCCGCCGCGCCGGTGTGTTCGGCGGTGTGGATCGACTCCCCGGTGACTTCGGCCGTGTGGTGCCGGTGCGTGCTCGCGTCCGGCTCTCGCCCTGTCCCGGGTATGTTCCCGTCCCCCTCGGTCACGGATCTCCCGCCTCGCCCCCCGCCGTCTCGCCCCTCGGCCCCGGCCTTCGTCCACCCAACTCCGCTGCGGGCTCGGTTGGTTCCGCTTGGTCCCGCCTGGCCGCGGGACGTACACCGATCGTCGCCGCGCGACGAGAGCGGTCCGTTCCACGTGCTCGACCGGCGTTCCACCCAGTGGAATCAGGTCACTTGAACCTAAGAGCCGCGCCGTCCGGGGTCAAACCGATGCTATCCGGGGCGATAGCCGAAACGCGGTTCGGGGCGGCCGGGGCCCTCGGGGCGGAAAGCGTCCCCGGAGCGGGCGAAACGGAACCTCGCGAGCGGCCCGCACCCGGTGTGGGCGGCGGCCTTCGGCAGGTGGGCGGGGAGCACGCGGGGTCCGCGCGGGGGAGGTCAGCGACTCAAGGGGAGGGAGGCGGAGCGGCCGGCGGGACGCGCGGGACCCGCCGGCGCGGGCAGCGATGTGACGGAACCCACGGGTCCGAAGCGCTCCTCCCGCGACTCCCCCCGCGCGTCGAGGACCTCGGACTCGGTGTCCCGGGAGGCCCGCGCCTCCCGGGGCGGGGGCAGGGGGTGCACGGACGCGAGGGCGGAACGGCGGTCCGGGCGGGCGGCGTCGCCGGTGCCCGCGCCGGAGCGGGTCCGTTCCGGTTCACGGCCGGCGGGGGCCTCGGCGAGGAGCGCGCGGGCGGTGCGGGAGGAGCGCGTACGGAACGGCACGTTGTACGGGGAGTGCTCCGGAAGGTCCGGTTCCGACGGGTGCGTCTCGTGTTCGGCGGTGAGCGCGCCCGGGATCGGGGTCGCCGAGCCGTCGGGGAGCGGGGGGACCAGCCGCAGCCGGCGGGCCGGCCCCGGGGAGGCGGAGGGGACGGGGGCGCGGGGCGAGGTGACGGCGGACGCGCCGCCTTCCCGGGCCGCCGCGTGCGGTCCCTCGTGCGTCCGCGGACGGCGACCGTCCGGGTCCTCCGGGTCCTCGGGGCCGCCGGCCGGCAGACCGTCCCCGGGGGCGCAGCCGATGCCGCGCGCGTCGAGGTCGGCAGCGCCCGCCTCGGCTTCGGGGGTCGACCGCGCCGGGTTCTGCGGGTGCGGGGGCCCGGCGTACGAGGGCCCGGCGTGCGGGGCTCGCGGGCGGGCGGGCTCCGGGTCGGGGCAGCCGAGGCCGACGTGTGTCAGGGCCGGTCGCGAGTAGAAGGGCGCCGGGTCGAGGACCTGCCGGGCGACGCGGGCGGCCGCCGCGCGAACCCCGTCCAGGACCGCCTCGTCGGAGGCCCTCGCGAACCAGCCGGTGGGCAGGTCGGGCCCCATCCAGCGCAGGCCCCGCACGATGGCGTCCGCGCGGAGGTCGGCGAGCCGGCAGCTCGGGTCGTATGCCTCGAAGGGCCCGAGCGCGCCGAGCGGGTCGGCCGCCGGTCCCGGGTCGGCGAAGCCCGCGACGGGCAGGCCCCGCCACCACGGCTCCGCGCCGGCGTCGCCGTCGCCCGGCAGGGGCGCCCCCAGGATCAGCCCCCGCGCGGTGCGCGCCCGCGCCCACCCGGGCTCGTCCGGTGCCAGCGCGGACACCAGGACGGCCCGCACCCCGGCCTCCGACACCCCGTCACGCGCCGCGTAGGCGGCGGCGGACGCGCGTCCGGGCGTGCCTCGGTGCACGATCGCGATCAGTGGCGCGGTCGTGTCGGGCACGGGTGACGTCCCCCCTGGGCGCATCGGCCGGATTCCGGTCCCTCGGTGGTGCCGCCCGGCCCGGTCAGCGATTCCAGCCGGTGTCGACGGGGCCGGGAAGGAACAGGGTCTCGCTGGACATGCGGGTTACCTCTCGAATACTTCGGCGGGCGGTGCCCGACTCGGTGTCAGAAAAACATACCCGAGAGAATGCCGAGCGGGGCTGGGCCCGTCAGGCTTTCATCAGGTAGCGGAATGGAACGTTTCGGTTAGCGGCTCGGTCAGGGGTCCGACGGGGCGCGTGCCCCACCGGCCCGCTCAACAGCGGGCAACTCGCGCGGACTCGGGCCGGCCGAATCCCTTCGCCGGGAGAATCGCTCGGTCGCCGAGGGGCGCACGAGCGGCCCTCGCGGGCCGGGCGCCGGCCGGCGCCCGGGGCGACAGGTCGTCACCGGCGGTTTTCCCGGGACCCGTACGGTCCGCGGGGCCTTCGATCCGGGAGTCGGAGCCGAGGTCGACGCCCGTCGCACCACGCGGTCTCGGCACCCGGGTTTCGGCCGGCCCCGCCCCGAGCCGCCCGTACGGTGCGGACCCTTCGGCGTGAGCCGGGTCCGGACCGGACGGGCGGGGCCCCGCCGGTTCACAAGCGGAATCCTCGGTCTCCCACGAGTGGAACCCCGGGCCGGCCGGCCGGCCGGGAATCGTCGCCGGGACCGTCACCTCCTCGGGGTCGCCCGCACCCCACGCGTCCCCGGGGAAACCTGCGTGCACCACGGCGACCCGTGCGCCACCCGGGTGAGCAGGGTCGCGGACCGCACCGAACGGCACCCGGGCCGCACCGGTCGCGGCCACTCGTCCCTCGGACCGTGCCGGCGGAAATCGCTCGTCCGGGGCGGGCCACGGCCCGCCGTCGAAGGCCGCGCCGGCGCGCGCCGGCCGGTACCCGGCGAAGGATCCCGAAGGCATCGGCGACCCCCCGCCCGCGGCCCCCGAGGTGTCCCCGGGCGGTGTGAACCCGCCGGCCCGTCGGACCGGCGCCCGACCGTGCAGCAGGCGGGAGCGGTAGAGCGCGCGGGCCGCCTGGGCGGCGTCGATGCCGTCGAGGGAGCCGGGGAAGACCCGGGGGGCCTCCTCCCCGTGCCGCCGGTCGAGTTCGAGTCGGGCGTGCACCCACTGTTCGTGCACCGACCGCCGCGTGCCCTCCAGGTCCGCGACCCGTTCGGCGAGCCGGGGACCGATCGGGACCCCTTCGAAGACCCGGCCGCGCCACAGGCGCAGCCCTCCGGCCAGCCGACGGGCCGCGCCCGCCATGTCCCCGCGGGCCATGGCCCGGTAGCCCGCCCCCGCCTCGCGGGCGAATTCCCGCAGGTCGGAGCGGCCCCCGCCGGTGTCGAGGAGGTATCCGCCGGGCAGGGCCCGCAGCATGGTGTCGGGAGTCCGGCCCCGGGCTCCGTCGGCCGCCTCCGACAGCCGCTCCCGCAGCCGGCGCACGGCCGTGCCGAGGACGACCTGGGCGTCGACGGCCGAGATGTGCGCCGCCAACTCCTCGGTGAGCACCTCGGTGGGCACCATCTGGTCGGCATGGGCGGCGAGAAGGGCCAGAACCTGTCGGACCAGCGGCTCCGGGGGCACGAGGGAGACCCCGTTCTCCCTCACCCGCAAACCGCCAAGCAGCTCGATGTCCACAGACCCCTCCCCTGACGCAGCCCCTCTGGCGCGCAAAAAAAGACTACTCGGAAGTCTTTTTTGCGGAAACAGGGATGAGTGTCGGACCCGACACTTCCGTGGCCGACATATGCCAATGATCACCGTCAACCCCACCAATTCGGGCGGACTTTCGTGACCGATGTGGTATCCGACCGATGCAGGCCGCCACCACGCTCCCGCCTCGGGCCGACCCCACAAGTCGATCAAGGCCCTCCGGATCACGTTTCGGTGGTCGCCGAACGCCGGGCAGGCACACCCCGCGCGACGGGAGAACGCTCCCCCGGGTAGCGGGAGCGAACAAGCTCCCCGCCGAGTGACACGGATGCGATGAATGCGCGGTTCACCCCGTGAGCGAATCACCGGCGTGAGCGGGGCCGGCGCGGGCGTCGGGGCGGCGGGGCCGACGGGCCGGCCGGCGGCGCGGAGCGAACCGCGTGCCGGACGGGCGCCGTCGGGACGGGGGCATCGCCCCGGAACGACGCGGGGGACGAGGGAAGGGATCGCCCACGCGGACGATCGGGCGGGCGCGCGGCTCGGCACCGCCCGACTAGCCCGCCGGACGGCGAAGGCACCCGGCGGGCGGCGCGGTCCCGGCACCTCGGCCGGGCGCCGCACCGCCCGTGCGGCTCAGCCCGTGAGCGCGGAGCCGCCCTGGTGGAGAGGGGTGGACAGCGGCAGCGTGCCCGTCGGTACGGCGGCGACGGTTCCGGTCGGACCCGGGACACCGGCCGACCCCGCCGTGCCCACCGGGCCCGACGCCGACGGCACGCCACCCGAACCGGGCACCCCGCCGGAGACGGTCGCCGCGGACGGGGCGGCCGGCACCTGCGATCCCGTCGAGGCGCCCAGGCCCCTCGAACAGGTGCACAGGTAGGCGCCGTCCGGACCGTGCAGCGCGCGCGAACCCCGACCGGGCGCGGTGTCCAGGCGGATGGCCACCGCGGAGGCGACCAGGCTGGGCATCACGCTGGTGTAGAGCGCGGAGACCTCCTCGTCCAGGCTCAGCCCGAGGGTCTGGGACATCACGTTGAGGCCCGCGAAGGCCCCGACGATCAGTCGGGCAGGTTGCGCCGGGTCCACGTGGGCCAGGAGTTCACCGCGTTCCTTGGCCTCCGTCATCAGTTGCGTGTGCAGCGCGATCCACCCCTGGTAGGGAACGGACCGGTCCAGGGCCCGACCGCTCTGTTCCAAGGTGAGCCGGGCACTGCCGCGCACCAGCACGTCGTGTTGGAGCCGGTGCGAGAAGATCATGCCGACGTCGACGAACTGTTGGGCCTTGAACTCCTGCTCGGTGAAGGTCGGCTCGATGTTGACCTGGGCCTCGATGACCGCTTGCGCCAGGTCTTCCTTGGACTCGAAGTGGAAGTACAGCGCACCCTTGGTGACGTTCGCGATGCGGACGATGTCCGAGAGCTTGGCCGCGTCGTAGCCGCGCTCGTCGAAGACCATCGCCGCGGCCTCCAGGATGGCCTGCCGGGTGCGCACAGCGCGATCCTGCTTCGCCTGGGGTCGTCCTGTCCTCATGTGTAGATCTGTCCCTCTCCATTCCCCCCGATCCAGCGGCAAATTACATGCCCACGGGTACGTACTTTGTCACCCAACTTCACACCATGGTGAAGCCGCCGTCCACCGGCATCGTCGCGCCTGTGACAAAAGAGGCACGAGAGCTGCACAACCAGGCAGCCGCCTCGGCGATCTCGGCCGGTTCGGCGGTGCGGGGCTGGGGAGTCGCGGCGTGCAATTGGGCCTCGACGCCGGGTACCGCGGCGAACCACTCCTCCACCACCTCGGTGCGGGTGGTGCCGGGGGCGACCGCGTTGACGCGGATCCCCCGCGCGGCGTACTCGGCGGCGGCGGCCTTGGTCAGTCCGATGACCGCGTGCTTGGCCGCGACGTAGGGGGCGGCCACGGGAGTGGCGAGGAGCCCGCCGACGCTGCTGTTGTTGACGATGGCGCCGCCGCCCGTCGCCAGCATCGCCTTGACCTCCTCGCGCAGGAAGTTCCAGACGCCGCGCACGTTGACGTCCATGATGCGGTCGTACAGCTCGTCGTCCATCTCGTGCAGCGGGGTGCGGCCCTGGCCCCAGCCCGCGTTGTTGAACGCGCAGTCCAGGCGGCCGAAGCGGGACACGGCCAGGGCGACGGCGGCCGCGGCGTCCTCGGCGCGGGTCACGTCGCCGGCCAGGTACTCGATCTCGGCGCCGGTCTCGCGTATCTCGGCGGTCAGCGCCTTGAGGCGGTCCTCGCGACGGGCGACGAGCACCACCCGGGCACCCTCGCGGGCGAAGACGCGCGCGGCGGCCGCGCCGATGCCGCTGCTGGCCCCCGTGATGAGCGCGACCTTGTCCTGGAGGAGTCCTGCGTTCATTCGTCGTCCTTTCGCGCGGCGCGCGGTCGCGCCGCCTCACATGTCGGGTGCGGATGCCGGGCCCGCGCGAAGGGCGGCGGGGTGACCGAGCGGGGTGTGGCGGGGTGGGCGGGCCCTGGGAGAGGAGAAACCGGAACAGCCGCTTTCGTTTGTCCTCCGTGCCGGCGTCGCGCCGTCCTCGGAACGATGCCCGGGCCGGTCCGCGGCCGTCGGCATCAGAGCACGGGGGTATGTTCCCGGGCCCGCTCGCCGGCCTCCCGGTCCAGTATCCGCAGCAGCGGCTCGTCGATGGCGTCCAGGGTGTCCACCACGTGCCGCAGGCCCGCCGCGCGCATCAGTTCGCCCTGGTGCCCGTGGGCGAAGGGGCTGGGGTGACCGATGAAGTTGACGCCGAGGGCGGCCGCGACCTCGCCGACCTTCGCCACGTCGTCCACGAAGAGCGCCTGCTCGGGTGCGAGGCCGAAGACCTCTTCGGTGACCTCGCGGACACCGGGGCGGAACTCGTTGGTGCAGACGTAGCCGGGGCCGTCGAAGAGGTGGGCGATCGGGCCGACGTGGGTGTCGAAGTGCTCCTTGTCCAGACCTCCGTAACAGACCGTGGCCACCCCCAGCCCACGCAGCCTGAGCAGCAGGGCCTCGGCTCCGGGGAGGATCCGGATCGGGTTCCGGGCGAGGTACGCGGCGCGCTCCTCGAAGTAGAGGCTCAGCACCTCGGCCGAGTCCAGGTCGAGGCCGGCGGCCCGGCCGAGCGCGAGGCCGGCCTCGGCCCGGCGCCGGGAGAAGATCGACCGTTCGACCTCGGCGTCGTACCGTCCGCCGCGGCTCGTGATGAAGGCGTGGATGACCGGGCTGAACGTGTCGTTGAGCACGACGCCGTCGATGTTGAGGGCCACGAGCCTGAGGTGCTCCAACGGAGCCCGCACGCTTTCCGCGGGGCTCGTCACGTCGTTCATCGCGTTCCGTTCGGTGAGATGGCGGGAGGAAGACCAGGGCACGATCCGAGTCGCCCACGAAGGCTGAAAAGTACTCAGCGGTACGCAAGTTGTTTGACATGGAACGATACCCGAGTACCCTTCGCGCGCTCGCCCGCGGTCTCACTCTTCGACCCATGCGACACCCAGGGCTCGGTTCCGGACGCTCGGTCGACCGATGATGACTGTGAATGAGCAATTCCGGTCGTTTTACGCTGTGGGATGCATCACTTCACCTCCCCACCAGCTTGGACTTCCTGTAGTTCTCTGACTACAACCAGACTCTGAAGTACGTACCTTGCGTCAAGTTAGTAGCCGCGAGTTTCCGCCAGCCTTGAGGAACTTGATGACCACGGCAACGGATCCGACCATCGATCTGACCCTGGACGGCCTGGACGAGCCGGTCTCCACCTGTCTCTGCCCGACCGTCGACACCACCGGCTCCCGCGCCACCGCGGTGCCCCGCGAGTTGGTGCACCGCGCCGCCACGGCGGAGGTGTTCCTGACGGGCATGTGTCAACCGGGTGCGGACCGTTTCCACATCACGGCCCAGTTGCCCCGGGCTCACAGTTTCTTCGTGCCGGTCGGCGGCGGCCACTACGACCCGATGCTGGTCTGCGAGACCATCCGTCAGGTCGGCGCCTTCATCGCCCACAGCGCGTACGGCGTGCCCCTGGGGCACCAGTTCCTGCTCTCGCGGCTGGACTACGAGACCTTCCCCGAGCACCTGGGGATCGGCGACACCCCGGCCGACGTCGACCTCGACGTGACGTGCAGCGAGATCCGGCACCGGGCCGGCCGGCTGCAGTCGCTCTGCTACAGCGTGGTGATGCGCCTGGGCGAACACGTCATCGCGACCGGGCACGTCGGCTACTCGGTGACCTCGCCGGCCGTCTACCGCCGGCTGCGCGCCGAGCAGATCTCCCGCACGCCCCGGCCGTCGCTGCCGGCCCGGCCGGTGCGGCCCTACGAGGTCGGCCGGAACAGGCTCTTCGACGTGGTGCTCGCCTCGGCCGCGCCGATCCCGGGACGCGAGGTCATGGCGACCACGGCCCGGAACACGGTCGAGGAACCGAACCCGGGCACGTCGGCGGACGAGGTGCACGGCGAGGGCATGCGCTGGCGCCTGCGGTACGACACCCGGCACCCGATCCTCTTCGACCACCCCGGCGACCACGTGCCGGGGATGGTGCTGCTCGAAGCGGCCCGCCAGGCCGCGATCGCGCTCACCCCGGTCCCCGAGAGCGTCGTCCCGCCGCCGGACGACACACCGCCGGGCTCCTACCTGCTGCCCACCGCCGTGCGCAGCACCTATCAGCGGTACGCCGAGTTCGACGAGCCGCTGTGGATATCCGCCGTCCGGGTCGGACCCACTCGGGTCCGGGTCACCGGCCTGCAGAACGGCGAGACCGTGTTCGACGCGCTGATGGACACGGCCTGGGCCTGAACCGCACCACACACCTGGTCGCGTGCCGACCGCCGTCACGGCGGGCACGCGTCCGAGGACCCGGGGGGCCGGGGGCGCCGGGGGGCGCCTGCCGGGGGCCGGGGGAATTCACGGCCGGGGGGCCGCGAAAGACCCCGGAAGCAGGGGGAACCGGAGGATCCGGGCTCGGGGGAGCCCGTCCCACTCCGGACAGGGGGAGGGGAACAGGGGGAACGGGGGGACCGGAGGAATCCCGGGCCGGGGGGCCGGGAGGACGCCGGACCGGAGGGCCGGTGCGCCGCACGCCGGGTGTTCGGGGGAACATCCGGCGCCGGAGCGCCTTCCCCTCCGGGAACGAGGGGGACGGTCCGGAAGGTCCGGGGCTCGCACGACCACGAGCCCCGGACCGTCCGCCGGACACGACCTCCACCCGGCGGCCTGTTTCACGTGAAACAGGCCCGTGTGAACTCCCGACCCGGGGGGGCCGGTCAGGGTCGTCGGAACCGTCCGACGACCCGGGGGAGCGGCCGGCTCCGCGGGTCCGGGAACGGCGAAGGGCCTCGCACCCGTCCGTTCGGACGGGTGCGAGGCCCTTGGCGCGTCTGTCGGTCACCCCGCCGAACGGGGTGCCGGGGCGGCGGCCGGAGGGCCGGCCGCCCCGTGTCGCCGCCCGGCATCGGCCGGGCGCCGGATCACTTCAGCTTGGTGCCGGTGGAGCGCAGGTTGGCGCACGCCTCGGTGACGCGCTTCGCCATGCCGGCCTCGGCCAGCTTGCCCCAGGTGCGCGGGTCGTAGGTGGACTTGACGCCGACCTCGCCGTCGACCTTCAGCACGCCGTCGTAGTTGCGGAACATGTGGTCCGCGACCGGGCGGGTGAAGGCGTACTGGGTGTCGGTGTCGAGGTTCATCTTCACGACGCCGTTCTCCAGCGCGGTGGCGATCTCCTGCTCGGTGGAGCCGGAGCCGCCGTGGAAGACGAAGTCGAACGGGCTGGTCTTGCCGTACTTCTCGCCCACACCCTGCTGGAGGTCCTTCAGGAGCTCCGGACGCAGGACGACGTTGCCCGGCTTGTACACGCCGTGCACGTTGCCGAAGGAGGCGGCGAGCAGGTAGCGGCCCTTCTCGCCCAGGCCCAGGGCCTCGGCGGTGCGGATCGCGTCGTCGACGGTGGTGTACAGCTCGTCGTTGATCTCGTGGGTGACGCCGTCCTCCTCGCCACCGGTCGGGGTGATCTCGACCTCGAGGATGATCTTCGCGGCGGCGGCCTTGGCCAGCAGCTCCTGGCCGATGGCCAGGTTGTCGGACAGGGTCTCGGCGGAGCCGTCCCACATGTGCGACTGGAAGAGGGGGTTCAGGCCGCGGGCGACACGCTCGGCGGACACCTCGATGAGGGGGCGGACGTAGGCGTCCAGCTTGTCCTTCGGGCAGTGGTCGGTGTGCAGGGCCACCGTGATGTCGTACTTGGCAGCGACCACGTGCGCGAACTCGGCCAGGGCGACCGCGCCGGTGACCATGTCCTTGTTGTACTGGCCGCCCAGGAACTCCGCACCACCGGTGGAGATCTGGATGATGCCGTCGCTCTCGGCCTCAGCGAAGCCGCGCAGGGCAGCGTGCAGGGTCTGGGTCGAGGTCACGTTGATGGCCGGGTAGGCGAACTTGCCTGCCTTCGCCCGGTCGAGCATCTCGTTGTAGACCTCGGGGGTTGCGATGGGCATCTGTCCGCTCCTTGTGATGTGCGGGGTGTGTTGCTGATGGCTGGCCCTGACCTTCGGGGCGACGTTGCCCCGCCGGGGCCATCTTCCCAGACTTGGCGCACACCTCCACCCCGAGCGATCGGCACTGTTTCCCGTGAAACCGTGCCGATGTCGAAAAAGTGCAGGTCAGGGGGGGTAGGGGCGGAGGTGGGGACCTAAGTCACCAGTTGTGCCGAAGAGGGCCCGCGCACCGCTCGGACCTGCTGGAACACCGTTCCCGAGGCCCCCGGCGGGCTCCCTCCCCGGGGGCCGGCCACACGCGTCCATCCGGGGTCCCGCGCACCGCCGTGCACCCGAGATCGACCGATCCCCGACCCCGCCCCGGGCCCCGCGCGGAGCGGACACGACGACGGCGCCGCGCGGGTCCTCGGGACCGGCGCGACGCCGTCGGCACAGCGGTGGGGCGATGTCGGTGGATCAGGAGAGACCGAGGTCACCCAGGCGGTAGCCGGTGAGGTAGGTCAGCCCGGCCTCCGCGATCGCGTCGGCCGCGCCCCGGTCCACGATCGTGGCGACGGCGACGACCTCGCCGCCGGCCTCGCGGACCGCTTCCACGGCGGTCAGCGGGGAGCCGCCGGTGGTGGAGGTGTCCTCCACCACGAGGCAGCGCCGGCCCTTCACGTCGGTGCCCTCGATGCGGCGCTGCATGCCGTGCGCCTTCTGCGCCTTGCGCACCACGAACGCGTCCAGCCGCTGCCCGCGCGCCGCGGAGGCGTGCAGCATCGAGGTCGCCACCGGGTCGGCGCCCAGGGTCAGTCCGCCGACGCAGTCGAAGTCCAGCTCGGCGGTGAGGTCGAGCATGACCTGACCGACCAGCGGGGCCGCCTCGCCGTCCAGGGTGATCCGACGGAGGTCGATGTAGTAGTCGGCCTCCCGCCCGGAGGAGAGAATCACCTTGCCGTGGACCACGGCCTTGTCCTTGATCTGCGAAAGCAGCTCACCACGCACGTCACTCATGCCCATGAGCTTAAAGCCGGCCGGTCACGGGCGCCGCCACGTCCACGTGGCGGAAACCTCCAGCGGATCCACCGGGGTCACGAGCCGCGGCTGGGTGTTGAGGCCGTTGGGCGGGCCGGTCTGCGGCTCCACGCACACCGCCTCGGGCTGTTCGTCGTAGACCACGACCCACTCGGCGCGGCTGGTGATCCGCAGCTCCAGCGTCTCGGGCCAGGTGAGGGTGACGTCCACGCCGTACGGCATCCCGAAGCAGTCGTCCCACGGCCCCGGCCCGGGTTCGACCCGGGCCCCGGTCGGCAGGTGGTCCTCGCCGCGCTCCTCCTGCCACTCGGGCCGGAAGTCGATCCGGACCTCTCCCCCGCCCTGCCCGAGGTCGCGCAGGAACCAGGGGTGCCAGCCGGCCTGGGCCGGGAACGAGTCCTCGTGGGTCTCGATGCCCAGGGTCATGGTCAGGGCGGTCTCGGACAGCTCGAAGATCTGCGTCACCCGGCCCCGATAGGGCCAGGGCTCGGCCAGGTCCCAGTAGAACGCGACGCTCCGATCGGTGTCCTGACCGGAGGCGGGGCGGACCGGGGTCCAGGCCGCGTCGCGCCCGAAACCGTGGATGGCGTGGGGCGGGTGGTTCACGGGCATCTGGTGGGTGGTGGCGCCGTCCTGGAAGCGACCGTCGGCGATCCGACCGCACCAGGGGACCATCGGGAACGATCCGTACCCCGGTCCCTGGCGCAGCAGTTCCACCCCGTCCACCCTCAGGCCGACGACCCGACAGCCGTTGTCCTCGTCGATCGTCACGTCGACGCCGGCCGCCTTGAGTTGCGTAGTCATGGGGCCGACCCTAGGGGTTCGGCCCGCCCGGCGCGGAACGCCCGGGCGGGCTCAGCGGCGACGGCGCAGGGCGCGGGCCAGGACGACGGCGCCGGCCAGCGCGACGGCGGCGGCCGGGGCGAGGCGACGCAGGTCGACGCCGGGGTTGACGCTGCCGGGCGCGGGCACCGGCGCGTACCGACCGCGCGGCGGCGCGTGGTCGACCTCCTCCGCGCTGCGGCCGATCATCGTGCGCCGGGCGTGCGCGGCCTCGGCGGGTGGGCGGGGGGCCTCGATGCCGGTCAGATCGCTGAACTCCTCCTCGGGGAAGGGGTCGAGGGAGGGCGGGGGGACCTCGGTGTCGAAGACGGAGGGCTCGGGCGGGCTGCCCTTGCGCCCCGGCGGCACGGTGCCGCCGGCGGTGCCGGGCTCCGCGCCGGAGCCGGGCCCGGCGTCGGCGGCCTCGACCTCGGCGTCGGCCTCGGCGGCGGCGTCCGCAGCGGCGTCGGTGCCCGTGTGCTCGGCGGTCGGGGCGCGGCCCGCCTCGGCGGCCAGCCCGCCCACGGTCCGGTCGAGCAGTCGGCGCGTGGCCGTGTCGAGGGTCTCCGCCGGCAGCTCGGCGGCCCGTCCCTCGGCCGTGCCCCCGGCCGTCACGGTGATCCGCGTGCCCGAGCCGTCCGCCGTGGGTTCGAGACGCAGTTTCACGTGAAACACGACCGTGCCGCTCCCCCGCACCTCCCCGGCCTTGCCCGCGAACACGAACGCGCCGTCCTCGTCCTCGTCGAGGTCCGCGCCGCCCCGGTAGGTGATGGTGTGCTTGCCCAGCCGCAGTCTCAGCCGACCGGTGAACGGATCGGCCGCCGCGTCGGCGTCGCGTTGGAGGCCGGGCACGCACCGGGCCGCCCGGGCGGGGTCGCGCAGGACCGCGCGCAGCTCGTGGACAGGGACCGGGACGACCGCCTGATGCTCCATGTCGCCGAGCCTAGGCCACCGCGCGCCCCGGGGACCCGGTCGTGCGCCGATCGGGCCGCGCCCACCCGGTCAGGCGCGTGCGCACGGGTGGTGGGGTCGTTCAGGAGGCGAAGCGGGGGTGCGCCAGGGTGGACGGGGGCAGGCCGGGGATGCGGGTGCTCTCGGTGTCCCGGCCGGCGTCGGCGAGGGAGTGCGCCGACAGGGAGCGCAGCCAGGGCGCGTCCTTGCGCACGCCGAGGGCGGGCGGGGCGCCGGGCGCCGCGAGGACGAACCCCCAGTCCTGGGGCGGGGTGTCGCTCTCGCCGGGGATCCGGTCGGGGCCGGCGGCGAAGCCGGAGAGCCTGCCGCCGGCGCTGTAGGGGGTGGTGCCGAGTCCGGCGGCGCGGAGGGTGGACTCGACGGTCCAGAAGGTGCGGGGGCGGGTGCTCAACGGGCCGGCGTGGACGGCGATGAGGCCGCCGGGGCGCAGGCTGTGGGCGGCGAGCCCGTAGAACTCCTGCGAGTAGAGCTTGGTGCTGGGGGTGATGCCGGGGTCCGGCAGGTCGGAGAGGATCACGTCGAAGGGGCCGTAGGGGGCCCGGGCGCCGGGGCCGCGCAGCCAGCGGAAGGCGTCGGCGTTGACGGTGTGGACGCGGCGGTCGGCGAAGGCGCGGGTGTTGAGGGCGGAGAGCATCGGGTCGGTGCGGGCGAGGTCGACGACGCCGGGGTCGAGTTCGACGACGGTGACGGAGCGCACGTCGGGGTAGCGGAGCACCTCGCGGGCGGCGAGGCCGTCGCCGCCGCCGAGGATGAGGACGTTCTCGTGCCGTCCGGTCATGGCGGGGTGGACGAGGGCCTCGTGGAAGCGGTACTCGTCGTAGCCGCTGACCCGCAGTCGGCCGTCCAGGTAGAGGTCGAGGGTGCGGGGCGAGCCGTGGTCGGGGCCGGTGACGACGAGTTCCTGGACTCCGGTCTGGAGGGCCACGCGGACCTCGGGGCCGTAGATGCGCTCGCGGGCGAGGCGTTCGAAGTCGTCGGCGAGCACGGTGGCCGAGGCGAGGACCAGCAGGACGAGGGCGTTGCCCAGGACGAGCCGGCGCTTGGCGCGGGGGGTCAGGTCGCCCCGGAACAGCCACAGGACGAGGGCGCCGCCGGCGGCCGCGTTGACCGTGCCGGTGAGCATGGCGCCGGTGAGCTGGCCGAGCAGTGGCAGCAGCACGAAGGGGAAGGCGAGCCCGCCGACGAGGGCGCCCACGTAGTCGGCGGCGAAGAGGTCGGCGACGGCGCCGCCGGCGTCCTGCCGGCGGATCCGCTGGATCATCACCATCAGCAGCGGGATCTCGGCGCCGATGAGGATGCCGATGGCCAGGGAGAACAGCACGATCACGGGGCGGGATTCGCCGAGCCAGGCGAAGCAGGCGTACAGGGCGGTGGCGGAGAGGCCGCCGACGAGGGCGAGGGCCGCCTCGATGGCGCCGAAGCCGGCGGCCGCGCTGCCGCGCAGACGCTTGGCGAGCAGGGAGCCGACGCCCATGGCGAAGACCATGACGGACAGCACGACGGAGGACTGGGTGACCGAGTCCCCGATCAGGTACGAGGCCAGGGCCACGAGTTCGAGCTCGTAGACGAGGCCGCACGCCGCGCACACGAAGACGGTGGCCAGCACGAGGAATCGGCCGGTCCGGGGGTCCACGGGCAGTGTGGCGGAGGAGGGTGTCGCACGCCGCGGCTCCGGGTTCGGGAGCACTTCGCGGGGGGCGGATCGGTCGATCATGCAGGGAACCGTACGTGACGGAGCGCGGTCGTCCGGTCACCCACATGGGTGCCGCGCGGGCGCCCACGCCGCCGGTTGGCGTAATGCCGAGGGTGCATGGACGCACGTGGGACGACGTGCGGTGCCGGGTGGGACGGGGCCGTCGGGGGCACGGACGGGGGGCGTCGTTTTCGGGTGCGCGCGCTCGCGCAGGGGAGCGCGCGGGGCGCGCGTGTGGAGCTGTCGGCGCGCGGTACGGCGTGCGTTCGGTACCGGGCTCCCGTCCGCGCCGGGGGGGGCGGCCTCACGCACGGCACGGGTGGTGTCGCGGCCGCGCCGCGGTGGCGCCGGGGCCGCGGGAACCCCGTGGGGCCCTCGTGCGCGGGACGGCCGGGGCTTGCTCCGAACGGGTGAACGGGCGAACGGGCGCGGGGCGGCTCAGACCGCGGCGGGCAGGGCGGTCGGGACGGCCGTGACCGTGAGAGGGACCGGGTCCGCGTCCGGGGCGGGAGTGCGCACGGTGACCCGGGTGCGGGTCGCGACGAGCTGGTTCTCCTGCGGGTAGGCGTGCCAGGTGCGCCAGCGGACCTGGCCCTCGTGCCGCCCGGCGAGCAGGGCGGTGAAGGCGTAGGGGCTGCCCGGGAAGGTGCCGGCGATGCCGTGGGGGTGGTCGGCGACCAGCGCCAGCAACTCCTGGGCCCGACCGACGAACGCGTCGGTGGTGAGCTGTTCGACGCGGGCGGCGAACTCGTAGTCCCAGGCGCCCACGGTCTTGGCCACGCCCAGCGGGAGGGGGGTCCTGCTGCCGGGCATGCAGGCGACGGTCTCGGAGCAGCGCACCTCGCCCTGTTCCAGGAGCACCTGGTGGGAGGCGCCGAGGAGGCGCAGCTCCACGGCCGCCCCGTCGAGTTCGAGGTTCAGCACGGCCAGGGCGGGCAGCCGCTCCCGCCCGAGGGCCCAGGCGAGGTCGGAGGCACGCGTGTCGGTGTAGGTGGCGTGGAGGGTCGTGAGCATGAGTCGGCTCCGCAAACGCGCGAGGGAGTGGGGCCGGAGCCCCGCCGGCGGTCGTACGACGGGTGGGGGGTCACCGGCTCGGATCCACAGGAAGTCCAGGGAGGGCCGAGGACTGGTCTACTCAACCGAGGGAATCATGAAAGGCACGGCACTCACAGCGTTTTTACCCAACTTGACGGGGTTTACATCCCCTCGGGGGCAATGCGGTTCACGTGTTCAACAACGTCGTCGGTGTCGGCCACTCGCAGGAGCCCGCAGAGGACAATCCCCCTGCCGGGCAAAGATGATGCACGCAGCGCGCTCGATGCTTTCGCGGCGCCCGCGCGGGGCGCACGGGGCGTGTGTTTCCGCGGTTCTCGCTCCCGTGCGCCTGCCGGGTCTCACCGGGCAGCGGCCCGGGTCCGGGCTCTCCGTTCGATGGGGCGGTCCTGATCCCGCCTGTGCCCGCGACCGGGGCGCCTCAACCTTCCGTTCGCGTCAATCGACGGACGATACGCCGCCGTCGCGACGTCACCGGCCGGGGCGGTTCCTCCGGTTCCGCGGGCCCCAGCGAGCCGATCCCCCGTGCCACCACCCACGCGCACCCGAACGCCACCACCGCCAGCGGCAAGGCCAGGGCCAGGAACATGACGTGTGCCCCCTTCCGGAACTCCTCGGTCCCCACCGAGTGGCGAAACCCCCGTGTCCCGCCTCATCAAGGGGATTCCCCGCCGGCCCGCGCCGAACCCGGCCGCCCCCGCGCCGTCACGAGCCGCCGCATCCCCCGCCGCCCCCGCAGGACGAGGAGGAGGAACCGCACGAGGAGGACGAAGAGGAGCAGGAGGACGAGGAGGAGCCGCACGAGTGGGACGAGCCCGGCGAGTCGTGCCCGTGGTGCGTGGAGGACGAGGACGGGGACGAGGACCCGCAGGAGGAGGCCGTCCCGGCCCCGGCCGCCCACCACGAGGCGTCCGAGGAGGAGGACGAAGAGGACGACGACGAGGAGGACGACGAGCGGCGCCCGTTCCCCGCGCCCGCCCGCGCCTTCCCGAGCACCGCCCGACGCGCGCGCCGCGCCCGCCGCGTCGCCGCCCGCACCGCCAACAGCCCCGCGACGACCACCACCGCCGTCACCGCCAGGATCCAGATCAGCACAGCCATGACTCACGCTCCGTGTCACCGGCCCGGCCCTCGGCCGGGTGCGCGTACCCCCGTGGTCCGCGGTGATCGGGGGATGCCCGTTCGACACTCCCGCGAAAGCGCACTTGAGCAAGAACAGAGCTTGCCCGCAGGATGGCGACCATGGACCTGCCCGTGGGCGCCGAACGCCCCTTCCTGAACCGCCGTCTCGCCGCCTTCGGCACGACGATCTTCGCCGAGATGTCCGCGCTCGCCGCCCGCACCGGCTCCATCAATCTCGGTCAGGGCTTCCCCGACACCGACGGCCCCGCCGAGATCGCCGAGGCCGCCGTGCGCGCCCTGCGCGAGGGACGCGGCAACCAGTACCCGCCCGGTCCGGGGGTCCCGGAGCTGCGCCGGGCGGTGGCCGAGCACCAACTGCGCTTCCACGGGCTGTCCTTCGACCCGGACTCCGAGGTGCTGATCACGGCGGGCGCCACCGAGGCCATCGCCGCCGCCCTGCTGGCCCTGCTGGAGCCGGGGGACGAGGTGGTGGCGCTGGAGCCGTTCTACGACTCGTACGCGGCGTGCATCGCGATGGCGGGGGCCACCCGGGTGCCCGTCACCCTGCGCCCCGACGGCCCCGAGGGCGAGACCTTCGTGCTGGACCACGACGAGCTGCGCGCCGCCGTCGGCCCGCGCACCCGGCTGCTGTTGGTGAACACCCCGCACAACCCGACCAGCACGGTGCTGGGTCCGGCCGATCTGGCCGCGATCGCCGAGCTCGCCATCGAGCGGGACCTGCTGGTGATCACGGACGAGGTGTACGAGCACCTGGTGTTCGGGACGCGCCACGTGCCGCTGGCCTCGCTGCCGGGCATGCGGGAGCGAACGGTGACGATCTCCTCGGCCGGCAAGACCTTCTCGTTCACGGGCTGGAAGGTCGGCTGGGTGACGGCGCCGCCGGAGTTGACGGCGGCGGTGCGGTCCGCCAAGCAGTTCCTCACCTACGTCTCCTCCGGCCCGTTCCAGTACGCGATCGCCGAGGCGCTGGCCCTGCCGGACTCCTACTACGACACGCTGCGCGCGGACCACGAGCGCAAGCGGGACATCCTCTCGGCGGGCCTGCGGGCGGCCGGGCTGCGGGTGTTCAGGCCGGCGGGCACGTACTTCGTGACCACCGACATCGCCCCGCTCGGCGAGGAGGACGGCATGGCCTTCTGCCGTTCGCTGCCCGAGCGCTGCGGGGTGGTGGCCATCCCCAACGCCGTGTTCTACGACGACAAGCAGGCCGGTCGCACACTGGTGCGCTGGGCGTTCTGCAAGAAGGACGAGGTCCTGCGGGAAGCCGCCGACCGCCTGACGACCCTGGCCCGCTGAGTCCGCGCGGCCCGCCGGGCGGGGGCGTTCGGGCGTTCGGGGGTGGGGCGCTCGTAGGGTGTGGGCAGCGTCGTCGGCGCGGTGGGGCAGCGGATTCTCGGAAGTGGACTCGATGACTGTGCGCGGGCCCGAAGGCGGCGTCCTGGGTGTGACCGGCAGGGCGCCGGCGGCGCCCCGGCCCGTTCCGATCGGGCGGGCGGACCTGCCGCCCCCGGTGGCCGGGCTGCCCGGCTGGGCCCTGGCCCTGGGCCTGTTCCTCACCGTGCGCGGCGCGGGGGCGTTGACGGTCGCGCTCGGCGCGTGGGCGAGCGGGCGGCGGCCGTTGACGGTGCTCGGCGGGTCCTGGGACTCGCGGTGGTACCTGTCGATCGTGACGCACGGGTACGGGCGCACGCAGATCTGGCCGGAGTTGGACTCGGTCCAGTCCGATCTGGCGTTCTTCCCGCTGTTCCCGGGGCTGACCCGGCTGTTGTGCGCGGTGACGGGAATGCCGCCGATGGCGGCCGGGTTGCTGGTGGCGTGGGCGGCGGCGGCCGCGGCGGCGGTCGGGGTGTACCAGGTCGCGCGACGTGTGGGGGGCACGCGCACGGCGGTGCTGTCGGTGCTGTTGTGGTCGGCCTTGCCGCACGCGGTGGTCTTGGGCATCGCGTACACCGAGCCCCTGCTGACCGCGTGCGCGGCCTGGGCCCTGTACGCGGTGCTGCGCGGGTGGTGGGGCTGGGCGGCGGTGGCGGCGGTGCTCGCGGGGCTGACCCGGCCGACGGGGATCGCGGTGGCGGCGGCGGTATCGGTGGCGGCGTTGTGCGCGGTGGTGGCCGCGCGGGGGCGGGCCCGGCCGGGGATCTGGGCGGCGGGGCTGTGCGCGCCGGCGGGGTGGGCGGCGTACGTGCTGGCGGTGGGCGCGCGCCGGGGGGACCTGTGGGGCGGGTACTTCGCGGTGCAGGCGGACTGGGGGTCCCGGTTCGACTTCGGGCGCGGGGTGGTGACCTCGGTGGCGCGGTTGGCGGCGGATCCGGGCCGGGCCCCGATCGTGACGCTGACGGTGCCGCTGGTGCTGGCGGGGGTGGTGTGGTCGGCGGTGGCGCTGGCGCGGACCCGGCCGCTGCCGCCGCTTCCGGTGCTGGTCTACACGGGGGTGTTGTTGCTGATCGCGTTCGGCGGGGCGGGGTTCTTCGAGTCCCGGCCGCGGTTCCTGCTGCCCGCCTTCCCGTTGTTGCTGCCGGCGGCGTGGGCGCTGGGGCGGGCGCGGCGGCGGACGGCGGTGGCGGTGGTGGGCGGGCTGGCGGCGGTGTCCTGCGGCTGGGGCGCGTACCTGCTGCTGGGTTCCGGTCTGCCGCTCTGACGCCGCCGGAGGTACGGCTCGGGGCCGCACGGAAGGTTCCCGTGCGGCCCCGGAGGCGGTGTGCGCGGCGCGGACGCGGCGCGGTGGGGTCAGCCCTTGTTGACGTCGCCCTTGGCGTCGTCGTCCCCGGCGTCGCCCTTGGCCTCGGCGGCCTCGTCACCGGCGGCGGACTCGCCGGCCTCGGCGGACTCGTCCTCGCCCAGGCCCAGCTCGTTGGTGAGCCAGTGGTCGAACTCGATGGCCGCGCGGACCCAGCTGACCGTGGAGGACACGAAGTGCTCCAGGGAGACGCCGGTGCCGATCAGCATCTGGCCCTCGCCGATCAGGCGGACGGTGCCGTCGTCGTGGGTGTGGCTGTAGACCTTGGGCCACAGGGTGCGGCGGTTCCAGTCGTCCACGGACTCCAGGAGCTGCGGCTTGTCCTCGATCGCGTGGGGGCGGTCGTAGAAGGTGCGCACGGAGAACACCTGCTGCTCCCCTTCGCCCCGGAACATGAAGTAGGTCCGGAACTCCTCCCACGGCGCGGCGAGGTCACCCTCGTCGTCGACGATGTACTTCAGCTCCATCTGTTCGAGGAGCTGCTTGACCAGGTCCTGGTCGGGGACGACGGGGCCCGCCGGCCCCGCGGCCTGGGGTTCGGGCTGTCCTCCGAAATTCGGAATCGCGGCCGGGTCGATGCTCACCGTGGTTTCCCTTCGTGCGGATGTCGTCATCCTCTCCCATCCCGCCCGCCCTGTGGCAAGCCCGCGCCCACTCGATCCGCTTCGGGCGGAAGCGGGGGGTGGGCGCGGGCACGCGGAGCGAGCGGCGGGGCACGGTGTGCGACGGCGTGCGCCCGGCGGTTCAGCCGGCCTTGCCGACGAGCAGGTCGTCCCCGGCCACGTCCACCCGGACCGTGTCGCCGTCGACGACCTCGCCGGCGAGGATCTCGCGGGCGAGCCGGTCCCCGAGCGCCGTCTGGATCAGTCGGCGCAGCGGTCGGGCGCCGTAGGCGGGGTCGTTGCCCTTGTCGGCGAGCCAGGCCAGGGCCTCGGGGCTCACGTCGAGGGTGAGTCGGCGTTCGGCGAGGCGGGCGGCGAGGCGGGCGATCTGGAGTTCCGCGATCCGGCCGAGTTCGGCGCGGTCGAGGGCCGAGAAGACCACGAGGTCGTCGAGGCGGTTGAGGAACTCTGGCTTGAAGGAGGCGCGGACCACCTCCAGCACCCGGGCCCGCTTCTCCTCGGGTCCGGTGACCGGGTCCACGAGGAACTGGCTGCCGAGGTTGGAGGTGAGGATGAGGATGGTGTTGCGGAAGTCCACCGTCCGACCCTGGCCGTCGGTGAGCCGGCCGTCGTCGAGGACCTGGAGCAGGATGTCGAAGACCTCGGGGTGGGCCTTCTCCACCTCGTCGAGCAGGACCACGCTGTACGGGCGGCGCCGCACGGCCTCGGTGAGCTGCCCGCCCTCCTCGTAGCCCACGTAGCCGGGCGGGGCGCCGACGAGCCGGGCCACGCTGTGCTTCTCGGAGTACTCGGACATGTCGATGCGGACCATGGCCCGCTCGTCGTCGAAGAGGAAGTCGGCGAGCGCCTTGGCCAGCTCGGTCTTGCCGACGCCGGTGGGGCCGAGGAAGAGGAAGGAGCCGGTGGGGCGGTCGGGGTCGGCGATCCCGGCGCGGGTGCGGCGGACGGCGTCGGAGACGGCGCGGACGGCCTCGCCCTGGCCGATCAGGCGGCGGCCGAGCTCGTCCTCCATGCGCAGCAGCTTCCGCGTCTCGCCCTCCATCATCCGGCCGGCCGGGATGCCGGTCCAGGCGGCGACCACGTCGGCGATGTCGTCGGGGCCGACCTCGTCCTTGACCATGGTGTCGCGGGCGGCCTCCGCCTCGGCCTCGGTGGCCTCGGCGAGTTCGCGCTCCAGGGTCGGGATCTCGCCGTAGAGGAGCTTGGACGCGGAGTCGAAGTCGCCGTCGCGCTGGGCGCGCTCGGCCTGTCCGCGCAGGTCGTCGAGGCGTTCCTTGAGTTCGCCGACGCGGTTGAGGGAACGCTTCTCCTTCTCCCAGCGGGCGGTCAGGCCGCGCAGTTCCTCCTCCCGGTCGGCGAGGTCCTTCAGCAGCCGGGCCAGGCGCTCGCGGGAGGCGGCGTCCGACTCGTTGCGCAGGGCCAGTTCCTCCATGCGCAGGCGGTCCACGGAGCGCTGGAGCTCGTCGATCTCCACGGGCGAGGAGTCGATCTCCATGCGGAGCCGGGAGGCGGCCTCGTCCACGAGGTCGATTGCCTTGTCGGGCAGGAAGCGGGAGGTGATGTAGCGGTCGGAGAGGGTGGCGGCGGAGACGAGCGCGCCGTCGTTGATGACCACCTTGTGGTGGGCCTCGTAGCGGCCCTTGAGCCCGCGCAGGATCGCGATGGTGTCCTCGACGCTGGGCTCGGCCACGAGCACCTGCTGGAAGCGGCGCTCCAGGGCGGGGTCCTTCTCGATCCGCTCGCGGTACTCGTCGAGGGTGGTCGCGCCGACCATGCGCAGTTCGCCGCGGGCCAGCATCGGCTTCAGCATGTTGCCGGCGTCCATGGCGGAGTCCCCGCCGGCGCCCGCGCCGACCACCGTGTGCAGCTCGTCGATGAACGTGATGATCTGGCCGTCGCTCTCCTTGATCTCGGCCAGCACGGTCTTGAGGCGCTCCTCGAACTCGCCCCGGTACTTGGCGCCGGCGACCATCGCGCCGAGGTCGAGGGAGACCAGCCGCTTGCCCTTGAGGGACTCGGGCACGTCGCCCTTGACGATGCGCTGCGCGAGCCCCTCGACGACGGCCGTCTTGCCGACGCCGGGCTCGCCGATCAGCACCGGGTTGTTCTTGGTGCGGCGGGAGAGGACCTGGACGACCCGGCGGATCTCCTGGTCCCGCCCGATGACGGGGTCGAGCCGGCCCTCGCGGGCGGCGGCGGTGAAGTCCGTGCCGAACTTCTCCAGGGCCTTGTACTGGCCCTCCGGGTCGGGGGTGGTCACCCTGCGTGCTCCTCGTGCGTTCTGGAAGGCGTCGAGCAGGGCGCGCGCGGTCGCGCCCTGGGCGGTCATGACCTCGCCGGCCGCGCCGCCCTTGGCGGCGATCGCGATCAGGAGGTGCTCGGTGGAGAGGTAGGTGTCGCCGAGCCGGCCCGCCTCGGCGTCGGCCTCGGCGAGGACGGCGAGCAGGTCGCGGCTGGGCTGCGGGGGTGCGACGGTGGAACCGGCGACGCTGGGCAGGCCCGCCAGGATCCGGTCGGCGCCCGCGCGGATCGCGGCCTGGTCGGCGCCGACGGCGGCGAGCAGGTCGGTGACGTTCTCGTTGTCCTGCCCGGCGAGCAGGGCCGGCAGCAGGTGGGCCGGGGTCAGGTCGGGGTGGCCGTCCTTGGCGGCGCGGGCCGCCGCCGCGTTCAGGGCCTCCCGGCTCCGGTTGGTCAGTTCGGCGTCCACGTGCGCCTTCTCCTCTCCCTCTCCGTACAGATGCTGACACGCTCAACGTGCACAAAGTTGAGTCTATTCCACTCAAGGTGAATCCGGCACCCCGACCCCGCACGGATCAGGGGCGGCTCGGGGGCGTTTCGGGGGTGTCTCAGGGGTGCGCACGGGGCGCGCGGGGCGGGGAGGGCGGCGGGAACGCGCGGGCGCGGGCCGGCCGGGTCCCGCCTCCCGCGACCGGCCGGGCCTTCCGTACCCTTCGCGCATGGCTCACGACGCGCTCGATCCGACCCCGGAGTTCCTGGCCTTCTGGCGGGAACGGCTGCTGTGCACGCTGACGACCCCTCGCGCCGACGGCACCCCGCACGTGGTGCCCGTGGGGGTGACCTACGACCCCGAGGCGGGGCTGGCGCGCGTGATCACGCGGTCCGGCAGCCGCAAGGTCCGCAACGTGGAGGAGGCGCACGCGCGCGGGCAGGCCCCCCGGGTGGCCGTGTGCCAGCTCGACGGGGGCCGCTGGGCCACCCTGGAGGGCGTCGCGCGGGTGGTCCGGGACCCGGAGGCCGTCGCGGACGCGGTGGCCCGTTACGCGGAGCGCTACGGGCGCGTGCCGGCGCCCAACCCGGAGCGGGTGCTCATCGAGATCGCCCTCGACCGGGCCATGGGCCGGGCCTGAGCCCCGAAGTCCGCGGCCGACACGGCCGGGAACGACACAACGGCGCCATCGTGGTCAGGTCCACGATGGCGCCGTTGTGTGGGGGAAGCGCCCGGGGCGACGGCAACGAGGGGGATCGCCTCAGGCACTGCGGGGTGTGGCAGGGGTGGCCTCGGAAGCGAAGAGGCTGTGGTCACGGGCGTCGAGGTTGACGAAGACCATGCCGTAGCGGACCTCGCAGCGCACGGGCTGCGGCGCCCCGCGCGGCCGGCGCAGGCACCGGTAGGCCCGCACGTCCTCGTCCTCGTCGCGGGTGATCACGATGGGCTGGCCGAACAGGGTGACCATGAGGGAGTCACCGGCGTGCGGGATGGCCGTGGCGAGGTCGACGAACTGCCAGCCGGAGCGGTAGGCGGAGGCCATCTCGCGGCGGAAGTCGCGGTCGTCGGGTGTCATCAGGCCACGTCCGTCGGCGCGGTGTTCCAGCCGGTGTCGGTGTCGGTGTTCCACCCGGTGTCGATCACGCGGTACGCGCCGGCCCGACCGGGGGCGTTCCACCCGGTGTCGGTGTCGCTGTTCCACCCCGTGTCGATCGAGGCGGGGGCCACGTTCCAGCCGGTGTCGGGACGGGTGCTGTTCCACCCGGTGTCCGCGGACGCCGGGGCCACGTTCCACCCCGTGTCCACCTTGCCGGAGCCGCCGCTGTTCCAACCGGTGTCCACGCCGGCCGCCACGGCCTCCGCGTCGCCGCCTGCGGCGCTGACCGCCCCCCATGCCGCGACAGCGGAGAAAACAACGGCAAGCGCCGAGCGAAGCATTCTCTGATACATGGTCGGCTTCGTCCTCACTTGATGGAATCCTCTCCCCCGCGTGACAGACGATGGCTCATTCGGGCACGTCGCGGCCACAGGGACGATGCATCATGTTCTTGCATGTTCAGGACCCTGGGGGGTGGAGATTTGCCAATAGACCACACAAACCCGACACATCCCCACCCGGTCACGGCCCTCTGCACGGAGGGCTCACGGCTCTACGCCGCCGCGCTCGGCACCGGGCGGATCAGTCGCGGGGAGGTGCGCAACGCTCCCTGCCTGCTCGAATTCGCCCTGCTCCAGCCGGACCCGGACGACGCCAACCAGCTCCGTCCGGTCGCGCCTTCGGTGGCACTCGCGCAACGTCTTCACCCCTTGGAGCGCGAGATCCAGGAGCGGCGTCGCACCGCTGTAGATCTCACCGACGCTTTTGAGCCGTTCCTGACCATCAGCGCGCAGAGCCCCGCCAACACCCACGCCATCACCGTGCTGGAGGGCTTCGACCAGATCAATTCGGCCCTCGACCTCGCCACCGCCGAATGCCACACCGAGGTGCTGACCATCCAGCCCGGCGGCGCCCGACCCTCCCACGTCCTCTCGCAGGCCCTGGAACGGGACGCCCCGCTGATCGACCGGGGTGTCCGGATACGCACCCTCTACCAACACACCGTGCGCCACAGCCAGGGCACCCTCGCGTACGTGGACCGCATCTCGGCCGGCAAGGTGGAGATCCGGACACTGGAGGAGTTGATAGAGCGGCTCATCGTGTTCGACGAGACCGTCGCGTTCATCCCCGCCCAGGACGACCGCAGGGTGGCCCTGGAACTGCGCCACCCGGGGCTGGTCAGCTACCTGATCAAGGTCTTCGACCAGCTGTGGCGGCGGGCCGTGCCCCTGCGCGACGAGGTCACCTACACCCCGACCCCGAACGGCATCACCGGGATCCAGCGCTCCATCGCCCAACTGCTGGTCGAGGGTCACGTGGACGAGGCCATCGCCCGCCGGCTCGGCATGAACGTGCGCACCGCCCGCGCGCACATCGCCCGGCTCGCCACCGCCCTGGGCAGCGGCAGCCGCGCGCAGCTCGGCTACCTGATCGCCCGCTCGGGCATCCTGGACGGCGCCGGGCCGCTGCTGCCGCCGCACGGGGTGCCCGTGCCCCTGGTCGGCCCCGCCGCGTCCCCCGCCCCCGCCCACGCGCCGCCCGCCGACCCCGTGCCCGGCCCCCAGGACCCCTGAGCCCGCCGGACGCGCGCGAAGGGGCCCCGGAGCCCGGCGGATCACTCCGCGCGGGCCCGGGGCCCCTTCTCACGTGCGCGCCCGGTCGGGCGGCGGTCTTCAGTCGACGTGACCGCCCGGCCGCTTGGGCCGCCAGACCACCAGGGCCGAGGACGGCGGCCGCGGCGGCTGGTAGGGCACCAGGTCGCGCCGGTAGGACGCGTGCACCTGGGCCTCGCGCTGGCGCATCGCCGCCGCCGCGCCGTCGACCTGCGTCGCCAGCTCGGCGACCCGCTGCTGGAGCGCGGCCACCTGGTTCTCCAGTTCGATGATCCGCTTGATGCCGGCGAGGTTGATGCCCTCGTCCTGGGAGAGCGCCTGCACGGTGCGCAGCAGCTCGATGTCCCGGGCCGAGTAGCGCCGCCCCCGACCGGCCGTGCGGTCCGGCGAGACCAGGCCCAAGCGGTCGTACTGCCGCAGGGTCTGCGGGTGCAGACCGGAGAGCTGGGCGGCCACCGAGATCACGTAGACCGGGGTCTCGTCGGTCAGTTCATAGGGATCACGTCGGCGACCGTCCATGTCATGCTCCCTTCGCGGCCTCGAACAACGCGGCCCGCGGATCCTCTTCCGCCATCGCGTCGCGGTAACTCTCCAACGCCTCGCGCGCCTTGTCCGACAACTGGTCCGGCACGGCGACCTCCACGGTCACCAGCAGGTCGCCCCGGGTGCCGTCCTTGCGGACCGCGCCCTTGCCGCGGGCCCGCATGGTCCGCCCGTTGGGCGTGCCCGCGGGCAGCTTCAGGGTGACCGTCGGACCGGCCAGGGTGGGCACCCGCACCTCGCCGCCGAGCGCGGCCTCCGTGAAGGAGACCGGCACCGTGACGGTGAGGTTGTCGCCCTTGCGGCCGAACACGGGGTGCGCGTCCACGTGCACGACGACGAACAGGTCGCCCGCCGGCCCGCCGCGCTCCCCGGGCGCGCCCTTGCCGCGCAGCCGGATCCGCTGCCCGTCGGAGACGCCCGGCGGGACCCGCACCTGCATGGTGCGGGCGCTCTGCGCCCGACCGCTGCCCTTGCACACGTCGCACGGGGTCTCGGCGATCAGGCCGCGCCCCCGGCAGTCCGCGCACGGGTCGGTGAGCGAGAAACCGCCGCCGCTGCCGCGCGAGACCTGCCCGGTGCCGACGCAGGTCGGGCACACCCGGGGGGTGCCGTTCTTGTCGCCGGTGCCCGAACACGCCTTGCACGGGGCCTGCGAGGACATCCGCAGCGGGACCGTGGCCCCGTCCACCGCCTCGGTGAAGCTGAGCGTCACCTCGGACTCGATGTCCTGCCCGCGCCGGGGCTGGGCGCGCGTTCCGGCGCCGCCCGCCCCGCCTCGGTTGAACAGGCCGCCGAACACGTCGCCGAGTCCGCCGCCGAAGCCGCCGGCGCCCTGGCCGGCGGCTCCCTGGCCGCCGAAGAGGTCACCGAGGTCGAAGTTGAACGAGCCGCCGCCCGCGCCCGGGCCGGGGCGGAAGCCGCCGCTGCCGAACAGGGCGCGCGCCTCGTCGTACTCCTTGCGCTTCTTGGGGTCGCCGATGACGTCGTTCGCCTCGGAGATCTCCTTGAACCGCTCCTCGGCCTCCGCGTTGCCCTTGTTGGCGTCCGGGTGGAACTCGCGGGCGAGTTTCCGGTACGCCTTCTTGATCTCGGCCTCGGTGGCGTCCTTCGGGACACCGAGAACCTTGTAGTAGTCCTTCTCCACGAAGTCCTTCGTGCTCATCCCCGGTGTCCCTCCTCTCGGTCCTCGCCTGCGTCAGCCCTTGTCGGGGGCATCCGTGTCCTCGCCCGCCTCCGCGGCCGGGGACTTCTCCCCCTCCGCGGACTCGGACTTGGGCGCCGCCCCCGGCTGGGGTTCGGCGACGGCCACCCGCGCGGGGCGGATGGTGCGCTCGCCGATGCGATACCCGGGCTGGAGGATCGCCACGCAGGTCGTCTCGGTGACGTCCGGCGCGTAGCTGTGCATCAGCGCCTCGTGGATCGTCGGGTCGAAGGGCTCGCCCTCCTTGCCGAACTGCTGGAGGCCCATCTTCGCGATGACCGTCTCCAGCGATTCGGCGACCGACTTGAAGCCGCCGGTGAGCTCGCCGTGCTCACGGGCCCGGCCGACGTCGTCGAGGGTGGGCAGCAGCTCGGTCAGGAGGTTCGCGACGGCGATCTCCTTGACCGCGATGCGGTCCCGCTCGACCCGGCGGCGGTAGTTCTGGTACTCCGCCTGGAGGCGCTGAAGGTCCGCGGTGCGCTCGCCGAGCGCGGTGCGGGCCTGGTCAAGCTCGGCGAGGAGCGACACGTCGCGCGCGAGGTCGTCGTCGGCCGGGGCCGCCCCCTCCGCCTTGTCGGCGGAGGAGGCGGACTTCGACGCGGCGTCCTCGGAGCCGGCCTTGCCCTTGCCGGCGGGGCCGTCGGACTTCTCGTCGAAGCCCGGGGTCTCCTCCGACATCAGGCAGCGCCGCCCTTCGGCTTCTCGTCGTCGACGATCTCGGCGTCGACGACGTCGTCGTCGGCCTTGGCCTGGGCGTCACCGGCGGGGGCGCCGGCGGCCGCGCCCTGGGCGTCGGCGTAGATGGCCTGGCCCAGCTTCTGGCTGACCGCGGCGACCTTCTCGGTCGCGGTGCGGATCTCGGCGGTGTCCTCGCCCTTGAGCTTGTCCTTCAGCTCGGCGACGGCGGTCTCGACCTCGGTCTTGACCTCGGCCGGGACCTTGTCCTCGTTGTCCTTGACGAACTTCTCCGTCTGGTACACGAGCTGCTCGGCCTGGTTGCGGGTCTCGGCGGCCTCGCGGCGGCGGGTGTCCTCCTCCGCGTACTGCTCGGCCTCCTGACGCATCCGGTCGACCTCGTCCTTGCCGAGCGAGGAGCCGCCGGTGACGGTCATCTTCTGTTCCTTGCCCGTGCCCAGGTCCTTGGCGGTCACGTGCATGATGCCGTTGGCGTCGATGTCGAAGGACACCTCGATCTGCGGCACGCCGCGCGGGGCCGGCGGCAGGCCGGTCAGCTCGAACATGCCGAGCTTCTTGTTGTACGCCGCGATCTCGCGCTCGCCCTGGTAGACCTGGATCTGCACGGACGGCTGGTTGTCCTCGGCCGTGGTGAAGATCTCGGACCGCTTGGTCGGGATCGTGGTGTTGCGCTCGATGAGCTTGGTCATGATGCCGCCCTTGGTCTCGATGCCGAGGGACAGCGGGGTGACGTCGAGGAGCAGGACGTCCTTGACCTCGCCCTTGAGGACGCCGGCCTGGAGCGTGGCGCCGATGGCGACGACCTCGTCCGGGTTCACGCCCTTGTTGGCCTCCTTGCCGCCGGTCAGTTCCTTGACCAGTTCGGCGACGGCGGGCATACGGGTGGAACCGCCGACCAGGACCACGTGGTCGATCTCGGACAGGCTGATGCCGGCGTCCTTGATGACGTTGGTGAACGGGGTCTTGCAGCGCTGCAGCAGGTCCTCGGTGAGCTGCTGGAACTGGGCGCGGGTGAGCTTCTCGTCCAGGTGCAGCGGGCCCTCGGCGGAGGCCGTGATGTAGGGCAGGTTGATCGTGGTCTCCGTGGAGGAGGACAGCTCGATCTTCGCCTTCTCGGCGGCCTCGCGCAGACGCTGGAGGGCCATCTTGTCCTTGGACAGGTCCACGCCGTGGCCGTTGGCGAACTGGCGCACGAGGTAGTCCACGACGCGCTGGTCCCAGTCGTCGCCGCCGAGGTGGTTGTCACCGTTGGTGGCCTTGACCTCGACGACGCCGTCGCCGATCTCCAGGAGCGACACGTCGAAGGTGCCGCCACCGAGGTCGAAGACGAGAATGGTCTGGTCGTCCTTGTCGAGACCGTAGGCCAGGGCGGCGGCGGTCGGCTCGTTGACAATGCGCAGGACGTTCAGACCCGCGATCTCACCGGCCTCCTTGGTCGCCTGACGCTCGGAGTCGTTGAAGTACGCCGGGACGGTGATGACCGCGTCGGTCACCTTCTCGCCCAGGTACGCCTCGGCGTCGCGCTTCAGCTTCTGCAGGATGAAGGCGCTCATCTGCTGCGGGTTGAAGTCCTTGCCGTCCAGGTTGATCTTCCAGTCGGTGCCCATGTGGCGCTTGACCGACCGGATGGTGCGGTCCACGTTCGTGACCGCCTGGCGCTTGGCGACCTCGCCGACGAGGACCTCGCCGTTCTTGGCGAAGGCGACGACGGACGGCGTGGTCCTGGCGCCCTCGGCGTTGGTGATGACGGTGGGCTCGCCGCCTTCGAGAACGCTGACGACCGAGTTGGTGGTGCCCAGGTCGATGCCGACCGCACGAGCCATGGTGATTCCTCCAGCTGACTTGAGTGGAACAGACTCAACCATGCCCCACGAAGACGCTCCCGTCAACAGAGGTGAGCCCAGGGGGCTCAACTTTTAGGTTGCCCTTATGCGCAACCAGCGGGAACGCGGTCCCGCACGGCCGGCCGCACGCCGCCGAGCGGATGACGCCGCCGGCCCCGCACGGCGCGGGACGGACCGGGCCCCCGACCCGTCGGGCACCGTGCCCCCATGCACCCGCCGTTCCCCCTCCCCGGCCCCACCGTGCACCCGCCCACGCCCGCGACCGCGACCGCCGCCGCGGAGGCGCCCGCGCCGCGGCACCCGGCGGCCGGCGTCCGCCCGCCGCGCGCCAAGCGGGTCCTGGACCTGCTCGGCGCCGGCCTGCTGCTCGCCCTCCTCGCCGCGCCCCTCGCCCTGACCTGCGCCGCCCTCGCCGCCGGCGCGCCGGCCGGCGACCGCGCACCGCTGCGCCGGAGCCCCGCCCTCGGGCTCGCCGGCCGCCCGTTCGCGCTGCTGGGCCTGCGCGCCGACACCCGCCTGGGCGCGGCCCTTCGCCGCCGCCGACTGAGCGGCCTGCCGGCCCTGTGGAACGTGCTGCGCGGGGAGATGTCCCTGGTCGGCCCCGCCCCCCGGGCCCTGCCCGACCACCCCGAACGCCTGTTGGCCCGCCCCGGCCTGACCGGGCCCTGGCAGATCGGGGCCCGCTCGAAGCTGCCCTGGGAGGCGATGGACCTGCTGGACCGGGAGTACGTGGAAGGGCACTGGCTCGGCACCGACCTGGCGATCCTGGCGCGCACCCCGCGCGCCCTGTGGCGGGCGGCCCGCCCCGACCGCCCCCGGACGGGCGCGCGCGGCCTCGGAGCCGACGGGCTCGACGCGCCCGACGCCTTCGACCCCGTTCCCCGACCCCTCGACCCGCCCGCGTCCCCGGCCGACCGGACCGCGACCCCGACGGGCGGGCGGGTGCCCGCGCCCTCGGCCCCGTGCGCGCCCGCGCCGCCCGGGGGCCCGGAGAGGCGACCCTGAGCGACACAGATCACCGCACGCTCGGCTACATTGCGGCACGGGAACTGGGTAACCTCAAGCCTTGACCACATAAGTTACCGCTTAGTAGCGGTCGTCCCCGTGCCGCCCGAGGAGCCCCTCCATGCAACTCGCCGCGATCATCGTGTCGCTGGTCCTGACCGTGGTCGGCGTCGCGCTGATCGCCCGGGCCGTGGCGCAGATCTACCGGTTCGTCACACTCGGCCAACCCGTCCCGGCGGGCAGCCGGACCGACGACCCCAAGGCCCGCACCCTCACCCTGGTCCGCGAGTTCCTCGGGCACAGCCGGATGAACCGTTGGGGCATCGTCGGCTTCGCGCACTGGTTCGTGGCCATCGGCTTCCTGACCCTGCCGCCCACCCTGGCCCAGGCGTACGGGCAGCTGTTCCGGGCCGACTGGACCCTGCCGATCATCGGCGGCTTCCTGCCGTTCGAGATGTACATCGAGTTCATCGGCCTGATGACGGTGGTCGGCATCGTCGTCCTGATGGCGATCCGCCTGCTGAACCTGCCCTCCCGGGCCGGCCGCAAGTCGCGCTTCGCCGGCTCCAAGGCGTGGCAGGCGTACTTCGTCGAGTACGTGATCCTCACCATCGGCCTCGCGATCCTGGCCCTGCGCGGCCTGGAGGGCGCGATCCACCACGTGGACTCCTACGAGGCCGCGTACTTCGTCTCGTACCCGCTGGTGCTGCTCTTCAAGGGGCTCTCGCTCGGCGCCCTCCAGAACGCCATCTACCTCACCGCGATGATCAAGATCGGCACCTCGCTGATCTGGATGATCACGGTCTCGCTCAACACCAACATGGGCGTGGCCTGGCACCGCTTCCTGGGCTTCCCGAACATCTGGTTCAAGCGCAACGCGGACGGCGCCACCGCCCTCGGCGCCCTCCAGCCGATGACCAGCGGCGGCAAGGAGATCGACTTCGAGGACCCGGGCGAGGACGACGTCTTCGGCGTCTCCCAGGTCGAGCAGTTCTCCTGGAAGGGCATCCTCGACTTCTCCACCTGTACCGAGTGCGGTCGCTGCCAGTCGCAGTGCCCCGCCTGGAACACCGGCAAGCCGCTCTCGCCGAAGCTGCTGATCATGTCCCTGCGCGACCACGCGCACGCCAAGGCGCCCTACCTGCTCGCCGGTGGCGGCAAGAACGCGGAGGGCGAGGAGAAGGCGACCGAGGAGCAGCTCGCCGGAGTGCCCGCGGCGGCCCTGGCCGAGGCCGAGCGCCCGCTGATCGGGACGCACGAGGAGAACGGGGTCATCGACCCCGACGTGCTGTGGTCCTGCACCACCTGCGGCGCGTGCGTGGAGCAGTGCCCGGTCGACATCGAGCACATCGACCACATCGTCGACATGCGCCGCTACCAGGTGATGATCGAGTCCGCCTTCCCCAGCGAGGCGGGCACGATGCTCAAGAACCTGGAGAAGAAGGGCAACCCCTGGGGCCTGGCCAAGAAGCAGCGGGTGGAGTGGACCAAGGAGGTCGACTTCGAGGTCCCGATCGTGGGCAAGGACGTGGAGGACCTCACCGAGGTCGACTACCTGTACTGGGTGGGCTGCGCCGGCGCCCTGGAGGACCGCGCGAAGAAGACCACCAAGGCATTCGCCGAACTGCTGCACATGGCGGGCGTCAGCTTCGCGATCATGGGCGGCGAGGAGAAGTGCACGGGTGACTCCCCGCGCCGCCTGGGCAACGAGCCGCTGTTCCAGCAGCTCGGCCAGGAGAACGTCGCGATGCTGAACATGGCCTTCGGCGAGGACGACGAGGACGAGACCACCAAGAAGCCGAAGTCGGCGAAGAAGATCGTCTCGACCTGCCCGCACTGCTTCAACACCATCGCCAACGAGTACCCGCAGCTCGGCGGCGAGTACGAGGTCATCCACCACACGCAGCTGCTCCAGCACCTCATCGACGAGGGCAAGCTGGTGCCGGTGACCCCGGTGGACGGGCTGATCACGTACCACGACCCCTGCTACCTGGGTCGGCACAACAAGGTCTACACCCCGCCGCGCGAGATCATGTCGGCCGTGCCGGGCCTGCGCCAGCAGGAGATGCACCGCCACAAGGAACGCGGCTTCTGCTGCGGCGCCGGCGGCGCGCGGATGTGGATGGAGGAGCGGATCGGCAAGCGCATCAACAACGAGCGCGTGGACGAGGCCCTCTCCCTCAACCCGGACATCGTCTCCACCGCGTGCCCGTTCTGCCTGGTCATGCTGACCGACTCGGTCAACGGCAAGAAGAACGACGGGCAGGCCAAGGAGTCCGTGCAGGTCGTGGACGTGGCCCAGCTGCTGCTGGAGTCCGTGAAGAAGCCGGCGGACGCCGTCGAGGTGTGACCGACGCCGTGACGCCCGAAGGGCCGGCCTCCCGAACGCTCGGGAAGCCGGCCCTTCGGCCTGCCGGGGCCCGCCCGGCCGCGCGCTGTTTCACGTGAAACAGAGGCCGGGCGGGGGGGCGTGTTTGACGTGAAACGGGGGCGGCTCGGGCCTGCGTGTTTCACGTGAAACAGCGCCCGGGCCGGCGGGGTGCGATCAGCGCTCGGCGTCGCGACGGCGCAGCAGCGCGAAGCCGAGACCGGCCGCGCCGACCGCGGCCATGCCCGCGCCCGAGGCGAGGAGCACGGCGGTCTCGCCGGAGTCCTGGGCCTCGGCGGTGGACACGCCCTCGGCGCCGGCCTTCACGCCGCCCTTGGGCACCACGCGGTCGCCGGTGGGCTTGGTCGCGGGCTTCTCGGCCTTCTTGTCGGACTTCTTCTCGGCCTTCTTGCCGGAGCCCTCCGGGGTGTACTTCTCGATCAGCTTGCCGGAGAAGTCGTAGACCCAGCTCGCGCCGCCGTTCTTGCCGTCGATGACCACGAACTTGGTGATCTTGCCGTCGGTGACGAGGCGGTAGCTCCAGCCGTCGTTGACCGCGTTCGGGTTCTTGGCGTCCAGGGTGCCCAGCGCGTTGCCGTTCGGCATGGACAGCTCCACGCGCTTGCCCGAGGGGCCGTCGATCAGCTTGGCGATCCGCCCGTCCGGCATGGTGATCCGGACCGAGGTCTCCTTCTTCACCTGCGGCTTGGGCTTCTCGGCGGGCTTGGTGCCGCCCTCCACCCAGGAGCTGACGGTGCCGTTGGGCTGGAGCACGACGTGCAGCCCGTTGTGCTCGCCGTGGGCGGGCTTGCCGTTGGTGCTCACCAGGGTGCCGAACACGGTGCCGTCGGAGACGATGTCGGCCTCGAAGTGGCCGTCGGCGAAGGAGTAGACCTTGGCGACGGACTTGTCGGCGAGCTTGACGGTGGTGACGTAGGTGCGGGCGAGCTCCTTGCCCTTCTCCTTGCCCTTCTCCTTCGACTCGTCGCGCTTCTCGTCCTGCTTCTTCTCGTCCCGCTTCTTGTCGTCCCGGGGGCCGGGGGTCGGGGTCGGGTCGACCTGCGGCCGCTGCTCGTCCCCGGTCGAGACCTGCGGGGTGGGCACCGCCGGCGAGTCGGCGAAGGCGGTACCGGCCGGCAGCGCCAGGACGGCGACGGCGCCGACGGTCGCGGCGGCGGCACGGAGGGTGGAGCGACGGGGGCTGCGCATGAGGGGTGTTCTCCTTGTGGACATCGAGCTCGTGGCGGCGATGTCCACGACGTTACGGAGCCCATATGTGGGTATTCCTGCGGGAACGTAACGGTCGTCCGCAGACTCGGGCGCGGGCCTGTAACCCGCCGAGAAACCCCACAAAACCGCCCGTACCACCCCTGACGGTGCCCTCGGGGCCCTCCCCTAGGGGATGTCACAGCTCAGCCGCAATGGCCCCGTCCCGGGACCACCCGCGCATGACGAACCATCGGAACAGGTACGTTCGACCACGTGGCTGGATTCAGGATCGGACGCGGCCGGGACAACAACCGCACCCCGCAACAACCCCCGCGGCAACAGCCGTACGGCGCACAACAACCGCCGTACGAGCAGCCGCCGTACCCGCGGCAGGGCCCGCCGCAACAGCAGCGGTGGCCCCGACAACAACCGCCCGGCCCGCAGGGCGGGGGCGGATACGCCGCGCACGGCGGGCACGGCGGCGGTCAGGGCGGCGAACCCGAGTACTTCGACCCCTACGACGACCGCGGCGGGCGCCCCCCGCAGCCCCCGCGCCCCCCGTACGGCCAGGACCCGTACCAGGGCGGCGGCCGCGGACCCGACCCGTACGGTCACGACCCCTACGGTCGCGACCCGCACGGACGCCCGCCCCAGGGCCACGACCCGTACGCGGGCGACCCGTACCGCGGCGGCGGCCGTCCCCCCGGCCCCGGCGGCCACGGGGACGACCCGGGGCACACCCGCGCCTTCGCCGTCGGCGAGGAGCCGTACGGCCCCGGCGACACCTACCACGCGGGCGGCGGCGCCCCGGTGCCCAGTGGGCCGCGACTGCCGTGGAAGGAACTGCTCCGGGGCATCGTGACCCGCCCCGGCCCGACCTTCCTGCGGATGCGCGACCACGCCGTGTGGGGCCCGGCCCTGATCGTGACCTTCGTCTACGGGCTGCTCGCCGTGTTCAGCCTCGACGAACCCCGCGACCAGGTCATCAAGGCCACCATCGGCCAGGCCGTCCCGATCGTGCTCAGCACCGGCGTCGCCTTCGTGATCTGCGGCCTGCTGCTCGGGGCCGTCACCCACACCCTGGCCCGCCAGCTCGGCGGCGACGGGTCCTGGCAGCCGACCGTCGGCCTGTCCATGCTGGTCATGACCATCACGGACGTGCCGCGCCTGATCTTCGCGATCTTCCTCGGCGGCACCAACCTCTTCGTGGTGGTGCTCGGCTGGCTCACCTGGATCATGGCCGGCTTCCTCTTCACCCTGCTGATCCGCGACTCGCACGACCTGCCCTGGCCCAAGGCCCTGGGCGCCTCGGCCATCCAGCTGGTCGCGCTGCTGTCGCTGATCAAGCTCGGCGCCGTCTGACCCCGGACAGCCGAAAGGGCCCCGCGCACCCGGCGCGGGGCCCTTCGTCGTCTCGCCTCCCGGCGCCCGGTCAGGCGTCCAGGACCTGCCCGGCGCGCTGCACCACGGGCGGCTCCACCGACCACGGGAAGTTGATCCACTCGTCGGTCTTCTTCCACACGTACTCGCACTTCACGAGCGAGTGGGACTTCTCGTAGACCACGGCGGAGCGGACCTCGGCGACCGTGCCCAGACAGAAGTCGTGGACCAGCTTCAACGTCTTGCCGGTGTCGGCGACGTCGTCGGCGATCAGGACCTTCTTGTCGGAGAAGTCGATCGCGTCGGGGACCGGCGCGAGCATGACCGGCATCTCCAGCGTGGTGCCCACGCCGGTGTAGAACTCCACGTTCACGAGGTGGATGTTCTTGCAGTCCAGCGCGTACGCCAGACCACCCGCGACGAAGACGCCGCCGCGCGCGATGCTGAGGATGATGTCCGGCTCGTAGCCGTCGTCGGCGATCGTCTGCGCGAGCTCGCGAACGGCGCGGCCGAACCCCTCGTAGGTCAGGTTCTCACGTACGTCGCTCATGCCTTGTCCCTCACCTGGGTCCGGTGGAAGTTCTGGAAGGAACGCGAGGCGGTCGGCCCGCGCTGCCCCTGATAGCGCGACCCATAGCGCTCGCTGCCGTACGGGAACTCGGCGGGCGAGCTGAGCCGGAACATGCAGAGCTGCCCGATCTTCATCCCCGGCCACAGCTTTATCGGCAGGGTGGCGAGGTTGGACAGCTCCAGCGTCACGTGACCGGAGAACCCGGGGTCGATGAACCCCGCGGTGGAGTGCGTCACCAGGCCCAGTCGGCCCAGGCTCGACTTCCCCTCCAGTCGGGACGCGATGTCCTCGGGAAGGCTGATGACCTCGTACGTCGAGGCCAGCACGAACTCCCCGGGGTGCAGGATGAACGCCTCGTCGCCCTCGGGCTCGACCATGCGGGTCAGGTCGGGCTGCTCGGTGGCGGGGTCGATGTGGGCGTATCGGTGGTTCTCGAAGACCCGGAAGAACCGGTCGAGACGCACGTCGATGCTGGAGGGCTGCACCATCGATTCCTCGAACGGGTCGATGCGAACCCGTCCGCTGTCGATCTCGGCCCGGATGTCCTTGTCTGAAAGAAGCACGTCCCGAGGATACGCAGCGACGCGGACCGCCCCCCAATCGGCGGGGGCCGTCCGCGTCGGTGTGCGAATCGATCAGCGGGTCACGGGCACGGCCCGCCGGAGCCGCGCGCACCGCGGACACCGCACGAGGCGCCCGGGACCGATCCGACCGGCACCGAGGTTCCGCATCGGAAAAGACGAGGTGCGGAAAACGTGCCCTTCGGCACAACGGACGACGGTGTGCTCCATCGAGTCCCCTTCACGAGCCCTGCTGCGACGAATCGCCACATTAGGGGATGAGCCGACGTGATCGCCGGCCACCACTCCGCACCCCCACGCTACGCCCCAACTCCCCCCGCACAACGCCCCGAACCCCGGGCGACGACACCGGGGACGAAGGATGGGGTAAGGTATCCGACGATGGCGCTGCCGACCAGTCGGTACGCGATGCGGATGTAGTTTAATGGTAGAACATGAGCTTCCCAAGCTTATAGCGCGGGTTCGATTCCCGTCATCCGCTCTTCGGCAAAGCCCCAGGTCAGCGACCTGGGGCTTTTGCGTTGGCCCTGGGGTCGGACCGCGGTCCGACCGCGGGGGCCGGGTCGGACCTGGGGCCGATGCGGGGAGTGGACCGTGCTCCGACGCGGAGGGGTCCGTCCGGGCGGGATCGTTCACGGCATGACGACGACACAGAGCACGCCCCGCGGGCCCGACACCGCCGCCCCGGCCCGGGTCCGGCCGCTGCCCGTGGCGTGGGACGGCGACGCGCCCTTCCCCGGGCGGTGGGTGGGCGGGGTCTCCCTGGTGGCGGCGCCCGTGCTGCTGGCGGCCGGAGTCCTGCTGCGGCTGCCCTTTCACTTCTTCTTCCCGGAGCAACTCGCCGCCCGCGTCGAACGTCCCGGCCTGATCGCGGCCTCCTACGGTGCCTTCGCGGCCGGAACCGTCCTGCTCTGGCCCGCCCTGGTCGCACTCGCCGCCCGCATCGGCAGGCGCAGCCCCGGGCCGGCCCTGTGGGGCGGGGTCTTCGCCGTCCTCGGGCTCTTCGCCCGTACGTTCCACGCCGGCGTGGACCACCTCGCCTTCCAGCTCGCCGACCGGCAGGGCGCGGAGGCCGCCGCCCTGTTCGTGGGCGAGACGTACGGCGCCTTCCACGTCTTCAGCGCGCTCAACCTCGCGATCGTGGGAGGTTGGCCGCTCCTCGCCGTCGGAGCCTGGCGGGCCCGCGTGCTGGGTCCGGTCCGGGCACTCGCCCTGGCGGCGACCGCGGCGTTGCCGCTCGGCGTGCTCAAGGGCACCACCGCGCTGTCGGTCGTGGCCGTCGCGGGCCTCTGCCTCGCCCTCGTCCCGCTGGGCATCACCGTGCTACGCGACGGCCCGGCACCCGGCCGGGCCGCGGCCCTGCGCTGGACCCTCGTGATCACGGCCACGCTGGTCCTCATGACCTTGATCGGGCGAGCCGGTTGACGATGTACGGTCGAATCATGCGTGTCCCCCGCCGACTGCGCGCCGGCCATCCGCTCGCGCTGGACCTGGCGACCGCGCTGCTGGTCACCGCCGTGTACGTCGGTTTCACCCGGATGTCGGGCGGCGGGACCCAGCCCGCCTACACCGGACCGGTGTGGGCGGGCGTGCTCGTGGCCTCGGCGGTCGGCCTCCCGGTCGCCGTCCGCCGACTGTGGCCCGTACCGGCCGCGGCGACGGCCCTCGCCGGAGCCGTCACCGCCACGCTCCTGGACGTGACGCGCGAGCCGTGGACCGGAGTGGGCCTCGTCCTCTACACGGTCGCCCTCACCAGGCCCCCGCGGCGCTCGGTGCCGGTGCTCGCCGCCTCCCTCACCCTCGCGGCGGCCGCGGTCCTCACCGGAGAGGCCGTGGTCACCCCGGCCGAGACCTGGAGCGGGGCGGCCGGCGTCGCCGCCATCGTCTGGCTGGTCCTCGGCGGCGGCTGGGCCGCGGGTTTCGTCGTACGCGCCCGCCGGGCCCGGGAGGCCGACCGCGCCGCCCGCCGCACCGAGCACGCCATCGCCGAGGAACGGTTGCGGATCGCAAGGGAGTTGCACGACATCGTGTCGCACAGCCTCGGTCTCATCGCGGTGAAGGCGGGGGTCGCCGCACACGTGGCCCAGCAGCGCCCGGAGGAGGCCGTGGACGCGCTGCGGGTCATCGAACGCACCAGCCGGGCCGCCATGACCGAGATGCGTCGCACCCTGGGCGTGCTCCGCACCGACACGGGCGCCGCCCCGCTGGGCCCGGTGCCCGGCCTCGACGAACTCGACCGGTTGGCCGACCAGGCACGACAGGCCGGTGTGGACGTCGACTTGAGCGTCCGGGTGCCAAAGGACGGTCTGCCCGCGGGAATCGCCCTGGCCGTTCACCGGATCGTCCAGGAGTCACTCACGAACGTGGTCAGGCACGCGGCCCCCGCACGCTGTCGGGTGACGGTCGAGGCCGACCCGAGCGAGGTGCGGATCGATGTCACGGACGACGGCGCGCGAGGCCCCGACCTCGAACGGCCCGGGGGCCACGGCCTGGTCGGAATGCGGGAGCGGGCGATGACGCACGGCGGTACGTTCAGCGCGGGCCCACGCCCCGAGGGGGGCTTCGCCGTCTCCGCCCGCCTGCCGCAGGACGGCGTGAGGAGGACCGCATGACGGACGGGACACGGGTGCTCGTCGTCGACGACCAGGTGCTGCTGCGCGGCTCCTTCCGGATCCTCGTCGAGAACGAGCCCGGCCTCACCGCCGTCGGGGAGGCGGGCGACGGGGCCGAGGCCGTCGAACTCACCCGCCTGCACCGCCCGGACGTCGTCCTGATGGACGTTCGGATGCCGGTCATGGACGGCATCGAGGCAACCCGACAGATCTGCCGCTCCCCCCGTACCGCCGGCGTACGGGTGCTGATCCTGACCACGTTCGACCTCGACGAGTACGTGTACGCGGCCCTGCGGGCCGGTGCGGCGGGCTTCCTCCTCAAAGACGCCCCGCCGGCGGAGGTGCTGGCCGCGATTCGGGTCGTGGCGGGGGGCGACTCCCTGCTGGCTCCGTCGGTGACCCGCCGCCTGATCGAGGAGTTCACCCGCCGCCCGGACCCGGGCGCCGGCCGGGGCGGGGGCGCGCTGACCGGGGTGACGGAGCGGGAACGCGAGGTACTGGAGTTGATCGCACGGGGCCTGTCGAACGACGAGATCACGGCGCGTCTGCACCTGAGCATGGGCACGGTGAAAACCCACATCGGCCGTCTCCTGGCCAAACTGGGCGCCCGCGACCGCGCCCAGCTGGTGATCGCGGCGTACGAGTCCGGAGTCGTGTCCGCCTCCGACGGCGGCCTGGGAACCCACTGAGCGACGGCCCGCGCGCCCCGGCACCAGGCGAGCCTCCGGCCCGTCGGCACCTGATCCGGGTCGCTCGCCGGTCTGCCGACGCGGCGGTGGGGCCGCTAGGGTGCGGGGATGGGGATGATCACTGCCGACGTGGAGCGGTTCGAGGCGGCGCGGCCGCGGTTGGAGGCCATCGCCTACCGGCTGCTGGGCTCGTCGAGCGAGGCCGAGGACGTCGTGCAGGAGACGTTCCTGCGCTGGCAGGCGGCCGACATCGGGCGCGTCGAGGTGCCCGAGGCGTGGCTGACCAAGGTCCTCACCAACCTGTGCCTGAACCTGCTGACCTCGGCGCGGGCCCGGCGGGAGACGTACGTCGGGCACTGGCTGCCCGAGCCGCTGCTCGAAGGCGACCCCATGCTGGGCCCGGCCGAGACCGCCGCGCAGCGCGAGTCCGTGTCGTACGCGGTGCTGGTGCTGCTGGAACGGCTGACCCCCAACGAGCGCGCGGTGTACGTGCTGCGCGAGGCGTTCGACCACCCGCACCGCGAGATCGCCGAGATCCTCGACATCAGCGAGGCCACCGCCCAACAGACCTACCACCGGGCGAAGAAGCACATCGCCGCCGGCAAGGTGCGCACCGAGATCGACGCGGACGCCGCGCGGCGGATCGTCGAGGAGTTCCTGGCGGCGGCGACCAGCGGGCGCACCGAACCCCTCGTGCGGCTGCTGACCACCGGGGCCGTGGCGATCGGGGACGGCGGCGGGAAGATGCCGGCGCGGGCGAAGGCGTTCGAGGGCGCGGTCGCGGTCGCCACGTTCCTGCGCGGGCTGTTCAAGCCCGGCAAGGCCAAGCGGGCCATCGTGGGCGGGATCCCCGAGATCCACGCGGGCATCGCGAACGGCGAACCGGCCTTCTTCGTGCTCGTGGAGGGCCGGGTCGTCACGATCTCCTGCCTGGAGGTCACCCCGGAGGGGATCGTGGCCGTGCGCAGCCAGGTCAACCCCGACAAGCTCGTGCGCGCCACCGCGCGCTGGGCCGCCGGGCACGCCGGGGAGGCTCCGCTCCACACCCTCTGAAGCGAGCGCGGAGGATGTGACGCGGGTCACATGCGAATCCTGTCAGGGAACGTCGGGCCGTCCGGTTCAAGGAGCGACACCACGCCGGACATCGGCGGACCCGCCCAGACAGGAGCACGGACATGCAGCACCGCATCGTCGTCCTCGGAGCCGGCTACACCGGAGCCGTCGTCGCCGGCCGTCTCGCCAAGCGGCTGCACCGCGAGGACGTGGCCATCACCCTCGTCAACCCCGAGCCCGAGTTCGTGGAGCGGGTCCGCCTGCACCAGATCGCGGTCGGCCAGGAGCTCGCGCCCCGGCCCTTCGACGCGATGTTCGCGGGCACCGGCGTGCGGCTGCGGCTCGCGAAGGCGACCGCCGTGGACGCGGACCGCAAGCGGGTCACCCTCAGCCCCGTGACCGCCCCCGGGCGGACGGAGGAGCTGGAGTACGACACCCTCGTCTACGCGCTCGGCAGCGGCTGGGACGACGGCGGGGCGCCGGGCACCGCCGAGTACGCCCACGAGGTCTCGGGCCGGGCCGGCGCGCTGCGGCTGCGCGAGCGACTGGCGGGCCTGGGCGCGGGCCGTCCGGTGCTCGTGGTGGGCGGCGGGCTGACCGGCCTGGAGGCCGTGACGGAGATCGCCGAGGCGCGGCCGGACCTGGACGTGGCGCTGGCCACGCACGGCGCGCTGGGCGCCGAGTTCTCGGCGAAGGGCCGCGCCCACCTGCGGAAGGTGCTCGACGGGCTCGGCGTCACGGTCCACGAGAACACCCCGGTCACGGCCGTGGCGGCCGACCGCGTCACCACCGCGGACGGACGGAGCCTGCCCGCCGAGGTCACCGTCTGGACCGTCGGATTCGCCGTGCACCCCATCGCCGGGGCCACCACGATGGAGGTCACCGAGCGGGGACTGATCGTGGTCGACGAGACCATGCGCTCGGTCTCGCACCCCGACGTGTACGCCGTGGGCGACGCGGCGATGGCGCTCGGCCCCGGCGGGCGGCCGCTGCGCATGTCGTGCGCCTCGGGCGTGCCGATGGCCTGGCAGGCCGCCGACGCCATCGCCGCCCGGCTCACCGGGGCCGAGGTGCCCCGGATCGACATCAGGTACACGCAGTGGTGCGTCTCGCTGGGCCGGCAGGAGGGGCTGATCCAGTTCGTCACGGCCGAGGACCGGGCGGTGGAGCGGGCGCTCACGGGTCGGCTCGCGGCGCGCTACAAGGAGCTGATCTGCAAGGGCGCGGCCTGGGGCGTCGCGCACCCGACCCTGGGCATGCCGGGTCGGCGGCGGCGCACGGTCGGCGCGGAGGTCCGCACCCCGGACGCGGTCCGCGCGGGCACGGCGGCCTGAGCGGCGAGGACGGGGGCGGCCGTGCGGGGCGGCGACGGGGGCCGGATTCCCGGCCGGGGGGACCCGCCCGTTCCGCACCGCCCCGCGCGCCCGCGGCGTTAAAGTGGGCGGCTGCGGGGCGAGTTGGCCGGGTGCACGGAGGTGTGGGCGTGGCGGGAGGTGCGGGCGTGCCGCTTGGGGTGCCGGTGGGGGAGGGCGCCGAGCGGTGGACCAGCCGGGCGGTGGAGCGGCGGGTGCTGCTCGTGGCCCACAACGTCACCTCCGCGGGGCGGCTGCTCGACGTGCTGCCGTTGTTCCGGGACGACTTCCGGGTGCAGCTGCTCGTGACCTCCACCGGCTCGTCGGTGTTCCGGGGCGGGCTGGACGAGGTGTTCGAGGGGCTGGGGCTGCCGGTGCTGCCGTGGGAGCAGGCGCTGGAGACGCCGGTGGACCTGGCGGTGTCGGCGAGCTTCGGCGGCGAACTTCACCGTCTGCACGGTAAGTTGAGCGTATTGTCACATGGTGTCGGATATACTAAGAAACTGGCGCAGCCGGGAGCCGGGAGCCGGGAGCCGGGAGCCGGGAGCCGGGAGCCGGGAGCCGGGAGCCGGGAGCCGGGAGCCGGGAGCCGGGAGCCGGGAGCCGGGAGCCGGGAGCCGGGAGCCGGGAGCCGACGTTCGGATTGTCCGCCGAGTGGCTGCTCGTCGGGGGCGAACCCTTCGTGGACGGGCTCGTGTTGTCCCACCCCGAGCAGGTCGATCGGCTGCGCGAGGCATGCCCGCAGGCCCTGGACGCGGCGGTGCTCGGCGGGGACCCGTGCTTCGACCGGATGTTGGCCGCCCGTCCGCACCGCGAGCGGTTCCGCCGGGCCCTGGGCGTGCGCTCCGGGCAGCGGCTCGTCGTCCTGAACTCGACGTGGAACCCGGAGGGTTTCTTCGGCAACGGTGGTGACGCCGACCTGCTGCCGGGCCTGCTGCCCCGGCTCGGCGCCGAACTGCCGGCCGACGAGTACCGCGTGGTCGCCGTGCTGCACCCCAACGTGTGGTTCGGGCACGGTCCCGGGCAGGTGCGGGCCTGGTTGGACGGGGCGCGGCGGGCCGGGCTGACCCTGATCGACCCGGTGCGGTCCTGGCGGCAGGCCCTGGTGGCCGCGGATCTGGTGGTGGGCGACTTCGGCGCCGTCTCCTATTACGCCGCCGCCCTCGGCCTGCCGGTGCTGATCGCCGCCGACGGGGCGGAGCGGCTGGACCCGCAGGCGCCGCCCGCCGCGTTCGTGCGGGAGGCGCCCCGGTTCGACGCGGGCGCGGACCTGGCGCGGGGCTTCCACGAGGTGATCGCGAAGCACCGGCCGCTGCCGGGGCCGGCCGAGTTCACGACCTCGGCGCCCGGGGGTTCGGCGGGCCTGCTGCGCCGCCACTTCTACGCCCTGCTGGGGCTGCCCGAACCGGCGGCGCCCGCGCTGCTGGAGCCCCTGCCCCTGCCCCCGCACGAGCCGCCCCGGCGCACGGCGCCGTACTTCGCGCGGACCCTGGTGTCGGGGGCGGAGGTCACGGTGGAACGGTCCACGGCGCACCCGTACGGGGCGGGCGGCGCCTCGCGGCTGCTCGTGCACGAGGACACCCTGGATCCGGAGGCCCTGGAGTCCGCCGATCTGATCACGCGGGAGGGGCCGGCGGAGGATCCCCGGTTCGGGGGGCCGGAGGCGTGGACGGCGGAGGTGCTGCGGCGGTATCCGCACTGCGCGGCGGCCGCCTGGGTGACGGGGCCGGACGCGTGTGTGGTCCGGGTGCGGTCGCACGGGCTGTTCCGGTTGGCGGCCGCGCCGGGGGCCGACGCCGACCCGCCGGCGTACGCGGTCGGGCTGGCGGCGTGGCTCGACGCGGGCCGGCCGTCGGACGCGGCGGGTGCCGGTGCCTTCGCGGTACGGGTCGCGGGGCGGGCGCATCCGGTGCTGGTGGAGGCGGACCGGCCCGAGGCGTGACCGCAGTCGGGCCCGGGGCCGGTCAGGGGGTGGGGCCGGTCAGGGGGTGGGTCCGCCGCCGCAGTACATGCGCAGTCCGGCGAGGTACGCCCGGTGCGGGGTCGCGGACTCCGGCAGCAGCCGTTCCGCCTCCGTGATCCGGGCCAGCGCCGTCTCGTTCTCCCCGGCCAGGTGCAGGGTCTCGGCCAGGTCGGTGAGGGTCCGGGCCCGGTTGTAGGGGTCCCCGTGCGTCGCGAAGAACTCGGCCGCGTCCTCCAGCAGCCGCCGGGACTCGTCGAGGGGGCCCGTGCCGCGCAGGGCCCGGCCCCGGTGCCGGAGCAGCAGGGCGCGGGCGCGCGGCAGGTCCGTCCAACCCTCCTCGCCCTCGGCGATCCGGTCGTACACGGCCCCCGCCTCGACGAATCCCTCGTACGCGGCCTCGGACTGCCAGTCGTAGAGCCGCAGCAGGCCCCGGTACTCCACGCAGGACGCCTCGCCGCGGACGTGCCCGGCGGCCCGTTCGGCGCGGACGGCCGCCTCGATGGCCCGGTCGGCCTCCTCGCGGCGCTTGAGTTCGCCGAGGCACTGGGCGAGTTGGAAGTGCAGGGCGCCCGCGATCCGGGTGCCGGGGCGTTCCTCGTCGGCGCAGCGGGCGGCGGCCCGCAGGGCGGGCAGCAGCTCGTCCCAGTGCCCGGCCTGGAGTTGCAGCGGCCACAGGGCCCGGGCCAGCAGCAGGGCCGTGTCGATCCGGTGGTGGTCGCGGGCGAGGGTGACCCCGTGCACCAGGTTGGGGACCTCGGCCACGAGCGCGGTCAGGGCGGCCCCCGGCTCCCGGTCCGGGGCCCCGACCTGCGGCACGGGCTCCCCGCGACCGGTCACCGGCACGGCGCGCCAGCTCTGCGGGAGGGCCGCGTGGGCGGTGCGCACGGCGTGGTCCAGGAGGTGGTCGAGGGCGCGGGCGACGGCCGCCGAGCAATGCGCCACCCCGTGCTCCGTGCCGGCGTCGGCGGCCAGCGGGCGCCTGACCTCGGGGCGGAACCGGTGGCGGGCGTCGGGTCGGGCTTCCAGCAGATGGGCGTCGACGGCCTCGGCGAGCATCCGCTCGGCCTCGTCCTCGGTGACCTCGGCGGTGACCGCGGCGAGGGCCGGGGTCAGCACGGGCCAGCCGCCGAGGGCGGTCAGCCGCAGCATCCGTGCGGTCTCCGGGCGCAGCCCGGCGACGGTGGCACGGGTCGCGGCCCGGACCGGGTCGTGGTCGGGATCGTGGCCGGGGCCCCGGTCCGGGGCGGGCGCGGGGTGTCCGGCGGGCGCGCTCGTGGGCAGGTTCAGGGCGGCCGCGCGCAGGGCGAAGGCATTGCCCGCGCAGTGCCCCAGCACCTCGGGGAGCCGGTGCCGGGCGTCCGCGACCCGGGCCCGGCCCGCGACCTTCCGCAGCAGCCGCACGGCGTCCCGGTCGCGCAGCGGCGGCACCGGTACCGACTCGGCCTCCAGCACGAACGGCGGCCCGGAGACCACGATCAGCAGGAACACTCCGGGAGTGGCCGGAATCAGCCCCCTGACCTGGGCCACCGAGGAGGCGTGGTCGACCACGATCATGACGCGGCGGTCGGCGGTCAGCCGCCGGTACAGGTCCTCGCGGTCGGCCTCGGAACCCGGGATCCGGTCGGCGGCCACGTTCATCCGGCGCAGCAGCAGCCCGAGGACGGCGGCCGGGGTCGGGCCGCGCTCGCCCGCCGCGAGTTCGCGTAGGTCCACGTGGAACTGTCCGTCGGGGAAGCGGTGTCGGCTGAGGGCGCCGACCCGCAGGGCGGCGGCGCTGGTCCCGATCCCGGGCGGGCCGTGCACCAGGGCGACGCGGGGACGCCCGGCGGCGGGCCGCGTCGCCTCGCGGCGCAGCCGGCGCACGACGTCCCTGCGGTCGGTGAAGTGCCGGGTGGCCGGGGGCAGTCCCGGGCCCCTGGAGAGCAGGGTCGGGCCGGCGCCGGACGCGGCGAACGCGGTGAGCAGGGCGACCCAGGCGCGGGCCTGTTCGGGGTCCTCGGCGGTACGGGCGTGCACCTGCCCGGCCAGTGCCTCCCAGCCGGCGGGGTCGGCGGGCAGCGGGACGTCCCGGCCGGTGGCCCGGCGCACCAGGGCGCCGGTGGACAGCAACAGTTGTTTGCCCATCTCACCGGCCGCGCCATTGCCCACCGAGGTGAGGAACGCGGTCAGCGCGCCGAGCGCCACGACCTCCAGCATGTCAGCCAGCCCCTCCCCGGGTCACCGAACCGCCTCTCGCCGGACTGTATCCCCGGGCGCCGGCCGACGCGCGGGTTCGGGAAGGATTCGCGCCGGCCCCGGTCACCCGTGGGCGAGGAGCACGTCGAAGGCCGCGGCGAGGTCCGCCTCCAGGTCCCGGGGGTCCTCGAACCCGACGTGCACGCGCAGCAGCGGGCCCCGGCCGGCCCAGGTGCCGGGCAGTCGGTGGGCGACCGGGTCGGTGGGCACGACGAGGCTCTCGTGACCGCCGTAGCTGTGCCCGAGGCCGAACAGGCGCAGCCGGTCGAGCATCGCGTCCACGGCCCGGGCACCGAAACGGGTGTCGAGTTCCACGCCGAACAGGCCGGCCGCGCCCGTGAAGTCCCGCCGCCACAGGGCGTGTCCGGGGTCGGTGGGCAGACCGGGGTGCAGCACGCCGACCACCCCTTCGCGGCCGGCCGTCCAGGCGGCCAGGGCGAGACCGCGTTCGTGGTGACGGTCCAGGCGGACCCCGAGGGTGCGCAGCCCGCGCAGGCCCAGGTAGGCGTCGTCGGCGCTCGCGCACTGGCCGAGCCGGATCGCGGCGGCGCGGATCACCGGATGGCTCTCGGGGGTGCAGACGATCGCCCCGAGGATGCTGTCGGCGTGGCCGGTCAGGTACTTGGTCGCCGAGTGCACCACCACGTCCACGCCCGCGCCCAACGTCAGCGGGCGGCAGAAGGCGAGGGTGGCCCAGGTGTTGTCGGCGATCGTGATCACGCCCCGAGCGCGGCAGACCTCGGTGATCGCGGGCAGGTCCTGCACCTCGAAGGTGGTCGAGCCGGGGGACTCCAGGTAGAGGAGCCGGGTCTCGGGGCGGATCAGCGCGGCGATGGCGGGGCCGTCCGCGCGCGGGTCGTAGTACTCGGCGGTGACCCCCAGCGCGGCGAGGGAATCGCAGAACCGGCGGGTCGGGAGGTAGACGGAATCGCTCACCAAGAGGTGGTCGCCCGCGCGGACGTACGCGAGGATCGCGGTGGTGATGGCGGCCAGCCCGGAGCAGGTGACGACGGCCGCGTGCCCGCCCTCCAACTCGGCGAGGGCCTCCTCGAAGGCGCGCGTGGTCGGGGTGCCGAAGCGGCCGTAGACGGGTCCCTCCCGCTTGAGGGGGTCCGCCTGGGAGGCGGCCATCTCGGCGGTGTCCCGGTAGAGGACGGTGGAGGCCCGGTGCAGCGGCGGGTTCACGTACCCGCCGTGGGCCCGCGGATCGGCGCCGGCGTGCACCAGCCGGGTGTCCCGGCCGTGCTCGGGGGCCCGTGTTTCACGTGAAACCTCGCGGGCCTCGGGCGCTGTTTCACGTGAAACAGCGAGGGGTTCGGCCGGTGTTTCACGTGAAACAGGGTGCGGGGTGGGTCGCGGATCGGTCTGCGTCATCGGGTCACCGTGGTCTCGGTTCCGGTGGGTGCGGCGGGCGGTGGCGCGGGGCTCGGCACGGCGAGGGGCTCGACGCTCCGTCGGCCACCCGCGAGGAACAGGGCGAGGACGGCGGCGGCCCCGCACTGGGCGGCCACCACCAGCCAGAACGCGCCCAGCCGACCGGCCGCCTGGTAGTGGGCGAAGAGGAAGCCTCCGACCACCCCGGCGGCGCCGCCGCCGATCCCGGCGGTCAGTCGTTGTACACCGAACGCGAAGGCCGGGTTGCCGGGCACCCGGTCGACGAGTTCGAGGTCGCACCGCAGGAACAGGAAGATCTCCCCGAGGGTGAACAGGGCGGTGCCACCGAGCAGCGCGGGCAGGCCGCCGTGCGCGAGGGCGGCCGTGCCCAGTCCCATCAGGAGGAAGGAGCCGACCACCAGCGGGCGGTAGCCGGCGCGGGCGATGCGGTCGGCGAGGGCCGGTTGCAGCACCACCACCATCGCGCAGTTCAGGAGCATGACCCAGCCGAGCACCCGGATGTCGGAGAGGCCGGCCGCGTACAGGCCCATGAAGCTCTGGAAGAAGAAGTACAGGTAGAAGGCGAGGGCGGTGAAGAGCACGGGGCGCAGCGCGCCGCGCAGGGCGGCCCGTCGGCTGCCGGATCGCCCGGTCCGCACGGTCGGGCTCGCGACCGGGCTCGTGGCCGGGGTCGGGCGGGCGTCGCCGCGCAGGGTGAGCTGGTGTGCGAGGGTGATCAGCGCGAAGAGGGCCGCCAGACCGATCAGCAGGGCCATCGGGTCGGCGTCCACGAGCAGCGCGGCGAGCAGCGGCCCCAGGCCCATGCCGGCGTTGAGGGCGGCGCCGCTGACCCCGAGGAACAGCGGGCGCAGTTCCTCGGAGACGCTCGTGACGATGTACGCCTTGTTGGCCGGCAGATAGAGGGCCGGGCCGGCGGCGACGAGGAGCACGGCCGGGTACGCGGCCCACGGGGCCCTGGTGGCCAGGCCGAGGAGGACCAGGCCGGCGGTGCGCAGGGCGAGGGCGGAGACCATGGTGCGCTTCAGGCCCAGGCGGTCCACGACGGGCCCGCCGAGGATGCTGCCGCCGAACTGCACGAAGGTGGCGGCGGCCACGAGGATCCCCGCGATCCGCACGTCCAGTCCGACGGCCCGCACCATGAGCACGCCGATGAACGGCGTGACCATGTAGCTGCCGAGGGCGACCACGAAGGACAGGGCGATCAGGGCCCGCAGCCCGGCGGGCAGTGCGGTCAGGGCGCGCCGGCGGGCGGCGAGGGAGCCGCCGCCCGGGCGGGTGGGGGTCACGGCGCGGGACTCCCTCCGTCGGCGGGCGCGGCGGCCGCATCCCCGTGCACGGCGTCCCCGGTGACCACGGGGCGGTCCCCGGGGCTGGTGGCGGGCAGGCCCCATTCGCTCCAGGACCCGTCGTACACGGCGAGGTCCTCGCGGCCGGCGAGGGTGGCGCCGAGGGCGAGGACGCAGGCCGTGACGCCCGATCCGCAGCTGAAGTAGAGCCGTTCGCCGTCCCCGGCGGCCTCGGCGAAGGCGGCGCGCAGGGAGTCGACGGGGAGCATGGCGCCGTCGGCGTCCTGGAGCTCGCCGAAGGGCAGGCTGACCGCGCCGGGCATGTGGCCGCCGCGCAGGCCGGGACGCGGTTCGGGGGCGGTGCCCGCGTACCGGCCCCGGGTGCGGGCGTCGAGGACGCGGGCGGCGGGGTCGGCGAGGGCCTTGGCCACGGTGTCGGCGTCGACGATCAGGCCGGGCCGGGGCCGGGCGGTGAAGGTCCCGCGCGGTCCCGCGTACCGGGCCGGTTCGGCTTCGACGGGAAGGCCGGCGGCGCGCCAGGCGGGCAGGCCGCCGTCGAGGACGGCGACCCGGTCGAAGCCCATGGCGCGCAGCATCCACCAGGCGCGGGCGCTGGAGTAGACGCCTTGGGCGTCGTAGACCACGACGGTGTCGCCCTCGCGCAGGCCGAGCTCGCGGACGGCCTCGGTGAACGCGTCGGGGCCGGGCATGGTGTGCGGGACGTCGGTGTCGTGGTCGGAGAGGGCGCCGTCGAGGTCGAAGGGCCGGGCGCCGGGGATCCGGGCGGGGGCGCCGCGGTGGGCGCCGACGGAGGCGTCGAAGAGGACCGTGTCGTCCCGGGTGAGGAGCTCCGCGAGTGTCGACACGTCGACAAGATCGCCCAGGGGGTCCGGGCCGGGGCCGACGGCGGGGGAAGGGGTGCTGCTCATGCGGTGCCTCCGGGGGAATCGACGGGCCGGTACCGGGTGTTGTCCGAGAACCAGCCCGCCACCTGTTCGAGTCGGTCGGCCACATCCTCCTCGGTGGGCGCGCCCACGACGTAACCGGCCAGGAACAGGCCGGACTTGACGCCGCCGTGGAACTCCTGGCCGACGGCCCCGGTCCAGGACTCCTCCAGCACGGCCTCCGGTCGCGCCCCGGTGGGCAGGGCCTCCAGCACGCCCCGGCGCGGGGGGATGCACAGGGCGCCGGCCGGCCGGTGGGGGGCGGGGTGGGGCGGGACGGTGGTGGGCAGGCCGCATTCGGCGTAGAGCCACTGCCGGTCGAGGTCGAGGCCGAAGGCGTGCCGGACCATCGAGCTGATCATGCCGCCGCCGGTCCGGCCGGCGATCTCGCAGAAGACCACGCGGTCGTCGGGGGTGATCCAGAACTCGGCGTGGAAGGCCAGGTGGGGCGGGGTGGGGAGGGTGTCGAGGACGGCGCGCGCGGCCTTGACCAGCCGGTCGTGCGCGGGGTCCTCGGCGGTGAGGGGGATGTTGCCGACCCAGTCGTCGGCGCGGAAGGACAGGCAGTCGTGGAGGTAGCGGAAGGGGTGCACGAAGACCACCTCCCCGTCCACGACCAGGCCGTCCACGTGGTACATCGGGCCGGGCACGAAGACCTCGATCTCGCTGCGGCCGGACCAGGGGCGGGCCAGGTACGCGTCGAGCTCGGCCTCGTCGCGGACGACGACCGTGCCCAGTGAGCCGGATTCGGAGACCGGCTTGATCACGACGGGGTAGCCGTGTTCGGCCGTGAACTCCAGCACCGTGTACGCGGAGTCGATCGCACGGTAGGGCGGGATCTCGACGGGCCCGCCCACCAGGTGGTCCTTCATGACCACCTTGTCGCGGAAGGCCAGCGCGCTCGCGAGGTGCCCGCCGGGCACGCCGAGCAGCTCGCGCAGTCGGGCGGCGCGCAGCACGTCGGCCTCGGCGCGGGCGAACACGGCGTCGACGGCGAGTTCGCGGCCCAGCCGGAGCGCGGTCTTCTCGACGAGCTGGTTGGTGTCGTAGCCGTCGAAGGCGTGGACGTGCGGCAGGTGGGCGTAGCCGGCCGCGTACTCGGTGGGGGTGAGGATCACGGGGACGACGTCGGTGCCGTCGAGCCACTGGTCGTAGGGGGTCTTGGCGTGGGGCGTCTTAGCGAAGACGAGGACGTGGCGCATCGGGGCGGGCTGTCCCTCCGGGCTCGGGCGGCGACGGGTGTGGCGGGCCGCGGGCGGGGCGCCGCCCGGCGGCTGCCGGGCGGCGGACGGTCGGGCGGTCGGGTGTCAGGGGCGGAGGGTCAGGACCGGGCGTCGACGAGCAGCGGCAGGCGGCGGCGCTCGGGGATCCGGGAGATCAGGCCCAGCTCCTCGGAGAGCTCGGTGGCGAAGCAGCCGTCCTTGTAGGTGCCGGCGAGGCGCTTGGCGGTGAACGCCTCGATCTCGTCGTGGTCGAACTCGACGTCGTAGGCGGTGACCTCGCCGTCCGGGCCGGGGGTGACGGTGCGCACGAGGGTGCCCAGGTGGGGTTCGAAGGTGTTGACGCAGCCCACGACGTCGCCGATCTTCTCGCGGCGGCCCTCGGGGCCGTCGGAGAGGACCTCCTCGACGGCCGGGATCGCGGCGAACAGCTGGCGGCCGGCGCGGCACCAGCCGACGTGCCCGGGGAAGCCCATGGCCTTGATGCCGAAGGTGCCGAAGTCCTCGCTGACGCCGAGCTGGAAGGAGAGCGGGACGGTGTCGTGGATGTCCTTGAAGTCGCGGTACGCCTGCTCGATCTCCTCGCGGGACAACCGCAGGTCGGGGTGGCGGTTGCCGTGGTCGGTGAAGTTGTTGAAGCGGACGGTCGCCACGCCGAGCCGGTTGAAGTAGTGTGCGTAGCGTTCGAGGTGCTCGCGGCCGTGGTTGTGGCGGCCGACGGTGACTCCGATGTTGACGCGGAAGGCGTCCTCGGGGTCGCGGCCGGCGTTCCACTCCTCGATGCGGCGCAGGACCTTCTCGGTGTCCGCTCCGGAGAAGACGCCCTTGATGGGGTACGTCTTGTGGTCGACGACGGTGAGGTCCTCGGCGATCCGACCGTGGTAGGTGATGGAGACGGTGCCGTAGCCGTTCTCGGCGGCGAGGTCGAGGAGTTCGCGCCAGTTGTCGGCGAGGAGGGGCCGGCCGCTGGTCCAGGCGTCGCCCTTCTCCATGGTCTCGGTGGGCTTGTGGTCGGATTCCTGGCGGAACTCGCGGTTGTTGGCGGGTCCGTAGATCCGCATGAACTCGCCGTCGTAGGCGAAGCTGTCCACGTAGCGCGGGTAGACGTGGTAGCCGTGCGCCTGGAGGCCGGAGAGGATCAGGGGGCCCTCGGCCATGGCGAAGGACTTGTCGTAGACCTTCTCGTAGTTGACGAACCAACAGTGGTTGCACTTCTGGCCGCAGGTGTTCTTGCCGACCTTGGTGTCGAGGTCGAGGTAGATGTGGATGTCCTCGGGCCTGATGTCCTTGAAGGGCGTGGAGAAGGGCTCGTCCCCGTGGAAGTCGTACGAGATGGGCTCGTTCTGAACGGACATGGTTCCCCCGTGCGGTGAGGTGTGGTGAACGGCGTCTCAGAGCGGTGCGTGGTGCGGGTGTGGCCTGGGAGGGCTTGAGGGGTGTGCGTGGGCGCGCCGGGGCACGCCGGCGCGCGGTGGGGCGGTCGGTGGTGTGAGGGGGCGGCGCGGGAGGGGCGCCGGGGGTCAGTCGGTCGGGGTGGTGGTCACGACCGGGTGGGCGAGGAGTTCGGCGACGGCGTCCGCGCAGCTCGCCGGGTCCGGGGCGGTGAGGACGGCCATCCCGAGCCGGTCGGTGGAGGAGCGCAGGGGTGACACCTCGGCGCCGAGGTGCAGCGGAAGGTCCCAGGTGTGCACGCGGCCCCGGCGCAGGGCGGGCGGCGGGCCGACGTGCGTGACCCGGCCGGGGCGGGCGGTCAGGAAGACGGTGGCGGCGGCCGGCGCGTGGGCGGCCTCGCGGGGCAGGCCCAGGCCCAGGGGCCAACCGAGGGCGGCGCGGCGCCAGGCCACACCGGTGGTGAGGCGGACCAGGTCGGCGATGCCGTCGCCGCCGAGCCGGGTGTGGGTCTCGATGACGAGGACCTTGTCGCCCTCGACCTTGACCTCGGTGTGGCTGGGGCCGTCGGTGACGCCGAGGGCGTCGAGGAGTTCGCCGACCGCACGGGTCACCGCCGCGCGCCGGGCCTCGTCCAGGGACGGCGCCGGCATCAGGTGGCTGACCTCGACGAATCCCTCGGCCACGCCCTTCTCGACGATGCCGAGGACGGTGTGGGCGCCGGCCCGCGAGAGGGCCTCGACGCTGAATTCGGTGCCCTCGACGAACTGTTCGAGGAGGGTGTCGGCGGTGCGGCGGTCGGCGGGCAGGGCGGCGAGCCCCTCGACGAGGGCGACGGAGGCGCTGCCGACCCCGTCGACGGGTTTGGCCACGGCCCGCCCGTGTTCGGCGAAGAGGCGGGCCACTTCGGGGGCGTCGTCGCCGAGGGCGAAGTCCGGGTTCAGGTGCGGGGCCTTGGCGTGCAGGATCCGGCGCATCGTGGGCTTGTCGCGGGTGGCGCGGACCAGCTCGGGGTCGGTGCCCAGGACGCCGAGCCGGCGGGCGGCCAGAGCGGCCGGTTCCAGCCCGTGTTCGGTGAGGGAGACGACGGCGACCGGGTCGAGCGGGCGCAGCACCGCGTCGGCGAAGTCGAGGAACGCGGGCAGGTCGCGGAAGTCGGCGGTGAGGATCCGTGCCCCGGGTTGGAGCGCGGGCGCCCCGGGGGCCTGGACGTGGACCACCCGGGCCGGGAGGGCCTCGGCCTCGCGGGCCACGGTCGGATTGGCGCCGACGACCACGAGCACCGGCAGCGGTGGGACCGCATGGTCCCGGCCGTTCGGGTGGGTCCCCCGGGACCCGTCCCCCGCCCCCACAGCGTTCACGTTGCCTCCCCGTAGCCGCCGCGCCGACCGTTCGTTCGATCGTCGCGGCGGGGACAACATCGCAAGCGTGATCGGGGACTGTCAACAGATTCGCGGATCCGGGCCGGTGCCCCGTCCGACCTGCCGGAACCCGGCCGGGAGGGGGCTGCGGGCGGGGTGGGTCCGGTCGCTTCCGGGGCGGCGCGGGGCGATCGTCACGGGGCGCGGGGCGCCGACCCCCGGGCCCTCCCGGCCACCCTCGGGCGACTGTTTTCGGCCAAATTCTCGGCCGGCACGACACACTCCGTTCACAAAACCGCAGCAGGATCTACCCATCGGTAGCAGGGATCCGGCCAAACTCGATCACGGGCCCGTCGGGCGGGAATCCCGTGCGTGGCCCGGCCGTTGACGAGGCAGGGGAAACCGGGACGTGGGGGTACGGACCGGATGTGCGGGACCTCCGGCGCGGAGCCGGATGTTCGGTCACGCACCGGACACCCGCCGGACGGGGCCGGTCAGTGGTGGCGGTCAGTGGTGGAAGGCCGCGCGGGGCGGCTCGGGGTCCTGCGGCGCGGTGAGCGCGGCCACGCAGCGGCGCATGTCGCGGGCGAGCAGGTCGATCTCGTCCCGGCCCACGCCGTGCCGGATGAGCACGCGTTGGATCACGGTCTCCTGCCGGTCCGGGGGCAGCGGGTACGAGGGGACCTGCCAACCCCGCGCGCGGAGCCGATCCGAGAGTTCGTACAGGGTGAACCCGGCGCCGGCCGGATCCGTGAGGGTGTACGAGACGGCGGGCAGGGCGCCCGTCCCGTCGTACAGCAGGGTGAACGGGCCCATGGCCTCGACCTGCCCCGCGAAGAAGCGGGCGGTGTCGGCGCATGCCTGCTGCACCCGCCGGTAGCCGGCGCGCCCCAGGCGCAGGAAGTTGTAGTACTGCGCGACGATCTCGCCGCCGGGGCGGGAAAAGTTCAGGGCGAAGGTCGGCATGTCCCCGCCGAGGTAGTCCACGCGGAAGACCAGGTCCTCGGGGAGCAGGTCGGCGGTGCGCCACACGATCCAGCCGACCCCCAGCGGCGCCAGCCCGTACTTGTGGCCCGAGGTGTTCACCGAGGCCACCCGCGGGAGTCTGAAGTCCCAGACCAGGTCGGGGTGGAGGAAGGGGGCGATGAACCCGCCGCTCGCGGCGTCCACGTGCAGGGGGACGTCCAGCCCGGTCTCGGCCTCGATCCGGTCGAGTTCGGCGGCGATCTCGGCGACCGGTTCGTAGTCGCAGGTGTACGTGACGCCGAGGATGGCGACGACCCCGATGGTGTTCTCGTCGACGTACTCGCGCAGTTGGTGCGGCCGCAGGCCGGTGGCCCCGGGCTCCAGGGGCACTTGGCGCAGCTCCACGTCGAAGTAGCGGGCGAACTTGTCCCAACAGATCTGCACCGGACCGGCCACGATGTTGGGCCGATCGGTGGGCTTGCCCGCCTGCCTGCGGCGTTCTCGCCACCGCCATTTGAGGGCCAGGCCGCCGAGCATCGCGGCCTCGCTGGAGCCGGTGGTGGAGCAGCCCATGGCCGCCCGGGACTCCCCCGGACCGTCCCCGGGCGGGGCGTTCCAGAGGTCGGCGAGGATGTTCACGCAGCGCGCCTCGATCTCGGCGGTCTGCGGGTACTCGTCCTTGTCGATCATGTTCTTGTCGAGGCACTCGTCCATCAGCCGGCGGACCTCGACGTCGGTCCAGGTGGTGCAGAACGTCGCGAGGTTCTGGGCGGCGTTGCCGTCGAGCAGCAGCTCGTTGTGGAGCAGGGCGTAGACCACCTCGGGGCGGCTGTGCTCCTGCGGCATCCGGTACTTGGGGAGCACGTCCTCGCTGAGCGGGGAGGCGAACACGTCGGTCGCGGCGTCGCGGCCTTCGGGGGGCTTCATCTCGTGCAGGGCCACCGGCGTCCCTTCGTTCGGCCCCCCGCGAACCCCTCCATTGAGCCACGTCCCCGCTCTCCCCGCCCGTCGGCGCGGGCGGGGAGGACCGGCCTCAGGCGGCCCGGCCGGCGGTGCGGGCCTCGGTCTCGCGCATGAAGGCGAGCATCCGGTCGTTGACGAGCTCGGGGTGGTCGATCTGCGGTCCGTGCCCGGTGGCGGCCACGATCTCGGCGCGGGCGCCGGGGATCAGCCGGGGCACGCGTGCGAGCTGCCGCTTGGGGCGCAGCAGCAGGCTGCGCTTGCCGAGGACGAGGTAGAGCGGGGTGCTCAGGGCGCTCAGGTCCGCGTCGGCCAGCGGCAGCGGCGCGGGCCGGCGGATCCGGAAGGCGCGCACCCCGGCCTGGATCCAGGCCCGCAGTTCGGGCACCACGATGACCGGCTGCTCCAGCCAGGCCGCCAGGGTGGGGCGCAGGGCCTTGGGGGCGAAGGTCGCGAACAGGCTGAGGAAGATCCAGACGAAGAAGCGCAGGCCGACCTTCTCCAGGCCGCCGGGGTCGAGCAGGGTGACGGAGGCCAGCCGGTCCCGCCGCAGGTGGGCCTGGTTGAGGACGAGCCAGCCCCCGTAGGAGGAGCCGACCAGGTGGACCCGGTCCAGGTCGAGGGCGGCGAGGGACTCGTCGAGCCACTGGGCGGCGCGCTCGGGCTGCCACATGGGTTCGCGCTGCACGCTGCGGCCGGGGTCGCCCGGGGTGTCGAGGGCGTAGACCGGGCGTTCGGCGGCCAGGGCGGGGGTGTTGGGGTACCACATGGCGGAGGAGCCGCCGGAGCCGTGGATCAGGACGATCGGGGTGCGGTCCTCGTGGGCGGGGTCGGTGGGGCCGAAGCGGTAGACGTGGGTGGTGCCGAAGGAGGTTTCGACGTCCGTCTCGGAGCGTATGGGGGCGCCTTTGGCGAAGAGGGCGTCGGCGGTGGCGAAGTAGCGGTCCCGGAGCTCGTCGCTGACGTAGCGGCCGATGTCGCGACGGGGTCGGGGCTGGTTCTGGGGCACGGCGGGCACCTCCGGCAGGAGTGGGTGAACACCTCGGCTTTTCGTGGTACGAACGTACCACAACAGTGATACGGCGGTACCGTGAACCGGAGCCGCAGTGGCAGAAGGAGACGGCAGGACATGCCCAAACGCGTGGACCACGAGGAACGACGCACCCAGATCGCCGCCGCCCTCGTCCGGGTCGCCGGCCGGCGCGGCCTGCACGCGGTCGGCATGCGCGACGTGGCCGCCGAGGCCGGGGTCTCCCTGCGCCTGGTCCAGTACTACTTCGAGACCAAGGAGAAGCTGCTCCTCCACGGCCTGCACCACCTCACCGACGTGTTCACGGCGCGCGTCGGGGCCCGGCTCGCCGCCATCGGGCCCGCGCCCGGCCCGCGCGCGACCGTGGAGGAGCTGCTCGGCGCCTCACTGCCGCTCGACGAGGAGGGCAGGGTCTTCCACCTGCTCCTCACCTCGTACGCGATCCTGTCGGTCACCGACCCGTCGCTGGCCGCCTTCACGGCGCGCCCGAACGCCGCCGAGGACGCCGTGACCGGCCTGATCGCCGCCGCCCGCGAGGCGGGCACGGCCGACCCCTCCGTCGACCCCCGCATGGAGGCCGCGGCCCTCCTGGCCATGGCCGGGACCCTGGGCACGAGCATCCTCGTCGGCCACCGCACCCCGGACTCGGCGCGGGCCGTCCTGGCCCACCAACTGGACCGGATCTTCCGCCCCGCGCCCCCCGCCCCGACGCCGGACGCCTGAGCGGATCACAGCGGGTCGGGGGTGGTGACGCGGACCAGGAGGAGGCTCGTGTCGTCGTCCGTGTCGCCGATCACCTGCGACATCAGGGTGTCCGCACGGGCCTGGAGCCCGTGCGGCGGCAGGTGTTCCACGGCGTGCCGCAGGGCGGTCAGGGAGTCGTCGAGGCTGACGTGCCGGCGCTCCACGAAACCGTCCGTGTAGAAGAGCAACACGTCCTCGGGGCGCAGCTCGCACTCCGCCTCCTCGTACCCGGCGCCGGGCAGCGCGCCCAGGATGATGTTCTGCGGCGCCTTCAGGAAGCGGGCCCGGCCCGCGCGCAGCAGCAGGGGCGGGGGATGGCCCGCGACGGACCAGCACAGGGTGCGCGTCCACGGGGTGTAGAGGGCGCAGACGGCGGTGGCGGTGGGGCGGCCCGGGGTGGCGAGGGTGAGGTCGTTGAGCCAGCCCAGGAGCCTGCCCGGCGGGGACCCGGTGACGGCGAGCCCGCGCAGCGCGTTGCGCAGGGCCACCATGCCGGTGGAGGCGTCCAGGCCGTGGCCGGCGATGTCCCCGACCACGAACAGGCAGCGGCCGTCGGGCAGCCGCGTCACGTCGTACCAGTCGCCGCCCACCCGGTAGTCCTGCGCGGCGGGCCGGTAGCGGCCGGCGACCTCCAGGCCGAGCGCGGCCGGTGGGGCCGGCACCGACTCCGGCATGATCACCTGCTGCAACCGGAGGGTGAACCGGGCCCGCTGCACGGCGTCCTCCTGCGCCGCCGACAGCGCGAGCTCGGTGCGCCGGCGGTCCGAGACGTCCTGGTGCAGGCCGATCACGCCGGTCAGCACGGACCCGTCGAGCAGCGGCTCGGCGGCGATCCGCACGTGCCGGACCGTCCCGTCGGGGCGCACCGCGCGGACCACCGCGAGCCCGCCCTCGTGCCGCCCGATCAGGGCGTTGACCAGCGCGTCGACGGCTTCGGCGTCATCGGGGTGGACGTGTTCGGCGAGGTGCGCCAAGGGCACGGCCGGGTCCTGGGGCGCCAGGCCGAACAGGAGCCGGGAGGGCTCGCTCCACGCGGTGTGGCCCGAGCGGGTGTCCTCCCGGAACCAGCCGATCCGCTCCAGCCGGGACAGGGCCCGCAGCGGGGCCTGTCCCGGATCGCCGGGCGCGTTCCACACCACGGCGGCCCGGCCCCGGGCCAACGGCAGCACCCGCACCTCGTCCAGGTCGTCCACCTGCCCGAGGTACTGGGCGCCCACCCGGCGCACGGCCGCCGCGAGCCGGGGCCAGGCGTACGGGAACACCTCGGCCGCCGGCCGCCCCACCGGGCGGTGCACGCCGCTCAGGGCGGTGTGCCCGGCCGGGTTGAGGTACCCGACCCGGCCGTCCTCGTCGAGCAGGGCCCCGGGCCGGTCGCACAGGTCGAGCAGGGCCGTCTCCCGGTCGCGCAGCCCGAGCGGCTCGGGCACCTCCAGCAGGGCTCCGCTGGGCTCGCAGAGGAGTTCGGCGGTCCGGCGCACGGCGGGGTCCCGGGCGGCGGCGCGGCCCTCGGCGTCGGCGGCCCAGACGGCCAGCGCCACCCCGACCACCGCGCCGCGGCGACGCAGCGGGAACAGCGCCCGCAGGGCGGGGTCGGCGGGCGCGTCGGGGAACCCGGACACCGGCCCCTCGCCGGCCCGCACGTCCGGTCCCGCCGGGCCGGCCGCGCCGGTCGCGGGCACGGGCCCGGTCCCGGTCCCGGTCCCGGGCTCAAGGGTCGCGGGCACGGCGTGGGCGGTGCGGTCGGTCGTGGGCGCCTCCTCGGAGCCGCCCGGCAGCCACGGGTCCTGTCCCCACCACGAGGTGTGCTCCCACAGCGGCCGGTGCAGCGGGGTGTCGGGCGGCACCCACTGCCAGTGCACCGCCTCCGTCGGCCCGACACCCGCGTGCCCCACCAGCTCCAGGCAGTCGCTGTCGGTGCGCCGCCACAACATCAGCGCCCGCACCCCGAGCCGCCGCAGCCCCCCTTCGAGCAGGCTCCGGGCCGCCTCGCCGGCCGTGTCGGCGGTGTGCACGGCGGCCTGGGCCCGGCGGATCCGACGGGATTCGGGGGCCGGGGTGGTGACGGGTCCGCCGGCGGCGGCGTTCACGATGTCGGCGGCGAGGTCGGCGGCCCCCAGGCCGGTGCTGACGGCGAGGTCCCGCAGGTGGTCCCCGGCCTCCCCGGGATCCAGGCCGAGCTGGTCCACGAGGACGCCGGTGGCGAGGTCGAGGAGACGCCGGCGCGCGCGGTCGGCGTGCAGGTCCGCGACCTCCGCGCCGAGGTCGGCGACGGCGGCGGCCAGCTCCTCGAACGCGGGCGTGCTCATGGACGCGCCCTCCTCCACCGGTGGGTGTTCGGCAGGCCGGACCACGACCGCCGGTGCGTCGATCCGTCGATGCCCTTCACCCTCTCGCCGGCGCCGGCGCTTGTCCAGCGGGGACGGCCGGCGGGAGGACCCGTCACCACGGACAGGTGTTCTGTTCCTTTTGTCCGGGTATATCCATGTGGTCAGAGACGCCCACGACGGTCACGCTGCGTCCGCCGCGCGGCAGCCCACAGTTCCGGGTTCCGCCCCCGTCAGGAGCAGGCTCATGACTCGTGCCCCGCTTCCCCCCGCCATGCCGCTCGCCGCCGTCCGACCGGCACGCCCGGTCGGAGCCCCGGATCCCCCCGAGCTGCCCGAGCTGCCGGAGTTGCCCGAGCACCCGACCGAGGTGGCCACGGGCGAGGCCCGGTCCCTCTCGATCGCCTTGCTGCGCCGACTCGCCGCGCTGGAGGAGGGCACCGCGGACTACTCCTACGTCCGCAACACCCTGGTCGAGCTCAACCTCAGCCTGGTGCGCTACGCGGCCCGCCGGTTCCGCAACCGCAGCGAACCCCTGGAGGACATCCTCCAGGTCGGCACCATCGGTCTGATCAAGGCCATCAACCGCTTCGACCCCGACCGCGGGGTCGAGTTCACCACCTTCGCCCTGCCCACCATCACCGGCGAGATCAAGCGGTTCTTCCGCGACACCAGCTGGGCCGTCCGCGTACCGCGCCGGCTCCAGGAACTGCGCCTGGACGCGGCCAAGGCACAGGACTCGCTCGAACAGGGACTGGGGCGCGCGGCCACCGAGCACGAGGTCGCCGAACGCCTCGGCATCGCGGACGCGGAGCTGGCCGAGGGCCGGCTGGCCGCCCACGCCTACTCCGCGCGCTCCCTGGACGCGCCCGCGCCGGACCTCGGAGAAGCCCCCGACCCGACGCCCGAGGCCCCCGGCGAGGAGGACCCCGCCTACGCGCGCGTCGAGTCCCTGCTCTCCCTCGCCCCGCTGCTGGCCGCGCTGCCCGAACGGGAACGCCGGATGCTGGCCATGCGCTTCGGCGAGGACCTCACCCAGGCCCAGATCGGCGAACGCCTCGGCCTCTCCCAGATGCACGTCTCACGTCTGCTCTCCCGCACCCTGTCCCGGCTGCGCGCGGAACTCCTCATCGAGGACTGACGCCCCCGCGAGCCCGGTCACAGGCCGGGGTGCCCCGAGAGGTCGGTGGTGGGGTCCTCCGGCAGTTCACCGCCGGGCGCCGTCCCCTGACCGGGGGCCGCGGCGGGCGCCGGGCCCGTCAGCAGGGGTTCGCCCCCTCCGGGGGCCAGACCGGCGGCGAGCACCGAATCGGAGGCGGGGCCGGCGGCTCCCGCGCCGGCCCGGTCGTCCTGCGGCAGGAGCGGCCCGCCGGCCGGGCCGGCGGCGTGCGGGTCGGCGCCCGCTCTCTCGCCCTCCGCCGCGCGGGCCTCGCCCCGCGCACCCTCCCGGGTCGTGGCGGGGGTCAGCGGCGAGGCCACCTCCAGCCACACCGTCTTGCCCGGCCCACCGGGTCCGGCCTCCGGATGGGCCACCCATCCCCAGTTCCGCGCCAACCGCTCCAGGACCACCAACCCGTGGCCCCCGGGCAGCGCCGGACTGCCGCCGACCCGCCGCCGGGGCGGCTCCGCCGTGCCGTCGCTGACCTCGACCCGCAGCCGGTACGCGTCGTGCCGCAGCACCAGCTCCTGGGGACCGCCCGCGTGCATGCACGCATTGGTGATCAACTCGGAGACCAGCAGCAATACGTCCTCGGCGGCCTCCTCCCGTTCCCGGTCGGCGTCCGGCAGGGCCTCCGCGTCCCATGCCTCGTGCTCGTCCATCGGATGGGCCGCCGCGTAGGGGCCCCCCACGTGCCTCAGCCACTGCCAGTCGGTCAGGGCCCGGCGGGTGAAGTCACGACAGCGTGTCACCACGCCCGTGGTCGCCCCGCCCAGGACCAGTCGTCGGGTCTGTTCGCTCATCGCGTGCCACCGCTCCCCGGCCCGTCCCCCGTGGACGCGACCGGGCCGTCCGACACCGCGCCCTCCCTCATCGCCGCGGACGGTCCGCCCGGCCGCGACAGCCGCGACCCCGCGCCCGACGCGCCCGCCGTCTCCTCGTGTCCCACGCCCCCGTGCCCCGAGCCCCCGGAGGGCTGCCCCGCGGCCTTGGCGTGTTCCGCCCCCGCCGACGCCCCGACCGGTCCGCCGCCGAGCGCCCCGGCCAGGTCACGGTGGATCCGGAAGACCCCGTCCGCCCCGGTCAGCCGGAACATGCGGGACATCTGGTCGCGCAGCGCCACCAGCTCCACCGATCCGTGCGCCTCCTCGGCCGCGAGTCTGGCCCGCAACAGCACGTTCAGCCCGGTCGAATCGCAGAATCGCAGGCGCGCGCAGTCCACCAGCAGGCGGGCTCCGCTCGCCGCGTCGATCGCGGCCGACAGGGCCTGGCGGAGCGGCTCCGCCGTGTCGTGGTCGAGTTCACCCGCCAACGCCAGCACGGTCGTGCCGCTGTCGTCCAGCGTCACGACCTCGACCGAGAACCGTCCGGTCATCACCAGACCCTCCCTCCACACCGTCATTCGCGCCCCGTCGCGTGCGGGGCGGCCCGCGTAATCCTGATGGACGCGGGCCTCCGAGGCCATCTCGCCCCACGGAACGGGCGACGACACGCGGTTTCCACCCGCTGTCGATCACCCGTCTACCCGTACCGCGCCGCCCCACTCCCCGCTCGCGGACCCCGCGCGCGTCGCCCCGCGTGTTTCACGTGAAACACCACGCGACACCCCCCACCGCCGCGTGTTTCACGTGAAACACGCCGCCCCCGAAAGGTCCACATCATGGACGACTACCCTCGGGACATGACCCTTGACGCCGTTCCCGCCACTCTCGCCGCCGTGAAGGAAGCCGACCGGCGGCACGTGTTCCACTCCTGGTCGGCCCAAGAGCTGATCGACCCACTGGCGGTGGCCGGGGCCGAGGGCTCGTACTTCTGGGACTACGAGGACAACCGCTACCTCGACTTCAGCAGCTCCCTCGTCTACACGAACATCGGCTACCAGCACCCGAAGGTGGTCGCCGCGATCCAGGAGCAGGCCGCCAAGCTGTGCACGGTCGCCCCCGGCTTCGCCGTGGACGTGCGGTCCGAGGCCGCCCGGCTGATCGCCGAGCGCACCCCGGGCGACCTGGACAAGATCTTCTTCACCAACGGCGGGGCCGAGGCCGTCGAGAACGCCGTGCGCATGGCCCGCCTGCACACCGGGCGGCCCAAGGTGCTCGCCTCGTACCGCAGCTACCACGGGGCGACCACCACCGCGATCAACCTCACCGGTGACGTGCGGCGCTTCGGGAACGACGCGGCGACGGCCGGGGTCGTGCACTTCTGGGGCCCCTTCCTGTACCGCTCGCCCTTCCACGCGAGCACCGAGGCCGAGGAGTGCGCCCGCGCCCTCACCCACCTCGAGGACACCATCGTCTTCGAAGGCCCCGCCTCCATCGCCGCGATCATCCTGGAGTCCGTGGTGGGCGCCCCCGGCGTGCTGGTGCCGCCGAAGGGCTACCTGGCCGGCGTCCGGGAGCTCTGCGACCGCTACGGCATCGTCTTCGTCCTGGACGAGGTCATGGTGGGCTTCGGGCGCACCGGCGAGTGGTTCGCGGCCGACCACTGGGAGGTCACCCCCGACCTCCTCACCTTCGCCAAGGGCGTCAACAGCGGCTACGTACCGCTCGGCGGCGTCGCCATCTCCGGCGCCATCGCCGACACCTTCGCCCGCCGCCCCTACCCCGGCGGCCTCACCTACTCCGGACACGTGCTGGCCTGCGCGGCGGCGGTTTCGACGATCACCACGATGGCCGAGGAGGGCATCGTGGAGCAGTCCGCCCGCACCGGAGCGGAACTGCTCGGTCCGGGCCTGCGCGAGCTGGCCGAGCGCCACCCCTCGATCGGCGAGGTCCGCGGCCTGGGCACCTTCTGGGCCCTCGAACTCGTCAAGGACCGCGAGACCCGCGAACCCCTCGTGCCCTACGCGGCGAGCGGGGCCGACAACGCCCCGATGAACGAGTTCGGGGCCGCCTGCAAGAAGGCCGGCCTGTGGCCGCTGATCGCCGCCAACCGGATCCACCTCGCGCCGCCCTGCAACGTGTCGGCCGAGGAGGTGACGGCGGCCCTCGGGATGCTGGACCAGGCCCTGACCGTCGCCGACGCCCACACCGCCGGCTGAATTCAGCCGGTACCGCCCCGCGTGCCCCCGGGTCCCCGCCCGGGGGCACGCGCGCGTCCGGACCGCTCCGCGGAGACCCTCTCGGGCCGGAATTCCCCGTCCATTTCGTGGACAGGAATTCGCACATCCCTTGGGGGACATGGCCGAGGATGTCCCGTTCTGTACGGTCACCCAAACCCCGGCAAGTGATTCTCGGATGAAACAAACTGTTGAAGTTGCGCCGCGCGCATGCTGCAATCCAACACAGCACAGCACCTACGGACCGGGATGCACGTCAGGCCCGGGGCGGTTCGCCCAGCGGATCGAACGGCGGGGGGCGAGCGGCCGGAAACAGGGCTCCGGGGCGGTCGTCGGACGCCGGGCGTACGGGATCCAGAGGCACACCACGGACTCCGTAACCCGAAGGAAGAGCAGCATGAGCAAGCACGTTCTGGCCCAGAACCAGTACGGCAAGGCCGAGAACCGCGTCGTCAAGGTCACCCGCAAGGGCAACGACGGGTCCTGGCACGAGATCCGCGACCTCAATGTCTCGGTCGCGCTCCGCGGCGAGTTCCGCGACGTCCACCTGACCGGTGACAACGGCAACTGCCTGCCGACGGACACGACCAAGAACACCGTGTTCGCCTTCGCCAAGGAACACGGCATCGAGTCGCCCGAGGCATTCGGCATCCTTCTCGCCAAGCACTTCGTCTCCTCCCAGACCCCGATCCGCGAGGCGCAGATCCGGATCGAGGAGTTCGCCTGGGAGCGGATCCCCGTCCCGACCCGCAAGGAGCAGCACTCCTTCGTCCGCAAGGGCCAGGAAGTGCGCACCGCGCAGATCACCTACGGCGAGTCCTCGGGCCTCCAGGTCATCTCCGGCCTGAAGGACCTGACCGTGATGAACTCGACCAACTCCGAGTTCCATGGCTACATCAAGGACAAGTACACGACCCTGCAGGAGGCGTACGACCGCATCCTGGCCACCAAGGTCACCAGCCGTTGGGCGCACTCCGCCCTCGCCGCCGACGACGTCGAGTACGACTGGGACCAGTCGTACAAGAAGGTCCGCAAGCACATGCTGGAAGCCTTCGCGGAGACCTACTCGTACTCCCTGCAGCAGACCCTGAACCAGATGGCCGAGCGGGTGCTCGACAACTGCCCGAAGGTCAACGAGGTCCGGCTGAACCTCCCCAACAAGCACCACTTCCTCGTCGACCTGGAGCCCTTCGGCCTCAAGAACGACAACGAGGTCTACTTCGCCGCCGACCGGATGTACGGCCTCATCGAGGGCACCATCCACCGGGACGGAGTGCAGCCGGTCATCGCGACCTCCGACTGGATCGTCGCCTGACCCTCGCACCACCCGGCGCGCCCGCCGTCCCGAGCCGCACGACCCGGCCCGGATCCCCTCGGGGGTCCGGGCCGGGCCCGTTCCCGGGGAGAATGGACCCGGTCAGGGGACGGACGAGACGAACTGCGGGCGGGCGCGGTCGGTCCGGGGGCGCGCCCCCGACGACCCGGTCCCGACCGGGACGAGGAGCGAGCGTGACGGTGGCGCGGGAGATCCCCGACGAGTACCTGGCAGGGTACGTCCACATCCTCCGCAGCGTGGCCGCCACCGGCCGGCGCCCCGACCGGCCCGAACTCGACGCGCGCCGCGCCCTCGGCGAGAAGGCGGCCGAGGCCGGGTACGGCCTGCGCGGGCTGGTGGGGGCGCACCTGGCCGCCACCCGGGCCGCGCTCGGCGGCCGGGTCACCCCCGACCACGTGATGGCCGCCGTGGAGATCGCCGTGGACGCCTTCGCCGAGGGATACGAGCGGGCCCAGCGGCTCGCCGTCCGGCAGGAGGAGGCCGCGCGCCGGGAGTTCGTGGACGACCTCCTGCACGGCATGAGCGACCTCGGCCGGCTCAGCGAGCGGGCCGCCCGCTTCGGGCTGCACCTCGCGCACGCGCATGCCGTCGCGGTGGCCCGCGGCCCCGAGGCATACGAGGACGCGGGCACCGCCATCCGTCAGGTGGAGCTGTGGCTCACCGGGCGGTTCGACACGCGCACCTTCCTCCTCGCCACCAAGGACAGCCGGCTGATCTGCGTGGCGCCCGGGGACCAGGACGAGGTGCTCGTGGCCTTCGCCAAGTACGCGTACGCCGCCGCCGGGCAGAGCGGCCACATCGCGATCGGCCGCCCCCACCCGGGCGCGGGCGGGGTCGTCACCTCCTACGAGGAGGCGCTGAGCGCCCTCGACCTCGCGGACCGGCTGCGCCTGGAGGGACCCGTGCTGCGTTCGGCGGACCTGCTGGTCTTCCCGGTGCTGGCCCGTGACCGGGCGGCGCTCGTGGATCTCGTGGTCAGCGTGCTGGGGCCCTTGCGGGCCGGGCGCGGCGGGGCGGAGCCGCTGTTGAAGACCCTCGGCGTGTACTTCGCGGCGGGGTGCGTGGCGGCCGAGGCGGCCCGTCGGTTGAACCTCAGCGTGCGGGCGTTGACCTACCGCTTGGAGCGGGTGCGCCGGCTGACCGGCGTCGATCCCGGGGACCCCGCCGATCGGTACACCCTCCAGACCGCCGTGCTCGGCGCCCGTCTCCTGGACTGGCCCCGCAATCCGGCGTGAGTCGGCGCGCTGTTTCACGTGAAACAGCGGGCCGCCGGGGGTGCGTCCGGGGGCCCTCCGATCGGGTGATCGTCCCGAACCGCCCGTGCCCGCCGGACCGGTGCGGCTACGGGGCCCCTGCCTGGACCTTCGCCCGAACGGCCGGGTCCCCGGGACACCCGAACGGGCCCGCGCCGGGGGTGGGCGAGGTGGACGCGGGGCCGTCGAAGGGGCAGAACACGAGGCGTTCGTTCTTCGACGACCGGCCGCCGGGCGACCGGTCGGGCCCGGCAGGGGTGAAGTCATGCGCGTGGACCGCTCGACGACGGTGATCTGCGGCCTGGTCACGGCGCTGACCGCGGCGGCCGGACTCTGGTTGCTGGGCACGAGCACGGCGGGAACGGTGTCACCGGATCCGGCCGCCGACGCGCTCGCGGCCGAACAGTTCCCGAGTCGGGTGCTGGGGCTGTCCGGGCACCGGAGGCTGTTGCGGGAGCTGGAGCAGGATCGGGAACGGGCCCGGGACCGGGTGCGGGCCCGCCGCTCCCCCGAGGGCGGTCGCGGTCCGCGTCCGGCCGCCGGGCCGGGCGGCCGGGCGGCCGGGGTGCCGCTGCGGGTGCGGATCCCCGCCCTCGACGTGGACCTGCCGCTGCGCACCGGGCCGGCCCGGGATCCCGCGACCCTCGGCACCCTCGGCGGCACCGGGGTGTTCTGGGACGCCGGCGGGCCGGTGCCCGGCGGGCTCGGCATGGCGGTGCTGGTGGCCGGTGCCCGCGCGGGCTGCGAACCCGAGCGCCCGCCCGGGGCCGGGGGCTGCCTGGAGTTGGCGGCGCTGCCGGTGGGCCGGACGGTGGAGGTGCCCCGGGCCGACGGTCAGACCGCGGTGTTCACCGTGGACCGGGTGGAACGGGCCGCCGACACCCGGGGCCGGACCCCGGCGGGGGTCCGGGCGGGCGCCGGCCGTGAAGCGCGCACCGGGGTGGGCCTGCGCCTGTCCGACGGCACGACGGTGGTCTGGGCCCACGGCCCGCGCGCCCTCGGCCCCCACCACCCCCGAACGCGGTGACCGAACAGCGCCGACGGACACCGTCCCCGGGCCGGTGCGGGTGTGGCCGGGGCGGGGCGCGGGCAGGTAGCGGTCACGTCCCCGGGCGGGAGGGGCCGCCGGGGCGCGGGGGACGCCCGTGACGAAGGTCAGCGCGGACTGACGCCGGACACACGTCCGGGGGAGCGCACGTCAGCCGACCGGCGAGTCCGCGTCCTCCGGTCGGGGTGTTCTGGACGGGTTTCGGAAACCTTCCGGGCGTGTCGGGGCACACCCCCGGCATGAACCGGAACCGCGCCGTACGCACTCGGGCCACCGCCGTGGCCTGCGTCGTGCTGCTCGCGTTCCTGGCCCTGCTGTCCCCGGGCCCCGGTTCCGCGCGGGCCGCGGCCCTCCGCGCCGCCACGAGCGCGGCCGGTCCGACGGCCGATCCCGTGCCCCCCGCGCCGGTCCACGGACCCGCCCCGATCTCGACTCCGGCGGGCCCCGCCGGCCCCGCCGCCCCGCCCGCGCCCTCGGGGCCGGGCGAGCCCGGGGAGAGCCAGTCCGACCCGGCGGCCGATCCGGAGGCCCGCCCGGCCGCGCGGAGCGTGGCCCGGGGCGAACCGGCCCGCCGGGCCCCCGAGACCACCGCCGCGGCCGTCCGCCCGCCCGCCCCGGGCCGGGTCGAGGGGCCGCGCCGAGCTCGTCCCACCGTCTCGGGGACGAGCCGGAGCGTGGTGTTGCGCTGCTGAGCGCACCGAGCAGGCATGTCCGCGGCGCCGCCCCGTGCGGTCGCCGCCCGCTCGGTACCGCTCGTCCGCATCGACACCCGTGAGGTTCCGTCATGCCCATCGACCCGTATGCCGCCCTGAACGCCATGATCCGCGCCGAGGCCGCCCGCTACACCCCGCCGACCGCCGCCGAGCGCGCCGCGCCGACCCCCGGCCCGCTGGACGGGCTGGACCCGGCGGGGGCCCGACGCCGGCGGGCCGAGCGTGCGCTGCGCGCCGGCGCCTCGGCCGAGGAGGCCGTCCCGGTCGCGGGGGCCGCGGCCCGCACCGCCTGAGCCGACCCCGCGTCGGACACGCCAAAACGCCGGTACCCGCGCCCTCGGCAACGGAGAGTGTGGTCACGTGAGGTTCGACCACGGGGCGCGGGTACCGGCGCCGTCCACCAGTGTGCGGGGCCGGGTTCCGGTCCCGCATCGGGCGACCGGCCCCGCCCGGGGCCGGTCCGGTCCGCCGAAAGCAGGGTGCGGGACCCGGCCCGACCGGGCCCGAGGACCCCGGCCCCGGGGGCTTTCAGTCCTCGCGGGTGTAGTAGCGGTAGAAGGCCACGACGCCGACGCCGACGGCCGTGCCCAGTCCCACGGCCACCGACCGGAGCAGGCTCTGGTTGGTCAGGCTGTGCAGGTAGCCGATCGCGATGCCGCCGAAGGCCGCGTAGGCCGCCGCCCGCGGTTCGCGCGCGAGCCGGGGACCGAACCGGGCCAACGCGAACATGATCGCGGCGAAGACCACGCCGCAGAGGATCCCGTAGAAGACGTTGCCCGCGTCCACGGGGCCCTGATGCCGTTGGATGAACGCCGCCCAGACCCCGTACACGAGGCCCGCGAGCAGCGGTCGGGTCCAGGCGCCCCGACCGAGGTGCCGCAGGTCGAGGCCCGCGCCGGGGGCGGTGGGTGCCGCGTGTGCCATGTCGCCGCTCCTGTTCGTGCGTCCGGCCGCCCGGGAGGCCCGGGGGCGGTCCTTCCAGGGCACACCCGTCCGCCACACCCGGCAACCCGTACGGCCGTACCCGCGCCCCCGCCGGCCGCGCCTCGCGCGCGAGGGCGCCCGCGCCGGGTTTCCCTGGGAGGGTGCGCACCACTGTCTCGGCGGTCCTGATCGCCCTCCTGGTCCTCCTCGTGCCCGCGAGCGCGGTCGCGTACTGGGCCGACCGCGAGTTGGGCGACGCCGACCGGTACACGGCCGCGATGGCCCCGCTGGCGGAGAACCCCGAGGTGCGGCGGGTGGTCGTGGAACAGGCGGGGCGGGCGATCTCCGCGCAGATCGACCTCGGGCCGTTCCGGGCCGGGGTGGAGTCGTTGTTGGAGGACGCGCTGCGCTCCTTCACCGGGACCCCCGCCTACCGGACCGCGTGGGAGGCGGCGAACCGGGCCGCGCACACGGCGTTCCTGAACGCGCTGACCCGGGACGAGCCCGGTGAGGAGGAGGCGGTGACCATCGACCTGGCCCCGGTCCTCGCGAGCGTGCGTCAGGAGTTGGTGGCCGACGGGGTGCCGTTCGCGAACCGGATCCCGGTGACGCACCTGCGGGTCAAGGTCATGGAGTACGAGAACCTCAAGGCGCTGCGGGAGGGCTTTCGCGTGTTGCGGACGCTGGGTGTGTGGCTGCCGGTGCTGACCCTGGTGGTGGCGGTGGGCGCGGTGGCGGTGGCGGTCCGGCGCGGGCGGGCGGTGTGCGCCGTCGGGCTGGGCATCGCCCTGGGCGCCGGGTTGCTGGCGATCGCGGTCGCGGTCTGCCGCGGGCTCGCGCTGGCCGATCTGCCGGCCGATGTGGACCGCCCGGCGGCCGAGGCGGTGTACGACGCGCTGACCTCGTTCCTGCGCACGACGGTGTGGTGGCTGCTCGCCCTGGGCCTGGTCGTGGCGCTGGGCGCGTGGCTGTTCGGACGGATCCGGCGGACCCGCGGGGCCGTGTGAGCCGGGGCGGACGGGGTTCGTGGGGCGGGGCGCGCGCGGCAGGTCGTAGGCTCGAACCGTACGCAACCCACCCGGACCCGCGCAGTCGGGGCAGTTCGCCTGCCCTGCCACCGGCCTCCCGCCCGTCCGACGGCACCCTCGGCACGGACCCACGCACATGAGCATCCGACAGATCCCCGGCGGCCCCGGCACGCCCACCCGCCGACCCGGCAGCGCCGGTCCCCGGCCCCATCCGCTGGCCCCGCCCGAGTGGCTGCTCAAGGGGCTGCGCCCGACGAGCGCGCCGATCCCCTGGGCCGCCGTGCTGCGGGCCTCCGTCGCGCTGGCGGCGCCGTTGGCGGTCGGTCTGTGGACGGACCGGGTGGCGTACGGGGCCCTGGTGTCGATGGGGGCCCTCTCGGGCGTCATCGGGGACACCGCCGACGCCTATCGGATGCGGATCCTGAACATCGCGGTGCCGCAGTTGTTCGGCGCGGTGGGGGTGGCGCTGGGCACGCTGGTGTACGGGCACGGCTGGTGGGCCGTGGGCGCGTTGACCCTGGTCGCACTGGTGTCGGGGATGATCTCCTCGATCGGGACGGTGGCCTCGGTCTCGGGTCTGCTGTTGTTGCTGAACGCGGTGGTGGGGGCCGGGCTGCCGATGCCGGACCCGTGGTGGACGGCGCCGCTGCTGCTGACGGCGGGCGGCCTGTTCGTGCTGCTGTTGACCCTGTTGGGCTGGCCGCTGCGCGGGCGGCGGCCGGAGCGGGCGGCCGTGGGTGCCGTGTACCGCGCGGTGGCGGATCTGTTGGAGGCCGCCGGCGGCCCCGGGTACGAGGTGCGCCGGCAGGCGGTCACCAAGGCCCTGGACACGGCGTACGACCTGGTGTTGGGGCGGCGGGCCCGGGTGCACGGGCGCAGTCCGTCCCTGGTGCGGATGCTGGCCCAGTTGAACGTGGTGATCCCGCTGGTGGAGGCCGCGCCGGCGGTGCACCTGCGGGGCCGGCCGCTGCCGGCGGAGGTGCCTGCGGCCGTGCGGGGGTTGGCGGCGGCGGTGGAGAGCGGGGCGACGGAGGTCGCGGAGCCGGTGTTGCCGGCCCCGCACGGGCAGGCAGAGCGCGCGCTGGACGCGGCCCTGCGGTACGCGGCGACCATCGTGCCGCTGGCGGAGCCGGACCCGTACAACGTCGACGACCGGCTGGGGCGGCCGGCGGCGCTGCGGGTGCGGGTGCGGCGGGCGGCCCGGGACATGGCCCTCTCCTCGGCGTCCTGGCGCTACGGCACCCGGCTGGCCCTGTGCATCGGGTTGGCGCAGGCGCTGGTCTCGCTGGTGGAGGTGGAGCGTTCGTACTGGGTGGCGCTGACGGTCACCTTCGTGTTGAAGCCGGACTTCGGGTCGGTGTTCTCGCGCGCGGTGCTGCGGGCGCTGGGGACGGCGGCGGGGCTCGTGCTGGCGGCGGCGGTGCTGTCCGAGGTGCCCCGGGGCTGGTGGGACGTGCCGGTGATGGTGGTGCTGGCGGCCCTGATCCCGGCCTTCTCGGTGAAGGGCTACGCCTTCCAGACGGCCGCGATCACCCCGGTGATCCTGCTGTTGTCGGACTCGCTGAACCACTCCGGTTTCGATCTGATCCGGCCCCGGCTCTACGACAGCCTGATCGGCTGCGCGATCACCCTGGTCGCGGGCTACCTGTTGTGGCCGGAGAGCTGGCGGACCCGGATCGGCGACCGACTGGCGGGGGCCGTGGAGGACGCGGCGCGCTACGTGGAGCGGGCCTTCGCCCCGGCGCCGGACGAGAGCACCCTGCGGGCGGTGCGGCAGGCACGGCTCCAGGCCCGGCGGCGGATCTACCGGGACCTGTCGGGGGTGCGCAGCGAGTTCCAGCGGGCCCTGACCGAGCCGCCGCCGGTGGGTGCGCGGGCGGCCGCCTGGTGGCCCCTGGTGGTGGCTGTGGAGCGGATCGTGGACGCGACCACGGCGGCGCGGGTCCGGGTGAACCACGGGGCGACGGCGCCGGAGCCGGCGGAGGTGGCCCGACTGGCCGCGGAGCTGCGGTCCCTGGCGGAGGTGGTGCGGTCCGAGGGCCTGCCCCTCACCCCGGTGGAGAGCGTCGCGGCGGAGGCCGCGGCGGGAACCGCCGGGATCGGGGCGTGCGCGGAGGGGCCGGGGGGTCCCGCCGCACGGGCCCGACGGTTCGCGCGGGCCCGGCGTCGCTCGACGGCGGTCGCCCGACGGACGGAGCCGACCCGACCGACCCGCTCCGCGCGGGCCGCGGGGGCCCGGCACCCGTCGGCGGAGAGCGAGGTGCTGGCCCCCGTGCACCGGGAGCTCGCGACGGCCCGCGGGCTGACGGCCCCCCGAGCGGACTGACCCCCGCCCTGACCCGGCCCCTGTTTCACGTGAAACAGGGGCCGGGTGGTCCGCATCGCGGACGGGGCACACCTTGCGTCTGTGTTGTATCTATGATGTGCGCATGTCTTCACCCGGCTCCGCCGCCACCGCCCCGCCCCCCGCACCTCCCTCCGACGGCGCGACCCGCCGTCCGCCCGCCGCCGCCGAGCGCGTGTACCAGTACGTCAAGCAGAGCGTGCTGGACCGTCGCTACGAGGGCGGGACGCTGCTCACCGAGGGCGAGCTCGCCGAGGCGGTCGGGGTGTCCCGGACCCCCGTGCGCGAGGCCCTGCTGCGGCTGGAGACGGAGGGGCTGCTCAAGCTCTACCCGAAGAAGGGCGCCCTGGTGCTGCCCGTCTCCGCGCAGGAGATCGCGGACGTGGTCGAGACCCGGCTGCTGGTCGAGGAGTTCACCGTGCGCCGGGCCACCCCGGCCCCGCCCGCGCTGCTGGCCCGGCTGGACGAGCTGATGGCCGAGCTGCGGGCCCACGCCGCCCTCGGGGACCTGCCGGCCATGATGGCCGCGGACCGGGCCTTCCACGCCGAGATCGTGCGCTGCGCCGGCAACGCGATCCTGTCCCGGCTCTACGACCAGTTGCGGGACCGACAGCTGCGGATGGGCGTGGCCCTGCTGCACGCGCACCCCGAGCGGCTGGCCAAGACGATCGCCGAGCACGCCGAGATCCTCGCGGCGATCCGCTCCGGCGATCCGGACACGGCGGCCGCCGCCGTACGGGCGCACGTGGGCCGGGTGGGCGCGCTGGTGCGCGGGGAGGAGTCCCGGTGAGCGCCGCCTCCCCCACGGCCACCCCCTCCCTCCGCCCGTCCGGGCCGCCCGGCGGGCGGCGCGCGGTGCTCATGTGGTCGATCGGCGTGGCCGTCTACTTCGTCGCCGTCATCTTCCGCACCAGCCTGGGCGTGGCGGGTCTGGACGCGGCGGACCGGTTCCACGTCAACGCCTCGGCCCTGTCGACCTTCTCCCTGCTCCAGTTGCTCGTCTACGCGGGCATGCAGATACCCGTCGGCCTGATGGTCGACCGGCTGGGCACCAAGCGGGTGCTGACCCTGGGCGCGGTGCTGTTCACCCTGGGGCAGCTCGGGTTCGCCCTCTCCCCCAGCTACGGCATGGCGCTGGCCGCCCGGGCCCTGCTCGGCTGCGGGGACGCGATGACCTTCATCTCGGTGCTGCGCCTGGGCACCCGCTGGTTCCCCGCCCACCGGGGCCCGCTGATGGCGCAGTTGGCGGGTCTGGTCGGCATGGCGGGCAACCTGGTCTCGACCCTGGTGCTGGCGCCCGTGCTGCACGGGATCGGGTGGGTGCCGGCCTTCGCCGGCAGCGCGGTGGCCGGTCTGGTGGTCCTCGTCCCGCTCGTCCTGTTCCTGCGCGACCACCCCGAGGGCCAGGCCCCCTCGACGCCGGCCCCCGCCGCCCCCGGCGGTCGGAAGCCGGCCGGGGGCTTCGTGCGCCGACAGATCGCCGATTCCTGGCGGGAGCCGGGCACCCGGCTGGGCCTGTGGGTGCACTTCACGACCCAGTTCCCCGCGATGGTCTTCCTGTTGCTGTGGGGCATGCCCTTCCTGATCGAGGACCAGGGGCTGTCCCGGACCGCGGCCGGATGGCTGCTGACCCTGGTGGTCGCGGCCAACATGGGCTTCGGCCTGGTCTACGGGCAACTGGTGGGGCGTCGTCAGGGAGCGCGGATCCCGCTGGCCCTCGGCACGGTCGCCGGCACCGCCCTCCTGTGGGCCTCGGTGCTGTTGTGGCCCGGCGAACGGTCCCCGATGTGGTTGCTGGTCACGCTGTGCGTGGTCCTGGGCACCTGCGGCCCGGCCTCCATGATCGGTTTCGACTTCTCCCGACCCGCCAACCCCGCCGAGCGGCAGGGCACCGCCTCGGGCATCACCAACATGGGCGGGTTCATCGCCACCATGACCACCCTGCTGTCGGTGGGCATCCTGCTGGACGCCACCGGGCAGAACTACCGGATCGCGTTCGCCACCGTGTTCGTGGTGGAGGCGGTCGGCATCGCGTCCATCCTGCGCCTGCGCGGTCCCGCGCTGTCCCGGGAACGCGAGGTCCGGGCCGAGGCCCTGGCCCTCGCGACCGCCGGGGCCGTCGTGGTGGGCCCCCGGGCCACGAAGGACCCCGCCCCCGAGAAGCCCGTGGCGGAGCAGGCCGTGTCAGGGAAGCCCGTCCCCGCCCCGAGCGCTCCCCGGGGGTGATCCCGGGTGCCGGCCGTGCGTGTTTCACGTGAAACACGCACGGCCGGTCCGCTCAGGGGGTCACGGAGAACTCGCGCAGGATCGCCTCGCCGAGCTCCTGCTCCCCGTGCACCCGCAGCCGGTCCGCCGGCACGGTGCGGGCCCGCACGCGGCCGGTGGCCAGCCGGTGGTAGGTCTCCCAGTCGGTGGCGATGGTGACGGCCGGGCCGAGCGCGGGCGCCAGGTCCAACACCCCCCGGCCGTCGGCGTCCACCCGTACCGTCCGCAGGAACTCCACCGGGCCGTGCACGTCGATCACCACGGCCGAACCAGCCGGGGCACCGGCCCGCCGCGCGACCACCTTGGGCAGCCCGGACACCAGCAGGTCGCGGGCGATGAACGCGCCGGGGGAGTCGAGGTTTCCGGGGGTCTTCAACGCCGTCCGCAGGTCCTGCTCGTGCACCCAGGCGTCGAAGGCCCGCAGTCGCAGCGAGTGTTCCAGGGTGACCTGGTCACCGAGCGGGCCGCGCACGAAGGTGCTCGGGTCCCGTCGCTCGTTGCGCAGCTGCCGGGCGCGCCGGATCAGAGTGTACTCCAGCTCGGAGGTCATCTCGGGGGAGGTGTGGTGGCGCCGGACGTCCACCTGCACCTCCATGTACCGGCTGAACTCGTCCACCACGTGCCGCAGGTCGCGCGGCAGGGTGTGGATCGGGCGCGGGTCCCCGAGCATCTCCGTCTCGATGCCGATCAGGTGGGAGACGATGTCGCGCACCGACCAACCGGGGCAGGGCGTGGGCCGGTTCCAGTCGCTCTCGGGCAGCGCCTGGACCAGCTCGGATATCGCTTCCATCGAGTGGGCCCACGCGTCGGCGAACGGTTGCAGGTCGGGATGGACGTCGCGGACATCGTGGACGGTCAACGAGACCCCTTGCGTGTTCGGGTGCCGAGCGGTGGCGCGTTGTGGACTGTTCCCAAAACTACGCTGTGGAGGAGCGGCCCGGCAGTCCTTTCGGGTCCCGGATCACTGCACGATCATGTAATCGGGACAGGATTCCCGAGTCGGTGTTCGCCTCAGACAGGACGGTGTTGCCCGTGCGTGCCTCTCTCATCCAAGTCGCGGTCCACGACGAGGAGTCGGTGTCCGCCCGGCGGGCCCGGGTGGCCGATCTGGTGCGCGAGCAGGGCGGGGCGGACCTCGTGGTCCTGCCCGAGCTGTGGCCCGTGGGCGCCTTCGCGTACGAGCTCTTCGAGACCGAGGCCGAGCCCTTGGACGGCCCCACCTTCCGGACCCTGTCGGCGGCGGCCCGCGCGGCCGGGGTCTGGCTGCACGGCGGCAGCATCGCCGAACGGGCCGGTGACGGGCGCCTCTTCAACACCGCCCTCGTCATCTCCCCCGAGGGCGAGTTGGCCGCCACCTACCGGAAGATCCACCGGTTCGGCTTCGACGAGGGTGAGGCCGTCCTGATGGCCCCCGGCGAGACCCTGACCACGGTCACCCTGCCCGAGCAGACCCTCGGCCTGGCCACCTGTTACGACCTGCGCTTCCCCGAGCTGTTCCGGGGGCTGGTGGACGCCGGGGCCACCACCTTCGTGGTGTCGGCGGGGTGGCCGGCCCGCCGCCGCGAGCACTGGACCCTGCTCAACCGGGCCCGCGCGGTGGAGGACCAGGCGTACGTGCTGGCCTGTGCCACGGCCGGCACCCACGCCGGGGTCGAGCAGTCCGGGCACAGCCTGGTGGTGGACCCCTGGGGCGAGGTGCTCGCCGAGGCCGGACCGGGCGAGGAGGTGCTCACGGTGGAGCTCCTCGCGGGCAAGGTGGCCGAGACCCGCAAGGTCTTCCCCGCCCTGCGCGACCGCCGGCTGCGCGGCTGAGCGCCCCGGCCCCGGGCGCCCTCGTTCAGCCGGTCGCGGGCAGCAGCCCGCGCGGCCCCACCTCCACCGGAAGGCTGCGCGGGCCGCGCACGGCTATCCCCTCCGACCAGCGCAGCGGGGTGTCCACGGCCCGCAGGTCCGGCAGCCGGGTCAGCAGGTGGCGCAGTCCGATCACGCCCTCCATCCGGGCCAGCGCGGCGCCCAGGCACACGTGCATCCCGTACCCGAAGGTGACGTGCCGCCGGGGTGCCCGGCGGCGCACGTCGAAGGCGTCGGGGTCCGGGTAGACCTCGGGGTCCCGGTTGGCCGCACCGACCATCCCGAAGACGAGGGAGCCTGCGGGGATCCGGCGGCCGCCGAACTCCAGGTCGGCGGTGGCGGTCCGGCCCACCCAGCCGACCAGGCTGTCGTAGCGCAGGGTCTCCTCGAACGCGGCCGGCAGCAGGGCCGGGTCGGCGCGCAGGGCGTCCGCTTGGTCGGGGTGGGCCAACAGCGCCCGGACGGCGTTGACCAGGGAGTACGCGGTGGTCTCGTGGCCCGCTATGAGGATGAGGGTGCAGCTGGCGATGAGCTCCTCGTCGGTGAGGCGCTCCCCGCCCACCTCGGCGGCGACGAGGTGGCCGAGCAGGTCGTCGGTGGGGCGCCGGCGGCGTTCGGCGATCAGCGCGCCGCACAGCTCCTCGACCTTCGCCAGCGAGGTGATGGCCGCGCGGTGCCGGGCCGCCGGGTCCCCGTCCATCTGGGGGACCGCGAACAGGGCCTCGGACCAGCCCCGGAAGTCGTCGACCAGTTCCTTCGGCACACCGAGGATCCGGCCGATCACCTGGAGCGGCAGCGGCAGGGAGTAGTCCCGGACCAGGTCGAAGGTGCCCTTCTCGGCGGCCCGTTCCAGGAGTTCGTCGGCGGTCCGCTCGACGAAGGGGGCGAGCCCGGCCAGGGTGCGCGGGGAGAAGGTGCGGGTCATGAGGGTGCGCAGCCTGGTGTGTTCGGGCGCGTCGGCGAAGACCATCCAGTCCGACAGGTGTCGGGCGACGCGGCCGGAGTCGGCCCGTAATTCCTCGGGGGTGTCCGTGAACAGGGCCGAGACCCGGTCGGAGGAGACGTCCTTGCTGCGCAGCAGGGCGTCCACGTCCTCGTAGCGGGCCAACAGCCAGGCGTCGAGGGGGGCGAAGTACCGCACCGGTTCCTCGGCGCGCAGCCGGGCGTAGGCGGGGTAGGGGTCACGGAAGAACTCGGGGGTGAGCAGGCCGTAGGGGTTCTCGGCTGAGGCGCCGGGAACGGGGGCGGGATACGCGGACTCGGACACGGTCGGGGCTCCCTTCGCGTGCCGTCGCGGGGTGGGGCGCGGCCCGGGAACACGCGGCGCCGTCGGCACGTGTCACCTCCCGGACCCCGCCGCCCCTCCTCGCGAACGGGCGTTCGTGTCGGGGGGCTTCCCGTGGAATCAGGGCCTCACGCGGTTCCCGCCCTCCGATCCCGGCCCCTTTCCGCCCGTCCGCCCCACCCCGCGACAACCGCCCCGGGCGTCGCGTCCGGAGTGGGGCCCGTGCGTCGGCCGGCACGTGTTTCACGTGAAACAGCGGCCGGCCGACGCGCCGGCGATCAGAGGGGCGCCTCCTCTCGCGGGGCGGTCCGGCCCGCCTCGTCCTCCCGGTCCTCGCGCTCCTTGTCGGCCATCCGGATCGCGCAGACCACCACCGCCAGCAGCAGGGCCGGGTCCGCGTCCTCGCGCAGCACGTCCACCGCGTACGTGTCGCGGACGCGGTACCACTGGCGCGAGACGAGGGCGAGCGGTTCGCCGTCGAGGTCCACCCGGAACTCGCGGTCCGCGATCCGCCCGCTGACGTCCAGTTCCGTGCCGTCCACCAGGGACACCAGCACGTGCCCGCGCAGGAGGGAGAGGCGTTTGCGGCGGATCACGGCGAGCCGGCGGTCCTCCCGCTCCAGGACCATCGTCTCGCGCACGCTGAGCAGCCGGGAGCGCAGTACGAGCAGGATCCGCCCGTCGGGATCCTTGAGCTCCGTGGTGTCGCGCAGGCTGAGCGCCTTGCCGTCGACGAGGTAGGCGTAGCGCCCGTTCTCGTCCTCGATCCGGTAATCCTCGCCGAAGCCGAGCAGTTTGTCCCGTACGAGATATTTCACCCCCCGATGCTTCCCAGCCCCCGACCTGCGAATCCCACCCCTCGGACACCGGCCGGCACCCTGGTCACCATGACTTCTGCCGCACCCGGAGCATCCGACCCCACCTCCTCGCCCACCCCCCGCAAACGCGCCCGCGTCCGGGCTCCCGAGCTCGTCGGGAAGGGCGGCTGGCTCAACACCGGAGGGACCGAGCTCACCCTCTCCGACCTGCGCGGACGCGTGGTGATCCTCGATTTCTGGACCTTCTGCTGTGTGAACTGCCTGCACGTCCTCGACGAGCTGCGGGAACTGGAGGAGAAGCACCGCGACACCGTCGTCGTCATCGGCGTGCACTCGCCCAAGTTCGTGCACGAGGCCGATCACGCGGCCGTGGTGGACGCGGTCGAGCGCTACGGGGTGGCCCACCCGGTGCTCGACGACCCCGAGCTGACCACGTGGAAGCAGTACGCGGTCCGCGCCTGGCCCACCCTGGTCGTGATCGACCCCGAGGGGTACGTGGTGGCCCAGCACGCGGGCGAGGGGCACGCGCACGCCCTGGAGCGCCTGGTGACCGAGTTGGAGGAGGAGCACGCCGCCAAGGGCACCCTCCGGCGCGGGGACGGGCCGTACGTGGCCCCCGAGCCGGTCGCCGGCGACCTGCGGTTCCCGGGCAAGGCCCTGGTGCTGCCCTCGGGCAACCTGCTGGTCTCGGACACCACCCGGCACCGGCTCGTCGAGTTCGCCCCGGACGGGGAGACCGTGGTGCGGCGGATCGGGTCCGGCGAGCGCGGGTTCGGGCCCGACTCCTTCAGCGAGCCGCAGGGCCTGGCCCTGCTCCCGGACGGCTCGGTGATCGTCGCCGACACCGTGAACCACGCGCTGCGCCGCTTCGAGCCCGCGACCGGCGAGGTCACCACCGTGGCCGGCACCGGCCGGCAGTGGTGGCAGGGCTCCGCCACCTCGGGTCCCGCCTTGGAGGTGGATCTGTCCTCGCCCTGGGACGTGGCCTGGTGGCGGGGGCGGGTGTGGATCGCGATGGCGGGCGTCCACCAGCTGTGGACCTACGACCCGGAGACCGCCGCCGTGGCCCTCGCCGCCGGCACCACCAACGAGGGGCTCGTGGACGGGCCGGCCGACCAGGCATGGTTCGCGCAGCCCTCCGGGCTCGCCGCCGACGGCGAGGACCGGCTCTGGCTGGCGGACTCGGAGACCAGCGCGCTGCGCTGGATCGAACCCGACGGGGCGGGCGGCCACACCGTGCGCACGGCCGTCGGAACCGGGCTCTTCGACTTCGGGCACCGGGACGGGGCCGCCGGGCAGGCCCTGTTCCAGCACCCGCTCGGGGTGACGGTCCTGCCGGACCGCTCGGTGGCGGTCTGCGACACCTACAACCACGCCCTGCGCCGCTACGACCCCGCCACCGGGGAGGTCACGACCCTCGCCGGGGACCTGCGGGAGCCGAGCGACGCGGTCCTCGTGGACGGGGAGCTGGTGGTCGTGGAGTCGGCCCGGCACCGGCTGACCCGGCTGCGGCTGCCGGAGGAGGCCGTGGTGGTCCCGGCGGTGGCACACCGCACGCGACGGGCCGCGACCGAGGTCGCGGCCGGATCCCTGCGTCTGGACGTGGTCTTCCGGGCGCCCTCCGGGCAGAAGCTCGACACCCGTTACGGGCCCTCGACCCGGCTGCTGGTCTCCTCGACCCCGCCGGAGCTGCTGGCCGAGGGCTCGGGCGCGGGCACGGACCTGGCCCGCGACCTGGTGTGGGGCGCCGGGGTGACCGAGGGCGTGCTGCACGTCTCGGCGATGGCCGCGTCCTGCGACGAGGACCCGGACAACCCTTACCCGGCGTGCCACGTGCACCAGCAGGACTGGGGGGTGCCGGTGCGGTTGACGGCCGAGGGGGCGGGCCGGCTGGCCCTGGTCCTGGCCGGCATGGAGGAGGACGCCGAGGACGCGGAGCGGGGGTCCGGCCCGGGGGCCTGAGCCCGGGACGGACCGGGGCCCGCGCCGCGCCGCGCGGTGCGGCGCGGGCCCGGAGCGCGGGTCAGCCCTGGAGGAAGGCCACGAGCGCGTTGGCCAGCAGGTACGGGTCCTCGGCGCCGCACAGTTCGCGGGCGCTGTGCATGGAGAGGATCGCGACGCCGATGTCCACGGTGGCGATGCCGTGCCGGGCGGCGGTGATCGGCCCGATGGTGGTGCCGCAGGGCATGGAGTTGTTGGAGACGAAGGTCTGCCAGGGCACCCCGGCCCGCTCGCAGGCGGCGGCGAAGACGGCGCGGCCGGTGCCGTCGGTGGCGTAGCGCTGGTTGACGTTGACCTTGAGGATGGGGCCGCCGTTGGCGCGGGGGTGGTGGGTGGGGTCGTGGCGTTCGCCGTAGTTGGGGTGGACGGCGTGGCCGGTGTCGGAGGAGAGGCAGACGGTGCCGGCCAGGGCGCGGGCCCGGTCCTCGAAACCGCCGCCGCGCGCGGAGACAGAACGTTCCAGCACGGTGCCGAGGAGGGGGCCGTCGGCGCCGGTGTCGGACTGGGAGCCGTTCTCCTCGTGGTCGAAGGCGGCGAGGACCGGGATGTGGTCCAGGGGGGCGCCGGAGTTCGCGACAGCGGCCAGGGCGGCGATGCCGGCGTGCACCGAGAGCAGGTTGTCCATCCGGGGACCGGCGAGGAGCTCGCGGTCGCGGCCGAGGTAGGCGGGCGGTTCCACCGAGTGGACCATGAGGTCCCAGCCGGCGACCGAGCCCGCGGGCAGGCCGGCCTCCTCCTCCAGGAAGGCGATGAGGTCGCCCTCGCGGGCCTCGCCCAGGCCCCAGACGGGCTGCATGTGCCGCTGCTTGTCGAGCTTGAGCCCGTCGGTGTTGACCGAGCGGTCGAGGTGCACGGCGAGCTGCGGGACCCGCAGCAGGGGGCGGTCCACGTTGACGAGGTGCTCGGTGCCGTCGCGCAGGGTGAGGCGGCCGGCCAGGCCGAGGTCGCGGTCCAGCCAGGTGTTGAGCAGGGTGCCGCCGTAGATCTCCACGGCCACCTGCCGCCAGCCCTGGGAGCCGGTGTCGGGCAGCGGCTTGACCCGCAGGTTGGGGGAGTCGGTGTGCGCGCCGATCACCTTGAACGGGGTGTGCGGGGCCGCGCCCTCCGGCACGTACCAGGCGATGACGGCGCCGCCCCGGAGCACGAACCGCCCACCGGTGCCCGCGTCCCAGGCGTCGGTCTCGGAGACCTGCCGGAACCCGACCTTCTCCAGCCGCTCGGCCACGTTGGCCACCGCGTGGTACGGCGTCGGGCTCGCCGCGAGGAAGGTCATCAGGTCGTCCGTGTGGCCGCGGTCGAAGCGGGCGGGAGCACTCATGTAGTTCACCTTAACGACGGTCGTGTGCGTCAGTCCGGACAGCGGCGTTCGGCCGCGAAGCCGCCTTGTGACGGGCCGGCGCGCGTGTGCGCCCTTCCGTCGGGGCTCAGCCCGGAGGTCGCTCGAAGCGGCGCTGCAATTGCCGTCGCTCGCCCCGACGGATGCGGGGGAGCATGTCGGGGACGTCCTCGGGCCGCTGTGCGCGTCTCTTGCGTCCGGCGCAAAAAATACAGTCCTCGCCGGGTGGGGCGGTCGGATCGGTGGGCGCGCCGGGGTGTTCGGGGCAGCCGGAGGCGGTGCGGGCGCGGGAGAGTTCGCGGGCGACGATGAACGCGCGGTGCAGATCGTCGGCGACCCGGGCGAACTCCTGCTCGGGGGAGGCGACGGTGAGGTGGAACCGGCCCTCCTCCAGTCGGGCGAGCTGGGCGCGCAGCCCGTCGAGCGTGTAGGGCGGGGGCGGGACGGGGTAGCCCAGGCGGCGCTCCTCGGCCCGGGTGCGGGTGATCGGCGCGGTGCGACGGCCGGTCTCGCGCAGGTGTCGGCGGCGCCGGTCGTTGCAGATGAGGCAGAGGCCCCAGCCCTCGGGGGGCTCGGGGTCGAGGGCGCCGTCGGGGTGTTCCGCGCAGCCGGTGTGGCTCTTGGCCGGGGCGAGCCCGGCGGCGGCGCGGAAGGTGGTGTACAGCGCGTCGCTGATGGCCTCGTACTCGGCCGGGTGGGCCCCGTCGTAGAGCTCCTTGGCCATGTCCCCCACGACGTTGAGCCCGGCGTGCAGTTCCTTCAGCGCGTAGGGCCTGCCGCTGGGGACGGAGTAGCCCCGGGTCTGGTGGGGGTGCTGCGGCTCCTGTGGACTCATGTCATCGAGCCTGCCACGGACGGCGGACATTCGTGCGGGCGCGGCGCGCCGGCAGGGGGCGGGAGGGCCTGTTTCACGTGAAACAGGTTCGGTGTTTCACGTGAAACAGCTCGGGCCGGACCCCTGTGCGAGGGTCCGGCCCGGCCTCGTACACACACCGCGTACGCAGGGGGCCGGCCGGGCGCGGGAGCTCACAAGGAGCGGCCGCGCCGGCCGGAGGGGACTCGGGAGGGTCAGAAGACCGACTCGTCGAGGTCCATGAGGGTGTTGTCCACGCTCTCGGCCAGCGAGCGCTGGACCGCGAGGCCCGGGAGCACCTGGCTCGCGAAGAACTTCGCCGCGGCGATCTTGCCCTGGTAGAAGGCGCGGTCCTTGGCGGAGGCGGTGGGCAGCTTGGCGGCGGCCACGGCCGCGCCCTTGAGCAGCAGCCAGCCGACGACCACGTCGCCGGAGGCGAGCAGCAGGCGGGTGGTGTTCTGGCCGACCTTGTAGATGTTGCGGACGTCCTCGCCGGTGGCGGTGAGGTCGGTGATCATCCGGCCGACGATCGCCTCCAGGTCCACGGCGGCGGTGGCCAGCGCGGCACGGGCCTCGGCCAGCTCCTCGCCGCCCTCGGCCTCGGCGAGGAACTTCTTGATGGTCTCGGAGAGCAGGTTCAGCGAGGCGCCCTGGTCGCGGACGATCTTGCGGAAGAAGAAGTCCTGGCCCTGGATGGCCGTGGTGCCCTCGTAGAGGGTGTCGATCTTGGCGTCGCGGATGTACTGCTCGATCGGGTACTCCTGCAGGTACCCGGAGCCGCCGAAGGTCTGGAGGGACTGGGCGAGCTGCTCGTAGGAGCGCTCGGAGCCGTAGCCCTTGACGATCGGGAGGAGCAGGTCGTTGAGGCCGACCTGGGCGGAGGCGTCCTCGCCGGCGGCCTGCTTGACGGCGATCTCGTCCTGCACGGCCGCGGTGTAGAGCACCAGGGCGCGCATGCCCTCGGCGTATGCCTTCTGCGTCATGAGGGAGCGGCGCACGTCGGGGTGGTGCGTGATGGTGACCTTGGGCGCGGTCTTGTCCATGAAGTTCGCGAGGTCGGGGCCCTGCACGCGCTCCTTGGCGTACTCCAGCGCGTTGAGGTAGCCGGTGGAGAGGGTGGCGATGGCCTTCGTGCCGACCATCATCCGGGCGAACTCGATGATCATGAACATCTGACGGATGCCGTCGTGCTTGTCGCCGATCAGCCAGCCCTTGGCGGGCTCCTGGTCGCCGAAGGTCATCTCGCAGGTGTTGGACGCCTTGAGGCCCATCTTGTGCTCGACGTTGGTGGCGTACACGCCGTTGCGCTCGCCCAGCTCGCCGGTCTCCCAGTCGAAGTGGAACTTCGGGACCAGGAAGAGGGAGAGGCCCTTGGTGCCCGGGCCGTGGCCCTCGGGGCGGGCGAGGACGTAGTGGAGGATGTTCTCGGACATGTCGTGCTCGCCCGAGGTGATGAACCGCTTGACGCCCTCGATGTGCCAGGAGCCGTCCTCCTGGAGCACGGCCTTGGTGCGGCCGGCGCCCACGTCGGAGCCCGCGTCGGGCTCGGTGAGGACCATGGTGGAGCCCCACTGCTTCTCGACGGCGATCCGCGCGATGTTCTTCTGCGCCTCGTTGCCCTCCTCGAAGAGGATGCCGGCGAAGGCGGGACCGGAGGAGTACATCCACAGGGCCGGGTTGGCGCCGAGGATCAGCTCCGCGTAGGCCCAGATGAGGGAGCGGGGCGCGGTGGTGCCGCCGATCTCCTCGGGCAGGCCCAGGCGCCAGTACTCGGACTCCATGAAGGCTTCGTAGCTCTTCTTGAAGGTCGCGGGGACCGGGGCGGTGTTGGTCGCCGGGTCGAAGACCGGCGGGTTGCGGTCGGCGTCGGCGAAGGACGCGGCCAGTTCGTTCTCCGCCAGCCGGGTGAGCTCGGAGAGCACGTCCTTGGCGGTCTCGGTGTCCATCTCCGCGAACGGGCCGGTGCCGTAGACGTGGTCACGACCGAGCACCTCGAAGAGGTTGAACTCGATGTCGCGAAGATTCGACTTGTAGTGCCCCATGGCGACGGCTCCGTAAAGGCTCGGGAGACAGGGTCCTCGTGCGTACCAATCGGTAACGTCATGATGCTACCCACGGGTAATAAGAATCAACCCTTGATTGACGAGTGTGACCAGCATCAAGCGTGTCCGGATCGCGTGCCCCTCGGGGTGGGCCGCTCGGTACGCTGTGGCCCATGTACGGCTACGACCAGAACGCGGGGCAGCAGTACGCCCCTCCGCAGCAGATGGCCGCCGGCTACGCGGAGCAGCCGCTCTACCCGGAGCCCTCGCCCCCGTCGCTCGGGGACGCCGTGCGCGCCTTCACCACCGGCTCCCTCTCCCCGGAGGACTTCCAGCAGATCTTCGCGAACTCGAAGGTCTACTGCCCGCGCGGGGACACCCCGGGCTTCCTGGCCCTGCACAACACCCAGCAGCCGGTGATCCCGATGTTCAGCACCCTCAAGGAGCTGCGCCGGTACGCGGGCAAGGAGTCCAAGTACTTCACCATCACCGGGGCCGAGGTGATCGACCTGCTCCCGACCGGCTACGGATTCGTCCTCGACATGGAGGGCGACCACCGGATGGTCTTCGACGCCAAGGCCGTGGAGCAGATGGTGGACTACGCCATGCGCCGCATGTACGGCTGACCCACCCCCGTCGGCCGCGACACCGACCCGCAGCACCGCCCGAGCCCTCCGGCCGGGCGGTTTTTCGTGTGCCCGGCGCCCGCCCGGCCGCCCCGAACCGCGTCCCACCAGGGGTTTTCCGGGTCGGGAATGCCGGCCGGGGGGCCCGCGTTGGGGAGGTGTGGCAGAAAGTTCAACTTTCAACTAGACTCGCCGCAGAAGGAGGTCCCGCCATGCCCGCTGTGACCGTTGAGAACCCGTTGACGCTCCCGCGCGTGACCGAGCCGGCCACCGCCGCCGCTCGTCGCGTCCTGGCCGTCACCACCGCCCCGGCCGGATTCGAGGGGGAGGGATTCCCGGTGCGCCGCGCGTTCGCCGGCATCAACTACCAGTACCTCGACCCGTTCATCATGATGGACCAGATGGGCGAGGTGGAGTACGCGCCGGGCGAGCCCAAGGGCACCCCCTGGCACCCGCACCGCGGCTTCGAGACGGTGACCTACCTGATCGACGGCACCTTCGTGCACCAGGACAGCCACGGGGGCGGCGGCGTCATCAACGGCGGCGACACCCAGTGGATGACGGCCGGCTCCGGCCTGCTGCACATCGAGGCCCCGCCGGAGTCCCTGGTGGTCTCGGGCGGCCTGTTCCACGGGCTCCAGCTCTGGGTCAACCTGCCGGCCGCCGACAAGATGATGGCCCCGCGCTACCAGGACATCGGCGGCGGTCAGGTGCAGCTCCTGAGCACCCCCGACGGCGGCGCCCTGCTCCGGGTCATCGCGGGCGAACTCGACGGGCACCAGGGCCCCGGGATCACCCACACCCCGATCACGATGATCCACGCGACCATCACCCCGGGCGCCCGGATCACCCTGCCGTGGCGCGAGGACTTCAACGCCCTCGCCTACGTCATGGCCGGCCGCGGCACCGTCGGCACCGACCGCCGTCCGATCCACACCGGCCAGACGGCGATCTTCGGCGAGGGCGGCTCCATCACCCTCTCCGCCGACACCGCGCAGGACTCCAACGCCCCCGCGCTGGAGGTCGTGCTCCTCGGTGGGCGTCCCATCCGGGAGCCCATGGCCCACTACGGACCGTTCGTCATGAACACCCGCGCCGAACTCCAGCAGGCATTCGACGACTTCCAGGCCGGCCGCCTCGGGGTCATCCCCAACTCCCCCCGGGTCCCGCACACGGACCCGGGCGACACCCTCTGACCCAGGACCCGGACGACCGGACGACCCCCCGACAGCCCGACGGGCGGTGGTGTTTCACGTGAAACACCACCGCCCGTCGGCGCGTCCGCGCCCGGGACCGGGACCGGGACCGGTCAACGCCCCGGCACGACCTCCGGCAGGGCGCCGTCCGACCCGTCCTCGCCCGTCCCGCCCCCGGCCGGGTCCGGCCCCGAGCCGTACCGCGTGCGGAGCTCCGAGAACACCCCGAAGGCCGCCGCCGCCAACGGCACCGCCAGCAGCATCCCGAGGATGCCCGCCACACTCGCCCCGGCCGTGATCGCCAACATCACCACGGCCGGGTGCATCTGCACCGTGCGGCTCTGGATCATCGGCTGGAGCACGTGCCCCTCCAGCACCTGCACGGCGAGCACCACCCCCAACGCCCACAGCCCGATCAGCCACCCCCGGTCGGCGAAGGCCACCAACACCGCCACCGCACCCGAGATGAACGCGCCCAGGTACGGGATGTACGCGCCGACGAAGACCAGCGCGCCCAGCCCCACCGCCCCCGGCACGTCCAGGATCAGCAGGCCCACCGCGATGCAGATCGCGTCGATGAGCGCGATGAACGTCGTGCCCCGCATGAAGCCCTCGACGGCCTCGAAGGCCCGCCGGGCCATGGCCTCGACCAGATCCGCGCCCGCCCGCGGGGCCAGCCCCCGCAGCCCGTCCATCGCCCGGTGCGAATCGCGCAGGAAGAAGAAGATCAGCAGCAACGCGAGCACCGCCGTGGCCAGCATCGAACCCACCGCGCTCAGCCCCGTGAGCACCCCGGTCGCCGCGGTCCCGCCGAATTTGCCCAGCAGTTCCTTGGCGTTGCCCGCCAGGTCCTGGAGGGAGGTGCCAGCCGCCCCGAAGTGCTCGGTGAGATCGGCCCCGGCCTGCCGCAGCGAGGCGATGATCTGGTCCCCGGTGTCCACCAGCGCCGCGACCACCACGTACCCGGCCCCGCCCACCACCGCGACCACGGCCAGACAGGTGACGCCGGCCGCCAGCGAGCGGTTCACCCGCAGCGCCACCAGGCGCCGGTACACCGGCCCCAGCAGGGCCGTGCCCAACAGGGCCAGCAGCACGGGGGTCACGGCGGTCCGGAACACCGTGCACAACCACACCAACACCGCCACCACCCCGGTGACGACGAGGAAGACGACACACCAGGCGGCCAAGCGCCGCACGGGCTCGGGAAGCAGAGAGCTGATCACCCCGTCAGGCTAGGGGGTGTTCCGCCTCCGGTCCCGTTCCCCCCGCACCGGCCGGCCGCTCCCGCAGCTCGAACCAGGTGGACTTGCCCTCGCCGCGCGGATCCACCCCCCAGGCGTCGGCCAGCAGCTCCAGCAGCAGCACCCCGCGCCCGCTGGAGGCCATCTCCCCGGGCCTTCGCTTGTGCGGCGGCTCGTCGCTGCCGTCGGCCACGTCCACCCGCAGCCGCCGGGACCCCGGTTCGCCCACCGCCTCGGCCACCAACACCGCGTCCCCGTCGGTGTGCACCAACACGTTGGTCACCACCTCGGAGACCATCAGCACCACCGAGTCCAACTGCTCCTCGTCGGCCCAGTCGTGCAACAGCTCCCGGACCTGCCTGCGGGCTCCGGAGATCCGCTCGGGCTCGTCCTGCCCGACCGTCAGCACGGTGCGGCGCACCGGCCCCGCCGGATGCTCCGCCGGGCTCCCGCACCCGCACTCGGGCCCCTCCCGACACAGCAGCACCACCGCGATGTCGTCCTCGCGCCGGTCCGCGAGCGGCCCCGTCGTGTGGTGGGATGAGGGGCCGTGCACGGCCGACACCAGCCGGTCGGCCAGGGCCTCCAGGCTCTCCCCCGGCTTCCCGTGTCCCTCCAGTAGGGCCCGCAGCCGCACCCACCCGGTGTCCAGGTCGTGCCCGCCGGTCTCGATCAGCCCGTCCGTGCACAGCATCATCGTCTCGCCGCGCTCCAGCGCGAACCGCGTCGTCGGATAGTCCGTGTCCGGCACGATGCCCAGCGGCAACCCGCCCTCCACGGGCCGGGTCAGCACCGTCCCGTCGGCCATCCGGACCACCGGCTCCGGATGCCCGGCCCGCGCCGCCTCCAGCCGCCCCGTCACCGGATCGCACTCCACGTACAGGCAGGTCGCGAAGCGCGCGCCGGCCGACTCCGGGTCGTCGACCCCCGCCACCGCGTCGTCCGCGCCCGCGTGCAGACCGGCCAGGAAGCGGGAGGCCCGGGAGAGCACCGCGTCCGGCCGGTGCCCCTCCGAGGCATAGGCGCGCACCGCGATCCGCAGCTGCCCCATCAGGCCCGCGGCCCGCACGTCATGGCCCTGCACGTCCCCGATGACCAGCGCGAACCGGCCCGAGGGCAAGGGGATGATGTCGTACCAGTCCCCGCCCACCTCCAGCCCGCCGCCGGTGGGCACGTACCGCGCGGCCACCGTCATCCCCGGGATCTCGGGGCCCAGGGTCGGCATCATCGAGCGTTGCAGCCCGTCGGTCAGCTCCCGCTCCGACTCCGCCGCCCCCGCCCGTTGCAGGGCCTGCGCCAGCATCCGGGCCACCGTGGTCAACACCGACCGCTCGTCGGGGGTGAAGCCCACCGGGTACGTGAACGCCGCCATCCACGCCCCCATCGTCCGTCCCGCCACCACCAGCGGCAGGAAGGCCCAGGAGACCCGCCCGAAGTGCCGGGCCAACGGCCAGGTGGCGGGGAACCGGCGCTTGTACTCCTCCGGCGACGGCAGGTAGATGGCCCGCCCGGTGCGCACCACCTCGGCCGCCGGGTAGTTCGTGTCCAGGCGCATGTCGGTGAAGGGCCCCTCGGCGCCCGGCCCGTGCCCGTGGTGCCCGATGATCGACAGCCGGTCGCCCTCCACCCCGAACACGGCCAGCCCGTCCGGGATGAACCCGGGCATCGACAGCGAGGCCGCGACCCGCAGCACCTCGGCCGTGGACCGGGCCTCCGCCAGGGCCCGCCCGGCGTCCAGCAGGAACGCCTCGCGGGAACGCCGCCAGTCGCCCGTGATCGGCGTGTGCGCGGCCGTGGTGCCGGGCTGCGGCTCGGCGATCTCCTGGATGGTGCCGACCAGCTCGAAATCGGAGCCGCCGGCCGCGTCCACGTGGAGCAGCGGTTTGGACCGGCTGCGCACGGTGCGCAGCACCCGCCCGTCCTCGTCCATGATCCGCAGTCGGGCCTCGGCGAGGGTGCCCTCGGCCAGCGCCAGGGCGATGATCCCGTTGATCTCGTTCCAGTCCACCGGGTGGAACCGGGACCGGACGGCGGCTTCGGAGAGCGCCGTCGGCTCCGTGGGCAGCCCGAGCAGCCGGGCGGCCTCGGCGTCGAGCTCGACCGTCCCGGAGGCGTTGTCCCAGCGCCACAGGCCGGTCGCGATCGCGGCCAGGACATCCTCGGTGCGCACGACGCCATCTTGACAGGTGGGGCCCCCGGGCGCCCTGGTCAGGTCCGCCGTCGGAGCGGGACCCCGGGCCGGGCCCGGAGCCCGGCCCGAAGGCCCGTGACGGGGCGCGGGGCGGGCGGCGGGCGGGCCCGCGCGGGAGCGGGCGGTAACCTGGGAGGGCTCGAACCCACACCCGCCAAGAACAACGACTGGATGAATGATGCATCGGTACCGGTCCCACTCCTGCGGCGAGCTCCGCGCCTCCGACGTCGGCATCGACGTCCGGCTGAGCGGCTGGCTGCACAATCGGCGCGACCTGGGCGGCATCCTCTTCATCGATCTGCGCGACCACTACGGCATCACGCAGCTCGTCGCCCGTCCCGGCACCGCGGCGAACGAGGCCCTGAGCCACGTCACCAAGGAGACGGTCGTCCGGATCGACGGCAAGGTCGTCTCGCGCGGCGCGGACAACGTGAACCCCGAGCTGCCCACCGGTGAGATCGAGATCGAGGTCTCCGAGGTCGAGGTGCTGGGCGCGGCCGCCCCGCTGCCGTTCACCATCAACACCGACGACGGCGTGAACGAGGAGCGGCGTCTGGAGTACCGCTTCCTCGACCTGCGCCGCGAGCGCATGCACCGCAACATCATGCTGCGTTCCGCCGTGATCGCCTCCATCCGTTCCAAGATGGTCGCGCTCGGCTTCAACGAGATGGCCACCCCGATCCTCACCGCGACCTCCCCCGAGGGCGCCCGTGACTTCGTGGTCCCGTCCCGCCTGAACCCCGGCAAGTTCTACGCGCTGCCGCAGGCCCCGCAGCAGTTCAAGCAGCTGCTGATGATCTCGGGCTTCGACCGCTACTTCCAGATCGCGCCCTGCTTCCGCGACGAGGACGCCCGCGCCGACCGTTCGCCGGGCGAGTTCTACCAGCTCGACGTGGAGATGTCCTTCGTCGAGCAGGAGGACGTGTTCCAGCCGATCGAGAAGCTGATGACCGAGCTCTTCACCGAGTTCGGCAACGGCCGTGAGGTCACCTCGCCCTTCCCGCGGATCCCGTTCCGCGAGTCGATGCTGAAGTACGGCAACGACAAGCCCGACCTGCGCGCCAAGCTGGAACTCGTCGACATCACCGACGTGTTCGCCGACTCCGAGTTCAAGGCGTTCGCGGGCAAGCACGTGCGTGCCCTGCCGGTGCCGGACACCGCCGGCCAGCCCCGCAAGTTCTTCGACGGCCTGGGCGACTTCGCGGTCTCCCTGGGCGCCAAGGGCCTGGCCTGGGTCCGCGTGGGCGAGGACGGCGCGCTGACCGGCCCGATCGCCAAGTTCCTCACCGAGGAGAACGTCAAGGTCCTCACCGACCGTCTGGGCCTGGCCGCCGGGCACGCCGTGTTCTTCGGCGCGGGCGAGTTCGACGAGGTCTCCAAGATCATGGGCCCGGTCCGGGTCGAGGCCGCCAAGCGCGCGGGCCAGTTCGAGGAGAACGTCTTCCGGTTCTGCTGGATCGTCGACTTCCCGATGTACGAGAAGGACGAGGAGACCGGGAAGATCGACTTCTCCCACAACCCGTTCTCCATGCCGCAGGGCGGCATGAAGGACCTGGAGGAGAAGGACCCGCTCGACATCCTGGCCTGGCAGTACGACATCGTCTGCAACGGCATCGAGCTGTCCTCCGGCGCCATCCGCAACCACGAGCCCGAGGTCATGCTCAAGGCGTTCGAGATCGCCGGCTACGAGGCGGAGACCGTGGAGCGCGAGTTCGCGGGCATGCTGCGGGCCTTCCGCCTCGGCGCCCCGCCGCACGGTGGCATCGCCCCGGGCGTGGACCGCATCGTGATGCTGCTGGCCGACGAGCCGAACATCCGCGAGACCATCGCCTTCCCGCTGAACGGCAACGCCCAGGACCTCATGATGGGCGCGCCGACGGTGCTGGAGGAGGCCCGCCTGCGCGAGCTGAACATCGCGCTGCGCAAGCCGGTGGAGTCCAAGCCGGCCGAGTGACACCCGCGTGTACGCGCACGGCGCCCCGGATCCGTCCGGGGCGCCGTTCGTGTTTCACGTGAAACACCGCGGCCCCCGCACCGGCCCGATGGGGGCGGTGCCGGGGCCGTGTGGTGCGGGCCTGGCGGGGGCCTGTGGCGGGGCCGCCGGGTCAGAGGCCCTGGACGAGCCCCTTGGCGAGGGCCGCCGAGGACAGCTCGGCCGGGTTGGGGCCGGCGGGGAAGAAGCCGGTGTGCGGCAGGTCCAGACGGCGCACGAACTCGAATGCCTTGGCATCGTCGTCACCGAAGGCCACGAACTGCCAGAACACCTCGGGGTGGCGCTCACCGGCGTCCACCAGGGCCTGTCGGGCGGGCTGCCGGTTGTCGGGGGCGCCGTCGGTCTGGAACACGACCAGGGCGGTGCGGCCCTCGGCCGCGTGGTGCTTCTCGTGGTGCTCCAACACCTGCTCCACGGCGCGGTGGTACGAGGTGCGGCCCATCCGGCCGAGGCCGGCGTGGGTGTTCTCGACCCAGTCGACGGTGTAGCCGTCGAGGGCGAGGTCGGCGGTGCCGTCCACGTCGGTGGAGAAGAAGACGGTGTGCACGGTCGCGGCCTCGTCCACGTGCGCGGCGAGGGCGAGGGTGTGCTCGGCCAGGCGGCGGACGGAGCCGTCCTTGTAGAAGGGGCGCATCGAACCGCTGCGGTCCAGGACGAGGTACACGGCGGTTCGGGTGCCGGCCTGGCCGGCGCGGCGCAGGGCCTGCCCGACCGTCTTGTACGCCTCCGCCACCTCGGGCGACCGACGCCGGACGCGCGCGAGCGGCACGGCGGGCCCGCCCCGACCGGCCACGGGGGTCTCGGCGACCGGCTCCTCGGCGGGGGCGGGTTCGACGGCGGGGGCGGCGACCTGCGGGACCGGCGTGACGACGGCCTCGACCTCCGCGCGCTGCTCCGGGTCCGCCTCGGCGACCGGTTCGACGACGGGCGCGGCCTCGCGCACGGCAGTGTCCGCGAGGGGCTCCGGGGCCGGCTCGGGGGTCGCGTCCGCATCGATGGGCGCCTCGACGACCACCTCCGGCGCAGGCTCGGAGGCGACCTCGGCGAGCGGCGCGAGCCCCGGCTCGGACTCGGTTGCACCAGCCACCTCGGCCAGCGCCGCGGACGCGGGCTCGGCCTCAGGGGTGACCTCGGCGAGCGGCGCGGGCGCGGGGTCCGGGGTGGGCCCGGTGAGCGGTTCCGCCTCGGGCGCGGGCTCGGGGGCGCGAGTGGCCTCGGCGAGCGGCTCGGGCGCAGGGCCCGGGGTGGGCTCGGTGAGCGGTTCCGCCTCGGGCGCGGGCTCAGCGGAGCGAGTGGCCTCGGTGAACGGCTCGGGGGCGGGCTCGGGGGCGCCAGTGGCCTCGGCGAGCGGCGCGGGCTCGGGGTTCGGGGTGGGGTCCGCGAGGGGTTCCGGCTTCGGCTCGGGGGCGGCCGTGGCTTCCGTGAGCGGGGCCGGCGCGGGGGCGGCTTCTGCCGTGGGCTCGGCGAGCGGCTGCGGTTCGGGGGCGGGGGTGGGCTCCCGCTCCGGCTCCGGTTGGGGTTCGGGGCGGGACGGGGATTCGGAGCGGGCCTCGGGGACGCCTCCGGTCGGGGCCGGCGGGGTCGGGGCGGCCGGCGGCGGGGTGGTGAGCGGGCCGCGGTCGCGCGGCGCGGCCTGCGGGGGCACCGTCGGGTTGTCGAAGGCCGCCGCGACCAGTTCGGCCGCCGCGTCCATGGGGCCCCGGTCGGCCTGCGCCGGCACGGCGGGCTGCGCGGGCGCGGCCGTCTCCGTGGCCACGGAGGCGCCGGAGGTCCCGTGCGCGGCCTTGGCACCGGCGCCGGCCGGGACGGCGGCGGCCTGCGCGGCCTCCCCCGTGACCTCCCCCGCGGTCTCGGCCCCGGTGTCCGGGGTCGCGTCGGCGCCCTCGGTCTCCGGAATCGCCTCGGTCCGGTCCCGGCCGAACACCTTGCGGAACAAGTTCCGAATGCCCATGGGCGCGCCCTTTCGCGTGCGTCGCGTGCGTCGTTTGTCCGTCCTGCGCGGAATATCCCTGCCCAGAGTGGACACGTAAGGTTATCGATCCCGGGGCCCCAGCGGGCGCAGGGGAGCCCCCGCCGTGGCCCGGCTCTATTGCACAAGCACCGCGCGGGTGAACTCCCGCCCCGACGCGACCGATTCACCCGGTGTTCATTCGGATGCCGTCACGACGGCGCACCGCCCTCTTAGCGTCACAGCCGGGTCGACGCCGACACCCTGTCGGCACCCCAGCACTTCCCGCTTCCGGAGGACACCCGTGCGCAAGCTCCTGCCGCTCCTCGGCAACCCGCATGGGGGCGGCCGTTCCGCCCTCACCTGCCGCTACCGCTGTGGCGACGCCTGCTTCCACGAGGTGCCCAACACCAGCGACAACGAATACGTCGGCGACGTCATAGCCGGTGCCCTCTCGCGGCGTTCGATGATGCGGGCGGCCGCCGTGGTGACGGTGGCCTCGGCCGCCGCCGGCTCGGTGGTGCTCGGCGGGGGCGGCACGGAGGCGGTCGCGAGCGGCGCCGACAAGGCGACCTCCGGCAGCGGCGGGGACGGCGCGCGGGGCCTGCGGTTCGCGCCGGTGGCGCCGAACACCGACGACAAGGTGACCGTGCCCAAGGGGTACGAGCAGAACGTCGTGATCCGTTGGGGCGAGCCGATCCTGCGCGGCGCGCCCGCGTTCAACGCCGACAAGCAGACCGCCGCCGCCCAGGCCGGTCAGTTCGGCTACAACAACGACTTCCTGAGCCTGCTGCCCTACGGCGACCGCTACGAGCGTCGCCAGCTGCTCGTGGCCAACCACGAGTACACCGACGAGAACCTGATGTTCAAGGGCTACGACCCGGCGAACCCGACCAAGGAGCAGGTCGAGATCGCGTGGGCCGCGCACGGCCTGTCCGTGGTCGTGGTCCAGGAGGACCACCGTTCTGGCAAGTTGACCGCCGTGACCCGGCACGAGCTGAACCGTCGCCTCACCGCGACCAGCGAGTTCCGGCTGACCGGTCCGGCCGCGGGTTCGGAGCTGCTGAAGACCTCCGCCGACCGCACCGGAACCAAGGTGCTCGGCACCCTGAACAACTGCGCCGGCGGCACCACCCCGTGGGGCACGACCCTGCACGGCGAGGAGAACTTCAACCAGTACTTCGCCAACGCCGGTCAGGTCACCGACGCGACGCAGGCGGCCCGCCTCAAGCGCTACGGCGTGACCACGGGCGCCACCGAGCGCAAGTGGGAGCGGTTCGACAAGCGCTTCGACGCCGTGCAGGAGCCCAACGAGTCGCACCGCTTCGGCTGGGTCGTCGAACTCGACCCGTACGACCCGCGGTCCACCCCGCGCAAGCGCACCGCGCTCGGCCGGTTCAAGCACGAGGCCGCGCAGCCCCGGCTGACCGAGGACGGCCGCCCGGTGATCTACATGGGCGACGACGAGCGCTTTGACTACTTCTACAAGTTCGTCTCCTCGAAGCGGATGAAGAAGGGCGACAGCCGCGCCGCCCGCGAGCACAACCTGACCCTGCTCGACGAGGGCACCCTGTACGTGGCCAAGCTGACCGGCGACTCCCCCGTCGACCAGATCGACGGCACCGGCAAGTACCCCACCGACGGCGAGTTCGACGGTTCCGGCGTGTGGATCCCGCTGGCCACCGGCACCACCTCGCACGTGCCCGGCATGTCCGCCGAGGAGGTGTACGTCTTCACCCGGCTCGCGGCCGACAAGGTGGGCGCCACCAAGATGGACCGCCCGGAGGACGTGGAGCCCTCGCCGCGCACCGGCCGGGTGTACGTGGCCCTCACCAACAACACCGACCGCGGCAAGGCCGGCAAGGCCGGTGCCGACGAGGCCAACCCGCGCAACCTCAACAAGCACGGGCAGATCCTCGAACTGGCCGAGAACTTCGACGACCCGGCGGGCGACGGCTTCGCCTGGCGGCTGTTCCTCGTGGCCGGTGACCCCAAGGACCCCTCGACCTACTTCGCCGGGTTCCCGAAGGAGAAGGTCAGCCCGATCTCCTGCCCCGACAACGTGGCCTTCGACCCGCACGGCAACCTGTGGATCTCCACGGACGGCAACCAGCTCGGTTCCCACGACGGCCTGTTCGGCGTGGCCACGGCCGGTGAGCGGCGCGGGGAGCTGAAGCAGTTCCTCACCGTCCCGCGCGGGGCCGAGACCTGCGGTCCGCTGATCCAGGACAAGCGCGTGCTGGTCGCCGTGCAGCACCCGGGCGAGATCGACGGGGCGAGCGTGGAGAAGCCGCAGTCCACCTGGCCCGACGGGCCCGGCAAGATCGTCCGCCCGTCCGTGGTGTCGGTGTGGCGCAAGGACGGCGGCAACATCGGCGTCTGACGCCGACGGCAGGATCCCGAACGACCCGGTCCCGGTGCGGCGCGCGGTGTTTCACGTGAAACACGGCGTGCCGCACCGGCCGTTCAGACCGTCGGCACCCGCAGGGTGGTGACCGCGCCGCCGTCCGACGCGTTGGCGAAGGAGACGCCGATGCCGAGGACCGCCGCCTGCCCGAGCACGATGGTGAGCCCCAGGCCGTGGCCCCGGCCCCGGCCCGGGTCACCGGTCCGGAAGCGTTGCGGGCCGTGGTCGATGAGGACCTGGGGATAGCCCTCCCCGTGGTCGCGGACGATCACGATCGGCCCGGCCACCCGGATCTCGATCGGCGGGGCGCCGTGGCGGCGGGCGTTGGCGATCAGGTTCGCGAGGATCCGCTCCAGCCGGCGCCGTTCCGTGCGCACCACCGTCTCGCCCTCGACCGTGAGCCGGACCTCGTCCCCCGGCGGCACCATGCGTCGGATCGCGGGTCCCAGCACCAGGTCCTCCAGGTCGGCGCGTTCCACCCCGGAGTCCAGCCGGGAGATCTCCAGCAGGTCCTCGGTGAGCCGGTGCAGGGCCCGCAGCCGGTCCTGGATCATCTCCTTGGGCCGCCCCTCGGGCAGCAGGTCGGCGGCGGCCAGGGAGCCCGTGAGGGGGGTCCGCAGGTCGTGGGCCACGTCGGCCGTGAAGCGCTTCTCGGCCTCCAGCCGGTCCTGGAGCGAGCCGGCCATCGAGTTCAGGGCCAGGGCCACGTCCCGCACCTCGTCGCGGTAGCGCCCGGGCCGGCGCTCCGGGTCGGCCGCCCCGTCCCCGTCCGCCGGCCCGGGGTCCCCGCCGGTGTCCGCGTCCGCGAACCCGACCCGGGCGTCGAGGTCCCCGGCGCTGATCCGCCGTGCCACGGCGGCGGTGGCCGCGAGCCGGCGCCCGATCCGCCCGGCCAGGAAGAGTCCGGCCACGGCCACGAGACCCGCGGCGAGGGCGGCGGAGGCGAGGATCGCGGTGTCGATCTCCCGGATCCGGTCCCGGGTCTCGGCGAACGGGATCCACACGGCCAGGGCCCGCCCGTCGGCGGGGGACGCGGCCCACATCACGGGGGTGCCGTCACGGGCGCCCACCATGTCCCCGCTGCGGCCCCGGGCCACCAGCTCGCGCAGCGCGGCGGGCATGTCCGCCGGGTCCAGGGCCACGTCCCGGTCCCCGTGCGAGGTGCCGTAGGCGTAGTCGGCGACGGCCTGCTCCAGGGCCCGCTGGGCGTCCTTGCGGACCTCGCCGATCACCTGCCGGGCCACCACGTTGTGCACGAGCACCCCGAGCACCAGGGCCACCCCGCAGCACACGGCCGTGACGGTGGCGGAGATCTTCCAGCGCAGGCTGCTCATCGCGCGCATCCCGGCCCCCTCAGGTCCCCTCGGCGGGGCAGACCACGCCCGGGTCCGTGGCCGCCGCCGTGGTCGTGGCGGCGCAGGAGTCGAGGGTGAGCTGGGAGAGGACCATGCTGCCCGCGTCCTTGTCCCAGGTGTAGTCGGAGACGGAGACCTTGCTCGGGTTGGAGGTGGGCTCGCGGACCGCGAGGTGTCCGGCCGCGACCTCGACCCCCTCCAACACGGCCCGCCGGGCCAGGACCCGGGTGACCACCCCGTCCCGCACCGTGTAGACCCTCAGTTCGCTGAGCCGCCCGTCGAGGTCGAGTGCGACGATCAGGTCGGGCTTGCCGTCGTCGGTCACGTCGTTGAGGACGGGCGGGCGCATCGGGCACTTCGGGCCGCCGGACTCGCTCTCGTCGCACAGGGCGAGGCGCTGCACGGCCCGGGGGTCCACCAGCCGGCCGGTGCCGCCGTCCTGCCGGGTGGCCGCCGTGATGTCGGCCCGCAGCAGCGAGAGCGCCGACACCCCGGCCAGCGAACCGTCGGGGACCCGGGCCACCCCCGGCACCGGGGCCGCGGTCCCGGGCCGCTGGCCGGGGGCTGCGGGCGAGGGGTGCAGGGCCGGCCAGAGAGTGAGCGGGGCCTTGACCTCGCCGAGGTCGCCCACGTCCCGCAGCCCTTCGGCGTCCGCGCACCCGACCGCGCCCAGACCGACCGCGAGGGCCAGGAGGAGGACGCGCGGGGGGCGCCGGCGGACGGGCATGTTCCGATGCTCCCCCGGGCCCGGCCGCCGGGCACGGCCCGGAGCGCCATTCGGGTCGGGCCGGCCGGCGGGCCACCGAGGTGTGGGGGCGCTCAGTCGGCGTCGATCACCCCGCCCTCGTGCCAACCGCTCCCGTCGCGCCACCAGTGCTGGGAGCGGCCGTCCCGGCGCCGGGCGATCAGTTCCAGGTTGAAGCCGAAGCTGCCCTGCACGAGGCCGATCACGGCCTCCGTGCCGTGCCCGAAGACCGCGGCCCGTTCCCAGGCGGTGCCGGGGGCCCGGTTGTCGCGCCGCCAGTGCTCGATCCGGCCCGAGGCGGCCACGCACAGTTCGTACGCGCCGGCCGTGGCCTCGTCCACGGCCCCGTCGTCCCCTTCGACGAGGGCGGGCGCGGAGGTGACGTCCGCGCCGAAGATCTCCCCGGGGCGCCACGTGAAACCGTGCGCGTCGTCGCGCCACCACAGTTGCATCCGGCCGTCGGTGCGGGTCGCGACCAGTTCCAGGCGCCGGCCCCGGGTCTGGATCAGGGCCGGTCCGTGGTGGGCGATGCCCGAGCCGAAGCGCCCGCCGTCGCTCCACGTCCACGGGGAGCCGTTGATCCGCCACCAGTGGTTCAGCCGGCCGTCGGCGGTGCGGACCACCACCTCCAGGTTGCCGGGCTTGCCGTAGTCGCTCTGGATGAAGGCGGGGGAGGAACCGGGGACGGCGTCGGGGGGTCCGAAGAGGCCCGCGTCGCGCCAGACCCGGATGGACTGCTCGAAGAAGAAGTGCCGCAACCGGCCCCCGGTGGTGACGTGCACCGATTCCATGTTCCGGTTGAAGGTGGTACCCGTGAACGCGGGCGGGCCGGAGGCGTCGGAGCCGAAGGCCCCGCAGCGGCTCCACCGGTAGGGGGCGTCCCCGTCCCGGGACCAGTGCTGCAACCGCCCGGTGCCGGTGGGCAGCAGCAGCTCGAAATTGCGGTGGGCGCGGCCGTTGCCGCTCTCGTAGACCACGCCGGTGTGCCGCCGGCGTTTGCTCCACGGGTCGATGTTGGTGCCCTGGAGCCCGAGCTTGGCCCAGTGGTCCACCCGGGCCTCGCCGTACCCGATCCGTCCGTACCCGGCCTCGTGCCGGTCCGGGCCCCAGGAGTTGCGGAAGATCCAGCATCCGGCGGCGTCGTCGTAGCCGACGACCAGGACGCAGTGCCCGCCCAGCAGACGCTCGGCGACCCGGTGGTAGACCCCGGCGCCGAGGGCGGGGAGGTCCTCGTACACGTCGAGGCAGGCCAGCAGCGGGCCCACCGTGTCCAGCCACACCTTCTGCTGTTCCACGTCCCCGAGCCGCACGTGCCCGGGTATCCGCACGGTGCGGCCGGAGCGGTCCCAGGACGGGGCGTACTCGGCCCGCCAGGCGGCCCGGCGGGCGGCGGGGAGCCGGGCGGGGGGCACGGTGTAGCCGTGCGAGCCGGGGTCGGCGAGGCCGCCGTTGACCCGGATCCAGTCCAACGCGGCCTCGGGGTCCTCGCCCTCCCCGCACGCGCGCCGCATGCCGTCGCGCACGTCGCCCTCGGAGCGTTCGGCCCACACGTCGTGTTCGATCCGGGCCATGGCCTCGACCAGGCCGGTGGCCCCGAAGGCCCAGCCCGAGAGGCAGTCGCCCTGGTCCTTGACCCGGGTCAGCCAGCGCCGGCCCCAGCGCAGCCGCCAGTCCACGGCAGCCGGTCGGGCCGTGCCCGGGGCCGGCGGTTCGGTCTCCGGCAGCAGCCCGTGGGCGGCCCGCCGCCGGGTCAGGTGCGGGTTGGCGCTCTCCCGGCCGATCAGCGCGGGCAGGTCCACCGGGCCGCAGGCGGCGGCCGTGACCGGCTCGTGGCCGGGGGCCAGGCCGAGCCCCGGCAGGGGCAGCGGGTCCCCGTCGGGCAGGTGCTCGGAGACGGTCCACCGGGCCCCGAGCGCCGCCAACCGGGCCCGCAGTTCCGCCACCGTCTGCCGCCGTGCTCCCGCCGGCTCCGTCATCTCTTCCCCCCGACCGCGCCGTCCGTGCCGCGCGCGCACCGCCACGCGAACGGGGCCCGCCCGCGCGCGGACCCGCGGGCGTGCCTTCCCCTGCGAGTCTTCCCCGCCCGTGCCCCGGACAGGCCCCCGACCCGGGGTCGGCCGGGGCCCCCGCTCCGGCCGGCCCCGGGTCGGGCGGGTCAGTGCGTGGCGACCGGGAGGGCCGGGAGCTTGGGCAGGCCCGCGAGGTCGGGGGCGGGCAGGCCGGCCCCGAGGACGGTGGCGGCGGTGAGGTTGACGGTGTCGGTCACGACCCGCTGGGCGGACCCGGCGGCCGCCGCCTTCGGGCTGCAGGTGCAGGGGGCGGCCTCGCCGGCGGGGGCGGCCAGCGCGTCCACGGACTTCTTGAGGTTGGCGGCGGCGGTCGCGATCAGCTCGGCCGGGGCGGCCTGGGCGCGGGTGACGGGCAGGCCGACCGGCGGCTTCACCGGTGCCTCCACGGGCGGGGCCGCGGGCAGTTCGGGGGCGGGCACGGGCGCGGCGGGGGCGCCGGCCGGGAGCGCCGACTTGAGGGTGTCGAGGGCCGCGGCGACCTCGCCCTTGAGGCGGTTCGCGTCCGCCTCGGGGATCTTGCCGTCGGGGGCCTTCGCGGCCAGTGCCACGAGCTCGGTGGCCGGCTTGGTCACCCCCGCCAGCGCTCCGAGCACCCCGGCCTGTTGGGTCACCGCGTCCAGGCCCGGGGCCTCGGCCGGTCGGGCCACGCCCGGCGCGGCCGTCAGCAGGGTCAGCCCGAGGGCGGCGGGTGCGGCGAGGCGGGTGAGGCGGGCGAGACGCGTCGGGGTACTGCGCACGGAAGGCTCCGATCGAATGGGGTCCGGGGTCGGACCGTTGGCTGACCCCTCCACGGAGCGCCCGACGGCCCACACCCGCAACCGGGCGGGTCACGCCGGGCGCGTGACACGCCGTCACGACGCGCCGTGACACACCGTCCGACCTGCGGAAACACCCTTCACCCGATCGGTCGCGCCCCGAATGACCGGGCCGGAAGCGGGGAGTTCCTCCGGTCGGGCCCCTCTCACCCGACGGCGCTCCCCGGGTGACGGGCCGGCCCGGAACGCCCCCGCCGCGTGTGTTTCACGTGAAACAGCCCTTGTTTCACGTGAAACAGCCCCGGCTCGGCACCTGTTTCACGTGAAACAGCACGGTCAGGGAAGCAGTCCCCGGACGGCCGCCCACCGGTCCACCCCGGCCGCCGTCTCCGCCGCCTCGGCCGGCAGCAGGGGACGCACCGACACGGGCCAGGCCAGCAGGTTGCGCAGCCGACGCAGCAGGAGGATCCGCTCCCGGGGCAGGGTCCGCCACGTCCGCCCCTCGTGGGCCGCCCCCTCCGGGGTCAACTCCAGGGAGTCCGCCAGGGCGAGGAACTCCTCGCACAGCGAGACCGGGTCCCGGCTGCCGGGGGCCGGCCCGAACCGGTACGCGGCCCAGCCCCGCACGGCGGCCCGGTCCGCGGCCGCGACCAGCGGGTCCTGTCCGACCCCGGTCCACGCGCCCGCGGCCAGCGCCACCTCGACCCAGCGCAGTCGGCGCGGTGTCGGCAGCTCCTCGTCGTGCATCCGGCCCACCGCGAGGGCGCGGGCCGCCCGTCCCATCTCGGCCTGGGACGGGACGGGCTCCTGGGCCGCCCACAGCTCGGCCTCGGCCAGGTCCATGCGTTCCACGGGCACCCCGGTCAGCAGCTGACCGGGGGCGAGCAGGGGCACGATCGGTCCGCGCAGGCGCACGGTCGCGGCCCGGGGCGGCGCCAGGACCGCCGCCGGGGCCCCGTCCCACGCGCGATTGATCCCCCGCAGCACCAGGCGCTCGGACCCGGTCGCGAGGACCTGCCCCACCCGGGCCAGCCCCGCCACGCACCGGACCGCGCACACTCCGCCCTCCGCGTCCGTCGATTCGACGGACCGGACCTGCAACTCGGCGATGGGCACCTCGCCCGCCTCCTGTCTGCCACGCACCGGTCGGCCCACGATCGGGGCACGCTACCGCGCGGCGGGCCGGAGGATCCCCCTCCGTCCGGGATTCGGGCCGGCCCCCGGACAGGGCCGGCCCGGCGCCCGGTTCAGTCCTGGCGTTCCCAGATCAGCCGGCGTTCGGTGACCGTGAACCCGGCCTTCTCGAAGGCCGCCGCCATGGGCACGTTCACCGCGTCCGTGGTCGCGGTGATCCGCTCGGCCCCCGACTCCCGGTGCACGCGCACCGTCTCGGCGAGGATCGGATGGATCAGGCCCCGGCCGCGCTGCTCGGGGACCACGCCGATGTAGCCGACGTTGCGGGCGTACGGGGTGGCCGAGGGCACCGTGAACCCCGCCACGGTCTCCCCGTCCGGCAGCAGCGCCAGCCGCCACCAGGAGCGCTCGCCGGGGCAGTCCTCGTAGAAGGCCAGGTCGTCGGCGGCGATCTCCTCGGGGGTGGCGCCGCGCGCCAGCTCCCCCCGGGTGTGCAGGTCGAGGCTGCCTGCGGCGACGCGGGCGAAGACCTCGCGGAACTCGTCGTCGGTGCCGGGGCGGAAGACCGGCCCGGGGCGCTCGGCGTCGACCGCGGGGGCCGGCACGGCGGTCTCCGGGGTCCACTCGAAGCGCAGGCGTTCGATCTCGCGCCCCAGACCGCCCCGGGCGGCCGCCGCGCGTCGCCAGGCCGCGCCCTCGCGCAGCGCTTCCCGCTCGTGCCAGTCCGGCGCCAGCATCAGGTTGTACTCGGGCCGGCGGCCGAAGCTCTCGTGGCCCAGGGCCAGCAGGGCCGCGCCCAGTTCCTCCGGCGTGGTGCCCGCGGCCTCGGCGGCGGCCGGCGAGACCCGCAGACAGTCGAGGGCCACCGGGAGTTCGCCGTCGGCCCGTCCCCACCACAGGGCCCGGGCCAGCGGCCGGCCCTCCTCGTCCTCGGCGAGACCGATCCACTCGGGTCGGATCCGGCGGGCGGCCAGTTCCTCGCGGAGCTTCTCGGGCCCGATGCCGGGCAGGGGGTCCTCGTCGCCGGCGGCGGCGACACGGGCGAAACCGGCCTCGTCGGCGAGGTCGGCGGGGGACAGCAGGCGAAGGCGCACAAACGCTCCGGGGTGAGAACGACAGGAAGGTCCGGACCGGGTTCGGTCCACGACCGCGCTGATGATCACACGCGCGGGCGGGTGGTGAAAAGGCTTTTCCGCCCGCCCCCTCGGCCCGGCGGGTGTCGAAATGGTTGCGCCGGCGCGCGGCGCCGCCCGCACCGCGCGCGGTCTCCTGTTTTCGGCCCGGCACGCCCGTGACCTGCACGGGGTGCGCACATGCCGCATTCCGCCCCGGGGGCGCGTTCCGGTCGTCTCGCGTGATGCGGCCCTGACCGGCCCGGCCCCCTCGCTACGTTCGGGTCAGGCACCACGCGCACACGCGCGACGCCCCCTCGACGTGCGGCCGAGGGGGCGTCGGGTGCGGATGTGGCGCGGGGCTCAGGCCCAGGTGATCAGCCGGCGGGGGTGTTCCAGCACGGCGGCGATGTCCGCGAGGAACTTCGAGCCGAGTTCGCCGTCGATCAGTCGGTGGTCGAAGGAGAGCGCCAGGGTGGTGACCTGACGCGGCTTGACCTTGCCCTTGTGGACCCACGGCCGCGGGTTGATCGCGCCGACCGCGAGGATCGCCGACTCCCCCGGGTTGAGGATCGGGGTCCCGGTGTCCACGCCGAACACGCCCACGTTGGTGATCGTGATCGTGCCGCCCTGCATGTCGGCCGGGGAGGTCCTGCCCTCCCGGGCCGTGGCCACCAACTCGGACAGGGCCCGGCTCAACTCCGGCAGCGTCTTGTCCTGCGCGTCCTTGACGTTCGGGACGATCAGACCCCGCGGAGTCGCCGCCGCGATGCCGAGGTTCACGTAGTGCTTGAGCACGATCTCCTGCGCCGCCTCGTCCCAGGAGGCGTTGACCTCCGGATTGCGGCGGACCGCCACGAGCACGGCCTTGGCGATGAGCAGCATCGGATTGATCCGCAGCCCCGCCAGGTCCGGGTCCTCCTTCAACTCCGCGACCAGCTTCATCGTGCGGGTCACGTCGAGGGTGACGAACTCGGTGACGTGCGGGGCGGTGAACGCCGAACCGACCATCGCCTGCGCCGTCACCTTGCGGACCCCCTTCACGGGAATCCGCGTCTCCCGCGCACCCACCACCGAAACCGAAGCCGGGGCCGGGGCCGGGGCCGTCGAAGGGGCAGGCGCCGAAACGGGGGCCGCGGTCCCGTTCGGGGAGACCGCCGGCGCGGGCGCCGCCGCGGCCAGCACGTCCTCACGGGTCACGATCCCGTGCGCGCCCGTGGGCACCACGGCGAACAGGTCCACGCCCAGGTCCTTCGCCAGCTTGCGCACCGGCGGCTTGGCCAACGGACGCTCCCCCACCGGCTCCACCGGCGCCTCGGCCACGACCGGCGCGGGCGCCGGGACGGCCGGGGCCTGCGCCGGCACCACGGGCGCGACGGTCGGGGCCGTCACCGGGCCGGTCTTGCGGGCCCGCCGCTTCGTGGAGCCCTGGGACACCCCGTACCCGACCAGCACCGGCTGCCGCGCCGGGGCCGCCTCCGAGCCCGCCCCGGCGTCACCACCGGCCGGGGCCGACTCGACCGCCGGGCGCTCCGGGGCCGGGGCCTCGACGCCGGCCGCGCCCGCCACCTCGACGGAGATGATGACCTGACCGACGTCGACGGTCACGCCCTCCTCGAAGTGCAGCGCCGACACCGTCCCGTCGAAGGGGATGGGGAGTTCGACGGCCGCCTTCGCCGTCTCGACCTCGCACACCACCTGCCCGTCGGTGACGGTGTCGCCCACCGCCACGAACCACTTCAGGATCTCGGCCTCGGTCAGGCCCTCGCCCACGTCGGGCATCTTGAATTCACGGATCGTCGTCACAGTCGATCTCCTCAGAACGCCAACGAGCGGTCGACGGCGTCGAGCACGCGATCCAGTCCGGGCAGGTACTCGTCCTCCAACCGCGCCGGCGGGTACGGCGCGTGGAACCCGCCGACCCGCAGCACCGGGGCCTCCAGGTGGTAGAAGCAGCGCTCGGTGATCCGCGCCGCGATCTCCGCCCCGACCCCGAGGAAGACCGGGGCCTCGTGCACCACGACCAGGCGCCGGGTGCGCTCCACGGAACGCTGGATCCCGTCGAAGTCCACCGGGGACATCGACCGCAGGTCCAGCACCTCCACCGACTTGCCCTCCTCGGCGGCGGCCTCGGCGGCCTCGCGGCACACCTTCACCATCGGCCCGTAGGCGGCCAGGGTCACGTCGGAACCGGCACGCACCACCCGCGCGGTGTGCAGGGCGTCGGGGATCGCCTCGACGTCCACCTCGCCCTTGTCCCAGTAGCGCCGCTTCGGCTCGAAGAAGATCACCGGGTCGTCGCTCTGGATCGCCTGCTGGAGCATCCAGTACGCGTCCGAGGCGTTCGACGGGGAGACCACCTTCAGCCCCGGGACGTGCGCGAACAGCGCCTCGGGGGATTCGGAGTGGTGCTCCACCGCGCCGATGCCGCCCGCGTACGGGATCCGGATCACGACGGGCAGCTTGATCTTGCCCAGGGCCCGCGCGTGCATCTTCGCGAGCTGGGTGACGATCTGGTCGTACGCCGGGAACACGAACCCGTCGAACTGGATCTCCACCACCGGCCGGTAGCCGCGCAGTGCCAGCCCGATCGCGGTGCCGACGATCCCGGACTCGGCGAGCGGGGTGTCGATGACCCGGCCCTCGCCGAAGTCCTTGTGCAGCCCGTCGGTGATCCGGAAGACGCCGCCGAGCCGGCCCACGTCCTCGCCCATGATCAGGACCTTGGGGTCGGTCTCCAACGCCTTGCGCAGGGACTCGTTGAGCGCCTTCGCGATCGACATCTTCTCGACGGCCATGCCGCTCACTCCCCACCCTCGAAGGACGCCAGGTACTCGGCGAACTGCGCCCGCTCCTCGTCGACCAGCGCGTGCCCGTCCGCGTAGACGTTGTCGAAGATCGCCATCGTGTCGGGGTCGGGCATCGAGCGCACGACCTCGCGCACCCGCTTGCCCAGGGCCTCGCTCTCGACCTCCAGCTCCGCGAAGAAGTCCTCGTCGGCGCCGCCGGAGGCCAGCAGGTGGGCCTTGACGCGGGCGATCGGGTCCTTGGCCTCCCAGGCCACCCGCTCCTCGTCCCGCCGGTACTTCGTCGGGTCGTCGGAGGTGGTGTGCGCGCCCATCCGGTACGTGAACGCCTCGACCAGGGTCGGGCCCTCTCCCCGTCGGGCCCGGTCCAGTGCCCACCGGGTGACCGCCAGGCACGCCAGCACGTCGTTGCCGTCCACCCGGACGCCCGGGAAGCCGAAGCCCTGCGCGCGCTGGTACAGCGGCACCCGCATCTGGCGTTCGGTCGGCTCGGAGATCGCCCACTGGTTGTTCTGGCAGAAGAACACCACGGGCGCGTTGTAGACGGCGGAGAAGTTGAACGCCTCCATGACGTCGCCCTGGCTGGAGGCGCCGTCGCCGAAGTACGCGATCACGGCCGAGTCGGCGCCGTCCTTGGCCACGCCCATGGCGTAGCCGGTGGCGTGCAGGGTCTGCGAGCCGATGACGATCGTGTACAGGTGGAAGTTGTTGGAGTTGGGGTCCCAGCCGCCGTGGTTCACGCCGCGGAACATGCCGAGCAGGTTGGTCGGGTCCACGCCGCGGCACCAGGCCACGCCGTGTTCGCGGTAGGTCGGGAAGACGTAGTCGTCGTCGTTCAGGGCCCGGCCGGAGCCGATCTGCGCGGCCTCCTGCCCGAGCAGCGAGGCCCACAGGCCCAGCTCGCCCTGGCGCTGGAGCGCGGTCGCCTCGCCGTCGAACCGGCGGGTGAGGACCATGTCGCGGTAGAGCCCGCGCAGGTCCTCGGCGGTGATGTCCTCGACGAAGGCCGCGAACTCGGCGTTCTCCGCCGACTCCACCCGGTCCCCTTCGGGCGTCAAAAGCTGTACGAGCTGGGGTTCGGTCTTGGCCGATCCCTCGGCGACGGCGGCGGTCTTGCGGGCGGTGCCCGTCGTTCCACCGGTCGTCCGCTTGGTGCCGCTGCCGCGTCGCGGCTTGCGCGCGGCAGTGCTCTCCACGGTCACGTGTGCTCCTCCGTCGGTCCGGCACCCGGGTTCTCCGGGGACCAGTGCGGCTCGCCTGAGTTCGTTCCCGCGCACGGGGTGGGTGCGACTCGTAGCCGAATCAGGCGTGACAGGTGCCCCGGCGAGTGCCCTGCGCAATGCACGTTACCCAGTGCTCCACATATCCGCGAAACCCCGCCTGACCTGCGATTTTGCTTGGATTTCCAAGTAAATCGCGGGGATTCGGGAAGCAGCGCTGGTCACAGCCTTGCAGGGGGCCGGAACAACGGCACGTTATCCCGGTCACTTGCGGCAGGGAAGAGGGGAGTATGTGAAACTGACTGTGTGCGCGAAGACGGAAAAATCAAGGTATTCCTCCTGGACGACCACGAAGTGGTGCGACGAGGGGTCTATGAGCTGTTGTCGGTCGAAGACGACATCGAGATCGTCGGTGAGGCCGGTACGGCCGCCGACGCCCTCGTGAGGATTCCGGCCACCCGCCCCGATGTCGCGGTTCTCGACGTCCGACTGCCCGATGGCAGCGGCGTCGAGGTGTGCCGCGAGGTGCGTTCGCAGAACGAGGACATCAAGTGTTTGATGCTCACCTCGTTCGCCGACGACGAGGCACTTTTCGATGCGATCATGGCCGGGGCCAGCGGTTATGTCCTCAAGGCGATCCGCGGCAACGAGCTGCTGAACGCCGTGCGGGACGTCGCGGCCGGCAAGTCGCTGCTCGACCCGGTGGCCACCGCTCGGGTGCTGGAGCGCCTGCGCGACGGCAAGAACGGCAAGGGCGACGACCGGCTCTCGAACCTCACCGAGCAGGAACGGAAGATCCTCGACCTCATCGGCGAGGGCCTCACGAACCGGGCGATCGGCGAGCGACTGCACCTGGCCGAGAAGACGATCAAGAACTACGTCTCCTCCCTGCTGTCCAAGCTGGGCATGGAACGTCGTTCTCAGGCGGCGGCCTACGTGGCGCGCCTCCAGGCCGAGAAGCGCTGAGGCCGGACACAGCCCCCACCGCGGCCCCAACCGCCTCCCAGGCTCCTTCCGAGCCCCTTCGAAGCCCCTTCGAAGCCCCTTCGAAGCCGCCCTGACCGCCCATCCGGCTCATCGCCTCACGCGGGCGCCCCGTGGACTCCTGCCGCCACGGGGCCGGGGGCGGCCTGTCCCGTTTCGGGACCAACGACCCGAGGGTCGGGGGCGCCCTTCCCTTTACCGGCACGGTGTCGGGAGCGGACAGTGGAAGACATGTCCCCTGAGGAGCTCCACGCCATCGAACTGCTGCGCCGGGTGCCGTACGGCCGTGTGGCCACCAGCATGCGCGCGCTGCCCTTCCTGGCGCTCGCCCGCCACATCGTGGTGGACGGCAAGGTCGTGCTGAGAATGCACTCGGGATTCGGCTACCACCACGCCTGCAACGGCAGCGTCGTGGCCTACGGCGCCGACAACTTCAGCTCGAACGAGAGCCAACTGTGGTCCGTGCAGTTCACCGGAACCGCCGAGATCGTCGAGCCCACCACCACTGAGCTGGAGCTTTTCGGCCCCGGCCCGCATTTCGTGGACGGCGCGGTCTTCGATCCCGTCTACATGCGGATCGAACCGCAGTTCGTCACCGTGCACACCCTCGCCGGAAATCTGGACCGGCAGTACCAGCACGCCCTCTGATCCGACACGGTTTTCCCCGCGCGGCCGAACCCGCGCGGATTTTCTCGTACCCGCATTTCCGGGTGCGGCCGAACGGGTGAATACGGGCCGGGGCCCGACCGGAGCGTCACGTCCGCTCCCGTCGGGCCCCGGCCCGTCCTCGTGTGCCCGCGATCAGGGCGTCCCGCCGGCGCCGGCGTCGGCGCCCCCGTTGCCCGTGCCGCCGTTGTTGCCGGTGCCGCCGTTGTTCCCCGTGCCGCCGTTGTTGCCGGTGCCGCCGTCACCCGTGCCGCCGTCACCGCCGGTGCCACCGGAACCGCTCGGGTCCGGGTCCGGCTTCGTGCTCTTCGAGGGCTCCGGCTCGGTCGACTTGCTGGGCTCGGGGGCCTGGCTGTGCGTGACCGGCGGGGGCTTCGGCGTGCGCGTCTTGGGCTGGGTCGGCGTGTAGGTGTCCTCCTCTTCCCGGCTCTCCGTGGCCCGCTTCGACTCGGAGGGCGTGGGCGAGGGGGAACCGGTGGACTGGCTCACGCTGGGGGAGTTCGACGGTTTGTCCTCCCCCTTCTTGCCGTTCCCCAACAGGTCCATGTTGTTGAGCGCGAAGACCACGATGCCCGCCACCGCGATCACGGCGACGACCGCGAGCAGCACGTTCTTCCAGCGCCCACCGCCCCCGCCGCCGTTGTCGTAGCCGCCGCCCCCGTAGCCGCCGTGGCCGCCGCCCTGGCCGCCGCCGGCGCCGAAGGCGGAGCCGTCGTCCGGGTTGAGCGGGGGCACCATCGGGGCCGCGAACTGCGAGGTGGCCCCGGTCGGGTTCCCGTGGCCGGGATAGCCGGCCTGCGGGCCGGTCACACCCATCGGCGCGGGCGCGACACCGCCCCCGGGACCGTGCGGCAGGGCCATGGTGACGGGGCCGGTGCCCCAGGTGCCGGTGTTCGGCCCCTGGTCCTGGAGCATCTGGAGCGCGTACTGGACCAGCCCGCGCATCTCCTCGGCGCTCTGGAACCGGTCGTCGGGGTCCTTGGCCAGCGAACGCATCACCAGCCCGTCGAGCTCGGCCGGCACCCCGTGCGAGGAGGGCAGCCGGGACGGCGGGATCGGCGCGTCCTGCACGTGCTGGTAGACCACCGACAGCGGGGTCTCGCCGGTGAAGGGCGGACGCAGGGCCAGCAGCTCGTACAGCAGGCAGCCGGTGGCGTAGAGGTCGGAGCGGTGGTCGACGGCCTTGCCGAGGGCCTGCTCCGGGGAGAGGTACTGCGGGGTGCCCATGACCATGCCGGTCTGGGTCATCGTGGACTGCGCCCCGTGCAGGGCGCGGGCGATGCCGAAGTCCATGACCTTGACCGCGCCGTTGTTCGTGATGATCACGTTGGCGGGCTTGATGTCCCGGTGCACGATGCCGTGCTGGTGCGAGTAGGCCAGCGCCTCCAGCACCCCGGAGACGATGATCAGGGCCTGCTCGGGGCCCGGGGCCTCGGCGCTGATCAGCAGGTCGCGGATGGTGCGGCCCTCGACCAGCTCCATCACGATGTAGGGGACGATGTTCGGCCCGATCCGGTCCTCGCCGGAGTCGTACACGGCGACCACCGCGTGGTGGTTCAGGCCCGCGACCGACTGCGCCTCGCGCGTGAACCGGGCCTTGGAGACCGGGTCCTCGGCCAGGTCGGCGCGCAGCAGCTTGACGGCCACGGTGCGGCCGAGCCGGACGTCCTCGGCGGCGAACACCTCCGCCATGCCACCCCGGCCGAGCCGGTGCGTGAGCCGGTAGCGACCGTCACCCACCAGGCCGGACGCGCCCCACAGCTCAGGACCGTCTGGCATCCCGGCGCCGTTTCCATCGGGTTCGGGTGCCATCAGTCCTCGCCGTCGTCTCTCTCGGCCGGACAAGCGATCTCGACGTGTCCGGTGTGATACGGGTGCTCCGACTGAACGCTACAGCCTTCGCACCCGTCCCCGTTCGGACTACCCCGGACCGTTGCCAGGCGGTCACAGAACGGGCACCTCGCTTGACGTGTGGGTCGCCTCCGGCAGACTGGCCACCGACAAGAGCACGGCACTGGCGTCTCGGACCGCCGGAGGGGAAGCAGGAGTCATGAGTCAGGACGGCGGTCACGGCACCCAGGGCCGGTACGCGGGCGGTTCCTTGGCCGGTGGCCGTTACCGGCTGAACGATCTCCTCGGCGAGGGCGGCATGGCCTCCGTGTACCTGGGGCACGACACCGCCCTGGACCGCCCGGTGGCCGTGAAGACCCTGCACAGCGAGCTCGGGCGGGAGCAGTCCTTCCGCGAGCGCTTCCGCCGCGAGGCCCAAGCTGTCGCGAAACTGTCGCACACGAACGTCGTCTCGGTCTTCGACACCGGCGAGGGCGAGCTCGGCGGCGAGGTCATGCCGTACATCGTCATGGAGTACGTGGAGGGCGACCCACTGGGTTCGGTGCTGCGCGCCGACATCGAGCGGCACGGGGCGATGCCCGCCGACCGCGCCCTCCAGGTCACCGCCGACGTGCTCGCCGCCCTCGACGCCAGCCACGAGATGGGGCTGGTGCACCGCGACATCAAGCCCGGCAACGTGATGGTGACCCGGCGCGGCACGATCAAGGTCATGGACTTCGGCATCGCGCGCGCCATGCAGTCCGGGGTCACCTCCATGACCCAGACCGGCATGGTCGTCGGCACCCCGCAGTACCTCTCGCCCGAGCAGGCCCTGGGCCGGGGCGTGGACGCCCGTTCCGACCTGTACTCGGTCGGCATCATGCTGTTCCAGCTGCTGACCGGCCGACTCCCCTTCGACGCGGACTCGCCGCTGGCCATCGCCTACGCGCACGTGCAGGAGGAGCCGGTCGCGCCCTCCACGGTGAACCGTTCCGTCACCCCGGCCATGGACGCCCTGGTGCTGCGGGCGCTGAAGAAGAACCCGAACGAGCGCTTCCCCACCGCCGAGGCCATGCGGGGCGAGTGCCTGCGGGTGCTGGCCTCCCTGGGCGGGCACGGGGCGGCGCCCTCGATCGTCGCCGGCGGGCCGCCCGCCAACAGCGGGGCCGGGGTCGGTTCCACCGTGTTCCCGCCGCTGGACGCCTCGGCCGCCACCCCCGGGGCCTACGCCCCGACCCCCGCCCCGTCCCCGTACGCGCCGACCCCCGCGCCCACCGCCTCCCCCTACCAGGCCCCGGGGCAGACCGGCGGCTACGCCTACCCGCCCGCCGCGCAGAGCACGAGCCCCTTCCCCGCGGCCTCCCCCGGCGCGCCGGGCGGCCCGGGGCGGAAGCGGAACACCCCGGTGCTGATCGGCGCGGCCGTGGCCGTGCTGGCGATCGGCGGCCTGGTCACCGCCCTGGTGATGAACGGCAAGGACGGGTCGAAGGATCCCGACCCCTCGGCCTCCTCCTCCGCTCCGGTCGCGGTCGCCGGGCACAAGGGGCCGAACCTGGGGGCCACCGTGGACAAGAAGATCTGCAGCGAGGCCCGCACCTCCTACTCCGACCCGCAGCAGGTCGACGTGCCGGACTTCCGCTTCAAGAACATCAACTCGGTGCGCGAGTGCCTCCAGGCCGCCGGCTGGCAGTTGAACACCCAGGTCCGCGACGAGAACGTGTACGGCGAGGGCACCGTGATGGAGCAGCTGCCGGCGCCGGGCTCCACCACCCCGAAGAAGGGCTCGACCTTCACCCTGACCGTCTCCACCGGGAACCCCGTCGGCTGAGCCGGCCCTGTTTCACGTGAAACAGCGCGGGACCGCTCGGGCGACCCGTCCGCGCCGCCCGGGATGCCCCGGGCGGTGCCCCGTGTGACGCTGGACGAGACGTTCACGCAGCACTCGGGACGGGAGGGACCTCCCCGTGACGCTCGGACTCGGCGTGCCCGCGGCTGCCGGCGCGCTCCTCGCACTCTTCCTGCTCCCGTCCGCGCCCGACGCGGCCCGCTCCCTCCCGCCCGTGCTCGGGGCGCCGGTCACGGCCGTGGTGCTCGCGGCCACCGCCGAGGAGGCCGGGGAGGGGGAGACCGACCCCACCGCCCCGCACCGGCTGGCCGGCAGTCCCGCCGGCGAGGGCCGTGACCGCCCCGGCCGCCCGGTGGACGCCGAACCCGCCCCCGACGCGCCGTCCGCCGCCCCGGTCCGGGTCGCTCACCCCGTCCCGCCCCCGCCGGTGGCCCCCGAGGCCATCGCCCCGGCCCGGCCGCGCGTGCCCGAGGTGACGGACCCGGACGTGCTCGCGGAGGGCTCCCGGCAGTACCTGGGGACCCGGCCGAACACCCGGTTCACCGAGCTCGGCACGCACCTGGTGCCGCTCGGCACCGGCCTGGCCCTGATGGGCGTGGGCCTGGGCTGCATCGCGGTCCGGCTGCGCCGCTGACCGGGCCCGCGACCCCGGGTCGGTGACGGGTCGGCAACGACCGGCCGGGCGGAGGGTGGATCACGTGCGTGCGGGGGCACACCGTGTGAGTACGCAGGTGTGCGAGAGAATGCTCGGCATGGAGATGCCGAGGAGTGAACGGTCGCAGGACAGCCCCCCGCAGGTGTTGATCGTGGGACAGGACGGGGCGGCGGTCGGCGGCGCCGATGACGAGTCGCGCGAGGTCCCCGTGACGGAGATGGTCGAACAGCCCGCCAAGGTCATGCGCATCGGCAGCATGATCAAACAACTTCTGGAAGAAGTGCGCGCCGCGCCTCTGGACGAGGCCAGCCGGGTCCGGCTCAAGGACATCCACGCCAGTTCCGTCAAGGAACTGGAGGACGGTCTGGCCCCCGAGCTGGTGGAGGAGCTGGAGCGACTGTCCCTGCCCTTCACCGACGAGGCGATCCCCTCCGAATCCGAACTCCGGATCGCACAGGCCCAGTTGGTGGGCTGGCTGGAGGGGCTGTTCCACGGCATCCAGACCGCCCTGTTCGCGCAGCAGATGGCGGCGCGGGCGCAGCTGGAGCAGATGCGCCGGGCCCTGCCGCCCGGCTCCGGCGGGGACGACGAGGAAGACGGCCACGGCGCCGTCCGATCGGGCCCGTACCTCTGAGCCGGATCCCGGCACGACGACGCCCGTCGTCCCCGTTCGCGGGGCGGCGGGCGTTCTCGCGTCCGGGGCCATACTCGAAGCCATGGCCCCTCACGCCCCCCTCCCCCCGCACGCGCCGCGCGATCCCTCCCTCCCCTCCGAGCCACCGGCGCACGACGCGGTGGTGCTGGCCGGCGGGGCCGCCCGTCGGCTGTCGGGGGCCGACAAGCCGGGGCTGCCGGTGGGCGGGCGCACCCTGCTGGACCGGGTGCTGGCCGCCTGCCCCGGGGCCGGGCGCACGGTCGTGGTGGGCTCGCGGCGGGCCACCGGCCGGCCCGTGCGGTGGACCCGCGAGGACCCGCCGGGGGGCGGGCCGGTGGCCGCGCTGTGGGCGGGGCTGCGGGAGGTGCGGGCCCCGTGGGTGTTGGTGCTCTCCGCCGACCTGCCGTTCCTGGACCCGGCGACCACCGGGGCCCTGCTGCGGGCGGCGGCCGATCCGGCGGTGGAGGGGGCCGTGCTGCGGGACGCCGACGGTCGGGACCAGCCGCTGGTGGCGGCGTACCGGACGGAGCCGCTGCGGCGCGAGTGCGCCCTGCTGGCCGCCGAACACGGTTCGCTCGGCGGCCTGCCGTTGCGACTCCTGACGGCCGAACTGGCCCTTCGGCCCGTGCCCGCCGGGACTTCCGGCACCACTCAACTGGCGTCCTTCGACTGCGACACCTGGGACGATCTCGCGTCGGCGCGGGCCCGGATCAGGGAGCATGGAAAGGTGTTGGACGAATGGATCACCGCAGCCAAGAGCGAACTCGACCTCGGTGACGTCGATGTGGACGTCAAGACCCTGCTCGACCTCGCCCGCGACGCCGCGCACGGCGTCGCCCGCCCCGCCGCCCCGCTGACCACCTTCCTGGTCGGGTACGCCGCCGCCCGTGCCGAGGCGGCCGGCGCCGACCCGGCCGCGGCCGTGGCCGCGGCCTCCCGACAGGCCGCCGACCTGGCCCTGCGCTGGGCCGCCGAGGCGGCCCACGCCTCGGGGGAGGGGGCCTCGGAGAAGCCGGCCGCGGGGGAGCCCGGGGAGAACTCCTCGGCATGACCCCGCCCCAGGAAGCCGATCCGGCCGCCCGCCTGCGGGACGCCGAACGCGACCTCGACGACGCCCTCGCCCACTGGGCCCGGCCCCGCTCCGGCGCGGCCGGGGCCGGGCGGGCGGTGTCCGACCCGGTGGGGGCCGCCCCCGCCACCCCTGCCGCTCCCGCCGCTCCCGTCCCGTTCGGGCCCGTGGACCCCTTGGACGTGGTCCTCGCCGAACCCGCCCCCAGCGCTCCCACCGCCCCCGTCGCCTCCACCACCCCGCACGACGCGGGCCCGGAACCGACTCCGGAGCCGACCCCGACCCCGGCCCCGGCCCCCGACCCGGATCCGGGCCCGGCCGCCGCGACCGGCACCGCCCCGCAGCCCCCGGAGCGGGCCCTGGACGAGGCCCTGGCCCTGGTGACCCGCAACCCCGACGGGGGCGGACACCGGGCCTCCGCCTGGCACCGGGCCCGCGAGTTCGCGGTCCGCGCCGGTCACGCGGGAGGCGGCGGCGTGCACCTGGTGCCCGCCGCCGAGGCCCTGGGCGAGGTGCTGGCCGGCCCGCTGACGGCCCTCACCGACCTGCCGCCCTTCGACACCTCCGCCATGGACGGCTGGGCCGTCTCCGGGCCCGCCCCCTGGACCGTGCGGACCGGCGCCGGGGTGCTGGCCGGTTCCGAGGGTCCCGAACCGCTCGCCGACGGCGAGGCCGTCCGGATCGCGACGGGGGCCCGGGTCCCGCCCTCGGCGACCGCCGTGGTCCGCAGCGAGCACGCCCGGCTGGACGCCGAGAAGGAGCGCCTGTACCCGGAGCGGCTCGTGCACACCGGACAGGACATCCGCCCCCGGGGCCAGGAGTGCCGCACCGGTGACCTGCTGCTGCCCGAGGGGGCCCGGGTCAGCCCGGCCGTCCTGGGCCTGGCCGCCGCCGCGGGCTACGACGAGCTGCGCACCCACCCCCGGCCCCGGGTCGAGGTGTTGGTCCTCGGCGACGAACTCCTCACCTCGGGCCTGCCCCACGAGGGCCTGATCCGTGACGCCCTCGGCCCGATGCTGGCCCCGTGGCTGCGGTCGCTGGGCGCCGAGGTGCTCGGCACGCACCGGATCGGCGACGACCCCGAGGGCGCCGACACCCTGCACGAGCTGCTCGCCGGCAGCGCGGCCGACCTCGTCCTCACCACCGGCGGCACGGCCTCGGGCCCGGTGGACCACGTGCACCCGGTACTGCGCCGACTCGGCGCGGAGCTGCTGGTGGACGGGGTGGCCGTGCGCCCCGGGCACCCGATGCTGCTGGCCCGGCTGCCCGCCCCCGTGGACGAGCCGCGTCGGGTACGCCACCTGGTGGGCCTGCCGGGCAACCCGCTGGCCGCCGTGTCGGGGCTGGTGACCCTGGCCGAGCCGCTGTTGCGCGCCCTCTCCGGCCGGGCCGTCCGGCACCGGTGGACGGCCGCCGTCCGGGACGCCGTGCCGGGGCATCCGCACGACACCCGGTTGATCCCGGTGCTGCTCGACGGGGAGCTGTGCGTACCGTTGCGGTGGAACGGTCCCGCGATGCTGCGGGGGGTCGCGGGGGCGGACGCCCTCGCGGTCGTTCCCCCGCACGGCGCCGAGGCCGGGCAGGAGTTGGAGATCCTCGACCTGCCCTGGTCTTCGGGAGGGTGTTTCACGTGAAACTGAACGGCCAGGACGCGATGGCCCGCGACGCGGACGAGAAGCTCGTCTCACGCCGCATCAAACTGCCTCGCCGGGTGGTCGAGAAGCCGCTCCGGCAGGTCACGAAGCGGCTGTTGATGGCCCTGTTCGTGCTCTGCCTCACCGTCCTGATCGTCTACCTCGACCGGGACGGGTACCACGACAACGCGAACGAGAGCGTCGATTTCCTCGACTGCGTCTACTACGCCACCGTCACCCTCTCCACCACCGGATACGGCGACATCGTCCCCTACAGCGACAGCGCCCGCCTGGTCAACGTCCTCCTGATCACCCCCCTGCGGGTGCTGTTCCTGATCATCCTGGTCGGAACCACCCTGGAGGTGCTGACGGAGCGCACCCGGGAGGAGTGGCGGCTCAACCGCTGGAGGAAGAACTTGCGCGAGCACACGGTGGTCGTGGGCTTCGGCACCAAGGGCCGTTCGGCCCTGCAGACCCTGCTGGCCACCGGTCTGCAGAAGGAGCAGGTCGTCATCGTCGACCCGTCCGCCAAGGTCATCGACATGGCCAACGCGGAGGGGTTCACCGGCGTGGTCGGGGACGCGACCCGTTCGGACGTGCTGCGCCGGGCGGAGGTGCACAAGGCCCGCAAGGTCATCATCGCCACCCAACGCGACGACACCGCCGTGCTGGTGACGCTGACGGCCCGACAGCTCAACCGGGGCGCGAAGATCGTGGCCGCGGTCCGCGAGGAGGAGAACGCCCCGCTGCTCAAGCAGTCGGGGGCGGACGCGGTCATCACCAGCGCCAGCGCGGCCGGTCGGCTGCTGGGCCTGTCGGTGCTCAGCCCGAGCGCGGGCACCGTCATGGAGGACCTGATCCAGCAGGGCTCCGGGCTGGACATCATCGAGCGCCCGGTGACCAAGTGCGAGGTCGGCAAGGGGGTCCGCGAGACCGAGGACCTGGTGGTCAGCGTGTTGCGCGGGCACCGACTGCTGGCCTACGACGACGTGCACGTGGGACCCCTGCAGCTCACCGACCGGCTGATCGTCATCGTGCGCGCGGCCCCGCCCGCCGGGCCCACCGGCCCGACCCCGCTCACCCTGCCCGGGAACTGAGCCGCGGCCCGTCCGTCCCCCGCGCGTCGGGGGCGGGCAGGGCATAGGGTCCGGGCCATGTATGCGATCACGATTGCGCGTTCGGGGGGCCCCGAGGTCCTGGAGTGGACCGCGGTCCCCGATCCGGTGCCCGGTCCCGGCGAGGTCCTGGTGGAGGTGGCGGCGACCGCCGTGAACCGGGCCGACCTGATGCAGCGGCAGGGCTTCTACGATCCGCCGCCCGGCGCCCCCGTGTACCCGGGCCTGGAGTGCTCGGGCCGGATCCTCGCCCTCGGGCCCGGGGTCTCGGGCTGGGCGGTCGGGGACGAGGTCTGCGCGCTGCTGGCCGGCGGCGGCTACGCGGAGAAGGTGGCCGTGCCCGCCGGTCAGTTGCTGCCCGTGCCGGAGGGGGTGGACCTCGTGACGGCGGCGGCCCTGCCCGAGGTGGCGGCGACGGTCTGGTCCAACGTGTTCCAGGCCGCCGGCCTGCGCCCCGGCGAGACCCTGCTCGTGCACGGCGGGTCCAGCGGCATCGGCACGATGGCCGTGCAGCTCGGCAAGGCGGTCGGGGCCCGGGTGGCCGTGACGGCCGGTGGCGAGGAGAAGCTCAAGCGGTGCGCCGAGCTGGGCGCGGAGATCCTCGTCGACTACCGCGAGCAGGACTTCGTGGCCGAGGTGAAGGCCGCGACCGGCGGTGCCGGGGCCGACGTGATCCTCGACATCATCGGCGCCAAGTACCTGGGCCGGAACGTGGAGGCCCTGGCCGTGAACGGGCGGATGGTGGTCATCGGGTTGCAGGGCGGGGTGAAGGGCGAGCTGAACCTGGGCGCGCTGCTCGCCAAGCGGGCGAGCATCACGGCGACCGCGCTGCGCACCCGTCCCCTGGAGGAGAAGGCCGCGATCGTCGCCGCCGTGCGCGAGCACGTGTGGCCGCTGGTGGCGAGCGGTCGGGTGCGTCCGGTCGTGCACGCGACCCTGCCGGTGGCCGAGGCCGCCGAGGCCCACCGGCTGGTCGAGTCGAGTGCGCACGTCGGCAAGGTGCTGCTGCGGGTGGCCGGCTGACGGCCCTCGCCGGATCCGGTCCGGGGTCGGTGTTTCACGTGAAACACCGACCCCGCCGTTTCACGTGAAACAGTCGCCCACACGAGCACCCTGAGCCCTGGTCACAGGCTGCGGGGTCACAGGCTGCGCAGCAGCACCGCCGGGTGCTCCACGCAGTCGGCCACGTACCGCAGGAAGCCGCCCGCGGTGCCGCCGTCGCAGACCCGGTGGTCGAAGGTGAGCGAGAGCTGCACCACCTGGCGGACCGCCAGTTCCCCTCCGTGCACCCACGGTCGGGGCACGATCCGGCCGACCCCGAGCATCGCGGCCTCGGGGTGGTTGAGGATCGGGGTGGAGCCGTCGACCCCGAAGACCCCGTAGTTGTTGAGGGTGAAGGTGCCGCCGGTCAGTTCGGCGGGCCCCAACCGCCCGGCCCGCGCGGTCTCGGTGAGCCGCGCGAACTCGGCGCTGAGCCGCTCGGGGCTGCGCAGGTGCGCGTCCCGGACCACGGGCACCATCAGGCCCCGGTCGGTCTGCGCGGCGAAGCCGAGGTGAACCTCGGACCGGCGCAGGATCTCGCGGCGTTCGGTGTCCACGGTCGCGTTCAGCTCGGGGAACCGGGCCAGGGCTGCCACACAGATCCGGGCCAGCAGCGCGAGCACCGAGATCCGGGGGCCGTCCACCGCGTTCATCGCGGCGCGGGCCGCCATCAGCTCGGTCGCGTCGGCGTCCACCCAGCAGGTGGCGTCGGGGATCTCGCGGCGGCTGCGGGACATCTTCTCGGCGACCGCCCCGCGCACCCCCTTGAGCGGGATCCGCTCGACCGTCCCGGATCCGCCCGCCCCGGGTCCGTCGGGCACGTCCGGCACGGGCGCCGGCGCGGGCACGTCGAGCGCGCGCAGGGCCGCCTCCACGTCCGCGCGCAGGATCAGCCCCTCGGGCCCGCTGCCGTGCAGGGACCACAGGTCCACCCCGTGGTCCCGGGCCAGTTTGCGGACCAGCGGGGAGATCACGGCCACCGACCCGATCGGCCCCGCGGTCGCGACGGGCGCGGGCGCGACCGGCGGAGCGGTCGGCGGCACGGCCACCGGCTCCGGCGGGCGGACGCGGCGCCGGCGGGCGGTGCTCGCGTGTCCGGTCCCGTAGCCGACGAGCACGTTCCCCGAGCCCGTCTCGTCCTCCGCCTCCGCCCCGGCCCCGCTCCCGACCCCACTCCCGGTCGGCACCGTGCCGGAGCCGACGGCGACGGTGATCAGCGGGGCGCCGACCGGCAGTTCCGTGCCCTCCTCGCCGAAGCGCGCGGTCACCACGCCGCCGTAGGGGCACGGCACCTCGACCATGGCCTTGGCGGTCTCCACCTCGACGATGGGCTGGTCCACGGCGACCACGTCGCCGACCGCGACGAGCCAGCGCACGATCTCCGCCTCGGTCAGTCCCTCGCCGAGGTCCGGCAGCCTGAACTCCAACACCTGCGGCATCAGTTCTCCCACTGCAAGCGCGCGACCGCGTCCAGGATCCGGTCGACCCCGGGCAGGTGGTGCTTCTCCAACATGGGCGGCGGGTACGGGATGTCGAACCCGGTCACGCGCCGCACCGGGGCGTGCAGGTGGTGGAAGGCGCGTTCGCCGATCCGGGCGGCGATCTCGGCGCCCGGTCCGCCGAAGCCGTTGGCCTCGTGCACGATCAGGGCCCGGCCGGTGCGCCGGACGGAGGCCAGCACGGTCTCCTCGTCGAAGGGGACCAGGGAACGCAGGTCCACGACCTCCAGGTCCCAGCCCTCCTCGCGGGCCGCCTCGGCGGCCTCCAGGCAGACCGGCAGCGCGGGTCCGTAGGTGACGAGGGTGGCCCCGGTGCCCGCCCGGCGGACCACGGCCCGCCCGATGCCGGGGACTCCCTCGGGCCGTTCGGGATCCCAGTCGGCCTTGGACCAGTAGAGCCGCTTGGGCTCCAGGAAGACCACCGGGTCGTCGGAGGCGATGGAGGCGCGCAGCAGCCCGTAGGCGTCGGCGACGGTGGCCGGGGTGACGACGGTGAGTCCGGGGGTGGCCGTGTAGTACGCCTCGGAGGAGTCGCTGTGGTGCTCCACCCCGCCGATCCCGCCGCCGTAGGGCACGCGGACGGTGATGGGCAGCGGCATCGCGCCCCGGGTCCGGTTGCGCATCCGGGCCACGTGCGACAGCAGCTGCTCGAAGGCCGGGTAGGCGAAGGCGTCGAACTGCATCTCCACGACCGGCCGCAGCCCGTACATGGCCATGCCCACGGCCGCACCGAGGATGCCGGCCTCGGCCAGCGGGGTGTCGGTGACGCGGTGGTCGCCGAAGCGGGCGGCCAGTCCGTCGGTGATCCGGAAGACCCCGCCGAGGGTGCCGACGTCCTCGCCGAGCACGAGCACGTCGGGGTCGGCGGCGAGGGAGTCGGCCAGCGCCCGGTTGAGGGCCTGGGCCATGGTCGCGGGCTTGGCGGGGCCGGGGGCGCGGGTCGGGGCGGGGGTGGTGGCGGTGCTCATCGTCCTGCCTCCGGGGCGTCCGCGGCCTCGGCCGCGAGTTCCGCGCGCAGTTGGGCGGCCTGCTCGCGCAGCGCCGGGGTGGGCTCGGCGAAGACGTGCGCGAAGAGGTCCATGGGGTCGAGGACGGGGTCGGCGTTCATCCGTTCCCGCAGGTCCGCGGCCATCTCCTCGGCCGCCTCGTGGGCCGCCGCGATCTCCTTCTCGCCGATGATCCCGCGCGCGGTCAGCTCGCGTTCCAGCAGCCGCACGGGATCGTGCTCGCGCCAGGCGGCGGCCTCGGCCTCGTCGCGGTAGCGGCCGGCGTCGTCGGCGTTGGTGTGCGCCTCGATCCGGTAGGTGACGGCCTCCACGAGGGTGGGTCCGTCGCCGGCCCGGGCCCGGGCCACAGCCTCGGCCAGCACCTCGTGCACGGCCGCCACGTCGTTGCCGTCGACCAGCCGGCCGGGCATGCCGTAGCCCACGGCCTTGTGGGCGAGGGTGGGGGCGGCGGTCTGCTTGGCCAGCGGCACGGAGATGGCGTAGCCGTTGTTCTGCACGAGGAATACCACCGGGGCCCGCCAGACGGCCGCGAAGTTCAGGGCCTCGTGGAAATCGCCCTCGCTGGTGCCGCCGTCGCCGACCATGGCCAGGGCCACCGTGTCGTCCCCGCGCAGCCGCGCCGCGTGCGCCAGGCCCACCGCGTGCGGGAGCTGGGTGGCCAGGGGGGTGGAGAGCGGGGCGATGCGGGTGGCGCGCGGGTCGTACCCGGTGTGCCAGTCCCCGCGCAGCAGGGTGAGGGCCTGCACCGGGTCCAGGCCCCGGGCCACGGCCGCGAGGGTGTCGCGGTAGCTCGGGAAGAGCCAGTCCCGTTCGGCCAGGACGAGGGCGGCGGCGATCTCGGCCCCCTCCTGCCCGACGGTGGACGGGTAGACGGCGAGCCGCCCCTGCCGGGTCAGGGCCGTGGCCTGCGCGTTGTAGCGCCGGCCGCGCACCAGCTCGGCGTGGGCCCGGCGCATGAGCTCCGGGTCGATCCGGTCGGCCGCCGGGGTGCCCAGCACCCGGTACGGCTCGGCGTCGGGCAGCAGGGGGGCGGGATCGGTCCGGGGGCGCCAGGCGGGGGAGGCCGTGGGCGGCCGGTGGGCCGCGTCGGCGGGTCCGGCACCGGGCAGCTCTTGCACCGTCATGACGGCGTGCACCTCCTCGTGGGAAGCGGGCAGGAGGGCGGCCCGGTGTGAGCCGCCTCACCTACCGATTGTTCGGTTGCCCCGGCAATTTGGCTACAGGCGCCCCCAGGCTGTGGACAAACGGGCGACGCGGCCGTGGGATGGACACAGGACGTCCAGCACAGGGAGGCAGGGGGCAATGCCGGATGAACAAATGGCCGGACCGGGGGGTCGGGGCCCGGGGGGCGCGCGAGGCGGGGTCGAGGGGCCGACAGGGGCCCGGGAACGGGGGCCGGCGCGGGTGCCAGCGCCGGGGGGCGCGCCCCGCGCCCACCCCGAACCGGCGGCGCCCGACCGGAGCCCGGCGCCGCCCCTGACCGGCCCGCCCGAGACCCCGCCCGCCGGGCCCGCCGGACCCGTCCCGGGCACGCCCAGGCCGCCGGAGGCCCGTGCACCGGAGGCCCGGCCGCTGGACCCCATCGACCGGTCCATCCTGCGGCTGCTCCAACGCGACGGCCGGGCCTCCATCCGCTCCGTGGCCGAGCAGGTGCACGTCTCGCGCGCCAACGCCTACGCCCGCGTGAACCGGCTGATCGACGAGGGGGTGATCCAGGGGTTCACGGCCCGGGTGGACCACGAACGCGCCGGTCAGGGCGCCTCCGCGTACATCACCTTGAAGATCGTGCAGAACTCCTGGCGCACCGTGCGCGAGCAATTGCGGGAGCTGCCGGGGGCCGCGCACATCGCGCTGGTCAGCGGTGATTTCGACGTGCTGCTGCTCGTGCACACCCCGGACAACCGGACCCTGCGCGAGCTGGTGCTCACCCGGCTCCAGGCCATCCCCGAGGTGCTGTCCACCCGCACCCTGCTCGTCTTCGAGGAGACCGACCTGCTCGACGCGCCCCCCGGCACGCCCGTCCCGCGCCCCCAGGCCCCCCTGGACCCTGCCTGAGGCCCCCGGGCCCCCGCACCCCACCCGACCCCGACCCGGGCCCCCACGCGCCCGCGGTGGCCCGGGCCGGGCTCAGCCCCGGCGGTCGCCCTCGCGGCCGGGCGCCCGCAGGCCGCCGAAGGCCATCCGGACCACCGCGTCCGCCAGCCGCTCCCCGTCCTCCTCGGCCCCCGGGCCCGCCGCCCCGGCGGCCGTGGGGCGGTACCACTCCACGAGCGAGTTGACCATGCCGAACAGCAGCCGGGAGCCGAGCCGGGTGTCGAGGTCGTCCCGCAGGTCCCCCTCGCCGACGGCGGCCCGCATCAGCTCCGCGATCCGGTGGTCGAACTCGCGCCGCCGCTCCAGCGCCCACCGCTCGGTGCGCGTATTGCCCCGCACCCGCAGCAGCAGGGTCACGTAGGGCAGCTCGGCGACCAGCACCTCCACCGTGCGACGGGTGACGTACTCGACCCGGTCCACGGCCGGCCCGCGGGTCGCGCCCGGTTCGTCGAGGACGGCGAACAGCCCGTCCAGGGCCCGGCTGACGGCCCGCCGCAGCAGTTCCTCCTTGCCCGCCACGTGGTGGTAGATCGAGGACTTGGAGATTCCGGCCGCCTTCGACAGGTGCTCCATCGAGGTGCCGTCGTAGCCGCGTTCGTTGAAGACCCCGACCGCCACCGACAGCAGCGTCTCCGGTGTGTACGTGTCCCGTCTGACGGTCGTCACTTACGACCCCTCCTCCGTGTCGTCCTCCGCGTACCCGGACCTGAACAGCGCCAGCGAGGGCGCGTACCGGCCGCCGGGACAGCGTTCGTCCAGCTGCTTCAGCAGGTCGTAGGCCCAGTCCCGGCCCAGTTTCGCCTGCCACGCGAAGGGGCCCAGCGGGTAGTTCACGCCGAGCCGCATCGCGGTGTCCACGTCCTCGGCGCTCGCGACGCCCTTGGCCACGGCGTCGACGGCGAGGTCCACGAGCATGGCCACGGTGCGGGCCACCACCATCCCGGGCACGTCGCCGAGCAGGCTGACGCGCTTGCCGAGCCGCTGGAACAGCCCGATCGCCTCGGCGAGGGTGCGCTCCGAGACGTCCTCGCTCGCGCTGAGCGCGATGCGGGTGGCCGTGGACCAGTCCAGGGCCAGGTCGAAGGAGACCACGTCGGTGAACTCCACCGAGGTGCGCCCGTCGGCGAGCACGAGCTGCCCCTCGCCGGGCAGTTGGATGTACGGGCCGCCGGTGGCCACCTCGGTGACCTCGACGCCGGCCGCCCGCATCAGCTCCACGAGGGGGGCGGCGGGTCCGAGGTCGCCGACCACGGTGACGGCGTCCGGGGCCTTCTCGGGACCTGTCGTGTGGGGGGCGGGCGGGGTGGCGCCCGGCGTGTGGTCGTACCACCCCCGACCCGTCTTGCGCCCCAGGCGCCCCGATTGCACCAGCCGGCGCTGGGCGAGGGAGGGGGTGAACTTCGGGCTGTGGTGGAAGGATTCCCAGACCGAGCGGGTGACCGCCTCGTTGACGTCCTGGCCGATCAGATCGGTCAGTTCGAAGGGCCCCATGCGGAAACCGCCGCTCTCGCGCAGCACCGCGTCCAGGGTGGCGGGATCGGCCGCGCGCTCCTCGTACACGGCCAGCGCCTCGGCGTAGAAGGGGCGCGCGAGGCGGTTGACGACGAAGCCGGGGGTGTCGGCGCAGCGGATCGGGGTCTTGCCCCAGCCGAGCACCGTCCGGTAGGCGCGTTCGGCGTGCTCGGGCCCGGTCGCGAACCCGCTCACCACCTCCACCAGCGGCAGCAGCGGAGCCGGGTTGAAGAAGTGCAGTCCGACCAGGCGCTCGGGGCGGCTCAGCCCGGCGGCGATCTCGGTGACGGAGAGGGAGGAGGTGTTGGTGGCCAGCAGCGCCTCCGGCTCCACCACCCCCTCCAGGGCGGTGAACAGGCCCTGTTTGACCCCGATGTCCTCGATCACCGCCTCGATCACCAGGGCGGCCCCGGCCAGGTCGGCCAGGGCGTGGGCGGGCCGCAGCCGGCCCAGCGCGGCGTCGGCCTCGGCGCGGTCGAGCCGGCCCTTGGCCACGAGGCGTTCCACGCGGCCCGCGACGGCGTCCACCGCCTCGGTCGCGCGTCCGGGCAGGGCGTCGTGCAGCAGTACGGGGTGACCCGCGAGAAGGGCCACCTGGGCGATGCCCTGGCCCATGGTTCCGGCGCCGACCACCGCGATCACGCGGCCCCGTTCGATGGCTGTCATGACCCCGATCCTCCCGTATCCGGTTGTCCACAGGCCGCACGGGGCCTCTTGTCCCGACCGATCGTTCGGTTACTCTAACTCCCGACCGCAACACGCCACCCGTCCCCGCCCGGCTCAACGAGGAGTTGGTCCGACCATGGCCGCCGAGTCCGCCCCCGTCACCACCGCCCCCACCGACGACACCGCAGCCGCCGGCGAGGTGCCCTTCGCCCGGCACCGGGCCACCCTGGAGCAGGCCCTGGCCGCGATCCGCAGCCGCGCCTACTGGTCCCCGCACCCCGAGCACCCCAAGGCGTACGGGGAGAACGCGGACGCCGAGGGCCGCGCGGCCTTCGAGGCCCTGCGCGGCACCCGCTTCGCACTCGACCAGCCCGGCACCGACGGGTACACCGGCGCCGAGACCTCCCCGTACGGCATCGAGCTGGGCGTGGAGTACCCGCACGCCGACCCGGACGTGCTGCTGCCCGCGATGCGCGCGGCGATCCCGGCCTGGCGGGACGCGGGCCCCGAGGTCCGCGCGCTGGTCTGCGTGGAGATCCTGGCCCGGATCGGGGCGCGCACCCACGAGTTCGCGCACGCGGTCATGCACACCAGCGGGCAGGCGTTCATGATGGCCTTCCAGGCCGGCGGCCCGCACGCGCAGGACCGCGGGCTGGAGGCCGTGGCCTACGCGTTCGCGGAGCAGACGCGGGTGCCCGGCGCCGCGCCCTGGTCGAAGCCGCAGGGCAAGCGGGAGCCGCTGGAGCTGGCGAAGACCTTCACCCCGGTGCCGCGCGGGATCGCGCTGCTGGTGGGCTGCAACACCTTCCCGACCTGGAACGGCTACCCGGGGCTGTTCGCCTCGCTGGCCACCGGCAATCCGGTGCTGGTCAAGCCGCACCCGCGCGCGGTGCTGCCGTTGGCCTTGACGGTGCGGGTGGCGCGGGAGGTGCTGGCGGAGGCCGGTTTCGACCCGAACCTGGTGGCGCTGGCGGTGGAGCGGCCGGGCGAGGGGCTGGCCAAGACCCTCGCGACGCGGCCCGAGGTGCGGATCGTGGACTACACGGGGTCCACGGCCTTCGGCGACTGGCTGGAGGCCAACGCGCGGCAGGCGCAGGTGTACACGGAGAAGGCCGGCGTCAACTCGGTGTTGATCGACTCCACCTCCGACTACCGGGGGATGCTGTCGAACCTGGCCTTCTCGCTCTCCCTCTACAGCGGCCAGATGTGCACCACCCCGCAGAACCTGCTGATCCCGCGCGAGGGCATCGACACGGACGCGGGCCGGCGCACCCACGAGGAGGTCGTGGCCGATCTCGCGGGCGCGGTGGAGAAGCTGCTCGGGGACGACGCGCGGGCGAACGCGCTGCTCGGCGCGCTGGTCAACCCGGACGTGAAGACGCGGCTGGAGGCGGCGGCCGGGCTCGGTGAGGTGGCGCTGGCCTCGCGGGCCGTGGTCAACCCGGAGTTCCCGGACGCGGTGGTGCGCACCCCGCTGCTGGTGCGCCTGGACGCGGCGAAGCCGGACGAGGAGGCCGCGTACCGGGAGGAGTGCTTCGGGCCGGTGGCCTTCGCGGTGGCGGTGGACTCCACCGAGCAGGGCCTGGAGCTGCTGCGGCGCACGATCCGCGAGAAGGGCGCCATGACGGTGGGCGCCTACACCACCTCGGCGGAGGTGGAGCGGGCGGTGGAGGAGGTGTGCCTGGAGGAGTCGGCGCAGTTGTCGCTGAACCTGACGGGCGGGGTCTACGTCAACCAGACGGCCGCGTTCTCCGACTTCCACGGTTCGGGCGGCAACCCGGCGGCGAACGCGGCGCTGTGCGACGGGGCCTTCGTGGCGAACCGCTTCCGGGTGGTCGAGGTGCGCCGGCAGGTCTGAGCCCGGCGGCCCGCGGTCAGGACGGGTGCGGACCGGCGGCCCCGGCGGCCGGTCCGCCCCAGTGGAAGAGGGTCATGGCCACGCTGGTGGCCAGGTTGTAGCTGGAGACCAGCGGGCGCATGGGCAGGGCGACGAGGTGGTCGGCGCGGGCCCGCAGTTCGGGGGTCAGGCCGCTGCGTTCGGAGCCGAAGGCCAGCACGGCGTCGTCGGGCAGGGTGAGCGAGCGGATGTCGGCGCCCTCGGGGTCGAGGGCGTAGAGCGGGCCCGCGGGCAGCGCCGGGGCTCCGTCGCCCGCCGCGTCGAGCGGGGTCTCGGCGGGCAGCCGGCGGACCTCGGTGGCCCAGTGCAGGCCGGCGGCGGCGCGCACGACGTTGGGGTGCCAGGGGTCGAGCGGGCCCCGGGCGACGACGGCGTCCGCGCCGAAGCCGGCGGCGAGCCGGACCACGGCGCCGACGTTGCCGAGGTTGCGCGGGTGGTCGAGGACGATGGCCGGCGCGCGCCGGGGCGCGTCCGCGGGCGCGGGCGCCGGCCGGCGGGCGAGGGCGGCGATCCCGGTGGGGTGGACGCGGGGCAGCAGGGCCGCGAGATCCCCGGGGCGCAGCAGTGCTTCGAGGGCGGGGCGGGTGTCGGGGGCGAGGCGGTCGGCGAGGGCGAGGACGGCGGCCGGGTCCTCGGCGAGGACGGGGCCGAGTTCGGCGCCGAAGCGCAGGGCGTGTTTGACCGCGTGGAACCCGTCGAGGAGCACGTGGTCGGGGTCGGCGGCGGTGCGGCGCCAGTGGTCGGCGACTGTCTCGTTCACCCTGTGACCCTACGCGGGGGCGGCCCCCGGCTCCGGAGCCGGTCCCGGATCCGGCCGCGCGCGCGGCCGGCTGCGGCCCCGACGCGCAGCAGCAGGCTCGTGGGGAGGAAGACGGCGTCGGCGGCGATCATCGCGAGGGAGAACACCGGCAGTCCGAGCAGGACCGCGATGCCGAGGTGCTCCAGCATCATGACGGCGAGCAGCACGTTCTTGATCCGGCGGTGGAAGAGGGTGAAGGGGAACGCGACCTGCACCAGGACGGTGCCGTAGGTGATGAGCAGGACGGCGGTGCCGCTGCTCGCGAGGAGGGCGGAGAGCCCGGGCCAGGGGGTGAAGTAGTCCAGGCCCAGCGGGTAGTAGAGGGCGGTGCCGTCCTGCCAGCGGGAGCCCTGGATCTTGTACCAGCCGGCGGTGGCGTAGATCAGGCAGACCTCGACCATGATCACGAACAGGGCGCCGTTGTGCGCGATGGTGCCCAGCACGTCGAGCAGGGCCCGACCCTCGCCGGGGCGGCCCTCGCCGACCCGGACGACGCCGGCGCGCCTTGCGGCCCGGTCGGCGGCCCACCACAGGCCCTGGACCACCCACAGGCCGGTCAGGAAGAGGAACCAGCCGGCGCTGATCGGCGCGTCGGCCACGACGGTCCCGACCAGCCCGGCCCCGCTCAGCGCCCACAGGGCGGGTCCGACCCGGTCGGGGGGCGCGTCGGGGCCGGCGGCGGCGCGGCGGGCGGCCCGTCGGGCGTCGAGGGACCAGACGGAGGCGCAGCGGGTGAGGACGAGGTAGATCGCCATGATGTGGACGACGTTGTCCCCGCCGTCGCCCATGAACACGCTGCGGTTCTGCAGGGAGAGCACCCCGATCAGGAACAGCGGGGTCGCGAACCGGGTGTGCCAGCCCAGCGCGGTGGCCAGGGCGGCGAGCGCGGCCAGCAGGTAGACCAGCTCGAACCACCAGCCGGCGTCGGTCCACAGCAGCACGGTGAAGGCGCGGTTGCCGGCGACCAGGCGTTCGGCGAGGTCCCAGCCCCAGGGGCTGTCGGGTCCGTACAGCTCGCGCCGGTGGGGCAGCTCGCGCAGCAGGAACAGCAGCCAGGTGCCGGCGAAGCCGATCCGGACCACGGCGCTCTGGTACGGGCCGAGCACCCGGCCGGTGACGGCGTCGACGGCCGGCAGCAGCCGGGCCCGCAGCCGTGCGGTCCGGCCCGGCGGGGCGGAGGGGGCGGGCGGGGTCACACGGTCCACCAGGGCAGCTCCCGGTAGTGGGTCTGGGTGTCGGTGCGCTCCTCGCTCCAGCTCGGGGCGGGTACGGCCCGGGTGGCGGAGCGGAGTTGGACGCGCAGCACGTCGGCGTCGGGGTGGGCGGCCAGCAGGCGGTTCACGGCGATCCGCTGGAGGTACAGCTCGGCGAGTTCGCCGCGTTCGCCCTGGGGGCGGTCGTCCTCGCCGTGGGAGCCGGTGAAGAAGTCCCAGGCACGGCGCAGCTCGTTCTGGGTGGTGTGGCTGGGGAAGGGGTTGCCGCGCAGGTCGGCGATGTCCTGGGCGGTGAGGTCGAGCCAGTCCGAGGTGATCGTCTCCCCGCCGGGGGCGCGGAGCTGGGCGCGGGCCTCCACGGCGACGTTCTGTTGCAGGGGGTTGGGGGCGAACAGCTTCCAGTTCTGCTCGAACTCGGGGTAGATCCACGCGTCGACCATGGCGCCGTTCCGCTTCCCGAGGGTGTTGGCGGGGGCGACGTGCAGGAAGACGAATCCGAGGTGGGCCAGGGCCCCGGCGGTGACCAGGCCGAGCACGAGGGCGACCAGCACGCGGTGCGGCGCGGGCAGCCCCCGGATGCCGGCCACGGGGGTCCCGGGGGGTCTGCCGGGAGGTTCCGGTTCCGAGTCCGGACGGCTCGCGTCCCGGGTCGGCGCGCCGTGCCGATCGCTCGTTTCCATCCCGCCCCGATCATCGGCCATCCACAGAGGTTGACACCCTACGGGCCGTCGCTTCACCATTGAAGGGCACGAACCGAACGATCGGTCGGTCGGTCCTTCCGGCCGGTGGCGGACCACTCACGTCGGCAGGGGGCCCGGATGGTGACCACGACCCCGGAAACGGGGCCACGGAGCGAGGCGCTCGCGCCCCCGCCCGGTGGCGCGGCGACGGACGAGGCGGCGCTGCTGGCCGCCTTCGACGCGGCCGTGGCGGCGGACGAGCGGATCGAGCCGCGCGACTGGATGCCCGAGCGCTACCGGGCCGGCCTGGTCCGCCAGATGGCCCAGCACGCCCACTCCGAGATCATCGGCATGCAGCCCGAGGCGAACTGGATCACCCGTGCGCCCAGCCTGCGGCGCAAGGCGATCCTGATGGCGAAGGTGCAGGACGAGGCGGGGCACGGGCTGTACCTGTACAGCGCCGCCGAGACCCTGGGCACCGACCGCGAGGAGCTGCTGGACAAGCTGCACACGGGCCGCCAGAAGTACTCCTCGATCTTCAACTACCCGACCCTGACCTGGGCCGACGTGGGCGCGATCGGCTGGCTCGTGGACGGGGCGGCGATCACCAACCAGGTCCCGCTGTGCCGCTGCTCCTACGGCCCCTACGCGCGCGCCATGGTCCGGATCTGCAAGGAGGAGTCCTTCCACCAGCGGCAGGGCTTCGAACTGCTGCTGGCCCTCTCGCGCGGCACCGAGGCGCAGCACGCCATGGCCCAGGACGCCGTGGACCGCTGGTGGTGGCCCTCGCTGATGATGTTCGGCCCGCCCGACGACGAGTCGGCGCACTCGGCGCAGTCCATGGCCTGGAAGATCAAGCGGCACTCCAACGACGAGCTGCGGCAGCGGTTCGTGGACATCGCCGTGCCCCAGGCCGAGGCCCTCGGGCTCACCCTGCCCGACCCCGAGCTGCGGTGGAACGAGGAGCGCGGGCACCACGACTTCGGGCCCATCGACTGGGACGAGTTCCGGGCCGTGCTCTCGGGCGCCGGTCCCTGCAACGACCAGCGGCTCGACCGCCGCCGGCGGGCCCACGAGAACGGCGCGTGGGTCCGCGAGGCCGCCGCGGCGCACGCGGCCAAACACCGGACGACCGCCCCCGCGGGCGGCGGCGCGCACGAGGAGGCACGGGCATGAGCGAGGGCGGCGCCACGGGCACGGTGGGCGGCGACTGGCCGCTGTGGGAGGTCTTCGTGCGCTCCCGGCGCGGCCTGTCCCACACCCACGCCGGCAGCCTGCACGCCCCCGACGCGGAGCTGGCCCTGCGCAACGCCCGGGACCTGTACACCCGGCGCGGCGAGGGCATCTCGCTGTGGGTGGTGCCCGCCTCGGCGATCACCGCCTCCTCCCCCGACGAACGGGACCCGTTCTTCGAGCCGGCCGCCGACAAGCCCTACCGACACCCGACCTTCTACGAGATCCCCGAGGGGGTGCGCCACCTGTGAGCACGACCGGCACGGACCTCGACCGCGCGACCCTCGCCCTCGCCGACGACGCCCTGGTCCTCGCCCAACGGCTGGGCGAGTGGGCCGGCGACGCCCCGGTGCTGGAGGAGGAACTCGCCCTCGCCAACATCGCCCTGGACCTGCTGGGCCAGGCCCGCCTGCTGTACGCCCGGATCGGCGACGAGGACGAGCTCGCCTTCCTGCGCGAGGAGCGGGAGTTCACCAACCTCCAGCTCGTCGAGCAGCCCAACGGGGACTTCGCGCACACCATCGCCCGCCAGCTCTACCACTCGCTGCACCGGCACCTGCTGCTCGGCGAACTCGCCGCCGTCCCCGGCCCCTTGCGGGACTTCGCGGCCAAGGCCGTCAAGGAGACCGCCTACCACCGCGACCACGCCGAGCAGTGGACCCTGCGGCTGGGCGACGGCACACCGGAGAGCACCCGCCGGATGCGCGCCGCCCTGGACGCGCTGTGGCGGTACACGGGCGAACTGTGCCGTCCGGTCCCCGGCCTGGAGGAGGCCGTGGACTGGGCCGCGTTGGAGCGCCGTTGGCTGGACGCGCTGACCGAACTCCTGGACCGGGCCGGCCTGTCGACCCCCACCGGGCCGCGCGCCGACGGCTGGGCGGCCGGCGCGGGCCGCGAGGGGCTGCACACCGAGTCCTTCGGCCGGCTGATCGCCGAGATGCAGCACCTGCACCGCAGCCACCCGGGGGCGTCGTGGTGACCGCGCCCGGCACGAGCCGGCTGGAGGCGGAGCTGACCGGCCTGGCCGGCGCCGTCCTCGACCCCGAGCTGCCCGTGCTGACCCTGGGCGACCTCGGCGTGGTGCGCGGGGTCAGCGTCGCGGCGGACGGCAGCGCCGACGTGCGCATCACCCCCACCTACTCGGGCTGCCCGGCCATCGAGGCCATGTCCCGGGACATCGAGGAGGCCCTGCACGGGCACGGGGTGGCGGAGGTCCGGGTGCACACGGTGCTGGCCCCGGCCTGGTCCACGGACGACATCAGCGCCGAGGGCCGCCGCAAGCTCGCCGAGTTCGGCATCGCCCCGCCCCGCCCGCACCCCGCCGGCGGCCCGGTCCCGTTGAGCCTGTCGGTGCGCTGCCCGCACTGCGGGTCCACCGACACCGAACTCCTCAGCCGCTTCTCCTCCACCGCCTGCAAGGCCCTGCGCCGCTGCGTCTCCTGCCGCGAGCCCTTCGACCACTTCAAGGAGCTGTAGATGGCAGCCGCCCCGGGCCGGCACGGCGCCTTCCACCCGCTGACCGTGACCGCGACGGACCGGCTCACCGAGGACTCGGTGGCCCTGACCCTGCGGGTCCCCGAGGAGCTGCGCGAGGCGTACCGGCACCTGCCCGGTCAGCATCTGATCCTGCGTCGGCCGGGTGCGGACGGCGTCGAGGTGCGGCGCACCTACTCGATCTGCTCCCCGGCCCCCGACCCGGCCGGCCCCGGACCGGAGCTCTTGCGGATCGGGGTCCGTCGGGTGGCCGGCGGGGCCTTCTCCACCTTCGCCGACAAGGAGGTGGCGGTCGGGGACGTGCTGGAGGCGATGGTCCCGGCCGGTCGCTTCACCCTGGACCCGGCGGCGGTCCCGGCCGGCGGCCGGTACGCGGCGATCGTCGGCGGCAGCGGCATCACCCCGGTCCTCTCGATCGCCTCCACCCTGTCGGCCCGGCATCCGGGGGCCCGGTTCACGCTGATCCGCGCCGACCGCTCGGCCGGCTCCACGATGTTCCTCGACGAGGTCGCGGACCTGAAGGACCGCCGGCCCGAGCGGTTCCACCTGGTCACCGCCCTGTCCCGGGAGGAGCAGGAGGCCGGACTGCCCACGGGCCGGCTCGACGAGGCACGACTGCGGGAGCTGCTGCCCCGGCTGCTGCCGGTGGACGCGATCGACGGCTGGTACCTGTGCGGCCCCTTCGGGCTGGTCACGGCCGCCGAACGGGCCCTGGCCGCGCTCGGCGTGGACCGCGCGCGGGTGCACCAGGAGATCTTCCACGTGGACTCCGACCCCGAGCTCGATCCCGCCGCCGAACCCGCCTCCGGCGCCCTGCGGGTCACCGCCGACCCGGCGGACGGCCCGGGATCGGCCCTGCCGCGTCGGATCACCGCCCGCCTCGACGGCCGCGCCGGCACCTGGCCCGCCGAACCGGGCGAGAGCCTGCTGGAGACCGTGCTGCGCTCCCGGGCCGACGCCCCCTACGCGTGCAAGGGCGGCGTCTGCGGCACCTGCCGCGCCTTCCTCGTGCGCGGCGAGGTGCGGATGGACCGCAACTTCGCGCTGGAGGAGGACGAGACGGACGCGGGCTTCGTCCTGGCCTGCCAGTCCCACCCCCTGACCCCGGAGGTGGAGATCGACTTCGACCGCTGAGCCCACCCGGGGCTCACCACCCGCGCCGGGCCCGCTCCCAGGCCGTCCGGTCCTCGTACAACCTCTCCGCGACCAGCGCGAGCAGGGGAGCGACCAGCCCCCACAGCCACATGGCCGCGGCCACCATGACCGCGACGGGCGCCAGGGCGTCCCACCCGACGCCCTCGACCGACCCGAGCCGGATCACGGCGGCCACGAGCAGCAGGCAGGCCGCCCCGCGCAGGATCACCAGGGGCAGGGCGAACGCGCGTGCCGCGCACCACCAGCGCCCGCGCAGCAGGTCCTGCGAACGCTTCCACGAGTCCCCGGTCCCCAGTCCCTCACGGACCCGGATCACCGGCGCGATCCCCTGTTCCACCCACCAGATCACCCCCACCATCAGCCACACCGGCGCTCCGCCCGTGGCTCCCACGAGGCCCGCGTAGAGCGTCAGCCGGCCCAGCGCCACGGGCCAACGCCGCAGCGTGAGCCCCGTCAGGCTCCGGCCGCCCACCGGACGACCCGCGCGACGGTGCTCGATCAGAGCGGTCCGCAGCGCGGAGTCCCCGGCGGTGGCGACCAGGACCGTGAACCCGACCACGCCGAGCAGCAGTCGCTCCCACCCGTCCCGATCGGCGAGGTCCGTGCCCAACGCGAGCCAGGTCAGGGCGAGGAAGGGCACCACCGCCACGCACTGCACCACCGCCAGGGCCCCGGCCACCGGGCGGCCCGAGGCCCACAGCTCCCGTAACGCCCACCGGACCACCGGACCGGCACGAAACACCGGCGGGGCCCCGCCCGCCGGCCCACCCGGCGCCGTCACCCCGCCCACCGCGGATCTCACGTCCGCCACGTCGCCCCCGCTCGCTCGCGAACACCCCAGGCCAGTGACGGAACCGTCCCCTCGGCAGGGCACGCGGGCCCGCGCCTCTGGGCAAATACAGGAACCTGTTCTATCTTGACGCACCGTCAGGCAGGGCGGCCCTGGGCCGGTGCACGGGAGGACAGGCAGTGGACTTCACCTTCACCGAGGAACAGCAGGCCGTCGTCGAGGCGGCCCGGCACGTGTTCTCCGCCGTGGCCCCGGACCGGGTGCCGAGCCCGGCCCTCACCTCCGGCGCGGTCGCCGACGGCCCGGACCGGGCACTGTGGGCGCAGCTCGGCGAATCCGACCTGCTCGGGGTGCTCGTGCCCGGGGTGCACGGGGGCGCCGGCCTCGACGTGGTCGCGCTGTGCCTGCTGCTGCGGGAGTCGGCGCGGGTCCTGGCCCGGGTGCCGCTGCTGGAGCACGCGGCGGTCGCGCACGTGCTCGCCGGTCACGCCCCGGCCGATCTCGCGGCCGAGCTGCTGCCCGGGGTGGCCCGGGGCGAGACGGTGCTCACCGCCGCCGCCCACGGCCGCACCGGCCACGACCCGGCCGAACTCGCCGTCACCGCCCGCCGCGAGGACCCGGCCGGGGACGACGCCGTCTGGGTGCTCGACGGCACCCAGACCCTGGTGCCCTGGGCCCACCACGCCGACTGGATCGCCGTGCCGGCGCACACCGGCGAGGGCCGCTCGGTCCTCGCCCTGGTCCCCCCGCACGCCCCCGGGCTGCGCACGGCCGACCAGTACTCCACCAGCGGCGAACGCCTCGCCGAGCTGACCCTGGACGGCGTGCGGGTGCCCGCGCGGCTGCTGCTGGACGCCGAGGGGGCCTGGGACCGGCTGCGCGAGGTGCTCACCGTCGGCACCTGCGCCCTCGCCCTGGGCCTGGGCGAACAGGTGCTGTCCATGACGGCCGACTACACCGGCAAGCGCGAGCAGTTCGGGCACGCCGTGGCCACCTTCCAGGCCGTCGCCGTCCAGGCCGCCGACCGGTACATCGACCTGAAGGCGATGGAGGTGACCCTCTGGCAGGCCGCGCAGCGCCTGGACCGGCCCGGCGAGGGAGGCCCCCTGCCGGCCACCGGGGACCTGGCGGTGGCGAAGATCTGGGCCTCGGAGGGGGTCCGCCGGGTGGTGCAGACCGCGCAGCACCTGCACGGCGGCTTCGGCGCCGACACCGACTACTCCCTGCACCGCTACCACGCCTGGGCCAAGCACGTGGAGCTGCAACTCGGCCCGGCCGCCGCGCACGAGGAGGCCCTCGGCGACCTCCTGGCCGCCCACCCCCTCACCTAGACCGGCCGGAGCCAGGCCGAGCGCCCGCGCACGCGGGGTCAGATGACGACGCCCGCGCCCCCGCCGTCGACCACGACCTCACGTCCGCGGGCCTCCCAGTCCTGCATCCCGCCGGCCACGTTCACCGCGTCGATGCCCTGGCCCACCAGGTACTGCGTGACCTGCGCCGAACGCCCGCCCACACGGCACAGCACGTGCACGGTGGCGCCGTCCGGCAGGGCCTCGGTCAGCTCGCCGAAGCGGGGCACGAACTCGCTCATCGGGATGTGCAGGGCGCCCTGCGCGTGCCCCGCCGTCCACTCGTCGTTCTCCCGAACGTCCAGCAGGAAGCTCTCGGGGGTCAGCGCGTCGACGCCGACGGTGGGGACCGAGCCGAAGTTCATGTGGATCGCTCTCTCTCGTCACAAGGGTGGTGCTCAGCAACCTATCGGACGTGTTTCACGTGAAACACGAGCGGCTGCCGCCCGGGATCTCAGCCCCCGGACGTCCCGGACCCCGAGGGCCCGTCCTCGGCGGCGCCCTCCGCCAGCAGCGCGGCCAGCTCCGCCTCCTTGGCGACCACGTCCGCCTCCAGCTGGGCGCCGATCTGCTCCAGCAGCCCGTCCGGGTCCTCCGGGGCCATCCGCAGCATCGAACCGATCGCGGACTCCTCCAGGTCCCGGGCCACCACCGACAGCAGTTCCTTGCGCCGGGCCAGCCACTCCAGCCGGGCGTACAGCTCCTCGCCCTCGGTGGGGGTCTCCTCCTCGGGCACCGGCCCGGCCTCCCACTCCTGCGACAGCTCCCGCAGCAGCGCCTCGTCCCCGCGCGCGTAGGCCGCGTTGACCCGGGTGATGAACTCCTCCCGGCGGGTGCGCTCCTTGTCCTCCTGCGCGAGGTCCGGGTGGGCCTTGCGGGCCAGCTCGCGGTAGAGCCGCCGGGCCTCGTCACTGGGCCGCACCCGCGGCGGCGGGGTGACCGAGCCGCCGGTGAGCATGGCCCGGGCGTCGTCCCCCATCCCGTCCGAGTCGATCCAGCCGTCGAACAGCTCCTCGACCCGGGGCATCGGCATGACCAGGGCACGGGCCTCGGCGGCCCGCCGCAGGTCCTCCGGGTCCCCGGTGCGGGCCGCGCGCGCCTCCGCGATCAGCGCCTCCAGCTCGTCGAGCCGGTTGTAGACGGGGCCGAGTCTCGTGTGGTGCAGACGGGAGAAGTTGTCCACCTCCACCCGGAAGGTCTCCACCGCGATCTCGAACTCGATCAGGGCCTGTTCGGCGGCGCGCACCGCGCGCGCCAGCCGGGCCTCCGGCCGGTCCTCCTCGGACCCGGCCCCGGCTGCGTCGGGCGTGGCGTGGGCGTCGGGGGCAGTGTGCTCAGTCACCCCGCCACCCTACGCCCGCCGCCCCGACCGCCTCCCCGGCCCGAGGACCGCCCCGCTCAGACCCCGGACTCCGCCGCGATCCGCCCGGCCGCGATCGCCGCGAGCAGGTCCGCGTGATCGGCCTCGGTGCGGTCGGCGTAGGCCACCGCGAAGGCCCCGATCGCCTCGTCCAGCTCCTCGCCCCGCCCGCAGTACCCGGCCAGCAGCCGGGGGTCCGCGCTGTGCGCGTGCGCCCGCGCCAGCAGGGCCCCGGTCATCCGCCCGTAGTCGTCGATCTGCTCGGGCGCGAGGGCCGCCGGGTCCACGCTGCCCTTGCGGTTGCGGAACTGCCGCACCTGGTAGGGCCGGCCCTCCACCGTGGTCCACCCCAGCAGCATGTCCGAGACCACCTGCATGCGCTTCTGCCCGAACACCACCCGCCGGCCCTCGTGCGCCTCCGGCTCCCCCGGGAACCCGACCGCCGGCAGGTACGGCAGCAGCGCCGAGGGCCGCGCCTCCTTCACCTGCAACACCAGGGCCTCGCCCCGGTGGTCCAGCAGCAGCACCACGTACGAGCGGGTGCCGACGCTGCCCGTGCCCACCACCCGGAAGGCCACGTCGTGCACGGCGTGCCGGGCCAGCAGCGGCAGCCGGTCCGCCGGCAGCGTCTCCAGGTACGGGCCCAGCGCGGCGGCCACCGCCGCGGCCTCCCCGTCCCCGACCCGCCGCAGCACCGGCAGCGCGTCCACGAACCGCCGCCCGCCGTCCTCGGTCACCGCCGTCGACTTCGCGGCGAACCGGGCGCTGGTGTTGTTCCGGGCCTTCTGCGAGACCCGCTCCAGGGTGCCCAGCAGGTCCCGGGCGTCGGTGTGCGAGACGAGTTCCTCGTCGGCGATCGCGTTCCACGCGTCCAGGGCCGGCAGCTTGGCCAGCAGCCGCGCCGTGCGCCGATAGGCGCCCACCGCGTCCACCGCCGCCGCCCGGCAGGTCGCCTCGTCCGCGCCGGCCACCCGCCCGGCCAGCACCAGCGAGGTCGCGAGCCGTTTCACGTCCCACTCCCACGGCCCGTGCACGGTCTCGTCGAAGTCGTTGAGGTCGATCACCAGCCGGCCGCGCGCGTCCCCGTAGAGCCCGAAGTTCGCCGCGTGCGCGTCCCCGCAGATCTGCGCGCCGATCCCGGTCACCGGGGTGCCGGCGAGGTCGTGGGCCATCAGCCCGGCCGCGCCCCGCAGGAACGCGAAGGGGTTGGCGGCCATCCGCCCGACCCGGATCGGGGTCAGCTCGGGCACCCGGCCCACGCTGGAGTCGACCACCGCCCGCAGCGCGTCCGGCCGGTCCGCGGCCGGGGCGAACCCGGCGTGCGCGGACCGGGGCACCCGGCTCCGCAGCTCCTTGCCCAGCGCCTTCGGGGACCGCTCCCCGGCCCCGCGCCGGGCCGCGAACCCCGGCACCACCGGTATCCGCCCCGCCACGCCCGCCCCGTCCGCCACGCCGGCCCCTGCCACCGTCACCATGCGCCCTGCCCCCGTCCGGCCCTCCGGCCGCTCACGTCACCGCTCGTCCCTGGTCACGGGGGAGCCCGACCGTCGCGTTCCCGCCACGACCGCCCACCCCCGAGCACGCTGTCTACAGCCCGGCGTCCCTGGCCAGCAAGGCCGCCTGCACGCGATTCTCGCAGTCGAGCTTGGCCAGGATCCGACTCACGTACGTCTTCACCGTCGCCTCGCTCATGTGCAGCCGACGCCCCGCGTCCGCGTTGGACAGGCCCTCGCCGAGCAGCGCCAACACCCCGCGCTCCCGCTCGCTGAGCGCCTCCACCCGACGCCGCGCGTCCGCGTCCCGGGCCCGTTCCCGACCCGAGGCCAACCGGTCCACGACGTGCCGCGTCGCCGCCGGCGACAGGTACGCGTCCCCGGCCGCCGCCGCCCGCACCGCCCCGATCAGCTCCGCCGGCGCCGAGTCCTTCAGCAGGAACCCGGCCCCGCCCTCCTCCAGCGCCCGCAGCACGTTCTCCCGCTCCCCGAAGGTGGTCAGGATCAGCCCGCGCGCCGCCGGCACCGCCCGCCGCAGCTCGGCCAGGGCCGCGAGCCCGTCCAGCACCGGCATCTGGATGTCCAGCAGCACCACGTCCGGCTGATGGGCCCGCGCCAGCTCCACGGCCTCCCGACCGTCCCCGGCCTCCGCGACCACCTCGATCCCCGGATCCGAGGTGAGGATCATCCTGATCCCCGCCCGGATCAGCGGCTCGTCGTCGGCGATCACCACGCGTACGGTCACCGGCGCACCCGTCCCCTCACTGCTTCGCCCGATACGTGATCTTCTCGACGAGCCGGCCGTCCCGGAAGCAGAACCGGTACACGGTGGTCTCCGTGAGCTCGTCGCCGCCATTGTCCTCCCCCAGCAGCGCCAGGCAGGTGCTCCCCGCCGGCCTCGGCGGGCCCTTGCGGTCCATGCCCGAGGTCAGCAGGTTCTCCCCGCGCGGCAGCCCGGCCCGGACCTCCGACTCGGAGCTGCCCACCCGCACCGCGTCGTAGTCCGCGCGGCTCAGGTACGCGTCCCCCATCGACCCCACGAACAGCACCGCGCCCACCACCAGCACGATCACCATCAGCGCCAGCGCCGCCACCGCCACCCCGCAGCCCAGGGCCACGCTCTGGGTCCGGCCCCGCTTGCGCTCCCCGGCCAGCGCCCAGTCCACCGCCGCCCCCGAGGGACCCGCGCCCCAGCCCGCCGGCGCCCCCGCCGCGAACCCCGGCGCCCCGGCCGCCCCGGGCAGGCCCTCGTACCCGAGCTCGTCCTCGACCCCCGCCGGACCCGCCCCGTAGGGCAGCACCCCGGCCACCCGGAAGCCCCCGTCCTCCAGCGGCCCCGCGTGCACCATCCCGCCCACCAGCCGGGCCCGCTCGCGCAGCCCGGTCAGCCCCTGCCCGCCCGAGACCTCCGCGCCCACCCCGGGCACCGCGCCCGCCGGCCCGTTGGCCACCTCCACCACCAGCGAATCGTCCTCGTACCGCAGCCCGACCTCGATCCGCGCCCCCGGCGCGTGCTTGTACGCGTTGGTCAGCCCCTCCTGCACGATCCGGTACGCGGCGTGGTCGATGGACGGCGCCAGCGGACGGGTGGTCCCCGAGGTCACCAGCGACACCTCCGTGCCCGCCGCCCGCGCCGAGTCCACCACCGCCCCGAGCCCGGCCACCCCGCGCCCCGGCGCCCCCACCGCCTCGTGCTCCTCCGGGGCCCGCACCCCGTCCCGCAGGATCCCGACGACCTCCCGCAGCTCGTGCATGGCCGCCACCGACGCCTGCCGCAGCACCCCGACCGCCTCGCGCTGCCGGTCGGTCAGCTCCCGGTCCACCTCCAGCGCCCCGGTGTGCACGGAGATCAGCGCCAACTGGTGCCCGAGGCTGTCGTGCATGTCCTGCGCGATCCGCTGCCGCTCCCGCAGCCGCGCCTGACCGGCCACCATCGCCCGCTCGCGCAGCAGTTGGGCGTTGCGCTCGCGCAGGGTGTCCAGCAGGGTCCGGCGCTGGTACCAGTACCGACTGGCCAGGCCCGGCACGACCGTGGTGGCCAGGAACATCAACGCGCTGAACACGAGGACGACCACCGGCGCCATCTCGGCGTGCCCGCTCCACAGCGAGGCGCCCAGGGTCAGCAACAGGGCCAGCGAGAACGTGCCCACCGCCCGCCCGACGTCCGTGATCCGCCGGCCCGCCGACCACCCGAGCAGGATCATCACCAGCACCGGACCGGTGACCAGCCCGCCCAGGGCCGCGGCCACCAACAGCGTGGTCGCCGGCAGCCGTCGGCGCAGCAGCACCAGCGCCACGCAGGCCACCGCGGCCACCACCGTCAGCGCCGTCGAGGTCCGCGCCACCAGGTCGAGGCCCGCGCCGATCAGGGCGAAGACCACGGCCACCGCCAGGTCGCCCACCAGCTTGCCCCGGGTCCACGCCTCGGGGCCCGCGAGCCACCGTCCGAACGCCCGCGCCTTCGTCACGTTCCTGTCCACCCTCCGACCCTAGGCAGCGCCCCCGCCCCCGGCGTCCGCCTTTCGTCGCGCGCCGCCCGACGAAAGTCGCGCGCCCGCCGCGCACCACCGCCGCACGGCCCCCGCGCCCTCCCGCATGGCGTACGTCACAACCCCCGCGCCCCGCGCCCCCGTTCCCGCGCGAAGGTCCGCGGGCGCACACGAAGAAGCCCCCGGATCGATGATCCGGGGGCTTCCCGATGGTGGGCGAGGGGGGATTTGAACCCCCACGTCCCGAAGGACACTGGCACCTGAAGCCAGCGCGTCTGCCGTTCCGCCACTCGCCCGAGCGGCTACCAGCGGTTCTTCCCTTGCGGGCCGTTCCCCTGGCGACACCTGAACATTAGCACGTGGGAGGGGGTGGGTTCACATCCCTTTCCCGCACCCCGACGATCACTCCCCCGCCGGCCCCTCCCGCCGGCGCCCCCGGGTGCGGGACACTGTGTTCGCGACCCGCGCGAGAAGACCCGGCGTCCTTGTGAGTACCAACACTCACCGGGGCAAGGGGGAAGGGGAACCAGCCGAATCCCCCACGCGTGGATACGATCAGTAAGCAGTACAGGGCGACAGCGACGGAGGAGGTGCCCGATGGGAGTCCTGAAGCGTTTTGAGCAGCGGCTCGAAGGTCTGGTGAACGGCACCTTCGCCAAAGTGTTCAAGTCCGAGGTCCAGCCGGTCGAGATCGCCGGCGCGCTCCAGCGGGAGTGCGACAACAACGCCACGATCTGGAACCGCGAGCGGACCGTCGTCCCCAACGACTTCATCGTGGAGTTGTCGGCCGGCGACTACGAACGGCTGAGCCCCTACTCGGGACAGCTCGGCGACGAACTCGCCGGCCTGGTCCGCGACTACGCCAAGCAGCAGCGCTACAGCTTCATGGGCCCGATCAAGGTGCACCTGGAGAAGGCCGAGGACCTCGACACCGGTCTGTACCGGGTGCGCAGCCGCACCCTGGCCTCCAGCACCTCCCAGGGCCCCGGCGGCGCCGGCGGGCCCGAGGAACCGCGCGGGGGCTACGGCTACCCGCCGGTCGGCGCCCCGCCCATGCCCACCTCCCCGCCGCCCGGCGCGGGCGGCGGAGCGGGCACCCGACGGTGGATCGAGATCAACGGCACCCGCCACCAGATCTCGCGCCCGACCCTCGTACTCGGCCGAAGCACCGAAGCCGACGTGCGGATCGACGACCCCGGCGTCTCCCGCCGGCACTGTGAGATCCGGACCGGAACGCCCTCGACGATCCAGGATCTCGGGTCCACCAACGGCATCGTGGTGGACGGGCAACACACCACCCGCGCTACGCTCCGCGACGGCTCGCGGATCGTCGTGGGCAGCACCACCATCATTTACCGGCAAGCCGAAGGGTGAAGCGGGGGCAATGTCAGAGCTGACCCTGACGGTCATGCGGTTGGGTTTCCTGGCCGTTCTGTGGCTGTTCGTCATCGTGGCCGTACAGGTCATCCGCAGCGACCTCTTCGGGACGCGCGTCACCCAGCGCGGATCCCGCCGCGGGGGTGAGAACACCGGTCGGCAGCCGGCGCAGCAGGGCGGCAGGCAACCCGCGCCGCCCCAGCAGCGCCAGCGCCGCGGCTCCCCCACGAAGCTGGTGATCACCGAGGGCACGCTGACGGGCACCACCGTCGCGCTCGCCGGGCAGACCATCACCCTCGGCCGCGCCCACGACTCCACGATCGTCCTCGACGACGACTACGCCTCCAGCAGGCACGCCCGGATCTACCCGGACCGCGAGGGCCAGTGGTTCATCGAGGACCTCGGGTCGACCAACGGCAGCTACCTCAGCCAGGCCCGCCTCACCACCCCCACGCCCATCCCCTTGGGCGCACCGATCCGCATCGGCAAGACCGTCATCGAGCTGCGGAAGTAGTACGAGAATGAGCGAGCGGAGCGAGCGGGCCGCGGCGGGCCGTCCATCGGACCCGACCCCCACCCCGCTCCCGACCGGAGGGTGGGCACTGTGGCTCAAGACCGGCTCTACCCGAAGCCGACTGGCGAGGTGCGCATGAGTCTGTCCCTGCGGTTCGCCGCCGGATCGCACAAGGGCATGATCCGCGAGGGCAACGAGGACTCCGGCTACGCCGGGCCGCGGCTGCTCGCCATCGCCGACGGCATGGGCGGTCAGGCCGCCGGCGAGGTCGCCAGCTCCGAGGTCATCTCCACCCTGGTCCAGCTCGACGACGACGTGCCCGGCTCCGACCTGCTCAGCGCGCTCGGCGCGGCCGTGCAGCGGGCCAACGAGCAGCTGCGCGCGATGGTCGAGGAGGACCCGCAGCTGGAGGGCATGGGCACCACCCTGACCGCCCTGCTGTGGACGGGCCTGCGGCTCGGGCTCGTGCACGTCGGCGACTCCCGCGCGTACCTGCTGCGCGAGGGGATCCTCACCCAGATCACCCAGGACCACACCTGGGTGCAGCGGCTCGTGGACGAGGGCCGGATCACCGAGGAAGAGGCCACCACCCACCCGCAGCGGTCCCTGCTGATGCGGGCCCTGGGTAGCGGGGACATCGTCGAGCCCGACCTGTCGATCCGCGAGGTCCGCGCCGGCGACCGCTACCTGATCTGTTCCGACGGCCTCTCCGGCGTGGTCTCCCACCAGACCCTGGAGGAGACCCTCGCCGGGTACGCGGGCCCGCAGGAGACCGTGCACGAGCTGATCCAGCTCGCGCTGCGCGGCGGCGGCCCCGACAACATCACCTGCATCGTCGCCGACGTCCTCGACACCGACAGCGGGGACACCGTCGCCGCGCAGATCAACGACACCCCCGTGGTCGTCGGCGCGGTGGCCGAGAACCAGAGCCCGCTGTTCGACGGCGGCAACGCGATGCAGACCCCCGCCGGCCGGGCCTCCGGCCTCGGGCGCGGCGGCCCCGCGGTGCCCGCCCCGGCCCCCGCCCCGGGCGCGCACGGCGGCGGCGGGTACGGTTACGACGCCGGCGACGGGGCCGGCTACGGCTCGTCCTCCGGTTACGACGCGGCCGGTGCCTACGACGACACCTACGATCACCCCCGCAGACGCCGCGGCAAAGGAGTCCGGTGGACCGTCCGGTCCCTGGTCACCCTGATCGTCCTCGGGCTGCTCGGCGGCGGCGGATACGCCGCCTACCAGTGGACCCAGACCCAGTACTACGTGGGGGTCAAGGACGACCACGTGGCGCTCTACCAGGGCATCAGCCAGAAGCTGGCCTGGATCGAGCTGTCGAAGGTGGCCGCCGACCATCCGGACATCCAGCTCAAGTACCTGCCTCCGTTCAAGAAGAAGCAGGTCGAGGCGACGATCAGCGAAACCGATCTCGACGGGGCCCGGAAGAAGATCGACGAGCTCAGCACGCAGGTCTCGGCCTGCAAGAAGGACGAACAGCGGCGCAGCGCCGACCCGGGCGGTGCCAACCCGCCCACCGAGCCCGCGCTCACCGAGGACGAGCGCAAGCTCGTCGGCCTGTGCGGGAAGCAGTAGTCAGACCCGGGCGCAGGGGGCCCGCCACACCATGAGCGTTGTCACCAACACGACCACCGTGGGGGCCATCGAGCTCCCGAGTCGGCGCAACACGGAGTTGTTGCTGCTGGCGTTCGCGGTCGCCATCCCGATGTTCGCCTACGCCAACGTCGGTCTCGCCGTGCACGGCAAACTGCCCCCGGGCATGATCGTGTACGGGCTGGGGCTCGCCGTGCTCGCGGGCATCGGGCACCTGATCGTCCGGCGCTACGCCAAGTACGCCGACCCGCTGCTGCTGCCGCTGGCCACCCTCCTCAACGGACTGGGCCTGGTGCTGATCTGGCGGCTCGACCAGTCCGAGCGGCTGCAGAGCCTGGCCAAGCGGGCGTACGGCGCGTTCTCGCCCTCGGCGCCGAACCAGATCATGTACACGGCCGTGGGCGTCGCCCTGTTCGCCGGCGTGCTGCTGACGCTGAAGGACCACCGCACCCTCCAGCGGTTCACGTACATCTCGATGGCCATCGCCCTGTTCCTGCTGATCCTCCCGGTGGTCCCGGGCCTGGGCGCCGACGTGTTCGGCGCGAAGATCTGGATCAGCGTGGCCGGGTTCTCCATCCAGCCGGGCGAGTTCGCGAAGATCGTCATCGCGGTCTTCTTCGCCGGCTACCTGATGGTCAAGCGGGACGCCCTCGCGCTGGCCTCGCGCCGCTTCATGGGCCTCTACCTGCCGCGCGGGCGCGACCTCGGTCCGATCCTCGCGATCTGGGGCGTCAGCCTGCTCATCCTGATCTTCGAGAACGACCTCGGCACCTCCCTGCTGTTCTTCGGCATGTTCGTGATCATGCTGTACGTGGCCACCGAGCGGACCAGCTGGATCGTGATCGGCCTGCTGATGAGCGTCGGCGGCGCCGTGGTCGTGGCCTCCACCGCCTCCCACGTGCAGGCCCGTGTGAACGCCTGGCTGGACCCCTTCGGCTGCTACGCCACCTCCGGCGCCTGCGAGCAGGTCGGCCAGTCCCTGATGAGCTTCGGCTCGGGTGGGGTGCTCGGCTCGGGCCTGGGCCAGGGCCACTCCGACCTGATCCAGTTCGCGGCCAACTCCGACTTCATCTTCGCCACCGTCGGCGAGGAACTGGGCCTGGCCGGGGTCATGGCCTGCCTGCTGCTCTACGGCCTGATCATCGAACGGGGCGTGCGCACCGCCCTCGCGGCCCGCGACCCCTTCGGCAAGCTGTTCGCGATCGGTCTCTCCGGGGCCTTCGCCCTGCAGATCTTCGTGGTCGCCGGCGGCGTCATGGGCCTGATCCCCCTCACCGGCATGACCATGCCCTTCCTGGCCTCCGGTGGCTCCTCCGTGATCGCGAACTGGGCCCTCATCGGCATCCTCATCCGAATCAGCGACACCGCGCGGCGCCCCGCGCCGGCTCCCGCTCCGTCCCCCGATTCCGAGATGACCCAGGTGGTTCGCCCGTCATGAACAAGCCCCTGCGTCGGATCGCCATCTTCTGCGGGCTGCTCGTCCTCGCCCTGATGGTCCGCACCAACTGGCTCCAGTACGTCAACGCCCAGGAGCTGTCCACCCGCAAGGAGAACCGTCGCGTCGCCATGGCCCAGTACGGCCAGGAGCGCGGCAACATCATCGTCGGCGGCAAGCCGATCACCGGCTCCGTCGCCGTCGACGGCAGCGACTTCAAGTACAAGCGCACCTACGTGGACGGCCCGATGTGGGCCCCCGTCACCGGCTACGCCTCCCAGGTCTTCGGCTCCACCCAGTTGGAGAAGCTCCAGGACGGCATCCTCACCGGCAATGACGACCGGCTCTTCTTCGACCGCACCATCGGCATGTTCACCGGTGACAAGAAGCAGGGCGGCAACGTCGTCACCACCCTGAACGCCGCCGCGCAGAAGGCCGCGTTCGAGGGCCTGGGCAAGGCGAAGGGCGCGGTGGCCGCGATCGACCCGCGCACCGGCGCCATCCTGGCCCTGGCCTCCACCCCCTCCTACGACCCCTCCTCCTTCGCGGGCATGTCGAAGAAGGACGGCGATGCCTGGACCAGCCTGAACAAGAGCGAGAACAAGGAGCTGGTCAACCGCGCGCTGCGCGAGACCTACCCGCCCGGTTCCACGTTCAAGGTGGTCACGGCGGCGGCGGCGTTGGAGAACGGCGTGGTGAAGGACATCGACGCGCCCACCGACACCCCCGAGCCGTACATCCTGCCGCTCAGCCGGACCCCGATGGTCAACCACGCCTCCGGCTGCGAGAAGGCCAGCCTGGACCACGCGATGTCGGTCTCCTGCAACTCGGTCTTCGCCAACCTCGGGGACAAGGTCACCCGGGACAAGATGGTGGAGACGGCGCAGAAGTTCGGCTTCAACAACGAGGAGATCGACACCCCGGTCCGCGCGTTCGCCAGCGTCTACGACAAGACCATGGACCGCGGCGGCAACGCGCTCTCCTCCATCGGCCAGTTCAACACCGCGGCCACCCCGCTCCAGATGGCGATGGTGGCGGCGGCCGTGGCCAACGACGGCAAGCTGATGAAGCCGTACATGGTGGACGAGCTGACCGCCCCCAACCTCGACGTGGTGCAGAAGACCGAGCCCTCCGAGATGAGCCGGCCGGTCTCGGCCGAGAACGCGCAGAAGCTCCAGCAGCTGATGGTCAACGTGGTCGAGAAGGGCACCGGCGGCAACGCGAAGATCCCCGGGGTCCAGGTCGGCGGCAAGACCGGCACCGCGCAGCACGGCGTGGGCAACAAGAAGAACCCGTACGCCTGGTTCATCTCCTACGCCAAGACCGACAAGGGCTCTCCGGTGGCGGTGGCCGTGGTGATCGAGGACTCGGCGGCCAGCCGCGAGGACATCAGCGGCGGCGGTCTCGCCGCTCCCGTCGCCAAGGCCGTGATGCAGGCCGTGCTCAAGAACCAGGGCTGACCGATCACACCGTGCCGGACCGGTGCGGGACGTTCGAACGGGAGCGAACTGTACCGGTCCGGTATCGGCCCGTGGTCGCGAGCCGATCATTCGCGATCGGCCGGTAGCCTTTGCGCGAACAGCGCACCGCCGGACCACACACGGGTGCGGTCGGGACTGACGGAGAGGGCTGGAAGGTTATGGAAGAGCCGCGTCGCCTCGGCGGCCGGTACGAGCTGAGCCACGTGCTCGGCCGCGGTGGCATGGCCGAGGTCTACCTCGCCCAGGACACCCGGCTCGGCCGTACCGTCGCCGTCAAGACCTTGCGCGCCGACCTCGCACGGGACCCCTCGTTCCAGGCCCGGTTCCGCCGCGAGGCCCAGTCCGCGGCCTCGCTGAACCACCCCGCCATCGTCGCCGTGTACGACACCGGCGAGGACTACGTCGACAACATCTCCATCCCGTACATCGTCATGGAGTACGTGGACGGCTCCACCCTCCGCGAGCTGCTGCACTCCGGCCGCAAACTGCTGCCCGAGCGGACCCTGGAGATGTGCACCGGCATCCTCCAGGCCCTGGAGTACTCGCACCGCGCCGGCATCGTTCACCGCGACATCAAGCCGGCGAACGTGATGCTGACCCGGGCCGGTCAGGTCAAGGTGATGGACTTCGGCATCGCCCGTGCCATGGGCGACTCGGGCATGACCATGACGCAGACCTCGGCCGTGATCGGCACCGCCCAGTACCTCTCCCCGGAGCAGGCCAAGGGCGAGACCGTCGACGCGCGCAGCGACCTGTACTCCACCGGCTGCCTGCTGTACGAGCTGCTGACCGTGCGCCCGCCGTTCATCGGCGACTCGCCCGTGGCGGTGGCCTACCAGCACGTGCGCGAGGAACCGCAGCCCCCGTCCACCTTCGACCACGTGATCACGCCCGAGATGGACGCGATCGTGCTGCGCGCCCTGGTCAAGGACCCGGCGTACCGCTATCAGTCCGCCGACGAGATGCGCGCCGACATCGAGGCGTGCCTCGACGGCCGGCCGGTGGCCGCGGCCGTCGGCATGGGCGGCCCCGGCTACGGCGGCTACGACGGGTACGGCAACGGCTACGAGGACCAGACCCAGGGCCACGGCATGCCCGGCCGGCACCCCGCCGACGCGGGCGCGACCGCGATGCTGCCGCCCGTCCAGGACAACGGCGGGTACGGGGGCCACCCGGGCGGCGGTCCCGGCGGCTACGACAACGGCGGGTACGACACCAACGGCGGCCGGGGCTCGCGCCGGCAGCCGCCCCCGCGCAAGAGCCGGGCCTCCACGATCCTGCTGGTGGTCGCGGGCATCCTCGTGCTGGTCGGCGCGGTGCTGATCGGCCGGGTCATGTTCCCGGACAAGAAGGACCCCGGGACCCTGCCGGCGCCGGACTTCGTGGGCCAGACCTTCCAGGAGGCCGGGGTCACCGCGAACAACGCGGACCTGAAGCTGGTCAAGGGCACCGACGAGGAGTGCGAGAAACAGCCCAAGGGCAAGATCTGCAGCCAGAGCCCGGAGGCCGCCACCACGGTGAAGACGGGCGACACGATCACCGTCAAGGTGTCCTCGGGTGCCCCGAAGGTCTCCGTGCCGGACGTGCTCTCGCTGAAGTTCGAGGACGCCGAGAAGCAGCTCAAGGACAAGGGCTTCAAGGTCGAGCGCCGCAACAAGGAGGCCGACCGCACCCCGGGCACCGTGTTCGACCAGGACCCGCAGTCGGGCAGGACGGTGGAGACGGGCACGACCATCACCCTCACCGTGGCCAAGGAGAAGGCGAAGTCGATCGTCCCGAACCTGGCCGGGCTGGACGAGAACGCGGCGAAGCAGGCGTTGAAGAACGCCGGCCTGGTCCTGGGCTCCACCCAGGAGAAGCCGGACTCGGCCACCCCGGGCACGATCATCGGCCAGGAGATCCCGCCCAACCAGGAGGTCGCGCCGGGCACGGCGATCAACGTGACCAAGGCCGCCGCCGCGCCCCCGCAGAAGCCGACCGTGCCGAGCCTGAAGGACAAGACGGTCGGGGCGGCCAAGGGCGAGCTGGCGGCGCTGGGCCTGACCCTGAACGTGCAGGGCGGTCCCGGTGACGACAACGCGGTGATCACCGACCAGAACCCCAAGGCGGGGGACCAGGTCGACCCGAACAGCGCGGTGACGGTCCGCACCAAGGACCCGAACAACAACGGCAACAACAACAACGGCGGCAACTTCTGGGACCAGTTCCGTCCCTGACGCCCGCGCCCCGCGCACACGAGGCCCCCGCCCGGACAGGTTCCGGACGGGGGCCTCGCGCGTGGGCCCGCGGGCGGCCGTCCAAAGCCATGGCCATGGTTCTGCGGGCGCGGCCCGCCCCGGGGGTCATCGGGGGTCCCGGACGGCCCGTCAGGCCGCCACAGGCCCCGCCAGGGCCCGCGTTCGGCCGGTTCAGCGCAGTTCGGGCGGCGGGGTGCGCTTGGCGTCGACCTTCTCGGTGCGCACCAACTCGCCCCAGACGATGTACCGGTACTTCGAGGTGTAGACCGGGGTGCAGGTGGTGAGGGTGATCAGCCGACCGGGCTTGGTGCGGCCGGACTGCTTGGGAACCGGGGCGATCACGTCCACGTTGAACTTGGTGGTCTGCTCGAGGTCGGCGAACACCTTGTAGACGTACCAGGTGTCCCGGGTCTCCATGACGATGGCGTCGCCGGTGCGCAGCCGGTCGATGTTGTGGAACTTCGCGCCGTGCCCGTCGCGGTGCGCGGCCAGGGTGAAGTTGCCGTCCTTGTCCTCCCACGGGAGCACGGCCGGGATCGGGTCGGTGTAGTAGCCGGCGACCCCGTCGTTGAGGACGGCCGGGGTGGTGCCCTTCTTGACCAGCACCTCGCCGTTGTCCATGGCGGGCACGTGCAGGAAGCCGACCCCGTCGCCGGTGTCGAGGGCGCCGGGTCGCTGCGGGGCGGCGGGGGCCTGGGCGGACCACTGGCGGCGGACCTCGTCGCCGCGCGCGGAGGCGTCGCGGTCGGCGAGGACGTTGGTCCACCACAGGGAGTAGGCCACGAACAGGGCGAGCACGACGCCGATGGTGATCAGCAGTTCGCCGAGCAGGCTGAGCGCGGTGGCCACCGGGTTGCGGCGGACCGGCGACGGGCGTCTGGAGGCGCGTCGGGAACCGGACACGGGGCTTCGTCCTCGGGTGTGCGGGGCGGCGGGGCAGGGTCAGGAGCGGTTCTGGAGCGCGGGCGGCGGGCCGGCGTTGCGCGGCCGTTCGTCGACCATCCTGCCCCATACGATCATCCGGTAGGTGCTGGTGAACTCGGGCGTGCAGGTGGTCAGGGTGATGTACCGGCCGGGTTCGGTGAACCCGGAGCCGGTGGGGATCTCCTTGATCACGGAGACGTTGCTCGGCGGGGTCTGGTCGAGCCGCGAGGTCATCTCGTACGTGTAGTAGGCGTCGCGGGTCTCGACGACGATCGGGTCGCCGGGGCTGAGCCGGTTGATGTACCGGAAGGGCTCGCCGTGGGTGTTGCGGTGGCCGGCGACGGCGAAGTTGCCCTTCTCGTCGGCGGGCATGGCGGTCTTCAGCGCGCCCTCGCCGTAGTGCCCGACCAGGCCCTTGTCGAGGACCTTGGGCTTGCTGACGCCCTCGGCCACGGGCACCTTCACGTCCAGCTTGGGGATGTACATGAGGGCGAAGCCCTGGCCCGGTTCGAAGGCGGTGACCGGCGGTTTCCCGGGTTCGGCGGGGGCCTCCCAGCCCTTCACCAGGTCGCCGGCGGCGCCGTCGGCGGCGTGGGCGGCGAGCACGTTGGTGTACCAGAGCTGGTAGGCGACGAAGAGCAGCATGACCACGCCGAAGGTGATGAACAGCTCGCCGACGGTGCGGGCGGCCACGACGGCGGGTCCGCCGCGGCGGGCCGCCGGGCGGGCGGCGGCGCGCGGTCGGGCGCGGCCCCGGCCCGCGGGCGCGGCACGTCGTCCCCGGCCGTGGCCGGGCGCGGCGGGTGCGGGCGCGACGTGCCCCGGGGCCCGCTCGAAGGTCTCTTCGGCGGCCGGCGGGTTCCCCTTCCGCCGGCGCCCGTGCCCCCCGCGCTTGCGCCGGGACCGCTTCTCGGCCTCGGCCGCGGCCCGTCGCCGCGCTGCCCGCCCCTCCTCCGGGGGGACGGACGGCGCGTACACGGTCACGCGACGGCCTTGCCCACCACCGGGGCGAGCCCCGCCGAGCGCTCCACGGCCCCGGCGTCGCCGCAGCGCACGAGCCAGTTGGCGAGCATCCGGTGGCCCCATTCGGTGAGCACGGACTCGGGGTGGAACTGCACGCCCTCGACGTCGTGCTCGCGGTGGCGCAGGCCCATCACGATGCCGTCCTCGGTGCGCGCGGTGACCTCCAGCTCCTCGGGGAGGGTGGGGGGCTCGGCGGCCAGCGAGTGGTAGCGGGTGGCGGTGAAGGGGGAGGGCAGGCCGGTGAAGACGCCGGCGCCCTCGTGGACCACGGGGGAGGTCTTGCCGTGGAGGAGTTCGGGGGCCCGGCCGACGACGCCGCCGTAGGCCACGGCCATGGACTGCATGCCCAGGCAGACCCCGAACACGGGGACGCCGATCTCGGCGCAGTGCTTGACCATGTCCACGCAGATCCCGGCCTCCTCGGGGGTGCCGGGGCCGGGGGACAGCAGGACCCCGTCGAAGCCTTCGGCCGCGTGGGACAGCTCGACCTCGTCGTTGCGGAGCACCTCGCACTCGGCTCCGAGCTGGTACAGGTACTGGACCAGGTTGAAGACAAAGCTGTCGTAGTTGTCCACAACCAGAATGCGCGCGCTCACCGGGCGGTTCCCGCTCCCTCGTCGACGGTCACGTCGTTGAAGGGCAGCAGGGGTTCGGCCCACGGGAAGACGTACTGGAACAGCACGAAGACCACCGCGAGCAGCAGCACCAGGCAGATCAGCGCGCGGACCAGCGCGTTGCCGGGCAAGTGCCGCCAGATCCACCCGTACATGCCGTCCCTTCCTCACGTGTGTGCCGGACCAGACTAAGGGCTGCCCGCCCGCGCGGCCCGGGTGTCCGTGAGTTCCGCCCACACGATCAGTCGGTGGCTGTGTCCCCACTCGGGATCGCAGGTGGTCAGGGTCAGGTAGCGGCCGGGTCCGGTGAAGGGGGAGGAACGGGGCACGGGGTCCACCACGCGCACGTCGGAGGGGAGGGTGCGGTGCGGGCCGCCCCGGATCGTGTAGGTGTACCGGGTGCTCGCGTCGGTGATCACGACCAGGTCGCCGGGGCGCAGCTCGGGGAAGTCCTTGAAGGGGTCGCCGTGGGTGCGGCGGTGGCCGGCGACGGCGAAGTTGCCGACGGCGCCGGCGCGCGCGGTGTCCGGGTAGTGGCCCAGGCCCCGGGCGAGGGTGTCGGGGTCGGTGCCCTCCAGGACGGGCTTGTGCCAGTCGGGGCCGAAGCGGGGGATGCGCATCTCGGCGAAGACCCGGCCCACGCGGTATCCGGTGTCGGCGCCGGCGCCGGGTCGGGGCCGGTCGGGGTCGGCGGTCGGGCCGGGCGCGGCGGGGCCGGCGGCGGCGCGGTCGGCGCGCAGCCGGTCGATCTCGGCGGCCATGGCCCGGTCGGCGACGAATCCGGTCCACCACAGCACGTAGACCACGAACAGCACGATCAGGGTGCCCACCGTCAGGCACAGCTCGCTGAAGGTGCGCACCAGCAGGCGTGCGACCGTCTCAGGACGCGCTCGGCGACCCGCTCCCGTTCTCCACCGGCTTCGCATAGTGGAGGTCCACTGTGCCGGAGTAGGCGGGCAGTGTCAGGGCCTTGTCCTCGTCCACTTTCCAGCCGAGGCCGTAGGCGGAGACGTACAGCTGGTAGTTCTGCAGGGCCGGGGAGGCGGCCAGGGACTTGCGCAGGGCGGGGGTGTCGCCGACGGCGCGCACGGTGTAGGGCGGGGAGTAGACCTGGCCCTGGAGGATCAGGGTGTTGCCGACGCAGCGCACGGCGCTGGTGGAGATCAGCCGCTGTCCCATCACCTCGACCCCCTCGGCGCCGCCCTGCCACAGGGCGTTCACCACGGCCTGGAGGTCCTGCTGGTGGATCACGAGGTCGTTGGGGCGGGGTTCGGGGACCCCGGGGATGCGGGCCGTGGCCCCGGGCGGGGCGTCGTCGAGGGTGACGGCGAGGCCCCGGCCGGAGAGCGGGCTGGTGCCGGCGGCGTCACGGAGAGCGGCGAGGGCGGCGTCGCCCGCGTCGGAGCCGGTGCCCCGGCGGGCGGCGAGGGCGTCGACCTCGGCGCGGACCTCGGCGGTCTCGCGCTGGAGGTCCCCGTTGGTGTCGCTGCGGGCCCGGATCAGGTCCGACAGGCGCAGGAGCGAATCGTCCGTGCGAATGTTCGTACCCTTGGACGTGTTGAAACTGGTGACGAAGAGCAGGCCGGCCAGGGCGAACACGGCGGCGGACAGCAATCGGACCGGACGGAACCGGCGCCGGCGGTCCGTGGCGGAGTCGTCGGAATTGCTCAACGTACCCTTCTCCTTCAACGCCGCATCAACCACTACGCTAACGGACGCCCGGGGGAGGCACCGTCCCCAGCGCATCGACAGGAGAGACCCTCGTGCCGAAGTCACGCATTCGCAAGAAGGACGACTACACGCCGCCCCCGACCAAGCAGGCCCAGGCGATCCGCCTCGGCAGCCGCGGTTGGGTCGCGCCCGTGATGCTCGCCCTGTTCCTCATCGGCCTCGCCTGGATCGTCGTGTTCTACGTGACCGACACCAGCATGCCGATCGAATCCCTGGGCAACTGGAACATCGTCGTCGGGTTCGGCTTCATCGCCGCCGGCTTCGGCGTGTCCACGCAGTGGAAGTGAGCACGACGGCGGCGCGAGCGCAAGCCTGGGGGTGAGTTATCCACAGAGCTATCCACACCTGAGGAAAAGGTGACTAGCTCTGTGGATAACTTTGTGGAGTGTTGACGGCGGCCCTCACACCAGGGCCGTCAGCTCGGCCGTCCGCACCGCCACCACGACCACCACCAGCAGGAACACCGCCGCGCAGGTCCCCCACTGGACCAGCGCCCGCCGCTTGGCCGGCGCGTACAGGATGCCCAGTCCCAGCACCAGCCCCGCCGCGAGGCCGCCCACGTGCGCCTCCCACGAGGTGTTGGAGCCGGTGAAGGACAGCACCACCATCAGCACCACCCACACCAGGACCGGCCGCATGTCGTAACGGGCCCGGCGCATCTGCACCACCGTCGCCCCCAGCAGCCCGAACACCGCGCCCGAGGCCCCCAGCACCCCCTGGTTCGGGGCGTTCACCAGGTACACCAGCGCGCTGCCGGCCAGCCCCGACAGCAGGTACACGGCCAGGTACCGGACCCGCCCCAGCGCCTCCTCCAGGTGCGTGCCCAGGAACCACAGGCCCAGCAGGTTCCCGATCACGTGCCACCACTCCTGGTGCAGGAACACCGAGGTCAGCAGCCGGTACCACTGCCCGGTCGAGACCCCCTCCACCGGCCCGCCCCAGTACTCCACGTACCGGCCCAGCAGCTCCAGCGGCAGCACGATCCCGGGCACCACGAGGGCCGCGAGGAACACCGCCGCGTTGACCCCGATCAGCGCCTTCGTGACCAGATGCGGATCGGCCGTGATCACCCCGCCCGCGAGATTGCGCGGCGCGTTCGCCCCCGGCCGGTGCCCCGTGCCCGAACCCCCGCGCACGCAGTCCGGGCACTGGAAGCCCACCGAGGCGTCGATCATGCAATCGGTGCAGATCGGACGCTCACAGCGGGTACAGCTGATGCCCGTGGGACGCTCGGGATGCCGGTGGCAGCCCGGCGGGTGCTCGGTGTGCTCAGTACTCATCGGGGTTCCCTTCCGGTCCGCGCCGGTCACCACCCGCGCCCGCCCTCCGATCCACGAACGGGCCCCCCGAGAGGTTCCCGGACCGCCCGCCGACGCCGTGCCCGCCGCCTACTCCTCGGTGACGAGCACCTCGGTCAGCACCACGTCGGTGACCGGGCGCTCCGTGCCCTCCACCGTCGGCACCTGCGAGATCGCGTCCACCACGGCCCGGCTCGCCGCGTCCGTCACCTCGCCGAAGATCGTGTGCTTGCGCGTCAGCCACGCGGTCGGCGCCACCGTGATGAAGAACTGCGAACCGTTCGTGCCCGGCCCCGCGTTCGCCATGGCCAGCAGGTACGGCTTGGTGAACGCCAGCTCCGGGTGGAACTCGTCGGCGAAGTTGTACCCCGGCCCGCCCGTCCCGGCCTGCGCCCCGGCGCCCAGCGGGTCCCCGCCCTGGATCATGAACCCGCTGATCACCCGGTGGAACACGGTCCCGTCGTACAGCGGCTCGGTGGTCTTGCGCCCGTCCGAGGGCCGCGTCCACTCCCGTTCGCCCCGGGCCAGTTCGACGAAGTTGCGGACCGTCTTGGGCGCGTGGTGCGGCAGCAGCTCGACCCGGATGTCCCCGTGGTTGGTCCTCAGAGTGGCGATGAGCCTGTGTGCCACGGATCTGCCTTCCCTCGCGCCCGACGCCGGTCCGATACCGGTCCCCGTGTGGTTCCCGATCCTCGCACGATGCGCCCGACCGGGGAGAAGTGAGGCGGGACTCGGGGTAATCGGCCACCCGGATGCCCTGTCGCGCACGCCGCGTCGGGCGACCGGGAGGCATGATCCGACAAAGGGTGGAAAGGTGAACCGTGTCCGTCACCCAGGAGGAGGATCACGTGACCCGCATGGACAGCGTGCGCGCAGCCGCCGAGAGCGCCAAGGACAGCGTGCGGCACGCGGCCGAAGTGGTGGCGCCGTACGCGGGGACCGCCAAGGAGGCAGCGACCCACTACGCCCAGGAGGCGAACGCGGTGCTCGCCCCCAAGGTGTCCCACGCGGCCGGCGAGGCCGCCAAACAGGCCCGCACCGCATACGAGGACCATCTGCACCCCCGACTCTCGGCCGCCCGCGCCCACGTTCCGCCGAACGTGGACCGCGCCGCCTCGCGCGCCGTGCACGGCACCCGCAAGGCCGCGCGCCAGGCCGCCGACTACACCGGCCCCCGCCTGGAACAGGCATGGGCCGCCGGCCGCCCGGTGGCCGAGGAGGCCGCCTCCCGCTCCACCGCCGCCTACGCGGCGCTGCGCGGGCAGGTCACCCCGGCCGACGTCAAGCACATCTCGTGCCGCAACCGCCGCCGCGCCGCCGGCGGCCGCTTCCTCAAGGGACTGGCCCTCACCGGCCTCCTCGCGGGCGCGGCCTACGCGGCGTGGACCTGGTGGGACCGCCAGTCCAACCCGGACTGGCTGATCGAACCGCCGGCCGCCACCGAGATCCCCGAACCCGTCCCGAGCTCCTTCGAGACCGAACAGGCCGCGAAGGAAGCCGAGGCGGACTCCGACCCAACCCCGAACCCCCCGGACCGCCCCTGACCCCCAAGGGCCGTTCCGGCGCGCGAAAGACCCCCTTCGTCCGTGGTGCACGGGCGGAGGGGGTCTTCGTGTTCGTGGAGCCTAGGGGAGTCGAACCCCTGACATCTGCCATGCAAAGACAGCGCTCTACCAACTGAGCTAAGGCCCCGCGCGGACGGGGATCGGCGCCGCTCGCGGGCAGGGCCGGCCGTCCGAGGGACAGAGTACCGGGTCTCCCCCGGGATCCTGCAAAATAACAGGGTCTCCCGCCCCGCGAGCACGCTCCGTAAGATGCTCGCGAGGTTCGCACCAGCGAAGGGGAGTACGAAGAGTGGACGCAGTTCAGCAAGAGGCCACCGCGAGAGCGAGGGAGCTCCAGCGCGGTTGGTACGGGGAGCCCCTCGGCGCTCTCTTCCGGCGGCTCATAGACGACCTGGGGCTCAACCAGGCGCGTCTGGCCGCCGTGCTGGGACTGTCGGCGCCCATGTTGTCGCAGCTCATGAGCGGGCAGCGGGCCAAGATCGGCAATCCGGCCGTCGTCCAGCGGGTGCAGGCCCTCCAGGACCTGGCCGGGCAGGTGGCGGACGGCAGCGTCAGCGCCGCCGAGGCCGCCGCGCGGATGGACGAGGTCAAGAAGTCCCAGGGCGGGTCCGTGCTCAGCACGGCCGGCCAACCGGCCGCGGGCTCCGGCGCCCCGACCGTCAAGCGGGTGGTCCGCGAGATCCAGTCGCTGCTGCGCTCCGTCGCGGCGGCCGGTGACATCATCGAGGCGGCGGACACGCTCGCCGGGGACCACCCCGAACTCGCCGAGTTCCTCCGGGTCTACGGGGCCGGTCGGACCTCGGACGCGGTGGCGCACTACGAGGCGCACCAGAACTGACGCCCACCGGGGCGACACCCGCCGGACCCGGCACGACCGGAAGGCCCGGGCATCCGGACGCCGCACCCACCCTCGGTCGGCCCACCGAGCCCGCCCGTCGCCTCACGCACCGTCAGCGGGCCCCGACAGGGCCGCCCACGGCCCCTCCGGGCCCCTTCTCGGACCCCGGCCGCCGTTCCCGAGCACGTGCCCCCGCCACAGGAAACCTGCACCCTGTTCCGAGGACACCCGCCCGGGGACGCCGACCGGCCCCGGAAAGCACGAGACCCCCGACCGCAGCGGCGGTCGGGGGTCTCGTCACATCGTTCGGTCTCACACACCGGAACCCGAGGGCACGGAGTCGGTGGCCTCCGTCCACAGGTCCTGCTCGGCGCGGTCCGCCTGGATCTGGCGGTACACGAGGAGCCCGCCGATGGCGGCCAGTGCGACCAGGAGAAGCTTCTTCACCGCGCGACCTCGTCTTTCGTCGTCTGTAGGGGACTTCCGGCGCCCACAATACACACCGATCGATATCGTTCGGTTACCTGGGAACGACCCGATCGGCCCACCGTGACGAAAACGAACGAGGCCCCCGGCGAACACTGTCGCCGGGGGCCTCGTCACACTGTGGGGCTAACAGGATTTGAACCTGTGGCCTCATCCTTATCAGGGATGCGCTCTAACCAACTGAGCTATAGCCCCATCCGCCTGCGCGCCCTGCGCGCTGACTCCTGAAGATTAGCGCACAGGGCGGGGAGTTCCCAAATCGCAGGTCATCGGGGGTGCCGACGTGGGCACCCCCGGGATCCCGCCCGTCCTACTCGTCCTCGGCCAGGGTCAGCTCGACGCCGCCCACGAACCCGGCGGACAGGTTGTAGATGAACGAGCCCAGCGTGGCCAGGGCCGTCATCAGCACCACGTCGATGACCGCGATCACCGAGGTGAAGGTCAGCACGCGGGGCAGCGACAGGAAGGACTGGAGGTCGAAGCCGTTGGACTCGTTCGAGCCGGTGGCCTCGCTGATGGTGCCGCCGACGGTGGCGAACACGCCCATCGCGTCCATCACCATCCACAGCACCGCCGCCGCCACGATCGTGCAGATGCCCAGCGCGATCGAGAGCAGGAAGCTCACCTTCATGACCGACCACGGGTCCATCTTGGCCACCCGCAGCCGCGCCTTGCGGGTGCGCGGGGTGAGCCGCGCGCCGCTCGGGGCCGGCACCCGGGGGCCGGCGTCCGGCCCGACACCCGGTACACGGGGCCCAGGGGCCCCGTACGCCTGCGGGGGCGTGAACGTGGCCCCGGGCGCCGTCCGTTCCTCCCGCGCGCCCGTACCGGCCGCCTGCGGCCCTTGGGGGTTGCCCTTGCCTGCCACGGGTCGCTCCTTCTCCGCCGCCTTCGACGGCTGCCCCTGAGCCTGCTGTTGCCGCTTCTTCGGGCCGCCGGCGGCGTCGGCCGCACCGGCCTCGGTCACCGCGCCGGACGTGCCCCCGGACTTGCCCTCGGTGGTGCCCTCCGCGTCGGCCGCGCGGGCCGCGGAGTCCGCGGCGGAGCCACGGGCACCTTTCGCTCCAGTCGTCGCCGATCCGGTGCCCGTGGCTCCGCTCACGTGTTACTCCTCGTGCTCCCCGCCCGAGGGCTCCGTGCCCTCGGGGGCCTCGATGGCCTGTCCCTCGACCGACTCGGGCTCCTCGCCCTCCTCGGCATCCTGACCCGCCTCGGCGTTGCGCGCGATACCCACGACCGCGTCCCGCTTGCCGAGATTGATCAGCTGAACGCCCATGGTGTCACGGCCCGTCTCGCGCACTTCGCTGACTCGCGTACGGATCACACCACCGCTGAGCGTGATGGCGAGGATCTCGTCCGCCTCGTCGACGACCAACGCGCCGACCAGCGAACCCCGGTCCTCGACGATCTTGGCCGCCTTGATGCCGAGACCGCCGCGGCCCTGGACCCGGTACTCGTCCACCGGCGTCCGCTTGGCGTAACCGCCGTCGGTCGCGGTGAAGACGAACGTGCCCGGGCGGACCACGCTCATGGAGAGCAGCTCGTCCCCGTCACGGAAACTCATGCCCTTCACGCCCGAGGTCGCCCGACCCATCGGCCGGAGGGCGTCGTCGGTCGCGGTGAACCGGATCGACTGCGCCTTCCGGCTGATCAACAGCAGATCGTCCTCGGCGGACACGAGCTCGGCTCCGATCAGCTCATCGTCGACGCCGTCCTCCTGCTCCCGCAGGTTGATGGCGATGACGCCGCCGGAGCGCGGGGAGTCGTAGTCCTTCAGCGCCGTCTTCTTCACCAGACCGGCCTTGGTGGCCAGGATCAGGTAGGGCGCCGCCTCGTAGTCGCGGATGGCGAGGATCTGCGCGATCCGCTCGTCCGGCTGGAAGGCCAACAGGTTGGCCACGTGCTGGCCGCGGGCGTCGCGGCCGGCGTCGGGCAGCTCGTACGCCTTGGCCCGGTAGACCCGGCCCTTGTTGGTGAAGAACAGCAGCCAGTGGTGGGTGGTGGACACGAAGAAGTGGTCGACGATGTCGTCCTCCTTCAGCTTCGTGCCCCGCACGCCCTTGCCGCCGCGCTTCTGCGAGCGGTAGTCGTCGGTCTTGGTCCGCTTGACGTAGCCGCCGCGCGAGATGGTGACGACGATGTCCTCTTCGGCGATCAGGTCCTCCATGGACATGTCGCCGTCGAAGGGCACGAGCTTGCTGCGGCGGTCGTCGCCGAACTTGTCGACGATGGTCGCCAGTTCCTCGCTGACGATCGCGCGCTGGAGCTCGGGGGAGGCCAGGATCGCGTTGTACTCGTCGATCTTGGCCTGGAGCTCGTCGTGCTCGGCGACGATCTTCTGGCGCTCCAGGGCGGCGAGCCGGCGGAGCTGCATCTCCAGGATCGCGTTGGCCTGGATCTCGTCGATGCTCAGCAGGGCCATCAGGCCGGTGCGGGCCACCTCGACCGTGTCGCTGCGCCGGATGAGGGCGATGACCTCGTCGATCGCGTCCAGGGCCTTGAGCAGGCCGCGCAGGATGTGGGCGCGCTCCTCGGCCTTGCGCAGCCGGAAGCGGGTGCGCCGGACGATGACCTCGATCTGGTGGGTGACCCAGTGCCGGATGAAGGCGTCGAGGGAGAGGGTCCGCGGCACGCCGTCGACCAGGGCCAGCATGTTGGCGCTGAAGTTGGTCTGGAGGTCGGTGTGCTTGTACAGGTTGTTGAGGACGACCTTGGCCACGGCGTCCCGCTTGAGGACGATCACGAGGCGCTGGCCGGTGCGCGAGGAGGTCTCGTCGCGCACGTCGGCGATGCCGCCGATCCGGGCGTCCTTGACGAGGTCGGCGATCTTCTGCGCGAGGTTGTCCGGGTTGACCTGGTAGGGCAGCTCGGTGACGACCAGGCACTGCCGGTTCTGGATCTCCTCGACGGCGACCACGGCGCGCATCGGGATGGAGCCGCGGCCGGTGCGGTACGCCTCCTCGATGCCCTTGCGGCCCACCACGAGGGCGCCGGTCGGGAAGTCGGGGCCCTTGATCCGCTCGACGAGGGCGTCGAGCAGCTCCTCGTGCCCGGCCTCGGGGTTGGCGAGGAACCACTGGGCGCCCTCGGCCACCTCGCGCAGGTTGTGCGGCGGGATGTTGGTGGCCATGCCGACGGCGATGCCCGCGGAGCCGTTGACCAGCAGGTTCGGGAACCGCGCCGGCAGGACGGTGGGCTCCTGGTTGCGGCCGTCGTAGTTGTCCGTGAAGTCGACGGTCTCCTCGTCGATGTCGCGGACCATCTCCATCGACAGCGGCGCCATCTTGCACTCGGTGTAGCGCATGGCGGCGGCCGGGTCGTTGCCCGGGGAGCCGAAGTTGCCGTTGGAGTCCACCAGCGGCATCCGCATCGACCACGGCTGGGCCAGGCGGACCAGGGCGTCGTAGATGGAGGAGTCGCCGTGCGGGTGGTAGGTGCCCATGACGTCGCCGACGACGCGGGCGCACTTGTAGAAGCCCTTCTCGGGGCGGTACCCGCCGTCGTACATCGCGTACAGCACGCGCCGGTGCACGGGCTTGAGGCCGTCACGCACGTCGGGCAGGGCCCGCGAGACGATGACGGACATCGCGTAGTCGAGGTAGGAGCGCTGCATCTCCGTTTCGAGCCCGACGGGCTCGATGCGCGTCTGCGCGACCTCGGCCACGCCCTCGGTGGTCTCGGGGGTGGGGGTGTTCTCGTCGGCCATAACCGGCTTCAGGTCCTTTCAAGGGGTCGATGACGCGGTGGCGACCGACTCAGATGTCGAGGAAGCGGACGTCCTTGGCGTTGCGCTGGATGAAGGAACGCCGGGCCTCGACGTCCTCGCCCATCAGCACGGAGAACAGGTCGTCGGCCTGGGCCGCGTCGTCGAGGGTCACCTGACCCAGCACCCGGTGGTCCACGTCCATCGTGGTCACCCGCAGCTCCTCGGCGTTCATCTCGCCCAGACCCTTGAACCGCTGGATCGAGTCCTCGCGGATCCGCTTGCCCGCCGACTTGCCCAGCGCCACCAGGGCGTCGCGCTCCCGGTCCGAGTACGCGTACTCGAAGTCGTCCCGACCCCACTTGATCTTGTACAACGGCGGACGCGACAGGTACACGTGCCCCGCCTCCACCAACGGACGCATGAACCGGAACAGGAACGTCAGCAGCAGCGTGTTGATGTGCTGACCGTCCACATCGGCGTCCGCCATCAGGATGATCTTGTGATAGCGCAGCTTCTCGATGTCGAAGTCCTCGTGCACACCGGTGCCGAAAGCGCTGATCAACGCCTGGATCTCGGTGTTCTGGAGGATCTTGTCGATCCGCGCCTTCTCCACGTTCAGGATCTTGCCGCGGATCGGCAGGATGGCCTGGTACATCGGATTGCGACCCGACTTCGCGCTGCCGCCGGCCGAGTCGCCCTCGACGATGAAGATCTCGCACTTCGTCGGATCGTTGGACTGGCAGTCCGAGAGCTTCCCCGGCAGCGACGCCGACTCCAGCAGGCCCTTCCGACGCGTCAGGTCACGCGCCTTGCGCGCCGCCACCCGCGCCGTCGCCGCCGCGATCCCCTTGCGGATGATGTCGGCCGCCTCCACCGGATTGCGGTCGAACCAGTCGTTCAGGTGCTCGTGCGCGACCTTCTGCACGAAGGTCTTCGCCTCCGTGTTCCCCAGCTTCGTCTTCGTCTGACCCTCGAACTGCGGCTCGCCCAGCTTCACCGAGATGATCGCCGTCAGACCCTCGCGGATGTCGTCACCCGTGAGGTTGTCGTCCTTCTCCCGCAGCAGCTTCTTGTCCCGCGCGTACTTGTTCACGAGCGTCGTCAACGCCGCCCGGAACCCCTCCTCGTGGGTACCGCCCTCGTGCGTGTGGATCGTGTTCGCGAAGGAGTACACGCCCTCGGTGTACTGGCTGTTCCACTGCATCGCGATCTCGACGGACAGGAGGCGTTCCTTGTCCTCGGCCTCGACGTCGATCACGGTGGGGTGGATCAGCTCGCCCTTGCGCGAGTTGAGGTACTTCACGAAGTCGACGATGCCGCCCTCGTAGTGGTACGTGACGGTCCGCGCGAGGTTGTCGTCGGCCTCCTCCGGGGAGTCCGCGCCGGCGGTGGCCTTGGCCGACTCGCGCTCGTCGGTCAGCGTCAGGGTGAGGCCCTTGTTGAGGAAGGCCATCTCCTGGAAGCGCCGCGAGAGGGTCTCGAAGGAGTACTCGGTGGTCTCGAAGATGTCCCCGTCGGCCCAGAAGGTGACGGAGGTGCCCGTCTCCTCGGTGGCCTCGTTCCTCAAGAGGTCGGCGGTGGGTTCGCCGAGCTTGTACTCCTGGGTCCAGCGGTGCCCGTCCCGACGGACCTCGACGGCCACCTTGGTGGACAGGGCGTTCACGACGGAGACGCCGACGCCGTGCAGACCGCCGGAGACGGCGTAGCCGCCGCCGCCGAACTTGCCGCCCGCGTGCAGCACGGTCAGCACGACCTCGACGGCCGGCTTGCCCTGCGCGGGCACGATGTCCACGGGGATGCCGCGGCCGTTGTCGATGACGCGCACGCCGCCGTCGGGAAGGATCGTGACGTCGATCGTGTCGGCGTATCCGGCCAGGGCCTCGTCGACGGAGTTGTCGACCACCTCGTAGACCAAGTGATGCAGACCACGCTCGCCGGTGGAGCCGATGTACATGCCGGGACGCTTGCGAACCGCCTCCAGGCCCTCCAGAACCTGGATCGCACTGCCGTCGTAGTTCTTCTCGTTGGAGTCGCCGGGATCGGCCACGAAGCGCCCTTTCTGGCACAGCGCAGGCCGGGTACCGGACCAGCGGATACGCCGGCGGGAGCGGCTGCGTCGATCTGCGTTGTCTGCGTTGGTGAGCGGGTAACCCGCGAATGGGCGGGACTCTCTACCAGTCTACCGGTAGCACTGACACGAATGGGGGTTTGCGGGCGCCTGAGATGCCATGTGCCGCCCTGAACCTCCCTCGGCCGACTCCCCATATTCACGCCGGGCCCTCAGGGGGCTGACACCGGCCTCCAGCCCTTCGATGTGTCAACCTCCCACCACGGTGAGGGACACCACGCCGCGCGGGGGCCCGACGGTTCCCGCGCCGGCCCCGTTCGGGTGGTTCGCGGGCCCGCCCCGGCGCGTCGGCGCGCGGCGGGGCGCCCCGCGTGCCGGCGGGGGCGGTCGGACGCGCACGGGGGCGCGCGGGCTCAGCGGCGCCCGTCGCGACGGGTGGTGCCGGGGGCCCGCAGCGGCCCCCCGTAGCCGCGCGGCCGGTCGCCGTCGCGGCCCATGACGCGGATCACGCGGACGGTGCCCGCGCCGAGCTGTTCGTTGATCGTCTTCACGAAGCTGGGCGCGAGCATCCGCATCTGGGTCTCCCAGGTCGGCGACTCGCAGCGGACGGTCAGCTCGTGCTCCTCGAAGCGCAGCGGCCGGCAGTTCGCGGCCACCTGCGGGCCCACCAGCTCGGGCCAGCGCTCCATCACCCCGGCCACCGCCATCGGCATCTCCCAGCCGCGCTCCGTGCGCAGCCGGTCGAGCGCGGCCATCAGCGGCATCGGGTCGCGGCCGTCGGCGCGGGCGCCCGAGCGCAGGCCCTGGCGCTGCTCACGGCCGGCGCGGCCCGGACCGCTCAGGCCGCGGGCGCGGGCCTGCTCCTTGGCGGCGGCCAGCGCCTGCCGGGCCAGGTCCACCCCGGAGGGTTCGGGGGCCCGTCGCGCGGCCGGCTCGGCGGGGGCGGCGGCGGGCTCGGCGCCCACGCCCGGCAGCTCGGGGCCGGGGGCGGCCGTCGGGCGGCGGTGGGTGCGGCGGGGGACGTCGGTCACCGGCGGGTCACCTCGCCGTCCCGCACGGAGTACCGGGCGCCGGCCAGCGGTCCGGGCACGTCCTCGTCCACGGCGGCGGTCACGAGGACCTGCTCGCCGGGGGCCACCATCTCGGCCAGCCGCTCGCGGCGGCGGGCGTCGAGCTCGGCGAACACGTCGTCGAGGACGAGCACGGGTTCGGCGCCCTCCTCGCGCAGCAGTTCGTAGGAGGCCAGGCGCAGGGCCAGGGCGTAGGACCAGGACTCGCCGTGGCTGGCGTAGCCCTTGGCGGGCAGGTCGCCCAGGCGCAGCAGGAGTTCGTCGCGGTGCGGTCCCACCAGGGTGACCCCGCGTTCGATCTCCGACTTCCGGGACTCCACGAGGGCCTGGGTCAGCACCTCCAGGAGCTGTTCGCGGGTGTGCGCGACCCCCTCGTCCACGGCGGTGCCGGGGGCCCCGGCGGCGCACCGGTAGCCGAGCGCGAGCGGGCCGCCGCCGGGGGCCAGCCGCTCGTACGCCTTGTTGGCCAGCGGCAGCAGCACACCGATCAGATCCAGCCGGGCGGCGAGCAGCTCGGCGCCCGCGCGGGCGAGGTGCTGGTCCCACACGTCGAGGGTGGAGAGGTCCATGGAACGACCGCCGTGCCGGCGGGCGAGGGCGGCGGTCTTCAGCAGGGTGTTGCGCTGCTTGAGGATCCGCTCGTAGTCGGAGCGGACGCCGGCCATCCGGGGGGAGCGGGCGGTGACGAGGTCGTCGAGGAAGCGGCGGCGTTCGCCGGGGTCGCCCTTGACCAGGGCGAGGTCCTCGGGGGCGAACAGCACCGTGCGCACGATCCCGATCACGTCCCGGGGCCTGACCTGCGAGGACCTGTTGATCCTGGCCCGGTTGGCGCGGCCGGGGTTCAGCTCCAGCTCCACCAGCTGGCTGCGTTCGCCCTGCCGGACGGCGGCGCGGATCACGGCGCGCTGGGCGCCGGCGCGGACCAGCGGGGCGTCGGAGGAGACCCGGTGGCTGCCGAGGGTGGCGAGGTAGCCGACGGCTTCGACGAGGTTGGTCTTGCCCTGGCCGTTGGGGCCGACGAAGGCGGTGATCCCCGGTTCGAGCGGGACCTCGACCTGCTGGTAGGAGCGGAAATCGGCCAAGGAGAGATGGGTTACGTGCATGGTGGCGCCGACCTCCCCCGGCCCTGCCGTACTCGTGTCGCTGGTGCTGTGGTCCCCGCGGACGGGGGGTGGCGAGGGGGTCGGACGGGCCGGGGACCCGGCGCGCGGGCGGCGCGCCGGACGGTCCCCGGACCCCGGTCCGGTCTTCGCGCTAGTTCTTCTCGACCGCGTGGCCGCCGAACTGGTTGCGCAGCGCCGCGATCATCTTCATCTGCGGGGAGTCCTCCTGCCGGGAGGCGAAGCGGGCGAACAGGGAGGCGGTGATCGCCGGCAGCGGCACCGCGTTGTCGATCGCGGCCTCCACGGTCCAGCGGCCCTCGCCGGAGTCCTGGGCGTAGCCCTTGAGCGCCTGGAGGTGCTCGTCCTCGTCGAGGGCGTTCACGGCCAGGTCCAGCAGCCAGGACCGGATCACGGTGCCTTCCTGCCAGGAGCGGAAGACCTCGCGCACGTCGGTGACGGAGTCGACCTTCTCCAGCAGCTCCCAGCCCTCGGCGTACGCCTGCATCATGGCGTACTCGATGCCGTTGTGGACCATCTTCGCGAAATGGCCCGCGCCGACCTTGCCGGCGTGTACGGAGCCGAAGTCGCCGGCGGGCTTGAGGGCGTCGAAGATCGGGAGGACCTTCTCGACGTGCTCCTTGTCGCCGCCGTACATCAGGGCGTAGCCGTTCTCCAGGCCCCAGACGCCGCCGGAGACCCCGCAGTCCACGAAGCCGATGCCCTTCTCGGCCAGCTCGGCGGCGTGCTTCTCGTCGTCGGTCCAGCGCGAGTTCCCGCCGTCCACGACCACGTCACCGGGGGAGAGCAGCTCGGCGAGCTCGTCCACGGTGGACTGGGTGGCCTCGCCGGCCGGGACCATCACCCACACGACGCGCGGGGTCGCCAGGCTTTCCACAAGCTCGGGCAGGCTGTGGACGTCCGCGAGGTCCGGGTTGCGGTCGTACCCGATGACGGTGTGGCCCGCGCGGCGGATCCGCTCGCGCATGTTGCCGCCCATCTTGCCGAGACCGACGAGACCAAGCTCCATCAGATGCTTCCTTGAGTGTTGTGGCGTCTTCCCGGGGTCCCCCGGGGCGGTCCGGGACCGGCCGGTCCCGGCAACGAGCCTACGCCCGCCGTCGTCGGGCGGCGCCACGGGTGGGGCGGGGGTGTCGTGCACGGGCTGTGGACGGCGGCGGGGTCCGCGGCGGGGTTCGTCCACCGGCCCGGGGCCCGTCGTCCACGGGCTGTGGACAACGGCGAGGGCCCGACCCGACCGCGCGCGGCGGATGGGGGCGGGCCCTGCTCGGTTCCTGCGGGTCAGCCGGAGAGGCGGACCGGCATGATCAGGTACTTGTACGCCTCGTCCGCCTCGGCGTCCTTGGCCGGGCGACCGCTGAGCAGCGCCGGCTTGGTGGAGGTGGTGAACGAGAGCTGCGCGACCGGGCTGTCGATGGCGCTCAGGCCGTCGAGCAGGAAGGTCGGGTTGAAGGCGATCGAGATGTCGTCGCCGTCGAGGTCGGCGTCCACGCGTTCCACGGCCTGCGCGTCGTCGCTGGAGCCGGCCTCCAGGATCAGCACGCCCTGCTCGAAGGAGAGCCGGACCGGGGTGTTGCGCTCGGCGACCAGGGCCACGCGCTTGACGGCCTCGACGAAGGGCGCGGTCTCGATCACGGCCACCGAGTTGAACTCGGTGGGGAAGAGGGTCCGGTACTTCGGCAGGTCGCCTTCGAGCAGGCGGGTGGTGGTGCGCCGGCCGGCGCCCTCGAAGCCGATCAGGCCCTCGCCCGCGCCGGAGCCCGAGAGCGCCAGGGTGACGGTGTCGCCGCTGGTGAGGGACTTGGCGGTGTCCAGGAGGGTCTTCGCCGGGACCAGGGCCACGGCGGATGCCTCGGGGTTCTCCGGCTTCCACAGGAACTCGCGGACCGCGAAGCGGTAGCGGTCGGTGGAGGCCAGGGTGACCCGGTCGCCCTCGATCTCGATGCGCACGCCGGTGAGCACGGGGAGGGTGTCGTCACGGCCGGCGGCGATGGCGACCTGGGAGGCCGCGGAGGCGAAGACCTCGCCGGGCACGGTGCCGGTCGCGGTGGGCATCTGGGGCAGCGCCGGGTACTCCTCCACCGGAAGGGTGTGGAGGGTGAACCGCGAGGAGCCGCAGACCACCGTGGCGCGGACGCCGTCGGTGGAGATCTCCACGGGGCGGTTCGGCAGGGCGCGGCAGATGTCCGCCAGCAGTCGGCCGGAGACGAGGACGGTGCCGTCCTCCTCCACGTCGGCCTCGACGGACACGCGCGCCGAGACCTCGTAGTCGAAGCCGGAGAGGCTCAGGGAGCCCTCCTCGGCCTTCAGCAGCAGGCCCGCGAGCACGGGCACCGGCGGGCGGGCCGGGAGGCTGCGGGCCGCCCATGCCACCGCCTCCGCGAGTACGTCGCGTTCCACCCGGATCTTCACCGGTACCGCCTCCTGCTGTTGCTCGCTTGATTGCCCTGCCGCCGGGATCGCCGGCTCGTCGTCGGCGATGCGCCGCCCGACCAGTCTGACGTACGGCACCGACACCTGGTGCTGCCGGCCGTCAAATCGGCCCCGAGGTGTCGGGAGGGGGCTCCGAGCGAGTTGTGCACAGGACCTGCTTGAAAACCGAACCGGAGCTAACTGTCCCTGGGAGTAGTAGTAGGGCCTGTGGATACAGTGGATAACTTTGTTTCCGCAGGTAGACCCCGGTTTTTTATCCACTGCACTTGTGGACGGCGTCGGTGGATAACGGTAGTGCACTGTGGAGAAACGAAAGTTCTGCACAGGCTGTCCACAGGAGAGGCCGAGTAGTCCACAGATTCGTCCCCAGATTTTCCCCGGCTGTCCACACCCCAAACGTCCACCCGGGTGTGATCGGGTTCACTCGGTCGAGTGATGGGGGTCACTCGGTTGCCGAACAGTGGACAAGGGTGTGGAGAACTGGCCTCATCCTGTGCACAGAGACCCCGATCCTGTGGGCGAGCGGTGGACAACTCCGTGAGGCCCCCTGTGGACAACCAGACCGTCCACACCCTGTGGATAACCTTTGTGCACAAATCCACAGGGGTCTGACCTCGCCTGATGGTTCATCAACAGGCCGGCCTGTGGACAGAATGTGGATACTCCGGATGGTCCCCACCCTGTGGAAGCAAGAAAGTTGCCCAATCTGTGGATAACTCGCCCTCCAGGGGGCGTATTCGAACAGGTCAGGGGCGCACGAACACCAAAGGGCGCCCCCCGGATGACACGGGGGCGCCCCTCGCGGACCTCGTTCGGCCGTCAACCGGCCGGCGGTCAGCCGTTCTTGATGCGGTTGGTCAGCTCCGTCACCTGGTTGTAGATGGACCGGCGCTCGGCCATCAGGGCCCGGATCTTGCGGTCGGCGTGCATGACGGTGGTGTGGTCCCGCCCGCCGAACTGCGTCCCGATCTTGGGCAGTGACAGGTCGGTCAGCTCGCGGCACAGGTACATGGCGATCTGGCGCGCCGTCACCAGCACCCGGCTGCGCGAGGATCCGCAGAGGTCCTCCACCGTGAGCCCGAAGTAGTCCGCGGTGGCGGCCATGATGTCGGCGGCCGTGATCTCGGGCGCGGTGTCCTCCCCGCCCGGGATGAGGTTCTTCAACACGTCCTCGGTCAGCCCGAGGTCCACCGGCTGCCGGTTCAGGCTCGCGAAGGCCGTCACCCGGATCAGCGCGCCCTCCAACTCGCGGATGTTGCGCGAGATCCGCGAGGCGATGAACTCCAGCACCTCCGGCGGGGCGTTCAACTGCTCCTGCACCGCCTTCTTGCGCAGGATCGCGATCCGCGTCTCCAGCTCGGGCGGCTGCACGTCGGTGGTCAGGCCCCACTCGAAGCGGTTGCGCAGCCGGTCCTCCAGGGTCACCAGCTGCTTGGGCGGCCGGTCGGAGGAGAGCACGATCTGCTTGTTCGCGTTGTGCAGGGTGTTGAAGGTGTGGAAGAACTCCTCCTGCGTCGACTCCTTGCTCGCGAGGAACTGGATGTCGTCGACGAGCAGGATGTCCATCTCCCGGTACCGCTTGCGGAAGGCGTCGCCCTTGCCGTCGCGGATGGAATTGATGAACTCGTTGGTGAACTCCTCCGAGCTCACGTACCGGACCCGGGTGCCCGGGTACAGGCTCCGCGCGTAGTGCCCGATGGCGTGCAGCAGGTGGGTCTTGCCCAGGCCCGACTCCCCGTAGATGAACAGCGGGTTGTACGCCTTGGCCGGGGCCTCGGCCACCGCCACCGCGGCCGCGTGCGCGAAGCGGTTGGAGGCGCCGATGACGAAGGTGTCGAAGAGGTACTTCGGGTTCAGCCGCGCCGTGGGCTCCAGCGGGCCCGAGGAGGAGGAACCCCCGCCGGGCGGGGCCGGGGCGGGACGGCCGGTGCCGGCGCCCGCGCCCCCCGTCGGCGGGCCGTCGTACCCCTCGTAGCCGCCCTCGTAGGAAGGGGACTCGTAGGAGGGCTGGTTCGACTCGTAGGGCTTCTCGTACGGGGACTGCTCGCCGGTGTAGCCGCCGCCGGCGCCGGGCTGCTCGTAGCCGCCGGTGTCGTAGTCCGGCCGGCGGGTCGCGTACGGGTCGCGCTCGGGGAAGCCGCCGAGCCGCTGCTGCTGCCAGCCGTAGTCCTCGGCGCCGCGGCCGGGCCAGGCGCCGGGCTCGCGCGGCTGCTGGTACTCGGGGTACGCGGGACGCACGGACGGGAGCTGGTCGTCGGCCGGGCCGGTGGGACCGCCGGGGCCGGTGGGCCCGGAGCGGCGGTCGCCGCCGTAGGGGTCGTACTCGCGGCGCTCGGGGCCGGGACCGGTCGGGCCGGTGTCCCCGCCGACCGAGTCGTCCACCGTGATCGCGATCCGGATCGGGCGGCCGCACTCGCGACTGAGCGTGTCGCTGATCAGTGGCGCGAGCCGGCCCTCCAGGACCCGCTTGCCCCACTCGTTGGGCACGGCCAGCAGCGCGGTGTCGGCCACCAGGGCGAGCGGCTGGCAGCGCTCGACCCACTGCTTGTCCTTGGACTCGATGCCCTGCGCCCCGTCGCCGAGGAGCTTCTCCAGCACCCGTGGCCACACTGCGGCAAGATCGGCAGGTACGTCAGCCACAGAGCACGCTCTCTCACGGGGGTCCCACGAATGTGTGGTTCTTTGGGACGGTCTGGACGAAAAACAGGGGTCGAGCAACGGTAGTCAGGCTGACCGGCCCTGTTCAAGTCGTTGTCCACAGGCTGTGCACAGACGGCCCTCCTGACCACTCGGTTTGACCGGATGGCGCAGCCGCGCGTACCGTAACGAGGTCGAGTTGTCGATGGCTGCTGCCGCCTGCCTACCGATGGGCGAGATCACGATCGAGTGATCGGTTAGCGGTGCCACTCGGGCGGTCACGCGAAGTTCCTCGTGGGCGCACGGTGACAGCCAGGCGAACCGCCACCACGATTCATTTTCTGGAGCCCCCGAGTGAGCAAGCGCACCTTCCAGCCGAACAACCGTCGCCGCGCGAAGACCCACGGCTTCCGCCTGCGGATGCGTACCCGCGCCGGTCGCGCGATCCTCGCGAACCGTCGCAGCAAGGGCCGCGCCGCGCTGTCCGCCTGATCCTGACGGGTCGATGACGTCGTGCTGTCTCCCGAGAATCGGCTGAGGCGGCGCGAGGACTTCGCGAGCGCGGTACGACGGGGCCGCCGGGCAGGCCGCCCGCTCCTCGTCGTCCACCTACGCACAAGCGTTGAAACGGACCCGCACGGGCCGGGGGAGACACTTCCCCCTGCCCGTGCGGGTTTCGTCGTCAGCAAGGCCGTGGGTGGGGCCGTCGTGCGGAACCTGGTGAAGCGCAGGCTGCGTCACCTGGTGCGCGAACGGCTGTCCGAGCTGCCCCCCGGTAGCCTGATGGTGGTGCGCGCCCTCCCCGGCGCGGGCGAGGCGGAATACGCCGAGCTGGCCCGGGACCTGGACGCGGCACTGTCCCGCTTGCAGGGAGGCGCACCTCGATGAAGTACCCGCTGCTCGCTTTGATCAAGCTGTACCAGTGGACGATCAGTCCCTTGCTCGGGCCTGTGTGCCGTTACTACCCCTCGTGTTCGCACTACGGGTTCACGGCCATCGACCGGCATGGTGCGGTCAAGGGCACCGCCCTGACCGCCTGGCGGATCCTGCGGTGCAACCCGTGGTCCCCCGGCGGTGTGGACCATGTCCCGCCCCGTAAACGCCCGCGTTGGCACGAGTCGCTGCGCAGCGCGTTGCGTGGACCTCGCAATGCTCAAGGAGCCTGATTAGTGGTTGACTCGATTGCCAGTCTGTTCAGTTTCATCACCTGGCCCGTGTCCTGGGTCATCGTGCAGTTCCACAAGGTCTACGGGGCGGTCTTCGGCCCGGACACCGGGTGGGCCTGGGGCCTGTCCATCGTCTCCCTGGTGATCCTGATCCGGATCTGCCTGATCCCGCTCTTCGTGAAGCAGATCAAGGCGACCCGGGGCATGCAGGCGCTCCAGCCGAAGATGAAGGCGATCCAGGAGCGCTACAAGAACGACAAGCAGCGCCAGTCCGAAGAGATGATGAAGCTGTACAAGGAGACGGGTACGAACCCGCTCTCCTCGTGCCTGCCCATCCTGGCGCAGTCCCCGTTCTTCTTCGCGCTCTACCACGTGCTCGCGAGCATCGCCAACGGCACCACGATCGGCAAGATCGACCAGCCGCTGCTGGAGAGCGCCCGTCAGGCGCACATCTTCGGTGCCCCGCTCGCCGTGAAGTTCATGGACAGCCAGGAGAAGGTCGCCGCGCTCGGCGCCTCGCTCACCGACGTCCGCGTGGTCACCGCCGTCATGATCATCATGATGTCGCTGTCGCAGTTCTACACGCAGCGCCAGCTCATGCAGAAGAACGTCGACCTCTCGGTCAAGACGCCCTTCATGCAGCAGCAGAAGATGCTCATGTACATCTTCCCGCTGATCTTCGCCGTCATGGGCATCAACTTCCCCGTCGGCGTCCTGGTCTACTGGCTGACCACCAACCTGTGGACCATGGGTCAGCAGATGTACGTGATCAACCAGAACCCGACCCCTGGCAGCAAGGCCCAGGACCAGTACCTGACCCGTCTGGTCAAGAAGGTCACCACCCACGGTGAGCTGAAGGGCCGCAGCGCGAAGAAGATCGTCGCGGCGATCGTCGCCAAGGGCCCGGACCGCAACGACAACGAGCGCAAGTTCATCTCCGCGCTGTCGAAGCAGGGCATGGCCGCCCAGACCGACGGTTCGGTGGTCAAGAGCGTCGAGCCCACGGCGGACGCCGACACCGCCGGCGGCGGTCCGGGCGCCGGGGTCGGTGCGAAGCGGCAACAGCCCAAGCGGCAGTCGAAGTCGCGGCGCACCACGCCCCCCAAGCCCTCTTCCAAGAACTGACGAAGGAGTCCATCCCGTGACGGACGGCACCACCCCCGCCATCGCCGAGGGCGGCGACACCCTGACCCGCCTGGAGCAGGAGGGTGAGATCGCGGCGGACTACCTCGAGGGTCTGCTGGACATCGCCGACCTCGACGGCGACATCGACATGGACGTCGAGGCCGACCGCGCCGCGGTGTCGATCATCAGCGACAGCGCCGGCCGCGAGCTGCAGAAGCTCGTCGGCCGGGACGGCGAGGTCCTGGAGGCCCTCCAGGAGCTGACCCGTCTGGCCGTGCACCGGGAGACCGGGGACCGCAGCCGACTGATGCTGGACATCGCCGGGTTCCGAGCCGAGAAGCGCAAGGAACTCGCGGAGATCGGCGCCAAGGCCGCGGCCGACGTCCGCAGCTCCGGGGAACCGCTCAAGCTCGCGCCGATGACCCCCTTCGAACGCAAGGTGGTCCACGACGCGGTGGCCGCGGCCGGACTGCGCAGCGAGTCCGAGGGCGAGGAGCCGCAGCGCTTCGTCGTCGTGCTGCCGGCCTGATCGACCCACCTGCAGTGATCGGCCCCGTCTGCGCGTCAGGCGGGGCCGAACCTTGTCAGCCCTGAATACGCGAGTGCGGTACGGAAGGACGGATCCCGTGACGGAAGCGGACCAGCTCCCCCCGGAGCCGGAAGGCTCTGAGCTTCCCCCGGCGCCCGAGGTGGCGCGCGAGGTGTTCGGCGACCGGTTCCCGGAGGCCGTCCGCTACGCGGAGCTGCTGGCGGACGCCGGCGTGAAGCGGGGCCTGATCGGCCCCCGCGAGGTGCCCCGCCTGTGGGAGCGGCACGTGCTGAACTGCGCGGTGCTCTCCGAGGCGGTCCCCGAAGGGGTCACCGTCTGCGACGTGGGCTCCGGCGCCGGCCTGCCCGGCATCCCGCTGGCCCTGGCCCGGCCCGATCTGCGGATCACCCTGCTGGAGCCGCTGCTGCGCCGCACCAACTTCCTCCAGGAGGTGGTGGAGCTCCTCGGGCTCGACCACGTCACGGTGGTGCGCGGACGGGCCGAGGAGATGCTCGGCAAGGTGCCCCCGGTGCACGTGGTCACCGCCCGCGCGGTCGCGCCGCTGGACCGGCTGGCCGGCTGGGGCGTCCCGCTGCTGCGCCCCTACGGCGAGATGCTCGCGCTGAAGGGGGACACGGCCGAGGAGGAGCTGGTGGCGGCGAAGGCCGCGCTGAGCAAGCTCGGCGTCGTGGACACCTCGGTGCTGCACGTGGGCGAGGGGATCGTGGACCCGCTCTCCACCGTGGTGCGCGTGGAGGTGGGCGAGAGCCCCGGCGGGGTGCGGTTCGCGGCGAAGCGGGCCAAGGCCGCGCGGGCCGGACGGGTTCGTCGGCGCCGTTGATCCCCCCTGCGGGATGGGCGATTTTGTCCGATGGATGCTGATTTCGGAGTGTCGTGGCGGGCGGTCAGGGCCGCCCGTGCATCGTGTTTCACGTGAAACAGCGCTCTCTGCTCCACGGGATCATCACCCGGGCCCGCATCGTGTCCACCGACCGTCCGCGTCGCGGTGACTCACCCGAACCGGTGAGGGAGTTTTCCACACCGGCCCGTCCGTCCACAGGCGGGCGGGGGCCGCTGGTTCCCGGTGCCACCGGCATGGCAGGCTCTGTCTGTCGAGAGCCCGATGCCGAGGAGAGTGAGACCGTGCGGTCCGACGCCAACCTCGCGGGGCCGATGGCCGAACCGGTCCCCGGCCCCCGCACCACATCCCCCCACGTCGACGCCCCGCGGGACGGCGCGCCGACGGAGGGTCCGAGCAGAACCGCCACCGCGGAGATCCCGACCCCCTCGGTCGGCGAGACGGCCTGGCCGGGGATCGAACTCCCCCGCCCGGACCGGACCCGGACGATGATCGTCGCCAACCAGAAGGGCGGCGTCGGCAAGACCACCACCACGGTCAACATCGCCGCCGCCCTGGCCCAGAACGGGGCCCGGGTGCTGGTCATCGACCTCGACCCGCAGGGCAACGCCTCCACCGCCCTGGGCATCGACCACCACGCCGACGTGCCCTCCATCTACGAGGTGCTGGTCGAGGGACGCCCCCTGATGGAGGTGGTCCAGCCGGTGGTGGACGTGGAGGGCCTGTTCTGCGCCCCCGCCACCATCGACCTGGCCGGCGCCGAGATCGAACTCGTCTCCCTCGTGGCCCGCGAGAGCCGGCTCCAGCGCGCCATCCAGGCATACGAGCAGCCCCTCGACTACATCCTGATCGACTGCCCGCCCTCCCTGGGGCTGCTGACGGTCAACGCCCTCGTCGCCGGCGCCGAGGTGCTCATCCCGATCCAGTGCGAGTACTACGCGCTGGAGGGGCTCGGGCAGCTGCTGCGCAACGTCGAGCTGGTGCGCTCCCACCTCAACCCGCACCTGCACGTCTCCACGATCCTGCTCACCATGTACGACGGCCGCACCCGGCTCGCCTCCCAGGTGGCGGAGGAGGTCCGCAGCCACTTCGGCCAGGAGGTGCTGCGCACCAGCATCCCCCGGTCCGTCCGGATCTCCGAGGCGCCGAGCTACGGCCAGACCGTCCTCACCTACGACCCCTCCTCGACCGGATCCCTCTCCTACCTGGAGGCGGCCCGGGAGATCGCCTTCCGAGGGGCCGGCATCACCTACAACGGCATCCACGCCCACGTGGGCGCGGAGCCCATCGGCTCAGAGAACATCGAGGAGAAGCAGTGAGCGAACGACGCAGGGGTCTGGGGCGGGGTCTCGCGGCACTGATCCCCTCGGCCGGCCAGGAACCCCAAGGGGTGCCCGCCGGGACCACCTTCTCCGCGGGCGTGCCCGCCGAGCGCGGGCCGGCCGCCGCCAAGCTCGCCGGGCTCGGGCAGCGCGAGGCCGCCCGTGACACGGCCGTCCTGCCCGCTCCCGTGCCGGCCCCGGCCGCCGAACCCGAACCGGCCCGGGTGGCCGGGGCCTGGTTCGCCGAGCTGCCGATCAAGGCGATCCGCCCCAACCCGCGCCAGCCGCGCACCGTCTTCGACGAGGAGGACCTCGCCGAGCTGGTGCACTCGGTGCAGGAGGTGGGTCTGCTCCAGCCGATCGTGGTCCGCCCCGCCGGGACGGACGAGGACGGCGAGCCCCGGTACGAGCTGATCATGGGCGAGCGGCGCTGGCGGTCCTGCACGGAGGCCGGCTTCGAGTCCATCCCCGCGATCGTCCGGGAGACCGAGGACGGCAAGCTGCTGCTGGACGCCCTGCTGGAGAACATCCACCGGGCCCAGCTCAACCCGCTGGAGGAGGCCGCCGCGTACGACCAGCTCCTCAAGGACTTCGGGTGCACGCACGAGCGGCTGGCCGACCGGATCGGGCGCTCGCGCTCGCAGGTCACCAACACCCTGCGGCTGCTGAAGCTCTCCCCGCCGGTCCAGCGCCGGGTCTCCTCCGGGGTGCTCAGCGCCGGTCACGCCCGCGCCCTGCTCGGGGTCGCCGACCCGGCCGCGCAGGACCGGCTGGCCCACCGGATCGTGGCCGAGGGCCTCTCGGTGCGCTCCGTGGAGGAGATCGTCGCGCTGATGGACGGGGAGGAGCAGGCCCCCGCGAAGCCGAATCGGCCGCGCGCCGGCAGCCGGGTCGCCCCGGCCCTGAACGACCTGGCCACCCGCCTCTCGGACCGCTTCGAGACCCGGGTCAAGGTGGACCTGGGGCAGAAGAAGGGCAAGATCACCGTCGAGTTCGCCTCGATGGAGGACCTGGAGCGGATCCTCGGCACCCTGGCCCCCGGCGAGGGCCGGGTGCTCAACCCCGAGGGCTGATCCCCCGCTCGCCGTGAGGGCGGGTCGCACCCGGTCGATCACCGGTGCGACCCGCCCTTCGGCCTTGTACGCTGCGAGACATGGGTCGTCGGCTGGTGCCTCTCACGCTGGACAATCTCCCGGACCTGCCGACGCGGTGTCGTTCCTGCGTCTTCTGGGAACTGGACCCGGTCAGCGGCGACGCCGCCGTCACCTGCGGCCGGGCGGAGCCGGAGAAGGAAGCGTGGATCTCCTCGGTGCTCCTGGACTGGGGCTCCTGCGGCCGGGTGGCCTACGTGGACGAGACCCCCGTCGGCTTCGTGCTCTACGCCCCGCCCGCCTACGTGCCGCGGTCCGCCTCCTTCCCCACCGGCCCGATCGCCCCGGACGCCGTGCAGCTGATCACCGGCCGGATCGCTCCGGGGTACCGGGGGCAGGGGCTGGGACGCGTGCTCGCGCAGACGGCCGCCAAGGACCTGGTGCGCCGGGGGTTCCGGGCCGTCGAGGCGTTCGGGGAGGTGCGTCCCAAGGCGGACGGCTGCCTGTGGCCCGCCGACCACCTGGTGGCCGTGGGCTTCAAGACCGTGCGACCCCATCCCGTCCACCCCCGGCTGCGGCTGGAGCTGCGGTCCACGATCTCCTGGAAGGAGGCCGTGGAGCCCGCGCTGGACCGGTTGCTCGGCGGGGCCCGCAAGGAGCCCGTGCCGCATCCGCTGTGAGCGGTCCGAACACGCGGAACGGGGCCGCCTCCCGAGGGAGACGGCCCCGTTTCACGTGAAACAACGCCGTCAGGCGGTGGGGTTCACGTACTCGTCGAGGTCGCGCAGGATCGCGGCCTTCGGCTTGGCGCCCACGATGGTCTTGGCGACCTCGCCACCCTGGTAGACGTTCAGGGTCGGGATGGACATGACCGCGTACTTGGCGGCGGTGCCCGGGTTCTCGTCGATGTTCAGCTTGACGATCTTGATCTTGTCGCCGTGCTCGGCGGCGATGGCCTCGAGCGAGGGCGCGATCTGACGGCACGGGCCGCACCAGGCAGCCCAGAAGTCGACGAGAACGGGCTTGTCGCTGTTGAGGACCTCGGCCTCGAATGTGTCGTCGGTGACTGCCTGGAGAGTGCCGGCCACGGCTGGCTCCTTCGGGTGCGCGGGGTAGGGGTGTGGGGTGGTGCTGGTGGTCAGACCGCGGCGGTCTCGGCCGCCGCGTCGGACGCGTCCGTCAGGGAGGCCAGGAACCGCTCGGCGTCGAGGGCGGCGGAGCACCCGGTGCCGGCGGCCGTGATGGCCTGACGGTAGGTGTGGTCCACCACGTCGCCGGCCGCGAAGACCCCGGTGACGTTGGTGCGGGTGGAGGGGGCCTGGACCTTGAGGTAACCCTCGGCGTCCAGGTCGAGCTGACCCTTGAAGAGCTCGGTCCGCGGGTCGTGGCCCACGGCGATGAACAGCCCGGTCACGGGCAGCTCCCGGGTCTCGCCGGTCTTGGTGTCGCGCAGGGTCAGGCCGCTGAGCTTGCCGTCGCCGTGGATCTCGGCGACCTCGCTGTCCCAGGCGAACTTGATCTTCGGGTCGGCGAAGGCGCGCTCCTGCATCGCCTTGGAGGCGCGCAGGCTGTCGCGGCGGTGCACGATCGTGACGGACTTGGCGAAGCGCGAGAGGAAGGTGGCCTCCTCCATCGCGGTGTCGCCGCCGCCGACCACGGCGATGTCGTGCTCGCGGAAGAAGAAGCCGTCGCAGGTGGCGCACCAGGACACGCCGCGGCCGGAGAGGGTGTCCTCGTTGGCGAGGCCGAGCTTGCGGTGCTGCGAGCCGGTGGTGACGATCACGGCCTTGGCGCGGTGCACGGTGCCGGCGGTGTCGGTCACGGTCTTGATCTCACCGGTGAGGTCCACGGCGACCACGTCGTCCGGGACCAGCTCGGCGCCGAAGCGCTCGGCCTGGGCGCGCATGTTGTCCATGAGCTCGGGGCCCATGATGCCGTCGCGGAAGCCCGGGAAGTTCTCCACCTCGGTGGTGTTCATGAGCGCGCCACCGGCGGTGACGGCACCCTCGAAGACCAGCGGGTTGAGCGAGGCGCGCGCGGTGTACAGGGCGGCGGTGTACCCGGCCGGCCCGGATCCGATGATGATCACGTTACGAACGTCGCTCACGGGTGTGTTCCTCGTCTCTGCGGACTTGCCTGCTGCCTGGGGGGTCGGATCGGCCTGTCACCCCCTCCCAACGGATCCTACGGCGCGAGCATTCCCCGGATCCCCGTGTGGCGTGGGGCACGCCCGATCGGGCGGGGTCAGGGGCGGGGCAGGGTGGCGCGGTGCAGCACGGGGGCGGGCCCGGTGTCGGGGCGGTCCGCGCACCGGGAGTCGATCACCCAGGCGTCGACGCGGGCGCTGTCGCCGGGGTGCGCGAAGACCACCAGCCAGGCCCGGCGGCCCGCCCAACTGCCCGATTCGGCGGCCACCGGGGGGTCGGTGCGACCGGCGCCGGCGAGTACGCAGCCGGGTGCCCCGGTGTCGGTGCCGCCCTGGCCGGCGGCCGCCGAGGGAGTGCTGTCGATGCCGGCCGCGCCCTGGTCGGGGGCGGTGCGCTTCTGCGGGACCAGGGCCTCGGGGGCGGCGGTCAGCAGGTTGCGGACGGTGTCCGGCAGGCTCTCGGCGGAGAAGCCCGCGGCCGCCTCGGCCGCCGCGCGGTCCTGGCGCACGGCCTGGGGGGCCGTGCCGGAGCCCGGGTTCGAGCCGAGGGCCCCCCACAGGACCACGCCGACGAGCCCGGCCGCCGCCGTGCCGAAGAGGGCCAGGCGCGCGGTGCGGCGCCGCCGGGTGCGGCCCGGCCCGCCGGCCGCGACCTCGGGGGCGCGGGGGGCCGTCGTCGGGCGCGGGGCGCGGGGGCCCTCTCCCGAGCGTGTTTCACGTGAAACACGCTCGGCGGCGGGGCGGGGGGCCGTGGCGTCGAGCAGGGCCTCGGCGGCCAGGGCCGCGTCGATCCGGCCGGCGATGTCGGCGGGCATCCGGGGTGGTCCGGGCAGGGTGCCGAGCAGGGCCCGGATCTCGTCGAGGGAATCCCGGACGTCGGCGCACAGGGCGCAGCCGGCGAGGTGCTCGCGGATCTCGGTGGTGCGGGCCGGGGGCAGGAGCCCCTCGGCCAGGTCGGAGATCTCCGAGACGTCCGGGTGTCCGATCGTGCCGGTCGTGGAGGTCACGCTCGTCCACCTCCGCCCTTCACCGTGTCGCTGTCCACCGTGCCGCCGTCCACCGTCGCGCCGCTCGCCCCCGGGTCGTCACCCGTCCCGGTCGCCGGCGTGCGGCCGGCCGTGGGTGGGACGGATGTCCCCGGCGTCCGGTTCCTTCCCCGCTCCGACACCGGGTTATCCACGGCGTCGCCGCGCAGATGAGTGAGGAGCGGCAGGAGTTTCGCGCGCCCCCGCGCGCAGCGGCTCTTGACGGTTCCGGTCGGGGTGTCGAGGACGCGGGCGGCCTCGGCCACCGGCATGCCCTGCATGTCCACGAGCACCAGGGCGGCCCGCTGCTCGGGCGGGAGCAGCCGCAGGGCGGCCAGCAGTTCGCGGTGCAGGTCCTCGCGTTCGGCGGGGGCCTCGGCGGACTCGTGGGGCTCCAGCAGCCGCTCCAGGGCGACCGGGTCGGCGACGGGGTCGGCGCGCCGGGCGGCGGCCTTGCGGGCCCGGTCAAGGCAGGCGTTGACGGTGATCCGGTGCAGCCAGGTGGTGACGGCCGCCTCGCCCCGGTAGGTGTGGGCCGCGCGGTAGGCGGACACCAGGGCGTCCTGGACCGCGTCGGCGGCCTCCTCGGGGTCCCCGAGGGTGCGCAGGGCCACCGCCCACAGGCGGTCCCGGTGCCGGCGCACCAGCTCGCCGAAGGCCCGGCCGTCGCCGGCCACGTGCCGGCGTATCAGCGTGCGGTCGTCTTCCTCGTCGAGGTCGGCGCCCTCGTCCAACGGTGAGCCCCCCTGCCGCGCGGTCAGCCCGTGAAGCCGGTGAACTTCACGTCGGTGATGTACTGCTTGTACCCCGGATCACTGAACTCGGTGTTGCCGGCGTAGGGCATGGCGGTGATCCACAGCACCACGTAGCGGGTCTTGACCGGCTTCTTGGCGTTGAGCGTGAGCGGGCTCGCCTGGGTGGTGGCCGACGCGATCTCCGGCAGCGCCGTGACCGGGCCGCTCGGGGACATGCTCGTGGCCGCGTACAGGGTGCCCGTGGTGTGGTCACCGCCGAACCGGAGCGCTATCGAGGCGCCGGTGACCTCCTGCTCCGATCCGAGGTCGTAGACCAGTCCGACGCCGGGGCGGTAGATCCCCATCTTCGGGCCGTCCACGTAGCTCTTGGACCGCCAGTAGCTGTTCGAGTCCTTGTCGTAGGTGTTGCGGACCCCGTCGGGGTTCTGCGCGGACAGGCCGCCCGGGAGGTACTCGGCGGCGTCCTTGATCGGCAGGGCCACCGGGGTGGGCTTGGTGGTGGCCTTGTCGCTGGTGCTGGTGGACGGGGTGTTGCCGTCGCTGGGGTCGTTGCGGATCAGGACGGTGGCCAGCTGCCAGCTGCCCAGGCCCACGGCGACCACGAGCAGGGCGACCACACCCCACTTGAGGACCTTCCCGGAGGTGCTCTGGAGCGGCGGCGGGGGCGGCACGGGCACGGCGACGGTGGGGCCGCCGATGCCGCCGGGCCTGCCGTGCGCTCCCTGCTGGTAGCCGCCGCGGAAGTCCGGGGTGGGGGAGAAGGCCGGCTCCGGCGGGGCGATCCTGGGCAGCCCGGCGGCCGCCTTCGCCAGCTCCTCCGGGGTGACGCACGGGGGCTCCTGGCGGGAGGCGGTGGCCCCGTCGTTGGCCAGGGCCCGCATCGCGAGTTCGCCCAGCCCCCGGTGGACCCCGGCCCGCACCTGGTCGGGGGCGATCAGGCCGACCCCCTTGGGCAGGCCGGTCAGCCCGTAGGCGTCCTCCTCGTAGGGCCACCGCTGGGTCAGGGACGCGTACAGCAGGGCGCCGATGGCCTCGGTGTCGGTGCGGTGCGGCGCGGGGTCGGTGATGCCGCGCAGGGCCGCGTTCACGGCCAGACCCCGGATGCGGAACTGGCCGGTGGAGGTGCGGAGTATGGCGCTCGGCGTCAGCCGCAGGTGGGACAGGCCCTCGCGGTGCGCGGCGGCCATCGCCTGGGAGACCTGGAGGACGAGCTGGTGGGCCTCGTAGGGCTCCATGGGGCCGGCCGCGAGGACCGCGCCGAGTTCGGTGGCGTCGGGCAGCCACTCGTGGACCACGTAGACCAGCTCGTTCTCCTCGACGGCGTCGAGGACCTGCACGAACCGGGGGTCGGTGAGGAGTGCGGCCGAGCGGGCCGCCGCCAGGACGGACCGGGCCCGGGGGTGGTCGGCCGGCAGCAGGTGGACGCCGACGGCGCGGCGCAGCTTCTCGTCGACGGCCCGCCAGGAGCTGAACCCGTCGAGCCGGGTGACGCACTCCTCCAGCCGGTACCGGCGGGCGAGCTTGTGCCCGCTGTGCGGATCGGGTCCCGAGCCGGTGGGGCCGGTCCGTTTCGCGGGGGCCGCGGCCGGTGCCCGGTCGGCCGGCTCCGGAGTGCCGGCCGCGCCCTCGGCGGGCGCGTCCGGCTCGGTGTTCGCGGTCTCGTCGAGGCCGCCGCTCTTGTCCGCCCCGTCGGCCGTGGCCCGGTCCGCGTCAGCGGTCGGCGGTCGGGTCCCGCCGTTGTCGGCCACGTCGACGGCAGCCGTGCTACGTTCCGCCACCGTCGTCCCTGCCTCCCCATCCGTTGAACGCTCTGGGCCAGTCTGCGAAGCCATGCCAATTGTGCCCACAGTCCGGCACGGCGCACGACACGCGAGGGGGCGTGCGGGGCGCGCGCATCAGCGTCCCAGCCGTCCGCGCACCATCCCGACCATCGAGTTGAGCTCCTCGACCCGCATCCGCTTCGCGGTCACGAGGAACACGCCGGCCAGCAGGATCAGCCCGGCCAGCAGGGCCACCGTCGAGCCGAGCGCGCCGTTGCCCAGGACCCGGGTGAGCCCCCAGGCACCGGCGCCGGCGACCGCCGCGGCCGGTACGCACGCGCCCGCCAGACGGGTGTACGTGCGCCGGACGTGGGCGCCGTCGAGGTCGCCGCCGAGCTTGACGCGCAGCCGCTTCCAGGCCACCCCGACGCCGACCGCGAAGCTCAGCCCGTAGGAGGCGGCCATGCCGACCACGGCCCAGCGGGCGGGGAGCAGGAAGAAGGAGGCGGCCGAGGCCGCCGCGTTGACCGCGGCCACGATGACGGTGTTGTAGAAGGGGGTGCGGGTGTCCTCGTAGGCGTAGAACCCGCGCAGCACCACGTACTGCACGGAGTACGGGATGAGCCCGAGGCCGAAGGCCATCAGCACGTAGCCGATGTTCTGCGCGCCGGAACCGGCGCTGCCGTAGAGCAGGGTCGCCATCGGCACGCCCAGGGCGAGGAACGCGAAGGCGCAGGGCACGATCGCGACGGCCGAGGTGCGCAGCCCGTAGGAGATGTCGTCGCGGACCGCGCCGGCGTCCCCGTCGCTGGCCGAGCGGGAGATCCGGGGCAGGACGGCGGTCATCACGGAGACGGTGATGATGGCCTGCGGCATCTGCCACAGCAGCAGGGCGTAGTTGTAGGCGGTGATGCCGGTGCCCTCGTGGCCCTGGCCCGCGGCCACCGAACCGGCCCAGGTGGCCAGCTGGGTCACGACGACCAGACCGGCCTGGTTGGCCAGCACGAAGAAGAAGGTCCACTTCGCCAGCCGCGCCGCCTTGCCCAGGCCGTGCCCGCGCCAGTCGAAGCGCAGCCGGGGCCGGAAGCCGGTGTCCCGCAGGTACGGGAACATCGCCAGGGCCTGCACCACCAGGCCGAGCAGGGTGCCCAGGCCGAGCAGCCGCAGCCCCTCGGGGGTGACCGTGGTGGCGTCGACGCCGGATTCGGCGGAGGTGCCGAAGGCCCAGATGAACGCGCCGAAGGTGGCGATGACGACGATGTTGTTGAGGACCGGGGTCCACATCATGGCGCCGAAGCGGCCGCGCGCGTTGAGGATCTGCCCGAGGACCACGTGGATCCCCATGAAGAACATGGTCGGCAGGCAGTAGCGGGCGAACGCGACCGCCACCTCCATCTGCCGGGGGTCCGAGGCGATCTTCGGCGACATCATCGTGATGAACACCGGGGCGGCCAGCACACAGACCGCCGTCACCGCCCCGAGCAGCACCACGACCAGGGTCAGCAGGCGGTTGGCGTACGCCTCGCCGCCGTCCGCGTCGTTCTTCATGGCCCGCACGAGCTGCGGGATGAACACGGCGTTCAGCGCGCCGCCGCCCACCAGCACGTAGATCATCGTGGGCAGGGTGTTCGCGACCTGATAGCCGTCGTTGAAGGTGCCCAGGCCGATCGCGGCGGCGATGACCAGGGTCTTCGCGAAGCCGGTGATGCGGGAGACGATCGTGCCCGCGGCCATCAGGGCGCTGGACTTGAGCAGCCCGGCGGCCTTCCCGGCCGGCTTGGTCGGGGCCGGGGCCGCGACCGGCGCGTCCTCGACCCGCGCGGGCCGGGGCACGGCCTGCTGGTCGCGGTACAGGTGCTGGAACGCGTCGCGCTCGGCGGGCTCGGTCTCGCCGGCCCGGGTCACCAGCGCGTCGACCCCCACGAACTCGGTGGTGGTCGCGTGGTCCCCGTAGGGCATCCGACGGGAGGGCCCGTCCGGCTCGGGCGGCGGGGTCTGCGCCCAGATCCGGGGATCGGGGGCGTTCTGCTCGGGCCGCGGGGCGCCGTACAGCGGACCGGCCTCGCGGAAGGTGCCCGGCGGCGGGGGCGGGTGGGAGGCCCGGTCGTACAGGGCCTCCGTCACCGGGTCCTGGGCCGACAGGTCCTGGGAGCGGTAGGGGTCGGGGGCGTAGGCGTCCCGGACGTACGGGTCCGGCTCCGGGGCCGTCGGCGCGCCGGGCGCGGGCCGCGCGGTGCCGGGCAGCGGGCCGCTGCCGTACGGGGTGCCGGGCTGCTGGGTGCCGTCGGGCTGCCGGGGCGCGTCCTCGGGGCCGGTCGGCGGGTACGGGTACGGGCCGGGGTGCGCGGGGGGCGGCGGGACCTGCCCGGGCACCGGAGTGCCCGGGGGCGTGCCGTCCTGCGCGGGCGCCGGGCCACCACCCTGCTGCGCCCGGTCACCGTCGTACGGCGCGTTCATCGAAACCCCACCTCATCGTCCCCAGGCCCGATCGGCCACGGCATCGCTCAACGGTCCACTTTCTCACCCGATCCGGCGGTGCCGGTGCTTTGCGGTCCGGTGTCCGTGCCTTCGTCACTCGGCTGCGTGTCCTCGGAGCCGGCCGCGCGGGCCGCCGCGCGCTTGCGGCTGGCGTACATCTTGATGCCCGCCAGGACGAGGAGCAGTACCCCGCCGCCGATGACGAGCATCACGGTGGAGGTGATCTCGGTGGCCTCGACGGTGAACCGGCGTTCCTTGCCGTAGGGGAGCCCGTCACGGGTGTAGAGCTGCGCGGTGACCTCGACGGGGCCGCTCGCGGTGGCGTTGGCGGAGATCTTCACGGACTGCCGGTGCCCGCCCTGCACGGTGATCTCCTGCTCGACCTCCCCGCTGTCGTCGAACATCAGCCGGGTCGGGTTGGCGGACTTCAGCCGCAGCACGAGCCCGTTCACGTCCTGCACCAGGTTGTTCTCGACGGTGATCGGGATGGTGGCGTTGTGACCCGAGAGGGTGGCGTCCGACTTCGGGATCAGACGCACCCGTTCGGTGAGGGCGACCAGGTGGTCCTGGGACTGCTCCCGGTAGGTGCGGGCCTCGCCGGCCCGGCCGCGCCAGGACGTGGACATCTCGCGGTTGATCGTGTTGCCGAACGGGATGGTGACCCGGCCGGGCTCGGACAGGATCGACTGGAAGTGGTCCAGGGTCCGCTGGGTGGTGCGGATCTGCTCGAAGGCCGTGGTCGGCAGCTCGGTCTCGCGCAGTTCGTCGGGGTAGGAGCCGGTGCCGGGCACGCGGGTCGCGGCCCCCGGGTCGGGCTTGATCCGCGTGACGGTGTCCAGGTCGGCGGGCTTGGTCCAGCGGCCCGCGGCGAGGGTGCCGATCACCTCGGCCATGGTGTGGGCCTGGCTGGCCGTGGGCATCCGCATCGGGGCCACGAGGAAGCCGCGCGGGCCGTCCACCGACTCCAGGTTCATGGCGAGGCTCTGCGCGAGGGCCTGCTGGGCGGCGAGCACGGAGTTCCCGGCGCTGAGCATGTCCCCGTCGAAGGCGGTGGACATCCGCGCGTCGGCGACCACGGCCGTGGTGCCGCCGCCGATCGGCCGGGCGGCGCTGGGGGTGTGGCCCAGGGAGGGGCTCTCCTTGATGCTGTCGCCGCGGGCCAGCACGGCGTGCGCCCCGGCGGAGCCGGCCACGTTGACGATGGCGGGGTCGACGGCGCCCTCGATCGGCCACGAGTAGTCGGTGGACGGGGTCACGTGCAGCACCACCTCGACGGCCTGCTTGGCCTTGTCGGTGGCGGGCCGGAGCTGGCCCAGGCTGCCGGACACGTCCTTGCCGCGGTGGGCGAGGGAGGCCAGGTCGGGGTCGGCGAAGGGCAGCGCGACCACCTTCTTCCCGCGCACCGCGGTTTGCAGGGCGGTGAGCCAGCGGGCCGCGTCCGCCTTGTGCGCCCCCGGCACGGTGCGTCCGTCGGCTCCCTGCACCTCGTACCCCTGCGCCATCGCGTCCACGGTGGCCAGCAGGTCGGGGTCGACGACCCAGGTGACCGGGAGCCGCTCGCCGAGGGCCACCAGTCGCTCCAGCCGGCCCCCCGGGCGGAGCTCGTCGGCGAGGTCCTCGTTGGCGAAGACGGGGGTGCGCACCTCGTCGGAGCGGGTCTGCGCGGTGACGTGCGCGGTGGAGATCAGCGGCCACAGCCAGGCCGTCTCGGAGGTCTTCCCGGAGGTCTCCGGCTGCCAGGGCAGCAGGGTGCGCTCCACGCCGAGCACGCGGGGCGCGGGGCGGTTCGCGGTGCCGCCGGACACGGTCACGCCGATCGGGTAGACCCCGTCCTTGTCCACGGGCAGTTTGGCCACGGGGATCCGCAGGGTGAACTCGCGGCCCGCGCCGGCCGGCACGGCGGGCAGTTCGACGGAGAGGTCCTTGTCCAGGTCCGGGCTCTCCCACCCGCTCCGGGTCCGCTGTTCGCCGGCCGCTTCCACGGCGTCACGGTCCGTGAGCGCCTCGCCGACGCGCAGGCCGATCCGGCCGCCGGTGATGGCCTCCTTGCCCTTGTTCACGATCTGCCCGGAGACGGTCAGGGTGTCCCCCTTCACGGGGGCGCCGGGGGAGAACTCGGAGAGCGAGACGTCGACCGGGTCACCCTGTGCGGCCTGCGCGGGAGCGGCCGGGACCTGCACGACGGAGATCAACACGGGGGTGCCGGCGAGCAGGACGGCGACGCGCCGGAACCACCGGCGGCGGGCAGGGAGGGGGGCTTTCCCCGGGGTGTCTGCCGGTTCCGCCACGCGTTCGTCCGTCCGTCGAAGTGTCAGTGGTCGTCGTTCCTGCGTCCACGCATGGTAACGAGGGGCGCTGTGCGCGAGTGCCGCACGCTGCTCCACATGATCGGGCCGCACGGGTCGGGGCGGTCCGGCGGGGTGTCCCCGGGCGGTCGGGCGGTGCGCGGGGGAAAGCGGGGCGACCGGAGGCGGGCGGGCCACGTACCCTTTTCTGTTGTGCCGAACGCCAACGAACACTCCCCCAGTGCCCTGAGCCAGGTCCAGCGGCGCGCCGTCGACGACCTGCTGCGCCTCGCCCCCGTCGCCGACGAGCTGGGCCGCCGTTTCCGGGCGGCCGGTTTCCGCCTGGCCCTGGTCGGGGGCTCGGTCCGGGACGCGCTCTTGGGTCGGCTCGGCAACGACCTGGACTTCACCACGGACGCGCGTCCGGAGGACGTGCTGCGGATCGTGCGGCCCTGGGCCGACTCGGTCTGGGACGTGGGCATCGCCTTCGGGACCGTGGGCTGCCACCGCAAGGCGGTGGTCGAGGGGGTCGAGAAGACCTTCGAGATCGAGATCACCACCTACCGCTCGGAGTCCTACGACCGGACCTCCCGCAAGCCCGAGGTCTCCTACGGCGACTCCATCGAGGAGGACCTGGTCCGCCGGGACTTCACGGTGAACGCGATGGCGCTGGCCCTGCCGGAGCAGGAGTTCGTCGACCCGCACCACGGCCTGGAGGACCTGGCCGCGCGGGTGCTGCGGACCCCGGGCACCCCCGAGGACTCCTTCTCGGACGACCCGCTGCGGATGATGCGGGCGGCCCGGTTCGCCGCCCAGCTCGACTTCGTGCCGGCCCCCGAGGTGGTGGCCGCGATGACCGACATGGCGGACCGGATCGACATCGTCTCGGCCGAGCGGGTGCAGGCCGAGCTCAACAAGCTGCTGCTCTCCGCCCACCCCCGGGTGGGTCTCGCGCTGCTCGTCGACACCGGCCTGGCCGCCCGGGTGCTGCCCGAGCTGCCCGCGCTGCGCCTGGAGAGCGACGAGCACCACCGGCACAAGGACGTCTACGACCACTCCCTGATCGTGCTGGAGCAGGCGATCGACCTGGAGGAGGACGGCCCGGACCTGGTGCTGCGGCTCGCGGCCCTGCTGCACGACATCGGCAAGCCGCGCACCCGCCGGTTCGAGGGCGACGGCCGGGTCTCCTTCCACCACCACGAGGTGGTGGGCGCGAAGATGACCAAGAAGCGGCTGACGGCGCTGAAGTACTCCAACGAGATGATCCGCGACGTCTCGCGCCTGGTCGAGCTGCACCTGCGCTTCCACGGCTACGGCGCGGGCGAGTGGACCGACTCCGCCGTCCGCCGGTACGTCCGGGACGCCGGTCCCCTGCTCTCCCGGCTGCACAAGCTGACCCGGTCCGACTGCACCACCCGCAACAAGCGCAAGGCATCCGCGCTCTCCCGCGCCTACGACGGGCTGGAGGAGCGGATCGCCGTGCTCCAGGAGCAGGAGGAGCTGGACTCGATCCGGCCCGACCTCGACGGCAACCGCATCATGGAGGTCCTGGGCGTGGGCCCCGGCCCCGTGATCGGCAAGGCGTACGCCTTCCTGCTGGAGCTGCGGCTGGAGAACGGCCCGATGGCGCCCGAGGCCGCCGAAGCGGCGCTGAAGGAGTGGTGGGCGACCCAGGGCTGAGGGCACGAGGCGCTTGTTTCACGTGAAACAGGCGGCGGCGCGGCCCCGTGTTTCACGTGAAACACGGGCTCACGCGGCCCCTGTCTCACGGGGCACCGTTGTCCGTGCGGCGCGTTCGGCCCGGGCCATGCCGAGGGCGGTGGCCGCGTAGATCACCGCGACGAAGAGCACCAGGACCGCCGAGCGCCCGTCCACCGGCAGCATCAGGGCGGAGACGGCGGCGGCGCCGACGAAGGCCACGTTGAAGAGCACGTCGTACACGGAGAAGACCCGGCCCCGGTAGTCGTCGTCCACGCGGAACTGGACCTCGGAGTCGGTGGCGATCTTGGCGCCCTGGGTGACCAGGCCCAGCAGGAACGCGGCCGGGAGGATCGGTCCGGGGGCGAAGAAGAGGCCGAGGGCCGGCACCAGCACGGCCGCCGCGGCCGCGAGCCGGGCGATCCACCCGCCGGTGCCCCAGCGGTTCACGGCGGCCGGGGTGACGATCGCGGCGGCGAGGAACCCGGCGCCGGAGATCCCGACGACCACCCCGAGCAGCGCCAGCCCGTCGCTGCCCCCGTCGCCCCAGGCGTACCGGCAGAGCATCAGCAGCATGACCGTCAGGGCCCCGTACGCGAAGCGCATCAGCGTCATGGCGGTGAGGGCGCGGGCGGCCGGCCGCCGGGCCGCGAGGTGCCGCAGGCCCTCGACCATGCCGCGCGCGGTGAGCGCGACCCCCTCGACCAGGGCCGGGTGCCGGTGCTCGGGTCCGTGGTCGGGCCCGAGCAGGTCCACCGCCAGCCGCAGCGAGAGCAGTCCGGCGCCCAGGTAGAGCAGGGCGCCGAGCAGCACCACCCAGGCCCCGGAGTCGGCGCCGAGCAGGGGCAGCAGGAAGGCGAGGCCGCCGCCGGCGGTGGCCGCGAGGGTGCCGGCGGTGGGGGAGAGGGCGTTGGCGCTGACCAGCCGTTCGGCGGGCACCACCCGGGGCAGCGAGGCCGCGAGCCCGGCCAGCACGAAGCGGTTCACGGCCGTGACGCAGAGGGCGGAGGCGTAGAACAGCCAGTCCGGCACGTGGGAGACGATCAGCACGGCGGTCACGCAGGCCAGCGCGGCCCGCAGCAGGTTGCCGTGCAGGAAGACCTGGCGCCGCCGCCAGCGGTCGAGCAGGACCCCGGCGAAGGGGCCGATCAGGGAGTACGGCAGCAGCAGCACGGCCATCGCGGAGGCGATCGCGCCCGGCGAGGTCTGCTTCTCGGGGGAGAACACCACGTAGGTGGCCAGCGCCACCTGGAAGACCCCGTCGGCCGCCTGGGAGAGCAGCCGGACCCCGAGCAGGTTCCTGAAGTCCCGCAGTCGCGCCAACGCGCGCAGGTCACCGACGACAGCCATGAGGGAAAGGTTCACACACGCGGAGGGTCCCCGGACAGTTCGTCCGGGGACCCTCCGCGAAACAACCGGCGAAGAACCCTTGGTCGGGGCGGCTTCGCGGTCCCCGTCCGGCGCGCGCCCGGGTGCTCGGGCGCGGGGACGGGGAGGGGATCAGCGCTCGACCTCGCCCTTGATGAACTTCTCGACGTTGGCGAACGCCTCGTCGTCGAAGTACTGCACCGGCGGGGACTTCATGAAGTAGCTGGACGCCGAGAGGATCGGGCCGCCGATGCCGCGGTCCTTGGCGATCTTCGCGGCGCGCACCGCGTCGATGATCACGCCGGCGGAGTTCGGGGAGTCCCAGACCTCCAGCTTGTACTCCAGGTTCAGCGGGACGTCGCCGAAGGCGCGGCCTTCGAGGCGGACGTAGGCCCACTTGCGGTCGTCGAGCCAGGCCACGTAGTCCGAGGGACCGATGTGGACGTTCTTCTCGCCCAGGTCGCGGTCGGGGATCTGCGAGGTGACGGCCTGGGTCTTGGAGACCTTCTTGGACTCCAGGCGCTCGCGCTCCAGCATGTTCTTGAAGTCCATGTTGCCGCCCACGTTGAGCTGCATGGTGCGCTCCAGGCGGACGCCGCGGTCCTCGAACAGCTTGGCCATCACGCGGTGCGTGATGGTCGCGCCGACCTGCGACTTGATGTCGTCGCCGACGATCGGGACACCGGCCTCGGTGAACTTGTCGGCCCACTCCTTGGTGCCCGCGATGAACACCGGGAGGGCGTTGACGAAGGCGACCTTGGCGTCGATGGCGCACTGGGCGTAGAACTTCGCCGCGTCCTCGGACCCGACGGGCAGGTAGCAGACGAGGACGTCCACGCGCTGGTCCTTGAGGACCCGCACGATGTCGACGGGGGTCTCCTCGGACTCCTCGATGGTCTGGCGGTAGTACTTGCCCAGGCCGTCCAGGGTGTGGCCGCGCTGCACGGTCACGCCGGTGGTGGGGACGTCGCAGATCTTGATGGTGTTGTTCTCGCTGGCGCCGATGGCGTCCGCGAGATCCAGACCGACCTTCTTGGCGTCCACGTCGAAGGCGGCGACGAACTCGACGTCACCCACGTGGTAGTCGCCGAACTGGACGTGCATCAGGCCGGGGACCTTGCCGGCCGGATCGGCGTCCTTGTAGTACTCGACGCCCTGCACCAGCGAGGCGGCGCAGTTGCCCACGCCGACGATGGCTACGCGAACCGAACCCATTTCGGTTGCTCCCTGTTCGTTCTCACGAGACCACGCGGCAGGCGCGGTCTCAATTTGCGGTTTCGTCGGACGGGCCGGGCTTTCGCCGATCGTGGCCGGCCCGCTCGCTCTCGATGAGCTCGTTCAACCAGCGCACCTCGCGCTCCACCGACTCCATGCCGTGGCGCTGGAGTTCGAGGGTGTAGTCGTCGAGTCGCTCCCGGGTTCGGGCGAGGGAGGCGCGCATCTTCTCCAGGCGTTCCTCCAGTCGACTGCGACGCCCTTCCAGCACCCTCATGCGCACCTCGCGTTCGGTCTGACCGAAGAACGCGAACCGGGCGGCGAAAGACTCGTCCTCCCAGGTGTCGGGGCCGGTGTGGGAGAGCAGCTCCTCGAAGTGCTCCTTCCCCGCTGCCGTCAACCGGTAGACGATCTTGGCCCGGCGCCCCGCGAGTGACGCGGCGAGCGCGTCCTCGGGGGCGTTTCCCGGTTCCTCGATCAACCATCCGTTGGCGACCAGGGTCTTGAGGCAGGGGTAGAGCGTCCCGTAGCTGAACGCACGGAACACCCCCAGCGACGTGTTGAGCCGCTTGCGCAGCTCGTAGCCGTGCATGGGGGATTCGCGAAGCAGGCCGAGGACGGCGAACTCGAGGATGCCTGAGCGTCTGCTCACTCGTCCGTTCCCCCTCCGTCCCGAGTCATTGTGTCGAGCTGATGTATCGACTCGATACATCCAGACGATAGAACGGGCCGCCGCACGCGACAAGGGATGGGGCGGTGACCGGCGTCACATCACCGGTTCGCAGCAGTCGGGATGCCTGATTCAGGGTGAATTTCGAGCGTGACCGACATGTGACCGTGCGTAGTCTGTGCGCCATGACACGGGGGAACCGGAATTCCAAGGCCGCGATCAGGTCTTGCGCCTGCCCGAGGAGTTGGTCGTTCGATGAGCGAGCACCGTCGCAAACCGTCGCAGTCCCGGGAGGGCGGCCGTGCGGCGTCCCGACGGGCGGATCGGCAGCGTCCCGGCCGGGGCGCGGGTGCGGGCGGACCGGGCGCGAACCCGGGCGCCGGGCCCGCCGGGGGAGGCCGGGCCGAGGCCCGGCGAGCCGCCGCGCGGCGCGGAAACGGAGGCCGCGGCCGGAGCAGGGGCGCGGACTCCGGACGGATGATCGACTACCCGCGGGCCGGCCGGGACGGGTGGCGGCGGTTCGTGCCCTCGTGGCGGCTGGTGTGCGGCACCGTCCTCGGCTTTCTCACCGCGCTGATCCTGGGCACCGGCATCGGCGTGGCCGTGGTCGGCTACCCCGACGCCAACAAGACCTCGGAGGCCCAGAACAACGTGTTCTTCTGGGCCGACGGCAGCCAGATGGTGGCCACCGGAGGCACCGTCAACCGGCAGATCGTGGGCATCGAACGGATCCCGAAGTCCATGCGCAACGCCGTCATCGCGGCCGAGAACGTGACCTTCGAGACGGACAAGGGCATCGACCCCACCGGCATCGCCCGCGCCGTGGTCAACATGGCCAAGGGCGGCTCCACCCAGGGCGGGTCCACCATCACCCAGCAGTACGTGAAGAACACCTTCCTGACCGCCGACCAGACCCTCAAGCGCAAGGTCACCGAGCTGCTGATCTCCATCAAGCTCGGGCTGACCGGAGACAAGAACACCATCCTCGCCGGCTACCTCAACACGGCCTACTACGGGCGCGACGCGTACGGCATCCAGGCCGCCGCCCGCGCCTACTTCGGCAAGGACTGCCAGGACCTCAACCCCTCCGAGAGCGCCTTCCTCGCGGCCATGCTCAAGGGCCCCAACCTGTACAACCCCGACGGTGGCATCGGCGACAACGCCACCCCCGAGCAGAACACGATCCGGGCCAAGAAGCGCTGGGCCTGGGTGCTCGACCGCGAGGTGCTGGTGGGCCGGCTGGAGCAGAGCGAACGGGACCGCTACCGCACCTTCCCGGCCCTGGTGGACTCCGCGCAGGCCCGCTCGCTGTCCGGGCAGATCGGCTACCTGGTGGACACCGCGAAGAGCTACGTGCTCAAGACCGCCGACCTCCAGGCCGAGGAACTGGCCAAGGGCGGGTTCCAGATCCACACCACCTTCGACAAGGCGAAGGTGGAGGCGCTGAGCACGGCCGTGCAGGAGAGCCGCGAGGCATTCCTGGACGAGGAGAAGCGGCCCGCGCACGACACCCACGTGCAGGTGGGCGCGGCCTCCGTGGACGTGGAGAGCGGGGCCATCGTGGCCCTGTACGGCGGCCCCGGATTCGACAAGAAGTACTTCAACAACAACGCCAACACCGCCGGGGTGCCGGTCGGGTCCACGTGGAAGCCCTTCGTGCTGGCCGCCGCCTTCCGCTACGGCACCCAGCACTCCGACGGCGAACCCCTCTCCCCGGCCAGCAAGTACAACGGCAACGACCTCGCCGTCATCGACAACCGCGAGGGCCAGCCGCTGCTCGACAGCAAGGGCCGGCCGTTCCGGCAGAAGAACGAGAGCGACAAGCCCTACGGCTACGTCACCCTCACGGAGGCGATGGAGAAGTCCATCAACACCCCCTTCGCCCAGCTCGTCTTCGACGTGGGCCACGACAAGGTCCGCGAGCTCGCCGAGTCCACCGGCATCCTCAAGGACTCGATGAACCCGAATAACGACGCCTCCTTCGCCCTGGGCACCTCCACCCCCAGCGCGATCCGGATGGCCGACTCCTACGCCACCTTCGCGGCCTCCGGCTCCCACCACGACCCCTTCTCCGTCACCAAGGTGCTCAAGGACGGCAAGGAGCTGCCCGGGTTCGAGGCCCCGGAGGCGGAGCGCGCGATGGACAACACCGTCGCCGACAACGTCACCGACGTGCTGCGCAAGGTGGTCACGGAGGGCACCGGCACCAAGGCCGCCAAGCTCGGCCGTCCGGCCGCCGGCAAGACCGGCACCACCGACCAGAACAAGTCGGCCTGGTTCGTCGGCTACACCCCGGAGCTGTCCACCGCCGTCGCCCTGTTCCGCAACAACCCGAACTCCCCGGCCCGCGAGCTGATGTCGATGAACGGCACCGGCGGCATCGACTCCATCCACGGCGGCGACATCCCGGCCGTCATCTGGACCCGCTACATGAAGGCCGCCCTGGACGGCCGACCGGTCCGGCAGTTCCCGCCCGCCGAACCCCTCGGCGTGGTCGCCGACGCCGCCGGCGCCCCGACCCCGGAGCCCTCCGCGCCGGCCTCCGCCTCCCCCTCGCCCTCCGAGTCGGCGCCCTCCCCCAGCGCCTCCCCGTCCGGTTCGGCCTCCCCCGGGGCCGCGCCCACCTGCAAGCCGTGGGACCTGTACTGCGACCCGGGGCAGGAGCCGGCCGAGGGCACGGGCGGCGCCCCGGGCACCCCGGGCGGCGGCCCGGCGGGCGAGGGCGGCCCCACGCCGGGGCCGATGCCCACCGAGCCCGGCTCCCGGCCCGGCCGGGGCGGGCTGTTGGGCGGTGAGTCCGACCGCCGGTGACCCTGTTCCCGGCCCCGAGGGCCGTCGCACCTCCCCCGGGGGCGCGGCGGCCCTCGCCCGTCGCGGCGTCCGTCTCCGCGCCCGTTCCGGGCCCGGTACGGCAGGATGAGCGCATGACGAAGGCGCGCCTGGAGGACCCCGTATCGCCGACCCGCCGTGACGAGGTCGCGGCCGCGGGCAGCGAGCTGATCGGCGGTCCGTGGGGCCGCTTCGCGCGGCCGGGGGGCCACTGGTGGCACCCGGTGCGGGTGATCGCGCTGGTCGCGATCGGCATGTTCGCCCTGGGGATGGCGCAGAAGCTGCCCTGTTACGACTGGGCCTGGTTCCGGGGCGCCACCTCGCAGTACGTGCACGCCTGCTACTCCGACATCCCGCACCTGTACGCCGCGCGGGGCTTCGCCGACGGGCTGGTGCCGTACCTCGACGCGCTGCCCGGGGAGATGCGCTACCTGGAGTACCCGGTGCTGACCGGGGCCTTCATGCAGATCGCCTCCTGGATGACCCCCGGCGGCGGCACGACGATGCACCGCGAGCAGGTGTACTGGCTGGTCAACGCCGGGATGCTGCTGGTGTGCGCGGTGGTCGTGGCGGTCTGTACGGCCCGCACCCACCGGCGCCGGCCCTGGGACGGGCTGATGGTGGCCTTGGCGCCCGCCGCGGCCCTGACCGCGACCGTGAACTGGGACCTGTTGGCCGTGGCCCTGACCGCCGCCGCCGTCCTGATGTGGTCCCGGGGGCGGGCCCTGGCCTTCGGCGTGCTGATCGGGCTGGCCACCGCCGCGAAGCTCTACCCGGTGCTGCTGCTCGGCCCCCTGCTGGTGCTCTGCCTGCGGGCCGGCGCCCGGCGGGAGGCGGGCCGGGCGCTGCTGGGCGCGGCCGGGGCCTGGCTGCTGGTGAACGTGCCGGTCATGCTGGTGGCCTGGGAGGGGTGGACGAAGTTCTACACCTTCAGCCAGGAGCGCGGGATCGACTTCGGCTCGGTCTGGCTGCTGATCTCACAGCGCACCGGCAACCCGCTGGACGGCGCGAACACCTACGCCACCGTGCTGATGCTGCTGCTCTGCGCGGGGCTGGCGGTCCTCGTGCTGAAGGCGCCGCGCCGGCCCCGGTTCGCGCAGGTCGCGTTCCTGGTGGTGGCCGCGTTCGTGCTCACCAACAAGGTCTACTCCCCGCAGTACGTGCTGTGGCTGATCCCGCTGGCCGTGCTGGCCCGGCCGCGCTGGCGGGACTTCCTGATCTGGCAGGCGGCCGAGGTCTGCTACTTCCTCGGCATCTGGATGTACCTGGCGTACACCGGCAACGGGGACAAGCACCAGGGCCTGCCGGTGGAGGGCTACCAGGTGGCGATCCTCGCGCACCTGCTGGGCACGGCCTGGTTGTGCGCGGTGGTGATCCGGGACGTGCTGCGACCCGATCGGGACCCGGTGCGCCGGGACGGTTCGGACGACCCGAGCGGCGGGGTGCTGGACGGGGCGCCCGACGCGTTGTCCTGGGCGGGCCGGGGGCCCGGGGCGGCCGACGAGCCGGACACGGAGGGCGAGCGGGGCCGGCGGGTCAGCTGGGGTGCCCCGTCCCGCGACGAGGGCCCGGTCTGAGCCCGCGGCACGGATGCGCCCCGGCCCCCGCACCGTCGTGGTGCGGGGGCCGGGTTCGTGTGGGGCCCGCGCGGGGCTCAGGCGTCGAGGACGCGGTCGAACTGGGTGGTGGTGTGCCGCAGGTGGGCCACCAGCTCGTCGCCGACCCGGGGCTCGGCGGCGTCCGAGGGCACGAACACGATGGAGACCTGCATGTGCGGGGGCTCGGCGAACCAGCGCTGCTTGCCGTCCCAGACGAAGGGCGACAGGTTGCGGTTGACGGTGGCCAGGCCCGCGCGGGCCACGCCCTTGGCCCGGGGCATCACGCCGTGCAGGGCCTTGGGGGACTCCAGGCCGACCCCGTGCGAGGTGCCGCCGGCGACCACCACGAGCCAGCCGTCGGAGGCGGCCTTCTGCTGCCGGTAGCCGAAGCGGTCGCCCTTGGCGACCCGGGTGACGTCGAGGACGGCGCCCCGGTACTGGGTGGACTCGTGGTCGCCGAGCCACAGCCGGGTGCCGATCCGGGCCCGGAACCGGGTCTGCGGGAACTGCTGCTGGAGCCGGGCCAGTTCCTCGGCCCGCAGGTGGCTCACGAACATGCTGTGCAGCGGCAGTCGGGCCGCGCGCAGCCGCTCCATCCAGGCGATGACCTCCTCGACGGCGTCGGAGCCGTCGGGCCGGTCCAGCGGCAGGTGCAGGGCGAAGCCCTCCAGCCGCACGTCCTCCAGGGCGGAGTGCAGCAGCGGCAGGTCCTGCTCGGAGATGCCGTGCCGGCGCATGGTGCTCATGCACTCGATGACGACGCGGGCGCCGACCAGCCCGCGGACCCCGTCCACGGAGGAGACGGAGCGGATCACGCGGTCGGGCAGCGGGATGGGCTCCTCGCCGCGCCGGAAGGGGGTGAGGACGAGCAGGTCCCCGCCGAACAGGTCCTTGATCTTCGCGGCCTCGTAGGTGGTGCCGACGGCCAGGACGTCGGCGCCCATCAGGGTCGCCTCCTCGCAGAGCCGCTCGTGGCCGAAGCCGTAGCCGTTGCCCTTGCAGACCGGGATGATCCCGGGGAACTGGTCGAGGACGTGCTTCTGGTGCGCACGCCAGCGCGCGGTGTCGACGTAGAGCGTGAGCGCCATGCCCGAGTGAACCCTCTCTCGCGAGAACCGGGTCCCGCCGCGGTGGCGGTCCCGACCCGACAACTTCTCGATGGACTGCGGGGGCCGCCGGGCCCTGGGGTCCGGCGGCCGTCGCGGATCAGCGCCGGGACATGTACATGTCGAGCGCCTTGTGGAGCAGCTTGTTGAGCGGGAAGTCCCACTCGCCGACGTACTCGACGGCCTCGCCGCCGGTGCCGACCTTGAACTGGATCAGGCCGAACAGGTGGTCGTTCTCGTCCAGCGTGTCGCTGATGCCGCGCAGGTCGTAGACGCTCGCGCCCAGGGCGTAGGCGTCGCGCAGCATCCGCCACTGCATCGCGTTGGACGGGCGCACCTCGCGCTTGTGGTTGGCCGAGGCCCCGTAGGAGTACCAGACGTGCTGGCCCACGGTGATCATGGTCGCGGCGGCCACCGCCTCGCCCTCGTGCACGGCGAAGTACAGGCGCATGCGGTTGGGGTCCTCGGTGTTGAGGGCCGTCCACTGGCGCTGGAAGTAGCTCAGCGGGCGCGGGCGGAACTTGTCGCGGACCGCCGTGATCTCGTACAGGTGCTGCCAGGTGGGCAGGTCCTCGTAGCCGCCCTGGACCACCTCGACGCCGGCCTTCTCGGCCTTCTTGATGTTCCGTCGCCAGAGCTGGTTGAAGCCCTTGAGCACGTCGTCCAACGAGCGGTTGGCGAGCGGCACCTGGAAGACGTAGCGCGGCTGCACGTCGCCGAAGCCGGCCCCGCCGTCCTCGCCCTGCTGCCAGCCCATCCGACGGAGCTTGTCGGAGACCTCGAAGGCGCGCGGCTCGATGTGGCTGGGTTCCACGTCCCGCAGGCGCTTGACCTCGGGGTCCTGGATGCCGGACTTGATGGCGGCCGCGTTCCACTTGCGGATCACCACCGGGGGGCCCATCTTCACCGTGAACGCGCCCTGGGCCTTGAGGTGGGCGAGCATCGGCTCCAGCCACTCGGCCAGGTTGGGCGCGTTCCAGTTGATGACCGGGCCCTCGGGCAGATAGGCCAGGTAGCGCTTGACCTTGGGCAGCTGGCGGTACAGCACCAGCGCCACGCCGACCAGTTGGCCGGTGTTGTTGTCGAACCAGCCGAGGTTCTCCGGACGCCATTCGTTCTTGACGTCGGCCCACGCCGGGACCTGGCAGTGGCTCGCCGAGGGCAGGCTCTGGAGATAGGCCAGATGCTGCTCTCGGCTGATGGTCCTCAGGGACAGGCTCATGCGGGGTGTCTCCTCCGGCGGCTTCGCAGGTATGGCGGGAAGCCTACTGCGACAAGGGCGCCCGGCCCTTGGGGGACGGGCCCCGAAACTCGCGGTCAGAAGGCCGCACGCGGTGTTTCACGTGAAACGTCCGCGAGGGGCCGGGTGGTTCCGCGAGGCCGCCGGAGGAGTTCCCTCAGCCGATCACGCCGCCGAAGAGGCCGCCGTGCGCCATGCCGAGGAAGAAGCCGATGCCCGCTGCCCCTAGGCCGACGATCAACGCGAAGCGCTCGCGCGTGGTCTCGGAGATGAACTGTCCGTAGGCCCCGGTGATGATCCCGAGGAGCCCGGCCCAGGAGCTGATCAGGTGCAGGTGGTGGAAGAAGGCCGTGACGAACGCCACGGCGCCGAGCACGAGGGTGGCCGCCACCAGCGTGTCCTGGACGGGGTGGGGCTTGCCGTCGGTGGCGAAGAGGGAGATCGAGGACTGGGGTCGCAATGCCTGTGCCATCGGAAGGCACCTCCTGGCGGACGCAGCACGGCGCTCGAAACCCCAGGCCGGCGGGGTTGCCGGGCCCGGGTCAGGAGCGCACCCGATGTGTACAGGGTGTGTCCCCCCACGGCCGGATTTCAACCGGAAGGCGGTGACCGGGTACTCTGAACGGTCTGCACCCCTGTCCTGTGACGAGGGTGCGTACGCATCACGACCCTCCTGCCACGGAACGACCGTGGCCGCTGAGTCCAAAGGAGGTGGGTTCCACATGCGTCACTACGAGGTGATGGTCATCCTCGACCCCGATCTGGAGGAGCGCGCTGTCTCCCCCCTGATCGAGAACTTCCTCTCCGTCGTCCGTGAGGGCAACGGAAAGGTCGAGAAGGTCGACACCTGGGGCCGTCGTCGTCTCTCTTACGAGATCAAGAAGAAGCCCGAGGGCATCTACTCGGTCATCGACCTGCAGGCCGAGCCTGCGGTTGTCAAGGAGCTCGACCGCCAGATGAACCTGAACGAGTCGGTCCTCCGGACCAAGGTCCTCCGCCCCGAGACCCACTGAACCTCGGTTCACGGGTTTACGGGTTCCGAGTAGTCACAAGCAGCCAGAAGCAATCCCGCCGAGAGGTTCATCCATGGCAGGCGAGACCGTCATCACGGTCGTCGGCAATCTCGTCGACGACCCCGAGCTGCGCTTCACCCCGGCAGGTGTGCCCGTCGCGAAGTTCCGCGTCGCGTCCACCCCGCGGACCTTCGACCGCCAGACCAACGAGTGGAAGGACGGCGAAAGCCTGTTCCTGACCTGCTCGGTGTGGCGCCAGGCGGCCGAGAACGTCGCGGAGTCCCTGCAGAAGGGGATGCGCGTCGTCGTTCAGGGCCGGCTCCGCCAGCGGTCGTACGACGACAACCAGGGTGTCAAGCGCACGGTCTTCGAGCTGGACGTCGAGGAAGTCGGCCCCAGCCTGCGCAACGCCACGGCCAAGGTCACCCGCACCACCGGTCGCGGTGGCCAGGGCGGCTACGGCGGCGGCGGCCAGCAGCCGGGTGGCGGTGGCGGCGGCTGGGGTGCCCCGGCCGGCGGCGCCCCGCAGGGCGGCGGCTCCGACGACCCCTGGTCGGCGGGCGCTCCGTCCGGCGGCCCGCAGGGCGGCGGCGGTGGCGGCTGGGGCGGAAGCTCCGGCGGCGGCAACGGCGGCGGCTGGGGTGGAAACTCCGGCGGCGGTGGCAGCTCGGACGAGCCGCCCTTCTAGAGGGCGCTCATCCCCACTTCTTGATCACACAGGAGAAACATCATGGCGAAGCCGCCTGTGCGCAAGCCTAAGAAGAAGGTCTGCGCGTTCTGCAAGGACAAGACCGCGTACGTGGACTACAAGGACACGAACATGCTGCGGAAGTACATCTCCGACCGCGGCAAGATCCGTGCCCGCCGCGTGACCGGCAACTGCACGCAGCACCAGCGTGACGTCGCCACGGCCGTCAAGAACAGCCGTGAGATGGCGCTGCTGCCCTACACGTCCACCGCGCGATAAGGAAAGGGTGACCGAACAATGAAGATCATCCTTACCCACGAGGTCTCCGGCCTCGGTGGCGCCGGCGACGTCGTCGAAGTCAAGGACGGCTACGCCCGCAACTACCTGGTCCCGCGCGGTTACGCGATCCGCTGGACCAAGGGTGGCGAGAAGGACGTGGCGCAGATCCGCCGCGCCCGCAAGATCCACGAGATCCAGACCATCGAGCAGGCCAACGAGGTCAAGGCCAAGCTCGAGGCCGTCAAGGTGCGTCTGGCCACCCGTTCGGGTGACGCCGGCCGTCTCTTCGGCTCCGTGACCCCGGCCGACGTGGCCGCGGCGATCGAGGCTTCCGGTGGCCCGAAGATCGACAAGCGTGGCGTCCAGCTGGGCTCCCCGATCAAGACCCTGGGTTCGCACCAGGTCTCCGTGCGTCTGCACGCCGAGGTCTCCGCGAACGTGGCCGTCGAGGTCGTCGCCGCCTGAGCGCGTTGAACGCTTGAAGAGGGCCCGCACCCCCCGGGGTGCGGGCCCTCTTCGCGTCTGTTTCACGTGAAACAGCGGCCTCAGCGGGTGGCTCCGGTGACCAGCCAGCGACCCGAGCGGGCCCGCAGCTGAAGGGTGACCATGCGCACCAGCATCATCAGGGTCATGGCCCACCACAGCGCCGTCAGCCCGCCGCCCATGCTCGGCACGAGCAGGGCGACCGGGGCGAAGACCGCGAGGGTCACCAGCATGGCCCCGGCCAGGTACGGCCCGTCGCCCGCGCCCATCAGCACCCCGTCCAGCACGAAGACGATCCCCGAGACGGGCTGCGAGATCGCCACCACGAGCAGGGCGGGCAGCAGGGCCTCGTGCACGGCGGGGTCCGAGGTGAACAGGGGCACGAACAGCGGCCGGGAGGCCACCACCAGCACCCCCAGCACGATCCCGGTGCCGATCCCCCACTGGACCATCCGTCGGCAGACCGCCTTGGCGCCCTCGGTGTCCCCGGCGCCGAGGTAGCGCCCGATGATGGCCTGCCCCGCCACCGCGATGGCGTCCAGGGCGAAGGCCAGCAGGCTCCACAGCGAGAGCAGGATCTGGTGCGCGGCGATGTCGGCGTCGCCGAGCCCGGCCGCGACGGCGGTGGCGATCATGAGGACGGCGCGCAGCGAGAGGGTGCGGATCAGCAGCGGGGCCCCGGCCTGGGCACAGGCGCGGATGCCCGCGGCGTCCGGGCGCAGCGAGGCGTGGTGCCGGCGGGCCCCGCGCACGACCACCACGAGGTAGGCGGCGGCCATGCCGCACTGCGCGATCACCGTGCCCCAGGCGGAGCCGGCGATGCCGAGGCCGGCGCCGTAGACGAGCAGCACGTTGAGGGCGGCGTTCACGCTGAACCCGCCGATGGCCACGTAGAGGGGCGTGCGGGTGTCCTGGAGGCCGCGGATCACGCCGGTGGCGGCGAGCACCACGAGCATGGCCGGGATGCCGAGGGCGGAGATCCGCAGGTAGGTGACGGCGTACGGCAGGGCCGTGTCGGAGGTCCCGAAGAGTCCGACGAGCCAGGGGGCGGTGGGCAGGACCACGGCGACCACGAGGGCGCCGAGCAGCAGGGCGAGCCAGATGCCGTCCATGCCCTGGCGGATGGCGGCGCCCATGTCCCCGGCGCCGACCCGGCGGGCCACGGCGGCGGTGGTGGCGTAGGCGAGGAAGACGAAGACGCTGACGGCCGTGGTGAGGAGGGCGGCGGCGACGCCGAGCCCCGCGAGCTGCGGCGTGCCGAGGTGTCCGACGACGGCGCTGTCGACCATGACGAAGAGGGGTTCGGCGACGAGGGCGCCGAAGGCGGGGACGGCCAGGGCGAGGATTTCGCGGTCGTGGCGGCGGGGCCCGGTGGCGGGGGTCGGGGGAGCGCTTGTCATGGTCCCCATCCAATCTTCCACAGGTAATGAATGCAACCGTGTCTCAACCCTTACGCACGGCGCGCGGGGGCCGGCGCGCGCGCCCTGATGGCGGCGATCGGGGAGTCTGCTCGGATTATTTTCCGGCGCTCGTCGCGAGATCGGAGTCTTCGCAGGTCAGATGGGGTGTCGTGGGGGTGGCGGTGATTTTGTCCACAGGCTCGTCCCCCGGTCCGTACACAGCTTGGGGGGAGTTACCCACAGGATCGGGCCCGTCATCCACATCTCATCCACACGCCCTGTGGATAACCGGATTGGCTGACGTCGTTCGCGGCTCTACCGTGGGGCGGTGTCCGACGCGCCGAACGGTGCCCGCGGCATCCACATGTCAGAGCCGTGACGTAGAAAGAATGGCACGGCGAGGTCCGCGCAGCGGACGGGAGGAGGCGGCCCGGTGAGCATTCCCGAGCCCATGGACGACCCCTGGGCCGACAGCGGTCCGGGCGATCGTCTGCCCGTGTCCCGCTCGCGGCGGGGCGAGGGCCGAGGTCGGGACGGGGAGCGCCGGGGCGGCCGGGACGGGGACGGCGGCTGGGACGGCGACTCGGGCGGGACGGGCGGCGGCGGCTTCGAGCGGGTGCCCCCGCAGGACCTCGACGCCGAGCAGTCCGTGCTCGGCGGCATGCTGCTGTCCAAGGACGCCATCGCCGACGTGGTCGAGGTGCTCAAGGGCCACGACTTCTACCGGCCCTCGCACGAGACCATCTACCAGGCCATCCTCGACCTGTACGCCAAGGGCGAGCCGGCCGACCCGATCACGGTCGGCGCCGAGCTGACCCGACGCGGCGAGATCGCGAAGGTCGGCGGCTCCTCCTACCTGCACACCCTCGTGCAGTCGGTGCCCACGGCGGCGAACGCCGAGTACTACGCGGAGATCGTCCACGAGCGCGCCGTGCTGCGTCGCCTCGTCGCCGCCGGTACGAAGATCACGCAAATGGGCTATGCCGCCGACGGCGACGTGGACGAGATCGTCAACAGCGCCCAGGCCGAGATCTACGCCGTCACCGAACAGCGCACCTCCGAGGACTACCTGCCGCTGGGCGACATCATGGAGGGCGCCCTCGACGAGATCGAGGCGATCGGTTCGCGCAGCGGCCAGATGTCCGGCGTGCCCACGGGCTTCACCGACCTCGACTCCCTCACCAACGGCCTGCACCCCGGCCAGATGATCGTCATCGCGGCCCGTCCCGCGATGGGCAAGTCCACCCTGGCCCTGGACTTCGCGCGGGCCTGTTCGATCAAGAACAACCTGCCCAGCGTGATCTTCTCGCTCGAAATGGGCCGCAACGAGATCGCGATGCGCCTGCTGTCCGCCGAGGCCCGGGTGGCCCTGCACCACATGCGTTCCGGCACCATGACCGACGACGACTGGACCCGGCTGGCCCGCCGCATGCCCGACGTCTCGGCCGCCCCCCTCTACATCGACGACTCCCCCAACCTGTCGATGATGGAGATCCGCGCCAAATGCCGGCGCCTCAAGCAGCGCCAGGACCTCCAGCTCGTCGTGATCGACTATCTCCAGCTGATGCAGTCCGGCGGCTCCCGCCGGCCCGAGAGCCGGCAGCAGGAGGTCTCCGACATGTCCCGTAACCTCAAGCTCCTCGCCAAGGAGCTGGAGGTCCCGGTGATCGCGCTCTCGCAGCTGAACCGAGGACCCGAACAGCGCACCGACAAGAAGCCGATGGTCTCCGACCTGCGTGAGTCCGGCTCCATCGAGCAGGACGCCGACATGGTCATCCTGCTGCACCGCGAGGACGCCTACGAGAAGGAGTCCCCGCGCGCCGGCGAGGCCGACCTGATCGTCGCCAAGCACCGAAACGGCCCCACGGCCACGATCACGGTGGCCTTCCAGGGCCACTACTCCCGCTTCGTGGACATGGCCAACACCTGATCCGGGTGGGTGGAGGCGGTTGGGCTCACCATTCTTGACCTGTGGGTCAAGAATGGTGCTACTGCAAGACCGCCGTCGTCACCGGAGCGGGCCGGGGCATCGGGCTCGCGAGCGTCCGCACCCTCAGGGCCGAGGGCGTCCGTGTCGTCGGCGCCGCCCGCACCATCACGCCCGAGTTGCGGGAAACCGGCGCGCACACGGTGTCGGCCGACCTGAGCACCGCCGAAGGCGTCGCCCACCTCATGGAGCGTGCCCTCGTCGAACTGGGCGGCATCGACCTGCTGGTGAACAACGTCGGCGGCGGGGACGACGTGGAGCCCGTGGGCTTCCTCGACACCGAGGACTCCCAGTGGATCGGCGCCCTCGACATCAACCTGCTCAGCGCCGTCCGTGCCACCCGCGCCGCGCTGCCCAGCCTGATCGAACGCCGGGGGGCGATCGTCAACGTCTCGTCCGTCAACTCCCGGCTGCCCGCCGCCGGCCCGGTCGCGTACAGCGCGGCCAACCCCGACGGATTCGGGGGCAAGGTGGCGGCCGGAGCCGGGGCGGAGCACGCGGCCTTCCTCCGACGGATCCCGCAGGCGTTCGGGATCACCAGCGGCCGGATCACCGAACCCGAGGAAGTGGCGGCCCTGATCGCGTTCCTGCTCTCCGACGTCGCGGGCAACATCACCGGCGCCGACCACGTCATCGACGGCGGCACCGTGAAGACGCTCTGAGCGGGCGGGGGCGGGGCGGGGAAACGCGAAGGGCGAGGATGCCGGCTCCTCGCCCTGTTCAACTTATAGCCCGTGGGGGGCCTTGCCGCAAGGCCCCTCGGCCGTCGCACAATGACCGACCTGAGCCGCCGGGGGCGGTCGGGATTCGGGTGTGGCGTGGAAAGGGCTGTGGGATGTTCGACGTGATCGTGGTGGGCGGCGGGCCGACCGGGCTGATGCTGGCGGCCGAGCTGCGGTTGGCCGAGGTGCGGGTGCTGGTGCTGGAGCGGCTGACGCGACCCTCCGGGGAGTCCCGGGGTCAGGGGCTGCACGCCCGCAGCGTGGAGATCATGGACCAGCGCGGGCTGCTGGAACGGTTCCGCGCCGAGAGTGCCGAGTTCCGGGTCGGCGGCATGTACGGCGGGGTGCACAAGGAGTGGCCCGCGGGCATGGACACCGGGCACCCGTACGGCCTGGCGAGCCCGCAGCCGGTCACCGAGCGCCTGCTGCGCGATCGGGCCCTGGAACTCGGGGCGGAGCTGCGCTGGGGCGTCGAGGTGCGCGACGTGCGCCAGGACCCGCGGGGGGTGGATGTCGAACTCGCCGACGGCACCCTGCTGCGGACCGCCTGGCTCGTCGGCTGCGACGGGGGACGCAGCACCGTCCGCAAGGCCGTCGGCATCGACTTTCCCGGCGAGCCCGCCCGGGTGGAGACCCTCCTCGGCGAGATGGAGGTCACCGAGGACCCGGCGAAGGTGGCCGCCGTGGTGGAGGAGGTGCGCCGCACCGAGCTGCGCTTCGGCCTCGCCCCCGACGCGGGCGGGGAGGCGGGCCTGTACCGGGTGATCGTGCCCGCCGACGGGGTCGCCGAGGACCGGAGCACCCCGCCGACCCTGGAGGAGTTCCGCGAGCGCCTGCGGGCCGTGGCCGGCACCGACTTCGGCGTCCACTCCCCCCGCTGGCTCTCCCGGTTCGGGGACGCGACCCGGCAGGCCGAGCGCTACCGCCTCGGCCGGGTGCTGCTCGCCGGCGACGCCGCCCACGTGCACCCGCCCACCGGCGGCCAGGGCCTCAACATCGGCGTGCAGGATGCCTTCAACCTGGGCTGGAAGCTGGCCGCGACGGTGCGCGGGTGGGCCCCCGAGGGGCTGCTCGACACCTACCACGCCGAACGGCACCCGGTCGGCGCCGCCGTGCTCGCCAACACCCGCGCGCAGATGACCCTGTTGGGCACCGAGCCCGGCGCGGTCGCGCTGCGCGGGCTGCTGGCGCGGTTGATGGAGTTCGAGGAGGTCAACCGGCACCTGACCGGGATCATCACCGCACTCGACGTCCGCTACGAGGTGCCCGGCGCCGATCACCCGCTGCTCGGGCGCCGGTTGCGCGACCTGCCGCTGCGCGAGGGGCGGCTGTACGAGCGGACGCGCACGGGCCGGGGCCTGCTCGTGGACCGGACCGGTGGGCACGCGCCGACCGGCTGGACGGACCGGGTCGACCACCTCGTGGACCCCGAGGTGGACATCGAGGCGCCGGCGGTGCTGCTGCGGCCCGACGGGCACGTGGTCTGGGTCGCCGGCGCGCAGGACGCGCCCGGCCCCGAGGCGGCGCTCACCACCTGGTTCGGGTCGCCCCTGGCCTGAGACCCCTGGCTTGGGACCCGGGCCCGGTCAGGCCCGCCGGTGCAGGGCGAGCCCGCCGGCGCCCGGGGTCCCGCGGCCCGGGAGCAACCGCATGTCGTGGTCGTAGTGCTCCTCGTCGAGGGGCAGGTACGGCAGCACGGGGTCTCCGAACAGGCCGTCGAGGCGGGCCGCGTACGCGGCCCGCACCTCGGCGAACCGCTCCGGGTCGAGACCGTGGCTGCCGTACACGCCGAAGGGTTCGAGCGGGGCCATGCCGGTGAACCAGAACACGCCGTGCTGGATCGGGTGCAGGAGCTCCGTGAGCGGGCCGTGCACCCCCCGGTCGGAGAGGGCGCCCTCGCGGGAGCCGGACACGCTCACCAGCAGGGCCCGCCGGCCGCCGAGCGCGGACCCGGCGGTGTAGGGGGCGGGCAGCGCGGGGCCGTGGGCGAAACCGGGGGTGAACACCCGGTCCAGCCAGCCCTTCAGGATCGCGGGCACCCCGAACCACCAGAGCGGGAACTGCAGCACGACGGCGTCGGCCCAGCGGATCTTCTCCTGCTCGGCCAGGACGTCGGCCGGCAGCCTTCCCTCGGCCTGGGCGCGGGTCTGGGCGTCGAGGAGGACGAGCGGCTCTCCGTCCGGGTGCGCGGGGAAGTCCTCGGCGTCGAGGACCGGCTTCCACTTCATCGCGTGCAGGTCCGAGGTGCGCACCTCGTGCCCGAGGCCGCGCAGGTGCTCCTCGGCGAACGCGGAGAGGGTGGAGGTGAGGGAACGGGGCTCGGGGTGGGCGGTGACGAGGAGGACGCGGCGGGGCCGGTCGCCCCCGGGAGCGGTGGTGTGCTGGGTCATGGCACCACTCTCGTGCGGTGCGCGCGAAACAGCCGGCGCCCCCTCTCACCGACGGACCGCCGATCCTGGTACCCGTGGGTCCCCCCTCATACTGGGAGGCGAGAGACGGGGGTCGGGGATGGACGGGACGATGGGGGAGACGGCGCCGCCGGCGGTGCTGCGGCCCGCGTTGGGCGGGTTCCTCGCGGCGCGGCGGGGCCGGGTCTCGCCGGCGGAGGTCGGGATCCCGGCGGGTGCCCGCCGGCGGGTGCCGGGGCTGCGGCGCGAGGAGTTGGCCCAACTGGCCGGCATCAGCGTGGACTACTACGTGCGGCTCGAACAGGGCCGGGCCAACGCCCCCTCCGACGAGGTGTTGACCGCGCTCGCCCGGGCCCTGCGCCTGGACGCGTCCGAGCGCCGGCACCTGGAGACCCTGGCCGGGGCGCGCCGGGCCGAGCCGCCCCTGCCCCACGTCCCCGAGGTGCTGCGGCGGTTGTTGGAGGCCGCGGACCCGCTGCCGGCCTTCGTGACCGACCACCGGGTGGAGTTGATGGCCTGGAACGCGGCGGGCGGGGAGCTGTTGGGGCGTCCGGGGGAGGGTGGCCGAGACACCAACGACGCCCGGTTCGTCTTCCTCGATCCGGCCGCGCGGGAGGTGTACGCGGATTGGGAGGCGCGGGCCCGCGAGGTGGTGGGCCTGTTGCAGGTGGCGGCCGGGCGGTTCCCGCGCGACGCCGAGCTGATCGCGTTGATCGACGTGTTGGCGGCGGGCAGCGGGGAGTTCCGCGACCGGTGGGCCTCCGGCGAGGTGATGATGTGCGGAGCGGGGCGCCGGCGCTTCCGACACCCGGTGGCCGGGGAGCTGGCGCTGGACTGGCAGAGCCTGCGGGTGCCGACGGTCGCCGACGCCACGGGCCCGGCGCTGCACGTGTTCGCGCCCGTCGGGGAGACGGACGCGGCGTGGGAGCGGCTGACCGAGCTGGTGCGGGAGCGCGGGGGCGCGGGCGGATTCGGTGGCGCGGCGCGGGGGTTCGAGGCGCGGGGGGTGGCGGCGCGGGGGTCGTAGCATCGGGATCATGGACACGGACCGGTACGCGCGCGAACTCCTGCCCGGGACCCTGCGGTCCCTGGACCACCGGCTGGCCACGGCCCAGGCAGAGGGGCGGGCCCCCTCGGTGTCGGCGGCGGTGGCCCGGGGCGGCCGTCCGCTGTGGACGGGCGGGGTGGGCGAGGAGGCCGGGGCCCGGGTGCGTTACCGGGTCGGCTCCATCACGAAGGTGTTCACGGCGGTGCTGGTGCGCCGGCTGTGGGACGAGGGCCTGATCTCCCCGGAGGACCCGATCGGCCGTCACGTGCCGGAGGCGGGCCCGGTGGCCGGGGCGGCCACGATCGCCTCCCTGCTCTCGCACACGGCCGGACTGGGCGCGGAGACCCCCGGGCCGTGGTGGGAGCGGTCGGAGGCCGGGCACCACCCGGACCTCGCGGCCGTGCTCGGCCCGGATCCGGCGCGGACCGGGGCCCGGGGCCGGTTCCACTACTCCAACACCGGCTACACCCTGCTCGGTGCGCTGGTCACGGCGGTGCGCGGACGGCCCTGGATCGAGTCGCTCACGGCGGAGGTGCTGGAGCCGCTGGGGCTGCGCGACACCTCGTACGGGCCGGTGGAGCCGTACGCGCGGGGCTGGGCGGTGCACCCCTGGGCGGACGTGGTACAGCCCGAACGGGTCGAGGACCTCGGGCTGATGGCCCCGGCCGGGCAGCTGTGGTCCTCCGTCACCGACCTGGTCCGCTTCGGACACTTCCTGGCGCACGGTCAGGAGGGCGTGTTGGCGCTCGAGTCGGTGCGGGCGATGGCCCTGTCGGCGGCCCCGGCCGACGCCTGGGGCCCGGACGGCTCCTACGGGCTCGGGCTGCAACTGTTGCGGGTCGGCGGCCGGCAGTGGATCGGGCACACCGGGTCCCTGCCCGGGTACGTGGCCGGGCTGTGGATCGATCCCGCCCAGGACCTGGTGGGGGTGGCCCTCGCGAACTGCACCTCCGGGCTGCCGGCGGCGACCCTGGCGGCCGAGCTGATGGGCCGCGTGATCGAGGCCGAACCCGCCTTCCCGGCGCCCTGGCGACCGGCGGAGGTGCCGCCGGCGGCGCTGGAACTCGCCGGGGTCTGGTACTGGGGGACGGCGGCCCACACCCTGCGGGCCCTGGCCGGCGGGGCCCTGGAGCTGGCGCCGGTCGGCGGGGCGGGCCGGGCGGCCCGGTTCCGGCCGGCGGCGGACGGGACCTGGACCGGCGAATCCGGCTACCACGCCTACGAGACCCTGCGGGCGGTGCGGGCCGCCGACGGGACGGTCGGGCACCTCGACGTGGCCTCGTTCGTGTTCACCCGCGCCCCCTACGATCCGGCGGCCCCGGTGCCCGGTGGCGTCGACCCGCGCGGTTGGGGCGCCGGACGGGCCTGAGGGCCGCCGGGCGGCGCGGGGGGTCGGAGGTTCAGGCCGTGAGTTCGCGTTCCAGGGGGGTGCGGAAGCGGGGGGTCACCCGGACCGGGCCGAGCCAGTCGCCCAAGCGCTCCGCCTCCCGGTCCACCGCCGCCCGCGCCCGGGTGTCGAGGTCGGCGAGGGCCCGCCACACCACCGTCCCGTCGGCGCGCTGCGCCCAGCCGCCGACGACCGCGCCGTTCCACCACACCGTGGGCCCGATGTTGCCCGCCCGGTCGAAGAGGGCCGGCCGGTGCGCGGGGTCGAGGTGGAAGGAGCGGTCGGCCCAGCCCATGGCGCTCGGGTCCAGGGCGGGCAGCAGGGCCGCCCACGGTTCGGGGGTGGTCTCGGGGCCGGTGTCACCGGGCAGCACGAGGGCGGTGGAGCCGTCGTCGAGCCGGACCTCCTCGGCGTCCACGGCGGCCAGCGCGGCCCGCACCTGGGTCAGGGTCCACCCCGTCCACCAGGCCAGGTCCCGTTCCGAGGCCGGTCCGTAGGCGTACAGCCAGCGTCGGGCCAGTTCGGCGCGGGCCCCGGCCTCGGGGAGCTCCGGCCAGGGCTCGGCGCGGGTCCACCGGAACTGGCTGGAGACCCACGAGCCCACGGGCCGGTCACGACGGATCCGGCCCTCGGCGGCCAGCACCCGCAGCACCCGCGAGGCCACCCCGGTGGTGGTCTCCCACTTCTTGCCCCGGTCGTAGGTGAACTTGCGCCGCAGCTCGGGCAGGGCGGCGGACAGGGCCCCGCCGGTGCTGGGGCCGCCCGCGTCCAGGGCGGCGAGGGTGGCCTCGGTGACCTCGGCCAGCCAGGCCGCGTCCATGCCCGCACCGTCCTCCGCGAGGTGCTTGAGCAGCCCGGCCCGCTCCTTGGCCGCGATCCGCCGGCCGGTGGAGGAGTCAACGAAGGGGGCGAACTCGGTGGAGAACGCGAACAGGGTGCGGCGCATGCACAGCGCCCGCACCACCTCGACCTCCTCGTACAGGGCCCGCTCGATGCCCGCCGGGCTCGCGTCCGCCCGGGTGGGATCGAGCCGGGCGCGGGCGGAGAGGAAGACGGTGGCGGCGTCCGTGGCGTGCAGGGCCACCACCGCGTCGGCGGCCCCGGCGAGCCGGTCCGCACCGGTGCCGGGGGCCAGACGGTGGCGCCGGCCGAGCCGGGCCCGGCGGTCGGCGACGGTCACGAGGGGAAGGCTGCGGCTCATGCGCGGATGGTACGACCGGCCGCCGACATCGGACGGGCGCCCGGGCCGGTGACGGGGCGGGGCCGGCGGGGCCAGGGCTGCCGGGCCGGGATCAGAGCTTGAGCTTGAAGCCGAGGTGGGAGCCGGTGAAGCCGAGCCGCTCGTAGAAGCGGTGCGCGTCCACCCGGGACTTGTCGGAGGTCAGCTGCACCACCGCGCAGCCCTCGGCGCGGCTCTTCTCCACGGCCCAGGCGATGAACCGGCTGCCCAGACCGTTGCCGCGCTCGTCGGCGTGCACGCGGACGCCTTCGATCAGGCCCCGGGTGGTGCCCTTCAGGGAGAGTCCGGGGATCACCGTGAGCTGGAGGGTGCCCACGACGCGGCCGGCGCGTTCGGCGACCACGAGGTGCTGGTTCGGGTCGGCGGCCAGGGCGAGGAAGGCGCGGCGGTAGGGGGCGAGGTCGCTGGGGTCCTCACGACTCGCCCCGAGGGTGTCGTCGGCCAGCATCGCGACGACGGCGGGCAGGTCCGCCTCGACGGCCGGGCGGATGAGGAGCTCGTCCTCGCCGGGGGTGGGGGAGGCGTCGGGGGTGGGGAGGGGGCCGGGGGCGGTGCTCACGTGCGGTCCTTTCTCGGCCCCGTCCGGGCACGGCACGGGGCGCTCACAGCTCTTGGGACCCACCCTCGTGCACGATCCCGGCCCGGCCAAGGGGTTCCCGGTGTCCGATGTTTCACGTGAAACGCGCGGCGTGTTTCACGTGAAACAGGCCCCTGTTTCACGTGAAACAGGGGTCCGGGGGTGCGCGGCGAGCCGCTGTTTCACGTGAAACAGGGCGGCCCACGGGCGCGGAGGCGTACTAGCGTCTGCGGGCATGACCCGATTGCACCTCTTCGACCTCGACGGCACGCTGATCCGTGATTCCGCGGCCCCGGTGGAGATCTCCCGACAGCTCGGCCTCGAAAGGGAGATCGTCGCTCTGGAGCGGGCCTTCTCCGCCGGCCTGCCGCCCGCCGAGTTCGCCCGGGAGCTGTACGCGCTGTGGAGCGGGCTGACGGCGGAGCACGTGCGAACCGCCTTCGACGGCGCGCCCTGGCTGCTCGGGATCCGTGAGGTCTGGCGGGAGATCCGCGCCCGGGGCGAGCACTGCGCGGTGGTCTCCCTCTCGCCCTCCTTCTTCGTGGAGTTGCTGCTGGACTGGGGGGCCGACGCCGCCCACGGCTCGGTGTTCCCGGCGCCGCCCTTCGGCGTCCCCGTCGTCCCCCTGGACCCCGCCGGACTCCTGACCCCGGCGGGCAAGGTCGTGGTCGCCGATCGGCTCTGCGCGCGCTTCGGCCTCACCCGAAAGGATTGCGTGGCGTACGGCGATTCGAACACCGACGAAGCCCTGTTCGCGGCCGTCCCGATCTCCGTCGCGGTCAACGCCAGACCCTGGATCGCGGCCCGCGCCACCCACGTCTACCAGGGCGAAGACCTCCGGGACGCCTTCGCCCTCGTCCCCGGGACCGGCCCGGGGAACGCGGCATCCTAGGGGCTCCCCCGGGGCCGGGCGCGGGTTTCGCCCAATTCCCACGGGGGCTCGCGACGGGCCGGCATATTGCGGTTTCCCCGACCGAGGGCCGAGTCCCCGGCGGAGTGCAGACCGACCGAGATGTTCGAAGCGAGGCACCGCATGGACGCTCCGCCCGTCAAGCCGGCCAGACGCAAGGACCGGATACCCCTGGTGGGCCGCGCGACCGGCGGGGGCAACCCCGCCCCCGCGCCGGCATCCGTTCCCCTCCTCCACACCGTCCCGCCGTCCTCCCCCACCACGCCCCCCACCGGCGTCACCATCCCGATCCGGCTGCCGGCCCTGCCCCCTCTGGCCGCCTCCGGCCCGACCGCCCTCCCCGTGCCCGCGGCCGAGCCGGCCCCGACCCCGATCCAGGCCGCGGCCCCGCCCTCTGTGCCGGTACCGGTCGAGACGCGGCCGATCCCGCCCATGCCCACCGCCCCGCCGACCGTGCCGGCCGCGCCCGACCCCGTGCCCCCGGCCGCGCCCGGGCCCGTGCCGCAGCCCGCGCCCGCGGCCGAGTGGGCCGCTCCCGAGTGGCACACCGTGCCGGTGCCCCGCCCCGGGGTCTGGCCCGCGCCCGCCCCCGTCGCCGAACAGGCCCCGGCCACCCTGCACTTGGCCGTCGTCACCGAGCACCCCGAGGCCGAGCACGGCCCCGAGCCCGTCACCCCGGCCCCCGCACCGGCCGCCCCCGCGCCGCCCGCGCCGGCCCCCGAACCCGCCCCCGCAGCGGCTCCCGTCGCGGCCGGGACGGTGGCGGAGCCCTCCGCCGACGCCGTGCTGATCCGTCGCACCCTCGCCGAGATCGCCCCCACCGCCGACCGGGTCACCTCGTACTTCTACGCCCTGCTCTTCACCGAGCACCCGAACCTGCGGGCCATGTTCCCCGCCGCCATGGACGTCCAGCGAGACCGGCTGCTGACCGCCCTGCTCACGGCCGCCGAGCACATCGACAACCCGGAGGTGCTCGTCCCCTACCTGCGCCGCCTGGGCAGCGGACACCGCAAGTACGGCACCCGCTCCGAGCACTACCCGGCCGTCGGCGAGGCCCTCGTCGGGGCCCTGTCCCGGCACGCGGCGGAGGTCTGGGGGCCGGAGACCGAGGCGGCCTGGGTCCGCGCCTACACGCTGATCTCGCAGACGATGATCGACGCGGCGGCCGAATCGGAGCGCACCGCCCCCGCCTGGTGGCAGGGCGAGGTGGTCTCCCACGAGCTGCGCACCCGGGACATCGCGGTGCTCACCGTCCGCCCCGACCAGCCCTACCCCTTCCTCGCGGGCCAGTACACGAGCCTGGAGACCCCGTGGTGGCCGCGGGTGTGGCGGAACTACTCCTTCGCCTCCGCCCCGCGCGCCGACGGCCTGCTCTCGTTCCACGTGAAGGCCGTGCCGGCGGGCTGGGTCTCCACCGCGTTGGTCCGGCACGCCCGCCCCGGCGACGTGCTGCGGCTGGGCCCGCCGGCCGGCTCGATGGTGGTGGACCACAGCACCGACAACGGGATGCTGTGCCTGGGCGGCGGTACCGGCATCGCCCCGATCAAGGCCCTGATCGAGGACGTGGCCGAGCACGGCGAACGGCGTCCCATGGAGGTGTTCTTCGGCGCCCGCACCGACGGCGACCTGTACGTGAAGGACACCCTGCTCGGGCTCCAGCGCTCGCACCCCTGGCTGTCGGTGCGCCCCGTGGTCTGCGAGGGGCTGGTGGGGCAACTGCCGCAGGCGGCGGGCGAGCACGGGCCGTGGCACGCCTACGACGCGTTCGTCTCGGGGCCCCCCGCGATGATCCGCGACGAGGTGGCCGCCCTGAAGCGGATCGGGATCCCGGGGGACCGGATCCGCTTCGACGAGTTCGACGAGGTGCTCGGGCGCGCGGGCTGAGACCGGCCGGGCCGGGGGACGGGGTCAGCCCAGGTCGGGGGCGTGCATGGCCCGCACCCCTTCGATGTTCCCGTCGAGGTAGTGGCGCAGGGACAGCGGCACCAGGTGCACGGCGGCGATCCCGACCCGGCTGAACGGGACCCGGACGATCTCGTACTCGCCCACGGGCTCGTCCACCTCGGGCCCGTGCCGGCGCGAGGGGTCCATGGACTCCAGCCGGCAGACGAAGAAGTGCTGCACCTTGCAGCCGGTCACCCCGCCCGCCTCGATGTGCTCCACCGTGTCCACGAAGCAGGGCACGACGTCGGTGATCTTCGCGCCGAGTTCCTCGTCCACCTCCCGGTGCAGGGCGTCGACGACGGTGGCGTCTTCCGGTTCCACCCCGCCGCCGGGGGTGAGCCAGTACGGGTCCACCCCGGGGCGGGTGCGTTTGATGAGGATGAGGTCGGCACCGTCGAGCAGGATGGCGCGCGCGGTGCGTTTGACCACGGGACGTTCGGTCATGGGAGAAGAGTGGCCCAGCGCTCCGCTTCCGAAACGTGCCGGGGCCGCCCGGCCGGTCAGGGAGGCCCCGGGCGCCTTCCCCGACCCGACCGGCGGGCCCCCGCTCACGCCGGAGCCGCTCCCGGGGCGGCCGCGCCGGCGCCTGCCTCGTCCAGCGCCCGCAGCACGTCCGCGACCAGGTCCGCCGTGTCCTCGGCGCCGGCCGAGAACCGGATGAAGCCCTCCGGCACCGCGTCCCCGCCCCACCGGCCCCGCCGCTCGGCCGTGGAGCGCACCCCGCCGAAGCTGGTCGCGTCCTCCACCAGCCGCAGCGCCGCCATGAACCGCTCGGCCGTCGCCCGGTCCGCCAGGGTGAAGGAGACGATCGGCCCCGGCCCGCGCATCTGCCGGCTCGCCAAGGGGTACGCGGGGTCCCCGACCAGACCGGGCTGGCGCAGCCCTGTGACCTCCGGCCGGTCGGACAGGGCCCGGGCCACCGCCACCGCGTTCTCCCAGCTCCGCCGCACCCGCAGGTCCAGGGTGGCCAGGGACCGGTGCGCGAGCCATGCCTCCATCGGGCCGGGGATCGCGCCCACGACCTTGCGCCAACGCCGCACCGAGTCCGCGAGCAGCGGATCGCGGCAGGTGACGTAGCCGAGCAGCAGGTCCCCGTGGCCGGTCAGCCCCTTGGTGCCGCTGGCCACGGAGAAGTCCGCGCCCAGCGCCAGGGGCCGCTGGCCCAGCGGCGTGGCCAGGGTGTTGTCCACGGCGACCAGGGCGCCCTCGGCGTGCGCCGCGTCCGCGAGGGCCCGCACGTCGCACACGTCCAACCCGGGGTTGGAGGGGGTCTCGATCCACAGCAGCCGGGCCCCGGAGCCGGCCAGCGGCCCGAGCTGGGCCCCGTCCCGGGTGGGCGCGGTGCGCACCTCGACCCCGTACGCGGCCAGTTGCTCCCGCAGCAGCGGCAGCGCCTGGTAGCCGTCGTCGGGGAGGACCACGGTGTCCCCGGCGCGGGTCTGCGACAACAGCACGGCCGATATCGCGGCCATGCCGGAGGCGAACACCACCGTCTGCGCCCGCTCGTCCCCCGGTGCCTCCAGTTCGCTGATCGCGTTCTCCAGGAGGGTCCAGGTGGGGTTGGTGTCCCGGCCGTAGGTGTAGGGGCCGGAGACCTCGCCGGGGAGGTGGAAGTGGGCGGCGAAGACCGGGCCGGGCAGGGTGGGTTCGTTCTTGACGGGCTCCGGCAGGCCCGCGCGGACGGCCCGGGTGCCGTCCCCGATCGGGGCGCCGGCGCGGGGCTCAGTCACGGTCGGGCAGGGCCGCGTTCACGGCCCAGGAGACGACGGAGACGATCAGGCCGCCGATGAGCGCGGCCCAGAAGCCGTCCACGTGGAAGGCGAGGTCGAGCTTGTCGGCCAGCCACGAGGTGAGCAGCAGCATCAGGGCGTTCACGACCAGGGTGAACAGGCCCAGGGTGAGGAGGAAGAGAGGGAAGGACAGCAGCTTCACCACCGGCTTGACGACCAGGTTCACCAGTCCGAAGACCAGCGCGACCAGGATCAGGGTGATGGTCTTGCGGCCGGTGTCGGCGCCGGTGAGGGTGATCCCGGCGACGAGCCAGACCGCGACGGCCAGGGCCGCCGCGTTGGCGACCGTCTTGATCAGGAAATTCGTCATACCCACGATCGTGGCAGAGAAGATCGTGGTGGGGCATCGCCGGCACGGCCGATGCCGCGTCCCTCGGGACGCCGGAACGAGAGCGCGATCGGGCGCGAGAAGACGGACAGGATCAGATGAAGGCATTTCGGTTGGACGAGCTCGACGCCGAGCGGGCCGCGAACGACGGCGCGTACCTGCGGTTCCTGCGGGAGCGGAACATGTCGGCGGGGTTGTACGCGCTCCCGGCGGGGGCGACGGACCCGCAGCGGCCGCAGCCGCAGGACGCGCTGTTCTTCGTCGTGAGCGGGCGGGCCTCGCTCACGGTCGGCGAGGAGACCACCGTGGTGGCCCGGGGCGGTGTGGTGCACGTGCCGGGCGGGGTGCCGCGCAGGTTCCACCACATCACCGAGGACCTGCGGGTCATGGTGGTGTTCTCGCCGCCGGAGGGCTGAGGAACCCCGAGGCCCGAGGGCCTTCGACCCCCGTGTCCCCTAGGGGTCGGATCAGGGACGGACGGGGGCTCGCGGGCCCCCGCGGGACCCGTCCGGCTCCTAGAGTCGAAGACAACAGGGACCCGGTGGGGACCGCCGAGGGCGGGCGCCGCGCACGAGGTCGTGGAGCTTGTCGAGCGTGGGGAAGAGGAGCGGGCGATGGACCAGATCCGAGAGGTTTTCGCGGGACTGCCGTGGTGGGTCAAGTGGGTCGCCATTCCGCTGGTCGCCCTCTTCGTGTTCGGCGGGGTCATCACCTCGATCCTCAGCACCCTCGTCGGCATCGTCTTCAAGGTGCTGCTGTTCGTGGGCCTGGTCGCCGGTCTGATCTGGCTGGTGAAGAGGTTCGGCGGCGGCGGCAAGTCCTCCACCGACAAGTGGTGAGGCCGATGTGACGGGTGGGGCCCCTGCGGGGGTACCCACCCGTTCGTCGTTCCGGCCCCGTCCCGGCCCCGTTTCCGGCCCGGACCGGAGCGGACGAGGACCCCGCGCGGCGGGGCGTTGCGCCGCCCGGGGGAACGTGCCCCGGCGGACCCCGCTTCGGCGGCGAGGCGGCCGATACAGTGCTGAACCGTGTCGCCCTTGGGCGCCGACCCCACTTCCGGAGCCCCGTGTGACCCGCCGCGCTCCGAGGGTCGCGCGTGTGGGCTCGTGATCCAGGACGGCGGCAGCGCGGGCCCGGTCGAGTGCCGGAGCAGTGCCCGCGGCCCTTCGCCACGCCTGGGGGTGAGGTTTTGCCGACGGTCCGCAACACCGCCGTGCCGACACTGATCGGGTCCGTGCAACGGGCCCTGCGCCTGCTGGAGGCGGTGGGTTCGCACCGCGAGGGCGCACCGGCCAAACAGCTCGCCCGGGAGGCGGGCCTGTCCCTGCCGACCGCCTACCACCTGCTGCGCACCCTCACCCACGAGGGCTATCTGCGGCGCGAGGCCGGGGTGTTCGTGCTCGGTCCGGCGGCCCGCCGGCTGGCCGACGGTGGGGTGGAGCAGAAACGTCGCACCATGATCCTCGACTCGCTCGCCCACTTCCGCGACGTGGTGGGCGCCCCGGTCTACTTCGCCCTCTACCGGTACGGGGAGATCGAGGTCGTCGGCGTCTCCGACACCCTCGCCGCCCCGGCCGTCCGCGAATGGGCCGATTTCCGCGCCACCGGGCACGCGCACGCGATCGGCCAGTGTCTGATCGGCCAATTGGACGACGAGGCCCGCCGCGACCACCTCGCCCGGCACCCGGTGGGGAAGGTCACCCCGTACACGGTAGGCGACCGGCGGGAGTTGGAGGAGCGGTTCGCGGCCCAGGGGCGGATGGAACCGGTCACGGAGCGTCAGGAGTACGCCCTGGGCACGGTGTGCGCGGCCATCCCCATCACGGTCGGAAACACCGCAGCGACCTTGGCCATTTCCCTCCCCTCCGACCGTGCCGATCGTTTGCCGTCTGCAATCGATCGACTACGGAATGAAGTAGGCACGCTGATGAGCACCCTCTCGTTCTCTATCAGTATCTGAAAACTCACTGCTTGTGATCCGCTAGCACTTCCACCACTCTTGTCAAGAGGGCTCTGGGGGATCGTTCCTGGCCACTTTCACGACAGCGGGGTATCAGATGCGGGAAACGGTGCAGGCAGAGGTCATGATGAGCTTCCTCGTCTCGGAGGAGCTCGCGTTCCGGATTCCGGTGGAGTTGCGCTACGACGCGTGTGATCCGTACGCGGTGCGCCTCACCTTCCACCTTCCCGGGGACGCCCCCGTGACCTGGGCCTTCGGGCGGGAACTCCTCCTCGACGGGATCAACCGGCCCTGTGGGGACGGGGACGTGCGGATCGAGCCCACCGACCCCGAGGACCTGTCCGACGTGCACATCCGGCTCCAGGTCGGCGGGGACCGGGCCCTTTTCCGGGCCGGCGCGGCCCCCCTCGTGGCCTTCCTCGACCGCACCGACCGGCTCGTCCCGTTGGGACAGGAGCGCAGCCGGGGCGATTTCGAGAGCCACCTCGACGAGGCGCTGGAGCGGATCCTGTCGGGCCGTCAGAACGAGCGCAACGCGGGCTGATCCGCGCGAGGGGAACGGGCCGGGGTCCACGACGGACCCCGGCCCGACGCGTTCAGCGCTTGCGCCGCCGGCCTCGCCCGGCCCGGGGCGCGGACCCGGCGCCCGCGGCGCCCGCCGCCCCGCCGGCCCCGGCACCGGCCGCGGCCGGCTCGGGACGGTCCGCCGAGACCACGATCGCGGCCAGCGCGGTGGTCACCGGCACCGAGGCCACCAGACCGATCGAGCCCACCAGGGTGCGCACGATCTCCTCCGCCACCAGCTCGCTGTTGGCCACCGTGCCCATGCTGCTGTTCGCGATCGAGAACAGCAGCAGCAGCGGCAGGGCCGCGCCCGCGTACGCCAGCACCAGGGTGTTGACCACCGAGGCGATGTGGTCCCGGCCGATCCGGATGCCCGCCCGGTACAGGGCCCGGGGCCCCATCGAGGGGTCGGCCTGGTGCAGCTCCCACACGGCGGAGGTCTGGGTGACCGTCACGTCGTCGAGCACGCCGAGGGAGCCGATGATGACCCCGGCGAGCAGCAGGCCGCTCATGTCGATGTCCGGGTACAGGCCGTGGATCAGGCCCGTGTTGTCGTCGGTGTTGCCGCTGAGGAAGGCCCAGCCGATGAACCACGAGCCCAGCAGGCCGATCAGCAGCAGCGAGACCAGGGTGCCCAACACCGCCACCGAGGTGCGCGCCGTCAACCCGTGGCACATGTAGAGCGCGATCAGCATGATGGCGCTGGCCCCGACCACGGCCACCACCAGCGGGTTCGAGCCCTGGAGGATGGCGGGCAGGATGAACAGGCTCAGCACCCCGAAGCTCACCGCGAGCGCTACCAGCGCGAACACCCCGCGCATCCGGCCGACCAGGACCACCGCGAGCGCGAAGATGCCGGCGAGCAGCGCGAGCGGGAACTTCCGGTTCACGTCGATCACCGAGTACTGCAGGTCGCGCGGGGCGTCCGGGGCGTACGCGACGACGATCTCCTGCTGGTCGTTCAACTGGCGCGGGGCGCCGGGCTGGACGATCTCGCCGAACTTGCGGCCCTTGTCCGGGCCGGTGGTCACCTCGATGGTGGCCTTCTTGCAGTCCTGCTTCCCCTTCGCCGCCTTCGTCGGCTCCCCGGCGCCGCCGGTGCCCCCGGGACCGTCCACGGGGACCTGCGCGGCGTTCACGGACGCACAGTCCACGGTGACCAGTTCGACCACCTTCCCCTGCTGGGTCTGTCGGTCGAAGCCCACCCCGGTGCGCTCGTGCCCCGGGGTGCCGCCGGGCCACAGCGCGATCATGCCGACGAGGACCGCGCCCGCGAAGGGGATCAGCACGGCGGCGATCACCTTGCGCAGGTGCCGGGAGACCGGGGCGGCCGGGCCGTGGTGATGGCTGTGCCCGTGGCCGCCGTGGCCGCCGGACGCGGGGGGTGGGCCGCCGTGACCGGCGTGCTCGTGACCCGCGTGCGCGTGGGCCCCGTGTTCGTGGCCGGGGTGCGCGGGTTCCGTGCCGTGGGGGTCGGCGTGCGGATTGCCGTGCGGATCGCCGTGCGGGTGCCCGTACCCGGGCATCGCGGGACCGGTGGGGCCGTTGGGGGGCATGGGGGGGCCGGGGTACGGCGGTGGCATGTGGCCCGGGTGTTGCTCATGGGGCCGGGGCGGCTGCTGGGGCGGTCCGGAGTGACCGGTGTGGCCGGTGGTGCCCTGGCCGTGGTCCGGCCGGCCGTGCTGGGGGCGTCCGGAGGGGTCTGAGGGGGGCGGGGGCGAGGAGCTCACCGGTCGATCATCGCAAGAGTTGAGGGGGCCCACTGGTCAGCGCGCCACGGGTGACGCTAGCGTGGGGGCACCTTTGCACTACGCGGGAGCTCGGAGCACCGGGCTGAGAGGGCGCTGACAACCGAGGGTCGCATCACACGATGCGGGTCCCGACGGGAACGGCTGCGTCGACCGCTGAACCTGTTACCGGGTAATGCCGGCGTAGGGAGATGGGTCTCATGACCATGCAGCACACAGGCACGCCCGGGTCCGGCCAGGACGCCCCGGGGAGCACGGGCGAGCGCGCGCCCGGATGGCACAAGGGCTACGTCACGGGCTCCCGGCCCGACCTCCGCGTGCCCGTCCGCCAGGTCCACCTGACCACCGGCGACCACGTCACGCTGTACGACACCTCCGGTCCGTACACCGATCCGAACGTCGACACCGACGTCCGACGCGGCCTCCCCCCGTTGCGGGAGAACTGGATCATCGGCCGGGGGGACACCGAGGAGTACGCGGGCCGACCGGTCCGCCCGGAGGACGACGGCATCAGGCACACCTCGCCGCGCGGCGGGCTGCGCAACCTCGACGCGGTCTTCCCGGGCCGGCCGCGCGTGCCCCGCCGGGGCCGGGACGGCGCGGCCGTCACCCAACTCGCCTACGCCCGGCGGGGGGAGATCACCCCCGAGATGGAATTCGTGGCGCTGCGCGAGAACGTGGCCCCCGAGGTGGTGCGCGAGGAGATCGCGGCGGGCCGCGCCGTCCTGCCCGCCAACGTCAACCACCCCGAGATCGAGCCGATGATCATCGGCAAGCGGTTCCTGGTGAAGGTCAACGCCAACATCGGCAACTCCGCCGTCACCTCCTCCATCGAGGAGGAGGTGGAGAAGATGACCTGGGCCACCCGCTGGGGCGCCGACACCGTCATGGACCTCTCCACCGGGCGCAACATCCACACCACCCGCGAGTGGGTGCTTCGCAACTCCCCCGTCCCGATCGGCACCGTGCCGCTCTACCAGGCCCTGGAGAAGGTGGACGGCCGGGCCGAGGAGCTGACCTGGGAGGTCTACAAGGACACCGTGATCGAACAGGCCGAACAGGGCGTGGACTACATGACGGTGCACGCCGGAGTGCTGCTGCCGTACGTGCCCCTGACGGCCCGTCGCAAGACCGGCATCGTCTCGCGCGGCGGCTCGATCATGGCGGCCTGGTGCCTGGCGCACCACCGGGAGAACTTCCTCTACACCCACTTCGAGGAGCTCTGCGAGATCCTCGCGGCCTACGACGTGACCTACTCCCTCGGCGACGGCCTGCGTCCGGGGTCCATCGCGGACGCCAACGACGCCGCGCAGTTCGCCGAGTTGAGGACCCTGGGCGAGCTGAACACCATCGCCAAGCGCCACGGCGTGCAGACTATGATCGAGGGCCCGGGGCACGTCCCGATGCACAAGATCAAGGAGAACATCGACCTCCAGCAGGAGATCTGCGAGGAGGCCCCGTTCTACACCCTGGGCCCGCTCACCACCGACGTCGCGCCCGCCTACGACCACATCACCTCGGGCATCGGCGCCGCGATGATCGCCTGGTGGGGCACCGCGATGCTCTGCTACGTCACGCCCAAGGAGCACCTGGGCCTGCCCAACCGGGACGACGTGAAGACCGGCGTGATCACGTACAAGATCGCTGCGCACGCCGCCGACCTCGCCAAGGGGCACCCGGGGGCGCAGGAATGGGACGACGCGCTCTCGGACGCCCGCTTCGAGTTCCGCTGGGAGGACCAGTTCAACCTGGCCCTCGACCCCGACACGGCGCGTGAGTTCCATGACGAGACCCTGCCGGCCGAACCCGCCAAGACCGCGCACTTCTGCTCCATGTGCGGTCCGAAGTTCTGCTCCATGAAGATCAGCCGTTCCATCAGCGAGCAGTTCGGCGGGGACGGCGACGCGAGCCCCGAGGAGATCGAGGCCGGGATGCTGGAGAAGTCCAGGGAGTTCGCGGCCGCCGGCAACCGGGTCTACCTCCCGCTGGCCGGGGACTGACCCACCGGCGCCCCCGCCCCGTCCCCCGTCCGGGACGCGGTGGGGGCGTTCGGTGTCTTGCCCCGGGGGGAGGGGCTGCGGGGAGACTGGGCACATGACCGGAACCTCCTTGCCCAAAGGTGGCAACGTGCCCGTCGACGCCCCCGCCGTGCACGCCGTCCTCGGCTGGACCACACGGCCGGGGGTGCCCGAGGTCGACGCCTCGGCCCTGGTGCTCGGACCGGACGGCCGGGTCCGGGACGACGACGACTTCGTCTTCTACAACCAGCCCCGGCACGCCTCGGGCGCGGTCCGACACCTCGGCAAGCACCACGCCGGCACGGGGTTGACCGACACCCTGGAGATCCGGCTGGGCGCCCTCGAACCGACGGTGGAACGGGTGGTGCTCGGGGCCTCGGCCGACGGCGGGAGCTTCGGGGCGGTGCCCGGGCTCACGCTGCGGCTGCTCGACGCGGTGGGCGGGGCCGAACTGGCCCGGTTCGAGATGACGGCGGCCTCCGAGACCGCGTTCATCTGCGGGGAGCTGTACCGGCGCGCCGGCGGCTGGAGGTTCCGGGCGGTGGGTCAGGGGTACGCCAGTGGGCTCGCCGGGCTGGCCACCGATTTCGGCATCACCGTGGACGACGCCCCCGCGCCGACGCCCGCGCCGGTGCCCGTGTCCCCGCCGCCGCCGGCCTCCGCGCCACCGGCCCCGTCCGCGCCGGGCGCCGGCGAGCACCTGTTGCCGCCGGAGATGCGGCAACGGCTCTCGCTGCGCAAGGAGCAGGTGGCCGTGAGCCTGCGCAAGCACGGGGCCGTCGGGATCACCGCGCGGATCGTGCTCGTCCTCGACGCCTCCGGGTCGATGAGCGCCCTCTACACCCGGCGCACCGTGCACGACGTGGTCGAGCGGATGGCGGCGGTGGCCGCGCAACTCGACGACGACGGCGAGATGCAGGCGTGGACCTTCGCCTCCCAGCCCGCCCGCCTGCCCGACCTGCGGATCGGGCAACTGCCCCGCTGGCTGGAGCTGCACGTCCGGGTGGGCCGGATGGGTCCGCTGTTCGGCCGGGCCAAGCGCCCCCGCGACCTGGTCGAGGGGCAGGTGGACATGAGGCTGGTGGGGGTGCAGAACGAGGAGCAGAAGGTGATCGCCGAGGTCCGCGAGCACGTGCGCCGGCACCCCCTGCCGCACCCCACCCTCGTGCTCTTCTTCTCCGACGGCGGGGTCTACCGCAACGCGGAGATCGAGCGGGAGCTGCGGGCCGCCGTGGAGGAGCCGATCTTCTGGCAGTTCGTCGGTCTGGGCCGGGCCCAGTACGGGGTGCTGGAGCGCTTCGACACCCTGCCCGGCCGGCGGGTCGACAACGTGGGCTTCTTCGCCGTCGACGACATCGCCGGCCTGCCCGACGGGGAGCTGTACGACCGGCTGCTCTCGGAGTTCCCCTCCTGGATCACCGCCGCCCGGGCCGCCGGGATCCTCTGACCCCGCGTCGGCCCGGGCCCGGGTGCGGGGGTCGGCGGTTCAGACCCCGGCCGGGGCCGGCCGGTGGGGCGGCGGTGTTTCACGTGAAACAGCGCCCGTGACCGCCGCTTCCCAGCCGGGTGCGGGCAGCTCCGCGGCGCGTGTTTCACGTGAAACACGCTGGGCGGACTCCGCCGCCTCCTGCTCCGCGAGGGCCTGTTCGGCGTAGGCCCGGTTGGCGAGGGTCTGGCGCCGGTAGGTCTCGGGGAGGTCGGGCAGGGCGAGCAGCCGGTCGCAGGCCCAGAGGGAGGACTCGGGCTCGCCCACCCAGTAGGCCGCGATCGAGTACTCGAAGAGCAGGCCCCAGCGGTACACCCAGGGCTGGGTGAAGAGCAGGTCCTCGGGGGCCGGCCGGTCGAGACCGGCCCGGGACACGGCGTGAGCGGCCTGGTGCCGGCCCAGCAGACGCAGCCGGGAGGCGAGTTCGTAACTCGCCTCCAGTCGTTCGGGACGGGTCTCCCAGGCCCGGGAGAGGGCGTCCATCGCGGCCGGCCAGTTGCCCCCGTCCGCGTGCAGGATCCCGGCCTGGAGCAGGGACCAGTAGACCTCCTCGGCCCAGCCGCCCATCGCGGCCCGGCGCTCGTAGAGGCGGATCGCGGCCCCGCTGTCGCCCAGGTCGCGCATGGTCTGCGCGAGGTAGAAGACCGTCCGGGTGTTGGTGGGGTCGCGTTGCAGTTCGGCCCCGAGCAGCCGGGCGTCGCGGGTGAACTTGTCGTGCCGGGAGCCCCCGTCGGCGTGGTCGACGATCACCAGGGCGTCGATCAGGGCCTCGGTGGTCACCAGCGGGGTCGTGGTCTCGGCCCCGTGCGCCCCGGTCCCGTGCGCCCCGGCCCCTGCGGCGGGCGGGTCGGTGGTGAGGTACTCGTGGGTGACGCCCTCGTACCGCCAGGGCAGGTCGCCGCGGACCAGCCGCTTGATCCGGTACTCGGTGACGCCCTCGTGCCGGAGCAGGTGGGCGTCGGCGAGCAGCGGGGGCAGGGGGGCGTCCCGGCGCAGTTCGAGGTCGGCGTCGAGGAGCAGCAGCCAGTCGGCACGGCCCCGGGCGTGGGCCAGGTTCAGGCTGCGGTTGTGTCCGAAGTCGACCCAGGGCTCCTCGACCAGCTCTCCCGGGATCCCGGCCAGACTCGCCCGGATCAGCTCCTGGGTGCCGTCCGTGGAGCCGGTGTCGGAGATCACCCAGGTGTCGATGAAGTCCCGGACGGAGGCGAGACAGCGCTCGATGACGCGCGACTCGTTCTTGACGATCATGCAGAGACAGATGGTCGGCTTCACGCGGTGTGACGTTAGGTGTCGGCTGCTCGTTCGAGCGCGACGGCGCGCCGGGGTGCGCCCCCGTGGGTGTCTGTCATGGACCTTTCGGCCGACCCCGATCGGGTTGTCCTGTGCCACCTGGGGTGTTGTCCTCCTCGCGGCGGTATCGGCGCCCGGTGCGGGAGGGGGAGTCGGCGCCGAGGGGTGGGCCGGTGGGGGCCGAGGTGTTCGTGCGCAGCATTACGGAGTGTCGTCGGGATCTCGGCCGGTTCGCGGGGGCTCGCCGGTGGGCCCCTCGAAATCGGGGCCCCCGAAGTCCGGGCCGGTGAACCCGGGCCCGGTGTATCCCGGGCCGGTGAAACCGGGCGAGACGTGGCCGGGCGGTCGGGTCGCGGGGTGTCGGGTGGGGGCGGCGCCCGGCGGGGTGACCCCCGGCCCGAGGGTGGGATCGGCGAGGGCGTCGCGCAGGAAGGGCATGATGCCCCGTTCCAACAGGGCGTTGCGCCATGCCTCGTGGGCCCGGGAGAGTTCTTCGGGGACCCCGGCGGCGAGGTCGGCGGAGACCTCGGTGGAGCTGTTGCGGACGGCGGTGACCAGCAGTCCCACGGCGGCGAGGAGGATCGCGACGGCGGTGAGCCCGCCGAACAGCCAGCCCGCCGTGAGGATGGTCTCCGCGAGGGCCGGTTCCGGGTCCAGGGCCTTCAGCACCCAGCCGACCAGCAGGAAGATCAGCATGGCGGTCGCGGCCAGGACCGGGGCCAGGACGAGCACCATCGCGCTCGCGCCGGCCCCGCCGCCGGCTCCCTCGCCGCCCCGGGCACCGGCGCTCTGCGCGGCGGCCACCTCGTCCCGGGACTGTTCCCGGGTGCGGACGTAGTGCCCGTACTCGGCCGCCGCGGCGGCGGTGAGCAGGGCGGCGGCGCTGGTGGCCATCGTGCGCAGTTGTTCGGCGTTGAGTCGTTCCCCGATGCCGGCGAGTTCCGGACGGTCCTCGGCGGAGCGCAGTGCCTCGTCGAGGATCCGCTCGAATTCGGGCCGGTCCTCGTTCAGCAGGTGCGGAGCGTTGGTCATGTGCCTCCCCCGATGCTCCGGCGGGGTGCGCTCGGCCGCGCGGACGGGCGGCGGACCCGACGGAGGAGATCCTGCTTCGGACAGGGCGATGGTAGAGCGCCCCTGCCGCAGGGAGACAGGGGCTTTCGGGAAATACCCGGTCCGAGGGCCCGTCAGTCCCGCAGCGGGAGTTCCACGACGAGCAGTCGGCCGGCCATCGTGACCCCGCCGTCCATCGCGATGGCCAGGCCGTCGGCGTAGACGTGCGGGCCGGTGACGGGCGGCGGGCCGGAGTCCTCGGCGCCCTCCTCGGCGGCGACCTCGCCGAGCAGGTAGGGGATCGGGCTGTGGCCGTGCACCACGCGGCTGCCGCCGTAGGCGTCGAGCAGTTCGCGCACGGCGGCGGGGCCGGTCTCGGGGTCGCGGAAGGCGAAGCGCTTGGTGAACTTGCGGAACAGGTCCCAGGTCTCGTTCGCGTCGTGCAGGTTCAGCAGCTCGTGGATCTTGTCGTTGACGTCCTCGATGGTGTCGCCGTAGTCCCGGTAGGCGGTGGTGTCGGAGTGCAGCAGCAGGTGGTCGTCGACCAGGGCCGCCGCGTCGAGCCGGGACATCCACTGCAGGTGCACGTCCTGGAGCCGCTCCATGTCCGTGCCCTGGCCGCCGTTGAGCAGCCAGGCGGCGCGGAAGGTGGCGGTGCCCGCGCCGGAGACCACGGGGGTGTCGCCGAAGCGCTTGGCGCCGATCAGCAGCAGCTCGTGGTTGCCCATCAGGGCCTTGCAGAAGCCGCCGGCGGCGGCGGCCTCGGCGGACAGGCGCATCACGAGGTCGATCACGCCGATGCCGTCGGGGCCGCGGTCGGTGAAGTCGCCGAGGAACCACAGGCGGGTGTTGCCGGCGCGCCAGTGGGCCTGGTCGTCGATGAGGCCGGCGATGTGCAGCTGGGTGAGCAGCTCCTCCAGGTAGCCGTGCACGTCTCCGACGACGTACAGCGGGCCCGGTCCGCCCGGGACCCCTTCGGCGCGCTGTTCCACGTGGATCGCCACGGTGTCCCCGGGGCCGCCGCGACCGATGATCGGCAGGTCGCGCTCGGTGGGGGTGTAGCCCTCCGGGTCCTCGTCGGGGAGCTCGTCGGAGGCGCGGACCGTCATGCGCTCCACCGCCGGCGGACCGGCGGGGGCGGGGACGCGCGGGTACGCGACGGGCGCCGGCGCGGCGGCCGGCTCGAACGCCTCGACCGGGGCGGTGGGTCCGTCGAACGCGGGGACCCGGAAGTCCCGCAGCGTCGCAGTCCGCACCGCGGGTCCCTGACCGGCCCCCTGAGTCATCGACCCCTCCACCACCGTCGCGCTGCCGTGCACCCGCGGCCTGTCCGTCGGGGGACGAGAGAGGCCGTGATGTCGTGCGCCCATCATAGGAATGCGGCTCGCGCTCTGTGACGCACCAGGGGTGGTGAATCCTGGCCGGAGCATGGTGTTCCGGTGGTTTTTCGCTGTTTTGTTCCGTTGACCGCCGTCACACCTGCGGGGCATCCGGGTCCTTCGGCCCGTGGACCCGGGCGCGGTGGGCGGTCGCGGGGGTGGGGAGCGGGGGACTGTGCACGTGTCACCTCGTGCGTTTCGGTCCCCCGCCGGGCGGGTCGGAGGTCAATCGGCGGCGGGTGACCTGGGCGGGCTGATGGTGACGCGGGGCTGCCGGCGCCGGGAGGAGGTGCGGACGATGAGCTCGGTCGGGACCACTTGTTCCACCGGTCCGCCGGTGTCCACGCCCTCGATGGCGTCGATCAGCAGTTGCACCACGGCGGTGCCGATCCGGCGCGGTTTGAGGGAGAGGGTGGTGATCGGGGGTTCGGTGGTGGCGTAGACGGTGGACTCGCTGCAGCACACGAGCAGCAGGTCCTCGGGGACGCGCAGCCCGTACCGGCGGGCCGCGGCCAGCAGGTCGGTGCCGTTGGGGTCGAAGAGGCCGTACACGGCGTCCGGGCGGTCCGGACGGGCGAGCAGTCGATCGGCGGCGACGGCTCCGGCGCACGGGTCGTGGGCCGGGTAGGACTCGTAGACGGGGTCCTGGCCGACGCGTTCGCACCAGGTCAGGTAGGCGGTGGTGGAGAGCCGGGTGTAGGTGTCGGTGGTGGTGCCGGTGAGCAGGCCGATCCGGCGGGCGCCGGCGTCGGCGAGGTGGTCGAGGAGGTCGAGGACGGCCGCCTCGTGGTCGTTGTCCACCCAGGCGGTGACGGGGACGGACCCGGCGGGGCGTCCGTCGGAGACCACCGGGAGCCCTTGGCGGACGAGTTCGGTGACCACGGGATCGTGGTCGGAGGGGTCGATCACGACGGTGCCGTCGAGGGCGACGTTGGACCACACGTCGTGCCGGGAGGTGGCCGGCAGGATCACCAGCGCGTAGCCGCGGGCGAGTGCCGCCGAGGTGGCGGCCCGGGCCATCTCGGCGAAGTAGGCGAATTCGGTGAAGGTGAAAGGTTCATCCCCGTACGTGGTGACGGTGAGGCCGATCAGTCCGGACTTGCCGGTGCGGAGGGTGCGGGCCGCGGCGGAGGGGCGGTAGCCGAGTCGGTCGGCCACCTCGCGGACATGGCGACGGGTGGCGTCCGGGAGACGACCCTTGCCATTGAGCGCGTCGGAGACGGTTGTGATCGAGACGCCGGCCGCGGCGGCCACGTCCCTGATGCCGGCCCGGCCCTGTCGGCCGGTGGGACGCCGGGGGGTGTCGGTCCGGCTCACCTGATGCTTCCCTGCTGCTGTCATGGCGAGCCGATGGTAGGGCCCGGAAGGGTGGACGGCTCGGCTGCATATGCACGCGTTGACAGGCACGATTCTGCAAGGTTCGCCACCCCAGATTTCCTTGTAAGGCAAGGTCGTTGGGGCTGTGGGCCCTCGGTGCTGCTTGTCGCCGCGAGAGGTCATGCCAAGTCGACAAGGTCTCGGACAGATCACAACTCACCTGTACGAGCGACGCGCGCTACGGCGCGAGCCACGGGCGCGCGCATATATGCGCGCGCTCCCCCTGCCATTCGAGCGCCCCCGGATGCCTCCGTTCGTGTCCGGTCCCGGCCCGTCGGACCGTGTCGGGGGTCGAAGCGGAGCGTCCGGATCGGTGCCCGGGAACCGTTTCCGTGGCCCGGGAATCCTCATAAGGTGAGAAGTATTGACGCGGCGCCCCGCCGCACGGTCGTTGGGAAGGTCGAGGAGGACCTGCGGTGAGCGAGAAGAGCCCGAGGCTGCGCGCCGAGCTGGACGGCATCCCCACCTACAAGCCGGGCCGGCCGGCCTCGGCGGACGGCCCGGTGGCCTGGAAGCTGTCCTCCAACGAGAACCCCTACCCGCCGCTGCCGGGGGTGCTGGAGAGCGCCGTCGCGGCGGCCTCGAACTTCAACCGGTACCCGGACATGGCCTGCACCGGGCTGGTGGCCGAGCTGGCGGATCGATTCGGCGTCCCGGTCGGGCACATCGCGACGGGCACCGGTTCGGTGGGCGTGGCCCAGTCCCTGATCCAGTCCACGGCCGGTCCGGGCGACGAGGTGATGTACGCCTGGCGCTCCTTCGAGGCGTACCCGATCATCACGCGGATCTCCGGGGCCACCCCGGTCGAGGTCCCGCTGACCGCCGGGGACGCGCACGACCTGGAGGCCATGGCCGCCGCGATCACCGAGCGGACCCGGCTGATCTTCGTCTGCAACCCGAACAACCCGACCGGCACGGTGGTCCGCCGCGCCGAGCTGGAGCGGTTCCTGGACCGGGTGCCGGCGGACGTGCTGGTGGTGCTGGACGAGGCGTACCGCGAGTTCATCCGCGACGCCGACGTGCCGGACGGCATCGAGCTCTACAGGGACCGGCCCAACGTGGCGGTGCTGCGGACCTTCTCCAAGGCGTACGGCTTGGCCGGGCTGCGGGTCGGCTTCGCCGTGGCGCACGAGCCGGTGGCGGCCGCGCTGCGCAAGACCGCCGTCCCCTTCGGCGTGAGCCAGCTCGCGCAGGACGCGGCGGTGGCCTCGCTGCGGGCGGAGGACGAGCTGCTGGGTCGGGTGGGTTCGCTGGTCGCCGAGCGGGCGCGGGTGTACGACACGCTGCTGGCGCAGGGCTGGACGGTGGTCCCCGAGACGCAGGCGAACTTCGTGTGGCTGCGGCTGGGCGAGCGGACCGCGGAGTTCGCGGCGGCCTGCGAGAAGGCCGGTGTGGTGGTCCGGCCCTTCCCGGGCGAGGGCCTGCGGGTCACGATCGGCGAACCGGAGGCGAACGACGTGTTCCTGCACACGGCGGGCGCGTTCCACAAGGAGCTGTAGCGCGGCCGGCGCGGTCGGCGCGTCGGGTCGAGGACGGTCTGGGTCGGGCTCCGACTCAGACCGTTTCCGCGTTCTCCACCCGGATCGGGTCGCCGTCGCGGACCGTGGCCAGCAGGCGGGGGTCGCCGTCGAGGGCGCCGAGCACGTTGCAGGGGCTCGCGAGTCGGCTCTCGTTCCCGCGCGAGATTGGGGTGGGGCCGTACGGCAGGGCCAGGGCGTCGCCCTCGGTCCAGAAGGCGACGGTGCCCGGTTCGACGACCTGGCGGGCGTCGGATTCGAGGGCGACGGAGACGCCGGTGTCGAAGTAGACCTCCTCGCCCCAGGTGTGGGCGGTGGCGGAGATCGGCAGGGACGCCCCGAGGGCCTTGGCCGTGGGGGTGTCCTCAAGGGTCGCGGTGAGATGGCCGGCGGGCCAGGAGATGCGTATCTTCATGCGCCGCATTCAACAATCTGTTGATTTTTTCCGCTAGAGGGCCCCCCGGCCGAAAGTTGCCGACAGCAGTACGACATAATGCTTGTGAATGTGAACGCGTTCACAAGCGTGTCCGGTTTCATCCCCCCTTGTCGGGGGCATCCCGGGCAAACTGCCGCTGTGACCACGGACCACGGCGACGTGAAGGAGAAGACGACGTGGATCTAGCTTTGGCGCCGGAAACACTGGCGCGATGGCAGTTCGGCATCACCACCGTCTACCACTTCCTCTTCGTCCCCCTGACCATCTCGTTGGCAGCGCTGGTCGCGGGCCTCCAGACGGCCTGGGTGCGCACGGAGAAGGAGAAGTACCTCAGGGCCACCAAGTTCTGGGGCAAGCTGTTCCTGATCAACATCGCCATGGGCGTGGTGACGGGCATCGTGCAGGAGTTCCAGTTCGGCATGAACTGGTCCGACTACTCGCGGTTCGTCGGGGACATCTTCGGGGCCCCGCTGGCCTTCGAGGCCCTCATCGCCTTCTTCTTCGAGTCGACCTTCATCGGTCTGTGGATCTTCGGCTGGGACAAGCTGCCCAAGAAGATCCACCTCGCCACCATCTGGATGGTCGCCATCGGCACCGTCCTGTCCGCCTACTTCATCCTGGCGGCCAACTCCTGGATGCAGCACCCGGTCGGCTACAAGATCAACGAGGCCAACGGCCGCGCCGAGCTGACCGACTTCTGGGCGGTGCTCAGCCAGAACACGGCCACCTCCCAGTTCTTCCACACCATCACGGCCGCCTTCCTCACCGGTGGCGCCTTCATGGTCGGCATCGCCGCGTACCACCTGCTGCGCAAGAAGCACGTCGCGGTGATGCGCACCTCGCTCCGCCTCGGCCTGGTCACCGTCATCGTCGGCGGCCTGCTCACGGCCGTCAGCGGCGACGTGCTCGCCAAGGTCATGTTCAAGCAGCAGCCCATGAAGATGGCCGCCGCCGAGGCACTGTGGGACGGCGAGAAGAGCGCGCCCTTCTCCGTCTTCGCCGTGGGCGACGTGGACAAGGGCCACAACAAGGTCGCCATCGAGATCCCCGGCCTGCTGTCCTTCCTCGCGGACAACGACTTCAACTCCTACGTGCCCGGCATCAACGACGTGAACAAGGCCGAACAGGAGAAGTACGGGCCGGGCGACTACCGCCCCGAGATCCCGGTCGCCTACTGGGGCTTCCGCTGGATGATCGGCTTCGGCATGGCCTCCTTCGCCCTCGGCTGCGTGGGGCTGTGGCTGACCCGGAAGAGGTTCCTGCTGCCGCCGGCCCTGCGGACCGGTGAGGACGAGAGGCCGCACCTGGTGCTCTTCAAGAGCCCCCTCGGCCCCCGCCTGACCCGGCTCTACTGGCTCACCGCCGTCCTGACCCTCGGCTTCCCGCTCATCGCCAACTCCTGGGGCTGGATCTTCACCGAGATGGGCCGTCAGCCCTGGGTGGTCTACGGCGTGCTGCGCACCGAGTCCGCCGTCTCCCCCGGCGTCTCGCAGGGCGAGGTGCTCACCTCGATGATCGTCTTCACCCTGCTGTACGCCGTGCTCGCCGTCATCGAGGTCAAGCTCCTCGTCAAGTACGTCAAGGCCGGCCCGCCCGAGCTGACCGAGGACGACCTCAACCCGCCCACCAAGATCGGCGGCGACGACAAGAACGCCGACCGTCCGATGGCCTTCTCGTACTGAGGCGGAGGAGACCACCACCATGCAACTCCACGACGTCTGGTTCGTGCTCATCGCGGTCCTGTGGATCGGCTACTTCTTCCTGGAGGGCTTCGACTTCGGTGTCGGCGTCCTGACGAAGCTGCTGGCCCGCGACCGGACCGAGAAGCGCGTCCTCATCAACACCATCGGCCCGGTCTGGGACGGCAACGAGGTCTGGCTGCTCACCGCCGGCGGCGCCACCTTCGCCGCCTTCCCCGAGTGGTACGCCACCCTCTTCTCCGGCTTCTACCTCCCGCTGCTGCTCATCCTGGTCTGCCTGATCATCCGGGGCGTCGCCTTCGAGTACCGCGCCAAGCGGCCCGAGGACCGCTGGCAGACCAACTGGGAGCAGGCGATCTTCTGGACCTCGCTGATCCCCGCGTTCCTGTGGGGCGTGGCCTTCGCCAACATCGTGCGCGGCGTGAAGATCGACCAGCACAAGGAGTACGTCGGGACCTTCTTCGACCTCCTGAACCCGTACGCCATCCTCGGCGGCCTGGTCACCCTCACCCTGTTCACCTTCCACGGCGCGGTGTTCACCGCCCTCAAGACGGTCGGTGACATCCGGGAGCGGGCCCGCGCCCTGGCCACGAAGCTCGGCCTGGCCACCGCCGTCCTCGCCCTGGTCTTCCTGATCTGGACCCAGGCGAGCAAGGGCGACACCGCGAGCCTGATCGCGATGCTCGTGGCCGTCGTGGCCCTGGTCGCGGCCCTGGGGGCCAACCTCAAGGGACGCGAGGGCTGGTCCTTCGCCCTCTCGGGCGTGACCATCGCGGCCGCCGTCGCGATGCTCTTCCTGACGCTCTTCCCGAACGTCATGCCCTCCTCGCTGAACGACGCCTGGAACCTCACGGTCACCAACGCCTCGTCCAGCCCCTACACCCTGAAGATCATGACCTGGTGCGCGGCCATCGCCACGCCGATCGTCCTGCTCTACCAGGGGTGGACCTACTGGGTCTTCCGCAAGCGGATCGGCACCCAGCACATCGCCGACGCCGCCCACTGACGGCCGGGTCCCACCCGACGCCGGCCGGAGCCCGTCCGCTCCGGCCGGCGTCCCCCCACTTCTCGCCGCGCGGACCACGCGTCCGTCGATGTTTCACGTGAAACAGCCCCCGCGCTGCCCCACCCCACGGGTGCTGTTTCACGTGAAACACCGCGACCGGCCCCGTGCCCGGCGCCCGCCCGACCCTGCCAAGGGGGCTGTTTCACGTGAAACCGATCGACCCGCGACTGATCCGCCACGCTCGGGCCACCCGCGTCTTCCTCGGCGCGGTGGTGCTCCTCGGCCTGCTCGGCGCCGGTCTCGTGATCGCCCAGGCCATGTTCATCGCCGATCTGGTGGTCGGGGCCTTCGAGGACGGGAAGGGCGCGGGCGCCCTGCGCACCCCGCTGGTGGGGTTGGCCGCGGTGGCCCTCGGTCGGGCCCTGGTCTCCTGGCTCACCGAGCTCGCCGCCCAGCGGGCCGGCGCGGCGGTCAAGTCCGAGCTGCGGGCCCGGCTGCTGGACCGGGTCGCGGCCCTCGGGCCGGGCCGCGCCGATCTGCCCGGCACGGGCGCCCTGGTCACCCTCGCGGTCCGGGGCGTGGACGCCCTCGACGACTACTTCTCCCGCTACCTGCCCCAGCTCGGCCTGGCCGTGGTGGTGCCGGCCGCCGTGCTGGCCCGGGTGGTGACCGAGGACTGGGTGTCGGCGGCGATCATCGTCTGCACCCTGCCGCTGATCCCGATCTTCATGATCCTGATCGGCCTGGCCACCCAGAGCCGCATGGACCGCCAGTGGCGGATGCTCTCCCGGCTCTCCGGCCACTTCCTCGACGTGGTCGCCGGCCTGCCCACGCTGAAGGTCTTCGGCCGGGCCAAGGCCCAGGCCGAGGCCATCCGGACGATCACGGCGGACTACCGGCGGGCCACCCTGCGCACGCTGCGGATCGCCTTCCTCTCCTCCTTCGCGCTGGAACTGCTGGCCACCCTCTCGGTGGCGCTGGTGGCCGTGACCATCGGCATGCGGCTGGTGCACGGGGACCTCGACCTGCACACCGGCCTGATCATCCTGATCCTGGCCCCGGAGGCGTACCTGCCCCTGCGGCAGGTGGGCGCGCAGTACCACGCGGCGGCCGAGGGGCTGGCGGCGGCGGAGGAGATCTTCGCCGTGCTGGAGGCCCCGGACGGGGCCGCCGGCGGCGGGACCGGGCCCGAGTTCCTCGGGCCGGCCGGGGACCGGACCCCGCCCCGGGTGGAGTTCGAGGGGCTCGCGGTGGTCCGTCCCGGGCGGGCCGCGGCCTCGCCGGGCCCCGTCACCGCCGAGGTGCCCGCCGGCACGGTCACGGCGCTGACCGGCCCGAGCGGCTGCGGCAAGTCCACCCTGCTCGACGTGCTGCTGGGCTTCGCCCCGGCCTCCGAGGGCCGGGTGCTGGTGAACGGCACGGACCTGGCCACGCTGAGCCCGCAGGCCCGGGAGCGGTGGCGGTCGACGATCGCGTGGGTCCCCCAGCACCCGCACCTGTTCGCGGGCAGCATCGCCGAGAACGTGCGACTGGCCCGGCCCGACGCGGACGACGCGCGGGTCGAGGCGGCGCTGCGGGACGCGGGCGCGCTGTCCTTCGTGCGGGAGCTGCCGGCCGGGGCGGACACGGTGCTCGGCGAGGGCGGGGTCGGGCTCTCGGCCGGTCAGCGCCAGCGGCTGGCGCTGGCCCGGGCCTTCCTCGCGGACCGGCCGCTGCTCTTGCTCGACGAGCCGACGGCGGCCCTGGACGGGGAGACCGAGGCCGGGATCGTGGAGGCGGTGCGACGGCTCGCGGTGGGCCGGACCGTGCTGCTCGTCGTGCACCGGCCGGCGCTGTTGGCGGTGGCCGACCGGGTGCTGGAGATCCGGGCCGAGGACCGGGCGGAGGCCGGGGACCCGGTGGCCGGGGAGTCGGCGGACCGGGGGACGCGGGCGCCGGCCGATCCCGGCGAGTGGATCCTGGGCACCGCCCCGGAGAGCACCCGTGAGGCCCGGGACGCGGTCACGGAGGGCGTCACGGCCGGGGCCGCACCGGGGGTCCCGGCGCCCGCGACCCGGGAGGCCCCCGCGCTGCCCGCGCTCGCGCGGGTGCGGGCGGCGGCCGGGGCCCGGCGCGGCCGGTTCGGGCTGGGCCTGCTGCTCGGCGCGCTCGCCGTGGGCAGTTCGGTCGGGCTGATGGCGGTCTCCGGCTGGTTGATCTCCCGGGCCTCCGAGCAGCCGCCGGTGCTCTACCTGATGATGGCGGTGACCGCGACCCGCGCCTTCGGCATCGGCCGGGCCGTGTTCCGCTACGCGGAGCGGCTGGTCTCGCACGACGCGGTGCTGCGGATCCTCGCCGACCTGCGGGTCGCGGTCTTCCGCCGGCTGGAGCGGATCGCCCCGGCCGGGCTGCGCGAGCAGCGTCGGGGCGACCTGCTGACCCGGCTCGTGGCCGATGCCGACGCCCTCCAGGACTACTGGCTGCGCTGGCTGCTGCCGGTGGGCACGGCCCTGCTGGTCGGCGTGGGCTCGGTGGCCTTCACCGCCTGGCTGCTGCCGGCCGCCGGCGCGGCCCTGGCCGTGGGCCTGCTGCTGGCCGGGGTGGCCGTGCCGGCGCTCAGCGGGGCGGTGGCCCGACGGGCCGAGTACCGGCTGGCGCCCGCGCGCGGGGACCTGGCCGGGCGGATCGCCGAGCTGTTGACCGGGCTGGGTGAACTGACGGTCGCCGGCGCCCTGCCCGAGCGGCGGGAGCGGGCCCGCGCGGGCGACGCCGTGCTGACCCGGATCGCGGCGCGCGGCGCCGCCGCCGCCGGACTGGGCGCGGGGCTGTCGGCGCTGGTGTGCGGGTTGACCGTGGTGGCCGCGGCGGCCTTCGGCGCGGACGCGGTGGTCGACGGGCGGCTGTCCGGGGTGGCCATGGCCGTGGTGGTGCTGACGCCGCTGGCGGCCTTCGAGGCGGTGACCGGGCTGCCGCTCGCCGTGCAGTACCGGCGTCGGGTCAAGCGGAGCGCGGAGCGGCTGTACGAGGTCCTGGACGCGCCGGTCCCGGTGGCGGAGCCGGCCGAGCCGGCCGCGCCGCCCGCCTCCCCGTTCCCGCTGACCCTGTCCGGGCTGGTCGCGCGGCACCCGGGGCAGGAGGCGGACGCCCTGCGCGGGGTGGACCTGGCCCTGACCGCCGGCCGCCGGATCGCGGTGGTGGGTCCCTCGGGCTCGGGCAAGACCACGCTGGCCCAGACCCTGCTCCGGTTCGTCGACCCGACCGGCGGGGAGTACCGGCTGGGCGGGGTCGATGCCCGCACCCTGGACGGGGACACGGTCCGCGAGCGGGTCGGGCTCTGCGCGCAGGACGCGCACGTCTTCGACAGCTCCATCCGCGAGAACCTGCGGCTGGCCCGGCCGGGCGCCTCGGACGAGGAGCTGTGGGAGGCGTTGGCCGGGGCCCGGCTGGCCGACTGGGCGCGGGGGCTGCCCGAGGGGTTGGACACGATGGTCGGCGAGCACGGTGCCCGGCTCTCGGGCGGTCAGCGACGCCGTCTGGCGCTGGCGCGGGCGCTGCTCGCGGACTTCCCCGTGCTGATCCTGGACGAGCCGGCCGAGCACCTGGACCTGGCGACGGCGGACGAGCTGACGGCCGACCTGCTGGCCGCGACCGAGGGCCGGACCACCGTGCTGATCACCCACCGGTTGGCGGGTCTGGAGGCCGTGGACGAGGTGCTGGTGCTGGAGGCCGGGCGGATCGCGCAGCGCGGCGGGTACGCGGAACTGCTCGCGGAGCCGGGTCCGCTGCGTCGGATGGCGGAACGGGAACGGGCCGCGGACGCGTTGCGCGTGCCCGCCGGCGCGGGTGCCGGGTCCGTCGGTGAGGCGTACCCGACTTTCCCTGGTAAATAGGACTAACTAGGCTCAAGAGCATGTCAGTGCAGGAGTCGCAGCAAGAGTCGGGTTCCCCGGACCCGGCAGCCCCGTCCTCGTCCCCCCGGGGCACCGGAGCGACCGGCCCGGGGGTGATGGGCGAGGAGCCGGGCGGGGTCGATCCGGTGACGGCGGCGACCGAGGCCACGCGGGGCCTGCAGGGGCTGTCCACCGAGCTGACCGCCCGGGTGCCGCAGCTGCTGGAGGCCATGCGCTCGGTGGGCACGGGGCTGGAGCTGCACACCACCCTGGACCGGATCTGCGAGACGGCCGCCGAGCTGGCGGGGGCCCGGTACGCGGCCATCGGCGTCGTGGACACCGAGGGCCGGGGGCTGTCGGACTTCGTGACGTACGGGATCAGCGCGGAGCAGGCCCGCCGGATCGGGCACCGCCCGGACGGCAAGCGGGGGCTGCTGGGCGCGTTGATCCGGCATCCCGATCCGGTGCTGCTCGCGGACCTCACCAAGGACTCCCGGTCGGCGGGCTTCCCGGCGCACCACCCGCCGATGAAGACCTTCCTCGGGGTGCCGATCCGGGTGCAGGGCGAGATCTTCGGCAACCTGTACCTGGCCGAGAAGCACGGCGGGGTGGAGTTCAACGACTACGACGTGCACATGGTCCGGGTGCTGGCCACCGAGGCGGGCATCGCGATCGGCAACGCGCGCCTGTACGAGGCGGCCACCCAGCGCGAACGGTGGATCGACGGCTCGGTGGCGGTGACCACGGCCCTGCTCTCGGGCGGGGACGCCGACGACGCCCTCGTGGTGGTGGCCGAGCAGGCCCGCCGGCTCGCGGACTCGGCGGCCGGGATCGTGCTGCTGCCGGCCGGGGAGGGCGGCATGGAGATCGTGGCGGTCTCCTCCGACAACCCGGCGTCCTCGCTGGGTGTGGTGCTGCCGCCGGAGAGCCCGGTGGTGGACAAGCTGCTCGCGGGCGAGCCGGTGTTCGTGGAGGACGCGGCCACCGACCCGCGCATGATCAGCCGCCTGACCAGCCAGTACGGGCCGTGCATGATGCTGCCGCTGCAGAGCGGCGGCCGGGTGCTGGGCGCGCTGGTGACCCCCCGGGCCCGGGGGAAGCGGCCGTTCACGGAGGCCGAGCGGACCCTGGCGAGCCAGTTCGCCTCCCAGGCCGCGCTGGCCCTGATGATGGCGGAGGCGCAGCGGGACCGGGAGCGGCTGGCGGTCTTCGAGGACCGGGACCGGATCGCGCGCGACCTGCACGACCTCGTGATCCAGCGGCTGTTCGCGACGGGGATGATGCTGGAGGGGGCGCAGCGGCGGTCCATCGTGCCGGAGGTGCGTGACGGGGTCGGCAAGGCGGTGGACGAGCTGGACGTGACGATCCAGGAGATCCGGACCGCGATCTTCGCCCTTCAGCAGGGGCCCGCGGAGGCGCCGTCGGGGCTGCGGACCCGGGTGCTGCGGGAGATCAACATGGCGGCCGTGCCGCTGGGCTTCAAGCCGGCGCACCGCTTCCTGGGGCCGGTGGACGCGGTGGTGGGCGAACTCGTCGGCAAGAACCTGATCGCGGCCCTGCGGGAGGCCCTGTCGAACGCGTTCCGGCACGCCGAGGCGGGCCGGATCGAGGTGGTCCTGGACGCGACGATCACCCTGGACGACGGGCGGCCGGGGGTGCGGCTGGAGGTCGCCGACGACGGGGTGGGCATCCCGGAGGGCGGGCGGCGCAGCGGGCTGCGCAACCTGCGCCGGCGGGCCGAGTCCCTGGGCGGGGCCAGTTGGTACGGCCCGGGCCTCGGCGAGGACGGCGGCGGCACCACCCTGGTCTGGCAGGCACCGCTCTAGGGCCCGGTCGGGCGCGCGGGCGGGGTGGGTGCCCCGCCCGGCGGCCGGGGGGTCAGGCGCCGTGCGGCGGCGCGGCCGGCAGGTCGCCCTGGGCGGCGAGGATCCGTTCGATGACCACGGCCACGCCGTCCTCGTTGTTGCCGACCGTGCGTCCGCCGGCGGCGGCGATCACGTCGGGGTGGGCGTTGCCCATGGCGTAGGAGGAGCCGGCCCAGGACAGCATCTCGATGTCGTTGGGCATGTCCCCGAAGGCGACCACCTCGGCGGGGCCGATGCCCCGTTCGGCGCAGCACATCTCCAGGGTGCTTGCCTTGCTGACGCCGAGGGCGCTGATCTCCAGCAGGGCGGTCGGGGAGGACCGGGTGATCGCCACCCGGGTGCCGGCCACGCGGCGGGCCAATCGGAGGAACTCGTCGGGGGCCAGCTCGGGGTGGTGCGCGAGCAGCTTGATCATGGGGGCGGCGGTGGCCCCGGCCTCCTCGGCGAGCAGCTTCTCCGCGCCGGCGACGGTGGCGCCCGGGTCCTCGAAGAACGGTGGGTAGTCGGGCTCGTAGTGGATGCCGGTGGTGAGCTCGACGGCGAAGGAGGTGCCGGGGGCGGCGGCGCGCAGATCGTGCACGACCTCCAGGGCGCGGGCCCGGGGCAGCTCGCGGACCTTCACGATCCGCCGGCCGGCGTGCAGGTCCACGACGGCGGCGCCGTTCGCGCAGATGGCCAGGCCGTGGCCGTGCACGTGCGCGCTCACCACGTCCATCCAGCGCGAGGGCCGGCCCGTGACGAAGAAGACCTCCACGCCGGCGCGTTCGGCGGCCTCCAGCGCGGCGATCGTGCGCGCGGAGACGGTCTGGTCGTCCCGCAGCAGGGTGCCGTCGAGGTCGGTCGCGATGAGCCGGACGCGCGCGGGGGTGGGCGCCGCGCCCGTGCCGGACGGGGTGGGGTGGAGGCCGTCGGGCCCCTGGGAAGCCGAGGTCACACCCCCATCTTCACCCATCCGGCGCGCGGGCCGACCGGCGCCGGCCGGACCGCGCGCGGGCCGGGCTCAGCCGAGCAGGCCCGGGGCCTCGACGGCGATCCGCTCGAAGACGGCGTGGTCGGCGGCGAAGACCGAGTCGGCGATGGGCCAGTGCAGCACGAGTTCGGTGAACCCCAGCTCGCGGTGGCGGCCGGCGAAGTCCACGAATGCCTCGACGGAGTCGAGCACGCGGTTCTGCTCGGGGGTGAAGCCGGTGAGCAGGATCCGGTCGAGTTCGGCGGCGTCCCGACCGGCCTCGGCGCATGCCTTGTCCAGCCGTTCGAGCTGTCCGCGCAGGGCCGTGAGGGATTCCTCGGGAGTGCCGGACTCGTACAGCTTGGGATCGCCGGTGGTGACCCATGCCTGCCCGTGCCGGGCGGCCAGCCGCAGTCCGCGCGGGCCGGTGGCGGCGACGGCGAAGGGCAGCCGGGGGCGCTGCACGCAGCCGGGCAGGTTGCGGGCCTCGACGGCGGAGTAGCGCGGGCCGCGTTCGGTGACGGCGCCCTCGGTGAGCAGCCGGTCGAGCAGCGGCACGAACTCGGCGAAGTGGTCGGCGCGCTCCTTCGGGGTCCACGGCTCCTGACCCAGGGCCTCGGCGTCGAATCCGTTGCCGCCGGCCCCGATGCCGAGGGTGATCCGGCCTCCGGACACGTCGTCGAGGGTGATGAGCTCCTTGGCCAGGGTCACCGGGTGGCGGAAGTTGGGGGAGGTGACCAGGGTGCCCAGGCGCATCCGTTCGGTGGCGCCGGCGGCGGCCGTGAGGGTGGGCAGGGCGCCGAACCAGGGCCCGTCCCGGAAGGACCGCCAGCTCAGGTGGTCGTAGGTGTAGGCGGTGTGGAAGCCCAGCTCCTCGGCCCGCCGCCAAGCGGCCCGACCCCCTTCGTGCCAGCGGTGGACGGGAAGGATCACGGTGCTCAAACGCAGGCTCATGCCCCCGACCCTAAGCCCCCACATTCCGCTTCGCAGGGTTCGTGGGCCGCGGGGCGGACCGGTGCGGGGGCGGATCGAGGAGGCGAACTACAGCTTTCGGCGCGGGGCGCAGTTTGGTGTCTCAGGGGGTGAACGGGGGCTGATCCGGGGGATTCGGCGCGCGTAGCGTCTCGTCATGCAAGCCGGATTCGCTCGACATGCGAGACGGATCTGATGCGCGGCAGCGTGCGAGAGGGCTCTGGTGAGCTTCTTCGGCCCGCCGTGTTTCACGTGAAACAACGCCCGGCGCGGCTGTTTCACGTGAAACACGGCGGGACGGCGCGGTCGTCACCCGTCCTGTGCGCCGCTCCCGTCCGGAGCCGCCGAGAGAAACGAGAAGCCGATGTCGAACACCCCCCGGGCCCAGTGGCAGGGCGAGATCGTCCCCGAGGCCCTGGCGGCCCTGTCCGCCCCCGGCGCCCTGGTGGTGAGCGCCACCAAGGTCGGCTACATCCTCATGACCACCGACGGCGAGGGCCTGGAGCGGAAGTTCGACGCCAAGGTCCGCAACCGCAACAAGCCCGGCGTGGTGCTGTGCGCGGACCTGGAGCAGCTGAAGGAGGTGGCGCAGCTGAACGAGGAGACGCTGGAGTTCTACGAGCGCCACTGGGACCAGGACGTGCTGCTGGGCTGCATTCTGCCCTGGCGGCCCGAGGCCCTGGAGCTGCTGCCCGACGAGACGGCCCGTGAGCTGGCCCGGGACGGACGCGGCACGAGCTGCTTCGTCGTCCGCTTCGGCCGGCCGGCCGAGCAGCTGGTCGCGGCCCTGTGGGCCGAGCGCCGTCTGGTCTTCGCCAGCTCGGCCAACCCCTCGGGCATCGGCAACCGGGGTCGGGTCGCCAACATCGGCAGCCGGATCGAGGACGCGGCCGACTTCATCCTGGCCGCCGACGACTACGTGCTGTCCATCCAGCCCGACAAGGACGACGACACCCGCCACGAGCAGGGCGTGATGGTCTCGATGGTGGACGAGCGGGGCGCGCTGGTGCCGGTGCAGAAGGGCGAGAGGTCCGTCTCCCCGGCCCCGAGCCTGATCCGGCGCGGCCTGGACTACCCGGCGATCATGGAGAATCTGTCCGAGGTCTACCCCTCGTGGGACTACCGCCAGGGCGAGTACTACTGACGGGTGCCACGGACGGTGCCACGGACGGGGACGGGCGGACCGGGGATGAACGGCGGGGACGGGACGGAGCCCGAGGCGACGGCCGCGCGGGCGGAGCGCTCCGGCGGCGCACGGGCCGCCTGGCTCGCGCCCACCGCGGTGACCGCCGAGGAACGGGTGGCCGAGGAGTGGGCCGAACGCTTCGAGGCATTCCTCGACGCCCTGGGCAGCCGTTTCTTCACCCGCTCCGACCTGCGCCGACAGGCCCTGGGCTACGTGCGGGAGCTGCTGGCGGGCGGGCCCGAGGGTCCGGGCTCCGCGCTGCCGCCCGTCCTCCCGCCCGGCGGGGCCGCGGCCACCGGCCCGGATCCCTCGTGGCTGCGACAGCACCTGCTCGGCCGGGCCGTCTGGGACCCCGATCCGATCCGGGACTTCACCACCGACTACGTGGTGGACGGCCTGGCGGACGGCACCGGCGGCGGGGTGCTGGTCCTGGACGAGCTCTCGTTCCGCCGCAAGGGCACGGCCTCGGCGGGGGTGCTGCACGGGCACGCCGAGGAGTTCGGCGGCGTGGTCTCCCGTCAGATCGGGGTCTTCGCGGCCTGGTCCACCACGGCGGGCACGGCCATGGTCGACCGTGAGCTGTACCTGCCCCCCGCCTGGGACGCGGACCCCGAGCGGCGTCGGCGCGCGCACGTGCCCCCGCACGTGGGGCCCGCCGGCAAGGGCGAGTTGGCCTGGCGCGTCGTCGACCGGTTCCGGGCCCGACTGCCCGAGGCCGCCGCCCGGGGCATGTGGGTGGTGGCCGACGCGCGGCTCACCACCGAACCCACCCTGGCCCGCCGGCTGGAGGACGAGGGGGTGCCCCGGGTGCTCGCCGTGGCCCCGGACCACCCCGTGCTGCCCCAACCGGGCTGGCGGCGGATCGGCCGCCTGGTCGCCGGGCACGCCCGGGAGTCGGAATGGGACTGGCTCACGGTCGGCAGCGACGCCGTGGACACCGCCCCCTGGCAGTGGTGGGTGCGGCGGATCCCGACCCTGCCGCGCCGCGCGGGTGCGCCCCCGCCCGATCCGGCCGCCCCCGAACAGGCCCGTTGGCTGGTGGCCTGCCGGCGGACCGGGGACGTCGAGGCCCGCCGGCACTTCCTCGCCCACGGCCCGGCGGACACCCCGCTCGACGAACTGGCCTCGGTGGTGGCGACCTGGCGGCACGGGCGCAACGTGCTGACCGGGGCGGTGGAACGCACCGGGCTCGCGAACTACCGGGTCCGCTCCTGGCACGGCTGGTACCGGCACGTCACGCTGGCCCAGGCCGCCGCCGCGTTCCTCGCGGTCCAGACCGGCGGCCACCCCCGGGGCACGGTCCTCTCCCCGCTGCCGCCGCTCCTCGACACCGGCCGCTGAGCCGGTGTCGGGGAGCGGGGCCGGTGCCGAGGAGCGGGGCCGGGCTCAGTCCTCGGTGCCCTCGGCCCCTTCCGCGAAGGAGTCGAGGAGTTCGACGAGCCGCTCGCCGATCCACTCCGGCAGCTCGCCCTCGGGGCGCTCCCGCACGAAGGCGAGCAGGCCCTCGGCCCGCACCCGGGCCGCGTCCACCGCGCCGCCCAGCCGCTGCTGCCACACGGCGTTGCGCACGCACCGCAGCCAGTCCTCGGCGTGCTCGGGCAGCAGCTCCGTGTACTCCTCGGCGGCCCGGTCGAGCAGGGCGACGATCCGTTCGCGCAGCTCCCCGATCCGCTCCTCCCGCCCGGGGTCCGGGGCCTCGCCCTCCGCGCGGGCCGTGTCGGCGGCGGTCTCCTCCTCGTCCACCCGTTCCGCGAGCATCCCCGCCCACTGCTGCCGGGTCTGGGCCAGTTCGTAGCGGAGCAGCGGGTGGCCCGGGTACTGCGACAGGGCCTCCGTCAGGCCGCTCTCGCCCTCGGACATCCACTCCGCGGCCCGCTCCAGCCGGCCGTCAGCGGTGCCCTCGCGCAGGCCCAGCCAGGCCAGCGAGCGGATCATCCGGATCTCGGCCACGGGGTTGTCGCCGAGCTCCCGCCGCAGTTCCAGGGCGGCCCGGTAGGCGTCCTCGGCGGCCTCGGGCATCCGGGCCGCCGACAGCGCGTCGGCCGCCGAGTGGGCGAGGTCGGCGCGCGGCCGGGGGTCCTCCCAGGCCGCGGCGGCCTCGGCGGCGGCCACGAACTGCTCGGCGGCGCCCCGGTGGTCGTCGAGTTCCCGCAGCAGGTCCCCGAGGAACTCGCGGGCGCGCACCGGCTGGTGGTCCTCGCCGGCGAGCAGGTCCGGCAGGGCGGCCTGGAGCACCTCGGCGGCCTCGGCGGGCCGCTCCAGGGAGGCGTACGCGCGGGCCAGCAGCAGCCGGGCCTCCGCCCCCGCCCGCGGGCCGGCCTCCGACAGGTCGAACCAGTGGGACGCGGCCAGCGCGTGCCGCACCGCCGCCTCGCCCCGGCCCTCCTCGGGACCCTGGCGCAGCAGGGCCTCGGCGAGCAGCAGGTCGAGTTCCCCGCGCTGTTCGGGGTCGGCGAACTCGCCGGCGTGGCTCAGCGCGGCCGTCGCCTCGGCGGCGGCCTCCTCGGGGCGGCCGAGGCCGAGCAGGATCCGGGTCCGCCAGGCCAGGTGCGGCACGGCCTCCCAGGGCTGCCCCGCGTCGAGCGTCCGGGCGGCGGCGCGGGCCGTCAGGGCCAGGGCCTCGTCGACCTGCTCGGAGTGCAGGGCGTGGTGGGCGAGCATCGCCTCGGCGTCGGCGACGAGGTCGGCGAGGTCCTCGGCGGCGCGGCCGTCGGCGGGATCGGTGTGGGCGGCGACGTACGCGGTGAGTTCGGCCTCGACCACCGGGTCGGGCCCGGAGTCCTCGGGCCCGGAGTCCTCGGGCCCGCCGGACTCCCCGAGACCTTCGGCGTGTCCGGGGCCGGCGGTGTCCGGGTCGGCCGCGGCGTGCGCCGCCTCGTGGCGTTCGAGCTCGCGCAGGTGCGCCTCGACCCGGATCCGGGTCAGTTCGGCGGAGGCCCGCCGGCGGGCCCGCAGCGGGTCCGCGGCGGGCACCGCCTCGACGTCCGCGAAGGCGGCCCGCAGACGTTCGCGCACGAGTTCCGGTGCGGCGCCGGAGACCACGCTCGCCTCCACGATCCGCAGGCCGGCGGAGGCCACGCGTTCGGCCGCGCCGAGCTCCGCGTACGCGTCCCGCACCTCGGTGAACCGCGCGACCGCCTCGGGGTCGCCGGCGCGGGCCGCGACCAGCGTCTCGTGGTCGCGGAGTTCGACGCGCAGCAGCGGGTCGAGCCCGGGGTCCGCGGCCTCGGGGCGGGCCCGCAGCGCCGTCCACAGGGATTCGGTGGACGGGTGCCCGGCCCGGCGCGCGGCCCGGGCCGCCTCGGCGGCCTCGGCGAACGGGAGCGCGGCCTGGGGGGCGGGCGCCGCCGGGGCCGTCGGCAGCGTCAGGGGATCGCCGCCGGCCGGGGCCTGCGGGGCCGGCACGGGGGTCCGCACCCGGATCCCCAGGGGCAGCGCGTCCACCAGGGGGCGCGCCGTGACCCGCTCGCGCAGGCGGGTGGAGGTCCGGTCGTTGCCGTTGCGCGCGTCGAAGCGGGCGGCCACCTCCGAGGCGTCGGCCCACAGCACCTCGTACAGCTCGTCGACGGTCCGCTTGACCCCCTCGTAGGGCACGGCCGGCAGGGCGCCGTGCCCGTCCTCGCGCAGTCGCGCCAGCAGCACCAGCACGCCGCCGAAGAAGCCCAGCCGGGTGCTCCGGTCTGGCAGCGGGCGCAGGTGCGCGGCGTGTTCGACGAGGATCTCCAGGCCGCGCGCGGTGTTCCCGGTCAGGGCGCAGAACTCCACGTGCCGGCCGATGGAGGCGATCAGGCTCTCGCTGTCGCGGGCCATGCGCAGCCCGCGCAGGTGGTTGGCGCGGGCCTCGTCCCAGCGGCCGAGGCGGGCCAGCGGCAGCAGCGAGTGCGCGAGCAGCCGGTGGGGTTCCTCGGCGCAGGTCAGGTCGCCGGACAGCACGGGTTCCCAGGTCTCCAGGGCTCCGGCGTCGTCGCCGAGTTCGCGCCGGTGGTGGCCCTGCCCGTTGATCTCGCAGGCGTGGCAGTCGGCCATCTCGTCGCGTTCGGCGGCCTGCCAGGCGGCGAAGGCGCGGGCGGCCCGCTCGTCGTCACCGGCCTCGCTCGCCAGGTCGTACTCGGCGGAGCGCACGGCGCGTTCGCTGTGGCCGGCGATCCGGTAGCGGCGTTCCATCTCGGCGAGCCAGCCCTCGGCGGAGGCCAGCGGGATCTCCGGGGTGGCGGTGAGGGCCGAGGCCACCCATTTGAACTGCCAGAACAGCTGGTGGGCCTCCCAGGCGGAGAAGGCCGCCGGGTCCCGGTCCCATTCCTGGAGCAGGCGGGCGAAGGGCACCGGTATGCGGGTGCGTTCGGCGGAGAACTCGTATGCCTGCACCTGTCCGAACAGGGCCCGGCGCAGCAGTTCGCGGTCCCCGGTCGCCTCGGCGGCGGCCGTCAGGGCCTCGGCGTGCGCGTTGCGGGCCTGGCCGTGCGGGGAGCGGGCGTTCTCGCTCAGGCCCTCTTCGATCTCGGCGGGGCTCAGCGGGCTCATCGGAGGTCCTCTCCGGACTCGGCGGCGGGGTGGGTGGCCCATTCGAGCAGGCCGAGGAAACTGCGGTTGAGCAGGGCGGTGTCGGCCGGTCGCAGCGGTCGCTGGGCCATCAGCAGGGCCTGCCCGTACAGGGCTTCGACGGCGGTGCCGGACAGTCCGGCGTCCGGCAGCGCGGAGATCCGGCGCACCAGGGGGTTGTTGTGGTTGAGGACGAGCCGGGCTCGCGGGGCCGAGCCGCGCAGCGCGCCGAGGATGCCGGCCCACAGCGAGTCCGCGTTCTCCTCCGCGCCGGCCCGTTCGCGTTCCTGTCGGGCCTGCCGGTCGTCGAGGTGGAGGGCGGGCACCGAGACGGGCTGGAAGGCGCGCAGGATCACGTCGCAGCCGTGCGGGTCGAGGCGGGTCCGGGCATCGGCGAGGAAGGCGGTCAGGGCCAGTTCGGCCTCGGCGGGGACGGGGTCGAGGCGTTCGGTGACGGCGCCCGCGTCCAGTTCGAGCACCTTCACCCCGGGCAGCACCTCGGGCAGCAGGGCCAGCAGTTCCGCGTCGTAGGTGTAGCCGGCGTTGACCACGCCGAGGCCGTGCGCGGCGGCGATCGGGGCGATCTGCCGGAACTCCTCCACGGTGCGGGTGAAGTGCAGTTCGCGGTGGGCGGCGGTGAGCCGGGCCAGGTCGGTGGAGCCCTCGCTGGTCTCGAACGGCAGCCAGGGCAGCATCAGCCGCAGCAGTTCGGCGTCGTGCCGGGCCAGCGATTTCACGCCGAGGTGGTGCACGCTCAGGAACGCGGCGAGCCGCTCGGGGTCGCCGGCGGCGAGTTCGGTCAGCCAGCCGCGGATCCGGTCGCCGAGGGCCTCGCGGACGGCGGCGAGGGTCTCGTCGTCGTACAGGTTCTCGCGGGAGGCGGTGGGGCGCAGGGCGTCGGTGTCGAGGACGACCCGGACGAAGAAGGCCCAGTCGGGCAGCAGGTTGTCGGCCCGGTCGGTCAGCAGCATGCCCTTGAGGTGGACGCGGTGTCCGGCGCGCTGGGACGGGTTGACGGCGGCGGGCAGCACGTAGGCCACGCCGCGGATGCCGACCAGGGGCAGGTCGAGGTCGATGACGTCGAGGGGCGCGAAGCCGAACAGCTCCGAGCAGTGGGCGCCGAGCGCGGCGCGGCGCGCGAGCGGCGTGGGGTGGGGGCGTTCCCAGGGCGCGGGCCGGTCGGTGACGGGCCGGCCGGGCACGGAGCCGGGCGCGGCGGGTTCCCCGGCCGCGTCGCCGACGGGGGCCGGGAGCTCGTGGAAGGTGACCTCGTGCGGCAGCAGGGAGCCGAACTCGCGGGCGAGTTTCTCGACGCGGTCGGGCGCGGCCCATTCCTCGGCGCCCGGGCGTACCCGCAGGAAGACGGTGGTGCCGGGCTCCGCGCGGGCCCCGGCGGGCAGTTCGCGCACGGTGTAGGGGCCGTCGTCCTCCGCGAGCCACTCCACCGGCGGGGCCTGCGGGTCACGGGCCGAGCGGGTCACGACCCGGATGGTGCGGGCCACGACGAAGCAGGCCAGCAGGCCGATGCCGAACTGGCCGAGGAACTCGCGGCGGGCGCTTTCGAGTCCGGCCTCGCCGCCGCGCTTGGAGCTGCGGCCGATGGTGGCCAGGAGGGTGTGGGTCTCGGCGGGGGTCAGGCCGATGCCGTTGTCCTCGATGACGACGGTGTGACCGTCGGAGCCGAGCCGGATCGCGGCGGGTTCGGCGGGGCCGCCCAGCGCGCGGCGGGCGGTGACGGCGTCCACGGCGTTCTGGAGCAGTTCGCGGACGTACACCCGGGGGCTGGAGTACAGGTGGTGGGAGAGCAGGTCCACCAGACCGCGCAGGTCCACCTGGAAGCTGTTGGCGCCGGGTTCGGGCGCGCCGGTCGCGGCGGGCTCGGGCGGGGGTGTCGTCGTGCTCATGGGCTGTCACCTCGTGGGTCGCCGGTGGAGGGGGCCGATCGCGAGGACCCCCCCTCACAGACCGTGCGCCCCAGGGTAGGCGGCCGCGCCGACAGGGCCGCCGCGAATTTCCCACCCGCGTTCGAGGACCGTCCGGGGTGACGGGTGCTCAGCGGGGCGGGCGCAGGAATTCGGGGGGAACGGCGGCGGCGAGCCACACGCCGTTCTCGCTGCGGCGGAAGAGGTGTCCGGCGGCGCGCATCCCGGCCGCGTCCACGGTGAGGACCACGGGCCGGCCGCGCCGGGCGCCGACCCGGCGGGCGGTCTCGCGGTCGGGGGAGAGGTGCACGTGGTCGCGTTTCATCGGGCGCAGCCCCTCGGCGAGGATCGCGGGGAGGGCGGCCGGGACGGTGCCGTGGAAGAGGATCTCGGGCGGTTCCACGGCGGGCAGGCCCAGGTCCACGGCGACGGTGTGCCCTTGGGCGGCCCGGATCCGGGGGCCCTCGACGGTGAAGCGGCGTTTGTCGTTGACGGCGACCACGTGGTCGAGTTCGGCCCGGGTGATGGGGAATCCGTGCGCGGCGGCGGCGCGCAGGAGCTCGTCCACGAGGACCCAGCCGCCGGGGGCGAGGACGAGCCCGAGGCGTTCGGGGCGGTGTCGCAGGTGCCGGGAGAGGTACTTGGAGATCCGCACGGTCCGCTCGTCGGACGGGGTCGCGGGAGGGTCGTCGGGGGCCATGGTCCCAGGGTGCCGGGGGAGCGCCGGCGGGGCACCGGGTTTTCGCGGGCGTACCGGCGGATCGGGGGGCGCGCGATCCGGTGCGCGAGCGCTTCGAGCGCTCGCCTCGACCCTCTGTTCAGTTTCCGTGATGCGAAATATATTTTCCGATATCACCCACCATCGCTCTGTTCTCAGGGGAGACCATGACTGCCCACGCCTCGTTGTCGCGCCGCGCGACCGCCGAACTCATCGGCACCGCCGGCCTGCTCGTGGTGGTGATCGGCTCCGGTATCCAGGCCGCGGCGCTCAGCCGCGACTCGGGTGTCGCGCTGATCGCGAACTCGGCGGCCTCGGCCGTCGGACTCGGTCTGATCATCGTTCTGTTCGGCCCGCTCTCCGGCGCGCACCTGAACCCCGTGGTCACCCTGACGGCCTGGTGGGGTCGGCGGATGGGCGGCGAGGGGCTGAGCGCGCGCGAGGCCCTGGTGTACGTGGCGGCCCAGATGGCGGGCGGGATAGCGGGCGCGGTCCTCGCCGAGGTGATGTTCGGCCGCACCCCGGGGACCTTCGCGGGCACGGTGCGCGACGAGGGACACCTGCTGATCGGCGAGGTGGTGGCCACGGCCGGACTGGTGCTCGTCATCCAGGGGCTGGGGCGGATCGGGCGGGCCCGGCTGATCCCGTTGGCGGTGGCCGTCTACATCGGGGCCGCGATCTGGTTCACCTCCTCCGGCTCCTTCGCCAATCCGGCCGGCACCGTGGCCCGTTCGTTCAGCGACTCCTTCACCGGCATCGCCCCGGGCTCCCTGCCCGGGTTCGTGCTCGCCCAACTCCTCGGCGGCGTCCTCGGCCTGGCCGTGACGGCGCTCCTCTACGGGCGTCCGGAGCGCGCTTCGGTCGCCCCGGTGCTCACCGAGGCGCCCGCCGGCGTCCCCGCCGACCGCCCGGAGTTCCACAAGGCGACCTGAGCGGCCCTGGGAACCTGTGGACGATGGCACGCTCGTCCACAGGCATCGGGCACTTGTCCACAGCGCTTTGGGGCGAATTGCCCGGCAAATGGGTGATCCGCCCTGTGGACTGTGACCCGGGACCTGTGGACGGACGGGTGCCACAGGGCGCGACGGGACACCCGCGCGCCGCCGCGCGCACGCCCCGGGGCACGCCCCCTCCCGCGCGCACCGATCTCCGGACCGGGCGTCCGGACGGCGGCCGGCTCAGGCATCCGGGGCCCGCCCGGCGAGCGCGTTCATCGTGCGCGCCTGCACCTCGCGTTCGGTGGCGGCCCGCACGAACGCCGCCACGTGCTCCGCCCCCACCAGCTCCCGCACCGCCGACACCGTCTCGGCGGGCAGGGACACCGGCGCCGGACCGGCCGGCCCCGGTCCCTGGCCCCCGCCCGCGACCAGGTGTCGGTGCAGGTGCCGGCTCGCGTACAGGCCCATCGCCCGCGCCAGCTCGGCGTCCACGGTCTGCTGCGCCAACGGCCGCAGCCGGCGCACCATCGCCGCCGCCTCCGTGGCCGCCGCCTCGCTCAACACCGGCACCTCCCCCTCCGGCCCCGGGTCCTCGGGCAACGGCCCCAGGTAGCGGGCGAAGACGTGCTCGGTCGTGAACTCCAGGAACCGGGAGGCGATGAGCTCCACCTGCCCGCGCAACTCCCGAAGGTGCCCGGTGATGGCCCCCAACGGCACCCCCGCCTCGTACAGCTCCGCCGCCACCGCCAACTCCGTGGGCGAGGGCACCAGGAACTCGTCCGCCCGGCCCGGCACCGGCTCCAGCACCCCCAATTCGCACGCCTCGGCCACCGCCCGGTCGTCCGGCCGCCCGCCGAACCGCCGATCCAGCTCCTCCCGCGAGATCCGGTCGGCCTGCTCGTCCGTCCACGGCGCGTGCACCTCCGCGACCAGCCCCAGCACCCCGCCCAGACCCCGACCGCTGTCCCATGCCTGGAACAGCTCCTTGATCGAGGCCAGGGTGTAGCCCCGGTCCAGCAGGTCCGCGATCTGCCGCAACCGGGCCAGGTGCGCGGTGCCGTACACGTTGGCCCGGCCGCGCCGCTCCGGCCTCGGCAACAGGCCGCGATCCTGATAGGCCCGGATCGTGCGCACCGTCGCCCCGCTGTGGTGCGCCAAGTCCTCGATGCGGTACTCGGTCGGTGCTGCCTGTTCGGACATTCCACTCCCTGTGACGGCGGCCGGTTCCCCACCGGGAGCGGCCGGGTCGGCCGCCGGACCTCCCGCGAGGGATGGTACGGCCGGCGACCGGGGCCCGGTATGGCCGTGCCCCGGCCGATCCCTCAGATCCGCGCCTCCCGTTTCGCCAGGAACCGCAGCACCCCGGGAGCCCACCGCGACAGGGCCCGGGCACCCTTCGACTCGGGGGTCACCGGCACCACGGCCTCGTTGCGGACCACCGCCCGCAGCACCGCCTCGGCCACCTTCTCCGGCGGGAAGGCCCGCAGCGCGTACAGCCGTGAACTGCGCTCCTGTCGCCGCCGCTCCTCCGTCGCGTCCACCCCCACGAACCGCGAGGTCGCCGTGATGTTGGTGTTCACGATCCCCGGGCAGATCGCCGAGACCCCGATCGACCGGTCCGCGAGCTCCGCGCGCAGGCACTCGGAGAGCATCAGCACCGCGGCCTTCGAGGTGCTGTACGCGGGCAGCACCCGCGAGGGCAGGTACGCGGCCGCCGAGGCCGTGTTGACGATGTGTCCGCCCTGCCCCCGCTCGGCCATCTGCCGGCCGAAGATCCGGCACCCGTGGATCACTCCCCACAGGTTCACGTCCAACACCCGCCGCCAGTCCTCCGAGGAGGTCTCCAGGAACGGGCCCGAGAGCCCGATGCCGGCGTTGTTGACGAGGACGTCCACCACCCCGTACTCGGCCGCCACCTTCGCCGCGAGCTTCTCCATGGCCGCCTCGTCCGAGACGTCCACGCACTCCGCCCACGCCTGCGGAGCGCCCACCAGCCGGGACAGCTCCGCCGTCCGCCGCGCGCCCTCCGCGTCCATGTCCACCGCGATCACCCGGGCCCTGGCCTCCGCGAACGCGAACACCGTGGCCCGCCCGATCCCGCTCGCCGCGCCCGTCACCAGCACCAACTGCCCGGCGAACCGCTCCGCCCAGGGCCCCTTCGGAGCCGCCGGCAGCCCTCCCGCAGGCGCCGGCCGCCGTTCGTGCGCCGCCACGAACTCCCCGATCCACGAGGCCACCTGGTCCGGCCGGGTACGGGGCACCCAGTGCCGCGCCGGCAGGGTGCGCCGGGTCAGCTCCGGCACCCAGTCGCCCAGGTCGTCGTAGAGCCGCTCGGAGAGGAACGCGTCCCCGGTCGGGGTGATCAACTGCACCGGGACGTGCGCGAACGCGTCCGCGCGCGGCCGGCGCAGCCGCGCCCGCACGTTGTCCCGGTACAACCACGCCCCGCGCGCCGCGTCCGAGGGCAGCGACGCGGTCGGGTACCCGGCCTCCCGGGTCCCCTCCAAGCGGCCCAGGATCGCCGGCCACCGCCTGCCCAGCGGCCCCCGCCAGGCCAGCTCCGGCAGGGCCGGGGTGTGCAGCGCGTACACGTACCAGGACTTGGCGCCCTGGCCCAGCAACTGCGCGGTCCGACGCGGGGTGGGCCGCGTCATCCGCTTCTTGATCCAGTGCCCGAAGTGGTCCAGCGAGGGCCCCGAGATCGAGGTGAACGAGGCGATCCGCCCCTCCGTGCGACGTACCGTCGCGAACTCCCAGCCCTGCACCGAGCCCCAGTCGTGGCCCACCAGGTGCACCGGCCGGTCCGGGCTCACCGCGTCGACCACCGCGAGGAAGTCGTCCGTCAGCTTCTCCAGCGTGAACCCGCCGCGCAGCGGCTCGGGCGCCGCCGAGCCCCCGTGCCCGCGCACGTCGTACGCGACCACGTGGAAGCGGTCGGCGAGCCGCTCGGCCACCTCCGACCACACCTCCTTGGTGTCGGGGTAGCCGTGCACCAACACCACCGTGGGCCGGTCCGGGGCCGGCGCCCCCAGCTCCACCACGCACAGCTCGACCCCGCCCGTGCGCACCTGCCGCCGGGTCGCCCCCGGCCACCAGCGGGTCTCCCCGCTCCCGTTCCCGCTCATGCCACCGTCTCCTCGGCCTCGGCCCAGCGCCGCACGTGCGGCAGGTCGTCGTCCAACCAGAACGCGCTCTCCTCGGGGTCCCGCGAATCGGTCACCACGAGGATCTCCTCGAACTTGGCCCCCACCCCCCGGAACCCCAGGTGCGGTTCGACCGCCCACAACCCGGGGGTCGGCGGGTGGTCGGAGAACCGGTACGGGCTCCACAGCGGGGACCAGCCCTCACGGTGACCGTGCAGGGCGTCGCTCGCGAGTCCCTTGAGGGACTGGGTCCCGAACCCGAACGCCGTGGGCGCGAACCGCCGCTCCCGCACCCGGTCCACCTTGTGCGCGATCACCCCGAACGGATACGCCCGGTGCCGGTTGGCGTAGCCCTGCCGGGTCATCAGCACCTCCACGTTCCGGTAGATCTCGCGCAGCGAACGCCGGGCCCGCACCTGCTCCAGGATCAGCTCCCGGTGCACCCGGAGGTCGGCGACCAGGCGGTCGTGCAGCGGACTGGGCCCGAGCACCCCGGAGTACCCCACGTCGGCCGTGTACCCCCGGTACACCGGCGCCATGTCGAGGATGAAGGGCATCCCCGGCTCCAGCGCGCGGTTGGTCGGGAAGAACTGGAGCGGGATCCGGAAGTTCTCGAAGGCCGTGCGGTCCCCGAACCACGCGAACGGCAGGTGGAACCAGTCCCGCACCCCCCGCTCCCGCAGCCACTCCCGCTGCATCCGGGCCGCCTCGCGCTCGGTGACCCCCGGCCGCAACCGGGCCGCCACCGCCTCCGCGCAGGCGTACGCCAACCGCTGGACCTCCCGGAAACCCTCCAACTCGGCCGCCGCGGGCATCCCCGCCCCCGCCCCGACCGTCGTTCCCCGCCTGTCCCCAGCCATCACACAGCCGCCCGTCTCCCGTAGCCGTACGCGCCCGTAACTTGACACCGATGAATGTGACAATGCCCGGCGTGCACGTCAAGGGGGATGCGTGTACCTGTGGAAAACCAGCGCCTTGTGGACAACCTTCGCCCCGAAACGCGCGACTCCCCCCGCGCCCCGACCCGCGCCCCGAGCCGCACCCTCGACCCGCGCCCCTGATCCCCACCCCCGCCGCGTGTAGTCCTCCCGTAAGGGCGTGTAGTCCTGAAGGCGGAGACACAGGCACGCTTCTGGTCTGACGAACCGCGGGTCTTTCGCCACTACCGTCGAACCCGTGACTGTCATCGCGACCGAAAGCCTGAGCAAGCGGTACCCCCGAGTGACCGCCCTCGACCGGCTCACCCTCGACATCGGCCCCGGGGTGACCGGCCTCGTGGGCGCCAATGGAGCGGGCAAGTCCACGCTCATCAAGATCCTGCTGGGCCTGTCCCCCGCCACCGAGGGCCGCGCCGCCGTGCTCGGCCTCGACGTCGCGACCCACGGCAGCGCCATCCGCGAGCGGGTGGGCTACATGCCCGAGCACGACGCCCTGCCCCCGGACGTCTCGGCCACCGAGTTCGTCGTCCACATGGCCCGGATGTCCGGACTGCCGGCCACCGCCGCCCGCGAACGGACCGCCGACACCCTGCGCCACGTCGGCCTCTACGAGGAGCGCTACCGCCCCATCGGCGGATACTCCACCGGCATGAAGCAGCGGGTCAAACTGGCCCAGGCCCTCGTGCACGACCCCCAGCTGGTCCTGCTGGACGAGCCCACCAACGGCCTCGACCCGGTCGGCCGCGACGAGATGCTGGACCTGATCCGGCGCGTCCACACCGACTTCGGGATCTCGGTCCTGGTCACCTCGCACCTGCTCGGCGAACTCGAACGCACCTGTGACCACGTCGTGGTCGTGGACGGCGGCCGACTGCTGCGCTCCAGCTCCACCAGCGACTTCACCCAGACCACCACCACCCTCGCCGTCGAGGTCACCGACTCCGACGCCCACCCCGACGGCACCGAGGCCCTGCGCCGCGCGCTGCTCGCCGCCGGCGTCACCCTGGAGACCACCTCCGAGCAGGGACTGCCGGGAGCCGGCCACATCCTCCTCGTGGAGGCCGTCGGCGAGTCCACCCACGACACCGTCCGCGACCTCGTCGCCGACCTCGGACTCGGCCTGGTCCGCATGGAACAGCGCCGGCACCACATCGCCGAGGTCTTCCGCACCCCGCAGGCCGAGGCCCACGCGCCCTCCGCCGCCCTCGCGAAGGGAGTCGGCACCGATGGCGTCGCCTGACACCTCGTCCCGCATCCACAACATCGGCTACCGCTCCTACGAGGGCGCCCGCCTCGGCCGCGCCTACGCCCGCCGCTCCCTCTACACGCAGTCCCTGCGCGGGGCCTACGGGCTGGGCCGCTCGGCCAAGTCGAAGATCCTCCCGATGATCCTCTTCGGCGTGATGTGCGTGCCCGCGCTCATCATCGTCGCGGTGGCCATCGCGATCCCCGGCTCCTCCGACCTGCCGCTGAAGTACACCACCTACGCCCTGACCACCCAGGTGATCATCGGGCTCTTCCTGGCCTCCCAGGCGCCGCAGTCGGTCTCGCGGGACCTGCGCTTCCGGACCGTGCCGCTGTACTTCTCCCGGCCCATCGAACGCGTGGACTACGTCCTCGCCAAGTTCGCCGCCATGTTCACCGCGCTCGCCGTCCTCACCGCGACCCCCCTGCTGATCATGTACATCGGGGCCCTGCTCGCGAAGTTCGACTTCGGCGACCAGACGAAGGGCTTCGGTCAGGGACTGGTGTCCGTGCTGCTGCTCTCCCTCCTCTTCGCCGGCCTCGGCCTGGTGATGGCCGCGCTCACCCCCCGGCGCGGCTTCGGCGTCGCCGCCGTGATCGCGATGCTCCTGATCCCCTACGGCGCCGTCTCCACCGTCCAGGCCATCGCCTACTCCACCGGCAACGCCGGCGCCGTGGAATGGCTCGGACTCTTCTCGCCGATCACCCTGATCGACGGGGTCCAGACTGCCTTCCTCGGCGCGACCTCCGCCTTCCCCGGCGGCGGCGGCCCGGGCGCGGGCGTCGGAATCGTCTACCTGCTGGTCGTCATCGGCCTCGTGATCGGCTCCTACGCCGCGCTGATGGCCCGCTACCGGAGGGCCGGCCTGTGAGTACCATCGACATCGACCACACCTCGCGCTGGTTCGGCAACGTCGTCGCCGTCAACGACGTCACCATGCGGATCGGCCCCGGCGTGACCGGACTGCTCGGCCCCAACGGCGCCGGCAAGTCCACCCTCATCAACATGATGGGCGGCTTCCTGCCCCCCTCCACCGGCACCGTCACCCTGGACGGGGAGCCGATCTGGCGCAACGAATCGGTCTACAAGAAGATCGGCGTGGTCCCCGAGCGCGAGGCCATGTACGACTTCCTCACCGGCTGGGAGTTCGTCCTGGCCAACGCCGAGCTGCACGGGCTCGACGAGGCCGCCGCCCGGCGCGCGCTGGCCACCGTCGAGATGGAGTACGCCCAGGACCGGAAGATCTCCGGCTATTCCAAGGGCATGCGCCAACGCGTGAAGATGGCCTCCGCCCTCGTCCACGACCCGGCCGTGCTCCTCCTCGACGAGCCCTTCAACGGCATGGACCCGCGCCAGCGGATGCAGCTCATGGACCTGCTGCGGCGGATGGGCGAGAGCGGGCGCACCGTGCTCTTCTCCTCCCACATCCTGGAGGAGGTGGAACAGCTCGCCTCCCACATCGAGGTGATCGTCGCGGGCCGGCACGCGGCCTCCGGCGACTTCCGCAGGATCCGGCGGCTGATGACCGACCGCCCCCACCGCTACCTGATCCGCTCCTCCGACGACCGGGCCCTGGCCGCGGCCCTGATCGCCGACCCCTCCACCGCCGGCATCGAGGTGGACCACAAGGAGGGCGCGCTGCGGGTACAGGCCGTGGACTTCGGCCGCTTCACCGAACTGCTGCCCCGGATCGCCCGGACCCACGGCATCCGACTGCTCACGGTCTCGCCCTCGGACGAGTCCCTCGAGTCGGTCTTCTCCTACCTCGTCACGGCCTGAAAGGAGCCCGAACCCCATGTACGAACCCACCGTCGCGCGGCTCACCTACCGCGCTCTCCTCGGCCGCCGTCGGGCCCTGATCCTCTTCGGGCTCCCGGTCGTCCTGATCGCGATCGCCGTGGCCGTCCGCCTGTTCACCGGCGGCGACGACAAGGTCGCCGCCGACTTCCTCGGCGGCTTCGCCCTGGCCACGATGGTCCCGCTGATCGGTGTGATCGCCGGCACCGGCGCCATCGGCCCGGAGATCGACGACGGCTCGATCGTCTACCTGCTCGCCAAGCCGGTGAACCGCCCGACGATCATCATGACCAAGCTGATCGTCGCCATCGCCGTCACCATGGCCTTCTCCGCGATCCCGACCCTGATCGCCGGGTTCATCCTGAACGGCAACGGCCAGCAGATCGCCGTGGCCTACATGATCGCGGCCCTGATCGCCTCCGTGGCCTACAGCGCGCTCTTCCTGCTCCTGGGCACGGTCAGCCGGCACGCCGTGGTCTTCGGCCTGGTCTACGCCCTGATCTGGGAGTCCCTCTTCGGCAGCCTGGTCGAGGGCGCCAAGACCCTCAGCGTCCAGCAGTGGTCCCTGTCGGTGGCGGACCGGATCGCGGGGGACGGCTTCGTGAACGCGAGCGTCGGCCTGCCCACCGCCGTGATCCTGCTCGTCGTGGTCACGGTGGGCGCCACCGCCTACGCCGGGCAGAAGCTCCGCCGGCTCAGCCTCGCCGGCGAGGAGTGAGCCCCGCGCACCCGTGAGGACGCGGACGTCACGCCCCGCTCGGCCCCCCGGCCGGGCGGGGCGCGCGCGTGCGCGCGAGGATCGGTACATGTCGACACCGCGCGAGCCCGAACCCGCGCGTCCGGTGCGCTCCTGGATCCGCTCCAGTCCCGGTACGCAGCTGTGGCTGGTGGCCATCGCCGTCACGAGCCTGATCGTCCTCGTGGCCCCCGACCGGGTGGACCAGTGGCTGATGCACCGCAACAGCAGCAACATCCACCAGCTCGTCCACCACCCCTTCCGGGCCCTGCTCGCCAGCGCCTTCTGGATCGAGAACCCGGCCTCGCTCCCGCTCTACCTGCTGCTCTTCCAGCTCTTCCACGCCACCACCGAGCGCTGGCTGGGCACCCTGCGCTGGCTGGCGGTGGTGGCCACCGCGCACATCACGGCGACCCTGATCAGCCAGAAGGTGGTCTCGCTCGCGATCGAGGCGCACCGGGCCCCGAAGAGCATGGCGCACGTGGTCGACATCGGGGTCAGTTACGGGCTGGCGGGGGCCGTCGGGGTGCTCACCTACCGACTGCCCCGGCCCTGGCGCTGGTTCTACCTGGTCGGGGCGGTGGCCTTCTTCGGGATCCCGCTGGTCGGCGGGGCGGCCTTCACCGACCTCGGGCACGCGATCGCCCTCTCGGTGGGCCTGCTGGCCTGGCCGCTGACCCGCCGGCCGCGCGGTCCCCACGCCCCGGGCCGCCGCCTCGCCAAGAAGCGTGTTTCACGTGAAACAGCGACCGGTGTTTCACGTGAAACACCCTGAGCCGACCCGTCGGAAAATGGCCGGCGACCGGCCGGCCGAAGGAGCAGAGTGGAGCCGCGGGGAGAAACGAGAGGTCCGGACCGGCCACTTCGAGCGCGCCTGTGGGCGCGGGCCGATCCGGACCTCTTCCCGTCCGTTCTCGCTCAGGCGGCGCCGAGCAGGCGCTCCAGGACCACGGCGATGCCGTCCTCCTCGTTCGAGGTGGTGACCTCGTCCGCGATCGCCTTGAGGTCGGCGTGGGCGTTGGCCATCGCCACCCCGTGCGCGGCCCAGCCGAACATCGGGATGTCGTTGGGCATGTCGCCGAAGGCGATGGTGTCGGCGGCCTTGACCCCGAGCCGGCGCGCGGCCAGCGAGAGACCGGTGGCCTTGCTCAGGCCCAGCGGCAGGATCTCCACGATCCCGGGCCCGGCCATCACGATGTCGACCAGGTTGCCGACGACCTCACGGGCGGCCTTGGCCAGCGCGTCGTCGTCCAGCTCGGCGTGCTGGATGTAGAGCTTGTTGAGCGGGGCGCTCCAGACCTCGGAGGTGTCCTCCAGGTAGAGCGCCGGCAGCCCTTCCTGCACCCGGTACCCGGGCCCGAACAGGACCTCGCCGTCGACCCCGTCCCGGCTCGCCGCAAGGGCCACCGAGCCGACCTCGGCCTCTATCTTCGCCAGGGCCAGTCCGGCGAGCTGACGGTCGAGGGTGACCGAGGTCAGCAGCCGGCCGGCGCCCGCGTCGTAGATCTGGGCGCCCTGGCCGCAGACCGCGATGCCCCGGTAGCCGAGGTCGTCGAGGATGTGCCGGGTCCAGGGCACGGACCGGCCGGTGACCACGATGTGCGCGGCGCCGGCCGCGCAGGCGGCCACGAGGGCCTCGCGGGTGCGCTCCGAGACGGTGTCGTCGGAGCGCAGCAGCGTGCCGTCGAGGTCGGTGGCGACGAGCTTGTACGGGAACGGGGCCGTGCTCACTTGGCGACCGGCTCCAGTACCTCGCGGCCGCCCAGGTACGGACGCAGCACCTCGGGCACGCGGACCGAACCGTCGGCCTGCTGGTGGTTCTCCAGCAGCGCCACGATGGTGCGCGGCACGGCGCACAGGGTGCCGTTGAGGGTGGACAGCGGGCGGGTGGTCTTCTTGCCGCCCTCGCCGGTCTCGCGGACCCGGACGGAGAGCCGGCGGGCCTGGAAGCCGTCGCAGTTGGAGGCGGAGGTCAGCTCGCGGTACTTGCCCTGGGTGGGGATCCACGCCTCGCAGTCGAACTTGCGGGAGGCGGAGGCGCCCAGGTCACCGGTGGCCACGTCGATCACGCGGAACGGCAGGCCGAGGGAGGTCAGCCACTGCTTCTCCCACTCCAGCAGGCGCCGGTGCTCGGCCTCGGCCTCCTCCGGGGCGACGTAGGAGAACATCTCCACCTTGTCGAACTGGTGGACGCGGAAGATGCCGCGGGTGTCCTTGCCGTAGGTGCCGGCCTCGCGGCGGAAGCAGGGGGAGAACCCGGCGTAGCGCAGCGGGAGCTGGTCCGCCTCGATGATCTCGTCCATGTGGTACGCGGCGAGGGGGACCTCGGAGGTGCCGACCAGGTAGTAGTCGTCCTTCTCCAGGTGGTAGACGTTCTCGGCGGCCTGGCCGAGGAAGCCGGTGCCCTCCATGGCCTTGGGGCGGACCAGGGCCGGGGTGAGCATGGGGATGAACCCGGCCTCGGTGGCCTGCGCGATGGCCGCGTTGACCAGGGCCAGCTCCAGCAGGGCGCCGACGCCGGTCAGGTAGTAGAAGCGCGAGCCCGAGACCTTGGCCCCGCGCTCCACGTCGATGGCACGCAGTGCCTCGCCGAGTTCGAGGTGGTCCTTGGGCTCGAAGCCCTCGGCGGCGAAGTCGCGGATGGTGCCGTGGGTCTCCAGCAGGGCGAAGTCCTCCTCGCCGCCGATCGGGACCTCGGGGTGGACCAGGTTGCCCAGGCGCAGCAGCAGGGCCTTGGCGGTCTCGTCCGCCTCGTTCTGCTCGGCCTCGGCGGCCTTCACGTCCGTCTTGAGCTGGTCGGCGCGGGTCAGCAGCTCCGCGCGCTCCTCCGGGGTCGCCTTGGGGATCAGCTTGCCCAGGGACTTCTGCTCGTTGCGCAGTTCGTCGAAGCGGGATCCCGCGGACCTGCGGCGCTCGTCGGCGGAGAGGAGGGAGTCGACGAGGGCGACGTCCTCTCCACGGGCGCGCTGCGAGGCGCGGACACGGTCGGGGTCTTCACGGAGCAGCCGGAGGTCAATCACCCCTCCAGGCTACCGGTCCGCCCCTTGGGGGATCACACCGATATCACGCTGCGTGTCGCTTTGTCCCGATTGCCGAGAATGCAAAACCCACGATCGGGGCCTTCGCGGGATGCGTCGATCAGGAATGCGATCGGCCCCGGCGGCATTCCGAGGGGTGTGGATTTCCGGGGGAAACCCGGGAACAGGGGGAGGATTCAAGCCGGTGGAACGGCCGATTTCGCCCCCGTTGAGCTGTGGTTTGTCCACAGGGATCTTCGGGAACGCGGCAGTTGTCCACAGGCTTGGAAGCGGAACTGTGGATGTCGAAAGCGATCATTGCCGATCGACTCTCGACCCGGGGAAAACATGGTTCAAACCCCGCTCAGACACTCATTCGGGTGGTAATGCGTGGTTCTCATGGGTGGGTATGCCGGTTTCGGTCGGCTCCGGGCCTCGACGGAGCCCCCACGCGACACCCGGTGACAGAGCCGACTTGTCGACAGGATCCGGGCGACCTGTCGACTTGTCCCCAGGTTGTCCACCGAACCTGTGGATAACTCTGGGGACAACCTCAGACCCGTCCGTCCAGGGAACGCGTCAGCCAGTCCGCCGCCGCCGCGAACTCCGCGTCCGAAGTCCCGATCCGAGGGGGCCGAACGTCACTCTGTGCGACGCCGGCCCGGGGATAGGACCCGAGGAACCGGATCTGCGGGCAGATCCGCCGCAGCCCCATCAGCGCCTCCCCCACCCGGCGGTCGGCCACGTGGCCCTCGGCGTCCACGGCGAAGCAGTAGTTCCCGATCCCCTCACCCGTGGGGCGGGACTGGATCAGCATCAGGTTCACCCCGCGGACCGCGAACTCCTGGAGCAGCTCCAGCAGCGCACCCGGGTGGTCCTCCCGCAGCCACAGCACCACCGAGGTCTTGTCCGCCCCGGTCGGCGCCGCGGGCCGGGCCGGCCGGCCCACCAGCACGAAGCGGGTCTCCGCGTTCTCGGCGTCGTGGATCTCCGTGACCAGAGGCTCCAGCCCGTAGGTGGCGGCCGCGAACTCGCCCGCGAAGGCCGCGTCGAAGCGGCCCTCCTGCACCAGCCGGGCCCCGTCCGCGTTTGAGGCCGCCGACTCCCACACCGCGTCGGGCAGGTGGGCGCGCAGCCAGTTGCGGACCTGCGGCTGGGCCACCGGGTGCCCCGTGACCGTCTTGACCTCGCTCAACGAGGTGCCCGGGCGCACCAGCAGCGCGAAGGCGATCGGCAGCACCACCTCGCGGTAGATCATCAACGGCTCGCCCGCCGCCAGCTCGTCCAGGGTCGCCGTGACCCCGCCCTCCACCGAGTTCTCGATCGGCACCAGCGCCGCCGCGGCCTCCCCGGCCCGCACCGCGTCCAACGCGGCCGGCACCGAGACCATCGGCACCAGCTCCCGGGTCGCGGCTTCGGGCAGGGTGCGCAGCGCCGCCTCCGTGAAGGTGCCGGCGGGACCGAGATACGTGAAACGGGTGGCTGACATGGACTCAGCCTATGCCGCCGGACGCACCCGCACCGGAGGTGTTCACCCTTCGAGCAGGCGCTGCCCCACGTACTCCCCGGTCGGCGCCCCGGGCGGCACCGCGTACAGCCCACTGGCCTCGTGCCGCAGGAAGGCCGACAGGGCGTCGCCCCGGTCCAGCTTCCGCTGCACGGGCACGAACCCGCGCAGCGGGTCCGCCTGCCAGCACAGGAACAGCAGTCCCGCGTCCGGGGTCCCGTCGGCGGCGATCCCGTCGTGGAAGGAGAAGGGCCGCCGCAACATCGCGGCCCCGCCGTTCTGCTCCGGGGCCGAGATCCGCGCGTGCGCGTTCGAGGGGATCACCGGCTTGCCGTCGGAGCCGAGCTTGTCGAGGGCGAGCTCGGTGCTCTCCTCCCCGCCGGTCAACGGCGCGCCGTCGGCCTTCCGCCGGCCGATGACCCGCTCCTGCTCCGCCAGGGAGCGCTCCTCCCACTGGTCCAGCAGCATCCGGATCCGCCGGAACACCACGTACGAGCCGCCGCCCATCCACGCGTGCGCCGCCGGCCCGGGACCGGCGTCCGGGACGAAGACCCGCCGTTCGAAATCGGGCTCCGAGGGCTTGGGGTTGCCGGTCCCGTCCACCTGGCCCATCAGGTTGCGCGCCGTCATGGGCCGGGCGGTGGCCCCGGGCGTCCGGTTGAAGCCGTTGCTCTGCCAGCGCACCCGCGCCGCCGCGCCCGCGTCCTTCTGGAGGGCGCGCAGCGCGTGGAAGGCGACGAGCCCGTCGTCGGCCCCGATCTGCACCCACAGGTCCCCCTCGCCGCGCGCCGCGTCGAGGGCGTCGGCCGAGAACTGCGGGAGCGGGTCCAGGGCGGTCGGCCGACGGTCCGCCAGCCCGGTCCGGTCGAAGAAGCTCCGGCCGAAACCGAAGGTCACGGTGAGGGAGGACGGACCCGCGTCCAACGCGACCCCGGTGTCCTCGTGCGGCGCGGTCTCCCCGTCCATCAGTCGACGGGCCGTCTCGGACCAGCGGCGCAGCAGGGCCGCCGCCTCCTTGCGGCCCGCTCCCGGGGCGAGGTCGAAGGCGACCAGATGCCCCTTGGCCTGCATCGGGGTGGTGATCCCCGGCTGCCGAGTCCCGTGGAAGGCGACCTTCGTGGCCCCCAGGGAGGCCAGGGAACCGGCCGCCCCGGCCGCCCCGGCGGGGGCTTCCCCGTCGAGGGCCGAGCCGATCAGGGCGCCGCCGGTGGCGCCGAGGGCCACCCCGGTCACACCGGCCGCGCCGACGGTGCCGAGCAGCCGGCGGCGCGAGATCTCCAGGGGGGCGGGGGCGGGGGTGCTGTCGGTCACGCGGTTCAGCCGATCTTGACGGTCTTGTCGACGGTGGTCTGGTCGATGTCGGAGGTACGGACGGTGACGTCGATGCGCCAGGAGCCGGCCAGCGGCAGCCGGACCCCGGAGGCGCTCCAGTGCCCGGGGGCGAGGTGGTCCGGGACGGCGGGCAGCGGACCGAGCTCGTTCGCGGGCAGGGTGAAGGCGACCTTCAGCTCCGCGAGGTCCATCGGGGCGCCCTGGGGGTTCTCCGCCCACACGTGCAGCGTGTTGGCCCCGGTCCGCCCCGGGTCCAGCTCGACCCGGACGGTGCCCTTGCCGTTCGCGCCACCGGTGTCGAAGGGCAGGGTGATCTTCACCGGACGGTTCGGGACGGCGGTGCTCGCCCCGGTCCGCCCCGCTTCCTTCTCCGCCGTGCGCCCCGGCTCGGTGGTGGTCAGCAGCGTGGTCACGACCAGCAGCACGATCGCGATCCCGGCCTCGACCAGGACCGAACGGCGCAGCCCGGACCGCTCCCCGTCGGAGTCGCGGTCCTTCTTCTCCCGGGCCTTGTCCCGGGCCGCCCGCTGCCGTGCCAACTGCGCGGCCCGGCGCGGATCCACCGACCCGCCGGTCCCGGTCCCGGTCTCCTCGGCGGCTTCGGCGGTCTCCTCCTCGGCCGGGGCCCCCGCGCCCACCCGCGCTGTTTCACGTGAAACACGCGCGGCCGGGGCCTCGGCGAGCCGGGCCGTCCAGCGGCGCGAGATCGACGCGGTGCCCACGAGCACGACCACCAGGCCGATCTTGAGCAACAACAGCCGGCCGTAGTCGGTCCCGGTCAGCGCGGACCAACTGCCCACCTGCCGCCAGGACTGGTAGATCCCGGTCAGGACCAGGACCACCACGCTGCCGAAGGCCACGGAGGAGAACCGTCGCACGGCCTCCCGCTCGATCCCCGGCCCCCGGTACAGCACGACCAGCAGCGCGGTCAGCCCGCCCAGCCAGGCGGCCACGGCCAGCAGGTGCAGGATGTCCACCGGCATCGCGATCGCGGGCTGGATCCCGGTGGAGGCGTGCTCCGAGAGGGCCCAGGTGGCGGCGATGCCCGCGGCCACCACCGCGCCGCCGATCCCCAGCCCGAAGGTGAGGTCCCGCAGGTCGCGGTCCCGCTCCCCACCGGCCCCCGCCTCCTCCGCCGCCGCCCGGCGCCGGGCGTACACCCCGAAGAGCACGGCGAGGAAGAGGGCCACGGCCCCGAGCAGCAGCAGCCGCGAGACCAACGAGGCACCGGTCTTGGTGCCCAGGACGGCGCGCAGCCCGTCCAGGTCGAAGACGTCGGCGAACCGACCGGAGCCGGTGTACGGCGCGCGCAGCACGAGCATGGCCAGGGTGGCCGCGGTCAACGCGACCCAGGCCCGCACCACCAGCTTCTGGAGCGGACGCAGCCCGGCCCCGCCCGGCATGCAGACGAGGATGAACGCGGCCCCGCCCACCAGCACCGTGAAGCCCGCGTACGACACGAAGCGCGCCACCTCGTACGCCGCGCCCACGGGCCCGCCGCCCGCCGCCCGCGTGGGCAGCGACACGTCGGTGGCCGAGGGGGCGCCGATGGAGAAGGTGAACGCGCCCGAGACCGGGTGGCTGTCGGCGGATACCGCCTGCCAGGCCACCGTGTAGGTGCCGTTCCCGAGTCCGGGCCGCAGCGCGGTCCCGTACCGGATCACGTTGCCGCTGCACATGTCCCGCAGCTCGCCGGTGTCCACCCGGGTGCCCTGCGGGTCGAGGACCCGGATCGAGTCGTCGTCCATGGCCACCTGCTCCGAGAAGGAGAGGGTGATCTGGTCGGGGGCGGTCGCGACCACCGCGCCGTCGGCCGGATCGCTCGCGGTGAGCGCGGCGTGGGCGGAGGCGGGGGAGGCGGCGAGGAAGAGGCTGCCGAGCAGGGCCACGAGGACCAGGACGAGGCGCGGCAGCGCGGACGCGGAGCCCGCGCCTCGCGCGCGGGCCGGGGGAAGGGCGCGGGCGGTGGCCGTCATGGCGGGTCTGTCCCTCGTTTCCGTGTCGGTGTGCGGTCGGTCTCATGCGCTCGGCGGAGGGTGGGCCCGGGTCCGGGCCCACCCGGGCGGGTCAGTGACCGGACTGGGCGGTCCGCTCCTTGACCTCGACCTCGACGGTCACGGGGGCCGCCTTCTCGAACTTCAACTCGATCTTGACCTTGTCGCCGACCTTCGGCGTGCTCTTCAGGCCCATGAACATGATGTGGTCGCCGCCGCGGGCCAGGTTCAGCTCCCCGCCGGCCGGCAGGTCCAGCGACTGGACCTGCCGCATCTTCTGGTCCTTGGTCTCGTGGATCTGCACGTCGTCGGAGAGCGGGCTGGTCACCGAGACCAGCTTGTCCGCGGTCTTCGAGTCGTTCTTGACGGTCATGAAAGCCCCCGCCATCTTGTCGTTCACCGGCTGCGGCATGAAGGCCCCGGACACGGTGGGCGCGGCGGCGGCGTCGCCGTCGGAGGAGCAGCCGGTGAGGGTCACGGCCGCCGCGAGGGAGACGGCGGCGGCGAGGGTACGGAGGGTGGTGCGGCGGTTCACGGGTTCTCCCCCTTGGAGATCTTCGGAAGGTCCTTGGTGTAGTCCTCGACGGTCGTTCCCTCGCCGTAGAGGACGTAGCCCTCGTCGGTCTTCGGCGAGAACGCGATGACCTGGGCTCCGTGCATGGAGACCACGTCGCCGTTGGCCTCCTTCTTGGCGGGCTCGATGCCGATGCCGAGCTTGCGGGCGCCCGCCTGGATGGTGGCGAAGTCGCCGGTCAGCCCGATGAAGGAGGGGTCCTGGGCGCGGAGCCAGGACCCGAGGGACTCGGGGGTGTCCCGGTCGGGGTCGGTGGTGACGAAGACGACCCGCAGGTTCTCCTGGTCGGCCTTCGGCAGCGCCTTCTTGGCCACGGCGATGTTGCTCATGGTCAGCGGGCACACGTCGGGGCAGTTGGTGTACCCGAAGTAGATGAGGGTCGGCTTGCCCTTGGTCTGCTCGCGCAGGCTCCAGGGCTTGCCGTCGGTGCCGGTGAGCACCAGGTCGGGCTTCTCGAAGGGGCGGTCGAGGACCGTGCCGGGCTTGCTCTTCTGCGGGGCGTTGACCTCCGCGACCGCGCTGTCCTGCGGCGCGGGGGAGCCTTGGCAGGCGGTGAGGGCGAGCGCGGCGGCGGCCACGAGGGCCGCGAGCGTCACGCGGGTGGTGCGCATGGGATTCCCTGGGATTGGGGACGGGCCGGGGCGGGTGCGCGACGAGGCGTCGGCCCGCCCCGGACCGGCCGGGTGGGAGGGGGTGGGATCAGGCGTTGCGGCGGCGCGCGGTCACGCCGAAGACGACCCCGGCGACGCCGATGACGATGCCGACGACGCCCAGCACGCGGGCGGTGTTGTCGGTGCCGGCGGAGTCGGAGGCGGTGGGCTTCGCCTCGTGGTCGGCCTTGTCGTCTTCCTGCTCGGCCCCGGCCGGGGCGCTCGGGGCGGCGGACTTGTCCGCGCCCCCGCCGTGGTGGTCACCGGCGGCGGCGGTCAGCTTGAGGACGGGAGCGGGGGTCTGCGGCTCGGGCGCGCCCTCCTTGGACTCCTCGATCCAGCGGACGACCTCGTCGTTGTCGTAGGTCTGGAGGGCCTTGAAGACCATCTTGTCGGTGTTCTCGGGCAGCTGGCCGACGGAGAGCGGGAACTGCTGGAAGCGGCCGGGCTCGATCTTGCCGCCGCTCCAGGTCACCTTGCTGACGGCCTCGTTGATCTGCTTGCCGTGCACGGTCAGCGGCTTGTCGAGCTTGGCCTTCTCGACGGTGACGGTCCAGCCCGGGACGTCCTGCGGCATCACGGAGGCCAGCGGGTGGTCCAGCGGGAAGTTGACCTCCAGCTTCACGGTGGACGCGTTGTCGCGCTCGTTGGGCACCTTGAAGTCGATGGTGGCGTACCCGCCCTGCGGGGCCTCGCCGGGCTGCACGCTGACGTGCGCGAAGGCGGTGCCGGACAGGAGGAGGACGGAGCCGGCGGCGAGCGCGGCGGCGAGGGGGACGCGAGAGGTCTTCACGGCAGAAACTCCACGGGAGATGTGGTGACGGGCTCCGGCGCGGTCGCGCGCGGAGGGCGCGACACCACCGATCCCGCTCGTGTCCCGGGGAAGGGTTGGTGTCGCGTCAGGCGACGAGGGCCAGGTCGGCGGGCGGCCCGCGTCGGATCACCGCGTGTTGGAGTGCCGTGCGCCCGGTGTCGGGCACGGCGGAGTGTTCGGGTCGGCGGACCCGCGCCGGCGTGGCGCCGGCGTCCGCGAGTCCGGCGCACAGCAGCAGGGCCCAGCGGACCGCGACGCACAGGGCGCGCACGGGACCGCTGTCGGCGGTGCGGCGGGAGAGGCGGACCAGACGGGACAGGGCGGCGTCACCGCGGGCGAGGAGCAGTCCGGCGGCGAGCGCGGCCAGCAGGTGCCCGAGGAGCATGGGGGCGGAGAGCAGTCCGGTGACCCCCTCGCCCCCGTCCGCCGCGGCACCGGTGCCGGTGCCGGCACCGAACGCCGTGTGCGCGCCGTGCCCGGCCGGTCCGCCGGGGGGTACGGGGGCGGTGGGGTCGAGGCCGGCGTCCAGGACCACGCGGCGGGCCTCGGCCTGGCTGAGCGGGGTGCCCGCGCCGCCGCACAGCAGGCGGGCGGCGAGGCCGCTCACCCAGGCGGCGTCCCGGGTCCCGGAGCCCGCGGCGGCCGCGCCGCCGTGCTGGCCGAGGCCGAAGAGCAGGTGCAGGGCGATCTGGCCGGCGGCCAGGGCGCCCGCGACGCCCAAGGGGGAACGGGCCCGGCCGGCCAGGGGGGCCGCCGCGCAGAACACGAGGACGAACCCGAGGGCCAGCGACCACCACGGCACCGCCACACAGGAGGCGAGCACGTGGCCCAGCGCGGACAACACGACGCAGACCGCGGTGAACACCGCGGCCCGGAGCGTTCGGACACCCGGGGAACCGGGGCGCGTCGTGTGGGCGTGCATGGCCCGGTCATCATCGCACCAGGCCCCCCGCGCACTGTCGAGGAGGTCGGGAATTGGCCGGAGGCTCCCCGTGACGCGCCGTGTCCGGGGCCCTCGGGTTGGCCCGTTCGGCCCCGTGGACCGGGGTGTCGCGCCCTGCGGCGCTTCCGTTCGGGCGGGCGCGTGTCGGCCGAAAGGGGGCGGGGTGGGCGCCCTCGGATTGCGGCCGGGGCACGCCGGCAATAGGTAAGCGTATGAGCATCTGGTGGTCTCTCCACGTGCGGCGGGACGCCGCGAGTGTCCCGCTCGCCCGGCGCCTGTTGCTGGGCACGATGGAGACCGCCGGGGTGGACCCCGAGATCTCCTTCGATCTCTCGCTCGCGCTCAGCGAGGCATGCGCCAACGCCGTGGAGCACGGCGGCCCGGTCGGTTCGGCCGAGTGCGGGGAGTACCGGGTGACGGCCTTCCTCGACGAGGACCGCTGTCGCATCGAGGTCACCGACTCGGGCCCCGGCTTTCCGCCGCGCGCGGTCGGCCGGTCCGGCGCGGACCTCGCCGAGTGCGGTCGGGGGCTCAGCCTGATCGAGGAGCTCGCCGACCAGGTCCGTTTCCGCAATCGGCCCGGTCGCGGGGCGGTGGTCAGCTTCGAGCGCTGCCTGGTGCGGCGCGAGCACTCGGCCGCCCTGTCCGTCTGAACCTCTGCCCGTCTGAACCTCCCCGGGGCTTTCGCACGCTGTTTCACGTGAAACACGCGCGCACGCCGACGGCCGGCCCCCGATGCGGGGACCGGCCGTCGGTCGTGGTGCGGGCGCGCGGGGCGCGGGGGCTCAGCCCTTGAGCTCGGCCATCCAGCGCTCGACCTCGGCGGAGGCGCGGGGCAGCCCGGCGGAGAGGTTGCGGTTGCCCTCCTCCGTCACCAGGATGTCGTCCTCGATCCGGACGCCGATGCCGCGGTACTCGGCGGGCACGGTGAGGTCGTCCGCCTGGAAGTACAGGCCCGGCTCGACGGTCAGGCACATGCCCGGCTCCAGGGTGCCGTCCACGTACGCCTCGGTGCGCGCGGCGGCGCAGTCGTGCACGTCCAGGCCGAGCATGTGGCCGGTGCCGTGCAGGGTCCAGCGGCGCTGGAGGCCGAGCTCCAGGACCCGCTCGACCGGGCCCTCGACCAGGCCCCACTCGACGAGCTTCTCCGCGAGCACGCGCTGCGCGGCGTCGTGGAAGTCGCGGAACTTGGCGCCGGGACGCACGGCGGCGATGCCGGCCTCCTGGGCCTCGTACACCGCGTCGTAGATCTTGCGCTGGATCTCGGTGTACGTGCCGTCGATCGGCAGGGTGCGGGTGACGTCGGCGGTGTAGAGGCTGTTCGTCTCCACGCCGGCGTCGAGCAGCAGCAGGTCGCCGGAGCGGACGTCGCCGTCGTTGCGGACCCAGTGCAGGGTGCAGGCGTGCGGGCCGGCGGCGCAGATGGAGCCGTAGCCCACGTCGTTGCCCTCGACCCGGGCGCGCAGGAAGAAGGTGCCCTCGATGTAGCGCTCGGAGGTGGCCTCGGCCTTGTCGAGGACCTTCACCACGTCCTCGAAGCCGCGCACGGTGGAGTCCACGGCCTTCTGGAGCTCGCCGATCTCGAACGCGTCCTTCACGGCGCGGGCCTCGGAGAGGTACACGCGCAGTTCCTCGTCGCGTTCGGCCGTCACCTTGTCGGTGAGGGCCCCCTCGACCACGGAGTCGTGGCCGCGCACGACGCGGACCGGGCCGGTCGCGGCGGTGAGCGCCTCGGGCAGCTCGCGCACGTCGTGGGCCGGGATCCCGAGGAGGGCGGTGGCCTCGGTCAGGGAGTGCCGGCGGCCGACCCACAGCTCGCCCTGGCCGGAGAGCCAGAACTCGCCGTTCTCACGGTTGGAGCGCGGCAGCAGGTGAATGCCGGCGGTGTGGCCCTCGGCGGTGGGCTCCAGGACCAGGACGCCGTTCTCGGTCTGGTCACCGGTGAGGTAGGTGTACTCGGTGGACGCGCGGAACGGGTACTCGGTGTCGTTCGAGCGGGTCTTCAGGCGACCGGCGGGAACGACGATCCGCTCGCCGGGGAACCGGGCGGAGAGCGCGGCCCGACGGGCGGCGGTCTGCTCGGCCTGGGCGATCGGCTTCAGGTCGCGCAGTTCGGTGTCGGCCCAGCCGCCGCGCATGTTCTCGGCGAGTTCGTCGGAGACGCCCGGGTACAGGCCGTTCTTCCGCTGCTTGACCGGCGTCTCTTCGGCCGTCTCAGCCGTCTCAGCCGTCTCCGGGGTCTCCGGGGTGAGCTCGTCAGCCACGTCTTCTCCTCGTTACGACATCGGTCGGACTGTCGCCCCAACCGTTCTCCATCGTATGTGCGAGGGCCAGGGGACCGACCCGGCTGTGACAAATCCACCAATTGCCGCGAGCGCGCACCGGCCGGGTGCGCGCTCGCGGGACGCGGGACGTACTGGGACGCGGCCGGGTTCAGTCGAAGCGGGCGGCGAGCAGGACCACGTCCTCGGCGTGCGGGTCCTCCGGTCCGCCGGGCGCGGCCCCCTCGGGCAGCAGCGCGCGCAGCACGTGGTCGCAGACGGCGTCCGGGTCGGAGCGGGACCCCGAGGGCACGCCGGCGGCCGCGGCGTGCAGTCGGGCGTAGGCCCGGTCCATGGGTTCGCCCGTGCGGCGCAGCAGACCGTCGGTGTAGAGCAGCACCGTTTCGCCGGCGGCGGGCTCGATCTCCACGCTCGGGGCCTCCCAGCAGGCCAACATGCCGAGGGGGGCGGACAGGGAGGTCTCGACGAACTCGGTGCGGCGCTCGCCGATCAGCAGCGGCGGGGTGTGCCCGGCCCCGGCCACGACGATCTTGCGGCGGGCCGGCTCGCAGTACGCGAACAGCGCGGTGGCGGAGCGGGCGGGCTCGGTGAGGCGGAGCAGCAGTTCCAGGTCGGAGAGCACGGCGACCGGGTCCTCCCCCTCCATCACGGCGTACGCGCGCAGCGAGGCGCGCAGCCGGCCCATGGCGGCGACCGCGTCGGGCCCGGAGCCGGTGACCGAGCCCACGGCCAGCCCGAGGGCGCCCTCGGGCAGGGGCAGGGCGTCGTACCAGTCGCCGCCGCCGCGCGGTCCGGTGTGGTGCCGGGCGGCGAGGCGCACGTCGGGGACCCGGGGCAGTCGGCTCGGCAGGAGTTCCTCGGCGACGGTCGCCAGCCGGCTGCGGCTGCGTTCCACGTCGAGCATCCGCGCCAGGTGTTCGGAGCCGTGCCGGGCGTACAGGCCGACCAGGTCGCGCTGGCGGGCGGAGGGCTCGACGGCGTCCTCGTACAGCCAGACCACGGCGCCGAGCCGGCCGGTGGCCTGCGCGGTCAGCGGCAGGGTGTAGCCGGCGCCGAAGCCGATCCGGGCGGCGACCTCGCGCCAGCGCGGGTCGGGCCCGGCCGCGGGCCGCTCCGTCGGTTCACCGGTCGTGGGGGTACCGGCGTCGCCGAGGGGTTCCGGGAGCAGTTCGGCGCCGCCGGGCTCCGGCAGGCCGTCGAGGATCCGGCCGTGCGGGGTGGCGGAGCGGGGCACGGTCTCGATGTGCCCGAGCTCGGCGCGGGCCAGTCCGAGGCCGTGGGTGGCGCCGGGGCCGAGGCCGTCGGAGGGCTCCAGGACGAGCAGTCCCCGGTGGGCCCCGACGAGGGCGGCGCCGGCGCGCAGGAACTCGCGGGCGGCCGCCTCCAACGTGACCGCCCGGGTGAGGCGTTCGGTGAGTTCGTGGAGGGTGGTGAGGTCGGAGACCATCCCGGCGAGCCGGTCCTGGATCACGCTGCCGGCCGCGGGGGGCAGGTCGGCCGGGTCCTGGGGCGGGGTGCCGGGAGCGCTCGCGCGGCCGGCGCCGGCGGCCGGGATCGAAGGGGTCGCAGTGTGAGGGGAGCCCAAAGTCGGCGGATCGATTCCGGCCACTTTCGGGAGGTGCGGGGCGCTCATGGCGACCGCCTTTCCACCGGGTGCGATTCGCCATGGAGCATTGCAAACCCCCAGCAATCCGTTGTCGTGGTGCAACGCCAACAATGCGTCCACATCTACACGCCTCGCCGGCCCGATGTCCAGCATTGTCCTGTGCTGATTCGTGGTGTCCGCGCGGGCTCGGAGAGGTGTTCGGCAGGGGTCCCGGAGCACTCGCGCACCCCGTTCGAACTTGGCCGGAAAACGCCTGAGGGTGCGAGTTTTTGCGGTCGACTGACCTGAGATCGAACCGGGTCCGGGTACGTAACCGACGGTGAGCCGAGGGAAGTTGACGATGCCTCGGCCGCGTCCGAACGGGAACCGTCCGGGGGTCGGCGCCGTCCTCACAGGACAGCGCCCGTACGACCCCGACGACCGCAAGCGCGCAGACGGCCCGGGCATTGGCGCCGGGCCGGACGTTTGATGGACCCAAAACGTGCAATCCGCGTAAACAGCAACAATCTGCACAAACCGTGTAAAGCTGCTTCCAGCGGACAGTGACGCGAAACGCACACGCACGGTGAGATTCCGTGCGCACGGTGCGATGTGGCCCTCGACGTTCAACGGAAAGGAACGAGCGCTCATGCGCGAGATCCTCGGAAGGCGTCTGCGACGGATTCGTGACTCGCTGCGCGCACTGCGCCCGGCGCGGGTCCACGGCTCCGGCGAACTCGCGACGGACGGCCCCCTCGGCCGCGGCCCCGCGGCCGCCCCGCCGGACCCCCGCACCACCCGCTCCGCCCCCGCGGCCCCCGGCGCCGCCGGCCGGGCCCCGGGCCGCCCCGCCGACCCCTGCGGCCCCGCCCCCCGGATCGGGGTCCCGGTCCGCGTCCTGCCGAACGCCGACGCCGACCGCCCCGACCGCGCCGACCGGCCCGCCCCGCACCCCGCCGGCGCCGCGCTGGCCTGCGCCCGCGACTGGGGCTGGCCGGTGCTCCCCGGGGTCGGCCGCGCCCCCGAACGGGACGGGGTCCTCGCGCACTGCGCCTGCCCGGACCGGGAGTGCCAGGTCCCCGGCGGCCACCCCTTCGAGCCCGGACTGCTCGCGGCCACCACCGACGCCCGGATGATCGCCTGGTGGTGGTCCACCCGCCCCACCGCCCCGATCCTGCTGGCCACCGGCGGGGCCGCCCCCTGCGCGGTGAGCCTGCCCGCCGCGGCCGCCGCCTCCGCCGTGCGCACCCTGGACGCGGCCGGCGTGCGGCTCGGGCCGATCGTGGCCGGGCCCTCGCGCTGGACCCTGCTCGTGGCCCCGTACAGCCTGGAGTTCCTCGGCGAGCTGCTGTGGGCCCAGGACCGGGTCCCCGCCGAACTGCGCTTCCACGGCCCGGACGGGTACGCGGTGCTGCCCGGGGAGGCGCCGATCGGGGCCGGACCCGACGGGGCGGACGATCCCACCCGTTCGGCCCAACGCCCCGGCGGGAACGCGAGCTGGCGCCGGCACCCCGAGCCGGCCGAGGGCGGCGGGGCCTGGCTGCCCCGGATCGGCGACCTCGTCGAGACCCTGATCGAGGCCACCCTGGCCACCCCCGGCGGGGGCAGCCGACTCTCCTGGTGAAGCCGGTCGCCGCACCGCGCCCTCACTCGAACGGGTGCCGCCGTGCCCCCATTCACGCGGAAACGGGCGCGGGCGCGGCGGTCGCCCCGATCCGCGTCGCTATGTTCGCGGGATGAACCTCCGCCTGGTCGGCATCGGTGCCGGCGTCCTGGTCGTCCTCACGCTCCCACTGGCCGGGGCGATCGCCGGACCGGTCCTCGGCGGGCGGTCCGGGGCGGCCGGCGAATCCGGCCTGTTGTCCTCCCTGGGACTCGCCGAGGACGGGCGGCTCGCCGAGGGCGGGAGCGCGGGCGACGACGCGCGCGGCGGCGACCGGGACCCGGCGCCGGTGCGCCCCGACACCCGGTGCGGCCCCGAACTCACCTCCCCCGACGGGGTGGAGGCGCAGACCTGCGTGCTGAGCGCCGCCGGCGAGACCTGGGCCCGCACCTACTACCGCAACACCAGCGGCCGGGCCCTGGAGTCGGTGCTGACCCTGATGGCGCCGGCCGGCCGGACCACGCGGGTCCACTGCGAGGTCGAGGCGGGGGACGAGCCCGGGCTGTGCGAGACCCCGCGCGAGGCCACCAAGGGCGGGCGCGGGGACTACTCGGCGGTGGCGGAGTTCGCGGGGACCGGCGCGGCGGACGCCCTGCTGCTGCGGGCGGGGAGCGCTCCGGCGCCGGCGTCGAACGCGGCCTCTCCGAAGAACGGTTGACCCGGCGTCCGCGAGCGCGGGCCGGGCCGGAACACGACAACGCCCGGTCGCTGGCGACGGGGGATGCACCAGCGACCGGGCTACAAGAACGGTAACAAGAGATCGCCTCTTCGCAAATTCGAACTCTGATATTCAGACAGCGATTTGCGGGCGAATGGCGGGAGTTGCTCCCCCGTCACCGATTCGCTCGGTAGGCGATCGTCAGCTCAGCGTGATCTGACGGTTGGTGAGACCGCCGCGCGCCCGACGCTCCTCGGCGGTCAGCGGACGCTCGTCGGCGAGGGTCTTGGCGAGCCGGTCCGCGAACTGCGCCGCCGGCTGCTCCACGTCCGCCGCCGTGACCCCGGTCGGCAGGTCCCAGACCGGGACGACCAGGCCGTGCGCGCGGAAGGACCCGACCAGGCGGGTGCCGTCGCCCAGCGAGGACTCGCCGGCCGCGTGCAGCCGGGCGAGCGCGTCGAGGAGCTTCTCCTCCGGGTGCGGCATGACCCAGCGCAGGTGGTTCTTCTCCGGGGTCTCGCACCAGTACGCGGCGTCCACCCCGGCCAGCTTCACGGTCGGGATGGCGGCGGCGTTGGCCCGCTCCAGGGAGGCGGCGACCTCGGGACCCGCGGCCTCGGCGCTCTGACCCTCCGGGATCCAGAACTCGAAGCCGGTGTGCACGGCCGGCTCGAAGGGGCCGGCCGGGTCCAGCAGCTCGGTCAGGCGCGGGCCCTCGGCCGGCACCCGACGGGCCGGCACCGGGGTGCCCGGCTCGGCGGCCAGCGCCCGTTCCAGGGTGTCGGCGAGGTCGCGGCCGAGGTCACCGGTGGAGGACTCGTTCTGCAGGCCCAGCAGCACCGAACCGTCCTCGCGCCGCAGCGCGGGCCAGGCCATCGGCAGCACGGTGGCCAGGGTCACCGAGGGCACGCCCTCGGGCAGGCCGCCCGCCAGGTGCAGGGGCACGGTCGCGGCCGGCACCAGCTCGCGCAGCGCGACCCAGTCGCACTCGCCGGGCAGTCCCTCGAACGGGCGCCGGGTCAGGTCGGCGCCGGCCTGCGCGGCGGCGCGCCCGTGGCACGCCTTGTAGCGGCGGCCGGACCCGCACGGGCAGGGCTCGCGGGCTCCGACGACCGGGATCTCCCCGTCCTGGAGCTGCGGGGTCGCGGACTTCGCGGCGGGGCGCTTCTTGGCCATCGTGGGTGTCTCCCGGCTGTACGGCGGTGGGGCTCCGGGTGCCGGTCGGGCGGCTGCGCCGCGCGGGATGCCCGGTGGCGCCGCCCGGGCGTACGGGCCCGGTTCGGTCCGGTGGAGCGCCACGCGGTACGCGCGCTCCACCGCTCCAGACCCTAGCCGCTGCGGACCGCGGGCGATCCGCTCACAGGTCGAGGTCGTCGAAGGCCGTCGTGAAGTCCACGGTCGGGACGGCGACCCGGGAGACGAAGTCCTCGTGCCGCGGGTCGGCCGCCAGGGTGACCCACACGGTCAGCTCCCCGGCCGCGCCGTCGCGCACCCCCCAGTCGGTCGCGAGGGCCGCGATGATGTTGAGCCCCCGGCCGCCGCGCGCCGTCACGGAGGGGGTGGACGGGACGGGACGGGTGGGACCCCCGCCGTCCGTGACCTCCACCGTGAGCCGGCCGCCGCCGTCCACGCGCCACGCGGCGCGCACCTCGCCCTCGCCGATCTCGGCCGAGCCGAGCGGTCTGCCGTGTCGGCACGCGTTGCTGAGCAGTTCGGACAGGACCAGGACGGCGTCGTCCACGACCGATTCGGTCACCCCGCCCAGACAGAGTTCCTCGCGCATCCTGCGCCGCGCCCGGCCCACACCCGCCGGGCCGTGGGGAACGGCCACGCACGCCGACGTGGGCACCTCTTGCGCCACCACCAATGCCACCCCCGGAACCTCCTTAGCCCCACGCCAAGATCTGGATGCCCCGTCCGTTCGGAGGGGAAACCGCCTGATGAAAGGCGTCTGACGCATTCACCACCGACGAACGCGCGGCGAACGCGCCGGGGCACGCCCTGTGACGGAAGCGGAGGGCGGGACGGGTGGGCATATCGGGAATTCAGCGGCCGAGTTGGGACAGAACCTGCCGCGGCCGATTGGTGATGATCGCCTCCACACCCAATTCAGCGCAGAGCCGAACGTCCTCGGGCTCGTTCACGGTCCACACGTGCACCCGCTGCCCGGCCGCCTGGAGCTTGCGGATGAAGCCGGGGTGATTGCGGACGATGCGGATCCCCGGGCCCGCGATCCCCACCCCCGCCGGCAGCCGACCGTCCCGCATCCGGGGGGAGACGAACTGCATCAGGTAGACCGTCGGGATGGTCGGCGCCGCCGCCCGCACCCGGTGCAGGGACCGCGCCGAGAAGCTCATGATCCGCACCGGGTGCGGGCCCCCGGCCGCGGGCTCGGCCAACCCGAACCGCCCCAACAGGGCCAACAACCGCTCCTCCACCTGACCGGCCCAGCGGGTCGGGTGCTTGGTCTCGATGGCCAGCTCCACCGGCCGGCCCGCGTCGGCGACCAGCTCCAGCAGCCGCTCCAGGGTCAGCACGGAGGTCCGCTCGGCCGCCAGGGTCGGGTCGGCCTCCCAGTCCGGGGCCTCGTCCCGGTCCTTCCACGAGCCGAAGTCCAGCGCCGCGAGATCCGCCAGCTCCAGGGCCGAGACGGCCCCGCGCCCGTTCGAGGTCCGGTTCACCCGCCGGTCGTGCACGAGCACCAGGTGCCCGTCGGCGGTCAGCCGCACATCGCACTCCAGGGCGTCCGCCCCGTCCTCGATGGCCCGGCGGTAGGCGGCCAGGGTGTGCTCGGGGGCGTCCTCCGAGGCGCCGCGGTGGGCGACGACCTGGATCGGCGGGGGCGTTGCGTGCGTCACGGGGTCATCGTGCCACCCCTCGGGTGCCTCCCGGAGCCCCCGGCCGGAGGTGTACGGGCGAATTGCCCCGGTTGCGGGAGAGGATGGGGCACGGACGCACAGGTCCGGCTTACCGTGGCCTGACGATTCATGGGAAAGGCTTGGTGCGGGAACCTGTGAGGTCGGCCGAACGTTCCGTTCGACCGTCGGTCCGCGAACCAGGGGACCCGCCCATCAGACGTGCGTGACGAGGAGAGCAGCGCTGTGAGCACCGAGAACGAGGGCACCACCCCGCCCTCCGAGACCCCGGCCACGCCCCCCGTCCAGCCCCCGGCGGACGCCGAGCCGACGGTCGCCTTCGACAAGCCCCCGGCCGGTGCCCCCGCGCCCCCGGCCCAGCCCCCCGCACCGGCCGCCGGTCCGGAGCACACCGCTCCGCTGCCGCCCGTGGAACCCCCGACCGCCGCGTACCCCCACGGCCACGCGCAGCCGCCCGTGCCCCCGGCCCCGCCGCAGGCCCCGCCCGGCGCCGCCTGGCCCCCGCAGCCCCCCGCCGTCCCCGCCTACGCCTACGGCGCCCAGCCCCCGGTCGCGGGCGGCTGGCCCCCGCCGCCCGGCGGCCACCCCGGCGAGCCGGCCCCCGGCGGCAAGGGCAAGGGACGCGGCGGCCTGATCGCCGGCATCCTCGTCGCGGCCCTGGTGGCCGGCGGCGTCGGCGGCGGCCTCGGCTACTGGGCCGCCGACCGCATCGACCGCGCCTCGGGCTCCACCGTGGTCAGCGCGAGCTCCCCCAAGGACCTCGGCCGTGCCCCCGACTCCATCGCGGGCCTCGCCGCGAACGCCCTGCCCAGCGTGGTCACCATCCGTGCCTCGGCCGGTGGCGGCGGCGGGGGACTCGGCGACGGCGGGGAGGGCGAGTCCGGCGGCACCGGCACCGGCTTCGTCTACGACGAGCAGGGCCACATCCTCACCAACAACCACGTGGTCGCCTCCGCCGCCAACGGCGGCAAGCTCTCCGCGACCTTCTCCGACGGCAAGACCTACGAGGCCGAGGTGATCGGCCGCGCCCAGGGCTACGACGTGGCCGTCCTCAAGCTCAAGAACCCGCCCCGGGGGCTGAAGCCACTGCCGCTCGGCGACTCCGACAAGGTGGCCGTCGGCGACGCGACCATCGCCATCGGCGCCCCCTTCGGCCTGTCGAACACGGTCACCACCGGCATCGTCAGCGCCAAGAACCGGCCGGTCGCCTCCGGGGACGGCTCGGGCGGCAAGAACTCGTACATGAGCGCCCTCCAGACCGACGCCTCGATCAACCCCGGCAACTCCGGCGGCCCCCTGCTCGACGGGCGCGGCGCGGTGATCGGCATCAACTCGGCGATCCAGTCGGCCGGCAGCGGCATGGGCAGCGGCCAGCCCGGCTCCATCGGCCTCGGCTTCGCCATCCCGATCAACCAGGCCAAGAACGTCGCCGAACAGCTCATCAAGACCGGCAAGCCCGTCTACCCGGTGATCGGTGTCTCGGTGGACCTGAAGGACCGTTCGGCGGCCGGCGCGAAGGTCTCCACCGGCGGGGCCCCCGCCGACCAGCTCGTCGACCCCAACGGCCCGGCCGGCAAGGCGGGCCTCAAGCCCGGCGACGTGATCACCGAGTTCGGCGGCAAGCCGGTGGACAGCGGCCCGACCCTGATCGGCGAGATCTGGACCTACAAGCCGAACGACAAGGTGAAGCTGACCTACGAGCGCGACGGCAAGCCCACCACCGTCGAGGTGACCCTCGGCTCGCGCACCGGCGACAGCTGACCCCCGCCGGCCCCCGCGCCACGACGGCCCCGCCCCTTTCGGGCGGGGCCGTTCGCGTGCCCGTCGGGGTGTGCCGGTCGGACCCAAGCTCCCCTTATGCTTCGCGGGTGTTCGATTCGCGGCACATACGGAGCTTCCACGAGGTGGTGGTGACCGGCTCCTACTCGGCGGCGGCCCGCGCCCTGGGGTACACCCAGCCGGCCATCACCCAGCAGATGAAGGCCCTCGAACGCGTGGTGGGCACCCCGCTCTTCACCCGGGTGGGGCGACGCATGAGGTTGACGGAGGCCGGGGAGTCGCTGGCCCGGCACGCCGAGATCATCCTCGCCACGATGTCCGACGCCCACTCCCAGCTCAAGGCGTACGGCAGGCTCCAGACCGGCCGGGTGCGGCTGTGCGGTTTTCCCAGCGCGAACGTGAGCCTGGTGCCCGAGGCCCTCGCGGACCTCGCGGCCACGCACCCCGGCATCCAGGTGGAGCTGCTGGAGGGCGAGCCGCCCGAGTCGCTGGCCCGACTGCGGCGCGGGGAGAGCGACGTGACCCTCGCCTTCACCTACCCCGGGTTGCACGAGGAACTGCCGGCGGAGGTCACCGAGGTCCGGCTGATGGAGGACCAGCTCACCGTCCTGCTGCCGACCGGGCACCCACTGGCCCGCCGGCGCGCCGTGCACCTGGCCGACCTGGCCGAGGAGCGCTGGATCGCGGGCTGCCCGCGCTGCCGGGCCAACCTGTTGCACGAGTGCGCCGAACTGGGCTTCGTCCCGGACATCCGTTTCGCCACCGACGACAACCTGGTGGTGCAGAGCCTGGTGGCCCAGGGGCTGGGGGTGGCGATGATGCCCGCGATGGTGCTGCCCTCGCTGGCCCTGACCAAGGTGTGCGGCCGGGTGCTGCAACCCTCCGCCCGCCGGCACATATCGGCCTACGCGCACGCCGACCACCTGCGGATCCCGGCCACCGCGGCCGTCCTGGAGGCCCTGCGCCGGGCCGCCGCCAACCGCGTCGGCTGCTGAGCCCCGCCCGCCGCCCCGCGATCCATAAGCGGGAGTTGGGTCACGGGGGTGAAACCGGTGTTGGACGTGATGGATCGATCGCGTCGACGCTGCGGACATGACCATCGCCACGCCGGCCCGCACCACCGCGAGGATGGCCGCCCTCGTCCACCACGTACGCGCGGTCGTCGACCGCGGACTGTCCCCCGACCACACCGCGCACCTGGTCGGCGAGGCCCTGGCCCCGCACCTGGGCGCCCCCGACCTGCTCACCCCCGCCCAGCGCGAGGGCGACCCGGAGCGCTACCGGCAGCACCTGGTGCACGCCGAGGAGGACGGGGCCTTCTCCGTGGTGGCCCTGGTGTGGCTGCCCGGCCAGGGCACCTCGATCCACGACCACGTGGCCTGGTGCGCCACCGGGGTGCACGAGGGCCACGAGAGCGAGACCCGCTACCGGCTGGTGCCCGGGGTCGAGGGCCGGCCCGCGCGGTTGGCCCGCACCGAGGAGCTCGTGAACGGGCCCGGCCAGATCAGCGGCTTCGCCCCGCCCGGGGACATCCACCGGGTGGTGAACGCCGGCGCCGACACCGCGTACTCGCTCCACGTCTACGGGGCCGACGTCTCCCGCCTCGGCGGCAGCGTCCGCCGCGTCTACCGGCTCCCGGTGGGCTGATGGCCCTCCTGCACCGGCCCCGGACGCCGGCCCGGGGCCGGGCCGCCGTCGATTCGGCCGAACGTGTTTCACGTGAAACAGCGCGGCCCGCACCCACCCGGGGCCCCTGGCCCGGCATGGCCCTCGCGGTCGGCGGGGCGGCCCTGGCCTGGTCGGTCCACCGGCTGCTGCCGGCCGTGCCGATGCTGACGGCGGCCGTCGCAGGGGGCATCGCGCTGGCCCACGTGCCCGCCCTGCGGCCCTGGCTGCGGTCCGCGGCCCGTCCGGGACTCTCGCTGGCGGCGCGCCGTCCGATGCGGATCGGGATCGTGCTGCTGGGGCTGGGCCTGGGCCTGGACCAGGTGGCGCGGCTGGGCTGGGGCACGGTGGCCATGGTGGTCGGCGTGGTCGTGGCCACCTTCCTCGGCACCCTGTGGCTGGGCCGCCGGCTCGGCCTGCGCGGGGACCAGCCGCTGCTCATCGCCACCGGCTACGCCATCTGCGGGGCCTCGGCCATCGGCGCGGTGAGCGAGGTCTCGGACAGCGAGGAGGAGGACGTGGCCGCGTCGGTGGCCCTGGTCACCCTCTGCGGCACCCTGGCCATCGTGGTCCTGCCGCTGTTGCAGGGCCCGTTGGGACTCGACGCGCCGGAGTTCGGGCGCTGGGTCGGGGCGAGCGTGCACGACGTGGGCCAGGTGGTGGCCGCGGCCCAGACCGCGGGTCCCGAGGCCCTGGGGGAGGCGGTGGTCGTCAAGCTGATGCGGGTGGCGCTGCTGGCCCCGCTGGTGGCCCTGGTGGCGCTCTCCGTCCGCCGCTCGCGACGCGTCCGGCGCACGGTCTCGGGCCGCAGACCGCCGCTGGTCCCGTTGTTCGTGCTGGGCTTCCTGGCCGCCGTGGCGCTCCGGGCGACCGGACTGCTGCCGGCCGAACTGCTGACGGGGGCCCGTACGGCGCAGGAACTCCTGCTCGCGGCGGCCCTCTTCGCCCTCGGGAGCGCCGTGCACCTGCCCACCCTGTCCCGCACCGGCGCCCGCGCGGCCCTGCTCGGACTCGCCGCGTGGCTGGTGATCGCGGGCGCGGCCTACGGCGGCGTACTCCTGACGACCTGACGGCTCCCGCGCCCCGTGCCCTCGTGCCGCCGAATCCACCACCGGTCACCCCGGCGGGCCCGGTACCCTGTACCCGCCAGGTGGGTTGCCCGAGCGGCCTAAGGGAGCAGTCTTGAAAACCGTCGTGGCAGCGATGTCACCGTGGGTTCAAATCCCACACCCACCGCTCAATGACGTAAATGCAGGTCAGATGGGGTGTCGAGAGGATCTCGACACCCCATCTGTTTTGGGTGTGTCTCACCTTGTGTCGGCTATGTCCCAAGGGAATCCAGTGTTCGCGGCCCAGGCGCGGCCCAGCTTTTGACGCTCCAGCAAGGCGGATGCGCAGGTCCGGGGGCACGCACGACGAAGGGGTGGTCCTCTCGGACCACCCCTTCGTCGTCGGGCTTCGTCGGTGACAGGCCGTGATGTTCGGGCCGCGCCGCCCCCTGGTCACTCGGCGTCCGGCTCCGTGACGGCATGGGGCTGTTGCGCGGCCTCCAAGAGCCGGTCGACCCGAGCGTTGTCCTCCTGCCGGGAACGGGCGATGACGCGCGCGTAGAACTTGAACAGGACGGCGACGGAGTGGCCGGCCCGGCGGGCCACCTCCATGGGGTCGAGGCCCGCCGCGAGCAGAAGGCAGATGCCGGCAGCCCGGAGCGAGTACGGCCGATCGGCGAGCTTTTCGTCCAACTGCTCAGCAGTGAGGACGGTGATCCGAATCAGCCGCCATACCTCCCCGTATTCGTTCGTCGTGAGAGGTCCTTTCCCGCGGATCGAACGCCACAGGTATTCAAGAGGGCCGATGGAGAACTGGGAGATGTGCTCACGAAGAATTTGAACGAGGGTCGGCGGGATGGGTATCTCGCGAGTCGCATTCCGTGCCCGCTTCTTGAGACCTCGTGAGTCGTAGGGAGTTCCGTCGTTCGTCCATCCCGATCCGACGTCCGGCGTGCTGGTCGACACGGTGACGTGTCCCCATCCCGTCAAGGGGAGGAAGCAGTCTGTCGGTCGAATTCCTTTGGCCTCGCCGGGGCGTGCCATCGAATAGTAGATGGTGGCGTAGAACGATTTCAGATACTCGCCCCTTGTTGGCGAGGCTTCCGGAGCCGCATTAATGAGCTGGTCGGCCAACTCTGCGTCCGGCACGCGCCGGAGATCCACTTCCTGATCGGATTCCGGAGCCTGCCAATCGATGTACTTCGTTGGCAGGGTCGACAACCTTTTTCGCTCTATCGCATACCGCAGACAGTTGGTGAAAACCGGCACCTTGCGGCGGATCGTATTGTCAGCTGCGCGGCTGCCGTCCAGGAGTACCGTCATGGAATCCAAGGCTGCCCGGGTCAAGGCGGGGTCATCGTCAAGAGAAGCAATGTCGACAGAATTCTCATGGAGCCACTTCAAGCAGCGTGCCACATCATCGGGAATGAAGTCGACTTCCGTGCGGGGTGCCCATTTCCCCTCTGCGTCCCGCGCCATTCGAAAAGCGAACAGGAGTAGAGTCTTCCTGATCAACTTGGGGTCAGGTCGGTTCCTTCCCTCTCGTGTGAGCGCCGGCGTTGTGTTGGCGAGAGTCTCGGCAATGTTGGCTCGTTGTTTGGCTGCTGCGGTTGGCCACTTCATTGCCACGTACTCGCGGGCATGGGTCAGCCAGGTAACAGCCTGCTGGGCTTTGAGTTCGGATTCCGGAAGTCCGGTTTCCGTGTCGAAACGCTCCCCGTTCCGAATAGCCGTCATCAGGTCGAGTCGGCGGCCTTCTGCCTGCGGCTTGAACGAGAACGTGTCCCCGTGGCCTTCTCCGGCAGTAAGCCACCGAACCTCAAAGGTCTTCTTGCCCTTGGCCCGGGTTCGCTCGCGAATGCTCCAGACCTTGACGTCGTACGTCAGCACGCGAGGACCTCTTCGCAGGAGCGGAGCCAGGAGTCCAGATCGCTTTGACGGACCCGGAGGTGACCGTTCGGCAGCTTGACGATCCGGGGACCGTTGCCCCGGGCGCGGAGACGGTAGAAGGACGCTCGGCTCATCTGGAGCACCTCCAAGGTCTCCTCCAGCTTGAGCATCTTGGTCGGGCCGGCCATGGTCATCTCCTGTGGGTTTCGGTCTCGGTGCGGCTGAGCTGGGGTGGGCTTGTGCGCGGCCCGTCCACCCAGGCGAAGGGCCGGGTGGACCGTGCCGCGCCGAACACGCGGATCGCCACGTCCGTGGGAGCGGAGGGGTGCGGGTAGACCCGGCCGTCCTCCAGGGAGGCGAGGAGGCGGGCGCCGTGGGCTTCGCAGGCGTCCACGGCCGTCCCGCAGCGGTCGACTACGGACACGAGGGCCGGGCCAGCGCACGGGCACGGGTCGGCGGGATGAGCGGCAGGGCATCGTTCGGTAGAGGTCAAGGAGCACTCCTCGGGGTCACCAGAGCTGGAGCGGTTGTCCCGCATCTGCGGCGGCGTTGATGCGGGCGTTGATGCGGGTGGCAGGCTCGTGGAGGTCGAGCCCGGTCCGGATTGCCCGCGCGATGGCCCGTGAGCGGCCCGCTGGGCCGCGCAGGTCCGCGAGGGGTGAACCGGTGAGGTGCCGGCGGGCCAGCCACTCGTGCCGGTTCTGCGCGGGGGTGCCGAGGGTCATGTGGTCGGGCCGCTGACAGGAGTGGTTGTCACACCGGTGGCACACGGTTGGGTTCTCGGTGCCCCAGCCCAGGCGGGGGATCACGCCGTGGGCGCGTTGGTAGGCGTACAGGTGGCCCGGAACCGTCCCGCGGCGCGTCCTGCCGGGCAGTGACGCGGCGCGGAAGCTCGCGTGGCCGGTACCGCTGATCGCACCGGTCCAGAACCAGCAGCCGGCGCCGTCGAGGCGGTAGACCTTCGCGTCGAACCTCGCCCGACAGGTCGGGTCCTCCAACCAGGACCGCCAGGTCTCCGACGCGATCCGGACCGGTACCGGGGGCCCGAGCAGGGAGAGCTGTGAGCCCGGTGCCCTGGCGGAGAGCACCGGGAACAGCCCCGGCTGCTCAGGAGGTCGGGACACCGGAGCCCGGCACGGTCGTCCCGTCGACGCCGGCCCCGGGGCCCGCAGCCGAAGGGGCGGTCAGACGGGGCCGGTCGACCTTGTGTCCCAGCTCCGCGATGACGGCGCGGGCCCGTGCCGCCGAGACCCCCTTGGCGCTCTTGTCGAGGTCTTCCGGGTTCAACGAGAGCAGGTCCGCAACGAGTTCCACGTTCCCGTCGTACAGCCGGATCAGAGCGGCCGTGGACTCCGCCGCGATCAACTCCGCGGCCTTGAGCGCGTCGGCCGCGTCGCGAGCCCCCGTCACCCCCTGTAGGGCCGACGCTGCCGCCAGCTCGCGGATCTTCGTCCGCCGCCTCTCCTCAGCACGAACACGCTGCCGCACTTCGGCCATCGTCGCTGTCTCACCACGTGCGCCCACAGGTCGCCACCTCTCGTTCCGGGTCGGGGTGCGCGCACCTTAGACATGGCTGGGCGTCTCACTGCCACGCAAGTGTGCAACCTCTTCACGGAAGCCCCAGTTGGTCTGCGGCTCGCGGGAGTGTGTAAAAGACTCAATGAATCGTCACCAAGTGTCCACAGGTGTCCAGTTGGGTCGATCAAGGCGTCAAGATTCTTCCCATGAGTGACATTGCTGCGGAAGTGGTGTCCGGCATCATCGTGGCCGGTGTCTTGGCGTTGGCCAAGTGGGTGAAGAACCGCTGGCGAGCCCGAAGAGAGGGAGAGGGCCATGGGGAGGAAAGGGCAGTCGAAGGGGGCTGATTTGCCTGAAGGCCGTCGTCGTGATCTCCAACAGCAGCTTATTGGGATGCAGCGTGCCGCTGGAGGGGTCAGTCAATCTGAAATTGCCCGCGTGACTGGATGGAGTAAAAGCTCCGTGTCTAATGTCTTCTCTTCCGGGCGAGTCCAATCAAGTCAACTAGTAATGCTTGTTGCTTTATATCTCGCAGATAAGGCTCGCGTGGCGGGAATCGACAAGGAGGCATATTTAGATGAAGTGAGCACTCGGGTTCTCGATATGTGGATTCTAGCGCGAGATGAAGAAATGGTCGAGGAGGGGGGTGTCTCCCCAGTTGGCACGGAAAGCGATCCGAGAATGGTTCGAAATGGCTTTTCCGGCGACTCGCCTTTTCGTAAATATAGAGAGTATCCCTCTGGGACCTTTGAAGTTCTTATGGCGGCGGCAATGAGTCTCGCTAAAGAGCTGGCCGATGGGGCATGTTCGAGCTGTGGTTGGCGTGGGCAACTCTTTGTTAAGAGGCTAGGTTCTCCTGTCGTGGAGGGGGAAGTATTTCATTGGTTGAGGTCTCAAGGGCTGCGAGCGAGGGAAGTGCCACCACCCTGGTTCGTTCCGTGGGATTTCGTCATGGTCTGCCCCAACTGTCACTTGAAGTACTCGGGTAGGGGGATGTGGAAGCACTTGAGGGCGTCTCGCGCGCAGCTTGACTTGCTGCCGAATGCGCCCGTCGCGTACAGGAGATATGTGGATCTAATCTCGCAAGTGGCCGACCTGAGCTGTCTCCCGCTTAACGCGATTGCGGCGGTTCTGGATATGACCGTAGAGGATGCATGGTATGGGCAGGAAGGGTGAGTCTAGGGGGTCTGATCTTCCCCGCGGGGCTCGTCGAGACCTTCAAAAGATGCTTATTGGTCTCCAGCAGAAAAGCGGCCGGATCAGTCAATCGGAGATTGCGATTGGGGTCGGGCTGAGCAAGAGTGCAGTGTCCAGTATTTTTTCTGCACGCAAAGTACAGAGCTCGGATTCTGTTACGCGTGTGGCATTGCACTTGGCTGCGCGCATGCCTAGACCTGACGAAGATTCCGAAACATTCCTTGACGAATTTGGGGCGCGCGTCTATTCGCTCTGGCGGAAGGCTAAAGAGGAAGAGGATGTGGAGCGTGAGATGAGGGTGCGGGATGCTGGTAAGTTGAACATTCTTGAGCGTCTCTTGAGTCGTTGTGACGACCTCTCTTGTCTTGAGTGTTCCGAGGGTCGTGGCTTCATGCGGGTAACCGCAATTTGCTGTGGATTCTTCCCTGTGGGTATCAAGATGTGTCGGGTATGCGGATACCCTCATGGTCCCGGGCATATTAGGCGAGTTCACCACGAGGGGTTTGTCGACTCGTCAACTGAAAGTCCATGAATTGTCCCGGGCCACCCAGATTCGGTCTGAGCGCGATAAGAAGCTGCCTCCGGCGGGGGAGCGGCCAACGCCGGGATGTACGGGGGCAGTCGGGCGGGTGCGGGCCGTTCGGGGCGAGGGCGGGGCGCGTTGTCATCCCGCGCACTGTCGACCCAGGCCCAGCTTTGCAGCCCGACAACCCGGAGTCCACGCTCCGCTTAGGACACCGGAACGCCGGCCCGCGCCGCAGAACCCGGGTCGACAGCACACGGGATGACAACGCGAGGCCGGCCCGCATGAAGGAAGTCGGCCAGTGCGGCTTGCCGCCTACCGAAAACCCCAGGTCAGAAGGGGTGGAGGGCTCGACAGGGGTCGTAAAACATGGTTTAATTAAGACATCGGAAAGGGGGAGGGCACCCCCCCGGAACGAGCCCACCGGCGCCCGCCGGAGAGAACCTCACCAGGAGCCCCAACGTGACCGCCAAGACGAAGGCCGAGCCCACCTACACCCCGCAGTGGGAGACCCTCCCCGTCGCCACGCTGGCCGCCCGGCCGGCGAACCTGGCCGACAGTGTGCCGCCCATGATGCTCGCCGCCGTGACGCAAGGGGGTGTGGTCGATCCGCTCTACATCGTGGAGTCGAACGGCGAAATCCGCGTGGTCGACGGGACCCGCTTGCTCCGAGCCGCCGTTACCGCTGGCATCGACGCTGTCCCGGTGACCCGCCGTGCCGTCATGCGTGTGGCCGACCTCATGTCTCACCCCGCCAACGTCCGCCCTGTTCGGATCGACCGGCACTTTGTCGAATCCATCCGAACCGAAGGGTGCCGAGTTCCCATCAAGATCCAGTACATGCCGAACGGAGGCGCCCGGATCATCGACGGACACCGTCGGTTCGGCGCCGCCCGGCAGGTCGGTATCACCCACGTCCCCGTCGAGGTCGACCAGCGCGACGACGCCGGCCAGATCATCGACATGATCACCACCGCCCGTCACCGCGAGGACCTCACGACGGCCGAGCTGACCGGCGCCCTGTTCGCAGCCGCCGAGGCCGGAGCGGACCCCGCCCGCGTCGCCAAGGCCGGCCGGGTCCGGCAGAAGGACGTGAAGACCGCCCGCGCCGTCATGTCGAACGAGCGGATCAAGAAGGCCGTCTCCCGCCGCTACGACTGGACCCTTGACGAGATGGAGGCAGTGGCCGAGTTCGCAGACGAACCGAACGTCGTCGACATCATCACCGAGGCCGCCGAACAGGCCGTGGCCGACAAGAAGCCCGACCCCGCCGCCCACGTCGCTTGGGTGATCCGGACCGAACGCAACCGACGAGCCGTCCGCATGGCCGCCCAGGCGCACCGGGCTGAGTTGGAGGCCGGCGGAGCCCGCATCCGGGACTTGAGCGAACTCTCCGAGCGCGCGACCCCGGTGTGGAGGCTCAAGACCACCACCGGCAAGCGGATCACCACCACCGAGCACGCCGAGTGCAAGGGACTCGTCTGGGTGCTGGAGGACCCCGAGGAGGACACCGCCTATCAGCCCTACTGCGTGTCCCCGGCCCTGTACGGCCACGCCGCCCCGGGTGCCGGCAAGACCGGAGAGCAGATCACCGCCGAGGCCGCCGCCGCCAAGGCCGCAAGGTCCGCCGTGAAGAAGGGGAACGCCCACTGGGACACCGCGACCGAATGTCGACGCCAGTGGATCGCGAACCTCGTGCAGGCCCGCACCCTCCCCAGGGACATCGCCGCCGTCCTCACCGCCCACGTCACCGCCGCACTCGTTGACGGAACGTGGCGAGTCGCATCCGAGCTGAACAAAGGCCCGGTCACCGAGGTGCTCGCCAAGTTCCTGAACCTGCGAGGCCCCAAGAGCCGGGAACGCTCCGAGTTCACGGCGCACATCGCGAAGTCGCCGGCCCGCGCTCTGGCCTTCCAGTGGGCCACCGTCGCCGCAGTGCAGGAGAAGGGGGCCGGTAGCCGGGTCGCGTGGCGCACCGACGAGCAGCGGTCCAACACGCTCCGCAGCGCGACGGCGGAGTGGCTCCGCACGCTGGAGGCCATCGGGTACAGCCCGAGCCCGATCGAGCGCGCCGTCATGAACGACGAGGAGTACCACCCGAGCGCCAACCACCCGAAGTCCACCGTCCCCACCCCGGCGGACGAGCCCGCCGACCCGGCGTCCGAGCCCACGCCGTTGCCGGTCGAGGCCGGCGACGACGAGAAGTCCGAAGTCGAGGAGCCCACCAACGAGGGGGCCGACGACGAAGAGGCCGTTGGCGACGACCACCAGGCCGCCGCCGAAGTGGCCGACGACGGCGCCCCCCAGGCCGCCGGCCCGCCGCCCACCGTCGAGCCCGCCGCAGCCTGATCACAGCCCCCGGGCGGGGGCGCCCACCGCCCCCGCCCCACCCCGCAGGAGAACCCGACGTGTTCACCCCGAGCCCGATCCCCACCCACACCGGCTGTGCCTGTGTTCCTCACCCCGCCGACCCCGACCCCACGACGGAAGCCGACCTCATGCAGGCCCGGTCCATAGCCGGGGGACTTGCCCGCTACGGCATCGGCCCCGACCGCTGGAGCACCGCAGTCGACCCCGAGGCCGGCGGAGCTGTCCTCAGGGTGTGCGCCGAGGACGGAACCCTTGTCACCCTGGTCATCCCCGCCCCCGGAGCCCCCTTCCCCGTCCACCGCAATCGCCGGCGCGTCGCAGCGCTGGACGCCCGACGCGTCTACGGCACCCGCGACGCCCACGTGGCCGCCCTGTTCGTCGCCTACATGCGCGACCGCGCCGCCCTTGAACTCCCCAGGGTGGACAGTCGACCCAGGGCTCAAAACGTGGTTTAATTAGTTCATCGGGAAGGGGAGGCCAACCCCTCTTCCCGATGATCGGGCCCCCGCGCCCGAACGGCCGCAACGCGGAGGGCAACCCGCAGCCGGCCCCGACCTTCACCAGTAGGAGAACCACCCCATGACCACCGTCGCCACCATGCGATTCGAAGTCCCCGCCATCGACGCCGACCACGTCCGCCGACTCGTGGACAACGCCAACCGCCGCGCCGCCGCCCACGGCCTCACCGGCTACCACCTCACCGTCGACGCACCCGTGTTGCGCGACTGGACCGACCCGTTCACCGGGCGCGTCATCGGCCAGCGCCCCACCGTCGCCGTCACCCTCACCGGCAACATGCCCCGACACGCCGGCTGGACCATCCTGGCCCGACTGGACCACGACCCCGAGGCCGGCCCCGTGGCGAGCCTGTTCCCCGGACTCTCCGAGACCGCCGCCGACATCGTCCGCGCCCACCGCGCCGCAACCGACCGGTGTGACGCGTGTGGCATCAGTCGCCCCCGGACCGCCACCTACTTGGCCCACCACCCCAACCACGGAGCCAAGTTGCTGGGCACCACGTGCGTGGAGCCCTACACCGGAATCCCGGTCGCCGGATTGCAGGCGCTCTGGACGCTCCACCGGATCAAGGAGGGTGACGACGACCGCGAGCAGGGCATCCCGGACGACATCCGGTTGCCCGTCGCGGACGTGCTCCGGGTGGCCGCCGCAGTCGTCACGATGACCGGCCGGTTCGTCCCGAAGGCCGACGCGTGGACCGGTCGGCCCACCACCGCCGACGACGTGAAGGCGTACTACTTCGCACGCAACGCCCCTGCCGAGTGGCTGGCCGACATTGACGCCGAACCCGCCGCCCAGGCCCACGCCGCCGACATTCGAGCATGGGCGATCGAAGGTCGATCCAGCGAGAACGAATACCGCTACAAGATCGGCCAGTTGGCCCACGCCGAAACCGTTGCCCCCCGGCACCTCCCCACCCTCGTGTCCGCGATCGTGGGATGGCGCCGGGACCGCGAGAAGACCGCCGTCGAGAAGGCCGCCGCAGTCAGTCGTCACCAGGGCGAACCGGGGCAGCGCCTCACCGTTACCGCCACCGTCACCACGGTCGTGGAACTGGAGGCCCGCCACTACGGCTACACCACCCAGCGCCGGCGGCTCGTGCGCTTCATGGACCCCACCGGCAACGTGTTCGTCTGGTTTGCCAGCGCCGCCCACGTCCCCGACGAGGGGGACGAAGTCGAGGTCACCGGCACCGTGTCCAAGCACGACGCGTACCGCGACGTACAGCAGACCGTCATGAAGCGCTGCAAGGTCCGCGAGCTCGCCGCCGCCTGAACCCCCAGCTGTACTGGACCAGGATCCAGAAACATGGTTTAATTAGATCAGTCGGGAGGGGAGGGCAACCCCCTCCCGACACCCCGCCGGCGGAGGGCAACCCGCCGGCCATCTCTCACCAGAAGGAGCCGCCCCCCATGGCGCGCAAGACCATGACCCCTGAAGCCCGTAAGGCGTACACCGCCGAGATGCGGGCCCAGCTCGAACAGATCATGACCACCGCGTACAGCCGGCTGGAGACCAGCCCCGACGCGTGGGCCGACCTCATGTCGACCGCCGTCGCCCTCACCCGGAACGCGGTCGCCGGCGCCCGCACGGACCGCAGCCCGGTCAACTGCATCGCGATCACCGCGCAGTGCCCCGGGGCGACCGACGTGCGGTCGGCCGGCGACTGGAGGAAGGCCGGCCGGTACCCCGCCAAGGGAAGCCGCGCGATCCGGATTTGGACCCCCGTCCGCTACCGGAACGCCGCCCCCACCGCCGAACACGCGACGCCGGCCGACGCCTCCCAGGCCGACCAGTCGACGGAGACCGTGACCGCCTACAAGGCCGGCCCCTGCTTCGACATCAGTCAGACCGAGGGCACCGACGTGGGGCCCGACCACCGCCCCACCATCCCCGCCGCCGAGATCGCGGGCATTCTCGCCACCAACTACCAGATCGGCACCGGCGAGGCCCCCGAGTGGTCCGAGGCCAGCCCCGAGCGAACCGCCCTTGACGGCCTGTTCGACCAGGCCCAACTTGAGATCCCCGAGGCCCCCGACATGACCCCGGGCCAGTGGATCAGCGAAGTCGTCAGCGTCGTCTACGTCGCCGCCCGCATCCTCGGACTCACCCCGCCGCCGGCACTCCACCCCCCGATGTCCGAATGGACCACGCTGGACCGGAAGCCCCCCATCCACCACGCCGCCGTCCGCGTCATCACCGCCGGCCGTGCCATCGCACAAGACGTCATCGACACGGCAGGCGCGCCGAACATCTTCGGCGACCACGAGGACGACGACGCCGACGAGGCTTCCGAAGACCACGCCGCCGCCTGATCCCCCCGGTCCGGGGTGGGCGGGGAGGGCAACCCCCTCCCACCTCGGACTACACCACCCACCCTCACCAGGAGCACCACTCATGAACACCACCACCCGCCCCACCGCCGCAGACTTCCCCGCCGGAACCCTGATCACGGGACGTTGGTGGAAGCGCAGCGTCGAGCAGGAGGTGACCGCCGGAATCTCCCTGGGCCCGTGGACCGACCACGAGGACTCGAACCTGTTGGTCTGGTTCTGGCCCTTGGGCGACCCGATCCCCGGTGCCACCGTCCAGGCCATGACCCCGCGCGAGGTCACCGCCACCGGCGAGACGCTGGACACCGTCGACGCCGACGTGTTTCGCGTGATCCGGGACGGATGGCACCACGCCGGACCCGTTGACGGCCGCTCCCTGGCCGCCGCCCTGGCCGCCGCCGAGTTCGAGCGCACCGTGGCCGAGGCGCTCAACCTCACCTCCTAGCAGCATCCCACCGGGGTCGACCGGTTCGAGGAGGGCAACCTTCGAACCGGTCGACCCCGGCCGGCCGGCGGACGCGCGCCGCCGGCGCACGGCTGCACTTGCCGGCGCGAGCGCCGGCGGCCCGTTCCCTCCGTCCCTCCGGGACCGGGCGCTGTGGCCGAGGCCCGTCGGCAGGGTCCGACCTCCGGCCGGACCAACCCCACCCACCGGCCGGCAGCGGGGAGCGCACCCCCGTCACCGGGCCCCCGATCGCCCTTCGGACACGCGCCGCCGGCGCGCGGCTGCATCTGTCGGCGCCCGGGGCGCCGACGGCCCGTTCCCTCCGTCCCTCCGGGACCGGGCGCTGTGGCCGAGCGCCGTCGCCAGGGTCCGACCTTCGGCCGGACCAACCACTCACCAGAAGAGCAAGCAGGCAGGCACACCATGACCATCAAGATCACCCACAGCCCCCGAGAAGGCACGCTCATCACCGGCACCAGCCGACACGGCGAAGAGGCCGAGATCCTTCGAGCACGTCACTACCCCAGTGGCTACACCAACCCCGCCCGCTGGACCCGCGAGCTGGAGTGCTGGTACCTCCCCCACACCCGCGACCAGCGCGCCCGCGGAACCGTTCTCACCGCCCTGGCCGAACGCCTCACCGAAGCCGGCCACCCCACCACCGTCACCATCAACAACGATGACCGGCGCCCGTTCGCCGAGGCCGAAGCCGAGCGGATCGCCCGCGCCGCCGACCGGGCCGACCGTTTCACCGGCTACGCCGAGAACGCCTCCGCCCGTTCCACCGCAGCATGGCGAGCCGGCCACGCGATAGCCGACGGCATCCCGTACGGCCAGCCGATCCTCGTGGGTCACCACAGCGAGCGCCGGGCCCGCCGAGACCAAGCCCGGATCGAGGCGGCGACGCGCCGCAGCATCGAGGAACACGACCGGGCCGAGCACTGGACCCGGCGCGCACAGGCAGCCGCCGGCCACGAGGCCGGCCGGGCCGACCTGGGCACCACCCTCCGCCGGCTGGAGAAGCTCCGCGCCGAGCTGCGCGCCGTCGAGAAGTGGCAGGCCGGCCGCTCCGCGAAGGGCCAGTCCCGCGACACCACCGACCCCAGCGTCCGCGAAGACCTCCACGCCACCCACCAACAGCTCACCGAGGAGATAGCCCACTGGGAAGAGGCCGTCCGCGCCGCCGAAGCGGCCGGCGCGAAGCTCTGGAGCCGTGCCGACTTCCGCCCCGGAGACCTCGCGCGCCACCGGGGCACCTGGTACGAGGTTCTCCGGGTCAACCCCAGGAGCCTCACCATCCCGAACCCGATCACCGGCAACGGCAGCGACACCGTCCGGGCCGCCGACGACCCCCGCGGGCTCACCACCACCATCACCTACGACCGCGTCAGCGGGCGACAGCCCAAGCCCGCCGCAGCCGGCACCGCCCCGGGCCGGTTCGCCGCCCTGGCCGGCATCGAGCTGAACATCAAGACCACGCGCACCGCCGGAGGAGGCGCCGCCGTCTTGGCGAGCCTCACCGCAGCGCGGGACAGCCTGATCGCGCAGCTGAACGAGGGCTCCGACCGGTCCACGTGGAGCTATGGGCCGCTCCAGCCCGAGGACGACGACGAGTGCCACGTGTGCGACGCCCCCGCCGCGATCTGCTTCTACTACCGGTGGGGCGGCGGCGGAGTCGCCTGCCTCACCCACGTGGCGGACGCACAGGCCGAGGTCCTCGCCACCGAGACCGGCAGCACCCCGCACGAAGGGCCCGTCGCGTGACCGGGGCCGGCCGAGGCGCCGCCACCCCCAGCGAAGACGGCCGGCACCGGGTCTCAGTACCCGTGACCGTCCGACTCACCGCCACCGAGCTGACCCGCGTACTCCTCGCGATGCCCACCGACCTCACCGACATCACGCCCACGCGCACCCGCGAAGCCATCGGCGTCGCCCTGAGGGCCTACGGGTACGGCGCCCTGCAACAAGTCCGTCGCTACGACCCCGCCGACGCACGCCACCAGCAGGCCCGCGCCGCCATCTGGCGCGCGTACGGCGGCCGGTTCCGGGGCACCCCCGACGCGGCCTTCCTGAACACCCCCGCGTGACGCGCCGGCGCCGACCGGCGCCGGGCACGAGCGTGGCCGGCCCCAAGTGGGCAACCGGGGCCGGCCACCGTCCTCACCAGAGAGAACCCCACCATCATGCCATTCGGCCCCCAACCCATCCCGAGTCCCGCACCGGAGCCTCACCCCGGAGACCTCGTGACCCTCACCGGTAACAGCGCCGTCGACGTCGACCCCTTCGAGACCTACGTGGTCGTCGAGAACTGGCCCCGCCCCGTCCCCGGCCACGTCGCGATCAACGACCCCGAGGACGACGACTGGGCCGCCCTCGTGCCGACCACCGCGATCCGCACCCTCACCCGCCTCACCACGACCGGAACGTGGTCCTGGCCGTCTACCGTGGACGACGGCTCGTGACCCCCACCAGACAAGGACCCCGACCGTGCTGTGCACCAGAGACGAACTCGCCGTGGAGGTGGGCTTGAGCAAGGCCACGCTTTCGAACCTCTGGGCCAAGCGCGAAGAGAACGGACACCCGCCCGCGATCACGACCGACGGTCGGATGCGCTGGGACCTCGCCACCTGGCGCACCTGGCACCGGGACCTGCAATCCCGACGCGCCACCGCCACCACGACCCGGGACCCCGACTTCACCGGCGACCCCGAAGAGACCGTCGGGCCCGCCGAGGCCGCGAAGGTCTGCGGGTTCGCGGACACCTCCGTCATCTCCGGGTACATGAAGAACCCGCCCGCCGGATGGCCCGAGCCCGACGACTGGGACGTCCTCCCCACCCGCCGCCGGCCCCGGTGGAAACGCGCGACCCTGTGGAACTACGTCCGCAACCGGGCGCCCCGCGGCCAAGCCGCTGGTCGCCCGGCCGGCCGCAGCGGGGGACAGGCGTACCCGTACCAGGGGGACCCCCGGCTCACCCTGGCTCGCCAGGTACTCGCCGAGCACCCCGGCGCCCGGAATTCCGAGCTGATCCCCCTGCTCGCCGAACGCTCTGAGAAGCCGTACTCCCGCCCCACGTGGAACAACATCCTCAAGTCCGCCCGCGACAACGAGGAGACCCCGTGACCCTGTGCCGCCGCTGCGGCGTCCGTCCGCTGGGCACCCACCCGGCCACGTCCCGGCTCACGGCCGACAGGGACGTCCCGATCTGCACCGCGTGCGGGGCGGACGAGGCCGACCGCGAAGAAGCCGGCTTGGCCCCGCTCCCCTTCGACCAGTGGAACGCCGCGTCCATCTGAACCCGAACACGGGGTTGTCCCGCACCACGTTGGTGGTGCGGGACAACCCCGTATTCGAGCCCGTTGCACGACGGGTTTCACCACGCAGGAACGTGCCCTTCGCCCTGGCACATTTCGCACATCTCGTCCGTGGCGGGGTGGTGACCGGTTCCATCGCAGTCTGGGCAAACCTGCATGTCAGATGGGTTTTTCGTCATGCACCGAGGTTCTCGGGAAGGACCGGAGAAACCAGGCCGACAAAATCGGGGATCTTTCTTGTTCGGCGCCGGATCCTGACTCACCCGCCCGGGGGCCTGCCATGGTGGGTACGTGCCGATGCAGACGATGGTGAGTGGAGTCCGGTTAGCGATCACAGGGCGAGGCGTAGACCTCCGTGGGCTCTACGGCTGGCCGGGGTGGATGGTGCAGGTCGATATCGACTGGAGGACTTGGACGGCCGGGGAACTCCGCGACATCCCGCCACCCGGCACCCGGCGGAACGCCCGTCGGCCCAGCGGCGACGCCGAATTGGTTCAGCGCATCAGAGCGACGGCGGAAGCCGTCCACGAAGCACCCCGAAGCATGGTCTGGGTTCTCTCCCTGGCCCTCCCCTCACCACACGGGAAGAAGCAGAACAGCGTATTGCTGCGGGCCAGGACGATCGCGACCATGTACCGAGCAGCCCAAGGACGCGGTCTCGTGCCCAAGCGAGTCATCGCCGAGGTCTACGGCATCCCGCTGGACGGCGCCCAGCGCTCACGAAAGCTCGAACGGTGGATCGAGCAGGCCCGAAAAACGATCGACCCCGATACGGGCAAGCCGTGTTTGCCCCCGTACGTGGCAGAGCGGGACGCCCCGCGGCAGTGGCCCATCGGCAAGGACCATCCGCTTGCCCCGCGTCGCGCCCGGCCGTTGCGCCCGGAACCGGTCCGAGAAGGGCTTCATGCCGGCCGCACCTTGGCGTTGAGCGTCGCACGGTTGCCGCCTCCGGCGTGGGCGTTGCGCGAGGCCGAGGCGCTTGGCGGCCGACTGATCGGAACGGACCTCGTGGTGACGGGTTCATGGTCCGACGGAGACGCCTTGCCTCCACTTCCGCTGCTCAAGGAGGTCCCGCCCGGCGAAGTGCCCAGGCGGATCATGACCCTCAAGAAGGAACTGGAGCAGACCTACCCCGGAGCGAAGGTCACCGCGACGATTCCCCTGCAAGCCATGGGCAATTCCGACAGCCCTGTGTCCGTTTCCAAGTGACCTTGCGTGGGTGGCCCCGGCGACCTGGGAGATGAAGGAATGCCCGGGATGGTCGTCGGCGTGGGAGGGCAGGTTGACCCTGCATTTCGCGGGTGGTGGGGGAACGCGTGGTGCTGTTCGCCAACGTGTCGGCCAACCTCGCGGCGCTGGCCGGGTGGCAGCGCCGCGAGGTCGGTCAGTTGGTGGTCTTGGCGGGGGTCGCGTGGCGGGCGGTCTTGACCGCCGAGATCAGCAGGATCACCGCGAGCACCGGGATCAGGACGGTGTTCGGGACGGTGCCCAAGAGGAGCCCGCCGAGGAGGGCGCCGGTGACGGAGCCGGCGGCGAGGACGAGGGTGAAGCGGAGATTGGCGCGCAGGACGGTGAAGCTGCCGTCGCGGCTGTAGCGGGCGAACGCGACGAGCATGGTGGGCAGGGACACCACCAGGGACAGGCTTCCGGCGATCTTGATGTCGACGCCGTAGAGCAGCACGATCGTGGGGATGAGGAGTTCGCCGCCGGCGACGCCCATGATCGCGGCGACCACACCGATGCCGAACCCGGCGACGACGCCGAGGATCGCGAGGAGCGGTCCGGACAGGCCAAGGCCGCCGAGGTCGGCGGTGTGGGTGTAGACGAGGGCGGCGGCCATGGCCACCATCAGGACCGCGAGGACCTTGTAGAGGGTGCTGGTCCGCATCTTCACCGCCCACGAGGCCCCGGCCCAGGCTCCGAGCAGGCTTCCGGCGAGCAGGTTGACCGCGACGGTCCAGTGCGGGGCGAGGTCGGTGAAGGAGACCGCCGCCAGGCGCGCGGGCAGCGCGGTCATGACGACGATCAGGCTCATCGCCTTGTTCAGGATGACCGCCGACAGGGCCGCGAACCCGAACACGCTGATCAGCAACGGCAAGCGGAACTCAGCCCCGCCGAGGCCGATCATGCCGCCCAGCACTCCGACCGCGGCCCCACAGGCGAACGTCACGGGCATCGAACGCACGGCGGCGCCTGGCAGGGCGTCGGATTTGGTGCTCAACGAACGAACCTCTTCTTCGTGCGGGCGCGAAGGCGCGCCACGTCGCCGACCAGCATCACCCGCCAACCTCCACACTCCCAGACCCACGGTCCCGGATCTCACCTTCCTCCGAGCCCTGCTCTGTTTGCTGAGCCGATCCGCCGAACCGGGCCTTCCGCCGACTCCTCGATGCAAGGTCAAACTGATCACCGCAAGAACACGTGCAGTTTGGAGCTGCCAGAGTCGATCGGGACGAGACGAGACACCCTCTCTGACCTGCGAATATTTCATATTTTGATCGGAGAGGACCAAGGTATCGTCACTCCGTGACGATACGTGGGCCTTTGGCCAACGACTCCAAGCGGGACCGGCAGGAGGCGAACGGCCGATGGGGTGGGTCACCGTCATCGGCCCCAGTGACAGTCAGGTGGACTACCGCCTCACCGGCGGCCACGGCTGCACCACCACCGCCGAACTCGACGCCCGCCCCCTGATCGAAGCCGTCGAAGCCGCCGCCGAAGCGGCTGGCACCACCGTCTCCGCCCTCATCCAGAACCCCGACGCCCGCCGCGCCTACTTCCGCGCCCGCACCCACGCGCGCGGCGGCGAGACCGCCACGTTCGCCGATGCCGCCGCCGTCGAGATCTCCTTGGCCGCCGGGTTGGACCCCACCCGGATCTACCCGAAGACGAAGCTCCGTGCGACCCTCCCCGACCGCCAGATCGACTACCACGTCGACGCGTCCGAACGCCCCCTTGTGTGGATCGGCAAGGGCCTCACCGAGCACGGCATCACCCCCGGCAGCCCCCTCACCCCCGACCAACACCTTGCCGCCCGCCGGCTGATGCGCGGCGAGGACCCGAACAGCGGCCGCGTGCTGGTCGAGCCCAAGTTGGCCGTCGCGCCCGCCGCGAAACTCCCCGCTGCACCCCTCCTTCAGGCCATCCGCCGCACCGCCGTAGAACGCGGCATCGCCCCCGCGGCCCTCTTCGACTCCAAGCGGAAACGCGACGCCTACGGACGGATGGACCGGCAGGTTCACCGGCGTGGTGAAACCCACCGAGTCCCCGCCTCAACCGCGTTCAAGCTCGCCCAAGCCGCCGGCGTCGACGCCGGCGCGCTCTACGGCGAAGACCGACTCGCCCAGGCGCTCACCATCGAGAACGGCGGCCACCTCAGTGGACGCGCCCTCGTGCGCGTGCTCGAACAACGAGCCCGGGACACCGGCCGGCACCCCACCGAGAACGTCAAGAAGTCCGCCGCCCGCCGGCTCACGCAGCTCGCCGCCGAGACCAGCCGGCGACGTGTCGACCTCCCCGTTCCCGTCCGGGACGCCGTCGCCTTGGCCGTCGCCGCCGGGCTCACCCCCGAAGAGGTCTGGGACCCCGAAGAGATCAAGGCCGCCCAGCGCGAAGGCCGCGTCGAGGTCGGCAACCGAGGCGCCGACGTCACCCTTGACCTGCCCAAATCCCAATCCGTTCTCCTCGCCTACGCGTCCGTCGAGGCTGCTGCCGAGGTCGAGGCGATCTACACCGGCGCGGGCCACGAAGCCGTCGCGGCACTGGAGAAATGGACCGCGTACGCCATGCGCGGCCACCACGGCGACGGCGAGGAAGCCGAGGTCATCGAGACCAGCGGGTTCGCCGGATGGCTGATGATCCACCGAGCCGCCCGCCCGGTCGAAGGGGCCCGGGTCGGGGACCCCCACTTCCACCTGCACTTCAACATCGCGAACATGGTCAAGGGCGTCGACGGCAAGTGGTCGACCACCGCGTCCGGCGGCCGGGACCTGCACCGCCACGCCCGCGCCACCCAGGCCCTCATGTCCGCGAGGATCCGCCGCGACCTCACCGACCGGTACGGCGTCGCCTTCACCCGCGACCCCAACACCGCTGCGTGGGAGATCAGCGCCATCCCCGAGGCCACCCGCCGCCTGTTCAGCAAGCGCGACGGACAGGTCCGGCAGCTCTTCGAAGCCCTCGGAATCGACTACGACACCGCTTCTCACCAGCAGCGCGCTGCCCTCTCCGCCCGCTCCAAGGAGGCCAAGAACCCCGACACCGCCGGCATCAGCGACGATGCCCTCCGTGCGCACTGGCAGGCCGAAGGCCGTGCCGCCGGCGACGACCCCACCGCCCTGGCCGCCGCCGCGCTCACCCCCGGTGGCCCCGGCCAGAACCCCGACGTCGCCGAACTTTGCCGGACGATCTTCGACCCCAAAACCGGGCTCACCTCCCACAGCAAGGAGTTCAGCCACGCCGCCGCGCTCGCCGCTGTGCTGGACGCCCTCCCCTACGGCATCGGCACCGCCGACGAAGCCGAACAGCTCACCACCGCCGTCCTGAAACACGCCGGCTTCGCCGTCAAGCTGAACCCCCGCGGCCCCCAGCACTACAAGCACGCCGACCGCTACACCACTGCCGACGTCGTGGCCGCCGAGACCACGATCATGACGGAGGCCACCCGTCGACTCGGCGAACAAGCCGCCGTCGTCCCGGCCGACGTCGTCACCTTCACCCTCTCCGCCGCCGAGGTCCAACAGGGCTTCGCCTTCAGCGACGAACAGCGCGCCGTCCTCCACCGACTCCTCACCGGCGGACACGGCGTTGATGCCCTGCTCGGCATCGCCGGAGCCGGCAAGACCACGATCATGTCGGCCGCGCGCCAGGCGTGGGAGGCGCAGGGGTACGTGGTCGCGGGCGCCAGCACCGCCGCCATTGCGGCGGCCAATCTCCAAGCCGAAGCCGGCGTCGCCTCCCGCACCGTCGCATCCTGGCTCACCGGCATCCGAGCCGGAGGCAAGGGCCTCACCGGCGTGGACATCCTGATCGTGGATGAGGCCGCGATGTGCGACGACCGCGACGTTGCCGAACTGCTGGCGCACGCAGCCCGTACGGGCACGAAGATCGTCGGCGTCGGAGACCCGAAACAACTCCACTCCCCGGGCATCGGCGGCAGCTTCGCCGCCGTCCACCACACCGTCGGCGGCCTCAGCCTTACCGAGAACTTCCGCCAGAAGGACCCCGTCGAACGCCAGGCCCTCGCCCTGTGGCGCAAGGAGAACCGGACCGGAGCACTCCGGACCCTCGCCGCCACCGGACGCGTCCACGCCGGCGCCGATCACCACGAGGTCCTCGCCGCGATGCTCACCCAGTGGGCTGAACGACGCGAAGCGCACACCGACGACCACACCGCCGTCCGGCAACTCCTCATGCTCGCCTCCACCAACGCGGTCGTCGACGAACTCAACGCCGGAGCCCGCGCCACCCGGAAGACCACCGGCGCACTCTCAGGTCCCGAACACCTCTATGCCCTCCCCGACGGCGGCGAACTCGCCCTCATCGTCGGAGACCAAGTACTCATCCGCCGCAACGACTACCGGTCCCGGGTCGGCAGCGGCCACGCCGACGTCCTCAACGGCACCCGGGGCATCGTCCGAGCCATCGACTCCGACCGGCGCGCCCTCGTGGAGTGGCAGACCGCCACCCCGGACGGCTCCACCCTCACCGCCGAGTGGCTCACCCCCGAGTACATCTCCGAAGGCGGCCTCAGCCACGGCTACGCCATCACCGGCCACAAGAGCCAGGGCCTCACCGTCCAAGACGTCCTCGTGTACGGCCCCGGAGCCCAGTCGAACGCCCTCTACACGATGCTCAGCAGGCAGAAGGGCGAAGTCCACCTCCACCTCCCGCTCGACTGCTACGAGACCGACGCCGACCGTGCCCGCGGCGGGGTCCCTGCCACCGATCAGGAACGCGTGGATCGTGCCGTCTCCGGACTCCTCCGAGAGATCGAGGCCGGTCAGGACGAGGCACTCGTCCTGACCGAGCTGCCCGCCCACCGGGTCCCCGAGCACCTTCGGGGCATCGTCGCAGCCCTTCCGGAACGCCCGACCCGAACCCCCGAATTTGACGAAGACGAGCCGGGTCCCGAAGGCCCGACGCCACTGCCCGACAGCACGAGGTACACCCACTTGACCGACACCGAGGTGCAGACCGCACTCCGCCACGCCATCACGGCCCAGCAGGCCGCCGACCGTGCCGCTGCCGAAGCCGCCCAGGCCGCCGAACGTGCCGAGGTCGAAGCCGCCACCGGCACCGGCCCCGCCGTCCGGGCCTTGGCCGAGGAAGCGGCCTTGGCCGACGAACGCGCGCAGGCTGTAGCCGACTACCGGAAGACGGCCGAAGCCCTCTCCCAGACCGAGGACCGCCATCGAGCCGCGAGCGACCGCCTGACGAACATCGACACGGCCTTGGCCGAGACCGGCGGACTGTTCGGCCGGTCAACCTTGAGGGGACAGGCGCGCACCGAAGCGCAAGCCGATCGCGCGACCCTCACCACCGAGGCCGAAGCGCTGACGGCCCGGATCGCTGCACTGCAACGGCGCAAGACCGAACTGCTCGCCACCACTGGCCCCGAGCACGAGCACCCCGAAGTCTTGGCCACCGCCGCTGAACACCGTGAGCACGCGGACGAACGCACGGCCGCCGCGCGCCAACAGGACGTCGGTCGCGCCGGCGCGCTCCGCAGCGAGGCCGACGACGCCGCCGTGCACGCGACGCAGGCCGGGCGCCGGGTGGTGGACCTCAAGGCTGATGCCGACCGACGCCCCAGCTCTCCGGCATATGGCGATCCCGGGCCGAGCAGTCGAGGGGCCTCCGCCCCTCCAGACCGCTCCGTTGCCGTTCCAGACGACTCCTGGGATGTCACCGTGCCGCAGGACCCTGCCCCACCGTCTCTGTGACGGGGAGGCGGGGCCGGGTGAGGTCCTCGCCGAGAACCACGTGGCGGGCGGTCGCCGCGAGGTCGCTCTGTACCGCGTACGGCACTCCCAGCCGGTTCCAGTGGAACAGGATGTGGTGGGCGAGGACCGCGCGGAGCCCGCGTGTCATCTGCCCTGAGCGGCTCAAGGCGCCGAGACGTTCGCCGGCGGCACGGAACCCGGTCAGCCACGTGGCCGCCGTGGCGAGTGATCCTTCCGCGACCATCGGGCTTCCGGCGCTACTGTCCACGGTCATCAGCCGCCGGAGCGCCGCTTCGATCCTGGGCACGGCGGTCGGCCGGGTGCCGTCGTCGGCGAGTCGTGCGTCAGCCAGCCGGGCCCAGACATCGCCCTGTTCCGCCCACTCTTGGCCCGCAGCGCGCATGAGGGCTGTGGCGAGGAGGACGGACAGCTCGCGTCTGTGATCTTGAGGTGCCGCGCCGGCGTGGCCGGGTGGGCGAACGTGCGCGAGGACGTGTCGACTGTCATGGTGGAACAGCCTGTGGGTGATGTCCAGCGCGGCCGTGCCACCGAAGGCGTGGGTCTCCGGTTCGTAGATCGGGCGGGCACATCCGGTCAGGTGGCCTTGTCCGCAGAGGGCTTGGAAGAGGGCTTCCAGAGCGGTCACCGCCTGAGCTTCACGGTGCGGAGCCGGCAGGATCCGCAGTCGCCACGTCGGGTGTTTGCGCACGAAGAACCAGGCGGTGACCGTTCCGGCCTGTTCCTGGTTGGCGAGGTGCGGAGCGAGATGGAGGGCCGCGACCTGTTCGGCGGAGCCCCACGCGGTGAAGGTGATGTCGAACTGCTGCCAGGGGGATTCGGCGGAGTGCACGGTGTTCCCTTCTGTGGAGCTGCTAGTTCACGAGGAGGCAGGTGTCCCACGCGGTCGTCGGAGGGAGGCCGGTGTCCTGCACGTCGAGCGCCAGCACCGAGCCCGTACCGCCTTCGAGGAAGCCGGGCCCCGCGGCCGTCCTGCACGACGCCCGCAGCTCCGGAAGGAGACCGGCGATGGTGGAGCCGGGGGCGTCGAGGGACATGCGCCAGGCCGTGTGAAGGAGCCCGGTCGTCCCGTGGCAGAGGCTGTGATCGGTGATCGCGCCCCGCTGAACGGGGTCGATCAGCGCGCCGACGAGAGCGCCTTCGGCCATGGCCTGGCGCGTCGGATCGGTCAGCGCGAGGGCCGCGAGCTGCTGGGCGCGGGCCAACCCAGGAGTTCCGTAGCACCACGAGGGGCGGCCGGGCCTCTCGGCTCGTGGCCGGCCGGTCCCGTGCTCGTGAAGGGTGATCCACTCCGGCCACCAAGGGCCGGTGGGGCTTGGTTGACACCAGACGTCGAACCATCGGCAGATGGTTCGGATCGCGTCGAGGTGCCCCGGAACCACTACTCCCCGCCGCGCGGTGATGGCCAACAGGGCGAGCGGGCCGCCGACACCGTGGGCCATCCCGAAGTTGCCGTGGCCTCCCGGGAACTCTGCGGACGGACTGTCCGACGGATCGTTCGCCGTCCACCACCCAGGGAGGCCGGCGACGGGTTCGGTGAGCCGGACGAGGTAGCCGAGCACCTCGCGGAGGAGATCGTGCTGCGCGGTACCTCCGGTCAGCAATCCGGCCCCGAGCCCGGTCAGGCCGTAGATCAGATCGAACTCACCGAGGCGAGGCCGGCGGCCGGCGTCGATGCGGGAGTGCGCCGCGTCCAACCGGCGCCGGGTGATCGCGACGGTCGCGGTATCGAGCCGTGCGAGGGCTCGTGCGTACCTGCCGGGCTCATCGGCTGCGGCAGCCCGGACCACGAAGGCCAACGCGGGGGCGCCGAAGTACAGGCCGGCACTGTCCGCCCCGCTGATGACGTCGGTCGCGGCTTTGGCGAGCCAGGCTTGGGCTGTTGGCCATCCGCCACGTCCTCCACGTGCCCGTTCGACGTGAAGGAGGGCGACGCCGGCGGCACCCTGGGCGAGGGATTGGCCCCATCCCGGCCGCAACGGTGTGGTGGGGAGGTCGGTGATCATTGGACGTTCCTCCGCTTGAGACATGCGATGGACACGGCACGGGCGACGCGGTGAGCCTGCGTCTCCACGTCGGGCGCGACGCCGAACAGGCGCACGCAGTGCAGGTGCAGGAGGGAGGACAGCACGGCGTCCGGATCCGGGCCGCCTGTGGTCCGGAGGTGCTCGCGGTAGCCGCGAACGGCGTGCTGCCGGTGGGCCCACGCTTCCGCGATGGCCGGATCGGCCCCCACGCGTTCCGTGATTCGGAGAGCCCCTTGGAGGGCTTCCCGGTCGAGCTGGTGACCGTCGCCGTACGGGACCCGAGCCGCGAGCCAAGGGGCAGCGATCTCGAAGCCGCCCAGGAACGAGGCGGCCAGGTCGAGGAGCGAGGCCGCTCCCACCGCGACCCGTGAGGGTCGGGTCCGTTCGATCAGAGCGGCCGAGGTGTCGGCGGCGAAGACCTCCTCCACCGCGTCCATGACGGGGCCCGACCCGTACCGTGCGGTCTCCGGTCGGTAGGTGACCAGGCTCAGGTCCGAGACCAGGCCCCCGGCCATCAAGGTGTTCGCCCAGGCGTTCAGTGCGTCCGCGGCTGTGCCCCAACTGCCGTTCGTGATCCGCAGCCGGAGGAGGAGGTGGGGTGCGGGATCCGCGTACGGCAGGAGCCACCACACGGGAGCCTGTGTGCCCAGAGCTCGGATCAGCAGGGGAAGGCGGTCGAGGACGGCTTGTTCGTCGGCTTGGCGGACACCGATCCGGGCCGACAGCCAGAACCCTGCCCCTGGCGGGTGGACGCGTCCTTCGTGGAGGGCCTGGCGCTGGACCGCCGGGGGTGTCCACGGTGACGCCACGGTGGTGGACAGCGGCACGGTGACCTCGTGGGCGCGTCCGCCGGCCCATCCCCAGTCCTTCGCCGTGGGGGCCTCCACCAGCGATACCGAGGAGTTCTTGGCCAGCTCGTCACGGAGAACCGACCGGTGCGAGGCGACGTCCAGGTTGAGCCGGAGCCTGGTGTCCGACTCACCCACCGAGACCACCGCCGGCACGAAGTGCGTGGCCCGCCACAGGGCAAGGGCACGGTCCCACGCGGCGACGTCGCCCGGTGCCGGGAGGTCCGAGGAGGGCAGGTTCCACCGGGCCTGAGCGAGCACGGTCCGGCCGACCCGGATCCGAGGGAGGAACGGCAGCGAGGACGCGGCCCCCCAGTAGAACTGCATGAAGGCGGTGGCACGAGCCCGCGGGAGTTCGCACAGGAACCGCACCAGGCCCGGCACGTGGTCGCGGAAGCTGACCGCGTTCGCGGCGAACGGCTCCACCACGTCGCCGGTGGGCAGGTGCACGAGGTAGAGGTGTCGGGAGTCCGCGCCCACCGCGAGGTCGGTCACCGAGAGGGCCGGGCCGTTGGCCGGATACTCGCCCACGGACAGCACCGGCGCCAGCCGGGGCGCGCGGGCGACGTTCGCCGTGCGCCGGTAGCTGGGGGGTGCGGACACCTGCACGGCTCTGGCGCCGGGGGTCATCGTCGGAAGGCCCTCGTAGACCTTGCGCATCCGGTCCTGATCGACGGGATCCAGCAGAGGGAGGAAGCGGCCCATGGTCGTGGAGGCCGCGCGGGAGGCTCCGACGACCACCAGGCGGAAGTCACCGGCGTCCACGTCGTCCCGGGTCGGCGCCTGGAGGTGGAAGCGCAGCTCGGCGTGGGGGTAGGGCTGGACCGGTACGTCGACGCCGGCCAACCGGTCGATGTCCGACGGCGTCAGGTGGATCTCGGTGCGGCCTTCGAGCGCGGCCCGCTGCGCGAGGGCGATCAGGTCGGCGTCCCGCCGGGTGAAGACGGTCGGGCCGGTGGGCCGGGTCGATCCGCGATACCGAGCCGGAAGCCCCAGGCCCCGGACCGGATCGGTCAGGTCGAGGACGGGCACGAGCGCACCGGGACCGTACCGGTCGAGGAAGGCCCCGTGGTACTCCGCCCAGGCGGGGAAACCATGGGGCGCGGGGGACAACCGGGTCATGGCCGATGCCGCCCGTTCGGCCTCTTCGAGCACCCCGACGGGCAAGGTCAGGTCCGCGTCCAACGCGAGGTTGACGACCAACGCGGGCGTCTCGCCCGGCTGTCCGAGGCGCTCCAACACCTTCACGGCGCGGCCCCGCGCCGCCGGCGTTCCAGCCCGCGCGAGCGTGGCACCGGCCGCGCGGACCCGGGCCGCGTGGTCGGTGAGACCGGCACGCCCCAGGACACCGGCCAAGTGACCCAGCGGGTCAGTCGCCGACATCGGCGGTTCGAGGGCCGACAGGAGAAACCGCCGGTTCACCAGATCGGTCACAGCAGCCCGTATGCGTTCGTCCGGGACCGCAGGGTGATCCACTGCGAGCTTCTCCACCAGGTCGCCGAAGGCGATCGGCGCGTGCGCCCCGGCCAGCGCGGCGAGGACGGCCGGCGTGCTCCGGACGAGCACCTCCGCAGGTTCCCCCGCACTCTGAGCCGCAGGAGGGAGGACCAGCCGTTCACCACGGTCACGGCAGAGCGGATTGGCCACCACCACCATGCGGTCGAGGACCATCGGATCAGCGGTCAGCACGGCGACGGCACGAGCCACCCACTCACCATCCGGCCCTACGACCACGTGGTGATCCGACCCCCACCGGAAGGCTGTGCTTTCCCCGACGGATACGGCCGCAACGCCGGCGAATTGCCCGAACGGCGTCGCCCGCCCCGTCCCGCGCAGCACGTACTTCCCCACCGAGCCGGCTATTTTCCGGAGGCGCCGGCCCGAGTGGCGTCCTTCAAGAGCCTGCGAGACCTGCGTGGCCAGCACCGGGGAGGCCACCGTGACGGCCTCTGCGAACGACGGCACGGCCCAGACCTGCCCCAACCACGTACGCACGGAGGCCGCGCCGACAGCCGTTGAGGTGTCCACGGCCGGCAGGTCGGGCAGCTCCGTTTCGGTGTGTACGGCCGCCCGCACCAGCACGGCGTTCATCGCCTTGTACATCCGACATCACCCCTTCCACATGGGAGAGCCGGTGCCAGGCCCCGAAGGACCCGGCACCGGCTCACGTCAACGGCGACCGACGTCCGGTCAGACCGCGCCGCCGGACGCGCAGGCGTTCGGGCAGGTCGAGCCGCACCCGTCGTCCGTGTTGCGGAACAGCGCGGACGTCACCGCTCCGTCCGCGACGACCTGCACGTCGAGGGTCCAGCCGTCGTCCGCCTTGGGCGCCACGGTGTTCTCGAACCGGTCCATGGGGAACTCCTCTTCTCGTTGTAGTGGTGCTCTGGCGTGCCTGACTGCGGACCGCGCGAAGGCGCGATCAGGGCCAGGAGATCGTGAGGCGGGTGTGCCGCTTGTCGATGACGCGGCCCTCGGGGAGCCGCTCGTCCGGGGTGCCCGCCGGGAAGATGTCGAACTTCGGGCCGTCGCCCTGGCGCTGCTCCGCGTCCCAGCTCACGACCGCCCCCGCGAAGGTGCCGGCGAGCTGCTCCGCGTCCGCGCCGTGGGCGTAGACACCGAACTCGTATCCCGCGTCGACCGCGCGCAAGGTGAGGTAGGCGAACGACCCCCGGTGCACGGCGGCGGATCCACCCCAGGGCAGGGCGGGCTTCACCACTCCCCGGTCCACGGCGGTCTTCTCCGAGGCGAGGCGGCAGTACCCGGGGAGGAGGGTCGCCAGCCACATTTCGAGGTCTTCGAACGGCTCCCCGCCGGCGACAGTGACGCCCGTCCACTCCTCGTGTCGGATCTGCTCCACGGCCGTGGCCAGGGACTCCGTGTCCACCCCGAGGTCGGCGGACTCGTCGATCCGAAGTGCCACCTCTGTCCCGTGCAGCAACACGCGCCGCTCGTCGTGGCCCCCGTCCCCCTGCATCGGAACGAATCCGCACTGCCGCGCGGAGACCGCGCTCAACCGGCCGTCCCGGTGTTCCAGGGCCAGCGACCGGGTGAGCCCGCGCATCCGGAGCGGCGTCACGAGGCGTCCGTCCCCGTCCATCTGCGCCACCAGTTCGCGCGGTACGTCCCAGGCGCCGGCCGTGACCACGATCCGGTCGTACGGGGCGAAGTCGTGTGCCCCGTACTCGCCGTCGGACAGGACCACGCGCACGTCCTTGACGCCGGCCGCGGCCAAGCAGGACTCGGCACGGTCCGTGACGTCGGCGTCGATGTCGACGGAGGTGACCGAACCTTCCTCCCCGACGAGGTGGCGCAGGAGGTGTGCCTGATACCCGCCCGAGCCGATCTCCAGCACGCTCATGCCCGGACGCACATCGAGCTGGGTGAGCTGCTGCGCGACCATGGAGGGCTGGGACACGGAGCTGATCGACCCGCCGTCCTTGTTGCGCTTCGTGACCACGGCCGTGTTCGCGTAGGCCCGCTCCAGCGACTCGCCGGGCAAGTACAGGTGGCGCGGCACCGCGAGGAACGCGACGTGCACCGTGCTCCCCTCGGTGAGGTCCCCGGCCTTGACCAGGGCTTCCACCAGTTCGAGGCGGAGGGTCGTGGCCCTGTCCTCGGTCGTGTCCGTCATGTCGTTCCCTGTGGATCGTGCTTCACCCGGGCCTCGTTCGGCCCGAGTCGGTCTGTTGCACACCGTTTCCGGTGACGGTCCTCTACCACTCGTCGGTGACCGTCCGGACCCGGCGCCTCCGGGCAGCCGGGGCCGGACGGGACTGGAGGGGGACGCGTCGCAGATCCGCGAACCGCGCCAGATGCTCCGTGGCCTTCGCCAAGAGCAGCAGCGTGGCCTTCGGGTCTCCGCCGTGGACGCCGAGGATCCGGCGGGCCCCGTTCACCGTGGCGCCGACGATGTCCTTCACCCGCGACTCGGGCAGCAGCACCGCGTACTCCGCCGCCGGTTCGATCAGCCGCACGATGTGCTCGCGGAGCTGCACTCGGACCCGCGCCGCTTCGTCCCCGGACGGGTTGCAGCGCGCCAGCAACAAGGCGATCTCCACTACCCCGGCCACGGCGCGCGCCTCCGACGGAGTGGTCGTTCGAGTCAAGGAGGGAAGCGGAACACTGCCCTCACGAGGTGGTGCAGGGTGGTGCACGAGGACGCTCACGGTCCGCTCCCTTCCGCCTGCTGCCGGCGACCCGGTGTGCGGATAAGTAACGCGCTTCGAGGCCCCCTTGGAAATGACAAAGCGGTCCGCTGCTGCTCGCGTGACCACTGACAAAAAGTCCCGAGCTCCGCTACCCGCGCCCCCGGAAGCCGCCCTACCGTGACGTCATGGTGCGTACGCCGAACCGGCTGTTAACCGAGTGGATGCGGGAGAACGGGCACACTGCGAGATCACTGGTCGAGGAGCTGAACCGGGCCCTCGGTCGGGAGTTCGGAGACCCGGACTGTGTCAGCACGAGGACCGTCTACCGCTGGACGTCCGGGCAGACCAAGAGTCCCCAGAGCGAACAGTGGGACGCGTTGGAGGCCCTCACGGGCCTGCCACCGACCGCGTTGGGCTTCAAACGGCGTGCCGCACCAGCACCGCCATCAGCACGTCAGGAGGCAAAATTGCTCCGCCGCACCTTCGGCTCTCGGGCCGTCGGGGTGTCGATCGCACTGGTCGCCGGCACCGCCGCAGCCCGCCCCACCGTCGGACACTCCGACGTGGATCGCCTGAACACCCAACTCCGTGATCTCTGGCTCGATGACGACAAGAACGGTGGAGGCCCCGTACTGGAGAGCCGGGCCACCGGACTTGCCGCACGCGCGCTCGAACTCCAACAGCACGGATCGGCCAGTCAGACCGTCCGGGCCCGCCTCTACTCCGTCGCCGCCTCGTTCACCGGAATCGCGGTCTTCGCGGCCATCGACTCCCGCCGCTTCAAGGCCGCCCAGGGCTACCTTGAACAGGGCACCTACCTCGCCGGCCTGTCCCGGGACGGGCAGGTGCAGCACGAGATGTGGCGCCACGCGTCGATGCTCGCCGCGCAACGAGGCCGCTACGCCGATGAACTCGCCGCCGCCGAAGCCTGCGCGAGCACCCGGGCCCACCGCACCGATCCGTTCTACGCCGCGCTCACCCACGCCCGCATCGCCCTGGCCGCCGCCAACCTGCACGAGAAGGGACGCGCGCAGCGGGCCATGGATCGCGCCCAGGAGTCCTACCGACGAGCCGAAGCCGGAGCGGACCGCCCGCCCTCCGTCGCCTTCTTCACCCGCGGCGAGCTGCACGGCCTGACCGGCATCACCCACTACCGACTCGGTGACGGAGCCACCGCCGAGGCATCGGCGCACCGCTGCCTGTCAGGGCTGCGGGAAGACCAGGTCAGGAACCGGGCGTACTACCTCTCCCAGATCGCCCTGGCCCAAGTCGCACAAGGCGAGATCGAGCAGGCCGTCAGCACCGCGAGGCGGGTCACGGCCCCCAACGCCTCTCCCACGAGCCGGGTCACACACCTGCTCGGCAACTTCACGTCCGCCCTCCAGCAGGCCGCGCCCACTGCCTCAGTCACCCGGCAGTGGACCGATCACGTCCGCACGTCCTGATCCCGACAGGAGACCCATGACCACGTCCGCCATCACCCTCCACCGCTACGGCGTCGACCAGCTGTCCGCGATCCGGCCAACGCTCGTGAGCCTGTATGCCGAGGTCTACGAGAAGGAGATCGGGGAGGACCCGTTCTTCAGCGTCGACCGGTTCGAAGGGCGGTTGACCGGCCACGCGTCGCGGCCGTCGTGGGAAGCCGTGGTGGCGTACGACGGGGGAGAGGCCGCCGGCTACGCCTACGCCGCCACCCTCCCGCCGGCGACCGGGTGGTGGGCACACATGTTGAGCCCCCTGCCCGAGGCGGAGATCACCGAGGACGGGAGCCGCACCCTGGCCCTGTTCGAGATCATGGTGCGCACGCCGTGGCGGGGGACGGGCCTGGCGGAGCAGATCCACGAAGAGCTGCTCGCCGGCCGGTCCGAGGAGCGGGTCACGTTGCTGGTCGAGCCGGAACACCCGAAGGTGAAGGCCCTGTACGAACGGTGGGGGTACGAGCACATCGGCGACCAGCAGCCGTTCCCGGACGCGCCGATCTACGCGACGATGCTCCGCCGCCTGTGAAGGGTGCCGCACCTCCGGGCCCCGCAGAGAGCGGCGCGAGGACCCGGAGGTGCGGATGGTGTCAGAACCGTTCGGCCAGTTCGGCGCCCGGTTCGGCGGGTGGCTCCGGGTCCTTCGGAGCCACCCGGTCAGCGACGACCCGCCGCAGCTTTCGGACCTTCGGGCCCCAGAAAGCGACGGTCAGCTGTCCGATGCGCTGCACTATCGGCGGGCCGAGGACGGCGATGGCGAGGCCGATGAGCGAAGCTTCGTACGGGCCTTCCGACGCGTACTCGATGATCGAGTTGATCGACTGCACTGCTTCTCCGTGAAGATGACTGGGCACCATTGCCCGGTCCGGAGATCAGGCAGCCAGCGCCCATTGGGTTTGAGGCGGCGGAGAGAGGTGCGGCAGCACAGGGCCCCGGGGCGTGCGCGGAGCGGCTAGGCGTAGGACTCCGCAAGGCGCTTGGGGAACACGGGGGACAGATCGAGTAAACGGCCATCCACAGGTGGACCGATGGTCGTCAAGTAGCAGTCGCAGGGCGACTACGACGGCCTTGATGATCCTGGCTGCGCTTCTGTGGTCTGAACTGAGGTGTGGTGTACGGGTGTTCTGCCACGCTGCGCTCTTGGGAAGTTCAATGTTCTCTTCGCGTGACCCGCAGGTGTAGAGCTGGAACTCGCGAATCACCTGTTCTTTGGGCGTGAGGTGACCGTAGTTGGAAGGGCTGTCGATCGATTCGAGGAAGAGCAGATCCGCCAACAAGGAATGTCGGTCGATCTTGGGTGAGGGGGAAAGTAAGGTCACAACTTCGTGCTCATACCTCAGGTCACTGATACGCCAGCTGACGCGGCGGCTATCAACTCCCGCGATGTGCACGGCTTGATGCCAAGGCCGATGGAGAGCAGTCCGCAGGGGCACGGCCATGTAGCGTCCGACGCGAGGCCCGAACTGGGCTAGCGCCATGCTCGGGGGGACGACCTGCTCCATACCGTCGAACTCTAGTGGTGCCAACAGCCTGGCGCACGTAAATCATCGTTTCATGTCCGGACGGCATCTTCTGTCGAGTGAGTCCTTGGCGTGCCCCACGCAGCCATAACGACCCTTGCGGGCCGATGTTCATGCTGCCCCGCCCGGCAGTCGTTGCCTGATCGCCCGAGGGCCGTGTTCCAGCGGGTGAGCGCGCGTTCGTAGCGTTCGTGCCAGACGACGGCCGATCCGGCCGGTTCGCGTGCGAGGTCCAGGCGGGCGAAGGCGAGGCCCGCGAGGTCGAGGGCGAGCCCGGGGTGTTGGGCCCAGCACGGTGGGATGACCTGCTCGGGTTGCCAGGCGTACGCGTGGTTCAGCCACCGTGCCACCCCGTCGAGCCACTCCAGGACGCCTGCCCGCGCGCTGGCCGGCAGGCCACCGAACTCCCACGGCGGGCTCCCCACTCCCTCCTTCGTGGCCAGCTTCACCAGGTACTCCGCGACTACGACCGGAAGGTCCGGCAGCGCGGGGAAGACGTCCTCGCTCATGCCGCCCCACGCCCCCGACCGGCCTTCCAGGCCGCAGCGTGGGCCGCTGCTGCCCGGCGTCGAACAGCGTCCGTTCGGGCGCGAACGGTGTCGTTGGCCGCGCGGAGCACGGTGATCTCCTTCTCGATGGCCGGCCAGGTCTCCCAGGTCCACATCCCTTCGATCTTGGTGATGATCGGGGGGAGGTTCCCGGCGAGCACGAGCGCGCGGCCGGTGGCGAGGCCCTTGATTTCGTCCGGCCGCAGCACCGGTTCCCAGACCGTCTGCCGGCTCACCGAGTCCCCGCCCTGGCCTCCACCCTTCGTCCGGGACGTGCGGACCCGCTCCACCTGGCCGCACAGGTCGCTGATCTCTCGGAGCCAACCGGGGTCCTTCGCGCCGCCGAGGACGAGCACGATGTTCGTGAACGCGGCCAGCTCCGCGGCCGTGTCCGGACCGAACCGGGCCACGGCGCTCGCCCAGGCTTGCAGCCCGTACACGATGGTGATCCCGCGCCCGCGCCCGTCCGCGACCCGTTGCCGCAACGAGGGGATCGGGGCGATGTTCGCGACCTCATCCAGCGCGCCGAGCAACGGCGGGTCGAGCCGGCCCGCCGGGGAGAGCAGGGCACACCCTTCGGCCGCGTCGAAGATGTCCTCGGTGATGGCTGTGGTCAACGGCGTGATCGAGTCGACCTCGCTGTCCTTGCCGAGGATGTAGATCGTGCCGCCCGCCGCCAGCAGCGCGGCGAGGTCTGTCGGCGGGCCGCCGTCGCCTTCCAGCGCGGCGACGACGTCCGCGTGCATCAGCGGCTCAAGGGCCGCGTCGAGGGTCGCCGCCATGTTGCCCACGGTCCGGCTATCGCCGCTCGTGGCCGTGCGGAGGACCTCCGCCCACCCCGGGCCGGCGCCCGGGTGGGTGGCCAGGATGCTCACCGGAACCGGGTCGGTGAGCTTCCGAGCCCACCGCAGCACCGTCCCCAGCGGCGTGCGGTCGAGGGCCGCCGCGTGCAGGAAGCAGGCGAGCACCTTGGCTGCCTGGCCCCGGTAGAAGGCCCCGCCCTCGGACGAGGCCCCGACGGAGCCCGGCGTGCGGGACCCGGCCACGAGTGCCTTCGCACGGGCCAGAGCAATCCGTGTGTCGGCCGCCCCCGTGATCGGCGACCACCTCAGCCGAGGCAGGGATGGAGCGATGCCCTGCGGGTCGAACGCGACGACCGGCCGGTCATCGGCCCGGCGCGCGTCCAAGGTCAGCTCCACCAGGTCCGGCTTCGTGCTGGTTGCGACGACCGGTCCCGGCCACCGTCGGATCAACGGGCCGAAGACCCGCATCGTCTTTCCGCTGCCCATCGGGCCGATCACCCGCGCCGACTGATCGGCCCGTGCCCAGACCGGCCCGGCCTTCGGCCGGACAGCTCGTCCCAGCTCGTACCCGTAGTCGTACGGGTCGATGACGGTACGCACGATCACACCTCTCGCCGCGCGTCGACGGCCTTGTTCAGCGACACCGGGGTGGTGGCGTCGACAGGATCTTTCTCGTCCGTGTGCAGGGACGGGCGGATCTCCTTCGCCCGCCCGAGGGCCCGCACTGACAGCTCGCGGCGCACCACCGCGCGCGGCGCGAAGCCCGCGTCGCGCCGGCCCCGTGCCGTCGAAACGGCGACGGCAACCATGGCGAGCCCGACCACCGCCACGACCACGTAGAGCACGGTCTGTAGCCCGGAGCTGATCAGCCCGTCCACCGGAACCTCCTCACGATGAGCCCCGCGAAGAACCGGAACCGGCGCACGACCAGCGCCGCGACGGAGGCGTTCACCGGCCGCATCACGCCGCCTCCGCCTCACTGCCGGACTCGTCCGCCATCGAGCCCGAGCTGAAACAGAGATGCTGCTCCGCTTCGGTGAGAAGGTGCTGCACCGAGGCGTAGATGACCTCTGCCACCCGCCACAGCGCGACCCCCCGACGTAGCCGGGTGATGTGTTCCGCCGTCCACGCCGGCAGCCCGAGCCGCGCCACGGTCTCCGCGGCCTCCGCCGCTTTCATCGAGTACACGACGACCGTGTCCGCCATCTTGAGCGCGGCTTGTGTCTCCGGAGAGTCATCGATGTCGCTCAGGTGGTGGACGATGAAGATGCAGCTCAAGCCGAGTCCACGCGCGAACTTCAAGAACTTTTCGAGCAGGGCCGCGAGCTGCGGGGTGCCGAGGATGTGCCACGCCTCTTCGCACACCAGGATCTTCTTCTGCTGGACGTAGCGGGTGCAGCCCGTAGCCGCGCACCCGCCCAAGGCCCAGGCGCCGGACGCCGAGTCCACCACGGTCCGGTCGTGTTCGGCGGGGGAGGCCCCGCACTCGCACTGCGGGCGAAGCCAGATCTCTTCCAACCACACCGCGATCACCGCGACGAGGATGGTCATGGCGACGCCGCCCGACGGGACCTTCGTGAGGTCGAAGACCACCATCGACGCGTCGAGGTCCAGGGACAGGCTCGTGGGCTGATCCAGCATCCCGGTCAGGTCCCCGGCCGTGTCCCCGTCGCCGCACAGCCGGTCGAGGACGAACGAGGCTTCGAGGCCGGCTTCGAGCACCTCTTCCCGGGTCTGCATCTTCGCTGCCGCGTCCGCCTCTTCCGGCGACCGCAGCGCGGCGGACACGTCGGACAGCACGGGAACCCGCCCCGCGGCCGTGGCCCGCTCGTGCGCCCGCTGGATCGCGACCCGGAGCGCCGACCCGGCGAACTCGTCCAGGGGCCGGTTTAGGCCGAGTTCCACTATGGTCCGGATCAGCTCCGCCCGGCGGGTGCCGGACAGGGCCGGGTCCATGGGGTTGATGCACGAACTCTCGCCGTGCCCGCCCGGGGTGAACTTCACCGGCGCGTGCCCGGTGATCGCGCGCCCCAGCGCCGCCCACTCCCCTTCTTGCCGCTCCGTCTGTTCCTTCGTGTCGAGGACGACCACCTTCCGGCCCTGCCGGATCTGCCGCGCCGTGTACGTCTTCGTGAGGGCTGACTTGCCCCGGCCAGTGTCCCCCAAGACGATCATGTTCGCGCCGGGGAGACCGTCACCGAACGCCGCGAACGGGCAGTACACCAGGGCCTTCCCGCTGTACAGCTCGCGTCCGATGATGACGCCGCCGGAGCCCAACGTGGGCGGGCTGATTGGCAGGTAGAGAGCCTGTGTCGTGGTGGTGTCGGAGTGCAGCGGCCGGCGAGCGGTCGCGTGGAACGGCGAGAGGAAGGGCAGGTCGAGGCTCACAGGATGCCCCCGGCGAACGGCAGGGTGCAGGCGATGGCCCGTGCGTGTTCGAGGTCGAGCCACTCGATTCGCAGGTGCGCGGACCGCGCTCGTGACGCGGCCGTGCGCTTCGTGCGCTCCAGTTCATCCGCACTCCGTGCCGACACCGTGATGTACCCGACGACCGAGGAACCGGCCGCGCCCGACTGTGCCAGGGCCATGCCCCGGGACCCGGTGGCGTTCGCCGCCAGCACGTCACGCGGGTCGACGTTCTTGCCCCGCGCCTGCGCCCGCAGAAGCTCAGCCTGGTTGTTCGTGTCCTCGCTCAGCATCCTCTCCACCGCCTGATCGTTGGGTTCGAGGTCCTGCGTGATGGCGAGGGTCCGGATCACGTCCGGCATCCCGATCAGGAGCGGGCTCAGAAAATCAGGGCCGACCGGGGTCCCCGGCCAGGACCGGACGGCCGCCGTCGCGTGGTACCAGGAGGTGACGCTGTCGGCCGCCCTGGCGGCCACGTACCGGCCGTCGCGCACGTCGATCTGTCGCGGCCAAGCGTGCGACACAGGCAGGTCCTCGTCCCATATCGCGTGGTCGGGGTCGAACGAATTGCGGATCAGGGCCGTCAGCTTCGGGACGCTGAGGGGAGCGATCACCGTCAGCTCCGCGTCCTCGCAGCGGGCCCACAGCTCTTCCAGGCAGGTTGCCATGACCGCCGCCACACCTTCGTCGCCAGTGCCGCGAGAAGAAGCGTCCGCCGCAAGGTCGCGGGTGAAGCGCGCGTGCACCGTGATGTAGTACCTGTGCTCTTCCGCGCTGGTGGACACAGCCGTGGCGAGGGTCTCGTACGACTCCTTCAACCAGGCCGGGACGTCGGCCGTCGCAGCCGTGGCGTCGCGCTCCGCCACCCACGCCTGATGCGCGTGCGGGTCGGATTTCATCTGCCGCGCGAGGACCTGAACACGCTTGATGGGGTGCTGCTCCGAGTTCCCGAACGCGTCCAAAAGTTCGCCGAAACGCGCCACCGTCACGGCCTGTTCGGACGGGTCCTTGCCACCGAGACCGGGTGAGGAGACCTCCAAGGTCCCGGTGATGCAGCCGGCCGCCGGCTGCATCACGACCACGGCGTCTTGGCCACGAACGACGACGGGTAGCCAGGTCATCCCGGCGATCCCTTCCGGCCCCTCCAACGCCGAGTCCGGCGGGAATCCCCCGACCGGTGTTCCACGTTCCACCGCCGGGTTCGTCCAGACGCCGCCCGTCCGGGCGAGTGCCTGCCGGTGGTACCGAGCGATCCTCCACCACCGGTAGATCGTCCGACGCTGTTCTGTTCCTCGCGGCCGGTACGGCATGAAGACGACGAGCACCGCCACCACGATGGGCAGGGCCAACACCACCCCGGCCGCCGCCGCACTCATGGAGCTCACAGCGAAACTGCCGAGAATCCCGATCGAAGCGCCCGCCCCAAGAACGATCTGCTCGCCTAGGTCGCGGCGTCCGACCAGGCCCGTCGGCCTGTGCTTGCCGAACTGATACGTGCGCATGGGTCAGCTGTCCTTCGAGGAAGAGGTGGGGGGTGTGGCCGATGGCCGGGACGAAGCCGGCGGAGCTGTGGTTGGCGCCGGGCGTTGCGCCGCCGGCCCCAGCGGGGACGGTCCCGCCGAGGTGGGGGCGCTGCCCGACCCCGACGAGGGGGATGGGCCCCCAGGAGTCGGGAGGACGACCGTCGAGGTCGCTCCGGCCCCCGTCCGAGCGGTAGCCGGTGGGGTCGGGGGCGCGCCGGCGGGCGGTTTCGCGGAGCCGCCCGGTGCCGAAACCACGGCCCCGGAACCGCCGGGTACCGCCGGCTTCGCCGTCGCCGGCGGGGTGGGACGTGAACCGCTCGGGGAGCTGCCCGCGCGGGGAGACGCGGCGGACGGAGCAGAGGCCGGAGGCCGTGTTGTCGCTGGGGCGCCACCTGCGTTGGGCGTCCCACCGCCCTTCGAGGCGCCGCCCTGGCCGGACGTATCCGGACTGGCGCCGGGACTGGACATGGCCTTGTTCTTGCTCCAGTCGACCCCGGCCTTCGCAGCCTTCGCGGCGGCGACCGCCGCCGCACCCGGACCGGTGGCCGCGGCCTTCGCGCCGGTGCTCGCCGCCTTCCCGCCGCCGACCACGGCCTTCTGCATGTAGGACGTGGCCAGGCTGTTCGCCGTGCTCGCCGGGCCCGGAACCGCACCCGCCGGCCCCGAGGACGCAGCCGACTTCCGCGCGTGGTGCAGGGCGGCCATGTCGTCCCCGAACGTCGGGACCCACTTGTAGACGCTCGCCGAGGCGAACACCGTCAGCAGCAGGATCAACGCCCCCACCAGGATCTGAGACGCCGGGTCCTTGCTTGTCGCCGAGTCGCTGAGGACCGCGCCGCCGAGGCCGAGCAGTGCCACCAGTACCGGCTTCGTGAGCGCGAGGCCCACCACCGCGCCGACCCACTTCCGGGTCTTGGGCCATAGGTCCTTGTCCACGAGCCCGGCGGTCACCATCGGCGCGAGCGCCACGGCGACGTAGATGGCGGCGCCCCGGATGAGCATCTCCACCCACATCAGGAGGCCGCCGAGCAGCATGACCAAGTTGACGACGAGGAGCTGTGCGTTCCCGTTCCCGGGGTCCACCGCGATGTGCTTCAGCAGGGCTTCCAGGAAGGGCTTGAAGTTCTCCACCGCGTACGGCTGGAACACCTTTGTTACCTCGTCCACGCCGGCCAGGAACAGCCCGACCACGGCCGGAGCCAAGGCGCTGACGACGACTGAGAGGAGGAGGAATCCCACGGCCTCACCCAGCGCCGTCCCGAGCGCGACGCCCCGGACCGCTCGCTTGGCCACCCCGATCAACCAGAGCGCCACGGTGATCAAGCCGGAGGCCGCGAAGATGATCGCGTAGTGCTTGGTGAACTCCGACCCACCCAGATTGATCTTGCTGGTGTTCTGGATCATGTCCAGGAGTTCCTTCAAGAACCAGATGTTGGCCTCGCCGATCTTCTGGAGGATGAACCCGAACGGGTCCGTCGCGAAGTCGATCGCGGTACCGATCTCACACACCAACGGGATGTGGCAGAAGGGATTGGCGACCGCCTTCGGGACCAGCAGGAAGGACACCGCGATCACCGTGGAGGCCACAGTCCACAGACGCCGTCCCCGACTGATGGTCGGCCGGGGACGCGCCGTCCCCGCGCCGCCGTCACGAGGTCGCCGGAGCATGGTCGACACCTCCCACGGCAGCGAACGCCGATGCCGGGACGACGGCCGTCGCCGTGGCCGGAGTCGGCACCAGGGGTTCCGAGGCCCGCAGGTTCGTGACCCTCCACGAACCCCGTTCCCAGACCAGGTCCACGGCCATCCGGAGGTAGGACACCTGGGGCCGCATACGTTCGGTGTCACCCGCGACGCCGCCCACGCTCGCCGTCCACAGTTCGACGGCGGCGGCCGACGGCGAGTAGGAGACCATCCGGGTCGAGAGCACCGCCGTCCGCGTGATCAACAGGCCGCCGTCCGCCGTCCGGCCGTCCTCGCCGAGACCCCGGTTCGTCACCACCAGGTCGGCCGTCCGGTCCGCGTCGGACCGAGCCGTGGGGAGCGCGCCGGCCGAGGTGATCGCGGTCAGCATCCGGTGACGCCACTGCGCCGACGCGTAGAACCGCGGATCCCCGTAGAACTGTGCGGCCGTCGTGGCCGCAGCCCGCGCGCCGGCGTCGGTCCGGTCGTACGGCGCGGGGACGCCGTCCGCATCGGCCGTGCCGGCCGCGATCGGGTCCGCCGCGTCCGCCGAGACCCGGTCGAAGTCCGCCGGGGCGTTCGTGGCCTGCCGCACGTCGGCCGAGGGCACCAACCCGCCGTCGTCGGAGATCGACGCCACCTTCCAATCGGCCCGTTCCCAACGGAGTCCGACCGTCACCGACCGGAACGCCGAGGCCGGGACGGTCCGACCGGTGGTGTGCCCGGCGACCGTCGTCACCCACAAGCGGACCGTCGCCGTCTCCGAAGTGACCCCCAGCAGCTCGGACGACAGCACGCCCGTGCGCGCGAACAGCGAGGACGGGTCACCACCGGCCGTGTCGATCGCACGAAGACGCGTTCCCGCCTCAGCCGCGTGCCGCTGGAGCATCTCCTTCCCGCTGTCCGCCGTCATCACCGCGACCGAGCGGGCCCGGCCCGTGCTGGTGACCATCGCCGGGCTGTTCAGCACGGTCACGTAGTTGGCCGCAGCCGCGCGGGCCCCCGGGCCGGTGTGCGGGTGACCGACGGGGACACCGTCCTTGACCCGGCCCCTGGCCACGGGCGAGGTCGAGGTGGGGCCGGCCGACGGGGACGTGGTCGACGCCGGGGCCGGGGGGTCCGTCAGCATCGTCACGGCGACCCCGCAGATTGTCAGCACGGAGACGCCGGCCACCACGATGCCCAGTACCCGGGACGCCCGGCGAGGCCGAGGGGAATCGTTTCTTCTGGTCACGTCAGACGCCCATGCCGTAGGCGATGCCGACGATCGTGCTCAGCGAGGCCACCAAGAAGATGCAGGCCAGACCGCCGACCATCATCCCCTTGCCCCGCGAGGAGTCCATGGTCGAGTGACCCTCGCCGAACCACCCCTTCGACTTCCCCAGCCCCGCGAGGAACGCGCCGACGCCCAAGGCGAGGACCACAGCCGCGAGCACGCCCAGCAGGACCTTGGCCGTGTTGCCGAGCTTCCCGAACGGGCCCCAATCGGGCTTGATGCCGGACACGGTGTCGACCCCGGCGGCCAGCACGGTGTGCGTGCTCGGGTCGGAGAGGAGGCTGAACGACTGCATGACGAACTCCTTGAACGAGGGAGGGGAGGAGAGGGGCGAGCGCTCAGCCGACGCGGCGCATCGCGATGATCTGGGGGGCCCAGGTCGACAGCGGTTGGATGCGGACCTGCACCCCGGTCCGCGGCGCTTCGATCACCTGGTTGGCACCGATGTACATGCCGACGTGCTCAGGGCCGGCGGGCCCTGGCCGTGTGAAGAGGAGGTCCCCGGGTGCCAGCGCGCTGATCGAGGTGACCGCCGTCCCGGAATGGACTTGGTCGTACGTGACCCGGGGCAGGTTGACGCCGGCCTTGCCCCAGGCCATCTGCACGAGGCTGGAACAGTCGCAGCCGCCACCACCGGTGTACGGCGCGACGCACGATCCGCCCCAGACGTACCAGGTCCCCAGCGCCGTCTTGGCAGCGGCGATGGCGGCGGCAGCGCCCTTGCCGGCCGGGACGTTCGTGATGGCGGCGGCCCACTTCGTGGCCAGCTCACGGATGTGCTTCACGTACCCGCGCGTCTCTTCGAACGGGGGGATCCCGCCGTACTTCTGCACGTTGCCCGGCCCCGCGTTGTAGGCCGCGAGCATCAGATCCGTGATGTCGCCGGGGATCTTGTCGACGTACCCCACAAGGACGCAGTCGTAGTTCGCCATCGAGGCCACGGCGTCCGCCGGGTTGAACGGGTCGGCCTTTCCGTCACCGTCGCCGTCCACGCCGTAATCGCCCCACGTCCCGGGGAGGAATTGGGCCATCCCTTGAGCCCCGGAGCTGGTGTTGACCGCCTTCGGGTCGAAGCCGCTCTCGGTGTAGAGCTGCGCGGCGATCAGGCTTGGCGTGATCTGCGGGCACTTCGTTCCGAACTTCGTGACCAGGGTCCGCAGCCACCCCGGCACGGGGGCGTCCGTGGCGATCCCGCCGCCGAAGCCGGCCCCGCCGGTCGCCGCGCTGCTGGACCCGCCCAGCATCAACAGGCCGCCGATCAGCGTGCCGACCACGAGCACGGCCCCGAGGCCCAGGCCGGCGCCCGTCTTGCCGTTCACGCGATCACGCCCACGGCAGCGCGGCCACGCGCCACCCGTCGGAGGTGCTGGTGAGTCGCAGCGCCATGTGGTCCGCCGAGGTCCGCGTCCGGCCGGTCCCGGTCGTGGCGGTGACGCGATAGCCGACCCGGACGAGGGCGGCCGACGGCGTGGGGTCGGGGGCACCGTCCGGGACGACGACGCTCACGATCTCTGCGGTCTGCCGGGTCCGGTCCTCGCGCAGGCGAGCCCAGGCGCCGGCCTGACCCGCGCGCGGCTCACCCAGGAGCCGCACGAGGTCGCCCGTCGCCCACCGGGCCGCGCGCCGGCCCGCAGCGGTGAAGCCGTCGTCCTGGCCGTCGCGGGCGTCACGACTCGCGTAGGCGGTGACGAAGCTGCGCGCCACCTGCTCCACGGCGTCCGGCACCGCCGGCGGAACCGAGCTGCTCTTGGCGGTCGGCCCGCCGGTCGTGGGTGCCGACGTGGGGGCGGCCAGCATGACGGCCGGCTGCTCCCCCGTTACGGGGGCGGCGTCGGCCGAGGACGCCGGCAGCAGTGCGCAGCCGGTCAGCACCGCCCCTAGAAGAACGGCGCATATAGGCAGGAATGGGGCGTGTGGAGGCATGGAAGTACCAAGGGGAGGAGGACGAAGGGGAAGGGGCGGCGCGGAGCAGGAGGCCGCGCCGCCGAGGAGGCGCTAGCGCGCCGAGGTGCTGCCGGAGGCGCGGCGCCGCCGTGTCGCCCACACCGTCGCGCCGCCGGCCGCGACCAGCAGCCCTGCGCCGCCGGCGACCCACACGGACAGCTCCGCGCCCGTGGCCGCGAGGGACCCGGTCGGCTTGGCTGGGGCGTTGCCACCCTTCCCGGGCGCCGACGGGGCGGCCGGCGAGGTCGGGGCCGTGCTCGGTTCGGGGGTCTCGGGCGCGGGCGGCGTGGCGGCCCGGGTGTTCTCAACCCGGACGTCCACCGGCTCATCCGCCCGCGCGGTGATGGGCACGGGCCGCTCCGCGCGTTCGTACCCGGCCGGCGCCTTCGTCTCGGTGAGGAGGTATTCGATCCCGGTGTCCACGAGCGCATCGAGGTTCACGGGGGCGGACTTGCCGTCCTTCCCCGTCGTCCCCGACGCGACCTTCGTCCCCGGCACCTTGTTGCCGTCCGAGTCCACCTTGACCGTGCTCACCTGCCAGCCCATCCCGGCCAGCGGGGCCTTGTCGGCCTTGTCGACCTTGAGCACGGTCAGCCGCGCCGGCTTCGGATCGTTGAACATCGTGAGCGAGACGGCGGCGCCGGGCGTCGCCTTGAAGCTCTGGGGCTCACCGTTCAGCTGGTACTTGGCCGGGGCCTTGACCTCCTTGGCCCAGTAGGTCTGACCGGCCTTGACGTCCATCCCGATCTTGACCTTCGCGATGCCCGCGGCGTCCGTCGTGACCTCCGCGACCTTCTTGGTCCCGGGCTTCCCGCCGGCGTCGTCGAGGACGTTGATCACCGCGCCGGCGAGCGGCTTCCCGGTCTTCCGGTCGAGCTTCTTCAAGGTGAGGTCGGCCGGCTTGAACGGATCGACCACCACCACCGGCTTCGCCGTGCCGTCCTGGCCCGCCACGATCACTACGTCCTGATCGGGGACTGTCCCGTGGAGGTTCGAGCCCGACGAGGTTTCGTGCAGCCGGTACGTGCCCGCCGCCAGCCCCTTGAAGGTCAACACGCCAGAGCTGTCCGTCTTCCCCTCCGCCACGACCTTCGAGCCGGAGAGGAGTTGGAAGGCGGCACCCACCATCCGCGAACCCTCGGGGTCGCTCTTGTGGAGCGTCACCCCACCGGTCGCCGGCTTCACGTCCACGGGCGCCTCTGCGGCCACGGACGCCGTGTCGCCGGCGAGGAGCATCCGTTGCGCGCGGCTGTCCTTCGGGTCGAGCTTCTTCAACTGGGCCCCAGGAAGCCCCGAGGCCACCCCCTTGACGGTCAGCTTGCCCGCCTTGGCGGCCGTCGCGTCCCAGGTCGCCGTACCGTCTGCCCCGGTCGTCACGGAACCGTGGGCGTCCCCGGCTGTCATCGCGACCCGCACCCCGGGGATCTTGGCGCCGGAGACCTTCGAGGTCACCGACAGGTCCACGGACACCTTCGTGCCCACGGCCGTCTCGGTGACCTTCGGCCGCACGTGCAGTTCGTACGGCCCGGCGAGCCGGCGGGCCTCATCGAGGTACTGGAGCGCGAGGGTGCGCGAGGTCGGCGACACGACCGGGTAGGCCAGGCGGGTCTTGCCGCGGCTTCCGTTGATCCCGTACGACCCGCCGGCAAGCAGGTCGTACACGGCCGCGTCCACGGCCGCCGCCCGCGCGTCCACGGTCGTCTGCCCGTACCGGCTGATGATGTACGAGGCCCTGGCGACCGCGTCCGCGCCGACCTTGGCCCCGGTCTCGCTGGACATCCAGTCCGAGACCGCCACCGGGTCCCCGTAGCCGCCGGCCGCGTCGGGCCCCCGCCGGGACGGGTCCCCGCAGTAGGTCTGGAGGTCACCGTGCACGGGGGCACCCGGGGGACCGTAGGCCCCGATGTGAGATGTCGCGGCGTGGCCGTCGGAATCGGGAATGGCGTACCCGGGTCCGTATCGATCGGCAGCCACGGCGGAAGGCGCTATGGCCATGGTTCCGACGACCCCGGCAGCCACGGCCACCGCCGCGAGCCGCGAGGTTTGTATTCGACGTTTCATGTCACTCCTGTGGGGGTTATTCCGTTGCCGTCCGGAATCCTCACAAGGTGGCCGTATTGATTTCCAGTTTACGTTTGGGTGAATTCAGTTCCCTGAACTCGATGCACGAAAAGCGGAAAGCTTCACAGAAGCTTTCCGCTTGAATTGCGTCACGCGGGATGCGGTAGGGCCCTTCGGTCCGACCGAAGGGCCCTACGGACGGGACGCCCCGCTGGTCGAGGCGCCCCGCCGTCACGTCGCGGGCCGGATCACCAAAGGCGCGTGTCCGCCGCGTGCTCGTGCTCGCTCCTCTCCTCGTCCTCTTGGGCCAAGTGCTTCCGGGTCAGGTCCACCAGAACGGTCAAGCGCGCGTTGCTGATGGGGTGGCGGACCCTCACCGCGTCGCCCACGACGTCGCGAGTGACGCGGCCGGCCGCGCGCGCCGCTTCGACAGCCAGGGGCAGAGCCAGACGAAGGGCTTGGTCCTCCTCCGACCTCCCTTCGTCGCCCCGAGCTGTGGCGGTCCCGTCCGGGACGGGAGGGTGTGGTGCAGGGGCAGCCTCCTCCGTCCCGTCCGTCGACGGAGCCAGGTCTGTTGGGCGAGGCGGCGTCATTGGGGCGTCGTCCTGGCCGTCGTCGTGCCGACCGTCCGCAGTCCCCGGGGCCTCTGCGCCGTCACCCGGAAGCTCCGTCCCGTCCGGGACGGGACGGGGAAGCGGCGCGGGGTCCGGAGTCGCGGGGGACACCTCTGCCGGAGGGAGGAGGTCCCCTTCCACCGGTCCGTCCTCCCGGGGCGGCGGGGCGGGCCGTTCACGCACTGCGGGAGCAGGCGTTGGAGGGACGGCCCGGGGCTGCCCCGCTGGACCGAGAGGCGCGGCCGAGGCCGGCGTTCGGACGATTTCCGTGCGGGCCGTGGGCGCCGGCGGGCTGTTACCGGGCCCGTCGCAGACGCAGACCTCCACCGTCCTCGCCATGTGGATGTACAGGTGGACGGCCCCGGCCAGAGCCAGCGGGGCGACGGCCGCGAGCACGGCCACCACCTTGTCGCTCAGGTGCACCACACCGTTGGCCACGACCCCATTCATCGTGACCGAGTGCAGGCAGTTAGCCCAAATGCTGGTTCCCGTCGAGATGGCGAAGAGGGCCCAGACGTACAGCCGAGCGCGGAACGGAGCCGACCGCATCAGCACGAGCGCCCGCGTGGAGTAGGCAATGAAACCATCGAGGAAGACGGGGAACAGCCAGCTCAGGAGCGGAGCGGCGTGCATCGCCAGGGCGATTTGCCGAAGCGCGTCGAAGGAGAACACGAAGCCGGCGAGACCCAGTGCCGCGATGGCCGCACGGTCCCAGGCCGTCATCCTCCGAGGCCCGTCGTGATGGGGGCAGGGAGCGACGTCCTTGGTGAGGGTGCTCATGCCGCACCCTCCAGCCGGCGCCGATCCGGGCCGAGCATGGCCACGATCCGGGCGGTCTGCGCCAGTCGACTCGCGACGCGGTCCCCGACCCAGCTCACGAGGTCCTCGCCGTCGTCACTCCGGGGCGGCAGATTGCTCGTGATCACCGTGGGAAGCCGGTGGTCGTACCTGTAGAAGAAGATCCGCTCACTGGCTTCGTGGACGGCCTCCGACCACTTTCCCGCCCCGAGGTCATCGATCAGCAAGTACGGGACCCGGCACAGCCGGCCCATCGCGATCTCCGCGCTCCCCGGCGTCGCCGTCGGGCGCAGACTCGCGTACATGTCGGCTGCTCGGACCGCCAGCAGGCCAAAGTTCGGCACCGGTGCTTCGGCCAGCGCCCGGAGGGCTCCGTACGCCTCCCAGGTCTTCCCGCGGCCCACCGGACCGGTCAACACGAGGGATTGCGGCGTGGAGGGGCCTTCCAGCATCGCGCGCACCCAGTCCCGCACCGCCGGCGCGGTCGCCGTCGCTTCGGCGTACTGCGGCGGGGTCGCAGCCCTCCACCGGGCCACCGCCACGTCGGTCCGGGTCTGTCGGTGCCATTCCGGGGAGCCGGGTTCCTGCGGGCCTCCGGGGTCCGCGTACAGCGCTCCGCCCGAAGGGATCTGCATTCCCCGGTCCCGGAGGATCTCGTGCATCCGCCGCATGGCCGCTTCGTTGCCCAGTCGCGTCGGTTCGGGCATCAGAACCCACTCCCGTAGACGTCGGTCGAGACCGGGTCGACGTAGGCGCGAGCCGTGGGAACGCGCAGCGGGACGACGTTCGCGGGCGGGGTGATCGCGGGCAGGTCGCTCCAGATGCGCACCAGGTAGCGGGCGCTCTGCGGCCTGCGTGCCGGGTCCTTCCAACGACGGGCCGCGAGGTCCACGAGGCGAGCGACACCCCAGCGGGCCACGAGGGTCTGGACGGCCTTCCACTCCTCCAACGTCAGCCGCCACCCGACGGTCATTCCTGCGGCTTCCATCGCGTCCACCAGCGGCCGGGCCCCGTCGGGAACGTCGATCGATCCGGAACCCAGCTTGCTGGCTTGCTTGTTGTGGGGGGTACTCCCGAAGGGAGTACCCCCCACGCGCGTACGCGAGGCCGGTTCCGGGTCCGAACTTCTCTGAACTCCCCGCACAGAAGCCGAAGCTTCCTCACGGTTGATCGAAGAAGGTTCAGAGAAGGTGACGTCAGCAAGGGGGCCCAGCGACAACTGGTAGGTGTTGCGCACGGCGTGCCCGCGCCCGTGTTCGGTGCGCTTGACCTCACCGGCCTCTCTGAGGACCTTGAGCCCTTCGAAGACGGACCGATCGGTCAGACCGGTCATGTCGGCGACCTCCCGGGCCGACAGCGTGACCACGCCCCTGCCGTCGGCGTGGTGCGCGAGCGCGAGGAGGACCAGCCGGGCGCCGAGCCGGGACCGGGAGTGGTCGTACACGAGGTCGGTCATGGTCCCGCTCACCCGATCCTCCCCACCAGGCGCATCGAGGTGTGGCCGAAGGTCTGGTCGTCCTCCGGCACGAAGCCGTCCGCCAGCGGGCCGGGGGCACGGTAGAGCAGGCCGGCGTGGACGGCGTAGTCGTTGCCCAGCCCGGCCCAGTCGGCGCCGGGAAAGGCCCGTCGGATGAGCCAGGCCACGCGCGCGGCGGTTCGAACCGAGACGCTCACGACACCGAATCGAGAGTCGAAGATCCGCACGCTGTCGAATCGCGGAAAAGCAACGACGCGGACGACGGCGGCGGTCGGTACGAGGTCGGAAATCCAGGCGTTCAAGTTCTCACGCACTATCTGAATTTCGGAAGTTTTTGACATGGGGGTATCCCCTTGAGAAATCGAGAAAAGGATTGGGTCAGGCGGAAAGGCGGTTTTCCGGTTTCCTGTACCGAGCGTTCCGGGCGCGCCGGACGAGGTACTCGCGGCTCACGCCGATGCCTTGAGCTGCCGCAGACAAGTCGTGCACGGTCGCGTCGGTCGCGGCCTGCACGGCGGCCTGGCGCTCACCGGCGGTCAACGGCACACAGGCCGCACCGGCCACGGCGTCCTCCACCCGGTCCGCCCGGACCGTCGTGTGCCACGACCGCGTGAGGGCCGAGCGTTCCGCCGCGAGCAGACCGCCCCTGATCCCGTACGCGTCGCCCAAGGCCACCGAGTCCATCAGGCACCGTGCCGCCACCGGGCAGCCGGCGCACGCCGACAACGGAGCCGCGAGGGTGCCCCCGAGCAGCAGACGGACGTTCTCCGGGTCGGCGGTCGGGGAGTCGAAGCGGGGCATCCAGTCGTCCGGCCGGTCGGACGCACACGCGGCGGACTCCGCCCACCGGCGAGGTGCCCCCGAAGCCGCGTTCGTGAGGGGAGCCCAGTCGCCGTCCAACGCCGCGTCCGCCAGCGTCCGGATGGAGGGGGTCACTCGGCGCCGCCCCGGAACTGGGCGTAGACGTGCCGGCCCCGCGCCTTCGCGCGGAACGAGCCGGCCGGTTGGAACGCGACGAGCGCCCCGGTCCGGATCCGGTACGCCGCACCGGCCGCAGCCTGCGCCGTGACGCGAGTCCCGACGAAGGCCCAGCTCTTGGGCCGTGCCCGAAGGGCGTTCGCGATGTCGGTGTGCGCGGCGGGCCGCGAGCCCTGCGTCCGTTGGACGGGGGGCAGCTCTTCGAAGACCACGTCCGCCGCCGGAGCGGCCGGACGCGGGGATGCCTGAGAGGTCACTCCCATGACACAATCCCTTCTTCGGGCATGGGTGTGAACCCCCTGCCCGCGTCAGTCCCCAGAGCAGTGCTCAGGGGTGCTGTCGAAGTGCTGCCGCCGTGGTTCCTAGGCCGGTCGCGACAGCACGTGTGCCATGCGCCCCCGTCGGCTGGAGTTCCCGCTCCGCCGTCGGGGCGCATCTGTTTCGTGGGCGAAGCCCACTCACCGACACCGCCGAAGCGGCGCCAGCACGATCACCTTACCATCATTTTCTTCCCAACACTTCCAACCCAACATTTTGAACCTGTGCCGGATTGGGCCCCTACGCGATACTGAGGGAATGAAATCCGTTCAGGGCTTCTCGCCCCAGCGCCTCAAGGACGCCCGCGCCGACCGCTCGCAAGCTGTCGTCGCTGCCGCCGTCGGCGTTACGGAGAACACGTACGGCCGCTGGGAACGGGGTAAGGGGGCGCCGAGCGCGAAGGCGTTCGGCAGGTTGCTGGAAGTTCTCTCCGTGACCGCCGACGACTTGGTGGAGCCTCTCGGCGATGACGCGGACATTGCCGCCCTGCGGACGCGCGCCGGCCTGCGTCAGGTGGACGTGGCCGAGGTGCTGGCGATCCAGCCCAGTGATGTCAGCGAGCTGGAGGCGGGGAAGGTGCCGCTCCGAGAGGAGTGGGTGGGCCCGCTCTCCTCGCTGTTCGGCGTCCCCGCGGCGCGAGTCCGCAGCGCCGGCATTGTCGCCGCCGACCGGTGGCGAGCCGAAGTCCAGAGCATCCGCCCCTGACGGACTTCGCGCGCCTCCCCGTAAACGATCTTCACTTTCGCATTCCTTTGCCGGATCACAACGCGATCCTTACAGAGGGAAATGACGGAACGCGCATTCCGGAAGAAAGTTACCGGCCGATGGGCCCGCCCGATGGGGCGAAAGTCCCGGATTCCTGCCCGTTGCTGGATGTAATCTGAAATCCAGAGCAGTTCTTCGGTGACTTCTATCGCGAGGTGTGATAGTGAGTGTGGATGACCCGGCCATAGGTCTTCCAAGATTTCTGGTTGCGTGGCGCGCGGAAGCCGGTGCCAAACTCGGGAGGTCTCGCCCCCTGACGCAGATCGAAGTGGCCCAACGTGCGGGCGTGAGCGACAAGTGGTTCCGCGATCTCGAAAAGGGCCGCCTTCCCCGAAAGGCAGACCGCAAGGTCATGGAGGACCTGGCCGAGGCCCTCTTGCTGGAGCCGGACCAGCGCTTGACCCTCTTCCTGCACACCCTTGGGTGCCCAGCCCCCAAGGGCGTCACGGCCCTGCACGACAGCCCGCAGCACCGGGCACTTCAACTCGTCATCTCCCAGCAGGCCCCACGGCCGGCGTACCTGTCGGACGCGAGCTGGGAAATCATCGCCTACAACCAGGTCATGGCCGACTGGTTCCCATGGGTCAAGGAACCCGGCGCCAACCTCCTGCGCTGGGCTCTTCTGGATCCGGCGGCGCGCCGGCAGCTCGTGAGCTGGCGCAGCCACGCACGGGTCTACCTGGCCATGCTCCGCCTGCAATTGTCGCGTTATCGCGACCTTCCGCGGCTCATGCAGCTCCGGGACGACGTCCTTCGCGACCCCGCGTGCCTGGCGATCTGGGAAGAGGACGCGAAGGTCGTGGCCAACCGTGACGGTCACCACTTCCGCTTGAGGCTTCCGTATTTCGACGGTGCGGAGGTCGACCTTATAAGCCAGGTCCTCATTCCGGCCCAACTCGAAGACCTTCGCCTAGTCCTTTTGACGTGGCCCGGCGACGACTGCTTTCACGGTGAATTCCTGTCCCCTGAGTACGTGACCCGATCCGCCAAGGAACTGAAGAGCTGATGTTCGTCTACCCCTGCCCTATCCGTTGGTCCGACATGGACGCCAACGGCCACGTCAACAGCTCGCGATACGGCACCCTTCTCGAAGAGACCCGAATGCGAATGTTCGAGTCCCTCGTGCCCGCCGATCCCGCCGAGCGCCTGCGCCGGAACTTCTTGGTCCGCGAGCAGACGATCAAGTACCTCCGCCCCCTCGCCACCTGGGAGACCCCCGTCACCGTGGAGGCGTGGGTGACCGCGCTCAAGCGGGTCAGCTTCGAGGTGCACTACGAGATCAAGGACGCCGAGCAGACCTACGTCACCGCGTCCACGGTCATGGCCGGCGTCGACTCCACCACCGGCCGCATCCGCCGGTTCGAGGCCGAGGAGATGGCCGCGATGGAGTCCTTCCTTCTGGCCCCCGTCGAGGCCCCTGCGGGCGCCTGACTCACCCGACGAGCGACCGCCGGTGCCCAGTGCGCCGGCGGTCGCTGTTGTCGGGGCGCTGACCGCGCGCCAAGTGCGGGCGTCGGGGGCGTGCTCGGACCTATCAACTGATCATCGCGGCACTCCTCTGGGTGACTGGTGGGCCAGGGAGCAAGGCCGGAACGATCGTGTCGACCGGAGGTCCACATGGTTGGAGGAAGCATGGTTCGTGTTGTCCAGCGATGCGTTGCCGTGGTGGCGCTGATGGCGCTGCCGTTCATCGGCGCGACGGAAGCCCAGGCGGGCCCCAAGAAGTGGTACTCCACGGCCACCTGCGGCGTGGAGCAGATCGGGAAGGGGGACCACGGGGACAAGCAGCTCAAGGGCAATGGGGTCGGGAAGAGCAAAGGCGAAGCCGAGAAGGCCGCTCAGTCCGATGTCCAACGACAGATCGCGAGCAAGTTCGGCAAGGGCTTCCGGGCGCACCACTGCACGTTCCGCACCTCCCGACGGTAGGACGGAACCGTGAACAACCGAGACCGCAAGAAGATGGCCACGTGGATCTGCTCCGCGGCCGAGGACGGGCGCGTTGGCGCGCTCCGCGAGCTGCTTCACCGCGGCGGAGATCCCGACGGCCGGCGCCCTGACGGTGCCACGCCCCTCTACCTCGCGGCGGCCCAGGACCAGCCCCGCTGTGTGGAGGCCCTCTTGCAGGCCGGCGCGTCGCCGAACACGGAGTCGACGGGGTGGAGGGCAGGACTGCCCTTGGCGGTCGCCGCCACTCATGCCTTCGTGGACACCGCCGCCGTTCTGCTCCGATTCGGCGCGGACCCGCGCCAGGCGGAGACCGGAGGGTCGCCGGCCGTTCAGTGGGCCGACAGGCCCGGTGACGACTCGCCCCAGCGCAAGGCGATCAAGGAGCTGTTGGCCGGCGCGTAGTGCCGGATCGAGGTCCGAGAGTGGATCGCTCCCGGAGGCGACCGCGCAGGGGGACGGCTTCATGGAGCCGTCCCCCTCAATGCGTCCGGTGCGTGCGCTTCCAGCTCGGCACGGTGCGTGACCGGCGCGCCGGGCGTTGCCGGTCGTCGGACCCGGAGGGCCGGGCCACCTGGCCCCGTACGGCGGTATGCTCCCTACTGACCGCTGGTGATCCCCTTCAGGACTGCTGACGGTTCGTCACGGCCCCGCTTGCGGCCCGCGGCCTATACGCGGCCCAGCTTTCGAGGTCAGGGACGGTTTTCCCTGCCAGGTGGGTTGCCCGAGCGGCCTAAGGGAGCAGTCTTGAAAACTGCCGAGGCGGCAACGTCTCCGTGGGTTCAAATCCCACACCCACCGCACCGAGAAGGGGCGCCCCGTCGGGGGCGCCCCTTCGGCGTTCCGGGTCGGTGTCCTGGGGCTGCTTGGTGAAAGTGCAGGTCAGGGGCTTGTCCAGAGGGGATGGGCCGCCCGGTGCTGCGCCGTACGGGTGGTGTTTGTCGGAAGATCGGCGTGCGTGCCACGACTGTTCGAGGTGCGGACGCATCATGACGAATGTATGCAGATCCGCCCGTCGCAACAGTCTGGATCGGAGCACGTCATGAGCATCGTCGGCAGCAGCGGTTTCGTTCTCTTCCTTCTGTGGACCCTGTCCGTCACCGGCCTCGTGGTGGTCTACGCGGCCCGCGGCGCGGCGGCCCGCGCCGACCGGGTGGAGCGCGTCGTGCGGATCGTGGAGAGCGGATCGGCGCCGACCGGTGCGACGGGTGGGGGGACGGTGACGGAGTTCCCCCGACAGGCCGCCCGGATGCGGCGGTTGACGGCGGCCGGCGCCGCGCTGCCGCCCACCCTGGTGCAGCGGATCCGCGCGGAGGCCCACGGTTCCTCCCCCTCCGCCCGTCGCCGTTCCACCACCGCCCTGGCCGCCGCCGGTCGACCCGCGGTGACCGATCGGGACCAGGAGCCGTTCTCCGGCTGAGAGCACGCACGACGAGGGCACGAGAGACGGCACGGAAGACGGCACGGAAGACGGCGCGAGAGACGGCAGGGCGCGGAGGGCCCCGGGGTCGGATGTCCCGGGAGGGCGCGGTGCGCGGAGTACGCGCGGCCGCGACGGGCAGGACCCGCCAGCCTGGCACGGCGGCGGTGTCGGACGGCGCGCGACACTCGCGCGCGGGTCACGGAACGTGACGATACGGCCGAATGGCCGGATGCAGGGGTGGGCGCCGGGGGCGTGCGAGGGGCGCGCGTGCGCCGAGGGCTTGGCATTGCTGGACGACGCCTGCACAACGCGAGGCCGTGCGGTCGGGAAACCCGAGGTTTTCCGGACACGCCGGCCATTTCCGCATGTCCGGACCCGGGTGCGGGGGCGCGCGGGTCGCACTTCGGACGGAACGCTTCGGCCCTTGTGGCCCAAGGGCACCGGGCACCTCACGGCGTGGCGCCGGGGGCTTTGGGGGCGTGAATGAGGTTTATCCGATGTTGCTCATGCTTGCGGGGGAATCAGGCGCCCCGGGCTGGTTCGAGGGGGACCGGGTGGGCGACTCTGGTCCGGCGACGTCGTCACTGTGTGAGAACGATCGGGGCAGTCGGCCAACTGCCTTGTGCAACCCCCCACTTCGGGTTCTATGGAGGATCAGGACATGGCAAGCATCCGTACCGCCCGGGTCATCGCGACCGTCGCCTCGCTCCCGCTCGCCGTCGCCCTCTTCGGTGGCGTCGCCCAGGCCGACAACGGCGGTTTCGCGGACAACGGATCCAACACCAGCGTCGCGAGCGTCGTCGGCAGCGGGGTCGCCGGCGACAACCACGGCAACTCGTCCACCACCCAGCAGGTCGCCACCGGTTCCGGCGCCTCCAACCAGAACAACGGGGCGCAGGTCAACGGCTCCGGCGTGACGGCGATCGACCAGTCCAACGTGGCGGTCAACTTCCACTGGCACTAGTGGGGCCCGGGGAGCACGCGTCGACGGGCCACGAGGAGGCGGCCCGTCGGTCGGGGATCCCCGTGCCGAGATCGAGTTCTCCGTCGCACGTGCGCGAGGGCGTTCGCGAGGCCGGGCCGAGCAGGGTCCCGGTGTCGCGGGCGCCCTCGCGCGCGTCCCGGTCCGCGCCTTGACAGGGGACGGGAATCTGACGGACAGTCAGGTCCTGTCTCCGCAGGGCCGGCCCCGCTCCCGCGGACCCGTCGCACCGGCCCGACCGCTCGCCCGCCGGGAGGACCGCACGTGCACCTCGCACCCACCGCAGCGCAGACACGGCTGCGCGCCGACCTGCGCGCCCGCTTCGCCGAGCTGATGCCCCAGGGGCCGCCCGCCGACCCCGTCGAGGGCCGCGCCCTGCTCCGCCGGATCGGCGCCGCCGGCCTGCTGGGCCTGGGCTGGCCCACCGAGTACGGCGGCGCGGGCCGGGGCCCGGAGGAGCAGTTCGTCTTCTTCGACGAGGCATACCGCGCCGGCGCGCCGGTCTCCATGGTCACGCTCAACACCGTCGGCCCGACCCTGATGAAGTACGGCACCGAGGAACAGAAGGCGTACTTCCTCCCCCGGATCCTCGCCGGCGAACTCGTCTTCGCCATCGGCTACTCCGAACCCGAGGCCGGCACCGACCTCGCCTCCCTGCGCACCCGCGCCGTGCCCTCCGAGGACGGCTCCGAGTGGGTGATCGACGGGCAGAAGATCTTCACCTCGAACGCCCAGAACGCCGACTGGATCTGGCTCGCCTGCCGTACCGACCCCGAGGCCCCCAAGCACAAGGGCATCTCGATCGTGCTGGTCCCCACCGCCGCCCCCGGCTTCTCCTGGACCCCCATCGAGACCGTCGGCGGCCAGACCACCACCGCCACCTACTACGACGGGGTCCGGGTCCCGCGCGCGAACCTCGTCGGCGCCGAACACGCCGGCTGGCGGCTGATCACCAACCAGCTCAACCACGAACGCGTCGCCCTCGCCGCCATCGGCATGCAGGCCGAGGACTTCCACGCCGCCGCCCTGCACCGGGCCCGCACCCGCGACCCGATCGGCGGCGAACGCCCCGCCGACCAGCCCTGGGTGCGCGCCCGGCTCGCCGAATCGCACGCCCGGCTCGCCGCCGTGCGGCTGCTGAACTGGCGGCTCGTGCAGGACGTCGGCGCCGACACCCTCGCCCCCGGGGACGCCAGCGGGGTCAAGTTCCACGGCACCGAGGCCGCCGTCGAGATCTACCGGATCTGCCAGGAGGTCGTCGGCGACACCGCCCTCGTCCGGGGCCCCGAGGGCTTCCTCGGCGGGGAGCTGGAGCGGATGAACCGCGCCGCGCAGATCAACACCTTCGGCGGCGGGGTCAGCGAGGTCCAACGCGAGATCGTCGCCCAGATGCGGCTGGGGATGAAGGGGAGGAAGCGATGAGCGCGTCCGACACGAGCGCCGAGGACCGGGCGGAGGCCACGGCCGCCCAGGCCCGGTACGAGGCCCTGCGCGCCTACGAGGGCCGCGCGGCCGCCGTCGGCGGCACCGCCAAGGACCCCGTCAACACCGCCATGATCCGCCACTGGTGCGAGGCCATGGGCGACACCGACCCCCGGTACACCGGCCCCGACCCGATCGCCCCGCCCACCATGCTCCAGGCGTGGACCATGGGCGGCCTCTCCGGGCACGGCGACGGCACCGGCCGGGCCACGGCCTACGACGAGCTCCTCGCCCTCCTCGACGCCGACGGCCGCACCTCGGTGGTCGCCACCGACTGCGAACAGGAGTACCTGCGCCCGCTGCGCCCCGGCGACGTGGTCCGCTACGACGCCGTCATCGAGTCGGTCTCCCCGCTGAAGACCACCCGCCTGGGCACCGGCCACTTCGTCACCAGCCGGATGGACCTCACGGTGGACGGCGAACCCGTGGGCACCCACCGGTTCCGGATCCTCAAGTACGCCCCGGCCCGCCGCCCCCAACCCCCCGCCGCCGCCCCCGCCGGGTCCGAGCGCCCCCGCCGGCCCCGCCCCGTGGTCAACCGCGACAACCGGGGCTACTGGGACGGGGTGCGCGAACACCGCCTGCTGATCCAGCGCTGCGCCGACTGCGCGACCCTCCGCTTCCCCTGGCTGCCCGGCTGCAACTCCTGCGGCGGGGCCGACTGGGACACCGTCGAGGCCGCCGGCACCGGCACCGTCTTCAGCCACGTGGTCATGCACCACCCGCCCTTCCCGGCCTTCGACCCGCCCTACGCGGTGGCCCTGGTCGAGCTGACGGAGGGGGTCCGGATCCTCGGCAACGTCGTCGGCGTGCCCTGCGACAAGGTCCGGGTCGGCCTGCCCGTCCGCGTCGAGTTCCACCGGGTGGACGAGGAACTCGAACTGCCCGCCTTCCGCGTCGAGGAGGGCCACTGATGGACTTCCGGCCCACCGAGGAGCAGACCGAGGCGGTCCGCCTCGCCGCCCGCATACTCGGCGACCTCTCCGACCACACCCGCCTCGACGCCGCCGGCGGCGGAGTGGACGCCGAACTCTGGAAGGCCCTCGCCGACGCCGGTCTGATCGCCGCCGTCCTCGACGAACCCGGGGCCCCGGGCCTGGGCCTGCTCGGCCTGGTCCTGCTGCTGGAGGAACAGGGCCGGGTCACCGCCCAGGTCCCGTACGCCGCGACCTGCGCCTGGGGCCTGCTCCCGATCGCCGCCCACGGCTCGGCCCGACAGCGCGCCGAACTGCTCCCGGCCCTCGCCGCCGGCGAACTCGTGGCCACCGGGGCCTTCCCGGCCCGCCCCGGCCTGGTCTCCGCCGCCGGCCGGCTCACCGGCACCGCCCCCGTCGTGCCCTGGCTGCGCGGCGCCGACCTCGTCCTCGTGCCCGACGCCGACCGCGCCCTGTGGCTCGTGCGCACCGACGACCCCGGGGTGCGCGTCACCCCCGTCGAGACCACCGCGCCCTGGGCGGCGGGCCGGCTCGACCTGGACGGCGCGGCCGGGACGCGCCTCGGCCCGCCCGGGGACCCCGAGCCCTACGAGCGGACCCTGGACGCCGCCCGGATCGCCTTCGCCGGCCTCCAGGCCGGGGTCTGCGCGGGATCCCTGGCCCGCGCCGTGGCCCACACCTCCACCCGTGAACAGTTCGGCCGCCCGCTCTCCACCCACCAGGGCGTCCAGCTCCGCGCCGCCGACGCCCACATGGACACCGAGGCGATCCGGGTCACCGCCTACGAGGCCGCCTGGCGCGTGGACCAGGGCCTGCCCGCCCACGCCGAGGCCCTCACCGCCGCCTGGTGGGCCGCCGAGGCCGGCCGCCGCGTCGTGCACACCGGCCAGCACCTGCACGGCGGGACCGGCGCCGACCTCGACCACCCCGTGCACCGGCACTTCCTGTGGGGCCGGCAGATCGACGCCCTGCTCGGCGGCGGCGCCCGCCTGCTCGCCGAACTCGGCGAACACCTCACCGAGGGCCCGGCCGCCGCGGCCCCCACCGCACCGGAAGGACGGTCATGAGCAGCCCCGACACCCCGCCCCCGCTCGCGGTCGGCACCGCCCTGCCCCCCACCGTCGTCCCCGTCACCCGCACCCTCATCGTGGCCGGGGCCATCGCCTCCCGCGACTACCAGGACGTGCACCACGACGTGGAACTCGCGCGGGAGAAGGGCTCCCCGGACATCTTCATGAACATCCTCACCACCAACGGGCTCGTCGGCGCCTACCTCTCCGACCGGCTCGGCCCCCGGGCCGTACTGCGCCGCCTCGCGATCCGGCTCGGCACCCCCAACCACCCCGGCGACACCATGACCCTCACCGGCACGGTCACCGCCCTCACCGAACCCGACCCCGCCGACCCGAACGCCGAACGCACCGTGGAGATCCGCGTCCTCGGCACCAACGCCGCCGGCCCGCACGTCACCGGCACGGCCACCCTCACCCTCCCCCAGGAGCCGACGCCATGAGCCTGCGCACCCCCGACCGCCTCGGCGGCCGCGCCGCCATCGCCGGCATCGGCGCCACAGAGTTCTCCAAGGACTCCGGCCGCAGTGAACTCAAACTCGCCGTCGAGGCCGTCCACGCCGCCCTCGACGACGCCGGCCTCACCCCGGCCGACGTGGACGGCATGGTCACCTTCACCATGGACACCAACCCCGAGATCACCGTCGCCCAGGCGGCCGGCATCGGCGAGCTGTCCTTCTTCTCCCGCATCCACTACGGCGGCGGCGCGGCCTGCGCCACCGTCCAACAGGCCGCCATGGCCGTCGCCACCGGCATCGCCGAGGTCGTCGTCTGCTACCGCGCCTTCAACGAACGCTCCGGACGCCGCTTCGGCTCCGGCGTCCAACACCGCGAGCCCTCCGCCGAGGGCGTGGCCATGGGCTGGGCCCTGCCCTCCGGCCTGCTCACCCCCGCCTCCTGGGTGGCCATGACCGCCCAGCGCTACCTGCACGCCCACGACCTCACCCCGGAGGCATTCGGCCCGGTCGCGGTCACCGCCCGCCGGCACGCCGCGACCAACCCGCACGCCTGGTTTCACGGGAAACCCATCACCCTCGCCGACCACGCCGCCTCCCGCTGGATCGTCGAACCCCTGCGCCTGCTCGACTGCTGCCAGGAGACCGACGGCGCCCAGGCCATCGTCGTCACCACCGTCGAACGCGCCCGCGACCTGGCCCGCCCGCCCGCCGTGATCCGCGCCGCCGCCCAGGGCGCCGCCCGCGGCCAGGAGGCCATGACCTCCTTCTACAGCTCCGACCTCACCGGCCTGCCCGAGATGGGCGTGGTCGCCCGCCAGCTGTGGAACACCAGCGGACTGCGACCCGACGAGATCGACGTGGGCATCATCTACGACCACTTCAGCCCCTTCGTGCTGATGCAGCTGGAGGAGTTCGGCTTCTGCGGACGCGGCGAGGGCTCCGCCTTCGTCGCCGCCGACACCCTCCCCCTCAACACCCACGGCGGACAGCTCGGCGAGGCATACCTGCACGGGATGAACGGCATCGCCGAGGCCGTCCGACAGGTCCGCGGCACGGCCGTCAACCAGGTCGACGGGGCGACCCACACCCTGGTCACCGCCGGCACCGGCGTCCCCACCTCCGGCCTGATCCTGGGCGCCGACGGCTGAGCCCGCCGACCCCGCCCAGGGCCCTTCCCCGACCCGCCCTCCGGGCCCGCCTCCACCCTCAGGAGGTGCGGCGGGCCCGTTCCCTACGACCTGAGAGGGACCCGGGGTCGGCACCTGCGGCCGATCCCCGGGGCCCCGCGCGCTTCTAGCGTGGACCCATGACCACGCCTGTGTGCAGGGAAGCCTCCCTTCCGTCGCTGCCCGAGCCGACGTACCCGACGTTCAGCGCGTACGTGCGGACCCGGGGCGCGGCCCTGCTGCGCACCGCGCGGTCGCTCACCGCCAGCCCGAGCGAGGCCGAGGACCTGCTCCAGACCGCCCTCGCCAAGACCTGGCTGGCCTGGGACCGGATCGAGGACCAGCGGGCCCTCGACGGCTACGTGCGTCGGGCCCTGGTCAACACCCGCACCTCGCAGTGGCGCAAGCGGAAGGTCGACGAGTACGCCTGCGAGGAGGTGCCCGAGCACGCGGTGGCACCCGCGGCGGACCCGGCCGAGGCCCAGGCCCTGCGCGAGGCGATGTGGCAGGCGATCATGCGGCTGCCGGACCGCCAGCGCGCGATGGTGGTGCTCCGCTACTACGAGGACCTGACCGAGGCGCAGACCGCCGACCTGCTCGGCGTCTCCGTCGGCACGGTCAAGAGCGCCGTCTCCCGCGCCCTGGTCAAACTCCGTGAGGCCCCCGAGCTCGCCCCGGAGGCCCCGGCCCCCGCCGGCCGCGCCCTCCTGACCGCCGTCCCGACTGTTTCACGTGAAACGGGCACCGCTGTTTCACGTGAAACAGGTGCCCTCGTTTCACGTGAAACAGCGCCCTCGCCCCGTCCCGTCCGTCCCGTCGCGGTGTCGATGGCCGCCTGACCGGCCCTTCGGCCCGAGCAGGCCCGCGTCGGCCCGCGCGGGGCGATTCCGGTACGCCTCTACTCCCGGGTAGTGACAGCTCGCCCCATCGATGCGCAAAATCGACCGCACACCCTCACGACGAACCTCGCCGCGGGGTGCGCGGCCCTGCCCAGGTCGCGTCGGTCACAGCGCCCACCGGGAGGACGCTTTGCTGAGCACGATGCAGGACACGCCGCTGTTGGTCTCACGGATCCTCGAACACGGCCGTCGGATCCACGGGGGCTCACGGGTCACCACGTGGACCGGGGAGCCCGAGCCGCAGCGCCGGGACTTCGCCGAGGTCGGCGACCGGGCCGCGCGGCTCGCCCACGCCCTGCGCGATGACCTCGGGGTCGTCGAGGGCGGTGTCGTGGCGACGCTGATGTGGAACAACGCCGAGCACCTGGAGACCTATCTCGCGGTCCCGGCCATGGGCGCGGTCCTGCACCCGCTGAACCTGCGGCTCCCCGTCGAGCAGCTCGTCTACATCGTCAACCACGCCGCCGACCGCGTGGTGCTCGTCAACGGCTCCCTGCTGCCGCTGCTGGTCCCGCTGCTGCCGCACCTGCCCTGCGTGGAGCACGTGGTCGTGGTCGGTCCCGGGGACCGGAGCGCCCTCGACGTCCATGCCGCCGACCGTCCCGGACTGGTCGTGCACGCCTATGAGGAGCTGCTCGCGGGCCGGCCCACCACCTACGACTGGCCCGAGCTGGACGAGCGGACCGGTGCGGCCATGTGCTACACCTCCGGGACCACCGGGGACCCCAAGGGCGTGGTGTACTCGCACCGCTCGATCTATCTGCACTCCCTCCAGGTCAACCAGACCGAGTCGATGGGGCTGACCTCCGCCGACACCACCCTCGCCGTGGTCCCGCAGTTCCACGTGCTGGCCTGGGGGCTGCCGTACGCCTCGTTCATGGCCGGCGTGAACGTGCTGATGCCGGACCGCTTCCTCCAGCCCGAGCCGCTGGCCGAGATGATCGAACGGGAGCGGCCCACCCACGCCGCCGCCGTGCCCACCATCTGGCAGGGCCTGCTGGCCGAGGTCACCGCCCGGCCGCGGGACCTGAGCTCCATGGCCAACGTGATCATCGGCGGTTCGGCCTGCCCGCCCGCGCTGATGGAGGCGTACGAGCGGCTGGGCGTGCGGCTGGTGCACGCCTGGGGCATGACCGAGACCTCCCCGCTGGGCTCCGTGGCCCACCCGCCGCACGGTCTCGCGGCGGAGGCGGCCTGGCCCTACCGGCTGACCCAGGGCCGGTTCCCGGCGAGCGTGGAGCCGCGCCTGATCGGCCCGAACGGGGACGTGCTGCCCTGGGACGGGGAGTCGGCGGGGGAGCTGGAGGTGCGCGGTCCGTGGATCGCGGGCTCGTACTTCGGCGGGGCCGGGGCCGAGCCGCTGCGCCCGGAGGACAAGTTCAGCCCGGACGGCTGGCTGCGGACCGGGGACGTCGGGGTGATCAGCCCGGACGGCTACCTGACCCTCACCGACCGGGCCAAGGACGTGATCAAGTCGGGCGGCGAGTGGATCTCCAGCGTGGAGCTGGAGAACGCGCTGATGGCCCACCCGGACGTGGCGGAGGCCGCGGTGGTCGCGGTCCCGGACGAGAAGTGGGGCGAGCGCCCGCTGGCGACCGTGGTGCTGCGCGAGGGGGCCGAGGTGGGCTACCCCGAGCTGCGCGAGTTTCTGGGGCGCACCATCGCCAAGTGGCAGCTGCCGGAGCGCTGGAGCCTGGTGGCGGCGGTGCCCAAGACCAGTGTCGGCAAGTTCGACAAGAAGGTGATCCGGCGGCAGTACGCGGCCGGGGAGCTGGACGTCACCACCCTCGACTGACCCCGCCCGCGCGTCCCGCCCGCGCGTCCCGCCCGCGCGTCCCGCCCGCGCGTCCCGCACGCGTCCCCGACCCGACCGACCCGACCGGCCCGCGCGGCCGGTCGGGTCGCGGGCGTCAGCGGCCCCGGGTCAGCCAGCCCCGCAGCAGCCGGCTCACGGCCGGCATCGCCACGTACGTCATCAGGGTGCTGAACACGGCCGCGAACACGGCGGTCCGCAGCACCACGTTCAGGTCGATCAGGTACGGGGCCAGCAGCAGGTTGCCGGCCAGCGAGATCGGGAAGATGGCCAGCCCGGAGCTGATCGCCATCTTCCAGCGCGGCGGGGCCGGCCGGGTGGTGCCGGGCTTGGCGAACCAGGTCTCCATGCCCTGGAGTTCGCGGCGCGCGATCTCGGTGTGCCGGTGGCCCTGGCAGTTCGCGAAGAACGCGGCCCGCTCGGGGGACTCCTGCCACCGGTCGAGGGCGGCCTGGTCCCGGAAGCGGTGCACGAGGAACCAGGGGGCGCCCTCGTGGGCGGGCCGGAACAGCCCGTGCCCGAGGTGGCCCGGGAGGGCCGCGGCCGCCGCCAGGATCCCCTCGGCCCAGATCCGGAAGGCGTCCTCGTGCCCGGGTTCCACCTGCCGGGCTATCAGCAGGGTGACCTCGCCGTCGTCGGCGGGCACCCGGTGCTCACCGCCGGCCCCGCCGTCGTCGGACCGGGTCTTCTCGCTCGTGCGCGTCTTCGGGTTCGTCGTGGCCATCGGGCCAGCCTGGACTACCGGGTGCCGATCTTGGTCAGGAGGTCCACGATGCGGCCCTGGGACTCGGCCGAGGTGGAGCGTTCGGCGAGGAACAGGGTGCTCTCGCCGGTGCCGAGCCGGGCGAGTTCCTCCGTGCCGATGCCGCCGGCGGTGTAGACGACGAGCGGGGTGTGGGCCAGGAGCCCGTTCTCCCGGAGCCAGTCGACGATCCCGGCGCGTCGCCGGCGCACCTGCATGAGGTCCATGACGACGAGGTTGGGGCGGACCCGCGCGGCGAGTTCGACGGCGTCGGTGGTCGCGCCGGCCCGGCCGACCCGCATGCCCCGCCGTTCGAGGGCGGCGGTGAGGGCCCCGGCCAGTTCGTCGCGTTCCTCCACCAGCAGCACCCGCGAGGGGTGCTGTTCGCTGTCGCGGGGGGCGAGGGCCTTGAGGAGGACGGCGGGGTCGGCGCCCTGGGTGGCCTCGCGGGAGGCGTGCCCGAGTCCGGCGGTGACCAGTACGGGGACGGCGGCCGCGGCGGCGGCCTGACGCAGTTGGGTCAGGGCGGTGCGGGTGATCGGGCCGGTCAGCGGGTCCACGAACAGGGCGGCGGGGAACGCGGAGGTCTGCGCGTCCACCTCCTCCCGGGAGCGGACGATCACGGGCCGGTAGCCGCGTTCGGTGAGGGCCTGCGCGGTGGCCACGTCGGGCGCGGGCCAGACCAGCAGCCGGCGCGGGTTGTCCAGGGGCTCGGGCGGCAGCTCGTCGTCCACGGGCAGCGGCACGGGCCGTCGGCCGGTGCTCTCGGGCGAGACCTCCACCGCGCCGCCCGGACCGTCGAGGGGTTCGGGCCCTTCGGCGGCGTCGGCCGCCGGGGCGCCTATCGCGAAGGCGCGGGGCTGCCCCAGGGTCGGTGTGGGCGCCGGGATCACGGAGGGGGCCGGGGCGCCGGCCGGCCGCTCGGCGGGTTCGGCGAGCCGGCGACGGCGTCCGGACGGGCTCTCCGGGCCCTCTGTCCCGGCCGCGCCCGTCCCGTCCCGTGGTCCGGTGGCGGGTCCGGCGGGGTGGGCCACCGGGCGGGCGCCGAGGGCGCGGACGCTGACCGGGCGGGCCGCGCCGTCCTGGGACTGCCGGGCGGCGGGCACCGAGGGGGTGGGGGCCGGCGCGGCCTCGGGCGCGGGGCGGGCCCCGGGCACGGGCCAGGCCGCGGGGGCGCCGCCGGCCAGGGAGCGGCGGCGGCCGGTGGGGGTGTTCTCGGCGGTCTCGGGGGCCGGGTCGGCGGGCTCCTCCCCGGTCGCGGGCGCGCCGAGGGCGCGGCGGGCCCGTCGTCCGACGGCGCCGGCCTCCGGGGACTCGTCGGAGGGGTGCTCGGCCGGCTGCTCGCCGGTGCGGCCGGCGGGGGGCACGGGACCCGCGGCCGGGCTGTCGGCGGCGGGCAGCGCGAAACCGCCGGCCGGGGCCACCCGGGTCGCGGCCTCGGCGGCCTGCGTGGGCCCCAGGGCGCGCCGGCGGCCGGCGGGCGCGGCGCCGGCCACGGGCGGCAACGCGGGCACGGGCTGGGAGAGCGGGGCGAGACCGGTGGGCACCGGCTGTTCGTCGGCCTCGGCCCGGCCGCGCCGGCGCCCGGTGCCGGCCGATCCGCCCGGCCCCTCGGGCACGGCGGGAACGCCGGGCACGGCGGCCGGACGTGCACCCTGCACGAGCCGCCGGAGCAGTCCGTCGCCGGGGGTGGCGGGGTCGGCCGGCGGCAGCGGGATCGGCCCGGTCTCGGCGGCGGGCCCGCGCCGGCGCCCGGAGGGGGAGCCGGCGGGGTCGCCGGTGGGACCGGTGGGCCCGGAGGGGCCGGGCAGGGCCAGGGCGGCCCGCCCGTCCCGGCGCGCGGCGGCGCCGGGGGCGGCCGGGCCCTCCTCGGCGTCGAGGAAGGCGTCCACCCCGCGTCGGGGACGCGGCGGCCGGGCGGCGGCGCCGTCGGGGGCCTGGCCGTGCGGGGCGTCGTCCTCCCCGCCGTCATCGCCTCCGTCGCCGCCCTCGCCGTTGTCGGGGCCTTCAGGGCCCTCGGGCTCCGGGTCCTCGGGCAGGGTGCCGCGACCGCCGCCGATCGGCAGCTCCAGCACGAAGGCCCCGCCCGGGCTGCCGGGCACGTCCACGGTCTGGAGCATCCCGCCGTGCGCGGCGACGATCCCGCGCACCAGCGGCCCGTGCACCGGGTCCCCGCCGGGGTTGGGGCCGCGGACCTCGATCCGCACCACGTCCCCGCGCTGGGCCGCCGCGACCACGATCGTCGCGTCGGTGTAGCCGCTGCCCTGCGCCGTCTTGCCGGTGGCGTCGACCCCGGCCACGTCCGCGATCAGGTGCGCCAGGGCGGTGGCGATCCGCTCCGGGTCCAGCTCGGCCTCGATGCGGGGGGCGTGCACGGCGAACTGCACCCGGCCGGGGCCGATCAGCTCGACCGCGCCGTCCACGCCCGCGCCGACCACCGCGTCGAGGAGGGCGTTGCGCCGCTCCAGCTTCGCGGCGCCGCCGTCGAGGCGCTGGAAGGCCAGCACGTTGTCCACGAGGGTGGTCATCCGGGAGTACCCGGCGGCCAGGTGGTGCAGCAGCTGGTTGGCCTCGGGCCACAGCTGCCCGGCGTCGTCGGCCGCGAGGGAGGAGAGCTCCCGGCGCAGTTCGGCCAGCGGACCGCGCAGGGAGTCGTCGAGCACGGCCAGGAGCTGGGCGTGCCGGGCGGCGAGCGCGTCGTAGGGCCGCCGGTCGGTGAAGGTCATGACGGCGCCGACGAGCTGCTCGCCGTCGCGCACCGGGGAGGTGGTCAGGTCCACGGCCACCGGCTGCCCGGACTTCGCCCACAGCACCTGCCCGCGCACCCGGTGCTTGCGCCCGCTGCGCAGGGTGTCGGCGAGCGGGGACTCCTCGAAGGGGAAGGGGGAGCCGTCGGACCGCGAGTGCTGGATCAGGCCGTGCAGCTCGCGGTTGCCGAGGTCGGTGGCCCGGTAGCCGAGGATCTGGGCGGCGGCGGGGTTGACGAGGACCACCCGGCCCTCGGTGTCGGTGCCCACCACGCCCTCGGCGGCGGCCCGCAGGATCATCTCCGTCTGCCGCTGGGACCGGGCCAGCTCGGCCTCGGTGTCCACGGTGGAGCTCAGGTCCCGCACCACGAGCATGAGCAGCTCGTGACCGGTGAATCCGGGCTGGGCCTCGCGGTAGGCGTCGCGGCCGTCGAGGTGGGCGCTGGTGATCTCCACGGGGAACTCGTGGCCGTCGGTGCGGCGCGCGAGCATCCGGGTCGGCAGTCGACGGCTCTCCTCGCCCTCGCCGGGCCGTCGCATGGAACCGGGGATCAGCTTGGAGTCGAAGGAGGGGAAGAGGCTCAGCACGCCCCGGCCCACCAGACCGGTCCCCGGGCTCTCCAACATCTCCAACGCGATCGAATTCGCGTTGACCACCGTGCCGTTGGCGTTGACCAGCAACAACGCGTCCGGAAGGGCATCGAGTATCGCTGCGAGGCGAGCAGCGCCTCGGGATGGCCTGCTGCTCACGACGAGGATCCTCCCTGAACCACGACTACCGGCATGTCACGGAAGGATTCTAAGGCCACGCCCCGCCCGCGCGGCTGCGTCGGCGGGCCCGGAATCCGGGCCCGGCACGATCCTCCCAGGTCAGGAACGTGCGCCGGGAAGCACAGGTTCCAGCTCGTTCCACCGGGAGATCTCGCAGCCGTTGCGCCGGTGGAAGCGGGCGTCGACCCGCTGCCCGCGCCAGGTGCCGGTGACGTGGGCGGTGGCGGCCCCGCCGTCCTGGAGGGTGCACATCGCGCGCGGGGAGACCGGGGCGAAGGGGTTCTTCCCCTCCCGGGCCAGGGTCCCGAGGCGGGCGCACGCGGCCGCGGCCTCGGGGTGGCTGCCGCCCACGGGCTCGCAGGTGAGGTCGTGGGTGCCGTCGGCGAGCGGGTTGCCGGTCTCGGACACGGTCACGGTGAGCCGGTCCGGGGCGGGGGAGAAGAGGCCGGCCAGGGGCAGCGGCAGCGGTCCGGCGAGGGCGGACGCGAGGGTGGCGGCGGTGGCGAGGACGGCGAGGCGCATGATCGCTCCGGGAGAGGGACGGATCGGATACGCCCCGACCAACGACGCGGCCCGCCTCCGCGTTGCGAGCGACGCGACACGGGGGCCACTAAGCCTTTGCCCCGCGCCCCGTGTTGCCAGTACCGTGAGAGCGGATTGGTGACCGGGCCCCGGCCTGTGTCATCATCTGCACGCACCCCGCGTACGCGAGGTGTGCTGGAGGCGTCGCCTAGTCCGGTCTATGGCGCCGCACTGCTAATGCGGTTTGGGTTTTACCACCCATCGAGGGTTCAAATCCCTCCGCCTCCGCGCTCACGAGGCCCCGGTCCATTCGGATCGGGGCCTCGGCGTGTTCGAGGGGAGTGTTCGAGGGATGCGGGCGGGGCGGGTCGCCCGTTCGGCCCAGGGCCCGGAACCGATCGCGTCCGCCCCCTTGACGGGAGGCCGTCCCGGGCCGCGCCCGGGTGATGCGCGGACCTCTATGCCGGATTCGCTCCGGGGGATCGTTCGCGCAGGTCAGGGCCGGTGCGCCCAATGGATTTCGCGTCCCGGCGGGGCCCGTGTATTGTTGTTCTCGCAAGGCCAACGGGGCGAAAAACCCCGCGAAGCCCAAGCACTCGTAGCTTAACGGATAGAGCATCTGACTACGGATCAGAAGGTTGCAGGTTCGAATCCTGCCGAGTGCACAGCAGGCGAAGGCCCCGGAAGAGATTCCGGGGCCTTCGTCGTGTGTGCCGTCCCGCGCGTCCGGGGTGGTTCCGGTCGGGCGGGGTGCGCCGCGCGGCGGGGGAGAGAGGGTGCGGGGGTCCGTTTCTTGGATCCCGGGCCCGGGGATGTATGGTTGTCCTCGCACATCCGAGCACTCGTAGCTTAACGGATAGAGCATCTGACTACGGATCAGAAGGTTGCAGGTTCGAATCCTGCCGAGTGCACAGCGGGCCGAGGGCCCCGGGCTTCGAGCCCGGGGCCCTCGGTCGTTCTCAGGGAGATCCCCGAGGGGATCTCGGGGTCGGGTCGGGGTTCTCTCCGGGGCGGGCGGGGGAACCGGGTCGGTGCGGGCGGGCGTTGTGATCGGTGAGAGCACGCAACGACCGATCACGAGAACGAGGAGGGCCCCCATGGGCCTGTTCGGCAACGCGCACACCGTCAACCCCGCGTCGGCCCAATCGGACTACGCGCGGCTGCTCGGCCACGGCGAGCAGGTGCACGCTGCCTACCTGCTGATCCGCGACACCATCCTCTTCACCGACCGCCGCCTGATCCTCGTGGACAAGCAGGGGATCACCGGCAAGAAGACCGAGTACCACTCGATCCCCTACCGCAGCATCACCCACTTCTCCGTGGAGACCGCCGGACACTTCGATCTCGACGCCGAGCTCAAGATCTGGATATCCGGCACCCCGAACCCCATCGAGAAGACCTTCACCAAGGGCGTCGACATCTACGAGGTGCAGGGCATCCTCACCCAGTTCGTGGCCCGCTGACCCGCGCCGCCGCCCGGGCCGCTGTCCGAGGCGTGTGGTAGCCACGGGACGTGGACGGACACGACGGATGGTGGTGCACGGGACCGGTCTGGCGCGAGGGCCGGCCCGGGATCGGTTGGTGGGTGCCCGGAGGGGACGAACGGACCGGCGCCGTGACCCGGGGGCGGCCGCTGGCCTTCCTCGTGCACGGCCCGCGCCGCTGCCTCGGGGTGTGGCGGGCCGGGCGGCGAACCCCCTGCCCCGAGGCCGCCGAGGTGCCCGCCCGCACCGCGCGGGCCCAGTGCCCCTCCTGCGCCCGGATAGACCGGTCCTTCTCGGTGGCCGCCGACACCCACGCCGACGACCCCCGGCCCTACCGGGTCTACCTGGCCTGGTTCGGCCCCGGCCTGCTCAAGGTGGGCATCACCGGCGAGGCCCGGGGCGCCGCGCGACTCCTCGAACAGGGCGCCGTGACCTGGACCTGGCTCGGCCGGGGACCGCTGATGGCGGGCCGGCGCACCGAGGAGACCCTGCGTGCCGCCCTCGGGATCCCCGACCGGATCGGGTACGGGCGCAAGCGCGCCGCCCGCTGGGCCCTGCCGCCCGCCGGGGAACGCGCCGCCGAGGTCGCCGCCCTCCACGCGCGCGCCCTGGCCCTGCCCGGCCGCCCCGAATCGCTGGAGCCCCTGCCCTGCGAGGTGGTCGACCACGCCGATGCCTTCGGGCTGACCGGGGCGCCCGCCCCGGACCGGGTGCTGACCCACGCCCCCGACGGCCTGCTCGTCGCGGGCACCCCCGTCGGCGTGGCCGGCCCCGACCTGCACCTCGCCGAGGGGCTCGTGGTCGACCTGCGACTTCTCGCCGGCCTGCGGGTCAGCGCCCCGCCGCCCGGCCCGCGGCCCGCCGCCCCCGGGCCGGAACCCACCGCGGCCCTGCGCACCGACCGGCAGGAGGGCTTGTTCTGACCGCCCCCGCCCCGCACTCTGGGCACCGGCGATCACCGACGAGGGGCGGACGAACGTGTGCGAGGACCACGAGGACCACGAGGCCGCCGCGCACCCGGGCGGGCACACCGAAGCGCACACCGACGCGCACACCCGGGACGTGCGGGCGTTCACCGAGCGGCTGGGCCTGCCCGGCCTGGTCGACGTGCACACCCACTTCATGCCGGCGCGGGTGCTGACGAAGGTCTGGGAGTACTTCGACGCCGTGGGCCCGCTGACCGGGACCCCCTGGCCCATCACCTACCGGCACGCCGAGGACCGGCGGGTGGAGCTGCTGCGCGGCTTCGGGGTGCGCGCCTTCACCGCCATGCTCTACCCGCACAAACCGGCGATGGCCGCCTGGCTCAACGGCTGGGCCGCCGAGTTCGCCGCCCGCGTCCCCGACTGCCTGCACACCGCCACCTTCTTCCCCGAACCCGAGGCCGCCGCCTACACGGCCCGGGCCCTGGCGGACGGGGCCCGGGTGTTCAAGGCCCACCTCCAGGTCGGCGGCTACGACCCGACCGACCCGCTCCTCGACCCGGTCTGGGGCCTGCTCGCCGAGACCCGCACCCCCGTGGTCGTGCACTGCGGCTCCGGCCCCGTGCCCGGCAAGCACACCGGCCCCGAACCGATGGCCCGGGTCCTGGCCCGCCACCCCCGGCTGCCGCTGATCGTGGCCCACCTCGGCATGCCCGAGTACGAGGAGTTCGCCGACCTCGCCGACCGCCACCCCGAGGTGCGCCTCGACACCACCATGGCCCTCACCGACTTCGCGAACGGCTTCGGGACCCCGCCGCCCGGACTCCCCGCCCGCCTCGCCGACCTCGGCGACCGGGTCCTGCTCGGCACCGACTTCCCCAACATCCCCTATCCCTACGCCCACCAACTCCACGCCCTGGAACGCCTCGACCTCGGCGACCCCTGGCTGCGCGCGGTCTGCCACGACAACGGGGCCCGGCTCTTCGGCCTGCCGGCGGCCTGATTCTCAGCCGATTCACAGACAGCCCCAAGAGGGATCTCAGAGCTCCCGCCGAGGCTGACCACCATGACCGCGCCGACCGTCTCCCCCGCGTCCACGTCCACCGGGTCCGCCCCGGCCGCGCTGCTGCGGCCGGACGGAGGCCCCTGTCGGATCCTCGTCGTCGACGACGAGGCATCGCTGTCCGAACTCCTGTCGATGGCCCTGCGCTACGAGGGCTGCCAGGTGCGCACCGCCTGCGACGGCGCCGACGCCCTGAAGGTCTCCCGCGACTTCCGCCCCGACGCGGTCATCCTCGACATGATGCTGCCCGACATGGACGGCCTCGTCGTCCTCGGCCAGCTCCGCCGCCAGTTCCCGCAGGTCCCGGTCCTGTTCCTGACCGCCAAGGACTCCGTGGAGGACCGGATCGCGGGCCTCACGGCGGGCGGCGACGACTACGTCACCAAGCCCTTCAGCCTGGAGGAGGTCGTGGCCCGGCTGCGCGGCCTGATCCGCCGCTCCGGCGCCGCCCGCGCCGACCGCCCCGACTCCGTCCTCACCGTCGGCGACCTGCGCCTGGACGAGGACAGCCACGAGGTCAGCCGCGCCGGTCGCGACATCCACCTCACCGCCACCGAGTTCGAGCTGCTGCGCTTCCTCATGCGCAACCCCCGCCGGGTCCTCAGCAAGGCCCAGATCCTCGACCGGGTCTGGTCCTACGACTTCGGCGGCCAGGCCAACGTGGTCGAGCTGTACATCTCCTACCTGCGCCGCAAGCTGGAGAGCGGCCCCGGCCTCGCCCCGCTGATCCACACCCGCCGCGGCGCCGGCTACCTCATCAAGCCGGCCGAATAGTGCTCCGGGGCCGCGCCCGCCGCCCCTGGTCCCTGCGCACCCGCCTCGTGGTCTCGGCCGTCTCCCTGATCGCGGTCGTGGGCGCCGCCATCGGCACGATCACCACCCTCGCCCTGCGCGACCACCTCGTGGGCGAACTCGACGACCGGGTCCGCGCCGCCGTCCGGATGAGCGAGCGCGTCCCCGGGACCAAACCCGGACCCGACGGGGCCCGCACCGACGCCGCCGGCGCGGGCCCGGAGGGCTTCGGCATCCCGCCCGGTTCCCCCCTGGGCACCGTCCTGCTGCGCCTCGACGCCCAAGGCGGCGTGAGCGCCGGGGTGCGCACCGCGGCCGCCGCCGAGAACCACCGGCTCCCGCTGACCCCCGCCCAGACCCACGCCCTGGCCCGCACCGGCCTCTCCGGCACCCCCCGCGACCTCGACCTGCCCGGCCTCGGCGGCTACCGGGTGGCCTCCGCCGAGAGCCGGACGGGACCGACGGGCGGCCGGGTCGTGATCGGCTTCCCGCTCAGCGACGTGGACTCCACCGTCACCACCCTCGTGGCCGTCGAGGTCTGCGTCACCCTCGCCGGGATCCTCGCCGCCTCCCTCGTCGGCAGCGCCCTCGTCGGCGTGGCCCTGCGGCCGCTGCGCCGGGTCGCCGCCACCGCCGCCCGGGTCTCCGAACTCCCCCTGCACCGGGGCGAACCAGACCTGCGCGAACGGGTCCCCGCCGGCCTCGCCGACCCCCGCACCGAGGTCGGCCAGGTCGGCGCCGCCCTGAACCGCATGCTCGGGCACGTCTCCGAGGCCCTGGTGGCCCGGCAGGAGAGCGAGACCCGGGTCCGCCGCTTCGTCGCCGACGCCAGTCACGAACTGCGCACCCCGCTCGCCTCCATCCGGGGCTACGCCGAACTGACCCGGCGCGGCCGGGAGGAGACCGGCCCCGACACCCGGCACGCCCTGAACCGGATCGAGTCCGAGGCCGGCCGGATGACCGGCCTGGTCGAGGACCTGCTGCTGCTCGCCCGCCTCGACGCCGGACGCCCCCTGGAGCACGCCGCGTTCGACCCCGTGCCGCTGGTCGTGGACTCCCTCGGCGACGCCCGGGTGGCCGGCCCCGACCACCACTGGCGCCTGGACCTGCCGGACCCCGACGACCCGCTCGCGACCGCCGCCCCCGACGCGCCCGTCGAGGTGCGCGGGGACGCCGCCCGGATCCAGCAGGTGCTGGTCAACCTGCTCGCCAACGCCCGCGTGCACACCCCGCCCGGCACCACCGTCACGGCCCGTGTTTCACGTGAAACAGCGTGGACGCGGATCGAGGTGGAGGACGACGGCCCCGGCATCCCGCCCGAGACCCTCCCGCACGTCTTCGAGCGCTTCGCCCGGGGCGACGCCTCGCGCTCCCGGGTCGCCGGCTCCACCGGGCTCGGCCTGGCCATCGTGCACGCCGTCGTGGCCGCGCACCACGGCACCGTGACCGTGGACAGCCGCCCCGGCCACACCCTCTTCCGGGTCCGCCTGCCACACGCCGCCCCGCACTCACAGCCCGCCCACAGGCCCGCCACACGACCGTGACAGGGCCGCCGCCGAGGCTCGGCGCATGGCCCTCGACATCGCCCCGGGCACCCTGCCCGCACGTACCGCCCTGGCCCCCGACGCCGGCGCGCCGGTGCTCGACGTGGTGGTCCCGGTCCACAACGAGGAGACCGACCTGGATCCCTGCGTGCGCCGGCTGCACGCCCATCTGACCCGGACCTTCCCCTACCCCTTCCGCATCACCGTCGCCGACAACGCCAGCACCGACCGCACCGCCGCACTGGCCGCCGGCCTCGCCGCCGAACTCCCGGACGTGCGGGTGACCCGGCTGCCGGAGAAGGGCCGGGGCCGGGCCCTGCGCACCGTGTGGGCCGCGTCCGACGCCCCCGTCCTCGCCTACATGGACGTGGACCTCTCCACCGACCTCAACGCCCTGCTGCCCCTGGTCGCCCCGCTCATCTCCGGCCACTCCGACCTCGCGATCGGCACCCGACTGGCCCGCTCCTCCCGCGTGGTGCGCGGCGCGAAACGGGAGTTCGTCTCCCGCGCCTACAACCTGATCCTGCGCTCCTCCCTCGCGGCCCGGTTCAGCGACGCCCAGTGCGGGTTCAAGGCCATCCGCGCCGATGTGGCCCGGGGGCTGCTGCCGCTGGTCGAGGACCCCGGCTGGTTCTTCGACACCGAACTCCTCGTGCTCGCCGAACGGGCCGGCCTGCGCATCCACGAGGTGCCGGTGGACTGGGTGGACGACCCCCGCTCCAGCGTCCGGATCGTGCGCACCGCCGTGGAGGACCTCAAGGGGGTCTGGCGGATCGGCCGCGCCCTGGGCGCCGGCGCCCTGCCCCTGGAACGCCTCGCCCGTCCCTTCGGCGACGACCCCCGGGACCGGGCCGCGCTGCCCACCGTGCCGCGCGCCCTGCCCCGCCGGCTCTTCGGGTTCTGCGCCGTCGGCCTGCTGTCCACCCTGGTGTGGGCGGGGCTGTACGAGCTGCTGCGCCGGCAGGGCCTGCCCGCGCAGGCCGCCAACGCCCTCGCCCTGCTGCTCGCGGCCCTCGGCAACACCACCGCCAACCGGCGCCTGACCTTCGGGGTCCGCGGCCGGGTCCGCCTCGTGCGCCACCAGGCCCAGGGGCTGCTGGTGTTCGCGGTCGGGCTCGCGCTGACCTCCGGCGCCCTCATCGCCCTGCACGCGGCCACCCCCACCCCCGCGCGCGGCACCGAGATCGGCGTCCTGGGCACCGCCGGACTCGCCGCGACGGCCCTGCGGTTCCTGCTCTTCCGGGCCTGGATCTTCCCCGAACCCACCGACAAGGACACCGAGCGATGACCGCCCCGCCCGAGACCGCCCCGGCCGAGACCGCCCCGGCCCCCGCGCGGCCCCGCTGGGAGCGGCCCGCGCTCGCGGGGCTGCTGCTCGGCACCGCCCTGCTGCTGACCTGGGACCTGAGCGCCTCCGGCTGGGCCAACTCCTTCTACTCGGCGGCCGCCCAAGCGGGTTCGGTGAGCTGGAAGGCTTTCTTCTTCGGCTCCTCCGACGCCGGCAACTCCATCACCGTGGACAAGCCGCCGGCCGCCCTGTGGCCGATGGCCCTCTCGGTCCGCCTCTTCGGGCTGGGCTCCTGGCAACTCCTGCTGCCCCAGGCCCTGATGGGCGTGGCCGCGACCGGGGTGCTGTACGCCTCGGTGCGCCGCTGGTTCGGCCCGGCCGCCGGTCTCCTCGCGGGCGGGGTCTTCGCCCTGACCCCGGTCGCCGCGCTGATGTTCCGCTTCGACAATCCCGACGCCCTGCTGACCCTGCTGCTCGTCCTCTCCGTGCACGCGGTCATGCGGGCCCTGGACGGCGCGCACACCCGGTGGCTGGTGGCGGCGGGCGCGCTGCTGGGCTGCGCCTTCCTCACCAAGACCCTCCAGGCCCTGGTGATCGTGCCGCCGCTCGCGGCGCTGTACCTGGTGTGCGCCCCGACCCGGCCACTGCGCCGCTGGGGGCAGCTCGGGCTGGGGGCGTTGGCGCTGGTGGTCGTGGGCGGCTGGTGGCCGCTGGCGGTCTCGCTGTGGCCGGCGGACTCGCGGCCGTACATCGGGGGCTCGCGGAACAACTCGTTCTGGGACCTGACCTTCGGCTACAACGGGCTCGGCCGGATCAACGGCGAGGAGACCGGCAGCGTGGGCGGCGGCGGCGGACGCGGCGGTGGCGGGGGCTGGGGCGAGACGGGCCTCGGGCGGCTGTTCGGCACGGACGTGGGCGGGCAGATCGCCTGGCTGCTGCCGGCCGCCCTGCTGCTGCTCGTGGCCGGGCTGGTGGTGACGTGGCGGGCGCGCCGGGCCGTGGTCTCCCCGGACGCGGCGGCCCGCGCCGCGTTCCTCGCCTGGGGCGGCCCGCTGCTGCTCACGGCGGCGGTGTTCAGCCTGATGCGCGGCATCTTCCACCAGTACTACACGGTGGCGCTGGCGCCGTTCGTGGCCGCGGTGGTGGGCATGGGGGTCGCGGTGCTCTGGGAGGAACGGGGGCACCCGCTCGCGCGCGGCTGCCTCGCGGTGACCGTCGCCGGGACCGGGGCCTGGGCCTGGGTGCTGTTGGGGCGGTCGACGGACTGGCTGCCGTGGTTGCGGTGGCTGGTGGCGGGCGCCGGCCTGCTCGCGGGCCTGGGCCTGTTCCTGGCGCCCCGGCTGGGGTCCCGGGCGCGCGGCCTGTGGCCGGTGGTGGGGCTGCTGGCGTTGACGGCGTGCCTGGGCGGCCCGTTCGCGTACTGCCTGAGCACGGTGGCGAGCGGGCACACGGGCTCCATCGTGACCGCCGGGCCGGCCGTCGCGGGCGGTCGGGGCGGGCCGGGCGGGGCCGGCGGGTTCCGGGGCGGGCCGCCGCGCGGCGAGCGGCCGCCGGCGGGCGCGCCGGGGCTGCCGGGCACGGCGGCCGGTCAGGCCGGTCAGGCCGGTCAGGCCGGTCAGGGCGCGCCGGGCGGCTCCGGCGGCGCGGGCACCGGGCGGGACGGGCGGCGGTCCGGTGCGGGTGCGGCCGGTGCGGCCGGTGGCTTCGGGGGCTTCGGCGAGGCCGGGCGGGGCGGCCCGGGCGGCGGCGCCGGCGGGCTGCTGAACGGCACGAAGGTCTCGGCCGCCCTGCGCGCACTGCTGGTCGCCGACGCCGACCGGTACACGTGGACGGCCGCGACCGTCGGCAGTCAGAACGCGGCCGGCTACCAATTGGCCTCGCGGGAGCCGGTGATGCCGATCGGCGGGTTCAACGGCAGCGACCCCTCGCCCACCCCGGAGCGGTTCCGGGAGTACGTGGCCCAGGGCAGGATCCACTGGTTCCTGTCCGCCGACGGCGGCCGTGACGGCGGTCGGGGCGGCGGCTTCGGGGGGCCGGGCGGGACGGGTTCGGCCGAGATCACGACGTGGGTGGCCGAGCACTTCACGGCCCGCACGGTGGACGGGGTGACCGTCTACGACCTGACCGCCCCGCGCGCCTGAGCGTCCGCCCTCACGCGCCCGCGTCCGTCCGCCCCGCCCTCCGGTTCACCCGGTCGGGCGGGGCGGCGGCCGTTCGGGGGACGGCCGCGCGCCCCCGCGTGGCCCAACGCGTCACACCGGAGCGGGGCTTGCGGGTCATCCGTGCGAATTCCCCCTAGCATGAAGGGGGCGCACCGGGAGTTTCCGGACCGGAGCCGGGCGTCCGAGGAGGGCACCCGTGGTGACAGCGACCGACACCGACACCCCGCGCGGCAGTGTGTGGCTCAGCCCCGGTCCGGTCGGATCCACCCGCCGTCGGGGCGAGTTGCCCACGGGGCTGGACCGCGAGCGGATCACGGTCCGGGCCGTCGGCCTCCTCGACGCCGAGGGCCTGTCCCGGTTCTCGATGCGGCGGTTGGCGGCCGAGTTGGGCGTGACCGCGATGTCCCTGTACTGGTACGTGGACACCAAGCACGATCTGCTCGAACTGGCCCTGGACCGGGCCCTGGGCGAGGTCCGGTTGCCCCCGGAGCCGGCCGGGGCCGACTGGTCGGAGCGGTTGCGGGAACTGGCCCGGGGGCACCGGGCGGTGTCGGCCGCGCACCCGTGGGTGGCGCGGCTGATCGGCGAGTACCCGAACATCGGGCCGCACGCGCGGGCCTTCGACGCGGCCCTGCGCCGGATCCTGGAGGCCACCGGGTTGAGCGAGGCCGGTCGGTCGGGGGCCCACCTCGTGGTCTCGCGCTTCCTCCAGGGGCACGGGTGCCGGCCGCGCGGGACGGCCCCGGGCGAGTTCGAGATCGCCCTGGACCTGCTGGTGGCGGGCATCGAGGGGTACGCCGCGCGCGCGGAACGCGTCGCGGGGGCCTGAGCCGACGCCGAAGGGCCCCGCTCCGGTGTGGTGGAGCGGGGCCCTTCGGGGATCACGGGGCGGTGCGGGTTCAGTCCTCCGCGCGGGCCGAGCGGGGGCTCGGGACGGCGGTGGCGGGCTCGATCTCCACCCCGCTCGCGGCGGCCGTGTCGGCCGCGCCGTTCTCCACGCTCGCGGCGGCGGGCTGCGCGGTGGGGTTGCCGGAGCGCAGCGCGACCTCCTTGATGAACAGGCAGAGGACGAGTCCGAGGGCGGCGAACGGGGCCGCGTAGAGGAACACGTCGCCGACGCCGTGCCCGTAAGCGCTCTCCATCACCTGGCGCAGCGGGGCGGGCAGCTTGTCGAGGTCGGGGATGCCCCCGCCGCCGGTGCCGCCGTGGCCGAAGGCCGCCGCGGCCTTCGGGCCGAGCGCGGTGATGCCGTCCTTGACGTAGCCGGTGACCTGGTGGGCCATGACGGCGCCGAGCGCCGAGACGCCCACCGCGCCGCCGAGGGAACGGAAGAAGGTGACGACGGAGCTGGCCGCGCCGAGGTCCTGCGGGGCCACCTGGTTCTGGGTGGCGAGGACGAGGTTCTGCATCATCATGCCGAGGCCGAGGCCGGTCAGCGCCATGAAGATCGCCGTGTGCCAGTACGGGGTGTCGTACCGCAGGGTGCCGAGCAGGCCGAGGCCGGCCGTGAGCAGCACGCCGCCCGCGACGAGGAACGCCTTCCACCGGCCGGTCTTGGTGATGATCTGACCGGAGACGGTGGAGGAGACGAACAGGCCGCCGATCATGGGGATGGTGAGGACGCCGGACATGGTCGGCGACTCGCCCCGGGCGAGCTGGAAGTACTGGCTGAAGAAGACGGTGCCGGAGAACATCGCGACGCCGACGAACAGGGACGCGGCCGAGGCCAGGGTGATGGTCTTGTTGCGGAACAGGCGCAGCGGGATGATCGGCTCGCTCGCGCGGTTCTCGACCACCACGAACAGCACGCCGAGCAGCAGCGCGCCGCCCGTCATCGCCCAGGTCTGCCAGGAGACCCAGTCGTAGGAGTCGCCGGCCTGGGTGACCCAGATCAGCAGCAGCGAGACGGCGCCGCTGATCAGGAACGCGCCGAGCCAGTCCACCTTCACGTCCCGACGGACCACCGGGAGCTTCAGGGTGCGCTGGAGCACCACCAGGGCGATGATCGCGAAGGGCACGCCGACGTAGAAGCACCAGCGCCAGCCGAGCCAGTCGGTGTCGGTGATCACGCCGCCGAGCAGCGGGCCGCCGACGGTGGCGACGGCGAAGACCGCGCCGAGGTAGCCGCTGTAGCGGCCGCGCTCGCGGGGCGAGATCATCGCGGCCATCACGATCTGGGCCAGGGCGGAGAGACCGCCGACGCCGATGCCCTGGACCACGCGGCAGGCGATCAGCATGCCGGTGTTCTGGGACATGCCGGCCACCATGGAGCCGACCACGTAGATGACCAGGGATATCTGGACCAGCAGCTTCTTGCTGAACAGGTCGGAGAGCTTGCCCCACAGCGGGGTGGCGGCGGTCATCGACAGGAGGGCGGCGGTGACCACCCAGGTGTAGGAGGACTGGGTGCCGCCGAGGTCGGTGATGATCTGCGGCAGGGCGTTGGAGACGATCGTCGAGGACAGGATCGCGACGAACATGCCGAGCATCAGCCCGGACAGCGCCTTCATGATGTCGCCGTGCGTCATGGGGGCGGATTCGGGCGGGTTCTCCGACCGGTTGCCTCCCCGCACACCCTTCGGTGTGGTCGTGGCCATGTGGTTCCTCAGTTCTGGAAGCTCGATCGGAGTCGGGCCAGCAGGATGGTCAGGTGGGCGACGTCCTCGGCGGACCAGTCCGCGAGGGCGTGTTCCAGCGCCGCCGTGTGGCGGGCCGTCAGTTCGGTCAGCAGGTCACGGCCGGCCGGGGTGATCCGCAGGATCCGGCAGCGGCCGTCGGCCGGGTCGGGCACGCGCTCGACCCAGCCGCGCTCCACGACGTGGGTGACGTGTCGGCTGGTCACCGAGATGTCCACGGCCAGCAGTTCCGCGAGCCGGCTGACCCCGGCGCCGCCGTGGCGGTCCAGGACGGTCAGCACGGCGGCGGGGCCGGGCGGACAGGCGGCGGGCAGGTGGCGCGCCAGTTCCCGTTTGACCGCCCCGATCGCGGAGAGGCGGCGTGCCAGCTCCTCGTAGAGCGAGGCCGTGACCGCGGTCATCCCGCACCCTCCCCGTATGTCGTTGCTTTGAGCAACCATAGGATCGTTGGTTGCCGCAGGCAAACTGATTCGGGCAAGACGGGGTAAAGGAACCCCAAGGAATCGGAAATGTGGAGCCGCTGCGGGTTGCGAATCGCAGGAAAAGCGACATTCAGGGCTGGGGGATGCCGGGTGGGTGTCGGGTCAGCGCCAGGTGGCGGTCACCTGACGGGTCTCGATGTGCATGCCCAGCGGCACCCGCCAGGCGTCCACGCAGACCGTGAAGCCGGCCGTGCGGGAGCTGCCGCCGGCGATCGGGACGGGGAGGGCCTGGGTGCTGGTGCGGGTGCCCCAGTCCACCCCGAGCGCGCCGATGATGTGGGTCGCGAAGGTGACGGTGCCGGAACGCGCGGCGGTCCCGCCGCTGTTGGTGAACGTGACCGTGACCCGTTCGCACCAGCGGGCGCCGGCCGCGGCGCGCGCGGGCGGGCCCACGGAGATCCGGGCCGGGGAGGGCGGGGGCTTCGGCGGGTCGGAGGGGGTGGGCTTCGGTGGCTTCGACGGGGTCGGGGTGGACGGGGTGGGCTTCGCGGGTGGCGGCTTCGGCGTGCCCGGCCCGCCCGAGGACGAGCCCCCGGACACGGACCCGCCCGTGCCGCCGGACGCCGAGCCCCCGGACGCGGAGCCCCCCGAACCGGAGCCGCCGCTGCCCGAGCCGCCGGAGCCGCTCGTGCCGCCCGAGGCGGAGCCGCCCGTGCCGCCGGACGCCGTGCCGCCGGCGCCGCCGGTCGCGGAGCCGCCCGTGCCGCCGCCCGTGCTCGCGCCGCCGGGGGTGCCGCCCGTGGTCCCGCCCGTGCCCGTGTGGCCCGAGGTGTCGCCGGCGCCGGACGGGAGGCCGGGCGTGGTCCCCGGCGTCGTGCCGGGAGTGCCGGACGGGGGCGTGCCGGGGGCGCCGGGGCGGTCGAGGGGGTGCAGTTCCACCCCGCCCCGGGGCGGCACGGGGCGCCCGGCGGACGGCGTGGAGCCGTCCCCGGCCGCGCCCATGGCCGCGAAGCCCGGGCCCGCGCCGTCGCCGCACCCGCCGAGGCAGACGGCGGCGAGGGCGGTGACGGCGGTCAGGGCGAGGGCGCGCGTGACCGATGCCGGGGGTCCTCCTTGGCGCATGGCGGCAGTGTTGCTGACGAACCGTCAAAGAGGAAGGGTGCGGGGCCGGGGCCCCGCGCGGTCAGTCCCCGATCAGACCCTGCCGGAGCTGGGCCAGGGTGCGGGTGAGCAGCCGGGAGACGTGCATCTGGGAGATGCCGACCTCCTCGCCGATCTGCGACTGGGTCATGTTCGCGAAGAAGCGCAGCATGATGATCTGGCGCTCCCGGGGCGGCAGCTTGGCCAGCAGCGGCTTGAGGGACTCGCGGTACTCGACCCCTTCGAGCGCGGTGTCCTCGTACCCGAGCCGGTCGGCGAGCGAGCCCTCGCCGCCGTCGTCCTCGGGGGAGGGGGAGTCGAGGGAGGAGGCGGTGTAGGCGTTGCCGACGGCGAGCCCGTCGACGACCTCCTCCTCGGTGACGCCGAGCACGGCCGCCAGCTCCGGCACGGTCGGCGACCGGTCCAGGCGCTGGGCCAGGTCGTCACTGGCCTTGGTCAGCGCCAGCCGCAGCTCCTGGAGCCGGCGCGGGACGCGCACGGACCACGAGGTGTCGCGGAAGAAGCGCTTGATCTCGCCCACGACGGTCGGCATCGCGAAGGTGGGGAACTCGACCCCGCGTTCGCAGTCGAAGCGGTCGATCGCCTTGATCAGGCCGATGGTGCCGACCTGGACGATGTCCTCCATCGGCTCGTTGCGGCTGCGGAAGCGGGCCGCCGCGTACCGCACCAGCGGCAGGTTGAGCTCGATCAGGGTGTCCCGCACGTAGGCCCGCTCGGGGCTGTCGGTGTCGAGGCCGGCGAGTCGGTGGAACAGGGAGCGCGAGAGCGTGCGGGTGTCGATGGGCGCCGGCGGGGCTGCCGTCGGTTCGGACACGGCCGGTGCGGTCTCGTCCTTGACGAGTGTGAGCACCTTGGAGCTGCCCTGTTCTACGGACATGCCACCCCCTTGAGGTCGCGGACGGTCGCGTCGGGCGCTTCCGTCGGAGGAACGCAGCGCCTCCACCTGAATACCGGAGGCGGGGCTGCGGCAAACGCGGTTCAAGCAGAATGTCACATGTCGGCAACACGCTGTAGCGCCAAGTCGACATATCCGTCCAGCGACAGTGGTGAAACTTTGAGAAATGTCCCGATATGTCGGGGTCGGCGCCGATGATCTCCACTCTTTCGGGTCAGGCTTCGATCCTGTTTGCGGATCGGAGCCGGGCGAAGCTGCGCGCGAGCAGTCGGGAGACGTGCATCTGCGAGACCCCGAGCTCCGCGCTGATCTGCGACTGGGTCAGGTTGTTGTAGTACCGCAGCAGCAGGATCCGCTGTTCCCGCTCGGGGAGTTGGACGAGCAGGTGCCGCACGAGGTCGCGGTGCTCGACCCCGGCCAGCTCCGGGTCCTCGTAGCCGATCCGGTCCACCAGCCCCGGCAGCCCGTCGCCCTCCTGCGCCGCCTCCAGCGAGGTCGCGTGGTACGAGCGGCCCGCCTCGATGCAGGACAGCACCTCGTCCTCGCCGATCCGCAGCCGGGCCGCGATCTCGGCGGTGGTGGGGGTGCGGCCGTGCTGGGTGGTGAGGTCCTCGGTGGCCGCGTTCACCTGCACCCACAGCTCGTGCAGCCGGCGCGGCACGTGCACGGTGCGCACGTTGTCGCGGAAGTAGCGCTTGATCTCGCCGACCACGGTGGGCATCGCGAAGGTGGGGAACTGCACGCCGCGGTCCGGGTCGAAGCGGTCGATGGCGTTGATCAGCCCGATGGTGCCCACCTGCACCACGTCCTCCATCGGCTCGTTGCGGCTGCGGAACCGGGCCGCCGCGTACCGCACCAGGGGCAGGTTCGCCTCGATCAGGGCCCCGCGCACCCGCTGGTGCTCGCCGGTGCCCGGCTCCAGGGTCTTCAGCCGCCCGAAGAGCACCTGGGTCAGCGCCCGGGTGTCCGCGCCGCGCCCCTGCGGGCGGGCCTGGCCGCTCGGGCCGAACGGGGTCGAGCGCGGGGCCGGCCCCGGCGGGCGCGAGGCGGCGGCCGGCGCGAGGGCCGTCGTGACGGCCGGCGCGAGGGTGGTCGGGCCGGCGGGGGAGGCGGGAGCGTGCGGCTCCTGCTGGGGTGGCACCTGAGGCGCAGTACTGGCCGGCACGGTTCGCCACCCCTTCGTCACACATCAAGTCTTCCGTCAAAAGCGGTCATAGCATCACAAGACATGTGCACCGTGTGCAAGCACCCTATATCGCCGTGTTGTGGGCAAGTTGGGCAATTCAGGGCAATTTTCGAAGGTTCTCGCACGTGGCATGCGGGTGGTTTTCCCGGGGACGAGAAAAGCCCCGCGCCGAGGACGGCGGGGGCGGATCGGGGGCGGGTCGAGGAAGAAGGGGCGGCGGCGCGTCGGGCGCGATCAGGTGACCAGTTCGGTCATGAACGTCCCGATTCCGGTCGCGGCGTCCGATATCCCCTGGAAGCCGATGCCGACGAAATCCGCCGCTTTGGCCGGTTGGGTGATGATCACGTAGAGGACGAACACGACAAGTGCGCCCATGATGATCTTCTTGACGTCCATGAGCGGTTTCGGCCTCCCCTGCCGGTCCTTGCTGCGTCGGGCGAGTGTAGCGGGTGCTCCCCGATCACTCACCTGCGCTTTAGGGACCAATGGCCCCGGGTGCGGGGCCCTTTGCCGCCGGCGGGGGGTGGTGGGCGAGGGCAGAATTGTTCTCGAGCCCACCGGTTCTGGCAGGAAATCGGAGGGCGGAGGGACAGGACCTCACTGCGGGGTCCGAGCCGCAAGCTTCCCCCCTGACTGCGGCTTGGACTGGCAGGTCCGTCCTCATCGGGGGAAGCGGCTTGTCCCCCCGATGCCGCTTCCCCCGTCCCAACGTGCGAAGGCCCCGACCTCAGGTCGGGGCCTTCGACGCGTTGTCCGGGGCCGGGCCCCGAGGCGTCCGCTACTGGATCGCGCCGAGCAGGCCGAGCACCGGGGCCGCGGGCTCCACCACGGGCATCAGCTTGTCCGGGACGGTGGCGAGCTGGTCCAGCTGCCGCAGCTCGTTCAGCTGCGAACCGATCTCCTGGACGTTGCGCGGGGTGGCCCCCGGCGGGGTGCCGGGCGCCGAAGGCAGGTCCGGGAGGGTCAGGGGGGCCAGGGCAGGACCGGCCTCGGCGGCGGAGGCGGCGGGGGCGGCGAGGCCGGCGGCGGCGCCCGCGAGGGCGAGGGCGGCGAGGACGCGCTGGGTCTTGGTCATGCCGTGTCAACGGGAGCGGGGGAGGGGCGGTCACGCGAGGGAGGCGCGAACGGCGCGGGCTCACCGGTGCGGAGTACGACGCGCGCCGGGGCGCGGGCCGGTCACGGGTCGGGCGCGGGCCGCGCGGACGCCGGTGTGGATACGCCGAGAGCCCCAACCCTTGCGGGGCGGGGCTCTCGATCGAGCGGTAGCGGTGGGATTTGAACCCACGGAGGAGTTGCCCCCTCACACGCTTTCGAGGCGTGCTCCTTCGGCCGCTCGGACACGCTACCGAGAGAGAGCTTAGCCCACGCCGGCCCGAGTACCGAAATCCGTTCCCGGGCGCCGCGCCGTCGCGGGCTCCGGGGCAGGTCACAGGGTCCGGAAGAACTCCGTGAGACGGGCCGCGCACTCGGCTCCCAGGACCCCGCGGATCACCTCGGGGCGGTGGTTGAGCCGCCGGTCGCGCAGCAGGTCCCACACGGAGCCGGCCGCGCCGGCCTTCTCGTCGTCCGCCCCGAACACCACCCGGGCCACCCGGGACTGCTGGACGGCGCCCGCGCACATCACGCAGGGCTCCAGGGTCACGACGAGGGTGCAGTCGGTCAGCCGCCACTCCCCCGCGCGCGCCGCGGCCCGGCGCAGGGCGAGGAGTTCGGCGTGGGCGGTGGGGTCGCCGAGGGCCTCGCGCTCGTTGTGCCCGGTGGCCAGGACGGAGCCGTCGGGGGCCAGGACGAGGGCGCCGACCGGCACGTCGCCGGCCGGCACGGCCCGTTCGGCCTCCGCCAGGGCCCGCCGCATGGGCTCGTACCAGGGCGCGCGGACCGGATCGGCCGCCGCGAGCTCGGGGAACGCCGTGCCGGGATCGGGGTCGGGGGCGGGGTCGGGGACGGGCCCGGAACCCGTGGTGCCGGTTCCGGGCCCGAGGTGGTGCTCGATGCCCACTAGCGCACGGCCTCCAGCACCTCGGACGCGCCGAGGGCCTCCGCCAGTTCGCCGATGGCGTCCCCGTCGAACGCGGCCAGTTCCCTGGCCGAGACGCCGAGGTCGGCCAGCAGCCGGTCGTCGCCGAGGGGGCCCTGCGGGGCGCGGTCGCCGCCCTGCCGGGGGGCGCTCACGTGGGCCTCGGCCACCGGGTCGGTGTCCGGGGCCGGGTCCGCCTCGTCCGGGTCGTCGGGGTAGTGGGCGGTCGGCTCCTCCTCCTCGTCGCCCTCGGTGCCGTCGAGGTCGAGGACGTCGAGGTCCTCGTCCTCGTTCGAATCGGTGCCGAGCAACTCCTCGGTGAGCAGCGCTCCGTACGAACTGCGGGCGGCGAGGGCCGCGTTGGAGACGTACAGGCGCGGGTCCTCTTCGCCGTCGATCCGGATGACGCCGAACCAGGCGTCCTCCTGCTCGACGAGCACGACCACCGTGTCGTCCTCGACGGCGCCTTCTCGCGCCAGTTCCGTCAGGTCCGTCAGTGTTTCGACGGAGTCGAGTTCCATGTCGCTCGCTACCCACCCGTCTTCGGTGCGCGCGAGCAGAGCGGCGAAATACACCGTGACTCTCCCACTGGTCATAGGCGTGCCGGTTGGAGGGTCCCCCCGGCGGAGGCGGACGGGGGGCGGACGGAGCGCGTGCGCGCCGTCTCGACCCCGATCCCCTCGGCATCGTGGCAGAAACGGCGGCGATGCGAGAGGTCTTCCGCGCTTGCGTCGTGCCGCGCCACCCCCGCGCCGGGCCCTCGGGGCGCACACGGACTCCGTCGGACGCGCGCGCGGGCGCCCGTGCGCCGCCTCGGGCGCCGGGGGACGGCGGGGCGCGGGGGCCTCACCCGTACGGCCCCGCGCGGCCGGCGCCGCGCTCACCACCGGAACGTGCGCATCCGCATCTGTTGGCGCATCCGGGCGGCCCGGGCGCGGCGGGGCTGGACGCGGTCGCGCAGTTCCCGGGCCTCGTGCAGCTCGCGCAGGAACTGGGCCCGGCGGGCCCGGCGCTCGGCGGCGGTCTCGGGGGCGTCGGGGTCGGGCGCGTCGTCCCCGCGGTCGGTGTCGGGGTCGGCGGGCGGGCCGGCGCGGGTGCCGGAGCGGGGGCGCGCGGTGTCGCGTACGTCACCCGGATCGGCGGGGTCGGTTCCGGCGCGGCGTGGCGGCAGGGGGCGTCCGCCGCGCGCTCCGGTCGGCTGCTCCTCGGCCATCGGCCACCACCCCAGGCTGGTTGGTCGGTGTCGTCCCCCTCCGCCGGCGCGAAGCGGACCCCCGGAATCCCACCTTCCCCCGGACCGGGGGTTTGACGCCACAGCGCGCGCGGGCGCGAGCGGTCTCACATGCCGGTCGGGCCCGGTTACTGTGGGGACATGCGGATTCACGTCGTCGACCACCCGCTGGTGGCGCACAAACTGACCACCCTGCGCGACAAGCGCACCGACTCCCCCACCTTCCGTCGGCTCGCCGACGAACTGGTGACTCTCCTCGCGTACGAGGCGACCCGGGACGTGCGCACCGAGTCCGCCGACATCGAGACCCCGGTCGGTCCGACCACCGGCGTGAAGATGTCCTACCCCCGTCCCCTGGTGGTGCCGATCCTGCGCGCCGGTCTGGGCATGCTCGACGGCATGGTGCGGCTGCTGCCGACGGCCGAGGTGGGCTTCATGGGCCTGGTCCGCAACGAGGAGACGCTGGAGCCGTCCACGTACGCGACCCGGATGCCCGAGGACCTCTCGGGGCGCCAGGTGTACGTGGTGGACCCGATGCTGGCCACCGGCGGCACCCTGATCGTCTCGATCAAGGAACTGATCAAGCGGGGCGCGGACGACGTGACCGCCGTGGTGCTGCTGGCGGCGCCCGAGGGCATCGAGATCATGGAGCGCGAGCTGGCGGGCCAGCCGGTGACCGTGGTGACGGCCTCGATCGACGAGCGGCTCAACGAGCACGGCTACATCGTGCCGGGCCTCGGCGACGCGGGCGACCGGATGTACGGCGCGGCCGAGTAGCGGTCGGGTTCTTCGCGGACGTTCGGGAACGGACGGGCCGGTGCGGCGCGCGGGCGGGAGCCCGGCGTCGTCGGGTCCCGTCCGTTTCCCGTGTCAGCAGGTGGTGGACGGTGCGGGGGCGGGCCTGGTGAGGGCGGCCAGGGCGCGGGCCGCGTCCTCCTTGCCGGCGAGGGCGGTGAAGCCGGTGCCGAGGATGAGGTCGACCTCCCGGCCCTCGCGGGTGTCGTTCTGCTGCTTGGCGCCCGGGAGCTGGGTGCCGAGCACGGTGTAGACGCCCTTGTCGGTGCGGGGGGAGCCGAGCAGTATGCCGACGCCCGGGATCTTCTTGTCGAAGGCCGCGGGGGCGTTGCCGACCGTGCCGACGACGAACCCGCGTTTGCGCAGTTCCTCGCCGACGGACTTGGCCAGGCCCGCGCGGGGGGTGGCGTTGAAGACGTTGACGGTGATCCCGCTCGGGGCGGGCAGGGCCGGGGCGGCCGGGGTCGTGGGGGCCGCGGCGGCGGCCTGACGGACCCGGGTGGCGCCGGTGGGGGCTTCGGGGTGGGCGGGGGCGCCGGCCTCGGGGCAGTTCTTGCGGCCGGCGGCCGAGGCGCGGTGTTCGGTGGGGGCGTCGCCTTGGAAGACGTCGACGAGTTGCAGGGTCCCGTAGCCGAGCAGGCTCAGCGTCAGGGTGGAGCCGAGGGTGGCGAGGATGACGCGGCGGCGGCGTCGGGGGCGTTTCATACGAGGGTAGGCGGCTCCCGTGACGCGGTATTTTCCGCCCATGCCGGGGGGAGTGAGCATACTCATGAGCGCAGGGTAGTGCCGCTCCGTGACGATGCCTACCGAATGATCAACGGATTTATCGAACCCGACCCGAAAGGCGCAACCGGCCGCAAAGGCGGCGCGCCGGGGAATGTATTCGAATCTTCATTCGCGCACGGGTTTCACGCGACGCGGGATTCGCACGGGGCGGCCGGCGCGGGTGGTGCGGGACGTGGCGGGCGATACGGGAGTCGCGCACGGGATCAGGGCAGCGGTGCGCGCGGGCCCGCCCCGGTGGGCCCGGGGCCGCCCGGGACCGGCCCCGCCGGGCCGGCGCGGCCGGGGGATCAGCCCAGTTCGAGGACGCGGGCGTGCAGCACCTGGCGCTGCTGGAGCGCGGCGCGCACGGCCCGGTGCAGCCCGTCCTCCAGGTAGAGGTCCCCCTGCCACTTCACGACGTGCGCGAAGAGGTCCCCGTAGAAGGTGGAGTCCTCGGCCAGGAGCGTCTCCAGGTCCAACTGACCCTTCGTGGTGACGAGCTGGTCGAGTCGGACCGGGCGCGGCGCGACGTCCGCCCACTGCCGGGTGCTTTCCCGTCCGTGGTCGGGGTACGGCCGCCCGTTTCCGATGCGCTTGAAGATCACACGGAAAGCCTACCGGGCCGGCGCCTGCGGGCGCAGCCTCGCGCCACGAGTGCAAAGGTGACGAAACAGGGCTATTCCGGGAGCGAACATGAGCGAGCAGGGCACCGGTCCGGGGCCGGACGGGGAAGCGCCGGCGAACGCGGGCGGAACGGCGCGAGCGACCGGGCCGACGGCCGACGCGGAGGCCGGGCCGGCCGCCCGGATCGGTTCCGGTTACGCCTTCGCCGGGCCCGCGCTGGAGTTGGGGGCGCTGCTGTGGGAGGGCGTCTGCCGGCCCGAACACCCGATCCGGATCCCGCTGGCCGTGCTCAACCGGCACGGGCTGGTGGCCGGGGCCACCGGAACCGGCAAGACCAAGACCCTCCAACTGGTGGCCGAGCAGCTCTCCGCCGCGGGGGTCCCGGTCTTCCTCGCCGACGTGAAGGGGGACGTGTCCGGGATCTCGGCCCCCGGCCCGGCCTCGGCGAAGGTCGCCGAACGCGCCGCCGACGTGGGCCAGACCTGGGAGCCGGCCGGGTCCCCGTGCGAGTTCTACTCCCTCGGCGGCATCGGCCCGGGAATTCCGTTGCGGGCCACCGTCACGAGTTTCGGGCCGATCCTGCTCTCGAAGATCCTCCGACTGAATCAGACCCAGGAACAATCCCTCGGACTGATCTTCCACTACGCGGACTCCAAGGGCCTGGAACTCTACGACCTGAAGGATCTCCGGGCGGTGGTCGCGTTTCTCGTGTCGGAACGCGGAAAAGCGGAACTCAAGGGGATCGGCGGCCTTTCCACCGTCACCGCCGGGGTGATTCTCCGGGCCCTCACCGCGTTCGAACAACAGGGGGCCTCGGATTTCTTCGGGGAACCCGAATTCGACACCAGCGAACTGCTGCGGACCGCCGGCGAGGGGCGCGGGGTGGTCTCGGTCCTGGAGCTGGCCGCCGTGCAGGACAAGCCGCAGCTGTTCTCCACCTTCCTGATGTGGCTGCTGGCCGATCTGCACGGCCGGCTGCCCGAGGTGGGCGACCTGGAGCGGCCCAAGCTCGTGTTCTTCTTCGACGAGGCGCACCTGCTGTTCAACGGGGCCTCGAAGGCGTTCCTGGAGGCCGTCACGCAGACGGTCCGGCTGATTCGCTCGAAGGGGGTCGGGGTGTTCTTCGTGACCCAGACCCCCAAGGACGTCCCCGCCGACGTGCTCGCGCAGCTCGGCAACCGGGTGCAGCACGCGCTGCGGGCCTTCACCCCCGACGACGCCAAGGCCCTCAAGGCCACCGTGCGCACCTTCCCCGAGTCCGCGTACGACCTGGAGGAGCTGCTCACCTCGCTCGGCACCGGCGAGGCCGTGATCACGGTCCTCGACGACCGGGGCGCGCCCACCCCGCCCGCCGCCACCCGACTGCGGGCCCCCGCCTCGCTGATGGGGCCGATCGAGCCGGCCGCGCTCACCGCCGCCGTGACCGCCTCCCCGCTCTGGGCGCGCTACGCCGAGCCGGTGGACCGGGAGTCGGCCTACGAGAAGATCAGCGCCGAACAGGCCGCCGCCGAGGCCGAGGCGCTTGAGGCGGCGCGGGCGGCGGAGGCCGAGAAGGCGGCGAAGGCGGAGGCGGCGGCGGCCCGGCGGGCTCCGAAGCCCGATCCCTCGCTCGCCGAACAGGTGGTGGGCAGCGGACTGTTCCGGTCCCTGGCCCGGTCCATCGGCACGCAGCTCGGGCGGGAGATCTCCCGGGCCGTGTTCGGCACCCGCAAACGCTGATCGCGGAGGGTTGATTGACCGGGTTCACGGGCCGTCAAATGACCTTCTGACCCGGTCTCTTGGCGACCAGAATGGGGGCATGACGAAGAACGAGAGCCTCCGGACCGCCGCCCCCGCCACCACCGCCGCCCCGGCCCCCGCCCTCCCCGCCGGCGTCGTGCACACCACCGCCCAGGGCGCCGAGCGGGTCTCGGACGCGCCCGGCAGCGTGATGGCCCTGCTGGCCGACGTGGCCGGGCTGACCTGCAACCTCGCGGTGCTGGAGGAGGGCGCGAAGGGCGCGCCGGTGCACCACCACACCAAGGCGACGGAGTTCTTCTTCGTGCTCGACGGCCGGCTCGACGTGCTGGTCGAGGAGGAGATCCTCACCCTGGCCAAGGGCGATTTCCTGGCCGTGCCCGCGCACGTGAAGCATGCGTTCGCGCCGGCCGCCGGGGCGCGGGCCGAGGTCTTCGTGGGCTTCGCGCCCGGCATGGGCCGCTTCGACTACTACCGGCTGCTGGACCGGGTGCGGGCCGGGCAGGCCGACCCGGCCGAGATCGGGGCCTCCTCGCCGGTCTACGACAACCACTACGGCGAGAGCGCGCTCTGGGCCGGCCGCTGAGCGAGGCGGGCGGGACGGGAGGGCCGGGCGGGCACGGGGGTTCCGCCCGTGCCCGCCCGTTCGCCCGTGCCCGCCCGTGCCCGCCTCGCTCAGCGCGCGGTGCGGCGCAGGGCCGCCGCGTACACGGTGTCGGCGTCCAGCCGGCGCAGCTCCTCGGCGATCAGCTCGGCGCTGCCGCGCACCTTCAGCGCGACCCGCCGGTCCACCCGGTCCGGCAGCACCAGCGTGGCCAGCGGCCCGCCCGGCCGGTCCACCCGGATGTCGCCCTCGGGGGTGGTGAGCACCACGGCGGTGACCACCGGGCCCTCGGTGGGCACCCGCTCGATCGGCACCCCGATGCGCTGTTCCAGCCAGCGGGCCAGGAGTTCGGCGCTGGCGTTGTCCGGCTCGCTCTCCACCCGGCCGCCGGTCACCGGCAGCGGGCGCTGGTCGAGGGCGGCGGCGAGCAGGGCCCGCCACGGGGTGAGCCGGGTCCAGGCCAGGTCGGTGTCGCCGGGGGCGTAGGACGCGGCGCGCTCGTCCAGCACCCCGACCGGGTCGGCGGCCTGCGCGGCGTCCGTGATCCGGCGCTGGGCCAGCGCGCCCAGCTCGTCGCGGGCCGGGTCGGCGGGGGCGTCGTAGGGCCACCAGGCGACCACCGGCGCGTCCGGGACCAGCAGGGGCAGCACCACGGAGGCCGGGTGCGCGATGAGTTCGCCGTGCAGGCGGAGCAGGATGACCTCGCCGGAGCCGGCGTCCGAGCCGACCCGCAGCTCGGCGTCGAGCCGGGCCACCCGCTGCCGGCGGGGCCCGTGCGGGCTGCGCTTGATCACGGCGATGATCCGGCAGGGGTGCTCGCGACCGGCCTCGGAGGCGGCGCGTATCGCGTCGTAGGCGTGCTCCTCGTCCGTCACCAGGACCAGGGTCAGCACCAGGCCCAGGGCGGGGCTGCCGACCTCCCGGCGCGCGTCGAGCAGGGCCTTGGCGACCTGGCTGGAGGTGGTGTCGATGAGTTCGGTCCGCATGGATCGAGTGTCGCAGCGAGCGGGGGCCGCGCGTCACCCGGGCGGGCCGGTTCGGCAAGTGTCCCGACGTGATCCGGCGCACGCCGGGGCGTTCCGGACCGGTCAGTGGGCGCGTGGGGGGCGCGCGGTCTTGGCGGCCTTCGCGGCGGCCTTCAGCTCCTGTTTGTGGGCGCGGACCCGGGCCAGCGACTCGGGGCCGGTGATGTCGGCGGCGGAGCGGTGCGCGCCGCGTTCCCCGTACGGCCCGGCGGCCTCCCGCCAGCCGGTCGGACGCACGCCCATGCGTTTGCCGAGCAGGGCGACGAAGATCCTCGCCTTCTGCTCCCCGAAGCCCGGCAGCTCGCGCAGTCGGCGCAGCAGGTCGGCGCCGTCGGCGGCCCCGGTCCACAGGCGCGCGGCCTCGCCGTCGTAGTGCTCCACCAGGTACGCGCACAGTTGCCGGACCCGGCCCGCCATCGAGCCGGGGTAGCGGTGCACGGCGGGTTTCTCGGCCAGCAGGGCGGCGAAGGCGTCGGGGTCGGTGGCGGCGATCGCGTGCGCGTCGAGGTCCTCGCCGCCCATCCGGCGGGCGATGGTCAGGGGCCCGGAGAAGGCCCATTCCATCGGCACCTGCTGGTCGAGCAGCATCCCGACCAGGGCGGCGAGCGGGCTGCGGGCCAGCAGGGCGTCGGCCTCCGGGTCCTGGGCGAGTCGGAACACGATCGGGGCCGAGCCGTCGGCCTCGCCGGCGGGCTCGGGGCCGGCCTCGGGAGGGGTGCGCATGCTCCCAGGGTGCGCCGGCCGGCGGCTCCCCGCGCGTTCGTCCCGTGAGCCGCCTAGCGTGGGGAGGGGGACCGGTGTGCGAGGAACGCGACGAAGGAGTCGGACGATGACCGAGTTCCCGGAAGGCGCCCCCTGCTGGGCGGACGCGATGTTCAAGGACGTGGAGGGCGCCAAGACCTTCTACGGCGAGGTGCTGGGCTGGACCTTCGGGGAGTCCTCGTCCGAGTACGGCAACTACACCCAGGCGTACAAGGACGGCAAGGCGGTCGCGGCGGTGGTGCCGCCGATGCCGGGCGGGGACGGCGCGGACGAGGCCCCCTCCGCCTGGTGCCTGTACCTGGCCAGCCAGGACGCCGAGGCCGCGGCGGAGAAGGTGACCAAGGCGGGCGGCAAGCTGCTGATGGGGCCGATGCGGGTCGGGGAGTTCGGCACGATGGCGATCGCCCAGGAGCCCACCGGGGCGGTGTTCGGGATCTGGCAGGCCGGGGAGCACAAGGGCTTCGAGCTGGTGGCGAGCTCCGGGGCCTACTGCTGGGCCGAGCTGTTCACCCGGGACGGGCCCACCGCCGACGCGTTCATGACCTCGGTGTTCCCGTACGGGGCGCAGCGGATGGACCCGGGCGAGGACCCGGACGCGATGGACATGGACTTCTCGGTCTACAGCCTGGGCGGACCGCGCAACCCGGTGCTGGGGCGGATGGTGATGGGCCCGGACTTCCCGCCCGAGGTGCCCTCGTACGTGCAGGTGTACTTCGCGGTGGACGACTGCGACGCGGCGGTGGCCAAGGCCCGTGAGCTGGGCGGACAGCTGTACTTCGGGCCGATGGACAGCCCCTTCGGGCGGTTCGCGGCCATCGCCGACCAGCAGGGCGCGGCCTTCGCGGTGATCGACGTGACGCGCACGGTCGGGGAGATGCCCGCGTTCGGCTGAGGTCAGGCGCCTCGGGCGTGTCGGGGGACGGGGTCCGGGGCCGCGTGCACGAGGGCCGGCAGCGCGCCGAACCAGACGTGCGTGACCCCGCTGACGTAACGGGCCCCGCAGCGGTCGGTGGGCACCACGAGCTGGGGGCCCACCGGGTCCAGGTCGATCCCGTCGAGCCGGGTCGCGAGCAGCACCGGGGAGTCCCCGAAGTCCTCGTCCAACTCCGACCAGGAGAGCACCGCGTGGTGCCCGTCGGCGCCGGTCACCGTCAGCAGGTGCCGAGCGCGGTCCTTGCGGCGCCGGGCGTCGAAGAGGGGCTCGGCGCCCAGGACCACGTCCCGCAGCAGCACCCCGTCGAAGACGTGGCGCTGCGGCCCGTTCGTGGCGCAGTCGAACGTGACCGGCGCCCGGTGCTCGGGCAGGGCGGCGCGCAGGCGCGCCACGTCCCACCGGGCCGGATGGCGCACCTCGCCGTGCAGCAGCAGTTTCGGCATGCGGCGATGATGCCCGTCCGGCCCGGCGGTGGAACCTCATCTGCGAGGTCTGTGGCATGACACACCTGGCAGATGCGCGGCGTTCGTGCGATCGGACCTCTCGGGTGCCGATCGCGTCGATCAGCGCAGGCCGAAGGACTCGTAGGCGGCGTCCAGGGTCTCGACCTCCAGGCCGTTCGCTTCGCGCACCAGGCGGATCGCGCGGTAGATCTGGTTGATGTGCGCGATGTCGTGGCCGATGACCTTGCGGATCATCACCTCCATCGTCTCGCCGCCCTGCTCGCCGTGGCGGCCGGTGCGCTGCCAGTCCTCGGCGGTGAACGAGGCCAGCAGGGCCACGTTCGAGGCGCGCATCCCGCTCCAGGCGTCCAGCATCTGACGGAACGGCAGGCGCGGCAGCGGGGCCCACAGGCGCTCGTCGTAGCCCGGGTAGACGGGGTTGTCCTCGGTGGCGACCAGGCGCCAGCGGAAGCCGTAGACCACGTCCACGTCGAAGAGGTGGCCCACCACGAACGCGGCCGGCCACTCGCCCGGCTCCGGCACCGTCTCGGCGAGTTCGGTGGGCAGGTCGGCGAAGAGGCGGGTGGCCCAGACGGTGGTCTGCGAGAGCACCGAGTGCCAGTCGCGGTCGGCCGCCACGTCGAGGAGGGCGGTCACGTACGCGGCCGGGTCCTCGGTCGCGGAGGGGATGTCGATGCGGTGCACGTCCGTGACGGTCGGGTTCACGGTGGGGGCGGTCATCAGGAAGGGGCCTTTCACGAGGTGGTGCGGACGGTGCCGCGCGGGGGTCCCGCGCGCGGCGGCGGGTGGAACGGCGGGGTGGAACGGGCCCGGATCAGTCCGCGCGGGGCGCGGCGGCCACGACGACCGGTTCCGGGGCGGTGGGCGCGGTCGGCGGCAGCGGGTCGGCGTCCCGGGTGGGCTCGCCGCCCTCGTGCGCCGCGGCCGCGGGGGCCTGCGTGGGCTCGGGCGTGGGCTTCGCGGCGCGGTTCGGCTTGGCGCCCAGGATCAGCAGGGCGCCGAGGCCGGCGACCACCGCGCAGACGATCCAGTGCACGGGCGCGGAGACGCTGTAGAGCAGGCCGCCGACGGCCGGTCCGAGGGTGCCGCCCAGGGTGTGGGCCAAGCCCTCGGCGCCCTGGTAGCGGCCGCGCAGGTGGTCGGGGGAGAACTCGGCCGGGTAGGCGTTGGCGATCGGGGTGTAGACGGTCTCGGCGACCGTCCAGACCACCACGGTCAGCGCCAGCAGCCAGAGCACGTTCGAGGCGCCGGTCGCGGCCATGCCGATGCCGAGCAGCACCAGGCCGGCCGCGATCACCAGGCGGGGGTCGCGCTTCTCGGTGCGCTTGGTCAGCGGCAGTTCGATGACCACGCACAGCAGCGCGTTCAGACCCAGCAGCAGGCCGTACACGCTGTTGTCGAAGCCGGCGTCGGTGACGTGCAGCGGGAGGGTGGCCGTGGACTGGCCGTAGACGAAGGTGGCGGCCACCATCGAGCCGAGGAACAGCAGGTACGGGCGGTCGGAGAAGACCGCGCGGTAGCCGTCCCGGCCCTTCTTCGCGGGCTTCGCCCCGGCCTCGGCCGCGACCGGCTCGGGCGCGGCCACCGGGGGCCGGCCGCCGGGCAGGGCGATCAGGGCCAGCAGGCCGAAGGAGGCCGCGAAGAAGGCGTCGCCGAGGAAGACGTAGGTGTACGAGGCGCCCGAGAGCAGGCCGCCGACCAGCGGGCCGACCGCCATGCCGACGTTGATCGCCAGGCGCAGCACGGCGAACGCGAGCACCCGCTGCTCCTCGGCGACCACGTCCACGAGCATGGCGCCCGCGGCCGGTCGGTAGAGCTGCGCGAACACGCCGACCAGGCCCACCAGCACGGTGGTGGTGACCAGGTCCTCGGTGAGCGGCACGCACGCGGTGGCGGTGGCCGAGCCGAACATGGACACGGCGATGGCCGCGCGCCGGCCGACCCGGTCGGCCAGCGAACCGCCGACCATGTTGCCGACGAACGCGCCCACGCCGACCACGCCGAGGGCCAGACCGGCCTGGGCCGCGCTGTACCCCTTCGAGACGAGGAACAGCACGAGGAACACGTTCAGGAAATTGCCGAATTTTATGAGGAACATTCCGGCGAAGATGACCCAGGCGCTCCTGGGCAATTCACGCAATCGTCGGCGCAGGGGTTCTTCGCCGGCCATGGGGTCTCCTTTTCGACGCGGTGGTCCCGGCGCCCGTCGACCGGCGGGACGTGGGGGGTGTGCCCGGGACGGCGCGCCCGCGGGGGCGGGCGGCGTCCGGGTCCGGGGCGGGCGGCGAGCGGGCGGCGCACCCGGCAGGGCGGCCGCCGCGATCGACGGAGGTGACAGGCCCGGCGACCGCTCCGGAAGGGCGATGACCTCATGGAACACGCCCCCGGCCACGGCTTCCAGGGGTCCGGGCCGGCACAAGACTGCGTGGCACGATCCTGCCTCCCCCTCCCTTCCCGGGGGCCCGTGCGGCACGCGCGCGCCGCCCGCCCGCGCGCGTGGCGCGCGGGGGAGGGGACCGGCCGCTCGCCCCCCGTCGGCGGGGGCTGCGTCTTTTGTGCCAAGCAGACTTGTGCCGGCGGAAAAGCATTCCCCGGGCCGAATTCCCCCGGCAGAGTTCTGGCCATGACCGCACACAAGCTTCTCGTCGTCGGCGGCAGGATCCAGACCCTGCGCAAGGCGGCCGCGCTCGGAATTCGATTCGTGCTCATCCAGCACAAGGACCAGTTCGTGCCGGAGGCCGCCCGCCTCGCCGAGGCCGTGCTGATCGCCGACTACACCGACTGGGAGATCACCCGTCCGCTGGTCGAGGCCGCCCACCAGGCGTACGGCTTCACCCGGGTCGTCTCCATCACGGAGCCCGGCCTCGTCCCGGCCGGCCGGATCAGCGACCACCTGGGTCTGGGCGGCACCTCCGAGGAGGTCGCCGAACTGCTCCGCGACAAGCACGCGATGCGGGCCCACCTCGCCGCCTCCGCCGACCCCGCCGTGCGCGCCCTGTCGGTCGCCGCCGCCGAGGTCGAGTCGGCCGCCGACCTCGCGGCCTTCGGCGCGGCCCACGGCTACCCCTTCGTCCTCAAGCCCACCGACGCCACCGCCAGCCTCGGCGTCACCCGGATCGACGGCCCCGAACAGGCCGCCGCCGCCTGGGCCGGGGTCGAGGAGCTGCGGGCCCGCACCGACCTCCAGTGGGGCGCGTTCTTCACCATCGGACGCTTCCTGGCCGAGAGCTACATCTCGGGCCCCGAGTACAGCGTGGAGACCTTCTCCTTCGCCGGCCGGCACGTGGTCCTCGCGATCACCGAGAAGCTGACCGGCGGCGCCGAGGGCTTCATCGAGCTCGGCCACGCCCTGCCCGCCCGCCTCGCCCCCGAGCAGGAGCGCGCGGTGGAGGAGACGGTCTCGCGCTTCCTCGACGCCATGGGCCTGACCGACGGCGCCGCCCACACCGAACTGCGGCTCTCCCCCGACGGTCCGCGGATCATCGAGAGCCACAACCGCATGGGCGGGGACCGGATCTTCGACCTGCTGATCGCGGTGCACGGCATCGACCTCGAAGAGTGGATCGTGGCCTGGGCCTTCCACCTGATCCCGGAGCTCACCGAACGCCCGGTGGCCGAGATCTCCGCCGCCACCCGCTTCCTGTCGGCCGGTCCCGGCAAGGTCGTCGAGATCCAGGGCGCCGCCGAGGCACTCGCCCTGGACGAGGTGATCGACGTGGAGACCACCGTCAAGGTCGGCGACACCGTCGGCGAGCTGCGCGGCAACTGGGACCGGGTCGGCCAGGTGCTCACCACCGGCCCCGATACCACCGCCGCCATCGCCACGGCCGAGCGGCTGACCGAGAAGGTCACCGTGGTCACCGAGCCCGTGACCGCCGCCGCGCCCACCGCCTGACGGTCCGCACCGCACCGTCCGCCCCGACCGCCGCGCGCTGTTTCACGTGAAACACCCCCACCGCAGACCGCTGTTTCACGTGAAACACGCTCCGCGCCGGACCGCGCTTCCCGCCCCTGACGCCGAGAGAGCCCCACACCAGTCATGAAGATCCTGCTGATCATGCGGAACACCTACGCCTGGCACCGCGAGCACATCGAGACCCTCGAACGCATGGGCCTGGAACTGCACCTCGCCACCCAGCTCGCCGGCGCCGAGTCGGACGGCCGCTTCGCCTCCGTGGTCCGGCTCGCCGAGTCCCAGGACACCGACGCCGTCGCGAAGACCTGCGCCGAGGCCGCGAACGAACTGGGCATCGACACCGCGATCACCTTCTACGACAGCGACATCGTGCTCACCGCCAAGGTCAACCAGCTGCTCGGGCACGCCTGGCCGCGCCCGGAGGCCGACGCGATCTCCCGCGACAAGGGGCTCCAGCGCGAGTTCCTGCTCGCCCACGACCTGCCGGCGCCCCGCTTCGCCGCCGTGGTCGACGTGGAACAGGGCCTGGCCGCCGCCGAGGCGTTCACGTACCCCTTCATCGTCAAGCCGAAGGCGCTGGCCGCGAGCATCGGCGTCAGCCTGGTGCAGAACCGCGAGGAGCTGGAGGCCGCGCTCGTCGAGATCACCCGCCTCACCGCGGAGTGGGGCCGGGTCTTCCAGAGCGAGGGCCCCGCGATCGCCCTGCTGGAGGAGTTCCTCCCCGGCAAGGAGGTCACCCTCGACGGCGTGGTCCTCGACGGGAAGTTCCACCTCGTCGGCGTCACCAACAAGATGCAGATGCCCGGCCCGTACTTCGAGGAGGACTTCTACACCCTCCCCTTCCGCACCCCGGAGGAGGAGCCCGGCCTGGTCGCCGTCTCCGAGGGCATCGTCTCCGCGCTCGGCGTGCACCACGCCCTCTTCAACGCCGAGTTCCGCCAGGACGCCGACGGCACCTACCGGATCGTCGAGTTCGCCACCCGCATGAGCGGCGGCCAGAACTACCGCAACCTGCGCGAGGTGCACGGGATCGACGCCGTCCGGCTCTACGCCAAGGCCGTCATCGCCGGCGACGACCCCGCCGCCCGCGCCGAGATCCTCACCGGCGAGGTCCCCCGGGCCACCACCCCCCGCGCCGCGACCTGCATCAAGTTCGCGTACCGCACCGGAACCCTGGTCCGCAACAACCCGGGCGACGCCTACCACTCCCCGTACTTCCGCTCCTACATCCCGGCCTCCAAGCTCGGCGACACCCTGCGCCGCGCCCCCGAGGGCTGGTACGAGATCGCCGGCTCCCTCGCCGTGGCCGCGCCCTACCGCGAGCCCGCCGACGTCGACCGGGTCGAGCGGATCGCCGCCGAGCTCGACGAACTGCTCGACGTGGTCGTGGTCCCGCCGGCCCGCCACCGCTGACCCCCGTCCAGGCAGCTCCCCCACACCCGCCCGCCGGGCCGCGCGCCCGCGCCGGCCGACGCCGAGAAAGCCGAGTCATGCACGCCACCGACCCCGTGTTCCGCATGGGAATCACGGAGCCCACCGCCATCGACCCCTACAAGGCCCAGGAAGGAGAGGGCATCCTCGTCTGCAAGGCCCTCTTCACCGGGCTGCTCGCCCTCGACCCCGAGGGCCGGCTCGTCCCCGCCACCGCGCACTCCTGGGACTCCGACGAGCAGGGCCTGACCTGGACCTTCCGGCTGCGCACCGACACCGTCTTCAGCACCGGCGAGCCCGTCACCGCCCACAGCTTCGTCCGCGGCTGGCGCCGCGCCCTGGACCCCGAGGCCAACACCGAGACCGCCTACCACCTCGCCGGCGTCGCCGACTTCCGGGCCGAGGACGAGGCCACCCTGGTCGTCGAACTCTCCGTCCCCGACGTTGAATTCGACCTCAAGACCCTCCAGCCCATCTTCAGCCCCGTCCCCGAGGGCACCGGCCCCGCCCTGGACCCGGAGTACAACGACCGGCCCATCGGCAACGGCCCCTTCAAGCTGGCGGGCCCCTGGCGCCACCACGAATCCCTCCACCTGGTCCGCAACGACCTGTGGAAGGGCGGCCCGCTCCCCGAGATCGCCGAGGTCCGCATCGACGTCCTCGACCCGGTCACCGCCCTCGACGACGAGTACGCCGCCTTCCGCGCCGGCACCTACGACTACGCCCGGATCCCCCCGGCCCGCACCGCCGAGGCCGCCGCCGGACCCGACTTCCTGGAGCAGGAGGGCGCCGGGCTCTTCTACCTCATCCCCTTCTGCCACCAGGCCCCGATGGACACCCTGGACGCCCGCCGCGCCCTGTCCGCCGCGATCGACCGCCAGGGCCTCATCGACACGTACTTCCAGGGCCGGCGCACCGCCGCCCACTCCCTGCTCTCGCCCTGGTTCGGCAAGGCCCACACCCCGCGCGCCGAACTGGCCGCCGAGATCGGCGCCGACTGGACCGCGTACGACCCCGAGGCCGCCCGCGCCGCCGCCGAACGCGCCGGACTCGGCCCCGGCACCCGCGTCGAACTGGCCTACAACACCGGAGCCGGCCACGACGACTGGTTCCTGGCCATGGTCGACGGACTGCGCGAGACCCTCGGCTGGGAGACCGTCCCGATCCGCTTCGACGCCCGCGGCCTGGTCGACCACCGCACCGGGATCGCCGCCTCCGGGGCCTGCCGCGCCGGCTGGGCCTGCGACTACCCCACCCCCGACAACATGCTCTTCCCGCTGCTGCACTCCTCGTGCACCGCGCCCGACGAACACGGCACCGCCCACGGCGACAACGAGGGCCGCTGGGTCAACGCCGAGTTCGACCGCCTGGTCGCCCTCGCCCGCGCCTCCACCGACGCCGCCGAACGCGTCGACGCCTGGCGCCGCGCCGACCGGATCGCCACCGCGGACCTCGCCCTGATCCCCCTCTGGTACCGCACCGACCAGCGCGTGTACGCCGTCGACCGGATCACGGGCCTGCACATCGACTTCGACGGCAACCCCACCCTGCCCACCGTGACCACAAGGAGCACCGAACGATGACCGCGGCCCCCACCACCGACCGGACCACCACGGACACCGCGGTGTACGACATCCTCGGCATCGGATTCGGTCCCGCCAACCTCGCCCTCGCCATCGCCCTGGAAGAGCGCGACTCCCCGCTGACCGCCCGCTTCCTGGAGGCCCGCCCCACCCCCGAGTGGCAGCCCGGCATGCTTCTGGACGGCTCCGACATCCAGAACCACCCGAGCCGTGACCTCGTCACCCTGCGCAACCCGCGCAGCCGCTACAGCTTCCTCAACTACCTGTACGAGCAGGGCCGGCTGCTGCGCCACCTGAACCTGCCCTCCGAGTTCCCGCTCCGCAAGGAGTACGCCGGCTACATCCGCTGGGCCTCCTCCTTCTTCGCCCACCTCGTGGACTGCGACCAGCGGGCCGCCGACGTGGAGGTGATCACCGAGGGCGGCGAACGCCTGTACCGCGTCACCACCCTCTCCGGCCGCCGCTACCTCGGCCGCACCCTGGTGATGGGCCCCGGCCGCACCCCGTACGTGCCCAGCCCGTACGACACCGCGAACACCCCCCGGATCTTCCACCTCACCCAGTACCTGCCCAAGCTCGCCGAGCTCGCCGGCCAGGGCCGGGCCCCGGAGTCCGTGGCCGTCATCGGCGGCAGCCAGAGCGCCGTCGAGCTCGCCCTCGACCTCTCCCGCCGCTTCCCGGACACCAAGGTCACCACCTACACCCGCTCCCACTCGCTGCGCCTGAAGGACACCAGCCCCTTCAGCGAGGAGGGCTACTTCCCGGAGTTCACGGACTACTACTTCCGCGCCTCCCGCGAGGGCAAGAAGGCCCTCGACGCCTACATGCACGGCACCAACTACTCCTCCGCCGACGGCGACGTGCTGCGCGAGCTGTACCTCACCATCTACGAGCAGGAGCTCGACGGGGACCAGAAGGTCTTCGTCCGCGGCAACCACGAGGCCATCTCGGTCCGCGAGGACGGCGACAAGGTCGCCCTGGAGTTCCTGGAGCGCCACACCGGCAGGACCGTCGTGGACACCGTCGACTTCGCCGTCCTGGCCACCGGCTTCCGCAACATGGGCCCCGGCCCGCACGAGGAGCTGTGCCCGCCGCTGATGGCCTCCCTCGCCGACCGCTTCACCACCGAGGACGACGGCCGGCTCGCCGTCGACTGGGACTACGCCCTGCGCCCGCTGGACGCCGACACCCCGCCGCTGTTCCTCAACGGCCTGTGCGAGTCCAGCCACGGCATCGGCGACGCCGGCTCCTTCAGCCTGCTGTCCCTGCGCGCCGCCACCCTCACCGACGCCCTCACCGCCCGCCTCGCCCCCCACAGCGACACCGAGGCCGCCGAAGGCGACGACACCGACCCCACCGACCGCAGCGCCGTCCTCGCGGCAGCCTGAGCCGAAAGCGCCGATCGCACATGACCGCCACCATCGACTCGCCCGTCTCCCGGCAGCCCTACGAGGGTCCCCGCGTGACCGGCCCGCTGCCCGGCCCGCTCAGCGCCGCCCTCCTCGACCGCCAGGCCGGCCGCGAGTCCAACTCCCGCTCCTACCCCCGCAAGCTCCCCATCGCCATCCGCCGTGGCGAGGGCAGCTACGTCGAGGACCTCGACGGCAACGTCTTCCTCGACTTCCTCAGCGGCGCCGGCGTCCTCTCGCTCGGCCACAACCACCCCGAGCCGCTCGCCGCCGCCCACCGCCAGCTCGACGAGTTCGTGCACGGCCTGGACTTCCCCACCCCGATCAAGGACGAGTTCACCGACCTCACCATCGGGATGCTCCCGGAGCCGATGCGCGAGCGCACCCGGATCCACTTCTGCGGCCCCACCGGCGCCAACGCCGTCGACGCGGCCCTCAAGCTCTGCAAGACCGCGACCGGACGCGAGGAGGTCATCTCCTTCCAGGGCGGCTTCCACGGAGCCACCATGGCCGCGATGAGCGTCACCGGCCTGGTCGAGCAGAAGGAACCGGTCCGCGGCCGGATGCCCGGGGTGCACTTCTTCCCCTACTCCAACTGCCACAACTGCCCGCTCGGCCTGCGCCGCGACTCCTGCCAGGTCAACTGCGCCGCCTTCCTGGAGCGCGCCCTGACCGACGTCAACGGCGGCATCACCCTCCCGGCCGCCGTGATCATGGAGCTGGTGCAGGGCGAGGGCGGGGTCATCCCCGCCGAGGTCGAGTTCGTCCAGCGGGTCCGCGAGGTCACCCGCGAACTCGGCATCCCGCTCATCATCGACGAGGTGCAGAGCGGCTGCGGCCGCACCGGCACCTGGTTCGCCTTCGAGCAGTACGGCATCGAACCCGACGTCATCTGCGCCTCCAAGGCCCTCAGCGGCATGGGCCTGCCCGCCTCCGTCATCCTCTACGACGAGAAGCTCGACACCTGGGCCCCCGGCGCCCACTCCGGCACCTTCCGCGGCAACCAGCCCGCCTTCGCCGCCGGCGTCGCCACCATGAAGGTGGTCAAGCGCGACGGGGTCCTGGAGAACGTCCGGGCCCGCGCCGACCAGCTCATGGTCCACCTCCAGGAACTGCGGGACCTGAGCCCCTGGGTCGCCGACGTGCGGGGCCTCGGCCTGATGACCGGCGTCGAACTCACCGACCCGGCCACCGGCAAGCCCGCCACCCCCCTCGCCAAGCGCGTCCAGTGGGAGGCCGTCAGCCGCGGCCTGATCCTCGAACTCGGCGGCCGGGACGACTGCGTCGTGCGCATGCTCCCCCCGCTGAACTGCACCGTCGACCAGATCGACCACGCCGGCCGGATCCTGCGCGAATCCCTCCTGGCCGCCCTCGCCCACCTCGACCTCGTCGAGGACCCCGCCGGCGCCCCCGCCGGGCGGGCCGACTCCGAACCGGCGGTGACCCGATGACCAGCCCCCTCGACCACGACCTGGTCGTCGCCGGCTTCGGCCCCTCCGGCATCGCGCTCGCCGCCGCCGTCGAGGACCACGACGACACCGAACCCGACCGGGCCCCGCTCGCCGCCCGCTACCTGGAGAAGGCCCCCGACTCCGCCTGGCAGCCCAACCTGGTCCTGCCCGGCACCGACATCCAGCACCACTTCCTGCGCGACTTCGCCACCCCGCGCGACCCGCGCTCCCGCTTCACCTTCCCCACCTACCTCCAGCAGAGCGGACGCTTCTACCCCTTCACCCTGATGGGCGGCTACGTCAGCCGGCTCGAATGGTCCGACTACGTCCAGTGGGCCGCCCGCCAGGTCCGGGGCCCCGTGGACTACCACCGCGAGGTGGTCTGCGTGGAACCCGTCTTCGACGCCGACGGCCGCGTCCGCACCGCCGACGTGGTCAGCCGCGACACCCGCGACGGCTCCGTGCACCGCACCCGAGGCCGCAACATCGCCCTGGCCACCGGCCACGCCGCCTACGTCCCCGAGTCCTTCCGCCCCTTCCTCGGCGAGCGCGTCTTCCACGCCTCCAAGCTGCTGCCGAGCCTCGCCGCCCTCGGCGACCGGCCTGTGCGCACCGTCGCCGTCGTCGGCGCCGGCCAGACCGCCGGCGAGATCGTCCTGCACCTGGCCGCCGCCAACCCCGAGGCCCAGATCCACTCGATCGTCCGCCACGCCGGCTTCCGGATGTACGAACTCGGCCACTTCAGCAACGAGGTCTACTTCCCCGACGAGACCGACTACTTCTACGGACTCGACGGCGATCAGCGCGAACGCGCCCTCGACCAGGCCCGCGCCACCAACTACGCGGCCGTCGACCCGGACGTGTCCACCGCCCTCTACCAGGCCGTCTACCAGGACCGCTTCACCGGCCGGCAGCGCCTGCACATGCACAAGCGGACCGAGATAGCCGACCTCGCCGAACTCCCCGACGGCCGGATCTCCCTGCGCACCCGCGAGGTGTTCACCGGGGAGGAGACCACCATCGAGGCCGACGCCGTCATCGTCTGCACCGGCTACCGCGAGAGCGCCTTCCCCGAGGCCCTCACCGCGTTCGCGCCCTGGCTGCGCCTCGACGACCGCGGCCGCCCCCAGGTCACCCGCGCCTACCGCGCCGAGACCACCGAGGACTGCGAGGTCGGCATCTACCTCGACGGCCTCACCGAATGGCGCCACGGCATCGGCAGCGCCACCTCCTTCAGCCAGATGGCCGCCAAGGCCGACACCATCCACCGCGACCTGCGCGCCCGCCTGCGCCGCCCGGTCGCCGCCTGATTGGACCACCCCACATGCACGTGTTCAGCGCCCACGACGAGGACATGACCTTCGAGGCGGCGTACAACGTCAGCGGCCGCCGCATCTTCCCCTGGCCCGAGGCCGTGGCCGAGCCCGGCTGGGGCGGCGCCTGGGTCGACGTCGCACCCGGCGAGACCTCCACCCCGCACCAGCACGACGAGAACGAGATGTTCTTCATCGTCGAGGGCACCGGTCTCATGCGGATCGGCACCGAGACCCGCCGCGTCCACGCCGGCGAGACCGTGTTCATCACCCCCTTCAACGACCACGACCTCACCAACGACGGCGACACCCGCCTGCGCTTCGTCACCATCTGGTGGGGCGGCGCCGACGCCATCGCCCGCGAACGCGCCCGCTGGGCCGCCGAATTCGGCATCCAGGACCCGGCCGCCCCCGAGACCTCCCCGGCGGGTGCCGCGTGAGCCCGATCGTCCACGCGCACGCCGACGCGGTCGTCGTCGGCGGTGGGGTGATCGGCGCCGCCATCGCCCACCAGCTCGCCCTCGCCGGCCTCGGCCGGATCGTCCTGTGCGACCAGGGCCGCGTCAACGCCCAGGGCGCCACCTCGCGCTCCGGCGGCCTGCTCCGCCTGCACCACACCGCCGTCGCCGACACCCGCCTCGCCGCCCGCAGCCTGCCGGTCTTCGAGCAGTGGACCGACGTCATCGGCGGGGACTGCGGCTACCGGCGCACCGGCTTCGTCATGGTGGTCGGCGAGAACCACGCCGACGACCTGCGCTACAACGCCGCCGCCGCCTCCGAGGCGGCCGGCTACCGACGGGTCGAGGTCATCGAGCCGAAGGAACTCAAGGAGATCTACCCCGGTCTCAGGATCGACGACATCGCCCTGGCCGCGTACGAACCCGAGGGCGGCTACGCCGACCCGATGGCCGCCTCCGCCTCCCTCCTCACCGCCGCCTACCGGCTGGGCGTCTCGCCCTCCGAGGGCATCCGCGCGGTGAAGGTGCTGGAGCACGCGGGCACCGTCACCGGCGTCCTCACCTCCATCGGGCGGATCAGCGCCCCCCTGGTGGTCCTCGCGGGCGGCGCCTGGGGTTCGGCCCCGGCCGAGTACCTCGGCATCCACATCCCCGTCACCGCCCGCCGGATCGGCCTCGCGCAGGCCGAACTCCCCGGCGCCGGCCGACGCGGACACGCCTCCTCCGTCCCCACCTGCATCGACGACATCACCGGCAGCTACTTCCGCCCCGACGGCCTGGACCGCTTCTACTTCGGCGTGCCCAGCAAGCCCGACACCGAACTGGGCCGCGACGTGGAGCCGCTGACCGAGGCCGAGCTGGAGTCCGCCATCGAGGCGATCTCCCACCGCGTCCCGCAGGCCGCCGTGGCCCCGCTGGCCGGCACCCGCTCCGGACTCGACGGCTACACCCCCGACAAGCGTCCCGTGGTCGGCGCCGCCGGCCCCGACGGCCTCTACCTCGCCCTCGGCTTCAGCGGCGGCGGCTTCAAGCTGGCGCCGGCCGTCGCCGAGCTGGCCGCGAAGGAGATCGTCGAAGGTGGCGCCGTACCCGGCAAGGCGGTCCAGGAACTGCTGGAGCCCTACCGTCCCCAGCGGTTCCTCGCCGGCCGCCCGATCCGCCCGGAGGCCCCCTATGACCACATGTGAGCCCCAGGACGGCGCCGCCGACAGCGAGCGCGCGAACGAGCGCGCGCACGATGTTTCACGTGAAACGGGCGCCGGCGCGAGCGATGTTTCCCGTGAAACATCCGCCCGCGTAGGCACCGACACCGGCTGGCAGCGGGTCCGGTCCCTGCTCCGCGAGGACATCGAGACCGTGCTGGCCAAGGACCCGGCCGCGACCTCCCGGGTCGAGGTGCTGCTCTACCCGCACATCCACGCCCTGTGGACGCACCGGGTCGCGCACCGCCTCTGGCTCCGGGGCCGCAAGGTGGCCGCCCGCGCCCTGTCGATGATCGCCCGGACCCTCTCGGGCATCGAGATCCACCCGGGCGCCACCATCGGCCGCCGCTTCTTCATCGACCACGGCTCGGCCGTCGTCATCGGCGAGACCGTGCGGATCGGCGACGACGTGATGCTCTACCACCAGGTGACCCTGGGCTCGGTGGGCTGGTGGAAGGACCTCCGCCGCCCCTCCGGTTCCCGCCGGCACCCGGTGATCGGCGACCGCGTCGTGATCGGCACCGGGGCCAGCGTCCTCGGACCGGTCACGGTCGGCGACGAGTCCCGGATCGGCGCCCACGCCATCGTCCTGGACGACCTGCCGGCCCGCAGCCGGGTGGTGGCCGCCGCCTCCGCCGCCCTTCCCCCGCTGGACACCGTCACCACCGCCCCGGCCGCCGAGCCGGAGCCGGCGCCCGCGCCGCCCGTCACCGACCGGGCCAACGCCGCCGCCCATTGAGCCCGCGCGCCGGACCGGGCTCCCCGCCCGCCCGGTCCGCGCCCGGCGCCCCCAGACCTTTCGCCCCGCCTGCCCCGAAGGACACCGTCATGACCTCGTACGTCGTCACCAGCGCCCCGCCGAACCCGAACGGCGACCTGCACCTCGGCCACCTCTCCGGTCCCTTCCTCGGCGCCGACGTGCTCTCCCGCCACCTGCGCCAGCGGGGTCACGACGTGCGCTACGTCGGCTACTCGGACGAGCACTCCTGCTACGTGCCCCGCCGGGCCCGCGAGATCGGCTCCACCGCGTACCCGACGGCCAAGCTGTTCGGCGACCGGATGGAGGAGACCCTCTCGCTGGGCGCCATGCACCACGACTGGTTCACCCGTCCGCTGACCGACCAGCGGCACACCGAGTTCGTGCAGAGGTTCTTCCTGGACCTGTGGGAGAGCGGCGCCCTGGAGGTACAGGAGCTGCCCGTGTACCGGTGCGTCCCCTGCGACCGTCACCTGTACGAGGCCGAGGTGCGCGGCGAGTGCCACTACTGCGCCGCCCCCTCCGACGGCATCTACTGCGAGGCGTGCGGCCTGCCGCAGACCTCGGGCTCGCTGGCCGCCCCGAAGTGCACCCAGTGCTGGGAGACCCCGGAGACCACGACCCTGCGCCGGATCGTGTTCCGGTTGGAGGAGCACCGCGAGGCGCTGACGGCGTACTACGCGAAGGCGCAGGAGGCGGCCGAGTGGCGGCCCCGGCTCGTGTCGTACCTGGACGGGCTGTTCGCGAACCCGCTGCCCGACACCCCGATCAGCCGCGAGGCGGACTACGGGATCCCGGTCCCGCTGGAGGGCTGGGAGGGGCACATCCTCGACACCTGGTTCAGCGGCATCTGGGGCTACGTGGCGGCCACCGCGCGGCTCACCGAGTCCTACGGGGACGCGGACGGCTGGCGTCGGCTGTGGACCGACCCGGAGACCCGCGTCGTGAACTTCATCGGCTTCGACTGCTCGTTCTCGCACGCGGTGCTGTGGCCCGCGCTGCTGCTCGCCCAGGGGGAGCTGACCCTGCCCTCCCAGGTGGTCATCAACGAGTTCTACCGACTGGAGGGGGACAAGTTCTCCACCAGCCGCGGCCACGCCATCTGGGGCGGGGACTTCCTGCGCCGGGTCAACGCCGACGCCCTCCGCTTCCACCTGTGCCTGACCGGCCCGGAGCGGGAGCAGAACAACTTCTCGATGAAGGAGTTCGCGGACACGGTCAGCACGGTGCTCGCGGGCGGCCTGGAGACCTGGACCGACGCCGTGCTCGACCTGCTCGGCCAGGACTTCGACTCGGTGCTGCCGGCCCGGGACCCGCAGGCCCCGGTGGGCGCGGCCACCGAGGCCCTGCGCGAGCTGCGCGCGGCCCTGCCCGGCCGGATCGGGGCGGCGCTGGGCGCGGAGGCGTTCTCCCCGCAGAAGGCGGCCGCCGAGTTGGCCACCGTGGTCGACCGGGCGGTGCAGGACCTGCGGACCCTGCCGCAGGTGCGCGAGACCGGGGACCGGACGGAGTTCGCGGCGCGCCTGGCCGCGCACGCCGAGCTGCTGGCGACCGTCGCGGTCACCGCGGCCCCGTTGATGCCGGGCTGGTCGGCCTTCCTGGCCGGGCACCTGGGCCTGGACGTGGACCTCGCGACCCGGATGCCGGTGTGGGACGGCGAGACCCCGGCCTCGCTGCCGGCGGGCGCGGTGCTGCCGCGCGAGGTCCCGCTCTACTTCCACGAACTGTCGTGACCGGGGCCTCCCCGGTGGGCGCCCGGCCCCGGGCGCCGGGGCGGGCGCGCGGCCCGGGCGCCGTGCTCGGGGCGGTGCTCGGGGCGGGCACCCTGCTGGTGCCGATGGCCCTGGCCCCGATGCCCGCGCCGTGGGCGGGTCCGCTGCTGACGGTGGCGCTGGCCGGGTGGTGCGTGCTGGTCGCGCGGGCCGGCGGGACCCTGGAGCGGGGGCCGACGGAGTTCGTGCGGGCCCGGCTGGGGGAGCGGGCGGCGCGGCTGGCGGTGGGCCTGTACTACGGGGGCTTCGCCCTCGGGCAGGCGGCGGTGGCCCTCACCGTGGGCGCCCTCGCGGTCCGGGCCGCCGCCGGGCTGGGCTTCGCCGATCCGGTGGACCCGGAGGGGGCGGCCCTGTCGCCGGCGCTGGTGGTGCTGGTGGCGGCGACGGCCTGGGCGGCCCGGCCGGGTCGGGGGCTGACGCCCCGGCTCCGGCGGGTGCGGCTGGTGGCCGTGGTGGTGGTGGCCGTGCTCTGGTGGCTGCTGGGCCGGCCGATGGCCGGTCCGGGTTCGGCCGGCTGGTCGGGCCCGGCGCTGATGGTGCCGCTGCTGTTCGCGTGGGTGGGTCTGGAGGCGGCGGTGCCGGCCTGGTCCCGCGCGGACGGGCCGGACGAGCCCCCCGAACCTCCCGCCGCACCCCCCGTCGGGCGGTTCGCCGGACGGGCCGGGCCGATCACGGCCACCGTCCTGGGCACCCTGCTGGCGGGCGCGGTGTTCACCGTGCTGCTGGGGCCGGTGCCGTTCCGGTGGACGGTGCCGGGGCCGGTGCTCGCCCTGCCGGCGGGCGTGGGCGCGGTGGCCTGCGCCGTGTACTGCTGGACCAATCTGCGGGCCACCGGGGCCCGGTGGACCGAACTGACCGGCCGGCCCGCCCGGGGCGGGGTGCTGCTGGCCGGGACCCTGGCGGGCGGGGCCCTGGTGCTCGGGCACCTGGCGCACTGGGGGACCCCGGTGCTGTTGCTCGGTCCGGGGGCGGCCACCGCCGCTCTGCTCCTGTTGATCGGCGTCGCGGCCGCGCGGCGCCCCGTTCCACCCCCTTCGTCCCCTTCCGCATCCGGATCCGCATCCTTCGAGGAGAACCCCTCTCATGACCACGACCCCGACCGCCCCGACCGCCGTCTCCAAGGTGCTGCGGGTGCCGCCGGCTGACCCGGCCACGGCCGCCGCGCACTTCCACCGCCGGTTCACCTTCGAGGCGGACGTCTCGGACGTGCACGCCGACCTCGCCTCGGGGGCCGCGGGCTTCGTGCTCGTGGACACCCGGAGCGCGGAGGCGTGGGCCCAGGGCCATGTGCCGGGGGCGGTGCACCTGCCGACGGACGAGATCCCGGCCCGGGCCGCCGAGGCGATCCCGGCGGGCAGCGTCGTGGTCGCGTACTGCTGGGGGCCGGGCTGCAACGGCGCGACCCGGGCCGGGCACGCCTTCGCGAGCGCCGGCTACCAGGTCAAGGAGATGCTGGGCGGCTTCGAGTACTGGTCCCGCGAGGGCTTCGAGGTCGAGGACGCGCACGGGGTGCGCAAGGGCGCGGTGGACCCGCTGACCGCGCCGGTCTCGGGCATCGCCTGCGCCTGCTGAGCCGGGCCGGTCGTGAGCCGGGTGTCCGTCGGTCACGCGACGGGCACCCGGCCGCGCGGTCGGGGCGGTGTCGGGAGCGGTGCCGGGCGTGGGGAGGGTCAGAGCAGGCCGTGTTCGACGGCGCGCTGGCCGAGCTGGAAGCGGCTCTGCGCGTCCAGCTTCTCCATCAGCTCCGAGATGAGCCGGCGTTCGCTGCGCAGGGAGATCCCGAGCCGGCGGGCGGCGGCCTCGTCGGTGTAGCCCTGGGCGAGCAGGCGGAGCAGTTCGCGGGGCTGCGAGCCCGGGTCGTCGAGGCTGCGGCGCGGGGCCTCGCCGAAGGGGGTGCCGGCCTCCCAGATGCTCTCGAAGAGGGCGCAGAAGGCGGCGACCGCGCCGGGTTCGCGGAGCAGGACGGCGCCGGCGGCGCTGTCGGCGGGGTCGATGGGCACCATGGCGGCCTCGCGGTCGCGGATGTACATGCGCATGGGCAGGGCGGGCACGGTGCGGACCTGTCCGCCGCGTTCGGTGAGCCAGCGGGCGTGGTCGAGGGTGGGGCCGTCGTTGCGGATGGAGTCCAGGTAGACGGCCCGGATCCGGACCCCGCGGGCGAGGAGTTCCTCGCTGAGGGGGGCGCTGGCCTTGAAGTTGGCGGCGGGCTGGGCCCCGCCGGGCACGAGCGCGAGGGATTCGGAGCGGGTGCCGGCGCTGAGCTCGCCGAGTTTGACGCGGACGGCGTCGAGTCCCTCGAAGCGTTCGGCCTCGTGGGTGGGGACGGCGGGGTGCAGTTCGGCGTACTGGTTGAGCAGGGCGCTGGCGGCGGCCTGGCTCTCGGCCAGGGCGCGGTGCCGCTGGGCTATCTCGGCCTGCTGGTGGGCCAGGAGGGAGTCGAGGGCGGCCTTGGGGTTGACCACGCGCAGGGCGCCGTCGACCCGCCAGCTGGGGGCGAGGAGGGAGAGGCGGGTGAGTTCCTCCAGCTCGCGTTCGAGGTCCTCGCCGGCCCAGCCGAGTTCGGCCGAGGCCTTGGCACGATCGAGCCCCGGTTCCTTGAGGATCAATCGATAGAGCGTGTCCGACATCTCGGTCAGCCCGAACGAGACGAGCATGGCAACCCCCCCAGGTTGTGGCGCGGAGAGTCGGCGGTCGGTGTCCGGCGGCGGTGGCGGACGACCGGTCGGCTGGGGTCGGGCAGCCGCGCTGCTCTCCGGGCGTGGATTGTGCGTTTCGTGCGATGCGTTCAAGCCAACCGGGCTGAATCGGCATTAACCCGGGTGAGCGCCCGAGCATCGTACTCCGGAATATGTTGTTCCGGCCTTGCACACTCCGCTCACAGGGGCTTTCTGGCGATTCCGCTTATGGGGCGGCTCGGGCATTTCCGGAATGGCCGGGCGGGGGGCGCCGAATGGGTTGGTCGAGATTCGGTCAAGCAGGCTTAAAGGAATGCCGGCACCGAGGTGCCGGCACGGACGTGTCAGGACGCTTTGTGCCGGCCTGGAGGTAGGGACAACGCCCAGGTCGGATCGGCACGATGGAGATGTGCCGGAGAGCAACGGGGCCGGCACGAGAAGACCTCACAGTCGCCGTCACCACGCTCCTGACCAGGGCGTTGTCTCCTCGGAGGAAAATCCGTCATGTTCCGCACCCGCGCCGCCCAGACCGTCTCCGTCCTCGCCCTCGCCGCCCTCGCCGTCCTCGGTGTGAACCTCGGCGCCGACGAGCGGTCCGAGTCCGTCAACGCCGGCGCCACGGTCACCACCCCGGTCACCCCGGCCGCGACCCCGGTCACCCCGGCCGCGATGCAGGAGCCGACCTGGGGCTGACCCGCCCCGGCCGGGCGCGCGGGGAACGCGACCGGCCGCCACGGGTGTGTTTCACGTGAAACACACCCGCGCTGTTCCACGTGAAACATTCGCCCCTCAGGCCGAGGTGCCCGTGCCGTCCGCTTCGGTGGCGTCGCGGATCGCCCGCCACACCACGTCCCGCGTGACCGGCAGTTCCGTGAATCGCACTCCGGTCGCGTCCCGCAAGGCGTTCGCGAAGGCCGGCGCCACCGGGTTGAACGGGCTCTCGCTCATCGACTTCGCGCCCAGCGGCCCGATCGCGTCCCGCGTCTCCGTGAAATGCACCTCCGTGCGCGGCACGTCCGCGTACTGCGGGAGCCGGTAGCGCCGGAAGGCCGCCGTCTGCACCTCACCCCGCTCGTCGAGCCGCACCGTCTCGAAGAGGGTGGCCCCCAGGGCCTGCGCCACCCCACCCTCGACCTGCCCCCGGCACTGCGAGGGGTTCATCACCTTGCCCGCGTCGGCCGCGTGCACGCTGCGCAGGATCCGCATCTCCCCGGTGTTCGGGTCCACCGCGATCCGGAACCACTGCGCGTTGAACGCCACCGACCTCGGCGTCCCACCCCAGTGCCCGTCCGCCGTCAACGGGCTGCCCGCCGCCCGGGCGGCCTCGTACAGCTCCTTCAGCGTGACCGTCCGCCCCGCGCACTCCACCGACTCGGCCCCCAGCACGCACAGGTGCCGCGCGGTGCGCGTGTACGCGGCGGCGAAGTCGCGGATCTTCCCGGCCAGGGCCGTGGACGCGCCCAGTACCGCCTTGCCCGCGACCACCGTGCCCGCCGACCCGAAGGCCCCGGTGTCGTGCCGGACCACATCGGTGTCGGACTGCCGGATCACGATCCGGTCCACCGTGGTGTTCAGCTCCCCCGAGCTGATCTGCTGGTGCACGGTGGTGGTGCCGTTGCCGAACTCCGCCGTGCCCACCGAGACCTCGTAGCGGCCGTCACCGGTGAGCCGCACCGTCGCGTCCGCGTAGTGCCCGCCGGGCGGCCCGGTCGCGATCATCGACATGGCCGACCCGGTCCCGGTCCACCAGCCCGCCGGCACCAGCTCGTGGCTGCGGTCCTCGGCGATGGCCCGCCGCACCACCTCCAGGCACTGGTCCAGCCCGTAGCTGGCGATGTGCAGGTCCTCCTCCTCGCCGATCGGCCCGATCATGTGCTCGCCGGGCCCGATGATGTTCCGCTCCCGGAAGACCAGCGGGTCCATCCCGAGCCGGCGGGCCAACTCGTCCATCACGGATTCGACCGCGAAGGTCACCTGTCCCAGCCCGTACCCCCGGAAGGCCCCGGCGGGCACGGAGTTGGTGTAGACGGAGTACGCCTCCACCTTCTTGTGCGGCGCGCGGTAGACCGCCATGGACTCGCCCACGCTGTGGAACATCACCGCCGGCCCGTGGTTGCCGTAGGCCCCGGTGTTCGACACCACCCGCAGGCTGAGCGCGGTGAGCGTGCCGTCCGCCCGCGCCCCCGCCTTGACCGCGATCGTGAACGGGTGCCGGGTGGTGGCCCCGTAGAACTGCTCGCCCCGCGTGTACTCCAGCTTCACCGGCCGGCGCAGCCGCAGCGCCGCCAGCACCACGATGTCCTCGGTCAGCATCTCCTGCTTCCCGCCGAACCCGCCGCCCACCCGGCCCGCCAGCACCCGCACCTCGTCGGCGGGCAGGTCGTACAGCGCGCACAGGGCCCGCCGGGTCAGGAACGGGGTCTGGGTGGAGGAGCGCACGGTGATCCGCTCCCCGGTGCCGTCCTCCTTCGGCTCGAACCAGGCCACGCAGCCGTGGGTCTCCAGGCTCGCGTGCTGCACCCGCTGGGTGCGGAAGGTCTGCTCGTGCACCACCGAGGACTCGGCGAACCCGTCGGCCACCGACCCGAGTTCCCCGTGCGCTTCCCCGACCACGTTGGCCCCGGCCCGCGCGATCCGCGACTCGGGTCCCTTGTCCCCGTGCAGGGCCGGCGCCCCCGGCCGCATGGCCTCCTCCGGGTCGAGCACGTACGGCAGCTCCTCGTAGGTGACGGCGATCCGCCGGCAGCCCTCCTCGGCCGCGCCCTCGCTGTCCGCGACCACCGCCGCCACCCGCTGCCCCACGTACCGGACCACGTCGTCCAGCACCCGGGTGTCGTCCGGGTCCTCCGTCGGGTGTTCGTGCCGCGCGCTGGAGTAGAGCCGCTCCGGCGCGTCGTGGTGGGTGAACACCGCCCGCACCCCGGGCACGGCCAGGGCCTCGCGGGTGTCGATGGCGGTGATCCGCGCGTGCGGGTGCGGGGAGCGCAGCAGTTTCATGTGCAACAGCCCCGGCACCTCCACGTCGAAGGTGTAGCGGGCCGTGCCGGTCACCACCTGCGGGCCCGCCGGCGCGCCCGGACTGCGTCCCACGGCCTCCCCGGCCTCGGGCGCCTCGGTGTTGCGGACCCCGCGCACGGCGTCCTCGATGGCCCGGTACCCGGTGCAGCGGCAGATGTTGCCCTTGAGGGCGCGCGGCAGGTCGTCGAGCTTGCCGTCGTCGTCGGGGGTGCCGCGCTCGGCCTCCAGCGCGGCCGTGGTCATCAGGAACCCGGCCGTGCAGAAACCGCACTGGAAGCCCTGCGCGTCCAGGAACCGGCGCTGCACCGGGTGCAGTTCGCCGTCCGGCTCGGCCAGCCCCTCGACCGTGGTCACCTTCCGCCCGTCGGCCCGGACCGCCGGGTACAGGCAGGAATGCACCGGCCGGCCGTCCACGTGCACCGTGCACGCCCCGCAGTCCCCGGCGTCGCACCCCTTCTTCACCCCGAACCAGCCCCGGTCGCGCAGATAGGTGCGCAGGCACTGGCCGGGCCGCGGGGGCACCGCGGACCGCCGCCGGTTGACCTCCACGGAGAAGCCCTCGTCCGCCGGCTCCTCGCTCCGCGGCCCGACCGGCCGCGCCTGGGTGTGCTCGATGGTCATCGGTGCTGCTCCGTCCGGGTGCGGGGATCGATCTGCGTGTGAGTGAGCTCGCGACGGACCTCCTCGGCCAGCCGCAGGGCCATGTGCCGGCGCCATTCGGGAAGCCCGTGGATGTCGTCGAACCACTCCGCCTCGGCGACCCGGGAGTCGATCGCCGAGCGCAGCTCACCGGCGGTCGGCGGCAGCGGGAACCAGAACCGGAAGGGCCGGGTGGTGGCCGCCGTCACCGTCACCGCGAGGGAGCCGTCGACCGGGTCCAGGGCGCCGATGACCAGCGCGCCCGAGCGGCCGAGCCCGTACAGGGATGCCTGTCGGAACGCGGTGCGCATCCCCAGGGCCCGCGCCGGCACCGTCACCGACCGCAGCAGTTCGCCCGGCCGCAGGTCCTTGAGCCCGGCGCCGATCACCAAGGAGTCCACCGGCAGCGTCCGCGTGCCGCCGTCCTGCCCGCGCAGCAGGCAGACCCCCTCCAGGGCGGCGGTGAGCGAGATCATCGGGCCGGCGGGCAGCCCGTTGCAGAGGTTGCCGCCCACCGTGGCCATGTTCCAGATCTTGAACGAGGCGAGGAAGGCCCGGCAGCACTGCTCGATCAAGGGGGCGGCCGTGGCCGGCAGCCGCCGGCCGAACCGGGACAGCTCGGTGATCGTGCACGTGGCGGCGATCTCCAGGTCCCCGCCCGGGCTCCACGTGAGCGGCTCCCACCCCATCCGGGACAGGTCGACCAGCCGCCGGATGTGCGGCTGGGGCTCGGAGAACAGGTACGTGCCGCCCCCGAGCCAGGCGTCCCCGGGACGCCAGGGCTCGCGACGACGGGCGTCGCGCACGTCCACGACGGTGTTCAGGTCCACGGGTTCCAGCCTCCTCCGAACAGCGGTTTCCCGTCAGTGAAGCAACGCGCGCGGGGCCCGGACGACTGGTTCCGGCCACGGAAAACCACCGATGCGGCGGGATTCCCCCTGGTTGATCATCCAAGACCCATATGCGCTCATCGGCCTTGCATTTACCATGTTCAATCGCGGAATCACCTTGCGAATCCGCGCCTGAACGTGGGCTGCCACCCACCCCTAGGAGCCCTGCCATGCACGTCCGCGACCTACTGCACACCGACAGCCTCGGTCTCACCCTGCTCTGGGGCGAGGAGTCCCTTCTCGGCCAAGAGGTCAGCGGAGTCACCGCCACCGACCTCGACGACCCGGGCCGCTTCCTCGGCCCCGGCGAGATCGTCCTCAGCGGACTCGTCTGGTGGACCCCCGGCGAGGACCCCACCGCCACCGCCAAGACCGAACGCTTCGTCACCGCCCTCGCCGAAGCCGGCGCCACCGCCCTCCTCGCCGGGGAGGAGACCCACGGCAGGGTCCCCGACGAGATCCTCGCGGCCTGCCGCGCCCACCGCGTCCCCCTCCTCGCGGTCCCGGCCCGCACCAGCTTCCGCGCCGTCACCGAGGCCGTCTACCTGCGCCAGTGGGGAGACCTCAGCCGCCGCCCCACCCGCCTGTTCGCCCTCCCCGAGAACGTCCGCAACGAACTCAGCGGACTCCTCGAAGCCGGCGCCGAACCCGCCGAACTCCTCGACCGCGCCTGCGCCCACCTCGGCCGCGTCCCCGCCTACCTGCTCACCGCCGCCGGCCGCACCGTCGCCCGCACCCCGGGCGCCCCGCCGCTCTCCCCGGAACGGGTCCGCGGCCCCGGCGGCCCCGGCGCCTGGCTCCGCGTCGCCGCCGACTCCTCCCCGTACGACGCCTGGCACCTGCACCTGCCCGACCCCGACGCCGCGCCCCCGCGCGTCCTGCACGAGGTGGCCGAGGTCCTCGCCCAACACCGCGACGGCACCACCCGCGCCCGCGCTCGCGCCCGCGCCCGTGCCCAGGACCTCGTCAACCTGATCGCCGGCGCCGGCGCTGTGGACCCCGGCACCCTGGAAGAGGCCCTCACCGCCGCCGGCCTGCCCACCCGCGGCCCCTACCGGGTGTTGACCGCCACCTCCGGCGACGCCCTCGCCGAGGCCCTCGCCGCCCACGACCTCCCGCACGCGGTCGGCACCTCCGTCGCCGTCGTCCACGCCCCCGGCGAGGACCTCGGCCAGGCCCTGCGCGAAGCCCGCCCCCGCCTGCTGGCCTGCGCCCCCGACACCGACCTCCGGATCGGCCTCGGCGCCCCCGCCGCCGGCCCCGAGGCCCTGCGCTCCTCCCTCAACCAGGCCCGCTTCGCCCTCACCGCCTCCGACACCGCCCACCCGGTCCGCGCGGTCGACGAACTCGACTCCCTCGGCGCCCTCCTCACGGGCATCCCCCCGGAGGTCCGCCAGGTCTTCGGCACCAGCGCCCTGGGCCCCCTCGGCGACGGCATGCTCCGCGAGACCCTGGAGGTCTTCCTGGCCCACAACTGCTCCTGGACCCGCACGGCCGAAGCCCTCCACCTGCACGTCAACACGGTCCACTACCGCATGGAACGCGTCGAATCCCTCACCGGCCGAGACCTCTCCCGCCTCGACCACAAACTCGACCTCTACGCGGCCCTCCACTGCTGACGGCCGCGGCCGGTCCGGGAACGACGAAGGCCCGGACCGCTTTCGCGATCCGGGCCTTCTGCCGGCGGAGGATACGAGATTCGAACTCGTGAGGGGTTGCCCCCAACACGCTTTCCAAGCGTGCGCCCTAGGCCACTAGGCGAATCCTCCGCCACGAACAATACAAGACGTTCGGGGGTGCTCGCGAACCTGATCCGGTCCGGGACCCGATCTTGGTTTCGGGGAGTGTCCCCGGGTGGGGTGGAGGTCGATTCCGGCGGGCGGGATCGGGTAGGGTGGGCTCAGCCCCTCACGTGGCGCTATCTCACCCAACTCCCCCAGGGCCGGAAGGCAGCAAGGGTAAGTGGGCTCTGGCGGGTGCGTGAGGGGCGCTTCGCGTTCACGGCGGGTGTTGTCGGCGCTCCCCGATAACCTCGTAGGTGTGTCGTCCCTCGCGCTCTACCGCCGCTACCGCCCCGAATCCTTCGCCGAGGTCATCGGGCAGGAGCATGTCACCGCTCCCCTGATGCAGGCCCTGCGGAACAACCGCGTCAATCACGCGTACCTGTTCAGCGGGCCACGCGGCTGTGGCAAGACGACCAGCGCGCGCATCCTCGCCCGGTGCCTGAACTGCGAGCAGGGGCCCACGCCCACCCCGTGCGGCGAGTGCCAGTCCTGTCGCGACCTCGCGCGCAACGGCCCCGGCTCCATCGACGTGATCGAGATCGACGCCGCCTCGCACGGTGGTGTCGACGACGCCCGTGACCTGCGCGAGAAGGCGTTCTTCGGGCCCGCGAGCAGCCGCTACAAGATCTACATCATCGACGAGGCCCACATGGTGACCTCGGCGGGCTTCAACGCGCTGCTGAAGGTGGTCGAGGAGCCGCCGGAGCACCTGAAGTTCATCTTCGCCACCACCGAGCCGGAGAAGGTGATCGGCACCATCCGGTCCCGGACCCACCACTACCCGTTCCGCCTGGTGCCGCCCGGCACCCTGCGCGACTACCTCGGCGAGGTCTGCGGGCGCGAGGGGATCCCGGTGGAGGACGGGGTGCTGCCGCTGGTGGTCCGCGCCGGCGCGGGCTCCGTGCGCGACTCCATGTCCGTGATGGACCAGCTGCTCGCCGGCGCCGCCGCCGACGGTGTGACGTACGCCATGGCCACCTCCCTGCTCGGCTACACCGACGGCTCCCTCCTCGACTCCGTCGTGGACGCCTTCGCGGCCCGGGACGGCGCCGCCGCGTTCGAGGTCGTCGACCGCGTCGTGGAGGGCGGCAACGACCCGCGCCGGTTCGTCGCCGACCTGCTGGAACGGCTGCGGGACCTGGTGATCCTCGCGGCGGTCCCGGACGCGGGGGAGAAGGGGCTGATCGACGCCCCGGTCGAGGTGGTCGAGCGGATGGCCGCGCAGGCCGAGGTCTTCGGCGCGGCCGAACTCAGTCGCGCCGCCGACCTCGTCAACACCGGACTGACCGAGATGCGCGGGGCCACCTCCCCCCGGCTCCAGCTCGAACTCATCTGCGCCCGCGTGCTGCTGCCCGCCGCCTTCGACGACGAGCGGTCCTTCCAGGCCCGCCTGGACCGGCTGGAGCGCTCCGGCCCGCCCGCCGGCGCCTTCGCCGCGCCCGGCGCGGCCCCGGCCATGGGCTACGTGCCCGGGCCCGAGGCGCACGGCATGGGGCCCGCGGGCGGGGAACCGCCGGTGCCCGGTGGGGGTCCCGCGGCGGCACGGGCCGCCGTGCGCGGTCCCGGTGCCGGTGGTCCCGCCGCCGGCGGCGCGGGCACGGGGTACGGGGCGCAGGCGCCCGCGGCCCCGCCGGCCGCCGAGCCCGCCCCGCAGCCGGTCGCACCCGCCCCGGCACCCACCCCGGCGCCCGCGGCCGGTCCGACCTCCGCCGCGCCCGGCGCGTGGCCCGGGGCCGCCCAGCCCGGCGCCCCCGCTCCCGCCGCCGCCCCCGCACCGGAACCCGCCGCGCCCGCGCCCGGTGCCTGGCCCGGGGCCACCCGGCCCGGAGCCGGCGCCCCCGCCGCCCAGCAGCCGCCCGCCGCCGCGCCCGGGGCGTGGCCCGGGGCCGCGCAGCCCGGGGCCGGCGCCCCCGCCCGGGGTGCCTGGCCGAGCGCCGCGCAGCCCGGCACCGGCGCCCCCGCCCCCGCCCCGGCCGCAGCCCCGCAGCCCCCCGCCCCCACCCAGGCCCCGGCCGCCCCCGCCCCGCAGCCCGCCGCCCCGGCGGCCGCCGCCGGCTCGGGTCCCGGGCTCGGACAGGTGCAGGCGATGTGGCCCTCGATCCTGGAGGCCGTCAAGGGCCGGCGCCGGTTCACCTGGATCCTGCTCAGCCAGAACGCCCAGGTCGGCGGTTTCGACGGCGGCACCCTCCAGCTCGCGTTCCCCAACGCCGGCGCCCGCGACAACTTCTCCTCCAGCGGCAGCGAGGACGTGCTGAAGGCGGTGCTCGCCGAGCAGTTCCACGTCACCTGGAAGATCGACGCGGTGGTCGGCGCGGCCGCCCCGCAGGCCCCCGGCGGCGGGGCCCCCGGCGGCTGGGGCGGCGGCGCGCCCGCCCCCGCGTACGGCGGCGGCCCGTCCTCGGGCGGCCACGGCGGCGCGCCCGCGCCCGCCCCGGCCCCCGCCTGGTCCCCGCCCCCCGCCCCGCCCACCGCGGGTTCGGCCGCCGCGCCGAGCGCCCCCGCGGCCCCCGCCGGCCCGCCGCCGCCCGCGCCGGTGGCCCCGGAGGACGACGTGCCGGAGGACGACGACCCCGATCTCGTCGAGTCCGCCCTCAGCGGTCACGACCTGATCGTGCGCGAGCTCGGGGCCACGGTTGTGGAGGAATACACGAACGAGTAGGGGTCCCGGATTGGGTGCCCGCACGAAGATCGGCTCGCGGGCCGGGCTAGGCTGACCGGCGTGAAGGTCCTCGTCATCGGCGGCGGCGCCCGCGAACACGCCCTGTGCCGCTCCTTGTCCCTCGACCCCGACGTCACCGAGCTCCACTGCGCCCCCGGCAACGCCGGGACCGCCGAGGTGGCCGTGTCGCATCCGGTCGACGCCCTCGACGGGGCGGCCGTGGCCCGGCTGGCCGTCGAACTCGGCGCCGCGCTGGTCGTCGTCGGCCCGGAGGCCCCGCTGGTCGCGGGGGTCGCCGACGCCGTGCGCGCCGCCGGCGTCCCGGCCTTCGGCCCCTCCGCCGAGGCCGCCGTCCTGGAAGGTTCCAAGGCCTTCGCGAAGGACGTGATGGCCGCCGCGGACGTGCCCACCGCCCGCAGCCACGTGTGCGTCACGGAGGCGGAGGTCGACGCGGCCCTCGACGCCTTCGGCCCGCCGTACGTGGTCAAGGACGACGGGCTGGCCGCCGGCAAGGGGGTCGTGGTCACGGAGGACCTCGCCGCGGCCCGCGCCCACGCCCTGGCCTGCGAGCGGGTGGTGATCGAGGAGTTCCTGGACGGTCCCGAGGTCTCCCTGTTCGCGCTCACCGACGGCACCACCGTCGTCCCGCTCCAGCCCGCGCAGGACTTCAAGCGCGCCCTGGACGACGACCGGGGCCCGAACACGGGTGGCATGGGCGCCTACTCCCCGCTGCCGTGGGCCGACCCCGGCCTGGTGGACGAGGTGCTGGAGTCGGTGCTGCGGCCGACCGTGGACGAGCTGCGCCGGCGCGGCACCCCCTTCTCCGGGCTGCTGTACGCGGGTCTCGCGCTCACCTCGCGCGGGGTGCGGGTGATCGAGTTCAACGCGCGCTTCGGCGACCCCGAGACCCAGGTGGTGCTGGCCCGGCTGCGCACCCCCCTGGCCCGGCTGCTGCTGGCGAGCGCGACCGGCACCCTGGCCGACGAGCCGCCGCTCCAGTGGCGCGACGAGGCCGCCGTGACCGTGGTCGTGGCCGCCCGCGACTACCCCGACACCCCGAAGGTCGGCGACCCGATCGAGGGCCTGGCCGAGGTGGCCGAACAGGACGCTCCGCACGCCTGGGTGCTGCACGCCGGCACCCGCCGCGAGGGTGAGGCCGTCCTCAGCGCGGGCGGCCGGGTCCTCTCGGTGACCGCGACCGGCGAGGACTTGGCGCAGGCCCGCGCGAGGGCCTACAAGGCCGTGGACCGGATCTCGCTGGCCGGTTCCCAGCACCGTACGGACATCGCCGCGAAGGCCGCCGAAGGCCGCTGATCACGCGCCCCACGAGGCCCACGAGGCCCCTCCCACCCCACCCGACCCGGGCGCGCGAAACGCGTCCGGGTCCGCGCGTGCGATGCCATTCGCTCGCCTTCGAACGCCAGGGCTTTGCCCAAAGCCATTCGTTTGGGTGATCGTCGCCCGGACCGCCTGACTCCGGGCCCGTCCCCAACTAGGGTGCGGCGCAAGCGTTCCGGCACTTGGCCCACCGGCATTGCGATGTCCCAGGCGAGTGTCACAGTGGGGGAGTGAGCCAAGCCGCCGCAGGGCGAAGGGGGTGACGTCCGGTCGTGTCCGGAACCGAATCGATCAGGGAAGTGGACGCGCTGTCCGCGCGTTCCCGGGCCCTCGCCGTGCTGCGAGTGCGCTCGTGGGCCACGGCCGCCGTCCTCGTGCCCGCCGCCCTCGCGGTGGTGCTGCACACCGCACGGGCCACCGACCGACTGCGCGGCGGCCCCTGGCCCGTCCTCACCCTCGTGGTGACGGTCCTCGCCGCGCTGTCGCTGCTCGCCGCCGGGGTCTTCGCCCTGGTGGTGGCCCGGGCCCGGCCCGTGAGCACGCCCACGGTGGACCTCACCGAGGCCGACGCCCCCGACCTGCACCGGCTGGTCCGCGACCTCGCCGACCGGCTCGACGTGCCGGCCCCGGGAGCCCTCGCCCTGACCCCCGACTGCGACAGCTGGCTGGAGGAGCGCCCCCGGCCGCCGCGGCCCGCCCGCGCCGCCACCGCCGGCGCCCGTCCGATACCCGACGCCGGGGGCCTCGTGGGCACCCCGGGCAGCCCCGACGGGCCGCCGGTCGGCCCGCCCGCGCCGACCCTCGTGATCGGCTCCCCCTTCCTGTGGTGGATGCGCGTCGGCGAACTGCGCGCCGTGCTCGGCCCGGTCGTGGCCGGCACCGCGGCCGCCGCCCGCCCCGAGATCGCCGCCGCCCGCCGCTTCGTGCGCGGTCTCGACGCCGCCGCCGACCTCGGCACCCGCCCCGGCCTCGGCCTCCTCCTCGGCCTGCCCGCCCGGCTGCTGCTGCGCCGGATCGGCCCGGCCGCCGCGGAACTCGAACGGGCCGTGGCGCTGAGCGCCGCCGAACGGGCCCGCGCCGTGGACTACGGCCCCCGGATCGTGGCCCAGGAACAGGTCGGCCTCGCCTACGCGGGCTGGGACCGACTGCTGACCCGCGTCGCCGCCCCCGCCTGGGAACGCGGCCGCTGGCCCGCCGGCCTCAACGCCGGCGTGGTCTCCGCCCTCACCGAACTCTCCCGCCGCGACCGCCTCGCCGAGGGCTTCGGCACCCGCCTCACCGAACGCCCCGCCTGCGACCTGCTGGAGGAGCCCGGCCGGATCGACCGCGAGATCTCCCTGCTCGCCGCCCACCTCTTCCACGGCGGCCCCGCCGAACCCGGCCCCGACTGGGCCCCGGTGGACTGGGACGCCTACGCCGAGGAGATCGTCGACCGGGGCTGGCGCACCGAGGCCGCCCGACTGCACCACGCGCTCACCGCCCTCGACGCCCGCGACACCCCCGACCCCACCCCGGCCGAACCCGCGCCCGCCCCCCGACCCGCACCGGCCGCCGCCGGCCCGCAGTCCGCCGGGGCCACCGTCACCACCACCGCGCCCGCCCCCACCCCGGCCGCCGGACCCCTCGGCCCGCCCGCCCCCACCGTGGAACGGCTGCTGCGCCGGCTCACCGGCACCGAACCCGCCACCCGGGCCCGCGTCGACGCCCTCGCGGGCCGGATCGGCGGGGACCTCGCCCGGGCCGAGAACGCCGCCGCCGTGCGCCGCGAGACCGGCCCCGACCGGGGCGCGGGCTTCGTGCCCCCGCTGCCCCTGCGCCCCGCGCGCACCGGCCGCGACCTGCTCGCCGACCACGTCACCGCGCTGGTCTGCTGCGCCGCCGTGGACGCCGCCGAGGCCACTCCGGGCCTCGACTGGCTCGACGGGCCGGTGCTGTACCTGTTGGACGAGGGCCGGCGCACCCGCGCCGAACTCTCCCCCCGGGTCCTGGCCCTGGTCGAGGACGGGGACCCGGGACCGCTGCGGGCCTGGCTGGCCGACCGGGGCATCCGCCCCGGGAAACCGGTCCGACTCGTCTGATCCGCCGCCCGGGCCGGGGCGGCGCGTGGATGTCCGGAAAGCCTCGGCGTCGGCCCGCGCCGCGCGCGCCCCGCGCGCGGGACGCTCCGTCCTGCCCGCGCGCCGGGCGCCGGCATGGGCCGGCGGCACAGCGCACGGGCAGGAAGCGGCGGCAAAAACGGCGCCAAGCCCCCGCGCGCGCCCCCCGTCCGCAAGCCCCCGAAACCGCCTCCGACCTGCGCGGAAGCCGGATTCCACGGGGCGCGTGGGGCCCCCGGGAAACGGACCGCACTGTTCCGGCCACGTCAATTCACGACGAACGGTGACGGGCCGCGCGCGTTATGTGATGTGCTGGGATCGGTCGCGAACACCTTCGCGCGACGACGACGGGACACCGGTTCCGGGGGATCGAGGGAGGGGAGCGGAATGGGCACGGACCAGATCCGGCGGTGGGAGTCGGGGGCGATGGCACACGCCGTCTCCGACCCCTTCGGACAGGGGCCCCTGCCCTGGTTCCGGGGGAGCGACCTCTACTACGACGACGAGGGCCAGGTCGTCCCCTGGTACGTGGACCCGCCCGCCGCCGCCCGCGCCGCCGCCGGCGGCCGCATCCCGCGCTCCCGCTCCGGCGGCCCGCGCACCGCCGACGACGTGCACCGCCAGATCAAGGGCTTCGCCTCCACCGGCTCGGTCCAACCCGGCGGCGCCATCGACTTCCACATCACCGTCGACCCGCCGCAGCAGTTCTCCGTGGACGTCTACCGGATCGGCCACTACGAGGGCACCGGCGCCTGCAAGGTCGCCTCCAGCCCCCGCCTGTCCGGCATCGTGCAGCCGCCCCCGCTCACCGCCGACCGCACCGTCTCCTGCCACCACTGGTGGCTGTCCTGGCGGTGGCACGTGCCCACCGGCCACCCCATCGGCGCCCACGTGGCCGTCCTCACCACCGCCGACGGCCACCGCTCCCACATCCCCTTCACCGTCCGCGACGAGGAGCCCGCCGACCTCCTCCTGCTGCTCCCGGACGTGACCTGGCAGGCGTACAACCTCTACCCCGAGGACGGCCACACCGGCGCCAGCCTCTACCACGCCTGGGACGAGAACGGCCGGCTGCTCGGCGAGGACCACGCCGCCATCACCGTCTCCTTCGACCGCCCCTACGCGGGCGCCGGCCTGCCCCTGCACGTGGGCCACGCCTACGACTTCATCCGCTGGGCCGACCGCTACGGCTACCACCTCGCCTACGCCGACACCCGCGACCTGCACGCCGGCCGGATCGACCCCACCCGCTACCGGGGCCTGGTCTTCCCCGGCCACGACGAGTACTGGTCCGCGCCCATGCGCAAGGCCGCCGAGGAGGCCCGCGAGCACGGCACCTCCCTGGTCTTCCTCTCCGCCAACACCATGTACTGGCAGGTGGAGCTGAGTCCCTCCGCCTCCGGGGTCCCCGACCGGCTGCTCAGCTGCCGCAAACGGCGCGGCCCGGGCCGCTCCACCCTGTGGCGCGAGGTCGACCGCGCGGAGCAGCTGCTGCTGGGCATCCAGTACGCGGGCCGGGTGCCCGAACCTGCCCCCCTCATCGTCCGCAACGCCGGCCACTGGCTGTGGGAGGCCACCGGCGCGGTCGAGGGGCAGGAGCTCGCGGGCCTGGTCGCGGGCGAGGCGGACCGCTACTTCCCGCGCACCGCCCTGCCCGAGCACGAGGACCGGATGCTGCTCGCGCACTCCCCGTACCAGGACGGCGACGGCCACCGGCGCCACCAGGAGAGCTCCCTGTACCGGGCGCCGAGCGGGGCCTGGGTGTTCGCGTCCGGCACCTTCGCCTGGTCCCCGGCCCTGGACCGGCCCAACCACGTGGACCCGGTGATCCAGAAGGCCACCGCCAACCTCCTCGACCGGATCTGCAAGCGCGACTGACCCCGACCGACCGCGCGCGGACCATGAGCGCCGACCCGACCGGACCGGAACGCCGACCTCCGCTCCCACCCCGGCCGCCCCGCGGCCCGTCCCGTGCGCGAGAATCGTCGTGCGCTCATACGGAACCACAGGGAGACCGCGTGTCCGGATTCGTCGAAAAGCCCGAGCCGGTGCAGGTGCCGGGCCTCACCCACCTCCACACCGGGAAGGTCCGCGACCTCTACCGTGACGAGGCCGGCCGCCTCGTGATGGTCGCCAGCGACCGGATCTCGGCCTACGACTGGGTGCTGCCCACCGAGATCCCCGACAAGGGCCGCGTCCTGACCCGGCTGTCCCTGTGGTGGTTCGACCGCCTCGCCGACCTCGTCCCGCACCACGTGCTGGCCACCGAGCCGCCCGCCGGCGCCCCCGCCGACTGGGAGGGCCGCACCCTGATCTGCCGCGACCTCGACATGGTCCCGGTGGAGTGCGTGGCCCGCGGCTACCTCACCGGCTCCGGCCTCGCCGAGTACCGCGAGTCCCGCACGGTCTGCGGCCTGGCCCTGCCCGAGGGCCTGGAGGACGGCTCCGAACTGCCCGCCCCGATCTTCACCCCGGCCACCAAGGCCGAGGTCGGCGAGCACGACGAGAACGTCAGCTACGAGGAGGCCGCCCGGCAGGTCGGCGCCGAGACCGCCGCCCTGCTGCGCCGCGCCACCCTCGACGTCTACGGCCGGGCCCGCGACATCGCCCGCGAGCGCGGCATCGTGCTCGCCGACACCAAGTTCGAGTTCGGCTTCGCGAAGGACGGCGGCGAGCTCGTCCTCGCCGACGAGGTCCTCACCCCCGACTCCTCGCGGTTCTGGCCGGCCGACAGCTGGGCCCCGGGCCGCGCCCAGCCCTCCTTCGACAAGCAGTTCGTCCGCGACTGGCTGACCTCCCCGGCCTCCGGCTGGGACCGTGCCGCCGAGACCCCGCCCCCGGCCCTGCCCGCCGAGGTGGTCGAGCGCACCCGCGCCAAGTACATCGAGGCGTACGAGCGCCTCACCGGCCGCGGCTGGGACACCGAGGGCTGATCCCGGGCACGCCGAAGGGCCCCGGTCGATGACCGGGGCCCTTCGTGAACGAGCGGACGACGAGATTCGAACTCGCGACCCTCACCTTGGCAAGGTGATGCTCTACCAGCTGAGCCACGTCCGCATGCGCCGTAGCGCGAGAACCACTATACCCAACCTCGCTCGCGCGCGAGACGCACCGCGGTGTGCCGGTTCTCCGCGCCCAGTTTCGCGGACGCCGCCGAGAGGTGGTTGCGCACCGTTCCCGGCGACAGCGCGGCCCGCGCGGCGATCTCCGCGATCGGCGCCCCGCCCGCCGCCAGCTCCAGCACCTGCGTCTCGCGCGGGGTCAGCGGGGAGTCCCCGGCCCGGATCGCGTCGGCCGCCAACTCCGGGTCCACATAACGCCCTCCACCGTGCACGGTGCGGATGATCTCGGCCAGCCGCTCGGCCGAGACGGTCTTCGGCACGAAGGCCCGCACCCCGGCCGCCAGGGCCCGTTTCAGGTGTCCGGGCCGGCCGTGCCCGGTCACGATCATGGTCACGCAGGCGGGCAGGTCCGCGCGCAGCCGTGTGGCCACGCTCACACCGTCGCCCCCGGGCATCTCCAGATCCAGCACGGCCACGTCCGGCCGGTGCAGCCGGGCCATCGCCACCGCCTCCGGGCCGGAGGCCGCCTCGGCGACCACCACCAGGTCCTCCTCCAGCGCCAGCAGCGCGGCCAGCGCGCCCCGGATCAGGTGCTCGTCGTCGGCGAGCAGCACCCGCACCGGACCGGTGCCCGCTCCGGCGCCCACCTCGGCGCCCGCCTCCACCGTTTCCTCGTCACCCATGTCCCTCACACCTCTCCCGGCACATCGGCCACCACGCGGAACAGCCCCCCGTGGGCCCGCCCCGCCGTCAGCTCCCCGCCCACGGCCGCGAGCCGTTCCCGCAGCCCCACCAGCCCCGTTCCCGCGCCCCCGTCCGTCCCCGAACCCCCGTCCGTGCCCGTGTCCGCGCCGTCGTTCTCCACCAGCAACCGCACCCCGCCCCCGCCCACGCGCTCCAGCCGGATCAGGCAGCGCTTCGCGTCCCCGTGCCGCAGCACGTTCGTGGTGCTCTCGCGCACCACCCACCCCAGCGCCGCCCGGACCCCTTCCGGCAGCTCCCGCTCCCCGGCCGGGGCCTCGATCCGGCAGTCGATCCCGGCCGCCGCCAGCACCCCGCGCGCCCCCTCCATCTCCACCGTGAGGTCCACCTCCCGGTACCCGCGCACCACCTCGCGCACCTCCCGCTGGGCCTCCCGCGCGATCCGCTGCACCTCGACCATCTGCGCCACCGCCTCCGGCCGGCCCCGCTCGGCCAGCCGCGCCGCCAGCTCGCTCTTGAGGGCGACGGCGGCCAGGTTGCGGCCCATCACGTCGTGCAGGTCCCGGCTGAACCGCAGCCGCTCCTCCGCGACCGCCAGCAGCGCCGCGAGGTCCCGCGACCGCTCCGCCTCCCACGCCATCCGCAGCAGCCAACGGCTGAAACCCCAGGTCGGCAGCACGAGCGCCAGCGCGAACGACAGCCCGAGCGCGTACCCGAGGCCGAACGCCGGCTCCACCCCGATCAGCGCCGCGCACCCGAGGGCCGGCGCCAGGGCCGCGACGGCGATCGCGATCATGGACCGGATCCGGCGCACGCACAGCACCAGGGACCCCACACCGAACACGCACAGCACGGCGACGGTGGTCAGCGCCCCCGGCCGGGCCCCCTCGGCGGTCCCCGGCCCCAGGACCCCGAAGGAGAACAACACCTGGCCGCAGCCGATCAGGGTGGTCGCGACCAGCGCGAGCGCCGCGCGCACCGGGCGCGGGCCGCGGCCGAGGGTCCAGGTCAGGGCGCGGGAGGCGACCAGCGCGCACATGCTCGCGTGGGCGAGGGCGAACACGAGCGGGCCGAGGGGGCGCACGGCGGCGTCGGCGTTGCCGAGGAGGCCGAGGGCGAGGGCCAGCACCTCGCAGACGGCGAGGGCGTGGAAGGTGACGCGGGTGTACAGCTCGACCTTCGCGGCGTTCGAGCGCCCGCGCCACCAGCCGGTACCCGGGGTTCTCGTCACGGATCGCCCGCCCCCTCGCGTCGTCCCCGTCCCCCGTTCCACCCCGGGGAACGCGAAAGGCCCCAGTCGATGACTGGGGCCTTTCAACCGAGCGGACGACGAGATTCGAACTCGCGACCCTCACCTTGGCAAGGTGATGCTCTACCAGCTGAGCCACGTCCGCACGTTTCCGACCGGCTTCCACCGGACGGCACGAGCACCACTCTACCGGATCCACCGGAGTGGTCGGTAAAGCTTTGTGCAGAGCGGGTGACAGGAATTGCACACTGCGCCTTCCCCCTGGAAGGGGGACGTTCTGCTACTGAACTACACCCGCACGACCTTCGGTTCCTTGCCTTTCGGCTTGGCCCCTCGGCGTGATCCACACACTAGCCGACGTCGGGGGGTGCTTGGCAAATCGGCTCCCGGGTCTCGCGCCGAGGGCCCCGGCATCGTGGCTGAAACCGGCTCACATCGGACCAAGCCCGGCCGGTGCGGGCCGGGTTGGGCGTGGGGTCCGGACGCGCGGACACCCGCCGGGACGGGGGAGCGTCCGGGCGGGCGTCCGGGTCGGCGGCCCGGCGGGGGCCGGGCGGGCCGGGGCCCTCGCGGGGGTGCGGGGCCGGTGGGGTCGGTGGGCTCAGTGGGCGGCTTCGTACGCCTCGTAGACCTTCTTCGGGATCCGGCCGCGCGGCGGCACGTCGAGCTGGTGGGAGCGGGCCCAGGCGCGGACCACGGCCGGGTCGGGGGCGATCGCGGTGTGCCGGTAGGTCTTCCCGGACCGTGCCTGACGGCGTCCGGCGGCCACGTAGGGGGCCAGTGCCTTGCGCAGTTTCTTTGCGTTCCGCTGATTGAGGTCGATCTCGTACGACTTCCCGTCAAGACCGAACGCGACCGTCTCCGCCGCTTCTCCGCCTTCGATGTCGTCGGAGATCGTGACCACTGTGCGCTGCGCCACGGATATCGGTCCTTTCGCGGGGCGATCAGCGCGCTGACGTGCTCTGACGCCACCTGTGTGGATGTCTCGGGGCAATGCTCGTTTCCCCGGATGGGCCGGGAATCCTTTGTACCGCGATTCTCATTCCATTGCGAAGCCAGTTAATTCCTTGCGCGTGTCCCGCCGCAATCCCGGGCACACGGTTTTCCGCGTGATTTTACGAACCGTTGGGGATCGGGAAACGGGCCGGTCCGACCCCCTGCCGAAGGGCCCGGGACTATCTACCCGCGTAGAAATTTCCGCCGGGTACGCTGAGGGAACCGCCTTCGCACCAACCACCACACGGGAGTGCCAGTGGCACGCGTCGTAGTCGACGTCATGCTCAAGCCGGAGATCCTCGACCCCCAGGGCCAGGCGGTGCAGCGTGCACTGCCGCGCCTGGGATACGAGGGCATCGCCGACGTCCGCCAGGGGAAGCGCTTCGAGCTCGAAGTCGAAGGACCGGTCGACCAGGCCGCCCTCGACCGCATCCACGAGATGGCCGAAACCTTCCTCGCCAACACCGTCATCGAGGACTTCACCGTGAAGGTCGAGGTCTGACGGTGACCACTCGCATCGGAGTCGTCACGTTCCCCGGAACGCTCGACGACCAGGACTCGCTGCGCGCCGTCCGCGTCGCGGGCGCCGAGCCGGTCTCGCTGTGGCACCGTGACAAGGACCTCCACCAGGTCGACGCGGTCGTCCTCGCGGGTGGCTTCTCCTACGGGGACTACCTGCGCGCCGGCGCCATCTCCCGGTTCTCCCCGGTGATGGAGACCATCATCGAAGGGGCCCGCGAGGGCCTGCCGGTCCTCGGCATCTGCAACGGCTTCCAGATCCTCACCGAGGCCCACCTGCTGCCGGGTGCCATGCTCCGCAACGACCACCTGCACTTCGTGTGCCGGGACCAGCGGCTGCGCGTCGAGAACGCCGACACCGCCTGGACCGGCGACTACGCGGCCGGCGAGGAGATCTCCGTCCCGCTCAAGAACATGGACGGCCGGTACGTCGCCGACGAGCGCACGCTCGACGAACTGGAGGCCGAGGGTCGCGTGGCCTTCCGGTACCTGGGCGTCAACCCCAACGGATCGCTGCGCGACATCGCCGGCGTCACCAACGCGGCCGGCAACGTCGTCGGCCTCATGCCCCACCCCGAGCACGCGGTCGAGCCGCTGATCGGGACGGGCCGCACCGACGGCCTGGGATTCTTCACGTCCGTCCTGAAGAAGCTGGTCAGCGCATCATGACTCTGGACACCGTCAAGCACGCGACCGGGACCCCGGACGCCTCCCAGCCGTGGAAGGAACTCGGCCTGAAGGAGGACGAGTACGACCGGATCCGCGAGATCCTCGGTCGGCGTCCCACCGGTGCCGAGCTCGCCATGTACTCCGTGATGTGGTCCGAGCACTGCTCCTACAAGAGCAGCAAGGTGCACCTCAAGCAGTTCGGCGAGAAGGCCCCCGCCAACGACGCCATGCTCGTCGGCATCGGCGAGAACGCCGGCGTCGTGGACGTGGGCCAGGGCTACGCGGTCACCTTCAAGGTCGAGTCGCACAACCACCCCTCCTACATCGAGCCCTACCAGGGCGCGGCCACCGGCGTCGGCGGCATCGTCCGCGACATCCTCGCGATGGGCGCCCGCCCGGTCGCCGTCGTGGACCCGCTGCGGTTCGGCGCGGCCGACCACCCCGACACCCGGCGCGTGCTGCCCGGCGTGGTCGCGGGCATCGGCGGCTACGGCAACTGCCTGGGCCTGCCCAACATCGGCGGCGAGGTCGTCTTCGACTCCTGCTACCAGGGCAACCCGCTGGTCAACGCCGGCTGTATCGGCGTGATGCGGCACGAGGACATCCACCTCGCCAAGGCGTCCGGCCCCGGCAACAAGGTCATCCTCTACGGCGCCCGCACCGGCGGCGACGGCATCGGCGGCGTCTCCGTGCTCGCCTCGGAGACCTTCGACGCCACCGGCCCGGCCAAGCGCCCGGCCGTGCAGGTCGGCGACCCCTTCCAGGAGAAGCTCCTCATCGAGTGCACCCTGGAGATCTTCAAGGAGAAGCTGGTCGCCGGCATCCAGGACCTCGGCGGCGCCGGGCTCTCCTGCGCCACCTCCGAGCTGGCCTCGGCCGGCTCCGGCGGCATGCGGGTCGACCTCGACACCGTGCCGCTGCGCGACGCGACCCTCTCGCCCGAGGAGATCCTCATGAGCGAGTCGCAGGAGCGGATGTGCGCGATCGTCGAGCCCCGGCACGTGGCCCGGTTCCTGGAGATCTGCGAGAAGTGGGACGTCATCGCCACCGTCATCGGTGAGGTCACCGAGGGCGAGCGGCTGGAGATCTTCTGGCACGGCGAGCAGATCGTGGACGTGCCCCCGGGCACCGTCGCCCACGAGGGCCCCGTCTACCACCGTCCCTACGAGCGCCCCTCCTGGCAGGACGCGCTCCAGGCCGACGACGCGAACGCGCTGCCCCGCCCCGCCGACTCCGCCGAACTGCGCGCGCAGGTGCTGGCGCTGGTCTCCTCCCCGAACCAGGCGTCCAAGGCGTGGATCACCGACCAGTACGACCGCTTCGTGCAGGGCAACACGGTGCTGGCCATGCCCGAGGACGCGGGCATCGTCCGCATCGACGAGGAGACCCACCTCGGCGTGGCCATGGCCACCGACGGCAACGGCCGCTTCGCCAAGCTCGACCCGTACGCGGGCGCGCAGCTGGCGCTGGCCGAGGCGTACCGCAACGTGGCCGCCACCGGGGCCCGCCCGCTGGCGATCTCCGACTGCCTCAACTTCGGCTCCCCCGAGGACCCGGGCGTGATGTGGCAGTTCGCCGAGGCCACCCGCGGTCTCGCGGACGGCTGCCTGGTCCTGGGCACCCCCGTGACCGGCGGCAACGTCTCCCTCTACAACCAGACCGGCGAGACCGCGATCCACCCGACCCCGGTCGTGGCGGTCCTCGGGGTCATCGACGACGTGCGCCGGCGCACCCCGATGGCCTTCTCCGAGGCCGGCCAACTGCTGTACCTGCTCGGCGACACCGCCGAGGAGTTCGGCGGCTCGGCCTGGTCGCAGGTGGTCCACGACCACCTCGGCGGTCTGCCGCCCAAGGTGGACCTGGAGCGGGAGAAGCTGCTCGGCGAGATCCTCATCGCGGCCTCGCGCGACGGCATGATCGACGCCGCGCACGACCTGTCCGACGGCGGCCTCGTGCAGGCCCTCACCGAGTCCTGCCTGCGCGGCGGCAACGGCGCCCGGATCGTGGTGCCGGACGGGATCGACGCCTTCACCCTGCTGTTCTCCGAGTCGGCCGGCCGGGCCGTCGTGGCGGTGCCGCGCAGCGAGGAGCTCCGCTTCACCGACATGTGCGGCGCGCGCGGGCTGCCCGTGACCCGGATCGGCGTCGTGGACGGGGACGAACTGCTGGTGCAGGACGAGTTCACGATCCCCCTCGCCGAACTCCGCGCCTCCCACGAGGGCGTGATCGAGGCCCTGCTGGCCTGAGCCCCGGCGCACGCGGGCCGTCCCCCCGGAACCCACCCGGCGGGACGGTCCGCGCGCGGGCCGGCGGTGCGTACGATCGCGCCATGACGACGCCCCCGGCCAAGGCCCGTACCCCCAAACCCCGTGCCTACGACCCGGCGCGCACCCGCGCGGCGGTGCTCGCGCAGATCGCCCACGTCCGCGCGGCGGTGGCCGGGTTGGACGAGGAGATGCTCGCCCGGCCCGCCGGCCTCGGCGACTGGACCGTGCGCGAACTCGTCGCGCACATGGCGCGCGGCGCGGGCGCCGTGGTCGAGGCCGTGGACCGGGCCGGCGCCAACCCGCCCGGCCGGCGGATCGCGCTCGCCGACTGGGCCTTCGCCACCTCCTCCGTCGCCGACCGGATCGACGAGATCGCCCACGAGTGGGCCGAGGAGAAGGACCTGGCGGCCCTGCACCTGCGCATGGAGACCCGGTTCCGCGAGCTGCTGGAGCGGGTGCCCGGCGAGACCGAACTGCACTTCCCCATCGGCACGATGACCCTGGCCGAGTTCCTCGTGACCCGCACCGTGGAGCTCGTCGTGCACACCGACGACCTCAACCGGGCCACCGGGCTCGACGTGCCCGTGGAACGGCAGGCGCTGGCCGCGTGCGTCCGGCTGCTCGCCGACGCCATGGCCCGCAAGGCCCCCGGCGGGGCGGTGGAGCTGCGCATCCCGCCGTTCGCCGTGGTGCAGTGCGTCGAGGGCCCCCGGCACACCCGGGGCACCCCGCCCAACGTGGTCGAGACCGACCCGCTGACCTGGCTGCGCCTGGCCACCGGCCGCAGCACCTGGGCCGAGGAGACGGACGCGGCCCGGGTCCGGGCCGGCGGGGAGCGCTCCGACCTGTCCGGGCTGCTTCCCGTGATGAGCTGACCGGCCGACACCCGCCGGGGCCGGGGAACCCGTCGGCTCCGGCGTACGTCGAAAGGGCATGCGCACCCTTCGGCTCGTGGCCCTGACCGCCCTCTCCGCCACCCTCCTGCTCGGCTGCTCGGCCGGCTCCGACAAACCGGCCGCGGCCGATTCGGCGACGCCCTCCGCGCCGCCGAGCCAGGCCGCCCCGAGCCCGAGCGCCTCCGAGGACCCCGCCGGCGGGCTCTCCCTCGGCGAGGCGATGGCCCTGCTCGGCAAGGAGTGGAAGGTCGTGGCCCTGCTCGACGGGGAGAAGCGGACCCCGGTGCCGGCCGGGGCCGAGGGCGCCGCCCACTTCACCGTGGACACCGACCGCAAGATCAGCGGCAACCTGGGCTGCAACCGCTTCTCCGCCGAGGTCACCGGCTCGAACCCGGCCGACTTCCGCCTCGGCCCCCTCGCCGCCACCCGAATGGCCTGCACCGGCCCCGCCGAACCCGTGGAGAAGGCGATGACCGCCCTGTTCGCGGGCCCGATGGCCGCCAAGCTGGGCCAGGAGGACGGCAGGACCACCCTCACCATGCGGGCCAAGGACGGCGGCGCGGGCCTGGTGGCCACCACCGGCTGAGCCGGCCCCGCGACGGGCGCGGGCGCGCGACCGGGACCGACCCGGCCGCGCCCCCACGCACGGGGGCCCCGGGACTACTTCGGGTACGGCAGCAGCCCGCCGTCCACCTTCTCCCACGCGGCCCGCAGCTCCGCCAGCCGCGCCGGCTCCGCCTTCGCCTTGTCGGCCTGCTCGCGCACGTCCCCGGCCAGGTCGAAGAGCTGGTCCTTGCCGGACTTGCCCCGGTAGTACTTCCAGTCCCCGCGCCGCAGCGCGCGCTCCCCGCGCACCCGCCAGAACAGGTCGTGGCGTGGGGCCCTCTCCCCGCGCAGCAGGTAGCCGGCCAGGCTCACCCCGTCCAGCGGGTACGCCGCGTCCGGTCGCGCCCCGGCGATCTCCAGCAGGGTCGCCGTCCAGTCGGGGGTGACCACGGGCGCCTTGCTGACCTGCCCGCCGTCGATCCGCGCGGGCCAGCGCACGATGCTCGGCACCCGGATCCCGCCCTCCTGGAGCGAGCCCTTGTTCCCGGACAGCGGCCAGTTGTGGGAGAAGCGCTCGCCGCCGTTGTCGCTGGCGAAGAAGACGAAGGTGTTCTCCTCCTGCCCGGAGCGGCGCAGGGCGTCGAGCACCTTGCCGACGCTGCGGTCGAGGTCCTCCACCATCTCCTTGTACTTCTCGAGGGACCCGCCGTCCTGGTGCCACAGGGCCGAGCCGTCGCCCGCCTTGATGCGCCGGACGATCTCGGCGGAGGTCTCGGTGTCCCCGTCGGCGATCCACGGCCAGTGCGGGGTGGTGAAGTTCAGGTTCAGCAGCCACGGCTTGCCCCCGTGGTCGCGGGCCACGTACTCGCTCGCCCGCTCGGTGAGGATCCGGGTGTAGTAGCGCAGGTCCTTGTACTCGGCGTCCCCCTCGTACAGGTCGTACTCGCCGCCGAGACCGAGCTTGGAGTAGTACTCCAGGGCCCCGCCGAAGTTCCCGAAGAAGGTGTCCCAACCGGACTTCGTCGGGCTGTAGTCGGGCAGGTAGCCGCAGTGCCACTTGCCGATCAGCGCGGTGGCGTAGCCCGAGTCCCGCAGCCGGGAGGCCAGGGTCGGGTGGGTCGGCTCCAGGCCGACCGACTTGTCCGCGATCGGCTCCGCCAGCCCGCCCTTGGTGCGGCCCGGGTAGCGGCCGGTGTACAGGCTGAACCGGGTGGGGGAGCAGGTCGCCGAGCCCGAGTACGCGTCGGTGAACCGGACCCCCTGCCGGGCCAGTCGGTCCAGGTTCGGGGTCTTGATGTTCGGGGAGCCGTACGAGGACAGATCGGCCCAGCCCAGGTCGTCGCCCAGGATGAACAGGATGTTGGGACGGCGCGAGTGCCGGCCGCGGGCCGCGCTGAACTCCCGCTCGTGCGGGCCGGCCACGGCCCCGGCGGGGGCGGCCGAGGCGGGCGCGGCGGCGCCCAGACCGACGGCGGCGGCCGCCGCGCCGGCGCCCACCGCCCCGGTGAAGGCGCGTCGGCTCAGGGAACCGGCGGGGGCGGACTCGACGGACTCGGCGGGATCGACGGAATCACGGGTGCTCACGGGGGCTCCAGGGCAGGTGGGGGCGCACGATGGCGCCCGGCGACCCGACCGGGGGCGCGCGGACGGGCGCGCCGGGGGTCGGGGCAGGCGTGGGGACGGCAGGGCGGGAACGCGAGGACGACGGCGCACGCCGGTCCGGCGCCCCGGATGCGGGACGAACTCGGACCCGACGGCGCGGCCGGGCCCCGGTCACCGACGGCGCGGCCGGGGTACGGCGGCGCGCGGGGGACCGGGCGGGTGCGGGGAACGGGGCAGCGGGGCGGCCCTCAGCGTGCCGTCGAAGGCGTGCGGGGCCGGCCGACCGGGCCGTGCGTCGACCGGGAAGGGGTCAGACGCGGCGGGTCGGACGACAGATGGCGCTGGCGACACGGACCAGGTCGACGTGGCGGCGCGCTACGAGGGTGACGGTGCGGTCACCGAGGGGCTGCATGGGGCGAGAGCCTGTCCGAACGCCCGTATGGCTGTCAACCGGGCCATCCGTCATACGAGACGCACACGGGGCGAACGTCGCACCCGCCCGGGTCCCGTGCCCCCTTGCGCCCGGAACCGCCGCCCGTCCGCTCCGCAGCGTCCCGCGCCCCGAGCGCACCGCCCGCCGGCGCCCGCCGGACCGGCGTCCCGACGGTGTCCGAAGCCGCCCGGAACGCCCCGGTCCGCCCCGACCGCGCGCCGCCGCCCACCGGGCCCGTGCCTCGCCTCCGAGGGCCAGAACCCTTGCCCCGCAAGGCTCGTGAGGTCCGGGGAGCCCTTCGGCGACACCCCGTCGCCGGCCCCGTCACCCTGCGTGCTGTGACATTTTCGGGGCATCCCCAATTCGGACCAGTGCACGGTCTCGCCTACACTCGGGGGCGTGCCTCGTGGTGATGGACGACTCAACCACGACCTGCTCCCCGGCGAGAAGGGCCCCCAGGACGCTTGCGGCGTCTTCGGTGTCTGGGCTCCGGGTGAAGAGGTCGCCAAGCTCACCTACTTCGGACTGTATGCACTGCAGCACCGCGGACAGGAGTCCGCGGGAATCGCTGTGAGCAACGGCTCCCAGATCCTCGTCTTCAAGGACATGGGACTGGTCTCCCAGGTCTTCGACGAAACCTCCCTCGGATCCCTCCAAGGTCACATCGCGGTCGGTCACGCCCGCTACTCGACCACCGGAGCCTCCGTCTGGGAGAACGCCCAGCCCACTTTCCGGGCGACCGCCCACGGCTCGATCGCCTTGGGCCACAACGGAAACCTGGTCAACACCGCCGAACTCGCCGGGATGGTCGCCGACCTGCCCCGTCGGGACGGCCGTGCCACCCAGGTCGCCGCGACCAACGACACCGACCTCGTGACGGCCCTGCTCGCCGGGCAGACCGACGCCGAGGGCGACCCGCTGACCGTCGAGCAGGCCGCCACCGTGGTCCTGCCCAAGGTCAAGGGCGCGTTCTCGCTCGTCTTCATGGACGAGAACACGCTCTACACCGCCCGTGACCCGCAGGGCATCCGCCCGCTGGTCCTCGGCCGCCTGGAGCGCGGCTGGGTGGTGGCGAGCGAGACCGCCGCCCTCGACATCGTGGGCGCCAGCTTTGTCCGTGAGGTCGAGCCGGGCGAACTGATCGCCATCGATCAGAACGGTCTGCGCTCCACCCGATTCGCGGAAGCGAAGCCCAAGGGCTGCGTCTTCGAGTACGTGTACCTGGCCCGCCCCGACACCGACATCCGGGGTCGCAGCGTGTACCTGAGCCGGGTCGAGATGGGCCGGCGGCTGGCCGCCGAGGCGCCCGTCGAGGCCGACCTGGTGATAGCGACACCGGAGTCCGGCACCCCGGCCGCGGTCGGCTACGCGGAGGCCAGCGGCATCCCGTACGGCTCCGGACTGGTCAAGAACGCGTACGTGGGCCGGACCTTCATCCAGCCCTCGCAGACCATCCGACAGCTCGGCATCCGGCTCAAGCTGAACCCCCTCAAGGAGGTCATCCGGGGCAAGCGCCTGGTGGTCGTGGACGACTCGATCGTCCGCGGCAACACCCAGCGCGCCCTGGTCCGGATGCTCCGCGAGGCCGGCGCGGCCGAGATCCACATCCGGATCTCCTCGCCGCCGGTCAAATGGCCGTGCTTCTTCGGCATCGACTTCGCGACCCGCGCGGAGCTGATCGCCAACGGCATGTCCGTGGACGAGATCGGCACCTCGCTGGGCGCCGACTCGCTGGCCTACATCTCGCTCGACGCCATGGTCGAGGCGACCACCATCGCCAAGCCCGACCTGTGCCGGGCCTGCTTCGACGGGGAGTACCCGATGGAGCTGCCCGACCCGGAGCTGCTCGGCAAGCAGCTGCTGGAGACCGAGCTGGCCGGCGGCACCGACGCCGCCGACGCCCTGCGCCGACCGTGACCGCGCCGGTCGCGCCCCACGCCCGCCCGGGCGGGGCGCGACCGGTCCGGCCGGCGGGCCACGACCACCCCACCCCCGCGCCGAGCCGCGGTGGTGCGTTCCCGGCGAGCGGAGCCGGTTCTTCCGCATCGATCATGTCGGTGCCGGCTCCCGCGCACCGGGCGATTCATCCGAATCACCCGTAACACCCCGCAGTAACGACACGAAAGCTCTCTCCTGTCATGACAGAGAAGACCACCGGTGCCAGCTACGCAGCGGCGGGCGTCGACATCGAGGCGGGCGACCGCGCCGTCGAGCTGATGAAGGAGTGGGTGAAGAAGAGCACGCGCCCCGAGGTCCTCGGCGGCCTGGGCGGCTTCGCCGGGCTCTTCGACGCCTCCGCCCTCAAGCGCTTCGAGCGCCCCCTCCTGGCCTCCGCCACCGACGGCGTCGGCACCAAGGTGGACATCGCCCGCCGGCTCGGGGTCTACGACACCATCGGCCACGACCTGGTCGCGATGGTCATGGACGACATCGTCGTCTGCGGCGCCGAACCGCTGTTCATGACCGACTACATCTGCGTGGGCAAGGTCCACCCCGAACGGGTGGCCCAGATCGTCAAGGGCATCGCCGAGGGCTGCGTCCTGGCCGGCTGCGCCCTGGTCGGCGGCGAGACCGCCGAACACCCCGGCCTGCTCGGCCCGGACGACTTCGACGTGGCCGGCGCGGGCACCGGCGTGGTCGAGCACGACGCGCTGCTCGGCGCCGACCGGATCCGCGCGGGCGACGTGGTGATCGCGATGGCCTCCTCCGGCCTTCACTCGAACGGGTACTCGCTGGTCCGTCACGTCCTCTTCGACCGCGCCGGCCTGGCGCTGGAGAAGGAGGTGGCTGAACTCGGCCGCACCCTCGGCGAGGAGCTGCTGGAGCCGACCCGGATCTACTCGCTGGACTGCCTGGCCCTGATCCGGACCGCCGAGACGCACGCGTTCTCGCACATCACCGGCGGCGGGCTCGCGGCCAACCTGGCCCGCGTCATCCCCGACCACCTGCACGCCCGGGTGGACCGCGCGACCTGGGCCCCCGGCGCGATCTTCGACCTGGTCGGCGAGGCCGGCAAGGTGGAGCGCCTGGAACTGGAGAAGACCCTGAACATGGGCGTCGGCATGATGGCCGTGGTGCCGCCCCAGTCGGTGGAGCCGGCGCTCGCGACCCTCGCGGATCGGGGCGTCGACGCCTGGGTCGCCGGCGAGATCGTCGAGCGGGGGGCGCACGCCGAGGGCGCGACCCTGATCGGGGACTACGCCCGCTGAGCAACACGGAACCCGGTCCGGGGCTGGGCCCCGGACCGGGTCACGTGGAATGCGATGGGGTCGTCGTGTCGGACGGCGGTCGACTCGGTTGACGCGAGACGCCGGCGACCGGCACGAGTGACGCCCCAGGGGGCGTCACCGCGGATGACCGCGTCAAGCCCCGCTGCGACGGGAGGCGGGACCGGACTGCTCGTCCTCGTCCTCGTCGTTGTACATCTCCGCATAGCGGGCGTACGGGTCCTCGTCGTCCTCGTCGTCGTCCTCCAGCGGCTCGCCGTTCGGCGGCTGCTGCGAGATCGGTTGCGAAGACGATGCGCCCAGCTCGCTGGCCAGACGCGTCAGATCGGTTCCGCCGCTGCTGTACTTCAGCTGGCGGGCGACCTTCGTCTGCTTGGCCTTTGCCCGGCCGCGCCCCATGGCTCGACCCCCTCGGTGACGGGGCTCGACGGCCCCAGAGTCTTGACACGCGTTCATGGTTCGGAGCGGGCTCTCCGTGGAGAGACCGTCCGTTAGGGCTTTAACGGTACCCGCTTCCGAGGCCATACGGTACGCCGCCCGCATGACGCGCCTCGGCGCGGTGCCGGCGAGACGCCCCGTCCTCGCTGGTCAGGTGCGATTTTAACGCCTTATCGTCGCGCGACCCGCCGAAAGGCCGTGAGTCATCTCTCCCCGTGACCCGCGAGGCGTCCGAACGGCCCCCGGGGGTCCCGCGAAACGGCCCGCCCCGCCGATCGGGCGGGACGGGCCGGTGCTCGCGCGGGTCGTGCGCCGGAGGGTCAGGCGGTGCGCGCGGCGCGGGCCTCGGACATCCGCTGCTCGGCGATCCGGTCGGCCGCGGCGGCCGGCGGAATGCCGTCGGACTTCGCACGTGCGAAGATCTCCAGCGTGGTGTCGAAGATCTTCGTGGCCTTCGCCTTGCACCGGTCGAAGTCGAAGCCGTGCAGCTCGTCGGCGACCTGGATCACGCCGCCGGCGTTCACCACGTAGTCGGGCGCGTAGAGGATGCCGCGGTCGGCGAGGTCCTTCTCGATGCCCGGGTGGGCGAGCTGGTTGTTGGCCGCGCCGCAGACCACGCCGGCGGTGAGCAGCGGGACGGTCACGTCGTTCAGCGCGCCGCCGAGGGCGCACGGGGCGTACACGTCGAGCTCGGGCAGCCGGATCAGTTCCTCGGCGGAGGCGACGGCGGTGACCGCGCCCTCCGGGTGGGCGTCCACGATCGCGCGCACGGATTCCTCGCGCACGTCCGTGATCACGACCTTGGCCCCGTCGGCGAGCAGGTGCTCCACGAGGTGCCGGCCGACCTTGCCGACGCCCACGATGCCCACGACGCGGTCGCGCAGGCTCGGGTCGCCCCACCGGGCCTGGGCGCTGGCGCGCATGCCCTGGAAGACGCCGAAGGCGGTCAGCACGGAGGAGTCGCCGGCGCCGCCGTTCTCGGGGGAGCGCCCGGTGGCCCAGCGGGTCTCGCGGGCGACCACGTCCATGTCGGCCACGTAGGTGCCGACGTCGCAGGCGGTCACGTAGCGCCCGCCGAGGGACTCCACGAACCGGCCGTAGGCCAGCAGCAGTTCCTCGGTCTTGACCACCTCGGGGTCCCCGATGATCACGGCCTTGCCGCCGCCGTGGTCGAGGCCGGCGAGGGCGTTCTTGTACGACATGCCGCGCGCGAGGTTGAGCGCGTCGCGGACGGCCTCCTCGTCGGAGGCGTAGGCGTGGAAGCGCGTGCCGCCGAGGGCGGGGCCCAGGGCGGTGGAGTGGAGGGCGATGACGGCCTTCAGTCCGGTGGCACGGTCCTGGCACAGCACGACCTGTTCGTGGCCGCCCTGTTCCGAGTGGAACAGGGTGTGCAGGACGCCGTCGGTCATTTCGGTCACGGTGGTGACTCCCATGGATGAGATGCGGCGGGAAGCGACGCCCCCTGCGGGTGGGAGGGCGTCGTCGAGAGCAGGGTAAGTCCTCGGTGCCCCGCCGCGGGGGGCGGTCCGCGGAGTTCGGGCGGTGACTCCGCCGGACCGGAGTACCACGGGGCGGGGGGCGGCCGGCGGCGGACGGGGCGCGGGTTCATCCGATCCGTGGATCGGGCGGGCGGTCCGTGTGACGTTTTGCCGAACCGTGCCTTCCACCCCTTCCGCACGCATCGCCCCATCGGCCACAATCAGCGGATCACGGGCCGGAACCATACTTTCAGGTCGTAGTTCCGGGACCTACGTCCTGATCCGGGCCATTGGCCCAAGCGTGACGGACCGCACTAACTTCACCCTTGCGCCCTTCCCCTACCCTCGTGCCAAAATAGGACAAGGAGTCCGGGGAGGGTTCCTTCCGCCCAACTATGGGCGGAATGCTCGACATTGCGCTCTATGGGGGGTCTCGTGACTCCTGATTGTTCTGTGACTGATCGTTACGGCGGGGTGACTGTCCGTTATGGGCAGGTCCTGCGGCTTCTGCCGCTGATGAACACCTCGGAGGGCAATTCCATCGGTTTGGCCGACGAGGCTGGACGGATGGTGTAGTTGTAGTGCCGAGGACAAGCCGTTCGTCCTATAACCGACTCGGCCCGCGTATGTCCATTTCGGGCAACGCGGGCCAAGGTGCAGAATTTAGAGGAAAGAACCGAGATGGTTCGGTTCTCCCGAGGAGGCCGCTCATGACCGCTCGCACCCCTGATGCCGAGCCGCTGCTGACCCCGGCTGAGGTCGCCACCATGTTCCGCGTGGACCCGAAGACGGTTACCCGCTGGGCCAAGGCCGGCAAGCTCACGTCCATCCGCACCCTGGGTGGACACCGCCGTTACCGCGAGGCCGAAGTTCGCGCACTGCTCGCGGGAATTCCGCAGCAGCGCAGCGAGGGCTGAGCAGACGCAGCACGTCCTGCGATGGCGCAGGACCTTGCATTGCCGGGTTGATTTCGGGTCCCCCAATCCGATGAAACCCATCGATACGAAAACGACGGAGCCTGCCCCAACAGGTTCGTCACGTCGTGGATCGCGCTGGACTCCGCCGGGTCCCGCGCGATCTTTTTTTGTGCCCGAAGGGGGATCCTGCGGGAAATGCCGGGCGCCTCTCGGAGGGGGGTGCCATTGCACATATTAAATTGAGAGCGCGTAGGAAGCCGATAAATGCGCGCGTCTCAAAAACTCGTGAGGTGACCCGCGTCACACGGATCACGGGGTTCTCGGGCCTTACGGCAGGGTGCCCGGAACCGGTCGGGCACGGAGCGGGGGTCGATCGGATCGGCCGCACGGGGGAATCGCGGGGTCCCTCCGGTCCTTCGGGGCTCCGTCGAACGGGTGGGACCCCCTCTCGCCCGGTTGACGCCCCACCGCCCCGTCGGGTGGCACCTGGAGGGGCGCGGGAGGCGTGAGGGGCGCGTGGGCCGCACGGGGCGGCCGGGAGGGGGCGCGAGGGCCCCTGTGGGGCGTGTGGGGAGCGCGGGAGGGGATCCGGGGCCGGAGTCGGCACACGAGGCCCCGAGCGGGGGCATCGGGCCGGGGCCGGTGGCGGCGGACCGGTCGCGGCGGGTCGGTCGTCGCGGGCCGGGCCCCACAACGCGTCAGGCCCCGTGTCCTTGACGGACACGGGGCCTGATCTCACTGCGATCCTGACGGGACTTGAACCCGCGACCTCCACCTTGACAGGGTGGCGAGCTAACCAACTGCTCCACAGGACCTTGGCTGCGAGTCAGACTGTACAGCAGGTCAGGGGGTGCGGTCGAACCCGGATCACGGGCGCGCGGGAGCGCGGGTCACGCGCGTTTGGGCGCCAGCGCGTCCACCGCCTTCACGATGCGCTTGTCGGAGATCGGGTACGCCGTGCCCAACGCGTGCGCGAAGTAGCTGACCCGCAGCTCCTCGATCATCCAGCGGATGTCGGTGACGGCGCTCGGGACGGGCCGGCCCTGCGGCAACTGCTCCAGCAGCCAGGCGTACTCGTCCTGCATCTCGTGCACCTTCTCCATGCGCGTGGTGTCGCGCTGGACGCCCGTCGGCATCTGCTGGAGCCGGCGGTCGGCGGCCACGAGGTAGCGCATCAGGTCCGGCAGCCGGCGCAGGCCGGTCGCCGTCACGAACCCGGCCGGCACCAGCCGGGCCAGCTGCTCGCGCACGTCCGTCACGTTGGCGATCAGGGTGAGGCTCTGGGTGCCCTTGAGCCGGCGCTCGCATGCCTGCCAGGCGGCGAGGATCTGCTGCACCTGACCCACCGCCCGCACGGTGGTCTCCACGAGGTCGGCGCGGACCGCCTCGAACAGCTTCCGGTAGCCCGCCTCGTCCCAGGCCGGGCCGCCGTGCGCCTCGATCAGCCGGTCCGCGGCGGCGGTCGCGCAGTCCTCGAACAGGGCCTGCACCGAACCGTGCGGGGTCCGCGACAGGGCCAGCTTCTGCTGGTTGCTCATGGTGTCCGCGACGAACTTCGCCGGGTTCACCGTGACGTTGCGCAGGATCATCCGGCGCATGCCCAGCCGCATCGCGACCTGCTGCTCGGCCTCGCTGTCGAAGAGCCGCACACCGACCGTGTCGCCCTCGTCCACCAGCGCCGGGAACGCCTTGACGGGCTGTCCGGCCCGGCGGGTCTCGAAGACCTTCTCCAGGGTCCCCAGGGTCCAGTCCGTCAGCCCCGAGCGTTCCACCGAGGCCGTGCCCGAGCGCTCCGCCGTGGCCTTCGCGGCCTGCGAGAGGGCCTGGCGGGCCTTCGGGCGCAGCTTCAGCCGCAGCGCCTCCAGGTCCTTGTCCTCGGCCACCCGCCGGCGTCGCTCGTCCACGATCCGGAAGGTGATCCGCAGGTGTTCGGGCAGCCGGCTCACGTCGAAGTCCTCGGCCGTGACCGGAACCCCGACCATGCGGTGCAGTTCGCGGGCCAGGGTGACCGTCAGCGGCTCCTGCAAGGGCACCGAGGTGTCCAGGAACCGGGCCGCGTAGTTCGGCGCGGGCACGTAATGGCGCCGGATCGGCTTGGGCAGCGAGCGGATCAGCTCCGTCACCACCTCCTCGCGCAGACCCGGGATCTGCCAGTCGAAGCCCTCGTCCACGACCTGGTTGAGGACCTGAAGCGGAATGTGCACGGTGACGCCGTCGGCGTCCGCGCCCGGCTCGAACTGGTAGCTCACGCGGAACTTCAACCGGCCCTGTCGCCAGGAGTCCGGATAGTCGTCCTTGGTGACCCCGGCGGCCTTCTCGGTGAGCAGCATCTCGCGCTCGAAGTCGAGGAACTCCGGCTCCTCGTGCCGCTTGTGCTTCCACCAGGAGTCGAAGTGCGCGCCCGAGACCACGTGCTCGGGGACCCGCTTCTCGTAGAAGTCGAAGAGGGTCTCGTCGTCCACGACGATGTCGCGGCGCCGGGCCCGGTGCTCCAGCTCCTCGACCTCGGTGAGCAGCTTCCGGTTGTCGCTGAAGAACTTGTGGTGGGTCCGCCAGTCGCCCTCGACCAGGGCGTTGCGGATGAACAGCTCCCGCGACACCTCCGGGTCGATGCGCCCGTAGTTCACCTTCCGCTGGGCCACGATCGGGACCCCGTACAGGGTGACCTTCTCGTAGGCCATCACGGCCGCCTGGTCCTTCTCCCAGTGCGGCTCGCTGTACGTCCGCTTGATCAGGTGCTGGGCGAGCGGCTCCACCCATTCCGGTTCCACCTTCGCGTTGACCCGCGCCCACAGCCGCGAGGTCTCCACGAGCTCCGCCGACATGACGAACTTCGGCTGCTTCTTGAAGAGGGCCGACCCGGGGAAGATCGCGAACTTCGCGCCGCGCGCCCCCAGGTACTCGTTCTTGTCGGTGTCCTTCAACCCGAGGTGCGAGAGCAGGCCGGCCAACAGGGAGACGTGCACGTGCTGCTCGGGCGCGTCCTCCTCGTTGACGTGGATGCCCATGGTCTTGGCGACCGTCCGCAGCTGCGAGTAGATGTCCTGCCACTCGCGGATCCGCAGGAAGTTCAGGTACTCCTGCCGGCACATCCGGCGGAAGGCGGAGGAGCCGCGTTCGCGCTGCTGCTCGCGCACGTACCGCCACAGGTTGAGGAAGGCCAGGAAGTCGGAGGTCTCGTCCTTGAACCGGGCGTGCTGCTGGTCGGCCTGGGTCTGCTTGTCGGCGGGCCGCTCGCGCGGGTCCTGGATGGACAGGGCCGCCGCGATGACCATGACCTCGCGCACGCAGTTGTTCTTGTCGGCCTCCAGCACCATCCGGGCCAGCCGGGGGTCGACCGGGAGCTGGGCGAGCTTGCGGCCCATCGGGGTGAGCCGCTCGCGCGGGTCCTTCACGGCCGGGTCGAGGGCGCCGAGCTCCTGGAGCAGCTGCACGCCGTCGCGGATGTTGCGGTGGTCCGGCGGGTCGATGAAGGGGAACTTCTCGATCTCGCCGAGGCCCGCCGCGGTCATCTGGAGGATGACGGAGGCCAGGTTGGTGCGCAGGATCTCGGCGTCGGTGAACTCCGGCCGCGCGAGGAAGTCCTCCTCGGAGTACAGCCGGATGCAGATGCCGTCGCTGGTACGGCCGCAGCGGCCCTTGCGCTGGTTGGCGCTGGCCTGGCTGACCGCCTCGATCGGCAGCCGCTGCACCTTGGTGCGGTGGCTGTAGCGGGAGATCCGGGCGGTGCCCGGGTCGATCACGTACTTGATGCCGGGGACGGTCAGCGAGGTCTCGGCCACGTTGGTGGCCAGCACGATCCGGCGGCCGGTGTGCGGCTGGAAGACCCGGTGCTGTTCGGCGTGCGAGAGCCGGGCGTAGAGCGGCAGCACCTCGGTGAACCGCAGTTTGCGCTTGACCAGGGCGTCGGCGGTGTCCCGGATCTCGCGCTCGCCGGAGAGGAACACCAGCACGTCCCCGGGGCCCTCGGCCGCCAGCTCGTCCACGGCCTCGCAGATCGCGGTGATCTGGTCCCGGTCGGTGTCCTCGGAGTCCTCCTCCAGCAGCGGCCGGTAGCGGACCTCCACGGGGAAGGTGCGCCCGGAGACCTCCACGATCGGGGCGTCCCCGAAGTGCCGGGAGAAGCGCTCGGGGTCGATGGTCGCGGAGGTGATGACCACCTTCAGGTCCGGCCGCTTCGGCAGCAGCTGGGCCAGGTAGCCGAGGAGGAAGTCGATGTTGAGGCTGCGCTCGTGGGCCTCGTCGATGATGATCGTGTCGTAGGCGCGCAGCTCGCGGTCGGTCTGGATCTCGGCGAGCAGGATGCCATCCGTCATCAGCTTGACGAAGGTGGCCTCCTGGTCGACCTGGTCGGTGAACCGCACCTTCCAGCCGACCGTCTGCCCGATCTCGCTCCCGAGCTCCTCCGCGATGCGTTCGGCGACCGTGCGGGCCGCGATCCGGCGGGGCTGGGTGTGGCCGATCATGCCGCGCAGGCCGCGCCCGAGCTCCATGCAGATCTTGGGGATCTGCGTGGTCTTTCCCGAGCCGGTCTCGCCCGCGACGATCACGACCTGGTGGTCGCGTATCGCCTCGGCGATCTCGTCCTTCTTCTGACTGACGGGCAGGGATTCCGGATACGTGATCCGGGGGCGCCGCCCGGCACGCCGGGCCAGCCGCTCGGCGGCCTTCCCGGCCTCGGCGGCGATCTCGTCGAGGACAGCCTGCCTGGCCTCGGGTTTGCGGATGCGGCGGGCGCCTTCGAGGCGACGGCCGAGGCGGTGAGCGTCGCGGAGCGAGATCTCACCGAGCAGGCTCTGCAGGGCGGCGAAGGAAGTAGACATACCTGATCCAGAATCTCACCCGCGACGGCAGTACGGCGAACCCATTTGCGGCCGGGCCGGGGAGTCGCCACGTACCATTTCGGGACGAGTCGCCCGAGGGCGCCCGGTCGACCCCGGGAATCCCGCGGGTCACCCGCCGCGGAACACCGTCGGCGGGCCGGTGCCGCACCGGGCGATCCGGGCTCGGTACGTTCACCCGTGACACCGGTCCGCCCCGCGCGGCCCGCGTCCCGGTGCGCGTGTTTCACGTGAAACACGTGCCGGACCCCTCGGCCCGTCCCGCGTCGCGGTGCGCTGTTTCACGTGAAACACGCGCCGGGACCACCCCGTCCGCCCGCGCCCGTCCCGCCCGTCCACGGAAGGTCCCGTGCCCCGCCGCCTCGCGCGTCTCGTACCGCTCGCACTGCTCGCGCTCGCGGTGCTGCTCGGCTGCCCCGGCACCACCCCCCGACCCGCGACCCCGGCCCCCTTCGCGGCGGCGGCGCACGCGACCCCCGTCCACCCCGCGCCGGCGCTCGCGCACCCGGCCGGGGCCCGGCTCGGGCCCGGCGCGGAGACCCCCGGCTGCGATCCGGTCGAGCACACCCCCGGCCGTCCCCCGACGGCCCCGCCCCGGGCCGGCGACCACCACGTGCCGCCACTGCCCGTCCGGCTGCCCGGCGACCGCTGCGAACAGGGCCCCGGCCCGCGCCCCGGCGCCCTCGTGAGGGGCCCCGACCGCCCGGCCCCGAGCCCCGTCGACCTCTCCGTGCTCCGGGTCTAGGCCGTCCCTTCCGGATCCGCACGGACCCGGACGCCCGCGCCCACCCCGCCCCGCGCGCCCCGCGCGTCGAATCCCCGGAGCACCCGCATGTCCCCGTCCACCCCCCGCCGTGCCGCGCGCCGCCCGCTGCTGATCGCCGCCGGCGTCGCCCTCGCCGCCGTCACCCTCGGCCTGGTCTCCTGGCAGGCCACCAGCACCGACGCCCCCGCCGCCGACCGGCCCGCCGCCGCCGCGACCGACCGCGCCGTCCCCGACGGGGCCACCGGCCCCGGCACCGCCGACCCCGCGCCCGGACTCCTCGCCCTGGCCCGCCGGGACGCCGCCGACAAGCTGGCCGTGGGCCGGCCCGACGCGCCCGTGGTCCTCATCGAGTACTCCGACTTCCGCTGCGGCTACTGCGGGAAGTTCGCCCGGGAGACCGAGGCCGAACTCGTCCGCCGCTACGTGGACCAGGGCGTCCTGCGCATCGAATGGCGCAACTTCCCGATCTTCGGCGAGGAGTCCGAGGCCGCCGCGAAGGCCGCCTGGGCCGCCGCCCGCCAGGACCGGTTCGTCCGGTTCCACGCCGCCGCCTACGCCGAGGGCGCCAAGGAGAAGGGCTTCGGCGAGGACCGCCTGCGCGCCCTGGCCCGCGAGGCCGGCGTGCCCGACCTCGACCGCTTCGACCGCGACCGCGCCGGCGACGAGGCGGCCCAGGCCCTCGCCAAGGACCAGGAGGAGGGCTACCGGATCGGCGTCCGCTCCACCCCCTCCTTCCTCGTCAACGGACAGCCGATCGCCGGCGCCCAGCCGCTGGAGACCTTCACCGCCGCCGTCGACCGCGCCGTGAAGGCCGCCGCCAAGTGACCCCCGACATCGGTTACGCGGCGGCCCTCCTCGGCGGCCTGCTCGCGCTGCTCTCCCCGTGCAGCGCCCTGCTGCTGCCCGCCTTCTTCGCCTACTCCGTCGACTCCGCCTCGCGGCTGCTGGCCCGGACCGGGATCTTCTACCTCGGCCTGGCCACCACCCTGGTGCCGCTCGGCGCCGCCTCCTCCACCGCCGGCCGCTTCTTCCAGGGCAACCGCGACCTCCTCGTCACGATCGGCGGCTGGCTGATCGTGCTGCTCGGGGTGGCCCAGATCCTCGGCCGGGGCTTCGCCTCCCGCCGCATCTCCGAGCTGTCCGGCCGGATCCGACCCACCACCGCCCTGTCCGTGTACGCCCTCGGCGCCGTCTACGGCCTCGCCGGGTTCTGCGCCGGCCCCATCCTCGGCAGCGTGCTCACCGTCGCCGCGATGGGCGGCAACCCGGTCTACGGGGCGCTGCTGCTCGCCGTGTACGCCCTCGGCATGGCCGTGCCGCTGTTCCTGCTGGCCCTGCTGTGGGAGCGCCTCGACCTCGGCCGGCGCCGGCTGCTGCGCGGCCGGAGCCTGTCCGTCGGCCGCCTCGAACTGCACACCACCACCCTGCTGTCCGGGCTGTTCTTCATCGGGATCGGCGTGCTCTTCCTCGGCTCCGACGGCACCAGCGCGCTGACCGGCCTGGTCGGGGTGGACGGCGGGTTCGCGGCCGAACAATGGGCCCGCTCGCTGGCCTCCCACGTCCCGGACGGGGCCCTGCTGGCCGGCGTGGTGCTGGTGGCCGGGGTGATCGGCGGGCTGCGATGGCGGCGCGCGACCCGCGAGGAACGGGAACGGGACGCGGGGGAGCGGGCCCCGGAACCCGTCGGCCCCCACGACTGACCCGCGGTCCCCGCCCGTCGCCCGTCCCTCCCGGACGCGGCGGCGGGCGCCCGGCGGGGCCCGGACCCCGGACACGCGAAAGGCCCCGTCCGAGGACGGGGCCTTTCATCTGTGGCTGGGGCCGGGGTCGAACCGGCGACCTATCGCTTTTCAGGCGATCGCTCGTACCAACTGAGCTACCCAGCCACGGAACCGTTTGACCGGTTCTCGCGATCCTGACGGGACTTGAACCCGCGACCTCCACCTTGACAGGGTGGCGAGCTAACCAACTGCTCCACAGGACCATGCTTGTGCGAGACAAGTCTCGCACAGGTGATGCGTACCCCCAACGGGATTCGAACCCGTGCTACCGCCTTGAAAGGGCGGCGTCCTGGGCCACTAGACGATGAGGGCCAATCTGCCCGCCTGCGCACATTTCCGAGCGCCGGGGACGTGAGAAGCATAGGGGATGCGCCGGGAGATCGCCAAAACGGTTTCCCGCCCGGTCCGGCGCCTGCCGGACCGGACCCCGGTCCCGGACAATGGCGGGGTGCTGGAGATGACGCGGGACGCCTTCGAAGAGCTGGTCGCCGAGGCCCTGGACTCGATCCCCCCGGAGCTCACCCGGGTGATGGACAACGTCGCGGTGTTCGTCGAGGACGAACCGCCGGCCGACGATCCCGAACTGCTCGGCCTCTACGAGGGCACCCCGCTCACCGAGCGCGGCGAGTGGTACGCCGGAGTGCTCCCCGACCGGATCTCGATCTACATGGGGCCCACCCTGCGCTACTGCCGCAGCGCCGAGGAGGTCGTGCGCGAGGTCGCCGTCACCGTCGTGCACGAGATCGCCCACCACTTCGGCATCGAGGACGACCGGTTGCACGAGCTCGGCTGGGGCTGAGCGCCCGCCCCCCGGCGCCGAGGGAGAATGACGGACGTGCCGGACGAAACGGACCCACAGACCGGGACGCGACCGGGCCCCGAACGGCCCCCCGCGCCCACCGCCGACGCCGCGCCCGAGGTCGCCCTCGGCCTCGCCGCCGCCCGCCGCGCCGGTGAGGGCGCCGTGCTCGCGGCCGTCTCCGTCGGCGGCGCGATCGGGGCCTGCGCCCGCTACGCCCTCTCCCTGGCCTGGCCCGCCCCGCCCACCGGCCTGCCCTGGGCCACCCTCCTGATCAACCTGCTCGGCTGCGCCGCCATCGGCGTGCTCATGGCCTGCGTGGCCGAGGACCGCCTGGCCCGCCCCGCGCACCCGCTGCTGCGCCCCTTCCTCGGGGTCGGGGTGCTCGGCGGGTTCACCACCTTCTCCACCTACGCCGTCGACGTGGTCCGGCTGCTGCGGGCCGACGCCCCCGGGGCCGCCGCCGCGTGCGCCCTGGGCACCCTGCTCGGCGCCGTCCTCGCCGTGTGGGCGGCGGCCTCGGCCACCCGCGCGGTCCTGGACCGGGCCGGGAAGGGGGCGGCGTGACCTGGCTCGCGGTGGTCCTCGGCGCCATGCTCGGCGCACCCGCCCGCTACCTGACGGACCGTCTCGTGCGGGCCCGCTACGAAGGCCCGGTGCCCTGGGGCACGTTCGCGGTGAACGTGGTCGGGTCCCTGCTGCTCGGGGCGATCACGGCCACCGTCACGCGCGGCGCCGGACCGGGCCTGCTCGGCGGCTTCGCCGGAGTCGGCTTCTGCGGGGCGCTCACCACCTACTCGACCTTCTCCTACGAGCTGTTGCGCTTGTTCGAACGCGGCCGCTCGGGACTCGCCCTGGCCTACGGACTCGGCTCCGCGCTGTGCGGATTCGGCGCCGCCTGGGCCGGGTTCCTCCTCGCCGGCGGCTGAGCCGCCCGGATCCGGTCCGAGACCCGCCCGGGGGTATGCCGGGGTATGCGCGGATTCGCGGGGGCGTTCGGGCCGACCGGTACGAGTGAGGGCCCGCGCGGGCGTGTCCCCGACGGGGCGCGGGGAGTTGGGCACGGCGACCCCCACCGGTGCCCCCGGGCGCCGGGGCGCGTCGCCGTCCGTCCCCAGGTCTCTCGGAGGTGCCCCCGTGCGCCCGTTGTTCTCACCGCTCCCCACCCGAGGGACGGGCGCCCCGCGGTCCGTGTCGGCCGCCGCCGCCCGGCTGGCCGTCACCGCGCTCGCGGTGGCCGCGACCGCCGGCTGCATGAGCGTCGGGACGGACGCCCCCCGGCCCGGCGGGTCCGCGTCGAGCGGGCGCGGCGGCTCCGTGGCCGAGCCCGACGGCGGCAGCGGCCGCGGTCCCGGGGTCGCCGGCAACGGGATGCCGCACGGCAAGAAGGGCGTGCCGGGCGCGGTCGGGTCGGCCGCGCCGGGGACGGCCGTGGTGACCGCCGGGGTGTCCGGGATGACCACCGGGGCCACCCCGGCCCCCGGCCCGGTCGCGCCGGGCACCCCGGGCACGGCGACGGGCGGCGGGGCCTCGGGCGGCTCCCAGGGCTCCACCTCGGGCGGCGGCGGTGGGCAGGCCCCCTCGCCGAGCCACCCGGGCGGCGGCGCCGGGGGCGGCACGGGCGGCGCCGGCACGGGCGGGCCGGTGGTGCAACCGCCGTCGACCCCGCCGCCGGTCACCCCCGAGCCCGGGACGCCCCAGCCGACCCCCGAGCCGACCGTCGAACCCACCCCGGAACCGACGCCGCCGCCGGTGTCGGAGCCGAGCGCGTGAGCACCGTCCCGGGGGCCCTGACCTCGGCCGTCCCGGGGTGGGCGGTTCGGGATCGTCGCAGGTCAGGGTGGTTCACGGCGGAACGACTTGCCAGGTGGTGGGGAGGGTGCGTATGGTTATAGATCGTTTGATCCCATTGCCCGGCGCCGTCACCGAAGAGCGCCGTGTGGCGCGTACTCTCCCTTGCCGTGGCTGACCGCATAGAGGCGGTCGTTTTGCGATTCACGGAGTTTGGGCGCGTGCCGAGACTCCGGAAGGTTTCGCATTCGCATGTCCATTTCCAGTTCTGACCGTTCCGTCATGCCCGAGAACGCCCCGATCGAGGACCTCGACGCGCTCGTCGTCAACGAGGCCATCGAGGCGATGGAGGCCGACGTGACGGTCGAGGTCGAGCAGACCGTCGCCGCCGAGACCTTCGACGCCGCCGACGACGACCGCGACGACGAGTTCGTCGACGAGCTCGACACCGCCGACGTCGACTCCGACGAGGACGACGTCGACGCCGAGCCCACCATCACCTTCGGCGACCTCGGTCTGCCGGAGAACGTCGTGCGCAAGCTCGCGCAGAACGGCGTCACCGCCCCCTTCCCGATCCAGGCCGCGACCATCCCGGACGCCCTGGCCGGCAAGGACATCCTCGGTCGCGGTCGCACCGGCTCCGGCAAGACCCTCTCCTTCGGTCTGCCGCTGCTGACGACCCTCGCCGAGGGCCACACCGAGAAGAAGAAGCCGCGCGGCGTCATCCTGACCCCGACCCGCGAGCTGGCCATGCAGGTGGCCGACGCCCTCCAGCCCTACGGCGACGTGCTCGGCCTGAAGATGAAGGTCGTCTGCGGCGGCACCTCGATGGGCAACCAGATCTACGCCCTGGAGCGCGGCGTCGACGTCCTCGTCGCCACCCCGGGCCGACTGCGCGACATCATCAACCGCGGCGCCTGCTCCCTGGAGGACGTCCGCGTCGCCGTCCTCGACGAGGCCGACCAGATGGCCGACCTGGGCTTCCTGCCCGAGGTCACCGAGCTGCTCGACCAGATCCCGGCCGGCGGCCAGCGCCTGCTGTTCTCCGCCACGCTGGAGAACGAGATCGACAGCCTGGTCAAGCGCTACCTGGTGAACCCGGTCACGCACGAGGTCGACCCCTCGGCCGGCGCGGTCACCACCATGACCCACCACGTCCTCGTCGTGAAGCCGAAGGACAAGGCCCCGGTCACCGCCGCCATCGCCGCCCGCAAGGGCCGCACCATCATCTTCGTCCGCACCCAGCTCGGCGCCGACCGCGTCGCCGAGCAGCTGCGCGAGGCGGGCGTCAAGTCCGACGCCCTGCACGGCGGCATGACCCAGGGCGCCCGCACCCGGACCCTGGCCGACTTCAAGGACGGTTACGTCAACGTCCTCGTCGCCACCGACGTCGCCGCCCGCGGCATCCACGTCGACGGCATCGACCTGGTCCTCAACGTGGACCCGGCCGGCGACCACAAGGACTACCTGCACCGCTCCGGCCGCACCGCGCGCGCCGGCCAGTCGGGCACCGTGGTCTCCCTGGCCCTGCCGCACCAGCGCCGCCAGATCTTCCGCCTGATGGAGGACGCGGGCGTGGACGCCTCGCGCCACATCGTCGGCGGCGCCGGCGCCTTCGACCCCGAGGTCGCCGAGATCACCGGCGCCCGGTCCCTGACCGAGGTGCAGGCCGACTCCGCGAGCAAGGCCGCCAAGCAGGCCGAGCGCGAGGCCGCCGACCTGACCAAGCAGCTGGAGCGCGTGCAGCGTCGGGCCGCCGAGCTGCGCGACGAGGCCGAGCGCCTGGTCGCCCGCGCCGCCCGTGAGCGCGGCGAGGACCCGGAGGAGGCCGTGGCGGCCGCCGCCGAGGCCGCCGAGGCCGAGGCCGCGCAGGAGGCCCAGGCCGCCGCGCTGGCCGAGCGCGCCGCCGCCGAGCGTGCCGAGCGCGAGCGCCGGGACGACCGGGGCAACTTCGAGCGTCGTGACGACCGCGGTGGCTTCCGCGGTGGCGACCGCGGCGGCTTCCGTTCCGGTGGCGGTGACCGCGGTGGCTTCCGTTCCGGTGGCGACCGTCGTGACGACCGCGGCGGCTTCGACCGCGGTGGCGACCGCGGCGGGTTCCGCGGTGGCGACCGTCGTGACGACCGCGGTGGCGACCGTGGCGGCTTCCGTTCCGGTGGCGGCGACCGCGGTGGCTTCCGCTCGGGCGGCGACCGTCGTGACGACCGCGGCGGCTTCGAGCGCCGTGACGACCGCGGCGGCGACCGCGGCGGCTTCCGCTCCGGCGGTGACCGTCGTGACGACCGCGGTGGCGACCGTGGCGGCTTCCGTTCCGGTGGCGGCGACCGCGGTGGCTTCCGCTCGGGCGGCGACCGTCGTGACGACCGCGGCGGCTTCGACCGCGGTGGCGACCGCGGTGGCTTCCGCTCCGGCGGCGGCGACCGTCCGTTCAACCGTGACCGTCGCGACGAGCGCCCCAGCGGCGGCTTCCGCTCCGGTGGCGGCGACCGTCCGTACGGCCGTCGTGACGACCGTCCGACCGGCACCGGCACCGGCTCCTTCGGTGGCCGTCGTGACGACAAGCCGCGCTGGAAGCGCAACGGCTGAACCTCCTGAACACGCCCGAGGCCCCCGCGACATCACGTGTCGCGGGGGCCTCCCGCGTTCCCGCCCCGAGCGCGGCACGCGACCGCGCGCGCGACTTCCGGCCGATACTCGATCGGTCCGCGCCCCCGCTGCGGCTATGCTCTGGGGTGAGCACCCAGGGCCATTAGCTCAATTGGCAGAGCAGTGGACTTTTAATCCATTGGTTGTCGGTTCGAGTCCGACATGGCCTACCGCTCCGAAGCGCCCCGTCCGGTTCAACCGGGCGGGGCGCTTCGTCGTGTCCGGGGTCGGCGCGTCCCGGGTCGCCTTAAGGCTTTAATCATTTGCCTAGGGATCCTAGGGAGCCTTAGCGTGGGCGGCATGAGGGAACTGAACGAGAAGAAGATCCGGGGCGCGTTCGTCAACTGCACCAAGGGCGAGGCCGGTCGGCTGCCGCTCCCGCGCGACCTGGCCGAACGCCCCTGGGAGGCGCTGGACTTCCTGGGCTGGCGGGACCTGTCCGCGCCCGACCGCAGCTACCTGGTCACCGAGGACGAGGACGGCGCCCCGGTCGGCGTGGCCCTGCGCTTCCCGCAGGTGCGGCGCGGGATCACCCACCGCAGCCTGTGCTCGCTGTGCCTGACCCTGCACGCGGGCTCCGGGGTGGCCCTGATGACCGCGCGCAAGCGCGGCCCGGCCGGCCGCGAGGGGAACGTGATGGGCCTCTACATGTGCGCCGACCTGGCCTGCTCCCTGTACGTCCGGGGGCTGCGCAAGCCCGAGGGCGGGGGCACGCGGGTGGAGGAATCGCTCACGGTGGAGGAGCAGGCGGCCCGGCTGCGGAACAATCTGACGGCCTTCGTGAAATCTCTTTGACCGGTTTCGCGGTGATTGATCCGGATCCCGAGCCGAAAGTGGTCGGCGCCCCCGTCGTGATGGCGTAGAGTTGGGTTTACCGACGCGGGGTGGAGCAGCTCGGTAGCTCGCTGGGCTCATAACCCAGAGGTCGCAGGTTCAAATCCTGTCCCCGCTACTCAGTGGCAGAGGCCCGGATCCCTTGAGGATCCGGGCCTTCGTCGTGTTCGGCCTCAGGCCCCGGGACCCGGGCCCCGAATCCCGGCCCCGGTCACCCGTCCCGCCCGCTCCGGTGGCCCCGTCCGGCGGAAGCGGTCAGGCTGGGGACGGCGATCGGAGGCGGGGCGGCGGCAGGAGATCGGCGTGGTGGACCGGCGACTGGGACGGCGGGCGGGGGCGACCCCGAAGGGCCCGAGGGCCGCGCGCGAGGCCCGACGGGACGAGGAGGCGGGGGAACGGGTTCGCACCCGCCGCTTCGCCCGCATGCTGCCGGCCCTGCTGATCGCCGTGGGCCTGTGCTTCGACCTCTTCACCCCGCCCCGGTTCACCGGCTCCCCCTTCTTCTCCGCCGCGCCCCTCGTGGCCGCCCCGCTGTTCTCCCGGCGGGTCACGGTCCTGGTCGGGCTCGCGGCCACCCTCTCCGTGCTCTTCCTGCACCTGCGCAACGGCACGGTCGGGCAGGTCGAGGCCGTCACCGAGCTCGCCACCGTGGCCACCGTCTGCGCCCTGGCGCTGCTCATCAACCGGGCGGTGCGGCGGACCGGGGAGCGGCTCGCCTCGGCCCGTGACATCGCCGAGGTCGCCCAGCGGGCCGTGCTGCCCACCCCGCAGGAGCGGATCGGCGGGCTGCACGTGGCGGCGCGCTACGAGGCGGCCGAGGCGGACGCCTTCATCGGCGGGGACCTGTACGCCGTGCAGGAGACCCCGTACGGGGTGCGGTTGGCCGTCGGGGACGTGCGCGGCAAGGGGCTGAGCGCCGTCGGGGCGGTGGCCGTGGTGCTCGGCGCGTTCCGGGAGGCCGCCGAGAGCGAGCCGGGCCTGGACGGGGTCGCGGCGCGGCTGGAGCGGGCGCTGGCCCGCGAGGGCACCCGGCGGGACGGGCTGGACGCGGAGGAGGGGTTCACGACCTGCGTGCTGGCGGAGATCCCGCACCTGCGCGGTGCGGGGGACCGACCCGTGGTGCGGATCGTCAACCGGGGCCACCCGGATCCGCTGCTGTTGCGCCCCGACGGCTCGTTGACGGAGCTCGGCCCGCCGCGTCCGGCCCTGCCGCTGGGTCTGGGGGATCTGGGGGCCTGGCCGGACGAGGTCGCCGAGTGGCCCTTTCCCGACGGGGCCACGCTGCTGTTGTTCACCGACGGCATGAGCGAGGCCCGGGACGCCGAGGGCGAGTTCTACGATCCGGCCGCCCGGTTGGCGGGGCGGCTGTTCCCGGGCCCCGAGGAGGTGTTGGACGCGCTCACCTCGGACGTGCGCCGGCACACGGGGGGCGGGAACACCGACGACATGGCCCTGTTGGCGGTGAGCCGGCCGGCACCGGGGCAGCCGGAGCGGCGTCGTACGGTGCCGGTGGTGGCGCGCGAGGGCCGCCGGCGGGCTCGCGGGCGCCGCCGTTCCTGAGCGTTCGTGACCCGCTGTGAGTGCAACGGCGCGCTGAGCGAGGCGTGGTGACGGAGGTTCAGGTTCCGAGAGTGGCCGAAGGGGCACTCAAAGCCGGGACGTTCTGCCCGGGTTGTCACCCCGCGCGGCATAAGCACAGGTCGGAACATGGCGGTGTTGTGTCCCCCGGGGAACGATCAATCGCCACAGCTTGGAATCACTCCCCTGTGTCTATTACCTTTCGATAACGCAGCGCGGTCGTCCCAGCCGTCGGCAAGAGATGGCTCCGTCGCGGCGATTCCGCGTGGCCACGTCCGGGCCGGTGCGGCCAACACGAAGGAGCGCCGGCCAGTGGCTTCCCCCCAACCCACCCCGCACGGCTACGACGTCCTCGACGCGGCCGAGTCCGAACCGGGCGCCGGCGCCTGGGGCGAATGGAACCCGACCGAGGACTCCGTCCGCCCGATCCGGGGCCGGCACCGCGTGGTCAAGCAGCGCGGCGGCCTCGCCCGCGGTTCCACCGTGCTCGGCGTCGGCGTGATCGCGGCGGTCGGCGCGAGCGGGTTCGCGCACGCGGCCGAGAAGCCCCAGCCCGCCATCTCCGTGCCCTCCGCCGATCTGGAGGAGCAGGCGCAGGCCGAGCAGGCCCCGACCGGCGGGCAGGCGGAGCAGGACGCGCGGCAGGCCCCGGCCCCCGTCGAGACCCCCGACCCGGCCGTGCTCGCGCCCGCCGAGGCCATCCCCAGCGTGGGCGGCGCCGGCGAGGCCCTCCTCAACCGCCTGCTCCAGCAGGCCGAGTACCAGGCCGACGCCGAGAACCGGCGCGAGCTGGCCCAGGCCGCCGACGCCGCGCAGGAGAGCGCGGCCCGTGAGGCCCGTGAGGCCAAGGTCGCCGCCCAGACCGAGAAGGACGAGGCCGACCAGGCCGCCAAGGAGGCCACCGCGAAGGCCGAACGGGCCGCCGCCGAGGAGGTCGCCTCCCGGTCCGGCGACCGCTCCGGCGCGGGCGCCTCCGAGGGTTCCGGCGGTTCCGGCGAGAGCGCCGGCGGGGGTTCGGGCGGCGCGGGCTCCGGCACCTCCGTCGGAGCCTGGGCCCTGCCGACCTCCTCCTACGTCATCACGGCCCGCTACGGCACCGCCGGTTCCATGTGGTCCTCCGGCAGCCACACGGGCCTCGACTTCGCGGCCCCCGTGGGCACCCCGGTCAAGGCCGTCAACGGGGGCACGATCGTCTCCGCGGGCTGGGCCAACGCCTACGGCTACCGCATCGTGCTGCGCCTGACCGACGGCACCGAGATCTGGTACTGCCACCTGTCCTCGATGTCCGTCACCTCCGGCGGCGTCGCCGCCGGCGAGACCATCGGCCGGGTCGGCAAGACCGGCAACGTCACGGGCGCCCACCTGCACCTGGAGGTCCGCTCCGGCGGGCAGGCCATCGACCCGGCCGCGTACCTGCGGGGCAAGGGTCTGACCATCTGAGGTCCGCCGCCGGTCCGTCGCCCCCGGGCGGCGGGCCCGGCTCGGCCCGGGTCTGGGCCGGCACGCCGTTCAGCGGCGCCGCCCCGCCCCCGCCGGCCCCGATCCCCACCGGAACCCGGGCCGCCCCGACCGTCGCGGCCGCCCCCACCGGCACCGCCTCCGGGACCGCCTCCACCTCCGGCACGAGGGGCACGGCCACCACCAGGCCCTCCGCCAGCGCCGCCCGGCACAGGGCCGGCCCGGCCTCCGGCCCGCGGGCCCACACCTCCTCCAGCAACTCCCGCTCCCGCGCCGTGAACCCGGCCGCCCCGCCCGCCCCCAGCCCGTGCCGCCGGGCCGCCCGCCGGGCCAGCGCCAGCTCCGTGGCCGCCGCCGCGTACCGGTCCAGGGCGCGGGCCGCCGCCCGGCCGCCCGCGCGCCGGGCCAGGCTCCGGGCCAGCGCCCGGGTCGGCGGTGAGGCCAGCGCCTCGCGTTCCGCCGGCCCCAACCACCCGGCCTCGGCGTACACCCCCAACTCGTCGCGGATCGCGCGCAGTCGCGCCGACCGCGAACGCACCGTCACCGCGGTCACGAGCGCGAACAGGGGCACCATCACGCTCGCGTACACCAGGTGGAACCCGTGCTCCCCGAACTCCGAGGACCCGTTCCACAGTCCGTGCGCGCCCATGGCCGCCGCCAGGCCCAGCGCCGGGAGGGCCCGGCGGGCCAGGGCCGTGCGCCGCCGGGCCCCGAGGGCGAGGCCCAGCGCGGTGAGCGCCGTGAACAGCGGGTGCGCGAACGGCGAGAGCAGCAGCCGGACGAAGAGGGTGGCGAGGGTGAGGGAGTCCAGGACGGCGGGACGGGACACCAGGTCCTCGCCGAACGCGTTGCCGAGGTAGAGGATGTTCTCGGTGAACGCGAAGCCGGTGGCGGTGAATCCGGCGACCACCACCGAGTCCGTGATCCCCCAGGGCCGGGGTCTTCGCAGCACGAGGGCCGGCAGCAGGGCCGCGCCCTTCGCGATCTCCTCCACCACGGGCGCGATGGCCATCGACCCGAGCCGGTCGGCCCGCTGGGCCTCCGTGCCCGCGTCCGCCATCCATTCGGTGGCGAAACCGTTGGCGAGTATGGCGATCAGGGCGGCGGCGCACGCGCCCCACCCGAAACACCACCACAGGGAGCCGGTCCCGCGTCGGGACGCGGGCCGGCCCAGGTGCAGGAAGACGGCCGTCAGCGGGCCGACCGGCAGCAGGGCCAGGCCCAGGCCGACGAAGAACCCCGGTGTGCCGGTCTGCTCGCGGACCAGCTCGGCGATGGCGATCCCGGGGGCGGCGAGCAGCGTGAGGAGCACGCCCGTGCGGACCGTGCCCGACGGACGTGCGAGCACACCGGGAGGGGGTGGCACTCGGAACACGGGATGACCCTAGCGAGTGACACCGACACGGGGAGTGACCTCAGGCGAGGTCCACCCGATGGAAGAGCAAGTCGTGCACGAGGTGGCCCTTGTCCAGGCCCTGTCCCTCGAAGCGGGTCAGCGGTCGGAAGGCCGGGCGCGGCGCGAAGCCGCCGTCCTCCCGCGAGTTGACGTAGTCGGGGTGCTCGGTCAGCACCTCCAGCATCTGCTCCGCGTACGGCTCCCAGTCGGTGGCGCAGTGCAGCAGCGCGCCGGGGGCCAGCCGGGTCGCGGCCAGGGAGAGGAACTCGGGCTGGATGAGGCGGCGCTTGTGGTGCTTCTTCTTGGGCCACGGGTCGGGGAAGTAGACGCGCAGGCCCGCCAGCGAGTGCGGGGGGATCATCTCGCGCAGCAGGATGATCGCGTCGCCGTTGGCCACGCGCACGTTGTCCACGCCGGCCTTCTCGGCGAGCGCGAGGAGGTTGCCCTGGCCGGGGGTGTGCACGTCGGCGGCGATGACGCCGGTGTCCGGGTCCTCCGCGGCCATCTGCGCGGTGGCCTCGCCCATGCCGAAGCCGATCTCCAGCACCACCGGCCGGCCGCCGAACATCGCGTCCAGGTCGAGGACCCCCTTGCCGTCGATGTCGAAGCCCCAGGTGCCCCACAGGCGGCGCAGCGCGTCCTCCTGCCCGGTGGTCACCCGGCTGCGGCGCGGCTGGAAGCTGCGGATGCGGCGTTCGTGGTGCGAGCCGGCCGGGTCGGGCGCGGGGCCGTCGGGGAACCGGGGCTCGGTGCGCCAGCGCGGCGGGGTGTACGCGGACGCGGACGCGGCCTCCGGGGTGCTCTCCGGGGCGCTGGGCTGGGGTGCGGTGGAGTCAGACACAATGCGTCGATTCTACGGTCCGGGCCGGTGGGGCGCCGGGTCGGTCAGTCGTCGCCGAGCCGGGCCAGGACGCGGCGGGCGATCTCGCGGCCGATGGGCAGGGAGGCGGTGGCGGCGGGGGAGGGCGCGTTGAGCACGTGCACCGTGCCCGGGGCCTCGCGGATCAGGAAGTCGTCCACGAGGGTCCCGTCCCGCAGTACGGCCTGGGCCCGGACCCCGGCGGGGGCGGGTCGCAGGTCCTCCTCGGTGACGGCGGGCAGCAGCCGGCGGACGGCCTCGGTGAAGACCCGCTTGGACAGGGACCGGTGGATCTCGTCGGCCCCGTAGCGCCAGTGCCGGGCGGCCAGGTGCCAGGAGCCGGGCCAGGCGAGTTCCTCGGCGAGGTCGCGGGGGCGGATCGTGCGCCAGTCGTAGCCCTCGCGGGCCAGGGCGGGCACGGCGTTGGGGCCCACGTGCACCCCGCCGCCGATGCCGCGGGTCAGGTGCACGCCGAGGAAGGGGAACGCGGGGTCGGGCACGGGGTAGACCAGGCCGCGCACGAGTTCGGGGCGCGCGAGGTCGAAGTACTCGCCGCGGAAGGGGACGATCCGCATCCCCGGGTCGTCGCCGGCGAGGCGGGCGATCCGGTCGCAGTGCAGGCCGGCGCAGTTGACCAGGGCGCGGGCCCGGTACACGGCGCCGTTCTCGGTGCGGACGGCGACGCGGCCGGGGCGGCGGCCGATCCGGTCCACGGCGGAGCCGAACACGAGGCGGGCGCCGGATTCGGCGGCCAGGGTCTCGCTGACCCGGGTGTAGTCGACGATGCCGGTGGTGGCCACGTGCAGGGCGGCGGCGCCGCGCACCGCGGGTTCGTGTTCGGCGATCTGGGCGGGGCCGAGTTCGCGGACCGGGATGCCGTTGCGGCGGGCGCGTTGGGCGAGGGCGTGCAGGCGGGGGAGTTCCTCGCGGTCGCCGGCGACGATGAGCTTGCCGGTGACCTCGTGCGGTATGCCGTGTTCGGCGCAGAACCTCACCATCTCGGCGGCGCCGCGTACGGCGTACCGGGCCTTGAGGGAGTCGGGGCGGTAGTAGACGCCGCTGTGGATCACGCCGCTGTTGCGTCCGGTCTGGTGCCGGGCGGGGCCGGCCTCCTTCTCCAGGACGGTCACCCGGGTCCCGGGCGCGAGTCGGGACAGGGCCCACGCGGTCGACAGACCGACGATGCCACCGCCGATCACCAGCACGTCGCAGTCCACGCTGCCACCTCCCACCCCAGCCATACTGCACTCCCGTCCCCACCGACCCGGAGCCGGCCTCGGCGACGACGGCGCGGGCGGGCCGTCGTGGGGCCGAGGCTTCGGCGCTCCCCCGGTCCCGTCGGGCGGGCGGGGGAGAGGTCGCCGGTGAGGGCGACCCGGACCGAGTGTGCCGGCAGTGCGGAAGGTTACGCGGGGGCGACCAGGAGCGGCCGGGCGCGTTCGCGCAGTTCGGCCACGCGCGGTTCGTCGCCGTAGGGCTCCAGGCGGTGCAGCAGGTCACGGACGTACTCGGTGGTGCGGGCCGAGGAGATGCGGCCGGCGACCTCGACCGCGCGGGTGCCGGCGGCGCAGGCCGCGTCGAGGTTGCCGGACTCCAGCTCGGCGACGGCGCTGACGACGAGCCGCAGCCCGTGCGAGCGCACGTACTCCTCGGTGGGCCGGGACAGGGCCTGCTCGGTGAACCGGCGGACCTGCCGGGGCAGCCGCAGGTCGCGGTAGCACTCGGCGGCGTCGGCGGCGAAGCGGTCGTAGGAGTAGAAGCCGAGCCAGCTCGGGTCCTCGTCCCCTTCGCGGGAGCGCTCCAGCCAGCCCTCGGCGGCCCGCAGCGCGGCCCCGGCGGCGGCGGAGTCCCCGGCCTTGGCGTGGGCGCGGGCCTCGACCAGCCGGAAGAAGCTCATGGTGCGGGCGGTGGCCAGGCCGCGGTTGCGTTCCACGGCGGCCTGCGCGAGGTCGACGCCCTCGTCGGCGAAGTCGCGGTAGGTGGCCTGGAGGGACATGGACGCGAGCACGTACCCGCCGAGCGGCACGTCGGCGGCGGCCCGGGCCAGGCGCAGTGCCTGGATGTAGTAGCGCTGGGCGGCCTCCTGCTGCCCGGTGTCGAAGGCCATCCAGCCGGCGAGGCGGGTCAGCTCGGCGGTGGCGCCGAACAGGGCGCGGCCCACCTCGTCGGTGTAGGAGCCCAGGAGCAGCGGGGCGGCGTCCACGCGGAGGCATTCGGGGACCATCGAGGACCGCCAGTCGCCGCCGCCGTACTTGCTGTCCCAGCGGCGGGCGTCCTCGGCGGCCTCGCGGAGCTTGGCCACGTCGCTGTGCCCGACCCGCTGGAGCCCGGGGCCGGTGCCTGTGGACCCGGACGCGGACCCGGACGCGGACCCGGACGCGGGCACGGTCGGTGCCGGTGCCGGTGCCGGGGTCGGGAGGGGCGGCGCGGTCGCGGGGGCCGTCGAGGGCAGGCCGATGCCCGCCGTGGTCGCGGTCGCGGCCGCGATCCCGGGCGTGGCGGTGCCGTGTTCGTCGGTGGGGCGGGGCCGGGGGGCCTCGCGGGCGACCGAGCTGTCGACGGGAGATATCAGCCAGCGGGAGGCCGGAGTGGCATAGGCCGAGACCGAGAACGAGCCGGCCAGCGATTGCCAGATCCCGCCATTGCCCCGCCGCCCGGCGAGGTCGAGCCGGTACAGGTCGGTGGCCGAACGGACCGCGCCGGCCACGTCGCGCGGGAAGGAGAGGCCGACCTCGGGCGCGGGGTCGGCGTCGGCGAGGCCGATCTCGTGCAGGGGCACGGGGCGGCCGAGCTTGGCCCCGATCGCGGCGGCGATCAGGTGTGGTGCGGCGCCCTGGGGCACCATCCCCTTCGAGACCCACCGGGCCACGGAGGTCTTGTCGTAGCGGAGCGTCAGACCCCGCTGGGCGCCGAGATCGTTGACGCGCCGGGCCAGTCCCGCGTTGCTGATGCCCGCGAGGGCGAGGACGGCGCCGAGCTTCTCGTTCGGCTCACGCAGCTCCCTGGACATGCGCCACACCCCTCGTCACACGTGGAACGCAGACGGCCGACGCGGCATAGGCGCCCGGCATTCGTAAACCCAGCGTAGTTCGCCGAATCCCAAGCGTTAAGGCCCCGCTTTCCACATGGCGGGATTGTTGTCCGTACGTACGGCCGGGGGCGGGCCCCGGGGCGGGGGCGCACTCGGCGGCGCGTGCTCCGGGCGTGTGGCCGTGCGCCCGCCCGTGCGCTCTGGGCGGTGGGCGGGGGCGGCGTTTCGATGGGCGGTGCGTGGGTCGGCCCGCCGCACGGATCGGCGGGTCGGGGGAACCGTCGCCTCAATCCCCGCGGGCGACGGACCGGTTCGGGAGGCGGGCCGCGCCTCCCGGACCGTGCCCCCGGGCGGCGCGCGCCGGAGCGCCGGGGGGCGGATTCTCGCCCGTGGGGAATCGGTGAAGGCCCGTGAAGAATGGCCGAAACCGACCTATGGGACGCGGGTAACGGAACGCCAAATACCGCATGGTGGGGGCGCGTTCATTCTCACGCGCGCCCCCCTTCGCCCTGTCCCCACGCGCGTCTCGTGGCAGCATGGAGCCGTAAACCCCCCGGGTCTCACCGGCCGCCTCCGCGCGCCGCTTGGGCCGAACACGAGGACACCGCAGCCGAGCGTGCCCCGGGCATGTGCCAACGACACCGGAGCCGATCCGGCACGTCCACAGGCTGGGGAGGCGGCGGTGCGCTGGTTGGTGGGGTGGAGCAGTGTCTCCGCGAGCTTCGGCACGGCCGGCCGCGTCCCCGGACCGGGCCGGCACGGCACGCCCCCCGACCCCTGGGACCCCCTGGAACCCCCGGGCCGCGCGGGCACCGACGGCGGCTTCGCCGACGAGACCCCCAACGCCGACCGCACCGTCCTGCCCGTCGGCGCCCAACTCCTGTGGGGCGACCCCGACCCCCTCTGGGCCGTCGGCGACTGGCGCCCCGACGAGATCCGCCTCGTCACCGCCGACCCCGCCGACCCCTTCACTCGGCTCGCCGTCCTCGGCTGCTGCGGCGCCTCCGACACCGAACTCCGGGCCGCCCTGACCGCCGCGCGCGGCGGCGCCCTGCGCCACCTCACCGCCTTCACCGGCAGCCACACCGTCGTCGTCCAGACCGGCCGCCGCGTCACCGTCCTCGGCGACCTCGCCGGCGCCCGCCCCGTCTTCCACACCCCCTGGGCCGGCGGCACCGCCTACGCCACCGCCGCCCTGCCCCTGGCCGACCTCATCGAGGCCCAACTCGACATCGGCCACCTCGCCGCCCTCCTGGCCTGCCCCGACTCCCCCGAGGCCCTCGGCGACGGCACCCCCTACGTCGGCGTCCGCCGCGTGCCCCCCGGCCACGCCCTCATCCTGCGCGAGGGCTCCCGCGAGATCGCCGGCCACGAACCCGTCGCCTCCCTCGCCGTCGCCGCCCCCGAACTCCCCGTCGACGCCGCCCTGGAGGGCGTGCGCGAAGCACTCGTCGGCGCGGTGCGCGCCCGGCTCACGGCGCCCCGCCATGCCCCGGAACACCCCCCGCACGACCCCGGCCCCGTCCCCGGCATGGGCCCCGCCGACCGCCGCGCCGCCCGGGGCGCCCCCGCCCCCGGACTCGGCGCCGACCTCTCCGGCGGCAGCGCCTCCGCCACCCTCGCCCTCCTCGCCGCCGGCCTGCCCGGCGCCCCCGGGGTCGTCGGCGGCCTCGGCGACCTCTCCGGCGGCCTGCGCTCCCTCGCAGGCGAACGCCTCCTCGCCGTCACCTTCAACGACCTCACCACCCCCCAGGGCCGCGCCGCCGAACTCGCCCGCGCCCACGAACTCGCCGCCGACCCCCGCCTGCACCACGTGGTCGTCGCCGCCGCCGAAGAGGCCCTGCCCTACGCCGACCTCGACGGGCCCCTCACCGACGAACCCGGCCCCGCCCTCGTCACCGCCGCCCGCGAACGCCGCCGCCTCGCCGCCGGCAGCGCCGACCACATCGTCGGCCACGGCGCCCGCCAGGTCCTCGACGCCCACCCGGCCCGCCTCGCCGACCTCCTCCTCGACCGGCGCCGCCGCCACCTGCTGCGCCCCGTCGCCGCCCTCGCCCGCGCCGCCGGCGGCGCCGAGGGGCAGTCCCTCCTCGTCCCCTTCACCGTCTACTCCGCCGCCCGCCGCCTGGCCCGCACCCCCTACCGCGCCGGCCTCGAACAGGCCGCCGAACGCCTCCGCGACCCCCGACCCGTCCCCCGCCCCACCGACGCCGTCGAGGCATCGCTTGCCGCCCTCGCCTGGGCCCGCCCCGGCCCCGCCGCGCACTGGCTCACCGGCGAGGCCCTCGCCGAGGTCGCCCTCCGGCTCACCGCCGCCGCCGGCCGCCCCCCGCTCTCACTGCGCCCCGGCGAGGCCCGGGCCCGCGCCGCCCTCACCCGACACGCGGCCGACCACCGGGTCCTCGAACAGGCCGCCGAGGTACGCGGGCAGCGCCTGCACGCCCCGTTCCTCGACAACCAGGTGGTCCGCGCCGCCCGCGCCGTCCCCGAATCCCTCCGGGTCCGACCCGGCGCCCGCGCCGAGATCCTGCGCACCGTCCTCGCCGGCAGCGGGGTCCGTGACCTGCCCGCCGGCTGGGGCGTGGGCACGACCCTGCCGCACGAGGTCTCCGGCCGGCTCGGCCTGCGCGCCGCCCTGCCCACCCTGCTCGCCCTGTTCAGCGCCCCGCTGCTCGCCGACGCGGGCCTGATCGAGGCCCGCGTGGTGCGCCGCGCCCTGGCCGACGCCGCCGACGGCCGCCGCGTCCCCCTCGACGGACTCGCCGAACTCGTCTCCGTGGAACTGTGGCTGCGCCGGCTGCTGGCCCGCCGGGGCACCTGCTGGACCGGCTCGGCCACGCCCCGCCGCCGCGCCGTCCCGCACATGCCGGCCGCGACCCCCCGGCCCGCCCTGTCCTGAGCGCGGGGCTCAGCAGGCCACGACGGCCCGGGCCCAGCTCGCCAGGACCGGCAGGGCACGCGGTTCGGCGGGCTCCACGACCAGCCGCAGCGTCCGCCGCCCGGTCAGCGACACCCCCACGTCCACCGCCGGGTCCCCGTGGCCCAGCACCGGCGAGCGCCACAACCGGGTCCCGTCGGCCCACACGGAGAACCGGACGGTGCCCGGGGACCCGAGCGCGAGGTCGTCCACGCCCACCCGGGCCGCGAAGCTCCGGCAGGGCCGGTTCAGCGCGATCGTCACGTCGGAACGGGCGTGCACGGTGACGCCCTGCTCGTAGCCGGTCCCACCGATCCGCACCCCCAACCGGCGCCACACCCAGGAACTCTCCCCGCTGACCACCTCCGGCCCGCTGTGGTCCCCGAACGCCGACTGCCCCAACCGGGCCAGCGGGAACCCGGCCGGCGCCGGCGGCCTGGTGCTCGGCCGGGGCGAGGGGCGCGGCGGGATCGGCACGGGCGAGGCCGCCGGCCGGCTCGGCCGGGGCGAGGGTCGCGGGCTCGGCCGGCGCGGGGGAGTGGCGGAGGGCCGCGGGCTCGGCGGTGTGAGCACGGGGCGCGGGGGCGCGGGCCGGGGCGGCGGGCTCGGCCTCGGGGAGGTCCCGGCCGGCTTCGGCGGCTTCGGCACCAGGGGCGCGATCGCGGTCGGCACGGGCGCCGGCGCGGGTTCGGCGCGCGGCGCCGGCTCGCTCCCGGTCAGCGCGTACACGAGGCCGGCGGCGGCGGCCACGGCCACGCTCGCCGCGATGCCCACCTTCACCGGCATCCCGAGCCCCTCGGCGGCCACCCCACCCGCCCCGGCCCCGGCCCCGGCCCCGGCGCCCGCACCCGCCCCGGCCGTCGCGCCCGCCGTGCCCGTCGCGGCGCCCGAGGCGCCCGCCCCGAGCCCGCCGCTCGCGGCGGCGGCCCCGGCCCCGCCGGCGGCCACCACCCCGCCGGCGACGACCCCGGCCGCCTTCGCCGCGTACCCGGCGGCGAACCACCCGATGACCGCGACCGGCAGCAGCGCCGGGATCCCGGCGTTCACGTCGCGCAGTTCGCCCGCCGCCGCCCGGCAGGCGGAGCACTCCTCCAGGTGTTTGCGCAGCCCCCGCTCGGCCCGGGTGCGCAGTCCCCCGCGCGCGTAGGCGCCGAGCCGGTCCGCGTACCGCGCGCAGTCGCCGCCCGCGCTGAGCGCCGAGCTGACGTGCGCCTGGAGGTATGCCTGCTTGAGGCCCTCCCGGGCCCGCACGGCCAGCACGGCGGTCGCGTTCGGCGTCAGACCGAACAGCGGGGCCACCGCGCTCGGCGCCTCCTCCTCCACCGCCGTGTGCCACAGCACGGCCTGCCACCGCTCGGGCAGGCTGCGAAACGCCTGCACGGCCAGCGAGCGTTCGGCCCGGCGCATGGCCCGGACCTCGGCCCCGGCCTCCACCACCTCGCCGCTCACGGACCCGGCGGCCGACTCGGCCCCCGCGCCGTCCCCGGCGCCGGCGCCCGCGGCCTGTTCGGCGAAGACCGCGAAGTCCTCGACCAGGTGCTCGCGCCGCGCCGACTTCGTCCAGCCGGCGGCCACCCGGCGCACCGTCGTCAACAGGTAGGCCCGCACCGCGTGCTCCGGCCCGGCCCCGGCCCGCACCGCCTGGAGGGTTCGGGTGAACACCTCGGCGGTCAGGTCCTCGGCCGTGTGCGCGTCCCGACAGCAGGTGCCGGCGTAGCGCCGTACGGAACGGGCGTGCCGACGGAACAACTCCTCGTACGCGCCGTCGTCCCCGGCCCGCATCCGCACGATCAGCTCCGCGTCCGAGGGCGCGCCCCCGGCGTCCCCGCCCCCGGCCCGCTCGGGATGCCGCTGCGCGGGCACCTGGGCGGGCCAGTCCGAGCCCTGGCCCGAGCCCCGGTCCGAGCCGCGATCGGCGCCGTCGCCGGAGGAGCCCTCCTCGGGATCGACCCCCGGGGGCCGTCCGTCCGACGCGTCCGAGGCCGCGAACTCCCGGCCGTCACCGTCCATGGCGCGGGCCTCCACTACGCCGAGCTCAACCGGTACACCGATCGAGACTGGCACACGGAGGGCGCCCGACGAGCCGGTCCGCCCACGTTCCACCCGTCCGGGAACACGGCACGAAACACCGTCCCGATGGGCAGTTGTTCGAGATCGACCCCTGGCATCCCACCCGCCCCGACCGCCCCGCGGTTCACCCGCACGCGCGACCCGGGCCGTGACCGCGCCGCACCACCCCCACCGGGGGTGGCGACAGCGCGCCTCGGGCATCCGGCCGACGGTCCCGGGGGCTCCCCGGGACCGTCACCACCGACTCAGCCGGCGGTGCGCGAGCGCAGACCCTCCAGCAGGATGTCCAACAGCCGGTTCGACGCGGCCTGCTGCTGCGCCGGGTCCGGCAGCGCCGGCGCCGCCGTGGCGATCACCAGCAGCACGTCCGCGACCGTCACGTCGGCCCGCAGCTCACCGGCCGCCCGGGCCCGCTCCACCAGCCGGCCCACGACCTCCAGCAGCGCGCCCGCCCCCGCGTCGGGAGAGGGCTCGTCGAGCAGCCCGCGCCGGGCCCCCGTCGGCTCGCCCGCGCCGAACTGCCGCTGCTGCGGCACCCGCGCCGACTCCGCGATCCGACCCGCCGCCTGGGCGTCGGCCTCGGCGGCGCTCCCGGCGTCCTCGGCCGCCGTGCCCACCCGCAGCACCTGCGGGGGCAGCAGTCGCCCGGCCCCGGACGCGACCGAGGTCCGCAGGAAGCGGGAGAGGGCCTGCCAGGGCTCCTCCTCCTGCCCCAGCGCGGTACGGGCCTGCTCGGTGAGCCGGGCCGTCTCCTCCTCGGCTATCCGCCGCACCAGCACGTCCTTGCTCGGGAACCGCCGGTACACGGTGCCCACGCCCACTCGGGCGCGGCGGGCCACGTCCTCCATCGGCGCGCCGTACCCGAGTTCACCGAACACCTCGCGGGCGGCGCGCAGCACGTGCTCCAGGTTGCGCTGGGCGTCGACGCGCAACGGCGTCGCGCGGCCCAGGGCGTGCCCGGTGCCGCCGACGGGGACCCCGGCGGCCGCCACGGGCCGCCCGTGGTTGTCGCCCGGCAGCGCCGTCGCGGAAGCGTGGAAGTCGGAAATGTGCATCATTTTCCCCCGGTAATCATTTGTCTCCCCCCGGAGACACTCCCCACCTTGTGCCCTCGGAGTGCGCCCCTTCTCGTCCCCACACGTGCGGTGACAGGTGACACAACACTCCTCGGCGAGTAACGAACATAGTTGAGCACGAGTCAATTCAGAAGAGGGTGCCCCCTGCGGACCGCCGCCCGATCGGAGCATTCGACCCCACTTTTCCTCCGAACCCCCCTCCCCACGCCCCCCCGGAGCCCTTCACGCCCCGTCTGACCTGCCCTCCCGTCCACCCCCGGGACCCCCCGCGCACACCGCGTCCACACCCTCTCCACACCCGAGTTCCGGTCACACAATTAGTCAGGGCTGTGGACAAACTCTCGGCCGCGTTGCGTCATGGGACGGTGAAGGCTGACAACTCCCGTGCCGGGGACTCCGCTACCCCGCCCCGTACGCGCGTCCTCGTCGTCGGCGGCGGTTACGTCGGCATGTACACGGCACTGCGGCTCCAGCGGAAGCTGCGCGCCGGAGAGGCCGAGGTCACCGTCGTGACCCCCGAGCCCTACATGACGTATCAGCCCTTCCTCCCCGAGGCCGCCGCCGGCTCCATCTCCCCTCGTCACGTGGTGGTTCCCCTGCGCCGGGTGCTCGACGGCTGCCGCATCGTCGTCGGAGAGGCCCGCCGCGTCGACCACGCCGCGCGTACCGTCGAGGTGGCCACCCTCGCCACCCGGGACGAGGAGGCGGGTCCGATCACCCTGGAATACGACCATCTCGTCCTCGCCCCCGGTTCCGTTTCGCGCACCCTCCCCATCCCGGGACTCGCCGATCACGGCATCGGTTTCAAGACGGTCGAGGAAGCCATCGGACTGCGCAATCACGTCATCGAACAGATGGACATCGCGACCTCCACCCGCGATCCCGAAGTACGCGCCGCCGCACTCACCTTCGTATTCGTCGGCGGCGGTTACGCGGGCGTCGAAGCGCTCGGCGAGTTGGAGAACATGGCCCGCTACGCGACCCGCTACCACCACAACGTGACCCCCGAGGACATGAAGTGGATCCTCGTCGAGGCCAGTGACCGGATTCTGCCGGAGGTCGGCCCCGAGTTGGGCCGCTACACCGTGCGCGAGCTGCGTCGACGCAATATCGACGTACGCCTGGGCACCCGGCTCGAATCGTGCGAGAACCGAATCGCCGTCCTCTCCGACGGCACCCGATTGCGCACCCGCACCATCGTCTGGACCGCCGGCGTGAAACCCCACCCCCTGATCGCCGCCACCGACCTCCCCACCACCGAACGCGGCCGCCTGCGCTGCACCGCCCGGCTCTCCGTCGAAGGGGTCGAGGGCGCCTGGGCCGCCGGCGACGCCGCCGACGTCCCCGACCTCACCTCGGACCGGAAGGGCACGAACTGTGCCCCCAACGCCCAGCACGCCGTCCGACAGGCCAAGGTCCTCGCCGACAACCTCCTCGCCACCCTCCGCGGCCGCCCCACCACCGACTACCGGCACGCCCACGTCGGCTCCGTCGCCTCCCTCGGCCTCCACCAGGGAGTGGCACATGTGTACGGGCGGAAACTCAAGGGATACCCCGCCTGGTTCATGCACCGCGCCTACCACCTCAGCCGCGTCCCCACCCTCAACCGCAAAACCCGCGTCCTCGCCGAATGGACCCTCTCCGGCCTCTTCACCCGCGAGATCGTCTCCCTCGGCTCGCTCGAACACCCCCGCGCCGAATTCGAACTCGCCGCCGGCGCGACCACCGACCCACCCCCGCCCCCACCGCCCGCCGACCCACCCCGCGAACCGGGAGCCGGCTGACGCGACCGTTCCGGTCGGCCACACTGGACGTGTGACCATAGGTGTGCCCACACCTGCGCAGAGTGACGACCACCGGCCCCACCCGTCCCCCGTCCCCGCCCCCTCCGCCCTCGCCGGCGTCCCGCGGCCGTGCGGCCCCGAGCGACACAGCGACCACGAGCGACACCACGAGGCTTGAACGCAGTGAACTTCACGCGCTGGAGCGCCCGCTTCCCCGGCACGCAGCGCCGCGCCGCCGCACGGAACGAACAGGCCGCCGCCCAGGCCAAGCGGGGCGAGGGCTCCGTGCCCGCGGCCCGCGGCGGCCGCGTCGAGCCGTCCGCCGGCACCGGCACCGACCGCGCCGCCGTCCCCGGCGACCCGACCGCCCCCCACCCGGACCCCACCCCCGGCCCCCCGGACGCCGCGCCCCCGGCCCCGCTGCCCTCACCCGACGACCTCTCCGTCCGCGAGGTCCTCGCCGGCCTGCCCGCCCTCGTCGCCCTCGTCACGGGCACCGACCACCGCGTCGCCTACCTCAACGACGCCTGGTCCGCCGGCTTCGGCCCCCGCACCCTCGGCGGCCCCGCCCACACCGCCCTCCCCGAACTCGACGACCTCGGCCTGCTGCCCCTCCTCGACCAGGTCCTGCGCAGCGGAAAACCCCGCACCGTCAAGAACCGCAAGGCCGCCGGCGGCAGCTCCTACACCGCGACCTGCGCCCCCGTCTCCTTCCCGGCCCCCGACAGCGGCGGCATCCTCATCCACCTCGCCGACGTCACCGACCACGCCGAGGCCGTCGACCGCCTCCGCGCCGGCGAACGCCGCCAGCGCGAGGCCGCCGTCACCCTCCAGCGCTCCCTCCTCCCCCAGGAACTGGAGGAACCCGACGACCTGCGCATCGCCGCCACCTACCACCCCGGCGGCACCGAGGCCGCGGTCGGCGGCGACTGGTACGACGTGATCACCCTCGGCGCCGGCCGCACCGCCCTCGTCATCGGCGACGTCATGGGCCGCGGCGTCCGCGCCGCCGCCGTCATGGGCCAGCTCCGCACCGCCGTCCGCGCCTACGCCCGCCTCGACCTCCCCCCGCACGAGGTCCTGCAACTCCTCGACGGCCTCGCCGCCGAGATCGACGCCAGCCAGATCGCCACCTGCGTGTACGCCGTCCACGACCCGAACGAGGGCGTCCTCGCCTACGCCTCCGCCGGCCACCTCCCGATCCTCGTCCGCGACGAGGACGGCACCGTCCGCCGCGCCGCCGACCCCACCGGCCCGCCCCTGGGCACCGGCGGCTGGCTCCACACCTCCGGCACCATCGCCCTGGGCCCCGGCGCCACCGCCGTCCTCTACACCGACGGCCTCGTCGAACGCCGCGGCGAGGACATCGACGAAGGCGTCGCCGCCCTCGAACGCGCTCTGTCCGGCGCCCAGGGCACCCCCGCCGTCATCTGCGACCGCGTGATGCGTGCCCTCGGCGTCGACGCCGACCACGACGACGACGTCGCCGTCCTCGTCCTCCAGCACCCCACCCGCACCGGCCCCGACGCCGAGCTCTTCCACAACGCCGCCCTCGAACTGCTCGGCGGGGTCGAGGCCGCCCCCCGCGCCCGCGCCTTCGCCCAGGGCGTCCTCACCTCCTGGCGCTTCCCGGTGGACCTGTGCGACCTGGGGGTCCTGGCCGCCAGCGAGCTCGTCGCGAACTCCCTCCAGCACGGCACCCCGCCCATGCGGCTGCGCCTGCGCCGCACCGACCGGCGCCTGATCATCGAGGTCACCGACGGGGACGACCACCTCCCGCGCCGCCGCCGCGCCGAACCCGCCGACGAGACCGGCCGCGGCATCTCGATCATCGCCACCATCGCCTCCTCCTGGGGCACCCGCCGCACCCCCGGCGGCGGCAAGGCCGTCTGGTGCGAGTTCGCCCTCCCCACCCCCCGCGCCGACTGACCCCGCGCACACGAAAGGGCCCGCCGGCCACCCGTTCCTTCAGGAAACGGATGCCCGACGGGCCCTCGTCGTACGTGCCGCGCGCGGAGCGGGGTCTCAGACCCCGACCGACTCCCGCGACTCCCGGACCGGCGCCGCGGTCTGCGGGGCCCCGCCCCCGACCGAGATCGTCGTCCGCACCAGCGACGGATTGTCCTGCCCCGGCGTGAGCTGCCGCCCCAGCCGCAGCGCCAGCCAGCTGATGCCCAGCGAGAACACGATGAACGTCAGGATGTACGGACCGTGCAGCGCCGCGCCCATCGGACCGCCGATCGCGGGCCCGACGGCCAGCGCCATCTGCTTGACCAGCGCGAACGCCGAGTTGTACTGACCGACCGCCGACTCCGGCGCCAGATCGGCCACCAGCGGCGCCACGGTCGGCGACAGCATCGACTCGCCGATCCCGAACAGCGCGTACGTGGAGATGAACGCGGCCGTGGCCATCGCCTGGCTGCCGTGCCCCAGACCCGCGTACCCCGCGATGATCCACGCGAAGGTCCAGATCACGCCCACCAGCGCGATCACCCGCGACCGCCGCCGGTTCTCCACCAGCCGCAGCACGACGAACTGCGCGATCACGATCGCGAGGGTGTTCGCGAACAGCGCGTACCCGAGCGCCTTCGGCGTGATCCCGGCCGCCTCGGTGCCGTACGCGGCCAGACCCGACTCGAACTGCCCGTAACAGGCGAAGAACAACACGAACCCGAGCACGCAGAGCTGCACCATCGCCTTGTGCCGCAGCAGCGCGCCCCAGCCGCCGCCCGGCTTCCTCTCCGAGACGCTGTCGGAGATCACGGCGCTGTGCGGCAGCCGCACGGTCATCCCGATGCCCGCGAGCACCAGGAACATGACGGCCTCGATGGAGAAGAGGAGCAGGAAGCTGTCGGGCCGCGAGGTGTCGACGATCTGGCCGCCGATGAGGCCACCGATGCCCAGACCCAGGTTCTGCAGGAAGAACTGCAGGGCGAAGGAGCGCGTGCGCGTCTGCGGGGTCGAGCACCACACGATCATCGTGGCGAGCGCCGGCTGCATGACGGCGGAACCGGCACCGAGCAGCGCGGCGGACGCCACCACGTGCGCGGTCCCGGACGCGAGCCCCAGGCTCAGCGCGCCCAACGAGGCCACGACGGCGGCCCCCACCAGCACCGGCACCGGCCCGCGCCGGTCGATGATCCGCCCGGTGAAGGGCAGCACGATCAGAGCGGCCAAGGCGAACACGCCGAGTACGACACCGGCGACGCCCGACCCCAGATCCCGCACCTGCGCCACATAGACGTAGAGGAACGGAACCGTGAAACCGATGCCGAACGCGCTCAGCGCGTTGCCCGCCTGGATGCGCCGCATGGCCGCGCCCATCACCTTGGTCACTACTCACCTGCCCTTGAACCTGAAGACCTGAAGACTTCACACCTAAACTTCGACCCTTAACTCTACACATCGAAGGAGTTAAGCGGCAACGAGAGCCGTGCCATACTCGGCGGCATGGGTGACACCCCGGAGGCCACAGGCCCCCTCGACGAACCGACCATCGACGAGCAGATCGCGGCCTACCAGCGCGAGTTCCAGGACCTGGATCCCCAGGTGGAGAAGGTCGTCTCGGCCCTGAGCCGCCTGAACCGGCGGATGAACGTGGCCTACGGCCGGCAGACCTCCGCCCTGGGCATCAGCAACGCGGAGTGGGAGGTCCTCAAGGCCCTCGTCCTCTCCGGGGCCCCGTACCGGATGGGCCCGAGCGAGCTCGCCAAGCAGCTCGGCCTGACCCCGGCCGCGATGACCCACCGCATCGACCGCATGACCTCGGAGGGTCTGGTCACCCGGGAACGGGACGAGGCGAACCGGGTCCGCGTGATCGTGGGCCTGACCGACGAGGGCCGCAGCAAGTGGCTGGAGGCCATGCGGATGGCCTCGGTCTTCGAGGAGGACCTGCTCCAGGACCTCTCGACCCCGGAGCGGGCCCTGCTGGGCGACATCCTCGGAAGGCTGCTGGACCGGGTCGAGGGCCTTCAGTAGAGGGACGGGAGGCGGGGTTGACACAGCCCTGCGGAGTCCGTAAGGTTCTTCGAGTTGTCCCGGAGTCGCAAGGTTCCGGAACGACCATCCCGCCGCCTCGTCGCGGCATCCCTTTTCTCCAGCACGACTTCCTTCGGGAACGTATTCGGCATGTCCGAATTCCTTTCCGAGACGCCGATTGGGCATCACCGGGAAGAAGCGCTAGAGTTCGGGAGTCGGAACGGCCCAACAGCCGGAAAGACAAGCCCCGCTGACTGGGAGTCAGGCCGGAAACGGTCTGATAGAGTCGGAAACGCCGGAAAGAAAATCGCGAAAGCGAGGAACTGGAAAGCACCGAGGAAATCGGGCCGGAAACGGTGTGATAGAGTCGGAAACGCAAGAACGAAAAACAAGAGCAAGAACGAAGGAAGCGCCCGGAGGGCCCGGAAACGGGAACGAAGGAAGCGTCCGCACCTTGAGAACTCAACAGCGTGCCAAAAATCAACGCCAGATATGTTGATACCCCGTCTCTTCGGAGACGAGGTTCCTTTGAAAAGTCCTCGGACGATCCTCTTCGGATCGTGTGAGGCAACCACACAGCGAGGACGCTGTGAACAGACGGCCACATTCCGGCCTATGTCTGTTCCGCTCAACGCGAGTGGGCACCGGATTACCGGTAAACATTCACGGAGAGTTTGATCCTGGCTCAGGACGAACGCTGGCGGCGTGCTTAACACATGCAAGTCGAACGATGAAGCCCTTCGGGGTGGATTAGTGGCGAACGGGTGAGTAACACGTGGGCAATCTGCCCTTCACTCTGGGACAAGCCCTGGAAACGGGGTCTAATACCGGATACGACTCGGGAAGGCATCTTCTCGGGTGGAAAGCTCCGGCGGTGAAGGATGAGCCCGCGGCCTATCAGCTTGTTGGTGGGGTGATGGCCTACCAAGGCGACGACGGGTAGCCGGCCTGAGAGGGCGACCGGCCACACTGGGACTGAGACACGGCCCAGACTCCTACGGGAGGCAGCAGTGGGGAATATTGCACAATGGGCGAAAGCCTGATGCAGCGACGCCGCGTGAGGGATGACGGCCTTCGGGTTGTAAACCTCTTTCAGCAGGGAAGAAGCGAAAGTGACGGTACCTGCAGAAGAAGCGCCGGCTAACTACGTGCCAGCAGCCGCGGTAATACGTAGGGCGCAAGCGTTGTCCGGAATTATTGGGCGTAAAGAGCTCGTAGGCGGCTTGTTACGTCGGATGTGAAAGCCCGGGGCTTAACCCCGGGTCTGCATTCGATACGGGCAGGCTAGAGTTCGGTAGGGGAGATCGGAATTCCTGGTGTAGCGGTGAAATGCGCAGATATCAGGAGGAACACCGGTGGCGAAGGCGGATCTCTGGGCCGATACTGACGCTGAGGAGCGAAAGCGTGGGGAGCGAACAGGATTAGATACCCTGGTAGTCCACGCCGTAAACGTTGGGAACTAGGTGTGGGCGACATTCCACGTCGTCCGTGCCGCAGCTAACGCATTAAGTTCCCCGCCTGGGGAGTACGGCCGCAAGGCTAAAACTCAAAGGAATTGACGGGGGCCCGCACAAGCGGCGGAGCATGTGGCTTAATTCGACGCAACGCGAAGAACCTTACCAAGGCTTGACATATACCGGAACGGCCAGAGATGGTCGCCCCCTTGTGGTCGGTATACAGGTGGTGCATGGCTGTCGTCAGCTCGTGTCGTGAGATGTTGGGTTAAGTCCCGCAACGAGCGCAACCCTTGTCCTGTGTTGCCAGCATGCCCTTCGGGGTGATGGGGACTCACAGGAGACCGCCGGGGTCAACTCGGAGGAAGGTGGGGACGACGTCAAGTCATCATGCCCCTTATGTCTTGGGCTGCACACGTGCTACAATGGCCGGTACAATGAGCTGCGATACCGTGAGGTGGAGCGAATCTCAAAAAGCCGGTCTCAGTTCGGATTGGGGTCTGCAACTCGACCCCATGAAGTCGGAGTCGCTAGTAATCGCAGATCAGCATTGCTGCGGTGAATACGTTCCCGGGCCTTGTACACACCGCCCGTCACGTCACGAAAGTCGGTAACACCCGAAGCCGGTGGCCCAACCCTTGTGGAGGGAGCTGTCGAAGGTGGGACTGGCGATTGGGACGAAGTCGTAACAAGGTAGCCGTACCGGAAGGTGCGGCTGGATCACCTCCTTTCTAAGGAGCACAGTACCGATTGCAGGCGAATGTTCTGCACGGTCAGCTCATGGGTGGAACGTTGATTAGTTGGCACGGTCCGGATGGATCCCTCACCAGTACTGCTTCGGCGTGGAACGTGATGAGGTCCGTGAAGGGTCGTGCTTGGCACGTTGTTGGGTCCTGAGGGTACGGCCGGTTGGTCGAACCTTCGGATTCCGGCCCCAGTGAACTCGAACCGTTTGGTTTGGGGTGGTGGGTGGCTGGTCGTTGTTTGAGAACTACACAGTGGACGCGAGCATCTGTGGCCAAGTTTTTAAGGGCGCACGGTGGATGCCTTGGCACCAGGAACCGATGAAGGACGTGGGAGGCCGCGATAGGCCCCGGGGAGCTGTCAACCGAGCTTTGATCCGGGGGTGTCCGAATGGGGAAACCCGGCAGTCGTCATGGGCTGTCACCCGCTGCTGAACACATAGAGTGTGGAGGGAACGAGGGGAAGTGAAACATCTCAGTACCCTCAGGAAGAGAAAACAACCGTGATTCCGGGAGTAGTGGCGAGCGAAACCGGATGAGGCCAAACCTGTGATGTGTGAGACCCGGCAGGGGTTGCGTCATGGGGGTTGTGGGAATGAGCTTTCACGATCTGCCGGTCGTGAGGCGAGTCAGAAACCGTATGGATAGGCGAAGGACATGCGAAAGGTCCGGCGTAGAGGGTAAGACCCCCGTAGCTGAAATCTGTACGGCTTGCTTGCTCATCTCCCAAGTAGCACGGGCCCCGAGAAATCCCGTGTGAATCTGGCGGGACCACCCGCTAAGCCTAAATATTCCCTGGTGACCGATAGCGGATAGTACCGTGAGGGAATGGTGAAAAGTACCGCGGAGCGGAGTGAAATAGTACCTGAAACCGTGTGCCTACAAGCCGTGGGAGCGTCGGAACGAGGCTTGCCTTGTTCTCGTGACTGCGTGCCTTTTGAAGAATGAGCCTGCGAGTTAGCGGTGTGTAGCGAGGTTAACCCGTGTGGGGAAGCCGTAGCGAAAGCGAGTCCGAACAGGGCGTTTGAGTTGCACGCTCTAGACCCGAAGCGGAGTGATCTAGCCATGGGCAGGTTGAAGCGGAGGTAAGACTTCGTGGAGGACCGAACCCACCAGGGTTGAAAACCTGGGGGATGACCTGTGGTTAGGGGTGAAAGGCCAATCAAACTCCGTGATAGCTGGTTCTCCCCGAAATGCATTTAGGTGCAGCGTCGTGTGTTTCTTGCCGGAGGTAGAGCACTGGATAGGCGATGGGCCCTACCGGGTTACTGACCTTAGCCAAACTCCGAATGCCGGTAAGTGAGAGCACGGCAGTGAGACTGTGGGGGATAAGCTCCATGGTCGAGAGGGAAACAGCCCAGAGCATCGACTAAGGCCCCTAAGCGTACGCTAAGTGGGAAAGGATGTGGAGTCGCAGAGACAACCAGGAGGTTGGCTTAGAAGCAGCCACCCTTGAAAGAGTGCGTAATAGCTCACTGGTCAAGTGATTCCGCGCCGACAATGTAGCGGGGCTCAAGCGTACCGCCGAAGTCGTGTCATTGCAGCGTTAAGCCCCAACGGGTGTTGTGATGGGTAGGGGAGCGTCGTGTGCCGGGTGAAGCAGCACCGGAAGGTAGTTGTGGACGGTTCACGAGTGAGAATGCAGGCATGAGTAGCGATACAAGAGTGAGAAACTCTTGCGCCGATTGACTAAGGGTTCCTGGGTCAAGCTGATCTGCCCAGGGTAAGTCGGGACCTAAGGCGAGGCCGACAGGCGTAGTCGATGGACAACCGGTTGATATTCCGGTACCCGCTTTGAAACGCCCAATATCGAATCCTCTGATGCTAAGACCGTGAAGCCGTCCTGGAGCCTTCGGGCAAAGGGGAGTGGTGGAGCCGTTGATCCAAGGTGGTAGTAGGTAAGCGATGGGGTGACGCAGGAAGGTAGTCCAGCCCGGGCGGTGGTAGTCCCGGGGTAAGGGTGTAGGACGCACGGTAGGCAAATCCGTCGTGCACATAGTCTGAGACCTGATGCCGAGCCGATTGTGGTGAAGTGGATGATCCTATGCTGTCGAGAAAAGCCTCTAGCGAGTTTCATGGCGGCCCGTACCCTAAACCGACTCAGGTGGTCAGGTAGAGAATACCGAGGCGTTCGGGTGAACTATGGTTAAGGAACTCGGCAAAATGCCCCCGTAACTTCGGGAGAAGGGGGCCACGTCTGGTGATGAGTCTTGCACTCTGAGCTGGGGGTGGCCGCAGAGACCAGCGAGAAGCGACTGTTTACTAAAAACACAGGTCCGTGCGAAGCCGTAAGGCGATGTATACGGACTGACGCCTGCCCGGTGCTGGAACGTTAAGGGGACCGGTTAGTGACCTTTCGGGGTTGCGAAGCTGAGAACTTAAGCGCCAGTAAACGGCGGTGGTAACTATAACCATCCTAAGGTAGCGAAATTCCTTGTCGGGTAAGTTCCGACCTGCACGAATGGCGTAACGACTTCTCGACTGTCTCAACCATAGGCCCGGTGAAATTGCACTACGAGTAAAGATGCTCGTTTCGCGCAGCAGGACGGAAAGACCCCGGGACCTTTACTACAGTTTGATATTGGTGTTCGGTTCGGCTTGTGTAGGATAGGTGGGAGACTGTGAAGCGGCCACGCCAGTGGTTGTGGAGTCGTCGTTGAAATACCACTCTGGTCGTGCTGGATGTCTAACCTCGGTCCGTGATCCGGATCAGGGACAGTGTCTGATGGGTAGTTTAACTGGGGCGGTTGCCTCCCAAAGAGTAACGGAGGCGCCCAAAGGTTCCCTCAGCCTGGTTGGCAATCAGGTGTTGAGTGTAAGTGCACAAGGGAGCTTGACTGTGAGACCGACGGGTCGAGCAGGGACGAAAGTCGGGACTAGTGATCCGGCGGTGGCTTGTGGAAGCGCCGTCGCTCAACGGATAAAAGGTACCCCGGGGATAACAGGCTGATCTTCCCCAAGAGTCCATATCGACGGGATGGTTTGGCACCTCGATGTCGGCTCGTCGCATCCTGGGGCTGGAGTCGGTCCCAAGGGTTGGGCTGTTCGCCCATTAAAGCGGTACGCGAGCTGGGTTTAGAACGTCGTGAGACAGTTCGGTCCCTATCCGCTGTGCGCGTAGGAATATTGAGAAGGGCTGTCCCTAGTACGAGAGGACCGGGACGGACGAACCTCTGGTGTGCCAGTTGTCCTGCCAAGGGCATGGCTGGTTGGCTACGTTCGGGAGGGATAACCGCTGAAAGCATCTAAGCGGGAAGCCTGCTTCGAGATGAGTATTCCCACCTCCTTGAGAGGGTAAGGCTCCCAGTAGACGACTGGGTTGATAGGCCAGATGTGGAAGCCCGGTAACGGGTGAAGCTGACTGGTACTAATAGGCCGAGGGCTTGTCCTCAGTTGCTCGCGTCCACTGTGTTAGTTCTGAAATAACGAACTCCCGTTTGCCGGTTGAGTTCAGAATTTCATAGTGTTTCGGTGGTCATAGCGTTAGGGAAACGCCCGGTTACATTCCGAACCCGGAAGCTAAGCCTTTCAGCGCCGATGGTACTGCAGGGGGGACCCTGTGGGAGAGTAGGACGCCGCCGAACAATTATTGTGGGGGAGCCCCGCACCTTATGGTGCGGGGCTTTTCCGCGTTTACGGGTTTATTCGTTGGCGGGGCTCGGCGGCGCCGGCTACAGTCCCGGCATGGAACAGCAGACGATCGTGGTGCGCGGCATACGGGCCGAGGAATGGGCCGAGGTCAAGGAACTGCGGGTCTCCGCCCTGCGTGACCCCGTCGCCCACCTCGCGTTCCTGGAGACCGTGGACGAGGCTCTGGCCCGGCCGGACTCCTTCTGGCGGGAGCGGGCTGCCGGCGGGGCCGCCGGGGTCGGGGTGCGGCAGTTCATCGCCGCGGAGGGCGCGAACGGGCGCTGGGTGGGCACCGTGACCGTGCTCGTCGAACGCGCCGGCGGTGACGGGTTCTTCGGCGAAGGAGTGCCCGTGGACCAGGGGCACCTGGTCGGGGTGTACGTGCGGCCCGAGTATCGGGGGGTCGGGCTCACCGAGCGGCTGTTCCGGGCCGCCGTCGACTGGTGTTGGGAGCCGGCGGAGCCGCGGCTGGAACGGGTGCGGCTCCTCGTGCACGAGGACAACGAGCGGGCCGCCCGCTTCTACCGGCGCTACGGGTTCACGGCCACCGGTGTGCGGTGCGACGAGCCCGGACAGCCCGGCAAGCAGAACCACGAATACGCCGTGGCCCGTCCCTCCTGAACCCCCGAATGCCCCGGACCGTTTCCACGGTCCGGGGCATTCGGCGTTTTCGGGCCCTCTCAGCCGGGGAGGGGGACACCCGGCCAACGGGAGCGGAACTGTTCGGGGCTGCGGCACCAGGCCCGCACCGGCAGGGTCGGATCCGTGAGGAGCTCCGGCAGCTCCGGCAGTGGCGCCACCCCCGCGATGTCCTCCAGGACCAGGGCCAGGGGAGGGCTCAGACGCGAGGCCGCGCCGCGTTCCGCGGCCTGCCGGCCCCGTGCGACGACCTCCGCCGTGAGCGCGGTGAGGAAGGGGGAGGCCCCCGGGTCGGAGCGGGGGTTCTCGTGGGACTCCCCGACCACGTACAGGGTGCCGCCCTCCTCCACGAAGGAGTCGAGGGCGAGCGCGTCCGGACGGTGGGAGCCCGCGGACTCGCGGATGTGGACGGAACTCAACGAGCTCAGGGCCAGGGCGGTCAGGGCCAGGGCCGCCTCACGGCGCTGCGGATGCGCGGTGAGGGCGCTCTCCAGCTCCCCGGCCGCGCCCGCCGCCGCCGACGGGTGCGTGCGCAGCACCCTGACCGGTTCGCTGTCGCCGAGGCCCTGGGCCCAGCGGTGCGCCTGCTTGAACGGGCGGTCCTCCAGCGCCAACGCGTGCAGCCAGCTCCGCAGGAGCGTTTCCGCGGTGTCGGCGACCGCCTCGTCGATACGGGCCGTGGGGCGGACCGGGGCCAGCAGGGCGTGCGCGCGGGCCCGGGCCACGGCGCGGTCGGCGCAGCCCCGGGCCGGGTTCCAGTGCAGCCGGGCCGGGGTGTCGCAGCGGTGGCCCGGGTCGTACAGGTGCACCGGGCCGAGTTTGGCGCGGCCGTCCTTCGTGGCGTCCCACAGATCCGGCTGGGAGGTGACCACCAGCAGCGGGCCCTCGGCGTCCGTGACGGCGAGGAGGGCGGCGGCGAGGCGCTCGGCGGGGGTGCCGAAGGCCAGGGGGTTCGTGCGCGCCGGGGTGCGCGGCGCGGCCGGTGCCGGGGCGGCGGCGGGACGGCGGGCGGCCGTGGTGGGGGCGTAGCCGAAGCCGTAGCGGTAGGCGTCGTCCGCCGGGGGCGGGCCGGCCGGGGCGTGGGCCCGGGTGGGCACGGCCTTGGGCCGGGGCGGTGCGGGCAGCCGTTTCGGGGCCGGCGGGGTGGTCCGCTTCGGTGTCGGGGGCGGGGGTGGCTCGTGCGGGACGGGGGTCGGCGTCGGGGCGGGGTCCTGGCGGCGCGTTTCCCGTGGTGCGGGTTCGGGCGTCGGGGCGGGGACGCCGGCCCGGGCTCGGGCGCGGCGGGTCTTGACCCGGGCCACGACCCCGATCCCGAAGACGACCAGGACGAACAGGACCAGCAGTTGGCCGATGAACAGGCCCCAGAACAGGCCCCAGCCGGAGAGGGCGGCCGGATCGGTGGCCGGCCAGGCCCCGGGCAGGTCGTGGGGGCGGGAGATCAGGGCGCGGATCGCGGGCGGGGTGTTCGTGAAGGACACGGCGTTCGGCCAGGAGCCCTTGGTGAACAGGGCGGCGAGGCCGGTCGAGGACCACACGAGGAGGGCGATGCCGAGGAGGAAGCCGAGCAGGCCGAGCAGCAACCCGTCGGGGACGCCGCGTTGCTCGGGGCGGGGGGTGGCGGCGTCCCGGGCCATGGTCAGGCCACCGTCGTCGCCGAGCCGGAACCGCCGTTGCGGTGGCGTTCGATGAACAGGGCGCGTTCCTCCGCTTCGAGTTCCGCGGCGAGGATGTCGTCGGGGGTCTCGGTGACCTCGGAGGACTCGGTCATGGCCCGGTCGGTGTAGACGAGCGGGCGTTCCGCCTCCGTGACCAGGTGTTTGACGACCTGGACGTTGCCGTTGACGTCCCAGACGGCGATGCCGGGGGTGAGGGTGGGGATGATCTCGACGGCCCAGCGGGGCAGGCCGAGGACGCGTCCGGTGGCGCGTGCCTCGTCGGCTTTCTGGGCGTAGATGGTGCGGGTGGAGGCCATCTTGAGGATGGCCGCGGCCTCTCGGGCGGCGGCGCCGTCCACGACGTCGGAGAGGTGGTGGACGACGGCGACGAAGGACAGGCCGAGGCGGCGGCCGAACTTCAGGAGGCGCTGGAACAGCTGCGCGACGAAGGGGCTGTTGATGATGTGCCATGCCTCTTCGACGAGGAAGATGCGTTTCTTTCGGTCGGGGCGGATCCAGGTGTGTTCGAGCCAGACCCCGACGATCGCCATGAGGATGGGCATGGCGATGGAGTTGCGGTCGATGTGGGACAGGTCGAAGACGATGAGGGGGGCGTCGAGGTCGATGCCGGCGGTGGTGGGGCCGTCGAACATGCCGCGCAGGTCGCCGTCGACGAGGCGGTCGAGGACGAGGGCGACGTCCAGACCCCAGGCCCGGACATCGTCTATGTCGACGTTCATGGCCTGGGCGGATTCGGCCTCGGGGTGGCGGAGCTGTTCGACGATGTCGGTGAGGACCGGCTGGCGGTCGGTGATCGTGTCGTTGACGTAGGCGTGCGCGACCTTGAGGGCGAAGCCGGCGCGTTCGTCGAGGCTGTGGCCGGTGGCGACCTCGATGATCGTGCGGAGCAGGGCGAGCTGGCCGGTGGTGGTGATGGCCGGGTCGAGGGGGTTGAGGCGGATGCCGCCGTTGAGGGCGGACATCGGGTCCAGGCGGATGGGCAGTATGCCGAGCTGCTGGGCGATGAGGTTCCACTCGCCGACGCCGTCCTCGCCCTGGGCGTCGAGGACGACGACCTGCCGGTCGCGGAACCGGAGCTGGCGCAGCACGTACGTCTTCTCCAGCGCCGACTTGCCGTTGCCGGACTCGCCGAGGACCAGCCAGTGCGGGGCCGGGAGCTGTTGGCCGTAGAGCTGGAAGGGGTCGTAGATGTAGCCCTTGCCGCTGTAGACCTCGCGGCCGATGATGACGCCGGAATCCCCGAGGCCGGGGGCGGCGGTGGGCAGGTAGACGGCCTGGGCCTGGCCCGTGGAGGTGCGCACGGGCAGGCGGGTGGTCTCCACCTTGCCGAAGAGGAAGCTGGTGAACGCCTCCGTGACGGCGGACAGCGGGTCTCGCATGGCGGAACTGCCCTCCAGCTAGCGTCGGATGCCGGTGGCGAACGGCAGGGTGTTGACGAAGGCGCGGTGGTGCTCGCGGTCGCACCACTCCAGCTTCAGGTACGACTTGCCGGCCGAGGCACGGATGGTGCGCTTGTCGCGGGCGAGGGCTTCGGGGGAGCGGGAGGACACCGTGATGTAGCCGACGATGTTCACGCCGGCGGCGCCGCTGGCGAGGTCCTCGCCGCGCTGGTCGAGGCGGCCGTGGGCGGCGATGTCGCGGGGGTCCACGGTGCGGTTCATCTTCGCGGCGCGGCTGGCGTCGGCCTCGTCGTTGGTCTTCTCGGTGAGCATCCGCTCGATGGCGATCTCGGTGGGTTCCAGGTCCATGGTGACGGCGACGGTGCGGATCACGTCGGGGGTGTGGACGAGGAGGGGGGCGAGGAAGTTCACGCCGACCGGGGTCATCGGCCACTCCTTGACCCAGGCGGTGGCATGGCACCAGGGGGCGCGGGTGGAGGACTCGCGGGTCTTGGCCTGGAGGTAGGTGGGTTCGACCGCGTCGAGTTCGGCGGGCCAGGCGTTGCGCTTGGTCATGGCCTGGATGTGGTCGACGGGGTGGTCGGGGTCGTACATGGAGTGCACGAGGGAGGAGAGTCTGCTCTGGCCGAGGGGCTGGCGGACCCGGATGTCGGCCTCGGCGAGGCGGGCGCAGATGTCGGTGAGCTCGCGGGCCATGACGATGGCGATGCCGGCGTCCCGGTCGAGTTTGCGGCCCTTCTTGGGGGACGCGGCGCGGGCGATGGCGGCGGCCTCGGCGGACAGCTCGCGGGTGTAGTGCATGCAGGCCACGAGGTAGGCGCGGTGCTGCTCGGAGGAGGTGGAGACCATCGACTGGAGCTGGTCGTAGGACTCGCGGAGCCAGCCGGGGGCGTGCGGGTCGCCGCGTTGGGCGACGTCCTTGACGTGGGCCTCGGGGTCGGCGGGCAGGGTGCGGGCCAGCATCTGGAGGCGGGTGACGAAGCCGTCGCCGTTCGCGACGTGCTTGAGGAGGGTGCCGAAGCGGTCCACGAGGGCCTCCTGGTCCTCGCTGTCGCGCAGGCCGACGCCGGGGCCCTCGATCTCGATGGCGGCGGTGACGGTGCGGCGGTCGGCGTGGAGGAGGACGGCGATCTCGTCGGGGCCGAAGGGGGAGGAGAGCCAGCTGATCCGGCCGATGCCGGGGGGCGGGCCGACCTCGACCTCGGTGCCGTCGGCGCGGGTGCCGGCCTCGACGGCGGTGGAGCGGTAGGTGGTGCCCCGGCGCAGGTTCCGCTTGAAGCTGCGGTTGATCTCGAACCACTTGTAGAACGTGCGGCCCTTGTAGGGCACGTAGACGGCGGCGAGCGCGATCACGGGGAAGCCCGCGAGGGCCGCGATCCGCAGGGGCAGGCTGGGCACGAGGAGGCCGCTCATCATGCCGAGGAAGGCGCCGACGATGATCAGGGCGATCTCGCCGGTCTCGCGGTTCTTGCCGATGACGGCGTTGGGGCGGGCGCGGCCGATGAGATAGGTGCGGCGGGGCGCGACCGGGTGCATCTGGTGGGACTGCGTCGTCAACGCCCGTCACCTCCTGTGTTCCTCGTGCTCGGGGTGGTGCGGTGGCTGGTGGGGCCGCTGCCGCCGGTGCGGGGGGCCGGGGCGGCGGTGCCGCGGCTGCTGTGGGCGGCGACGCCGCCGGAGACGGCGTTGGCGGGGCGGGGCTCGGGGGCGGAGGAGCCGCCGGAGGAACCGCCACCGCCGCCGCGGCTGCTGTGGGTCTTGATGCCCTGGGAGACGAGCGAGGCGGGGGAGCTGATGACGGCGGCGGCCTGGGCGCCGTCGGTGGCCTGCTTGCGGTTGGTGCGGGCGGTCGCGATCTCGTCGCCGAAGCCGGGGACGAAGCGGTAGATGACGGCGGAGGCGAAGATCGCCAGGAGGATGATCGCGAGGCCGGAGACGACGGCGGACAGGGCGTTGGGGCCGTTCTCTCCGGCGAGGGCCCCGGCGAGGCCGAGGACGATGACGATGACCGGCTTCACGAGGATGACGGCGATCATGATGCCGGCCCAGCGGCGAACGTGGCCCCAGAGGTTGCGGTCGACCAGGCCCGCGTAGACGACGACGCCGAGGAGGGCGCCGACGTAGAGGAGGGCGGCCCGGATGACGAGTTCGAGGGCGAGGACGCCGGCGGCGAGGATCGTCACGAGGGAGACGACGATCAGCATGATCGGGCCGCCGCCGATGCTGTCGCCCTTCTTGAGGGCCTCGGCGAAGGAGCCGAAGAAGACGTCGGTCTGGTTGCCGGTGGCGGCGGCGATGACGTCGGAGATGCCGTCGGTGGCGGAGACGACGGTGTAGAGGACGAGGGGGGTGAAGGCGGAGGCGAGGACGGTCAGCCAGAGGAAGCCGATGGCCTCGCCGATCGCGGTGGCGAAGGGGACGCCGCGGATGGCGCGCTTGGTGACGGCCAGCAGCCACAGGACGAGGGTGAGGAAGGCGGAGGCGGCGAAGACGATCGCGTACTGCTTGAGGAAGGTCGGGTTGGTGAAGTCGACCTGGGAGGTGCTCTTGACCACCTTGCCGAGGGAGTCGACGACCCAGGCGGCGGCGTCGGCGCAGCCCTTGGCGAGGGCGGAGAGGGGGTTGAGGGCGTCGGCGGAGCCGCCGGTGGAGGGGGCGAGGACCCCCGGGCTGTCGGACGGGGGCGTCGGGGCGTTCGAGCGGAGGCAGTATTCGTGCGCGGGACCGGGAATCAGCGCGCAGGGGTCCGCGGAGGAGCTTGCGCCCGGGGTTGCCGACGCGCCGGGTGAGGGAGTGGTGCCGCCCGGGGTGGGGGTGGGGGCCGCGTGGGCGGCGCCGGCGGCCGTGGCCAGGGTGACGTGGAGGGTCGCGAGCAGGCCGGTGAGGGTGGCCGCCCGGTGTGGGGCGCGGGAGCGTGAGGTCTCGGCCGGGCCGTCGAGCCTGGTGCCGTCGTGACGGCGGGGCTTAGCGGGCATAGGTGAAGCCTCCGAACTCCTGGGTGGCCTTGTTGATCTCGTCCGACGCCGAGGCCGTGGTGTCCCCGGGGAGTGGTGCGGGACCGGTGCTCTGGTCGACGGAGGTGATCTTCCAGTCCTCGTCGATCCAGGCCAGTTGGACGGTGCGGGTCACCCAGCCGGTGCGGATGGGGGTGGTCGCCTTCTCTCCGGACATGCCGGTGAGTTCCATGCACCAGACGGCGATGGCCGCGCGGTCCTGGGTGTATGCCTCCGTGCGGGAGCCGATGGGGACGGTGCGGGCGACGAAGGTGGTGCCGGTCGGGGGGTTGCCCTGGGGGTCGAGGCCGAGGCCGGCGAGGAGTTCGGGGGAGTACGCCTTGTCCTGGGGGGCCTTGAGCGCGGCGGCGGCGTCGGGGGTGTAGAGGGCGTCGACGAGGCGGTGTCGGCTGTCCGCGGTGAACATGGCGGTGGAGCCGAGGGCGACGGCGTAGTTGGTCGCGGCGGATTCGGCGCCCTGTCGGGTGCGGGCGAAGCCGCGGGGGAGTTCGCCGGGCGGGGTGTTCACCGGGGGCACGCCGCTGGCGGCGGTGGCGGAGCCGGTGGGGGTGCGGTCGGTGTTCTTCGCCGGGTTCGCGGCCGGGGGGTTGGCGCGGTTCGCGAAGGCGATCGCGGCGATGAGGAGGACCGTGACCGCGACGACCGTGATGAGGCCCTTGCCGACCCGGGGCGGGCGGCGGGGGTGGCGGCCGGGGTCGCCGTCGCCGTCGGGCAGCCGGGTGCGGGTGTGCCGGGTGCCGGTGGCGCTGACGTCTTCGCGGCTCATGCCGGGGCCGTCCGCTCGTGGTTCCGGGCTCCGTGCGGGCAGGCCGGCGCCGGGGTCCGCGGGTGCGCGGTGGGACGAGTGGTCATCGGGAACACAACCTCGGCGGACGGGCGGATTGTCGGATGGTCGTACGAGTCAGGATGCGGGGTGGGCTGTCGCACTGTGCCGGAGGGGTCGGGCGCGGGACCCGCGCGGGGCCCGGTCGGCTCGGATCGGCCGGGCCCGCGACGGGTGGTGAGGGTGGGTCAGACGGCCATGCCGTAGACGATCGTGAAGAGCGTGCCCAGGGAGCCGATGATGAAGACCCCGGTGAGGCCGGCGACGATGAGGCCCTTGCCCTGCTCCGCGCTGAAGGTGTCGCGCAGGGCGGTGGCGCCGATGCGCTGCTTGGCCGCGCCCCAGATCGCGATGCCCAGGCAGAGCAGGATCGCGACGGCCATGACCACCTCGATCATGATCTTCGCCTCGTTGCCGAGACTGCCGAACGGCCCCCAGTTCGGGGCGATTCCGCCGATGATGGTGGTGATGTCGCCCTTTTCGGCTGCCAGGAACATGTAACTCACCGCCCCAGTGTGGGTAGTTGTGTCCCCCCTTGCCCGGCGGCAGGGGTCTCGCTCTATCTTCGCTGATGAAACGGCTCTCGTATGTCGACTTGACGCCTGTCTTTACCCGTCACTCTGTGTATCACGGGGTGTGACGGCGGGCAATGATTGTCGTCTCGGCATACGGGCGGAAGCGCCGGGGCGCACGCTCGGTGCGCGTGGGTGAGGGCCGGTCAGGTGCCTTGGGGGCGTGTGGTGGTGAGGGTGCGTCGGCGCACGGGGGGCGCGCGAAGGCCCGGGCGGCGGGTGCCGACCGGGCCTCGAAGGGGTGCGCGCGGGATGGTTACCGGACGAAGAGGGCGTTGCCCTCGGGGGCGTAGAAGGTCTCGCCGGGGGCGACGACGGCCAGCGGGAGGCCGGTGCACCACGGGCCGTTGGTGACCAGCACCGGGTTGTCCGTGTTGTTGCGGATGAGCTTGGGGCCGGCGGCGGGGATGCAGCCGCTCGGCTCGCTGAACACGACCCCGTTCACGTGCAGCTCGCCCGTCGCGGCCTGGGCCGGGGCGGTGAGCCCGAGGGCGAGGACGGCGGTGGCGGCGAGGGTGCCGAGGAGGGCGAGCGGGCGGGGCATGGGGGACCTCCGGTGCGGGGGGCGTCGCGATCGACGTCCACGTCGTGACCGAACGTAGTCGTTCCGCGTCGTGCGGTCACGCCGCGCGAGGGGCGTGTGGGGGCGGGGACCCCGCGCGCGATCTTGTGCGCACGCCCCTGGTGACCTGCGGGAACGGTGCGCGGAACGGATTCGCCGGAGCCCCGGGTGCGGGGCGCGGGGCGGGAGGGTTGTCAGTGGGGTCCGGCACCCTTGCGCCATGACGACGACACCGTGGACCCTCGCCGACCTGGAGGCGGCCATCCGAGCGGGATGGTCGGCCGAGACCTGCTCACCGGATGACGTCGAGCGGGCCGCGTGGACCCCGGAGAACCCGGCGTGGGGGCACTGCGACATCACCGCCCTGCTCGTGCACGACCTGCTCGGCGGGGAGCTGATGGCGGGGGAGGTGTGGCTCGACGGCCGGCAGGAGGGCGTGCACGTGTGGAACGAGCTGCCCGGCGGGATCGTCGTGGACCTGACCCGTGAGCGGTTCCGGCGGGGGCAGGTCGTCAGCCCCGGCTGGAAGCTGGGGGAGCGGCCCGCGGGGCGCACCCCGAGGCGTTGGGAGGAGTACCAGACGCTGCGCCGGCGGGTGATCGACAAGCTGGGGCCGCTGCCGGGGACGGTGCGCGCGCAGGACGGGACGCGGCTGCGGTACCTGGACCACGGGGGGACGGGCGGGCCGCTGCTCGCGTTGCACGGGGACGGGGCCACGGGGGCCTACTACGCGCGGCGGGCGCGTGAGCTGGGCGGCGGGCACCGGCTGGTCACGCTGGACCGGCGCGGGTACGGGGCCTCGGACCGGGCGGGCGCGTACGGGCCCGAGCGGTGCGTGGCCGACGCGGAGCTGGTGCTGGAGTCGCTCGGGCTGGGGCCGGCGGTGGTGCTGGGGCACGGGACGGGTGGGGTCGTCGCCTACCGGCTCGCGGCCCGGCGCCCGGACCTGGTGCGGGCCGTGGTGGTCGAGGACGCGGGGGCGGTGGTGTCGGGGGAGCCGGCCGGGTGGGTGGGCCGGCCGCGTCGGGCGCCGGGGCCGGAGGCCCTGCGGGCGGCGTGGGACGGGCCGGCGGCGGGGGCGGTGGAGGAGATGCGGCGGTACCCGGACGGTTGGGGGCCGGCCTTCGAGCCGGCCGACGCGGCGGCCGGGCGGGCCGCGTTCCGGGGGGACCACTGGGAGGCGTGGCTGGCGGTGCGCCGGCCGACGCTGCTGTTGCGCGGGGACCGCAGCCGGTCGCTGTCGGGCGGGCACGCGCGGGAGATGGCGCTGCGTCGGCCGGGGGTGCGGCTGGTCGAGCTGCCGGCGGGGCACCGGGTGCTGGCCGAGGACCCGCGCGGGTGGGGGATCGCCGTGCGCGGGTTCCTCGCCGGGTCGGCCCGGGGGCTCGGGTCAGCGCCAGTGTTCGGGACGGGGGAGGTGCTCGGGCACGCGGGTGCGGGTGTCGCCGCGGGCCGCGTTCAGTTGTGACGGGGCGAGGAAGAGGGATTCGCGGAGGTCGGCGCCGCGCAGGTCGGCGTCCCTGAGGTCGGCGCCGAGGAGGTCGGCCCCGCGCAGGTCGGCGCCCGAGAGGTCCGCGCCGATCAGGTAGGCGCCGCGCAGGCTCGCGCCCCGCAGGTCGGTGCCGCGCAGCCGGGCGCCCATCAGGTCGGCGCCCCGGTGGTCGCGGCGGGGCGCGGGGTGGCGGCCGCGCACGAGCTCGGAGACGGCGCCGAGGAGGGCGCCGACCTCGGCGCGCAGGGCGGGCAGGTTCAGCACGCGCAGCGCGTCGGGGCTGCCGCCGGCGGCGGTCTCGACCCGGTCGCGCAGTTCGCGCAGCGCCCGGTGGTGCGGGCGGGCCGCGGGCAGGGCGAGGCATTCGGTGAGGTGGAACAGCAGCTCGTGCACCTGCCGCATGATCGGGAAGGTCTCGAAGACCCGCGGGGCGAGGTCGGGGTGGGTACGCCAGTCGCGGCCGTCGAAGGTCTCGCGGGAGACGCGTTGGCCGGCGCCGAAGCAGTCGAAGACGGTGCAGCCCCGGTAGCCCTCGTCGCGCAGTCGGGTGTGGATCCCGCAGCGGAAGTCCTCGCGGAGGTTGCCGCAGGGGGCGCCGGCCTGTTTGGAGACGGGGAAGTCGGCGGAGCGGGTGAAGGGCAGGGCCACGCAGCACAGGGCGAAGCAGTTCGCGCAGTCGGCCCGCAGCCGGGCGCGTTCGGCGGTGAGGTCCGGGGCGGGGGCCGGAGTACCGGCGGGGGCCTCGGTGGTGCGGGGGCCGCGCGGGGGGCGGGAGGCGCGGGCGGGTTTGGCGGGGCGGCGGCGCGGGTCGGACATGGGGTCATTGTCCCCGTCCGCCCGGCCGGCCCGGGCTGACGGTGTGTCGGGTGGTTCGGGCGCGGTCGCGGAGGCGGGGTGGCGCGGGGCGGGGGCCGGGCGACACAGTGGGGCCGGTACCCGGTGTCGTGCGGGTCGTGGGGGAGGGTGGGCACATGCGCAAGGCGTGGATGGTGGGCGGGATCGGGGTGGGGCTCGCCCTGAGCTTCGTCGCGCTGCTGGTGGTGGGGACGTTCTCGGCGGCCGCCGGCATCGTGGGCGGGAGCGGGGGTGCGGCCCTGGGCCTGGCCAAGGGCGCGGTGCCCGCCAAGTACCAGGCGCTGGTGGCGCGCTGGGGGAACCTGTGTCCCGCGATCAGCCCGCCGCTGCTCGCCGCGCAGCTGTACTCGGAGAGCGGCTGGAACCCCACCATCGTGAGCCCCGCCGACGCGCGCGGCATCGCCCAGTTCATCCCCGGCACCTGGGAGAGCCAGGGCATCGACGGGGACGGGGACGGGGACCGTGACATCTGGGACCCGAACGACGCGATCCCGTCGGCCGCCTCCTACGACTGCAAGCTCGCGGCCGAGGTGAAGGGGGTCCCGGGCGACGCCACGAAGAACATGCTGGCCGCGTACAACGCGGGGCCCGGGGCGGTGCAGAAGTACGGGGGCGTGCCGCCGTACGAGGAGACCCAGGGGTACGTGAAGGCCATCACCGACCTCGCCAAGAGCTTCGCCGTGCCGCTCGGCCGGGTGAAGCCCTCCGAACAGGCCGCCGGGGCGATCGACTTCGCGCAGAAGCAGCTCGGCACCCCCTACCTGTGGGGCGGTGAGGGCACGAAGGAGCAGAACGGGCGCTTCGACTGCTCGGGGCTGACCCTGGCGGCGTACCAGACGGTGGGGATCGAGCTGCCGCGCGTGGCCAACGACCAGTACAACGCGGGCCCGCACCCCTCGCGGGAGGAACTCCTGCCGGGGGACCTGGTGTTCTTCTCCGACGACCTCACGAACTCGCGGGCCATCCGGCACGTGGGCCTCTACGTGGGCGGCGGGTACATGATCAACGCGCCGTACACGGGGGCCGTGATCCGCTTCGACTCCATCGACACCCGCGACTACTTCGGCGCCACCCGGGTCACCAAGGACGGGGCCGCGGCCCTGCCCGACCCGGCGAGCATCCGCAACTGACCACGCAGAGTGAAGCCCTGCCCCTGAGCTGCGACGATGAGTCACTCTTGGATAACGTTGACGTGATCATCCGGTGGAGGACGGAACGCGGTCACGGGGGCGGGCGTTCCACTGGGCACGGGGATCGGAACAACGGGTTCGAGGGGCGCGCGCCGGGCGTGCCCTGACGGGGGACCAGGCACGCAAGGCAAGGGGCCGCGACACCATGGCTGGACTCACGAGCGGTGGGCCGAACGTGGATGTATCCCTCCTCCACGCGGTGGACCGGGTCGCCGGCACCGCACCCGACTGGATCCATCGCGCCGTCGGCGTGACCGGCTCCCAACTGATCCCGCTGGCCCTCGCGCTGCTCGTGCTGTGGTGCTGGCGCGCGGTGCGCAGGGGACCGGCGGACGCGGCGCCCGAGGGCTTCGCGGCGCTGGTGTGGGCGCCGTTGGCGGCCGGGATCGCGCTGCTCGTCAACGTGCCGCTGCGGGAGTTCGTGGGCCGCCCCGGCCCGGTCCCCGGGCAGCCGGCCCTGGACCCGGGCGGCGCGGGCGTCGGCTTCTCCTTCGTCAGCGACCACACCACCCTCGCGATGGCCGTCGCCGTCGGCCTGTTCATGGCGCGCCGGCGGTACGGCGCGATCGGCATCGCGCTGGCCCTGCTGGAAGGGGTCTGCCGGCTCTGGATGGGCGTGCACTACCCGACCGACGTGGTCGGCGGGCTCGCGCTCGGCACGGCCGTCACCCTGCTGCCGGCGCCCCTGGCGATGGCCGCGCTGACCCCGCTCGTCCGGGCCGTGGCGGACTCGCCGCGCGCCGGGCGACTGGTGCGGGCCAAGGGGCCGCGGGTGGTCGATCCGGTGGCCCCGCTGCCCGGTCCGGTGGGCGAGCGCCCGCGCGCGAGCGACCTCGCCGCCTAGGGGGTCTCGACTCCCGGCTCAGCTCTCGTCGCCGTCGTGGTCGCGGCGGTGGCGGGCGCGCAGCCACAGGCCGGTGGCCAGGGCGGCGGCCGAGGTGGTGCCCACGGCCAGGGCCACGTCCCCGGGACCGTCGGCCGTGCCCAGCGGGCGGGCCAGCGCCGGGGCGGCGGGGAGCAGCACGAGGGCGCCCGTGAGCAGGGCCGCGGCCCTGCGGCGGCCGCGGGTGCGGCCGGGCGGTCGGGCGGGGGTCGGGCCCGGTCTCCGGTCAGTGACTCGACGCATCCGACTCCCTCGGCTCCCGACACGGTCCCCCTGCCCAGGACAGCGGACGCGGGCGGGACCGGCCGGCGGGGCGGGTCCGTTCGGGTCAGTCCCCCGGGGACTCGTGGTGGGCCCGGGCGTCCTCGCGGGCGCGGTCGCGGGATCTGCGGGCCGGGCCGCGCCAGCCGCAGGCGCACCGGGCCGTGCAGAAGGAGCCGCGTTCCACGGTCTCCGCGAGATGGGGGGCGGGGGCGGATGCGGAGCCGTCGGCGGGCCGGGCCGGGGACGGGTCGCCGGCCGCTGCGGGAGTGGGGTGAGGGTCCACGTCCGCACGGTACCGGGGGAAGGTGACGGTGTCCCGATCGGGTGGGGGCGTGACGGGAAACCGCGCACCTCGTTAAGCGGAGCGGGCGGGGGCCTCGGGCAAGCAGCGGTCACGCGTTGGGGGTTGGCAGGCGATGGTGGTGCACCAGCACAGGCGGGCGGCGTGGGCCGCCGCCGTGGCCGTGGTGGCGACGGGCGGACTGGCGGGGTGCGGGGAGGCCGACGGGGCCGACGCGCGTCCGGCGGGCTCGGTCGCCGACGGCACGGCGGCGGTGCGGTCCGCGGCCGACGTGCTCGCGGAGGCGGGCAGCGCGCGGGCCCGGACGGCGATGGAGATGGCCGCGGGCGGGACCCGGGTGACGATCCGCGGCGAGGGCGGGGTGGACTTCGCGGGCCGGCTCGGGCAGCTCGTCGTGCTGCTGCCGGCGGACGCGGCCGGCAAGTCCGAGCACCGGCCCATCACGGAGCTGCTGGCGCCGGGCGCCCTGTACATGAAGAACCGGGGCGCCGGGGTGCCCGAGGACAAGTGGGTCCGGGTGGACACCACCACCCTCTCCGACGGCAACCTCGTCACCGGCGGGGCCACCGACCCGATCGTCGCCGTCGAGCTGCTGCGCTCGGCCGAGGGGGTGGTCTTCGTGGGCGAGGAGGACCTGTCGGGCACGAAGGTCCGGCACTACCGGGGCACCGCCGACCTGGGACGGGCGGCCGCGGCGGCCCCGGAACACGTCAAGGGCGCGTTGACGGCGGCGGCGAAAGGGTTCGCCAAGGACGCCGTCCCCTTCGACGCCTACCTCGACGAGGAGGGCCGGCTGCGCAAGGTGCGGCACCGGTTCAGCTACGTCAACCAGGGGGTGATCGATGTCTCGTCGACCACGCTGCTGTACGGGTTCGGCACGCCGGTGAGCGTCGTGCTGCCCGAGAGCCGGGACATCTACGCCGGCCGGATCGCCCAGTAGGGCCGGCCGGACCGGGTGGGGCCGGGGCGTGTTCGGGTAACCGGAAATGGCCCATCCGTGTCATGCGCGCCGCGTGTGACACTCCCTACTCTGGACCGGCCGGTGACGATCAGGAAGAGGGTGACACGAGTGACTCCGAGCCACGGGGTGATGACGCAGGATCACGTGGCCCTGGCCGAGATCGAGCTGTGCGGAGAGCTGATCATCGCGGCCTCCGACGCCGATGAGGACCGGCTCAGCCAGGACCGGATCGACGAGGTGCTCCGCGGGGTGTGCGCCCCCTGGTGACCGGGCCGGCCCGGCCCCGGGACGGGCTTCCCGTCCCGTGACCGGCGCCGATCGGGGCCCGCGCGCTCAGGTGCGCAGCAGGCGGGCGATGGCCTTGGTGGCCTCCTCGACCTTCGCGTCGATCTCCTCCCCGCCCTTGACGGCCGCGTCCGCGACGCAGTGCCGCAGGTGTTCCTCCAGGAGTTGCAGGGCGAAGGACTGCAGGGCCTTCGTGCTGGCGGAGACCTGCGTGAGTATGTCGATGCAGTAGACGTCCTCGTCGACGAGCCGCTGGAGGCCGCGGATCTGGCCCTCGATCCGGCGCAGGCGCTTGAGGTGTTCGTCCTTCTGGTGGTGATAGCCGTGGACGGCGCCGTCGGCCTCGGTGGTCGTCATGCGTCCTCCCGTGGATCACGTGTATTCGGGGCGGGCACCTGTCGTGCATACCCCGCATGGGTATAGGATACCGGGCCGACCCGCGCGGGCGGGGGTCCGTGCGCTTCACTCTGCCTGATGGAGGACACTGGGGAACCGGCCGGTTCTGCCGGTTAGCCGTGGCCGGAGGATGCGCCTAGCATCAGCCTGACCGAACCCGATGCACCCCGAGGACCTCACCGTGCGATTTCGTCTGACCCCCAGGGAGACGAGCTTCTACGACATGTTCGCCGCATCCGCGGACAACATCGTCACGGGCTCCAAGCTCCTGATGGAACTGCTCGGAGCGGACACCTCCGCCCGAGCCGAGATCGCCGAACGGATGCGGGCCGCGGAGCACGCGGGTGACGACGCGACCCACGCGATCTTCCATCAGCTGAACTCCTCCTTCATCACGCCGTTCGACCGCGAGGACATCTACAACCTCGCGTCCTCGCTCGACGACATCATGGACTTCATGGAGGAGGCCGTCGACCTGGTCGTCCTCTACAACATCGAGGAACTGCCCAAGGGCGTCGAGCAGCAGATCGAGGTCCTGGCGCGGGCGGCCGAGCTGACCGCCGAGGCCATGCCGCACCTGCGGACCATGGAGAACCTCACCGAGTACTGGATCGAGGTCAACCGACTCGAGAACCAGGCGGACCAGATCCACCGCAAGCTCCTCGCGCAGCTCTTCAACGGCAAGTACGACGCCATCGAGGTCCTCAAGCTCAAGCAGGTCGTGGACGTGCTGGAAGAGGCCGCGGACGCGTTCGAGCACGTCGCGAACACGGTGGAGACCATCGCGGTCAAGGAGTCCTGAACCTCGTGGACACCTTCGCACTGGTCGTGACCATCGGTGTCGCCCTGGGCTTCACCTATACGAACGGCTTCCACGATTCCGCGAACGCCATCGCGACCTCCGTCTCCACCCGGGCCCTGACCCCGCGCGCCGCCCTGGCGATGGCCGCGGTGATGAACCTCGCCGGTGCCTTCATGGGCAGCGGGGTCGCCAAGACCGTCAGCGAGGGGCTCATCGAGACCCCGCACGGCAACAAGGGCATGTGGATCCTCTTCGCGGCCCTGGTCGGCGCGATCGTCTGGAACCTGATCACCTGGTACTTCGGACTTCCCTCGTCCTCCTCGCACGCCCTGTTCGGCGGCATGGTGGGCGCGGCGCTGGCCGGCGGGACCGAGGTCATCTGGTCCGGGGTGGTCGAGAAGGTCGTCATCCCGATGTTCGTCTCGCCCTTCGTCGGCCTCATCGTCGGTTATCTGGTGATGGTGGCGATCCTGTGGATGTTCCGCCGGGTCAACCCGCACAAGGCCAAGCGCGGGTTCCGCATCGCGCAGACCGTCTCGGCGGCCGGCATGGCGCTGGGCCACGGCCTCCAGGACGCGCAGAAGACCATGGGCATCGTGGTGATGGCCCTGGTCATCGCCGACGTCGAGCAGGCGGGCGACGCGATCCCGGTGTGGGTCAAGATCGCCTGTGCCGTGATGCTGTCCCTGGGCACCTACGCGGGTGGCTGGCGCATCATGCGGACCCTGGGCCGGAAGATCATCGAGCTGGACCCGCCGCAGGGCTTCGCGGCCGAGACCACCGGTGCCTCGATCATGTTCGGCTCGGCGTTCCTCTTCCACGCGCCGATCTCCACCACCCACGTGATCACCTCCGCGATCATGGGCGTGGGCGCGACCAAGCGGGTCAACGCGGTCCGCTGGGGCGTCGCCAAGAACATCATCCTGGGCTGGTTCATCACCATGCCGGCGGCGGCCCTGGTGGCCGCGGTCAGCTTCTGGATCGTGCATCTGGCCTTCGGCTGATCGCCGGATCCCTTCCGTTCATCCGCCCGGGGCGGTCGAGCACGCGGTACACGCGCTCGACCGCCCCGGGCGTTTCACGTGAAACACGACACGTGCGGGCGGGTGGGGCGGGGAAGTGAAAGGGGCCGGCTCCCCCCACCCAGGGGGAGCCGGCCCTCTTTCTCGCCGTGCGGTGGCACCGCCATGCAGCACCGCAGGACGTGTCGTGGCCGCCGGCCCGGAGGCCGGCGGGGGATCATCCGAAGCGGCCGGAGATGTAGTCCTCGGTGGCCTGGACGGACGGGTTGGAGAAGATCCGCTCGGTGTCGTCGATCTCGATCAGCTTGCCGGGCTGGCCCACGGCCGCCAGGTTGAAGAAGGCGGTGCGGTCGGAGACGCGGGCCGCCTGCTGCATGTTGTGCGTCACGATGACGATGGTGAAGCGCTCCTTGAGCTCCCCGATCAGGTCCTCGATGGCGAGGGTGGAGATCGGGTCGAGGGCGGAGCAGGGCTCGTCCATCAGCAGGACCTCGGGCTCGACCGCGATGGCGCGGGCGATGCACAGGCGCTGCTGCTGGCCGCCCGAGAGGCCGGAGCCGGGCTTGTTCAGGCGGTCCTTGACCTCGTTCCAGAGGTTCGCGCCCTTGAGGGACCGCTCGACGATCTCCTCCAGCTCGCTCTTCCTGAACTTGCCGTTCAGGCGCAGGCCCGCCGCCACGTTGTCGAAGATCGACATGGTGGGGAAGGGGTTGGGGCGCTGGAAGACCATGCCGACGGTGCGGCGGACGGCGACCGGGTCGATGCCCGCGCCGTACAGGTTCTCGTCGTCCAGGAGGACCTTGCCCTCCACGCGGCCGCCGGGGGTGACCTCGTGCATGCGGTTCAGGGTCCGCAGGAAGGTGGACTTGCCGCAGCCGGACGGGCCGATGAAGGCCGTCACGGAGCGGGGCTCGACGGTCATGGAGATGTCGTCGATGGCCTTGTGGGTGCCGTAGAAGGCGGAGAGACCGGAGACGTCGATGCGCTTGGCCATGGGAATCACTGCTCTTTTCGATGGCCCCGCTCGGCGGAGCCGCAAGTCGTGGGCCGCTATCGGCCGGTCTTCGGGGCCTTCCAGCGGGCGATGCCGCGGGCCACCAGGTTCAGGATCATGACGAAGGCGATCAGCACCAGGGCGGCGGCCCAGGCCCGGTCGTACGAGGGGTCCGTACCGACCTTGTACTGCTCCCAGATGTAGAGCGGGAGCGAGGACTGGGCCCCTTCGAAGGGGTTGCCGTTGATCAGCTGGGAGCCGAAGACCAGCAGCATGATCGGGGCGGTCTCGCCGGTGATGCGGGCGACGGCGAGCATGACGCCGGTGGAGATGCCGCCGATCGCGGTGGGCAGGACCACCTTGAGGATCACGCGCCACTTCGGGACGCCGAGGGCGAGGGCCGCCTCGCGCAGCTCGTTCGGGACGAGCTTGAGCATCTCCTCGGTGGAGCGGACCACGACCGGCATCATCAGGATCGACAGGGCCATGGCGCCGGCGAAGCCGGAGGGGCCGAAGCCCAGCATCAGGTTCCACGTGGTGAGGATGAACAGGCCCGCCACGATGGAGGGGATGCCGGTCATCACGTCGACGAAGAAGGTCACGGCCTTGGCGAGCGGGCCCTTGCCGTACTCGACCAGGTAGACGGCGGTCAGCAGGCCGACGGGGGCCGCGATCGCGGTGGCCAGGAGCACCTGCTCGATGGTGCCGAGGAGGGCGTGGTACACGCCGCCGCCGGCTTCGAAGCCGGCGACGCCGGCCATCGAGTGGCCCAGGAAGTAGCCGTCGAGGACCTTCATGCCCTTGCTGACGGTGGTCCACAGCAGGGAGAGCAGCGGGACCACGGCGAGGACGAAGCAGACCCAGACGACCGAGGTCGCGACCCGGTCCTTGGCCTGGCGGCGGTTCTCGACCACGCTGCTGAGCACGTAGGTGATCAGGACGAAGAGCAGGGCGGCGAGCAGGCCCCACTGGACCTTGCTGTGCAGGCCGAGGACGAGACCGAGGCCGGAGCCCAGGGCGACCGAGCCGACGGCGATGCCGGCCGGGGCCCAGCGGGGCAGGCTGCCCTGGGTGAGGGTCTTGGGGGCGGCGGACCTGACGGCCCGGGCGGGGCGTCGGTCCTGGATGGTCTGGCTCATCAGGCGTTCGCCCCCGAGTACTCCTTGCGGCGCGCGATGATCAGGCGGGCCGCGCCGTTGACGAGCAGGGTGAGGAGGAAGAGCACCAGGCCGGAGGCGATCAGCGCGTCCCGGCCGAACTCGTTGGCCTCGTCGAACTTCGCGGCGATGTTCTGCGCGAAGGTGCCGCCGCCGGGGTCGAGCACGTGCAGCGAGATGAGGAAGCTCGGGGAGAGGACGGTGGCCACGGCCATGGTCTCGCCCAGCGCCCGGCCGAGGCCGAGCATGGAGGCGGAGATGACGCCGGAGCGGCCGAAGGGCAGCACCGACATGCGGATGACCTCCCAGCGGGTCGCGCCGAGGGCCAGGGCGGCCTCCTCGTTCATGCGCGGGACCTGCAGGAAGACCTCGCGGCTCACGCTCGTCACGATCGGGAGGATCATGATCGCGAGCAGCACGCCGACGGTGAAGAGGGAGCGGGCGGCGCCGATCTGGGTCTTGTCGAAGACGTAGGTCCAGCCCATGAACTGGTCGAGCCAGAGGTTCAGGCCCTCCAGGTACGGGACCAGGAAGAGGGCGCCCCAGATGCCGTAGATGATCGAGGGGACGGCGGCCAGCAGGTCCACCACGTACGCGAGCGGCGCGGCGAGCTTGCGCGGGGCGTAGTGCGAGATGAACAGGGCGATGCCGACGGCGATGGGGACGGCGATGACCATCGCGATGATCGAGCTGATCACCGTGCCGAAGAGGAGGACGGCGATGCCGAAGACGGGGGGGTTGCCGGCGGCGTTCCAGTCGAAGGTGGTGAGGAAGTTGCCCTCGTTCTTCGACAGGGCCAGCACGGCGCGGTAGGTGAGGAAGGCGGCGATCGACGCCATGATCACCAGGAGCAGGATGCCGGAGCCCTTGGAGAGGCCGGCGAATATCTTGTCACCGGCGCGGCCGGTGGACCCCTTGCTCGTGGCGACCCGTGGCGGAGCCGGGTCTGCGTGGGTGGGTGTGGTGGAAGCCATGGTCTTTCCGGTCTGTGTGGGGGGCGGGCCCCCTGGCGGCGGTGCACCGGAGTTCCCCCGGCGGGCCGGGGGAGGGGTGGGGAGGCGGGGCCGCTCGGACGGGAGCGGCCCCGCCTCCGGATCGTCCCCGGGGTGGTGACGTCGTGGCGACGTGCGGGGGACGAGTGGCGGGGGCGGCGGGCCCGGGCGGGTGCCCGGGCCTCACCGGCCTCAGCCGAGGTTCTTGACGACCTCGCGGACCTTCGCGTTGATCTCGGCCGGGATCGGCGCGTAGCCGTGCTCCGAGAGGAGCTTCTGGCCGGCGTCGGAGGCGGCGTAGCCCAGGAAGGACTTCACCGAGGCGAGGGTCTCGGGCTTGTTGCCCTTGTCGCAGGCGACCTCGTAGGTGACCAGGACCAGCGGGTAGGCACCCTCGGCCTTGGTGGTGTAGTCGAGCTTCAGGGCCAGGTCGGAGCCGGTGCCGGTGACCTTGGCGGCGGCGATGGCCTTCGAGGCGTTCTCGGAGGTGGCGGACACGGGGGCGCCGGCGCCGGTGTTGACGTCCACGGTCTTGATGGACTGCGAGGTGGCGTAGGAGAGCTCGAAGTAGCCGATCGCGCCGTCGACCTGCTTGACCTGGGCGGCGACGCCCGCGGAGCCCGAGGCGGCCTGGCCACCGGGGGCCGGCCACTTCTTGGCGGGCTCGTAGCCCCAGCTGTCACCGGCGGTGGCCTTGAGGTACTTGCCGAGGTTCTCGGTGGTGCCCGAGTCCTCGGAGCGGTGGAATGCCTGGATGGCGGTGGAGGGGAGGGTGACGCCGGGGTTCAGCTTCTTGATGGCCTCGTCGTCCCACTTCTTGATCTTGTCGTTGAAGATCGCGCCGATGGTGGGGGCGTCGAGGGTGAGCTTGTCCACGCCGGAGACGTTGAAGCCGATGGCGATCGGGCCGCCGACCATCGGGAGGTTGACGCCCTGGCCGCCGGTGCAGATCTTCTTCGAGTCCGCGACCTGCTCGGGCTTGAGCGGGGAGTCGGAACCGGCGAAGCCGACCGTGCCCTGGTTGAAGGCCACGATGCCCTCACCGGAGGAGGAGGACTTGTAGTTGACCTCGACGCCGGAGCAGCCGGCCATGTAGTTCTTGATCCACAGGTCGACCGCGTTCTTCTGCGCGGAGGAACCGGAGGCCAGGACCTTGCCCTTGGCGTCGCCGCAGTCGATGTCGCCCTTGGCGACGGCGGGCGCCTTGCTGCTGCCGTCGGAGCCGGTCTGGGTGTTGTTGTCCGAACCGCACGCCGTGAGGACCAGGGCGCCGGACACGACGAGGGCCCCGAGGGCGGAGGCACGAAGCCGGTTCTTGCGCTGAAGCTTCACTTTCGGGTGTTCCTTCCAGGAGCCGCCGGCCGCTCTGGCGATCCGGGCGGCGTGCGAAGAGGACTGCGAACGTTTGGGTGGTGCGCGGGCGCGGCCCCGCGCCTCGGAGAGGCGATTCTCGGGGTGTCGTGCACCGTGCACTGCCGAAATTAGGCAGATCAGGTGAAGCGGCCGACCGGGGTGAGTGAACGGACGGTGAACCGTGGCGGACGGCATGGTGCGAGCGGTTCCGGTACGGCTCGCCGTTTTCGCCCCGTTCCCTTCCCGTTATCCCGCCGTGACCTGGGGGTGTGGCGTCCGGTTCGGGCGGGTGTCGGGGCGTGCGGCGGCGCGCGCGGGCAGCGCGGATCGGGTCGGGGCGGGCGGAGGACGGGCCGGGGCGGGCCGGCCGGAAATCGCCCTCGGAGCTCAGGCCGTGGGGGCCGGGTGCAGGCTCCAGAACCGGTGGAACTCGCCCCGGGCGGCCTCGACCGCGTGACGCTGGTCGGCGTGGAGCACGCCGAGGGCGTAGGCGGTGGCCGGGGCGATGCGCGGGGTGCGGGCGGCGCCGGCGGCGGTGGCCGCCGCCTCGGAGGCGTCCCGGTGCCGGTCGAGGGCGGCCCCCGCGAGGGCGGCCCGGTCGACGTCCTCGCCGAGCAGCTCGCCGGCGTAGCGGTGGACGCGCAGCAGGCGGCGCACCTCGTGCCAGGCGGCGTCGGTGTGCGCGTCGTAGGGGTGCGGGCCGGGGGACTCGGGCAGGGCGGCGACCGCCGTGCCCAGCCGGGCGCCGGCCAGCTCGGCGAGGGGGACCAGGACCTCCTCGACCCGGCCCGTGGCGGCCACCGGGTCCAGCGGCACCTCGGAGGCCAGCACGGCCACGGAGTCGGCGACGGCGTGGAAGCGGGAGGAGCCCAGGGCCTGGAGGCTCGCCGAGTGGGCGCGGGTGCGCCCGAGGGTGAGCTGCCGCTCCAGCAGGGCTCCGGCGCGGGCGGAGCCCACGGTGAGGGAGCCCGCGCCGGAGCCGGAGCCGCGCGGGGCGGGCACGGCGGACAGCCGGTGCAGGGCCTCCATCAGCCGGGTCAGCCGGCTGCCGTAGGCGTGTTCGTCGGCGAGGGTGCTCGACAGCCACACCAGTTCGGTGCGCAGTCCGTCCGCCCACGGGTTCGGGGTGACCCCGCGGAAGGTGGCCAGGGAGACGCCGATCCGGCGGGCGGCGGCGCGCAGCAGGAGGGCGGCGTCGGCCGCGCCGTGCGCGTCGGGTCCGCTCTCCTCGTGCAGCCGCAGTCCGCGCAGGAACGCGGTGGCCTGGGCGCGCAGGTAGGCGCCCAGGACCTCGCCGGCCGTGCTGTCAGGGTTTGGCAGGGCCACGCCGGCGCCTCCGGGCGTCTATGAGCATCTCCTGGACGTGCCGCAGGGGGCGGCCCTCGGAGTCGGTGTTGTACCGGGTCCACTCACCGTCGGGCCCGAGGTGCCAGGAGGCCGTGGTGTCGGACATGCCGGTCTCCAGCAGCCGGTCGAGGGCGGCCCGGTGCCCCGGGTCGGCGACCCGGACCAGGGCCTCGATGCGGCGGTCGAGATTGCGGTGCATCATGTCGGCGCTGCCGATCCACACCTCGGGCTCGCCGCCGTTGCCGAAGGCGAAGACCCGGGAGTGTTCGAGGAAGCGCCCGAGGACGGAGCGGACCCTGATGTTCTCGGAGAGGCCGGTGACCCCGGGACGGACCGCGCAGATGCCGCGCACCCAGATGTCCACCTGTACCCCGGCCTGCGAGGCGCGGTACAGGGAGTCGATGAGCGCCTCGTCGACGATGGAGTTCATCTTGAGGCGGACCGAGCCGGGTCGGCCCGCGCGGGCCTGCGCGGCCTCCTTGTCGATGCGGGTGATCAGCCCGTCGCGCAGGGAGCGTGGGGCGACCAGCAGGCGTCGGTAGGTCTCGCGGCGGGAGTAGCCGGAGAGCCGGTTGAAGAGGTCGGAGAGGTCGGCGCCGACCTGCGGGTCGGCGGTCAGCAGGCCGAGGTCCTCGTACAGCCGGGCCGTCTTGGGGTGGTAGTTGCCGGTGCCGACGTGGCTGTAGCGGCGCAGGGTCTCGCCCTCTTGGCGGACCACGAGGGAGAGCTTGCAGTGGGTCTTGAGGCCGACGAGCCCGTAGACCACGTGACAGCCGGACTCCTCCAGCTTGCGCGCCCACTTGATGTTCGCCTGTTCGTCGAAGCGGGCCTTGATCTCGACCAGGACCAGGACCTGCTTGCCGGACTCGGCGGCGTCGATCAGGGCGTCGACTATGGGGGAGTCGCCGGAGGTGCGGTACAGGGTCTGCTTGATGGCCAGCACGTCCGGGTCGGCGGCCGCCTGTTCCAGGAACGCCTGCACGGAGGTGGAGAAGGAGTCGTACGGGTGGTGCAGCAGCACGTCCCGTTCGCGCAGCGCCGCGAAGATGTCGGGGGCGGAGGCCGACTCGACCTCCGCGAGGTCGCGGTGGGTGCCGGCGACGAACTTGGGGAACTTCAGCTCGGGACGGTCCAGGGAGGCCACGCCGAACAGACCGGTGAGGTCCAGCGGGCCGGGCAGCGGGTAGACCTCGGCGGCCGAGACCTTCAGCTCCTGCACCAGCAGGTCCAGCACGCCCGGGTCGATGGACTCCTCGACCTCCAGGCGCACCGGCGGGCCGAAGCGGCGGCGCATGAGCTCCTTCTCCAGGGCCTGGAGCAGGTTCTCGGCGTCGTCCTCCTCGACTTCGAGGTCCTCGTTGCGGGTCACGCGGAACATGTGGTGCGCCAGCACCTCCATGCCCGGGAACAGCTCCTCCAGGTGGGCCGCGATCACGTCCTCCAGCGGCACGTACCGCTGCGGGGACGCCTCCAGGAAGCGGGTCAGCAGCGGCGGCACCTTCACGCGGGCGAAGTGCCGGTGGCCGCTGACGGGGTTGCGGACCACGACGGCCAGGTTCAGCGAGAGCCCGGAGATGTAGGGGAAGGGGTGCGCCGGGTCCACGGCCAGCGGGGTGAGCACCGGGAAGATCCGGTTGCGGAAGAGAGTGAAGAGCCGGGCCTGTTCCTTCTCGGTCAGGTCGGGCCAGCGGATCAGCTCTATGCCCTCCTCGGCGAGAGCGGGGGACACGTCGTGCTGGTAGCAGGCGGCGTGCCGCGCCATCAGCTCGCGCGAGCGGGTCCAGATCAGGTCCAGGACCTCGCGGGGCTGCAATCCGGAGGCGGAGCGGGTGGCGACCCCGGTCGCGATGCGGCGCTTGAGGCCGGCCACCCGGACCATGAAGAACTCGTCGAGGTTCGAGGCGAAGATCGCCAGGAAGTTCGCCCGCTCCAGCAGCGGGGTCGCGGGGTCCTCGGCCAGCTCCAGCACTCGCTCGTTGAAGGCCAGCCAGCTGCGCTCCCGGTCCAGGAACCGGTTGGCGGGCAGCTCCTCGCGCTCCTTGCCCTCCGGGTCCTCGTCGTCCACCAGCGCGATCCCGTAGCTGTCGAGGTCGGCGTCGAGATCGGGTTCGAGGCCGCTGTGCGCTCGGTGGGCCGAAAGGGAACCGATGCGCGGGGAGAGCTGGGAGGGGACCTCGCGGGCCCCGGGGGCCTCGGCGGGGGTGGATGCGCTGGGCTGGTGGCTCATGTCTCCATTCTTCCGCGCACGGGCCTGGTCAGGCGCGTCGGGAAGAAGGGAATGGACGGAGAGCGCGGGCTGCATGGAGGGAGGTTCCCAAGCACGTCTTAATGCCCGGTTAATGGCGTATGGCTTCCAAGCAGCCGGGAGCTCGCGCGGGATCGTCGCCCGGGGCGTTGGGCCGCTCGGGTGGTGGGGCCGGGTCCGGGACCCGCGCGCAGTGTTTCACGTGAAACAGCCGGTGAGCGCGGCGGGGGCGGTCGGGTCGGGGCCGGGCCCCCGACCGCTCGGGCGGGGTCGGGGGCGGCCCGCCGTGTTTCACGTGAAACAGCGCTCCGGGGACCGAGTCCGTCAGGTGTCCGCCCGGGCGACCGGCGGGCGCGCGGGGGTCACCCGGGGTGACGGTCAGGTCTCGGTGCGGTACATGAGGTCCACCGCGTGCGTGGTGAAGCCCAGCCCCTCGTAGACGGAGAGGGCGGCCGGGTTGTCGGCGTCCACGTACAGCATCGCGGTGGGCAGGCCGCTCTCGCTCAGGTGCCGCAGGCCCACGGCGGTGAGCGCCTTGCCGAGCCCGCCGCCCTGCGCGGTGGGCAGCACGCCGACCACGTACACCTCGCCGAGGTCCTCCGCCTCGTGCCGCTTGGTCCAGTGGAAGCCGACGAGCTCACCGTCCCGCTCGGCCAGGAAGAAGCCCGCCGGGTCGAACCAGGGCTGGGCCATCCGGTCGGCCAGGTCGCGCGCGTCGAGGGAACCCTGCTCGGGGTGGTGGGCGAAGGCGGCGGCGTTCGCGGCCAGCCACGCCTCCTCGTCCCGCCCCGGCACGAAGGTGCGCACGGTGACCCCGGCCGGCCAGACCGGCTCGGGCAGCGGCGTGAACTCGCGACCGGGCTCCGCGACGAGCGGCCGGCGCAACTGGCGCAGCTCGCGGAAGAGGGTGAGGCCGAGCACCTGGGCCAGGTGGCGGGCGCCGGATTTGCCGCCGTGCGCCCAGGCCCGCAGCCGCTTGCCGGAGGCGGCCAGCAGGGCGCCGCCCAGGGCCCGGCCGTGGCCGCGTCCGCGCAGCGCGGGGTGGACGACGAGCTCCGCCGCGGGGGCCTCGACGGGATCGGTGTCCTCCAACTGCCCGTAACCGGCGAGCCGCTCGCCGTCGAAGAGCAGGAAATGGGTGATACCGGGACGCAGTCCCCCGGCGAGGTGGAGGCGGCCCTGCTCCGAGACGGCCGAGGCGCCGTCCACCCGGACGGCGTGCTCGATCAGTTCCAGGACGTCGGCGGCCTGCCGCTGCGTCAGCTCGGGCAGGGTGAGGATCCGGCGGGCCGGTTCCACGGTCGGTGCCGCGTTCGTATCGGTCATGCGACGAGCCTACGACCGCAACCTGGCCGTAACCCGTTACCCCCTGTCGTGCTACGCGCGTTGACCATAGGCTGCGGGGCACCTCCCATGTCGTTTCGCTGCCCGCAAAGGGGAACTTGATGTCAGCGACTCCGCAACGGCGCCGCCGCACCCGCAGGTTGAGCTTCGCCGCACTCGCCGTCACCGCCGGGGCCGGCACCCTGCTCGCCGCCGCCCTGCCGGCCGGAGCCGTCGGTGCCGACCGCGCCGAGAGCCGCCACACCGGGTACTGGCCCGGGTTCAGCCGCACCGTCGACGTGCAGATGCTGTCCTTCAACGACTTCCACGGCACCCTGGAGCCGCCGCAGGGCTCCTCCGGCACCGTCTCCGAGCTCCAGCCGGACGGCACCACCAAGGCCATACCGGCCGGCGGCGTCGAATACCTCGCCAACAGCCTGCGCGAGGCCCGCAAGGGACACCGCTACACCGTGACCGCGGCGGCGGGCGACATGATCGGCGGCAGCCCCCTGCTGTCCGGGCTCTTCCACGACGAGCCCACCATCGAGGCCCTCAACAAGCTCGACCTCGACGTCACGAGCGTCGGCAACCACGAGTTCGACGAGGGCCGCGCCGAACTCCTGCGCATGCAGAACGGCGGCTGTCACCCCACCGCCGGCTGTTTCGAGAAGAAGCCGAACGGCAAGCCCAAGCGCTTCGGCGGGGCCGAGTTCCCCTACCTCGCCGCGAACGTGACGGACGAGAAGACCAGGAAGCCGCTGCTCAAGCCGTACACCGTGTGGCAGCGCGACGGCATCAGGATCGGCTTCATCGGGGTCACCCTGGAGGGCACCCCCGACATCGTCACCGCCGAGGGCGTCAAGGGCCTGAAGTTCAAGGACGAGGTCGAGACGATCAACAAGTACGCCGAGGAGCTGAACCGCCAGGGCGTGAAGTCGATCGTCGCGCTCATCCACGAGGGCGGCATGCCGGCCTCCGGCGCGTACAACTACTCCTGCGACACCCCCGGCGCCGGCGCCGGCATCTCGGGGGCCGTCGTGGACATCGCCAAGAACGTCACGCCCAAGGTGGACGCGCTGGTCACCGGCCACACCCACCAGGCATACGCCTGCACCATCCCCGACCCGGCGGGCAAGCCGCGCACCGTGACCTCCGCCGCCTCCATCGGCCGGCTCTACACGGACACCACCCTCACCTACGACCGGTGGACCGGTGACATCGTCCGCACCGGCGTCAAGGCCCCCAAGCCCGTCAACAAGGTCGTCACCCGGGAGCAGCCCAAGGCCCCCGACATGACCGAGCTGATCACCCGCTGGAACACCCTGGCCGCGCCCGTCGCCAACCGCCCGCAGGGCTGGATCTCCGCCGACATCCCCGGCCGCGGCTCCGCCGCGTACGAGAAGCCGCTCGGCGACCTGATCGCCGACGCGCAGCTCGCCGGACTGGCCCCGGCCGACAAGGGCGGCGCCCAGCTCGCCCTGATGAACCCCGGCGGCATCCGCTCCGACCTGGCCTTCAAGGCGGCCGGCTCCGAGGGCGACGGGGTGGTGACCTACGGCGAGGCGTTCACCGTCCAGCCCTTCACCAACATGATGAACGTCGTCGACCTCACCGGCGCCCAGCTCGTCACCGCCCTGCGCCAGCAGGTCTCCGGCCCGGTCAACGAGGCATCCCCGAAGATCCTCCAGGTCTCCAAGGGCTTCACCTACACCCTGGACATGACCAAGGCCGGCGCCGACCGCGTCCTCGCCGACTCGGTCCGCCTCAACGGCGCCCCGCTGGACCCGAACGCCACCTACCGCGTCGCGATGAACGAGTTCCTCGCGGGCGGCGGCGACGGCTTCACGGTCCTGAAGGAGCACAAGAACAAGCTGGTCGGCGCCTCCGACCTCGACGTGTTCAACGCCTACCTGGCCGCGAACTCCTCGGCCGCGAACCCGATCGCGCCGCCGGCCGCCGACCGGATCACCGTCGTGAAGTGATCCGCCGCGCCGGCCGCGCCCGCACCGCGCGGCCCTGACGGGGCGTCGCCCGGAGGACCCCACGGTCCGCCGCGCGGCGCCCCGTCGCCGTTTCCCGGGTCGGGCGTGGAGAGCGCGGGGAGAGGGCGGGGAGGGGTGGGGGAGAAGGGCCGCAGGGGACTGCCGCGCTCCCGGCGGGCCGGGCCATACTGCGGCCGTTGCCGACCCGAGGACGCGGCCCCGCGCGCCGTGCCGGGCCGGTCGGGTGGGGGGAACAGATGCCGAACACGGCGCTCGTCGACAGTGCCGCGCCGGTCCCGGCGCCGACGGGCGGCCCCGGCCGCCGGTCGGTCCTGCGCGGGGCCCTCGCGGTCGCCGCCGGCACCGCCCTGGCCCTGGCCCCCGGCACCGCCGTCGCGGCCGCCGCCCCGGTCCGCACGGGCCGCGCCGCCGTCCCCGACCCGCGCTCCTGGCTCGGCGCCCTGCCCGACGCGACCCCGCTCACCCGGCTCACCATCCCCGGCACCCACGACTCCGGGGCCCGGTACGGCGGCTTGTACGTGGCCTGCCAGAACACCACGATCGCCGAGCAGCTCGACTCCGGGATCCGCTCCCTCGACGTGCGCTGCCGGATCACCGGCGGCTCGTTCGCCATCCACCACGGGGCCACCTACCAGCAGCTCATGTTCGGCGACGTGCTGGTGGCGTGCGCGGAGTTCCTCGCCGCGCACCCCGGCGAGACCGTTCTGATGCGCGTGAAACAGGAGTACTCGGAGGAGTCCGACGCGGCCTTCCGGGCCGTGTTCGACGACTACCTCGACCGGCGCGGCTGGCGCTCCCTGTTCGCGATCCGGGACTCCCTGCCGACCCTCGGCGACTGCCGGGGCCGGGTCCTGCTGCTCGCCGACAACGCCGGCCTGCCCGGCGGGGTCCGCTGGGGCGACGGGGCCGTCTTCGACGTCCAGGACGACTACATGGCCGAGCCCTTCGCCAAACGCGGCAAGATCGAGGCCCAGTTCCGCAAGGCCGTGGCCCAACCGGGCCGGCTCTTCGTCAACCACGTCTCCACCGCCGCCCTGCTCCCGCCGCGCTGGAACTCCGACCGGCTCAATCCGCAGGTCCACGCGTTCGTGGACTCCGCCGAGTTCACCGGCCGGACCGGGCTCGGGATCGTCCCCATGGACTTCCCCAACACCCGGTCCGGACTGGTCGCCTCACTCCTGCGGCACAATCCCGGCTTCTGACGGGTCGGCGGGCGGCGGGGTCGGCGCGCCGGGGATCCGCAGCACGGCCTCGGTGCCGCTGCCCCCGTCGGCCGCCGGCCGCAGCCGGGCCGTGCCGCCCGCCCGCTCGGCGGTCCTGGCCACGATCGACAGCCCCAGCCCGCTGCCGGGCAGGGCGCGGGCGGTCGGCGAGCGCCAGAAGCGATCGAAGACGTAGGGCAGCTCCTCCTCCGGGATGCCCGGCCCGTGGTCGCGGACCACGAGTTCCCCGGCCTTCAGGGAGACCTCCACGGCGGCGCCGGGCGGGCTGAACTTCACGGCGTTGTCGAGGAGGTTGACCACGGCCCGTTCCAGGGCCGGGGCCTCGCCGCGCACCCACCACGGGTCCACGGAGGTCTCGAACAGCAGCTCCGGACCGCGCAGCCGGGCCCGGGTCAGGGCCTGTTCGGCGATCTCGTGCAGCGGCACGATGGTCGGCGGTCCGGGGACGGCGGCGTCGGTCCGGGACAGTTCCTGGAGGTCCTTGATCAGCTCGGCCAGCTCGGTCATCTGCGCCTTCACGGAGGCCAGCAGCTCGCGCCGGTCCTCCGGCGGGATGGCCCGGCCGGTCTGTTCGCTGCGGGCCAGCAGCTCGATGTTGGTGCGCATCGAGGTGAGCGGGGTGCGCAGCTCGTGGCCGGCGTCCGCGATGAGCTGGGCCTGGCGTTCACGGGAGGAGGCCAGGGCGGCGGTCATCTGGTTGAAGGAGCGCGAGAGCCGGGCGATCTCGTCGGTGCCCTCGTCGGGGATGCGGACGGTGAGGTCCTCGGTGCGGGCGATGTGCTCGACCGCGCCGGTCAGCTCGTACACGGGGCGCAGGCCGGTGCGGGCCACCCACAGGCCGGTGGCGCCGGCGCCCACCACGCCGATGCCGGAGACCAGCACGAGCACCCAGGCCAGCGTGTTCAGCGGCCGGTCGATGTCGGCGAGGGGGCGGGCCACGGAGAGGGCGGCGGCCTGGGTGCCGACGACGACGGGCTGGGTGTAGACGCGCACGGAGGCGCCGTCGGAGGTCTTGGTGTCGTACAGGGTCTCGGGGCGTTCGCCGCGGGCCACCTCGATGTCGATGTCGGTCGAGGGCAGCGCCTTCTTGCCGTCGACCCAGCAGCGTCGGCCGTCCGGGAGCACGATCTGCACCGAGGCGCTCAGGTCGTTGATGACCTGCCCCTGGGTCTGCGGTCCCGAGACGCAGCCGCCGAGCCGGTTGAAGGTCTGGGTGGCCTGGGCGGCGGCGTTGTTGGTGCGCAGCGAGGTGTTGAGCTGGTCGTTGAGCTGGGCGCGGGCCATCACCCAGGCCACGGCGGAGACGGCGGCCACGGCCAGGGCCACGGCGACGGTCACCAGCAGGGCGATCCGGGAGCGCAGCGGCAGGGCCCGGAAGACGGTGAGCGGACCGCGCCGGCCCGGGCGTCCGGAGGCCGGGTCGGGGGGAGCCGGCGCCGGGTGCGTCGGCTCGGCGTGGCCGGTGGTCACTCCCCGCCGTCCCCGGAGCGGAGCACGTAGCCGACCCCGCGCACGGTGTGCACGAGGCGGGGCTCGCCGCCGGCCTCGGTCTTGCGGCGCAGGTACATCACGTACACGTCGAGGGAGTTGGAGCTGGGTTCGAAGTCGAAGCCCCAGACGGTCTTGAGGATCTGTTCGCGGGTCAGCACCTGGCGGGGGTGGGCGAGGAACATCTCCAAGAGGGTGAACTCGGTGCGGGTGAGTTCCACGGGGCGGGTTCCCCGGTGCACCTCGCGGGTGGCGGGGTTCATGCGCAGGTCGCCGAAGGAGAGGGTGTCGGCGACGGGGGACGCGGGGGCGGGGGCGCCGGCGGGGGCCGCGTAGGAGCTGCGGCGCAGCAGGGCGCGGACGCGCGCGAACAGCTCGTCGAGTTCGAAGGGTTTGACGAGGTAGTCGTCGGCGCCCGCGTCGAGTCCGGTGACCCGGTCGCCGACGGTGTCGCGGGCGGTGAGCATGAGGATGGGGGTGGTGTGGCCGGCCGCGCGGATCCGGCGGGCGGCGGTGAGCCCGTCCATGCGGGGCATCTGGATGTCGAGGACGACGAGGTCGGGGCCGGGCCCGGGGGCGGCTCCGGGGCCGCCGGCCAGGCCGCTGCCGACGCCCGCCTTGTCGAGGGCGTCGAGGCCGTCGACGGCGGTGTCGACGAGGTAGCCCTCGAAGGCGAGGCTGCGGCGCAGGGCCTCGCGCACGGCGGGTTCGTCGTCGACGACGAGGACGCGCTGCGGTTCGCCTTCGATGGCGTTCATCGGTCACCCCGGTGGTGTTGTGGTCCGTGACGGTGGGTCGGCGGCCGGTGGGGCCGCGCGGCCCTTTCAGCCTCGCACGTCGGCGGGGGCGGGGGCGCGCGCCGCCCGGGGTGGGGCGGCGCGCGCGGGGCTCAGTAGGAGGTGCCGAAGCCGCTGCCGAAGCCGCCGGTGCCCTGGTCGGCACCGCTCCGCGAGCTGTCGCCGCCGGCTCCGCCGGGGCCGCCCTTGCGCAGGGAGGGCAGGTCGGCCTTGATGGTGTTCACGGGGATCGCGAAGCCCAGGCCGACGCTGCCGGCGCTGCTGCCGTCGCTGCCGGGGGAGTAGATCGCCGAAGGCATGCCCACGACCTCGCCCTTCATGTTGAACAGGGCGCCGCCGGAGTTGCCGGGGTTGAGGGAGGCGTCGGTCTGGATGGCCTTGTAGGAGGTGGTGTTCGAGCCGGTGTCGCCGTTGAACTGCTGTCCGTCGTAGCTGAACGGCCAGCCGCCCCGCCCCTGCTGCTGTTGCTGCTGGCGCTGTTCGGACTTGGGCACGTTCACCTCGCGGTCCAGGGCGGAGACGATGCCGCTGGTGACGGTGCCGGTGAGCCGGTCCGGGGAGCCGATGGCGACGACCCCGTCGCCGACCTTGAGGTTGTCGGAGTTGCCGAACGTGGCGGGCTTGAGGCCCTTGGCGCCGTTCAGCTTGATCAGCGCCAGGTCCTTGTCGGGGTCGGTGCCGACGATCTTCGCCGAGTACTTCTTGCCGTCGCTCATGGTCACCTGGATCTGGCTCGCGCCGTTGACCACGTGGTTGTTGGTGACGATCTCGCCGTCCTCGGTGACGACGATGCCGGAACCGGTGCCGGTGCCGCCGCTGGTGCTGGTGTCGATGCGGACCACCGAGGGGGAGACCTGCTCGGCGACGCCGGAGACGGTGCCCATCGAGGACTGCGAGACGTTGGTGCCGGAGAAGGCGGAGCCGGTGCCGGAGTCCGGGCCGAGGAAGCGCTGGAAGGCGGCCGCGGTGCCGCCGCCGACGACGGCCGCGGCGATCGCGACGGCGGCCAGCAGGGCCACCGGCTTCTTGGCGCGGGCGGCGGGGGCCGGGCCGGCGGCGAAGGCGGGTTGGTGCGCACCGCCGAGGCCGTCGCCCGGGCCCCCGGGCCCGCCGTGTGCGGGGGTCGGTCCGTGCGGGGTCTGCGGGGCCTGCTGGTGGGCCTCGTGCCAACCGGGAGCCGGGGCCGGCGGGTAGGCGGGCGGCGGCGGGTAGGCCGGGCCGCCGGCCTGGTCGGCCGGCCGGTCGTGGCCACGGCGCCAGGCGTCGCCGAACGGGTTCTCCTGCGGGTTCTCGCCTTCGCGGCGGTGGCTCTCGGTCATGGCTTCACTGTGGCCGGCCCGCATGAGAACCGTCTGAGCCGGGGCTGAAAAGCCCGACAGAAGCGCGTATGACCGCTGTGAGAACGCGAGGACCGCCGTGCGGGCCGAGGATCAGGGCCGAGGATCAGGGCCGGGGATCAGAGGCAGCCGCAGCTGCGGCGGACCACGAGGGCCGAGGGGAACTGCTTGAGGCGTTCGCGACGGGAGCCGGCGACGCGCAGGCCGTCGTCGAGGACCAGGTCCACGGCGGCGCGGGCCATCGCGGGCCGGTCGGAGGCGACGGTGGTGAGCGGCGGGTCCGTCAGGGCCGCTTCCTTGACGTCGTCGAAGCCCGCGACCGCGAGTTCGGTGGGCACGTCGATGCGCAGTTCGCGGGCGGCCCGGAGCACGCCGATGGCCTGGTCGTCGGTGGCGCAGAAGATCGCCGGCGGCCGGTCCGGGCCCGCGAGGACCTCCAGCGCCACCCGGTAGGCGTCGTAGCGGTTGTAGGGGGCCTCGAACAGCCGGCCCTCGATCGAGCGGCCCGACTCCAGCATGGCGCGGCGCCAGCCCTCCACGTGGTCGGCGACCGGGTCGCCCACGGAGGGGGTGTTCTCCACGCCGCCGATGCAGGCGACGTAGGGGTGGCCGTGTTCGAGGAGGTGGCGGGTGGCGAGCTGGGCCCCGCCGATGTCGTCCGTGACCACGGCCACGTCGTCGATGGCCTCGGGGCGTTCGTGGAGCAGGACCACGCGGGCGTCCCATGCCTCGATCTCCGAGGCCGCGCGCTCGCTCATGCCCTGGCTGACCAGGATCAGGCCGGAGACCCGCATGCCCAGGAAGGCGCGCAGGTAGTGGACCTCGCGCTCGTCCCGGTAGTCGGAGTTGCCGACCAGCACCATCTTGCCGCGCTCGGCCGCCGCCTGTTCGACCGCGTGCGCCATCTCCGCGAAGAAGGGCTGCCGGGCGTCCGGGACGATCATGCCTATGAGGTCGGTGCGGCGTGAGGCCATCGCCTGGGCCACCCGGTCCGGCCGGTACCCCAGTTCCTTGATCGCGGCGAGGACACGCTCGCGCGTGGCCGGTGCGACCGGCCGGGGTCCGTTGTTGATCACGTAGCTCACGACGGCGGTGGAGGTCCCCGCAAGTCGTGCCACGTCGTCCCGCGTCACCTTGGCCACGGGCCGCAGTCTACGCGGGGTGACCCGTTCCCGGGCAGGCCCTTTCGTTCCGGGCCGGGGTTCCGGTTTCCCCCGGACGGTCGAACCGCGCGGGGGACCGGGCTGATGTTTCACGTGAAACGACGATCGGTGCGGGCGCCGTTTCACGTGAAACGGCGTTCCGCACCGATCGAGCGCGTCGATCCGCGGGCGCGGTGGGGCTCAGGCGCGGCCGGGGCCGGAGCGGGTGGGGCGTCCGCCGGCGGCGGCCTCGGCCTCGGCCACCACCTCGGCGGCGGCCTTCGAACGCGCCTCCTCGGCGGCCCGTTCCACCTTCTCCGGCACCACGAAGCGGTAGCCCACGTTGCGCACCGTCCCGATCAGGGACTCGTGCTCGGGCCCGAGCTTGGCCCGCAGCCGACGCACGTGCACGTCGACCGTCCGGGTGCCGCCGAAGTAGTCGTATCCCCAGACCTCCTGGAGGAGCTGGGCCCGGGTGAACACGCGTCCGGGGTGTTGCGCGAGGTACTTCAGGAGCTCGAACTCCTTGAAGGTGAGGTCCAGCACCCGCCCCTTGAGCCGGGCGGAGTAGGTGGCCTCGTCCACCGAGAGATCACCGTTGCGGATCTCCATCGGGGAGTCGTCGGCGTCGAGCCGGCGCCGGCCGGTGGCCAGCCGCAGCCGGGCCTCGACCTCGGCCGGACCGGCGGTGTCGAGGAGCACGTCGTCGATGCCCCAGTCGGCGGTGACGGCGGCGAGTCCGCCCTCGGTCACCACGAGGATCAGCGGGCAGCCCGGCCCGGTCGAGCGCAGGAGCTGACACAGGGAACGGACCTGGGGGAGGTCGCGACGGCCGTCGATCAGGATGACGTCGGCACCGGGGGTGTCCACGAGGGCGGGTCCCTCGGCCGGGGCCACCCGCACGCTGTGCAGGAGCAGCCCGAGGGCGGGCAGTACCTCGGTGGAGGGCTGGAGGGCGTTGGTCAGCAGCAGCAGGGAACTCATCGCCGACCACCTGCCCGGGTCCGTTCCTCGTACTCGGTGGTTCGTTTGCCGGCTGTGCCCATCACGTCGGTTCCTCCTCGGTCCCGTCGAGGACGTGCTGTGTGTGAATTCGGTGGTCCGGTCCGGCCCGAACCCCCGCGCCTTGGGGCCCGGCGGACACGTTTCCGCTGGAGCTTGTGCCGTGCCGCTCGTGTCCCTGTCGTGCGTGCGCGTTGTTCCGCTGGTGTTCAACGTTCCGAAAGCACAAAAGGACCCGGGGGCCACGATGCCCGGATCCTCTGCCCAGCAGAATAGCCCACGGGCCCCCGCCCGGCCGAGGCCGTTCACCACCCCGATTCTGTGGTCCGCGCCACCCCGGGACGGGCCCCGACCCCAGGTCGGAGTCACGGAATGCCCCGTTTCACCGGATCGATGGACGGGTTTCGGGCCGGGTGGGCGCACGAACGGCGCGCGGAGGCACACCGGTGTCCGGGGCGCGAGGCGTCATCATGGACCGCGACGGTGGGCAGCCGTGCGAACGGCGCGAGAACGGCCCACGACCACGGCACGGGCGCGCACGACGCGGGGTGCCGACGAAAGGAGCTGCAGTGGCAGCGGGAACCATCCGCTACTGGGCCGCCGCGAAGGCCGCGGCCGGCACGGCGGAGGAGCCGTACGCGGCGACCACCCTGGCCGAGGCCCTCGACGCGGTGCGCCTGGCGCACCCCGGGGAGCTGACCCGGGTGCTGCAACGCTGCTCGTTCCTCGTGGACGAACAGCCCGTGGGCACGCGCGAGCACGCGACCGTGACCCTGACCGACGGCGGCAGCATCGAAGTGCTGCCCCCGTTCGCGGGCGGGTGACGCGGACACCGTGAGCAACCAACCACCGGAACGCCGTCCCGGACACCCCGAATCCGGCGAGCCGGGCCCCGCCCCGGACCCGTACTCCACGCAGACCTGGCAGTCGGACACGTGGGACACGAGCTACCAGCCCGTGCAGCCCCCCGTCGACCGCGCCGACCGTCGGGCGCCCGGCGCGCACCCGGCGCCCGCCGGCGCGACGGCCGACTTCCCCGACGACTGGTTCCGCGAGCCCGCGCCCGGCCCCGCGACGCCCCCGCCCGGACCGGCGACCCCGCCGCCGCACGTGCCGCAGGGGCCGGTCACCGGCCAGGGCGCCTGGGGCGCCCCGATCGCCCGGCCGAACCCCGTCCCGCCCGTGACGCCCCCGCCGCCCGTGATGTCCCCGCCGCCCGCGCCGGCCGTCGCGCCGGAGCCCGGGCCGGTCGTGCCCGACGCCTGGTTCCGGCCCGAGCCGGAGGCCGCGCCGGCCGCGCCCGGCCCCTGGCCCACCGGCCCGGGGCCCCTGCCGCAGCAGCCGGCGGCGCCCCGGCAGGCCCACGAGCCGCCGCGCCACGGCCGCCCCGCGCAGCAGCCCCCCGTCGCGCCCCCGGGTCCGGCGGCGGAGGCCCACACCGCCTACCTCCCGCCGGTGCCGGCGGCCGAGGCCGCCGGCTCGTACCCGCCGCCCGTGCGCGACGAGGGCCCGGCGCCGAGGCACGCGGCGGAGGCGCAGACCTCGTACCTCCCGCCGGTGCGCGACGGTCTGCCCCCGCAGGCCCCGGCGGAGGCGCAGACCTCCTACCTGCCCCCGTACCGCGAGCCCGGCGCCCCGCAGGCCCCGGGGGCCGGCGCCGAGGCGCACACGGCCTACCTGCCGCCGGTGCGCGACGAGGGCCCGCAGCCCCGGCACGCGGCCGCCGAGGCACAGACCTCGTACCTCCCGCCCGTGCGTGACGACGGCCCGCAGCCCCGACACGCGGCGGAGGCGCAGACCTCGTACCTCCCGCCCGTGCGCGACGGTCTGGCCCCGGGGGCCGGCGCCGAGGCGCACACGGCCTACCTGCCGCCCGTGCGTGACGACGGCCCGCAGCCCCGGCACGCGGCCGAGGCGGCCACCTCGTACCTGCCGCCCGTGCGCGACGGTCTGCCCCCGCAGGCCCCGGCCGAGGCGCAGACCTCGTACCTCCCGCCCGTCCGCGAGGCCGGCGCCCCCGGTGTCGGCGGGCCGGGTCAGGACGTGCCGACGGCGCACCTGCGCGCCGTGCGTCCCGACACCGAGGACCCGCGACGGGTGCCGGGCGTACCGGGCGTACCGGGTGTGCCGGGCGTGCCCGGGGTGCCGGGCGGCGCCGACGGCGAGTACTCGACGCCGACCCTGGCGGGTGCCACCCGGATAAAGGATCCCGCGCAGGCCCGCGCCGCCGGGCGCTCGCCGATCATCGACCCCGGCCCGCAGTCGGCGCTGGTGACGGCCGCCCTGGGCGCCCTGATGGCCGTGGCCGCGGCCCTGGGCCAGTGGGCGCTGGTGGTGCCGCTGGTGCTGTTGCAGGCGCTGACGGCGGCCGGCTGGTTCCGGTTGAACGGCATGTGGCCGGCGCGCCAGGGCATCGCCCTGGCCTTCCTCGGCGGCCTGGTCGCCGACGTGGCCGTGTTCGCGGCCCCCGAGGACTTCGGGCCGGGCGCGATCATCGGCACGCTCGGCGCCTGGGTGCTGCTGACCCTCGTGCTCCAGTTGCGCAGCCGGGCCGAACCGGACGAGCGGATGTACGGGCTGACCGCCTCGGTGGCCTCCGCCGCGTTCACGATCCTGGCCGCCGGCTGGCTGGTCGCGGACCGGCCGGTCGCGGTGGTCGGAACCGCGGCCGTGGCCGTGGCCGTCTTCGCCCGTGCGCTCCCGTTGCCCACACCCGCCTCGCTGGGTGTGTCGGTGGTGGCGGCGACGGGGGCCGGCATCGCGCTCGGCGGACTGACGACGGTGGGAGTGGGCGGCGCCCTGGTGGGCCTGGTCGCGGGCGTGTGCGCCCTGGTCGGGCTGCGGGTGGCGGCGTACGACTTCCCGTCGAAGTTCGTCCACATGACCGCCGGGGTGGCGCTGCCGCTGGCCTTCGCCGCTCCCGCCGTCCACATGATCGGGCGCGTGATCAACTAGCGGGGAACGATCATGTCCGTCCCGTCCCTCTGGGGGTCCGAACCATGCGGTTCCTTCGTACGTTGCTGATCGTCGGCCTGATCCTGGCCGGCCTGTTCGTCGGGGCGGACCGCTGGGCGGTCTCCTACGCCGAGGACGAACTCGCCGGGCGAATACAGGCCCGGGGGCAGACGACGGGGACCGAGGTGGAGATCGCCGGATTCCCGTTCCTCACCCAGGTCGCCGGCCGCGACCTGGACGAGGTGCGGATCCGGATGGACGGGATCTCGGCCGGCGCCGAGGGGCGCCGGCTGCGGGTGGCGGAGCTGACGGCCGTCCTGCGCGACGTGACCCTCAACGAGGGCTACGACGGCGGGACGGCCGCGACGGCCGAGGGCAGTGGGCTGATCGACTACGCGGCCCTCACCGAGGCATCCGACCAGGGCGTCACCGTGACCTACGGCGGCGAGCCCGGCAAGGTGAAGGTGACCGCCGGGGTGACCGTGCTCGGCAAGAAGGTCACGCGCAGCGTCATCTCCACGGTGAGCCTGGTGGACGGCAAGACCGTGCGGGTGCGGGCGGACGAGGTGCCGGGGGAGGGCATCCCGGGGCTCGAACGGCTGGTGCGCGGCAAGACGGACTTCGAGCGGCCGGTGGCGGCCGCACTGCCGGGCGGGCTGAAGCTGAGCGGCCTGACGGCGGAGCCGGACGGTGTCCGGCTCACGGTCGGCGGCACGAACGTCCCGCTGACCGGCTGAGCCGGGGCGGGTGGCACGGGCCGGGACGCGGGGCGTCCCGGCCCTTTTCGTGGCCGAAACCGGCGGGTGCGTGGCCCCCGGTCGACCCCGTTGCCCACATCCTGAGACGGTCGGGTCCGGGCCCTGGGAATCCGCGCCGGCCACCCACCCCCGAAGGCCCCCGTCAGGGCGCCCGCACCCCCTTGGTGTCCCGTCATGCGGACGATTCGGTCTCAATATTCGATACAACGGTGACAGGGCGGCCGAAACCTCCCTACGATCCATACCCATGAAGCGAATGCAGGCGGACCTCACGAAGCGGCGGGCAGTAGACCTGTGTCGCGTCGCCGCCATGCTCTGTCGCTAGCGCGACGGTTCGTCGCCGCCGGCCCCATCGCCGCGGTCGGCCCCGACCCGCACCCCGCCGGCCCCGCGCCGTGCCGCGCGATCGCACCCTCCCGTCCCCACGCCTCCCCGCGCCGGACCCGAGCGCCGATCGCGCCACCAGCTCCAATCCCGCCGAACACTGCCCCGGAGGAGAACACCATGAGCCGCAGCGACGTCCTCGTCGACGCCGACTGGGTCGAGGCCCACCTGAACGACCCGAAGGTCGTCATCGTCGAGGTGGACGAGGACACGTCCGCCTACGACAAGAACCACATCACCAACGCGATCCGGATCGACTGGAAGCAGGACCTCCAGGACCCGATCCGCCGCGACTTCGTGGACCAGGAGGGCTTCGAGAAGCTCCTCTCCGCCAAGGGCATCGGCAACGACGACACGGTCGTCCTCTACGGCGGCAACAACAACTGGTTCGCGTCCTACGCCTACTGGTACTTCAAGCTCTACGGCCACCAGGACGTCCGCCTCCTCGACGGCGGCCGCAAGAAGTGGGAGCTCGACTCCCGCGACCTCGTCGCCGAGGTCCCGCAGCGCGCGACCACCGAGTACAAGGCCAAGGCCCAGGACACCGCCATCCGCGCCTTCCGCGACGACGTCGTGGCCGCGATCGGCTCCAAGAACCTGGTCGACGTCCGCTCCCCCGACGAGTTCAGCGGCAAGCTGCTCGCCCCGGCCCACCTCCCGCAGGAGCAGTCGCAGCGCCCCGGCCACGTGCCGAGCGCCCGCAACATCCCGTGGTCGAAGAACGCCAACGACGACGGCACCTTCAAGTCCGACGAGGAGCTGACCGCCCTGTACGAGCAGGAGCGGGTCGACCTCGCGAAGGACACCATCGCCTACTGCCGCATCGGCGAGCGCTCCGCCCTGACCTGGTTCGTCCTGCACGAGCTGCTCGGCCAGGAGAACGTCAAGAACTACGACGGTTCCTGGACCGAGTACGGCTCGCTCGTCGGCGTGCCGATCGAGCTCGGCCCGGCCAAGTAGTCCGACCGCGTGTCGTCGCCGGCCCCGCGCGCGAACCGGGGCCGGCCCGCACCACCCCCGAACCACCACCAGCGAGACCGCTGAAATCTCCAGGACAGGACAGAGCACATGTGTGGAGCACAGATCGGCGGCCCCGACGTCTCGACCCTCAAGCCGGGTGAGACCGCGATCCAGGGCCAGGTGACCCGGGACGGCGAGCCCGTCACCGGTTACGTCCGGCTGCTGGACGCCGGCGGCGACTTCACCGCCGAGGTCCCGACCTCGGCGACCGGGCAGTTCCGCTTCTACGCCGCCGAGGGCGAGTGGACGCTGCGCGCCCTCGTCCCCGGCGCCACGGCCGACCGCAAGGTCGTCGTGACCGAGGCCGGCGGCCTGACCGACGTGGCCATCGCCGTCTGAGACGTCGCGGACGTCGGAAACACGAGCACGACACGTCCGCGCGGGCACGCGGACGCCTGAACGGCCGAAGGGCCGCACCCCCGGGGGTTGGACGCCACCGGGAAGGGGGTGCGGCCCTTCGCGCCGTATCCCGCCGGGCGCCGGCGGCCTACCCTGGAAGACATGTACGCACGGCGGCGTCGCGTCTACTTCCTGCTCATGGGCAGCTGCCTGTTCCTGTTCGTCTCCGCCTGGTCCTGGGTGCGGCTGCTGTCCGTGCCGGCGGCCGTCGCGCTCTGCGTGGTCGCCATGGTGATCCCCCCGATCGCCGCCATCGTCGCCAACCGCCGGGGCCCCGAGGACCGCTGGTGGGACGACCCCTCCGGCGACGAGACCTCGGACCAGTGGTGGGACGAACTCGACGGCAAACCCCGCAAACGGGACGACTGACCGGCCGTGACCGAGTCTTGACCTCCCTCTCCACAACCCCTTTCGCCCCACGGATGTCCAGGTGTCACGCGCGCGCCACCTCGCGCGCCCGATCACCGTCCTGTGGGGGGACAGGGCTACGGACTGGACCGGGAGGCGGACGGGCGGGCCGCCTCCCGTATGTGGACCGGCAACCTGTCCGGTGAGGGCACGGGGCTCGGCGTCACACTGCCCGGAGGGCTCGACGGCCTGCTCCTGCGCAAGGCGTTCAAGGGCGCCGCGAGCCGCTCCTACCGGCACGATCAGAGCGCGCTCCCCGCGGAGCTCACCCTCCTTCGCGCCGACCCGGACCTGCTCCACGCCATGATGCGCGACGCCGGGGCGGACGGACGGGAGATCACCTGGAAGACGCGCAACCCCGAACTGACCTGCCGGGTGGACGAGGGGCAGGAGGAGGGGGCGGTGCACGGCGTGTTCTGCTGGGCCGTCCTCGACGACGTGCTGGTGTACGGCGTGGTCATGGGCCCGGCGGTGATGTTCCCGCAGCCCGAGGATCCGCCGGGCCTGCACCAAGCGGTGCAGTACGCGACCGAACTGTTCGACCTGCAGGTGGACCGGGTCAAGAACCGGCAGGGCAAGGGGGAGAAGGCATGACCACGACATCGGGATCCGAGGGTTCCCGCACGGAGCCGATCGAGCCGATCGAGCCGGCCGGGACGCCGGGGGTGGCCGAGCGGGGCGGGCCGGGGGACGTCGGGCCCGGGGGCCCCATCGCACCGGCACCGCGCGGGTCGTGGGCGCGGCGGCTCGGGGCCCTGGCCCTGTTCGCCGTGGTCGCCGCCGGAGTCGGGGTGACCGTGGCCCGGGTCGATCCGGCCTCGCTGCCCGGGTTCCCCGTGCCCTCCGACGGCCGCTGGGCCTATCCGACGCAGGTGCGGCCCGAGGTGCCGCCCGGCAGGCCGCTGCCGTTCGCCGCCGACAACCCGGACGGCCTGCACCACGCCGACCTCGCCGGCCTCCTGCTCACCCCGCCCGCCGGTTCCCGCCCCGACGCCGACCTGGGCACGGACGCGCGCTCCCGGCTCACCCGGGAAAGGTTCCTCGCCGGGCTGGAGCCCACGGCGGCCGGTGTCCTGGGCCGGTCCCTGGTCGACGAGCGGCTGCGCGAGATCGCGGCCCGGGGCTGGACCATGCCGGACGGCACCGGGATGCGCGTGCACCTGCTGCGGTTCTCGGCCTCCGACGGAGGGGAGCGGGCCCACGCCTGCGGCGAGAACACCGTGGTCCGGGGGGCCCGCCGGCTGGAGGCGGACCCGGACTGGGCCCCCGGCGGCGAGGTCGGGGCCCCGCCCCTGGACTGGCTCCGGACCGTGACCGCCCTGCGGGAGGAACCGGCCGGCGGGCCGGTGTCGGTGCGGGTCGGGTGCGCCCGGGCGGGGGACGTGGTGGCGGTGCTGGTGGAGCGGCGCCCGGGGGCCGCGGTCGCGGCCACGCCCCTGTACCAGTCGCTGATCCTGCAACGGCAGCTGCTGGACTGACCGGGCCCCGGGCGGCCCCGGGCGGCGGGGCGTGCTCGTGGCGGTGTCGGGCGCGGGTCGGGCGCGGGGGGTACGGCGCACCTCACAGAGTGCGTTCGGCCTCGGGCCGATAGGCTGGGGCCCGGCCCCCAGGGCCGCCCACCATCGACCCCTCCGAGGAGCACCCCGTGCTTGAGGCATTCTTCACCTCCCTGCTGGTCCTGGTCTGCGTCGGCGTCCTCGCCTTCACCGGCCTGGCCGTGAAGAAGCTGTACCAGGGTCAGCGCTGATTCGGCGCCGACCGCCCCGGAATTCCTCCCACCCCTTCCGTCGCACAGATCGCCTGAGCAGCCACCCATGATCCAGATCCCGTCCGACCTGAACCCGGACCTCGTCCCCCTCGCCTTCCTCCTCGGCACCTGGGAGGGCGCGGGCGTCTTCGACTTCCCCGGTGACGAGAAGTGCAACTTCGGCCAGGAGGTCGTCTTCTCGCACGACGGCCGGGACTTCCTGGAGTACCACTCGCGCACCTGGGTCCTCGACCCCGAGGGCAACAAGGTCCGCCCGCTGGAGACCGAGTCCGGTTACTGGCGCATCGACAAGGACCGCAAGGTCGAGGTCGTCATGGTCCGCGACCAGGGCGTCGTGGAGATCTGGTACGGCGAGCTGGCCGACAAGAAGCCGCAGATCGACCTGACCACGGACGCGGTGGCCCGCACCGCCGCCTCCGGCCCGTACAACGGCGGCAAGCGCCTGTACGGCTACGTCAAGGGCGACCTGATGTGGGTGGGCGAGAAGGCGACCCCGCAGGTCGAGCTCCGTCCGTACATGTCCGCGCAGCTGAAGAAGGTCGTCACCCCGGAGGAGGTCGCGGAGATGGCCCGCAACCTGCCCGACGACGCCCCGGACGACGGCATCGCCTTCTTCCGCTGAGCCGACACCGCCGAGAGGTCGCGCGAAAAGGGGTCCCGGACACACCCGTCCGGGGCCCCTTCCCGCGTCTACACTGGCCTCGTGGTGAGCACCGACTGGAAGAGCGATCTGAGGCGCCGGGGTTACCGGCTGACGCCGCAGCGCCAGCTCGTGCTGGAAGCCGTGGACGTGCTGGAACACGCGACGCCGGACGACATCCTCTGCGAGGTCCGCAAGACGGCCGCCGGCGTGAACATCTCCACCGTCTACCGGACGCTGGAACTGCTGGAGGAACTGGGGCTCGTCTCCCACGCCCACCTCGGGCACGGCGCCCCCACCTACCACCTCGCCGACCGGCACCACCACCTGCACCTGGTGTGCCGGGACTGCACGGAGGTCATCGAGGCCGAGGCCGAGGTCGCCGCCGGGTTCATCGACACCCTCCGGACCGGGTTCGGTTTCGAGACCGACATGAAGCACTTCGCGATCTTCGGCCGCTGCCGGTCCTGCGCCGCCTCGGCCGCTGCCGCCGCCTCCGCCGTGCCCCCCGCGACCCCGCCGACCGAAGGGCCTGGGAGCGGCGCCTGAGCGGGTCGTAGGCTTGGGGACATGACCAGCCCTTTGCTGAATCTCCCCGGCGCCGTCGCCGCCGAAGGCCGTGACGAGGGCGTCGCCGCCCACTACGGAGAGCTGTACGGAGAACAGCGAGCCCTCGCCGACGGGCGGGGCCTCGTGGACCTCTCGCACCGCGGTGTGATCGCCGTCTCCGGCTCCGACCGGCTGAGCTGGCTCCACCTCCTGCTCACCCAGCACGTCACCGACCTCGCCCCGCACCTGGCCACCGACGCGCTCATCCTCTCCGCCAACGGCCACATCGAGCACGCCCTCTACCTCGTGGACGACGGCGAGACGGTCTGGGCCCACGTGGAACCCGGCACCCAGGAGTCCCTGCTCGGCTACCTGGAGTCGATGAAGTTCTTCTACCGCGTCGAGATCGAGGACCGGACGGAGGGCTTCGCCGTGGTCCACCTCCCGGCCGGCTCCACCACCGAGACCCCCGACGGGGTCGTGGTCCGCGAGACCGCCCACGGCCGCGACCTCTTCCTGCCCCGCGCCGACCTGGAGACCTTCGCCGGCAAGCACGGACCCGTCGCGGGCCTGCTCGCGTACGAGGCCCTGCGCGTCGAGCAGCACCGGCCCCGGCTGGGCCTGGAGACCGACCACCGCACCATTCCGCACGAGCTGGGCCTGATCGGCTCCGCCGTGCACCTGCAGAAGGGCTGCTACCGGGGCCAGGAGACGGTCGCGCGCGTCCACAACCTGGGGAAGCCGCCGCGCCGGCTGGTCTTCCTGCACCTGGACGGCTCCGAGGTGCTGCTCCCCGCGCACGGCGCCCCGGTCCGGCTGGCCGCCGACGGGCCCGAGGGCCGGGCCCTGGGCTTCGTCACCACCGCCGTCCGCCACCACGAGCTGGGCCCGATCGCCCTGGCCCTGGTGAAGCGCAACGTGCCGGTGGACGCCCCGCTGGTGGTCGGCGAGGGCACGGCGGCGGCCCAGGAGGTCGTCGTCGCCCCCTGACCGGCGGCTCCGGGACGGGAAGGGGCGGGCTGTTTCACGTGAAACAGCCCGCCCCGCCGCTGTTTCACGTGAAACACGGTTCGCCGGGACAGGTGTTCTGATCCCCGCCCGGTCCGCACGCGGATCACCGGCGGTTCAGCGGCGGATCAGACCTCGACGAGGACCGTGAACGGGCCGTGGTTGGTCAGCGAGACCCGCATGTCCGCCCCGAACCGACCCGTCTCCACCTTCGCGCCCAACTCCCGCAACCGCTCCACCACCTCGTCCACGAGGGGTTCCGCGACCTCGCCCGGCGCGGCCGCGTTCCACGTGGGCCGGCGGCCCTTGCGTGCGTCGCCGTAGAGCGTGAACTGGCTGATCACCAGCAGTGGCGCCCCGGTGTCGCTACAGGACTTCTCGTCCTGAAGGATCCGCACCGACCACAGTTTCCGGGCCAGTTGGGCCGCCTTCTCGGGGGTGTCGTCGTGGGTCACGCCCACCAGCACGCACAATCCCTCCCCGACGATCTCGCCCACGGTCTCGCCGCCGACGACCACCGAGGCCCCGTCCACTCTCTGCACCACTGCTCGCATCCCTCCTGTGTACCAGGCGTGACCCCGGTGAGGGCCGATCGGGTGGTGCGGACCTGCGTCCGCGGTCGTGGGAGTGGCACGATGCACGCAGGCGGTGCCGCCGGACCCGCACCGCATCGTCGAGGGGACGGACACGACCATGCACACTTCGGGAACCGACACCCCGCCCGACACCTCCCGTGCCGCGCTGCACCGCCTCGCCCTGCCCGAACTCCGCGCCCTGCGCCGCGACGCCCAGCGCGACGAGGCCGACCTCAGCTACGTGCGCCGCCTCCTGCACGGCCGGATCGACATCCTGCGCGCCGAACTGGAGGGCCGGGCGGACCCGTTGTCCGGTGGCGCACACGTGGCCCGACCGGCCCGGCTCTCCGAGATCCTCGCCGACGCCCCGTCCCGCCGCAGCGCCTCCGCCCGACACGTCACCCTGGGCACCCCGCAGAGCGAGGCCATGCGCACCCTCGCCGCAGAGATGCTCTCCGACGTGGAACTCTCCGACCTCGGGGCGCGCACCGACGCCGAACTCCACGCCGCCATGGGCCGGCTCGCGGGCTACGAGCAGGAGGTCTCGGGCCGCCGACAACGACTCCAGCGCACCGCCGACGACTGCGGGGCCGAGATCACCCGCCGCTACCGGGAGGGCGAGGCCCAGGTGGACGACCTGCTCGCCTGAGCCGGGCGCCCGGGCGGGGCAGGGCAGGGCGGGCCGGGTGGCGTGGGGATATTCGGGTGACGCCTCCGGTGGGCCCGCCTAGCGTGGGACGGTATGACCGCCTCGCACCCCGCCCCCACGCCCGCCCCGGTCCCCGCCGCCCCGGAGATCCGCACCCTCGTCGAACACGAACTGCCGGCCTGGCTGACGGCCCTGAACACCGGCTTCCAGATGCGGCCCACGGTCACCGACTCCGACGTGGCCCAGCGCGCCAAGCAGGACGACCTCACCCGTGACCAGGGCGCCTGGGACCCGGTGACGGGCCGGATAGTCGCCACCTTCCGCAGTTTCACCCAGGAACTCACCGTCCCCGGCGGGGCCCGGATCACCTCCTCGGCGATCTCCAACGTCACCGTGCACTCCACGCACCGCCGGCGCGGCCTGCTGAGCCGCATGATGGCCGCCGAGCTCGCCGCCGCCCGGGAGCGGGGCGACGCCGTCGCCACGCTGATCGCCGCCGAGCACCCCATCTACGGGCGGTACGGCTTCGGCCCGGCCACCTCCCTCGTCGACTGGGAGGTGGACGTCCACCGCACCGGACTGGACCGCAGCAGGCCCGCGGCCACGGAACCCGGCGCCCGGATCGACCTCGTGGACCCGGCGGAGGTCCGCCGGGTGGGGCCGGAACTGCACGAGCGGCTGCGCGCGGTGACCCCCGGCGCGGTCAACCGCGACGCCCGCTGGTGGGACCTGGCCACCGGCGTCCAGGAGATGTCCTTCCGCCCGTACCCGCACCCCTTCTTCGCCGTCTACACCGGCCCGGACGGCCGCGTGGACGGCCTCGTCTCCTACACGGTCGGCGACACCTGGTCCGACGCGAAGATGCCCGGCAACACCCTGACCGTCCGCGACCTGATCGCGCTCACCCCGGGGGCCGAGCGCGGCCTGTGGCACCACCTGTGCACGATGGACTGGATCGGCGCGGTCCGCACCGGCAGCCGCGCCCCCGACGACCTGCTGCCCGATCTGCTGCCCGACCCGCGCGCGGCCCGCACCGTCACGGCCGCCGACGGCCTGTGGCTGCGGGTCCTCGACGTGCCGGCGGCCCTGTCGGCGCGCACGTACGCCGCGGCCGGGACCCTCGTGCTGACCGTGACGGACGCCGCCGGCATCGCGCACGGCACCTGGCGCCTGGAGGTCCCGGAGGCGGGCGGGCGCGGCACCTGCGTGCCCGTGGCGCCCGGGGAGGAAGAGGAGGCCGGGGCGGGGCTGCGCCTGGACGTGTCCGAGCTGAGCGCCCGCTACCTGGGCGAGGGCTCGTTCACGCGCGCGGTCGCGCTGGGCCGGGTCGAGGAACTCCGGCCGGGCGCCGCGGCCTGGGCCGACCTCGCGTTCCGCACGGCCCGCCGGCCCTGGTGCCCGGACATGTTCTGATCCCTGTCACATTCGGCTCGCGCGGAACGTCACAGGGGTGAGAACGTCGGCCTCGGCACGCACACACGGGGGAACGCATGGGCACGGATCGCACGGAGCACACCGACCGCACGGGGCGGGACCGGGAATTCCTCGCGGACCGCTTCGAGGAGCACCGCGGACACCTGCGCGCCGTCGCCTACCGGATGCTCGGCTCCCTCGCCGAGGCCGACGACGCGGTACAGGAGGCGTGGCTGCGCCTGGACCGCTCGGACACCGAGGACGTGGCCAACCTGGGCGGCTGGCTGACCACCGTGGTCGGCCGGGTCTGCCTGGACCAGCTGCGGAGTCGGACCCGGCGCGCCGAGCGGGCCTGGCCCGAGGCCGATCTCGGCCCGGCCGGCTCCGACACCGGCCCGCTGGGGCCCGAGCCCCTGCTGTCCGGGCCGCACGGGATCGAGCCCGAGCAGCAGGCGCTGCTCGCGGACTCGGTCGGCCTCGCGCTGCTCGTCGTGCTGGAGCAGTTGGCGCCGGCGGAACGACTGGCCTTCGTGCTGCACGACATGTTCGCCGTGCCCTTCGAGGAGATCGCCCCCATCGTGGACCGCACCCCGGCTGCCACCCGGCAGCTCGCGAGCCGGGCCCGCCGCCGGGTGCGGGGCGGGGCGCCGGAGCCGGACGGGGACGTACGCACCCAGCGGGAGGCCGTCGAGGCGTTCCTGGCCGCTGCCCGGGACGGGGACTTCGCGCGGCTGCTCACGGTCCTGGACCCCGAGGTGGTGCTGCGGGTGGACCTGGGCGCGGCGGCCGGCGGGCTCACCCCGCCGCTGGTGGGCGCCGAGCCGGTGGCGCGTCAGGCCCTGACCTTCGCGGCGATGGCCCCGTTCGCGGTGCCGGCGCTGGTCGGCGGGTTGCCGGGGGCGGTGAACCTGCCGCCGGGCGCGAGCGCCCCGGTCTCCGTCATGGGGGTGACCGTGCGCGGCGGACGTATCGTCACCATCGACATCCTGGCCGACCCCGAGCGGCTGAGCAGGTTCGACATCACCGTGTTGGAGGACTGAGAACCGTGACTCCGCCCCCGCCCCCGCCCGCCGGGTCCCTCGTCGACCGGCTGCGCGCCGCAGGTTGCGTGTTCGCCGAGGAGGAGGCCGACATCCTGGTGTCGGTGGCCCGGGACGACGGGGAGCTGTCCGAGATGCTGGCCCGTCGGGTCGCGGGGGAGCCGCTGGAGCACGTGGTCGGGCACGCCGAGTTCGACGGCCTGCGGGTGACGGTCGGGCCCGGGGCGTTCGTGCCGCGCCGCCGCAGCGAGTTCCTCGCCGCCGAGGCCGCCGGCCTGGTGCGGGCCGGGCACGTGGTGGTGGACCTGTGCTGCGGGGTGGGGGCGCTGGGCGCGGCGGTGGCCCGGCGCGCGGGGGTGCCCGTGGAGCTGCACGTGGCGGACCTCTCGCCGATCGCGCTGGTGTACGCCCGGCGCAACGTGTCCCCCTACGGCGGGCGGGTGCACCGGGGCGACCTGTTCGGGGCGCTGCCGACGGAGCTGCGGGGGCGGGTGGACGTGCTGGTCGTGAACGCGCCGTACGTGCCCACCGGCGAGATCGGGCTGCTGCCGCCGGAGGCCCGGGAGCACGAGCCGCTCGCGGCCCTGGACGGGGGGCCGGACGGGCTGGCGCACCACCGGGCGATCGCGGCGGCGGCCCCCGCCTGGCTGGCGCCGGGCGGGGCGCTGCTGATCGAGACGAGCGGGGCGCAGGCGGCGGGCACGGTCGCGGCGTGCGAGGCGGCGGGCCTGCGGTGCGAGGTCCGCGAGCACGAGCCCCTGGACGCCACGGTGGTCCTCGCCCGGGCCTGACGCACGGGCTCGGCGCACGGCCCGGAGGAGAGAAGTTGATCACGGAGTACCAGCGGCGGCTGCGCGAGCGTTACCTCGCCGCCGGGGTCACGGCGGCCCCGGAGCCGTGGCGGCCGGTGCCGGAGTACCGGACCCCGGTCGGGGGGCTGCTCGGCATCGGCTTCGGCGTCCATCCCGCCAGCGGGCACGACCTCGTCATGGTCGTGTCCGGGGCGGGCCACGGACTCTTCGACGCGGTCACCGGCGAGAGGATCGCCCGCGAGCGGCATCCGGACCCCGACACGGCCACCCCGGACACGTCGCCGGAGCTCACCTGCCCCGGGCTCGGCCCGATCGCGGGGGTGCCGGTGCGCGTCGCCGGGCTCTTCGGCGGCGGCCTGCACAGCACCACGCCCGACGGCTGGACCCTGGACGTCGTCAGCCCCGAGTGGCCGCACGACCGGGTCCTGCTCTCGGCCGACGGCGGGGCCCACGAGGGGCCGGCGGGAGGGACCTGGTGGCACGTCTTCCACTCCGAGCGCTCGGAGCTCCGCGCGGCCGGGTTCTCCCCCTCCGGCCTGACCCTGGCGGTTGCCACCAGCAGCGACCTGACCCTCTGGACCCGCCCGGAGCTCGACTTCGGCGACTGACCGGGGGCGGGCCGGTCGCTCCGCCGCTCCGTCCGTGCGTGCGCTTGCAAGCAGGGTGCTTGCAGAAGTTAGCGGAGTCGGGCAGGATCGGGGCATGGCATCGCTCAACGTCGGGAATCTCGGCGAGTACCTGCGCGAGCAGCGTCGTCAGGCGCGGCTCTCGTTGCGGCAGCTGTCCGAGGCGGCCGGGGTGTCCAATCCGTACCTCAGCCAGATCGAGCGCGGACTGCGCAAGCCGAGCGCGGAGATCCTCCAGCAGCTCGCCAAGGCCCTGCGGATCTCCGCCGAGACCCTGTACGTGCAGGCCGGGATCCTGGACGCCGAGCGCGACCGGGACGAGGTCGAGACGCGGGCGGCGATCCTCGCGGACCCGTCGATCGACGAGGGGCAGAAGAAGGTGCTCCTCCAGATCTACGAGTCGTTCCGCAAGGAGAACGCCGCCGAGGCAGCGGACGCGGCCCCCGCGACCCCCGAGGCGATGCCCGCGAACGGCAGCACAGGCAGTACCGGCGTCGACGACGCCGACAAGACGACCGCACGTGACCAGTGACCAGTGATCTGTGATCCGGGAGGACCAGAAGATGGCCATCGCCGATGACCTGAAGAAGACCCTCACCGACCCCACCCCCCTCTACTTCGCCGCCGGCACCGCCGAGCTCGCGGCCCGCCAGGCCCGCAAGGTGCCCGGTCTGATCGAGCAGCTGCGGGCCGAGGCGCCCGGCCGCATCGAGGCCGTCCGCAACACCGACCCCAAGGTGGTGCAGGAGCGGGCCAAGGCGGCGGGCGACGTCGTGAGCGCGAAGGTCGCCGAGGTCCTGGGCGCGCTGGAGCCCGACCTGCGCAAGCTGGGCGAGACCGCGCAGGACCTGGCGCTGCGCGGGGTCGGCGTGGCCGCCGAGTACGCGGTGCGGGCCAAGGAGACCTACGACCGGGTGGCCGAGCAGGGCGAGCAGGCCGTGCGCACCTGGCGGGGCGAGGTCGTCGACGAGATCGTGGAGATCGCCGAGGTCGTCGAGCCGGACCCGGTCCCCGTGACCGAGCCCGCGCCCGAGCCTGCGGTCGCGTCCGCCGAGGACGTCGAGGGCGCCGAGGACGGCGAGAAGCCCGCCGCGAAGAAGCCGGCCGCGCGCCGTGCGGGTGCCAAGAAGACGGCGGCCGAGCCGGTCGCCGAAGGGGCCGGTTCCGGCCAGGAGTCCTGAGCCGGCGGATCGGCCCGGGCGGCGTGCCGTTGCCGGGGCCGATCCGCGGGTACTTTGGGAGTGGCGAGAAACGTCCGCGAGAGTCGATGGACGCGAATGACGGGAGGCGAACGACCGGATGCTGATCGAGGGTTTCAACAATGTCCTCGCCCTGCTGGGGCTCGGCTTGCTGGTGTTCGCGGCGGTGGCCTTCGTGTTCGCGGCCACGGCCCGGGAGGACGCCTACCGCGCGGCGGACAAGAAGACGAAGACCTTCTGGCTGGTGCTGCTCGGCGTCACGGTGGTCGTGAACCTGCTCCTGCCGATGATCTTCCTTCAGGTCGCCGGCCTGATCGCGACCATCGTGTTCATGGTGGACGTGCGGCCCGCGCTCAAGCAGGTCTCGGGCGGCGGCCGACCGGGTCGGCGCGGCAGCAGCAGTGACGGCCCCTACGGCCCCTACAACGGCGGGCGCTGACCCGCCCGGCGCCGAGCGGCCCCACCACGTGCGCTCCCGCGGCCCGCCTCCCCTTCCGGGAGGCGGGCCGCGGTGCCGTGTCCGGCCGGCGGCTCAGCGCACGCCGCGCTCCAGCAGCACCACGGCCACGTCGTCCGTCAGCTCGCCGCCGTTGAGCCGGCGGGCCTCGGTCACGGCGGCCTCCAGGAGCCGGTCGCCCCGGTGCCCGTCGCCGAGGTGCCGGTTGATCATGTCGACCATGCCGTCCTGCCCGAGCCGTTCCCGGCCCCGCCCGATGCGGCCCTCGATCAGGCCGTCCGTGTAGAGCATCAGGCTCCACTCCCCGCCGAGCTGCACCTGACGGCGCGGCCAGCGGGCCCGGGGCAGCAGGCCGAGGGCGGGGCCGCTGTTCTCGTACGGCAGCAGTCGGGCCGGCTCGCCGGGGCGGGTCACCAGCGGCGCCGGATGGCCGGCCAGGCAGAGGCCGGCGCTGCGGCCGTCGGGGGAGATGTCCACGGTGCACAGGGTCGCGAAGATCTCGTCCCCGGGTCTCTCCACCTCCAGCACCTCCTGGAGGGTGGACAGCAGGTCGTCGCCGCAGAGCCCGGCCAGGGTGAGGGCGCGCCAGGCGATCCGCAGTTCCACGCCGAGCGCGGCCTCGTCGGGGCCGTGGCCGGAGACGTCGCCGATCATGGCGTGCACGGTGCCGTCGGGGGTGCGCACGGCGTCGTAGAAGTCCCCGCCGAGCAGGGCGCGGCTGCGTCCGGGCCGGTAGCGGGCGGCGAACCGCAGGTCGGAGCCTTCGAGCAGGGGGGTGGGGAGCAGGCCGCGTTCGAGGCGGGCGTTCTCTTGGGCGCGCAGTCGGGATTCGGCCAGTTTGTACTGGGCGATGTCGGCGCGTTTGCGGGCGACGGCGTAGCGGATGGCGCGGCCGAGGACGCGGCCGTCGAGTTCGTCGCGGTGCAGGAAGTCCTGGGCGCCGAAGCGGACGGCCTCGGCGGCGCGTCGGGTGTCGGCGTCGGAGGTGAGCACGAGCACGGCGTGCTCGGGGGCGAGCCGCAGCACGTGGCGCAGCACGGCCGGGCCTTGGCGCGGGCCCGTCCCCGGCTCCGTCCCCGGTTCCGGCGCGGGTTCGGGGGCGAACACGGCGAGGGGGGCGGCCTCGGGCTCGGTGGGCGGGGGGTGGGGCAGGTCGAGGTCGAGCAGGACGCAGTGCACCTCGGGAGTGAGCAGGCGGGCGGCCTCGGTGAGGTTGCGGGCGGTGCGGATCCGGATGCGCACGCCGTCGGCGCCGAGGATCTCGGGCACGGTCAGGCCGCCGACCGGGTCGTCCTCCAGCACGAGGAGGGTGAGGACGGAGTCGGGGGAGGGCAGCGGGTCGGTGCCGGTGTGCGCGGTGATCCCGACCGGACGGGGCACCGGGACGGTCGCGGGCGCGGGCGGCGCAGCGTCCGCGGGCGCGGGCGGGCGCGCGGGCGCCGGCACCGTTGTCAGCGGGCCGGAGGCGGGGCCCGGGGGCTGCTGCTCGGTCGTGATCGTGGCGGTCTCGTGTGTGCTCATGGCGGGTATCGGCTCCGGCTCCGGCTCCGCCGAAAGGGGGCCAGTGGGGGTCATGGGCGGCGGGGTGGTGCCTGCCGGGCCGCTCGCGGCGGCCGGGGTCTCCCTGGGCCGCGGTACGGGTGCGGGCATCGTCTCCGGTTCCTTCCCTCGCCGCTCGACCCTAGCGGCAGGTTCCGGCGGGGGGAACGGTGTGATCTCCCGGGGGCGGTGGCATATGCCGTCAAGGCGGCGAAAACACCACCGGGGCAGATGAGATGTGTCACGACTCCGGGGCCGGAGTCCGGGTGTCGAGACGGCCGGGGGGCTCGGATCCGGCCGGCTCAGGCCGCGCAGGAACCGTTCGGCAGCGGCCCCAGGGGATAGGTCCGGACCAGGTCCCCGATCTGGCCGCCGAAACACGGGCCGGATTCGGGGACGCGGACCTCGAAGAGGAGGTCCGCGATGTGGTGGGGGCGCACGTCCTGATCGCGGAGCTCGTAGCCGAGGCCGCGCAGGAAGGCGCGCAGTCGGCCGGCGTCGCGCACGTCCACGGGTTCGGGGGCGTCGATCACGGCGCGCAGTACGCGGTGCGCGTGGGCGGCGGCCCGGCACTGGGAGGCGGGGTCGAGACCGAGGCGGGTCGGTTCCCCGGCGAGGGGGCCGGGGATCGGGGCGAATTTCCGGAAGGGGGAGGCGCCGGGGTCGGGGTAGCGCACGCCGGGCGGGCAGAGGGCGGCGATCTCGGGGAACCGGGCGTCGTGCCGGGCGAGCGCGTCGGCGGCGGGCGTGGGCGCGGGGGAGGCGGTGGGGCTCGGCTTCGGGGTGATCGGCACCCAACTCACCGGCCGGGGACCCTCGGTGCGGGTGGTGGTGCTCGTGGTGCAGGCGGTGAGGGTGAGGGCGAGGAGGGCGCCGCCGGCGGCGAGGAACGCGGTGACGGCGGGGCGGCGGGGGCGGGTGGTGCGGGCGGTGCGGGCGCTGCGGGAGGGCACGGTCGGACTCCTCGACGGGGCGCGGGCGGAGGGCGGTCGGGGCGATGGTCGCTCAGGCGCGCCCCACTCCGCATGAGTACGGGGACTCAAACCGGGCCGGGTCGGGTCCCGCTCGATGGGGTGAACGTGAACGAAGGGGGAACAGTGGTTCGCCCGAGGGCCGTTGTCGCCTGCGAAGGGTGTCGAAATCGGATGAGCCGTGACACCATCCCCGGGGTGACCGGATGTTACTGACGGATAGTCAGAAGTGATGGCCTTGCGGCTCATGGGGGAGTTGGGGGGATCGATGACGGACGTACGGAGTGACGTACGACGGGAAGCACGGCGGGACGCGCGACCGCGGGGACGCGGGCGGGCGCTCGCGACGGCGGCGGTGGCGCTCGCGGCGACGGCGATACTCCTCGCCCCCGACGCCCTGGCCGCGCCGGCCCCACCCCCGACACCCGCGCCCTCGGCCTCGCCCGGGGCGAGCACCCCCCGCGCCCTCGAAGAGGTGCGCCAGGAGATCGAACGCCTCTACCGCGAGGCCGGGTCGGCCACGGACGCGTACAACCTCGCCGTGTCCGAGACCACGGAACAGTCCAAGCAGCTCGTCTCCGTCACCAAGCGGGTCGAGGAGGGCCGGCAGCGACTGGCCACCCTCAAGAACCGGGTGGGGGCGGCGGCCCGGGCCCAGTACCGCTCCGGGGGGCTTCCGCCCGAGGCCCGGCTGGCGATGAGCGGTGACCCGAACCACTTCCTCGACAGCTCCGCCCGACTGCGCCAGGGCGAGCAGGCCACGGCCGGGGCCCTCCTCGAACTCGGCCGCACCCAGACCGACCTGGAGCAGTACGCGCGGGACGCGAGCGCGGTCTGGCAGCGGATGGAGGCCAACCGCGTCACGCGGGAGAAGCGGAAGAAGGAGATAGAGGAGAAGATCAAGGCGGCGGAGCTGCTGGAGAGCCGCCTCTCGGCGGAGGAGAAGGCCCGGCTGCTGAGGCTGGAGGCGGAGGCCCAGGCCCGGGCCCAGGCCGGCTGGCTGAACACCGGGGTGCTCAACGGGGCCGTGAACTCCGGAGAGGTCGGCGAGGGCGCCCGCGAGGCGATCGCCTACGCGACGGCGCAGCTCGGCAAGCCGTACGTGTGGGGGGCGCAGGGCCCGGACTCCTTCGACTGCTCCGGCCTGACCCTCCAGGCATGGCGGGCCGGGGGCCGCGCGATACCGCGCACCTCCCAGGAGCAGCTGCGCCTGCCGAGGGTGGCGCCCAAGGACATGCGCCCGGGCGACCTGATCGTCTACTTCGACGACGCGAGCCACGTCGCCCTCTACATCGGCGACGGCAAGATGATCCACTCCCCGAAGCCGGGCCGCACCGTCACGATCGCGGGGGCCGGTTCGATGCCCATCAAGGCGATCGTCAGACCCGACGCCTGAGCGGCGGCCGCGCGGATCAGGGGCGCGCGGGGCGGAGCGCGTCCCAGCGGACGGTGAGTTCGCCCTGTCGGAGCCGGGCGTGCGGGCTGGTGACGGGCCAGTCCGCGGCCAGGTCCCGGGCCGTGCGCAGCCAGCGCTGACGGGCCCCGTAGGCGGCGTAGGGCGCGGCGGCGGCCCAGGCGCGGTCGAAGTCCCGCAGGAAGGCGTGCACGGGCTCGCCCGGGACGTTGCGGTGGATCAGGGCCTTGGGCAGTCGTTCGGCCAGGTCGGAGGGGCGGTCCAGGGAGCCGAGCCGGGTCGCGAAGGTGACCGTGCGCGGCCCCTCCGGGCCGAGGGCGACCCACACGTGCCGGCGGCCGATCTCGTCGCAGGTGCCCTCCACGAGCAGCCCGTCGGGCGCGAGTCGTCGACAGAGCCGCTCCCACACCTCGGTCACCCGCTCCTCGTCGTACTGGCGGAGCACGTTCGCGGCGCGGATCAGGGTGGGGGCCTCGCCGGGGCCGAGCGGCACCTCGAAACCGCCGTGCCGGAACGTGAGCCCGTCGCGTTCCCAGGGTTTCGCGCCGGTCACCCGGGCCGGTTCGATCTCGATGCCCACGACGCGCACGCGCGGCGCGGCCCGCCGCAGCCGGTCGAGGAGCTCCACGGCGGTCCAGGGCGCCGCCCCGTATCCGAGGTCCACGGCGATCGGCGCGGGCCCCGACCGCAGGGCGTCGCCGTGGGTCGCGGCGATCCAGCGGTCCATGCGCCGCAGCCGGTTCGGGTTGGTGGTGCCCCGCGTCACCGTGCCCACCACCGGGCGGCGGGAGCGGGCGGAATCGACACGTGCGGAGGACATGCGTCGAGCCTAAGCGCCCGGGGAGCGGGCAGGCGCACGCGTGGGCGGGTGGGGGCGTCGGGGCCATCCGGAGGCCGTCGCCGGGTCCAAGATCGGGTAAAGGGGCGGGTGTCGCACCGGTTGCGGAATGCGGGGGCCGGTTGCACGGTTGCACAGGCTTGACGGGTGCTCCGCGTACATCCCTCCCCGGCCGCCGCGAGTCGACTGGGGGGCGGTGGGCAGTGGGCCGGCGCCCGCCACCCCAGGGACCGGTGGTCCCGTCCCGCAGCGTCGCGGGGCGGTCTCCCCACCACCCGGTCCGCCGCCCCGGCGCGCTCTCCCCGGCGTGCCCGACCCCGACCGACCGTCGCCGTGCCCGCGATCGGCCCGACCGAGACCGAGAAGAGGACCGCTCCCCTTGAGCCAGTACGTGTCCCGGCTCGGCGGCAGGCTCGCCGCCGTCCGCAACAGTGCCCGTCACGACGCCCCGCGCCTGCGGCTGCCCTCCGTGGGGCATCCCCGCAAGCCGCGCCGGGTGGCGATGCTCAGCGTGCACACCTCCCCGCTGCACCAGCCCGGCACGGGTGACGCGGGCGGCATGAACGTCTACATCGTGGAGCTGGCCCGCCGGCTCGCCGCGATCAACATCGAGGTCGAGATCTTCACGCGGGCCACCGCGGGCGGCCTGCCCTCGGTGGTGGAGCTGGCCCCCGGCGTCCTGGTGCGGCACGTGGACGCGGGCCCCTACGAGGGGCTCGCCAAGGAGGAGCTGCCCGCGCAGCTGTGCGCCTTCACCCACGGGGTGATGCAGGCGTGGGCCGGACACCGGCCCGGCCACTACGACCTCGTGCACTCCCACTACTGGCTCTCCGGGCACGTCGGCTGGCTCGCGGCCCAACGCTGGGGCGTGCCGCTGGTGCACGCCATGCACACCATGGCCAAGGTGAAGAACGCCGCGCTCGCCGAGGGCGACACCCCCGAGCCGGCCGCCCGGGTGATCGGCGAGACGCAGATCGTGGAGGCCGCCGACCGGCTGATCGCCAACACGGCCGACGAGGCCGAGGAACTCGTGCGGCACTACGAGGCCGACCCCGGCAAGGTGGCCGTCGTGCACCCCGGGGTGAACCTCGACCGGTTCACCGTGGGCGACGGCCGGGCCGCCGCCCGCGCCCGCCTGGGCCTGCCGCAGGACGCCGTCATCCCGCTGTTCGCCGGCCGCATCCAGCCGCTGAAGGCGCCCGACGTGCTGCTGCGGGCGGTGGCGGTGCTCGTGGACGAGGACCCGAGCCTGCGCCGGCGCCTGTTCGTGCCGGTCGTCGGCGGCCCCAGCGGCAGCGGCCTCGCCAAGCCCGAGGGCCTGCAGAAGCTGGCCGCCCGTCTCGGCATCGCCGACCTCGTGCACTTCCACCCGCCGGTGGGTCAGGACAGCCTCGCGGACTGGTTCCGGGCCGCGTCCGTGCTGGTCGTGCCCTCGTACAACGAGTCCTTCGGGCTGGTGGCGATCGAGGCGCAGGCCACCGGCACCCCCGTGCTCGCGGCCGAGGTGGGCGGACTGCCGGTCGCCGTGAACGACGGGGCCACGGGCATCCTCGTGCCCGGACACGACCCGGTGGACTGGGCGCGCCGGCTGCGCCTGTTCGTGGACGACCCCGGGCTGACCGACCGGCTCGGCGCGCAGGCCGCCCGGCACGCGCGGTTCTTCGGCTGGGACACGGCCGCGAGCGGCACGGCGGACGTGTACACCGCCGCCCTGCACGAACACCGCCGTCGCGTACGCTCCCTCCATGGCTGACCAGGGCACGCGCGGCACCCACGGCACGAGCACCGGAGGGGACGGCGGCGGCGCCGGGCCCGCGACCGAGGCGGCCCGGCACGCCCGGGTGGTCGAGGACACGCTGCGCGACGCCGAGCTGTCCTGGGAGAGCCCCGAACCCGGCACCTGGGTGGTCACCCTCCCCGGCACCCGCAAGCTCGCCACCACCTGCTCGCTGCGGGTGGGCCGGCACACCCTGTCGGTGAACGCGTTCGTCATCCGGCACCCCGACGAGAACGAGGCCGGCGTGCACCGCTGGCTGCTGGAGCGGAACCTGCGGCTGCGCGGGGGCCTGAGCTACGCCGTGGACGCGTTGGGCGACGTGTACCTCGTCGGCCGGCTGCCGCTGGCCGTGATCACCCCGGAGGAGCTCGACCGGCTGCTCGGCGCGGTGCTGGAGGCGGCGGACGGGGCCTTCAACCCGCTGCTGGAACTGGGCTACGCCTCCTCGATCCGGCGCGAGTACGCGTGGCGGGTCGCGCGCGGGGAGTCCACGCGCAACCTCGACGCCTTCGCCCACCTGACCCGCCCCCAGCCCCAGGGGGCCGGGAGGTGCCCCCATCCGCCCGGGGCGCCGAAGCCCGACGAGCCCGGCGCCCCGTAGCGGTCCGACGGGCTCAGCCCGCCGTCGGCTCCCGGTCCCGATCCCGCCCGGACCCGCCCCGAGGCTCGGCCGGGGCCGCGACCGGGCCCGGGCCCGGGGCCGCGACCGGGGCGGGTGCCACGCTCGCCCCGTCCACGGGCACCGGCACGGGCACGGGCACCGGCACGACCGCCGAGGACTCCGCCGGCAGGTCCCGCATCAGCAGCCAGTACCCCAGCCCCGCCACCGTGCCCAGCACGCCCACCGAGGCCCACAGCCACCCCGCCCCGAACCGGTCGACGACCGTGCCCGCCATCAGCGGCGCGACCAGCGAGGCCACCGCCCACGACATGCTGTAGACGCCCTGGTAGCGGCCGCGCGCCGAGGCCGGCGAGAGCCGCACGACCAGGCTCATCTGGGTCGGCGAGTTCACGATCTCCGCCAGCGTCCACACGCACACGGTCAGCGCGTACATCCACAGGGACCCGGCCAGCGCGGTCAGCGCGAACCCGTACCCGGCCAGCAGCGCCGAGATCACCAGCAGCCGGCGCGGGTCGCGGTGCTGGATGAACCGGGTCACCGGGATCTGGAGCAGCACGATCAGCAGGCCGTTGACCATCACGACCATGCCGTAGTCGCCCGAGGAGTACCCCTCGCGTCCCATCGCGACCGGCAGCCCCACCGAACCCTGCGTGAAGATCAACGAGATCAGGAACGAGAGCCCGACCACGCCCATGAACCGGCCGTCCCGCAGCACCGCCCCGAGCCCCGAACCACCGTCCCCGCCCTCCTGCGCACCAGCCCCCGCCGCCCCCGCCGCACCGGCCGGCGCGACCGGCTCCGGCCGGGACTCGGGCAACCTGACGAACACGAGCACCGCGCACACCAGCGTCAGCACCGCCTCGCCCAGGAACCCCGCCAGGTACGACCACTCCGCGACGAACCCCGCCGCCGCCGCGCTCACCGCGAAACCGAGGTTGATGGCCCAGTAGTTCAGCGCGAAGGCCCGCACCCGGTCCCGCTCCGGCACGATGTCCGCCATCATCGCCTGCACCGCCGGCCGGGAGGCGTTCGAGGCCATGCCGACCAGCGCCGCCATCACCGCGATCGCCACCGGGTGCTCCATGAACCCGAGCACCGCCACCGTCAACGCCGTCCCGAGCTGGGACACCAGCAGCGTCGGCCGCCGCCCGAGCCGGTCCGTCAGCACCCCCGCGATCGGGGTCGAGACCACCCCGCCGAGCCCGTACAAAGCGGCCACAAGTCCCGCGAACGAGGCCGAGAAGCCCCGCTCCAGGGTCAGGTACAAGGTCATGAACGTGGCGACGAAGGCCCCGAGTCGGTTGACGAGGGTGCTGACCCACAACCACCAGAACGCGGTCGGCAGGCCGGAAACGGAATCTCGGATCGCGCCGGCGATCCGAGCCCGGGACAGAACGGGCACGGCGGGAATCCCCCTGGGCTCCAACGGCTGGAGTAAGCGGCATGACGGACTGAGGCACCTTACGATCCCGCCCCGGCGCCCGCCACCGCATTACCCGCCCGGCCCCGCCGGCGCCCCCGCCCCGCCCGTCCCGACCCCGCCTCAGGACCGTCCCGGGCCTCGCCGTCCCCCCTCACGCGGACGCGCGCGAGGGCATCCGCGGTCCATTAGGCTCGTACGCATGGCCGACGCACCGTACAAGCTGATCCTCCTCCGTCACGGCGAGAGCGAGTGGAACGCGAAGAACCTGTTCACCGGCTGGGTGGACGTCAACCTCAACGAGAAGGGCGAGAAGGAGGCGGTCCGCGGCGGTGAGCTGCTCACGGACGCCGGTCTGCTCCCCGACGTCGTGCACACCTCCCTCCAGAAGCGCGCGATCCGCACCTCGCAGCTCGCGCTGGAGGCCGCCGACCGTCACTGGATCCCGGTCCACCGCTCCTGGCGCCTGAACGAGCGCCACTACGGCGCCCTCCAGGGCAAGGACAAGGCCCAGACCCTCGCCGAGTTCGGCGAGGAGCAGTTCATGCTGTGGCGCCGCTCGTACGACACCCCGCCGCCGGCGCTGGAAGACGGCACCGAGTTCTCGCAGTCCGAGGACCCGCGCTATGCCTCCATCCCGCCGGAGCTGCGCCCGAAGACCGAGTGCCTGAAGGACGTCGTCGTCCGGATGCTCCCGTACTGGTACGACGCGATCGTCCCGGACCTCATCGCGGGCCGCACCGTCCTGGTCGCCGCGCACGGCAACTCCCTGCGCGCGCTGGTCAAGCACCTCGACGGCATCTCCGACGCCGACATCGCGGGCCTGAACATCCCGACCGGCATCCCGCTCTCCTACGAGCTCGACGCCGACTTCAAGCCCCTCAACCCGGGCGGCACCTACCTCGACCCGGCCGCCGCGGCCGCCGCCATCGAGGCCGTCAAGAACCAGGGCAAGAAGAAGTAACACCCGAGTCCCACATTCGAGAGGCCCCCCACCCGCACATGGCGGGTGGGGGGCCTCTCGGCGTACGCGGGCGGGCTGGGGTCAGCCGCACTGGCAGGGGGCGCCGGACTGGCAGCCGCAGCCGCAGCCCGAGCCGCAGCCGCACATCGCCAGCATCGGCAGCCGCGCGGGCTCCCGGGCCGGTCGTTCAGGCTGTTCCTGCTCCGGGGTGATCGGGACGGGGGTGTCGGGCATGGTGCCTCCTCGTCGGGAGCCGCGCCGGCGCGGGGCCGGGGCGGGCGCCGGGGGCGGACGAGCCGCCTCGGGCGCGGGTGTGGGCCGTGCCTGTCGCCCCATTCATGCCCAGTGCGGCCCCCGCGTCAACGGCGCGCGGGGGCTTCGGCCCGCGCGCCCCGTCCCGGGGGGCCGACCCCGGGACGGTTCACCCGTACGGAGCAACGCGTGCGTTCGGTTTCCCGACCGTGTCCGCGGCCCGCGCGCGGTCCTCCGCGCGCCCGTCCGAGGAGCCGCGGATCAGGCGGTCTCGGCGTTGACGGCGTTCTGGACCTCGTCCGCGTGCTCGCCCGTGACGAGGAAGACCACGCGCTTGGCGACGGAGACGGCGTGGTCGGCGAAGCGCTCGTAGTAGCGGCCGAGCAGGGTGACGTCGACGGCCGTCTCGATGCCGTGCTTCCAGCGGTCGTCCATGAGGTGCTGGAAGAGCGTGCGGTGCAGCTGGTCCATCTCGTCGTCGTCCGTCTCCAGCTGGAGCGCGAGGTCGACGTCCTTGGTGATGATGACCTCGCCGGCCTTCGCCATCAGGCGCTGCGCGAGCTGGCCCATCTCCAGGATGGTCGCGTGCAGGTCCCGGGGGACCGCGGTGTCCGGGAAGCGCAGGCGCGCCAACTTCGCGACGTGCTGGGCGAGATCGCCGCTGCGCTCCAGGTCGGCGCTCATGCGCAGGGAGGTCACGACGATGCGCAGGTCGGTGGCGACCGGCTGCTGGCGGGCCAGCAGGGCGATCGCGCGGGCCTCCAGGTCGTGCTGGAGGTCGTCGACCCTCTGGTCCGCGGCGATCACGGACTCGGCGAGCTTCAGGTCGGCGTCGAGCATGGCGGTCGTCGCCCGCCCGATGGCGGAGCCGACCAGGCGGGCCATCTCGACCAGGCCCTCCCCGATCGAGTCCAGTTCCTCGTGGTACGCGTCCCGCATGGTGGGTGTCCCTCTCTTGCTTCCTGCCGGGGGCCGGGGCCTTCTCGCCCCACGGTGCCACGGTCCGCTTCGAACGCGTCCGACTCCTCCACCCGAAGTGAATCAGCACCGTCGCCACGGTGAACTCTGGGCGACGAGTGTTCGAGTCGCCACCCGAACGGCTGTGGATCTCGCGTTCCGCCTGCTTAACCTGGACACATGGACGTGAACGCGGCGGTCGCCGCAGCTGCCGCGATCGCCGGGCTCTGTACCGGGGTGATCGCCATGCTGGCGTTTCGCTGGAGCGAACGCGACCAGTCCCGCCCCACCCGGAGCTCGCTGCGGCCCGACGCCGGCGCCGTGCTGCCCCCGGGGGTGGACACGGTGCTCTCGGTGCTGCGCTCCTCCGCCGTGGTGCTCGACGAGGCCGACGCCGTGGTGAAGGCCAGCTCGGCGGCGTACGCCCTGGGGCTGGTGCGCGGCGGGAAGCTGGCCGTGGAACCGATGCTGCACATGGCGCGCGACACCCGTCGCGACGGGGAGATACGTCAGGTCGAGCTCGACCTGCCGCGCCGGGGCACCGGCCGCGGCGAGGCGCTGGCGGTGTCGGCACGGGTGGCCCCGCTGGGCTCCCGGCTGGTGCTGCTGCTGGTCGAGGACCTGACGGAGGCGCGGCGCATCGAGGCGGTCCGCCGTGACTTCGTCGCCAACGTGTCGCACGAGCTGAAGACGCCGACCGGCGCCCTGTCCCTGCTGTCGGAGGCCGTCATGGACGCCTCCGACGACCCCGAGGCCGTGACCCGGTTCGCGGGCCGGATGCAGATCGAGGCGACCCGGCTCACCAACCTCGTGCAGGAGCTCATCGACCTCTCCCGGGTGCAGAACGACGACCCGCTGGAGGACGCCGAGCCGGTCCGGATCGACACCCTCGTCGCCGAGGCCATCGACCGCTGCCGGCACACGGCCTCCGCCAAGCAGATCACCATGGCCGCCGGCGGCACCTCCGACCTGCGGGTCTGGGGCAACCGGGGGCAGCTCGCGGCGGCGCTGGGCAACCTCGTCGAGAACGCCGTCAACTACAGTCCGGCCCGCACCCGGGTCGGCATAGCCGGCCGGCGGGTCGCCGCGCCGGGCGGGGACCTCATCGAGATCGCCGTCACCGACCAGGGCATCGGCATCCCCGACAAGGACAAGGAGCGCATCTTCGAGCGCTTCTACCGCGTGGACCCGGCCCGCTCCCGCGCCACCGGCGGCACCGGCCTCGGTCTCGCCATCGTCAAGCACGTCGCGGCCTCGCACGGCGGCGAGGTCACCGTCTGGAGTTCGGAGGGTCAGGGTTCCACCTTCACCCTCCGCCTCCCCGAGTCGACGGCGAAGGGTGCCCCGGACCCGTCCGCCGGCCCCTCGTCCGCCGCGGGTGCCGCCCGCGTCAACCCGCACCACCACCCCGAACCAGTCACCACCCCTGCCCCGGAGGTCCTTCCGTGACCCGAGTGCTCGTCGTCGAGGACGAGGAATCATTCAGCGACGCCCTGTCCTACATGCTCCGCAAGGAGGGCTTCGAGGTCGCGGTCGCCGCGACCGGACCCGACGGGTTGGACGAGTTCGAGCGCAACGGCGCCGACCTCGTCCTGCTCGACCTGATGCTGCCCGGGCTGCCGGGCACGGAGGTCTGCCGGCAGCTGCGCGGCCGGTCCAACGTCCCCGTGATCATGGTGACGGCCAAGGACAGCGAGATCGACAAGGTCGTCGGGCTGGAGATAGGGGCGGACGACTACGTCACCAAGCCCTTCTCCTCCCGCGAGCTGGTCGCCCGCATCCGCGCCGTGCTGCGCCGGCGCGGGGAGCCGGAGGAGGTCACCCCGGCCGCGCTGGAGGCGGGCCCGGTCCGGATGGACGTGGACCGGCACGTGGTGACCGTCGGCGGCGCCAAGGTCGACCTGCCGCTGAAGGAGTTCGACCTGCTGGAGATGCTGCTGCGGAACGCGGGCCGCGTGCTGACCCGCATGCAGCTCATCGACCGGGTCTGGGGCGCGGACTACGTCGGCGACACCAAGACCCTGGACGTGCACGTCAAGCGCCTGCGCGCCAAGATCGAACCCGACCCGGGCGCCCCGCGCTACCTCGTCACGGTCCGGGGGCTGGGGTACAAGTTCGAGCCGTAGGCCGACCAAGGACCGGGGCCGAGCCGTAGGCCGACCAAAGGCCGGGGCCGAGCCGTAGGCCGACCAAAGGCCGGGGCCGAGCCGTAGGCCGGCCCCTTCCTTCCCCCGCACAACGCCCGTGGGCCCCTCGATCACGTCGAGGGGCCCACGGGCGTTGTGCGGGGTGCGCGGCGGGCGCGCGGGGTGGGGCGGGGGTCAGCGGGCCGTGCTCGGGGTGCCGGACGGGCTGACGCCGCCGTTCGCGGGCGCGGACGGGCCGGTGGAGGCGCCGGTGGACGCGGACGCGCCGACCGCCGGGGTGCCGTTCGGGTCGGCCGAGGTGGACGCGGAGGCCGAGCCGGAGGGGCGGGCCGTGGGGCCGGCGGCCGGGGCGTCGGTGGGGCCGAAGCCCTCGTAGTAGCCGGCCGAGGGGACCACGAACGCGGCGAGCTTGACGTCGCCGGTCTTGCTGAGCTTGAAGACGACCTGCTGCGCGTTGCCGTCCTGGACGGCCTCGCGGCCGCCGGCGATGACGGCGGAGGCGTTGCCCTGGCCGCCGAGCACGAGGGAGCCGCCGGCCGGGACGGTGACCTTGCCGGCGCCCTTGGCGGGCTTGAGCACGACCGTGCCGGTGCCGCCGGGCAGGGTGATCGCGTCCAGGGTCTGGTCGTTGACGCCGGTGTTGAAGAGGGTGGCGGAGACGACCGCGGGGCCCTTCGCGGCCTTCTCGCCCTGGGTGATCACCAGCGCGTTCTGGACCTTGATGTCGCCCTTGGTGGTGGCGGCGTTGTCCGGACGGATCTGGAGCGTCTGCGCGTCGTTGCCCGCGCCGCAGGCTGCGAGGGATCCGATCGAGAACACGATGGCGGTGGCGGCGAGGGCGCCGCGTCGAAGGCTGCGGCTCACGGCGGCGGCATCTCCTTGGACGTACGGGAACGGACAGGACGGGCGGACGGCCCTCTCCGTCGCGTCCCCGTCGGTCCCGGGATACGAGGTAAAGCCGCCCTAAGGGTGTGTCAGCGCGCTTAGGTTACCGAGCGGCCGGCTCGGGCCCGCACCCGACCCTCCGGTCACTCGCGGTGACACCCGTCGCCGCCGGACCGGGCCCGCCGGGCCCCCGTGGTCCGTCCTCGGTGTCCCCGCCGCGCCGGGGGGCGTCGGGGCCGGTCGAAATCCGCGTCGGGGCCGGCGGGTGATCAATTGCGGGATTCCCCCGAACGGCTCTCCGTGATCAATTCCGGATTGGGCCGGAACCGATCCGCCGTCCCGCGCGGACAGTCGAACGGAGTAGCCGGGTTTCACGAATCCGAACCCGGCAAAACGGGATGTACGTCACGTCGTGCGGCAGGTTCGGCGGGTGTAGGTTGGTCGATTCGCCTCGTCCGCACAACCGCTCCCACCTGCGGATACCCCTTCCAAAGGGCCCTCCGCAGCACGTGCCCGGCGGTGTTGTCAAGCCCCGAGAACCGCCCTGACCTGCGAAAACGCCATTCAGAACACTCCATTCTCGTGTTACTCTGGATAGCCACGGAAGGGGTACCTGTCACATGACGTTCAAGGTTGGCGACACCGTGGTCTATCCCCATCACGGGGCCGCGCTGATCGAGGCCATCGAAACTCGCCAGATCAAAGGCGTGGACAAGACCTACTTGGTGCTCAAGGTCGCCCAGGGCGACCTGACGGTTCGTGTGCCCGCGGACAACGCGGAGTTCGTCGGCGTACGCGACGTAGTCGGCCAGGACGGGCTGGACCGGGTCTTCGAGGTGCTGCGCGCGCCGTACGCCGAGGAGCCCACCAACTGGTCCCGCCGCTACAAGGCGAACCTTGAGAAGCTCGCCTCCGGCGATGTCATCAAGGTCGCCGAGGTCGTTCGCGACCTGTGGCGTCGCGAGCGGGAGCGCGGACTCTCCGCCGGTGAGAAGCGCATGCTCGCCAAGGCGCGCCAGATTCTGGTCAGCGAGCTCGCGCTCGCGGAGAACACCAACGAGGACAAGGCCGAGGCCCTCCTCGACGAGGTTCTCGCGTCCTGACGCGATGAGCGAACCGTTTTACGCATAGCGCAGCCGTGCCGCGGTGCCCGCTGTCGGACCTCCCCCGGGAGGCCCGTCTCCGGGCGTCGCGGCATGTCTGTTTTCCGCCGCCGTGCCGCCCGCGGTGCTGTCACCCCGTGAGGCGCGCCCCGTCACACCCGCCCCACCCGCGGGTCCGGGTTCCCGCCGTCACGGCGTGACCGCGTAGCGTTCGTCCTCGACGCGTGATCACGGACGCCAGGCGACCGCCGTTCACCGTCGCGCACGAGCACCACCACGCCGTACCCACCCGCGGCGACCCGAGGCCCCGGCGGGCACCGGGACGCGCGGACCACCCCGCTCCATTGGCGTGCCGGGTCCGGGCAGCCGGCTCGACCGGTCGTCACGGAAAGGGGCGAGGGCATCGCACCCGACACGCTTCTGGCCATACCCACGCCGGCCGAAGCCACAAACCTGGCCGACTTCCCGGAGCCACCGCATGTCCGACACCTCCCGTCCCGGCCGGCCCGGGACCCCCACGGACCCCACGTCCCCCGCCGAGACCGGCCCGTCCGGCGCCGGTACCACCCCTGAATCCGCCCCCGACGCCACCTTCACGACCTCCGCGACCCCCGAGAGCCCGGCCGCGCCCGAGCGCGCCTCCCGCACCGCCGCCGTCATCCCGGCCGCCGGTCGCGGGGTCCGCCTCGGCCCCGGGGCCCCCAAGGCCCTGCGCACCCTCGGCGGGATCCCCATGCTCGTGCACGCCGTGCGCGCCATGGCCCGGTCCCGCGCGGTCTCCCTCGTCGTCGTGGTCGCCCCCGCCGACGGCGCGCCCGAGGTCCGCCGGCTGCTCGACGAGCACGCCCTGACCGGCGTCTCGCACACCGACGTGATCGTCGTCCCCGGCGGCGACACCCGCCAGGAATCGGTCCGGGCCGGCCTCGCCGCGCTGCCGGCCGACGTCGCCACCGTCCTCGTGCACGACGCGGCCCGCCCGCTGGTGCCCGTGGACACCGTGGACACCGTCGTGGAGACCATCCGCGCCGGCGCCCTGGCCGTCGTGCCCGCACTGCCGCTGGCCGACACCGTCAAGGAGGTCGAGCCGGGCGCGCCCGGCGAGCCCGAACCGGTGGTCGCCACCCCGGAGCGGGCCCGGCTGCGCGCCGTGCAGACCCCGCAGGGCTTCGACCGGGACACCCTGGTCCGGGCCCACGAGACCGTCCCCGTCGCCGGGGAGGGCGCCACCGACGACGCCGGGATGGTGGAGCGCACGGGCGTGCCCGTGTTCCTCGTGCCCGGTCACGAGGAGGCGTTCAAGGTGACCCGTCCCCTCGACCTCGTGCTCGCCGAGGCCGTACTCGCCCGCAGGAGGGCCACCGATGCCTACTGATCCCACCACCCCCCGTCCCGCCGCCGTGCCCGGCGTCCCCGTGCTGCCGCTGGTCGGCGTGGGCACCGACGTGCACGCCTTCGAGGAGGGCCGCGAGCTGTGGTGCGCCGGCCTGCTGTGGCCCGAGGAGAGCCACGGCCTGGCCGGTCACTCCGACGGGGACGTCGCCGCCCACGCGGCCTGCGACGCCCTGTTCTCGGCCGCCGGCGTCGGCGACCTCGGGGCGCACTTCGGCACCTCGCGGCCCGAGTGGTCCGGGGCCTCCGGGGTCACCCTGCTCGCGGAGGCCGCCCGGATCGTGCGCGCCGAGGGCTTCGAGATCGGCAACATCGCCGTGCAGGTGATCGGTGTCCGGCCCAAGGTCGGCAAACGGCGCACGGAAGCGCAGGAGGCGCTCGGCAAGGCGGCGGGCGCCCCCGTCTCGGTCTCCGGCACCACCACGGACGGGCTCGGTCTGACCGGCCGCGCCGAGGGCCTGGCCGCGATCGCGACGGCGCTGGTGTACCGGGTCGACCGATAGCCGTGCGAGGGCCCGGGCCGGCCGGCGGAGGGGCTCCCTCCGCTCGCCGGTCCGGGGCCCTCGGCACGGCGCGCGCGAACGCGGCCCGGGCCCCGGCGCGCGCCGGGATCCCGGTCCCGTCACAAACCCCGTTCCGGCCCCCCGAAGGGTCGCGAGGCACACCCCCGGGCGCACTACCCTGGATGCCGTGACTATTCGCCTGTACGACACCAGCGCCCGGCAGATCCGCGACTTCTCCCCGCTCGTCCCGGGCTGCGTCTCGATCTACCTCTGTGGTGCGACCGTGCAGGCCGCTCCGCACATCGGACACATCCGGTCCGGGCTGAACTTCGACATCATGCGCCGGTGGTTCGCCCACCGCGGCTACGAGGTCACGTTCATCCGCAACGTCACCGACATCGACGACAAGATCATCTCCAAGTCCGCCGACCAGGGCCGCCCCTGGTGGTCCATCGGCTACGAGAACGAGCGAGCCTTCAACAACGGCTACGACGCCCTCGGTTGCCTGCCGCCCACCTACGAACCGCGCGCCACCGGCCACATCCCCGAGATGATCGAGATGATGCGCGGTCTGATCGAGCGCGGCCACGCGTACGAGGCGGAGGGCAACGTCTACTTCGACGTGAAGTCCTTCCCCGGCTACCTGTCCCTCTCGGGGCAGGAGCTCGACAACATCCGGCAGCCCGAGATGGTGGGCGAGACCGGCAAGCGCGACGCCCGTGACTTCGCCATGTGGAAGGCGTGCAAGCCCGGGGAGCCCTCCTGGGAGACACCGTGGGGGCGCGGCCGGCCCGGGTGGCACCTGGAGTGCTCGGCGATGGCGCACAAGTACCTGGGTTCGGCCTTCGACGTGCACGGCGGCGGCCTGGACCTGATCTTCCCGCACCACGAGAACGAGATCGCCCAGGCCAAGGCGTTCGGCGACGAGTTCGCGACGTACTGGGTGCACAACGCCTGGGTCACCATGTCGGGCGAGAAGATGTCGAAGTCCCTGGGCAACTCGGTGCTGGTCTCCGAGATGGTCAAGAACTGGCGCCCGATCGTGCTCCGCTACTACCTCGGCACCCCGCACTACCGTTCGATGATCGAGTACAGCGAGGAGGCCCTGCGCGATGCCGAGTCGGCGTTCGCGCGGATCGAGGGCTTCGTGCAGCGGGTCGTCGAGAAGGCCGGCGGGCCGGTCGAGCCCGCCGCCGAGGTGCCGCCGGCCTTCGCCGAGGCCATGGACGACGACCTCGGCGTGCCGCAGGCGCTGGCCATCGTGCACACCACGGTCCGGCAGGGCAACAGCGCCCTGGCCGCCGACGACAAGGAAGGCGCCATCGCCCGACTGGCCGAGGTCCGCGCCATGCTCGGCGTGCTCGGCCTGGACCCGCTCGACCCGCACTGGGCCGGCGAGTCCGATCGGGGCGAGGATCTGCACGGCGCGGTGGACACCCTCGTCCGGCTGGTGCTGGAACAGCGGGAATCGGCCCGCGCCCGCAAGGACTGGGCCACCGCCGACGCGATCCGCGACCAGCTCACCCAGTCGGGCCTGGTCGTCGAGGACGGTCCCACGGGCCCGCGCTGGACGCTCGGCCCGCGCTGAGCCACGGCCCGCCACCCGCCGGAACCCCGGCCGGGCGGCGGGCCCGCATGTGCCGTCCGCGCGCGCGGACGGCACACTGACATTCACACGTACATATTTTTCGCAGCACCAAGGAATCGGGTAGGTCGAGGTCATGGCCGGGAACAGCCAGCGCAGGAACCGCCGCACGTCCAACAAGAAGGGCGCCACGGTCGGCAGCGGTGGCCAGCGGCGCAAGGGCCTCGAGGGCAAGGGCCCCACGCCGCCCGCCGCCGACCGCAAGGGTCACAAGAAGAACCGGCTGGAGAACGCCAAGGCCCGCCAGGCCGCGCGGCGCCGTCCCGCGCCCCGGCGCGGCGGCCCCAAGGGCACCAGCGAGATGGTCGTGGGCCGCAACTCGGTCTTCGAGGCCCTGCGCGACGGCGTGCCCGCCAGCACCCTGTACGTGCAGCAGTTCATCGACAACGACGAGCGGGTGCGCGAGGCCCTCGCCCTCGCCCAGGCGCGCGGCAACATCAACCTGATGGAGGCCCCCCGCCCCGAGCTGGACCGGATGACGAACGGCCTGAACCACCAGGGCCTCGTCCTCCAGGTCCCGCCGTACGAGTACGCGCACCCGGAGGACCTCACCGCCGAGGCGTACGACGCGGGCCAGGACCCGCTGATCGTGGCCCTCGACGGCGTCACCGACCCGCGCAACCTCGGCGCGATCATCCGCTCCGTCTCCGCCTTCGGCGGGCACGGCGTGGTCATCCCCGAGCGCCGCGCGGCCGGCATGACCGCCGGCGCGTGGAAGACCTCCGCCGGCACCGCGGCCCGCACCCCCGTGGCCCGGGTCACCAACCTGACCCGCACGCTCCAGGAGTACAAGAAGGCCGGCATCACCATCGTCGGCCTCGCGGCCGAGGGCACGCACGAGATCGGCGACCTGGAGGCGCTCGGCGGCCCCGTGGTCGTCGTCGTCGGCTCCGAGGGCAAGGGCCTGGGCCGGCTCGTCGGCGAGACCTGCGACTTCCTGGTCCGCATCCCGATGCCGGGCGGCGCCGAGTCGCTGAACGCCGGTGTCGCCGCCGGCGTCGTCCTCTACGAGGCATCCCGCCGCCGCGCCTGAACCGCGTGAGCCCGTGCCCGTGCGCCGTGCCCCGAGGATCCGAGGATCCGTCCCGGGCACGGGGCGCGGGCACGGCTCTTCGGGCGGGCGGGCGGGCGGGCGGCGTCGGAGGGCGCCGGGCCTTCTGCTTTCGGCCGGCCCGGACCCCGAGCGGGCTCCCGGAGCCGGTACGGGTGTGACGGGTGGGGCGGGAGAGCCCGTCGGATCCCCTCCGCGAAGCCCCCGGTCCACCTCCGTCCGACCCGTTCCCCCACCCCGGGAGGCCGGGCGCACGGCCGCCGAACGGCCGTTCCCCGGCCGGCCTGATCTTGACGGGCCCCCGACAGAGCATCTCTGTCAAGCAGTGTCCTAAACACTCATCACTCGGTTAGATGAGTGTGGACACCAGAACGCCCAGGTTCGACGACCAGCCCGCACTGAGCATGGTCAAGGTGCCGTGCGACCCCGCACAGGTCATCGTGAACCACGCCAGCTTCCGCGTCCGGCTCTCCCCGAGCCCGAACGCGCGTCCCGCGACCGCCCCCGCCTCCGCGCCCGGCGCGCCGAATCCGGCCCGCGTCCCGGCCCTGGCCGGCGCCCTCGCGGGAGCCGCCGTGGTCACCCGCCGGCGCAACCTCGTGGCGTGGAGCGGCAAGTCCGCCCCCGGCCAGGACGCCGCGACCGGCGGCCTGCTCCAGGCGGTGCGCGAGGCCGGCCTCGGCCGCGGCGAGGAGTTCGACGGCGGCGCCACGCAGACCATCCCCCGCGTGGACCTCGACCGCGACCTCGCCGAGGACACCCTCGCCACCCCCACCGTCATCGGCCAGCGCAGCCACCCCGGCGCGGGCGCGGCCGGCGGCGAGACCCGTGCCTTCCCGCCCGTGCGGCTCTCCGGCGCCCCCGTGGCCCCGCAGCCCCCCGGGTCCGGCGCGCGGCGCGGGGGCGCGGACGCGCGCGGGCACTCCTCGTACTACCCGGACCGCCGGATGAACCTCGGCGTGGTCCTGCTGCCGCTGCGGGTCTTCCTCGGCTTCATCTCCGTCTACGCGGGGATGGGCAAGCTCTGCGACCCGGTGTACTTCGACGGCGGCGAACGCGGCTCGATGGTCACGTGGTTGCAGACCCTGCACCCGTGGGCCCTGGCCGAACCGCTGCGGGACTTCGCCCTCGCCCACCCGGTCGGCGCCGGCCTGACGGTGGCCTTCCTCCAGGTCATCGTCGGCGTGCTGACCATCTTCGGCCTGTGGCAGCGGTTCGCGGCCTGCATCGGCGCGCTGCTGTCGGCGGCGCTGCTGATGACGGTGAGCTGGCGGACGGTGCCGGCGTACGACGCGCCCGACATCATCTACCTCGCCGCGTGGAGCCCGCTGATCATCGCCGGCGCCCCCGTCTACTCGCTGGACGGGCGCCTCGCGGGCGAGGCGTGGCGGACCCTCGGGCCCCGCTCGGCCGTGTGGGAACTGCGCCGCCGGGTGCTGCGGCGCGGCGCCATGATGGCCGCCGTGGTCTGCGGGCTGACCCTGCTGCTCGGTTCGCTGCTCGGCGGGGCGGTGCGCTCCAGCACCGTCGTCACCGTGCCCGGTCCGGGCCGCGAGCCCAGCAACTACCTGCCCGGCTCCCCGCTCCCGCAGGAACCGGGCACGGCGAGCGCCCCGCGCGGGCAGCGGCCCGCGAAGGGGGTCACGGGCACCGGGCCCTCGGCGGCGCCGACCGGCGGCAAGACCGCCTCGCAGAGCCCGCAGGGCGCGAAGACCGGCTCCTCGACCCCGAGCCGCGGCTCCGGTTCCGGCGCGGGCAAGGGCTCGGGCACCGGGTCCTCCGCACCGCGTTCCGGCTCCCCGAAGTCGACCCCGCGTCAGGGCGGCGGCGGCTCGGACTCCGGTCCCGCGAGCGGCGCGGCCCCGGGCTCGGGCTCCGGCGGGGCCGCCGAGCCGGGCTCCGGTTCCGGCGGCGCGAACAAGGGCGGCGGCCTGGTGGGCGGCCTGCTCGGCAACTGACCGGACGGATCGCAACGATCGGGGAACGGCCGTGGGGCCCGTCGCGCACGACGCGCGACGGGCCCCACGGCCGTGTTCGTGACCCGCTCCGGGCGGGGCCTCAGCCGCGCTTCTGGGCGGCGAGTTCCTTGGCGGCCTCGGTGAGGTCCTTCGCGGTGTCGATCGCGCGCCAGTACGCGCCCTGCGGCAACGGGAAACCGGCGAGCCGGCGTTCGCGGGCCAGCCGCGGGAACGTCGTGCGCTCGTGGTCGCCGAGGTCCGGCAGGAGGGACGCGAAGTCCGCGGAGAACACGTACACCCCGGCGTTGATCAGGTACGGGGACGGCGGGGCCTCGATGAAGTCGAGGATGTGCCCGAACTCGTTGGTCTCGACCGCGCCCCACGGGATGCGCGGGCGGGCCAGGGCGAGGGTCGCGGTCGCGCCGCGCTCGTTGTGGAAGGCGGCCATCTCGCGCAGCGAGAACCGGGTCCAGATGTCGCCGTTGGTCGCGTACCAGGGCCGGTCCGGGTGCGGCAGGTGGGCGGCGGCGTACTTGAGGCCACCGCCGCGGCCGAGCGGCTCGTTCTCCACCACGGTGGTCACCCGCAGCGGCAGTTCGGCCTTGTCCAGCCACTCCTGGAGCACCTCGGCGAGGTGGCCGCAGGAGATCACGGCGTCCGTCACGCCCTCGGCGGCGAGCCAGGCGAGCTGGTGGCCGATGATCGGCACGCCGGTGCCGGGGATCTCGACCATCGGCTTGGGCCGGTCGTCGGTGTAGGGGCGCAGCCGGGAGCCCTGGCCGCCGGCCAGGACCACGGCCTGGGTCGGGGTACCGGGGTGGGCGGCCGAGGAGGGGGCACCGCCGGCGCGTGCGGCGCGTGCGGTGTCGGGTCGGTCGTCGGAGGCTTCCGTCATGCGGGGAAGCCTACGGGGCGGCCGTGCGTGCCGAGGGAGACGGGGCGAACGGCCGGGTATGGGCGCTCGGGGAGGGGGAGACGCGCGCGGTCCGGCGGGGGCCGGACGCCGCGGTGCGGGCGTCGGGGCCGGCCGCCGGGCCGGGAACGCGGACGGGTCTCGTGGGGCGACCGCGGGGGCGGGTCGTCGCGCGCGGCGGCGCGCTCGACCGGTGGCCGGGGTCGGTGCCCCCGGGTCAGCTCGCGAAGGAGGCGACGCCGGCGGCGTAGGAGGTGTCGCACACGGGACGGGCGTAGGACTGGGCCTTGGTGGGCCCGTGCACGTCCACGGCGGCCCGGCCGATGGCGCGGGCGATGCCGACGCAGTACGCGGCGAGCGAGGGGCGCTTGTCCACCTCCTGCTGGAGGTGGGTCAGGACGGTGCCGGGCTGGGTGCCCTGCTGGACCTCCCCGACGAGCCGGTCGCGCAGCACGTCCTGCGGGGTGCGGGGCTTGGCGTTGGCGGGGGAGGACACGTCCTCGGCGGAGGCCGTGAGGACCTGGGAGGAGGAGGTGTCCGCCCAGGGGACCAGGGTGACCGCCAGGATCCCGGACAGGACCAGGACGACGGGCAGCACCAGGGTGAGGGATCGGCCGATTCGGCGGGCAGAGTGGGTCACGAAGGGGAGCGTAGCGCTCGGTGAAGATTTGGCGACATTTAGTCACTCGACCGGGGGATGTTTCGACGTGGCTTTTCGAAAGCCGAGTTGACGTTCGCAGGGTGGAACGTCCGCTTCTGTCGCGGTCATTGTCATATGGGTGCGCGAGCGACGGCCGCAGGGGTGACGCGGTCGCCGCTCGCGCGGGGTCGAGGTCCGGGGGCGGGGCGGTCGGGTCAACGGCCCGCCCCCGCGCCTCAGTCGGAGAGGCGGGCCCCGGTGGAGGTGGAGAACACGTGCAGCTCGCCGGCGCGCGGCACGACGTGCAGCTCGGCGCCCTTCTCGGGCACCGCGCGTCCGCCGACGCGCACGACGATGTCCTTGGACTCCTCGCCCACGCGGGCCGAGCCGTACACGTAGCCGTCGGCGCCGAGCTCCTCGACCACGTTCACGGTGACGCTCAGGCCGCCGCTCTCGCCGATGTCGAAGTGCTCGGGGCGGATGCCGACGGTCACGGTGCGGTCGCCGGCCTCGGTCGCGGCGGCCAGCGCGTCACGGGACACGGGCACGACGGACTCGCCGAACCGCACGCCGCCGTCGGTGATCGGCACCTCGACCAGGTTCATGGCCGGGGAGCCGATGAAGCCGGCGACGAACAGGTTGGCGGGCCGGTCGTACATGTTCCGCGGGGTGTCCACCTGCTGGAGGATCCCGTCCTTGAGCACGGCCACCCGGTCGCCCATCGTCATGGCCTCGACCTGGTCGTGGGTGACGTAGACGGTGGTGATGCCCAGGTCGCGCTGGAGGGCGGCGATCTGGGTGCGGGTGGACACGCGGAGCTTGGCGTCGAGGTTCGACAGCGGCTCGTCCATGAGGAACACCTGCGGCTTGCGCACGATCGCGCGGCCCATGGCCACGCGCTGGCGCTGACCGCCGGAGAGGGCCTTGGGCTTGCGGTCGAGGTACTCGGTGAGGTCGAGCATCTTCGCCGCCTCCTCCACCTTGCGGCGGATGGTGGCCTTGTCCTCGCCCGCGATCTTCAGGGCGAAGCCCATGTTGTCCGCGACGGACATGTGCGGGTACAGGGCGTAGTTCTGGAACACCATCGCGATGTCCCGGTCCTTGGGCGGCAGGTCGGTGACGTCGCGGTCGCCGATCCGGATGGACCCGGCGGTGACGTCCTCCAGGCCCGCGAGCATCCGCAGCGAGGTGGACTTGCCGCAGCCGGAGGGACCGACGAGGACGAGGAACTCGCCGTCGGCTATCTCCAGGTCCAGCTCCTTGACGGAGTCGGAGGTGGCGCCGGGGTAGCGCAGGGAGACCTTTTCGAACGTGACGGAGGCCATGGTGGTGTGTCCCTTCTACCGGCAGGAACGTGCCGGACGATCCGAGTGGAAGGAAAAGACGTGGTCTAGTCCACGTGGTGGACCGTGGGTGACGCTACCGGCCGGCCACCGATCTGTCAGTACCCCGACGCGAACAAGTTGATGGCAGCCCCGGGGACCCCCTGTGTAAAGTGACAGAGGCCATGCCTCCTTAGCTCAGCTGGCCAGAGCACCGCTCTTGTAAAGCGGGGGTCGTCGGTTCGAACCCGACAGGGGGCTCGCAGGTCAGGGACCCGCCGCGTTGTTCGCGGCGGGTCCCTGGTGGTTTTCGGGGTCAGTGGCGGCCCGCGAGTTTGTCGGCCAGGGTGGCCAGGGGGTGGGTGGTGGGGGTGTGGGTGCGGGATTCCGCGCGGTCCGCCGTGCGGTAGGCCGCGTAGAGGGTGTGGACGCCGAGCCAGCGCAGGGGTTCGGGTTCCCAGGCGCGGACGCGGTGGTTGACCCAGGGGAGGGTCGTGAGGGCGGAGTCGGTGCCCGTGATCAGGTCGCGCAGGGTGCGGCCGGCGAGGTTGGCGGTGGCGACGCCCGAGCCCACGTAGCCGCCGGCCCAGCCGAGGCCGGTGGCCGGGTCCAGGGTGACCGTGGCGCACCAGTCGCGGGGGACGCCGAGGACGCCCGACCAGGCGTGGGCGATCGGTACGCCGACGGCCTGGGGGAAGAAGGCGTGCAGCAGGTCGGTGAGGGCCCGGATCGTGGCCGCTTGGGTGCGGCCGTCGTTGTCGGTGCGGGAGCCGAAGCGGTAGGGGACGCCCCGGCCGCCGAGGGCGATGCGGCCGTCGGCGGTGCGCTGGGCGTACATGTAGGCGTGGGCCATGTCGCCGAGGGTCTCGGCGCCCTGCCAGCCGATCCGGTCCCAGAGCCGGTCGGGCAGGGGGTCGGTGACGATCATCGAGGAGTTCATCGGCAGCCAGGTGCGGTGGGCGCCCTTGAGGTCGGCGGTGAAGCCCTCGGTGCAGCGGATGACGTACCGGGCGCGGACCGTGCCGTAGGGGGTGACGGCGCGCCGGGGGGCGATCTCGGTGACCGGGGTGGACTCGTGGATGACGACGCCGAGGCGTTCGCAGGCGGCGGCGAGGCCGACGGCCAGTTTGGCCGGGTGCAGGCGGGCGCCGTGCGGGGTCCAGGAGGAGCCGACGGCGTCGGACACGTCGATCCGGGCCCGGGTCTCGCGGGCGCCGAGGAGGAGGCGGTCGGTCTCGCCGTGGGCGAGTTCGTCGGCGTGGAAGGCGCGCAGGCGGGCGAGTTGGGCGGGGGTGCGGGCCACTTCGAGGACGCCGCCGCGGTGCACGTCGGCGTCGATGCCCTCCTTGGCGGCGGTGTCGATCACCTCGGTGACGGTGTCGTTCATCGCGCGCTGGAGGGCGATGGCGGCGGGCCGGCCGTGCCGGGCGGCGTGGGCGGCGCGGCCCGCGATGCCGTTGTAGAGCCAGCCGCCGTTGCGGCCGGAGGCGCCGTGGCCGCAGAACTTGCGTTCCAGGACGGTGACGCGCAGGGCGGGGTCGGCGCGCTTGAGGTAGTACGCCGTCCACAGGCCGGTGTAGCCGCCGCCGACGATCGCGACGTCGGTGTCGGCGGAGGAGGCGAGGGGTTCGCGGGCGGGCGGGAGGCCCAGGTCGGCGAACCAGTGGGATATACCGCCGTTGACCGTCATGGGGTCGTTGGTACACCGGGGGCCGGAGTGCTGTCCAGGGGTCGGCGGGCGGGGCGGGGCGGGGGTGATCAGGGTCCTTCGGTCGATGCGCGGGGGCGGCCGGCCTTCCTAGGGTGGCGGAGGGTTCGTCCGGTTTGTCGATGTGGTGAGGTGTGGGGCGTGCGGTGGCGTGCGGGTGTGCGGGCGGGGCGGTGGGCGGCGCCGTTGGTGGGGGTGTCCCTCGTGGTGACGGCGCTGGCCGGGTGTGGGGGCGGGGACGGGGCGCCGGCCGCGGCGGATCCGGTGGCGGCGGCGGAGGACGTGGCGGTGGTGCGCACGAGTCCGATCGCCGACCTGCTGGCGAAGCTGCCCGCGCGGGTGGACGGCGCGCGGATCGTGGTGGGCGACCCGAAGGCGCCCAAGGTGGCGCGGGTGTTGGCGGACCCGCGCTGTTCGTGGTGCGCGCGGTTCGAGGCCACGGGCGGGGAGACGCTGCTGCGACGGGCGGCGGAGGGCAAGGTGCGGGTGGAGTACGTGTTGGCGTCGTTCCTGGACTCGGACGGGACGCGGGGGTCGGCGAAGGCCGTGAACGCGCTGCGGGCGGCGGCCGAGCGGGGCCGGTTCGCGGAGTACCACGCGGCGCTGTTCGCGTCCCAGGTCAAGGGCGGGTTCACGGACGAGCACCTGTTGCGGATCGCGGACCGGGTGCCGGGGCTGCGCGGCGCCGGCTTCGACGCGGAGGTCCGCACGGACCGGTGGTGGAGCTGGGCGGCCCGGGCCCAGCGGGAGTTCGAGGCGGCCGGGGTGCCGGGCACCCCGGTGGTGCTGGTGGAGGGGAAGCCGGTGGGGGCGAAGGACCGTTCGATGTTCGACGCGGCGGCGTTCGCGGACACCTTGCGGAAGGTGGGCATCGGCTGAACGGCCGCCGTAGGGTGCGGGCGTGGACAGGGACAGGGACGGGGCCGGGGCCGGTGGGTCGGGGGAGTGGGGCGTGGAGGTGCCCGAGGGGCTGCGCGCCTCCCAGGAACGGGCGCACGGGGAGGTGGGGCGGGAGTTCCTGGCCGGGTTGCCGGCGCTGGCGGACCGGTTCACGGACGCGTGGGGGCTGCGCCGGACCGGCCCGGTGATGCACGGCATGGCGGCTCTGGTGCTGCCGGTGGAGCGCGCGGACGGCACGCGGGCGGTGCTCAAGCTCCAACTCCTCGACGAGGAGAGCGAGGGCGAACCGGTGGCCCTGCGGGCCTGGGACGGCAGGGGCGCGGTCCGGTTGCTGGAGCACGACGAGGGCACCGGCACGATGTTGTTGGAGCGCCTCGACGAGCGCCGGCACCTGACGGAGCTCGCGGGGCGGGACGGGGACGCGGCGGTCCGTGTGATCGCCGAGCTGTTGGCCCGGCTCACGGCGCGGCCGGCGCCCGCCGGGCTGCGGAGCCTGGGGGACGTGGCGAAGGAGATGCTGGCGCAGGTGCCCGGCGCCCTGGCGGGGGTCGCGGACGCGCGGGCCCGGCGGGTGTTGCGCGGGTGCGCGGCGGCCGTCGCGGAGGTCGCCGACGAGCCCGGGGACCGGCTGCTGCACTGGGACCTGCACTACGAGAACGTGCTGGCCGCGCCGCCCGGGGCGCGGGCCGAGGGGCGGGGGGAGTGGCTGGCCATCGACCCCAAGCCGCTGGCCGGGGACCCGGGGTTCGAGCTGCTGCCGGCGATCGCGGACCGGTTCGACGCGGACGTGGTGCCGCGGTGGTTCGACCTCATGACGGGGGTGCTCGGGCTGGACCGGGAACGGGCCCGGGCCTGGACCCTGGGCCGGGTCTTGCAGAACAGCCTGTGGGAGCTGGAGGACGGGGAGCCGCTGCCGGCGGAGCAGCTCGTGATCGCCGAGCTGCTCGGCGGACGGGCGCTGGGCGCGCGCTGAGGGCCGCCGGGGCCGTGTTGTCGGCGCGGTGCGGCAGGGTGGGCGGATGGCGAAGAACGCGGGTGGACGGACGGATGGCGGTACGGGACGGGGACGCGGGGCGCGGGCGGTGAAGCCGGCCCGGCGGCCCGAGCTGAACCTGGCGGAGCTGCTGCCCTGGGAAGGCGGCGGGCTGCGGCCCGACGGCGATCACGACGGGGTGCTGCTGGCCGGGCAGGACTTCGGGGGACAGGAGGGCGCGGGGAGCCGTTTCCTCGACTGCGAACTGCGCGATTGCGCCCTGGACGGGACGGGGCTGCGCGGGGCCCGGTTCCTCGACAGCCGACTGGTCGGGGTTCGGGGGGTCGGGGCGGACCTCGCGGACGGGACGCTGCGGGACGTGGAACTCGTGGACGCGCGGCTCGGCGGGGTCGGGGCGCACGGCTCGGTGTGGGAGCGGGTGCTGGTGCGGGGCGGGAAGATCGACTTCCTGAACCTGCGGGAGGCCCGGCTGCGGGACGTGGTCTTCGAGGGCTGCGTGCTCGTGGAGCCCGATTTCGCGCGGGCGGTGCTGGAGCGGGTGGAGTTCCGGGACTGCGTGGTGCGGGGCGCCGAGCTGACCGGGGCGCGACTGACCGACGTGGACCTGCGCGGGGCGACGGAGCTGGACTTCGCGGGCGGGGTGGAGGCGCTGGCGGGCGCGGTGATCAGTCCCGCGCAGCTGATCGACCTGGCGCCGGTGTTCGCGGCCCGGTTGGGCGTGCGGGTGGAGGCGCCGTAGCGGGCCCCGGGATCGGGGTGTCGGGCGCCGGGAGCGGGGTCTCGGGTCCCGGTCGCCGGGTCCCGGTGTGTTTCACGTGAAACGCGCTCCGTGTTTCACGTGAAACGGACCCCTGTTTCACGTGAAACAGGGGCGCGGGCCGTTACGCGGGGACGCGGGGGAAGCGGGCCTGGAGGCTCCAGATCGAGGGGTTGTCGCCCAGGCCCTCGTGCATGTCGATGAGGTCCGCGATCAGGTCGTGCAGGAAGTCGCGGGCCTCGCGGCGGAACACGGCGTGCCCGAAGGCCAGGGGTTCCTCGTTGCCGGGCATCCATTCCGCGTAGATGTCCACCCAGCCGAAACGCCGCTCGAAGAGCAGGCGGTCGGCGGACTCGGTGAAGTCGAGTTCGGCGAAGCGGCGGTGGGCGGAGCGGCTGCCGCGGGGGTCCTTGTCGAGTTCCTCGGCGATGTCGCAGAGGGCCCAGGCGAAGTCGAGGACGGGCACCCAACCCCAGTCCGTGGCCACCTCGCGGTCTTCCACGGTGTCGGCGAGGTAGACGTCCCCGCAGAACAGGTCGTGGCGCAGCGTGTGGACGTCCGCGGTCCGGTAGTCGGTCTGCGGAGGGTCGGGGAAGCGCCGGGAGAGGGAGTAGCCGATGTCGAGCACGTGGTCGATGGTGTCACGGTTCCGGGGCGGGCGGGGCCGGCCGCCCGCCGACCCCCGATCGGCGCGGGCTCAGGGGAGCAGGCGCTGTTCCTTCGCGACGGCCACCGCGCCCGCGCGCGTGTCCACGCCGAGCTTGTCGTAGATCCGCCCCAGGTGCGTTTTGACGGTGGCCTCGCTGATGAACAGCGCGCGGGCGATCTCGCGGTTGCCCAGGCCGCGCGCGAGCTGGCCCAGGATGTCGCGTTCCCGGTCGGTCAGGGCGGGCCGGGTGCCGCCCCGCAGGTGCGCCATGACCCGACCGGCCACCGGCGGCGAGAGCACGGTGCGGCCCTGGGCCGCGTCGTGGATCGCCGCGAACAGCTCCTCGGGCCGCTCGGCCTTCAGCAGGTACCCGGTCGCGCCCGCGCCGATCGCGCGGGTGATGTCGGCGTCGGTGTCGTACGTGGTGAGCACCAGCACGTGCGGCGGGTTCGGGAGCGCGACCAGCCGGCGGGTGGCCTCCACCCCGTCGATGCCGTCGCCGAGTTGGAGGTCCATCAGCACCACGTCGGGCCGCAGCCGTTCGGCGAGGACCACCGCCTCCTCCCCGCCGCCCGCCTCGCCGAGCACCTCGATGTCGGGGGTGCTGCCGAGCAGGGCGAGGAGGCCGGCGCGGACCACCGCGTGGTCGTCACAGAGCAGGATCGTGGTCATCGGGCGGACTCCGGTGCGTCGGGGGTGATCGGGTCGATGGGGGAGGGGGCGGGGTCCGCGACGGCGGGGCGGCCGGACAGCGGCACCGCCGCCGACAGCACGGTGCCCTCGCCCGGGGCGGACTCCACGGTCAGGGTGCCGCCCACCTTCGCCAGCCGGGCCCGGATCGCGGGCAGCCCGTGCCCCCGGCCCCGGCGCACGCCCGTGCCCGGTCCGCCGGCCGCGCCCGGGGTGAAGCCGCGTCCGTCGTCGGCCACGTCCAGCACCACCTGGTCGCCGAGGAAGGACAGGGTCAGCGCGGCGGTGCTCGCGCCCGCGTGCTCGCGCACGTTGGCCAGCGCCCCTTGCGCGATCCGCAGCAGCGCCGCCTCCACGGGCGCCGGCAGGGGTACCGGGGCGCCCTCGACGTGGAAGCGGACGAGGAGGTCGGGGCCCGCGTCCAGGGCCCGCAGGGCGCCGGGGAGGGCGGTGGGGGTGCCGGGGGCGGGACCGGCGGCGAGTTCGGCGGGTGCCAGATCGTGCACGAGCCGGCGTGCCTCGGCCAGCCCGCGTCCGGCGATCTCGCCGGCGGTGCGCACGTGCGCCCGCGCCGTGCCCGGGTCGGCGTCCCAGATCCGGTCGGCGGCCTGGAGCAGCATCTGCTGGCTGGACAGGTGCTGGGCGATGGTGTCGTGGATCTCGGCGGAGAGCCGCTGGCGTTCGGCGAGGGTGCCCTCACGGCGCATGCCCTCGGCGAGCTCGCGGCGGGTGCGCAGCAGGTCGGCGATGAGGGCCCGCTGTTCCTCGGCCTGCCGTTCCATGTGCAGGAACACGGCGGTGGCCAGGGCGGCGACGGCGGGCGGGGCGAGCAGCAGGTTCGGGTCGAAGACGGTCGCCAGCCGGAACTGGGCCACCACCACCAGCACCGTCAGCAGGGTGACCAGGACCACGGCCGCGCGCGGCCGCAGGGTCCGCAGCGCGGTGTGGAACAGCGGCACCGCGCACCACGCGAAGCTCGGCGCGAGCAGCACGAGCACCACCCACGCCGCGACCAGCGGCACCAGGCGCAGCAGCGGCCCGCGCGGGGTGCGCCGGCCCGGCGGCGGCGGGCCCTCGGTGGGCGGGGCGGCGGCCGGTCCGAGCAGGTACAGCAGGGCGAGGACGGCGCTGAGCGCGATCACCCACGGGATCCGGGCCTCGCCCGGGTGCCGCAGCAGGTACCGGGACAGGGAGCCGATCAGCAGCAGGAAGAACGCGGTGTGCACGACGGCGGCCAGCAGCCGGGCGGCGCGGGGGTCGGTGCCGGGCACACCGCTCGCGCCGGTCGGGACGGGTGCGCCGGCCCGGGGCGCGGCGGGCCCGTCGAGGGGCCCGACGGCGGGTTCGGGGGGTGCGGCGCGGCGGTTCATGGGCGGTACTCCTGGGGTGCGGGCACCCTCCATGCTGCCGTGCGCCCGCCCGAAAGGTCGGATCCGGGGCGTGGGGGGTGGGTGAGAGGGGATTGTCTGGCGGCGCGCGCGGGCCCCGCATCAACCGATCGGTGGACCCTCGGGTCCACCGGTCCGCGCGCCGGAGCGAGCCGGTGCGCGGATCCGCCGCCGGGGGGTGCGCGGGGAGGATCGAAGAGCCGGTGGGGGCCCGCCGGTCACCCGGTCCGCAGGGACCCGGAGGCCGGGCCCGAACCTTCCCCGGCCCAGGGGGCCGAGAGGTACTCCCGGCCACCGCACCACACCCCGCATCCCTTGGAGTCACAGCGATGAACACCCGTACCCGCGTCCTCACCGGTGCCGCCGTGGCGGCCGTGCTCGGCGCCGGCGCCTTCGGCGCGGTCAACGCCTCCGCCGCCCCCGCCATCGCCCCGGCCGCCGCCGTGGCCCAGGACGCCGGTCGCGGCAACGTGACCACCACCGACCACCTCACCATCGCCTCGGCCACCAAGGCCGCGCAGGCCGCGCTCGACGCCGCCCGCAAGGAGAACCAGAAGGTCACCGTCGCCGTCGTCGACCGCAACGGCAACACCGTGGTCCAGCTGCGCGGCGACGGCGCCGGCCCGCAGTCCTGGGAGTCGGCCCAGCGCAAGGCGTTCACCGCCGTGTCCTGGAACGCCCCGACCTCCGTCCTCGCCGGTCGGCTGGCCCAGACCCCGAACCTGAAGGACATCCCCGGCACCCTGTTCCTCGGCGGTGGCGCCCCGGTCCAGTACAAGGGCGCCCCGATCGCGGGCATCGGTGTCGCGGGCGCGCCCAGCGGCGACCTGGACGAGAAGTTCGCGCAGGCCGGCGTCGCCTCCCTCGGCCGCTGACCCCTCCTTCCGTCCCGTCCGGATCCCTGCCGGCCGGACGGGACCTGACACGCCGTGCGCCCGTCCGCCACGGTGGTGCGGGGTCCACGGGCCCGTCGCCGCGCCGGAGTTGCCTCCGGCGCGCGGCGGGCCCGTCGCCGTGCCCGCGCCCGGAGCGCCGGGTTCCGCCTAGGATGCGCCCGTGCGCCCCCGCTTCGCCCCGACCCCCGTACCCACCACCCGTGCCGGCTCCGGCTCCGGCTCCGCCCGGTCCCGACGGCGCGGTGCGTTCGCGGCCGCCGCGCTGCTGGCCGCGCCGCTGCTGCTCGGCGGGTGCACGGGGAGCACGGTGCAGGGCCGGCCCGGTGCCTCCGGGCTGCGCGACCCGTACTTCCCGAAGGCCGGCAACGGCGGCTACGACGTGGCCCACTACGACCTCGACCTGAGCTGGGACCCGCCCGCCGGCGCCGGGGCCGTCGGCTCCGGGGGCGGCCGGCTCGCGGGCACCGCCGTGCTCACCGCGCGGGCCACGCAGGGCCTGAGCGCCTTCAACCTGGACCTCGCCGGCCTGGAGGTCTCCCGGGTGGTCGTGGACGGGCGCGAGGCCCGGTTCAACCACACCGGGCAGGAGCTGACCGTGCGGCCCGCGCACGAACTGCGCAAGGGCGCCGAGTTCACCGTCACCGTCCGCTACGGGGGCACGCCCGCGCCGCACCGGGACCCCGACGGCTCCGCCGAGGGCTGGATGCCGGCCCCGTTCGGCGGCGCGGACGGCGCGGTCGCCGTCGGCGAGCCGGTGGGCTCCATGACCTGGTTCCCCGGCAACCACCACCCCTCCGACAAGGCGACCTACAGCCTGTCGATCTCCGTCCCGCGCGGCACGAAGGCCGTCTCCAACGGCGTGCTCGTCGCCGCCGGCGACGAGGACGGCCGCTCGCGCTACCGCTTCCGGTCCCGGGAGCCGATGGCGAGCTACCTGGCCACGGTGGCCGTCGGCCGCTTCGAGACCACCACCGGCCGCAGCCCCGGCGGCATCCCGATCCTGAACGCCGTCGACCCCGGGGAGGCGAAGGCCGCCGGGCCCGCGCTGCGCCGGCTGCCCGAGGTCCTCGACTGGTGCGCCGACCTCTTCGGCCCGTACCCCTTCGAGTCGGCGGGCGCGATCGTCGCGCCGGCCGGGACCCTGGGGTACGCGCTGGAGACGCAGACCCGGCCCGTCTACCCGGGCCCGCCGGACGTGCCGCTGATCGTCCACGAGACGGCCCACCAGTGGTTCGGGGACTCGGTCTCCCCGGCCACGTGGAAGGACATGTGGCTGAACGAGGGCTTCGCGACCTACGCCGAGTGGCTGTGGTCGGAGCGGCACGGCGGCCCCACGGCCGAGCAGCGGTTCCGGGCCTACCTGAGCGGGGACACGGCGGTGGACCCCTCGGCGGACTCCGACTGGGCGGCGTTCCCGCCGGCCGACCCGCCGTCGGCCAAGTCGATCTCCGCCGCCCCGGTCTACGGGCGCGGCGCGATGGTCCTGCACCGGGTGCGCCAGGAGATCGGCGACCGGGCCTTCCTCGCCCTGCTCAAGGGGTGGGCCACCGAGCACCGGCACGGCACGGCGGACACCGCCGCGTTCACGGCGTTCGCGGAACGGGCCGCGGGACGGGGGCTGTCGAAGGTGTGGGACACCTGGTTGTACGGACGTGGACGCCCGAAGGCATAGGGCGAGCTCCCGGGGCACGCCGTCCGGCCCCGTCGGGCACGGTGTGCGGACCGTGCCGAGGGCGGCGGACGGGGGTGACCGCGACGGGCGGGAGAGGACGCCCGGCGGTCTCGCTACTCAGAGCTTCTTGCGCAGCACGCGGCAGGGGCGGCCGTGTTCCCGCTCGGTGCCCCGCCGCAGCTCCTCGTAGCCCAGGGCGTCCCAGAACGCGAGGGCGCTCGGGTTGTTCTCCAGCACCGCGAGCCGCAGCCCGGCGCGGCCGGCCTCCCGGAACCGGTCCTCGACCAGCCCGGCCAGGGTGCGGCCGTGGCCGGAGCGCTGCGCGGTGGCGTCCACGAGCAGCAGCCCGATCCACGGGTCCGGGTCCTCGTCGGCCGGGTCCGGGTGGTGCGCGAGGGTCGCGGCCAGGCCGACCAGGCGGCCGGAGCTGCGGGCGAGGAGCACCTCGGAGCCGGGCAGCGCGAGTTCGTCGGCGAGGGCCGCGGCGACCTGTTCGACGGTGATGCGGGCGGGGTCCGGGAAGTCCCCGCTGAGCTCGAAGAAGGCGCGGTTTGTGGCGTAGAGCGTGGCGACCTCGGTCAGCACCGGGCCGGGCAGGTCGCCGTCCAGGGGGACGAGCGGGTGCAGGATCATGGCCCGACGGTAGCCGACCTTCCGTTAGCGTCGACGCCGGTGCGTCACAATGACGTTTTCGGCCGTTTCAGGCCGGATCGGTGGGGATCGCGGGGGATCGGCGAGGTTTGTCGGGGGCAGTTCGGGCGGGCGTCGCAGGTGTGTCCGAGGGGCGTCCGAGGGCCGTCCGGCGGTGGCCCGGCAGCGGTTCGAGGGGATCGGCGCGTGGGCCGACCGTGCGGCCGGGCGGTCCCCCGTCCGGGGGCATCCGGGCCGGTCCCGCGCCCCCGCGCCCCGCGTTCCCCTAGCGTGCGTGCGGTGACGACGAGCACCGATCTTCCCCCGGACCTGCGCCCCGACCCCCGTGCCGAAGCCGAGGAGCGACCCGATTTCGCCGACGAGGCCCGGTCCCGGGAGGCCCGGCTGCTGCGGATGGCGGGCGGTGAGGACGGCGCGGTGCGGGCCCGGATCGTGGCCTACGCCGCCGCCACCCCCGACCCGCCGCTGATGGGCCCGCACGGGATCGAGACGGCCGGGTGCCCCGTCTGCCGGCAGACGATGTGGCGTCAGCCGAGCCTGTGGGTCTGCGCGGCCTGCGGGCACATGCGCGACGCCTGAGCCGGGGCGCCTGAGCCGCGCCGCCACCGCCGCGGATGCGCGCGAGCCCCCGCCCCCGGAGCGGGGACGAGGGCTCGTGACGCGATGCGGCGCGCGCGGCGCGCGTTCGGGTCAGACGTTGACGCCGAAGTCCTGCGCGATGCCGACGAGGCCGGAGGCGTAGCCCTGGCCCACGGCGCGGAACTTCCACTCGGCCCCGTTGCGGTACAGCTCGCCGAAGACCATCGCGGTCTCGGTGGCGGCGTCCTCGGAGAGGTCGTAGCGGGCGATCTCGGCGCCGCCGGCCTGGTTCACGACGCGGATGTACGCGTTGCGGACCTGGCCGAAGTTCTGGCTGCGGGTCTCGGCGTCGTAGATCGAGACCGGGAAGACGATCTTGTCCACGTCGGCGGGCAGGCCCGCGAGGTTGACGTTGATGGCCTCGTCGTCGCCCGCGCCCTCGCCCGTGCGGTTGTCGCCGGTGTGGACGATGGTCTGGTCCGGGGTGGTCTTGTTGTTGAAGAAGACGAAGTGGGCGTCGGAGTAGACGCGGCCGGCCGTGTTCACGGCGATGGCGGAGGCGTCGAGGTCGAAGTCCACGCCGGTGGTGGTGCGGACGTCCCAGCCGAGGCCGACCGTGACGGCGCTGAGGCCGGGGGCCTCCTTGGAGAGCGAGATGTTGCCGCCCTTGGACAGGCTGACAGCCATGAGATGTCCCTTCCCTTGTCGTGCTGCAGAAAGTACCGCTGTCGTCCACAACGCGTGGGGAGGGCGTGCGGGTTCCACGCCCCGCGTCGGGATCACGCGTAATGCGCGTGACGGACGGGTGTCGGAGGCGGGACGATGGGGGCATGTCAGGTCCCCATGTCATCCGCGGCTCGGTCGTGGTCCCCGAGTCCGAGATCACCTGGCGGTTCTCGCGTTCGTCGGGACCCGGCGGGCAACACGTCAACACCTCCGACTCCAAGGTCGAGGCCCTTTTCGACCTCGGCGCCACGGAGGCCCTGCCGGCCGTGTGGAAGGAGCGGGCCCTGGAGCGGCTCGCCGGCCGGTTGGTGGACGGCGTGCTCACGGTGCGCGCCTCCGAGCACCGCTCGCAGTGGCGCAACCGGGAGGCCGCCCTGGTCCGGCTCGCCTCGACCCTGGCCGAGGCCACCGCGCCCCCGCCGAAGCCGCGCCGACCGACCCGGATCCCGCGCGGGATCAACGAGCGGCGGCTGCGGGAGAAGAAGGCGCGCGGGGAGACCAAACGGGGACGGACCGGCCGGGACTGGTAGGCGGTCGCGCCCCGGCCCGGCGGTGGTCCGGGCCTGTTTCACGTGAAACAGCGAGCCGCCCACGCGCCCGGCCCGTCCGCCCGGCCCGCGTCTCAGCCCGTGAGGCGGCGGTAGCGGCCGCGGAAGTAGGCCAGGGGATCCGCCTCCCCGGTCGGGAAGCTCGCGCCGAGCACCCGGGCCACGACCATCGTGTGGTCGCCGGTGGGGATCAGGGACTCGGTGCGGCACTCCAGCGAGGCCAGCGCCCCGGTGGGCAGCAGGGCGCCGCTGAGGGGGCCCCGGGTGGTGTCGAGGTCGGCGAAGAGCAGCCGGTCGCTGATCCGGTTCTTCATCGAGAAGCGCGCCGCCGTGCCGTGCTGACCCTCCGCCAGGAAGGAAGCGGCCCACAGGGGTTGTTCGGCCAACAGGTCGTCCATGCGGGAGCCCTCCCGCACGCTCAGCATCACCAGGGGCGGCTCCAGGGAGACCGAGACGAAGGCGGTGGCGGTCATGCCCACGTCCTCGCCGGGGGGCCCGTCCTCGGTCAGCGGGGGTTCGTGCGCGGTCACCAGGACGACGCCGGAGGCCAGCCGGGACAGGGCGGCGCGGAACTCTGCTTCACTCACCCCCTCAGCATGGGGGTGGTCTGCGGGTGTCGCGGGGGAGCGGGTCACGGGGATCACGTGCGTCACGCTAATCTCGCCCGTCACGGGGATGCATCGGGCCCCGGGCGGAACCCCGTCTCGGGCCGGAGGCGTAGGACCGGAGGGCGGGGCGGAAGGGGGGTGCGTGGGGTGTGAGCGGGTCCGTGAGCCCCGTGGGCGCCCCGGCGTGCGCCCGGTGGAGAAAGCGGTGCGTGAACCTCGATATTCATATCGTGTGACTTGAGTCACAGAGGGCAGGAATTGTTGACCCTGTGTACCCGGCGCGGAGCGCGCTGTGATTCAGTGGACGGGACACCGCACCGAAACGCCGATGACAAAACCGGAGTTGCTGTCGAGGTCTCGGGGAGAGCGAGCAATGGAGACCGAGTCGGAGCCCTATGTCCGTCTTGCGACCCTGCGGCAGCTCCACCGGGTGGTGGCCGACCTCAACACGGCCCGCAGCCTGGCGGACACCCTGCAGACCGTCGTGGACGGCATCGTCGTCGGCCTCGGCTACGAACTCGCCTGTGTCAACCTCGTCCGGCCCGACGGTGACCTCGTCGTCGCCGCCTTCGCCGGGGACCCCTCCGCCGAGGCCCTGATCACCGGCCGGGTCGGCTCCCGCGCCTCCTGGGAACGCCGCCTGCTCATGGGCGAGAGCTGGGGCGGCCTGCGCTTCATCCCCCACACCGAGGGCTGGGTCCTCCTCGACGACGACGTGCCGCAGTGGCACACCGAGGGCCCCGAACCCCGGTTCGCCGACGAATGGCACCCCGAGGACCGCCTGTACGCGCCCATGTACGCGACCACCGGCGAACTGCTCGGCGTGGTCTCCGTGGACCGCCCCCGCAACGGCCGGCGGCCCGGCGCCTGGGGCCGCGAGGCCCTCCAGATGTACGCCTTCCAGGCCGCCATCGCCATCAGCAACGCCCGGCTGCGCGCCAACATGCAGCGCGCCCTGGTCCGCCTCGAACGCGAACAACAGGCCCTGCGCGCCAGTGAAGAGTCGTTTCGCCAAGCCTTCGAGTACGCCCCCAGCGGCATGGCCATCGCCGAGATGGGCGGGGACCAGCACGGCCGGCTGCTGCGCACCAACGACGCCCTGTGCCGGCTGCTGGGCCGCCCCGCCTCCGTGCTGCGCCGCTACTCCTTCTCCGACCTCGTGCACCCCGAGGACATCGGCCTGCTGCTGCGCACCTCCGCCGAGGGCGGGCGCGCCGAACTGAGACTCGGCCGGCGCGACGGCACCTACGTGTGGGTCTCGCTGCGCAACTCCGTGGTCGCCGACGCCGCCGACGGCCCCCGCTTCCTCCTCACCCACGTCGAGGACATCGAGGACCGCAAGCGGCACGAGTTCCAGCTCGCCCACCGGGCCAGCCACGACTCCCTCACCGGCCTGCCCAACAGCGCCGAACTGCGCGCCCGCCTCTCCTCCCGGCTCTGTCGCCGCCCCCAGTCGGGCCGGACCGCCGTCGCGGCCGGCCCCGGGGACCCGGCCCCGGCCGCGGCGGGCTTCGGCCCCGCGCCCGGCTTCGCCCCCGCCGAGTACCCCCGTTCCACCTACGGCGGCGGGCACGGGCCCGGCCCCGAGCACGGGTTCCCCGCCGACGGCGCGGGCCTGGGTCCCACCGTCCCCGCCCCGGCCGCCCCCGCCTTCGACGCCTTCGGGCACGGCACCCCCGGCGCGGGCCCCGGCGCGGGCGGCGCCGAGGCCGACGCCCGGCAGGCCGGCCCCTGGGAACACCACGTGCACGCCGTCGCCCCGCCCGCCGACACCGGGGCCGCCGACGACGGCACCAAGGGCCTGGCCGTCCTCTTCTGCGACCTCGACGGCTTCAAGTCGATCAACGACCGCTTCGGCCACCACACCGGCGACGCCGTCCTCATCGAGGTGGCCCGCCGGCTCACCGGCTGCGTCCGCGACGGCGACACCGTGGCCCGGCTCGGCGGCGACGAGTTCGTCGTCCTCGCCGACGGGCTCGGCGTGGCCGACGCCGCCGACCTCGCCGTCCGGCTGCGGGGCGCCATCATCCCGCCCATCCGGGTGGACGGTCGGGCCGTTCGGGTGGGGGCCAGTTTCGGCATCGGATGGGCCGCCTGCGGCATGTCCGCCGAAGAGGTCCTGCAGTCCGCGGACCAACGCATGTACGTGGAGAAGCGATCCCGCTCCAAGGCCCAGCGGCGCGCCGGCTGAGCGTGATCGGGCGCCCCGTCGCGCGTCCCGCACCCCGGGTGCCACCCCGTGGGCATGGGTGTTCGGGGTAGGCTCCCGTGGGTCGAAAGGAGTGACCCGCGATGACGACGCCCGCGAACCACGGCCCGAACAACGGGGTGAACCCGCCGGAGGACGACGACCCCTTCGGCTACCTCTACGAGGACGGGCAGGCGACGGGTGGCGGGAACCCGCCGGCGGCGGGTGGCTACGGCTACCCGGGTGCCCGGCAGGACCACCAGCCGGGCGTCCCGCGCACCTCCTACAACCAGGTCCGCACCGTCGGTGAGCGCACCTACGGCGGCAACCAGGGAGTCGGCCGCCCCGGCGTGCCCCCGCAGGCCCCGTACGGCCAGCAGCAGAACGCCCCGCAGGGCGGTTACGGCTACCCGCAGCAGCAGCCGCACTACCAGGCCCCCGAGGCCATACAGGCCGGCGGCTACCAGGTTCCCCCGCAGGGCGGCCGGCCCGAGGGCCCCCGCGGCCCCGGCCAAGGCCATGCCCAGCCCGCCCCGCAGCGCGGCGGCTCCTCCAAGCGCGGCGTGCTCATCGCCGCGATAGCGGTGGTCGCGGCCGTCGCCGTCGGCATCGGCTCCGCCGTCTGGCTCGGCCAGGACGACGACAAGAAGAAGGAGCAGCAGACCACGGCCGGATCCGGCCAGTCCGCCGCCCCCGAGCCGGAGAAGTCCCAGGAGGAGACCAAGCCCTCCCCGGAGAGCTCCTCCTCCGAGGCCCCCAAGGCGGACCTGCCGCACGCCGACGCCACCAGCACCGGTTTCGCCCTCACCGGCGGCGCCACGATCGACAGCTCGGTGCCCGGCGCGAAGAGCGGCAACGGCCGCTACGTGGCCCTCAACACCGCCGGCGCCACCCTCACCTGGACCTTCGACGCCCCCGAAGACCGCAGCTACAAGCTGAAGTTCTCGTACGCGGTGCCCGGCAAGGACCAGCGCCCCGGACTGACCGTCAACGAGCAGAAGCGCAACGACGGCATCAACATGGCCAACTTCTCCCGCGCCAAGGACGGCGAATGGGGCTGGACCCACACCTTCTCGATAGTGAATCTGAAGAAGGGCCAGAACAAGGTCACCATCACCTGCGAGCAGGCATCCCAGTGCAACGTGAACATCGCGCAGCTGTGGCTGGAATAGCCCGCACGCGCGGGTGAGCGGGGCGGCGGGGGCCGGACGCGGGAGCGACCGGCCCCCGCCGCCGTGTCACGGCCCCCGGGCACGTCGTCCCGTCCGGTCAGCGGCCTTCCGTCACCGCCACCGCCGGCAGCAGCTCCGCGTACGTCGCCGGATCGAACTCGCCGGCCGCCGGCGTCGCCACCGTCGCCGCCGACAGCGCCGCCGCCCGCCCCAGCGGGGCCGGCCACGGCAGCCCCTGGGCCAGCGCCGACAGCAGCCCCGCCACCGCCGAGTCACCGGCCCCGGTCGGATTGCCGCGCAGGGCCCGGGGCGGGGCGGCCCGCCAGGTCCCGGCCGGGCCCGTAGCCAGCAGCCCGTCCGGCCCCAGCGAGGCGATCACGGTGCGCGCCCCGCGTCGGCGCGCGTCCCGGGCCGCCGTCAGGGGGTCGCGGGAGCCGGTGAGTTCGGCCAGCTCGGCCGCGTTCGGCTTGATCCACGTGGGCCGCGCGGCCACCCCTCGACGCAGCGCCTCCCCGCCCGTGTCCAGCAGGACCGGCACCCCGGCCGCGTGCGCCGCGCGCACCAGCGTCGCGTACGCCCCCACGGGCACCCCCGGCGGCAGGCTCCCGCACAGCGCGACCGCCCCGATCCCCGGCCCCTCGGGCCCCAGCAGGCGGGCGTAGCGCTCCTGGAACGCGGTCCACTCGGCGGCCGTGACCTGCGGTCCGGGCTCGTTGAACTGCGTGGTGTCGCCGGTGTGCGCGTCGACCACGCCCAGGGTGCGGCGGGTCTCGCCCGCGCAGGGCTCGAACTCCCGCGTCACGGAGGGCGCGAGCCGGGCCAGGGCGGCGTCCAGGCGGTCCCCCGCGGGCCCGCCGAGGAAGCCGGTGGCGACGGTGGGCACGCCCAGGGCGGCCAGCACCCGCGAGACGTTCACGCCCTTCCCGCCGGGCCGTTCGGCGACCTCGTCCACGCGGTGAGCGGAGTGCGCGCGCATCCGGGGGACCCGGTAGGTCACGTCCCAGGCGGCGTTGAGGGTGACGGTGAGGATCGGCGCGGCCTCGGTCGGCGGCAGCGGGAACCCGACGGGGCCGGCCGCTCGGGCCGGGTCCTCGGGCACGGGTGTGGGTGTGGGCATGGCGGCACCCCCGGGGTGTGGCGCGACGGGCGGACGGGGCGGTGGGCCACCCGCGGGGCCCGGGGGCCGGTCGCGGCCGGTCCCGGACGCGCGGGTGGTGCCCCGGGATCATGCCAAATCGGCGGCGGCCGGCCCAGACCCCCGGGCCGACCGCCGCCGATCGGTTGCGTTCTCGTGATCCGGCGTCAGCCGAGCGGGTTCACGATCCACTCGCCGCGCCGCATGACGCCCTTGAGGTTGAACTCGGCGTCCAGGGCGACCAGGTCGGCGTACTTGCCGGCCTCCAGGGAGCCGACCTCGTCGTACAGGCCGATCAGCTTGGCGGGGTTGGCCGAGATGGCCTGCACCACGGATTCCACCGGCAGCCGGTCCACGGTCACCGAGCGTTTGAAGGCGGTGTCCAGGGTGAGGGTGGAGCCGGCGATGGAGCCGCCCTCGACCAGGCGGGCGACGCCCTCCTTGACCTCGACCTCCAGCGGCCCGAGGTGGTAGGTGCCGTCGCCGAAGCCGGCCGCGTCCATGGCGTCGGTGATGAGGGCGACGCGGTGGGCGCCGGCGTGGTGGAAGGCGAGTTCCAGCATGGCGGGGTGCAGGTGCACGCCGTCGTTGATCAGCTCGACGGTGACCCGCTCGTCCTCCAGCAGCGCCGCGATCGGGCCGGGCGCGCGGTGCTCCAGGCCGGGCATGGCGTTGTAGAGGTGGGTGGCGACGGTGGCGCCCGCGTCGATGGCGGCGCGGGTCTGCTCGTAGCTGGCGTCGGTGTGCCCGATCGCGGCGATCACGCCCTGCTCGGCGAGGAGGCGCACGGAGTCGAGGCCGCCGGGCAGCTCGGTGGCGAGGGTGAACATGCGCGCCGTGCCGTGCGAGGCGTCGATCAGCTTGCGGACCTCGGCCGGGTCGGGGTGGCGGAGCAGGTCCTCCTTGTGCGCGCCCTTGCGGCACGGGGAGATGAACGGGCCCTCGAAGTGCAGGCCGGCGATGTCGCCCTGCTGGACGAGTTCGGCGAGGAGGGCGGCGCGCCGGCCCAGCTCGTCGAGGTCGCCGGTGACGAAGGAGGCCACGAGGGTGGTGGTGCCGTGCTCGCGGTGGGTCCGCACGCCGTGCAGCACCTCGTCGGGGGTGCCGGAGGTGAAGGAGGCCCCGCCGCCGCCGTGGTTGTGCATGTCGACGAAACCGGGGACGAGCCAGTGGCCGGAGAGGTCGAGGACCTCGGCGCCCTCCGGGGCGTGACCGGCGATCCGGTCGCCGTCGACGATGACCCGCCCGTTGGTGACGGTCCCGGTCGGCAGCACCACCTTGGCGCCGGACAGGACCGTGCTGTGTGCGCTTGCGGACATCAGGCAGGTACCTCCGTGGCGAGTAGATCCCAGGCGAGGAGACCTGCGCCCAGGCATCCGGCGGTGTCCCCGAGGGCTGCCGGAACGATGTGGGGGAGCCGCTGGAACGTGACGCGTTCCTCGACGGCCGTCCGGAGTGGTGTGAACAAGGTTTCCCCGGCTTCCGCGAGCCCGCCACCGATGATCAGCGTCCGGGGGTCCAGCAGGGTGAGCGCGGTGACGAGGGAGTCGGCCAGGGCGTCCACGGCGGCCTGCCAGACGGCGAGGGCGCGCGGGTCGCCGGATTCGACGGCCTTGGCGCAGTCGGCGGCGTCGGCGGTGGGGTCGCCGGCGGCGGTGGCCCAGGCGCGGGAGACGGCGGAGGCGGAGGCGAGGGTCTCCAGGCAGCCGCGCTGTCCGCAGCCGCAGGCGGGGCCGTCGGGGCGGACCACGATGTGGCCGATCTCGCCGGCGTAGCCGTGGGCGCCGGCCTCGATGCGGCCCTCGATGCCGATGGCGCCGGCGATGCCGGTGCCCAGGGCGAGGAAGAGGAACCGGTCGGCGTCCTTGCCCGCGCCGATCCGGCCCTCCGCGAGTCCGCCCGTGCGCACGTCGTGCCCGAGGGCGACGGGGACGCCGCCGAGGCGTCTGCCGAGGAGGTCGCGCATCGGCAGGTCGCGCCAGCCGAGGTTCGCCGAGTAGACGGCGATGCCCCGGTCGGCGTCGACGATGCCGGGGACGGCGACGCCGGCGGCGGAGGCGGCCTGCCCGAACCGCTCCAGGCCCAGGGCGCGCAGTTCGGCGGCGAACTCCAGGATCGACTCGACGACGGCGTCGGGGCCCCGTTCGCGGCCGGTGGCCCGGCGCGCTTCGTGGAGCAGGGTGCCGTCCTCGGCGACGAGGGCGGCCTTCATCCCGGTGCCGCCCACATCGAGGGCGATGACGTGTTTCACGGGTTTCACGGGGAACAGTCTCGCGCGTGCGCCGGGAAAAGGTCTAGTCCATTGGGAGGGATTGTTGAGCCGCCATACAAAATCGGGACCTTGGTCCGTCGGGCGGTCCGCGAAGGGGCCGGAAGTGGTGTAGACCTTATGGGCATCGTACGTACTCACACAGGGCGGAAGACAAGCAGTGAAGGGCCGAAACCCGAACCGGACGCCGATGACGCCCGCGGCGGCGAAGGTGCCCGGGGGCACCCCCGAGAGCCGACCCCACCCGACCGCGCGGACCTCTCGGACCCGCGCCGGAGCGGTGGCCCTGGGCGTCGTCGCGAGCCTGACCCTCACCCTCGGCGGATGCGGGACCCTCGGACTCACCGGGGACAACGAGGTGACCCTCAAGGTCGTGGCGGCCGACTACGGGGACAGCCCCGCCAATTCCTCCAAGGGCTACTGGGACAAGCTCGCCCGGGACTTCGAGGAGGCCAACCCCGGGGTCAAGGTCGACGTCAGCGTCTACTCCTGGTCCGAGGTCGACGCCAAGGTCGCCGAGATGGTCAAGGCCGGCAAGGCCCCCGACATCGCCCAGATCGGCGCCTACGCCGACCACGCCGCCGCCGGCCGCCTGTACTCGGCCGACGAGGTGTTGAAGGTCACCACCCAGGCCGACTTCCAGGAGTCCCTCGCCGACGCCGGCAAGGTCGGCCGCGTGCAGTACGGCATGCCCTTCGTCGCCAGCACCCGCCTGCTCTTCTACAACCGCAAGCTCCTCGACGAGGCCGGCGTCGCCAAGGCCGACACCGACTGGCACCCCAAGACCTGGGCCGACCTGGAGAGCGCCGCCAAGGCCCTCAAGGAACGCGCCAAGGTCAAGACCCCCGTCGCCATCCCCCTCGGCCGCGAGGAGGCCCAGGCCGAGACGATGATCTGGACCCTCGCCGGCGGCGGCGGGTACACCGACCCCGACGAGTCCTACGCCATCGACTCGCCCGCCAACGCGGCCACCTTCACCTGGATCCGCGACCACCTCACCGGCCCCGGGCTCACCGGCCCCGTCGCCCCCGCCTCCCTCGACCGGCAGGCCGCCTTCGACGCCTTCACCCGCGGCGAGGTCGGCATGCTCAACGGCCACCCCACCCTCATGAAGCAGGCCCAGGCCAAGGGCATTGAGTACGGCATGACCCCCATGCCCACCCTCGACGGCGCCGAGGAACCCACCATGGGCGTCGCCGACTGGGTCATGGCCTTCAAGAACGGGCACCCCGCCGAGGCCGGCAAGTTCCTCGACACCCTCTTCGCGCAGAAGAACGTGACCGCGTTCACCGACACCTACGGCCTGCTGCCCACCACCTCCTCCGGCTACCGCGCCATGGAGAGCAGCGCCGACCCCAAGGTCACCGGCCTGAAGACCTTCCTCAAGACCCTCCCGGCCAGCCGCCTGTACCCCGTGAACAAGGAGTCCTGGGCCGCCACCAGCGAGACCGTCAAGACCGGCATCGGCGCCGCCGTCGCCCCCGGCGGGCAGCCCGCCAAGGTCCTCGCCAGGATCGCCGCGCAGGCCCGCGCCGCCGACGCCGGCTGACCCGCCCCCGCCGGCCCGCCCCCCGCCGCCACGCGAGGGGCGGGTGTCGGCCGGCGGGGCTACGGTGGGGCCCATGACGGACCAGGAGGCGACGCCCGGGACAACACCCGGCCACGAACGGACGGACGACGCGCGCGAACCCGCCCCGCCCGCGACCGGCCCCGTGACCGGCCCCGCGACCGGTCCCGAGCTCAGCCCCCGCGAGGTCGCCGTCCTCGCCCACGAACAGCGTCCCTGGCCCAGCGTCGGCGTCAAGGAACGCGAGATACGCGCGGCCCTCGGCCTCACCCCGACCCGCTACTACCAGCTCCTCAACCACCTCGTGGACGACCCCCGCGCCCTGGAACACGCCCCGACGCTCGTGAACCGCCTGCGCCGGCTGCGCGAGGCCCGCAGGGCCCGCCGCTGACCCCTCCCGCCGCCCCCGACGCGGGGGTGTCCCGCGCGGCCCGGTTCGTTAGGGTCGGCCCATGGGGAGCAGCCAGCGCAACCACCTGCCGAACGACCCGACCGACCCGACGGACCCGACCGCACCGGGCGCGCCGACCGGGACCCCGCCGCCCGCGGCCCTGCCCGTGCCCGACACCGCGACCGGCCGCGACGCCCTCGCCGCCGTGCTCCGCGACCCCGCGCACGCCGTGATCGCCCTCGACTTCGACGGCACCCTCGCCGAGATCGTGCCCGACCCCGACCGGGCCCGCGCCCATCCCGACGCCGTGCCCGCCCTCGCGGCCCTCGCGCCCAAGGTGGCCGCCGTCGCCGTGATCACCGGCCGGCCGGCCGGGGTCGCCGTCCGCCACGGCGGCTTCGCCGGGGTCCCCGGCCTGGAGAACCTCGTCGTCCTCGGCCACTACGGCGCCGAACGCTGGGACGCCGCCACCGGCGAGCTCCGCGCCCCCGAGGAGCACCCCGGGGTCGCCGCCGTCCGCGCCGAACTGCCCGGGTTCCTCGACTCCATCGGGGCCTGGCGGGGCACGTGGATCGAGGAGAAGGGCCGGGCGCTCGCCGTCCACACCCGCCGCGCCGAACACCCCGAGGCCGCGTTCGAGGCCCTGCGCGAACCCCTCGGCGAGTTGGCGCGCCGGCACGGCCTGATCGTCGAACCGGGCCGCGCCGTCCTCGAACTGCGCCCGCCCGGCGCCGACAAGGGCGCCGCCCTGACCGCGCTGCTCGCCGAGACCGGCGCGCGCGCCGTCGTCTACGCCGGGGACGACCTCGGCGACCTCGCCGCGTTCGCCGCCGTGGACAAGCTCCGCGCCGACGGCCTGCCCGGCCTCCTGCTGTGCTCGGGCGCCGCCGCCCCGGGCGAGGACCACCCGGTCCCCGAACTCGCCGGCCGCGCCGACCTGGTCCTTCCGGGGCCCCCGGCCGTCGCCGCCTTCCTGCGCACTCTGGCCGACGCGGTGGGCTGAGCCGGGGTCCGGGGCCGGGCCCGGTCTCAGTCGAGCTCGGCCAGGTCCGCGAGCTGGGCCGTGAACCAGGCGGCCGGGGGCAGGGCCGTGGCCGTCGCCGCCAGCCGCTTGGTGCGCTCGGCCCGCTCCTCGGCCGGCAGCGACAGCGCCTCGTGCAGGGCCCGCGCGGTCGCGCTCACGTCGAAGGGCTCCACGGCGAACACGTCCCCCGCCAGTTCCTCGTACGCGCCCGCCCGGGTGGACAGCACGATCGCGCAGCCGGCCTCCGAGACCACCGGGACCTCCTTGGCGACCAGGTTCATGCCGTCGCGCACCGGGTTGACCAGGGCCACGTCCGCGAGCCGGTACGCGGCCAGGGACCGCGTGAAGTCGTCCTTCACCGACAGCAGCACCGGCTGCCAGTCCGGGGTGCCGAAGCGCTCGTTGATCTCGCCGGCCAGCTCGTGCACCGCGTGCGTGTAGTCGCGGTAGGCGGCCAGGTCCTGCCGCGAGGGGTAGGCGGAGGCCAGGTGGACCACCCGGCCGCGCCACTCGGGCCGCTCGTCGAGCAGCTCGGCGTAGGCCAGCAGCCCGCGCAGGATGTTCTTGGACAGCTCCGTGCGGTCCACCCGGACGATCGTGAGCCGATCGCCGACCTCGGCCCGCAGCGCCGCGAGCCGGTCGTCGACCTCCGGGCGGTGGGCCAGCGCCCGCAGCTCGTCGGCGTCCACGCCCAGCGGGTGGCGCACCACGCGGGTGCGGCGCGGGCCGGGGGCGCCGGCGCGCTGGTGGGCCACGTGCGGACCGCTGGGGTCCGGCACGGCCACGGCCCGCCCGCCGGGCCCGTCCAGGGCCGCGCCGGCCAGGAACTCGCCGGCCCATGCCCCGGTGTGGAAGCCGAGCACGTCGGCGCCGAGCATCCCCCACAGCAACTGCTCGCGGACCGCCGGCGGCAGCAGCCGCAGGGTCGCGTCCTCGGCCCACGGGGTGTGGGTGAAGTGCGCGATCCGCAGGTCGGGGCGGCGCTCCCGGAGCAGCCCGGGGACCAGCGCGAGGTGGTAGTCCTGCACGAGGACGGCGGCGCCGGGCCCGGCCTCCTCCGCGAGCGCGGCGGCGAAGGTCTCGTTGTAGGCGACGTAGCGCTCCCAGTCGGTGTGGAAGGCGCGGTCGAAGACGGGCTCGCGCGGGGTGTTCCACAGGCCGTGGTGGGCGAACCAGAGGACCGAGTTCGCGATCCCGTTGTACGCGGCGTCGTACATCGTGGGATCGATGTCCAGCATCCGGACGCCCGGTTCGGCGATCCCGCGCCGCACGGCCTCGCGGTCCGCGTCCGAGAGGGCCGCGCAGATCCAGCGGGCCCCGGGCCGCTCGGCGAGGGCCGCCGACAGGCCCGAGACCAGCCCGCCCCCGCCCCGCCGCGCGGTCAGGGCGCCGTCCTCGGCGAGGAGGTACGAGACCGGGCCGCGGTTGGCGGCGACCAGGACCCGGGCACCGCCGGCGTCGGGGGCGGAGGGGACGGCGGGGGAGGGGGACGCTTCGTGGGCCATGTGGCGATCCTGGCCGGGGCGGCCGGCGGGCAAACGTGTGTCAGGCCACGTGGCGGCGTCCGAGGTACTCGGCGATCTCCGTCATGGGGGGCCGTTCCACCGTGTCCACCGGGTGGCTGCGGGGCGCGAAGCCCTCCGCCGTCCGCTCGAACTGCACCAGCTCCGGGCGGACCAGGTGCCGGCGGTCCAGGCGCACCTCGGCGGTGCGGTGGATGGCGGCGGCCATGCGGCCCAGCGCCTGCCCGTCCTGGTGCCGGTGCGCCCGCACCCCCACGTCCACCTGCGCCAACGCGTCCAGGCCCACGGTGTGCAGCGCGTCCACCAGCAGCCCCAGCTCCACCCCGTAGCCGACCGGGAACGGCAGCCGCTCCAGCAGCTCGCGGCGGACGGCGTACTCGCCGCCCAGCGGCTGCACGAAACCGGCCAGCCGGGGCCAGTGCAGGTTGAGCAGCGGACGGGCGACCAGCTCGGTGACCCGGCCGCCCTGGCCGGGCAGCTCGCCCAGCGGCCGGTCGTACATGGCCTTCACGAAGGCCACCTCGGGATCGGTCAGCAGCGGGCCGAGGATCCCCGAGACGAAGGTGGAGGTGAAATCGCGCAGGTCGGCGTCGACAAAACACACCACGTCCCCGCGCGTGACCAGCAGCGAGCGCCACAGCACCTCGCCCTTGCCGGGCAGCGCGGGTATCCGCGGCAGGATCTCGTCCCGGTGCACGACCCGGGCCCCGGCCTTGGCCGCGACCTCGCCGGTGCGGTCCTTCGACCCGGAGTCGATCACCACCAGCTCGTCCACCAGCGGGGCGGGCGGGGCCTCGATCAGGTCGCGCCGGATGGCGGTGACGATCTCCCCGACCGTCTCCTCCTCGTTCAGCGCGGGCAGGACCACGCTGACGGTGGTGCCGGAGGCCCGTTTGCGCTCCAGCAGCAGCTCCAGCGGGCGCGCGGCCGCCGACCAGGAGCGGTCGGCCAGCCAACGCTCCACTTCTTCCAGCACCTTCGACACTCCCTGGGTGGGTCGGCGGTGGCCCGTGGCGGTCCGAAATGTGATCCATCTCGCGGTTCGGACGTCTGTCTCAACCACCCGGGCCTTCGGTTACAGTCTTGAGCAACGCGAAGGACCATCGCATGTCGGGGTCCTCCGCGCACAAACGCACCGGCGCGTCAGCAAGCGCGCGACCGGCGCCATACCGCTCATCCAGAGGGGCAGAGGGAAACGGCCCGTTGAAGCCCCGGCAACCCTCCAGTCGGTTCTCGCGCATTCGCGAGGTCCCCCGACTAGGGAAGGTGCCAAATCCGTCTCGTGTGGCGAAACGCGCCCACGAGGAAGATGAGGAGAAAGGGCCTCGCCTGCCATGGCTGCACAGACTGTCGCCTCCGCCACCTCCGTCGATCTCGGTCCCGCCACCGCGCTCTCCTGTCGCGAGTGCGGCACCCGGTTCGACCTCGGCCCGATCTTCGCCTGCGCCGAGTGTTTCGGCCCGCTGGAAGTCGCGTACGACCTGCCCCTCGGCGACCCCGAGGCGCTGCGGGCCGCGATCGAGGCGGGCCCCCAGAACATCTGGCGCTACGCGCCGCTGCTGCCCGTCCCCGCCGACGTGGCCGACAAGCCCAACCTGAACCCGGGCTTCACCAAGCTCGTGGACGCCGAGAACCTGGCCAAGGAGCTGGGCATCACCGGCAAGCTCTACGTCAAGGACGACTCGGGCAACCCGACGCACTCCTTCAAGGACCGCGTCGTGGCCATCGCCGTCGAGGCCGCCCGCGCCTTCGGCTACACCACCCTCTCCTGCTCCTCCACCGGCAACCTGGCCGGCGCCGTCGGCGCCGCCGCCGCCCGGGCCGGACTGCGCTCCTGCGTGTTCATCCCGCACGACCTGGAGGACGGCAAGGTCGTCATGGCCGCCGTCTACGGGGGCGAGCTCGTCGCCATCGAGGGCAACTACGACGACGTGAACCGCTTCTGCTCCGAGCTCATCGGCGACCCGCTGGGCGAGGGCTGGGGCTTCGTCAACGTCAACCTGCGCCCCTACTACGGCGAGGGCTCCAAGACCCTGGCCTACGAGATCTGCGAGCAGCTCGGCTGGCGGCTCCCGGACCAGATCGTCATCCCGATCGCCTCCGGCTCCCAGCTCACGAAGATCGACAAGGGCCTCCAGGAGCTCATCAAGCTCGGTCTGGTCGAGGACAAGCCCTACAAGGTCTTCGGCGCGCAGGCCGAGGGCTGCTCCCCGGTCTCCGTGGCCTTCAAGGCCGGGCACGACGTGGTCCGCCCGCAGAAGCCGAAGACCATCGCCAAGTCCCTGGCCATCGGCAACCCGGCGGACGGCCCGTACGTGCTCGACGTGGCCCGGCGCACCGGCGGCGCGGTCGAGGACGTCGACGACGAGCAGGTCGTGGACGCGATCAAGCTGCTGGCGCGCACCGAGGGCATCTTCGCGGAGACCGCCGGTGGCGTGACCGTGGGCGTGACCCGCAAGCTGATCGAGAACGGCCTGCTGGACCCGACGCTGACCACCGTCGTGGTCAACACGGGCGACGGGCTCAAGACCCTGGACGCGGTGGCCGACTGCCGGCCCTCCGCGACCATCCGGCCCAACCTGGACGCCTTCCGGAGCGCCGGTCTGGCCTGAGCCCTCCGCGGCTCCTCCCCCGTCCCCTCCCCGTCCTCACGGAAGGCCCCTGTCATGAGCGTCAACGTCCGCATCCCCACCATCCTGCGCACCTACACCGACGGCCGGGCCGAGGTGCCCGCCGAGGGCGCGACCCTGGCCGAGGTCATCGCCTCCCTGGAGTCCTCGCACCCGGGCATCGGCGCGCGCATCCTGGACGACCAGGGCAAGCTGCGTCGCTTCGTGAACGTGTACGTCAACGACGACGACGTGCGCTTCGAGGGCGGTCTGGACGCCAAGACCCCCGACGGCGCCGGGGTCTCGATCATCCCGGCGGTCGCCGGCGGCTGCTGAGTCCTCGGTCCGGGGGCGTCGGGGGGCGCTCCCGGATCGCCTCGGGAGTTTGTCGATTGCCCTCTCCGCGACAAGCGGAGGGGGCAATTCTGCTTGATTGGGCGCGGTAAGGTTGGGGAAGCCCCCGCTCCCGTACGTGTCCGGTCCCGGTGAAATTGCCCGGAGACCGTCGACATCGCGCCAACCTCCGTGTGCGCTATGGGGCTTTGGCGTCGTTTGTCTCGCCCGAGTTGCCCGAGAATATTCCCGAGTTTCACCCTATTTGCATATTCGGGTATGGCCGGATTTCTCGTCGGATTGACCTGTTGCAGACCGCGTTGGTGCAGATACATTCAGCCGCGGTCGAGGCGTTCCGACGCAAGTTCTGACCCGGGATCGCGAAGTGCGTTCCCGCGCAAGGGCCGGTAATAGGGGAGTTGGGCATGGCTCAGGGCACCGTCAAGTGGTTCAACGCGGAGAAGGGCTACGGCTTCATCGCGGTCGACGGTGGTGCGGATGTATTCGTCCACTACAGCGCCATTCAGATGGACGGATACCGCACCCTTGAAGAGGGTCAGCGGGTCGAATTCGAGATCTCGCAGGGCCAGAAGGGTCCGCAGGCGGACATGGTCAAGCACGCCGAGGGCTGAGTCCGACGCGATCGGGCCACGACCGACAGGCACCCGTGAGGGGCCCATCCCCACCAGAGGGGGATGGGCCCCTCACGCGTTGTGCGGCCGGCGGGCCCGCGATCGGCGCGGGACCGGCGCGGCGACCGGCGCGGCACGGCCTCCCGGGGGCGGCCCGCCCGAGCGCGTGCTCCGCGCCGACCTGCGGGTTCTCCGAAGGCGCTTGCACTCGTGGGGGGCGAGTGCTAATCATTGGCGTTGGCACTCTCCCCTTGAGAGTGACAAAAACTTGGACCGATTCGATGAGGTTCGAAGGGCCGGGCGGGAAGGAACCGCCGGGTGCTCGGGCCGTCCGTCGCGGGCATCGGAGCACGGTCCGGAGCAATCCACCCCAGTCCGGGAGGACCACTTCACATGGCCAAGATCATCGCGTTCGACGAGGAGGCCCGGCGCGGTCTCGAGCGCGGCATGAACCAGCTCGCCGACGCCGTCAAGGTCACCCTTGGCCCCAAGGGTCGCAACGTCGTCCTTGAGAAGAAGTGGGGCGCCCCCACGATCACCAACGATGGCGTGTCCATCGCCAAGGAGATCGAGCTGGAGGACCCGTACGAGAAGATCGGCGCCGAGCTGGTCAAGGAAGTCGCCAAGAAGACGGACGACGTCGCCGGTGACGGTACGACCACCGCGACCGTCCTGGCGCAGGCGCTGGTCCGCGAGGGCCTGCGCAACGTGGCCGCCGGCGCCAACCCGATGGCTCTGAAGCGCGGCATCGAGAAGGCCGTCGAGGCCGTCTCCGCCGCCCTGCTGGAGCAGGCGAAGGACGTCGAGACCAAGGAGCAGATCGCCTCCACCGCGTCCATCTCCGCCGCCGACACCCAGATCGGCGAGCTCATCGCCGAGGCGATGGACAAGGTCGGCAAGGAAGGCGTCATCACCGTCGAGGAGTCGCAGACCTTCGGTCTGGAGCTCGAGCTCACCGAGGGCATGCGCTTCGACAAGGGCTACATCTCGGCGTACTTCGCCACCGACATGGAGCGTATGGAGGCGTCCCTGGACGACCCGTACATCCTCATCGTCAACTCCAAGGTCAGCAACGTGAAGGACCTCCTTCCGCTGCTGGAGAAGGTCATGCAGTCCGGCAAGCCGCTGCTGATCATCGCCGAGGACGTCGAGGGCGAGGCCCTGTCGACCCTGGTCGTCAACAAGATCCGCGGCACCTTCAAGTCCGTCGCCGTCAAGGCCCCGGGCTTCGGTGACCGTCGCAAGGCCATGCTCGGCGACATCGCCATCCTCACCGGTGGCACCGTCATCTCCGAGGAGGTCGGCCTCAAGCTGGAGAACGCCGGTCTCGACCTGCTGGGCCGCGCCCGCAAGGTCGTCATCACCAAGGACGAGACCACCATCGTCGACGGTGCCGGTGACAGCGACCAGGTCGCCGGTCGCGTGAACCAGATCCGTGCCGAGATCGAGAACTCGGACTCGGACTACGACCGCGAGAAGCTCCAGGAGCGCCTGGCGAAGCTCGCCGGTGGCGTCGCCGTCATCAAGGCCGGTGCCGCGACCGAGGTCGAGCTCAAGGAGCGCAAGCACCGCATCGAGGACGCCGTGCGCAACGCCAAGGCGGCCGTCGAAGAGGGCATCGTCGCCGGTGGTGGCGTGGCCCTGCTGCAGGCTTCCGCGGTCTTCGAGAAGCTGGAGCTGGAGGGCGACGAGGCCACCGGTGCCGCCGCCGTCAAGCTGGCGCTGGAAGCCCCGCTGAAGCAGATCGCCGTCAACGCCGGCCTCGAGGGTGGCGTCGTCGTGGAGAAGGTGCGCAACCTGACCCCGGGTCACGGCCTCAACGCCGCGACCGGCGAGTACGTGGACCTGGTCGCCGAGGGCATCATCGACCCGGCCAAGGTCACCCGCTCCGCCCTGCAGAACGCGGCCTCCATCGCCGCGCTCTTCCTCACCACCGAGGCCGTCATCGCCGACAAGCCGGAGAAGGCCGCCGCGGCCCCCGGTGGCATGCCGGGCGGTGACATGGACTTCTGATCGACCCCACGGGTTGATCGGCGGCTCCATCGCTGAACCGACCGAGGGCGGGTCCCGCTTCCGCAAGGGAGGGGGGCCCGCCCTCGGGCGTTGCCGGGCGGTGTTTCACGTGAAACACCGCCCGTTCGCGTACCCGGCCCTGGGGCGGGGCTCGCCCGCGACCGGGTTCCTGCGGTTGACTGGGGGCCATGACGAGCCCCGCCACCGCCGCCGCCCCGTACGTGAAGATCTGCGGTCTGCGCACCCCGCACGACGTGGGCGTCGCGGTCGAGGCCGGGGCCGACGCCGTCGGCTTCGTGCTCGCCCCGGGCAGCCCCCGCACGGTCACGGCCGAGCTGGCGCGAGCCCTGGCCGCCGAGGTGCCGGCCCACGTGCTGACCGTCGGCGTGTTCCGCGGCCAGGAGTTCGCCGAGGTCGAGCGGCTGGCCGAGGAGAGCGGGGTGCGCGGGGTGCAGCTGCACGGGGACGAGCCCGCCGCCTGGTACCCCCGGCTTCGGGTCCCCGGCCGTACCCTGCTGCGGGCCACCGCCCGCCGGGTGGAGCGCTGCGGGGAGCACGGGGAGGACCTGCTGCTCGTGGACGCCCCGGACCCGGGCTCGGGCAGGCCGTGGAACTGGGGCGCGGCCGATTTCACCGCCCCCGCCGGGCGCTGGCTGCTGGCCGGGGGTCTCACGCCGGGCACCGTGCGGGAGGCGCTGAAGGTGACCGGCGCGTGGGGCGTGGACGTGTCGAGCGGGGTGGAGGGCGAGCGCGGGGTGAAGTCCCCGGAGCTGATCCGCGCCTTCCTCGCCGCCGCGCGCTCCTGAAACCGGCCCCGGACGTGATCCTTCGCACGGCCCTGAACGGGGGAGGGGCAACCCGGCCGGAAGGTTGAGCGGCGCCCGCGAACGCGGGACCAAAACGGGGCGAAGGGCGCGTTTCGTGGGCCGTGGGTCCCATGGGTCACGGCCCTTGGTCCCTGTCGGCGGGCCTTCCGTCCCCGCGACACTTCCGATATGGAGAACCTGGACGCGCTGATCGTCACCGTGAACGATCACTTCTGGACCTGGCTGCTGATCCCCCTGGTCATCGGCGCCGGTCTCTACTTCACGGTCCGGTCGAAGGGCGTCCAGCTGCGCCTGCTGCCCGAGATGTTCCGGGTGGTGAAGGAGAAGACCCCGCCGCGCGCCGACGGCCGCAAGCAGGTGTCCTCCTTCGGCGCCTTCACGATCTCGGCCGCCGCGCGGGTCGGCACCGGCAACATCGCCGGCGTGGCCACCGCCATCACCCTCGGCGGGGCGGGCGCGGTGTTCTGGATGTGGATGATGGCGCTGGTCGGCGCGGCCTCCGCGTTCGTCGAATCGGCCCTCGCGCAGCTCTACAAGGTGCGCGGCTCCACCGGCGCCTACCGGGGCGGTCCGGCGTACTACATGCAGCGGGCCCTGGGGAAGCGGTGGCTGGGCGTGCTGTTCGCCGTCACGATCACCGTCACCTTCGGGTTCGTGTTCAACGCGGTGCAGGCCAACACGATCACCTCGGTCGCGGGCGGCTCGCTGTCGGGCGCCGGCGGGGACTGGTTCGCGCCGGTCACCGGCCTGGCGCTGGCCGGGCTGCTGGCGCTCGCGGTCTTCGGCGGGGTGCGCCGCATCTCGTCCGTGACGAGCGTGCTCGTGCCCGTGATGGCGGTGATCTACCTGCTGCTCGGACTGGCCGTGGTGCTGTTGAACGTCACCGAGCTGCCGCGCGTGTTCGCCGACATCGTCGGCGGCGCCTTCGGCCTGCGCGAACTGGCGGCCGGCGGCATCGGCGCGGCCCTCCAGCAGGGCATCCGGCGCGGCATGTTCTCCAATGAGGCGGGCCTGGGCTCGGCCCCGAACGCGGGCGCGGCGGCCGAGGTCTCGCACCCGGTCAAGCAGGGCCTGGTGCAGTCCCTGGGCGTCTTCTTCGACACGCTGCTGGTGTGCACGATGACCGCGTTCATCGTGCTGGTGACCAACCCGAGCCTGGCCGGCCGGCAGGGCGCGGACCTCACGCAGAACGCGCTGAGCGACACCCTCGGCGGCTGGGCCGGGCACGTGCTCACCCTGGTCGTGTTCATGCTCGCGTTCAGCTCCATGATCGGGAACTACTACTACGGCGAGACCAACATCCAGTTCATCACCCGCAAGCGCTGGGTGCTGCCCTCGTACCGGGCGCTGGTGCTGGCCGCGGTGGTCTTCGGCGCGCTCGGCTCGGTGTCGATCGTGTGGAACCTCGCCGACGTGTTCATGGGCTTCATGGCGCTGGTGAACCTGGCCGCGATCATCCCGCTGTCCACGATCGCCTTCCGCCTGCTCGCCGACTACCAGGCGCAGCGCCGCGCCGGCCTGGACCCGGTGTTCACCCGGGACCGGATGCCGGACCTCAAGGGCGTCCAGTGCTGGGACCCGGTCCGGACGAGGATCACCCCGGTGAACGCGGGCAGGGGGGAGCGGGCCCCGGAGCCCGTCTGACCCCTCCGCACCCCGGTGCCCCGGCGCGAGGTCGCCGCGTACGCCCCACGATCGTGGGAAGCTGAACGCGGCGGCCTCGCGCCGTTTCGTCGTCCTTCTACGCTCGTGCGCACGGGCCACAGGAGAGGAGACCCACCATGACCGCCGCGATGGTCGATTCCGTCGGGAGCAGCTGTGCGGGCGGTGTCGGCGGGGCCGGGAGCGCCGATCACGGCGACCCCGACGCCGATGCCCCGACCGTGTGGGACCGTCTGCTGGGCCACTGGCGGGACATGGACGCGCCGGAAGGCTGGCGTGCCGAGATCAGCGGAGGACGAATCACCTTGGTGCCACCCCCCGGATACCTGCACAACCGGATCCTCGCGCTGCTGAACCGGCAGCTGGCGCGCGCCCTCCCCGACGACCTGCTCGTCTACCAGACCCAGGGCATCCTGATCCCTGCCCTGGAGCGGCTTTACGTGCCCGACCTGCTCGTGCTGCCCGCCGGGCGGGGCGACGAGGGCGGCGACCCCTGCGAGGCGCCGGACGTGCTGCTGGCCGTCGAGGTGACCTCCAAGGGCAACGCCGGTGACGAGCGGCAGGGCAAGGCCGCCGGCTACGCGCTGGGAGAGGTCCCCGCCTACCTGCTCATCGACCGGTTCGACGCGGCGGGGCCCACGGTCACGCTCTTCACGAAGCCGGAGCGGGGCGTGTACGCGAGCCGTCTGCGCACGCCGTTCGGGGAGGCCGTCGAGTTGCCGAAGCCGTTCTCCGTGAAGGTGGACACCGCGGAGTTCCCGACCGGCGAGTGACGACCGGACGCCCCTGCCGGCCCCGAACGGGCCGGAGCCCCCTTCCGGGGGGAGGAAGGGGGCTCCGGGGTGTGGTGCGGGCCGGGTGGGGCCGGACCCGCGGTCCCGTGGGGGGAGTCTCGGGAGGGTCGGACCGGCGGCTCAGGTGGTGAGCGCCGGGGACTTCTGCGCGTCGGCGGTGCCGGTGTCGCTCGCGGGGGCCTTCGGGGCCGGGGCGGCGTCCGCCGGGCCCTCGTCGTCACCCGCGTTGAACTCCTCCAGCATCTCCTTCGTGAATCCGAAGAAGTAGGTGGCGAGGAAGCCCACCAGATAGCCGGCCGCGAGACCGCCCGCGTAGATCGCGATGGTCACGCCCATCCCGCTCTTGCCGTCGAGCAGCGGGAACAGCGCCCAGCCGGAGGGGCCGATCGCGGTGGAGCCGAAGGACACGCCGAGCTGGTTGAACAGGCCGAGGAACGCGCCGCCCGCCGCGCCGCCGACGCAGGCCGTGATGAACGGGCGCCCCAGCGGCAGCGACACGCCGTAGATCAGCGGCTCGCCGACCCCGAGGAAACCGGCCGGGAGGGCGGACTTGATCGTGTTGCGGATGGAGCGGTTGCGGGGCAGCCGCAGGTAGACCGCGATGGCCGCGCCGACCTGGCCCGCGCCCGCCATGGCGAGGATGGGCAGCAGGACCGTGTAGCCGTTCTGCTCGATCAGGGTGGTGTGGATCGGGATCAGCGCCTGGTGCAGGCCCAGCATGACCAGCGGCAGGAACAGGCCGCCCAGGATCAGACCGGCGATCGCGCCGCCGGCGGCCAGCAGCCAGTTCGCGAAGTCGCCGATCGCGGTGGAGATCTCACCCGCGACGAACATCAGGCCGAAGATCGTGACCAGACCGGAGATCAGCACCGTGAGGGTCGGCGTGACCAGCACGTCCAGCGCCTCCGGCACCCACTTGCGGCACCACTTCTCCACGTACACGGCGAGCACCGCCGCCGCCAGCGCGCCCAGCACGCCGCCCTGTCCGGGCTTCAGCTCCAGACCGAACGCCGTGATCTTCGCGACGCCCGGGAAGACGATGATCGCGGCGACCGCGCCGCCGAGGATCGCCGTCCCGCCGAACTCCTTCGCCGCGTTGTAGCCGACGAACACGGCGATCAGCGACATGAACCCGGAGGCCATCGCGCCGAGCGCGGGCACCAGCGCGGGCAGCCAGCCCATGTTCGTGAGCACGCCGTTCAGGCCGGCGATGATGCCGCACCCGATCAGGGCGGGGATCAGCGGCACGAAGATGTTGGCGATCTTGCGCAGGAACAGCTTGAACGGGGTCGCGTTCTTCGCCTTCTGCGCGGCCTTGATCGCGGCGCCCTGCGCGGCCAGCTCCTCGGCGCTCGCGGCGCCGCCGGCGGCCGGGGCGGGGGCGGCGGCCGGCGCGGGGTTCGCGGACCGGCCCTCGGCGACCAGCGCCTCGAACTCGGGGGTGACCCGGGCGACCGTGCCGGGGCCCAGCACGATCTGGTAGGTGTCGTCCTCCACCACGCCCATGACCGCCGGCACGGCCTTCAGGGCCTCGTCCTGCACGAGGGAACGGTCGCGCAGACCGATCCGCAGGCGGGTCATGCAGTGGGCGATGGAGGTGATGTTGTCCGGGCCGCCGACCAAAGGAAGGATCGCGGCGGCTGTGGCGCGGTTCTTGTCTGTAGCCATGGTGGGAGCTGCCTTGCTATGGGGGTTGCTGCTGCTGTCTGGGCCGAGCAAGTGGGGGGTGGCAGGGGTTCGCGGGGGTGGGGGGGGGCGGGGAGGGCGTGCGGTCAGGCGTCGAGGCGGGCGGCCTCGGCGAGCGCGACGCGCAGGTGACCGGCGGCCTCGGTCAGGAGCCGGGCCGAGGTGGGGCCGTCGACGGAGCCGAGGATGATCAGGATGGCCTGCTTGACCTCGCCGTCGGCGGCGATCAGCGCGGCCTCGATCTCGGTGTCCTCGGCGCCGGTGGCCAGGCCCACGATGCGGCGCGAGCGGGCGCGCAGCTTCTCGTTCGAGGCCCGCAGGTCCACCATCAGGTTCCCGTAGGTCTTGCCCAGGCGGATCATCGTGATCGTGGAGATCAGGTTGAGGACGAGCTTCTGCGCGGTGCCGGCCTTCAGGCGGGTGGAGCCGGTCAGCAGCTCGGGGCCGACGACGACCTCCACGCCGTGCGCGGCGGCGGCGGCCAGCGCCGAACCCGCGTTGCAGGACAGGCCGACGGTCAGCGCGCCGCGCTCGCGGGCGAACTCCACCGCGCCGATGGCGTACGGGGTGCGGCCGGAGGCGGAGATGCCGATCACGGTGTCGTCGGCGTTCACGGCGAGGGCGGTGAGGTCCTCGGCGGCCAGGTCCTTGGAGTCCTCGGCGCCCTCGACGGCCTTCACCATCGCCGACGGGCCGCCCGCGATCAGACCGACGACCACGGAGGGGTCGGTGTTGAAGGTGGGCGGGCACTCGCTGGCGTCCAGCACGCCCATCCGGCCGGCGGTGCCGGCGCCCGCGTAGATCAGCCGGCCGCCGCGCGCCATGCGCTCGGCGATCTCGTCGATCGCGGTCGCGATGGTCGGCAGGCACGCGGCCACGGCCGTGGTGACGGTCGCGTCCTCGGCGTTCATGGTGCGGGCGATGTCGAGGGTCGACAGCCGGTCGATCTCGGCCAGCTCGGGACGGAAGGCCTCGGTGGTGAGGGTCTCCAACTGCGCGCGCAGTTCCGCGTACGGGGTGGCGGTCGTCTCGGTCATGGTGGGGGGCTCCTAGCGGGTGATGCGGGAGGTGGTGCGGTTGCCGCTCGTGGTGACGGCGTGGGCGGTGTGGCGGGGGGCGAGGGCCTCGTAGGAGGCGGCCAGCGCGGGCGCGGCCGTCTCGTACGTGCGCTGCGCGACGCCGACGAACAGGCAGTCGACCACGAGCAGCTGCGAGGTGCGGCTCGACATGGCGGCCGGTCGCAATTCGGTCTCACGGGCGGCCGAGGTCGGCAGCACCAGGTCGGCGTAGTGGGACACGGGCCCGTTCGGCCGGCCGGTGATGGCGATCGTGCCCGCGCCCCGTTCGAAGGCGATCCGGAGCGGGTCGATCACGTCGGCGGTGCCGCCGGAGTGCGTGATCGCGACGGCCACGTCGCCGGGCCGCAGCAGCACCGCGTTGGTGACGGCGAGGTGCGGATCGGTGTGCACGTGCGCGATCAGGCCGATGCGCAGCAGCTTCTGCGCGAGGTCGCGGCCGACCAGGTTCGAGGCGCCGACGCCGTAGATCTCGATCCGGCGGGCCTCGGCGAGGGCGGTCACGGCGGCCTCGATCTGCCGGGGGTCGAGACCGGCGGCGGTGTCCGCGAGGGTCTGGGCCTCCTCGGCCGCGAGCTTGGCGATCACGGCGGCGATCGGGTCGTCGACCGCGATGTCCGCCGTGACGGCCGGGGCCGCGCCGGACTCCTGCTGCGCGGCGAGCGCGGCCAGTGCCAGGCGCAGGTCGCGGTAGCCGGGGTAGCCCAGGAGCCGGGCGGTGCGCACGACGGTGGCCTCGCTGGTCCCGGTGCGCTCGGCGAGGGCGGTGACGGTGAGCGCGGAACACCCGGCCGGATCGGCGGCGACGACCTCGGCGACGGCCTGCATGGAGCGGGTCATCGAGGGGCCGAGCGTGCGGATCTTGGCCCGCAGCGTCGCCGGGGCCGGGGCCGGCGACGGGGCCGCCGCCGGCGTGCTGAAAGTTTCTTTCGCGTTCTTGCTCACGCTTGAAACATATTTTCAGCGCGGTCCCGGAGTCAAGGCGCCGTAAGGCACCGGGTCGGTGGGACCTTCGCCACGCCCCCGGTCCGGATCCGGACCGGGGGAGGGGGACGACAATGGGGGCATGGACCACACGCCTGCCACCCCGCCCCCGTCCCCCGAGCCCGCCCCGCTGGAGCGGTCCCTGCACGTCGCGCGCGCCCTGGTCCTCGCCGACGTGGTGGCGAGCGGGGTCGAGGGGGCGCACGTGGTCTCGCTCGTGGAGGACGCCGTCGCCGGGCGCCGGTGGTGGGTGGAGCAGTGGCCGGACGGCGCGGAGTTCCTGCCGGGACTCGTCGCGCAGGACGTGCAGGACGCCCTGCTGGACTCCTACGGCCGCTGGCCGCTGTGCCCCGTCTGCGGCCACGGCGACCCGCACGCCCTGGACGTGGACCCGGAGCTGGGGCCCGACCCGTACTGGGTCTGCTCCGAGGCCGGGGTGCGGGTCGCGGCGGTGGGCGCGCTGGACGGGGTGCCGGGCGGCCTCCTCGGCGGCGGCGCCGGCGCCGGCGGGCACGCGCACGGGCACGCGGACCACGGGCACGGGGAGTGGGAGGACTCGTGACCGTCTTCATCGACCCGCCCACCTGGCCCGGCCACGGCCGGCTCTGGTCGCACCTGGTCAGCGACGCCTCGTACGAGGAACTGCACGCCTTCGCCGCCCGCATCGGCTGCCCGCCGCGCGCCTTCGAACGCGACCACTACGACGTGCCCGCGCACCGCTACGCCGACGCCGTGGGGGCGGGCGCGGTGGAGATCGGCAGCAAGGAACTCGTGCGCCGGCTGACGGCGGCCGGCCTGCGCCGCCCGAAGCACCGCCCGTGGCCCGGCGCGGACGCGGGCGTGGCCACCGGCGCGGTCGGCGCCGGTGGGGGTGCGGCCGGCGGCGCTGTCGGTGGCGCCGCCTAGCCTGCGGCCGTGACCACAGACAACACCGCGCCCGTCGACAGCGCCGCCGTCCCCGCCCTGCCCGAGGCCCTCGCCGCCCTGACCCGGCACGAGTTCTGCCACGACTACGACGACGAGAACGACGAGTACCTCGGCGTCGACTACGAGCCCTACGACGCGTTCTCGGACGCGGCGGAGATCCACGACTGGCTCGTCGCGTGGACCGGCAACGCCGGCCTGACCCCGGCCGGACCGACCGTCGCCGAACTGCCCGTGCTGCCCTTCGCCCAGGACGGCGCGGGCGGGCAGGCCGCGCTGTGGCTGGTGCGCGAGGGCCGGCCCCTGGCGGAACAGCCCGTGGTCTTCCTCGGATCGGAGGGCGAGACCGGGGTGATCGCCCCGCACGCGGCCGCGCTGCTGTGGCTGCTCGCCGAGGGCGTCGGACCGCGCGAGGCGGTCGAATGGGACGAGCCGGCCGGCCGCGAGGACCCCGGCCTGCTGGCCCTCGCCCTGCGCCACGCCCCCGGCCCGCGCCGCACGGCGGCGGAGGTCGTGGCGGCGGCCCGCGCCGAATTCCCCGACTTCGAGGACACGGTCGGCCTGCTGTGTCGATGAGTGGGCCGGGTGGGTGATGTGCGGGCGACGTCCGGCGTGGGAGGAACGATGAGCGGATCATCTGCTTTTCAGTGAGGGCGTCCCTGTGTCGGTGGTGAGTGCCCGATCGGAGTCCGCCGCATGTCCAGCCTGTCCCCCAACGTCCCCCCGTCCCGACCCGGTTCGAGGCGAGCGCTGTCCCGCCGGGTCCTGACGGCCGTCGTCACCGCCGCAGTGGCGGGAGTGTCCCTGCCCGGCCTCGCGACGCCGGCCGTCGCCGACGCCGCGTCCATGCACTTCACCCAGCCCTACGTGCCGTTCATCGCGCCCGGCAAGGTCGGTCGCGTCACCCTCGTCGCGACCAACGGCACCGGGGACGCGGAGGTCTCCGCGTTCCGCGTGACCGCCCCCGACTCCACCACCTTCGCCGAGGCCGGCTACTGGTTCGACGACGACCGGGGCACGATCCCGTGCACGCTGGCCGCCGACAAGCGCCAACTGACCTGCGAGGGCGACTCGTACCTGTTCCTGGCCGAGACCAAGGCCGTGCTCCAGGTCTCGCTCCGCGTGGACGCGGACGCGCCGACGGGCGCGATGCTGGAACGCGGCATGTGGGTGGTCGAGAACGGGTTCCGCAACTCCCCGACCCTCTTCGCCGTCGCCACCCCGCTGCCCGGGGCCGCGGGCCCCGCCGGCCCGGCGGGCCCGAAGGGCGCCGCGGGCGCGGTGGGCCCGGCCGGCCTGAAGGGCGAGCGCGGCGCGCCGGGCGTCAAGGGCGAGAAGGGCGACCAGGGCCCACGCGGCGAAGCCGGCGAACGCGGCCTCGGCAACGGCCCCTTGGCCGGCCCGGCTGGCCCGGCAGGCCCCGCGGGTCCGGCGGGTCCGGCGGGTCCGGCCGGGCCGAAGGGCGAACGCGGCGAACAGGGCGAACGCGGCGAACAGGGCCGCCCCGGCCCCGCAGGCCCGGCCGGCCCCCGAGGCGAACAGGGCGCGCAGGGCGAGAAGGGTGAACAGGGAGCGCAAGGCGCCCCGGGCGAGAAGGGCGCGCAAGGGGAGAAGGGCGACCAAGGCCCGCGAGGCCCGCGCGGCGACAAGGGCCCGCACACCCCGACGGGCACCACGAAGCCCCCCGTCTCGCCTCCCGTCAAGCCCCCCGTGACCCCCACGGACCCGAACACCCCGGCCGCGCCCACGACCGTCCGCGCCAAGGTCGTCGGCGTGGGCAACTCCCCGCTGAAGGCCCGCACCGGACCCGGCACGACGTACGAGGCCCTGGCCGAGTACCCGGAGGGCACGGTCGTGACGGTGAGCTGCAAGTCGCGCGGTGAACGGATCGGCGACAACCCGCTCTGGTACCGCCTCGCGGACGACAAGGGCTGGATCTCGGCGTACTACGCGCAGAACCTCGGCACCGTGCCGTTCTGCACGCAGGAACCGCCGCTGACCCCGTGGCCCGCCAAGCCCACCGTTCCCGCCAAGCCCGCGGACCAGCCCGCGCCGACCCAACCCGCACCCGGCGCGGTCCCGGTCAAGGCGAGCCCGGCGACGCCGGACGCGCCCGCGACCCAACCGAAGGTCCGCCCGGCGGTGGCCCAGCCCCTCCGCTGAACCGCCCCGCCCCGCCCCACCCCGCACACCACGGTGAACACGAAGGCCCGCTCGGGGAGCGGGCCTTCGGCCACGAGCGGCGGGCGGGGAGGGGTCCGGGGTGGGGGCGCGTTGCCGTCTGCGGGTCGGTTCGGGGCGGGCGTGGCCGCCTGCCGGCGGCGGGTAGGTCAACAGCGTTTCCCGGCGGCGGCGGGGAGGGGGCCGGGGTGGGGGCGCGTTCCCGTCTGCGGCCCGGTCCGTGGCCGGGGTGGCCGCCTGTCGGCGGCGGGCAGGTCAAAAGCTTTTCCCAGGGGCGGCGGAGGGGGTCGGGGGTCCGAGTCCGTAGCCGTCCGCAGGCCCGGACGCGGCTGAGGCGGGTCCCCTGCACACAAGAGGCCCGGTAAGCCGACCGGCGATCCGTTCCACGAACCCGGACCGCGCGTGGCCACGCCCTCCACCGCACCAACCCACGGTCAGACGCGCCTGCGGCCCGGAGCGGCCGGGGTCACCCGACACTCGGGCCCGGCCCGACCCCGACCGGGGGCCCGTCGGGCCCCACACCACGAACCCACCGGCACCCGGGCACCCACCGACACCCCGCACCCCTCCCGGCCGCCGCCGGGAAACGCCTTTGACCTGCCCGCCGCCGCCAGGCGGCCACCCTGGCCACGTCCGTGCCCGCACCCGGCCACGCGCCGCGCCCCGGCCCCCCTCCCGGCCGCCGCCGGGAACGCTGTTGACCTACCCGCCGCCGGCAGGCGGCCACCCCGACCCCAAGCGGGCCCGCACCCGGCCACGCGCCGCACCCCGGGTCCCCTCCCGGCCGCCGCCGGGAAACGCTGTTGACCTGCCCGCCGCCGCCAGGCGGCCACCCCAGCCCCGAACGGACCCGCACCCGGCCACGCACCGCTCCGCACCGCTCCGCACCGCACCCCCGAGGTCCCGCCCACCCTCAGCGTCGGCGGGCGCGCCAGGTCAGGTAGGCCGCCGTGGTCAGGGCCGCCACGCGGATCGTCGTGGGGAGGAGTTCCATGAACGTCGTGCCCGCCGCGTCCGGCGGGATGTGGGTGCCCCAGTGGTTGTTGGTGCGGCCCCAGATCCAGACGCCCGCCCCCGCGAGGACGGTGCCGGGCAGGGCGTAGAGCGCCGTGGTGCGTTCGGTGGGGCCGAGGGTGTTGCGCGCCAGGTATATGGCCAGCCAGCCCGCGCCGAACAGAAGGGCCTGGCCCGTGACGACCGCCGCGACCAGCAGCGCGGCGGCCAGCAGGGGCAGGGCGCGGGGGCGGGTTCGGGCGGGGGTGTCGCCGGGGGCGGTGTCCTTCGCGGGGCGGCCCAGGGCGAACCGCAGCAGGCGACGGCCGATGCCGGGGCCGGCGGCGCCGCCCTCGTCGGTCTTCGTGCCGTCGTCCTTGGCGCCCTTGCCCTTCCCCCTGGCCTTCCCCTTTTCCGTCTCCTCGGCCTCCGCTTCGCCGTCCGCCTGCTCGTCCGGGTCCGGTTTCGTGGCCGGTCGCGTGGTCCAGGAGGTCGGGAACTCGATGCCGCCGGCGAAGCCCGGGACCTGGGGGGCCTCCGTCTGGCGCCACCATTCCGGTTCCGGTTCGCGGTCCCGCGCGCCGGGGCCGGTCGGGCCGTCGCCGCCCCGCCCGCGTTCGGAGGGGCCGAGTTCGTCCAGGCCCGCCAGGTGCGGGGGCAGCCCGGCCGTGCGGGCGGGCGGTGGCGGCGGTGGGGTGCGGCGCAGGCGGCGGGGGCCGCGTTGTTGCGGCACGCCGGCGCGTTCCGGGGCCTCGCCGGGTGCCTCGGGCCCGTCCGGCGCCGTGCCCCGGTCCGGTGTCGACACGCCCGGCCGGTCCCCGGTGCCGGGGGAGTCCGGGGCGCGGGGCGTGGTCGTCGGGAGGTGGGTGTCGAGGACCTCCTCGGGGGTGCCGAGGCGGTCGAGCACATGCCGTACGGTGGCGCTGGTCTCCGGTTCGTAGCGGGCCCGTTGTCGGTCGATCTCGTCGCGCAGGCCCGCGACCAGCCGTATCCGTTCCCGCGACGGCACGCGTCGCTGTCCGGCCAGGTCCCCGACCCGGCTCAGGTACTCGTGGACCAGCCGTTCGCCCTCCACCCCCACCGCGCGTTCCTCCCCTGTCGTCACCGGTGATCCCGACGGTAGCGCCTGTGTGACGTGGAGTGGTGCGGCGCGCAGCGGATACCGTGGATCGGATGGGGAACCGCCTGGTTCCACGTGACCTGGAGGCGAAGTGCCCGACCCCGAGATCGAGCCCGGTGCCGGCTCCGGCACGTCCGCACCCCGGTCGTTGGCCGAGGACCTGCGCGGGCGTTCCGACGGCGAGCTCGTCGAGCTGTTGCGTGTCCGGCCCGATCTGTTGTCCCCGCCGCCCGCCGACGTGACGCAGCTGGCCGGGCACGCCGGTCAGCGGGCCTCCGTGGTGCGGGCGCTGGACCGGCTGGACCGGTTCCTCGCGCAGACCGTGGAGGCGCTGGCGGTGGCGCCCGACCCGTGCCCGTACCCGGTGCTGGAGTCGTTGCTGGCCGGGACGGATCCGGGGGGGCGGCCCGAGGTGCGGGCGGCGCTGCCGGGGGCGGTGGCGCGGCTGCGGGCGCAGGCGTTGTTGTGGGGGCCGACGGACCGGCTGCGGCTGGTGCGGACCGCGCGGGAGGTGTTGGCGCCGAACGCGTCGCGGCCTTCGCCGACGGGGTTGGGGCCGACGGTGGCCGAGGCCACGGCCGGCATGTCGCCGACCCGCTTGCAGGAGATCGTGGCGACCGCCGGGTTGCGGGCCACGCACGATCCGGTGTCGGCGGTGGCCGCGCTGTCCGGGATGTTCGGTGATCCCGAGGCGATGGCGGAGCTGTTGGCGCGGGCGCCGGGGGAGGCCCTGGCGGTGTTGGGGCGGTTGATGTGGGGGCCGCCGTACGGGGAGGTGACCTCCGATCCGACGCCGGCGGTGCGCTGGCTGCGGGACCGGGGGCTGTTGCTGCCGGCCGGCACGCGGATGCTCGTGCTGCCGCGCGAGGTGGCCCTGCACCTGCGGGGCGGGCTCGCGCACCGGGAGCCGGAGCCGATCGCGCCCGCCGTGGCCGTGGCGCGGGAGCACCGTCCACAGGTTGTGGACGCGGCGGCGGCCGGGCAGGCGCTGGCGGCCGTGGGCACGGTGGCCGAGCTGGTGGGCGAGTGGGAGCACGAGGGCCCGGCCGTGCTGCGGGCCGGTGGTCTGTCGGTGCGGGACCTGAAGCGGGTCGCGTCGGTGCTGGAGACCGACGAGCAGGGCGCGGTGTTCTGGCTGGAGGCGGCCTACGGGGCCGGGCTGGTGGCCTCGGACGGGGAGGTCGACGAGCGTTACGCGCCGACTCCCGCCTGGGACGACTGGGCGGAGGAGGACGTGGCGTGGCGGTGGGCCGCGCTGGTGCGGGCCTGGTTCACGTCCACCCGCACCCCCGGGGTGGTGGGGGAGCCGGACGCGCGGGGCCGGGGCACGGCGGCGCTCGGGGACGGGCTGGACCGGTCGGCGGCGCCCGAGGTGCGGCGCCGGGTGCTGGAGCTGCTGGCCGAGCTCCCCGAGGGCGCGTCGGCGGACCCGGAGTCGCTGCTGGCCCGTCTGGAGTGGGAGCGGCCGGGCGGCCAGGGCCCGAGCGGGGCCGCCGCCGAGCTGCGGATCCGGCTGGCCCGGTGGGCGTTGGCGGAGGCCGATCTGCTGGGCGTGGTCGGGCGCGGGGCGTTGACGGGGCCGGGCCGGGCGCTGGTCGCCGGCGGGGACGTGGCGGCGGCGTTGGCGCCGTTGTTGCCGCCGCCGGTGGAGCACGTGCTGTTGCAGGCGGACCTGACGGCGGTGGCGCCGGGGCCGTTGCGGCGGGAGGTGGCGCGGACGTTGGCGCTGCTGGCGACCGTGGAGTCCAAGGGCGGGGCGACCGTGTACCGGTTCACGCCGGGTTCGGTGCGCCGCGCCCTGGATTCGGGGCTGACGCCGGAGCAGTTGCACGCGTTCCTCGCCGAGCACAGCCGGACCCCGGTGCCGCAGCCGCTCGCCTACCTGATCGACGACGTGGCGCGGCGGCACGGCGTGCTGCGGGTGGGCGCGGCGTCGGCGTACGTGCGGTGCGAGGACGAGGCGACCCTCGGGGAGATCCTCGCGGACCGGCGGGCCGCCGGGATGGGGCTGCGGCGGCTCGCGCCGACGGTGCTGGCGGCGTCCGCCGAGCCCGCGGCGCTGCTGGACGGGCTGCGGGCCATGGGCTACGCGCCGGCCGCCGAGTCGGCGACCGGGGACGTGGTGGTGGCGGGGACGCGGGCCCGCCGTACCGGCGAGCGGGCCGCTCCGGTGCCGGTGCCGGACGGGCCGGGCACGGTCGGGGACGGGCTGCCGGCGGCGGTGGTGCGGGCGATCAGGGCGGCGGACCCCGCGCCGGTGACCCCCGCGCGGGCGGTGTCGGCGGCGGTGGCGACGGCGCCGGTGGTGTCCGTGCCGGCGCCCACGCAGCGGGAGCTGCCGCGCACCACGGCCGCCGAGACGCTGGCGACGGTGCAGGCGGCGGCGCTGACCGGGTCGGCGGTGTGGATCGGGTACGTGAACGCGGAGGGCGCGGCGACCACGCGGGTCATCGAGCCGGTGCGGGTCGAGGGCGGGTTCGTGACGGGCTACGACCACACGACGGACGAGGTGCGGACCTATCCGCTGCACCGGATCACGGGGGTCAGGGAGCTGACCGAGGAGCACCTGTAGGCGCCGAAAACCGCCGGCGGGGTGCGGGGCGGGTCGGGGAGGCTGGGCGGATGACCGAGTCCATGCCCCCGACGCCCCCGACGGTTCCGACGCCCCAGGGCCCGCAGTCGACCGGCCCGGCGCCCGAGCCCGCGCGGCGGGTGCGGGCCCGGCACGGGGCGGACACCGTCACCGTCTACCAGGCGTACGCCCCGCACCTGGGGCTGCCCGCGGCCCGTGACGGCCGGTTCCCGGCGGCCTGGAAGCGGGAGCGGATGACCTGGGTGAAGCCCTCGTTCCTGTGGATGATGTACCGCTGCGGATGGGGCACGAAGCCCGACCAGGAGGTGGTGCTGGCGGTGGAGATCACCCGGGCCGGGTTCGACGCGGCACTGCGCGAGGCGTGCCTGTCCCATTTCGACCGCACGGTGCACGCCGACCACGCGCGGTGGCGGGCGGCCCTGCGGGCGGCGCCGGTGCGCGTGCAGTGGGACCCGGAACGGGACCTGGCGCTGAACCCGTTGCCGTACCGCTCCCTCCAGCTCGGCCTGTCCGGCCCGGCCTCCCGGGCCTACGCGGACGAGTGGACGGTCGACATCCGCGACGTGACCCCGCTGGCGCGCGAGATCCACGAGCTGTCCCGGTCCGGCCGAACGGAGCGCGCACGGGCCCTGCTGCCGGCGGAACCCCCGTACCCGACCGGCCCACTGCCGCACCTGGGCGCCTGATTCCCCGGCGATACGGCAGACTGGAGGTTTGTCCTCGCCGAAGGGAAGACGTGCGTGAACGGGCCACTCATCGTCCAAAGCGACAAGACGCTCCTGTTGGAGGTCGACCACGAGCTCGCCGACGCCGCGCGGCGGGCCATCGCCCCCTTCGCCGAGCTGGAGCGGGCGCCCGAGCACATCCACACCTACCGGATCACCCCCCTCGGCCTGTGGAACGCGCGGGCCGCCGGGCACGACGCCGAGCAGGTCGTGGACGCGCTGGTGGAGTTCTCGCGCTATCCCGTGCCGCACGCCCTGCTCGTGGACGTCGCCGAGACGATGGCCCGCTACGGCCGGCTGACCCTGTCCAAGCACCCCGTGCACGGGCTGGTGCTGACCAGCACGGACCGGCCGGTGCTGGAGGAGATCCTGCGGTCGAAGAAGATCACCCCGCTGGTCGGGACCCGGATCGACGCGGACACCGTGGCCGTGCACCCCTCCGAGCGCGGGCAGATCAAGCAGTCCCTGCTGAAGCTGGGCTGGCCCGCCGAGGACCTCGCCGGGTACGTGGACGGCGAGGCCCACCCGATCGAGCTGGCCGAGGACGGTTGGGCGCTGCGGCCCTACCAGCGGCAGGCCGTGGAGGGCTTCTGGCACGGCGGGTCCGGGGTCGTGGTGCTGCCCTGCGGGGCGGGCAAGACGCTGGTGGGCGCGGGGGCGATGGCGGCGGCCAAGGCGACCACGCTGATCCTCGTCACGAACACGGTCTCGGCTCGGCAGTGGAAGCACGAGCTGGTGAAGCGGACCAGCCTGACCGAGGACGAGATCGGCGAGTACAGCGGCACCCGCAAGGAGATCCGGCCGGTCACCATCGCGACCTACCAGGTGCTGACCACGCGCCGGAAGGGCGTGTACCCGCACCTGGAGCTCTTCGACTCGCGGGACTGGGGCCTGATCGTCTACGACGAGGTGCACCTGCTCCCGGCGCCCGTGTTCAAGTTCACCGCCGACCTCCAGGCCCGGCGCCGGCTCGGCCTGACGGCGACCCTGGTGCGCGAGGACGGCCGGGAGTCGGACGTGTTCTCGCTGATCGGCCCGAAGCGCTTCGACGCCCCGTGGAAGGAGATCGAGGCGCAGGGCTACATCGCGCCCGCCGACTGCGTCGAGGTGCGGGTGAACCTGACCGAGAGCGAGCGGCTCGCGTACGCGACGGCCGAGACCGAGGACAAGTACCGGTTCTGCGCGACGACCGCGACGAAGCGGCGGGTCACGGAGGCGCTGGTGGCCCGGCACCGGGGCGAGCAGACCCTCGTCATCGGCCAGTACATCGACCAGCTCGACGAGTTGGGCGAGCACCTGAACGCGCCCGTGATCAAGGGCGAGACCTCGAACGCACAGCGGGAGAAGCTGTTCGAGGCGTTCCGGCAGGGGGAGATCACCGTGCTGGTGGTCTCGAAGGTCGCGAACTTCTCCATCGACCTGCCCGAGGCCACCGTCGCGATCCAGGTGTCGGGCACCTTCGGGTCCAGGCAGGAGGAGGCGCAGCGGCTCGGGCGGGTGCTGCGGCCGAAGGCGGACGGGCACGAGGCGCGGTTCTACTCGGTGGTCGCCCGCGACACCGTGGACCAGGACTTCGCGGCGCACCGGCAGCGCTTCCTCGCCGAGCAGGGCTACGCCTACCGGATCATGGACGCCGACCAACTGCTGGCCGACGAGGGCGCGACCGGCGCGGACGAGGAGTAGGGCGAGAGCGGGGCGAGCACGGCGCGCAGGCGGGTGCGGCGAGGCCCGGCCCGCGTCGCCGCCCCACGCACACGGCCCCCGTCCCGGAATGATCCGGGGCGGGGGCCGCTCGTGTTTCACGTGAAACACGCCCGCTGTTTCACGTGAAACAGCGGGCGCGCCGGTGCTCAGGCCGTGGCGGCCGGTCCGGTCGTGGTGACGGTGTGGCGCGCGGGATCCGCGGCCGGCGCGGGGGTGGCGGGGACGGCGGGGGCGGAGCCCGTGACGCGGCGGGTGGCCCGGTCGGGGCCGCCCGGGGTCCGGTCCGCGATCCGGCGGGCCCAGAAGGCCAGGGCCAGGGCCGTGACCGTCATCGCCGCGCCCGCCCAGGCGGTGGCGGCGAACCCGAGCCCGGCGTCGATCACGGCGCCGCCCAGCCAGGGGCCGCCGGTGTTGCCGAGGTTGAACGCGGCGGTGGTGGTCGCCGCGCCCAGGGTCGGGGCGATCGTCGCGACCTCGAACATGCGGGCGTTCAGCGCGGGCGCCGTGAAGAACGCGGTCACGCCGAGGAGGAAGGACAGGGCCACGGTGACCGCGGGGACCGGGGCGAAGAGCGCGAGCAGGACGAGGAAGGCGGTGGAACCGGTGATGCCCCACAACATGACCGGGAACAGACGCCCGTCGGCGACCCGGCCGGCGACCATCGTGCCGACCAGCGCGCCCACGCCGAACAGGGCCAGGACGGAGGGCACCCAGCCGGAGGACAGGCCCGACACGTCGGTGAGCAGCGGGGCGAGGTAGCTGAAGGCGCAGAACACGCCGCCCGCGGCGAGGGCCGTGATCAGTACGGCCAGCCACACCTGTCGGTCGCGGTAGATGCCCAGCTCGCGGCGGAGGGTGGGGCGCTCGGTGGGCAGCGGGATCGGCGGCACCAGCGCGAGCAGGCCGACCAGGGCGACGGCGGAGGCCGCGGCGACGGCCCAGAAGGCCGAGCGCCAGCCCAGGTGCTCGCCGAGGAAGGCGCCGGCGGGCACGCCGAGCACGTTCGCGATGGACAGGCCGCCGATCATCACGGACATGGCGCGGGCGCGGGAGCCGACCGGGACCATGGCGACGGCCACGGCGGCGCCCACGGCCCAGAACCCGGCGCAGGCGAGGGCGGAGACCACGCGGGAGGCGAAGAGGATCGCGTAGTTCGGGGCGAGGGCGCCCGCGACCTGGCCGAGCCCGAAGAGCGTGATCAGGGCCACGAGGGTGGTGCGGCGCGGCAGCCGGAGGGTGGCGACGGCGAGCAGCGGGGCCCCGACCACCATGCCGATCGCGAACGCCGAGATCAGCAGGCCCGCCTGCGGGATCGAGACGCCCATGTCCTCGGCGATCGGCGGCAGCAGCCCGGAGAGCATGAACTCGCTGGTGCCGAGCGCGAACACCGACAGCCCGAGCATGTGGACGGCCACGGGCATCCGCCCCCGGCCGTTCGCGGGCGAGCTCGCGGGCGCGGGCGCGGACCCGGAGGCGGTGGCAGGGGCGGCGGCGGGGTCGGGGTCGGGGCGGGCGGGATCGTCTCGGTGTCGTTCTGCGGGCATGACGGGGCCAACCGGTTATTGCGTGTGCACATTCCCGTGTTGGTCGGTTTGTTTCGGTCGGCCCCGGCGTGACGGGGGTGAGTCCCGGGTCAGGAGCCGGCTTCGGTGAGCGCGCGGAGTTCGGCGGCGAGGTTGCGGCGGGCCGGGCCCTCCCAGTGGGCGGCCCCGTGCGCGGTGCGGAACAGGGCGGGCAGCTCGGCGAGCCCGCGCAGCACGTCGGCCCGACCGGCGCGGAAGGCGGGCTCGGGCACGAAGGAGTACTCGTCGCGGACGGCGGCGGCGTACCGGGCGTAGGCATCCGGGTCGCCGGCGAGGACGCCGAGATCCGCGTCACACAGCAGCTCCCCGTGCCGGTCGCCGGGGGCGGGGTCGTGGGTGACGGTCAGCCGGACCAGGCGGGCCACTTCGGCGGTGCGCGCGCCCGGCACGCCGAGCTCGGGCAGGGCGCGCTCGGCCCAGGCCGCGCTGCGTTCCTCGTTCTCCGAGCGGTCGGGCCGGTAGACGGCGTCGTGGAACCAGGCGGCGAGGCGGACGGCCGCCGGGTCGGGGGCCGGAGCGCCGGCGTCGAGGAGCTCGTCCACGCGGCGCAGCACGGCGAGCAGGTGCGCGGTGTCGTGGTAGCGGCGGGCGGGTTCGGCCCACGCGGTCAGGAGCCGGTCGCCGTAGGGGGCGGGGTCGACGGTCGGGTCGGCGCCGGCGGCGCGGGTCAACGCGGCCCAGTCGGCGGCCAGTCGGGCCCGCGCGGCGGGGTCGTCGAGGGGTTCGGGTGCGGGCGGCGGGGTCTGCGATGGCATGCGGACATTGTGAGGGTGGCGCGGATGTGCTGGTGGGGGTGCCGGGCGCCCCGTACTCTGGATATTGGACTAGACCTATTTCGCAGACCGCCCGTATTCCGGAGGAGTGGGACCGTATGAGCAAGCGCGCAGTCCTGGAGGTGATCGCCCTCGACGCCGAGGACGCGATCGCGGCCCGGGCCGGAGGGGCGGACCGCCTCGAACTGGTCACCGACATGGCCGCCGACGGTCTCACCCCGCCGCGCGAGACCTTCGCGGCGATCCGTGCGGCCGTCGACATCCCGCTGCGCGTGATGCTCCGCAAGACCGACGGCTTCTCCGCCGGCTCCGCCGAGGACCTCGACCGGCTCCTCGCCGAGACCCGCGTGCTGCGCGCCGAGGGCGCCGACGAGTTCGTGCTCGGCTTCCTCACCCCGGAGGGCGGCCCCGACCTCGTCGCCGTGGAGGCCCTGGCCGCCGAGATCTCCGGCTGCCGCTTCACCTTCCACCGCGCCATCGACCGCACCCCCGACCGCGACGGCCTGCGCAAGGCCCTCGCCGACGTGCCCGGCCTCGACACGTACCTGACGGCCGGCTCGGCCGACGGCGTCGACGTCGGCCTCGACGTGCTCCTCGCCGAGGCCGCGCGCTCCGGCGAGCAGGGCTACGAGCAGCAGATCCTCGTCGGCGGCGGCCTCGGCCTCGCCCACCTGCCGCGCCTGCGCGCGGCCGGCCTCGACGCCTTCCACATCGGCGGCGCCGCGCGTCCCGAGGGCTGGCAGCGACCCGTGTCGGCGGCGGCCGTCGCCGACTGGCGCGCCGCCCTGGACCGCCCGCTCGCCTGACCCCCTGAACGACCGCCCCCCTGAACTCCGACCCACGGCCCGCCCCACCCCGACCACCGGGCGCGGGCCGGGGGTCGGCGCACGACGCCGAGAGCGGGCCGGACCGTGTTTCACGTGAAACACCCCCCGACCCGCTCTCGCGCCGTGAATCAGACCGCGACGGGGGTGCCGAGGGCCGCCGGGAGGGGGCGGGAGTGGAGGGTGACCAGGCCGGAGACCGCGCGGGTCAGGCACACGTACAGCCGGCGCAGGCCGGTCCGCTCGTCCGGTTCGCCGTCCACGACCGCGGCCGGCTCGTCCAGGACCACGTGGTCGTACTCCAGGCCCTTCGCCAGCGAGGCCGGCACCAGCGTCAGCCGGGACGCGGCCGTGGTCTCGGTGCCGGGGTCCAGGTACGGCAGGTCCGCCGCGAGCAGGGCCTCGGCCAGCTCCGGGATCCGCGCGTCGGCGGCGATCAGCCCGATGGAGCCCTCGTGCCGCAGCGAGTCCCGGCACGCGGCGACCACGGCGGCGGTCAGCGCGGCGGTGTCCGGAACCGCCTCGGCCTCCGCCCCCGCCTCGGCCTCAGCAGGTCGTGGCACGGCGGGCGCGGGCACGTGGCGGACCTCCAGCGAGCCGGGGGCCTCACGCACCGAGGCCACCTCCGCGAGGCCCGGCGCGATCGCCGGCAGCAGCCGGGACGCGTACGCGATGACCTCGCGCGGCACCCGGAAGCCGGCCGTCAGCTCCTCCACCACCGCGTCCGTCTTCCCCAGGTGCTCCAGCGCCTCGGTCCAACTGCGCGTGGCCCACGCCGTGGTGCCCTGGGCCAGGTCGCCGAGCACGGTGGCCGAGCCGGTGCTGCACCGGCGTCCCACCGCCCGGTACTGCATGGGCGACAGGTCCTGCGCCTCGTCGACCACCACGTGCCCCAGCGAGCCGGTCCGTTCCACGAGGTCGTTCGCCTCGTCCACCAGCACCAGGTCGGCCGCCGACCACTTCGCGGACTTCACGCTGCGGAAGGGCTTCGGCCACAGCAGCAGCTCGCGTTCGGCCTCGCTCAGCACCCCCTCGGAGTGCTCCGCGAGGAACTCCGGGTCCGACAGCAGCCGCAGCACCAGCTTCGCCGGGTCCACCGGCGGCCAGATCTCCTTCACGGCTGCCTTGACCGCCGCGTTGCGGGCCACCGCGTTCTGCACCCGGTCGTCCGGGGCCTCGCCGGACTGTTCCATCCGCACCAGGACCGCGTGCGCGATCCGCTGCGGCAGGGCCTCCCGGGCCGCCCCGTAGCGGATGTCCCGGGCCCGCAGCTCGGCCGTGATCTCGGCCAGCTCGTACGCGGGGATCCGGTGCCGTCGCGAACCGCGCACCACGACGAGGGCCTCGGTCGGCTCCGTCACGTGCGACCACACCGCCCGCCGCAGCACCGTCGCCATCCGCGCGTCGCCCTTCACCACGGCGGTCGGCGCGGCGTCCGTGCCCTTGATCTCGGCCACGCCGGGCCGGGTCACCAGGTCGTCGACGGTGGCCTGCTTGACCTCCAGCTCGCCGAGGGCCGGCAGCACCTGCTCGATGTAGTGCAGGAAGGAACGGTTCGGCCCGATCACGAGGGTGCCGGTGCGCGCCAGCCGCTCCCGGTGCGCGTACAGCAGGTACGCCACCCGGTGCAGGCCCACGGCCGTCTTCCCGGTGCCGGGTCCGCCCTGCACGCAGACCGTGCCGCCGAGGCCCGAGCGGACGATCTCGTCCTGCTCCGGCTGGATCGTGGCCACGATGTCCCGCATGGGGCCGACGCGGGGCCGCTCGATCTCCTGCTGGAGCAGGTTGCCGACGCCGAGGTCGGCCTCGTCCGGGTCGGTCAGGTGCTCGTCCTCGTAGGCGGTCAGTTCGCCGCCGGTGTAGCCGAAGCGGCGACGCAGCACGACGCCCTGCGGATCGGCCTTGGAGGCCCGGTAGAAGGGCTGGGAGACGGGGGCGCGCCAGTCGATGACCATCGGGTCGCCGTCGGCGTCGTGGACGTGCCGGCGGCCGATGTGGAACTCCTCGCCGGCCGCGCCCTCGGCGAGGTCGGCGCCGGGCGCGGTGAGGTAGCCGAGCCGGCCGAAGAACAGGGGGGTGTCGGCGAGGTCGGCGAGGGCCTTGATCCGGTCGTCGATCTGCGCCTGGAGGACGATCGCGTTGACCCAGTTCGCGGTGACGTCCTTGATGTCCAGGGCCTCGGCCTCGGCGCGCATCGCGCGCAGCGCGGCCCGGGAGGACGCCAGGTGCGCGCGTTCGCGTTCCAGCGGGCCGGTGTCGGGGGCGAGGGCCTCGGGGGCGAGTGCCTCGGGGGCGAGGCGGTGACCCTGAGGGTTCTCGGGGTTCTCGGGGTCGGTCTCGGGGTTGCTCTCAGGGGCGTGCGCGGGCACGGGAACTGCCTCCTACTGCGTGCTGCCGGCGCGCGCGGACGGGGGCGCTCCGATCCCGCGACGGCGGTGGGCGCGACCCGCGCGACGGCCGGGACGGCTGACAGAAACACGAACCGACCGGTTCCGACCGGTCGGCGGCACTCCCCGGTGATGGCGGTGGAGGCGGCAAGACCGGCGATTCTAGACCCCCCGCCGCACCGCGCGCGAGCCCGTTCCGGTCCCGCTCGGATCCCGAACCCGCTTCGGGGCGATCTTGTCGGGTGCGCCGGGGGTACGCGCCGGGTCGTGCTTCCTCGGGGGTGGGATGCGTCTTGAGGAGGACGCCGGGGGCCCGAGGGTTCCGCCTGGGGACCGATGTGCCGAAGGGGACGGATCGGCAGGATTGAACCCATGACCACCGCACTCCTCACCCCGATCCAGGCCGACCGTGCGAACGGGGCCACCGCCACCTCCGACGCCCCGCGCCGCACCGGCCTCGGCGGCGTGCTGCGGGCCGCGAAGGTCTTCGCGGGCACCGCCGTCGGCGTGGTGATATTCGGCGAGTACGCCGAGGACGCCGGCATCGTCCGCCGCTGACCCGGCGCCGCCCGACCGGCCACCCGGCCCGCCCACCCGCCCGCCGTTCCGGCAGCGCACCGCCGCCGCCCCGCCGGACCCGACCCGCGCCCCGGATGTTCGCCCTCCCGTCATCCGCGGTGACCCCGAGGCCCGCCGACCCGGGTACGAACCCGGGCACAATGGCCGGCATGCGCTCCGACATCCCGACCTCCGCCGCTCCCGAGTCCCCCGTCTTCCCCGAGATCCCGCCGGCCGCGTTCACCGTCGGCTTCGACCTCGACATGACGCTGATCGACTCCCGCCCCGGCATCCGCGCCGCCTACCGCGCGCTGTCCGCCGAGACCGGGGTGTGGGTGGACGCCGACGAGGCCGTGACCCGGCTGGGGCCGCCGCTCCAGGACGAGCTGATCCGCTGGTTCCCCGAGGCCGACGTGCCCGCCATGACCACCCGGTACCGCGAGCTGTACCCCGAGCACGCCATCGCCGAGACCCCGGCCCTGCCGGGTGCCCGCGAGGCCGTCGCCGCCGTCCGGGCCCTCGGTGGTCGGGCGATCGTCGTCACCGCCAAGCACGAGCCCAACGCGCGGATGCACCTCGACCACCTCGGCATCGAACCGGACGCGGTCGTCGGCTGGCTGTGGGCCGAGGCCAAGGCGCAGGCCCTGCGCGCCTACGACGCGACCGTGTACGTGGGCGACCACGTCGGTGACGTGCGCGGGGCCCGTGCCGCCGGGGCGCTGTCCGTGGCCGTCCCGACCGGGCCCTGCCCGGCGGAGGAGCTGCGGGAGGCCGGCGCGGACGTGATCCTGTCCGACCTGACCGCCCTGCCCGCCTGGCTCGCCGAGCACCGCGCGGAGCGCACCGCCGGCGTCTGAGCCCGGGCGTACGCCACCGCCCCGCGTCGGCACGGACGCGGGGCCGGTACGGGTTGGGGCCGGTACGGGGGTGGGCCGGTCGGTCAGCCGGTCTGCGAGGCGCGGGCCGCGCGCCGCTGGAACGCGATGGACCGCAGCACCCCGGCCGCCGAGACGGCGAAGCCCACGCCCATCAACATGCACGCCGACCACGCCCACGAGGGCAGCGGCGTGGTCCCCAGGAACAGCGGGGCCATGGTCGCCAGGGTCGCCACCGCGCCCAGGATGAACACGATCCCGCCGGCCTTCACGAGGCCGTCCCCGGGTCGCCGGTCGTCGATGCGCGCAGTAGAGGTCACGCCCCCAGCCTAAGACCCCGCCCGACCCGCCCCCACCCGCCCCGCGCCGCCCCGGATCGGCCCGGGACCGCGCGCCGTTCGGGCCCGGCCGGCGGGCCCCGTTCCCGGTTCCCGGCCGGGCCGAGGGGAAAGCCACAGGTCAGGGCGGCATGAATCGGACCGCGTCCGGGTAGTTCCTGGCCGAAGCGGTACCCAGGGAAGGACCGGGCAGCGTCTTGCCAGGTCACCTGGGAGCATTAGCCTGGAATCAGCGGGTCCCAGCGACCCGCTGCACTGTTATCCGGACCCTTTCACCCGGGGTTCCCGGACCCGACGAGCACAAGGACAGAGGACGGACGTGCCTACCGGCAAGGTCAAGTGGTTCAACAGCGAGAAGGGCTTCGGCTTCCTCTCCCGCGACGACGGCGGTGACGTCTTCGTGCACTCGTCGGTGCTGCCCGCCGGGGTCGACTCGCTCAAGCCCGGCCAGCGCGTGGAGTTCGGTGTCGTGGCGGGCCAGCGCGGCGACCAGGCGCTCTCGGTGATCGTGCTCGACCCGACGCCCTCCGTCGCGGCCGCCCAGCGGCGCAAGCCCGACGAGCTGGCGTCCATCGTGCAGGACCTGACGACCCTCCTGGAGAACATCACGCCGATGCTGGAGCGGGGCCGCTACCCCGACAAGACGCACGGCGCGAAGATCGCCGGACTGTTGCGGGCGGTCGCCGACCAGCTCGATGTCTGACCCTCCCGCGCACCGGTGCCCCGGCCCCGCCCCCACGGGCGGCGCCGGGGCACCGTCGCGTTCCGGCCCACGCGTCGGCCCACGCGTCGGTTCAGGCGCCGGGGAAGTCCAGGGCGTCCGGCTTGATCGGCGGCACCAGGCCCTCCGCCGCCGCCCGCGTCAGCAGCCCCCGCACCGCCGCGTACCCGGCCTCGCCGAGGTCCGCCGTGAACTCGTTCACGTACAGCCCGATGTGCTGGTCCGCGACCGCCGGGTCGAGTTCCTGCGCGTGCGCCCGCACGTACGGCCGCGATGCCTCCGGGTCCTCCCACGCCATCCGCACCGAGGTCCGCGCCGCCTCCGCCAGGGCCCGCAGCCGCTCCGCGCCCAGCGACCGCTTCGCGATGATCGCGCCCAGCGGGATCGGCAGGCCGGTCGTGGCCTCCCAGTGCTCGCCCATGTCGGCCAGGCAGTGCAGCCCGTACTCGCCGTACGTGAACCGCGCCTCGTGGATGACGAGTCCGGCGTCCACCCGTCCGTCGCGGACCGCCGGCATGATCTCGTGGAACGGCAGCACCTCGATCCGGCCCACCCCCGCCGGCAGCGTGTCCGCCGCCCACAGCCGGAACAGCAGGTACGCGGTCGAGCGCTCGCTCGGCACCGCCACCGTCCGCCCCGTCAGGTCCAGGCCCGGCTCGCGCGTCAGCACCAGCGGACCGCAGCCCCGCCCCAGGGCCCCGCCGCACGGCAGCAGCGCGTACTCGTCGAGGACCCACGGCAGCGCCGCGTACGACACCTTCAGCACGTCGAGTTCGCCGCGCTCGGCCCACCCGTTCGTCACGTCGATGTCGGCGAACTCCACGTCCAGCGCGGGCGCGCCCGGGATCCGGCCGTGGGCCCACGCGTCGAACACGAACGTGTCGTTCGGGCACGGCGAGTACGCGATGCGGACGGTGTCAGCGGCGATCATGGTTCTCTCCCCAGCTCGCGAGTACGGGTCCCAGCACGCGGAAACCCTCGGTCAGCGCCGCCAGCGCGGGCCCGATCCGCCAGGCGTCCCGGTCTCGGGGCCCCACCGCGTTCGACACGGCCCGGACCTCCACCACCGGCAGCCCGTACCCGACGGCGGCCTCGGCCACCCCGAAGCCCTCCATGGCCTCGGCGGCGACCCCCGGATGCCGGGCCGCCAACTCGGCGGCCCGTTCGGCGGTGCCGGTGACCGTGGACACGGTCACCACGGGGGCGGGCGTCACCCCCAGCGCGACGGCGAACGCCTTCGACAGGTCCACCGGGGCCCGGTGCTCGCCCCGCCCGAAGCCCAGCTCGTCCACGCCCCGGAACCCGGTCGGCGCGGCCGGGTCCTGCGCGCCCAGATCGGCCGCGACCATGCGGTCGGCGACCACCAGCGAACCCACCGGGGCCCGCTCGACGAAACCGCCGCCGATGCCCGCCGACACCACCGCCGCGTAGGGCCGGTCCGGCCCGGCCAAGGCCAGCGCGGTCGCCGTGCCGGCCGCCGCGGCGGCCGGTCCCACCCCGCCCACCAGCACGTCCACGGCCAGCCCGGGCAGGTCCCGACGGGTCAGCGGGTACCCGCCGGGCAGGGTGCGCGGGCCGCCCGGGCCGGCGTCGCCCGCCCAGGGCTCCGGCTCGGGCGGCACACCGCCCCGACCGGGGTCGGTCGCCGAGGACAGTCCGGCGACCACGGCCTCGGCCTCGGCCGCCACCGCCGTCACCACCAGTACGCGCACGGCCCGTTCGCCTCGTTTCGTCGCGTGCGACGCGTTCCCCGCGTCGTCGTCTCTCCGGGTGAAGGGGGGCCCGGAGTCGTCTCTCCGACGGGTCGGGGCCGGCCCGGGAGGAGGGCCGGCCCGCGGATCAGACCCGCTTGAGGGTGAAGGACCAGATCGCGATCGGCTTGTTGTCCTCGCCGAACTGCGCGATGTGCACCGGCATCGACTCCGGCGCCGGGCCCTGACCGTTCGTCGCGAACGGGTTCACCCCGTTGAAGCTCTGGTACGTCTTGTCCGTCGGCTCGCCCAGCCCCTGCTGACCGGCGACGGCGGCCCAACGCTTGCCGCCCTCCACGATCTCCGGGTCCACGCCCAGGCGCAGCACGTCGCCGGGGGAGAAGTCGATGGTCTTGGTGTTCTTCGGATCCGGCGTCAGGCAGTCGGAGAGCTGCTTCTCGCTCAGCTCCTTCGCGCCCTTGGCCGGCAGACAGGTCGCCTCGGCGGTGACCGACGAACTGCCGACCGTCACGGTCGCCAAGGGCGTCGGCTTGTCGCAGGCGGACAGGACGAGGAGGCCGGCGGACACGGCCCCGAGGGCCGCGACACTGCGGCGGGCCCTACCTGAGAAAAGCGGTGCGGTCATGAGCCGAAGGCTATCGGTCGATCACCCCGCCGGCCCGCACGGGGTCGGCCGGGTTGCCGACGTCACACCCGGGCCCGCGGCCGGCCCGACCCGAGCCCTCACACGGGCCGGGGCCGCGTCCCGGGCCCGTGCCGGGGCGCCGCCACCAGCCCGCGCACCGCCGCCACCGCGCCCAGCGTCACCACCAGCGCCGCCACCGACATCCCCAACACCCCGTGCAACGGCAACGCGATCCCGATCGCCCCGCCCAACACCCACGCCACCTGCAACAAGGTCTCCGACCGGGCGAACGCCGAGGTGCGCACCTCCTCCGGCACGTCGCGCTGGATCATCGCGTCCAACGACAACTTCGCCAACGCCTGACAGAACCCCGCCGTCGCCCCCAACACCGCCACCATCACCCCCGAGAACAACACCGCCGCCAACACGGCCACCACCACCACCGACACCAGCACCGCCGCCACGATCGCCTCCGGCGCCCGCGCCCGCAGCCACGCGCCCACCGCCGTCCCCAGCGCGTTGCCCAGGCCCGCCGACACCCCGACCACGCCCAACGACACCGCCGCGCTCTGCCCGGCCAACGGGTGCTCGCGCAGCAGGAACGCCAGGAAGAAGATCAGGAACCCCGACAGGCAGCGCATCGCCGCGTTCGCGCCCAGCCCGCACAGCACCGACGGCCCCACCGTCCGCAGCCCCGGCTTGCGCGAACGCCGCTCGTGCGCCGACAGCCGGGCCCGCCGCTCGCCCTTCGCGTCGTCCACCGTGTGCGGCAACGTGAACGCCGCCACCGTCCCCACCAGGAACACCAGACACGCCCCGTACAGCGGCCAGGGCGGCCCGATCGCGTGCAACCCGGCCCCGATCGGCGCGGCCGCGCCCGTCGCCAACAACCCCGCCAACGTCACCCGCGAATTCGCCTTCACCAGCGAGAACCGCGCCGGCAACAAGCGGGGCACGACAGCGCTGCGCACCACCCCGTACGCCTTCGACGCCACCAGCACCCCGAGCGCCGCCGGGTACAGCTCCAGCCCGCCCGTCGCCACCGCCCCCGACATGGCCACGGCCAGCACCGCCCGCGCGAACATCGCCGCCGCCATCGCGGCCCGCCGCCCGTGCGGCAGCCGGTCCAGCAACGGCCCGATCACCGGCGCGAGCAACGTGAACGGCGCCATCGTGATCGCCAGGTACAGCGCCACCCGACCGCGCGCCTCGTCGGTGGGGACGGAGAAGAACACGGTGGACGCCAACGCGACCGTGATCAACACGTCGCCCGCGCCGTTCACGGCGTGCAGTTCGATCAGCTTGCCGAGCCCCGACTCACCCGCGCCGTGCGCGTGCGTCGCGCGCCGGATACCGCGCGCGGTACCCGTGATCGGCAGGTGCAGGGCACGGCCGACCGCCCGGGCGGCCCGACTGGCCCGGCCCGAGCCGTCGGAAGACGACCGTGCGGGTGCCATCCGGCCATACTGCCCCACCCCACCCGCCGAAGGCGCCCCGAACACGCGCTTCCGGCCCGCCGACCACCCCGCACACCGCCCGTTCGGCGGCGCCCGGCACCCGCGAGCCCCGCACGGGCCGCCCCGACCGGCCCCCGACCGGTCCCGTCCGCCCCCCCGACCGGCCCCGACCGGCCCCGACCGGCCCCCGACCGCCCCCCGACCGGCCCCCGACCGGCCCCGACCGGCCCGTGACGCGCGCCGACAGGCCCCGGCGTGTCCCCGGAACGCGCGCCGGCCCGCGATTCGGCCCGCGATTCGGCCCCTTCGACCCGGGCCTTCGACTCACCCCCGTGCCGCGACCCCGACCGCGCGCCCCGCCGCGTCCGCCCGTGCCGCGCCCCCTCCGCTTCCGTTTCCGCCCCGCGCCCCCTCCCGTGACCCCGATCGCGCGACGCCCGCCCCGCCGGCCCGGATCCACCCGGATCGGCTCGCGGCGGAATCACGTCACCCGCCGACACCGCCCCGCACCCGCCCGGCCGAGTCCCGCGCGACCTGCGACGACACGCCCGCAGGACCGTCACCCCGCCCTCCGATCACACCCGTTCGGCCCTCCCGCACCCCGCCGTGACAGCCCCGCCGGCCCGCCCGGGACCCCCGATCGGGGGTCGCGCGGACCTCCCGCAGGGCCGTCCGGCTGTCCGCGAATCGGACTTGCATGTGGGCCCCGGGCCGGTAACGAGGTAGCGTGCGTAGCGCGCCACCGGCGGTACCTCTTGGCCGCGCGCCTCTTTGCGATCCCGCAGAATGGATGGCAGGAGGTGTGCCCGAGACCGATTCGGGCGCGGACGTCGACGCGGCCCCCAGGTCCGCTCCGCCCGCGCTTCGCACGGCCTGGACCGACGGGTCGTTGAACGACGACAAGTACGGACGGCGCACTCGTGAGACGGCGTAGGAGAGAACGAGACCAGTGAGTGCTGCGACCACGCGAAGCCGTGCCCCGCGTACCCCGCGTACCCCCGATCGGCTGTGCGTCGAGGCGGTGGACCTGGCACGGAGCGCCGCCGAGGAGGCGGCCGCCCCCGGGGTGGTCGGCGAGCACGTCTCGGTGGTCTCCGAGGGTGACCGCGTCGTCACCCACTTCTTCGAGTGCGCCGAACCCGGCTACCGCGGCTGGCGCTGGGCCGTCACGGTCACCCGCGCCTCCCGCGCCAAGAACGTCACCCTCGACGAGACTGTCCTGCTGCCCGGCCCCGACGCCGTCCTCGCCCCCGAATGGGTGCCGTGGAGCGAGCGCCTGCGCCCCGGCGACATGGGCCCCGGCGACCTGCTGCCCACCGAGGCCGACGACCTGCGCCTGGAGCCCGGCTACACCGGCGAGGACCAGCCGCCGCCGAACTCCGCCGTCTCCGCCGAGATGGCCGAGCTCGTCGAGGCCGAGGACGCCGTCGTCACCGACCGCGTGGTCATCCCCGAACGCGGCTCCATCACCGCCGTCGCCGAGGAACTCGGCATGCGCCGGGCCCGCGTCCTGTCCCGCTACGGGCTGCACTCCGCCGCCGACCGCTGGGACGAGCAGTACGGGGCGAAGACCCCGATGGCGCAGGCCGCGCCCGCGTCCTGCAACTCGTGCGGGTTCCTCGTCGCGATCGGCGGCTCGCTGGGCCAGGCATTCGGCGTGTGCGCCAACGAGTTCGGCCCGGCCGACGGCCGCCTGGTCTCCCTGACCTACGGCTGCGGCGGGCACTCCGAGGCCGCCGTCATGCCGAAGCCGCCGCGCCCCGCCGAGCCGGTGCACGACTCGATGACGGCCGACGCGTTCCCGCTGCGCCCGGCCGCCGACACCGGCTCCGTGCCGGTCGGCGCCCAGTCCGAGACCGAAGCGGACCTCGGCCACAGCTGACCCCCACGGCCCGCGAGCGCGCCCCGAGGGCCCCGGGGCCCGACGTCACGGGCTCCCCGGGCAGACCGGACAGCCCGCGCCGTCGGGCCCCGGCCCCGGCCCCGCTTCGGGCATGGCACCGCCTTCGCCTCCGTTCCCGGGCCGGTGGGTCACGGCGGCCGGTCCGCGGAGCGCGGTGCGCCATCCCGAACGGCGGCGGGGGTGCCGCCGCCACGTGACCCACCCCGCCCCCGCCCGCGAGCGGGCGCGGTGGCCCATCCACGCTGCGCCGTCGTGGAGGACAGCGACGGCGGAAGCGCGGGAACGGGTCGGGCCGGCGAACCGTTGGGCCGCTTCGGCCCGGGTGCGGTGGAGTCACGGCACGAGCCGCGCGCCGGCGACGTGCGCGCGGTCCTGTGCCGGCGCACGCGACGGCGCCGGGCGGGCCGGATCGAGTTCCTGTTCCGGGCGGTGGCGGCCCCCGCCGTCCCGGCGACCGCGGTGGCGGCCCTCCACCCGCTGCCGGTGGTCGGGCCCGATTCCCGACTCGTGCCGGTCCTCGCCGCGGTCGGCGCGGCGTGGGCCCTCGGATTCGTGACGCGGTCCCTGGTGGCCGCGCGGATGCGGCGGTGGGCGGCGGAGTACCCGGAGTACCGCACGGTGACGCACGAGCGCGGCACGGTGAGCATCCGGCCCGACGGGACGGGCGTCGGCTACCCGTGGTCCCGCTACGAGGGGTGGGGCGAGACCCACACCCTGTTCGTGCTCGTCTTCGACACCGGACACCTGGGGTGACATGCCCAAGCGGGGCATGTCACGGGCCCACGCGGACCGACTGCGGGCCCTCCTCACGACCCACCTGCCGCGCCTGTGAACCCCAGGGCCGACCATCCACCACACACCGCACCCCACCCCGTCCACCACCCAGTCGCCCCGCCCCGCCGCCCGCCCGTGCCGCTCGCTCGCCCGCCCGTGCCGCTTGCCTGTGCCGTCCGGTCGTACCGCCCGGCTGTGCCGCTCGCCCGTCCCGCCTGCCCGTCCCGCCTGCCCGTCCCGCCTGCCCGTCCCGCCTGCCCGTCCCGCCCGGCCGTCCCGTCCGGCCGTGCCGCCCGCCCGTCCCGTCCGGCCCCGCCGCCCGGCTGTGACGCTCGCCTGTGCCGCCTGACCGTGGGAGCGTCCGGCACCCCCCCCCGTGACACCACCCGGCCCGGACCGCCCGACCCGGCCCGGACCGAGCGGCCCACCCGTCGGCCCGACTCACCCGTCGGCCCGGCCCACTCGCTGGTCCGGCCCACTCGCCGGCCCGGACCGGCGCCGGTCCGGGGTTCAGTCGCGCCCCGCGCCGCCGCCCGTCTTCCTCCGCAGCCAACCCCGGATCACGAAGCCCAGGAACAGCACCACCACCAGGCCCACCGCCCCCTTGGACCACGTGGCCTCCCCGGCCGCCGCGCCCGCTCCGGATTCCCCGCCCGGCGCGTTCGAGGCGTCCGCCCCGGTCCCGGCCGCGCCCGGCTTCGGCGAAGGGCGTTCCACGCCCGGCACGGGCACCGCGATGACCTGGCTGTTGCGGCCCTCCGCCCCGAACAGCAGCGTCGACCCGTCGGCCGAGTACGTCACCGACTCCGCCTGCCCCTGGAACGGCGCGCCCGCGTCCGTGCCCTCGCCGACCGGTCGCCCGTCCCGCCACGGGTACGTCTTCGACCACAGGTAGCCGCGCAGGGTCAGCGACTTCCCGTCCGGGGAGAAGGCCCCGTCGGTGGTCCACGGCACGTCGTCGATCCGACGGAACGTGTTCACGCCCTCCGTCGTCATCCGCCCCGGCTCGGGCCCCTCGTACAGCCCGCCCTTCTCCTTGTGCTTGCTCGCGATGTACACCCGCCCCGTCACCGGATGCACCATCAGGGCCTCGGCGTCGCGCGGCCCGTCCGCGTACCGGACCGTGAACCGGGTCGCCGCGACCGTGCTGTCGCCCAGTTCCCTCGGCTCCTCGAAGCGGTACAGCCACACGCGGTCCCAGGTGCCGCCGAGGTTGTCGCCGATGTCACCGAGCCACAGCCGGCCGTCCGGGCCCAGCGAGATGCCCTCCACGTCGCGCGGGTCGCCGATGCCGGTCAGCGTCACGCGGGCGACGGTGCGCCCGGTGGCCGCGTCCACGCCGTACACGTACGGGCCGTCGTCGCTGTCGTTGTGCGTCCAGAACACCCCGGGGTGCCGGCGGCTCGCGGCCAGGCCGCTGGACTCGGTGATCCGCGGGTCGCTGATCGTGAACGTCTCGGTCCCGGGCACGCCGGCGGCCCCCGCGACCCCGACGGCGGGCAGCGCGAGCACCCCGCACGCGACGAGCACGACCCCGACCGCGCGCCCGACCCGGGAGACCCGCGCGATCCGCCGCCCACGCACGCCGACGGGCACGGCGGCGAGCCGGGCGGGGCCGGGCGGGGCGACGTGTCGGGCACCGGCGAGCGGGGCGTTGGCGGGCCGAGCGTTGGCGGGCAGGTCGGGGGCGAGCCGGCCGGTGACGGGCCGGTTGGTGACGAGCTGGGTGGTGGCGGGTCGGGCGGGGGCGAGCGGGGCGTTGGCGGGCCGAGCCTTGGCGGACAGGTCGGGGACGAGCCGGCCGGTGGCGGGCTGCGTGGTGGCGGGCCGAGCGTTGGCGGGCAGGTCGGGGGCGAGCCGGCTGGTGACGGGCCGGTTGATGGGCGGTCGGGCGGGGGCGAAGCCGGCTCCGTCAGCGGGCCCGCGCACGGCTCCTTGAGCGGGCCCGGGGGCCGACCCGGGACCGGGGGCGGGGAGGCGGGCGGGCGCGAGTGCGGGCGCGGAGGGGGTCGCGGGCACGGGGCGGCGGGAACGGCGCATCTCCCCAGCGTGCCAGGCCGGCCGCATGCGGCGTGTTCGGGGTCACAGGGGGCGGGGGGTGTCGATCCGCGATGATGGCCCGATGCGCTTCCTGTTCGTCGGGGACTCCATGACCGTGGGCTGCGCGGGCGACTTCACCTGGCGGTACCGCATGTGGCGGCACCTGACGGCCGCCTGCGCCGAGCCCGTCGAGATCGTGGGCCCGCGCACCGACCTGTACGTCCCGCCCACCGCCACCGCCACCGCCACCGCCACCGGCGACGACGCCGCCACCACCGCTGCCGGCGCCGCCACTACCGTCGTTGCCACCGCCGCCACCACCGCGGCGGACGCCGGTACGGACGTCGGCGCTCCCCGACCCGTGTCCGGGGCCGCGGCGTCGGCGTACGCCGACCCCGCGTTCCCGTCGGCCGCGCGCCGGCACCTCGCGGGCTGGGGCGAGGGCTGGCAGCACATGGCCCCCCTCATCGGCCCGGTCGTCGCCGAACACCGCCCGGACGTGCTGCTCGTCTCCCTCGGCCTCATCGACCTGGGCTTCTACACCGACGCCGACCAGACCGAGGTCAACGTGCGCCGCTTCATCGCGGAGGCCCGGTCCGCGCGCCCCGACGTGCGCATGGTCCTCATGCCGGTCATCCCGAACGTGCGCGCCGACGAGGACGCTCCTTTCGGCGCCCAGTGCGCCCGGTTCAACGTGCTGTTGGCCAAGGCCGTCGCCGACCTCGCGGACGCCACGTCCCCGCTGCTCCTCACGGACCGCCCGCAGGGCTGGGACCGCGCGGTGGACACGTACGACGGCACCCACCCCAGCGTCTCCGGCGAGCACCGCCTGGCCCGCGAGTTCGCGACCGTCCTCCACCAGGCATGGTCCATCGGCGCCCCGTACACCCACCCCTTCTGACCCCGCCCCTCCGTCGAGCCCTGCCGCGAGCCCCCGTCAAGCCCACGGCCACGGGCAGCCCGTCACCGGCCACCGGTCGGCACACCCGCCCACCCCAGTGACACGGCGACCGCCGCCCCGGGCCGCCCCGCCACCCCGCCCCGCACCCAGACCCGGCCACCCCACACACCGGCCCCACTGCCCGCACACCACCCCCTCCGGCCGGCACATCGGCCCCTCCGGCCCCACACCGCCCCCTCCGGCCGCACATCGGCCCCCCGGGCTGCACCCGCCCCCCCCGGGCTGCACCCGGTCCCGCCGGGGCCGCACATCGCCCCCCCGGGCCGCACACCAGCCCCTTCGGGCCGCACGCCGGTCCCGCAGGCCCGCACGTCGGCCCTATCGGCCGGTACACCAGCCTCCGGGCTGCACATCGGCCCTCCGGGCCGCATACCGGTCCCGCTGGCCCGCACATCGGCCCCCTCGGCCGGCACATCGGCCCCTCCAGCCGCACACCACCCCCTCCGGCCCGCACAATCGGCCCCGTCGGCCGGTACATCGGTCCCCGGGCGGCACACCGGTCCTCCGGCCGGTGCGTTGGTCCCGCCGGCCCGCACATCGGCCCTGTCGGCCGGTACATTGGCCCCTCCGGCCGCACATCGGTTTCCTGGGCCGCACACCGGCCCGTCCGGCCGGTACACCGGCTACGCCAGCCGCACATTGGGCCCTCGGCCCGCACACCGGTCCCTCCGGCTGGTGCATCGGCCCCCTGGCCCGCACATTGGCCCCTCCGGCCGCACACCGGCCCGTCCGGCCGGTACACCGGCTACGCCGGCCGCACATTGGGCCCTCGGCCCGCGCACCGGTCCCTCCGGCTGGTGCATCGGCCCCGCCAGCCCGCACATCCGCCCCTGCGGCAGGTACACGAGCCCCCCCGCACGCTGCCTTCGGCGCACACCGGCCTTCGGCTTCGGGCCGCACGCTGGCCCCTTCGGTTGGTACACCAGCCCCCCCGGCACACCGGCCTTCGGCCGCACACCGGCCTTCGGCCGCACATCGGCCGGTACACGTCCTCGCGCAGCCGCCCCCTGGCCGGCGTCCCCGCGCGGACGACGGCTCGCCGGCCTGCCGACCCGTACGGTCTGCCGATGCGATGCTCCCGGGCCGCTTCCCGGCCCGTCATCCGACCCGTGCGGGGGCGACGCACCCGCCGAGCGGGGCGAGCGGCCCACAGGGCTCCCGCCCCGTACGGCACGGCGGGGTCAGGGCTGCCGCCTGGGGACGTGGACGCGCCGCTCGCCGGCACGAGCGCCCTGTCGGCCGGGCGGCCGAAGCGGTGACGGAGCCGGCCCGGGCGGGCTCGGTATCCGCCCCGGCGTCTCGCCGTGAGCTCGGCACGTGACACCACGCCAGGGCCGCGATTCGGTGCTTTGGTCCCGTCCCGCACCGGGTGTGGCTTCCATAGGGTCGAACGGGGAGAACGCGAGCGAGAGGGAGGCCCCCATGGGGCACACGAGGCGGGTGAACGGGGCGGGTTCGGGCAGCGGCGAGGACCCCGGGCGGGTCGAGGACGGGTACGGGGACGGGCCGATCGACGGCGGGCGGGTCGAAGGCGGGAGAGGCGACGGCAGACTTGTGGACGACGTGCCGATCGTGATTCCGGCCCGGTACCGCAGGAGTCGGTTGCTCGGCCCGTGCCTGGGTGTTCTCGGGGTGGTCGTCGTGGCGCTGTCGGTGTGGTGGGCGGGGTTCGACGGGGGGACCGGCCCGCGGTGTCTCGTTCTGGGGCTCGCGCTCCTGTTCCTCGCGGTGCTGCTGCGGTTCGCGACGGTGCGTGTGGTGGCGCACGAGGACCGGCTGGTGGTCACGGACACCTTCCGGCGGCACGTCGTCCCCTACGGACACCTCATCGGGGCCGATGCCGACCCCGGACGGGGGCTGCTGCTCCTGCTCCAGGACGGCGAGGACCCCCGGATGCTGCTCCCGCACGCCGGTCGGGACTGGAACCACCTGGCGACCGAACGGCGTTGGATGTGGCTGCCCGTGCCGCAGGGTGAGGCCGAGTGGATGGCCGACGAGATCGACCGCATCGCCGAAGTGTCCCCGACGCGCGGGCACGCCCCCGGCATCGTCACGGTTCCCCGTTTCCTCCCCTGGGCGGACGTGCTCGCCGTGACCGGCGCGGCCTCGGCCCTCGTGGGCCTGATCCTCGGCTGACCCCCGCCCTTGTTCCCCCGGCCCCTGCCCCCGGCCTTGTTCCCCCGGCCCCGCCCCTGCCCTGGCCCTCGGCCTCCCCCATGGCCCCCGTCGGCACCTGCCTCCTGCCCGTGGCCTCGCGCTTGTCCCGTGCCGGCCTCTACCTCTGCCCCCGGCCTTGGCCCGCGTTGGCCCCCGCCTCCGCCCTTGGCCTTGCACTTGGCCTGCGTCGGCCTCTGCCCCCGCCCCTGGCCTTGACCCGTGTCGGCCCCTGCCTTGACCCGCGGCCTTCCCCGTGGCCCGCGTTGGCCCCTGCCCCCCCCGCCTCTGGCCCCGCCCTTGGCCCGTGCCGGCTTCTGCCCCCGCCTCCGGCCTTGACCTGCGTCGGGCCCTGTCCCCGCCTCTGGCCTTGGCCCGTGCCGGCCCCTGTCCTGGCCTCCGCCTCCGCCCTCGGCCTACGTCGGCCCCTGCTCCCTTGGTCCCTGTCCTCGGTCGTCTGTGGGTCGTTGAGCCCCGGGTGTTCCGGGTCCTGTGCCCGCCCCCACCCCCCGCACCGTACCCGCTTCTGTGCCTCGTGCCCCGTGCCCTGGGCCCCCGCGCGGTCCGGGCGTTGGCCTCCGCGTTCGTGTTCGCGCGGCGAGTGCGTGCTCGGTGTGCTCGTCGTGCGTGTGCCCACGCCTGTGCGCCCGGTCTTCGTTCCGGTCCCGTGTCGTACCGCCGCAACCCGCCCACGGTCAGGCGGCCTTGCGTGCGCGTGGCCCGACAACCCCTCGTCGGCGCCTTGGTTCCCTCGCGGGGTGTACCCCTACACCCCGTCATGTGCCCACTCGCAGGCTTCAACTCGCGGCCACAGCAGCGTGTTCCCGTTCCTCGGGTGGATTTTTTCCCGGGTTTCCACCCGGGTTCCGCACCCTCGTGAAATTGCCCCGGCGCGCCCCGGGCCCACGCTCTTGCTTCGAGTGCACTCCAAGCAGTTGTCTGGTGTCCCATGAAGTACACGCAGCTCGGGCGCACCGGACTCAAGGTCAGCCGACTTGTCCTCGGCACGATGAACTTCGGTCCGCAGACGGACGAACCCACCAGCCATGCGATCATGGACACCGCGCTCGACGCGGGTCTCAACTTCTTCGACACCGCCAACGTCTACGGATGGGGCGACAACAAGGGCCGCACCGAGGAGATCATCGGCACCTGGTTCGCCCAGGGCGGCGGTCGCCGGGACAAGACGGTCCTCGCCACGAAGGTCTACGGCAACATGGCCGGCGACGGTGATGTGTGGCCCAACCACGACCGCCTCTCCGCGCTGAACATCCGGCGCGCGGTCGACGCGAGCCTCAAGCGGCTCCAGACCGACTACATCGACCTGTACCAAATGCACCACATCGACCGCCGGACCCCGTTCGAGGAGATCTGGCAGGCCCTCGACGTGCTCGTCCAGCAGGGCAAGATCCTGTACGTCGGCTCGTCCAACTTCCCCGGCTACAAGATCGCCCAGGCGAACGAGATCGCCGACCGGCGCGGCCTCGTCGGCCTCGTCAGCGAGCAGTGCCTGTACAACCTCGCCGAACGCCGTGCCGAGATGGAGGTCATCCCGGCCGCGCAGGAGTACGGGCTCGGCGTGATCCCGTGGTCCCCGCTGCACGGCGGCCTGCTCGGCGGCGTGATCAAGAAGGAGGCGACGGGCGGCCGGCGGGCGGAAGGCCGCTCGGCGGACGCCCTCGCGAACACGCAGGTGCGCGCGCAGGTGCAGGCGTACGAGGACCTGCTCGACAAGCACGGCCTGGAGCCGGGCGAGACGGCGCTCGCGTGGCTGCTGACGCGGCCGGGCGTGACGGGTCCCATCGTCGGGCCCCGCACCGGTGAGCAGCTCGACAGCGCGCTGCGGGCGCTGGAGCTGGAGCTGAGCGAGGAGGTGCTGTCGGCGCTGGACGAGATCTTCCCCGGCCCCGGCCCCTCCCCGGAGGCATTCGCCTGGTAGTCGTCCGCCGGCCGGGTCTGCGGATCCCGGAGGGGTTTCGGGGCGGTCGCGCGCACGTACGGGTGTCACCCGCCGGCGTGCGACCGTCCCGTCCCGTCCGACGTGCGCACGGGCACGGTGGGCGGGGCGACGGGCACGCGAACGGGCCGGTCGTCGGTGCCGGGGTGTAGACCCCGGGGGCCGACGACCGGCCCGTCGCCGTCCTGCTGCGGCACGGTTCGAGGCGGTGGGCGGGGGCCCAGGGGACGAGGTCAGGGCGTGTGCGGGCCCTGGCGGGGGCTTACTGGCCCACGGCGGCGGCCACGGCCACGACGAGGAACATCAGGACGAGAACGCTCGCCATCACACGGTTACGGGTCTTCGGATCCACGCCGTCGAGCGTAACGAATGTCGCGGATCAGCCGATCAGGGGGAGGCGTGCCAGGGCCTCGTAACGGGGGCCGGGCTCGTCCCCGTCGCGCAGCCGGCTGCGGACGAGCGCGAACTCGGGCACCGTCCACTCCCGACCCTCCCACTCCTCCAACGCGGCCCGCGCGGGCTCCGGATCGGGGAGGCGGGCGAGGGTGAGGTGCGGGGTGAACGTGGTGTGCGCGTCCGCCGGGACGCCCGTCGCCTCGGCGGCGGAGCGACCGGCGGCGGCGAGCGCTGTGAGCGATGCCACGTCGCCGCCGACGCCGGCCCAGAGCGAACGGCCACCGAACACGCCGGCGCCCCGGAGCACGGACGCGAACGGCGCGTGCGCCGCGCCCACCGCCTCCAGGGCGGCGACCAGGTCGGGCACGGCGGGGTCGGGGACCTCGCCGAGGAAGGTGAGGGTGAGGTGCCAGCCGGCCGGGTCGGTCCAGTGCCCGGACCCGTCCGGGTCGCCGACACCGGCCTTCCGGAGCGCCGTCACCTCGGTGAGGAGCGGATCGGTCACGGCGGCGGGCGGCAGCACGGCGGTGAAGAGTCGCATGCGCGGAGTGTGCCGGACCGGACCCCCGCCCGGCACCACCCCACCGCGCACGGGGCGGTGCCGGACGCGGGCGCGGCCCCGGCCGGCGGCACGCGGCACCGGGCGGCCCCGCGCGGTTCCGGTCGCGATCACACGAGGTGGTCGAACTCCCCGGCCTTGACCCCGAGGACGAACGCCCGCAGCTTCTCGCGCGTTGTGGTCACCACCACGCCCAGATCATCACCCTCCCGCATGACGATCCGCCCACGGTGAGTCGCCACCTCGACGCACGCCATGCTCGCCCCGGAACACGAGGACTTTCGGCAAGCGCCCGCTGTTGTCGCGGCGACTCCCTCGGATCGGCTCTCGGAGAGCCTCCGAAGGCGACCGGATGTGGGCGGGGTGCCGATGCGGACGAGGTGGTCGAACTCGCCGGCTTCGATGCCCGGGATGAAGGCGCGCGGTTTGTCGCGCGTGGCGGTCACCACCACGCCGGGATCACCGCTTTCCCGCACGACGATCCCCCAAGGTGAGCCGCCACCTCAACGCACGCCACGGTGTCCCCGGAGAACGATGACTTCTGCCGCCGGCACGCGGTACCGGGCGGTCCAGCGCGGTTCCGGCGGCGCTCACACGAGGTGGTCGAACTCCCCGGCCTTGACCCCGAGGACGAACGGCCGCAGCTTGGCCGGTGAGGTGGTCACCACCAGGCCCGGATCATCACCCTCCCGCATGACGATCCGCCCACGGTGAGTCGCCACCTCGACGCACGCCATGCTCGCCTTGGAGCACGAGGACCTCCGCCAAGCGATCGCTGCTGTCGCGGCGACGCCCTCAGATCGGTTGTGAGAGAGCGCTGGAGGCGACCGGATGTGGGCGGGGTGCCGATGCGGACGAGGTGGTCGAACTCGCCGGCTTCGGTGCCCAGGATGAAGGCGCGCGGTTTGTCGCGCGTCGCGGTCAGCACCACGCCGGGATCATCTCCTTCCCGCACGGCGATCCCTCTCTGGTGAGTCGCCAACTCAACGCACGCCATGGTGTCCCCGGAGAACGATGACTTCTGCCGGAGGATCGGTGCCGACGCGTGGGTCTCCCGCCGGTGAGGGGCAGAGCGAGGGGCGCGCTTGGCCGGGCTTCAGGTCAGGTGGTCGAACTCGCCAGCTTTGACGCCCAGAATGAAGGCTCGGAGCTTGGCCGGTGTCGTGGTGACGACCACGTTGGGGGCGTCACTCTCTCGCATGACGATGTCGTCTCCGTGTGTCGCCAGCTCGACACAGTTCTCCTGCGCGGCGGAGAAGGAGGACTTCTGCCACGCGATGGGGGCTTTCATGTCGGCTCCTCTCGTACCGGGCGATACGAGAGGAGCCTGCGCCCGCGAGCGAGAGCTGGTCAAGGGCGCCGAGATCAGACGAGGTGGTCGAACTCGCCGGCCTTGATGCCCAGGATGAACGCTCGCAACTTGGCCGGGGTGGTGGTGACCACGAATTCAGGATCGTCGCTCTCCCGCATGACGATGTTGCCGTCGTGTGCCGCCACCTCGACGCACGCGTTGGTGTCCGTGGAGTACGAGGACTTCTGCCATTTGGGTTCGCTGTTCATGCCGTGCTCAGGTTTCCTTTGCGATGCGGTGGATGAAATCTCGCGACTTTTCCGTGGTGAGCGAGAGTTCGTGGATGGAGCTGTAGACGTCCCGGTACTTGCGGAGCTGTGCGGTTGCGTCGAGCACCGAGCCAACGGATGCGTCGTCGACTTGGACGGTGTCGAGGGCCGGCACGGGTCCGCCGGCGTAAAGCATGGGCTGAGCTGCCCCGTGGAAAGCCTCGATCGCGAACGGAATCACGCGGATCGCGACGCTTGGCCAGTCACAGACATCGAGGAGTGAGCTGAGCTGGGCCCGGGTCGCTTTCCTGCTGCCGTACGGGATGCGGAGAGCCGCTTCGTGGATGATGGCCTCGAAGGGCGGAGGTGTCTCTCGGTCGAAGATCTGGCGGCGAGAGAGCCGATGGTCGATCCACAGAGCGAGTTCCTTTGCGGCGACCCCGGGGTTGCCGCTGGAGAAGATCGCGTGCGCGTACTCCTCGGTCTGGAAAATTCCGGGTACCGCGAGCAGCTGGATGCTTCGCAGGAAGGTCGCGTGGTGCTCCAGCTCCGCGAGGTCGAGCAGGTTGACCGGGAGTGAAGGGCGGTATCGCTCCCACCACCCCTTACCCCGCTCCTCCGCCATCGCAGCCAGGGCATCGACCACGTCCATGTCCTGGGCGGAGTAGAGCGCGGCCATGTGGCGAACGCGGGCGCCGCTGACGCCGTAGCGGCCCGATTCGATGTGACTGATCTGCGCGGTGCCGCCGCCGAGGCGTTCGCCCGCCACTTTGCTGGTGAGGCCGGCGGCCTCGCGGAGCTTCCTCAACTCCGTTCCCAGGCGGACCTGTCGGGCCGTCGGGTCTGAGCGTGGTGGCATGGATCCCTCTCCAGTCGGTTCGGTACGAGTGTGCCGTGAGGCGTCGCAAGGGTCCACTCACCCTTGCGAGTGATAGGCGTGGGTGCACGCTTGCACCCGGCCCAAGATTGGGCCTACTTTAAATCACGCGGCGAGAGCGTTCGATCACGTCAAGTGCAGCCATTCGCAAGGGAGTTGCGGAGTTTCCGCAGGCGGATCGGCCAGGCCAGGCGAGGCGGCATCGCCCGATCAGAGCACGTCCAGGGAGACCGACGAGGGAGTCGGTTGTGAGCGGGAGTGTGTGGATGGACATCGGTAGCAGCGCCGGCAGCAACGGCAACGGGAACGGCAGCCACATCGGCGGCAGCGGTGGCGACAGCAGCAACGGCGGCAGCGGCGGCGACAGCCGTGTCGGCGACACCGGCCGCGACATGGGCGGCGACACCGGCCGGGGCCTCACCGGGGACACCGGGGGTGGCCGCGGTGGGGACACGGGGGAGGGGGATTTCTCGCACTCCGAGCGGTTTCGGCCCGAGGTGGGGACACTGGTCTACGACAGGCAGAAGAACCGGCAGGGCGTCGTGACCACGCCCGCGATTCCCGGGCGGTGGATCTGGTTGCACTTCCCCGACATGCCCGACCGCGTGTGGGGCGCCCTGCACCGCGATCTGCGGCCCGTGGACGCCCGTACCCCGCTCGGGTCCCCGCCCGCCGCCGTCGATCCCACCGGGAGCGCCCTGTGACCTCCTTCGACCCGTTCCCGCACCACCCCGGCGCCTGCGAGCCCACCCTGCCGCCCGGGGAGCACCTGCCGACCGCCGCGGACTTCCCGGCCGGGACGCCCGTGCACGTGCACCTCGACACGATGCCGGACACGCTGTTCGCCGGGACGGTCGCGGTCAGCGAGTTCCACCTCGTGAACCGCCTGCGCGTGCAACTCGACGAGCCCTCGCCGAGCGGGGCCCTGCACGTGGTCGTGACCCCCAACAGACTCGCCCGCCGCACGTCCTGACACGGACGGCACGGCGGGCGAGGGGGACGCACACACGGGCTACGCGACCGGGACGAGTTCCTCCCGGCGCGCCGGCGTCCGCGTCCGGTTGGGCACGAAGGTGACGCCGTGCCGCGAGACGCTCAGCCGCAGGTTGCCGATCCGCGACAGCACCAGGCCGACGGCCAGCGCCGCGATCAGCGCGATGCCGCCGCCGGCGGCCATGCCGACGCGCACGCCGTAGGTGTCGGTGATCCAGCCGACCAGCGGCGCTCCGATCGGGGTGCCGCCCATGAACACCATCATGAACAGGGCCATCACCCGTCCCCGCATCTCGGGGTCGGTGGCCATCTGCACGCCGGAGTTGGCGACCACGTTCACGGTCATCCCGAACATGCCGACCGGGATCAGCAGCGCCGTGAACACCCACAGGTTCGGCGAGAACGCCGTCGCGATCTCCACCGCTCCGAACAGGGCCGCCGCCATGACCAGCACCCGCAGGCGGGACCGGCCGCGCCGGGCCGCGAGCAGGGCACCGGCCAGCGAACCGGCGGCGATCAGGGTGTTGAACAGGCCGTAGGTGCCGGCGTCGCCGTGGAACACGTCGTCGGCGAAGGCCGCGAGCCAGATCGGAAAGTTGAACCCGAAGGTGCCGATGAACCCGACCAGCACGATCGGCCACACCAGCTCGGGCCGCCCGGCCACGTGCCGCAGCCCCTCGCGCAACTGCCCCTTGGCGCGTGGGCGCGGGGTCACGGGGTGCAGCTCGTTCGCGCGCATCAGCAGCAGACCGGCGATCGGCGCGGCGTACGACAGGCCGTTCAGCAGGAACGCCCAGCCGGAGCCGACGGCCGTGATCAGCACGCCGGCGAGCGCCGGGCCGACCAGGCGGGCGGACTGGAAGTTCGCCGAGTTCAGGCTGACGGCGTTGGCGACCTGACGCGGGCCGACCATCTCGGACACGAAGATCTGCCGCGCCGGGTTGTCCACGACGGTGACGAGACCGAGGAGGAAGGCGGTCAGGTAGACGTGCCACACCTGCACGTGGCCGGTGAGGGTCAACGCGGCCAGCGCGAGGCCGGTGGCGCCCATCGCGAACTGGGTGCCCAGCAGCAGCGGACGCTTCGGCAGCCGGTCGGCGAGGACGCCGCCGTACAGGCCGAACAGCAACATCGGCAGGAACTGGAGGGCGATGGTGATGCCGACGGCGGAGGCGGAGCCGGTCAGCGACAGCACCAGCCAGTCCTGGGCGACGCGCTGCGCCCAGGTGCCGGTGTTGGAGACGAGCTGGCCGGCGGCGAAGAGCCGGTAGTTCCGGATCCGCAGCGAGGCGAACATCGACTTCGGGACGGGCTCCTCGGCCGGGGTGGGGGCGGTGCCCGTCGCACGGTCGGTGCCCGCCGCACGGTCGGTGCCGCGCGGGGTGCCCGTCCCGTTGCGCGGAGCGCGCGCCTCGGGGGCGGGTGCGCCGGCGGGGCCCGGGTGGGTCACGTCGGCGCCGGTGCCGGGGACGCCGGAGGCGGAGGCCGGGCCGGTGCCGCGGGCGGCGGGGGCGACGACGGGGGCGGCGGTGTGGGCGGCGGCGAGGGTACGGTCGCCGGCCGCGCGGCCGGTGGCGGGTGCGCCGTCGGCGTGCGTGCGGGCGGTGCCCGGGCGGATACCGTGCGCGGCGGCCGTGTGGCGCGGGTCGGCCCCGTTCGCGCCGGTCGCGTTCACGTGGACCGCGCTGGTGCCGACCGCGTTCGCCCCGGTCGCGTTCGCGCCGGTCGCGTTCGCGCCGGTCGCGTTCGCGTGGACCGCGTTCACGTGGACCTCGGTCGTGCCGGCCCCGTTCGTGCCGGTCGCGTTCACGCGGATCGGGCTCGTGCCGGCCACGTTCGCGCCGACCTCGGTCGTGCCGGTCGTGTTCGTGCCGACCGGGTTCGTGCGGATCGGGTTCGCGGCGGACGTCATCGTGCCGGGCGTGCGTGCGCCGGCCGTGTCGGGGTCGGGCGTGCTCGTGGTGTGGGCGGGGGTGGTGCGGGGGGTGGTGCCCGCGGTCGCCTTCGCGGCCGTGGGGGCCGCGGGCCCGGCGACCGCGCCGGGTGTCTCGGGTTCCGCCTCCGCCTCGGCCCCGAGCGCGGCCGCGGCCTCGGCGGGTGCCGGAAGGCCGGTGGCGTGCGTCGCGGTGCCGGTGGGGGTCGTGGCGGTGGGGGTGGTCGGGGTGGTCGGGGTCCGGCCGGTCGCGGGGTTCGCTCCGGTTGCCGTACTCAAGGGCTCTCGCCTCCTCGCGTCGTCTCCTACAGGTGCGCGAGCTTCTCCAGGACGGGAGCGGCGGCCTTCAGCTTCGCCCACTCGTCCTCGTCGAGCTCGGCCGCGAGTCCGGCGAGGAAGGCGTTCCGTTTGCGTCGGCTCTCGTCGAGCATCGCCACGGCCTCCTCGGTCCTGCTGACCACCTTCTGCCGGCGGTCCTCCGGGTGCGGCTCCAGCGTGACCAGACCCTTGGCCTCCAGGAGCGCCACGATCCGGGTCATCGACGGGGGCTGGACGTGTTCACGTCGTGCCAGCTCGCCGGGGGTGGCCGGACCGCATTGGGAGAGGGTGCCGAGGACCGACATCTCGGTCGGGCTCAGCGACTCGTCCACACGCTGGTGTTTCAGGCGCCGGCCGAGCCGCATCACGGCCGACCGGAGATCGTTCACGGCGGCCGCGTCGTCGCCATGGGAAAGGTCACGCATGTTCTTTAGCGTAACTCATTACTCTTTCTAAAGAACAGGGGGTTTCCCGTGACGTGCGCGACGTTCCGCGCGCGCGTACCCGCAACATCACTCGTACGGGTGAGACCGTTCCGGAAATGTGCTCGCGTGCCGGCGTGCTGCCCCGACGCTGTCGCCATGGCGTCCACGGCATCGCACACGGCATCCCCGCACCCCGTACCCCGTCCCGCCCCCGGTTTCGGGCCCGATCTCGGTCCCGGCCCCCGGCTGGTGTCCGGTTCCCGGCCCGCGCCCGAACCGGCGCCGCCGCCCGGCGCGGCGGAATCCCTCGTCCTGAGCCTGCGGATAAACGGCGACCTGTTGACCCGGCTGCGCGGGCACGCGGCGCGGCGCGGGATGACCCTCCAGGACTACGTCGTGGGCACCCTCGTGCGCGACGACTTCGACGAGCGGTTCAAGACGGCGGTGGACGAGACGGAGCGCTTCTACGGGCCCGCCGACCCCGAGGTGCCCTCCGGCCAGGGCGGGCGCCCCGGCTCCCTCGCCCCCGCCGATCCCGATCCGGCCCCCGGCCCTGCCGCCCCCGGCCCCGCCGCCTCCGCCGACCCGGCCGCCCCCGCCCCCGCCGCCGTCGCCCGAACCGAGGTCGACCCGCCCACCGGCCCCGGACGCCCCTGAGCCCGGCCGGGGCGACAGGGCCCGGCCGGGCTCAGGGGAAACGGTTCGTCGTCCGCGTGCGGACCCCGGCTCAGGTGAGGCCGAGCGAGGGCATCGCGTAGTAGAAGACGAACACGGCGGAGACCACGTACATCGCGATCGGCACCTCGCGCCACCGGCCCGTGGCCAGGCGCAGCACGGTGAAGGAGACGAAGCCGATGCCGATGCCGTTGGTGATCGAGTACGTGAACGGCATCATCACCATGGCCAGGAAGGCCGGGACGGCGATGGTGAAGTCGCTCCAGTCGATGTCGCGGACCGAGCCCGCCAGGATCAGGAAGCCGACCGCGACCAGGGCCGGGGTGGCGGCCTGCGAGGGCACCATCGTGGCCAGCGGGGTCAGGAACAGGGCCACCGTGAACAGGCCGCCCGTGACCACGTTCGCCAGGCCCGTGCGCGCTCCCTCGCCGACGCCCGCCGTGGACTCCACGAAGCAGGTGGTGGCCGAGGAGGAGGTGGCGCCGCCGGAGGCGACGGCCAGGCCGTCCACGAGCAGCACGCGGTTGATGCCGGGGAAGTTGCCGTTCTTGTCGATCAGCTTGGCCTCGTCGCCGACGCCGAGGATCGTGCCCATCGCGTCGAAGAAGCAGCTCAGCAGCACCGTGAACACGAACAGCACGCCCGTCAGGACGCCGACCTTGCCGAAGCCGCCGAACAGGCTGACCTGCCCGACCAGCCCGAAGTCGGGGGCGGCCACCGGGTTGCCGGGCCATTCGGGGACGGTCAGGCCCCAGGACTGGCCCGGGAGGTTCGCGGCGAGCTGCACGACCACGGCGAGCACCGTCATGGCGACGATCGAGATCAGGATCGCGCCGGGCACCTTGCGGATCAGCAGCGCGAGGGTGAGCAGCACGCCGAGCACGAAGACGAGCACCGGCCAGCCGTGCAGGTGCCCGTTGCCGCCGAGCTGGAGCGGCACGGTGGTGTGCGAGGCGTCCGGGATGCGGGAGACGAACCCGGAGTCGACCAGGCCGATCAGCATGATGAACAGGCCGATGCCGATCGCGATGCCCTTGCGCAGGCCGAGCGGGACGGCGGTCATGACGCGCTCGCGCAGGCCGGTCGCCACCAGCAGCATGACGACGACGCCGGCGAGGACCACCATGCCCATCGCGTCCGGCCAGCTCATCCGGGGGGCGAGCTGGAGGGCGACGACGGTGTTGACGCCGAGGCCGGCGGCGAGGGCGATCGGGACGTTGCCGATCACGCCCATGAGGAGGGTGGAGAACGCGGCCGTCAGCACGGTCGCGGTGACGAGCTGGCCGCCGTCGAGCTGGTGGCCGTACATGTCCTTCGCGCTGCCGAGGATGATCGGGTTCAGCACGATGATGTACGCCATCGCGAAGAAGGTGGCGAAACCGCCGCGGACCTCGCGGGCGACGGTCGAGCCGCGCTCGGAGATCTTGAAATAACGGTCGATCGCGCCGCCGCCACCGCCCGGGGCGGGGGGAGGCGAGGTCGGGGGAGCGGCGGGGGCCGAGGTGCTCATGCGGTCCTGGTCCTCAGAAAAAGGGTCCGTGGTTGTGGCTTCCTACGAAAAGAAGTAGCCACAGGCAAACCATTTCAGTATGAACACATGAACGAAGTGGCGTCCATCTCCGCGCGTAGACCCGTTCGACCTGCGAGATCGGCGGCCTAAACTGGCCGCATGGCGAAGTGGACCCCCCGACACGAGGCACCCGAACCCCTGGAAGGGCCGATCGTCTCGACGATCACCGGCGGAACGATCCTGTGGTTCGCGCTGTTCGTCGTGCAGCTCCCCTTCTACGGCTGGTTCGCCGACCGCGACCTGCTGTGGTGGGTGTGGACCTGCGCCGCCGGCGGCGCCCTCGGGCTGATCGGCATCTGGTACGTCCGGGGGCGGGACGCGGCCCTGAAGCGGCACGCGGCGGCCCGCGAGGCGGGCCCGGGGGGCCCGGCGGCGGCCGGCGCGGATTCGTGACGTACTGCCCGGACCTTCGACCCGGCCTCGATCCGGGCTCCGGGACGGTGTCGCGCGGCGCGTCACGGGCCGGCTGAGTCCCGCCGTTCCCATGCCCCGCCCAGGGCTCTGACCGGCGGGAACGCTGCGGCGGGCCCCGCGCGGCCGGCGTGACGGCGACGGCTCGGCGGTGCGGCGGCGGGCTCGGCGCGGGGGATCGGGGACTACCTGCGGAGGATTGGGGTCATCCCGAAGTCGGATCTTCGCACCCGCCGGCAGGTGAACCCCGCACAAGCCATTTACCGTCGGATACATGACGCAGCGGGCGAAGATCGATTCCGACGGGCCGGAGCGCGGCTCCGGCGGCGCCGGCGGCGGGGACGGCGGCGGGCACGGGCCCGCACGCGACCCGGCCGCCACGGGCGCGCACCAAGACCATCAGGCGGCGCGGGACGAGGGCCGGCGGCAGGACGCGGGTTCCGGCGCACCCGCCGGCCTGGCCATCGACGCGGGGGCCGAGCTGGACCCCGTGCACCCCCGGCCCCTGCCCGAATCCCACCTCGGCGCACCCGGGGCGGGCGGGTCCGGCGGGTCCGACGCGGCCGCCGCCGGCGCCGAGGGCGCCGCGCCGGCCTTCCGGCCCGGCGGCCTGAGCACGGCCGAGGTCGCCGAACGCGTCGCGCGCGGCGAGGTCAACGACGTCCCCGTCCGCTCCTCCCGCTCCACCCCCGACATCGTCCGCGCCAACGTCTTCACCCGCTTCAACGCGATCATCGGCGTGCTGTGGGTGATCATGCTGATCGTCGCGCCGATCCAGGACAGCATGTTCGGCTTCGTGATCATCGCGAACACCGGCATCGGCATCATCCAGGAACTGCGCGCCAAGAAGACCCTCGACGGACTGGCCGTCATCGGCGAGGCCAAACCGAGCGTCCGCCGCGACGGCCGCGCCGCCGAGATCTCCACCTCCGAGATCGTCCTGCACGACGTGATCGAGCTCGGGCCCGGCGACAAGTGCGTGGTCGACGGCGTGGTCGGCGAGGCCGACGGGCTGGAGATCGACGAATCGCTGCTGACCGGCGAGGCCGACCCGGTGCTGAAGAAGCCCGGCGACCCCGTCATGTCCGGCTCCTTCGTGGTCGCCGGCGGCGGCGCGTTCACCGCGACCAAGGTCGGCCGGGAAGCCTATGCGGCCCAGCTCGCCGAAGAGGCGTCCCGCTTCACCCTGGTCCACTCCGAACTGCGCTCCGGCATCTCCACGATCCTCAAGTACGTCACGTGGATGATGATCCCCACCTCGATCGGGCTGATCATCAGCCAGCTCGTGGTCAAGGACAACAACCTCAAGGACTCCATCGCCCGCACCGTCGGCGGCATCGTCCCGATGATCCCCGAGGGCCTGGTCCTGCTGACCTCCGTGGCCTTCGCGATCGGCGTGATCCGGCTCGGCCGCAAGCAGTGCCTCGTGCAGGAACTGCCCGCGATCGAGGGCCTCGCCCGCGTGGACGTGGTCTGCCTGGACAAGACCGGCACCCTCACCGAGGGCGGCATGGACGTCACCGAACTCCGCGTCCTCGGCGGCGCGGACGATGGCTACGTCAAGACCGTGCTCGGCGCCCTCGGCGAATCCGACCCCCGCCCCAACGCCAGCCTCCAGGCCATCATCGACGCCTACCCCGACCGCGAGGACTGGCGGTGCGTGGAATCGCTGCCGTTCTCCTCCGCCCGCAAGTACAGCGGCGCGAGCTTCGGCGAGAGCGACGGCGAGACCTCCACCTGGCTGCTCGGCGCCCCCGACGTGCTCCTCCCGGCCGGCGACCCCGCCCTCGCCGAGATCGACCACCTCAACGAGCAGGGCCTGCGCGTCCTGCTCCTCGCCCGAGCGAGCCGCGACCTCGACGACCCCCGGGTCGGCGAGGACGTCCGGCCCACCGCCCTCGTCGTCCTCGAACAGCGCCTGCGGCCCGACGCCGCCGACACCCTGCGCTACTTCGAGGAGCAGGGCGTCAAGGCCAAGGTCATCTCCGGCGACAACGCGGTCTCCGTCGGCGCCGTCGCCGGCAAGCTCGGCCTGCCCGGCGCGGAGAACACCGTCGACGCCCGCAAGCTCCCCTCCGACCAGGAGGGCATGGCGCGGATGCTCGACGACAACGCCGTGTTCGGGCGCGTCACCCCGCAGCAGAAGCGCGACATGGTCGCCGCGCTCCAGAGCCGCGGGCACACCGTCGCCATGACCGGCGACGGGGTCAACGACGTGCTGGCCCTCAAGGACGCCGACATCGGCGTGTCCATGGGCTCCGGCTCCGAGGCCACCCGCGCGGTCGCCCAGATCGTGCTGCTCAACAACTCCTTCTCCACCCTCCCCTCGGTGGTCGCCGAGGGCCGACGGGTCATCGGCAACATCACCCGCGTCGCGACCCTGTTCCTCACCAAGACGGTCTACTCCGTGCTGCTCGCCGTGCTCGTGGTGTGCAGCCAGGTCGAATACCCCTTCCTGCCGCGTCACCTCACGCTGCTCTCCAGCCTCACGATCGGCATCCCCGCGTTCTTCCTGGCCCTCGCGCCGAACAAGGAACGCGCGAAACCGCACTTCGTGAAGAGGGTCATGCGGTACGCGATCCCGGGCGGCGTGATCGCGGCGGTCGCCACGTTCGTGACGTACCTGGTGGCCCGCGCCCACTACACGGGCGAGGGCGCGGAGGTCCTCAAGGCCCAGACCAGCGCGGCCACGCTGACCCTGTTCCTCACCTCGATGTGGGTCCTGGCGATCATCGCCCGGCCGTACACGTGGTGGCGGATCGGCCTGGTGGCCACGATGGGCCTGGCCTTCCTGATCGTCCTGGTCGTGCCCTGGCTCCAGGACTTCTTCCAGCTCCGCCTGGAGGGCACCACGATGCCGTGGACGGCGGTGGGCATCGCGGCGGTCGCGGCGGCGCTCATCGAGTTCACCTTCAGGAGTGTTGACCGCAAATTCCCGGCGTAGCGACACTCTTGCGATGAGCACGGAGAACAGCCGGAACGAAACACGGCCGTCGGGTCCCATGAACATCGTGGGACCCGACGGCCGTTCGCGTACCGACGGCGATCTCGCCGAGTTGTCGCGACTGCTGCAAAGCGAATACGGCCCGCTCACGGAGGCGGAGCGGGATGTCGCCGATCGGGATTTCCACACATGGGGGTTCTGACGGGGTGCTGTTTCACGTGAAACAGCACCCCGCCGTCGCATCCGGGGTGGGTGGTCGGGGTCAGTCGAACCAGCGGTCTCGGGAGAGTTCCGCCGTGCGGGTCGGGTCCTCCAGGAGGGCCGCCACCTCGAAGCGGCGCGGCCACTGGCCCGTGGCCCAGGACAGGGCCGCCGCCACGCCCTCCAGGGTCGCCGCGTGCACCACCCCGTCGGGGGTGTGCCGCCAGTCCAGTTCCACCCCGCCCGCGATCAGTTCCTCGTGCTCCAGCCAGGTCTCCGGGGTGTCCGCGCCCAGCAGGGACCGGACCGGGGCGGGGACCTCGTGCTCCGTGCCCGGGGTGCTCACCTCCGCCGGGACGGACTCCGAGAGCCGCCGGACCTGGAGCAGTTCGGCCAGGTCCGCCGCCCGCGCCGGCGCCACCGGCAGCAGCGGCAGCCCGGCCGCCAGCGGCAGCAGGTCCGGGGCGTCCGCGATCACGGCCTCGCCGGCGTCGACCACCACCACCTCCCCGTCCAGCACGGCCCGGAGGTCGTCGGGGAGGGTGACCTCCTCCGGGTCCAGCTCGGCGAGGAGCGAGTACAGCCCGTGCAGCTGCCGTTCGGTGACCTCCGCGTCCGGGTCGGCGAGCCGGCCCAGCAGCTCGGCCGCCCCGCCCGGTTCGGCGAGCAGGGCCGCCGCCGAGGTGCGCACGCCGAGGGCCCGCAGCACCTGCTCGTCCTCGAAGCCGGTGGCGTCGGCCTCCTCGTAGAGCCCGGCCAGCAGCGGGTCCCCGCCCGCCGCGCGCAGGCCCGCCGGGCGCCGCCCGTCGAGGATCGGGTGATCGCGCAGCCACCACGCGGTGTACGGGCGGACCGGGGCGGTGGTGCCGTCGGGCAGCAGCACCCGGACGGGCTGGGTGAGGGCGTCCCGCAGCGGCGGTCGGGCCAGCATCGCGAGCGCGGCCGGCCACTGCTCGTCGTCCACGAGCTCCAGGTCCCGGACGGCGACGATCTCGCCGGCCACCGGGGGCACGGGGGAGTCGGGCAGCCGGTCGAGGGCGTCCTCGCACCACACGTCGACGGCGTCGAGCAGGCCCACGTCGTCGGGCTCGGGGAAGTCGCCGTCGCGGGGCTCCAGTTCGTCGGGGTCCAGGACCACGTCGCCGGCGCGCACGAGGTGGAACTCGGCGGTCACCCCGACCGCCGTCAGCGGGCCGGCGCCCCAGCGGGCCACCAGCTCGGGGTCCACGAAGGGCAGTTCGTCGGGCCGGATCACGGCGGCGAAGGGGCTGCCCGGCAGCACGAGTTCGCAGGCGGGGGTGGGTTCGCCGTCCTCGTCGGGCAGGGCCAGGGCGCCGAGCCAGGGCTCGTCGCCGGGGGCGAGCTCGGCGTCGCGGGCCAGGCCCAGGACGAGTTCGGCGAGGTCCTCGGGGGCGAGGGCGTCCTCGTCCCACACGTCGCCGGCGTCCAGGGACGCGGCCACCGCGGCCCGCACCTGCGGGGTGGTGAGCACGGCGCGCGGGGTCGCGGGCAGGGCGCCCAGCTTCTCCAGCAGCGGGTGCGCGGCGTCGGGGTGCGCGACCTTCAGACCGAGGCGGGTGAGGCCCGGCGGGGTGCCGGGGCCGGGCAGCAGCACGTGCCGCGGGCCGATCGCGGTGCGGGTGCCGGTGGGGCGGGCCGGGCCGCGGCCGAGGGGGTCCTCCGCCGCGTCGGTGTCCTCGTCCTCGGTGGGGGCCAGGGGGACGGGGAGGCCGCTGAGCCGGTCCGGGTCCACGCCGGCGAGGGTGTCGTACAGGCGGTGCCACCAGGAGGGCGGGCGTTCGATGCCGGCGATGCGTTCGACGGCCTCGCCCAGTCCGAGCCGGCCCACGCCCAGCACGCGCGGTTCGGTGCGGCGCTCCAGCCCGCCGGGCAGCAGGGTGGGCAGGACCTCGGCGAGCACGCGCACGGTGTCGGCGCCGGCTCCCTCGACGATCTCGGCCTCGAAGGGGCGCAGGGCCTCGGGCTGTTCCCGCTCCTCCCGGCCCGGCTCCGCGTCCGGCTCCGCGTGCGGCTCCCCGCCCGGTGTTCCGTGCGGGACGGCGGCCGGGGGGAGGAAGGGGGTGCGGGGGAGGCGGTCGAGGATCGCGCTGCGCAAGTCGCCGTCGAGGGTGCCGGCGCCGAGCGGGCCGGGTACGAGGTCGAGGATCCGGGAGGTCACCGGGCGCCAGCCGGCGAGGAGTTCGGCGTAGGCGTCGGCGACGCGCTCGGTGAGGAACGCGGTGAGTGGCCCGGGGGCGGGGTGCCGGCGGGTGGGTTCGAGGGGGAAGGAGGCGATGAGGAGGGCGGGGACGCCGAGGGGTTCGTCGGTGGGGGTGGGGGCGTGGACGACGGCGGCGGTGGTGGGCGGGACGGGGGCGCCGTCGGTGTCCACGGGGACGGCCCAGGTCACCGACCAGACGGGCCGCAGGCGTTCCTCGACGGGCCGGTCGGCGAGCAGCGCGGGCTCCAGGTGACCGCTGTGGCGCACGGTGCGCCAGCGGCGGGTGGTGGTGCCGTTGGCGGTGGTGTCCTCGACGAGGGTGTGGGGTCCCTCGGTGCGGCGGCGCAGGGTGCGGGTGCCGGCGGGGGTCTCGACGACGATCTCGACGAGGCCGGGCAGGGCCAGCGGGAGGGCGTCGTCGAGGTCGGCGAGCAGGCGCTCGGCGAGGGCTTCGGCGGCGGCGTCGCGCAGGGGGAGGACGACGACGGTGTCGTAGCCCTCGGGGGCGGTGCCCTCGGCGGGGGAGGGCAGGCGCAGCAGGGGCACGTGGCCGTCGCGGCGGCGCAGTTCGTCGGCCAGCTCGGGGCGGTCGGCGGCCGTTTCGGCGACGAGGTCGCGGGCCTCGGCCAGGGACCAGCGGACGCCGCCGTGCCGGCCGAGGACGGCGGGTTCGTCGGTGACGGCGAGGACGGCGGCGAAGCCGACGCCGAAGCGGCCCACGGGGGCGACGGCCCCCTCACCGCCGACGTCCTCGCGTTTGGCGGAGGCGCGCAGGGTGCTGAGGGATTCGACGCCGGCCGCGTCGAGGGGGGCGCCGGTGTTGGCGGCGGCGAGGACGGGCCCGGCGGGGCCGGCGGGGTCCTCGGGGTCGGTGGGGTGCAGGGTGAGGCGCAGCCGGCCGGGTACTCCCGAACGGGCCGCCGCGTCGGCGGCATTCTGGGCCAGTTCCACGATCAGGCGGTCGCGGTGCCCGCCGAGGGCGAGGTCCTCCTCCGCGTTGGCGTCCTCGCGGAACCGGGCCGGGCTCGCCGCCCAGGCGTCGAGGACCCCGCGTCGCAGCCGTGCCGTGCCGAAGGGGTCGGTGCCGCCTTGGTCAGCCGTCACTCGCATGCTCACGCCGTCGCCTCCAAGTGTGTGTTGCCGAGAGGTCTTCGACGGTATCCGACGCGCGGCCGGGCGGCCCCGGCGCGCCGGGGCGGCGGGGACGCGTCCGTCGACCTCCGGACCGGTGTGGGGTGGACGGGGCGGGTGGGACGCCCGGTGTGAGGGCGTGCCCCGCGGGTACGCGGACGGCGCGGGCCCCCGACCGGACGGGGTCGTGGGGCCCGCGCCGGGGCGCGAGGGGGTTCGGGTGCGCAGGGACGCGAGGGACGCGCGGGGCGCGGGGCGGCTCAGGCGGTGCCGGTGAGGTGGGCGAAGACCACGACGTTGGAGTCCCAGTGACGGTCCTTCGTCAGGTTGCCGCCGCAGGTGATGAGGCGGAGTTCGGCCTTGCCGTGGGTGTCCCCGTAGACCTTGTCGGTGGGGAAGGAGCTCTTGGCGAAGGTGTCCACCTCGTCGACGGAGAACACGGCGGTGCCGCCGTCCGCCCGGTGCACCTTGATCTGCTGACCCTTCTTCAACTGCTTGAGGTTGAAGAACACGGCCTTGGGGGCCTGCGGGGTGTCCATGTGTCCGACGATCGCGGACGCGCCCTGTTCGCCGGGGGTGGGGCCCTGCTTGTACCAGGCGGCGTCGTCGGGCTTGGCGAAGTCGGGTTCCTGCATCACGCCCGCGCTGTCGAGGCCGACGGTGTCGAGGGGCGCGTCGACGTGGATGTCCGGGATGGAGATCCGGTCGGGGACGGACGCGGGGAGCACGGAGGCCGAGTGGGCGACGTTCTTCGCGTCCGACGCGCCGTCCGCGGCCTTGGCCGTGCCGCCGGCGGAGCAGCCGGCGGTGGCGAGGAGGGCGGCGAGGGTGACCGCCGCCAGGCCGGCGGCCCGCACGCGCGGACCGCCGTTCCGGTGGAGGAGGTGCTGCTCGGGCATGGGGGTCAGCGGCCTTCGGGGACGTAGCCGACGGGGGCCATGCCGGTGTTGACGGAGCCCTTGGGGGTCTTGTGGTCCTTCGGGTTCACCGGGACGACCTTCTTGTCGTGGCCCTTGTGGTCGGGGCCGGTGGCCTCGGTGGAGAACTTCACGGTGTCGAACTTCTTGCCGCCCGCGTAGGCGTCGACGCCGTAGTAGCCGCTGGTGACGTCCTTGGCGACGGTGGCGGTGCCGGTCCAGACGCCCTTGGAGGCGAGGGTCAGGTTCACCCGGCCGCCCGCGAATGCCTTGGAGTCGACGAAGGCGCTGGTCTTGTTCGTCTTGATGGTGATCTTGACGTGGTCCCCGGCGTGCCCGAAGTCGGTGGACAGGCTGACGCTGTCCTCGGAGGGCGCCGGGGTGGGGGTGCCGGCCTTGACGCTGAGCTGGGCGGTGGCCTGGAGCTTGGTGCCGTCGGGGGCGCTGCCGGTGAGGGAGGCGCCGTAGTTGCCGTCGGCGACCTTGGCGACGGTGGCGGTGCCGGTCCAGACGCCGTCGCCGGCCGGGCTCAGCTTCACGTCGCCGAGGGCGGCGGAGGAGACGGAGAGGTTGGTGGAGCCCTTGGGCGCGTTCACCGTGACCTTGACGCTGTCGCCGGGCTTCGCGGAGCTCACGGAGAGCCGCAGCGAGGCGGCGGAGGCGTGGGTGTCGTCGCCGGTGCCCTTGTCGGAGCCCTTGCCGTGGTCGGTCGAGGTGACCGGGGCGGGGGCGACGGGGGCCTCGGCGGCGGAGGCGGCGACGGGGGCTGCGAGCGCCATCGCGGAGGCGAGGGCGACGGCGGAGTAGGCGAGGGCCTTGCGCATGGGATTTCCTCCTGAACGGGCCGTGCCGGAAATTCGGTTCACATCCGACACACCAGACATGACCGACATCCTGGGCTCGTGGTTCCGGGCCCGCCGGCCCGCCCCGGACCCCCCTGCCGAAGGTCCCGGAGGAGGAACCCGCAGGCCGGGTGGTGGGGGGAAATCGGAGCGTGGGAGTCCCTTTGCCGGGATTTTTGGGACCAAGGTCCCGTCAGGGATCCGTCAAGGCCCGCCGCGCCGCCTCCCGGCACGCGCGAAGGCCCCCGCCCGGCACCGGGAGGTGCGGGACGGGGGCCTTCGGGACGCGGACGCGGGGCGCGCGACCGCGCCGAGGGTCAGAGGCGCTCGATGACGTGGTCGATCGAGAGCGTCAGGGCCTTCACGTCGGCCGGGTCGATCGCCGGGAACATCGCGATGCGCAGCTGGTTGCGGCCGAGCTTGCGGTAGGGCTCGGTGTCCACGATCCCGTTGGCGCGCAGCACCTTGGCCACGGCCGCCGCGTCCACGCTGTCGTCGAAGTCGATCGTGCCGATGACCGAGGAGCGCTTGGCCGGGTCGGTGACGAAGGGCTGCGCGTACTTGGACTCCTCGGCCCAGCCGTACAGGACCGCGGCGGACTCGGCGGTGCGCGCCGTGGCCCAGTCCAGACCGCCCTGGCCGTTGATCCACTTCAGCTGCTGGTCCAGCAGGAACAGGGTGGACAGGGCCGGGGTGTTGTACGTCTGGTTCTTCAGCGAGTTGTCGATCGCGGTGGGCAGCGAGAAGAACTCCGGGATGTGCCGGCCGGAGGCGTGGATCCGGGCCGCGCGCTCCAGGGCCGCCGGCGAGAACGCCGCGAGCCACAGGCCGCCGTCGGACGCGAAGGACTTCTGCGGGGCGAAGTAGTAGACGTCGGTCTCGGTGATGTCCACCGGCAGGCCGCCGGCGCCCGAGGTGGCGTCCACCAGCACCAGCGCGTCGGCGTCCGCGCCCGCGACGCGGCGCAGCGGCGCGGCCACACCGGTCGAGGTCTCGTTGTGGGTGAACGCGTACACGTCCACGCCGGCCTCGGCGACCGGCTCCGGGTGGGTGCCCGGGTCGGAGGCGATGACGGTGGGCTCGGCCAGCCACGGCGCGAGCTTCGCGGCCTTGGCGAACTTCGAGGAGAACTCGCCGAAGTTGAGGTGCTGGGACTTGTTCTCGATCAGGCCGTGGGTCGCCACGTCCCAGAACGCGGTGGACCCGCCGTTGCCGAGGACGACCTCGTAGCCCTCGGGCAGGGAGAACAGGGAACGGATGCCCTCGCGCACCGAGCCGACCAGGTTCTTGACCGGGGCCTGGCGGTGGGAGGTACCGAGCAGGGAGGTACCGGTGGCGGCCAGCGCGTCCAGCGCGTCCGTCCGCACCTTGGAGGGGCCCGCGCCGAAACGTCCGTCGGCGGGCTTGATGTCAGCGGGAATCTGGATCTCAGCCACGAGCGGAGCGTAGCGAATGTGCGTCGCGGCCCTCGCGCGGTGTCCACGCGCTGAGACGAACCGGGGGGCGATTCGGACACACCGTGCAAGCGGCGAGGTCGGGACGGGTGCCCGGGCCGCGCGCGGGCCAGGATGGGCCCATGAGCGCACGCGGGGAGCGACCGGAGCGGAAGCGGACCGAGGACACGGCGCGGCACGCCCGAACCGGACCGGGCGCCGGACCGGCGGGCGGAGCGGCGGGCGGAGCGGGCAGCGGGCCGGGGCGGGAGCTCGCCGAGGCCCTGCGCCGGGCCGTGCGCGGCGGGGTGGACTTCTCGCCGGGGGCCCGGGCCCTGGTCACGATGGACGCCTCCAACCACCGCCGGATCCCGCTCGGCGTCGTGGCGCCCCGGGACGCCGAGGACGTGGCCGCCGCCCTCGCCGTGTGCGCCGACGCCGGGGTCCCGGTCGTGCCCCGGGGCGGCGGCACCTCCATCGCCGGACAGGCCACCGGGCTCGGCGTGGTCCTCGACCTCACCCGGCACATGAACCGCCTGCACCACCTCGACCCCGAGGCCCGCACCGCCGTCGTCGGCCCCGGCCTCGTCCTCGACGCCCTCACGGCCGCCGCCCGCCCGCACGGACTCGTCTTCGGACCCGACCCCTCCACCCACTCCCGCTGCACCCTCGGCGGCATGATCGGCAACAACGCCTGCGGCGCCCACTCGGTGGCCCGGGGCACCACCGCCGACAACGTCCTCGACCTCGACGTGGTCCGCTACGGCGGCGGCCCGGCCCACCGGATCGGCCGGGGCTGGACCGGCGCCCCGCCCGGACTGCCCGAACTGATCGGCGCGCACCTCGGCCCCCTGCGCACCGGCATGCCCGCCGACTTCGGCCGCCGCGTCTCCGGCTACGCCCTCGACGCCCTGCTGCCCGAGCGCGGCACCGACCAGGCCCGCGCGTTCTGTGGCTCCGAGGGCACGCTGGGCGTGCTCACCCGGGCCACCGTCCGGCTCGTCCCCGCTCCCGCCGCGCCGGCCCTCGCCGTGCTCGGCTACCCCGACGAGAGCGCCGCCGCCGAGGCCGCCGTCGGGCTCCTGCCGCACGCCCCGCTCACCGTCGAGGGCATGGCCGAGGACCTCCTCGGGCTCGCCCCGGGCGGCGCCCGGCGCGGCGCGGGCCGACTGCCGCGCGGCGCGGCCTGGCTGTTCGTGGAGATGCCCGACGAGGCCGCCGCCCACCGGGTCGCGCGCGCCGCCGACGCCCTCGACACCCTCGTGGTGACCGACCCCGCCGCGCGGCGCGCCCTGTGGCGGATCCGCGAGGACGCGGCCGGCACCGCCGGCCGGCTCCCCGACGGCTCCCCCGCCTGGCCCGGCTGGGAGGACTGCGCCGTCCCGCCCGCGCGACTCCCCGCCTACCTGCGGGAATTCCGCGCGCTGCTCGCCGCGCACGGCCTGCGCGGGGTGCCCTACGGGCACTTCGGCGAGGGCTGCGTGCACGTCCGGATCGACACCGACCAGGTCACCGACGCCGGCCGGGCCCGCTACCGGGCCTTCTCCGCCGACCTCGCCGACCTCGTCGTCGCGCACGGCGGCTCCCTCTCCGGGGAGCACGGCGACGGCCTGGCCCGCTCCGAGTTCCTGCCCCGCATGTACGGGCCCGAGTTGATCGCGCTGTTCGCCGCCTACAAGGCCGCGTGGGACCCGCGCGGCGGCCTCAACCCCGGGGTCCTGGTCCGCCCCGGCCCCTTCGACGCCCCCGAACGCCTCCGGCTCACCGTCCTGCCCCGCACGGCCGTCCTCCCGCGCGCCGCCGGCACCCCGGGGCTCGCGCACGGTCTCGCGCACGGGGCGGCGGCCTGCGTCGGCGTCGCCAAGTGCCGCACCGCCGACCCCGCCGGCGCCGGGGTCATGTGCCCCTCGTACCGGGTCACGGGCGAGGAACGGCACTCCACGCGCGGCCGGGCCCGCCTGCTGCACGAGATGCTCGCCGGCGAGGTCATCACCGACGGCTGGCGCTCGACGGAGGTCCACGAGGCCCTCGACCTCTGCCTCGGCTGCAAGGGCTGCGCGAGCGACTGCCCCGCCGGCGTGGACATGGCCGCGTACAAGGCCGAGTTCCTGCACCGGCACTGGGCCGGGCGGATCCGCCCCCTGGTCCACTACACCCTGGGCGGCCTGCCGGACTGGCTCCGCCTCACCGCCCGACTGCGCCTGACCCTCCCGGCCGCCGCCCTCGCCCGGATCCCCGGGATCGGCCGCGCCGCCGGCCTCGACCCCCGCCGCCCGCTCCCGGCCCCGGCGCCCGTCCCGTTCACCCGCGCCTGGGCCCGGGCCCGCGCCCGGGGCACCGCCCCCGTGCCGGCCCCCGCCCGCGTCCCGGCCTCCGCGCCCCTCCCGTCGCCCGCCGGCGAGGCCCCGCCCCCGCCGGAGCCCGCCGCCGGGCCCCTGCTGTTGTGGCCCGACACCTTCACCGAGCACCTCGCCCCCGAGGTGGGCCGGGCCGCGCTGCGGGTGTTCGCCGACGCCGGCCTCCCCGTCACCCCGCCGCCGCCGGGCGCCCTGTGCTGCGGGCTGACGTACCTCTCCGCCGGCCGCCTCGACCGGGCCCGCCGCACCCTGCGCCGCACCCTCGACACCCTCGGCGAGGCCCTCGACGACCCGGCCGCGACCGTCGCCGTCCTCGAACCCTCCTGCGCCGCCGCCCTCCGCTCCGACCTGCCCGCCCTGCTCCCCGACGACCCGCGCGCGGCCCGGCTCGCCGGCGCCGTGCGCACCTTCGCCGAGACCCTCGAAGAGCGGGCCCCGCACTGGTCGCCCCCGCGCCTGGACCGGCCGCTGGTCGGGCAGACCCACTGCCACCAGCACGCCGTCCTCGGCGACGGCCCGGACCGGCGGCTGCGGGCCCGCGCGGGCCTGGTCGGGGAGCCCGGCGGCGGCTGCTGCGGGCTCGCCGGGGACTTCGGCCTCGTGTCGGAACACGCCGAGGTCTCGCGGGCCGTCGCGGAGGAGACCCTGCTGCCGGCGCTGCGCGCGGCCCCGCTCGGGGCGGTGGTCCAGGCCGACGGCTTCTCCTGCCGCACCCAGATCGCCCACCACGGCCCCACCACCCCCGGCCTCCCAGGAGGCCCGCCGACCCCGCCCCGCGCCCGCCACCTGGCGGAACTCCTGGCCGAAGGGCTCGCCGCGCGCGGGCGCTCCGTGTGACGCGGGCAGGTGTACGGACATGGGGCGGCTCCGGTTCGCGTGGGGGTCCGCAGGGTTCGTCACCCTGCGTGACCATTGCTCGCCCATCGTGAACCACCCCACTGACAATCGCCCCCGCCCGCCTCGTCGAGGGCCGCTCGACCCGGGCCGGCGGGTGGGCGAGGGTAAGGGAATTCACCCCCGCATGCTCCTTACCCGGGGCTTAGGCTGGGGTAATGTCCCGCGCCGCTGAACCCGCCGGGCCGGTCACCTCCGGACCCGCTCCCACCCCCGCCGCCCACGCCCCCGCCACCCACGCCCCCGACACCGCCGCTCCCCGGGGCGGGCCCGGCGCCGGCCGCGGGCGTTTCGCCGGCGCCGGGCGGTTCGGGCCGGTCGGACTGGTGCTGGCCGCCGGGCTGTCGGTGCAGTTCGGGGCCGCGATGGCGGTGACGATCATGCCGCGCGCCGGCGCGCTCGGCGTGGTCTGCCTGCGGCTCACCTTCGCCGCGCTCGTCCTGCTGATCGTCTGCCGCCCCCGGCTGCGCGGCCACCGCCGCGCGGACTGGGGCACGGTGGTCGCGTTCGGCCTGGCCCTCGCCGGCATGAACGGCTTCTTCTACCAGGCCATCGACCGGATCCCGCTGGGCCCGGCCGTCACCCTGGAGGTGCTCGGGCCGCTCGCCCTCTCCGTGCTCGTCTCGCGCCGCTGGTCGAACCTGCTCTGGGCCGGCCTGGCCCTCGCCGGCGTGGTCCTGCTGTCGGGGCACGGCGGGCAGGGGCTCGGCTTCGCCTCCCTGGACCCGGTCGGCGCGGTGTACGCGCTCGCGGCCGGCGCGATGTGGGCGGCGTACATCGTCTTCGCGGCCCGCACCGGCAGCCGCTTCCCGCAGGCCGACGGACTGGCGCTCGCGATGGCGATCGCCGCCGTGGTCTGCCTGCCGTTCGGGATCGCGGACGGGGGCTCGGCGCTGCTGAACCCCACCACCCTGGCCCTCGGGCTGGGGGTGGCGCTGATGTCCTCGGTGCTGCCGTACACGCTGGAACTCGTGGCGCTGCGTCGACTGCCCGCGCAGACCTTCGCCGTGCTGATGAGCCTGGAGCCGGCCATCGCGGCCGTCGCCGGGTTCCTCGTCCTCGGCCAGGCCATGTCCTGGACGGACGCGCTCGCGATCTCCCTGGTCATCGCCGCCAGCATCGGCGCGGTACGGGCCCAGTCGGCGCGCGCGGCGAAGGTCGCGAAGGCGGCGCCCCGCGAGGTCTGAACCCCGCCACGAGAGCCCTCGGCCCCCGCTCCTCACAACCGGACCCCGGTCCCCCCGCCCACACCGGCGAGGGCCCGACTGGGGCTGGGGGAGCGGGGGCCGGCCTCGTTCGCCTCCGGGGCGGGGCCGGAGCGGTCCTCGCTGTGCTCGGCCCGGCCCGTGCCGTTCGGGGTGTCCTTCCCGTCCGGGAACTCCCGCCCCCAGCCGCTGAACATCGACACGGCGAGGGCCAGCGCGGTCAGGGTGGCGGCGAGCACCACGCGCGGGGTCGTCATGACGTGAGCCTGGCAGACCGGCGGCCGAAGCGGGAGGGCGCGGCCCTCAAATCCCCTTTTTCGTCCGGTTGTTGTTCGGCAAAATCCATTCCGGCCAATCAAGCCAGCACGCTTGATTGTTTTTCCGGACGCTGCCAGTCTTCCCCTCACGCCGCCGCGCCGAGGGGAGCACACCGTGCCCGAACCGTCCGCCGCACCGCCCGCCAACCACCCCGCAGACGATCCGCGCCGGGCCGTGATCGGGGACCTGAGGGCCGAGGGCGAGGAGCTGGACGCCCTGGTCACGGGGTTGCCGGCGGCCGACTGGGCCCGTCCCACCCCCGCCGCCGGCTGGACCCTGGCCCACCAGATCGCGCACCTGGCCTGGACCGACCGGGCGGCCCTGACGGCCCTCACCGACCCCGAGGGCTTCGCCGGACTCGTCGCCGAGGCCATGGCCGCGCCCGAGCGCTTCGTGGACGACGCGGCCGAGGCCGGCGCCGCCCGCCCGCCGGCCGAACTCCTCGCCGACTGGCGGGCCGGCCGCGCCGCCCTGGACCGGGCCCTGACCGCCGCCTCGCCCGACACCCGGTTCCCCTGGTACGGGCCCCCGATGAAGGCCGCGACCCTCGCGAGCGCACGGCTCATGGAGACCTGGGCGCACGGGCAGGACGTGGCCGACACCCTCGGTGTCGTGCGCCCGCCCACCGAACGGCTGCGGCACGTGGTCCGGATCGGTTTCGCCACCCGCGACTTCGCCCACCAGGTCCGGGGCCTGCCCGTTCCGGACGCGTTGTTTCACGTGAAACTGCGCGCCCCGGGCGGCGGTCTCTGGGAGTACGGCCCGGCCGACGCCGAACAGCGGGTCACCGGCACCGCCCTCGACTTCTGCCTCCTGGTCACCCGCCGCGCGCACCGCGCCGACCTCGACCTGAAGGCCGAGGGGGCCGAGACCGACCGCTGGTTGGACATCGCCCAGTCCTTCGCCGGCCCGCCCGGCGCCGACCCCGAGCCCCGCGCGCGGGACGCGCGGTGAGCGCCGAACGCGGCACCCGCCCGCTGCGCGTCGGCAACGCCTCGGGCTTCTACGGGGACCGTTTCGACGCCGTCCACGAGATGCTCACCGGCGGCCCCCTCGACGTGCTCACCGGGGACTACCTCGCCGAACTCACCATGCTGATCCTCGGCCGCGACCGGCTGCGCGACCCCGCGCGCGGCTACGCCCGCACCTTCCTGCGGCAACTGGAGACGGCCCTGGGCGAGGCGCACGCGCGGGGGGTGCGGATCGTCGCGAACGCGGGCGGGCTGAACCCGGCCGCCCTCGCCGAGCAGGTCGAGGCCCTCGCCGAGAAGCTGGGCCTGCCCGTGTCCGTGGCCCACGTCACCGGCGCCGAACTGCTCGGGCACCCCGCCGTCCCCGCCGACGCCCTGACCGCCGACGCCTACCTCGGCGGCGCCGGCATCACCACCGCCCTGCGCGCCGGCGCGGACGTCGTGATCACCGGCCGGGTCACCGACGCCGCCCTCGTCTCCGGCCCCGCCGCCTGGTGGTTCGACTGGGACCAGCCGGGCGGCCCGACCGGGGCCGCCCGGCTCGACGCCCTCGCCGGCGCGGTCGTCGCCGGGCACGTGCTGGAATGCGGCACCCAGGCCACCGGCGGCAACCACGCCTTCTTCACCCGCCACGACCCGGCCCGGCTGCTGCGCCCCGGCTTCCCGCTCGCCGAGATCGCGGCCGACGGAAGCAGCGTGATCACCAAGCACCCGGGGACCGGCGGGGTCGTCGACGTGTCCACCGTCACCGCCCAACTGCTCTACGAGACCCAGGGCGCCCGCTACCTCGGCCCCGACACCACCGCCCGCCTCGACACCGTCCGCCTCACCCCGGACGGGCCGGATCGGGTCCGCGTCCACGGGGTCCGGGGCGAGGCCCCGCCGGACACCCTCAAGGTGGGCACCACCCGGCTCGGCGGCTGGCGCAACGAGGTCGTGTTCGTCCTCACCGGCCTCGACATCGAGGCCAAGGCCGCCCTCACCCGGGCCCAACTCGCCCCCGCCCTGGCCGGGGTGGAATCGGTGACCTGGACCCTGGCCCGCACCGACCACGTCGACGCCGACACCGAGGAGACCGCGAGCGCCCTGCTGCGGCTCGTGGTCCGGGACCCCGACGCGGCCCGGGTCGGCCGGCCGCTGACCTCCGCCGCCATCGAACTGGCCTTGGCCGGGTATCCCGGCTTCCACGTCACCGCGCCGCCCGCCGAACCCCGCCCGTACGGGGTGTTCACGGCCCTCGCCGTGCCCGCCGCCGAGGTCGGGCACCGCGCCGTCCTCGCCGACGGCACCGTCCTGCGCGTACCGCCGCCCGCCCCCGCCCCGCCCCCGCACGACCCGGGCCGCACCCCCGCCGCACCCGGCACGGAGCAGCCCCCGCCCGATCCGGCCGCCCCCACCCGCCGGGTCCCGCTCGGGCGCCTCGCCGGTGCCCGCAGCGGGGACAAGGGCGGCGACGCCAACATCGGGGTCTGGGTGGAGTCCGAGGCCGCCTGGCACTGGCTGCGCGGACACCTCACGGTGGAGACCCTGCGCGCCCTGCTCCCCGAGACCCGCGAACTGCCCGTGGTCCGCCACGAACTGCCCAACCTGCGCGCCCTGAACTTCGTGGTCACGGGCATCCTCGGCGCGGGCGTCGCCGCCGGACACCGCTTCGACCCGCAGGCCAAGGCCCTCGGCGAATGGCTCCGGTCCCGCCACACCGACATCCCCGTCCACCTCCTGCCCGAGGAGCGCCGATGACCCGCCTCCGCTCCACCGTCGACCCCCGGCACCCGGACCACCTCGCCCACCGCGAGACCGCCCTCGAACGCCTCGCCGCCGTCGACGCCGAACACGCCAAGGCCCTCGCCGGCGGCGGCCCCAAGTACACCGACCGGCACCGCGCCCGGGGCAAACTCCTCGCCCGCGAACGCGTCGAGCTCCTCCTCGACCCCGACACCCCCTTCCTGGAGCTGTCCCCGCTCGCCGCCCACGGCACCGACCACCCCGTCGGCGCCTCCGTGATCACCGGCATCGGGACCGTCTCCGGCGTCACCTGCCTGATCGTCGCCAACGACCCGACCGTGCGCGGCGGCGCCTCCAACCCGTGGACCCTCAAGAAGAGCCTGCGCGCCAACGAGATCGCCTTCGCCAACCGCCTCCCCGTGATCAGCCTCGTGGAGTCCGGGGGCGCCGACCTGCCCTCCCAGAAGGAGATCTTCATCCCGGGCGGGGCGATCTTCCGCGACCTGACCCGGCTGTCCGCCGCCGGCATCCCCACCGTGGCCGTGGTCTTCGGCAACTCCACCGCCGGCGGGGCCTACATCCCCGGCATGTCCGACCACACGGTGATGATCCAGGACCGCTCCAAGGTGTTCCTCGGCGGCCCGCCGCTGGTCAAGATGGCCACCGGCGAGGAGAGCGACGACGAGTCCCTCGGCGGCGCCGAGATGCACTCCCGGATCTCCGGCCTCGCCGACCACCACGCCGCGGACGAGCACGACGCGATCCACCGGGCCCGCCGGATCGTGGCCCGGCTCAACCACCGCCGCGCCCATCCCGAACCGGCCGCCGGGTACGCCGAGCCGCTGTACGACCCGGAGGAGCTGCTCGGGATCGTCCCCGGCGACCTGCGCACCCCCTTCGACCCGCGCGAGGTGATCGCCCGGCTCGTCGACGGCTCCGAGTTCGACGAGTTCAAGCCCCGCTACGGCGCCGGACTCGCCACCGGCTGGGCCACGCTCCACGGCCACCCGATCGGCGTCCTCGCCAACGCCCAGGGCGTGCTCTTCAGCCCCGAGTCGCAGAAGGCCGCCCAGTTCATCCAGCTCGCCAACCAGCGTGACATCCCCCTGCTCTTCCTCCACAACACCACCGGCTACATGGTCGGCAAGGAGTACGAACAGGGCGGGATCATCAAACACGGCGCGATGATGATCAACGCGGTGGCCAATTCCAAGGTGCCCCACCTGTCCGTGCTCATCGGCGCCAGCTACGGCGCCGGCCACTACGGCATGTGCGGCCGCGCCTTCGACCCCCGGTTCCTGTTCGCCTGGCCGAGCGCCAAGTCCGCCGTCATGGGCCCCCAGCAGCTCGCGGGTGTGCTCTCGCTCGTGGCCAGGGCCTCCGCCGCCGCCAAGGGGCAGCCGTGGGACGAGGAGGCCGACGCGGGACTGCGCGCGCTGGTCGAGCAGCAGATCGAGGCCGAGTCCCTGCCGATGTTCCTGTCGGGACGGCTCTACGACGACGGGGTCATCGACCCCCGCGACACCCGTTCCGTGCTCGGCCTGTGCCTGTCGGCCGTCCACAACGCGACCGTCGAGGGCGCCCGCGGCGGCTTCGGCGTCTTCCGGATGTGAGGACCAGCACCCCATGACCACCGAGACCCCCGCCGGCCCGATCCGGCGACTGCTGATCGCCAACCGGGGCGAGATCGCCGTCCGGATCCAGCGCACCTGCCGGGCGCTGGGCATCGAGACCGTCGCCGTCTTCTCCGACCCCGACGCCGACGCCCCGCACGTGCGGGCCGCAGACGCCGCCGTCCGCCTCCCCGGCGCCGCCCCCGCCGACACCTACCTGCGCGCCGACCTCGTCCTCGCCGCGGCCCGCGCGAGCGGCGCCGACGCCGTCCACCCCGGCTACGGCTTCCTCTCCGAGAACCACGCCTTCGCCCGGCTCGTCCAGGACGCCGGACTGCGCTGGATCGGCCCGCCCCCGGCCGCCATCGAGGCCATGGCCTCCAAGACCCGCGCCAAGAAGCTGATGGGCCTGCCCACCCTCACCGAGGCCGCCGACATCACCGACGCGGACCTGCCCGTGCTGGTCAAGGCCGCCTCCGGCGGCGGCGGACGCGGCATGCGCGTGGTGCGCGAACGGGCCGAACTGCCCGCCGCCCTCACCGCCGCCCGCGCCGAGGCCCTGGCCGCGTTCGGCGACGGCGAGGTGTTCATCGAGCCCTACCTGGAGGACGGCCGGCACGTCGAGGTGCAGATCCTCGCCGACGCCCACGGCACCGTCTGGACCCTCGGCACCCGTGACTGCTCCCTGCAACGCCGGCACCAGAAGGTGATCGAGGAGGCCCCGGCCCCCGCCCTCCCGCCCGCCCTCGCCGAGGAACTGCGCACCCAGGCCCTGCGCGCCGCCCGCGCCACCGACTACCGGGGCGCCGGCACCGTCGAGTTCCTCGTCCGCGCCGGCCGCGCCCACTTCCTGGAGATGAACACCCGCCTCCAGGTAGAACACCCCGTCACCGAGGCCGTCTTCGGACTCGACCTCGTCGCCTGGCAACTGCGGATCGCCGAGGGCGCCGCCCTCCCGCCCGAACCCCCCGCCCCCACCGGGCACGCCGTCGAGGCCCGCCTGTACGCCGAGGACCCCGCCCACGACTGGCGCCCCCACACCGGCACCCTGCACACCCTCGACCTGCCCGAACACCGGGGCCCCGACCACCTGCTGCGGGTGGACAGCGGGGTCGGCCCCGGCGACACCGTCACCCCCCACTACGACCCCATGCTCGCCAAGGTCATCGCCCACGCCCCCACCCGCGCCGAGGCCCTGCGCGCCCTCGCCGGGGCCCTGTCCCGGGCCCGGATCCACGGGGTCACCACCAACCGCGACCTGCTCGTGGCCACCCTCGTCCACCCCGAGGTCACCGACCCCGACGCCACACGGCTCGACACCGGCTTCTACGCCCGCCGGCTGCCCGAGCTCACCGCCCCCGAGCGGGCCCCCGACCCCCGGCCCGCCGTCCTCGCCGCCGCCCTCGCCGCGACCGTGCCCCCGCCCGGCGCCGGCCTCGCCCGCCGGCTCGGCGCCCTGCGCACGCTGCCCTCCGCCCCGCAGACCCGCCGCTACGCCGACGCCGCCGGCCCCGACCCCGACACCGTGCACGAGGCCCGCTGGCACCAGGGCCGCGGCGGCCCCGTGCCCGACCCCGGGCACCACCCCGACACCCGCGTCGTCGACCTCGCCGCCGACCGCGTGGTCCTCGAACTCGGCGGGATCCGACGCGTGTTTCACGTGAAACAGCGCACCGACCCCGCCGACCCGCACCACGACCCGCTCGCCGCCGACACGGTCTGGGTGGACTCCGCCCTCGGTTCCCACACCCTGACCCGGCTGCCCCGGTTCACCGAACCCGAGGAACGGACCGAACCCGGCTCCCTCCTCGCCCCCATGCCCGGCACCGTGGTCCGCGTCGCCGAGGGCCTCGCCCCCGGCAGCCCCGTCACCGCCGGACAGCCCCTGCTCTGGCTGGAGGCCATGAAGATGGAACACCGGGTCCTCGCACCCGCCTCCGGCACGCTCACCGCGCTCCACGTCGCCCCCGGCCGCCAGGTCGAGGCCGGCGCCCTGCTCGCCGTCGTCCAGGAGGAAACGCAACCATGAGCACCTCCCGCGCCACCCACGCCCCCACCCCCGCACCCGCCCCCACCACCGCCTCCGCCCTCCTCGAAACCCAGGAGCAGAGCGACCTGCGGGCCTCCGTGGCCGCCCTCGGCCGCCGCTACGGACGCGCCTACCTCAGCCGGATCGCCGACGAGGGCGGCCGCCCCGAGGAGCTCTGGACCGACGCCGCCAAACTCGGCTTCCTCGGCGTCAACCTCCCCGAGGAGTACGGCGGCGGGGGCGGCGGCATCGCCGAACTCGCCATCGTCCTCGAAGAACTCGGCGCCGCCGGCTGCCCCCTGCTCATGATGGTCGTCTCACCCGCCATCTGCGGCACCGTCATAGCCCGCTTCGGCACCGACGAGCAGAAGGCCGCCTGGCTGCCCGGCCTCGCCGACGGCACCCGCACCATGGCCTTCGGCATCACCGAACCCGACGCCGGCTCCAACTCCCACCGCATCACCACCACCGCCCGCCGCGACCCCGACACCGGCGAATGGATCCTGAACGGCCGCAAGGTCTTCGTCTCCGGCGTCGACATCGCCGACGCCACCCTCATCGTCGGCCGCACCGAGGACGCCCGCACCGGCCGCCTCAAGCCCTGCCTGTTCATTGTCCCCCGCGAGGCCCCCGGCTTCGGCCGCTCCCCGATCGCCATGGAACTCCACGCCGCCGAGAAGCAGTTCGAACTCGTCCTCGACGAGGTCCGACTGCCCGCCGACGCCCTCGTCGGCCAGGAGGACGCGGGCCTGCTCCAGCTCTTCGCCGGCCTCAACCCCGAACGCATCATGACCGCCGCCTTCGCCATCGGCATGGCCCGGTACGCCCTCGACAAGGCCGTCGACTACGCCCGCACCCGCCAGGTGTGGAAGGAACCCATCGGCGCCCACCAGGCCATCGCCCACCCCCTCGCCGAGAGCCACGTCGAGATCGAACTCGCCCGCCTCATGACCGCCAAGGCCGCCCACCTGTGCGACGCCGGCCAGGACGTCGCCGCCGGCGAGGCCGCGAACATGGCCAAGTACGCTGCCGCCGAGGCGTGCGTGAAGGCCGTCGACCGCTCCGTCCACACCCTGGGCGGCAACGGCCTCACCAAGGAGTACGGCCTGGCCGCCCTCATCACCGCCTCCCGAGTGGCCCGCATCGCCCCCGTCAGCCGCGAGATGATCCTCAACTACCTCTCGCACCAGACCCTGGGACTGCCCAAGTCCTACTGACCGCCCCCCGCGGACCCGACCCGCGCCGCCGCACCCACCGCGGCGCGGGTCCCCGCCCCACCCGAAAGGCCCGCATGTCGACGCCGCCGCAGCCCCCCGCGCCCGATCCCGCCGCCGCGCCCGCGGCGCCCGACCTCGTGCGCGTGGCCCACGAGCGCGGGATCACCACCCTCACCCTGAACTCCCCGGCCACCCGCAACGCCCTCTCCGCCCCCCTCGTGGCCGCCCTGCGCACCGCACTGGACCGGGCCGCCGCCGACCCCCGCACCCGGGCCGTGCTCCTCGCGCACACCGGCGGCACCTTCTGCGCCGGCCTCGACCTCAAGGCCCCCTGCGCCCCGGCCGACTTCCTCGCCCTGCTCGCCGCGATACCGGCACTCCCGGTCCCGGTCCTCGCCCGCGTCACCGGCCACGTCCGCGCCGGCGGGCTCGGCCTGCTCGGGGTCTGCGACCTCGTGGCCGCCGGGGCCGACGCCGACTTCGCGTTCACCGAGACCCACCTCGGCCTCGCCCCGGCCGTGATCACCGCCCCGCTGCTGCCCCGCCTCGACCCCCGCGCCGCCTCCCGCTACCTCCTCACCGCCGAGGTCTTCGGCCCCGCCGAGGCCGCCCGGATCGGCCTGATCACGCTGCACGCCGCACCCGGCACGGCGGCCGACGGGGTGGACGCGGCCCTCGCTCCCGTCCTCGCCGGCCTGCGCCGCGCCGCCCCCACGGCCCTGGCCGCGACCAAGGAACTCCTGACCGCCGGGCTCCGCGCCGGCCTCGACCGCGACGGCGCCCGCCTCACCGAACTCTCCGTCGCCCTCTTCGCCGCCCCCGAGGCCCGCGAGGGCATCACCGCCCGGTTCGAACGACGGGACCCGGCATGGGCCCTGTGAACGAGACCCCGACCGCGACGGCGCACGAGGCCCCCGAGCCCAAGCAGGCCCGCAGCCGGGTCACCCGACGCCACCTGCTGGAGGCCGCCGTCTCCTGCCTCGCCGAACACGGCTGGGTCGGCACCACCGTGGCCGTCGTCGCCGAACGCGCCGGCGTCTCGCGCGGCGCCGCCCAGCACCACTTCCGCACCCGCGAGGAACTGTTCACGGCCGCCATCGCGCACATGGCCGAGGCCCGCTCCCGCGAACTGCCCGCCCTGCTCCCCGAGCACCCGGCCGGCCGGCCCGCCCGCCAGGACGTCGTCGCCGCCCTGGTGGACCTCTACACCGGACCCATGTTCCGGGCCGCCCTCCAACTGTGGGTCGCCGCGTCCCACGAGGAACACCTGCGGCCCCGGGTCGCGGCCCTGGAGGCCCACCTGGGCCGCGAGACCCACCGGATGGCCGTGCACCTGCTCGGGGTGGACGAGTCGGCCCCGGGGGTCCGCGAGACCGTGCAGGGCCTGCTCGACCTCGCGCGCGGCCTCGGCCTGGCCAACGTGCTCACCGACGACACGGCCCGCCGCGAACGCGTCGTCGCCCACTGGGCCCGGCTCGTGGACGCCGCCCTGCCGCCGTCCGCCGGGGACTGACGGCCCCGGGAACGACCGCGCCCCCGCACCCGCCGAGGAACAGCGGGGCCGGGGGCGCGGGCACGCGGAAGGTCAGAGCGCGGCGCGCGCGATGTCCTCGTAGCCCGCGATCTCGCGCGGGTCGCGGGAGCCGGGCCCGGTGTAGCGCGCGGAGGGGCGGACCAGCCGGCCGGTGCGCTTCTGCTCCAGGATGTGCGCCGACCAGCCGGCGGTGCGGGCGCAGGTGAACATCGACGTGAACATGTGCGCCGGCACCTCGGCGAAGTCCAGCACGATCGCGGCCCAGAACTCGACGTTCGTGGCCAGCACCCGGTCGGGCCGGCGGGCGTGCAGCTCGTCCAGCGCGGCCTTCTCCAGCGCGGCGGCCACCTCGTAGCGCGGCGCGTCGAGCTCCTTGGCGGTGCGGCGCAGCACGCGGGCGCGCGGGTCCTCGGCGCGGTACACGCGGTGCCCGAAGCCCATCAGCCGCTCGCCCTTGTCCAGGGCCTGGCGTACGTAGGCGCCGGCGTCGCCGGTGCGCTCGATCTCCTCGATCATGCCGAGCACCCGGGAGGGCGCCCCGCCGTGCAGCGGCCCGGACATGGCGCCGACGGCCCCCGAGAGGGCGGCGGCCACGTCGGCGCCGGTGGATGCGATGACGCGGGCGGTGAAGGTGGACGCGTTCATGCCGTGCTCGGCGGCGGAGGTCCAGTAGGCGTCGACGGCCTTGACGTGCTTGGGGTCGGGCTCGCCGCGCCAGCGGATCATGAACCGCTCGACCACGGACTCGGCCTTGTCGATCTCGCGCTGCGGCACCATCGGCAGCCCCTGGCCGCGCGCGGACTGCGCCACGTACGACAGGGCCATGACGGCGGCGCGCGCGAGGTCGTCGCGGGCGGTGGCCGCGTCGATGTCGAGCAGCGGTTTCAGACCCCAGACGGGGGCGAGCATCGCGAGCGCGGACTGCACGTCGACGCGGATGTCACCGGAGTGCACGGGGATCGGGAAGGGCTCGGCGGGCGGCAGGCCGGGGTTGAAGGCGCCGTCCACGAGCAGGCCCCACACGTTCCCGAAGGACACGTGCCCGACGAGGTCCTCGATGTCCACGCCGCGGTAGCGCAGCGAGCCACCCTCCTTGTCGGGTTCGGCGATCTCGGTCTCGAACGCGACGACCCCTTCGAGTCCGGGGACGAAATCGGACATCAGGCGGCTCCCTCAGTAGTGCGGTCTCGCGCGGCGGCTGCCGGCGCGGTCCTCGCGGTCCGGCGCGGTCATCCACGTTGATGCCCGGGTCGGCCGTGGGTCACCCGTACGGGCTCGGACCCGCTGACCGGCCCCAAGAGTCTGTACGTTCCGCGTGACGCACGGAAGCGTGACATACGGCACATCCACACGGCCCGTGCCCGGCGCGCGGTGCGGGAGGATGAGCCGGTGACCGATCAGGATCTTGACCCCGCCGTCATGCGCAAGCAGTACCGCTCGCGGATCGTGACCGAGACGAGCCTCGCCGGGAACCCCATGGAGCAGTTCGCCGGCTGGTTCCGGGACGCCGCCGAGGCCGGTGTGTTCGAACCCAACGCGATGGTGGTGTCCACCGCCGACGCGAGCGGACGCCCCAGCTCGCGCACGGTCCTGCTCAAGGCGTTCGACGCGCGCGGCTTCGTCTTCTTCACCAACTACGGCTCCCGCAAGGGCCGCGAACTGGCCGAGAACCCCCGCATCGCCCTCCTCTTCCCCTGGCACCCCATCGCCCGCCAGGTTTGCGTCACGGGCACCGCGACACGGATCGGGCGCGACGAGACCGCCGCCTATTTCCGGTCCCGGCCGCACGGCTCGCAGTTGGGCGCCTGGGCCAGCGAGCAGTCCCGGCCGATCGGCTCGCGGGAGGAACTGGACCGGCGGTACGCGGAGCTGTCCGCGCGCTACCCGGAGGGGGAGCAGGTGCCGGTGCCGCCGGAGTGGGGCGGGATCCGGATCGAGCCGGACGCCGTCGAGTTCTGGCAGGGCCACGAGAACCGGCTGCACGACCGGCTGTACTACACCCGGCCCGAGCCGGGCGCCCCGTGGGAGATCACCCGCCTCTGCCCGTAGCGGGCGGGCGGGGCGCGGGCGGGCGGGGCGCGGGCGGGGCCGCGCCGAAACGCAGGCGACCCGCGAACTCGGGTCCTCTTCTGCAGTAAGAGGGCCGGCCGGACGTGCCGGCGAGTTCGCGGGTCGGGTGACTGCTGGGTTTGGGCCGACGCATCGCGTCGTCCCGCACTGGGTGCGTTGCGACAACGGGCCTCAGCCCGCAGTCACCTCACGCGTCCGGTTGCCGTACATTTCCGGAACCACCTCCCTTCTCGTGTACGACAGAGCCTAGGCACCCCCGGCGCCCCGCTCAACGGATTTATTCGAGTGTTTTCCCCGGCGGCTTCTCCGGGCCGTCGCGCGAGGGCTTCTCGTGCGGGTCGGGGCGCCCTACCCTGGTCGCCCGCGCACCGCGTCCGCCAGGGGGAGGACCCGTGTCAGCTGTGGAACCACCCGTCCCGTTCGCGTCCTCGTCGTTGCCCCGCGCGTATCGGATGGGCCCCGCGCAGCGCCGGGGCATGTACGTGGCGGCGGGGCTCGGCACCCCGGTCTGCATGTTCCCGCTGATCACCCTCCAGGACGCCTCGGCGGGCCTCAAGCTCGGGCTCGCCGCCCTGATCCTGCTGCTGTTCGGCTGGCTCCTGTGGCGGGCGCCGCGCTGCGCCACGCACGCCGACCTCAAGGGGGTCCGGGTGACCCGCTTCCTGTCCACGCGCCGCCTGGACTGGTCCGGGATCCAGGGTTTCGCGGCGGCCCCCAACCCCTCGGCCGGCGCCCACCGCAACCAGCCGCGGGTGCTCGGGCACGTGCACGACGCGCGCGGCCGGCGGGTGCAGCTGATGTACCTCGACGACAACCACGTGGACGTGGAGCGCGAGCTGGCCCTGCTGACCGAGGCGTGGGAGGAGCTGCGCGGGCCCGACTGGCGGGCCGACGAGCAGGCCCGGGCCCGGATCGAGCGCACCGCGGCCCGGGAGCGCGGGCTGCTGGCCGCGATGGGGGTGGGCTGCGCGACGGGGCTGGTGCTGATCGTGATCGTGGTCGCCGTGGTGCTGCTGTCCGGAGACTGAGCGGGGGAGTTCGCGGAATCCGGTGTGCGCTGCGTCACGTTCCGGTTCAATTGATCGGGACGGACGTGTCGCACGCGCGAACACCTGCGGGGGGTGCCAGGTGAGTGTTTCCGGACGTGGCGAGGCGCGGGCGGGGGACGACCTGCTGGCCGCCCTGCTCGACGGGATGGACGCCGCCCTGTGCGCTTTCGACGCCGACGGCGTCGTCACGCACTGGAACCGGGAGGCGGAACGGATCCTCGGGTGGTCGGCGCGGGACGCCGTGGGCCGCCGGGGGCTGGCGGGCTGGGCCGTGCGCCCGGCCGACGCGGCGGAGGTGGAGACCAGGCTGCTGGCCGCGCGGCACGCGGCGGGCCGGCGGGTGCACGAGTTCGCGCTGCTGACGAAGGACGGCGGCCGGGTCCTGGTGCGCACGCAGTCGGCGGGGGTCGCGGACCCGGACGGCAAACCGGCCGGGGTGTACTGCGCCTTCACCGAGGTGCACGCGCAGGTGGACCTGGAGCGGTCGATCGCGCTCAGCGAGGCCCTGATGGACGACGCGCCCTGGGGCGTGGTGCTGGTGGACGTGGACCTGCGGCCGGCCCTGGTCAACGTGCACGCGGCGCGGGCCTTCGCGACGGGGCGGACGGCGTTGCTGGGTCGGCCGCTCGGCGAGGTGCTGTCCCAGGGGGTGGAGGAGCTGGAGGCGGCGCTGCACCACGTGCTGGCGGAGGGCTCGCCGGCGGCGCCGGTGGAGCTGTGGGTGTCGGTGCGCACGGCGGAGGGGGTGCGGCGGCGCTGTTGGCGTTCGGGCTTCGTGCGGCTGGCCAGCCCGCTGTCGCGGGAGCCGGTGCCGCTGGGGGTGGGCTGGCTGTTCCAGGACGTGACGGAGGCGCGCGAGGCGGAGGTGGAGGCGGCGCGGCTGCGGTTCCGCACGGCCCAGTTGCACCGGGCGGGGCGGGCGGCGGCGGACTGCGAGGACCCGGTGGAGGCGGTGGGGGTGCGGTTGGACTTCGCGCTGGCGGGGTTCGCGGACCACGCGCTGATCGACCTGTGCGTGCCGGCGGACGGGGAGGGCGCGGGCGGCGCGGCGGGGGGCGCGCCCCGGCTCGTGCGCTCGGCGCAGTCCCCGGACGGGCCGGCGCCGACCGGGCCGTTGCCGGACCCGGGGGCGCTGCCGGTGCGGTACGGGCCCTCGCACCCGGCGCGGCAGGCGTTGGAGCGCGGGGTGCCGGTGCGGATCAGCGCGCCGCAGGGGCCGGGCTCCCCGGGGTGGGCGGCGGCCCGGCAGTGGCCGGGGGAGCCGGCGCACGGGTTGTGCGCGGTGCTGCGCAGCCGGGGCCGGGACCTGGGGGTGCTGACCTTCCTGCGGGGCGGGTCGCGCAGTCCGTTCCTGAAGGCGGACGCGGGGCACGCGGAGGAGGTGGCGGCCCGGATCGCGGCCGATCTCGACCTGGCGTTCCTGACCGCGCCGACCCGGGCCCCGGGCACCTGAGGGTCCCGGGGCGGGGCGCGGGCGGGGCCCGCGCGGGCCGGGATCAGTGGCGGAAGAAGATCCGGTCGCCGTACTCGGTGAGCACGCGGCCGTTCCACTCGTGGCCGCCGTCCACGTTGCCGGAGCGCAGCAGCGGCGGCTCGATGCCCCGCTCGGCGAGTTCGCCCGCCGCCGCCGCCATCACGGCCTGCATGATCGCGCTGGTCACGACGGTGGAGGCGGGGGCGAAGGGGGCCTCGATGCCGGGCAGGGTGAGTTCGGCGTCGCCGACGGCGATCTTGCTGTCGAGGACGATGTCGCAGTGGTCCTTGAGGAAGCCGCCGGAGACGTGCCGCGATTTGGTCTCCTCGGCGTAGGCCACGGAGGTCAGGCCGATCACGGTCAGGCCGAGGGCGCGGGCGTTCATGGCCATCTCGACGGGCAGCGCGTTGCGCCCGGACAGCGAGATGATCACGAGCACGTCGCCGGGCTTGGCGGGGCTGGAGTCCAGGACCGCGCCGGCCAGGCCGTCCACGCGTTCCAGGGCGCTGCCGAGGGTGGCGGGCATGACGTCGACGCCGACGGTGCCGGGGACGGCCAGCAGGTTCATCAGGGCGAGGCCGCCGGCGCGGTAGACCACGTCCTGGGCGGGCAGGGAGGAGTGGCCGGCGCCGAAGACGAAGAGGCGGTTCCCGGCGGCCACGGCGTCCGCGACGGCCTTCCCGGCGGCGGCCAGGGACTCCGACTCCTCGTCCCGGACCCGCTGCAACAGACCGATCGCGGCATCGAAGAAACGACCGGCCAGCTTGCTCTCGCTCATGCGTCGAGGACCCTTCCGGGGTAGGGGTGCGTCCGTGTCCGCCGACACCGTGCGGTCTGGACCAACTGCGTGTCAATACGGCGCCCGGGCAAGAGGCGAAAGCCCCGGCCCGTCGGGGCGGGGCCGGTTGTCGGTCCTCTGCGGCAGAATTGGAGCAGGGCCAGCGCACGATATCCGAGGGGCACGAATGTCCGGACTGATCGACACCACGGAGATGTATCTCCGCACCATCCTCGAACTCGAAGAGGAAGGTGTGGTTCCGATGCGCGCCCGGATCGCCGAGCGACTCGACCAGAGCGGGCCCACGGTGAGCCAGACCGTGGCGCGCATGGAGCGCGACGGTCTGGTCGCGGTGGCCAGCGACAGGCATCTGGAACTGACCGAGGAGGGCCGCCGGCTGGCGACCCGCGTGATGCGCAAGCACCGGCTCGCCGAGTGCCTGCTCGTGGACGTGATCGGTCTGGAATGGGAGCAGGTGCACGCGGAGGCGTGTCGCTGGGAGCACGTGATGAGCGAGGCGGTGGAGCGGCGGGTGCTGGAGCTGCTGCGTCACCCCACCGAGTCCCCGTACGGCAACCCGATCCCGGGCCTGGAGGAGCTGGGGGAGAAGGCGGAGGCCGACCCCTTCCTCGACGAGGGCATGGTCAGCCTGTCCGAGCTGGATCCCGGCGCTGAGGGCAAGACGGTGGTGGTGCGGCGGATCGGCGAGCCGATCCAGACCGACGCCCAGCTGATGTACACGCTGCGGCGGGCCGGGGTGCAGCCCGGTTCGGTGGTGAGCGTCACCGAGTCGCCCGGCGGGGTGCTGGTCGGCAGCGGGGGCGAGGCCGCCGAGCTGGAGACCGAGGTCGCCTCGCACGTGTTCGTCGCCAAGCGCTGACCCCTTCGGCCGCGCGCGGCCGGACCGATGGCCGGGGGCGCCCGTGTGGGTGTCCGTGCGGGTGTCCGTGCGGCCGTTCGGAGGTCCGTCGCCGGCGGCCGGTGGGAACGTGGGGGAGTCCCGGCACCTGACGGTGCCGGGACTCCTTCCTCCCCTGTGCTGACCCGGAGCCCCGAGCTCTCAGGGTCATCCCCTCGGACCGTCTTCCCCGAGCGGCCCGCCTCCCGTGGAAGATCTCCCCTCGGCAGCGGCCGTCAATCCTTGAGCAAGGTCACTCGAAAGAGCGATGTTGTCGGCGAACCCGGCAATCTCGAATGTGAGTTCGATACTCTGGCGCGGACCGAAGAGGGGGTGCGTCCTCGGTGACACGACGCTTCGAGGTGGTCGGCGCCGGTGGGGTCCGGCTCTCGGCCTGGTCCTTCGACGCCGAGGGGGACGGGCCGCGCGAGCCCGTGCGCCGGGCCGACGGCGGCCCGACGGCCGACGCGCCGCCCGCCGACACCGACCGCGTGGTCCCGCGCCCGCGCCGTGCCGCCCCCGCGCACGGCCCCGGCCCGGACCACCGGGCCCCCGACCCGCGCCCCGGGCTGCTGTTCCTGCACGGCCTGATGGGCCGCGCCGCGCACTGGGCCCCGGCGGCCCGCCTGCTGGCCCCCACGCACCGCGCCGTCGCCCTCGACCAGCGCGGCCACGGACCCTCCGGCACCCCGCACGACGGCCCCTGGACCCGGGACGCCTTCGTCGCCGACGCCGAGGCCGCCGTCGAACAGCTCGACCTCGGCCCGGTCACCGTCGTCGGCCACGGCATGGGCGCCCTCGTGGGCTGGAACCTGGCCGCCCGCCGCCCCGACCTCGTCGGCGCCCTCGTGATCTGCGACATGCGGGCCGCCGCCCTCGGCGCCCGGTCCCAGGAGGAGTGGGCCGAGTGGCTGGGCCGCTGGCCGCTGCCGTTCTCCGGCCCGGAGGCCGCCCGCCGCTGGTTCGCGATCGAGGACCCGCGCCTGGAACGGCCCGACCCGGCGCGCGGCGCGTTCTTCACGGAGGTCGTGCGCCCCGCCCGCGACGGCTGGCGCCCGACCTTCTCGCGCCGCCGGATGCTCGCGATCCGCGAGGCGTGGGTGCACGACGCGCACTGGGAGGACCTGGCCCGCGTCACCTGCCCGACCCTCGTGCTGCGCGGGATCGACGGCGAGCTGGGGCGGGCGGAGGCCCAGGAGATGGTGCGGGTGCTGCCGCGCGGGCGCTACGCGGAGGTGTCGGACGCCGGGCACTGGTTCCACGTGGACCGCCCCGACCGCTGGCTGGCCGCCGTGGAACCGTTCCTGCGCGGCGTCCGCACCCCCTGAGCCCCCCGAGCCGGCTCTCAGACGAGGGCGGGGGCCGGTGCGACGGCCGCCGGGGTCCCGTCGCCGGTGCGCCGCTCCACCCCGCGCCGATCGGCCCACTTGGCCAGCGCCAGACAGGTCAGCGGCGCCATCACCAGCTCGACCACGAACAGCTCCCAGGGCGCGTCCGCCGCGTTCTGCGTGTCGGCGAGGGTCCCCGTCAGGGCGCTGATCCCGAAGGCCATCAGGTTGTTCGCCGTGTGCAGGGCCACGACCCCCTCCAGGCCGCCGGTGCGGACCGTCACCCAGCCCCACCAGGCCGCCGAGTACACGAGCATCGCGAACCCCGACCAGCTCCCCAGCCCGTGCGCGAAGGCGAACAGCACCGAACCGGCGCCGATGCCCCACCAGGGCGACTTCAGGAAACCGCCGAGGAACTGCGGGATCCAACCCCGGAACACGAACTCCTCGGCCGATGCCTGCAAGGGCACCAGCGCGAGCACCAGCAGCAGCGACAAGGCGATCCCCGCGAGGTCCGGGGCGTCGGCCCCGGCCGGGGCCTCGTCCAGCGGCGGCTCGCCCTGGAACAGGCTCCACGTGATCAGCACGACGGTCTGCAGGACGATCGCGGCCACCGCCACGACCCCGCACCGCCACAACCAGCCCCAGCGCAGGCGGCCCGTCACCGATGCCAGGGTCCACGCGGGCCGGTGCCCGCACCACCGCACGGCCGCGAGCACCACGGGCGTGAGCACCGCGAGCGAGGCCAGGCCGACGCCGAGGTCGAACAGGGGGTTCGCGAACATCTGCTCCGAGGTGCCGTCCTCAGGCGTCGCGTCCAGGCCGAACAGCGACGCGAGGACGAACGCGGCCAGCATCGTGCCGATGGTCATCGCGAGGATGCCGCCCAGCACGACGAAGAACTCGCCGAAACGATTCCCCACGTTCTGCCGGCCGTTGCGGCCCTGCTCCGTGTACCCCGACCCGGCCGGCGCGGCGACCACGGAGGACCGAACCGGCGGGGTCCCGTAGGGGTACGGGTACGGGTACGGGTGCGCGTGGGCCTGCGGGTACGGCTGCGCCTGCGGGTGCTGCCCGTACGGCGCGGGCCCCCAGACCCCGGGCACCCGCCCGTACGCCGCGTACGCGCCCGAACCAACACCCCCACCCCCCTGCCCCGGCACCCCCACCGGATAAGAAGCCTGCGGGTACACGCCCGGCGCGTAAGGGCCGCCCGGGTACGCGCCAGCCGGGTACGGGCCGGTCGGGTACGCGCCCTGCGGGTACGGGCCTTGCGGGTGCGCCCCGGTCGGGTGCGGGCCCTGGGGGTGTGGGGTGGGGGTGGTGCCCGGTGTGGGCGCGGCCCACGGCGAGCCCGGCCCGGCGGCCGCCGGCGCCGGCGCGGGTGCGGAGCCCGGGCCATAGCCGGGCGCGAGTGCCGGGCTCGGGCCGTAGCCGGGGGCCGGGAGCCCGGGCGGTACCTGCCGGCCCGCGCCGGCCTCCCGTGACCCGCTCTCCGCACCCGCCGGTCGGCCCGCTTCCGTCCCCACCGGCTCGCTCGGCGGCGTCGGGGTCGGTGGTTTGGGGAGGGGGAGGGGGACGAGGTCGTCCGGGGTCGGTTCCCCGCCCGGCGGTCCCGCCGTCGCCCCGGTCGGTTCCGTCACCCCGTCCGACCTCGTCGACCCGTTCCCCGTCGGCTCCTGCGCCACCGCGCCCCGCCCTTCTCCCCGTGACGTCCCCGTCACCACCCGCCGACCGTCGGCGCGCGCGCCTTCATCCTGCCCCGACCCCGGGGTCGGACGACGAACGGGGGAACGGGGCGGGGCCCCGACCGGCGCACCGCCGACCGGAGCCCCGCCCCGTCACCACCCCGTCCCGCGCGGGCTCAGCCCTTGCTGACGGCCGCCAGGATCTCCGGCAGGCGCCGGTGCATCGGGCCCGCCGAGAGCCGCAGCGCGCCCCACGTCACGAGCGCGCCCCACACCACGCCCACCGGCAGCACGAGCCACAACAGCCCCTGCGTATCCGTCACGTGCAACCCGATGGTCAGCGCGAGCACCGGCAGGGACAGCAGCAGCGAGGCCGCCACCCCACCGAGGATGCTCAGCCACGCCAGGCCGGCCTGCCCCGGGGCCACACTCTTGAACGCGCCGTCCGTGGGGATCGAGTACGGGAAGTACACCGACCCCAGGACGCCCGTGGCCGTCATCCCGCCGACCAGCGCCAGCGAGACCCCGACCACCTCGGGCAGCGTGCCCCAGTCGCCGACCACCGCGGCCGTGACCACCGCCACCAGCACCGTGAACGGCACGGTGACCAGCGCGAGGGCCAGCGCCCGGGCCCGCAGTTCCTCGTACGCGTCCCTCGGGGTGCCGATGGTCTGCGCCACCATCCAGAACGCGGAGGTGTCCTGCCCGAACTGGTTGTAGAGCTGCACGCCGAGCATGGCCGAGCCGAAGCACGCCAGCCACACCGTGCCGTCGCCCTGGAGGGCGTTGAACACGGGCACGATCAGGCCGATCGCCAGCGCCGTCACGAACGATGCCTTCACCTTCGGCTCGCGCACCAGGTACCGCAGCGACCGCTGCACCACCGCGCCGGCCCGACCGGCCGGCAGCAGGGCCCACAGGCCGCCCGAGCCCGAGGTCCCGGACCGCTCCTTCTCGTCCTTGCCGCTCGGGGCCGCGCCGGAGGTGGAACCGTCCGGGGTCACCATGACCTTCGTCAGGCTCCGCTCCCAGGACCACACCAGGGCCACCACGGCCGCCACCGACAGCGCGCACTGCGCCGCCGCCCTGCCCCACGCGCCCTCGGACACCGACTCCACCATGCCGAGCCCGGTGGCCGGCGGCACCCACCGCACCACCTCAGCGATCGGCTCCAGCGCGTCCATCCCGCCCGGCTGCGTCAGCTTCTGCACGCCGAAGTTGAGGAACTGCGCGCCGACCGCGATCACCAGACCGCTGAGCACCGCGAGGTCGCGGCCCTTGCGGCTGGTCAGCATCCGCACGTTGGCCGTGGCCATGGCACGGGCCAGCGTCACGCACCCCAGCAGCACCAGCGGCACCGCGAGCACCCCCGCGGCCCAGGCCGCGGGTCCGTCCGCGAGCGCGATCACCGATCCGATCGCCAGGCAGAGCGTGAACAGCGGCCCGATCCCGATCAGCGAGGACACCAACAGGGCCCGCACCAGCGGGCGGGGGCGCAGCGGCAGCATCGCGAGCCGGGTCGGGTCGAGGGTCTCGTCGCCCGTCACGAAGAACAGCGGCATGACGAGCCAGCCCAGCGCGAGGAACCCGCCGAGCACCGCCACCACCTCGCCGGCGTACGCGCTGCCGCGCAACACCGACAGCAGCAGCAACGCCAGCGCCGCCAGCAACAGGGTCATCACCAGCGAGCCGATGAAGACGGCCTTCCGCTTCCCCGAGGTGCGCAGCCCGTTGCCGAGCAGCGACAGCTTCAGGCGCACGAACACCGGGGTCAACGGGACCGCGGGCACCGCCGAGGCGAAACCGCCGGCGCTCATCGGCCCGCCACCCCGCCGCCGAGCCAGTCCAGGGACTCGCCGCCGGCGCGGCCCTGCGCCCCGACCAGCTCCAGGAAGGCGTGCTGAAGGCTCGGCGCGTCCCCGCGGACCCGCTCCAGCGGACCGGCCGCGCGGATCCGGCCACCCGCCATCACGGCCACCCAGTCGCAGAGCGATTCCACGAGCTCCATCACGTGGGAGGAGAAGATCACCGTGGCCCCGGAGGAGGTGTAACGTTCCAGCACCCCGCGGATGGTCTGCGCCGACACCGGGTCCACCCCCTCGAAGGGCTCGTCCAGGAACAGCACCTGCGGATTGTGCAGCAGCGCCGCCGCCAGCCCGATCTTCTTGCGCATGCCCGTGGAGTAGTCGACCACCAGCTTGTTCTGCGAGCCCGCGAGGTCCAGGACCTCCAGCAGCTGCGCGGCCCGCTTGTCGGTCTCGGGGCCCGAGAGCCCCCGCAGCCGGCCCATGTACCCGAGCAGCTCCCGACCGGACAGCCGCTCGAACAGGCGCAGGCCCTCCGGCAGCACCCCGATCCGCGCCTTCACCTCGGCCGGGTCCGCCCACACGTCGTGCCCCGCGACCAGGATCCGGCCCTGATCGGGCCGCAGCAGCCCCGTGACCATCGACAGCGTGGTGGTCTTGCCCGCCCCGTTCGGGCCCACCAGCCCGATGAACCGGCCGGCCGGGATCTCCAGGTCCACGCCCCCGACGGCGATCTGCTCGCCGAACCGCTTCCACAAGCCCTCGATCCGCACCGCGACCGCCCCGGCCCCGGTTCCGGTCCCGTCCCCCGTCGGCGTCGCCGCCGTGTCTGCCCGGTCAGGCATGAGCCCGTCCTTTCGTCCTGTCCCCGTGTGTCGGCCCCGTGTCCCGGGCCGCATTCAGCCTAGGGGCCGTCCGGCACCGCCGGCCCATGACGAATGTCATCGATCGGCCGCCGGTGACCTGCCCTTTCAGGGAGGTGGGGAGGGACGTGAGGAAGGGGCGCGCGGTGGCGGGTCCGGAGCGGATCCTCATGATCCGCTCCCGCCGCCTCCGCCGCCCCGTGGTGGGTCGTGCCGTGCCGGTCGCGAGGTGCCTGGGGGTCCGGGCGCACCGGGCCCGCCTCAGCCCCGGCGAGCCCTGGCCTCGCTGCCGCAGGCGTACGCCAGCGCGTCGATCAGCTCGTCGCTGTCGGGCAGCCAACGGTTCGCGGGCGTGGGCCGGCGGGCCCACTGGACCGCGCCCCGGCCGCCGAACCGGGTGGGCGGGGCCGCGACCCAATCGCCCTCGCCGCGCGCCACCAGGTCGATCGCGGCCGGGGACCAGCCCGACTTGCGGACCAGGTCGGGCATCTTCGCGGCGGCGCCGGGCAGGACGAAGAACAGCATTCGACGCTGCGGGGTGAGGCTCACCGGCCCCAGCGTCAGCCCCATCCGCTCCAGCCGGGCCAGGGCGAGGAAACCGGCCGTCTCGGGCACGTCGATCGCGTCGAAGGTGCGGCCGGTGGGCATCAGGATCGAGGCCGCGCCGTTCTTCTCCCAGATCCGGCGCACCTGCACCGCGCTGCCCGTGGCCTGCGCCGCCCAGTCCTTGACCGCCGGGTGCGCGCCCGGGCTCTGGCACTGCGGGTCCCCGCAGGAGCACAACTCCCGTCCGTCGGCGGGTTCCAGCCAGGTGCCGGGGAACACGTCCCAGTGCCGTTCTTCCGCGTACCGCACCGCGTGTTCCAGCAGGGGTTCGCCGCGCTGTTGGGGGATGGGGGCGGTATCCGTGACTCCGATGGTCTCTTCCACGTGATTCACAACTCCGGGCACCACCCGGGGTTACGGGCGTGGGCACGCGCGTAGACGGAGCATCGATCCTGCACCCGATCGGGTGCGGCGCGCGGGGGCACGAAGGGCGCCGACCCGGGACCCGCGACCGCCGGCGCACTTCACGCCCCGGCGATCGCACGGACGGCGCGGAAGCGCGAGGGGCGCCGACGACGGCATTCGGTCCGCACACGGGGCGCACCGATGCACGGACGGGGGCGCGCGCGAGGACCGGGCGTGGCGACTGGGTAGCGACAACACGCAGAGCGGAAGATTCCGCACAGATCAGGCGGGAAGCGATCTTTCCAACGATCGCCCCGCACCCCCCAGGGAGTACCTCATGGCAGCCCGACCCCTCGTCGCCCGTCAGCCGAACGAACGGCTGCAGGCGCTCATTCAGGAAGCCGGGTGCTCGAACGCGGGCCTGGCCCGGCGCGTCAACATGTGCGGGGCCGAACACGGCCTCGACCTGCGCTACGACAAGACCTCCGTGGCGCGTTGGCTGCGCGGCCAACAACCACGCGGGCGTGCGCCGGGCATCATCGCGGAGGCGCTCGGGCGCAAGCTCGGCCGCACCGTCACGATCGACGAGATCGGCATGGCGAACGGCAAGAACCTCGCCTCCGGGGTGGGCCTGCAGTTCTCGCCCACGGTCGTCGGGGCGATCGAGCAGGTGTGTGAGCTGTGGCGCAGCGACGTGGGCCGGCGGGACTTCCTCGCCGGGTCCGCGGTGGCCGCGTCGGCGCTCGTGGAACCCAGCCGCGACTGGCTGATCACGGGCGCGGACGCGCAGGTGGCCCGCACCGGCGGGGCCCGGGTGGGCATGCCGGACGTGGCGGCGGTGCGCGCCACCACCGAGGCCCTCACCGAACTCGACCACCGGTTCGGCAGCGGGCACGTGCGGCCCGTCGTCGTGCACTACCTCAACAGCGTGGTCTCGGGGTTGATCGGCGGCTCCTACCGGGAGCCCGTCGGGCGGGCCTTGTTCGCGGCGGTGGCACGTCTCACCGAACTGGCGGGCTATATGGCCGTGGACACCGGACAGCCGGGACTCGCCCAGCGCTACTACATCCAGGCCCTGCGGCTCGCGCAGGCCGCCGGGGACCGGGCGTACGGCGGGTACGTGCTCGCGGCGTCCATGAGCCACCTCGCGGCGGAGCTCGGCAACCCGCGCGAGATCGCGCAGTTGGCGCGGGCCGCGCAGGAAGGGGCCCGCGGGCAGATCACGCCGCGGGTGGAGGCGATGTTCTACGCGGCGGAGGCGCGCGGGCACGCGCTCCTCGGCGACGGCCGGTCGGCGGCGGTGCTCGCCGGGCGGGCCGTGACGGCGCTGGAGCGGGCCGAACCGGAATCCGGGGACGACCCGGCGTGGATCGCGCACTTCGACGAGGCGTACCTCGCGGACGAACTCGCGCACTGCCACCGGGACCTGGGGCAGGCGGAGGCCGCGGCGCGGCGGGCGGAGGAGGCGTTGCGGCTGCTGCCGGAGGCGAAGGCGCGCAGACGAGCCATCGGGATGCTGCTGCTCGCGGGCTCGCAGGTGCAGCGTCGTGAGGTGGAGCAGGGGTGCGCGACGGCCGCGCGCGCCACGGAACTGCTCGGCACGGTCCGGTCGAGCCGGGGCGCGGAGTACCTGGAGGACTTCCGGTCCCGGTTGGAGCCGTACCGGGAGGAGACGGCGGTACGGGAGTTCACGGCGCGGTTGGAGACGCAGGTCGCGGCCTGAGTCGACGTGCGGGCGGCCGGCGGGGCGGGCGGGTCGTCCGCACGCCGGCCGCCCGTGCGGGTTGTGGGGGACATGACCAGCGGGCGGGGTGACCGGGTAGCGTGGGCCGACGGTCCAGCGAGAGGAAGCCCCGGTGACGCAGAGCGGACAGGATCCCGTGCCCGGACGGCCCGGTGAGCCGTGGCCCGGCGCGGGACCGGACGTCTCCCCGGGCACCGGCCGGCGCCGCAGGCCCCCGGCTCCGGGGGCGGATCCGGAGGCGGCGCCGGGCGCCCCGGGCGCCGGGGCGTGGCCGGGCGGCGAGAGCGGGGGCGCGTACGGCGCGCACGCGGCGCACGGGCTGCCGGCACCCGACGGCGGTCACGGCGCGGGCCCCGGCGGGTACGGCACGCCGCCGGGCGGGGCGCCGACACCCCCGGGCCCACCCTTCGCCGAACCGGCGACCCAGTACCTGCCGCCCGTGCCGCCCGGCCCGGTGGGGCCGGGAGCGGAGGACGCGACGCAGTACATCCCGCCGGTGCCGGGTGGGGCCGGTGGGTCTGGCGGGTTCGGGCAGGAGCCGGCGACCCAGTACCTGCCGCCGGTGCCGCCTGGTCCTGCGGGGCCCGGGGCGGAGGATGCGACGCAGTACATTCCGCCGGTGCCGGGTGGGCCTGGTGGGTTCGGGCAGGAGCCGGCGACGCAGTATCTGCCGCCCGTGCCGTCCGGTCCTGTGGGGCCGGGGGCGGAGGATGCGACGCAGTACATCCCGCCCGTGCCGGGTGGGCCTGGTGGGTTCGGGCAGGAGCCCGCGACGCAGTATCTGCCGCCCGTGCCGTCCGGTCCTGTGGGGCCCGGGGCGGAGGCGGCCACGCAGTACATTCCGCCCGTGCCGGGCGCCGGCGCCGGCGGGGGGCCCGCGGCCGAGTTCGACGCGTTGTTCCGGGGCGGGCCCGGGGATCCGGCCGGGCACGGCACGGGCGCCTTCCCTGCCGCGCCGCCGCCCCGACCCGTGCCCGTGCGCCGGTCCGGTCCCGTGCCGCCGCCGTCGGCCCCGCCCGAGGTGTACGACCCGGGGCCGGAGGAGCCCTCGCGCCGGGTGTCCCCGGCGGTGATCGGGGCGACGATCATCGGCCTGCTGGTGTGCGGCCTCGGGGTGGGCGCGCTGCTGGGCGACGGGCCGAAGCAGAACAACGACCCGACCGCCGCCGCGGCCCCGCCCTCCCCGGCGGGATCGGAGGCCGGGGCGGCCGGCGCGGTGCCGAAGAACGGGGACGCGCCCGATCCGGCGCGGGCGCAGGCCGTGCAGTTGGACCGGCTGCTCGCCGACAGCAACGCCAGCCGCGCCTCCGTGGTGAAGGCCGTGGGCTCGATCCGCAAATGCGAGAACCTGGACGGCGCCGCCGAGGACCTGCGCGACGCCGCGCGGGAACGGCAGGAGTCCGTGACCCGGTTGCAGGACCTCGCCCTCGACAAGCTCAAGGATCACGACAAGTTGGCCGAGGCCCTGGCGAAGGCGTGGCGGGCCTCCGCCTCCGCCGACCTGTCCTACGCGGACTGGGCGGAGGAACTCGACGGGGACGAGGACGCGTTGTGCAAGGGGGGCAAGGCGAAGGGCGGCGGCAGTGCGACCGCCGCCGACCGGTTCAGCGGCGAGGCGACGAAGGCGAAGAAGTCGGCGGCCACGTACTGGAACCGGGTGGCGCGCCAGTACGACCTGTCGCGCCGGGAGGCCGGCGCGCTGTGACGGCCGTGTCCCCGGTCAGCCCTGGATCGGGGCCTTCTCCAGGACCGCGGTCATGTCGCGGGCGGTCTCCCCTTGGGACACCAGCCGTCCGCCGCGCACCTGCTGGAACGTGACGCGCCCGTTGACGAGGCGGGGGAAGCCGCCGATGGCGCGCATGTCGTGGAAGCGCCAGCTGAGGTCGGGGGTGAGGCCGGCGGTGTCGACGGGGTCGGCCCGGTCGAGGGCGCGGGCGAGCCGGTCGGCGGTGACCGGCTGCCCGGGGGCCTCGTGGTCGAGGCGCCGGACCATCTCGGCGAGGACGTTGTACGCGATCCACGTGGTCTGGACGCCGCTGTCGTCGGCGTCGACGCGGTCGTCGCCGAAGGCGTGGTCGGTGATGACCTTGCGCATGGGGTTCCAGACGGGGTCGGTGGCCACGGGGTACCAGCCGGTGACGTAGGCGCCCTCGAAGGGGCTGTCCTTGCCGCCGGTGCGGTCCACGAGGCCCTGGCTGACGCTGCCGAGCACGGAGGACAGCCGGGGGCCGCCGCCCGCGTCCGCCGCCGGAGCCGGTCCGGTGGGCCCGGCCGAGGGGGACGGGGCGGACGGGGCGGCGGCCGACGGGGCGGCGTCCTCGGTGGTCGCCGTCGCCGTCGGGGTGCCCGTGCCCTGCCGGCGGAACGCGTCGGCGAAGGTCTCCGTGCGTTCGCCGAGGACCGCCGCGACGCAGCCGCCGTCCGTGCCCGCCCCGGTGCGGGCCGCACGGGCCTCGGCGGCGAAGTCGGCGGTGTCCTCGGGCGCGCGCACGTCCTGGGCCACGGGCTGTCCGCGGTCCTTGAGGGAGACGTTGAGGAGTTCCGGCAGCACGTCGCCGGCGAGGGTGTCGGGGCGGACCAGGACCACCTTGCGGCAGGAGACCGCGAGCTGCCGGCCGGCGCCGGCGAGGAGCGCGGACTGGCCGCCGTTGACGGGGTACGACAGCGGGCTCTGGAACTCCTCGGCGGAGACCCCGTAGCCGCCGAGGAAGGGGATGCCGGCGGATTCCAGCGGGGCCGTGAAGGAGCGGCCGTGCTGGCTGTAGGAGCCGACGACGGCGAGGGCCCTCTCCTCGACGGCGCGCTGCGCGCAGGCGCGGGCGCCGGCGGCGGTGTTGTGCTCGTTGCAGGTGATCACGCGCAGGGTGCGGCCGGAGAGGCCGCCGCGCGCGTTGACCCAGCGGGCGTATGCCTCGGCCATGGCGGGCATCCCGGGCATGTTGGTGGCCTGGGTGCCCTCGGGCGCGAAGGTCATGACGGTGAGGGTCTCGCGCGCGGGTTCGCCGCCGAGGGCCTCGGGCAGCATCCCGCAGCCGGAGGCGCCGACGAGGAGGCCGACCCCGGTGAGGCCGGCGACGAACGCGCGCAGCGCCTCGCGGCGGGGGCGCGGACAGCGGCGCGCGGGGGCTGCGGGGGACGCGGCGGCGGGCGGTGCCTGGGGCGCGCGAGGGGCTCGGGGCCGGGTCGTCATGGGGATGGACACTTCCGACCGCCGGGGAATGGGCGGGTGAGGTGTACACAACATTCCGTGTCGGCTCGGTGAATTGCGGGGGGCCGGGGGTCGTCCGGGGCGCGGCGGAAGGGAACGTACGATCGAAAGCGTGACATTCGTCCAAGACTCGAAGAACACCTCCCGCCGGGGCCGCCGCTCCGGGACCATGGGTCCCATGCCGCTCAACGACATGCCGTGGTGGCGCTGGCGGACCAACGTCCGCTCGGGCCTGCACATGCTCTCCGACCCGACCTTCCACGCGGACACGTGGCGGGCCGGCGCCGAGGGCTGGGGAGACGTGACCGACGCCGTGTACCGGCTCGTCGAGGACACCTGGCTGGACAACTGGTCCGCCGAGAAGTACGTGGGGACCGTCTTCCGCGACGCCGCCGAGGCCGCGCTCGTGGACGCCGCCGTCCTGCGCGTGCTCCGCGTGCTGCACGAGGTCGGCCCCGACGCCCCGGCCGCCGCCTACCTCGACCACGCCGACTGGCCCGCCGCCGTCGCCGCCGCCCGCGCCGCGCACCTGCGGATGGCCGGGGCGGACGGGGACGATCCGGACCTGCGCCCCCGCACCCTCGCCGACCTGCGCCTCCTCACCCGCGTCATGTGAAAGGCTGTGCGGTCATGAGCGAAGACCCCCGGCCCCAGGCCCAGCCGCACCAGTACGTCCTGACCCTGTCCTGCCCGGACAAGCAGGGCATCGTGCACGCCGTCTCCAGCTACCTCTTCATGACCGGCTGCAACATCGAGGACAGCCGGCAGTTCGGCGACCACGACACGGGCCTGTTCTTCATGCGCGTGCACTTCTCGGCCGAGGACCCGGTCACGGTCGAGAAGCTGCGGGCCAGCTTCGCCGCCATCGGCGACTCCTTCCGGATGGACTGGCAGATCCACCGGGCCGACGAGCGGATGCGCGTCGTGCTCATGGTCTCCAAGTTCGGGCACTGCCTGAACGACCTGCTCTTCCGTTCCCGGATCGGCGCCCTGCCGGTGGAGATCGCGGCCGTGGTCTCCAACCACACCGACTTCGAGGAACTGGTCGGCGGCTACGGCATCCCCTTCCGCCACATCCCCGTGACGAAGGACACCAAGCAGGAGGCCGAGCAGGAACTCCTGGACCTGGTGGCCGAGGAGAACGTGGAACTGGTGGTGCTCGCCCGCTACATGCAGGTGCTCTCCGACCGGCTCTGCAAGGAACTGAGCGGCCGGATCATCAACATCCACCACTCCTTCCTCCCGAGCTTCAAGGGCGCCAAGCCGTACCACCAGGCGCACGCGCGGGGCGTGAAGCTGATCGGCGCGACCGCCCACTACGTCACCGCCGACCTCGACGAGGGCCCGATCATCGAGCAGGAGGTCGAGCGCGTCGGCCACGAGGTCACTCCCGACCAGCTCGTCGCCATCGGCCGCGACGTGGAGTGCCAGGCCCTGGCGCGCGCCGTGAAGTGGCACAGCGAGCACCGCGTGCTCCTCAACGGCACCCGCACGGTCGTCTTCGCCTGAGCCCGAGCCCGGGTCAGAGCCCGAGCGCGGGTCCGGCCCTCGCCCCCGGCCCACCGGCGGGGGCGGGCCGGCGGGGCGGGCGCCGCGCTATATCCGGCTGAGCGAGGCCGCCGCGTACAGCACCTCGCGCGCGGCCTCCAGGTCCCCGTACGCGCCCTGCATCGCCTCTTCCGGCAGCACGTGCCCGGCCGCGAGCCGGCAGAACTCCACCCCGTCCAACGCGACCTCCGCCACCACGTGGTCCCCGGACGGGGTCGCGCCCGGCGAGTCCAGGGCGATGTCCCAGCTCCCGCCGCCCACGCCCTCCAGCTCCAGGCGCAGGGTCCGCCCCGGCGCGCCCGCCGCCACCAGCCGGGTCCCCGTCCGGTGCAGTCCGGCCCGACGGCGTGCCGCCAGACTCGCCGGCAGCAGGCGCGCGGCCAGGTCGATCATCAGGTTCAGGTGCGCGCCGGCGGGCGGGTCGTAGGGGTAGGCCACCGCGTCCGCGATGTCCTTGGCGTGCACCCAGCACTCGAAGGCCCGCTCCACGAGGGCGTCCTCCAGCGGCAGCTCGTACGGGCCGTAGGGCACCTTGAGGCTCGCGGCGGCCGGGCCCGCGTAGGACAGGGTGCGCAGCAGGTTCTGCGACTGGTCCCGCCACGGTTCGCGGACCTGCCGGGTCGCCGGGTGCGGCAGCGAGGCCCAGTAGGACTCGGTGCGCTCGGTCGGCGCGGGCGGGGCGTCCGGGCCCAGCGGGTCGTCGAGACCGAGGGCGGCGGCCACCAGCCCGTCCACCGTCATCAGGTGCCCGATCACCCCGGCCACCGTGGTGCGCCGCGAGGTCTGCGCCTCGTCCTCGAACCACTTCAACCGCACCGGGGTGTGCCATTCGGCGGTGGGCAGGTCGCGCAGCAGGTCGTCGAGGCGGGCGGTCTCGGCGTCGTACGGGCCGGCCCAGGACGGGACCGGTATCCGGGCCGGGCGGCGCACCAGACAGCCCTCCAGCACCCGGGCGCGCAGCAGCGGGTCCAGGTCCAGGGGCTCCTCCCGGTGCAGCAGGCCCACGGCGTCCCGCAGGCCGAGGGCCTCGTCGGCGCAGGGGGCGCACTCGGTCAGGTGCGCCTCCACGGCCTCGGTCTCCTCGGCGGAGCAGGCCGACAGGGCCCAGGCGCCGAGCAGGGACTTGAGCACGGAGTGGCTGCGCGGCGGTTCCGGCGCGTGCGCGCGTACGGGTACGGGTACGGGGCCGGTCATCGGGGACTTCCGTCGCGGGGCGAGGCGTGGGCGGAGGCGAGGAGTTGCAGGCCGAGCCGGAGCCGGCGGCGCGCCTCGTCCTCGGTCACCCCGAGGTCGGCGGCGGTCTGCCGGTAGTCGCGGCGCTGGAAGTAGGCCAGGTGCAGGGCGGCGCGCAGGGGCGCGGGCATCACGTTGACGATGTAGTCGGCGCGGGCGGCGGTGCCGGCGCGGGCCACCAGCTTGGCCAGCTCCTCCTCGCCGGCCTCCGGGTCGGCGGTGCGGCGCAGCCTTTCCACGGCCCGCTCCTGGGTGATTTCGGCCAACCAGGAGCGCAGGGTGCCGTGTCCGGTGGGGGAGAACTCGTCCGGGTGTTCCCACACGTGGGCGAAGACCTCGCGGGTGACCCGCCCGGCCTGCGCCTCGTCCTCCAGGACCCGGTGCGCGAGCATGTGCACCAAGGAGGCGTACCGGTCGTACAGTTCGCCGAGCGCGGCGGCCTCGCCCCGGGACAGGCGCTGTCGCATCCTGTGGTCCCAACGGGGTGGTGCGTCCTTCGGCATGATGCCCCCAGCCGTGTGTCAACCAGACGAATGTAATGGCCAAGTGCCGCCGTGCGCCTGTTTTGGCGGAAACCGCTCGGGGCAGCCGCGCCTTTGGTAGGGGAGCGCGGGCCCCGTCGCGCGTGCGCCCGGCGGACGCGCCCGGGCGCGCTTCTCGTGCGCGGGTTCGATGCGGCGTGCGGTCGTATGACGCGGCTTAACGTGCGGGCCTTCTTGGCCTTACTCTCCTGTCCTTGTCTTGTAACGGTCTCGAACTGTCTGGACCCCAACCCCACCGCGCAGATGACGTGAAGGCGGAATCTCGACCATGGACAACGCAGAGTACGAGCGCAGGATCGCCGCCCGATTCGCCGTGTTCGACCAGGATGGAAACGGCGCCATCGACCGTGAGGACTTCACGTCCGCCGCGCGGGGCGTGCTGGCCGAATTCGGCACGACGCCGCGTTCCGACCGGGGCCAGGCGGTCCTGATCGGGGCGGAGGCGTTCTGGCAGGGAATGGCCGGGATCGCCGACGTGGACGGCGACCAGCGGGTCACCCGGGAGGAGTTCCTGACCGGCGCGGTCAAGCGGCTGCACGACAACCCGGAGCGGTTCGCGGAGATCGCGCGGCCCTTCCTGCACGCCGTGATCGCCGTGGCCGAGCCGGACGGCGCGGCGGCCGGGGTCACCCCGGCGGCGGTGGCGCGGACGCTGCGCGTGTTCGGGATCGTGCCGGAGCTCGCGGAGCGGGTCGCGGCGCAGCTCGGGTCGGACGGTGCCGGGGACGGCGCGGGGGACGGGGACGGGCGGATCTCGGAGGAGCGGATCGTGCGCGCGTTCGCCGGCTACTGCGGGTCGCTGGAGGTCGGACCCACCGGCTGAACGCGACGCGGAACAGGACGCGGGGTCGCGGACGTTCTTCCGATCGGGGAGCGGCCGGGCGGCCCCGTGGGACCGCCGGGGTCCGGGGTGAGGCTCGCCCCGACGGGCAGCCCCGGGGGAGAGGTCGGGGACGCGCGCGCGACGGCGCGCGCCCTCGACCCCGTACCCGCGCGGGCCGCGCGCCCGCCGGGGTCGGGCGGGCTCAGGCGGGGGCGCCGTGATCGGGGGCGCCGTACTCCTCGCGGAGCTTGTACTTGAGGACCTTGCGCAGGGTCTCGTTGCGCGGGAGGGCCGTGCGGCGCTCCAGGCGTTCGGGCAGTTTGTGGGTGGCCAGCCCGTGGCCGCGCAGGTGGGCGACGAGCGCGTCGAGGGTGACGGGGGGCGCGTCGGCGGGCAGTTCGAGGACGGCGCAGACGAGTTCGCCGCGGGCCGGGTCGGGCAGTCCCACGACGGCGGCGTCGGTGACCCCGGGCAGCAGGTGGAGCAGGTCCTCGATCTCCTTGGCGGAGATGTTCTCGCCCTTGCGGATGATGACGTCCTTGCTGCGGCCGGTGAGGACGAGGTGGCCGGACGGGGTGAGGTGCCCGAGGTCCCCGGTGATCAGGTAGCCGTCGGCGTCGAACACGTCGGCGTTCTGCGCGGGGTTCAGGTAGCCGGCGCAGACCGCCTCGCCGCGCAGCCGTACCTCGCCGTCCTCGTTCGCCGGGAGCGGTCGGCCCTCGGTGTCGGTGATCCGGATCGACATGGCGGCGGGGGGTCGGCCCTCGGTGCCGGCGAGGTTCTCGGGGGTGTCGTCGGGGGCGCCCATGGTGATCATGGGGACCTCGGTCATGCCGTAGCCGTGGGTGAGTTGGCAGCCCATCTCGCGCACCACGGCGTGGTAGATCTCGGGCGGTTTGGGGGCGCCGCCGCCGGCGAGGAGGCGCAGGGCGGGCAGCAGGGGGCGGCCGGGGTCCTTGCGCTGTTCGGCGAGGAACATGGAGTAGAAGGCGGTGGAGCCGCCGGCGATGGTGACCCCGTGCCGCCGGTAGCCGTCGAGGGCGTCGGGCAGGGCGAAGCGTTCGAACATGACCGCCGGTATCCCGTACAGCAGCAGCATGATCGTGTAGTCGGGGCCGGCGATGTGGGCGAAGGGGAAGGCCATCGAGCCCACGTCGGTGGGGCGCAGGCGCAGGGCGTGGGCGAGGCAGGAGCCGCCGGCGATGAGGGAGCGGTCGGTGTGCCGGACGCCCTTGGGGTCGGAGGTGGTGCCGGAGGTCCAGTAGATCCAGCGGACCTCGGTGCCGGAGGCCGGTGGGGGCGGGAGGAGGGCGGGGTCGCCGTCGGGCAGTTCCTCGGCCCGGTACGCCTCGAACACGTCCACCGGCCCGACCGCCGGGTCTCCGGGTGTCGGGTCCTCGCGAGGTGCCGCGATCAGGCGGTGGGCCATCGCGGTGTGGTCGAAGCCGCGCCAGACGCCGGGGACGGCGAAGTGGCGGGCGCGGGACTCGCGCAGGGCGAAGCCGGTCTCGCGGTCGCGGTAGAAGGGGATCACGGGGGACTGGACGGCGCCGAGGCGGGCGAGGGCGAAGGAGAGCAGCGCGGTCTCGATGCGGGTGGGGAGCTGCCAGGCGACGACGGTGCGGGGGCGGACCCCGCGCGCGTGGAGGCCGGCGGCGACGCGTTCGGCGCGGTCGCGGAGCTGCCCGAAGGTGAGGGTCCGGTCGTCGGCGGGGTTCTCGGCGGCCTCGATGAGGACGGGGGCGTCGGGGGTGAGGGCGGCGCGGCGTTCGATCAGTTCCCACAGGGTGGCGGAACGTTCCAGCTCGCGGGCGGTCGCCTCGGCGGCGCTGTCGGCGGCGTGCCGCCGTCGCGGGCTCTCGTTCGGCACGGGTCCTCCCCGGGACGATCCGGATCTGACGGAATGTCAGATCGATGGGGGGAGCGTAGGGCGCGGGCGCTTGTCGGTCCAGGGGTGGGCGGCTAGCGTGGTCGTGCCAAGTTTCTGACGATCCATCAGATGGATGGTTCGCGAACCCGCACCGAGGGGATCTGGCCCATGGAACTGCCCCGGATCATCAGCGTCGACGACCACGTCATCGAACCGGCGCACCTCTTCGACGTGTGGCTGCCGGCCAAGTACCGCGACCGCGGCCCCAAGGCCCTCACCGCCGGCATCGGGGAGCTGGTGTACACCGGCGGCAAGTACGTGATCTCCATGGACCCCGACGGCCCGCCCACCGACTGGTGGATCTACGAGGACCTCAAGTTCCCGTACAAGCGCAACATCGCCGCCGTCGGCTTCGACCGCGACGACATGACCCTGGAGGGCATCACCCGCGCCGAGATGCGCCGGGGCTGCTGGGACCCCAAGGCCCGGCTGGCCGACATGGACCTCAACCACGTGGAGGCCAGCCTCTGCTTCCCCACCTTCCCGCGGTTCTGCGGGCAGACCTTCGCCGAGGCGCACGACAAGGAGGTCGCGCTCGCCTGCGTGCGCGCCTACAACGACTGGATGGTCGAGGAGTGGTGCGGGGACAGCGGCGGCCGGCTGATCCCGCTGTGCATCATCCCGCTGTGGGACATCGACCTCGCCGTCGCCGAGATCCACCGCAACGCCGCGCGCGGGGTGCGGGCCGTGACCTTCTCCGAGATCCCCACCCACCTGGGCCTGCCCTCGATCCACACCGGCCACTGGGACCCCTTCTTCGCGGCCTGCCAGGAGACCGGCACCGTCGTGAACATGCACATCGGCTCCTCCTCCCAGATGCCCGCCGCCTCCCCCGACGCCCCGCCCGCCGTGCAGGCATCGCTCAGCTTCAACAACGCGATGGCCTCGATGATGGACTTCCTGTTCTCCGGCGTCCTGGTCCGCTTCCCCCGCCTCAAGCTGGCCTACAGCGAAGGGCAGATGGGCTGGATCCCGTACGCGCTGGAGCGGGCGGACGACGTGTGGCGCGAGCACCGGGCCTGGGGCGGCGTCCGCGACCTGATCCCCGAGCCGCCGTCCACCTACTACTACCGGCAGATCTTCTGCTGCTTCTTCCGCGACAAGCATGGCATCGCCGCCCTCGACGTGGTCGGCCGCGACAACGCCACCTTCGAGACCGACTACCCGCACGTGGACTCCACCTTCCCGCACACCAAGGAGGTGGCCCTGGACCACGTCGCCGGGCTCGACGAGGAGACGGTGTACAAGCTGATGCGCGGCAACGCGATCCGCATGCTCGACCTCGATCTCGACCGGGACCGCAAGCCCGGCGGGGCGGGCGGGGCAGGTGGGACGGGCGGTGCGGGCGGCGCGGGGCCGTCGGGCGCGGCCGGCGCGTCGGCGGGCCGCTGATGGACCTCTCTCGAACGCCGGCGGAGGAGGAGTTCCGGGCCCGGCTGCGCGAGTGGCTGGGCAAGGTGCTGCCCGAACTCCCGCCCCGGCCCTCCCCCGACGACTGGCCCGGCCGGCGCGCGTACGACCTCGGCTGGCAGCGCCGGCTGCACGAGGCGGGCTACGCGGGCCTGAACTGGCCCGTGGACGCGGGCGGCCTCGGCGCGGGCCCCACCGAGCACCTGATCTTCCTGGAGGAGACCGAGCGGGCCGGCGCCCCGTACGTCGGCGCCAACTTCGTCGGCCTGCTGCACGCCGGGCCCACCATCGCCGCCGAGGGCACCCCCGAACAGCGGGCCCGTTGGCTGCCGCCCGTGCTGCGCGGCGAGGAGGTGTGGTGCCAGGGCTTCAGCGAGCCGGGCGCCGGCTCCGACCTGGCCTCCCTGCGCACCCGCGCGGTGCGCGACGGCGACCACTACGTGGTCAGCGGGTCCAAGATCTGGACCTCGCACGCGGAGGTCGCCGACTGGTGCGAACTGCTCGTGCGCACCGACCCCGACGCCCCCCGGCACCGGGGCATCAGCTGGCTCGCGATGCCGATGGACGCCCCCGGCATCACCGTGCGACCGCTGCGCACCCTGGCCGGCTCCACCGAGTTCGCCGAGCTCTTCCTCGACGAGGTCCGGGTGCCGGTCTCGTACCGGGTCGGCGCCGAGAACGACGGCTGGCGGGTCACCATGGTCACCCTCTCCTTCGAACGCGGTACCGCCTTCGTCGGCGAGGTCGTCGCCTGCCGCCGGATCCTCGTGGACCTGGCCCGCGAGGCCCGGCGCACCGGCCGCTGGGACGATCCGGTGCTGCGGCGCGCGCTCGGCAGGCTGTACGGGGAGTTCGGCGCGCTGTGGCGGCTCACCCAGTGGAACGTCAGCGAGTCCGAGGCCGCGGGCACCGGGGTGCCGGGGATCGGCGGCTCGGTGTTCAAACTGCGCTACTCGCACGCCCGACAGGAGCTCTTCGACCTCGCCGCCGAGGTGCTCGGCGCGGTCGGCGGCCTCGAACTCGACCGGGACTGGGTCCTGGACCGGCTCTCGTCCCTGTCGTACACGATCGCGGCGGGCACCTCGCAGATCCAGCGCAACATCGTGGCCGAGCGGATCCTCGGCCTGCCGAAGGAGAGGTGAGCGGCGTGGACTTCCGGTTGACGGAGGACCAGCGGGCCCTGCGGGCGGGGGTCCGCGAACTGCTGGAGGGCCGGTTCGGGCGGGAGGCGCTGCGGGCCGCCGTGGACGCCGGGGACGCCGGCCGGGAGGTCGTGCCGCGCGGGCTGTGGCGGGAGCTGGGCGGGGCGGGCCTGTTCGCGCTGTGCCTACCGGAGTCGGCGGGCGGGGTGGGGCTCGGGCTGCCGGAGGCGGTCCTGGTCTTCGAGGAGGCCGGGCGGGCGCTGGTGCCGGGGCCGCTGGTGGCGACGTTCCTGGCGGCCGGGGAGGTGCCGGGGGCGGCGGAGGGCGAGACGGTGGTGACGGCGGCGGACTTCGCGGCCGGGGGCTCGGGGGAGGGGCTCGTGCTCGCGTACGGGCGGGAGGCGGACGCGCTGCTCGGGCCGCCGGGGGCCGGGACGGCGACGGCGCTGGGCGGGGCGGGCGTGCTCGCCGTGCGCTCGGCGGACCCGCTGACCCCGCTCGGTCGGCTGCCGGGCGGGGGCGGCGGGGTCGTCGGCGGGGCGGGGGAGGGCGGTGGGGTCGGCGGGGGCCTCGCGGCGGGCGCACCGCACTACTCGGCGTCACAACGGTCCACCGGCGCCCTGTTGACGGCGGCCCTCCAGGTCGGGGCCGCGCTGCGGTGCGGGGAGCTGGCCGTGCGGTACGCCAAGGACCGCGAACAGTTCGGGCGCCCGATCGGCGGCTTCCAGGCCGTGAAGCACCTCTGCGCGGACATGTTGGCGCGGGCCGAACCGGCCCGGGTGGCGGTCTACGCGGCCGCCGTGACCGGCGATCCGGGGGAGATCGCGGCGGCGAAACTGCTCGCCGACGAGGCGGCCGTGCGGGGTGCGCGGGACTGCCTCCAAGTGCACGGAGGCATGGGTTTCACCTGGGAGGCGGACGTACACCTGTACGTGAAACGGGCCTGGGTGCGCGCCGGTCAGTGGCTGTCGGAGGGGGAGGCGGAGGAGCTGTTGGCGGCGGACCTCGCGGCCGTGGTCGGGTGACGGGGCCGACGACCCGGGACGCATGTCCGATTACGCAGAGTTGATATCGGTTTGTGTCCTTCAGGGCCCGTTCACGGACCGGAGTCGCCCGCCCGCTCCGGTACGCTCCACCCAATGCGAGCGGAAGAGCGGCGCGGGCGTCGCACAGTATGCAGCACGTCCACTCCTTCGCGCTGGAATATGCCCGAAGCGCTTGTTGTGGTGACTGTATGTCAACCATGCTGCTCCACAAGGGGATCACGTTGTGTGATCCCGTCGTCCTTTCGCGAGGCGAAGTGTCCGCCGGTTCGGATGGTGTGAGCGGTGCAGGTGCTTCAGATGCAGCTCGAAGTGGGTCCCGACCCGGCCGAGGTCGGCCGCGCGCGGAGGTGGGCCCGGTCCCGTCTCGCCGGCTCCGGGATAGGGGAGGACGAGCCGGTCGCCGAGACCCTGATCCTGCTCATCTCCGAACTCGTGACGAACGCGGTCGTGCACACCGGCTGCCCGGCCGTGCTGCGCATGCTCTTCCGCGGACCCGGAGTGCGGGTGGAGGTCGCCGACACGAGCGCCTGCCCGCCGGCCCCGCGCCACGCGGGCGGCGAGGACACCGGGGGACGCGGCCTGGAGCTCGTGGACGGACTGGCCGACCGCTGGGGCTGGCAGCGCGAGGGCGCGGGCAAGCGGATCTGGTGCGAGGTCGACCGCGTGGGGAAGCCGGTGCACGATGCAAGTGAAGTGACCGGCGTGTCGCGGGAACCGCGGGTGTACCTCTAACGAGATGTTGACGCGCCGTTGTCGGGTGATCACCCTTGGATGAACGACGCGTCGCGAGGGGACGCCAAGGGTCTGGCCCGTTCCGGCAACGCACGGGCCGACCTTGACGAGTGCGGGTCGTGTGGTCGGCGGTGGCCGCGGCCGTGCCGCGCTCGGGGCGCGCACGCAGCGGCGGGCCGCCGCCGACCGTCAGGACGCGGGGCCGGCGGGGCGCTGGGTCGGTGGGGCGGCGAGGCGGTGGGTCGGCGAGGTGGTGGGTCGGCGGGCGTTGGGTCGGGGGATCGGGGGGTGGGGGCCGCCCGGTGGAACGCGGGGGCGGCGCGGGGGGACGCGGAGGGGACGTAGGGCCCTGCCGGGCGACTCGCGCCGACGGGTTCCCTGGGGGACATGACCTCCTCGCCGCCGCTGTCCGCACACCCGTCCCCGTCCCCTGCCCCGTCCGTGTCGCCGTCGTCCCATCCGCACCCGCCCAACACCCCGGGCCCCGAGCCGGTGGCCGGGGCGTCGGGCGGCGCCCCGTCCGCGCCCCGGAAGGGCTCGCGGCGCGGCGGGCGCGAAGAACTCGTATTCGCGGAATCCGAGTTCCAACGCCGGGGCGCGCTGCCCATGTTGGCGCTGTTCGTCGTGGTCGGCGCTGCGGCGGTCGGCGCGGGCGAGTTCTGGGGGCACGCGCGCCTGTCCCTCTTCGGCTTCGGCTGCCTCCCGCTGGCCCTCCTCGCGGGCTGCGCCTGGCTCTTCCTCGGCCGGGGGCACGTCCGCGTCCACCGTCGGGGCGTGGCCATCACGCGCTGGGGTTGGTACAAGCGGTCCTGGAGCTGGGACGAGGTGCGCTACCTCAAGATCGCGGACTCGGGTCGGCAGCGGGCCGGGAGCGGGAGCGCGGGCCGGGGCGCGCGGCGCGGCGCGGCCGGCGCCGAGGGTTCGGGCGGCGCCGGGCGGAGCGTCTTCCTGCTCGACGTGGACGGACGCTGGCACCGCCTGGTCGCGCCCCGGACCTCCGCCTCCCTGCCGGAGGCGGAGGCGGAGGCCGCGCTGCGCGGGATCATCGAGTACGCGGAGCACGTGACGGGCCGCGCGTTGCAGCGCCCCGACCTGGGGTAGGGGCGCGGGGACGACGGACGCGGGGCACGATGTGCACCGGGCGCGCCGACGGGGCGCGCCGGCGAGAGGGGGCGGGGATGCTCGGGGACATGGCGGGACCGGCGCTGGTCGGGCTGGTGGCGGCGGCGTCGGCGGCGGTCTTCGGAACGACCGTGGACCGGCGCCGGAAGCGGGAGTTCCGTGCCCGGTATCCCACGTTCGAGGAGTTCCGGGCCGCCGTGGACGAACCTGCGGTCCGCGCCGTGCTGACGGAGTCGGGGCCCGTGGCGGCGGTCCGCAAGGTCCGCACGGACCATCCGGGAGCCCCGCTGGTCGAGGCGAAGCGCTACGTGGACACGCTGACACCCTGAGCGGGGCGGGACGCGGGCGGGCGGCGGGCGGGTGGTGGGCGGCCCGCCGTCGGGCCGGTCGGGTCAGAGGACGGCCACCGGGGCCACCGGGGTGCCCGTGCCGCCCACGAAGGGCTCGGCCATCGCCGACAGCAGGAACGCGTACCGTCCCGCGTCCGCGCAGGCTTCGGAGAGGCCCTCCAGGTTCCAGTTCTGCCCTTGGTGCATGCCCATCTCGACCAGGTCGAGGGCGTGCACGGGCAGCCAGAGGTTCTCCACCTCGGGCGGGAAGATCTCGAAGGTGAGGGTGTCGTTGGCGACGGCCGCGACGTCCCGCGCGTGGAACCACTCCGGAGTGCGGATGGACAGGCCGGGTGAGGGGTAGCCGTAGCCGTGCTTGTCGCCGGCCAGGTACACCCGCACCTGGCCGGTGCGAACCAGCACGATGTCCCCGGCCCGTACGCTCACGCGGCCGAACTCCTCCGCCTCCGCGAGGTCCTCCGGGGTCACCGCGTGGTCGCCGGGCAGCCGGTCCAGGCCCTTGGCGCGGGCCACGTCCAGCAGCACCCCGCGCGAGACGATCGGCGGGGCCTTCTCGATCCCGCTGTACTCGGCCCGCCCGTGGGCGGTGATGGTGTCGGCGGGGCGCCCGTTCCAGATCCGGCCGGAGTGCGAGACGTGCGTGAGGGCGTCCCAGTGGGTGCCGGCCTGGAGTCCCAGGGTCACGGCGTCGTCGCTGCAGGCCACGGTGCCGGGGCCGAAGATCTCCTGGTTGATCTGCACCATCGAGTGCAGCGGGTTGATCCGGCCGGGGATCATGCCGGACTGCACCCCGTCGGCCTTCAGCGGCAGGGCCAGGGGGACGCGACGGCCCGAGCGGATCTCGCCGGCGGCGGCGCGCAGGACCTCGTCGGTGATCAGGTTCAGGGTGCCGATCTCGTCGTCGGCGCCCCAACGGCCCCAGTTGTTGACGCGCTTGGCGATCTCGTGGAACTCGGGCGGCAGGCTCATCGTGGCGTGGCTCCTCGGGCGGGGCGTGGGGATCTCGGGCGGATCGGTGGGTGTCCGGGTCTTGTGCGCACGGCTTCGGCCGGCCATAGAATCTAACGGACCGTCAGAAAACGCGGGAAGGGGCCGTCGTGGGGAACTTCTTGGCAGGCAAGGTCGTCGCCGTCACGGGAGCCGGCCGGGGCATCGGCCGGGCCGTGGCGCTCGCCGCCGCCGCCGAGGGCGCCAAGGTCGTCGTGAACGACTACGGGGTCTCGATCGAGGGCGGCGAACCGGTCGGCGAGATCGCCGAGTCCGTCGTGAAGGAGATCGTGGCGGCCGGCGGCGAGGCCGTCGCCGTCGCCGAAGACATCTCGACCATGGCCGGCGGGCAGCGCGTCGTGGACACCGCCCTGGCCGCCTTCGGGCGGATCGACGGCGTGGTGTGCGTGGCGGGCATCCTGCGCGAACGGATGCTCTTCAACATGTCGGAGGAGGAGTGGGACCCCGTGGTCGCCACCCACCTCAAGGGCACCTTCACCGTCTTCCGGGCCGCCTCCGCCGTCATGCGCAAGCAGGGCTCGGGCACCCTCATCGGGTTCACCAGCGGCAACCACCAGGGCTCGGTGGCCCAGGCCAACTACTCGGCGGCCAAGGGCGGGATCATCTCGCTCGTCCGCTCGGCCGCCCTCGGCCTGCACAAGTACGGGGTCACGGCCAACGCGGTCGCCCCCGTGGCCCGGACCCGCATGTCGGCGAACGTGCCCATGGAGCTGAAGGAGATCGGCGAGCCCGAGGACGTGGCCGCCCTGGTCACCTACCTGCTCTCCGAGCGCGCGGCGGCCGAACGGATCACCGGGCAGGTCTACACGATCGCCGGCCCCAAGATCGCCGTGTGGGCGCAGCCGCGCGAGCTGCGCGCCGGCTACGCCGAGGAGCCGTGGACCCCGGAGCGGATCGCGGACTTCCTGCCCGGCACCGTGGGCCAGGACCCGATGCCGATGCTCGCGCAACTGGAGGCGATGGCGAAGGCCGCCGCCGCCAAGGACCGCCCCAACGCCTGACGCGGCGACGCGGCGACACGGCGGACAGGGCAGAGCGGAACACGGCAGGTCAGGGCACGGCGGGTCAGGGCGCGACAGGACCCGGTCCGCACGGGGCGGGGAGAGGCGGGGAAGCGGCGTGGACTTCGGTTTCGGCCCGGCCGACGAGGGCTTCCGGGCCCGGGCACGGGCCTGGTTGACGGAACGCATGGGACCCGCCGGGCCCTACGCGAGCGGGGCCGGCCTCGGCGGCCCGGGCAGCGAGCACGAGGCCGTCGACGTCCGACGCGCCTGGGAACGCGAACTCGGCCGGGGCGGCTGGATCGGCCTCGGCTGGGAGGCGGGCACCGGCGCGTACGGTCAGCGGCACGCCTCCCTCACCCAGCAGGTCGTGTGGGCGGAGGAGTACGCGGGCGCCCGCGCCCCCGGCCGGCTCGGACACATCGGCGAGAACCTCCTCGCCCCCACCCTCCTCGCCCACGGCACCCCCGAACAGCGCGCCCGTTTCCTGCCCGCCATCGCCCGGGGCGAGGAACTGTGGTGCCAGGGCTACAGCGAGCCCGGCGCCGGCTCCGACCTCGCCGGCATCCGCACCGCGGCCGTCCGCGAACACCTCGGTCCCGGCCGGGACCGTTGGCGGATCACCGGCCAGAAGATCTGGACCTCCCTGGCCCTCGACGCGGACTGGTGCTTCGTCCTCGCGCGCACCGAGGCCGGCTCCCGCCGGCACCGGGGCCTGTCCTTCCTGCTGATGCCGATGGACCAGCCCGGCCGGGTGGAGGTGCGCCCCATCCGGCAGCTCTCGGGCACCAGCGAGTTCAACGAGGTGTTCCTCGACGGCGCCGTCGCCGAGGAGCTCGTCGGGGGCGAGGGCGAGGGCTGGAACGTCGCCATGAGCCTGCTCGCCCTGGAACGCGGGGTGTCCACCCTCGTCCAGCAGATCGGTTTCGCGGCCGAACTGGAACGGGTCCTCGCCGCCCACCTGGCCCCCGACTCGCCCACCGTCGACGACCCCGTGCTGCGGGACCGGCTCGTGCGCCAGTGGGCCGAACTGCGCACCATGCGCTGGAACGCCCTGCGGACCCTGGGCACGAGCGGCGCGACAGGCGCGTCGGGCGGCGCGGGGTCGAACGGGGCCGGGAGGACGCCGACGGCCGCGGACCCCGGCGCCCCCAGCGTCGCCAAACTCCTCTGGGGCGGCTGGCACCGCCGGCTCGGCGAACTCGCCGTGGCCGTGCGCGGGGCCGGGGCGAGCGTCGGCCCGGACCCGTGGACCCCCGAGGACCCGTACCGATTGACCGAGGACCAGCGCCTCTTCCTGTTCACCCGGGCCGACACCATCTACGGCGGCTCGGACGAGATCCAGCGCAACATCATCGCCGAGCGGGTGCTCGGCCTGCCGAGGGAGGCCCGATGAGGGGCGTGGTGTTCGACGGCGAGACGCCGCAGGTGGTCACCGACCTGGAGATCCGCGAGCCGGGACCCGGCGAGGTCCTGGTCGGGATCCGCGCGGCCGGGCTCTGTCACAGCGACCTGTCGGTGATCGACGGGACCATCCCGTTCCCGCCGCCGGTGGTGCTCGGGCACGAGGGCGCGGGCGTGGTGGAGGCGGTCGGGGCGGGCGTGACCCACGTAGTGCCCGGCGATCACGTGGCCCTGTCCACCCTGGCCAACTGCGGGGCCTGCGCCGACTGCGACCGGGGCCGGCCCACGATGTGCCGCAAGGCCATCGGCAGGCCCGACCGGCCGTTCTCCCGCGCCGGCAAGCCCGTGTTCCAGTTCGCCTCGAACTCGGCGTTCGCGGAACGCACCCTGGTCAAGGCCGTCCAGGCGGTCCGGATCCCCCGGGAGATCCCGTTCACCTCGGCCGCCCTGATCGGTTGCGGGGTCCTCACCGGTGTCGGGGCCGTCCTCAACCGGGCCAAGGTGGACCGGGGCGAGACGGTGGTCGTCATCGGCACGGGCGGCATCGGTCTCAACGTCCTCCAGGGCGCCCGGATCGCGGGGGCCACCACCATCGTCGCGGTCGACGCCAACCCGGCCAAGGAGGAGACGGCCCGGCTCTTCGGCGCCACCCACTTCGTGACCGCCGGCCCCGGGGTGGACACGACGGCGGCCGTGAAGGAGATCCTGCCCGCCGGCGCGGACCACGCCTTCGAGTGCGTCGGCAACGTCAAGCTCATCCGGCAGGCCGTCGACCTCCTCGACCGGCACGGCCAGGCCGTCCTCCTCGGAGTGCCCGGCTTCACGGAGGAGGCCACGTTCCAGGTCTCCTCCATGTACCTCGACAAGTCCATCCTCGGCTGCCGCTACGGCTCCTCCCGCCCCCAGCGGGACATCGGCCTGTACGCCGAGCTGTACCGCCAGGGCCGGCTGCTCCTGGACGAACTGGTCACGGAGGTCTACCCGATCGAGGACTTCGCCACGGCCGCCGACGACGCCCACCACGGCCGGGTGGCCCGGGGGGTCCTCACCTTCTGACCCGCGCGCGCCGGCCCCCGAGGGTCAGGTGAAGACGAGGAGGTGGCGGACGGCCTCCACCCGGGCCGCCGGAACGGACGTGTGGGCCACGAGGTCCTCCGGCGTCGCGAACCGGCCGATCAGGGCCCGGGCCTCGGTGACGTCCGCCGCGTCCGAGGCGGTCCACCGGGCCACGGCGACGAGCACCTCGGCCGGGCAGGTGTTGACGTCCACCAGGCCGCCGTCCGCGTACCGGTTCGGCAGGTCCGGCCGTCCGACGCCGAGCGCGCGGGCCGCCGCCGGATCCCGGGCCACCAGGGCGTGGGCCCGCCGGCGCAGGGTCTCCCGGCGGCGCATCGCCCTGCGGTGGGCGCGCGCCAGGTCCCCCGGACCGGGCAGCCACGGGTCCCGTCGGAAGCAGTGGACGGCGATGCCCGACCCCAGCACCCACGGTCCCGCCATGACGAGGTCCCACCAGGTCGCTTTCTGGTCCGCGAAACCGGGCGAGAAGGCGACCCAGGCGATCGCCCACAGCGCGAAGACGATCGCGGTGATCGTGTAGGCGTGCCCGGAGCGCGTCCGTCCTTGGCGTGCGGCCCGTCGCCCGAGCACGACGAACGGGATCCAGGCACCGATCCCGAAGGTCGCGAGCCCGGGCAGGGCCCAGCAGCAGGCGCGCCAGGTCGGATAGGGGCGAGGCCCGGCCGACGGCGGCTCCTCGTCGGAGCGCCCGGCGGACCGCGTCTCGCGGCGGGCGCGGAAGGGGTCGTCGGGTCGTGGCGGGGGCGGCGGTGGCGTGTCCATTTACGTCGAACCTACGCCGGGCCCGCCCCGCGCCCCTCGGGCTTTCGGCCCCGCTGCTCAGGGCCGAAGGGCCCGCGTCGTTCCGCCCCGGACAGGTGGTCGGCGCCTGGGTCCGGACGTGGGTCCGGATGTGGGTGTGGGCGTGCGTCATCGTGTGCTCCCGGATGGCTGGACGCTCCCCTGGCGGCCCCTCGGATCGGGGCGGGGAGGACCTCAGCATCGGGTGCCGGGGGCGGGGCGCACCAGACCCGTCGGGCCGATTCACACAGATGAGCGAATGAGTGTGTGAGGGGCTCGTCGTGCGCATAGGAGGGCCGGGAACGAGGGCGCCTCGCGGCCCCGCGCGCCCGGGGTCAGGACCCGGCGCCCTCCGGCGCGAGACGCCCGAACCGGCCCTTGTGGAAGAGCAGCGGGTCCCCTTCCCCGGCGGCCCCCATCGCGAGCACGCGACCGATCACGATCAGGTGGTCCCCGCCGGTGTGCACGGCGTGGATCCGGCAGTCGATCCAGGCCGGCACCCCGTCGATCCGGGGAGACCCGGTCGCGGGCGCCGGGCTGTGCGTGACCCCGGCGAACTTGTCCGCGCCGCTCACCGCGAAGGCGCGGCACAGGGTGCCCTGCCGCTCGCCCAGGATGTTGACGCAGAACACTCCCGCGCGGGCGATCCGCGGCCAGGTCGTGGACGTGCGGGCCACCATGAACGTGACGAGCGGCGGGTCCAGGGAGAGCGCGGCGAAGGACTGGCAGGCGAAGCCCGCGGGGCCGGGGGCGCCCTCCTCGTCGGGGGCCGCCGGCGCGGTCACGATCGTCACCCCGCTCGCGAAGTTGCCGAGCACGGAACGGAACTCCGCCGGGCTCACCGGGGCCCGTTCGTCCGCCCCCACCGCCCGCAGGTCGGGGCGGGGGTGGGTGTCGACCGGTTCGGCTCCGGCGCTCGTGGCGGCGCCGGCTGATCTCAGGTATCGGACGACGGTGGCCGCCATCCCCGCGTGTCCCATCATCCCTCGATTGAAGCTGACGGAGCGTCAGATGTGAAGGGTCGGCACCGGCCCGGACCGCGCCCGCCTCCGCCGTACGAGTGGACCGTCCGGCCCGCCGTGCCCGACGCGCCGAGCGGGTCCCGTCCCGGTTCGGCATCGTGGCCGACGGTCGGCCGTCGCGCCGCGGGAACCGCGCCCGTGTCCCGCCCGCGACGACCGACCGCGCACCCCGGCCCGCGACGACCCGGGCCGGCCCCGCCCGCGCCCCGTGTCTCCACCGTCCCCGGGAGGACCCCATGCTCGGCACCGACTTCCGCACCGGATCACCGAACTGGCTCGACCTCGGCACCCCCGACATCGCGGCCGCCGCCGCGTTCCACCACGCCGTGTTCGGCTGGGAGTTCGTCTCCGCCGGCCCGAACACGGGCGACTACGGCTTCTTCCGGATCGGCGACCGCACCGTCGCCGCGATGGGGCCCCTCACCGAGGAGGGCGCGCGCAGCGCGTGGACCGTCCACTTCAGGACCGATGACATCGAGGCCACCGTCGAGGCCGTGCGCGCCGGCGGCGGCCGGGTGCGGATGGAGCCCGGCGACGTGATGGGCGAGGGGTGGCTGGCCCAGCTCACGGACCCGCAGGGAGCCGAGTTCGCGGTCTGGCAGCCCGGCCGCACCCGGGGCTTCGACCTCGCGTCGGCCGAGAACACGCTGCTCTGGGTCGAGCTGCACGTGCCGGACCCGGCGGAGGCCCTGCGGTTCTACGGGATCCTGTTCGGCTGGCGCTCGCAGGTCATGGAGGTGCCCGGGATGACGTACCGGGTGTTGAGCGTCGCCGAGGGCGACATCGAGGACGCGTCCTTCGGCGGAGTCGCCCCGCTCGGGCCCGAGAGCGCCGAGGAGGGCGGTGCCGAGAGCGGCGGGCGCGCGCGGTGGGTGCCCTACTTCTGCACGGCGGACGCGGACGCGGCGGCGAGCCGGGTGCGGGAGGCCGGCGGGAGCGTGCTGATGGAACCGGCCGACGTGCCCGAGGTGGGACGGATCGCGTGGCTGGCGGACCCGGCGGGGGCGGTGTTCGCGGTGCTGCGGCCGGAGCCGCGCCGGGCCGGGTGAGTCAACACCCGAGGGTTCTTCGCTCGTCTGTGTGAATCGGGTCGAACGGTCTGGCGAACGCGGGTCGGGGCTCGGATCCTGGTGTGCGGGGAGCCGGTCGTTTGAGGGCCGGCGCGACACGGGGAACGGGGCGGGGACATGGCGGGGGTGCGAGCACGCGGAAGGCCGCCGGGGCGGGCTCCGGCCCGGAACACCGGGCCGGGGACCCGCGGACCCGGCTCCGTCTCCGGTCCCGGCGCCGTCCGCCGCCGGGACCGGGACCGGGGCGGGGGTCACACCCCCCGGAACTTCGCGGCCCGTCGCTCCACGAAGCTGCTCACGCCCTCCACGGCGTCCGCCGTGGTCATGTTGATCTCCTGCGCCGCGGCCTCCGCCGCCAGGGCCGTCGCCCGGTCCGTGTCGAGCGAGGCGTTCACCAACTGCTTGGTCATCGCCAGGGCCCGCGTCGGCCCCTGGGCCAGGCGCTCGGCCCACGCGCGGGCCAGCTCCGCCAACTCCGCGTCGGGCACCACCCGGTTCACCAGCCCGAGCCCCGCCGCCTCCGGCGCCGACAGCGCGTCCCCGAAGAACATCAGCTCCTTCGCCTTGCGGGGACCGACCAACCGGGGCAGCAGATACGCCCCGCCGCCGTCCGGGACCAGCCCTCGACGCACGAACACCTCGATGAACCGGGCCGACTCGGCGGCCAGCACCAGGTCACAGGCGAGCGCGAGGTGCGAGCCGATCCCCGCCGCCGTTCCGTTGACCGCCGCGATCACCGGCTTCTCGCAGTCGAGGACGGCCGTGATCAGGCGCTGGGCGCCGGCCCGGATCAGCCGCGTCACGTCCCCGGCCACCCGGTCGCCGGCCGCCGCGCCGCCGCTGAGGTCCGCGCCCGCGCAGAACCCGCGCCCGACCGCCGTCAGGACCACGGCGCGGATCGTCGGGTCCGCGGACGCCGACTCCAGCAGGGAGATGATCCGCTCGCGCTGGGCCGGGGTGACGGCGTTCATCGCCTCCGGCCGGTTGAGGGTGATCCAGGCGACCGCGTTCTCCACCCGGTGCAGCACCGTCGTCACCGGATCGGGGGCGGGGGACGCCGGGGCCGCCGACGGCGTGGACGGTGCGGCGGGAGCGGCGGGCTCGGGCGTGCTCTCGGACAGATCGGGCACGGAGGCTTCCTTCCGGGCGGGTTTCGGCGACTCAGTGGCAGACCGCGAGCGCGTCCAGGGCGACGGCGCCCTGCCCGCGGGGCAGCACCATGAGGGGGTTGATGTCCAGTTCGGAGAGGTCGTCCCCCAGCTCCAGGGCCATCCGCTGGACCCGCAGGACCACCTCGACCAGCGCGTCCACGTCGGCCGGCGGCGCGCCGCGCACCCCCTCCAGCAGGGCGTGCCCGCGCAACTCGGTGAGCATGGCCCTGGCCTGGTCCTCGCCGAAGGGGGGCACGCGCACGGCGGCGTCCCGCAGCACCTCCACCAGCACCCCGCCCAGGCCGACCGTGACGGTGGGCCCGAACAGCGGGTCCGGGCTGACGCCCACCACCATCTCCACCCCGCGCTCGACCATCTGGCAGACGAGGATCCCGTCCAGCGGCACGTTCTCGTAGCGGGCGATGTCCGTGAGGTCCCGGTAGGCGTCGCGGATCTGACTGGCCGAGGTCAGCCCGACCTTGACCAGCCCGAGTTCGGTCTTGTGGGCGAGCTGGGGGCCGCTGGCCTTCATGACGACGGGGTAGCCGACCAGACCCGCCGCGCGCACGGCGGCGGCGGCGCTCGTCACCAGCTGTTCGCGGGGGACCCGGATCCCGTAGGCGCGCAGGAGCTGCTTGGCGGCGTGCTCGCTGAGCTGCTGGCCGGGCCGCATCAGCATCTTGGCCTTGCGGTACGAGGGCGAGGGCACGCGCGGGGCGTCCTCGAACGGCGACCGGTAGGAGGCGGTGAACCGGTGGTGTTCCAGGTGGGCGCGGACGGCGGTGATGCAGTTGCCGAAGGTGCGGAAGGTCGCGACGCGCGAGGATCCGAGCAGGGTCTCGCGGTAGGCGGTCTCGGTGCCCACGGGGGAGCCCCACACGACGCAGATCAGCTTGTCGGTGGTCTCCGCGGCGTCCACGAGGTCCTGGGCGAGCTTGTCGCTCATGGGAGGGAACGGGCCGGTGATCGGACAGATGAGCACGCCGACCTCGGGATCGGCCAGGATCGCGTCGATGATCTTCCGGCCGCGCCAGTCGCCGACCGGGTGCCCGCCGTTGTCCACGGGGTTGGCGACGTTCAGGTAGTCCGGGATCCACTGGTGCAGCTCGTCCTGCTTGGCCCGGGAGAGGCTCGGCAGGCGCAGCCCGGCGGCGGTGGCGAGGTCGGAGAAGTGCGCTCCGGTCCCGCCGGAGATCGAGTACACGACGACCCCGTCGGCCACCGGCTTGCGGGCCCGGGCGAGGAGGGCGGCGGTGTCCTGGAGCTCGTCGAGCCCGTTGACGCGGATCACACCGAACTGGCGCATGGCGGCGTCGACCACGGTGTCCGCGCCGGTCAGCTTGCCGGTGTGGGAGGCCGCCATCCGGGCTCCGGCCTCCGTGCGCCCCACCTTCACCGCGACCACCGGCACCCCGTTGCGGGCGGCCCGGTCGGCGGCCAGGAGGAACGAGCGGCCGTCCTTGAGCCCCTCGACGTAGCAGGCGATGGCCCCCACCTCGGGGCGGGTGGCGAAGTAGGAGATGAAGTCCGCGATCTCCAGGTCGGCCTCGTTGCCGGTCGGGGCCCAGTGGGACAGGCGGATGCCGAGCTCTTGGAGGGAGTGCAGCGGGCGGCCCTGGTGCCCGGACTGGGTGATGAGGGCGATCGCGGGGCCGTCGAGGTCCTCACGGAAGCGTTCGAAGGCGTTCAGGTTCGTGTTGGGGCCGAGCAGGCGCAGGCCCGAGCCCCGAACGGCGGCGGCGAGCCGCTCCTGGGCGGCGGCCCCCTCGTCGCCGGTCTCCGCGAACCCGGAGGCGAAGGCCACGGCGAACCGGACCTTGGCCTCGGCCAGCTCCTCGATGACGGGCAGCGGGTCGGCGACGAGCAGCACCGCGAGGTCCACCGTCTCGGGCAGATCGGCCACGGAGGGCACGCACGGAAGGCCGAAGACCGAGGTCCGGGAGGGGTGCACGGGGTGGACGCGGGCGCCGACCCGCTCGGCCCAGGCGATCAGCTGGCGGGTGATGCCCGTGTTGGGGCGGCCCTCGGCGTCGGAGGCCCCGATGACGGCGAGGGACTCGGGGCGGAAGAATCGGTCCAGGTCGGGAACGTCGGCGTGCAGGGACCGTCCGCTGACGTCGACCGCCTGCGCGGCCTCGTCGTCGGAGAGCGGCGCCGTCGAGTGGACGGCCTCGCGGGGGGTCTCGCCACAGGCTTCGACCCGCGCGCGGAAGTGAGTGGTGAGGGTGCCGTGAGTAGATCCAAGCATCGTTCCGCCCGCTCCCTGCTCGACAACTGACGTTCTGTCAGATTACGCAACTGACGCGCCGTCAGGAACACTGCTGCACGGGGAAACCTGGGTGGGGGTGGGGAGGCTCGGTGAAGGGCCCCCGGGGATCAGCCGGCCAGCGCCCGGGCCGTGCGCTCCGCCTCCAGGGCCAGTTCGCGCAGGGAGCCGCTGATGGGGGGAGTGGCCAGACCGGTGAAGTGCAGGCCGGGGTTGCCCGCCGGGGAGTCCGGGCCGTGGGCGGTGGGCAGCCCGTGCCCGTCCAGGACGCCGTGCAGGTGTCCGACCAGGGGTTCCAGGCCGCGCCGGTAGCCGGTGGCCGCGATCACGGCCTCGGGGGTGACGCGCGAGCCGTCGGCGAGGAGAGCGTGCGGGCCGTCGAAGCCGGTCACGGCGGCGACGGGCTCCACCCGACCGGCCCGCACGGCGGCGATCAGGCCCGCGTCCTGCACGGGGATCGCCCCGTCCAGGACCCGGCTGTACAGGCCGCCGTCCGGTCGCGGGAGGCCGAAGGGGGTCAGGTCCGGGACGGCGACCCGGGCCAGCGCGCGGCCCATCCGGTCCACCAGGGGGACCGGCAGTCGGCGCACCAGGATGCCCGTGCGCTGCGAGGGCCAGCCGAGGGTGGAGCGGCGCAGGATGTGCGGGGCGGTGCGCACGGCGAGCCGGACCCGCGCCGCCGGCGGGGGCGCGGTGGTCGCGGCGCCCCGGGTCCGCGTCCGGCCGCCGGGTGTCGGGGGGTGGGGGTCGGCCAGGTCGGCGGCTATCTCGGCCCCCGTGTTGCCGACGCCGACGACGAGCACGTCGCGGCCGGCCCATGGGCCCCGCTCGCGGTAGTCGCGGGCGTGCGTCAGTTCGCCCGTGAACGTGTCGAGGCCGGGCCAGTCGGGCGTGTGGGGGGTGTGGTTGTAGCCGGTGGCGACGACGACGGACCGGGCCGCGAGCACGCGTCCGCCGGTGCCGCGCAGCAGCCACCGGGGTCCGTTCAGGGTCTCGGGGGCGTGGTCGACGCGGGTCGTGTCCACGCCCGTGACGATCTCCAGTTCGTGGTGCTCGGCGTAGCGCTCCAGGTAGCGGACGAAGTCGTCGCGGGCCGGCCAGCGGCCCGAGGCGCGCGGGATGGGCAGGCCGGGCAGGCCGGAGAGCCGCCGGGTGGTGTGCAGGCGCAGCCGGTCGTAGTGGCCGCGCCAGGAGGTGCCGACGGCCTCGCCGCGTTCGACGACCACGGCGCGCACCCCGCGTCGGCGCAGGCAGGCCGCGACCGCGAGTCCGCCCGGTCCGGCGCCGATGACGTAGACGGGGTACGGCTGGGTGCTCAGGGCGAGGTCGGCCATGAGGGGTGAGCGTATCGACAGAAGCGACTTGATGTGTCTCGGTCAACGAGGAAAAGGGTTGCGGATCGATCACGCGCGGCCGGGGTCGCCGGGCCCGGCCGGTGGTCGCGGGAGAGGGGTGGGGTTCGGGGTCTTGCGGGGGAGGGGGTGGATCCGCTGAACTGACGTACCGTCAGATCAGCGTGGAGGAGAGGGGAGCGGCGGATGCAGAGTGTCTGGCTCACCGGCGCCGAGTGGGTCGCCGTGCTCCGGATCGGCCTCGGGCTGTGGTGGCTGGAGAGCTGGCGCCACAAGGACAAGAAGGGCTGGTTCGAGCGCGGCACCGGCATCGCCTGGGCCGCCGACGTGGCCGGCAAGCACAGGTGGGGCTTCGTGCGGAAGGGCTTCGCGAGCGTCGTGCGGCCCCGGCCCAAGCTGATGGCCTACGTGGTCGTGTACGCGGAGCTGGCCCTCGGGCTGGGGCTGGTCCTCGGATTCCTGACCCCCGTGGCCCTCGTCGGAGGGCTCCTGCTCAACCTGCTGTACCTCGTGCTGATGATCCACGACTGGGCCGAGCAGGGGCAGAACGCGATGATGGCACTCGTCTCGCTCGTCGCCCTCCTCGCCATGAGCTGGCAGGTCTGGTCACTCGACGCGGCGATTGGACTCTTCCTGTGAGCGCCTCCCCCTCCGGCCCCCGCTACGACCTGCCCGACATCGACGACTTCACCCGGACCTGGTGGGAGGCGTGCGCGCAGGAGCGGTTGCTGGTGCGGCACTGCGTGGCCTGCGGACGGTCCCACCACTACCCGCGCGAGTTCTGCCCCTTCTGCTGGGCGGACGGCGAGAAGGTCGCCTGGCGACCCGCGTCGGGACGGGCCGAGCTGTACACGTGGTCCGTGATCCACCGCAACGACCTGCCGCCCTTCGGCACCCGCGTGCCCTACACGGCGGCCGTGGTGGACCTCGTGGAAGGGCCGCGGATGATGACCGAGGTCGTGGACTGCGAGGCCGCCGACCTGGTGGTGGGCATGCCGCTGGAGGTCGCGTTCCGGGAGATCGCGGAAGGGGTGCGGGTGCCGGTGTTCAGGCCCGCCGGACGCGACTGAGCCACCGCCCCGCCCCGCAGGCCCGGTCCGCCGTGCTCCGGGACTACGGCCACAGCAGGGTGCGGGTCCAGGCGGGGTCGGTGGCGGTGGGGCGCTCGTAGCGGAGTCGCACGTGGCGTCGGGTGGGGTCGCCCTGGAAGAACTCCACCGCCGTCGGCGCCAAGTGGTAGCGGACCCAGGTCGGAGCCGGGGCGTCCGGTTCCGCTCCGGCGCGTTCCCAGGCCGCCTCCGAGGCGCGCCGCAGTTCGTCGAGGGAGCCCAGCGGCTCGCTCTGCCGGCCGGTGAGGGCGGCGGCGAGGGCCCCGCGGGTCCGCGCGGCGAGGTCGGCGCGGCTGATGGCCGGGTCGGCCGCGTGCACCGTGCCGCGGATCCGGACCTGGCGTCCCACGCTCGGCCAGTAGAAGCCCAGGGCCGCCTCGGGCCGGGCCGCGAGCTGCCGGCCCTTGGCGCTGCCCCGGTGGGAGGCGAAGTGCCAGCCGGCCTCGTCCACGTCGTGGAGCATCAGGGTGCGCACGTCCGGCCGTCCCTCGGCGTCGACGGTGGCCAGGGACATGGTGTGGGGCTCGGGCTGTCCGGCGCCGGCGGCGTGCGTGAACCAGGTGCGGAACAGGGCCAGGGGTTCGTCGGGCGCGGCGTCCGGGTCGAAGGACGGGAGCTCGGTGTCCCAGACCCGGAGCGCGTGCAGGGTGGTGCGGAAGTCCTCGGTACCGGTCATGGCCCCATGGAACAGCACGGCCGCGTCCGGCGCGGCCCCCGACCGGCGCGCGGGCTATTCCCGGGCGAGGACCGTGGTGGCGGAGGAGCAGAACCAGCCCCCGGTGGCCGAGGCCACGGCGAGGGCGGGCAGGCTGCCGTCCGCGCGGGTGACCTGGCCCTCCCCGGCCTCGCCGCGCAGTTGGCGGACCGCCTCCACGAGCAGGAACAGCCCGCGCATGCCCGGGTGGCAGGCCGAGAGTCCGCCGCCGTCGGTGTTCACGGGCAGTTCGCCGTCACGCAGCAGCCTGCCCTTCTCCACGAAGGCCCCGCCCTCGCCCTTGGCGCAGAAGCCCAGGTCCTCCAGGGTCACCAGGGTCATGTAGGTGAAGGCGTCGTAGATCTGCGCGATGTCGATCTCGTCGGGGCGGACCCCGGCGCGTTCGAAGGCGATGCGGCCGGAGACGGCGGCGGGGGAGACCGTGAAGTCCTCCCATTCGGACATGGTGGTGTGGGAGATCGCCGACCCGGAGCCCAGCACCCACACCGGGGGTTTGGCCAGGTCGCGGGCCAGTTCCTCGGAGACCAGGAGGACCGCGCAGCCGCCGTCGGAGCGGATGCAGCAGTGCAGTTTGGTGAACGGGTCGGCGATCATCTCCGCGCCGAGGACGTCGTCGACGCTCAGGGGATCGCGGAACATGGCGTCGGGGTTGGTCGCGGCGTTCGCGCGCGCCTGGACGGCGATCTGGGCCAGCTGCTCGGCCGTGGTGCCGTACTCGTGCATGTGGCGCCGGGCGGCCATGGCGTACTTGGCGATCAGGGTGTGGCCGTAGGGCACCTCGAACTGGGCCGGGCCGCGGGCGCCGAAGGACAGGTTGGCGGTGCGGCGGCGGGCCTTGATGTCGGCGCGGGCCGTGGATCCGTAGACGAGCAGGACGGCCTTGGCGTGCCCGGCGGCGATCGCGTCGACGGCGTGCGCGGCCATCACCTCCCAGGTGGCGCCGCCCACGCTGGTGGAGTCGACCCAGGTGGGGCGCAGGCCCAGGTACTCGGCGACCTCCACGGGGGCCAGCACGCCGAGGCCCGCGGAGGCGAATCCGTCGACGACCGAGCGGTCCAGTCCCGAGTCGGCGAGGGCGCGGCGGGCGGCCTGGGCGTGCAGGGCGAAGGGGGTGGGGCCGTCCACCCGTCCGCAGTCCGAGAGGGCGACGCCCGCCACCGCGACCTTGCGCATTCGCGTTCCTCCTCCGAAGGGGGTCGTTCACGAGGTGCTGCCGGCAAGATATCTGACGGTACATCAGATGACCCGCCCGTCGGCACCCTGTGTTTCGGCATCGCCCCGCTCTAATATGACGACCCGTCAGATACGGGGAGGAGCCCGCCGATGGACGCCGCCTTCACCGCGGAGCAGGACGAGATACGCCGCACCCTGCGCGAGATCCTGGGCAAACGCTGTGGTCCGGACGAGGTCAAGGCCGCCGTGCGCACCGAGGAGGGGCACGACCGCGAGCTGTGGCACACCCTCGCCGGACGGCTCGGCCTGCCCGGCCTCGCCGTGCCCGAGGAGTACGGAGGCGTCGGCTGCGGCCCCGCCGAGCTGGCCCTGGCCTGCGAGGAGACAGGCCGCGCCCTGCTGCCCTCGCCCCTGACCGCCACCGCCGGACTCGCGATCCCCCTGATCGAAGCCCTCGGCACGCGGGCCCAGCGCTCCGAGCTGCTGCCGCGGCTCGCCTCCGGCACGCTCACCGCGGCCCTCGCCGTCGCGGGACCCGCCCTGGCCGGGGCCCTCGGGCTCACCGGCCCCAACGCGGGCGGCGACTGGGCCGGCGGCGGTCGCGCCGGCGGCGTGCAGGCCCGCCCGGACGGGGCGGGCGGCTGGCGCCTGTACGGGGAGGCCGGGCAGGTCCTCGACGGGCACAGCGCCGGACTGCTCCTCGTGGCCGCCCGGGTCGGCGGCTTCGCCCGCGGCCGCGCCCTGCTCTTCCTGGTGCGGGCCGAGGCCCCGGGGCTGACCCGGACCCGACAGACCACCCTGGACGAGACCCGCCCGCAGGGCCGCGTGCAACTGCGCGACGTGGCCGCCGAACTCCTCGGGGACGACCCCGAGGACCCGGAGGGCGCGGTGCCGCGCGCCCTGGCCGCCACCGGCCGGACCCTGGCCGCCTCCCTCGCCGCCGAGGCCGTCGGCGCGGCCGACCGGGCCCTGGAACGGACGGTGGAGTACGTCGCGCAGCGCGAACAGTTCGGCCGCCCCATCGGCTCCTTCCAGGCCGTCAAGCACCGCCTGGCCGACGTGTACGTGCAGGTGCAGGCGGCCCGGTCCGCCGCCTACTACGCGGCCTGGGACCCCGAACAGGGCGGGCTCGCGCTGGCCCAGGCCCTGGAGGCGCTGCGGGTGGCGTCGGCCGAGGCGATCCAGTTGCACGGCGGCATCGGCTTCACCTGGGAGCACGAGGTCCACCTGTACTTCAAGCGGGCCGCCGCCGACGAGCTGCTGTTCGGGCCCGTGCACCGGCTGCGCGCCCACGCCGCCGACCGGGCCGGACTCTTCGCGCCGGCCGCGGCCCCGGCCGCCGCCGTGCGGGTCGACACGGAAGGAGGGCGGGTCTGATGCCCCCCGGAGTCGCACTGGTCCAGAGGATCTCGTCCACGCGCCTGTTCGCGCGGATCGCGCCGCACGTCATCCCGTTGATGGACAAGACCGTGCACCGCCTCACCAAGGGCAGGGTGATGCTCAGCGCCCGCATGCTGCCGGGACTGGTCCTGACCGCGCGCGGCGCCCGAACGGGGGAGCCGAGGACCACGCCGCTGGCCTGCATGCCGGAGGACGGCGGCACGACGTGGGTCCTCATCGGATCGAACTTCGGACGCCCCGGACATCCGGCCTGGACCGCGAACCTCCTGAAGAACCCCGACGCGAAAGTCAGTTGGGAGGGACGGGAATACACGGTGCGGGCCCGGTTGCTGGAAGGGGAGGAACGCGAGGCCGTGTGGGGTGCGGCACTGCGGTTCTGGCCGCCGTACGCGACCTATCAGGCGCGTATCGACCGGCAGATCAGGCTGTTCCGGTTGGAGCGCGTCGCGGGGGAGACGACGGGCTGAGGCCGGACAGCGGCGCGGTGCCGGCCCGGGGGAACGGGCGGCGGCGGACCCGGTACGCGGGTCCGCCGGCTACTTCGTCGGCTTCTTGCCGGTGATGCCCAAGTGGACCAGGAGCGCGAGGTTCGGCTTCAGCTCGGCCTGCTTCACGCCCCAGGTCTGGAACCCCTTCTGGTGCGAGGCGACCGCCGCGAGCATCGCGACCAGCGAACCGGCCACCGCGGCCGCGCTCACGTCCTTGTCGACCTTGCCCTTGGCCTGGAGCTCCTTCACCGACTCCGTCAGGGAGTTGGTGACCGCGTTGAGGACCTTCATGCGGATCTTGTAGAACCGCTTGTCGCCCTCGGCGGCCCCGAGGTCCACGACCCGGAGGATCGCGTCGTGCTTGCGCCAGAAGTCGAGGAAGCCCTCCACGAGTTCCTCGGCCGCGGCCCACGCCGACTTCCCGACCCAGGTCCGTCCCTCCACCAGCGCGGTCAACTGCGCGCCCGCGCCCGCCATGTCCTCGGCGATCTCCAGGACGGCGCCCTCGACGTCCGGGAAGTACTGGTAGAAGGTCGCGGGCGACGTGCCGGCCTTGCGGGCGACGTCGATGACCTTGACGTCGCGGTACGGCGAGGAGCTCAACATCTCGCCGAGGCAATCGAGCAACTTCTGCCGCGTTGCCTGGCCGCGCCGGCCCGCCACGCGGCCGTCAACGGTGCGTACTTGTCCTGTCATGCCGTCAGCTTACCGAGGGGGTGTCCGGGCGCGATTCGGCCGCGTGCAAATGGGGTTGTCCCACCTCCGACCTGCGCGGCCGTGCCCCGGAAGCGGGGCGAGCGGTGGCTTTCGGACGGCCCGCGCGAGCGCCGCGCACGGGCCCCGGCGCGCCTGCCGACCGGAGCCGGACGGCCGGCGGACAGGGGACGGCGGCGGACGGCACGGGGGTCCTCCGAACGGTCGCGCCGACGGGCCGAGCGCGCGATCCGGTCCGAGGATGGAGGAGCGGGTACGGAAGCGACCCGTGCGCCGGTCGTGCCGTCAGAGGCGAACGTGACGCACGGGCCGACCGCCGTGACCGCCACGTGCCGCACCCCAGCCGGGCGGCCCGCCCGTACCACCGCACCGGAGGGACACGGTCCATGGCCGCATTCACCGAGGGCACCCCCTGCTGGGTGGACGCCTCGCTGCCCGACCTCGAGGCGGGCAAGCGCTTCTACGGTGAGCTGTTCGGGTGGACCTTCGGACCCCCCGCCGGCCCCGAGTACGGCCACTACACCCAGGCATACCTCGACGGACGCAACGTCGCGGCCCTCGCCCCCAAGCCCGACGGCCGCATGCCCACCGTGTGGGGCGTCTACCTCTACACCCACGACGTGCACGCCGCCGCCCGCCGCATCCTCGCCGCCGGCGGCAGCCTCGTCACCAACCCGCTCCCGCTCGGACCCCAGGGCACCGCCGCCATGGCCGCCGACCCCGGCGGCGCCGTCTTCGGCCTGTGGCAACCCGGCACCCACCACGGCTTCGCCCTGGTCGACCGCCCCGGCAGCTACTGCTGGGCCGAGCTGTACACCCGCCACCGCGAAGCCGTCGACCCCTTCTACGCCGAGGTCTTCGGCTACGTGGCCCGGGACGAGGACGACGCCGGCACCGACTACCGGGTCTGGTCCCCGGCCGGCACCGCCCCCGGACCCGAGACGGCCGTCCTGGGCCGCACCCCCATCACCGGGGCCTTCCCCGAGATGCTCCCCGCCCACTTCCTCGTCTACTTCTGCGTCGCCGACTGCGACGCCTCCGCCGCCGAGGTCCGCCGACTCGGCGGCCGGATCACCGCCGACCCCTTCGACACGCCCTATGGACGCGTCGCCGTCGTCACGGACAATCAGGGGGCGTCCTTCGCCCTCCTCGCGGAGCCGGACATCACGTTCGCCCCCGCCCCGTTCCCGCCCGCGAGGGCCGACGCGGAATGGGGCGAGGTCACACAGCCGATGGAGCGGGTGGAGCCGGAGGGGCCACAGTCGCCCCGGGCCTGACAGAATCGGGGGGATGCGCGACCCCGGGCGGCGCCCGGGGTCCGGCGCTGCATGAGGGTCCGTACGGGGAGGTGTAGGCGAGTGGTGGAGCAGCTGACGCAGCACGACCCGAGACGGATCGGCCCCTTCGAGGTGCTGGGCCGGCTCGGAGCCGGCGGCATGGGGCTGGTCTATCTCGCGCGATCGGCGTCCGGCCGACGGGTCGCGATCAAGACGGTGCGCACCGAACTCGCCGAGGACCAGCTCTTCCGCGTCCGGTTCACCCGCGAGGTGGAGGCCGCGCGCGCCGTCTCCGGGTTCTACACGGCGGCCGTCGTGGACGCCGACCCGCGGGCCGCCGTGCCGTGGCTGGCCACGGCCTACGTGCCCGCGCCCTCCCTGGAGGAGATCGTCAACGAGTGCGGGCCGATGCCCGCGCAGGCCGTGCGCTGGCTGGCCGCCGGCATCGCCGAGGCCCTCCAGTCCATCCACGGCGCCGGACTGGTCCACCGCGACCTCAAGCCCTCGAACGTGCTCGTCGTCGAGGACGGCCCCCGGGTCATCGACTTCGGCATCGCCAGCGGCGTCTCCAACACCCGCCTGACCATGACGAACGTCGCCGTCGGCACCCCCGCCTACATGTCGCCCGAGCAGGCCAAGGACTCGCGCAGCGTCAAGGGCGCCTCCGACGTGTTCTCGCTGGGCTCCACCCTCGTCTTCGCCGCCACCGGCCACCCCCCGTACCACGGGGCCAACCCGGTCGAGACGGTGTTCATGCTGCTGCGCGAGGGCCCCAACCTGGAGGGCCTGCCCGAGGAACTCCGGCCGCTCATCGAGTCCTGCATGCAGATGGACGCGACCCTGCGCCCCACCCCCGCCGACCTCCAGGCCCAGCTCGCCCCGCACCTCTTCGCCGCCGGCGACGACTCCGGCACCGCCTCCGCCTGGCTCCCCGGCCGCGCCGTCGCCATGATCGAGGCCCGCCGCGCCGGCCTGCGGCCCGCCGCCGGCGCCACCGGAGTGGGCGGCCCGCCCGGAGCCGGCGGACAGCCCTCCGGCCCCGCCACCCACCGCAGGCCCCCGCACCAGGCCGGCCCGCCCGCCGGCGAGCGCGCCCCGCGCGGCGGCGACCCGTGGGCCGACCCGCGCACCGGCCAGGCCGTGCCCCCGCCGCCCGCGCACCCGCCGCACGCCCCGCCGGGCCCCGCGGGCAGCGACCCGGTCCGGCTCGGCTCCTCACCCGTCCCCATCGGTCCCGGCCCGCGCGCCGGGACCGCCGCCGGCGCCCGCCCCGCGCACGCCGCCCCGGCCGCCTCCGACGCGGCCACCGGCTGGATCCGGCCGCCCGACGGCCGCCCCGCCCCCGGGCACGCCGAATCCGGTCTGCTGCCCCGCCCCCACGGCGGCACCGGCGCGACCTCCCAGACCACCGGCCCCGACGGCGGCCGCTGGCGCCCTTGGCGCTTCCGCATGTCGAACGACGTGTGGGGCACCCCCACGGTCGCCGGGGACCTGCTGTACGTCACCTCCTTCGAGGTGCACGCCCTGGACGTGGCCAGCGGCCGGCGCCAGTTCAAGACCCGTGACGTGGCCTGGGCGATGGCCGTGGCCGACGGCCGCATCCACGCCTCCGACGGCCCCTCCGTCTACGCCCTCGACGCCTCCGACGGCAGCGAGCTGTGGCGGCTGGCCTCCGACGCGTGGGTGTACGCGCTGCGCGCCGAGCGCGGCACCGTCGTCACCGCGACCCGGGGCGGCGGCGTGCAGGGCTGGGAGGCGTCCACCGGACAGCGCCTGTGGGAGACCGGCGGCGCCCAGACCGACTTCGAGACCACCGACGCGGCCCCCGTGCTCCACGACGGCCTCGTCTACGTGTGGCAGGACGCCCGGCTGCGGGCCCTGGACGCGCGCAGCGGCGTGGAGGCGTGGTCCTACCCGATCGGCGACGCGGCGGCGTGCGGAAACGTCCCGATCAGGGTGGCGCCGGCCCCGGACGGCAACGTGTACGTGAGCGCCGGCACCCGGGTGCTCTCGGTCGACCGGGCCTCGGGCCGGGTCCGCTGGCACTTCGAGGCCCCCGCGCTGTTCCTGGCCCCGCCCGCGTTCGCGCCCGGCCCGGCCGTCACCGGCGGCGGCGTGTACCTCGTGGACTACCTCGGCACCGTGTACGCGCTGGACGCGACCACCGGCAAGGACCGCTGGCGGATCGCGACCGAGCAGCGGCAGGCCGTGGACCCGGTGCTGATCTCGGCCGGCAGCGTGCACCTGGGCGCGGGCAGCGCCCTCTACACGCTGGACGCCGTGACGGGCACCCCGAAGTGGCGGTTCCCGGCGGGCGGCGAGATCACCGGGGCCCCCGTGGTGGCCGACGGCCGCGTGCACTTCGGCTCCGCCGACCACTGCCTGTACACCCTGGACGCGGCCGGCGGCCAACTGCGCTGGAAGCTGGCGACCGGCGGTGAGATCACCGGGGCCCCGGTGGCCGAGGGCGGGGTCGTCTACGCCTGCAGCAAGGACCGGTGCGTGTACGCGCTGGACGCCGCGAAGGGCACCGGGACCCGTTCCTCGGGCGCCTGACGGCGCGGGCGGGTCGTGCCCGTGGCCGGCGGTGGGGTGTACCGCCGACCACGGGGAGGGACGCGTCCGTCGGCTCGGGTCGGAACGGCGGACGTGTCGGGGGTGGCGCCGGGCCGGGCGGGGGCGATCGGACCCCGCCGGCGAGGTGGTGCCACCCGGGGGCGAGGCTGCCTCGGGCGTGCGGCCGGTGCGGCCCGCGGCGCTCGTGGTGACCGCGTCGTGGCACGAGGTGACGGGTGCCGAGGACGGGCGCGTGTCCGCGCGCGGCGCACGCCACCCGACCGGCGAACCTGCCGCCGGACACCGGTACCACCCTTGTGACCTGCGCAAAGGTGGCTGCGATCTTGAATATTCCATATCCGGGGCCGGCGGGCAGCGGGCCATTGGTCCCGACCCGATCGGTGGTGGGCGCGGGATCGGCGGGCCCGGGGTGACAGGATGGACCCCATGACCGACAAGAACGTCTACTTCGACATCACGATCAACGACGAGCCGGCGGGCCGGATCGTCTTCAAGCTCTTCGACGACGTCGTCCCGAAGACGGCGCAGAACTTCCGCGAGCTGGCCACCGGTGTGCACGGCTTCGGTTACGCGGACTCCCCGTTCCACCGCGTGATCCCGCAGTTCATGCTGCAGGGTGGCGACTTCACCAACGGCAACGGCACCGGCGGCCGTTCCATCTACGGCGAGAAGTTCGCGGACGAGAACTTCACCCTGAAGCACGACCGTCCGTACCTGCTCTCGATGGCGAACGCCGGCCGCAACACCAACGGCTCGCAGTTCTTCATCACCACGATCGTCACCGACTGGCTCGACGGCAAGCACGTCGTCTTCGGCGAGGTCGTCGAGGGCCAGGACCTGGTCAAGAAGATCGAGGGCCTCGGCTCCCGCTCCGGCGCCACCAGCGCCCGCATCAAGGTCGGCGCCTCGGGCGTCGTCGAGGGCTGATCCACGGATCCCCTCCACCACGCACGACCGCCGCGCCCCGGGCCGAAACGATCCCTCGGATCGTCTTCGGGTCGGGGCGCGGCCGTGCCCGGGGCCGCGCGGTCCTCAGCGGCCGGTGGTGTCCGGGCCCCGGTCGGTGCGGGGCGGCTCGGGGTCGGGGAAGGGGTACGGGGCGGTCGGCGCGGAGCGCTCGACCGGGGTGTCGTGCGGCGTGTCGTGCGGGGGCGGGGCGGTCCGGCCCTGGCCCCGGGTCTGCGGCGGGTCCGGCAGCGGGGTCACGGGCGGCAGGTCGTAGGTGCCGGGGGCCCGGGTGCGGGCGCGCTGGGCGGGGCGGCGGCCGCGCATGAGGGCCCCGGTGAGCAGCAGCAGGGCGCCGGCCCCGAAGGCGTTCGCGACGCCGACCCCGAGCCCGGTGCCGGTCGGGCCGCCCACCGAGAGGCTGCCGGCCGCCTGTCCCTGGCGCACCATCCACAGCACGGAGAATCCGAGCACGATCACCCCGGCCAGGACCATCAGCAGGCGCGAGCGCATCACGATCGCCGACAGCACCACCAGCGCGGCGAACGCGAGGGGGAGGAACAGCGAGGTGAACAGGCCCGCGTCGGTGAGCGTGATCCCCTCGGAGGAGAAGAGTTCGGCGATGCGGTAGTCGCGGCCCTCGCGCCGCCCGTACCAGGGGCGGAACGCGCTCCAGACCGCCGCGACGGCGGCGACCAGACCCATCAGCGAACCCAGGAAGTTGCGGATCATGCCGGGCCTCTCGTGTCAGGTCTGCGGCTGATCCCGACGCTACGAGCGGCCGGTGGAACCCGCACCCCGCGGGCCGCCGCGCGAGTGAGGGGAACCGTTTCGGCAGGTGCCCGCGTCCTGTGTCACCGTGTGCGGGCCGTCGGCCTGTCGGGGGAGAGGGGTAGGGGCATGTGGGGACGACGGGTCCGGTTCGCGGCCGCCGCCGGCGCGGTGGTGATCGCGTTGACGGGGTTCTCCTCGGGGCACGGTTCGGGGTCGAAGTCCGACGGCGGCGGGGGCGGGGGCTGCTCGTCGAGCAAGAAGCGGAACACCTCCTCCGGCTCCGGTTCGGGCTCGGGTTCGGGCGGGGGGTCCGACGCGGGCACGCCGACGCCGCGTTCGGGCAAGAACCGCGACGAGGCCGACGTGACGATCCTGCGCTGCGCCAATGCCCCCGGGGCCGCGCCCGCCGACCTGCCGCGCGCCCTGCTGCGGGTGGTCTCGCGGACCGCCGACACCCGTGAGTTCACGATCGAGCTGCGCTTCGAGGACGCGGGCGACCGGGAAGTGGAACGTGTCGAGGTGCGGGTGACGCTCGGCTCCGGGGAGCGGGCGGAGCTGCCGGCCGCGCTGACCCGTCCCGCCGACGCGGGCCGGGTCGCGGAGTGCGAGCTGGTGCGCGTGCGGTCGGTGCCCGCGCCGGACCCGTCCGGGTCCCCGACCCCGCCCTCCCCCTCCCCCTCTTCCGGCACGGGCTGAGGTTCAGCGCAGGCGGAAGCCCGGATCGCGGCGTCGTTCCGTGAACAGTTCCGCCTGCCGCTTCGGATCGAGGTTGCCCAGTTTGATCAGGTGCGGGGCGTGGGCGAGGGCCTGGTCCCGGGCGACCTGCTTCGCCGACCACAGGGCGCGCACCGTGCCCTGGACGGCGTCGGTCGGCAGCTCGGCCAGGACGCCCGCCGCCCGCAGCGCCGCGGGCAGCAGTTCCTCCGGGGCGGTCAGCTCGGAGACCAGCCCGATCTCGTACGCGCGGCGTGCGGAGAGCCGCTCGGCGGTGCCCATCAACGACATGCGGGCCACCTCCCCGAACGGCATCCGCTGGGCCATGTGGATGGCCTCGTAGGCGCTGACCATGCCGTACGTGGTGTGCGGGTCGAAGAAGGTCGCGGACTCGCTCGCGATCAGGAACTCGGCCTCGCCGAGCAGGTAGAAGGCCCCGCCGCAGGCCATCCCGTTGACGGCGGCGATCACCGGCTTCCACAGGTCGTTCGCCTTGGGCCCGATCGCGATCATCGGGTCGTCGATCGTGTAGGGGGAGGGGGGCTGCGGGATGTCGGCGTCCCGGTCGACCCCGGTGCAGAACGCGGCCCCGCCCGCGCCCGTCACCACGATCGCCCGCGCCGATTCGTCGAAGCGCAGGGCCCGCCACAGCTCCGAGAGGGCGGCGGCGGTGGGCAGGTCGACGGCGTTGTGCCGGGCCGGCCGGTCCAGGGTCACGAGGACGACGCCGTCGGCACGGTCCCGTTCCACCCGCAGCCCGGCCGGGCCGGAGCCCGTCACGACTTCTCCGGCAGCCAGCGCGGCACCGTGACGCCGTCCACCTCGGTGAACGCGACCTGCACCCGGGCCCCGATCCGCAGCCGCCCCGGGGCGATCGAGTCCAGCGGGGCGTCGGGGGCCGTGACGAGGTTGCCGACCAGCCGGATCCGGGGCGCGTCCACGAGTTCCACGAGGATCACGTTGTAGGGGGCCTGGGCCGCGTAGGCGGGCAGCAGCGGCGGGTGGGGCAGCACGTACGACCAGATCCGGCCGCGGCCGCTCATCGCCCGCCACTCGCTGTCGAAGGAGCCGCAGTGCGGGCAACAGGGCCGGGGCGGGAAGCGCAGCTCGCCGCAGTCGGGGGCGGCGCATGCCTGCACGCGCAGTTCGCCGCGGGCCGCGTACTCCCAGAACGGGGCGCCGTCCACGTCGGGCACCGGCAGCAGGTACCCGTCGGAGGAGACGGAGCGCGGGGGGCCGGCCGGCGGCGTGGCCCGGGGGGTGGGCGGCGGCTCGGCGGGGGTGGTCGGTGCGGTCACGGCGTGGGTCCTCCGATCGCTCGGGCGGGATGGACGGGGCGGGGCGGGGTTCAGGCGCGGAGCAGGACGGCCGAGGTGGGAACGCCCTCGCCGGCCGTGACCAGGCAGGTCTCCGCGTCGGGGACCTGCGCGGTGGAGATGCCCCGGAGCTGTTTGACGCCCTCGTTGATCAGGTTGAACCCGTGCACGTACGCCTCGCTCAACCCGCCGCCGCCGGTGTTGATGGGCAGCCGGCCGCCGATCTCCAGCGCGCCGCCCTCGGTGAACGAGGCGCCCTCGCCGCGCCCGCAGAACCCGTAGCCCTCCAGGGAGAGCGGGATGAGCGGGGTGAACGCGTCGTAGATCTGCGCCACGTCCACGTCGGAGGGGCCGAAGTCGGCCTGCTTCCACAGGTGGCGGGCGGCCGTCCAGGCGGGGCCGGACAACGGGTCCTCGTTCCAGTAGTTGACCATCCCGTGGTGCTGGCTCGGCAGTCCCTGGGCCACCGAGTGCACGTAGACGGGCTTCTGCCGGCAGTCGCGGGCGCGTTCGGCGGAGACGATCACGCAGGCGAGGGCCCCGTCGGTCTCCAGGCAGTTGTCGAAGAGGCACAGGGGCTCGCTGATCCACCGCGAGGTCATGTACATCTCGCGGGTCAGGGGCCGTTCGTACATCATCGCGGCGGGGTTCTGGTTGGCGCGGTTGCGGCAGGCGAGGGCCACGTTGAACAGGTGGTCGCGGGTCGCGCCGTACTCGTGCATGTAGCGGCGGGCCAGCATGCCGATCTCGTCGGCGGGGCGCAGCAGCCCGAAGGGGCGGGTCCACTGGGCGGGGGTGGGCAGCTGCACGTCGGTGTTGCGCCAGGGGCGGGGGCCGGAGCCGCGTTTGCGCGAGCGCCAGGCCACGCCCACCGACGCCTGGCCGGTGGCGACGGCGGCGGCGAGGTGTCCGATGGTGGCGCAGGAGCCGCCGCCGCCGAATCCGACCTTGGAGAAGAAGGTGACGTCGCCGGCGCCGATGGCCTTGGCGATCTCGACCTCGTCGGTCTCCTCCATCGTGTAGGAGGCGAAGGCGTCGACCTCGCCGGGCTCGATGCCCGCGTCGGCCAGGGCGGCCAGGATGGCCCGGCAGGCGAGTTCCCGTTCGCTTTGCGGGAGTTGTTTGGCGAAGGGCGTCTGACCGATCCCGACGATCGCCGTCGCGTCCTTGAGCGTTGCCGCCATCGCCACCTCCGGGGTGCGTGCACCAGTGCTGACAGCGGCGAAGGCTACCGTTAATCTGACGGATAGTCAGCTACCGAGGTACGACCGACGAACGAGGGCACGGCGCGCACCGGCGGTCCGGGCGCGCCCGGCCGAGGGAGGGGCGGGGATGGTCGCGACGGCCGGCAGGGGCACGGGCGAGGGATCGAGGGACGAGGGGCCGAGGAGGCGGGGGCCGGCAGGCGAGGGGTCGGAGGGCGACGCCGGGGAGCTCGTACGGGGCGACCTGCGCTGGGGCAGCGTCCCGGCCCTGCTGTACGACGCGGTCGCCCGCTTCGGCGACCGCGAGGCCGTCGTCGACGGACGGACCCGGGTCGACTACCGCACCCTGGGGGAACGCGTCGAACGGGCCGCCGCCGCCTGTATCGCGGCCGGCGTGGAACCCGGGGACCGCGTCGCCGTCTGGGCCCCCAACACCCTGGAGTGGATCGTCTCCGCCCTCGGCGCCGTCACCGCCGGCGCGGTCCTCGTGCCCCTCAACACGCGTTTCAAGGGCGCCGAGGCCGCGTACGTCCTCGACCGCAGCCGCGCCAGGCTCCTCTTCGTCACCGGCACCTTCCTCGGCACCTCGTACGTGGCCTCGCTGCGCCGCGCCGCCGCCGAGGGCCCCGGCACCGGCCCGCTCCCCGGGCTGCCGCACCTGCGCGAGGTGGTCGTGCTCGCCGAGGACGCCCCCGAGTCCTTCCGCACCTGGAAGGACTTCCTGGCCGCCGGCGAGGGCGTGGACGGCGCGACCGTGCGGGCCCGGGCCGCCCACGTCGTCCCCGAGGACCCCTCCGACATCATCTTCACCTCCGGCACCACCGGCCGGCCCAAGGGCGCCGTCATCACCCACGCCCAGACCCTGCGCTGCTACCAGGTGTGGGCCGAACTGGCGGGGCTGCGCGCCGGCGACCGCTACCTGATCGTGAACCCCTTCTTCCACACCTTCGGCTACAAGGCGGGCGTCATCGCCTGCCTGATGCGCGGGGCGACGATGATCCCGCAGCCGGTGTTCAACGTGGACACCGTCCTCGCCAACATCGCCGCCGAACGCGTCTCCGTGCTGCCCGGCCCGCCAACCTTGCACCAGTCGCTGCTCGACCACCCCGAGCGCGACCGGCACGACCTGTCGGCCCTCCGCCTCGTCGTCACGGGCGCCGCCGTGGTGCCGCTGCTGTTGGTGGAGCGACTGCGCGGTGAACTGCACGTGGGCACCGTCCTGACCGCGTACGGGCTCTCCGAGGCCAGCGGCATCGTGACCATGTGCCGGCGCGGCGACGACGCCGAGGTGATCGCCGCCACCTCGGGCCGGGCCATCCCGGACACCGAGGTCGAGGTCGTCGACCCGGAGACCGGAGCCCCCCTGGCCCCGGGCACCGCCGGCGAGGTGCTGGTCCGGGGCCACAACGTGATGCGCGGGTACTTCGAGGACCCCGAGGCCACGGCCGGAGCCCTCACCGCCGACGGATGGCTGCGCACCGGGGACATCGGCGTGCTCGACGAGTCCGGGAACCTGCGGATCACCGACCGGATCAAGGACATGTTCATCGTGGGCGGGTTCAACGCCTATCCGGCCGAGATCGAGCAACTCCTCGGGCTGCACCCGGACGTGGCGGACGTCGCCGTGGTCGGCGTCGCGGACGCCCGGCTCGGGGAGGTCGGCAAGGCGTACGTCGTGCGGCGTCCCGGGTCCCCCCTGACCGGTGACGACCTCATCGCGTGGTCGCGGCGGGAGATGGCGAACTACAAGGTGCCGCGCACGGTCGAGTTCGTGCGGGAACTGCCCCGCAACGCGAGCGGGAAGGTCCTCAAGACCGAGCTGCGGGGCCGCGAGACCACCCGGCCCTGAGGTCGTGCCCGTGCCCGTGTCAGGCGGCGCGGGCCAGCACCAGGCGCCAGTGGGGGCTGCCGTCGGGCCGTCGCCCGAACCGAGGCAGGGGCACGGTGCCCACCCGGAAACCCGCCGCCTCCAGATCCCGGGAGACGGGCCCGAGCGGGAAGGTCCGGTAGTACATGACGAACGGGGGTCGGCGGACGGCGTTGCGCACCCGCATCGCCGCGTCGAAGCCCGCGACCGCCCACCACACGGGACGCCGGGGGGACAGCGGCGCCCCGATCGGGAACGCGAACAGTCCGTCCGGCCGCAACGCGGCCCGCACGCCCGCGAACAGCGCGGGCCGCTCGGCCGGCAGGAAGTGCCCGAAGGCGCCGAAACTCACGGCCAGGTCGTGGCGGCCGTGCAGGGAGGGCGGCAGCGCGCGGGCGTCGGCCCGTACGAAGGAGACGGCGGGACCGGCGGCGGGGCGCCCCGGGTCGGCCGGGGCGTGCGTCCGGGCCGCCTCGGCGAGCATCCCCGCGCTGAGGTCGACCCCGGTGACCGACTCCCGGCACAGCCGCCGCAACAGGGGGATGCCGGCGCCGGTGCCGCAGCACAGGTCGAGGCCGTCGGCGATCCGTGCGGAGTCCCGGGCGTCGAAGGCCCCCGTCAGCGCCTCCTCGACGGCGTCGAGCATTCGGTCGGGGGTGCGGAAGGGAGTGGCGTCGAACTTCGGGGCCAACAGGTCGTAACCGGCCTCCACGGAGGACAGGGCCTGGACGGCGAGTTCGCGGAGCGTGGGACCCTCGGGCGTGAACACGCTGTCGAGACTACGCCCGAGCGCCGGGCCGCCGGCGCAGAGCCGGAAGTCACCACCGGGACCCCTGGCCATGCCCTCTGCCCCAGGCTGTTGACCTGTGGGTTTAGGTAGTGTTTCCGGGCCTTTGGGCCCATCCGGGGGTGTTGGGCGTGTCGTACAGTGAAAGCGACCACTTTACTATTTCTTGAGGTTTTCGTGATGAGTGCTATACGGGGAGACGGGCCGGCGCAACGGGTCGGCCGCACGTCCACCGCCGGCAGCGCTCTGGAAAAAACCCTGAGGATCATGGAGTCGTTGACCGCCCCGGGCGGCCCCCATCGACTCGCCGAGCTGGCCTACACCTCAGGTGTTCCCAAGTCCAGCACGTACCGGATCCTCGTCTCGCTCGTCGAGCAGGGTTACGCCGTCACCGACGGCGAGGGAAGCTACGGCATCGGACTCCGCCTGCGCGCCCTCGCGGCGCAGATCGCGGCCGAGAAGCCCGAGGGCATCGTGGAGCTGCTGGAGTTCCTCCAGAAGGGCACCGGCCAAGCCGTCCACCTCGCCCTGCACAGCGGCAACGCCCTCACCTACATTCGCAAGATCGAGAGCGAACAGCCCTTCCGGACGGGTTCCCGGATCGGCATGAGGATGCCGCTGCACTGCACCGCCATCGGCAAATCGGTGCTCGCGCACCTGCCGAAGGACCAGGTCGACGCCATCGTCGAGGCCACCGGCCTGACCGAACGCACGCGTCAGACCATCACCACCCGAGCCGCCCTCGACGCGGAACTCGAACGGGTCCGCCGGCTGGGCTACGCACTGGACGACGAGGAGAACGAGACCTCCATCCGCTGCCTCGGCGCCCCGGTCTTCGACCGCAACGGCAACCCGGTCGGCGGCGTGAGCCTCACCACCGTCACCTTCCTCACCACCCGCGCCGAGCTGGAGGCGTACGCCCCGGCCCTGCTGGAGGCCGCCCGAGGCGTGGAACGGCTGCTGCAACTCGGCTGACCCGCACCACCGTCGGCTCCACGCGGCCGGCGGTCGCGGTGGCCTCCCCCCGGCCACCACGACCGCCGATCACACGCCCCGCGCCCGTTGTCCCCCGTGCGCGGGCCCGCAGTGACTCCCCCCGGTGCCCCTGCGGTTCCCCCTGCCGTCGGCCTCCCCCGAGGACCGCGGCGTTCCCCCTTGTTTCCCCCGTCGGGGTCCCCCAAGACCCCGGTCGTGCGCCGTCGGGACGCCCCCCGACCATCTCGACGGCCCCCGTGTGCCGACCGCGTCCCTCAGGGACGCGGGCCGGACGCGTGATTGTCCAGGGTGCGGATCTCCTCCGCCGCCGGCGCCGCCTCGGCGGGCTTCGGCGCGTTCTCCCCGGCCGACGCCTGGTCGGTGTCGTTGTCGAGCCGACCGCCCGAGGGCCGGTCACCGATCGGCTTGATGCCGATGCCCGAGGCGTGGTTGTCGAGCGGCTTGAGGTCGCCGTCGTCCGGGAGGGCGTTCTCAGTGGTCATGATCACTCCCTGGTGGGTGAGGCAGAGACCGAGGCCCGTTCGGCGATTCCCCCGCGGACCGCCGAACGGGTCGTTCGGACGTATCCATCATGTCGGCCGGCGATAAACGAACGATGAACGCGACGTTCACCCCCACCCCGGCCCGGCCCCGCTCACCCCGTCGACGGCTCCCTGTTCCGCCCCAACAGGCCCCTGACCTCGGCCAACTCGGGCGCCCCCATCGCCTCGAACACGGCCTCCGCCTCCTGCCAACAGGCCCGCGCCCGATCGTTCTGTCCCAGCCGCTCCAGGGCCCGGCCCAATACGGTCACGACCGTCGCCCGACGCCAGTCCCCCCCGATGCACCGCAACGCGATCGCCTGCTCGGCGTGGCTCGCCGCCCGCCCCGCGCGACCCGCCGCCAAATGCGCCTCGGCGATCCGGAAGTGCGTCACGCCCTCCCACAGCGGCTGCCGGTTCTCGTGGAACAGGTGCAGCGCCGAGCCCAGCTCCGCGAGCGCGTCCGCGTGCCGACCCGCGCGCGTCAGCGCGATCCCCAACGCGTACCGGCCGTTGGCCAACCGCAGCGTCAACCCCATCCGGTCGTAGACGGCGATCCCGCGCTCCGCCAACGCGACGGCGCTGACCAACCGGTCCTGTGCCACGTGCACCCGCGACAGGTTGCACAACGCGCTGGCCTCCCCGACGTGGTTGCCGTCGGCCCGGAACGTGTCGATCGCCGTGAGCAGGAACCGCTCGGCGTCCTCGTACCGACCCCGTTGCAGGGCGATGATCCCCCGGTCGTTCGAGGCCCAGCACAGGGGCAGCGGATCATCGGCGCAGCGTGCCAACTCCGTGGCCCGCCGGGCCTCCTCGTCCGCCTCGGTGAACCGTCCGCCCACCAGGTGCACATTGGTCAACGTCGTCCGCGCCCGACCCTCCGCGAACGGATCCGCCACCACTCGGGCGGCGTCCCGCAGCGCGATCGCCGCCGACTCGTACTGACGGGCGTTGGCCCCGGACTCCGCGAGATCCTTCGCGGCCCACAACAGGTCCACGCCCCGCCGCAACACCCCGCCGACGGGCCCCGCCGCCCCGGAACCGACCGGGCCCGCCGCCTGCCGGGCCGCCGCGAGCAGCGGGTTCGCCTCCGCGTACAGCCAGTCCAGGGCCGCGTGCCGATCGGCGAACACCAGGCCGGGATAGTGCGTGTCCGCCAAGTGGTGCGGGAGCCGGTCCCCGGGCCGCTCCAGCGCGTACACGCCGGCGGCCGTGGCCAGGTAGAAGTCCAACAACCGGGAGAGCGCCTCGGCGCACTCGCCGCTCGACTCCTCGTCCCGGTCCGCGCAGGCCCGCGCGTAGAGCCGCACCAGATCGTGGAACCGGTACCGCCCGGGAGCGGCGGACTCCAGCAGGGAGCAGTCGACGAGGTCCTCCAAGAGGTCCTCCGTGTCGTGCTCGGGCAGGTCCAGCGCGGCCGCGGCGGCCGACAGGGAGATGTCGGGACCGTCCGCCAACCCCACCAGCCGGAACGCCCGCCGCTGCGCCGGGTCGAGCTGCCCGTAGCCGAGCTCGAAGGTGGCCTTCACGGCCAGATCGCCGGCCTGGAGCTCGTCCAGCCGCCGCCGTTCGTCGGCGAGCTTGGCGGCCAGCACGGCCACCGTCCACGTCCGCCGCGCGGCCAGTCGCGAGGCGGCGATCCGAATCGCGAGCGGCAGGAACCCACAGGCCCCGACGACGGCGAGCGCCGCCTGCCGCTCCGCCCCCACCCGCTCGACCCCCACGATCCGGGTGAACAGCTGCAGGGCCTCCTCCGGGCTCATCACGTCCAGGTCCACGAGGTGGGCCCCCGCCAGGCCCGCCATCCGGACCCGGCTGGTGACGAGGGCCGCGCACCCCGCCGTCCCGGGCAGCAGGGGACGCACCTGGGCGGCGTCCCGCGCGTTGTCGAGCAGGACCAGCACCCGTCGACCGTCCAGCAGGGACCGGTAGAGGGCCGCCCGCTCGGCGAGCGCGTCGGGGATGTTCGTCTCCGGGGTGCCCAGCGCGCGGAGGAACGAGCCGAGGACCGCCTCCGGCTCGGCCGGCCGGGGATCCGTGCCCTGCAGGTCCACGTACAACTGGCCGTCCGGGAAATGGCCGCGCGCGGCATGGGCGACGTGCACGGCGAGGGTGGTCTTGCCGACTCCGCCTATGCCCGCGAGCGCCGACACCGCCATGATCCGGCCCCCGCCCGCTCCGGCGCCCTCCCCATCCGGGGCCGCGTCCGCCGGCTGTCCGTCGCCCGGGGCCAGCACCCGCGACAGTTCGGCCACGGACCCCGCACGGCCGGTGAAATCGGGCACGGTGGCCGGCAACTGCGCTGGCCGGACCGGGCTCGGGCCGTTCGACGGGGCCGGGGGCACGGCCGGGATGAGATCGCTGTCACCGCGCAGGATGCGCTGCTGCAGGGCCGCGAGTTCGGGCCGCGGATCCACCCCCAGCTCCTCGGCCAACAGCCGCCGGGTGTCCGCGTACACGGCGAGCGCCTCGGCCTGCCGCCCGCCCCGGTACAGGGCCAGCATCAGCAGCTCCCGCAGCCGCTCCCGCAGGGGGTGCGCGGCGGTCAGCGCCGTCAGTTCCGAGACGGTCGCGGCGTGCCGGCCCAATTCGAGGTCGAGATCCACGCGGCACTCGACCAGGGCCAGCCGCCATTCGGAGAGCCGGGCCCGCTCGGTCTCCGCGTGGGGCCCGGGCACCCCGGCCAGCGGCTCACCCTCCCAGAGGCCCAGGGCGAGCCCGTAGGTCTCGCCCGCCCGCGTCAGGTCCCCCGCCAGGCGCAGGGCCTCGGCCTCGGCGGCCAGGGCGGCGGCCCGCCTGACGTCCAGCGCGTCGCGCGCATCGAGCCGCACGGCATAACCGCCCGACTCGCTGACCAGGCTTCCGGGGGCCAGGATCTTCCGGAGCCGCGACGCGTAGGTACGGATCGTGGCCAGGGCCTGGTTCGGCGGGTCCTCACCCCAGATGGCGTCGATCAACTCGGCGGCGGTGGCGGTCCGGCCGTCCCGCAGGAGGAGGGTCGCGAGCAGCGCCCGCTGTTGCGGGCTGCCCGAGGGCAGCGCAGTCTGCCCCCGCCAGGCCCGCACCGGCCCCAGCACCGAGAACCGGTAGGCATCGTCCACCTCCGCCCCCGCCGCCACGACCTCCGCGCGGCCGGCCCCGGCCCGCGCCCCGGGACCCGCTCCGACCACCTCGTCCGCGCCGTTTCGGACGGCTCGCCCGGTCACTCCGCGCCCCGCCGGATCCGCGTCCGCCGGTCGGGGGTGGGGGTGCGGACGGATCCGCGCGCCCCCACCCGTGGGCGAGGGGTACAGGGGCGCCGTGCCGGGGGCAGGCGGTCGGGGTGCTCCGAGCGCCCGTCGTCGATGTCGGTGGATCCGCGTCCTCGCCCCCGGTCGTCCATGTGCCCCATCTCTCCCCACCCCCCTGGTCGTTGTGACGTTCTGCCAGTGGCCAGTCTGCCGTGTTTGGCGCGGACACGGCAGTCCGTGAGGGCGGCCCCCGCGTGCCGATCCCGTACCAAGCCGGCACCAACCCCGCACCAAAGAGCTGACGATGCGTCAGATCGGCGCTACCGTGGATCCATGGAGACCTTCCCCAGGATCATCTCGGTGGACGACCACACGGTGGAGCCCCCTCACGTCTGGCGGGATCGACTCCCGTCCAAATACCGCGACATCGGGCCCCGCGTCGTCCGCGCCCCCCTGAAGGAAATGACCTTCCTCGGCGGCAAGTTCGCCCCCGTCATGGGCAACCCCGGCGACGACGGACCGATCGGCGACTGGTGGGTCTACGAAGACCTGCACCGTCCCCTCACCCGCCTCGACACGGCGGTCGGCTACGACAGGGACGAGATCCGCCTGGAGGTCATCACCTACGAGCAGATGCGCCCGGGCTCCTTCTCGGTGCCCGACCGCCTGGCCGACATGGACGTCAACCACGTCCAGTCCGCACTCTGCTTCCCCACCTTCCCGAGGTTCTGCGGACAGACCTTCACCGAGGCCAAGGACCGCGAACTGGGCCTGCTCGGGGTGCGTGCCTACAACGACTGGATGGTCGACGAGTGGTGCGGCCCCGAGGCCGCCGGACGCCTCATCCCGCTCACCCTCATCCCCCTGTGGGACGCGGAACTGGCCGCGGCCGAGGTCCGTCGCAACGCCGCACGCGGGGTCCGTGCCGTCGCCTTCTCCGAGATACCCCCGCACCTCGGACTGCCGTCCATCCACACCGACGAATGGGACCCGTTCCTGCGCGCGTGCGACGAGACCGGCACCGTGATCGCCATGCACATCGGCTCCTCCTCGCGGATGCCCTCGACCTCCGCCGACGCCCCGCCCGCCGTCGGCTCCACCATCACCTTCGCCAACTGCTGCTTCTCGATGGTGGACTGGCTGATGAGCGGCAAGTTCGAACGCTTCCCGAACCTGCGGATCATGTACGCGGAGGGCCAGATCGGCTGGATCCCGTACATCCTGGAACGGGCGAACGTGGTGTGGGAGGAGAACCGGGCCTGGGGTGGGGTGGCGGACAAGGTGACCCGGCCGCCGTCCGAGCTGTTCGCCGAACACGTCTTCGGCTGCTTCTTCGACGACGCGTTCGGCCTGCGCAATCTGGACGCGATCGGGGCCGCGAACGTCCTCTACGAGACGGACTACCCGCACTCCGACTCCACGTGGCCCAAGTCGAAGGAAGTCGGCGAGGGGCAGATGGGGCACCTCCCGCCCGATGTCGTCGACCGGATCGTCCGGGGCAACGCCATCGATCTGCTGGGGCTCACCCCGGAGGGTCTGTGGCGAGGTCCCGGTTCCGAGGGCGCCGCCCGATAGCGCCGTCGTCCTCCACCGGAGCCGACGGCGAAAGCCCGGTGTGGTCGAGGGTCGTCACGAGACCCTCGACCACACCGGCCGGGGCGGGACGAGGGGTGTCCCGCCGGGTGCGCGTGGGATGCGCGCTGTCCACTGTTCAGTTCGCAAGGTGCCCACCGGCGAGATCCGGGCCGGACCGGTCCTCAGGGGCCGGCCGGGATCGCGAGTGCGCGGATCGATGACGGACCGCTCACTCGGGAGACGTGCTGAACATTCCGCCCCGGCGCCGGGGCGGACGGGTTCGCACGGGTTTCTCGGGGTGCCGACGGGGGCGACCGCTGTCGCCGCTGACCTCGTGGTCGGTCGGATGCCGAAGGTTCGTTGTCGGATGCGGACGGGATGGGCGCCCGTGGACTGCTCGGTGTGACCGTGCCCCGGCCCTGTCGTCTCTCCTGAAAGGTCCCCTTTCGCTCGCTGTCTTCGTGGTTCTCGGGCGCCCCACCCGACGCCGGGGGGAGGGGGGAGAGTTCACGTTCGTCGTGCTCGCCGCGCTCGCCCCGACATCGGGTGCACCATCAGGATGCGATTACTCTCCGTAATCGGCAAGTCCCCCGATCGGGTGAACGCGCGGCCCCGAGCGGCCCCGGATACGCCGAAGCGCGGGAGGGCTCTCGCCGCTCCCGCGCTCCGCGGTCGTTCGTCGGGTCGTCAGCCGCCGCAGCCGGTGGTGATCTCCAGGCAGCCGTTGCAGCCGTTCATCTCGCAGGTGCGGCAGGCGGACGCCGGGGCGTTGCACTGGCGGCACGCGGCGACGGCGCACGTGGCGCACGCGGTGGCGGCCTCCGCGCAGCCGTTGCAGGCGTTCATCTCGCACCCGGCGCAGGCGGTGGCCGGCGCGGTGCAGTGGCGGCAGGGCATCGCGGCGGCGGACATGGTGACCGGGCCGACGGCCGCGCGGGGGCGGCGGACCATGGGCGGCACGGTGGTGCGCAAGGTGGTGATCGGGCCTCGGTGGATCATCCGCCGCATGCCGATCCGAGTCTCAGCCGTCTTCATCGCCCCTCCAGGCCGCGCCGCGTGCGCATGGGAAAACGCGTGCGCCGAAAGGTTTCGGCGCCGCTTTAAATCGGACTGTAGCAGCGAATTCCGGCCGAATTGAATTCGATGAAAAACTAAGGAAAGGATTGCCTTCCTTTTCTTGTTTCAATTCCGGCGAAAGGATCTTCGACAGGGTCGAAGGTCCCCGGGGGCGGGGGTCGCTCGGCCCGGAGGCGGGGGCTTCTGCACAGCCTGTGGACGGAACCCCGGTCACCCTTGCGGGGGACGCGTGCCTCCGGGCAGGATTCGCGGGGGCGAAGGGGGAGCCGCTGATGGCGAGGGAGGGCTCGATGACGTGGAAGGGTGCGGCGCTGGCCGTCCTGCTGTTCGCCGTGGCCATCGTCACCTCGGGATTCGTGACCTCCGCCCTGGAGAACGGGCGGAGCGAGAAACTCGCCGGCGCCACCCCGGCCGCCCCGGAGGCCGCCGCGCCGCGCCCGCACGGAGGCGCCGATCCCCTGTCGGCGCCCACGCACACGGCCCTCGGCTCCCCCTCTCCCGCGACGCCGTCCCCGCGACCCTCATCGTCCGAGCCCTCGTCGTCGCCGCCCGGTCCGTCGGCCTCCGGCTCCGACACCCGGAACACCAGGCCCGAGGCCGCGCGTTTCGCGGGCCCGCTCTTCGAAGGCCCGTTGGCCGACGGGCATTTCTGTACCGCCACGGTGGTCCACAGTCCCGGCGGCAATCTCATAGCCACCGCCGGCCACTGCCTTTCCGACGGGGCGCCGACCGAGGGGCGCGGAGCGGTCTTCGCACCGGGTTTCACCGACGGGAAGGCGCCGTACGGAACCTGGCGCATCACGGAGGTGTTCCAGGACTCCCGGTGGGCCGATTCTCAGGACGACGCCTACGACCTGGCCTTCGCCCGGCTCGCCCCCGACGCCTCGGGGCGGAGCGTGGAGTCGGTGGTCGGGGCCGCGGGCCTGGACACGGCGGGCCGGGTCGGGGAACCGATCACCGTGACCGGCTACCCCAGTGACCGTGACCGGCCGCGCGTGTGCGCGGGCCCCGCCGTGCGCACGTCGGCGACGGAGCAGCGCTTCGACTGCGCCGACTTCCCGGGCGGCACGAGCGGCAGCGCGTGGATCGCGGCGGACGGCGCGGTCGTCGGTGTCCTGACGGGCGGTGACACGGACGACGTGTCCACCAGCACCGTCTTCGGCGATTGGACCGCGGACCTGTACCGGAGGGCCACCGCCGGGCGCTGACGGTGCCGGTCGGCTCGGAGGGCGCGGTGTGTCCCTGGCCCTCCGAAGGGTGAATCGTCGATCCCCGGGAATCCGCTCCCGCCCCCGGTCGTTGTCGGAGCACGGGCGAGGGATGGGGCGGGGTCGCTCGCGACTCAGCGCACCAGGCCCAGGTGGACGGGTTCGAGGGGGCCCGCCGCTCCCTCGGCGAGGAGGGTGGTCAGGTTCGGGGGCCAGATCGGCTCGTCGAGCTCGCGGAGGGCTCGCGGGGAGAGCCAGCGCCAGTCGGCGTCGGGTTCCTCGGGGGTGGGGGTGCGCAGGGGGCCCCGCGTCACGAAGATGTGCTCGTGCTGACGCACCGGCACGCCTTGGTGGGTGAAGTCGTGCTCCCAGGTGCAGAGCAGGCGCTGGGGCGCGAGATCGGTCCAGCCCGTCTCCTCGCGGAGTTCGCGCCGGACGCAGTCCTCGGGGCTTTCGCCGGGGTCGATGCCGCCGCCGGGCGGCAGCCAGTGGATGCCCACCTCCACGTTGTTCTCGCGGAAGAGGAAGACCGATCCGGTGGGCGAGACGATGACGATGCGCGCCGCGCGGCGTGGGGTGCGAGCCCGCCTGGGGCTCAGTCGGGGAATGGTCATCAGTGCAGCGTACGACCGGTTCGAGGCGCCGTCCCGACCATCGGGCCGGCGGAAAACCGCCGCCCCGGAGTTGTTTGACGGGGTGTTCCGAACCGGGGCGAAAGGGGAGGTCGGAAGGTTTCGTTCCGACGGGTGCGGACGGGCCTGACAGGGCGTGAGCGGTGCGCGTGGCCGGGGGCGTCCGGGAGGGGCGACGGAGCCCGGCCGAGGGGAGGCGGGCGCGGGGACGCGGGGGCGGGCGCCGCTGGGGTGGGGGAGTCGCGCCCATGCGGTTCGTCACACCCCCGGGCGGGTGCGAGCGGCCCGCAAAGCCCTGCGGGGGTCTGCCGCCGGTGACGGTTCCGGGCGACAAACCATCAGAAACAAGGAGGTTGGGATCGTCCGAGGGGTTCGGACGGGGATTCACCGGAAGTTCACACGTTCGGCGTTCGCCGGATCCCCGGCTGGTACGGTCGGCCGTCATGAGCAAGCACCGCCGAGCCCGCTCCACCGGCCCCACCACCTCCGCGACCTCCCGTCGGATCGGATACGCCGCGACGGTCGGTCTGCTGACGTTCACGGGTGGCTGGATGTACGCCTTGGTCGAGCAGCCCGGTGCCCCCTGGCCGCGGCAGACCCAGGGCAGCTCGGACCTCGCGGAGAACGGCTCGGCGGCCGACGCCAAGAGCGCGAGCGGCACGCACGGTGGTCAGGACTCCCGGGCGGACCGGAGCGAGGAACGGGCGGCCGGCCCGAACACCGCCGGGCTGCCGGGGCTGAGCGCGGCGACGGCGGCGAAGGTGCCCGCGGACTCTCGGCAACTGGTGCTCGTCACCGGCAAGGACGCGAAGTCCTCCCATGCCACCGTCACCCTCTACACGCGACCCACGACGAACGCTCCCTGGGCCGCGTCGGGGACCTGGCCCGCGCGCAACGGGGCCAAGGGCTGGTCGGCGGACGGCGCTCGCTCCTACGGTGACCTCACTTCGCCGCAGGGCGTGTTCAGCCTGTCGGACGCCGGTGGCCTGTTGGCCGCCCCGAAGGGCACCCGGCTGCCGTACGACCGTGACTCGGCTTTCGTCGCGGGCGGGCGGGGGGTCGAGGGGGAGTCCTTGGCAGGGTCCTTCGACTACGTCATCGCGATCGACTTCAACCGTGCCAAGGGCGTGTCGCCGCTCGACCCGACGAAGCCCGAGGGGGCGGCGAAGGGCGGCAACATCTGGTTGCACGTGGACCACGACGGCCCCTCGCAGGGTTGTGTCGGTCTCCCCAAGGAGGGCATGCGGGCCCTGCTGGCGACCCTGGACCCGGCGGCCAGGCCCGTGGTCGTGATGGGCCCCGCGGGCTTCTGACCCCGCGACGGGCGGCAGCGCGCCGAGTGGTCGCGCGCGAGCTGTCCGGGCCTCGGCTCAGGGGGCGCTGAGGGCACGTCGGTATTCGACCTGGACGAGGGGCTCGCCGTCGCCGAAGTCGTGCGGACGGTCGGCGCCGGAGAGGGCGAAGCCGCACTTCTCGTAGAAGCGGCGGGACCGAGGGGTGTCACGCAGCGTCCACAGGCGGACGTGGCGGAAGCCCTCCTCCGCCGAGCGCGCGAGGGTGGCGGTCATCAGGGCCCCGGCGATGCCGGTCCCCCAGCCGGCCGGGTGGTTGAAGAACGAAAGGATCTCGACCTCGTCGGGCCCGGTGCCCGAGGCGCGGAACCAGGAGAGGGCCAGGAGACGACCGGCGTCCTCGGCGACCAGGATCGTGCCCGCGTCGCGGAGTGTGGGCTCCCCAGGGCCGGCCGGCGCCGAACCGACCCCGGTACGGGGGTCCGACGCGCCGGTGGGTGGGGGCGGGAGGGTTCGGGCGATGCGCGCGTGCCAGGTGTGGCGGCGGGAGGCGATGCCCTCGGCGGCGAAGTCGGCGGCGAAGAAGGGCGCGTATGTCGCCGCCCATGCCGTGCTGTGGATGTCGCCGAGCGCGACGCCGTCGGCGGGAAGGGCCTGCCGGACGGAGAACATGCGGACAGCGTAGAGGTCCCGGGCGCGGGCGGCGCAGCCCCGGGGGCGGGTGCGCGCGGAGCGCAGATCGTCTCGCCGACGGAGGGGAAAACGTCCGCATGCCGAGACGGGTTGAGGGCGGGGTGCCGGGCCGGCCTGCGGACACCCGCTCGGATGCGCGAAATGCGCGTGTTGTGGCGGTGTGCGCGTGATTCGCGCGGAGGGGTGAGAGCCGTGCTCCGAGGCCCGCAGAATGTCCCGGCGGCAACCGCCCCAGGCCCGCCCGAGTCCTGTGCTGGGAGGAGACACGGCTCGATGAGTGTGGACAAGACCGTGACCCCGCACGCGGTCCAGGCGCTGTGGGGTGCGCTGGTTGCCGTGCCCGTGGTGATCCTGTTGTTGGTGGCGGAGGCGGAACTCGCCCTGTGGGCCGCGGGCTACGAGGGCTGTGCGGACCCGAGCGATCTGCCGTGCCGGGTGACGGCCCTGCTGCGGCGCTGCGGCGAGTCGATCACGGGGACCGACGGGGCACCGCCCGTCGGCTCCCGGTGACCCTTCGGCTCCGTTGGGTTCACTGGGCCGGGGCGGGGTTCGAGGGGGCGGGGCGGAGCGCGGGGTTCCTGACGAGCAGCGCGATGTACAGCAGATCGAAGACGCAGCACAGCAGCCCGAGGCCGAGGATGAACGGGGAGTCCTCGATGACGCCGAAGAGGAAGGTCGGCGCGAGGGTGCCGAGCCACTTCGCCATCGCGACGGTCAGGGACTGCCCGCGAGGCCCCTCACGCCGCGTGTAGAGCGCGATGAACAGGACCGACATCAGCAGGTTCTGAAGGAACGCGGAGTTCCGGGTCGCGTCGTGGGTGCCGAAGTGCGCGAGGAAGAGCCACTGCACGGCGTATCCGGCGGCCAGGGCGAGGACGCCCCACGCGATGAAGAGCCGGCGACCCACCCAGGCCGGCAGCTCGGCCCGCCCGTGCCGGAACCAGCCCGCGAGGATGGCCACGTCCAGAGCGGTCCACACCACGTTCACGACGCCCTGGGCCGACAGCCCGTGCCGGAACTCGTTCACGGCGTACGTCGACTCCCAGGCCAGGTTCAGGACGAGGGCCGCGAGCGGCATCCCGTACGTCCGGTCACGGGCGCCGGCGCGCAGGATCCCGACGTAGGCGACGGTCCAGGCGATACCGCTGACGAGGGTGAGGGCCAACTCGATGTCCATGAGCCGGGCAGTCCCCGGCGGGCCCGTCAGTGAAACGTCCGACCGGCCCCTTCGGGCGGGTCGGGCACACTGGAGGGTCTGGAACGGCAGGTCCGGACCGTGCCGGGACTCGGATGGGATGCCGGGCGCCGAAGGGCGTCCCGGGCCGGCAAGGCGTGGTGCGGGCGAAGGGCGGGCGGGTGACGGAGGACGAGTTCGACGCGTTCTACTCGCACACCGTGCGCCGTCTCACCGGGCGCCTGTACGTCATGACCGGGGACTTCCACGAGGCCCAGGACGTGGTGCAGGAGGCGTTCGTGCGGGCCTGGGGCAAACGCCACGCGCTGGAGTTCGAACGGGGGCCGGAGGCGTGGGTGCGCACGGTGGCGTGGCGGCTCGCGGTGAGCCGACGCCGTCGGGTGCTGCGTGACCTGTTCGCCTGGCGGCGGCGCGCCGAGCCCGCGGTGGCGGACCCGCCGGACGCCGTCCTGCCGGGGGTGGACCTCGCGGCCGTGCTGCGTCGGATGCCCGACCGGCAGCGCCGGGTGGTGACCCTGCACTACGTGTGCGATCTGTCCGTGGAGGAGACCGCCCGGGAGATGGGCGTGTCCCCCGGCACGGTGAAGACCCATCTGGCCCGGGCCCGCGCTCGGCTGGAGGCGCGCCTGGGGCCCGCGGAGCGCCGGGGCGTGAAGGAGGAGGCCGGGCGTGGTTGAGAACTGGCCGGGGCCCGATGCCCCGCGCGCCGACGGCGCCGCCGATCCCGGGCGTGCCGATCCCGGGCGCGTCGCGGCCGGGCGCGTCGGCGGCGAGGCGGACGCGGTGGACGTGGTGGGCGACGGCGTCCGGGCGCTCGCGGAGTCGGGCGCGCGCCGGGCCGGCCCGGCGCCGGCCCACGAGATCCGCGCACGGGCCCGTCGACGGCGCCGCCGGCGGTCGGCCGCGGTCGGCGTGGGTGTGGGCGGGGCGCTCGCCGGTGTGCTGTTCGTGTTCGGTCCGGGGTTCGGCCCGACCGACGGAGTCGGGCCCGACGATCCCGTGGCACCGCCCGCCGCGCCGGTGACGGAGGGGCCGGGCCCGACCGGGTCCGCCTCCCGTGAGGCGCCCTCGCCGGCCCCGACCGGGACCGGTACCCCGACGCGGGTCCGGGAACCGGACGCGGGCCCGCCGGCGACTCCGACGACGGAACCCGCCTCGGGACCGACGTCGCCGCTCCGGCCGACGGCCTCGCCGACCGTGCCGGCGACCGGCACCCCCGAGGGGCGGCCGACGTGACACCCGCCACATTCGCGTTCCCCTGTCCACCCGCGGGCCCGCGCCGGGCGTACACCCCGTGACGCACCACCCAGAGATCGATGCACGAGGAGACGAGAGCGACGTGGACCAGCAGCACGCGCGCCCGACGGCGGGCGACGGGGAGGGGGTGCCGGCGCCGCCGTTCGGCACACCGGTTCCCGGGCCCAGGCCGTACGCCGCTCCGCCCGACGGCGGGCCCGGCCCCGAGGGGACGGGTGCCGGGTACGGCGCGCCGGACGCACGCGGTGCGTACGGTCCGTCCGCGCCCGGTGGTGTGCGGGGCGGCGGGATATCGGCGGCCGGGGACGGAATGAAACCCGGGGGACCGGGTGTTGCGTTGATCGACGACGGGCCCGGGGGTGGGTCCGTGGGCGCCGACGGCGGCCGGGGTGCCGCCGATGCCCGGGGTGCCGCCGATGTCCGGCGCGGGCGTGGCGCGGGGGGTTCCGGCGCGGCCGCCGTCCGCCGTGGCGGGCGACGTGGCGTGGTCGACGCGTCGGTTGGCCGGTGGGTGCGGGGTCCCGTGCTCGGGCGGGCCGTCGAACTGGTCGGTCCGGCGTTGCTCGTGTACGCGGTCTCGACGGTCCTGCACCTGCTCGTGCTCGCGGCGATGTCCCGGCCCGGGGGCCTCTCCGTGCGCGACCGGCTGCTGTCGTGGGACGCGCAGTTGTACCTGGACGTCGCCACCAACGGCTATCCGACCGCGCTGACCTTCGGGGAGAACGGCGCGCCCCAGGGCAACAACACGGCCTTCTTCCCCCTCTACCCGCTGCTCACCCGAGGGGTGCACGCCCTCACGGGGCTGGACGCGGGAACGGCCGCGCTGCTGGTCGCCCACCTCGGGCTGCTGGCCGCCCTCGTGGCCGCCGACCGGTTGCTGACCGATCTGTACGGGCGTCGCGCGGCGTTCATCGGGCTCGTCCTCCTGGCGGGTGCGCAGCCGATGGCGGTGGCGTTCGTGATGGGGTACAGCGAATCGCTGTTCCTGGCGCTGTGCCTCGGCACGCTCTACGCGGCGCGTCGTGGTGCCTGGTGGTGGGCGGGCGCGGCGGGGATGCTCGCGGGGCTGACCCGGCCGGCGGCCGTGTGCGTCGTGGCGGCGCTCGGGGTCGCGGTGCTGCTGCGGGTCGTGGCGGATCGTCGGGCGGGCCTGCCCTGGTCCTCGGCGGCGCGTCCCGTCGGCGGGCTCGCGCTGGCTTGCGTGGGGATGCCGGCCTACCTGGCGTGGGTGGGCCTGCGGCTGGGACGGATGGACGCGTGGTTCGTGGTGCAGGAGGCGGGGTGGGGCACGCACTGGGACAGCGGCCGGGCCTTCGTCGAGTTCCTCGGCAACACGCTGGGCGCGGAGGGGCACCAGGACGGGAACGCGGGTTGGGTGCCGGTGAGCACGGCGGTGCTCGTGTCGGCCTGTGTCGCGGCGACCGCGTTGGCCTGGCGGCGGGGTGCGTGGCCACCCCTGTTCGCGTACGGGGTGTTCCTCGTCGTGATCACCCTCGGGCAGAGCAACTTCTACCACTGCAAGCTGCGGCTGCTGGCGCCCGCCGTGGTGTTCCTGCTGCCGGTCGCGCTCGGGCTCGCGCGGGCCCGCACGCGGACGGCGGTGGTGGTGCTCTCGGGCGGCGTCCTCTTCGGGTGCTGGTACGGGGCGCACATGCTCAGCGTGTGGCCGTACGCGATCTGAGCCGCCGGTGGGCGGTGCGGGTGCGTCACGAAGGGTCCGGCGGTCACGCCGGGCCCTTCGGCGTCCGCGGGCCGGTCCGGGTCGGCCCTGCCCGGTCCGGGTCGGGGAGGTGGGGCCGCACCCCTTGTCTGACGATCCGTCAGGTACCACGATGGGGCGCGCACCCGCACCCCATCGCGGCGAGAGGCGGTCCCCATGGCGCGCGTGTTCGAGGAAGGCCGGCTGGTTTACGGGATGCAGCTCCCGGTCCAGTCGCAGAGTGTCATCTACGCCGAGCCCTGGGAGGCCGGGGCCGGTCCCCGCGAACTCGCGGCGGTCGCGCGGGCGGCGGAGGAGGCGGGTTTCGGGTACCTCGCCTCGTGCGACCACGTGGCCATCCCCCGGCGGCTGGCGGGCCCCATGAGCACCATCTGGTACGACCCGATCGCCACCCTCTCCTTCCTCGCCGGCATCACCACCCGGGTCCGGCTGCTGTCCCACGTGGCCGTCGCCGGGCTGCGGCACCCGCTGATCAGCGCGAAGCAGTACGCCACCCTGGACCACCTGGCCGGCGGCCGGCTGATCCTCGGCGTCGGCGCGGGCCACGTGAAGGAGGAGTTCGAGGTCCTGGGCGTCGACTTCGAACGGCGCGGCCCGGTGCTGGACGAGACCATCGACGCCCTGCGTGCCGCGCTCGGCCCGGAGGAGTTCCCCGAGTTCGAGGGCGAGCTGTTCTCCTTCCGTGACCTCGGCCAGGCGCCGCGTCCCGCGCAGGAACGGGTGCCGATCTGGGTCGGCGGCTCCTCCCCGGCGGCCGTCCGGCGCGCGGCGGTGCGCGGGGACGGATGGCTCCCGCAGGGCGACCCGCGCACGGCGTTCCCCGCCCAGATCGCCCGCCTGCGCGAACTGCGCTCCGCCGCCGGGGTCACGGACCCGATCGAGATCGGCGCGATCACGGAGGTCCTCTACGTGGGCGAACCGGGCTGGGACACGGGGCGCCGCACCCTCACGGGCAAGCCGGAGGCCCTGGCCGCGTCGCTCCGGGAGTACCGCGGGTTCGGCGTCGACCAGATCCAGGTCCGGTTCCGCTCGCGGGACTGTGCGGAGCTGCTGGACCAGATCGCGGCGTTCGGGGCGGAGGTCGCACCGCTGCTGGAGGGCTGAGCGGGAGAGCGGGGCGGGAGAGCGGGGCGGGAGAGCGGGGCGGTTCCACCGGGTTCACAGGTACTCACGAGGGAGGGGTTCGGTCATGGGCAAGCTCGACGGACGGGTCGTCGTCATCACGGGTGCCGCGCGCGGGCAGGGCGAGCAGGAGGCGCGACTGTTCGCGGCCGAGGGGGCGCGGGTGCTGCTCGCCGACGTGCTCGACGCGCAGGGCGAGGCGGTCGCCAAGGAGATCCGGGAGGAGCACGGGGAGGACCGGGCGCGCTACGCGCACCTGGACGTCTCGCTGCCCGCCGATTGGGAGGCGGCCGTGGCCGTCGCGAAGGAGGCATTCGGCGGCCGGATCGACGGACTGGTCAACAACGCGGGCATCCTGCGGTTCAACCAGCTGGTCGAGACGCCGCTGGAGGAGTTCGAGGCGCTGATCCGCGTCAACCAGATCGGCACCTTCCTCGGCATCAAGACCGTGGCCCCGGAGATCGCGGCGGCCGGCGGTGGCACGATCGTGAACACGTCCTCGTACACGGGGCTGACGGGCATGGCGTACGTGGGCGCGTACGCGGCGACCAAGGCCGCGATCCTCGGGCTCACCCGGGTCGCGGCGGTGGAGCTGGCCGACCGGAACATCCGGGTGAACGCCATCTGCCCCGGGGCGGTGGACACCCCCATGTCCAACCCCGCCCTGCTCGACCCGGCGGGCCCCAGCCCGGAGGCGACGGAGGCGGTCAACGCGATCTACCGCAGGGTGGTGCCGTTGGGTCGGGCGGGGCGCCCGGACGAGCCGGCGCGGCTCGCGCTCTTCCTGAGCGGCGAGGACTCCAGCTACACCACGGGGCAGCCGTTCGTCGTGGACGGCGGGTGGCTGGCCGGCGTCAGCATCCTCTGACCCCGGACCTCTGGCGTCTGGCCCCGGACCCCGGGCCTATCCCCTCTGACCCCGACCCCGGACCCCCGATCCCCGGCCCCGGGCACCGAGGCCCCCCATATCGCCCCTGACCTGCCCGCCACCGTGCTCCCCGCCCCTCCCTCCGACCCGTCCGCGGGCCCTCGGCGTCGTCTGGGCCCGCGGGCTTCGGCATGGGCCGGCGCGCGAGGTTTCCGGGGGCTCCGCGGGGCGGTCGAGAGCCCGTTGACTGATGGATCGTCAGGTATTGACGGTCGTGAGTCGCGGTGGAACAGTCGGACCCATCGCATCTGACGGTTAGTCAGAAACCGAGAAGGACGGTGAACCCCGTGGAATTCGGTCTCTTTGTGCAGGGCTACGTGCCCGAGGCGCGGTCCAAGGTCGACCCCGAGGCGGAGCACAAGGCGCTCATCGAGGAGACCGAGTACGTCATCCAGGCCGACAAGTCCGGCTTCAAGTACGCCTGGGCCTCCGAGCACCACTTCCTGGAGGAGTACTCCCACATCTCGGCGAACGAGGTCTTCCTCGGCTACCTCGCCCACGCCACCGAGCGCATCCACCTCGGCTCCGGCATCTTCAACCCCCTCGCCCCCGTCAACCACCCCGTGAAGGTGGCCGAGAAGGTCACCATGCTCGACCACCTCTCCGAGGGCCGGTTCGAGTTCGGCACCGGTCGCGGCGCCGGCAGCCACGAGATCCTCGGCTTCTTCCCGGGCATCACGGACATGAACCACACGAAGGAGCTGTGGGAGGAGACCATCGCCGAGTTCCCCAAGATGTTCCTCCAGGAGGAGTACGAGGGGTTCCAGGGCAAGCACTGGTCGCTGCCGCCGCGCAAGATCTTCCCCAAGCCGTACGGCAAGGCCCACCCGGCCATGTGGTACGCCGCCGGCTCCCCGGCCTCCTACGCGATGGCCGCCCGCAAGGGCCTGGGCGTGCTCGGGTTCAGCGTCCAGAAGGTCTCCGACATGGAGTGGGTGCTGGACCAGTACAAGACCGCGATCCGCGAGGCCAAGGCCATCGGCGCGTTCGTCAACGACAACGTGATGGTCACCTCCACCGCCATCTGCGCCGAGACCCACGACAAGGCCGTCGAGATCGCCGTGAACGGCGGACTGAACCGGCTCCAGTCGCTCGTCTTCCGCTACCACGACACCTTCCCGCGCCCCGAGGGCATCCCGGAGTGGCCGGAACTGCTGCCGGAGTACAACGCGGAGATCATCGAGCTGCTGATCGCGGAGGAGCTGATGATCTGCGGCGACCCGTCGGAGGTCCTCGCGCAGTGCCGCCGCTGGGAGGAGGCCGGGGCCGACCAGCTCTCCTTCGGCCTGCCGATCGGGGTGTCCCGCGAGGACACCCTCAAGAGCATCCAGCTGATCGGCGAGCACGTGATCCCGCACATCGACACCGACCCGGTGCACCGCACCACGCGGTTCCGCGAGGCGGCCGAGGGCTGAGGCCCCGTCGGCCCGGGCGGTGCGCGCGCGTCGCGCACGGCGTCCCGGCCGGCCCCCGTGAACCGGGGTGGCGTCTTCCCGGACCGCCACCCCGCACCCCGGCCCCGGTCGGAGGCGGTACGGCCGCGGCCGGCCCACCGCCCCCGCCGGGGCCCATCGCGCGCCCACCCGCCCCCGCGCCGGCCCGCCCGCATGCCCGCGACGCCCGCCCGCGCGCGCCGCACGCGCCGGGGGCGCCTGGGGCGCCGCCCGCGCCGGACGCTGGCCCGGGCCCCGCGGCCCCCGGCCCGCAGGCACAGCGCACACCGCAGATCGCACACCGCACAGGAGGCTCGTCTCATGCTCGACCACCTCATCCGGGGCGCGACCGTCGTGGACGGCACCGGTGCTCCCGCCTTCGTCGCCGACGTCGGCATCCGGGACGGCCGGATCGCCGTCGTCGCGGCCCCCGGCACGGTCACCGAGGAGGCACGCACCGACGAGGACGCCACCGGTCTCGTGCTCGCCCCCGGCTTCGTCGACCCGCACACCCACTACGACGCCCAACTGTTCTGGGACCCGTTCGCCACGCCGTCCATGAACCACGGGGTGACCACCGTCGTCGGCGGCAACTGCGGGTTCACCCTGGCCCCGCTCAACCCGGCCCGCCCCGAGGACGCCGACTACACGCGCCGCATGATGAGCAAGGTCGAGGGCATGGCCCTGGCCGCGCTGGAGGAGGGCGTGGACTGGTCCTGGTCCGGGTTCGGCGAGTACCTCGACGCCCTCGACGGCCGCACCGCCGTCAACGCCGGATTCATGGTGGGCCACTGCGCGCTGCGCCGGCACGTGATGGGCGAGGACGCCGTCGGCGGGCAGCCCACCCCCGAGCAGCTCGACGCGATGCTGGCCCTGCTGCACGAGGCGATGGACGCCGGCGCCTGGGGCCTGTCCACCACCCAGTCCTCCACCCACTCCGACGGCGACGGCGCCCCCGTCGCCTCCCGGCACGCCCGGCCGGAGGAACTGCTGGCCCTGTCGCGGGCCGTCGGCGAGCACGAGGGCACGCAGCTGGAGGCCATCGTCGCCGGCTGCCTGGACCAGTTCGCCGACGAGGAGATCGACCTCTTCGTGGAGATGAGCGCCGCCGCCGGTCGCCCGTTGAACTGGAACGTGCTGACCGTGGACGCCGCCGTGCCCGAGCGCGTGCCGCGCCAGCTCGTGCCGAGCGAACGGGCCCGCAAGTCGGGCGGCCGGATCGTCGCGCTGACCATGCCGATCCTCACCCCCATGAACATGTCCCTGGGCACGTTCTGCGCCCTCAACCTCATCCCCGGCTGGGGCGAGGTCCTCGCGCTGCCCGTCCCGGAGCGGATCGCGCGCCTGCGCGACCCCGACACCCGCGCCGAGATGCTGCGCCGCGCCGACAGCAAGGAGGCCGGCGTCTTCCGCCGGCTCGCCGACTTCGGCCGGTACGTCATCGGCGACACCTACAGCGCCGCCAACGAGGGCCTGTCCGGCCGCGTCGTGCGCGACATCGCCGCCGAACGCGACCTCGACCCCTTCGAGTGCCTGGTCGAGATCTGCGCCAACGACGAGCTGCGCACCGTGCTGTGGCCCATGCCCACCGACAACGACCCGGCGAGCTGGGCCCTGCGCGCGGAGACCTGGGAGCACGAGGACGTGCTGCTCGGCGGATCGGACGCGGGCGCCCACCTGGACCGGATGTGCGGCGCCCCGTACACCACCCGGTTCCTCGGCGACTGCCTGCGCGGGCGCCGGCTGCTGCCGCTGGAGCGGGCCGTGAAGATGCTGACGGACGACCCGGCCCGCCTGTTCGGGCTGCGCGACCGGGGCCGGATCGAGGTGGGCGCCCACGCCGACCTCGTCCTCTTCGACCCGGAGCGGATCGACGCCGGGCCCGCCACCCTCGTGCACGACCTGCCCGGGGACAGCCCGCGGCTGGACTCGCGGGCGATCGGCATGGTGTCGGTGCGGGTCAACGGAGTGGAGACGATCCGGGACGACGAGGTGACCGGGGCGATCCCGGGCATCGTGCTGCGCTCCGGCCGGGACACGAGGACGGTGAGCACGCGATGAGCGTCAACGACGGTGCTGTCGGCGGGGGCAGCGGGAGGCCCGGCAGCGGGAGGCCCGGGGGCGGGGGATCCGGCGGCGGGGGGCCCGTGCGGCAGTCCCTGTTCATCGGCGGCGAGTGGGTCGAGCCGAGCGGCGGCCACTACGAGGTGGTGAACCCCGCCGACGAGAGCGTGGTCGGCCTGGCCCCCGAGGCCGGGGTCGAGCAGGTCGCGGACGCGGCGCGGGCGGCGCGGGAGGCGCTGGCCGGCTGGTCGCGCACCTCCCCGGCCGAACGGGCCGCGATCCTCGACCGGGCCGCCGACATCATGCAGCGGGAGTTCGTCGGCTGGGCGGAACTGGCCCAGGCCGAGACCGGCGCGACCACGGGCATCTCGCGCGGCATGCAGGTCGGCGTCGGCGTCTCGCGGTTCCGACGCTACGCCAAGGGCGCGCTGGAGCCGACCGAACGCGGGCTGCCGCCGCAGGTCACGGAAGCCGGCCCGATGGGCGGCGCGAGCGTGCTGGGCGCGCTGGAGGTGCGCCAGCCGGTCGGCGTCGTGACGTGCGTGACCTCGTACAACAATCCGTGGGCGAACCCGGCGGGCAAGGTGGCGCCGGCGCTGGCCATGGGCAACACGGTGGTGGTCAAGCCCGCCCCGCAGGACCCGCTGTCGGTGTTCCGGATGGCGGCGGCGCTGGCGGAGGCCGGGGTGCCGGCCGGGGTCGTGAACGTCGTGAACGGGCAGTCCGTGGCGGTCGGGGAGGCGGCGGTGGCCGCGCCCGAGGTGGACATGGTGTCGTTCACCGGCTCCACCGCCGTCGGGCAGCGGATCGCGGAGGTCTGCGGCCGGCAGATGAAACGGCAACTGATGGAGCTGGGCGGGAAGGGCGCGGCGATCGTCTTCGAGGACGCCGACCTGGACGCGGCCACCCTCGGCATCGGCACCACCTTCTCCTTCTACAGCGGGCAGATCTGCACGGCGCCCACCCGCGTGCTGGTGCACCGCTCGGTGCAGGACGCGCTGCTGGAGAAGCTGACTGGCTACCTGGCCTTCATGAAGGTCGGCGACCCGCGCGAACGGGGCACGGTCGTCGGCCCGGTGATCTCGGCGGCGCACCGCGACCGGGTCGAGGCGTACGTGGAACTCGGCCGCAAGGAGGGCGCGCGGGTGGTGGCGGGCGGCGAGCGACCCGTCGTCGGCGAGGGCGCGGCCCGGGGCAAGGGCTTCTGGGTGGCCCCGACCCTCCTGGCGGACTGCACGAACGACATGCGGGCGGTCCGGGAGGAGATCTTCGGGCCGGTGGTGGTCGTGGTGCCGTTCGACACGGAGGAGGAGGCGGTGGCGCTGGCGAACGACAGCGACTACGGCCTCATCGACTACGTGTGGTCGAAGGACGTGGCACGGGCGTTCCGGGTCGCGCGCGAGCTGCGCGCGGGCGGGGTCGGCGTGAACACGATCGGCCGGAACATGGAGGCGCCGTTCGGCGGGTTCAAGAAGTCGGGGGTGGGCCGCGACGTGGGCTCGTACGCGCTGCACGCGTACAGCGAGACCCAGTCGATCGTCTGGACCACCTGACGGGGGGCCGACGGGTCCCGTCGGATGCCGACGGATGCCGATGGATTCCGTCGGAATCCGACGGGGCCGGTGTCGGCCGCGCCGCCGCCCGGGAACAGGGCGGGAACGGGGACGGAACGGGCGCGGGACAGGGGGGGGGAACGGCCCGGGCGCGGAGTGGAACGCGGCCGGGCCGAGGGGCGATGATCACGGGTCGTTCGCCGACGGGGCCCCGGTTGGGGCGGCGGCAGGCTTGCGGACGGAGCGCACACCCCGCCCTCCGCCCCCTCGTGAAAGGCCACACCACCCCGTGACCGCGAACCGTTCCACCCGCCGTGACGCAGACCGCGACGCCCGCCGGTACTCCCGTCCGCCCGCCGCCGGCACCCGTCCCGGCACCCGCCCCCGGGTCCGTCCCCGCGCCGGGGTCGCGCTGACGGCGGCGGCGCTCGGCGCCGTGCTCGCCCCGCTGTTCACGGCGGCCCCCGCGCACGCGATCATCGGCGGCCACGAGGCGACGCCCGGGGAGCAGCCCTTCGTGGTGTCCGTGCAGGCGGTCACGTGGGGCGGTGAGGTCTCGCACTACTGCGGGGGGTCGCTGATCGCCGACGACTGGGTGCTGACGGCCGCGCACTGCGCGGACACGACGGACGCCGGCAGCCGCAAGGTGCGGATCGGCTCGACGGAGCACGCCCGGGGCGGTGCGCTCCTCGACGTGGCCGAGGTGGTCGTGCACCCCGAGTACCTGCCCGGCCCGGGCACCCCCGAGGGCCGGCAGCACGACGTGGCGCTGCTGCGCCTGGCGAAGCCGGTGGAGCCGGCGCTCGGCACTCCGGTGCGGCTCGGTACGGGCGCTGACGGCCTCGACCCGGTGCGGGTCTTCGGCTGGGGCCTCACCGACCCCGAGGGTGACCGGCCGGCGGACCGGCTCAAGCTGCTCGACACCGGTCTGCGGGCCACTCGTGACTGCGCGGCGAACGCGATCGTCGACCGGTACCCGAGGCTGTCGCTCTGCTTCGACAATCCGGGTGGGCAGTCGGCCGCGCAGATGGACTCGGGCGGCCCGATCACCATCGTGCGGGACGGGGCGAGGTACCAGGTGTCGGCGGTCCGGGGCAGTGGCGCGCCCTCGGGCGTGCCGGCGGGCGAGTACGCGTGGGTGGGGGTGAACCTGGGCGAGGAGTCCGTCGCGGAGTGGATCACCGAGGTGGCGGGGGTGCCGGTGAAGGCCCTCGGCCCCTCCTGAGCACCGGCCGGCCGTGCCCCGTGAGTGCCCCGTGAGCGCCCCGCCCCTCCCGGCCCCGGGCGGCGGCGGGGTCGGCGGGGGCGCGTGGGGAGGCGCAGGGTGATCGGTCGGCGGCGGTGTGTGGAGGAATCGGGGGTTCCGGGGGCCTTGGAAAACTCGTGCGGGAAAGTTTGGAATGGGGCAAAACGGGCAGAGCTGCGGTTTCCGTATGGCGGAAGCAGGTCTCCGGACCCGTTCAAACCGACTCCGTCAGGTCTGTGAACCTTCTATTACGTGATCGTTAAGTCTCACGATCTCAAGATTCCAAGGACGAGAGGGTCCTTCGTGAGTGGACTTTAGTCCTCCGGATGTGGATATCGCAGCGTCTAACGTCCTGACCCATGACACAGATGGACGTTCGGCTCCCGGCCGGAGACACGGTAATGGGCGTCGCCGAGGGCGGCGTTCGAGGCAAGGGTCTCGGAAAGGGATCCGTCGGTCTGCTCGGCAGTGCCGTCATCGGCATATCGACCGTCGCCCCCGTCTACTGCCTGACCTCCACGCTCGGCTCCACCGCCGGCGAGGTCGGCATGCAGATGCCCGCGATCTTCCTCGCGGGCTTCCTCCCCATGCTCCTGGTGGCCTTCGCCTACCGCGAGCTGAACAAGGCGATGCCCGACTGCGGCACCTCCTTCACGTGGACCGTGAAGGCATTCGGCCCGCGCATCGGCTGGATGTGCGGCTGGGGCCTGGTGATCGCCACGATCATCGTCCTCTCCAACCTCGCGGGCGTCGCCACCAGCTACTTCTGGCTCCTCGCCGGCGAGATCACCGGAAACCCGTCGATCGCTGCCCTCGACGACAACAAGCCGGTCCACATCCTCACCTGCCTCACCCTGATCGCCGCCGCGACCGCCATCAGCTACCGGGGCATGACCGCCACCAAGGGCGTGCAGTACACCCTCGTCGGCCTCCAGCTCGCCGTCCTCGCGATCTTCGTCGCCATGGCCTTCCAGAAGGCCGGCGCCAACACCTTCGACACCGGCCTCGACTTCTCCTGGCAGTGGATGAACCCCTTCGCGGTCGACTCCCTCGCCGCGTTCACCGCCGGTCTGTCGCTCTCGATCTTCATGTACTGGGGCTGGGACGCCTGCCTGGCGACCAACGAGGAGACCACCGGCTCCGCCAAGACCCCCGGCCGCGCCGCGCTCGTCGCGATGGTCGTCCTGGTCGGCTCCTACCTCGCCACCGGCATCGCCGCGCAGATGGCCGTCGGCTCCGGCGGCAGCGGCCTGGGCCTCGGCAACCCCGAGACCTCCGACAACGTGTTCGCCGCGCTCGCCGGCCCCGTGATGGGTCCCGTCCTCGGCGTGCTCCTGTTCGTGGCCGTCCTCGCCTCCGCGACCGCGTCCCTCCAGACCACCTTCATCCCGGTGGCCCGCACGGTCCTGGCCATGTCCACGTACGAGGCCCTGCCGCCCGCCTACGCCAGGGTCCACCCCAAGTTCAAGACCCCGGGCCGCGCCACCGTCATGGCGGGCGTCGCGACCGGCGCGTTCTACACGGTGATGACCCTGGTCAGCGAGAACGTCCTCACCGACACGATCTTCGCGCTCGGCCTGATGATCTGCTTCTACTACTCCCTGACCGCGTTCGCCTGCGCCTGGTACTTCCGCCGCGACCTGCGCAACTCGGCCCGTGACCTGTTCTTCAAGGGCGTCTTCCCGCTCCTGGGCGGGGTGCTCCTGGCCGCGGTCTTCGCCAAGACCCTGTACGACATGTGGGACCCCACCTACGGTTCGGGCTCCACCGTCCTCGGCGTCGGCAGCGTCTTCGTCATCGGCGTCGGCCTGCTGGCCCTCGGCCTGGTCGTCATGGTCGTCACGGAGCGCCGCAGCCCGGCCTTCTTCCGCGGCGAGATCCTCACGCGCAGCACCCCGGCGCTGGTCGTCGAGGACTGACCGACCCACCCGCACCATCCGCACCACCCGCACCATCCGCGCGGCCCACGGCCCCGCCCGGCGAGAACCGTCCGTCCGTCTGTGTCAGACCCGGACCCGGTCGCCGAGCGGGGCCGTCCGCGCATCCGGGTGGGGCGGGGTGGGGTGGGGTGAAGTTGGGCCGGGATCAGGAGAGGAGCCGGCGCACGTCGGCGTGCTCCAGCCGCCGCCGGATCGGCTCGAACCACGCTTCCCGCGCCTCGGGCAGTCGCTCCAGCGTCGCCGTCAGCACCCTGTGCGAGGGCTGGAACAGGCGGGTCGGGTGATTCGGAACGGGATCATCCGCCTCCACGCCGGGCGGCAGCCCACCGGACACCGGAAGCCGGGTCCGGACGGTCGGTGCCACGAGCTCCCGCCACACCGGCCCCGCCACCGGCACCAACCGGCTCCCGCCCGCCGGCCGCCGATCCGGCCCGGCCCAGGTGCGGGCTACGGGATCCGGCGTGCCGCCCGCTTGGACGGCGGCCCGGTCACCGACGCGGCCGCGGTCGCGGTCGCGGCCCCGGTCACCGTCCCGGTCCCGGCCGCGGCCGTCGCCGTCGGAGGCGGCGGGGCCGTGGCGCGCGGGGGTGGCAGCGGACGCGGGTGCCGCTGCGGGTGGGGGTGCGGGCGTGGCGACAGGCCGGAGCCGACGGGGACGACGGGCACGCGGGGAGCCGTCCGTGACCCCGCCGGTCACCGGATCCAGCGGCAGGCCGGTCCGGGGATCGGCCGGCACGAGCAGTACCCGCGCGTCCGCGTGCGGCGGCAGCCCGGGCCCCGCCACGGCCACCCGCGGCCATCCCGCGCTCTCGACCGCCGGCCCGTACGGCAGCAGGGCGCGCAGGAGTCGATCGAACATCCGCGTCGGAAGTCCGGCCGGCAGCCGGAGCGGCATGCCTCCCGACGCCGCCAACAGGCGGGCCGACACGGCCCCGCCCTCCGCCTCCCACCGCGGTTCCCAATGCCCGTCCGGGGTCAGCGCGGGCAGCCGTGAGTCCTCGCCGTGCGTGTACCCGCGCGCGTACCCAACCCTGTCGGTCGGCTCCGCGCGCACGGGCCCTTCGCCGGGCCTCGGGCCCCTCCGGCGCACCCGCCGGGGCAGCAGGACGAGCTGGTTCCAGATCCCGCAGTCGTCCCAGCGTTCCCCGACCCCCGTGCCACAGCCGGCGCAGAGCACGTTGGGTCGCGGTCCGGGCACGATGCCCAGGCAGGGGTCACCGGACAGTTCCGGCACCAACACCGTGCCGCGCGAATCCCCCGCCGAGCACACGAACTCGCGCCCCCGCCGCCGGGAGTCCCGTCGCACGGCGTAGGTACCCGGCTCCATCAACGAGGGCAGGAAGGAGTGCGCCCCGCTGTGTGAGGAGTGCGAGGGCAGCACCACCCGTGACACGGGCGCCGTCAACGCCTGCCCACAGCACGCGCAGACGAAGACCTCCGCCAACCGCCCCCACCCCACGTCCACCCGACTCGTTCAACCACGCGATCCTGCCGCCCCATTCCCCTCCACGCCGGCCCTTTTCGGGTGAGTCGCGGGTGGGGCGGGGCGGGCGACCGTTGCGGTCATGGTGCGGGTGTGAGCGGTGAGCCGGTGGTGGCCCGTGCGTCGACGGGGAGTTCTTCGTGATCGTGTCGCGAGGTACGCCGCAGGGCGCGTCGACGGTAGCGAGAGGCGGCCCAGGAGCCCGCGAGCACGGAGAGGGCGAGCGTCGGCCACCCGATCTCCACGACGACGGCGCCGGCCCCGCTCCGGGCCTCCGCGAACACCCCCGCCGCGCCGAGGGTGACCAGGGTCCCCACCGTGACCCCGGAGCCGAGGACGATCTCGATCGCCCACCCCCGTCGGTCGGGACGGTCGGACCGGGCGGACCGGGCGGACCGGTTGGGCCGGTTGGGTCGGTCGGGCCGGCTGGACCGGTCGGGGCGGTCGTGGGTCATGGTTTCTCCCCGTCTCCGACCTCCGCTCTCCCGTCCTCCCACGACCCGAGGAGGGAGGGGGAGGGACCCGGGCGGCGGCTGTCGGGTGCGAGTGCGGCGCGTACGGATCCAGTCTCGCAGCGGGCCCGGACCGCGTTGTCAGACCGGTCGGGCACCATGGCGCCGTGGATGGCACACGCGCCGGTGTCGGGGTTGGGGCCCGAGTCGGCGCCGGGTTCGACGTGCCCGCTCCCGTCCACCCGTGCGCGTCGCCGGCTGTCACGACGGCGTCGACACGTGGACGGGCGGACGTGCGGACGAGCCCGCCGCCCGAGCGGGGGCGTGGTTCGGTGCGAGGGGGATCGTGGAGCACCTGGGGGGTCTCCGGTCCGGCGGGTCCGGCGGGTCCGGAGGGTTCGGGGGTGCGGCGGAGAACGCCGTGCTCGGGTACTCGCCCTAGGGCGACGAGCCCTGCCGGCGTCCCCCGTGGGTTCGGTGGACGCAGGGCGCCGACGGCGGCGGTTCTCGTGTGACGGGCCCTCGGTTCGGGGACGGGGCCGGATCCCCGGGGTGCGGGTGCGGTGCGGGCCCCGACGCTCGGACGGGAGGGGGCTCTCCGTCGCGAGCCTGGGTGCGTCTGCGAGCCTGCGCGCCGATGTGCTCGTGCCCGTCCGAGGGGTGGTGGGTGGGTCATTTCGACGTTGCCGGCGTGGGGTGGGGCAGGGCCGTGACGGGGAGGTGTTCGGTGGCGGGCGCCGTTCGTGCCGTCGCTTGCGAGCGGTGCAACGGGAAGCACTGGGGCTGGCGTTGGCGGGTGGTTGTGGAGCGTGTGCGTGCGGCTCTGCCGAACCTCCGTCGCGGAAGCGGGAGTTCCTCGTACCGATCCGGTGTCGAACGGTCCGGGCGGGGTGGTGGGGACGGACAGAGATCGTCCCCGGCGCTATTCTCTGGGGGATCCCGGCCGGTCCTCCCGGCCCCGCGGAGACCCGAGCCGCCCGGCCCCGCCGGACGCCTCTCCCGCACCATGCGTGCCGCCCGTCACACGGGTGTCGCGCCGCCGGTTCGTCCGGCGCCCGGCCCCAGGGGGGCCCGCAGGCCGGGCGACCCCGCGGCGGGACGGGCGGCGGGCGGGCGGCGCGCGGTGAGGACGGGTCCGGGGGCCGCGCGAGGGTGACGGCCGGGCCGGGAAGTCCTATGGGGGAGGGGCCTTGGCGACCCAACGACTCACGCCGTCCGATCCGACGTGGATCGGCCCGTACCGTCTGCTCGCCCGGCTCGGCGCCGGCGGCATGGGGCGGGTCTACCTGGCGCGCAACGCGCGCGGCCGGACCGTCGCGGTGAAGCTCGTGCACCGCGAGTACGCCGAGCGCGAGGAGTTCCGGCTGCGGTTCCGGCAGGAGGTCGACGCGGCGCGGCGGGTCGGCGGCCGGTGGACGGCGCCGGTCATCGACTTCGACACCGAGGCGGACCTGCCGTGGGTCGCGACCGGGTACGTGCCCGGCCCGACCCTCAGATCCGTCGTCGGCGACGAGTTCGGGCCGCTGCCGGCCCGTTCCGTGCGCGTCCTGGCGGCCGGTCTCGCGCACGCGCTGACCGAGATCCACGGCACCGGCCTCGTGCACCGGGACCTGAAGCCGTCCAACGTGCTCGTGACCATCGACGGCCCGCGCGTCATCGACTTCGGCGTCGTGCGCGCGATGTGGGACGGCGACGGAGGAGCGGGCGGGGGCGGGGACAACGGGTTGACGATGACCGGCCAGATCCTGGGCACGCCCGGGTTCATGGCGCCGGAACAGCTCAGGGGGGAACGGGTCACGTCGGCCTGCGACGTGTTCAGCCTCGGCACGACCCTCGTCTACGCGGCCGGCGGCACGCTGCCGTTCGGCGAGTCCACCAGCCAGGGCGGGATGTACGCGCTGTACACGCGGATCACGTCGGGGGAGCCCGACCTGTCCGGCGTGCCCGACGAGCTGCGACCGCTCGTCGCCGCGTGCCTCGCCAAGGAACCGGAGGACCGACCGACCCCGGCCGAGATCCTGGACCGGGTGGGCGCGGACACGACGGTGTCCGACGGCCGGGCCGTCGAACCATGGCTCCCGGCGAAGCTGATCGCGCACCTGGGCCGCGAGTCCGAGCGCCTGCTCGACCACGAGGGCGAGGAGAGCGACGAGGGCGACGGGCCCGGCGGCGGTGGTGGTGGGCCCGGCGGTGGTGGCGGGCGCGGGGGCGGTGGTGGGCGCGGCGGTGGCGTCGGCGGGCGGGGCGACGTGGGGTCGGGCGACGGCGGCGTTCCCCGGAGTGCCGGGACCACGGGCGACGGCGCGCTCGGCTCCGGCGGTGTGCTCGGCACGGACGGGGCGATCGGCTCCGGTGGCGTGCGCGGCTTCGGTGGTCCGTCCGGCAGTGGTGGCGTGCGCGGCTCCGGTGGTGCGTCCGGCAGTGGTGGTGTGCTCGGCACGGACGGCGTGATCGGCACCGACGGCGTGCCCGGCTCCGACGGCGTGCTCGGCTCACCCGGCTCACCCGGCTCTGGCGGCTCACCCGGCTTCGGTGGCGGGCCCGGCAGTGGTGGCGTGCGCGGCACCGACGGCGCGCCCGGTAGTGGTGGCGGGCGTGGTTCCGGTGGTGTGTCCGGCTCGGGGGGTGACGTGCACCATACGCCCACCCTCACGGGTGGTGCCCTGCACACCCCGGGCCGGACGCCCGTCGTCCCTCTCCCCCCGATACCTCCCCCCGGCCCCCGCGACCCCGGCACCCCGGCCACCGTCGACGACAACCTCGTCGGCCACCGTGACCCCGGGCCGCTCCCGCCCCGTGAACGCGGGGACCGACCCGACCGACCCGACCGGCACGACCGCGCCGCCCGCTACGGCAAGCTCACCGCCCTGTGCCTCCTCGTGGCCCTGGTCGCCGGCGGGGCCGTCTGGTTCCTCGGCCGGGACGGGCGGGACGGCGGCGGCGACAACGGCGGCAACGTCGGCGGCGGCCGGAACGGCGACGTGGTCGCCTCCGCGAGCTCCCCGCCGGCCCGCGAGAGCCACTCGGCGACCCCGCCCGCCGGCGGCGGGGCCCCGGACCCGTCCACCACCCCGAGCCGCACCGGCTCGCCGCCCCCCACGACCACCGACCCGGCCCCGACCACCGCGCCCGTCGAGACCCCGGCCCCGCCGCCCCCCGTCACCGGTCCCGGCGTGCCCCGCGCGCTCCTCGGGCGCTGGCGGGCCGACGACACCGGCGGCTACACCTACGTCATGACCCTCGTGGACGGTCCCGTCGGCTCCCGGGTCATGACCCTGGAGCGGTACACGCCGGGCAACACCCGCCAGTGCGGCTACGCGGCCGACCTCCTCGTCGGCGGCGGCGGCGCCGACAGCATCAGCGTGACGAGCACCTACCTCACCTACGACGGCAGCGGCGGCTGTTTGACCAGCTATCCGAGCACGCTGACCCTCTCCAACGGCAACCTCACCCGCACCCTGAGCAGGGGCGGAGAAACCCCACGGCTCTACCGCCGTCCCTGACGCACCACCACGAACCCGGACACATCCGGACTCCTTCCCTCCCCCCGCTCCCTGCCCCATGCTGGGCCGAAACACCACAGGCACCGCTTCCGGGGGGACGGCGGACATGGAGCGACTCGCACGGGAGGACCCGCCGCGCGTGGGTCCCTACGTCCTGTTGGCCCGGCTCGGAGCCGGCGGCATGGGAGTGGTCCACCTCGCCCGGTCGCCGGGCGGCCGGACCGTCGTCGTGAAACGGGTCCACCACGCGCTCGCCGCGCAGGAGGAGTTCCGGGCCCGGTTCCGCCGCGAGATCACGGCGTCCACGCGCGCCGCCGGCCGCCGCACCGCGCCCGTCGTCGACCACGACACCGAGGCCGAAGTGCCGTGGTTCGTCACTGAGTACGTGCCGGGCATCTCGCTGCGTGAGGTGTTCCGGCTCGGCTTCGGGCCGCTGCCGCCCGACTCCGTGCGGGTGCTCGCCGCCGGGCTGGCGGAGGCCCTGACGGAGATCCACGCCGCCGACGTGATCCACCGCGACCTCAAACCGTCCAACGTGCTCGTCACCGTCGACGGGCCGCGCGTCATCGACTTCGGGATCGCCCGCGCCCTCGACGGCGAGAACACGGTGCTCACCGGCGCCGGACTCGTCATCGGCTCGCCCTCGCACATGGCGCCGGAGCAGTTGCGCGGCGAGTCGTTGACGGCGGCGTGCGACGTGTTCTGCCTCGGCACGGTCCTCGCGCACGCCGCGTCCGGCCGGCTGCCGTTCGGGGCGTTCCGGTCCCTGGCCGGGCCGGGCGAGATCCTCGACCGGATCGACGCGGGCACACCCGACCTGGGCGACATCCCGGCCGACCTGCGCGAACTGATCGCGGACTGCCTGCACCGGGACCCGGCCCGGCGTCCCACCCCGGCCGAGATCGCGACCCGCGCCACCGTCCAGCTCCCCGTCCCGACGGACGCGCGCCCCGAACCGTGGCTTCCGGCGCCGCTGTTGGCGCACCTGGTGGCGGAGGTGGCCCAGATCCTGGCCACCGACTCCCCCCTCGCGCCCGGCACCCCGGCGGCCGGTGCCGTGGGCGGCGCGACGGGCGGTCCGGACGCGGGACCGGCGGCGTCCCCGACCCTCACGGCCCACCCACCGGCCCACCACGGTCACGCCGCCCCGCCCCCGGGTTCGGGGGTGGGCCCCGGCACCCGCACCCCGTCCGCCTCTCCCGTGTCCTCGGCCCCCTCCACCCCCTCCGTCCCGGCCCCCGATCCGCACCTCAAGGCCCGCCGGGTCCTGTTCCTCGCCGCGTCCGTCACCCTCGTCGCCGCCCTCCTCGTCGGCGGCACCACGTACGCCCTGATGCGCGAACGGAACGCCGGCGACGACCGGGCCGCCGCGCCGACCCCGTCCCTCTCCGTCACACCACCCGCCGACACCCCCGCCCCGGACCCCACCCCCACGCCCCCGAACCACCGCAAGAGCGCGCCCCCACAACCCCCGTCGTCGGAGCGGACCGACACGGGCCGCCCCTCCGAACCCGACCCGGAGCCCGAGCCGACCCCGACCCCGACCACGCCCCCGAAGTCGACCCCGCCCCGGGATCCGACGCCCGCCCCCGGCACCCTGCCCGCCGCGTTCGAGGGCGAATGGCGGACCCGCGCCGACTCGGGCAACCGCTGGCGGCTCACCCTCAGCCCCGGCGGCGTCGGCGACGCCCTCATGGTCCTGGCCATGTCCGGAGCCGACGGGGTCCTGCTGTGCACCTGGGAGGCGCGGCTCCTCTCGGCCGCCGAAAGCGTTGTGTTCGGCGCCACCAGGCTCACCTGGAAGACGGACCGGGAGGGCACCGGATGCCTCTCCGGGACGGCGTCCAGCCGGCTCACCCTCGACGCCGGGGGCACCGTCCTGCTGCGGGAGCGGCCCGGCGGGGAGCAGTCGCCGGACCGTTACGTCCGCTGAGTGGGAACCCGCCGTGGAGCCCACGCCGCCGATCGGCTGGGATGGGCGCCGTCACCCCGAACAGACGGAGAGAAGGTGCGGCACCGTGCCCGTGTCCGAACAGCGGATGAAGGACGTCCTGACGGCGTACGTCGAGGGCTTCGCGGCCGGCGACGCGGAGGCCCTGATCGGGCTCTTCGCCCCGGACGCGATCTGGGAGGACCCGGTGGGCACGGAACCCCGCAAGGGCATCGAGGCCATCGCCGAGGTCTACCGGCACGCCGCCGCCGACACCTTCCTCACCCTCGACACCGAGATCCGCGCCTCGCACGGGAACGAGGCCGCCATGGCCTTCACCGTCGACACCCGCCACGAAGGGCGCCGGCTGCGGATCAAGGTGATCGACGTGATGACCTTCGACGAGGAGGGCCGCATCGCACGAATGCGCGCCTACTGGGGACCCTCGGACGTCACCGTCCTCGACGCGGACTGAACGCGCCCGCCCGCCGGCCCGGTCCGGCGGGGCCGCCCGCGCGGGTGACCCGTACGGGGCACCCGGGGGTGACCCGCCGCCGCCGGGGGTCGTTGGGCCCGGCATGACCCTGAACGTGAACGTGAACGCGAACGTCAAGCGCGCCCTGACGGCCCTCGCCCTCGGCGGAGCGGCCCTGACCCTCGCCCCCGGCCTCGCCCACGCCGCCGACGGGGACGCCAAGCCGGCCGCGTCCGGCGTCACCGAACGACTGGGCGGCATGGTCAAGCACCCGGGCCAGGCGGTGAAGGACACCCAGACGGCGGTCGGAGTCGTCGCCAACGTCGCCGACAACTCCACGAAGGCCACGGACACCTCCCTCAAGGCCGCCGGCAAGTCCCTGGAGGCAGGCGCCCCGGAAGCCCCCCTCGCCCAGGCCACCCCGGACCGCCCCACCACCTGACCCCACCACCCCACGGGCCCACCACCGCCGGCCGGACGGCGAGCGGATGACGCGCGGACGGCGAGCGGATGACGCGCGGACGGCGGCCGGACGGCGGGCCCGGGGCCGGCCGGACGGTGGGACCGGGGGCGGCCGGCCGGGACGCGGGGGAGCGGGTGAGACGGGGCGGGGGCGATGCGAGGCGGGACCGAGGCAGGGCGGGGCATGGGGCGAGACCGTCGACGCCGCCGCGTGCCAACCCGCCGAACCGACGACACTGAAGCGCCCCACCGAGACAACACGACGCACCGGGTCGCACCACTCCGGCAGGCAGCGCGGGTGCGGGTGGGTTGGTGGTGTGGTGCGTGGCTGGGGTGGGTCGGGTCGCTCCCGTCAGCTCGATCGTCTTTCACCGGCGGTGACGGCTTCAAGGGCGCTCCCTTCGGTCGCGTCGCTGCGCGATGGCGCTGCGCGCCACCCTTGACCCCGTCCCCACCGGCGCAAGCCAACCGCTCTGCCGGCACCGCCCCCTATCCGAAAGAAACGTGCCGGGCGGGGGCACCGGCCCGGGCGAAGGCCGCCCCCTGCCTGCGGGTCGGCAAGTGGGGGCACACCAGCCCGTCCCACCCCGGGCCCGCCAGGTGCCAGACGGCTGGGGCACGTGGCGGCGCACCAGGCCCGGCGATGCCCAAGACGCCCATGCGTCAGACGGCCGCTCGACGTGGCGACACGCCGGGCGGTACGCAGCTGAGCCCGCCAGGTGTCGGACGACCGCCCGTAGCGGCACATCGGCCCGGCCGCAGCCGAGCCCGCCAGGTGTCAGACGGCTGCTCGACGTGGCGACACGCCGGGCGGTACGCAGCTGAGCCCGCCAGGTGTCGGACGACCGCCCGTAGCGGCACATCGGCCCGGCCGCAGCCGAGCCCGCCAGGTGTCAGACGGCTGCTCGACGTGGCGACACGCCGGGCAGGACGCGGTCAGACCCGCCTGGTGTCAGGCGGCCGGGGTTCGTGGTGCACGACGGGCCCGCACGCGCCCGAGACCTCCCGGTGGGTGTGGCGGGTGGCGGGGTGCACGGTCGCAGTTCATGGGACAGACCACCCCAGGCACCCCCGGGCCTATTGCCTGCCGTGGACCAACCCCCGCCCCACACGAACCGTCGAACGGCCACGGTCCCAGGCCCCGGCCCCCCTCCGCCGCCCCTGGGAAAAGCTTTTGACCTACCCGCCGCCGGCAGGCGGCCACCCCAGCCCCACCCAACCGAACCCCGCCCGACAAGCCCAGCCCCATCCCGCCGTACGCGGCCCCACCCGCCCAAAAATCCGCGACGATGGCACCAAACCCCCGCCTGACGGCGGCGCCTCACCATCCAAGGCCCACAATGACCGAAATGCCGGACTCTCCAATCTTTGCTCAAAACACCACCCTGCCGCGACAAACCCGCAGGTAAAAGACTCTGCTCCCCGCACACGCGGGGATGACCCCGGCCTCGCGGTCTGATGCTGCGGACTCTTCGCCTGCTCCCCGCACACGCGGGGATGACCCCGAGCCGATCCAGCCGGTGAAGGAGGTGAGGATCTGCTCCCCGCACACGCGGGGATGACCCCGCTGCTGCTTTCGGACTCCTTGACGCCGTCGTCTGCTCCCCGCACACGCGGGGATGACCCCCTGTACGTCGTGCCGTGCGGCAAGGACCTAAGCTGCTCCCCGCACACGCGGGGATGACCCCGACGGCCTGGTGGACGACGCTGCCGGCCCCGACTGCTCCCCGCACACGCGGGGATGACCCCCCCTTCGCGTGAATTCTGGGAGGCGAGTTGTGCTGCTCCCCGCACACGCGGGGATGACCCCGTCGCCAGTGCTGACGGAGCCGTCGTTGGGGACTGCTCCCCGCACACGCGGGGATGACCCCGGGCCCCGATGGTGAAGGTCCGCCAGGGCTTCCTGCTCCCCGCACACGCGGGGATGACCCCTTGGGTGGGCAGTTCGGGAGCTCGTACCCGCGCTGCTCCCCGCACACGCGGGGATGACCCCACCTCGGCGGCGCCTCGGACGCACACGACATCCTGCTCCCCGCACACGCGGGGATGACCCCAGGGCGCCGTGGGGGGTTTGGGCCTGCTGGTGCTGCTCCCCGCACACGCGGGGATGACCCCGGCAGGCCCTCCAGCCGCCGCCCGCTCGGCGTCTGCTCCCCGCACACGCGGGGATGACCCCTACCCTTGAGGTGGACCGCAGCACATTCAGGTCTGCTCCCCGCACACGCGGGATGACCCCGCCCGGCTGAGCAGGGCACCCTCGCGCAACCCTTGCTCCCCCCGCGTGCGGATGGTGGGCCGGGCTGGGTGGGGTGGTCAGGGCCAGGTTCGGGAGGTCAGGACCAGGCGGTAGCCGTCCGGGTCGGTGAGGGTGATGCCCCAGCGGTCCCAGTACGGGTTGTGTGAGGGGACGCGGGTGCCGCCGTGGGTGATCAGGCGGTCCACGAGGGCCTGGTCCGGTTCGGTGCCCAGGTAGAGGACGAACAGGTCCTCGACCGTCGGCGTCGGGGTCACGGGGTGTGCGGGGTCGCGGGCGAGTTCGAAGTGCCAGCCGCCGCCGGCCGGGCCGACCATCAGGAGGTCGAACTCGCCCGGTTCGTGGCCTTCCTCGCCCGCCGCCGGGGTGCGCCAGATGACGTCGAGGCCGAGGCCGTCCACGTAGAAGCGTTCGGCGGCGGCCAGGTCGGTGCAGGGGCGGGCCACCCGGACGTGTGTCTTGGTGTCGATCATGTGCGGACGGTACGTCCTCGGGGTCGTGCCGGGTCCGGCGGGGTCGCCCCCGCCGGGGTCGGACCTCAGGTCAGGGACCAGGTGTCCAGGGCCACGTCCAGGACGCGCTGGAGCGGACGGTAGTCCTCCACCGGGCCCGTGATGTACATCGCGTACTCCTTGCCGTCGGGGGCGACGAACCCGTGGTTCAGGCCGTACGTCTGCGTGTCCTTCTCCGTCCAGTCGAACTCCCAGCGCGCCGCGTCCCAGCCCCGGAACTCGGTGCGCGAGAGGTCCACGACCCGGTAGTCGTCGAGACGTTCGGCCGTGGCGCTCAGTTCGCGGAAGTGGGCCAGGACCCCGCGCGGGTCGGCGGGGGTGACGCCGATGCGCAGGCGGCCCGTGCCGTCGGGGGACTTGTAGTCGATCTGGCCCGAGGTGCCGCCCGCCGCCCGGTACCAGCCGTCCGGGACGGCGATCGTGAACCCCGCCGGGTCGGAGACGCGGTGGTGGCCGGCGCGGACGGTGCCCGGGTAGGCGCCGCCGGCCTTGCCGTCGGACGCGGGCGGCGGCGGGGGCGTGTAGTCGCTGTCGCGGCTCGCCGCGTCCCCGCCGGTGGTTCCGCCCTGGGCCTGCTGGGCCGCCGCCGTGGCGGTGGGGGGTGTGGTGGGCGGGGGTGTGGGCGTGGGCGTCGTCGGGGGGCGGGAGGACGGGGTGGACGCCGCCGGGGGTCGGGGGTCGGTCTTCGCCTCGTCCGTGCCGTCCGGGGGGCGCAGCCACAGGGCCGCGCCCACGCCGAGGACGAGGCCGACCGCGACGACGGTCGCGATCGCGAGCCGCCGGCGGTGTGCGGGGAGTTCGGGCGGGGGGCCGTGGACCTCGTACGTGCCCGGCAGTTCCCCGTGGCCGGTGACGGGCGGCGGGGGGACGGGGCCGGGGGCGGGCCGCGATGTCAGGGTCGGGGAGACCGCCATCGGCGGGTGCGGTGCCTGCGGTGCCTGCGGGGTTCGGGGCGGGGCGGTGATCGTGATCGTGGACGGGGGCACGGCCAGTGCGTTCGTGTCGCCCGTCTCCGCGATCTCGCGCAGTGCCCGGGCCGTGAGTTCGGCGCCGGGCCTGGCGTACGGGTCCTTCGCCAGCAGTGCCTCCAGCACCCCGCCGAGGGGTCCGCCGGCCCGGGTGGGGGGCGCGGGCGGGTCGGTGAGGATGGCGTTCAGGGTGCTGACGAGGGTGGGGCGCCGGAACGGGCCGTTGCCCTCCACCGCCGCGTACAGGGTCGCGCCCAGGGACCACAGGTCGCTCGCGGGGCCGGGGCGGTTGCCGGAGACGCGTTCGGGGGCGAGGTAATCGGGGGAGCCGACGACCTCGCCGGTGCGGGTGGTGCCGGAGGAGCCGTCGAGGACGGCGATGCCGAAGTCGCCGAGGACGGCCCGGCCGTCGCGGGTGAGGAAGACGTTGGCGGGCTTCACGTCCCGGTGCAGCACCCCCGCGGCGTGCGCGGCGGCCAGGCCGGCCGCGAGGCCCGCGCCGATGCGGGCGGCCTCGCGGGGCAGCAGCACGCCCTCGTCGACGGCCTCCTCCAGGCTCTCGCCGTCGATGAGCTCCATGACGATCCACGGCCGGTCGGCGTGGAGCAGCACGTCGTGGACGGTGATGACGTTCGGGTGGTTGATCTGCGCCGCCGCGCGCGCCTCGCGCATCAGGCGGGAGCGCCGGGATTCGCGGTCGGTGCGGTCGGTGCGGTCGGCGGAGCCCTCGGGGACGTGCAGTTCCTTCACGGCGACGGGCCGCGACAGCAGGGTGTCCTGCGCGCGCCAGACCACGCCCATGCCGCCCCGGCCGAGTTCCTCCTCCAGCCGGTAGCGGTCGGCGAGCAGGCGCCCGCCTCCCGAGTTCCCCGAGTCCTCCGTGTTCTCGCGCCGTTCGTCCGTCGCCATCCCCGCCCCCAGACCCCGCGTGCCGCGTGCTTCGCGCGCCGACAGCGGCGCGACCGTCTGAAGGGTAGTCATATCGCCCGGTTCCGGCCGCCCGCGCGACCGTTCCGTGACCATTCGGGTCCGGTTCCGGAACGTCCCGAACGGCCGTGCGGGGGAGGGGTGTCGGGAGGTTCCGGCGGCGCCCGGGGCTACTTCTTCGGGTGTTCGGCCACCAGCTTCTTGAACTGCTCGCCCGTGATCGAGTCGATGCCCTTGCCGGTCAGCACGTTCACCTCGGTGCCGTTGACCTCCACGGCCGGGGTGCCCTTCTTGCCGCTCTCGTAGAACGCCTCGGAGACCTTCTCCACCCACGGCATGTAGGTGAGTTCCTTGACGGCCTTGTTGAACTCGGGGGTCCGCAGCCCGGGCACCTCGTCGGCGAACTCCAGCAGTTTGGCCGTGGAGCCGAAGGTGTCGGTGGTCTCCTGCTCGGGGTGGTTCTTGTAGAGGACCTGGAGGTAGTCCATGAACTTCTTCGGGTCCTCGTTCACGGCCGCGCCGAGCGCGTTCAGGGCGCGCTTGGAGCCCTTGCCGCCGAGGCTGCCGTCGAGGAACGTCGCGAAGTGGTACTCGACGCGGTACTTGCCGGCGTCGGCCTCGTCCTTGAGGGTCTTGCCGAGGCCGATCTCGACGCCGGCGCAGAACGGGCAGCGCGGGTCGAGCCAGACGGAGATCCTGTCCTTGGCGTCGGGCTTGCCGTAGCCGACGACGACCCCGTCCTCGCCGCTGGTGTTCTTCGGCTGGACGAACGGCTTCTTCGCGGCCTCGGCGTCCGAGCCCGAGTCGGAGCCGTTGGACTTGGCGACCCACAGGCCCACGCCGGCGGCGATGCCGAGGGCGGCCACGAGGGCGCCGCCGATGATCAGCCGGCCCCTGACCTTGTTGCGCCGGACCTGGGCCTCGCGCTCGGCTTGGAGGCGGGCGCGGGCGGCGCGCTTGTCGTCGTTCTTCTTCCCGGCCATCGCGGCGGGGCTCCTTTCGACACGGGCCCCCCGGTCCACCTCGCACTTTAGGGTACGGGCGGGGGGTACACACCCGGGTCTTTCGGTGGAATTCGGACGGGCCGAAGGTCTCTGGTCGCGGTGGAGTTGTGAAGGAATTCGGGGCATCGATCGAACGGAACGTCACATCTGGGTTCCGGGGGCGCCTTACGCCGACCCGACCTGGTAGACAGGACATGCTCATGATTCGTCCGACCGGGTGAGAGTCGCTCGCTCCGGTCACCCCGGGGGGAACACCGCGCCGTGAAGCCGCTTCAGCGCCAGCTCGTCAGCACCTCGCGCAAGGTCCTGTGCACGGCCGCGCTCGCGGCCAGCCTGACCACCGCCGCGGTCGCCGGCACGCCGGCCGCCGGTGCCGGGACCCTCGGGCCCGGGGGCGGCGGGGGCGGCAACGGGGCCGGTGACACGGGCGCGGACGCCGGCAATCCGCAGGCCGGCGAACGCGGCAACGCGCGTCTGGACCTCCCCGACCTGGTCGCCGACCCGCCCGTGGCCGCCGGCGGCGGGGCGGTGCCGGCCGGCGCGGCCGGCATACCGGCCACCGCCCTGGAGGCGTACCAGCGCGCCGAGCGCGCCGTGAAGGCGGCGCTGCCCGGCTGCAACCTGCCGTGGCAACTGGTCGCGGGCATCGGCAAGATCGAGTCCGAGCACGCGAGCGGCTACGGCCTGCGGCCCGACGGCAGCACCGAGCGCCCGATCCGCGGCCCGAAGCTCGACGGCAACGGTTTCGCGAAGATCCTCGACACCGACAAGGGCGAGTGGGACGGCGACGCCGAGTACGACCGGGCGGTCGGCCCGATGCAGTTCATCCCGTCCACGTGGAAGCAGTGGGGCGCGGACGGCAACGGGGACGGCAAGCGCGACCCCAACAACATCTTCGACGCCGCGCTCGGCACCGGCCTGTACCTGTGCGCGGGCGGCAAGGACCTGGCGAAGGCCGAGGACCTGGACAAGGCGATCCTGTCCTACAACCGCTCGCGCAAGTACGTGAACGACGTCACCGCGTGGATGCGCAAGTACCAGGAGGGCGTGGCCGGGGTCCCGAACCCGGGCGCGGGCAATTACCCGCCGGCGACGACCCCGCCGGTCCCGCCGACCACCGGCACGGGCGGCGGTGTGGTGACCCCGCCGCCGGTGACCCGGCCCACGACGCCGACGACGACGCCCACGACGCCCACCAGGCCCCCGACCACCCCGCCCACCAAGCCGCCGACGACCCCGCCGACGACTCCGCCCACCACCCCGCCGACGAAGCCTCCGGCCACCCTCTCCGAGCTGCGGGTCGTGGGGTCCACGAAGCTGTCGGCCGAGGCGGGCGAGCGGTTCGCGGCGGACGCGGTGCGGGTCAAGGCCCTGATGAGCGACGGCAGGCCCGCCGCGAACCACGGGGTGGTCTTCCGGATCACGGACGTGGCCGGCAAGCCGAAGACCTCCGTCACCTTCGAGGGCGGCGACCGCACGGCGGGCGTCACCACCGGTGCCGACGGCACGGCCACGGCGCCCCGACTGGCGGCCGGGACGAAGTCCGGGGCGTTCGTCGTGACGGCCGAGCTGAGCTCGGGCCGGACCTTCACGGTCCGGTACGAGGGCACGGTGACCCCGGTGGTCACGGAGATCCGCCGGGTCGACGCGGGCGCCGGCAAGGCGATCAAGGTCGAGCAGGGCGGCCGGCGCACGGACATCCAGGTCCGGGCCTCGGACAAGAACGGCGCCGGGGTCAAGGGCGCGGTCCTCACCGTCGAGGCGGTCACGAAGGACGGGACCGGCTGGAAGCCGGTGGCGGCCGGGGCTCCGCAGCTGTCGTTCGTGGACGCCGCGGGCAAGCCGCTGGAGAAGCCGCTCGTGGTGATCCAGGACTCGGAGAAGGGCCTGTTGCTGCCGGCCATTCAGGCCCCGGGCACGGACGACCCGACCGGGACGTACTGGCTGCGGGTCACCGCCGACGGCGGGCGGACGCTGATCATCGAGGTCCAGGTCGTCGAGGCCCGTTCGCAGGGCACCGCCGACGCCAAGGACTGAGCCCGCCCCGGCACCCCGTCACCGGCCCGGACCGCCCGCGCGGTCCGGGCCGGCGCGCGTGCGCGTCCGGCGGGCCGGGGTCAGCGGCGGGAGCGGGCTCGGGCGCGGGTCAGGAGGCGGCGCGGGGACGGGGCCAGGGCCAGGGCGATCGCGGCGGTCGAGACCAGGGCCCAGCTCAGCAGGATGCTCTCGGGGGAGCCGCTGAGGCGGGCGATGAGGGCGGCCGCGCCGATGGTGGCGACGGTGACCGGCGCGGTGGCCCAGGCCAGGCGGATGGTGCGGCGGCGCGCGGGGTGCGCGGGGCCGTGGCCGCGGGCGTGGCCGATCGCGCCTTCGAGGACGGCGAGACCGAGGGTGGCGACGGCGAGGCCGAAGGCCATGGTCCAGGCCAGGGAGTCGCGGCTCGGCTTGTTGAGGTCCTCCAGGAAGTACCAGGTGCCGCGGGTCTCGATGGCGGCGGTGCGCCGGTCCCAGCGTTCGATGCGGATCTTGTCGCCGGGCTTGAGGTAGACCGAGGGGGAGCGTTCGGCGTCGGCGCTGAGGGTGGCCTCGGGGTGCAGGAACTCGATCCGGTGCCGGCCGTGGCCGTTGTTGGGCGGGCCGACCTCGGTGACCGTGACCCAGACGGGCAGGCGGCAGGCGGGGGTGGCCAGGGCCTTGCTCTCGCAGCGCGGGACCTTGGCGTACGCCTCGGCGCGTTCCAGGGACTCGCGCTCGCCCCGGATGGCCTGGCTCGCGAGGAGGCCGCCGCCGATCATCATGGCGGGGCCGGCCAGGAGCAGCAGCCAGGTGATGACGGTGCCCAGGAGCCGCCGCCGGGAGCCCGCAGGTGGCACGGGGTGTCCGCCGGGGGCGGGCCCGTCGCCGTGCCCGCCGCTGCCGCCGGCGCCGCCCGTGCCGTCGCCGCCGGCGCCGGTGTCGTGCGGGCCGCCGGGGCCGCCCGGGCCGAGGGCGTCGGGGTGTCCGGGCAGCGGTCGGTGGGGGGATTCCCCGGGGGCCTCGGCGGCGCCGGGCTGCACGGGTACCCGGGGCGGGCGGGGCCCGACGGGTATTCGGGGGTCGGGGCCGGGACCGGGGGGAGCGGCGGGGGTGAGGGTGCGGGTGGGGTGCGAGGGGGGCAGCGCGTGGGACACGTGGGCTTCCGGTGGCCGAGGAGGGACACGGGGGACGCGGGGTGCGTCGGGAAACAGGCAGGAGCCCTGCCCCTCCGCGGAACGGAGAAGCAGGGCTCCTTGGGTGCTGCTCTAGAGTTCCAACCGCGATCGGTTGGCCCGGGCGATTAGGCCGGGGTGACGTTCTCCGCCTGCGGGCCCTTGGGGCCCTGGGTGACGTCGAAGTTCACGAGCTGGTTCTCCTCCAGGGAGCGGAAGCCAGCCGCGTTGATCGCGGAGTAGTGGACGAAGACATCCGGGCCGCCGCCGTCCTGGGCGATGAAGCCGAAGCCCTTTTCAGCGTTGAACCACTTGACGGTTCCGGTAGCCATGAGCCCTCCTATGGGCCAAAGGGTCGCCCTGCTCCAGAACCTGCTAAGAAGTCTGAAAACTACAAAAGCCCGCGGTTACATGATCCGCAGGCCTCGTACTGCAAGGGAAACCAAACTGCAACTTGCGTCGAGCCTAGCATGAGGACTCCGGGGAGTGCCAGAGGGGAAGATCACGTCACTCGGACGTTTGAAGACCCGCGCGGATGCTGACGCGAGTCAGGGTCTAGTGTCGCGATGTGGACGCCAATCGCAGCCGGCCTCGGGTCGGGCACATTCAGTTCCTGAACTGCCTTCCGTTGTACTGGGGGCTGGCCAGGACGGGGACCCTGCTGGACCTGGAGCTGACCAAGGACACCCCGGAGAAGCTCAGCGAGCAACTGGTGCGCGGGGTGCTGGACATCGGTCCCATCACCCTCGTCGAGTACCTGCGCAACGCGGACGATCTCGTGGCCTTCCCCGATCTCGCGGTCGGGTGCGACGGCCCGGTGATGTCCTGCGTGATCGTCTCGAAGGTTCCGCTCGAGGAGTTGGACGGGGCCCGGGTGGCCCTCGGATCCACCTCCCGCACCTCCGTGCGGCTGGCGCGGCTGCTGCTCGCCGAGCGCTACGGGGTGACCCCCGACTACTTCACGTGCCCGCCCGATCTCGGCCTGATGATGCAGGAGGCGGACGCCGCCGTGCTCATCGGCGACGCGGCCCTGCGGGCCTCCCTCCACGACGCCCCCCGGCTCGGGCTCACCGTCCACGACCTGGGACTCATGTGGAAGGAGTGGACCGGACTGCCCTTCGTGTTCGCCGTCTGGGCGGCCCGCAAGGACTACCTGGCCCGCGAGCCGGAGGTGGTCCACAAGGTGCACGAGGCGTTCCTCGCCTCCCGCGACCTGTCCCTGGAGGAGGTCGGGAAGGTGGCCGAGCAGGCCGCCCTCTGGGAGGCGTTCGACGCCGAACTGTTGGAGCGGTACTTCACCACCCTCGACTTCCGCTTCGGCCCCGACCAGCTCGCCGGCGTCCGCGAGTTCGCCCGCCGCACCGGTCCGGACACCGGCTTCCCGGCCGACGTCACGGTGGAACTGCTGACCCGCTGAGCCGCCCCACCCCGCCGGACCCCACCGATCGGGTCCGGCGGCACGGGGGCCGCGCCCAGTCGGTCACGGGGCGGCCGGTGCGCCCGTGACGGACCCCCGCGAGGCCCCGGCGGCCGGCGCCGACGAGCCCGGGGCGGGCGCCGACGAGGCGGCCGGGGAGGCCCCGGCGGCTGGGTCGGCGATGGGCGCGCGCAACTGCTTCGAGATCCACTCCAGTGATCCCTCGCCGAATCCCCGGACATATGTCTTCGCGCTGTGCGCCCCGCCCTGGATCACGTGCAGCCGGGTTTTCACCGGTCCCTTTCCGTAATTCGCGATGAACTTCCGAAGCTTTTCGATTCCGCCCTCCGAGGCGCCGATGTCGAATGCCAGGTACACGTCGGGTCCGCCTTTCGCGAGAAGGGCCGCCGCGAGTTTCTCCGGATTGTTCGCGTCGCGTTCGTTCTCGTGTCCCCGCCACAACGGGGAGTCGGGCTCGGTGTCGGGGCCGGCCGCCACCACGGCCTTGAAGCGATCGGGCTTGCGCAGCACCGAGTTGAGGCCGGCGAAGGCGCCCGAGGACGCGCCGAGGAAGGCCCAGCCGTCCCGGTCCTTGAAGGTGCGGAAGTTGGCGCGCACCAGGTCCGGCACGTCCTCGGTCAGCCAGGTGCCCATCTTCGGCTGCCCGGGGATGTCCGCGCCGTCGTAGTAGTGCTTGGAGTCCGGGTTCAGCACCGGCATCACGATGATGAACGGCAGGCTCCGGCCCTGCTTCGACCACTCCGTGACCCGCTGTTGCAGCTGGAGGTCGCCGCCGATCCAGTAGTTGTCCGGGTAGCCGGGGCCGCCGGGCAGGGCCACGAGCACCGGGAAACCGCTCTTCGCGTACGCCGGGTCCGCGTACTGCTTGGGCGTCCACACCCACACCTTGCCGGTGAACCCGGACTTCTTCCCGACCAGCGTGGTCAGGTCGATGGTGGTGCCGTCGTCGAGGGTGGAGCGGGTCCGGAACTCGGCCTTCGGGCCGGTGGGCAGGGAGGTGACCCGTTCCGCCTCGCTCAGGGTCGGGCTCGGCGGGGGCGGGGTGATCGGGTCGGCGCCGGGCACGGCGCCCGAGCGGCTCGCCCCGGACTTGGCGTCGGGTCCGGGGGCGTCGGCGCCGGCGCAGCCCGTCGCGGCGAGGGCCAGGCAGGAGGCCAGCAGGACCGCCAGGGCCCGGGGCGCGGCGGTGGTACGGAGACTCATGCGCCCAAGGTGCCATCCCGTTCGAACAGGGACGGCGCCGGGTCGGCGTGGCGCGGCGTGGCGCCGGTGTGTCGGATGCGGGACGGGCGCACGGGGTAGGGGGGTCGGTGATTCGAACAGGGGAGGGGTGGGGGCGTGCGGGAGAGGGAAGCCGGGGATCCGTACGAGATCGGGCCGTACCGGGTGCTGGGCCGGCTCGGCGCCGGGGGCATGGGCCGGGTGTACCTGGGGCGCGGGCCGGACGGGCTGTCGGTGGCGGTGAAGGTGGTGCACGAGTCCTTCGCGGCGGATCCGGCGTTCCGTCGGCGGTTCCGGCGGGAGGTGACGGTGGCCGGGCGGCTGGGCGCGGACTGGACCGTGCCCGTGCTCGGGGCGGACCCGGACGCGGAGCCCCCGTGGGTGGCCTCCGTCTTCGTGCCCGGTCCGGCCCTGGACGTGGCGGTGCGCCGGCACGGGCCGCTGCCGGTGCGCGCGGTGCGGGCCCTGGGGGAGGGGCTGGGCGGGGCGCTGACGGTGATGGCGGGGCTGGACATGGTGCACCGGGATGTGAAGCCGGGGAACGTGCTGCTGACGGACGCGGGGCCGCGCCTGATCGACTTCGGGATCGCGTGGGCGGCCGACCTGACGGAGGGCCTGACCCACCCGGGCCTGGTGTTGGGCTCGCCCGGGTACATGGCGCCGGAGCAGGTGCGCGGGCAGCGGGTGACAGGGGCCGCCGACGTGTTCGCGCTGGGGGCGGTGCTCGGATGGGCGGCGGGCGGGCGGCCGGTGTTTCCCGGCGAACACCAGGCGACGGTGTTGTACGCGATCGTGCACGAGGAACCGGACCTGTCGGGGGTGCCCGAGGAGGGTGGGCTGCGGGAGTTGGTCGCGGCGTGCCTGACGAAGGATCCGGCGGCTCGGCCGGGGCCGGCGGAGGTGGTGGCCGCGTGCGCGGGTGCGCTGGGGCCGAGCTGGCTGCCGGGGGTGGTGCGGGCGGACGCGCACCGGGCGGCGCTGGACCTGATCGCGTGGGAGGCGGCGGACGACGCGGGCCGGGTCGGGCCGGCCCGCGCCGCCGGCCGGTGCGGGTGAACCGGGCGGCCCGCGCGCCGGAACGGTCGGTGCGCGTCCGCCGACCGAGGTGGCCGAGGGCGGGACCGGCGGGCGGTCCGGGCTCACGGACGTCGTGACCCGGACCGGTGCCGGCGGCGGGACGCGGGAGCCGCGGGTTTCGACGCGGGCCTCGCGCGGCCCGTCGCGCCGCCCCGGTCGGTGCGCTCCGCACGGTGGTGGCGGGTGCCCGCCGCGGGCGCGGTGCTGCTCGCGGTGGGGCTCGGGGTGTGGCTGGTCCCGTCCTGGGGCGCCGGGGACGGGGGCGGGGGCTCCGGTGGCGGTGACGGTGCGGCCGGTGCGGTCCCGGAGGAGTTCCTGGGTACCTGGCGGGGGCAGATCACCGACTCCGACGTCACCACGGGCGCGCTGGAGGTGACCGTCGTCCGGGGCGAGGTCGGGGACGTCGTGCTGCGGTCGAGGATTCGTGTCTCCGGCTCGGACGTGGACTGCGGCGGGCCCGCGCGGCTGCTGTCGGCGATGGGGACGGAGCTCGTCGTGGACGCCTCCTGGCGGCCTGCCCCGTTGCCGGAGTCCTGTCCGGTGGACGGGGAGGTCCGCTACCGTCTCAGCGCCGACGGCACCGTGTTGTCCCGGTCCGCCGATGCCGAGGGGAGGTACGTGGCGGACGGGCTGGTGCGGGTCCCCGCCGAGGGGTCCGCCGACGGGGCGTGAACCGTCCCGGGCCGTGCGGGCCGCACGGGACGTGTCGGTCGTGGGCGCCCCGGCCCGGGGTGGGGTGGGCGGGGGCGTAGGCTGGATCGGTCCGGACGACTTCGTCCCCTCGTCCTCGTCCCCCGCCGAAAGGTGTCGCACCGGTGACCGACCAGGCCGCTCTCCAGTCCGTCCTCGACCGAGCCGCTGCCGGCGGCCGGATCTCCCCGGAGGAAGCGCTCGACCTGTACCGGCACGCTCCCCTGCACGCGCTGGGGGCCGCCGCCGACGCCGCGCGCCGGCTCCGCTACGCGGGGACCGAGCACATCGCGACGTACATCATCGAGCGCAACATCAACTACACCAACGTGTGCGTGACCGCCTGCCGGTTCTGCGCGTTCTACGCCGCTCCGAAGGACAAGGAGAAGGGCTGGAGCCGCAGCATGGAGGACATCCTGCGGCGCTGCGCGGAGACGGTGGAGCTCGGCGGCACGCAGGTCATGTTCCAGGGCGGGCACCACCCGGACTACGGGGTGGAGTACTACGAGGAGCACTTCGCGGCGATCAAGGCCGCGTACCCGCAGCTCGTGATCCACTCCCTCGGCGCGTCCGAGGTCGACCACATGGCGCGGATCTCGAAGGTGAGCGCCGAGGAGGCGATCCGTCGGATCCACGCCGCCGGTCTGGACTCCTTCGCGGGCGCCGGCGCCGAGTTGCTGCCGGCCCGGCCGCGCAAGGCGATCGCGCCGCTGAAGGAGTCGGGCGAGCGCTGGCTGGAGATCATGGAGCTGGCGCACACCCTGGGCGTGGAGTCCACGTCCACGATGCTGATGGGCACGGGCGAGACGAACGCCGAGCGGATCGAGCACATCCGGATGATCCGCGACGTGCAGGACCGGACGGGCGGCTTCCGCGCGTTCATCCCCTACACCTACCAGCCCGAGAACAACCACCTGAAGGGCCGGACCCAGGCCACCGTCTTCGAGTACCTGCGGATGATCGCCATCGCGCGGCTGTTCCTCGACAACGTGGCGCACATCCAGGGTTCGTGGCTGACGGTCGGCAAGGAGGCCGGGCAGCTGTCGCTGCACTACGGCGCCGACGACCTCGGCTCGGTGATGCTGGAGGAGAACGTGGTCTCCTCGGCCGGCGCCAAGCACCGTTCCAACCGGCACGAGATCATCGACCTGATCCGCAAGGCCGGCCGGGTGCCCGCGCAGCGCGCCACCACCTACGAGCACCTCGCCGTGCACGAGGACCCCGCGGACGACCCGCGGGACCACCGGGTGGCCTCGCACATCTCCTCCATCGCGATCGAGGGCGGCACCGCCCACCCCGAGCTGAAGCTGATCGCCTCCTCCTGAGGCGAGGCCCCTCCCTTCCCCCCGCCCGTCGGGCGCCGTGTCGCCGGCGCGCCCGGCGGGCGAACACGTGAACCGGCGAACGAGTGGACGGACGGCGCGATGCTGACGCTGCACACGGCGGACACGCTGGTCCGGGGCGCGGGCCCGGTGGCCGGGACCCCGGTGCCGGAGGGCGCGGTGCTCGTGGAGGGCGACCGGATCGCCGCCGTGGGCCCGTACCGGGAGCTGGCCGCCGCGTACCCGCACGCGCGGGTGCGGCGTTGGCCGGGGCTGCTGGTGCCGGGGCTCGCGGTGCGCGGCGGGACGGCGCTGCTGGAGCGGGCCTACTGGCCCGACGACCCGTACGAGCTGGCCGAACTCGGCCCCGATCCGTTGACCGGGCCGGCGTTGGCGGCGCTCGCGATGACCGAGTCCCGGTGGGGCAACAGTGCGCGCCGGGTCGGGCAGAAGCTGCTGGCGCGCGGGGTCGTGGCGGTGGAGGCGCGGCTCGCGATCGGGGCGGTGCGCACGGCGGTGGGCCGCTCGGGGCTGGCGGTGCTGGAGCCGGGCACGCTGCCGGCGGCGGCCGGGCCGGCCCCGGCGGATCCGCGCGCGGCCCTGGACCCGTTGGCCGGGCTGAGCGACCCGGGGCGGCTCCCGGAGGTGTTCGCGGGTCTGCTGACCCCGGGCACCCAGGCCCGGTTCGCGGTCTTCGACGTGCCGGACGCGGCGGCGCTGTTGCGCGAGGGCGCGACCCGGTGCGTGGCCACGGTCATCGGCGGCCGGTTGCTGCACCGCCGCCGCTGACCGGACCGCCCGCGCGGGCCCGGGGTTCACGCGGGCCCGGGCGTCGGGCGGGCCCTGGGGTTCACGCGGGCCCGGGGTGCATGCGGCCCCGGGGTGCACGCGGCCCCGGGCGTCAGGCGTCGGGCGGGACGATGCGTTCGACGGCGGCCCGCACCAGCTCCTCCCGTTCCTCCTCCGTGAACAGCTCCGGCAGCGTGAGCTGTTCGACGATGAGCCAGTTCAGGGTGAGGATCAGCAGTTTCACGCCGGTGCCGTCGCCGGGGAGGCCGGATGCCTCGTGGTACGCGACGTTGGCGTCCACGTCGGCGCGGACCCGCGCGGTGAGCACCTCCCGCAGGGCCGGGCGCCGGGTCGCCTCCAGGCGCAGTTCGAGCAGGGCCAGGTAGCCAGTGCGGAACGCGGAGACCCGGCCCACGAGTTCGCGCATCAGGCGCACGTAGGTCTCGCGGTCCCGGCCCGCGACCTCCTGGCCGGCGACCGTGGCCTCGTCGGGGATCAGCCGCTCGTAGACCCGCGCGCCGGCCTGGGTGAAGAGGTCGTCGCGGCCGGTGAAGTAGTTGGAGGCGGTGCCGAGCGGCACGCCCGCCTGCGCGTCCACGGCCCGGAAGGTCAGTCCGCGCGCGCCCTCGCGGGCCAGGACCTCGATCGCCGCGTCCACGAGGGCCGCCCGCCGGGCGTCGTTCCGTCTCGCCATTGACACCACTCCATGTGTAGTACTACGGTCACACCACTACACACACAGTACTACGCATGGAGAACCGCTTGCGAAAGCTCGTCTACTACGTCGCCGTCACCCTCGACGGACGCATCGCCGGACCCGACGGGGAGTTCGACTTCTTCCCCCAGGGCGACGCGCGGCAGGCCGCGGCCTATTCGACCTGGACGAACAACCTGTACCCCGACACCCTCCCCACCGCCTTCCGCGAGGCCGTCGGCCTCGCCGACGCCCCCAACCGGCACTTCGACACCGTCCTCATGGGCCTGGGCGCCTACCGCCCCGCCCACGACCACGGCATCACCAGCCCCTACGCCCACCTGCGCCAGTACGTGGTCTCCGGCACCCTGCCCGCCGACACCGACCCGGCCGTCACCGTCGTGCCCGCCGACCCGCTCGGCCTGGTCCGCAAGCTCAAGGCGGAGGACGGCGAACTCGACATCTGGCTGTGCGGCGGCGGGAAACTCGCCGGCGCCCTGCTGCCCGAGATCGACGAACTCGTGGTCAAGAGCTACCCCGTGCTCGCCGGCGCGGGCGTGCCGATGGTCGACGGGGCCTTCGACCCGACCGCCTTCGAGGTCGCCGAGCGCACCGCCTTCCCCAACGGCGTCACCCTCACCCGGTTCGTCCGCCGCCCCTGAGCAGGGGCGCGGCACCCGGGGCGCGGCACCCGGGGCGCGTGACCCGTGGGGTCCGCCGGGTCCGGTCAGTCCTTCACGACCGGGCCGCGGACCGTGGTGCCGTCCGCCCGGTACGGCCACGCGTTGGCCTTGCACCCCCGCAGCCCCCTCATCTGCTGCATCATCGCCGGCGCCAACTGCCCCGGGCCCGCGCACCCCAGGTGCGGACGGCTCAGGAAATGCCCCACCTCGTGGTTGACGATCAACGCCCGGTACTCCGCGATCGGCCCGTCGAACTGCGGGGACCCCTCCACCCAGCGCCTGAGGTTCACCACGACGAACCGGCCCGTGCGGCAGTTCGCCTCGCCCTTGAGGGACTCGGTGGTGATCGAGCACAACCGGTCGGCGGTGCCCGGGGTCGCGATCCGCACCACCAGGTCGGCCGCGCCCCCGCCCGCCACCATCCGGAACGCGACCCCCGGCTCGCGGACCCACCCGCGCCGGTCCCCGAGCACGGCGTCCACCGCGCGGGCCGCCTCGTTCGCGTCGATCCCCGAGCCCTTCTCCACCTCCACCCGGAAGGTCTTCGCGGTCCCCGAGCCCCGCTGGGGCCCGCCCGCGGTCGCGGCGGTGAACGTGCCCGGGCCCCGCTCCGGCACCGGGCCGGTCGAGGCGGAGGCGGAGGCGGACGGGGCGGGGGAGGAGGCCGCGGGCGAGGGCGGGGCGGACGGGGACGCGGACCCGCCCGAAGCCCCCCGGCCCCCGGTCGGCGCGCTCCCGGCCACCGGCTCGGCCGCGTCCGCGAACGGCTCGTCCTCCTTCGGCAGCGCCCACAACCCGACCAGCACGGCCACGCCCAGCACGCCCCCCACCAGCAGGGTGCGCCGCAACCGGCGCCGGCGCTCCTCGCGGCGCGCCCGCTGCCCGGCCCGCCCCAGACCCCCGTCGGGGCGCGGGGCGGGCACGGGTGCCGGGCGGCGGGAACGGTCGGACGGACGGGAACGCATCGTTTCTCCGGAGGATCGATCGGGACGGGAGCCGACGGCGGGACTCCCGCCCGCGCGCCCTTCCCCCTCACCCCGCCCGCGCACCTGCGGCCCCCCCGGCCCGCGCGGTCGGGGGAGCGTGCGTGTGTGCGATCGATCATCCCCGCCGGGGACCAGTCAACTTCGTCCCGTTCGTCCTGACAACCCCGACCTGATCCGCCCGGGTCCCGCGGCGCCCGGCCGCCGGCCGAGGTCCGGGCGGGCCTGCGAGAATGGGGGGGTCCGCCACCTCCTCTGCCTTAGGGGCCAGCCAGTGACCCGCGCCTCCCTGGACAAGCAGCCGCACGAAGTCGCCTCGATGTTCGACGGCGTCGCGGCCCACTACGACCTCACCAACGACGTGCTGTCGCTCGGTCAGGCCCGGTCCTGGCGCAAGGCGGTCGCCAAGGCGGTGGACGCCCGTCCCGGCGAGAAGGTCCTCGACCTCGCCGCCGGCACCGCGACCTCCTCGCTGCCGTTCGCCGCGACCGGCGCGTACGTGGTCCCGTGCGATTTCTCCCTCGGGATGCTCGCCGAGGGCAAGAAGCGCAACCCCTGGCTGCCGCTGACCGCCGGCGACGCCACCCGGCTGCCCTTCGCCGACGGGGTCTTCGACACCGTCACCATCTCCTTCGGGCTGCGCAACGTGCAGAACACGGACGCGGCGCTGCGCGAGCTGTACCGGGTCACCAAGCCCGGCGGCAAGGTCGTGATCTGCGAGTTCTCGCGGCCCACCTGGGCGCCGTTCCGCACCGTCTACACCGAGTACCTGATGCGGGCGCTGCCGCCGGTGGCCCGCGCGGTCTCCTCCAACCCCGACGCGTACGTGTACCTCGCCGAGTCCATCCGCGAGTGGCCCGACCAGCCGGCCCTCGCCGAGCTGCTGGCCAAGGCCGGCTGGGACCGGCCGGCCTGGCGCGACCTGACGGGCGGCGTCGTCGCCCTGCACCGCGGCTTCAAGCCCGCCGCCCCCGTGGCCGAGGCCGTCGCGGAGGACGCCGTGACCGCGCTCGTCACCGAGCCCGCGACCGCCGAGCGCACCGCCGCCGACGGCGACTAGCCCGCACGTCCGCCCGCCCGAGAGGAACCCCCGTGGCCCCCACCACCGCCCCCGTCCCGGCCACGCCCGCGGGCATCACCGACAGCGCCAGTACCGGGGCCGGGACCGTCATCGGCCCCGACCTCGACTACGCGGCCCTGCTGCGGCGGATCGAGGCGGACATAGCCCCGCTCGTCGGCAGCGGGGCGCCGGCCGATTACATACCGGCCCTGGCCTCGGTGGACCCCTGGCAGTTCGGGATGGCCATCGCCGACCTCGACGGGAACGTGCACGGGGTGGGGGACTGGCGGGTGCCGTTCTCCGCGCAGTCCGTCACGAAGGTGTTCGCGCTCGCCCTCACCCTCGCCGAGGGCGGCCCCGGCCTGTGGGAGCGGGTCGGACGGGAGCCCTCCGGCAACCCGTTCAACTCCCTCGTGCAGCTCGAATACGAGAACGGCGTCCCCCGCAATCCGTTCATCAACGCGGGCGCCCTCGTGGTCACCGACCGGCTCCAGACCCTCACCGGCGACGCCTCCAGCGAACTGCTGAAGTTCCTGCGCGAGGAGAGCCGCAACGCCGAGATGACCTTCGACGCCGAGGTCGCCGGCTCCGAGCACGACAACGGGGACCGCAACGCCGCCCTCGCCCACTTCATGGCCTCGTACGGCAACATCGACAACCCCGTGCCGACCCTGCTCGACCACTACTTCTGGCAGTGCTCCATCTCCATGGACTGCGCCGACCTCGCCCTCGCCGGCCGCTTCCTGGCCCGGCACGGACTGCGCGACGACGGCAGCCGGCTGCTCACCCGCAGCGAGGCCAAGCAGATCAACGCGGTGATGCTCACCTGCGGCACCTACGACGCGGCCGGCGAGTTCGCCTACCGGGTCGGCCTGCCCGGCAAGAGCGGGGTCGGCGGCGGGATCATGGCCGTCGTGCCCGGGCACTGCTCGATCGCGGTCTGGAGCCCCGGCCTGGACCGGCACGGCAACTCCGTCGCCGGCGTCGCCGCCCTCGACCGGTTCACCACCCTCACCGGCCTCTCCGTCTTCTGAGCCGTCCTCCGAGCGGTCCGCGCGCCCCCGACCGCCGGTCCCCGGCCGCCGGTCCCCGGCCCGCCCCTCACGACGGGCGGGGCGGGGGACCGGAGGGCACGGGGCGCGCGGGACCCCGGCTCAGGCCGCCGGCGACAGCTCCAGCGCGTAGATCACGCCCGCGCGCCCGCTCGGCGTGGTCAGCTCGCGGTCGAGGGTCATCCCGAGCCGCTCCGCGACCGCCCGCGACCGCAGGTTGCGCGCGTCCACCACCGCCACCACCCGGGCCGGGCCCGCCGCGCGGACCCGGGCCACCGCAGCCTCCGCCGCCGCCGTCGCGTACCCCTTGCCCCAGGCGTCCCGGCCCAGCCGCCAGCCGATCTCGATCTCGCCGACCGGGCCCCAGGGCCGGTCCTCGGGCCAGGGCTGCGCGCCGGTGAACCCGAGCACCTCCCCGTCCTCGTCGAGCACGGTCCACAGGCAGAAGCCGAGCGCCGCGTCGTGCATGCGCTGGCGCGCCGTCATCTCCTCGTACGCCGACAGCTCGGCGGGCCCGCCGAGGAACTCCATCACCTCCGGGTCGCCGAAGACGCGGTGCCAGGCGTGGGCGTCCTCGTGCTCGGGCACCCGCAGCCGGATGTCCGGCAGCGGGCGGCGGTCGATCGTGGGTGTGCTCATGGGCGGCCCTTCCGTCACGCTCGATGTCGCTGCATAGACTGCACGTGTCCGGTGCCGTTCGGCACCCCCGTATCGAGCCTCGGGAGTTCCCGCCGTGACCGAGCCCCTCTCCGAACACACCGCGGATGTGATCGTCGTCGGCGCCGGTCCCGCCGGCTCCACCACCGCCTACCACCTCGCCAAGGCGGGCCTGGACGTGCTCCTCCTGGAGAAGACGGCCTTCCCCCGCGAGAAGGTGTGCGGCGACGGCCTCACCCCCCGCGCCACCAAGCAGCTCGTGGCCATGGGCATCGACATCTCCGAAGAGGCCGGCTGGCTGCGCAACAAGGGCCTGCGCATCATCGGCGGCGGCCACCGGATCCAGCTCGACTGGCCCGAACTGGCCTCGTTCCCCGACTACGGCCTCGTCCGCAAGCGCGACGACTTCGACGAGACCCTCGCCCGGCAGGCCCAGAAGGCCGGCGCCCGCCTGTACGAGCGCTGCAACGTGGGCGAGCCCATCCGCGACCCGCGCACCGGACACATCACCGGCGTGCAGGCCAAGCTCGGCGAGGAGAAGACCCCCGTCACCTTCCGCGCCCCGCTCGTGGTCGCCGCCGACGGCAACTCCTCCCGGCTCTCGCTCTCCATGGGCCTGCACCGGCGCGAGGACCGGCCGATGGGCGTGGCCGTGCGCACCTACTTCCACTCCCCGCGCCACGACGACGACTACCTGGAGTCCTGGCTGGAACTGTGGGACCGGCGCGGGGCCCAGGACAAGCTGCTGCCCGGCTACGGCTGGATCTTCGGCATGGGCGACGGCACGTCCAACGTGGGCCTGGGCATCCTGAACTCCTCCAACGCCTTCCGCGAGCTGGACTGGCGCGAGGTGCTGAAGGCGTGGTGCGCGTCCATGCCGGAGGAGTGGGGCTACACCCCCGAGAACATGACGCAGCCGATCCGGGGCGCGGCCCTGCCGATGGCCTTCAACCGGCAGCCGCACTACACCAAGGGGCTGCTGCTGGTCGGGGACGCGGGCGGGCTCGTCAACCCGTTCAACGGCGAGGGCATCGCCTATGCGATGGAGTCGGGGAAGATCGCGGCCGAGGTGATCACCCAGGCCAACGCGCGGGCCACGCCGGCCCAGCGGGAGCTGGCCCTGCACAACTACCCGAAGGTGCTCAAGGAGACCTACGGCGGCTACTACTCGCTCGGCCGGGCCTTCGTGAAGCTGATCGGCAACCCGAAGGTGATGCAGATCGCGACGCAGCGGGGGCTGAGCCACCCGGTGCTGATGCGGTTCACGCTGAAGATGCTGGCGAACCTGACCGACCCCACGGGCGGCGACGCGATGGACCGCGTCATCAACGGCCTCTCGAAGGCGGCCCCCAAGGCATGACCCCCCCCGGCGCCCGCGCCGCCCCCGCCCCACCCCCACCCGCCCGCCCCGAACCCCCGGGGCGGGCGGTGGCGTGTTCGGGGGGTGGGGCGGGGGGTTTGTGGGGTGGGGGTGGGGTTCGGGCGGCTCGGGGCCCGCGGTGGGGGTTGTGGGGGGTGTCGGGGTGCGTGGGGCGGGGCGGGTGAGCGGAGCGAAGGGGGTGTTCCCGGGCGAAGGGGGGTGATTCGGGCTCGCGTTCCGTGGGGTGGCATGGCGAGGGCCCGAGGGCCGGGTGGGACGGCCTCGGGTGACGGGGTGTGAAGTCCCCTGTCCGTTTCGTCGGGTGACGGGTGGTGTGTCCCGTCGGCGCGCATTGACGGGGGACGGCGAAGGCCGGCGCTCCGCCCCCGAGCGGGGGAGCGCCGGCCTGTCACGTCCGCGGATCGCGGGGGCCCGGGGCGCCCCGCCGTCGCGAACGGGGCGTTCCGGTTCCGGTCGTTCGGGTCAGCGGACCCGGACGGCGCCGGAGGGCATGTCGTAGCTCATCGGCCGCTCGACGATGCCGGTGCTGGGGTTCTGCGCGCCGACGAACTTGCCGCCGCCGACGTACAGGGCCACGTGGTACGCGCTGCCCTTGCCGCCCCAGTACAGGATGTCGCCCGGCTGGAGGTTGCTCAGGGAGACCTCGGTGCCGTAGTTCGACTGGGCCTGCGAGGTGCGGGGCAGGGTGATGCCGGCCGCGCGGTAGGCCGCCTGCACCAGGCCGGAGCAGTCGTAGGAGGAGGGGCCCGTGCCGCCCATCACGTACGCCTTGCCGACCTGCGCGTAGGCGAAGTTGATGGCGGGGGAGAGCGAGCCGGTGTTGCTGGAGGACCCGGTGTTGGAGCCGGTGGACCCGGAGCCCGAACCCTTCGAGGGGGTGGACGAGTCGTCGGAGCCGGAGTTCGAACCGGAGCCGGAGGTGGAGGTGAGCTCGGTGCGGTCGTCGCCGCGCGAGGCGCGGGACTCCTCGGCGGCGGCCTTCTCGGCCTCCTCCTGGGCCTTCTTGTCCTCTTCGGCCTTCTCCTGCGCGGCCTGCTTGGCTTCCTTGGCCTCGGCGGCGGCGCCCGAGAGGGCCTCGTTCTGCTGCTGGGTCAGCTCACCCTGGAGCGCGGCGGCGCGGGAGTTGTCCGCGGCCGTGGTGACGGCGGAGGAGACCTCGGTGCCCAGGTCCAGGTCCAGGACGGGCATTTCGAGGGTCTCGGTGACCGGCTGGGGGGACGGGGTGGCGCTCGCCGTGCCGGCCATGGCCAGGGTGCTGAGAACGCCACCGGCTACTCCGGCGCGGACCGCGAGCTTCGAGGCGCTGCGGCGGGGCTTCCGGTGGCTGGGTATGTGAGCGGTGTGGGACATGGGTAAACCGCTATCAGGGCCCGACGGGTCACATCAAGAAACGTGTTTTGCGCCACAGTTGCCGGGGTGGGGCTTGAACCGGGCGTGTCGTGGGCCGTATTGACGCCGGGAAGGGTCTTTCGGACTGCCCGTCACATCGCTGTGATCTTGGCTTTTCGTCAATTCGTCCTATTTGATCCGGGTCTACCATCGGCGCCGACCGGTGGCCAAGCCCGCCTTTTTCGTTTCGTGATCCAGGTGACGCAGATCACACCCTCCGGTCCGTGTCCCATCGAGGGCGGGAGGGAACGGGGGGTTCCGCTTCCACGTCCGCGCGCGCCCGCCCCGTCGCGCGCCCGAACCCGGCCCGCGGTCGACTCGAAGCCGGCCCGGAGCGGACCCGGAGCCGGCCCGCGATCGTCCCTCCGGGTGTCGGGGTGATCCCCGACCGGCGCCCCTCGCGCCCCTCCCGTCCCGCGCGTCCACTCGCGTCCGCGCCCCATCCCCCTCTCGGGGGACGCGAATCCCCTTATCATGAGGGTCCCGCTCCTGCCAACTTGCGTGCAGGCCAGAATTTTTGATAGTGCATCGGGCCTCTGAGCTGGGCCGGAAGGCCCCGATGTCACCATTGGTGATCATCCGAACGCCTCGCGTACGAAGATCACGTCTCATCCGACTACATGATCGTTCGTCAGGTGGTGGAGATCACAAACTCGCTCCCGTCCCCCGTGTCGCAGATCACAGATCCACGGGCATAGGATGCGCACCAGTCCGGCTTGTGAACTGCCTCACATGTGCACGATCTTCGCGAGGTGGGACACCCGCGCCGGCACAGCGGTCCAACGGTCAAGGACGACTGGAAGGAGCGAGGAGCGTGAATGCCTACGCGCCCATCCTCGTGCTCGGCGCCCTAGGCGCAGGGTTTGCGATCTTCTCCGTGGTCATGGCCACGCTGATCGGTCCAAAACGGTACAACCGGGCGAAGCTCGAAGCGTACGAGTGCGGCATCGAGCCGACGCCGATGCCCGCGGGAGGCGGTCGCTTCCCGATCAAGTACTACCTGACGGCGATGCTCTTCATCGTCTTCGACATCGAGATCGTCTTCCTCTACCCCTGGGCCGTCACCTTCGACGCCCTGGGGATCTTCGGGCTCGTGGAGATGTTGCTCTTCGTGCTCACCGTCTTCGTCGCCTACGCGTACGTGTGGCGTCGGGGCGGCCTGGAATGGGACTGAGGGGCTGAATTTTCCATGGGACTGGAAGAGAAGCTGCCGAGCGGCTTCCTGCTGACCACCGTCGAACAGGCCGCGGGCTGGGTGCGCAAGGCGTCCGTCTTCCCGGCCACCTTCGGCCTCGCGTGCTGCGCCATCGAGATGATGACCACCGGAGCGGGCCGCTACGACCTGGCGCGCTTCGGCATGGAGGTCTTCCGCGGCTCGCCGCGCCAGGCCGACCTCATGATCGTGGCCGGCCGGGTCAGCCAGAAGATGGCGCCGGTGCTCCGCCAGGTCTACGACCAGATGCCCGCGCCGAAGTGGGTCATCTCGATGGGGGTCTGCGCCTCCTCCGGAGGCATGTTCAACAACTACGCCATCGTGCAGGGCGTCGACCACATCGTGCCCGTCGACATCTACCTGCCGGGCTGCCCGCCCCGCCCCGAGATGCTCGTGGACGCGATCCTCAAGCTCCACCAGAAGATCCAGCACGGCAAGCTCGGCGTGAACCAGGTCGAAGCCGCCCGCGAAGCGGAGGAGGCGGCCCTCAAGGCGCTCCCCACCATCGAGATGAAGGGGCTGCTCCGGTGAGCGACACCCACCACGACGCGGCCGACGACGAGGCGGTGGGGGGCGGCTCGCTGCCCGCCCCGCGCGGCGGCGCCGGCGAGGTCATCGGCGTCCGCAAGGGCATGTTCGGCGCGAACGACGGCGGCGACACCTCCGGCTACGGGGGCCTCACCCGCACCATCGCCCTGCCCGGCCCCTCCTCCCGCCCCTACGGCTCCTGGTTCGACGAGGTCGCCGACGAGCTGGAGGGCGCCCTGGAGGAGCAGGACCTGCTCCCCGAGAACGCCATCGAGAAGACGGTCGTGGACCGCGGCGAACTCACCTTCCACATCGCCCGCGAACACCTCGTGCGCGTCGCCCGCACCCTGCGCGACGACCCCGCCCTTCGGTTCGAACTGTGCACCGGCGTCTCCGGCGTCCACCTGCCCCACGACACCGGACGCGAACTGCACGCCGTCTACCACCTGCGCTCGCTCACCCACGGGCGCCTGCTGCGGCTGGAGGTGTCCGTCCCCGACACCGACCGGCACCTGCCGTCCCTCGTCGCGGTCTACCCGACCAACGACTGGCACGAGCGCGAGACCTGGGACTTCTTCGGGCTCGTCTTCGACGGCCACCCGGCGCTCACGCGGATCATGATGCCCGACGACTGGCAGGGCCACCCGCAGCGCAAGGACTACCCGCTCGGCGGGATCGCCGTCGAGTACAAGGGCGCCCAGATCCCGGCTCCCGACCAGCGGAGGTCGTACTCGTGAGCACATCCCACGCCTCGCCCCGGGAAACCACCGAGGGCACCGTCTACACCGTCACCGGCGGCGACTGGGACGAGATCGCCAAGGCCGCCGTCGCCGCCGACGACGAGCGCATCGTCGTCAACATGGGCCCCCAGCACCCGTCCACGCACGGCGTGCTCCGCCTGATCCTGGAGATCGACGGCGAGACCGTCACCGAGGCCCGCTGCGGCATCGGCTACCTCCACACCGGCATCGAGAAGAACCTCGAATTCCGGAACTGGACCCAGGGCACCACCTTCGTCACGCGCATGGACTACCTGACGCCCTTCTTCAACGAGACGGCCTACTGCCTCGGCGTCGAGAAGCTCCTCGGGATCACCGACCAGATCCCCGACCGGGCCTCCGTGATCCGCGTCCTGCTCATGGAGCTGAACCGACTCTCCTCCCACCTGGTGTGCATCGCCACCGGCGGCATGGAACTCGGCGCGACCACGATCATGATCTACGGGTTCCGCGACCGCGAACTGATCCTCGACCTCTTCGAGCTGATCACCGGCCTGCGCATGAACCACGCGTTCATCCGCCCCGGCGGCCTCGCCCAGGACCTCCCGCCCGGCGCCGTCGACCGCCTGCGCGACTTCATCGCCACCATGAAGAAGAACCTGCCGGAATACGACAAGCTCGCCACCGGCAACCCGATCTTCAAGGCCCGCATGCAGGACGTCGGCTACCTCGACCTCAGCGGCTGCATGGCGCTCGGCGCCACCGGCCCCGTGCTGCGCTCCGCCGGCCTCCCGCACGACCTGCGCAAGACCGACCCCTACTGCGGATACGAGAACTACGAGTTCGACATCCCCACCACCGAGACCTGCGACTCCTACGGCCGCTTCCTGATCCGGCTCGAAGAGATGCGCCAGTCCCTGCGGATCGTCGAACAGTGCCTGGAGCGCCTCGCCCCCGGCCCCGTCATGGTCGCCGACAAGAAGATCGCCTGGCCCGCCCAGCTGGCCCTCGGCCCCGACGGACTCGGCAACTCCCTCGACCACATCCGCAACATCATGGGCACCTCCATGGAAGCCCTGATCCACCACTTCAAGCTCGTCACCGAGGGCTTCCGGGTCCCGCCCGGCCAGGTCTACGCGGCCGTCGAGTCCCCCAAGGGCGAGCTCGGGGCGCACATCGTCTCCGACGGCGGCACCCGCCCCTACCGGGTCCACTTCCGCGACCCGTCCTTCACCAACCTCCAGGCCATGGCGGCCATGTGCGAAGGCGGCCAGGTCGCCGACGTGATCGTCGCCGTCGCCTCCATCGACCCCGTGATGGGAGGCGTCGACCGATGACCGAGATCAGCCTGGGGATGCCCGAACTCCCCGCCGCCGACTACCCCGCCGAGGTCCGCGCCCGGCTGGAGGCCGACGCCCGCGAGGTGATCGCCCGCTACCCCGGCGCCCGCTCCGCGCTGCTGCCCCTGCTGCACCTCGTGCAGTCCGAGGAAGGGCACGTCACCCGCACCGGCATCCGCTTCTGCGCCGACGTGCTCGACCTCACCACCGCCGAGGTCACCGCCGTCGCCACCTTCTACACCATGTACCGCCGCAAGCCCTCCGGCGACTACCAGGTCGGCGTCTGCACCAACACCCTGTGCGCCGTCATGGGCGGCGACGCCATCCTCGAAGAGCTCAAGGAACACCTCGGCGTCGGCAACGACGAGACCACCCCCGACGGCAAGATCACCCTCGAACACATCGAGTGCAACGCCGCCTGCGACTTCGCCCCCGTGGTGATGGTCAACTGGGAGTTCTTCGACAACCAGACCCCCCGGTCCGCCAAGGAGCTCGTCGACGACCTCCGCGCCGGCCGCCCCGTCGAACCCACCCGCGGCGCCCCCCTGTGCACCTTCAAGGAGACCGCCCGCATCCTCGCCGGCTTCCCCGACGAGCGCCCCGGCGCCGTCGAGGCGAGCGGCGGCGCCGGCCCCGCCAGCCTCATCGGCCTGCGCATCGCCCGCGGCGAGAACCCGCACCCCGCGATCGTGCACCCGCGAGCCGAACGCGACTCCGCAGAGGGAGGGGAGTGATGACCGTGTCCACTCCACAGGAACGCCCGAACCCCGACACCGCCGACACCGCGCGGACCGGCGCCGCCGGCGGACACGACAAACTCCTGTCACCCGTCCTCTCCGCCTTCTGGGACGACCCCGCCTCCTGGACCCTCGACACCTACCACCGCCACCGCGGCTACGAGGGCCTGCGCAAGGCCCTGGCCATGACCCCCGACGAGGTCATCGCCTACGTCAAGGCGTCCGGCCTGCGCGGACGCGGCGGCGCCGGCTTCCCCACCGGCATGAAGTGGCAGTTCATCCCGCAGAACGACGGCAAGCCCCACTACCTCGTCGTCAACGCCGACGAATCCGAACCCGGCACCTGCAAGGACATCCCCCTCCTCTTCGCCAACCCGCACAGCCTCATCGAGGGCATCGTGATCGCCTGCTACGCGATCCGCTCCGAACACGCCTTCATCTACCTGCGCGGCGAGGTCGTGCCCGTCCTGCGCCGCCTGCACGAGGCCGTCCGCGAGGCATACGCCGCCGGCTACCTCGGCCGCGACGTCCTCGGCACCGGACTGAACCTCGAACTCACCGTGCACGCCGGCGCCGGCGCGTACATCTGCGGCGAGGAGACCGCCCTCCTCGACTCCCTCGAAGGCCGCCGCGGCCAACCCCGACTGCGGCCCCCCTTCCCCGCCGTCGAGGGCCTCTACGCCTGCCCCACTGTCGTGAACAACGTCGAGTCCATCGCCTCTGTTCCCGCGATCCTCGACCGCGGCAAGGAATGGTTCTCCTCCCTCGGCACCGAGAAGTCCCCCGGGTTCACCCTCTACTCCCTCTCCGGCCACGTCGCCGGACCCGGACAGTACGAGGCCCCCCTCGGCATCACCCTGCGCCAACTCCTCGACATGAGCGGCGGCATGCGCCCCGGCCACCGCCTCAAGTTCTGGACCCCCGGCGGCTCCTCCACCCCCATGTTCACCGACGCCCACCTCGACGTCCCCCTCGACTACGAGGGCGTCGGCGCCGCCGGCTCCATGCTCGGCACCAAGGCCCTCCAGTGCTTCGACGAGACCACCTGCGTGGTCCGCGCCGTCACCCGCTGGACCGAGTTCTACGCCCACGAGTCCTGCGGCAAGTGCACCCCCTGCCGCGAGGGCACCTACTGGCTCGTCCAGCTCCTGCGCGACATCGAGGCCGGCAAGGGCACCATGGCCGACCTCGACAAGCTCCACGACATCGCCGACAACATCAACGGCAAGTCCTTCTGCGCGCTCGGCGACGGCGCCGCCAGCCCGATCTTCTCCTCGCTCCAGTACTTCCGCGAGGAGTACGAACAACACATCACGGGCCAGGGCTGCCCCCTCGACCCCAGCAAGTCGACCCTCTGGGCCGACACGGAGGTGAACGCATGACCGTCACCACAAGCGCGCCCTCCGGCGGCGGCGAGGCGGCCGTACCCCCCGCCGACCTCGTCACCCTCACCATCGACGGAATCGAACTCTCCGTCCCCAAGGGCACCCTCGTCATCCGGGCCGCCGAACAACTCGGCATCGAGATCCCCCGCTTCTGCGACCACCCCCTCCTCGACCCCGCCGGCGCCTGCCGCCAGTGCATCGTCGAGGTCGAGGGTCAGCGCAAGCCCATGGCCTCCTGCACCATCACCTGCACCGACGGCATGGTCGTCAAGACGCAGCTCACCTCCGCCGCCGCCGACAAGGCCCAGCGCGGGGTCATGGAACTGCTCCTGATCAACCACCCCCTCGACTGCCCGGTCTGCGACAAGGGCGGCGAATGCCCCCTCCAGAACCAGGCCCTCAGCCACGGCAACGCCGACTCCCGCTTCGAAGGCGTCAAGCGCACCTACGAGAAGCCCGTCCCCATCTCCACCCAGGTCCTCCTCGACCGCGAACGCTGCGTGCTCTGCGCCCGCTGCACCCGCTTCTCCAACCAGGTCGCCGGCGACCCCATGATCGAACTCGTCGAACGCGGCGCCCTCCAGCAGATCGGCACCGGCGAAGGCGACCCCTTCCAGTCCTACTTCTCCGGCAACACCATCCAGATCTGCCCCGTCGGCGCCCTCACCTCCGCCGCCTACCGCTTCCGCTCCCGCCCCTTCGACCTCGTCTCCTCCCCCAGTGTCTGCGAACACTGCGCCGGCGGCTGCGCCACCCGCACCGACCACCGGCGCGGCAAGGTCATGCGCCGACTCGCGCAGGAGGACCCCGAGGTCAACGAGGAGTGGATCTGCGACAAGGGCCGCTTCGGCTTCCGCTACGCCCAGCGCCCCGACCGCCTCACCACCCCGCTCGTCCGCGACCCCGAGTCGGCCGAGCTGGTCCCGGCGAGCTGGCCCGAGGCCCTGGAACGCGCCGCCCGCGGCCTCACCGCCGCCCGCGGCCGCGCCGGTGTCCTCACCGGCGGCCGGCTCACCGTCGAGGACGCCTACGCGTACGCGAAATTCGCCCGCGTCGTCCTCGACACCAACGACGTCGACTTCCGCGCCCGCCCCCACAGCGCCGAGGAAGCCGACTTCCTCGCCGCCCACGTGGCCGGCGCCGGACCCGACCTCGACGGCACCGGCGTCACCTACACCTCCCTGGAGAAGGCCCCCGCCGTCCTCCTCGTCGGCATCGAGGCCGAGGAAGAGGCCCCCGGCGTCTTCCTCCGCCTGCGCAAGGCCCACCGCAAGCACAAGCAGCGGACCTTCGCCCTCGCCCCCTTCGCCACCCGCGGCCTCACCAAGGCCGGCGGCACCCTGCTCCCCGCCGCCCCCGGCACCGAACCCGCCTGGCTCGACGCCCTCGCCGACCGCGTCGGCCTCGACGGCGCCGGACTCGAAGGGGACGGACACGAGGCCGCCGAGGCCCTGCGCGCCCCCGGCGCCGTCATCGTCGTCGGCGAACGCCTCGCCGCCGTCCCCGGCGCCCTCACCGCCGCCGTCCGCGCCGCCACCGGCACCGGGGCCCGCCTCGTCTGGATCCCCCGCCGCGCCGGCGAACGCGCCGCCATCGAGGCCGGCGCCCTGCCCGGCCTGCTGCCCGGCGCCCGACCCGCCGAGGACCCCCGCGCCCGCGAGGAGGTCGCCGCCGCCTGGGGCCTGGTCACCCTCCCCGACCGACCCGGCCGCGACACCACCCGGATCATCGAGGACGCCGCCGACGGACGCCTCGGCGCCCTCCTCGTCGCCGGCGTCGAACTCTCCGACCTCCCCGACCCCGCCCGGGCCCGCCAGGCCCTGCGCGACACCTTCACCGTCAGCCTCGAACTGCGCCCGAGCGAGATCACCGAACTCGCCGACGTGGTCCTGCCGGTCGCGGCCGTCGCCGAGAAGGACGGCACCTTCCTCACCTGGGAAGGCCGGGTCCGGCCCTTCGCCGCCGCCCTCAAGCCCGACCAGATGACCCGCCGCTCCGCCCCCGCCGACGCCCGCGTGCTGCACATGCTCGCCGACGCCGCCGACCACCCCCTGGGCCTGCCCGATGTGCACGCCGTGCGCCGCGAGTACGACCGGCTCGGACCCTGGACCGGCGCCCCCGCCCCCGAACGGCACACCGAGGCCCGGCCGCTGCCCCGACCCGGCACCGGCGAGGCCGTCCTCGCCGGCCACCGCCTCCTCCTCGACCTCGGCCTGCTCCAACAGGGCGACGAGGCCCTCGCCGGCACCCGCCACGAGGCCGAGGCCCGGCTCTCCGCCGCCACCGCCGCCGAGACCGGCGTCACCGACGGCGACCTCCTCGCCGTCACCGGCCCCACCGGCACCACCGCACTCCCGCTCCGGATCACCGAGATGCCCGACCGCGTGGTCTGGCTCCCGCTCAACTCCGTCGGACACGGCGTCCTCGCCGACACCGGGGCCCGCACCGGCACCCTCGTGCGGATCGCCCCCGCCCGCCCGGCCGCCCCCACCGGCGACACCCCCTCGGAGGTGGACGCGTGAACGCCGCACACCTGACCGTCCTCGCCGCCGAGGACCTCTCCCTCTTCGGCCGCGACCCCTGGTGGCTCGTGGTGATCAAGGCGGTGTTCTGCTTCGCCTTCCTCATGATCACCGTGCTGTTCTCCATCGTCTGGGAACGCAAGGTCGTCGCCTGGATGCAGCTGCGCATCGGCCCCAACCGGCACGGACCCTGGGGCTTCCTCCAGTCCCTCGCCGACGGCGTCAAGCTCATGCTCAAGGAAGACCTCGTCGTCAAGCGCGCCGACAAGGTCGTCTACATCCTCGCGCCCATCGTCGCCGCCGTCCCCGCCTTCATGGCCATCGCGGTCATCCCCTTCGGACCCGCCGGCAACGAGGTCTCGATCCTCGGCCACCGCACCACGATGCAGCTCACCGACCTGCCCATCGCGATGCTCTACATCCTCGCCGTGGCCTCCGTCGGCATCTACGGCATCGTGCTCGCCGGCTGGTCCTCCGGCTCGACCTACCCGCTCCTGGGCGGCCTGCGCTCCTGCGCCCAGATGATCAGCTACGAGATCGCCATGGGCGCCGCGTTCGCCTCGGTGTTCCTCTACTCCGGCTCCATGTCCACCTCGGCCATCGTGGACGCCCAGGCCGACCGCTGGTTCATCGTGCTGCTGCCGGTCTCCTTCATCATCTACGTGATCACGATGGTCGGCGAGACCAACCGCGCCCCCTTCGACATGCCCGAGTCCGAGGGCGACCTCGTCGGCGGCTTCAACACCGAGTACTCCAGCATCAAGTTCGCGATGTTCATGCTGGCCGAGTACGTCAACATGGTCACCGTCTCCGCCGTCTCCGTCACCCTCTTCCTCGGCGGCTGGCGCGCACCCGCCCCCATCAGCACCTTCTGGGAGGGCGCGAACCACGGCTGGTGGCCGATGCTCTGGTTCGTCCTCAAGGTGCAGCTCCTCCTCTTCTTCTTCATCTGGCTGCGCGGCACCCTCCCCCGGGTCCGCTACGACCAGCTGATGAAGCTCGGCTGGAAGGTGCTCATCCCGGTCTCCGTGGTCTGGCTGATGCTCGTCGCCACCGTCCGGGCCCTGCGCAACGAGAACTACGCGTTCAACGAGATCGTGCTCTGGGTCGCCGGCGCCGTCGTCGCCGTCCTCCTGATCTCCCTGGTCGCCGACGTGCTGCGCGACAAGCGAGAACGCGGCGAACGCGCCGCGACCGCCGAGAACGACACCGCCCCCTTCGACCCGATGGCCGGCGGATTCCCCGTCCCGCCCAAGCCCGGCCAGACCCTGGCCCCCGTGCCGCGCCGCCGGCCCCGCGCCGACCGCGACCGGGACCGCGAACTGATCGGCAGCGGCGGCCCGAACAACGACAGCGACCGAGAGGAGGGCGTCGACCGTGCCTGACGACAAGCGTCCCGCCAAGCGGGAGAAGGCCGAGCCCGCCGTGGGCGAGCAGCGCCCGGGGGGCGAGGGCCCCGACCGGGAGAAGTGGCAGAACCCGGTCGCCGGCTTCGGCGTGACCTTCACGGCCATGTTCAAGAAGCGGCTCACCGAGCAGTACCCGGAGCAGCCCAAGACCACCGCCCCCCGCTTCCACGGCCGGCACCAGCTCAACCGGCACCCGGACGGGCTGGAGAAGTGCGTCGGCTGCGAACTGTGCGCCTGGGCCTGCCCCGCCGACGCCATCTACGTGGAGGGCGCCGACAACACCGAGGAGGAGCGGTACTCCCCGGGCGAGCGCTACGGCCGCGTGTACCAGATCAACTACGCCCGCTGCATCCTGTGCGGACTCTGCGTCGAGGCATGCCCCACCCGGGCGCTGACCATGACCAACGAGTTCGAGCTCGCCGACTCCTCGCGCGAATCGCTGATCTACACCAAGGAACAGCTCCTCGCCGGCCTCACCGAGGGCATGGTCGAGGCCCCGCACAACCTGTTCCCCGGCACCGACGAGGGCGACTACTACCGCGGTGAGGTCACCGCCGCCGCCCCCGGGACCGTCCGCCAGGTCGCCGTCTCCAAGGGCGAGACCCCCGAATCGGACGGGGTGCCCGCGTGAACACCCTCGCCGAGGCCGCCTCGCGCGGCGAGGCCGTCCAGTTCTGGATCCTGGGCACGGTCGCCGTGGTCGGCGCCCTGTGCACGGTCCTGCTGAAGAAGGCCGTCCACAGCGCCCTGTGCCTGGCCGGCACGATGATCGTGCTCGCCGTGTTCTACCTGGCCAACGGGGCCTACTTCCTGGGCATCGTGCAGATCGTCGTCTACACCGGCGCGATCATGATGCTCTTCCTGTTCGTGGTCATGCTGGTCGGCGTCACCGCCGCCGACTCCCTCAAGGAGACCCTCAAGGGCCAGCGCTGGATGGCCGTGCTCTGCGCCCTCGGCTTCGGCATCCTGCTGATCGCGGGCATCGGCAACGCCTCCCTGACCGAGTTCGCGGGCCTGGGCCGGGCCAACTCCGCCGGCCACGTGCAGGGCCTGGCCGCGCTCATCTTCACCAAGTACGTGTTCGCCTTCGAACTCACCGGCGCCCTGCTGATCACGGCGACGGTCGGCGCGATGGTGCTCACCCACAAGGAGCGCACCGAGCGCGCCGCCACCCAGCGCGAGCTGTCCGAGCGCCGGGTGCGCGACGGCGTGCACCTGCCGCCGCTGCCCGCCCCCGGTGTCTACGCCCGCCACAACGCGGTGGACGTGCCCGGCCTGCTGCCGGACGGCACCCCGTCCGAGCTCACCGTCAACCCGACGCTGCGCGCGCGGGGCCAGGTGCGGGACGTGTCGGGGCAGGCCCTCGCCGACCTCGCGGCCCTGGAGCAGCGCTCGGCGGTCCGGCTCGGCCGCGCCGGTGACGCGGACGCCGACGTGGACGCCCCGCCGGTCCCCGAGGAGGCCGCCAAGTGAACCCGGTCAACTACCTGTACCTGTCGGCGCTGTTGTTCACCATCGGCGCGTCCGGGGTGCTGATCCGGCGCAACGCCATCGTGCTGTTCATGTGCGTGGAACTGATGCTGAACGCCTGCAACCTGGCGCTCGTCACCTTCTCGCGGATGCACGGCAACCTCGACGGGCAGATCATCGCGTTCTTCGTGATGGTCGTCGCCGCCGCCGAGGTCGTGGTGGGCCTGGCGATCATCGTCTCGCTGTTCCGGGCCCGGCACACCGCCTCGGTCGACGACGCCAACCTGATGAAGCTGTAAGGGGCGCACACCGTGGACAACCTGATCGCGCTGCTGATCGCGGCGCCCCTGCTCGGAGCGGTGGTGCTGCTCCTCGGCGGCCGCCGGCTCGACCGTGTCGGGCACTGGCTCGCCACCCTCCTCGCCGCCGGCTCCTTCGCCGTCGGCCTGGTCCTCTTCTTCGACATGCTGGGCCGGCCCGTCGAGGAGCGGGCGGTGCGCCAGCACCTGTTCAGCTGGATCCCCGTGGAGGGCTTCCAGGCCGACGTGGCCTTCCAGCTCGACCAGCTCTCGATGACCTTCGTGCTGCTGATCTCGGGCGTCGGCACCCTGATCCACATCTACTCCATCGGGTACATGGCGCACGATGAGCGCCGGCGGCGCTTCTTCGCGTACCTGAACCTGTTCCTCTCCGCGATGCTGCTGCTGGTGATCGCGGACAACTACCTTCTGCTGTACGTGGGTTGGGAGGGCGTGGGCCTGGCCTCGTTCCTGCTGATCGGCTTCTGGCAGCACAAGCCGAGCGCGGCCACCGCCGCGAAGAAGGCGTTCCTGGTCAACCGGGTCGGCGACATGGGCCTGTCGATCGCGATCATGCTGATGTTCACGACCTTCGGGACCTTCGCGTTCGGGCCGGTGCTCGGCGCGGCGGAGGGCGCGGGCGAGGGCAAGCTGACGGCGATCGGCCTGATGCTGCTGCTCGCGGCCTGCGGCAAGTCGGCGCAGGTGCCGCTCCAGTCCTGGCTCGGCGACGCGATGGAGGGCCCGACCCCGGTCTCGGCCCTGATCCACGCGGCGACGATGGTGACGGCGGGCGTGTACCTGATCACCCGCTCGGGCGCGATCTTCAACGGGGCGCCGGACGCGCAGACCGCGGTGGTCGTGGTCGGCGCGGTGACCCTGCTCTTCGGTGCGATCGTCGGTTGCGCGAAGGACGACATCAAGAAGGCGCTGGCCGGCTCCACGATGTCGCAGATCGGCTACATGATCCTGGCCACCGGCCTGGGTCCGATCGGCTACGCGTTCGCGATCATGCACCTGGTGACGCACGGCTTCTTCAAGGCCGGGCTGTTCCTCGGCGCGGGTTCCGTCATGCACGGGATGAACGACGAGGTCGACATGCGCAAGTACGGCGCGCTGCGCAAGTACATGCCGGTGACCTTCGTGACCTTCGGCCTCGGCTACCTGGCGATCATCGGGTTCCCGGGCCTGTCGGGCTTCTGGTCCAAGGACAAGATCATCGAGGCGGCGTTCGCGAAGGGCGGGGTCGAGGGCTGGATCCTCGGCGCGGTCACCCTGCTGGGCGCGGCGATCACGGCGTTCTACATGACGCGCGTGATGCTGATGACCTTCTTCGGCGAGAAGCGCTGGCAGCCGGACGCCGAAGGCCACGAGCCGCACCCGCACGAGTCCCCGAAGTCGATGACCGTTCCGATGATCGTGCTGGCCTTCGGCTCGGTGTTCGCGGGCGGGCTGTTCAGCCTCAACGAGTCCTTCGTGAGCTGGCTGGAGCCGGTGACCTCGTTCGAGCACGGGCACCCGCCGATCGGGGCCGCGGCCATCACCTCGGCGACGATCGTGGCCCTGGTGGCCGGTGTCGGCGTGGCCTGGGCGAAGTACGGGCGCCGGCCGGTGCCGGTGGTCGCCCCGCGCGGCAGCCTGCTCACGCGGGCGGCCCGGCGGGACCTGGGCCAGGACGACTTCAACCACGTCGTGCTGGTGCGCGGCGGCGAGCACCTGACCCGCTCGCTGGTCTACATGGACCACACCCTCGTGGACGGGGTGGTCAACGGCACGGCGGCGTCGGTCGGCGGGCTCTCGGGCCGGCTGCGCAAGCTGCAGAACGGCCACGCCCGCAGCTACGCGGTCTCGATGTTCGGGGGCACGGCGATCCTGATCGCCGCGACCCTGCTGATGAGGGCGGTGTGAGATGAGTTTCCCGCTTCTGACGGCCACGGCGGCGCTGCCCGCGGTGGGCGCGATCCTGACGGCGGCCGTACCGGCCTCCCGTCGGGCCGCCGCCAAGTGGCTGGCCCTGCTGTTCTCGCTGGGCACGCTGGCGCTGGCGATCGTGGTCGCCGTGCGCTTCGACCCGGGCGGCGAGCGGTACCAGCTGGTGGAGTCGCGGTCGTGGATCGCGGACTTCGGGGTCCGTTACGAGCTGGGCGTGGACGGCATCGGGGTGGCGCTGATCGCGCTGACCGCGCTGCTGATCCCGTTCGTGATCGTGGCGGGGTGGAACGACGCGGACCCGGAGGAGACCGGGTCCTCGCGGTGGCGGCCGACGCAGGGGTTCTTCGCCCTGATCCTGCTGGTCGAGGCGATGGTGATCATCTCCTTCGAGGCCACCGACGTGTTCCTCTTCTACCTGTTCTTCGAGGCCATGCTCATCCCGATGTACTTCCTCATCGGCGGCTTCGGGGACCGGGCGCACGCGGGTTCGGACGAGAACGCGGCGGCGCAGCGCTCCTACGCGGCCGTCAAGTTCCTGCTGTACAACCTGGTCGGCGGCCTGATCATGCTGGCGGCGGTGATCGGCCTGTACGTGGTGGCCGGGAACTTCTCGCTGGTGGAGATCGCGGACGCGCGGGCGGCCGGGAAGCTGGACATCGCGACGAACACGGAGCGGCTGCTGTTCCTGGGCTTCTTCTTCGCGTTCGCGGTGAAGGCCCCGCTGTGGCCGCTGCACACCTGGCTGCCGAACGCGATGGGCGAGTCCACGGCCCCCGTGGCGGTGCTGATCACGGCGGTGGTCGACAAGGTGGGCACCTTCGCGATGCTGCGGTTCTGCCTGGGCCTGTTCCCGGAGGCGTCGAAGTGGGCGACCCCGGCGATCCTGGTGCTGGCCCTGATCAGCATCGTCTACGGGGCGCTGCTGGCGGTCGGCCAGCGGGACATCAAGCGGCTGGTCGCGTACGCGTCGATCTCGCACTTCGGGTTCATCATCCTGGGCATCTTCGCGATGACCTCGCAGGGCCAGTCCGGCGCGACCCTCTACATGGTCAACCACGGGCTGTCGACGGCGGCGCTGATGCTGGTCGCCGGCTTCCTCATCTCGCGGCGCGGCTCGCGTCTGATCGCGGACTACGGCGGCGTGCAGAAGGTGGCGCCGGTGCTCGCCGGCACCTTCCTGATCGGCGGCCTGGCGACGCTGTCGCTGCCGGGGCTGGCGCCGTTCGTCAGCGAGTTCCTGGTCCTGGTGGGCGTGTTCGCGCGCTACCCGGTGGTCGGGATCATCGCCACGATCGGCATCGTCCTCGGCGCCCTGTACACGCTCGTGCTGTACCAGCGCACGATGACGGGCCCGCTGCGCGAGGAGTCGCGCACCATGCCCGACCTGAACGCCCGTGAGCTGCTCGTGGTCGCCCCGCTGATCGCGCTGCTCATCGGCTTCGGCGTGTACCCGAAGCCGATCACCGACATCGTCAACCCGGCGGTGGAGCACACCCTGTCGGACGTGAAGCAGACGGACCCCGCGCCCGCGGTGCCCGCCGAGAACGTGGAGGCGGCCAAGTGAGCGCATCTCTCGCGCAGTGGGCCCTGGCCGCCGACGGGGCCACGCAGCCCCTGGCCCGGATCCCGGCCCCGACCATCGAGTACGTGCAGCTCGCCCCCACCCTCATCGTGATCGTCGCGGCGGTCGTCGGGGTGCTGGTGGAGGCGTTCCTGCCGCGCAGGCTGCGGTACCCGGTGCAGGTGGTGTGGACCGTGATCGCGCTGGCCTGCGCGTTCGCGGCGGTGGTCGGGCTGGCCTCGACCGGACACGCCAAGGCCAAGGCGCAGATCGCGGCGATGGGCGCGATCGCGGTGGACGGCCCGGCGCTGTTCCTCCAGGGCACGATCCTGCTGGCCTCGATCGTGGCCGTGTTCACCTTCGCCGAACGCCGGCTGGACCCGGCCTCGCACGGCAACAAGGTGGACTCCTTCGTGGCCCAGGCCGCGTCCACCCCGGGCAGCGAGAGCGAGCGGGCGGCCGTGAAGGCCGGGTTCACCACCACCGAGGTGTTCCCGCTGGCCCTGTTCGCCATCGCGGGCATGCTGATCTTCCCGGCCGCCAACGACCTGCTGACGCTGTTCGTGGCCCTGGAGGTCTTCTCCCTCCCGCTGTACCTGCTGTGCGCGCTGGCCCGCCGCAACCGGCTCATCTCGCAGGAGGCCGCGCTCAAGTACTTCCTGCTCGGCGCGTTCTCCTCGGCGTTCCTGCTGTTCGGCATCGCCCTGGTCTACGGCTACGCGGGCTCGGTCTCGTACGCGGTCATCGCGGACGTGGTCGACGGCCAGGTCACGACCCTGGACCCGGTGCTCGCCCAGACCATGGGCAACGACGCGCTGCTGCTCATCGGCGGCGCGCTCATCCTGATGGGCCTGCTGTTCAAGGTCGGCGCCGTCCCCTTCCACATGTGGACCCCGGACGTGTACCAGGGCGCCCCCACCCCGATCACCGGGTTCATGGCGGCGGCCACGAAGGTCGCGGCCTTCGGCGCGCTGCTGCGGCTGCTGTACGTGGTCCTGCCGGGGCTGCGCTGGGACTGGCGGCCGGTCATGTGGGGCGTGGCCATCGTGACCATGCTCGCGGGCGCGATCATCGCGGTCACGCAGACCGACGTGAAGCGACTGCTGGCCTACTCCTCCATCGCGCACGCCGGGTTCATCCTGGCCGGTGTCATCGCGACCTCCCCGGAGGGCGTGAAGTCCGTCCTCTTCTATCTGGCGGCGTACTCCTTCGTCACGATCGGCGCGTTCGCCGTGGTGACCCTGGTCCGCGACGCGGGCGGCGAGGCCACCCATCTGTCGAAGTGGGCCGGCCTGGGCCGGCGTTCGCCGCTGGTCGCGGCCGTGTTCGCGGTCTTCCTGCTGGCCTTTGCGGGCATCCCGCTGACCAGCGGGTTCGCGGGCAAGTTCGCGGTCTTCAAGGCGGCGGCGGAGGGCGGCGCGGGAGCGCTGGTGGTGGTCGGCGTGATCTCGTCGGCGATCGCGGCGTTCTTCTACATCCGCGTCATCGTGCTCATGTTCTTCAGCGAACCGAAGGCGGACGGCCCCACGGTCGCCGTGCCCTCGCCGCTGACCATGACCACGATCGCGGTCGGCGTGGCCGTCACGGTCGCGCTGGGCATCTTCCCGCAGTACTTCCTGGACCTGGCGGGCAGCGCGAGCACCTTCGTCAGGTAGCGCGCGTTCCGCTCGCGGCGCCGGCCCGGACCCCCTTCGCGCGGGGCCCGGGCCGGCGCCGTTGTTTCACGTGAAACAGGGCGGCTACTGCCCCCGGGAGGGCCAGACGGGCCCCTGCTCGGTCCAGACGACACCCTTGTTGCGGCAGAGGCAGAAGGGGTGGCCGACGGGGTCGGTGTAGACGCGGAAACCGTAGCCCTCGGGGCCGACGTGGGACCGGTGCAGGGTCGCGCCGAGCGCGAGCACACGGCGCTCCTCGGCGTCGATGTCGTCCACCTCGAAGTCGAGGTGGAACTGCTTGGGGTGCTCGGCGTCCGGCCAGCGCGGGGCGCGGTAGTGCTCGACCGGGGTGAAGGCCAGTTCGACGTCACCGACCTGGATCCCGGCCCACTCCGCGGTGCTGTCCTCCTTGACCGGGAGCCCCGTCACCCCGGAGTAGAAGCGGGCCAGTTCGAGGGCGTCCGGACAGTCGATGATGAAGTCGGTCAGTCGCAGCATCCGGCGATCCTGCCACAGGCCCCGCAGGGCCTCACCGACCCCCGTACCCGAGCGCGGCGAGCGCGGCGGGCGGCACGGGCCAGTAGGCCCCGTCGAGCCCGTCATCGGCCTTGGCGAGCGCGAGCCCGAGCGCGGCGTGCAGATGCTCGGCCTGCACGGGCGTCAGATAGAACCCGATCGGCTCGGGCCTGGCCCCGTCGGCCGTCCGCAGCTCCAACGGCACGAGAAACACCTTGGCGCTCGCCGACACCTCGGGCACGGCGTACGCGTGCACGGCCTGCCCGGCCGCCCGCGTCGCGAGCGACCCCCCGGTGAGGCGGAAATGTGGGAGCTCCTTGTAGGTGACGCGCACTCCGTGCTCGGTGACGGTCGTTCCCTTGTCCGGATCGACGCTCATGTCGTTCTCCTCGCGGGTTGTGTACCGAAGTAGGTCCGTCGCGGCCGAGAGGCCCCGCTGCGCCATGGCGACAGGAACCCACCGTGACCGTTTGGCGGCGTAGCGTGCTGTATGAGCATGGCGCTTAAGTAAGTACTTACGCAAGCACTTGTGTAAGTCGGCGTGGGTGGACGGGAGGGATCTCCCGGCTCAAGTGCGTGCTGCGCTACCGTTGCCCCGTTGACATCCACCCCTTGGAGTGACTCAGTGGCCGTGGCCGAAGCACCCGCCAACCGCCTTGTGTTGGACAGGCGGCTCGGAACGCGTCTGCGTGATGCGCGGAAGCACGCGAAGGCGACCCAGGCGGCTGCCGCCAAGGCCTTGAAGGTCACCCACGCCACCATCTCCAACTTCGAACGAGGCGAGTACGAGCCGACCGTCCAGCAGCTCGAAGTCCTACTCGGCGTCTATGGAGTCGAGGCGGGCCTGCGCGAGCAGACGATCGCTCTGTTGCGTGCCGCGCAAGAGTCGCCTCGTGCGTGGTGGGACGACTACACGGATCTCTTCACGACCGCGGCGACGTTCCGCTTCTGGGCATACGAGGACGCCGCGGACACGCATCTGATCTACAGCGGTCCGCTGGTGCCGGGAAATCTCCAGACCCGTGAGTTCGCTGAGCGCTTGGCCGACTTCTACCACCCGAGCCAGGGGCGGGACTATCGGCGCCGGTTCGTGGAATCCAGGCTGAAGCGGTTCCAGGTGGTTGAGCGGGCCGAGCGGCTTGAGTTCGTCTGTTCCGAAGTGGCTTTGCGGTCACGGGTTGGCGGGGCGGAAGTCCATCAGCGGCAGGTTGAGAAGCTGGTGGAGGTGGCGCAGAGGCCGAACGTGAGCTTCCGTGTGATACCGATCGAAGCCGAGATGAGCAGTCTGAGCGGGAACACCTTCACGGTGCTGGAGTACAACTTCCCCGAAGATCCATCGGTCCTGTTCTCGAACCTGCCCCGATCCGGCCTCCTGAGCACCGATGAGCGGGAGGTCGATGCAGAGGTTGGCCGGTTCCGGGCGATTCAGAAAAGTGCCCTGAGCGACGATGCGACTCTGGCCCTCCTCAAGGAAGTAGCGCAACAGTGATCAGCAATGCATGGACGAAGTCGTCTTACTCGAATGAGGGAAACAGCTGCGTTGAGTTTCGCCGGCTGGGGACAGAGGTGGTCGGCGTCCGGGATTCCAAGGACACTGCCGCACCTTGCATCGCCGTTCCCGACGCGGCATGGACGGCCTTTGTCCGGGGCGTGAAGACCACCGGCTGACCTCCGCCGCCCCACCGTCCGGGCCCCGCCCTCTGCTCGGCGGGGCCCGTCGGCGTTCTCAGGGGCAGGGGAAGCGCTGCCATGTGATCGACGTGCGGACACGGTCGAGGACGTGTTCCGGCAGTGGCGGTCCGAACGTGAACAGGCTCCACCGCCATGCTCCGTCGCCCTCGGCCCCCGCCTCGGTCCAGTGGTGCACCGAGACCACTGTGTCCGGGTCGTCGGACGGGCGGCGGGCCAGGCCGGGCCGGCCGTGGGCGTAGGGCGGGTCGGTGGCGGGGGCGCGGACCAGGACGGCCTGTTTGCCCGGTCCGCCTTCGACGGTCACGGCCGTCATCCCCGTGTCGGGGTCACCGTCCCGGAACTCCACCCGCCCCACGGGCCAGGGCCACCGCCCGGGCACCGGCAGCGCACAGGTCGTGCCCCGGTACCGCTCCGTCCACCGCCGGTACCGCTCGGCGGTCGCCACGTCCTCGTCGTCCTCCGGCACCGGATCAGCGCTCGTTGCCGGTCGGCAGGGCGGGGCGTCGGCGCCGGCGGGGTCGCGGTGGACGGGGCACGGAACCTCCAGGTGGGTGCCGGGAATCGGCCGGGGCGGTAGCGCCGGTCGCGTGCATCATGCCGCGCACGTCGTGGTGGGCCCCGCGACCCGCCGGCCGCTCACCCGGACGGGTCGGGTGCGGCGGATTCGCCCCGGATCGCGTGGCGTTGGCCGAGGATCGAGTCCTCTTCCCGCGGCTCGCGGCGCCGAGGGCGGTGGGCGGGAGGGCACGGTCGATTTTTCCGGCAGCTGGAAGGAATTGTGCGCGTGGTCTTCGACGTTGCAGCCCTTGAGGACGTCATCCCGGTGCCTGCCCGTGCGGCGGTCGGGCGGGTCTGTGGGGGGCCCGTGACGGTGGGGGTGGTGACCTCGCGGCGGGGGGCTGCCGTGTATCGGGTTGAGGGGCCCGGTGGGGTGGTCGCCGTCAAGGTCGGGCGAGGCGTGGGACTGGCGGTGGTGGCGCGTGAGGGGGAGGTTCTGCGGGCCGTTTCCGATCGGCTGCTTTGTGCGGCGGGTGTCCGCGAGGGCGTGGCGTGGGTCGTGAGCGAGTGGGTGGACGCGCCTTCGCTAGGGCGGGTGTTCCGGGAGGGGCCGGCCGCCGGGTCGCGGGCCGGGCTTGTGGGGGTGGCCGCTGATGTGGCCTTGGCCTTGGCCGGGCTGCATCGGGCCGGGTGGGTGCACGGGGATTTCCAGGCCGCGCACGCGCTGGTGGACGGGCGGCGCGTGCACCTGATCGACATGGCCTCGGCCTCCAGCGCCGGCAATCCTCCGCCTCGTGGGTTTCGGGGTGGGCTGATCCATCTGCTCGCCCCCGAGATCGCGGACGCCGTCACCCGGGAGCCCTGGCCGTGGGAGTTCACCCCGGCCGGTGACGTGTACGCGTTCGCCGGGAGTCTGTGGGCCGCCGTGACGGGGGAGTGGCACTTGGACTACGAGGCCGCGGGGATCGTCCGGGCCGAGACCGGCCCGGACGAGCTGCGGGCCATGGTCGGCACGGGCACGATTCCCGTGCGGCCGTCCACGACCTGGCCGCCCGGTTGGCCTCGGTCAGGTAGGCGGGGTTCGGCCGGCCGGGCGGGTGGTCAGGAGCCAGGCCAGGCGGCGAACGCGGGAGCGCAGGCGCGGTCTGGGGCGGGGATGGGGGGACGGGCGGCGTGTGGGCATGGGCGCTCCGGGGCGGGGGGACGGGGGAACCTCCAGGCTCCGGCACCCCCGGCCCCCGCGCACCCCGGCCGCCGCCGTCGGGGTGGCCGCCGGGCGGGTCAGTGCTCGACGCGGACCGGCATGAGCAGGGAGAAGCTGTCCTCGGTGTCGGTCCGGCGGACGGCCACCGGGGCGTCCGGGGCGCCCAGCTCCAGGATCAGTTCGGCCCCCGCGCCCTCGACCCCCGCGGCCTCGGACCCGGCCGTCAGTGCGTCCAGGAGGTAGGCGCGTTTTACGGCGACGGTGTCCGGGGTTTCCTCGCCGTCCGCCGTGAGGCGGAGCTCGGCGTTCGGCGCCGGGGTGAGGCGGATGAGGGCGTCCGGCGCGGGATCCGCGCGGACCGCGTCGGCGAAGGCCCGCGCGTTCACGCGGGTGCTCCGGCCGGCGGGGAGGCGGGTGAGCCGGCGGTAGTCGGGGAAGTCCTGGTCGAGGGCCGGGCCGGAGGTGGCGCGGCCGTCCGTCTCCAGGGCGACGAGGCCGTCGGCCACCCGCAGGGTCGCGGGCGCGCCCCCGGTCAGCAGGGCGCGCATCGCGTCGACGAGCGGGGCGGGCACGAGGGTCTGCGCGCGGGGGCCGTCGTGGCCCTCGGCGGGGGCGTGGCCGACGGCGAGCCGGTAGCGGTCGGTGGCCACGACGCGCAGCGCCCCGTCCTCCACGTCGAAGAGCACGCCGTGCAGCATCGGCACCTCGGGGTCGACGCCGACGGCGAAGCGGACGGAGTCCAGGGCCGCGGCCAGGGCGGGGCCGGCCACGGTGACGCGGACGGACGGGGACCGCCGGGCGGCGGGCGCGGGGGCAGAGGTAGGCGTGGGCGTGGACATGGTGTTCTCCCGGGTCGCGAGCAGGGCACGGATCGCGGAGAACTCGACGCGGGCGTCGGCCAGGCCCTGTTCGAGGCGGCGCAGGTGCGCGTCCAGCAGGGTGCGCACCAGGGCCGTGTCGGCGGCCGACCGGCCGGCCAGGACCAGGCGCACGTCGGCCAGCGGCATCCCGGTCCGGCGCAGCCGGGCCAGGAGGGCGGCCTCGGCGACCTGTTCGGGCGCGTACCAGCGGTAGCCGGTGACGGGGTCGACCCGGGCCGGGACCAGCACCCCGGCGCGGTCGTAGAACCGCAGGGCACTCACGCCCAGGCCACTCTCCCGCGCCGTCTCGCCGATGCCGTACATCTCGTTCTCCACACCCGTGACCCTGGGCCCTTCACCAGGTCGAGGGTCAAGTCTCCTCCGGTGCGGCCGGCGCCCGCGCCGGCCGCACCCGAGGCGCTACGCGCCCGTCGGGGTCGGGGTGATGCGGCCGGTGACCTCGCCGAGGGTGACGCGGGTGCCGTCCGGGCCGGGGGCCCAGGCGGTGAGGGTGACGGTGTCGCCGTCCTCCAGGAAGGTGCGCTTGCCCTCCGGGAGGTCGAGCGGGTCGCGCCCGTTCCACGTCAGTTCCAGCAGCGAGCCGCGCTGGGTCGGCTCCGGGCCGCTGACCGTGCCCGAGCCGTACACGTCGCCGGTGCGCAGCGAGGCCCCGTTGACCGTCATGTGCGCGAGCTGCTGCGCCGCCGTCCAGTACATGCCGGCGAACGGCGGGTGCGCGACCTCCCGGCCGTTGATCTCCACCGTGATCCGCAGGTCGAGGCCGCCGGGTTCGACGGGCTCGGCGACGGTGCCGGTGTCGTCCAGGTAGGGGAGCAGCGGGTGGTCGCGGGTCGGCGGGGTGACGCGGGCCGCGTCCAGCGCCTCCAGCGGGGTGACCCACGCCGAGACGGAGGTGGCGAAGGACTTGCCGAGGAAGGGGCCGAGCGGCACGTACTCCCAGGCCTGGAGGTCGCGCGCCGACCAGTCGTTGAGCAGGAAGACGCCGAAGACGTGCTCGCGGAAGGCGGACTGGGGGACCGGGGTGCCCTGGGCGGAGGGGGCGCCGACGAGGAAGCCGACCTCCGCCTCGATGTCGAGCTTCACGCTCGGGCCGAACACGGGGACCGGGTCGGTGGGGGCCTTGCGCTGGCCGGCCGGGCGGACCACGTCGGTGCCGGAGACCACGATGGTGCCCGCGCGGCCGTGGTAGCCGATCGGCAGGTGCTTCCAGTTGGGGGTCAGCGGCTCGCCGTCGGGGCGGAAGATCCGGCCGACATTGGTCGCGTGGTGCTCGCTGGCGTAGAAGTCGACGTAGTCGGCGACCTCGTAGGGCAGGTGCAGGGTCACCGTGTCGAGAGCGTGCAGGTGAGGGGCGAGAACCGGCCGCCGGGACGGGTTGGTCAGCCAGTCCGTGACGGCCGCCCGTACCTGTGTCCACACCGTCCTCCCTGCGGCAAGCAGCGGGTTCAGGGAGCCCTGGGAGAGGAGCTCGGCGTGGCCGGAATCGACCGCTCCGGCCGCCGCTCCGAGGTCGAGAACGTACCCGCCGAAGCGCACGCCGAGCCGCCGGCGCCCCGGTTCCCCGGCCGTCGAGAACACCCCGTAGGGCAGGTTGTGGACACCGAACGGGTCGTCTTCGGCCAGGTGGAAGGGGTCGTTCGCAAACGCGTCCGAAGGGGTGTCGGACGGGGCCCGGACGGGGCCCGCGGCCTCGTCGCCGAAGGGCTCGGGCTGCGGCATGGGTGCTGCCTCGCTTTCCTCGCGGACCGGGGGTGACCCGGGAACACAGGGACGGGAAACGGGGTGGGACAGGCGACACGTTACGTGGCGAACGGGGCCCACGGGAGGCCGGATTCGCGCCCTATTCGGAGGAGTTGTCCACAGCGGTCCGTATCGTAGGCCCGGTGAAAAGCGCCCTCCGCTACGCCCTCATCGCCACTGACCTGGACGGAACGCTGCTGCGCTCCGGGGACCGGATCTCGCCCCGCTCGCACGCGGCGCTCGCCACGGCGTGCGCGGCCGGCGCCCGGCACCTCGTGGTCACCGGACGGCCCGTCTTCCAGATCGGCCACGTGCTGGACGCGCTCGGCCACCGGGGGCTGGCCGTCTGCGGACAGGGCGCGCAGGTCTGGGACGCGGGCACCGGCCGGATGCTGCTCTCCCTCGAACTCGACCGCGACCTCGCGACCCTCGCGCTCGCGCGGATCGAGGCCGAGATCGGCGGGGTCCGGGCCGCCGTCAACCAGTCCGGCCGGGGCGCCGGCGACGGGGCCGCGATGCTCGTGGAGGCCGGTTACCGGATCGTCCAGCCGCACCTGCCCACCGTCACCGCGGCCCGCCGGGCCCGGCTGTGGGACGCGCCGATCACCAAGGTGCTGCTCCAGCACCCCGAGCTGGACGACGACGAACTGACCCGGGTGGCGCGCGCCCTCGTCGGCGACCTGGTGAACGTGACCATGGCCGGCGCGCACACCGTGGAGCTGCAACCGCCCGGCGTGGACAAGGCCACCGGGCTCGCGCTCGCCGCCGACCTGCTCGGCGTCGCCCCCTGCGACACGATCGCCTTCGGGGACATGCCCAACGACGTGCCCATGTTCGCGTGGGCGGGGTGGGGGGTGGCCATGGCCGACGCGCACGAGGAGCTGCGGGCGGTGGCCGACGAGCTGACGACCTCCAGCGAGGAGGACGGCGTGGCCCGGGTCCTGGAACGGCTCTGCCCGGTACCGGTACCCGTCCCGGTCCCCGTGCCCGTCCCGGCCGGTGCCCACGGGGCGGGCAGACCCGCCTGAGCCCCTCGCGCACGCCCGCCGACACGTGTCACGAACCCCGGGAGAGGGTGCGGAGGGGCGGAGGGGACACCCCCGCCCCTCCTCCGCTCAGCCCGCCGTGCGCGGCAGTCGGCGGGACCAGGTGCGGTGGAAGACGACCTCCTCGCCGTCCCGGCACACCACCTCGTTCTCCGTCAGGAACCCGCCCTCGTCGCAGGAGATCTCCGAACGGGTCTCCACCCGCGCGTCCCAGCCCTCCTCCGGCCGGTGCAGCCGCACCGTCCACCGGCTGCGGGTGCGGGCCGACAGGGGGTCGCCGTCGGCGATCTCGTAGACCTCCTCCGCGTCCTCGGTGAACTCCAGGCCGTCCGGGTAGAGCCGGGTGCCGCCGTAGCGCGGGTCCACCGCCAGCCGCCAGGTGCCGGCCGCCACGTCCCGCGTGACCAGCCGTTCCGGGCGCGGCTCCGCGTCCAGCGGGGTCGGGAAGACCACGCCGAGGGGTTCGGCCTGCTCCGGGGCCTCGAAGGAGATCCGCCCGTCCACCGCCGGGTCGGGGGTGCGCACGGGCAGGGTCAGGGAGCTGTTGGAGGGGTCCATGGTCCAGCCGGCCTCCGAGCCGGCGCGCGGCCACAGCCAGGGCCAGTACGCGGAGGACAGGGCCAGCCGCAGCCGGTGGCCGGGCGGGACGGCGTGCCCGATGCCGTTCAGCTCGAAGGTGACCGACTCCCAGGAGCCGACCGGCCAGGGCTCGGCCCGGTCGCGGCCGTGGCGGGCGGAGAGGTTGAGGGCGCCGCGCGTGATCAGGGTGGAGGAGCCGTCGGGGGCCACGTCGCACAGCCGGGCCGCGATCTGCCCGTAGGGCACGTCCATCCGCAGCCGCACCGTGACCGAGGCCCGGCCCAGGATCTCCACCGGGTCCCCGCCCTCGGGGACGGGGAACTCGAAGCACGCCGACTTGGCGTCCTCCTCGCGCTGGTCGGGCGGCAGGTCGGCGTCGTTGCCGAAGGGGAAGAAGCGGCCCGCGTCCAGCCCGGTGTGCTGCGGGGAGGCCACCGGCACCGGCTCCCCGCGCAGCGCGTACACGACGGGGGAGACCTGCGGGGAGGGCCAGGCGGTGTCGCCGACCCAGCGGCCCGGCAGGGTCTCGTACACGGTGGCCGGCGGGTGCGATTCGCTGATCCAGGAGCGCAGCAGCGGCTCCGCCATGACCCCCGTGTCCCGGTCCTTGAGCCAGTGGTCCCACCAGCGCAGGGTCTCCTGGAGGAAGCCGATCGCGGGGCCGGGCGGCAGGCCGCGGTCGGGGTACTGGTGCGACCACGGGCCGATCAGGCCGCGCACCCGGTCCGCGGGCAGGTGCTCCACGAGCCGCAGCACCGTGTCGCGGTAGGGGTCGTGCCAGCCGCCGACGGCGAGGACGGCCGCGTCGATCGCCGAGTAGTCCTCGCAGACGCTGCCGTGGCGCCAGTAGTCGTCACGGGTCTGGTGCGCGAGCCAGGTGTGGATCAGCGGGTCCAGGGCCTCCAGCCGCTCCAGCCACGCGTCGCGCCAGCCCTCGCCCGCGTACTTCGGGTCCGGCGGGCGGGAGGCGAAGGCGAGCATGGTCGCGGCCCAGGCGTGCATGTCCACGGCGAGCACCGAGCCGCCCATGTAGTGCACGTCGTTGTCGTAGCGGTCGTCGGTGGAGCAGACCGTGACGATCGCCTTCAGCGCGGGCGGTCTCAGGGCCGCGATCTGGAGCGAGTTGAACCCGCCCCAGGAGATCCCGAACATGCCGACCCGGCCGCTGCACCAGGGCTGCGCGGCCAGCCACTCCACCACGGCGACCCCGTCGGCCAGCTCCCGCGCGTCGTACTCGTCGCCCGGCAGCCCGCCGCTGTTGCCGTGCCCGCGCACGTCTACGCGCACCGAGGCGTAGCCGTGGCCCGCGTACCAGGGGTGGCGCTGGGCGTCGCGAGGGGCGGTCCAGTCCGTCAGCCGGTACGGCAGGTACTCCAGCAGCGCCGGCACCGGCTCGTCGGTGACCGGGCGCCAGATCCGGGCGTACAGCTCGGTGCCGTCGGCCAGCGGGATCCTGACGTCCTCGTGGCGGACGGGGTACGGGAACTCGGTGCGGATGATCATGCTCGGCCTCGCGGGGGGTGAGTGCGAAACGGTTCGAAAAGGGGGGCCGGGGCGCCCGGCGCGGGGCTCAGTGGACGGGGTGCATGGTGCGCTTCAGCCAGGGGGCGAGCGCGATCACGCCGAGGCCCACGGCCACCGCCACGGCGCCGTTGACCCCGAAGTACACGGGGTTGGACACCGACCCGTACCACTTCACGACCTGCGCCTGGATGCCGTTGGCCAGGGCCAGCGACAGGAACCACAGGGCCATGGTCTGGCTGCTGAACGCCTTCGGCGCCAGCTTCGTCGTGGCCGACATGCCGGAGGTCTCCAGCAGCACGTCGCCCAGGCCCAGCAGCAGGTACGAGCCGACGATCCACCACGCGGCGATCGTGTACTCGTTGCCCGAGTGCCCCATCGTCGCGAGCACCATCAGCAGGAAGGACAGGCCGCCCAGGACCACCCCGATCGCGATCTTGTTCGACGCGTGCGGCTGCCGCCGGCCCATCCGGGACCAGACCCCGGCCACCACCGGGGCCAGCGCCACCTCGAACGCGCCGAGCGCCGAGGCGTACCAGCTCGCCGGGAACTCGAAGCCCAGGATCTCCGTGCGCGCGTTCGTCGACGCGAGCAGCATCATCGTGGAGTACGCCTGGAACAGGATGAAGTTGAACGCGACCGAGGCCACGAACAGCACCAGGTAGGGCCGCAGCCGGCCGCGTTCGGCCGGGGTCACGCGCTCGCTGCGGAACATCACCGTGAAGTACACGATCGGCGCGATCACCGAGACCAGCGTCAGCAGGTCCACGAACCGGCCGATGGTCAGCCAGCCCAGCGAGGCCAGCAGCCAGCCCAGCGCGCCGGCCACGAGCAGCCCGATCACGATCGAGCGCACCGCCCGCCGCATCGCGGCCGGGGCCAGCGGGAACTCGGCGTCGTGCTTGCGGCCCGCCAGGTGCCGGCGGCCCAGCACGTACTGCGCGAGACCGGCCGTCATGCCGATCGCCGCCGCCGAGAAGCCCCAGTGCCAGCCCTGGTGCTCGCCCAGCCAGCCGGTGATCAGCGGGCCGGCGAAGGCGCCGATGTTGATGCCCATGTAGTAGAGGGCGAAGCCCGCGTCGCGCCGCTGGTCGTCGGTCCGGTACAGCTTGCCGACCATGCTCGCCACGTTCGGCTTCAGCAGGCCCGTGCCCGCGCTGATCAGGCCCAGGCCCGTCCAGGTGGCCCACGCGGCCGGCACGGCCATCGTGTAGTGGCCGCAGGCGATCAGCACGCCGCCCCACAACACGGAGCGGTACGAGCCCAGGATCCGGTCCGCGAGCCAGCCGCCCGCCACCGACACCAGGTAGACGAGCACGCCGTAACCGGCCGTGACCGAGGCCGCCGTCCCCGGGTCCATGCCCAGGCCGTGCGCCTTGTCCGCGAAGTAGAGGACCAGGATGGCCTGCATGCCGAGGAAGGAGAAGCGCTCCCACACCTCCAGCCCCGACAGGGTAGCCAGACCCCTGGGGTGGCCGAGGAACGCATGATCGTCCCGTTCCGGGGGAAGGTCCGCCCGAGAGTCGTTCTCCGGGTCGGTCTCAGGGCCCTCCGGGCCGTTCAGTCCGGTCTCATTTCTGGGCAAAGCAGATTCTCCGGTCCTATTGACTCCTATTGAACATACCGGTGTGGTTCGGTCAACGCTTCGGGGGCACCGCCCGGCGTGGACGAGCGGGTGCGGACGGTGATCGAAAATGGACGGGATACGCTGGCTTGAGTGAAGGCAGCGACACATCGACAATCCAGGGGATCGTCAACGTGATCGTCAGCAGACAGGAGTACCTCTCGTGACCGTCGTCGGGCCGTTCGGACTGAGCGTGCGGGACCAGGCTCTCGAATCCGATGTGCAGGCCGGGCTGGCCGCCGTCGAGGCGGGTCTGCTGGAGGCGACCAAGAGCGAGGTCCCCTTCATCACCGAGTCCGCGCAGCACCTCGTGCGGGCCGGCGGCAAGCGGTTCCGGCCGCTGCTGGTCATGCTCGCGTCCCGGTTCGGGGACCCCTACGCCCCCGGGATCGTGCCCTCCGCGGTGGTCGTGGAGCTGACCCACCTCGCCACCCTCTACCACGACGACGTGATGGACGAGGCGGACGTCCGCCGCGGCGTCGCCAGCGCCAACGCGCGCTGGGGCAACTCCGTCGCCGTCCTGACCGGCGACTTCCTCTTCGCCCGCGCCTCCCACATCCTGGCCGACCTCGGGCCCGAGGCCGTCCGGATCCAGGCCGAGGCGTTCGAGCGCCTGGTCACCGGCCAGATCCTGGAGACCGCCGGCCCGCGCGACGGCCGGGACCCCGTCGAGCACTACCTCGACGTCATCGCCGGCAAGACCGGCTCCCTGATCGCCGTCTCCGGCCGCTTCGGCGCCCTGATGGCCGGGGCCGACGAGCAGGTCGTGGACGTGCTCACGCAGTACGGGGAACGGCTCGGCGTCGCCTTCCAGCTCGCCGACGACGTCCTCGACATCGCGTCCGACTCCCACGAGTCCGGCAAGACCCCCGGCACCGACCTGCGCGAGGGCATCCCCACCCTGCCCGTGCTGCGGCTGCGGGAGCTCGCCGACCGCGACGGACGGCCCGAGGACCGCGAACTCGTGGCCATGATCGACGGCGACCTCGCCGACGACGCCGTCCTCGCCGAGGTGCTGCGCCGACTGCGCGTCCACCCCGCGCTGGAACGCGCCCGCCGCGACACCATCCGCTACGCCGAGGACGCGCGCGCCATGCTCGGCCCGCTGCCCGAGTGCTTCGCGAAGGCGGCGCTGGAGGAACTCTGCGACGCCGTGGTGCACCGCGCGGGCTGAGACCGCGCACGCGGGACCTCGTGCCCGCGCCCGTTCCACTCCCGTGCCACGCCCGTACCGCGTCCGTCGTAGGGCGCACGAGCCGACCGGACCCCGGTCCCGGCCCCGTCCCCGACCTGCGGGGAGCGGGCGGGGAGCGGGGTCCGTCCGCGTTCCGCCGGGGGCGTGCGCCCCGGGTGTCGTCTCGGGGTGGGTCATCCCAGGGGCGTACACGGGGTTGATCCCGAGGGGTGACGCCCCGGGCCCGGGACTTTGGTCAGATAGAGGCACATCCCCACCGGAACGGGTGAGAGTGGCGGCACGGGGTGGACGAGGAAGCACGAGACGGGTACATCGCCGCCGTACACACAGAGGTAGGGCAGAAACCGACATGGACACCATGAACACCGCGAACACCGCGCACGACGACGCCCAGGGCCCCGGCCCCGCGCCGCGCCGCCCGCGCCGGCTCTCCCGCTACGCGGTCCCGATCTCGGTGGCCGCCGTGGCCGCGGCCTCGGTCGCGATGGTCCCCGCCTTCGCGAACGCCGGCGGCCCGGACCTGCCGAAGCTGACCGCCGAGCAGCTGATCGCCAAGGTCGCCGACTCCAAGGTCGAGACCTTCAGCGGCAGCGCGAAGATCACCACCGACCTGGGCCTGCCCACCATCGCCTCGGGTCTGCTCGGCGCCGACAAGGTGACCGGCGGCTCCGCCGACCCGCAGGAGAAGCTGACCAAGCTGGCGAGCGGCACCCACACCCTCGACCTCGCGGCCGACGGCCCGGACCGGCAGAAGGTCACCTTCCGCGACGGCCAGGACCAGTACACGGTCGTGCACAACGGCGCCGAGGTGTGGGGCCACGACAGCACCACCAACGAGGTCTTCCACGAGAAGAACGCCGGCAAGGGCGAGCGCGGCCACAAGACCGCCGACCGGACCGCCCCCGCCCCGCAGGAGCTGGCCCGAGAGGTCCTTCAGGCCGCCGGTCCGACCACCGCCGTCACCGTGGGCGACACCGCCCGCGTCGCCGGCCGCGACGCCTACCAGCTGGTCCTCAAGCCCAAGCAGGCCGGCTCCACCATCGGCTCCGTGAACATCGCCGTGGACGCCGCCAACGGCGTGCCGCTGCGCCTCCAGGTGCTGTCCTCCGAGGGCGGCAAGCCCATCCTCGACGCCGGCTTCACGAAGATCGACTACGCGAAGCCCGCCGCCGACACCTTCTCCTTCACCCCGCCCAAGGGCGCCAAGGTGACGGAGGGCTCCGACTCCCGCGCCGCGGGCGAGGGCGCCGGCAAGGACGCCGAGAAGGGCCTCGACAAGGCCCTGGAGTCCATCCCCGGGCTGAACGGCATCGCGGGCGACCCGGCGGCGGCCGGCCGCGACGTGCGGACCTTCGGCGAGGGCTGGGCCACCGTCGCGCGGATCACCGTGCCCGGCGGCAAGGGCCTGAACGCCCTGGAGCAGGAGAAGGAGGTGCCGGCGGAGGCCAAGCAGTTCCTCGGCTCCCTCGGCGAGAAGGTCTCCGGCTCCTTCGGCACCGGCCGCGTCATCTCCACCCGCGTGGTCAACGCCCTGATCACCGACGACGGCAAGGTCTACGTCGGCGCGGTCACCAAGGACGCGCTGGTGAAGACGGCGAACACCGCGAAGTAGGGGCGAGCGGACGGGGCCTGTCGCCCCGTCCGCCGTTCCTCTTCCGCACCCTGACGGGCCCGCACGCGCGGGCGCCCCGGCCCACCCGGGACGCCTCGCGCGGAGCGGGCCCGTCGGCGTTCCCGGGCACGGTCGCGGACGTGGTCAGGGGCGCGGCCCCGGGCACGGTCCCGGCCGGTGTCCGCTCCGTGCACGCCGGCCGAAAACCCTCTGCCCCGTGCCGGATCCCGGCCGGCGCGGGTACCGTGAGCCCCATGTCGAGACACGTCACCATCCGCCTGGACGAGGAGTTCCACGAACGCCTGAAGGCGCGCGCGGCGGAGTTGGGCACGACGGTCACCGCCCTGATCACCGAGATCACGGAGCGCGAATTGGACGAGGACCGGAGGAACTTCCTCTCGGGTGTGGAGGAGTTCGCCGACCACTGGGGCTACTTCCAGGAGCGATTCGGCAAGTGAAGATCACCGAGGAATGGGCCTGGACGGCCCTCGCCCATCACCTGCCCTCCGACCCGGCGGTCTGGGACCCCTCCGGGGTCGTCGCCGCCGTGGCCCGGCACCGCAGCGACCTGGTCATGGTCGCCGACCAGCCCGAACCGGACACCGCGTGGCGGGCGGCGGCCTTCCTGCACACCCTCGCGGTCTGCCCGGCGCTGGAGTCCCCGATGAACGAGTTCTACGCGGCGGCCGCGACCCGCTCCTACCTGCGCGTGGCCGGGGCCCCCGGCCTGCCCTCGCCCGAACTCCTGGGCGACCTTGTGGAGGCGGCGAAGAAGGGCCGGGCGGACGTGATCGCCGTGGCCGAGCGGCTGCGCGCCGAGATCGAGCGCCGCGCCGCCCAGGATTCCCTCCCGCTGGGCACCGACGGCACCTGACCCCCGCGCGGCACGACGCCGCGACGCACGACGCCGGGACGCACGGCGACGGGCGCCGCCCGGCCCGGCCCCGGAGCGGGGGACCGGACGGGACGACGCCCGTGCGAGGAGGGTGCCGCGCGGTGCTCGGCGCACCGCGCGTCGCCGGCTCGGGGCCGGATCAGAAGGTGATCTTCCAGCTGTTGATGTAGCCGGTGTCCTGCGCGGCCACGTCCTTGACCTGGAGCTTCCACGTGCCGTTCGCGACCTCGGAGGAGGCGTTGACGGTGTAGGAGGCCACCACGTTGTCGGCGGAGTCCGAGGTGGAGGAGTTCTTCAGCCGGTAGGCGGTGCCGTCCGGCGCGATCAGGTCGATCTGGAGGTCGCCCCGGTAGGTGTGGACGATGTTCACGTCCACCTTGGTGGTGGCCGGCGCGTTGCCCGTGACGCCCGAGACGGTGATCGGCGAGGAGGCCGCGGCGCCGGGGGAGTCGGGGATGTTCACGTCGGCGGTGTTCTCGAAGGACTGGCCGGGCTGCGGGGCGGTCGCGGTGCCGAGGTTCCAGATCGCGTAGGCGATGGCGTCGGCGTTGCGGTCCAGGGCCGTGTCGTTGATGTTCGCGGTGGTGTCGCAGGAGGAGTGGTAGCAGCGGTCGAATGCCTGACCGGAGGTGCCGCCCCACTTCTGGGCCTGCGCGGCCGTCTTGGTGTAGTCGGCGCCGGAGAACAGGCCGCCGACCGGGATGCCCACGTTCTTGAACGGGGCGTGGTCGGAACGGCCGTCGCCCTCGGTCTCGATCTCGGTGGGGATGCCCAGGCCCGCGTAGTAGTTCTTGAAGGTCTGCTCGATGGTCGGGTCGTCGTCATAGACGAAGTAGCCCGGGTTCGGCGAGCCGATCATGTCGAAGTTCAGGTAGCCGGAGATCTTCGAGCGCTCGGCGGCCGGGGTGTTGTTGACGTAGTACTTCGACCCGATCAGCCCCAGCTCCTCGGCGCCCCACCAGGCGAACCGCAGGTGCTTGGTGGGCTGGAGGCCGGCGCGGGAGACGGCGAGCGCGTTCTCCAACAGGGCCGCCGAACCGGAGCCGTTGTCGTTGATGCCGGGACCGGCGGTCACCGAGTCCAGGTGCGAGCCGGCCATCAGCACGGAGTTCGGGTCGCCGCCGGGCCAGTCGGCTATGAGGTTGTAGCCGGTGGCGCCGGAGGAGGTGAAGGTCTGCAGGGTGGTGGTGTAGCCGGCCGCGTCGAGCTTGGCCTTCACGTAGTCGATGGACGCCTTGTAACCGGCGCGGCCGTGGGCGCGGTTGCCGCCGTTGTTGGTCGCGATGGTCTGGAGCTGGGTGAGGTGCGCCTTGACGTTGGCCAGCGGGATGTCCGGCGGGGTCACGGCGGCGGGCGCGCTGGGCGCGGCGAGGGCGGCGGGGGCGGTGGACGCGAACAGCCCGGCGAGGGCGATCGCGGTCACGGCGGCCAGGCGCCGGGGAACGGACAGGCTCATGTGGGGGCTCCGGGATTCCGAACGGGGATGAGAACGGAACGTGCGGGTGAAGACCGTGCGACGCACGGGGTGCGCGATGTGTCCGGCCTGATGTTCGGCGAGTCCATGACAATCGGTCAAGACCCCAATCCGGTCACCCCGGTTCGCAATCCGAACACCCCCACCCCGACCTCCCCGAATCCCCCACCCCCCGCAACACCCCCGCAACACGGCCCACACACGCGTGCCCGCCGAACGAACCCGGCGGGCACACGAAGCGGAGGAGGACGAACGGCTACCCGGGCGGCCGCGGGGCCGGGGTCGCGGCCGGCGCGGACCCGCCGGGGGCGCCGGGGGCGCCGTCCCCGATCCCGTCCGTGTCCGTGTCCGAGTCCGCGTCCTCGGGCGCGGGGTGCAGGTTGCGGACGCCGAACGGCGGGAACAGCTCCACCCGCGCCGGGTGGCCCGCCTCGCCGCAGGCCGCGCACAGCAGGTCCCGCCCGCCGTCCGGGCCGCGCCGCTCCACCCGTACCGGCTCCCGCCAGCACGCCTCGCACACGCTGACGTCGCCCGGCCCGCACACGGCCGGCACCCGGTACCCGCTCACCGCACCACCCCCGCCGTCGAGGGCGCGGGGGGCGGGGGCACCGGCCCAGGCTCCCGCCCGTGCCCGTGCCCGTCGCGGCCCGCCCCGCGCGCCGTGCGCTCCCACCGTCGCGCGTCGGTCCCACCGTCGACACCCATGCCCGCCACCTCTCCCTGCCGTCGGCGCACTGTTCCCCAGTGCGACGTGCCCACGCTGTCGCCCCGCCACCCCTCGGGCCGGGGGTCAGAGGGTCGGTTTCGGTGGGGTGAGGTCCTGGGCCTCCGGGGTGGGGGCCGGGGTGAGGGGGGTCGGGTCCGGCATCGGTGGCGGGGTGGCGTCCGCTTCCGCTTCCGCCTTCGCCAGCGCGCGCCGGCCGCGGCGGGCCGTGCGCAGGGCGTCCCAGGTGAGGATCACCAGCGCCGCCCACACCAGGGCGAAGCCCGCCCAGCGCTCCGCCGGCATCTCCTCGTGGAACCAGAGCACGCCGAGTCCGAACTGGAACACCGGCGCCATGTACTGGAGCAGGCCGAGGGTGGAGAGCGGGACGCGGATCGCGGCCGCGCCGAAGCAGATCAGCGGGATCGCCGTGACCAGGCCGGTCGCGGCCAGCAGCGCCATGTGGGACGGGCCGCCGTCGGTGAACGAGGAGCCGCCCGTCGCGCCCTGCCACAGCAGGTAGCCGAGGGCCACGGGGAAGAGCAGGGCGGTCTCGGCCGCGAGGGATTCCACGCCGCCCATGTCCAGCTTCTTCTTCACCAGCCCGTAGGTCGCGAAGGTGCAGGCCAGGGTGAGGGAGATCCACGGCGGCCGGCCGTAGCCGACGGCCAGGACGAGCACGGCCGCCGCGCCGACCCCGACGGCCGCCCACTGGGCGCGCCGCAGCCGTTCGCCGAGGACGAGGACGCCGATGCCGATGCTGACCAGCGGGTTGATGAAGTAGCCGAGGCTGGCCTCGACCACGTGCCCGTTGTTCACGGACCAGATGTAGATGCCCCAGTTGACGGCGATCAGCGTCGCCCCGAGGCCGGTGAGCGCGACCTTGCGCGGTTGTCGCGCGAACTCGCGTATCCACGCCCAGCGGCGCATGAACAGCAGCAGGACGGCGACGACGCCGACCGACCACACCATGCGGTGGGCGAGGATCTCGATCGCCCCGGCGGGCTTGAGCAGCGGCCAGAACAGGGGGACCAGGCCCCACATTCCGTACGCCGCGAATCCGTTGATCAGGCCCGTGCGCTGTTCGCTCCGTGCTGCCTTCACTGTCCCCGTCCTCCCGTGGCCGCCGCGCGGTCTTCCGGTGTCCGCGGCGGTCGCCCAACCTGTGGACGGTACCGGCAGCGGGCGGGCGCTGTCATGTCCCATGTCGCCTGATGGTCATGACGCTCGCGCGGGGTCACCACCGGTGCCTCCCCCGTCACGCGGGCCCCGCGCGCGACGGAGCCCGCACGCGACGGAGCCCGGCCCGTCCCTCCCGTGCGGGTGGGTCGGACCGGGCTCCGCGCCGGACGCGGGGGCGGTCAGCCGACGACCGTCCACGTGTCGTTTCCGGCGAGCAGGGCGCCGAGGTCGCCCTTGCCCTGCTGTTCCACGGCCTCGTCGAGCTGGTCGGCCATGAGGGTGTCGTACACCGGCCGCTCCACGCTGCGGAACACGCCGATCGGCGTGTGGTGCAGGGTGTCGGGGTCGGCGAGGCGGGAGAGGGCGAAGGCGGTGGTGGGGGAGGCGGTGTGCGCGTCGTGGACGAGGATCCGCGACTCGTTCTCCGCCGTGACCTCCACGACCTCCAGGTCGCCGGTGGCCGGGTCGCGCACGACGCCCTTGGCATCGTCCGCGCCGAACCGGATCGGCTTGCCGTGCTCCAGCCGGATCACGGCCTCCAGCGCCTGGTCGCGGTCCTTGAGGACCTCGAACGCGCCGTCGTTGAAGATGTTGCAGTTCTGGTAGATCTCCACCAGCGCCGTGCCGTCGTGTTCGGCGGCCTGCCGCAGCACCTCGGTGAGGTGCTTGCGGTCGGAGTCCACGGTCCGGGCCACGAAGCTCGCCTCCGCGCCGATGGCCAGGGACACCGGGTTGAAGGGGGCGTCGAGGGAGCCCATCGGCGAGGACTTGGTGAGCTTGCCGACCTCGGAGGTGGGGGAGTACTGCCCCTTGGTGAGGCCGTAGATCCGGTTGTTGAACAGCAGGATCTTGAGGTTCACGTTGCGGCGCAGCGCGTGGATGAGGTGGTTGCCGCCGATGGACAGGGCGTCGCCGTCACCGGTGACCACCCACACCGACAGGTCCCGGCGCGAGGTGGCCAGGCCGGTGGCGATGGCCGGGGCGCGGCCGTGGATGGAGTGCATCCCGTAGGTGTTCATGTAGTACGGGAAGCGGGAGGAGCAGCCGATGCCGGAGACGAAGACGATGTTCTCCTTCGCCAGCCCGAGCTCCGGCATGAAGCCCTGCACGGCGGCCAGCACGGCGTAGTCGCCGCAGCCGGGGCACCAGCGGACCTCCTGGTCCGACTTGAAGTCCTTCATGGACTGCTTGGCCTCGGCCTTGGGGACCAACGAGAGCAGCGACTCAGCCATGGATGGCCTCCTTCAGCGCCGTGGCGAGCTGTTCCGCCTTGAACGGCATGCCGTTCACCTGGTTGTACGACTGGGCGTCGACCAGGTACTTCGCGCGGATCAGGGTGGCGAGCTGGCCGAGGTTCATCTCGGGGATCACGACCTTGTCGTAGCTCCGCAGCACCTCGCCGAGGTTCTTCGGGAACGGGTTGAGGTGGCGCAGGTGGGCCTGGGCGATGGGCTCGCCCGCCACCCGCAGCCGGCGCACGGCCGCCGTGATCGGCCCGTAGGTGGAGCCCCAGCCCAGCACGAGGGTGCGGGCGCCGTCGGGGTCGTCGACGGCGAGGTCGGGGACCTCGATGCCGTCGATCTTGGCCTGGCGGGTGCGGACCATGAAGTCGTGGTTGGCCGGGTCGTAGGAGATGTTGCCCGTGCCGTCCTGCTTCTCGATGCCGCCGATGCGGTGCTCCAGCCCCGGGGTGCCGGGCACGGCCCAGGGCCGGGCCAGGGTCTCGGGGTCGCGCTTGTACGGCCAGAACACCTCGGTGCCGTCGCCCAGGGTGTGGTTCGGGAGGGTCGCGAAACGGGTCCGCAGGTCCGGCAGCTCGGCCGGCTCCGGGATCCGCCACGGCTCGGAGCCGTTGGCGAGGTAGCCGTCCGACAGCAGGAACACGGGCGTCCGGTACGTGAGCGCGATCCGCGCCGCGTCCAGGGCCGCCTCGAAGCAGTCGGCGGGGGTCTTCGGGGCCACGATCGGCACCGGGGCCTCGCCGTTGCGCCCGTACATGGCCTGGAGCAGGTCGGCCTGCTCGGTCTTGGTGGGCAGGCCCGTGGACGGGCCGCCGCGCTGGATGTCCACGATCAGCAGCGGCAGCTCCAGGGAGACCGCCAGGCCGATGGTCTCGGACTTCAGGGCCACGCCGGGACCCGAGGTGGTGGTCACGGCGAGGGCGCCGCCGAAGGCCGCGCCCAGGGCCGCGCCGATGCCCGCGATCTCGTCCTCGGCCTGGAAGGTGCGCACGCCGAAGTTCTTGTGGCGGCTCAGCTCGTGCAGGATGTCCGAGGCCGGGGTGATCGGGTACGAGCCCAGGTAGACGGGCAGGTCGGCCTGTCGGCCGGCCGCGATCAGGCCGTAGGACAGGGCGAGGTTGCCGGAGATGTTGCGGTAGGTGCCGGTGGGGAACGCGGCGGAGGCCGGGGCCACCTCGTAGGAGACCGCGAAGTCCTCCGTGGTCTCGCCGAAGTTCCAGCCCGCGCGGAACGCGGCGACGTTGGCCTCCGCGATCTCGGGTTTCTTGGCGAACTTGCGGCGCAGGAAGGTCTCCGTGCCCTCGGTGGGCCGGTGGTACATCCACGACAGCAGGCCCAGCGCGAACATGTTCTTGCTGCGCTCGGCCTCCTTGCGGGACAGCCCGAACTCCTTGAGGGCCTCCACCGTCAGCGTGGTCAACGGCACCGGGTGCACGTTGTACGCCTCCAGCGAGCCGTCCTCCAGGGGGGAGACGTCCCAGCCGACCTTCGCCATCGGGCGCTTGGTGAACTCGTCGGTGTTGACGATGATCTCCGCGCCGCGCGGCACGTCCCCGAGGTTCGCCTTCAGCGCGGCCGGGTTCATCGCGACCAGCACGTTCGGCGCGTCGCCGGGCGTGAGGATGTCGTGGTCGGCGAAGTGGAGCTGGAACGAGGAGACGCCCGGCAGGGTGCCGGCGGGCGCCCGGATCTCGGCCGGGAAGTTCGGGAGCGTGGACAGGTCGTTGCCGAACGAGGCCGTTTCGGAGGTGAAACGGTCACCGGTCAACTGCATACCGTCACCGGAGTCGCCGGCGAACCGGATGATCACCCGGTCGAGTCGGCGGACTTCCTTGCCCTGGGACTCCGGCGGGGTGCGCTGTCCTGCGACAACCGCCCCTCCGGCCCCGTCGGCCTGCTCGGCTGGGCTACTGACCTGGCTGGTCACTGAACTGGACCTCCCTACGAGGCGTCGCGCTCCCCTGGAATCGGACCCTTTCCACATTACGTCGGGCGGGGTCCCCCTCCCGGGGGCGCTCACATGCTGGACCGTCGGATGAGACGGTCCCGCTCGGATGGTGTTGCGTGCCCGCGAGAGAAGGACTGCCACGGGCGAGTGCGGACGGACTCGCCTTGACAGCGTGTCAGCGAATCACGACCGCAGGTAGGTGAGAACGGCCAGCACGCGTCGGTGATCCCCGTCACTCGGTGCCAGGCCCAGCTTCATGAAGATGTTGCCCACGTGCTTCTCGACGGCGCCGTCGCTCACCACCAGGTGCTTGGCCACCGCCGAATTCGTCCGGCCTTCCGCCATCAGCTCCAGCACCTCGCGTTCGCGCGGGGTCAGCCCGGCCAGCACGTCCTGCTTGCGGCTGCGTCCCAGCAGCTGGGCCACGACCTCGGGGTCCAGGGCCGTCCCGCCGCGCGCCACCCGCACCACGGCGTCGGTGAACTCGCGCACGTCCGCGACCCGGTCCTTGAGCAGGTAGCCGACCCCCGAGGTGGAACCGGCCAGGAGTTCGGTGGCGTAACGCTCCTCCACGTACTGTGACAGCACCAGCACGCCCATTTCCGGATGCAGCGCCCGCAGCGCCACCGCCGCCCGGACCCCCTCGTCGGTGTGGTGCGGCGGCATCCGCACGTCCGTCACCACCACGTCCGGCAACGCCCCCTCGGCGGCCAGCTCGGCAACCGTCTTCCCCAGTGCCTCGGCGTCCCCCACGCCCGCGACCACCTCGTGGCCCCGATCGGTCAACAGCCGGGTGAGTCCCTCCCGCAGCAACACCGAATCCTCGGCGATGACGACCCGCACCCTGTCCTCCACGACCCTTTACGCTCCCCGCACACGCTCGGCACCCGACATCACTGGCGGTACCAAGCATCCCAGTACCCGACGCCGAACGGGGCGGTCCCGAGGATGTGCGCGGGCGCACCCCGTGCGCCGTTCGGGGGCCGATCGGCGCGCACGCCGTGCGATCCGGCGCCGGCCGACGGCCCGCGCGAGCCCCCGAACGCACGAGGGGCCCGACCCCGCCGAACGGCGGAACCGGGCCCACCGGAACCCCCCGCCCGCACCCCCGCGCCCCACCCGAGGACCCGCGCGGCTCAGGCGGCACGGGACCCGGCCCGGCCGACGGCGCGAGCGGGAGAGCGGAAACGGAGGCCGGGGAGGGGGACGCGACGAAGGCGCGGGGGAGAGGCGGGGAAGGGGGTCGGGCGCCGTGGGGAAAACAGGTCCAACGCGGCCCCGAATCGGGACGGAGGTCCGCACCGACAGGGTCGGATGTTCGTGCCCCGTTCACCCCCGCCAGGGCAGTTCGGCCGTGACCACGGTCCCGCCGGCCGCCGGCGACACCACGTCGAGCACCCCGTCCACCGAGCCCAGCCGGCCCGACAGGTCCGCCAGACCCCGCCCCGACACCACCGCGGCCCCGCCCCGCCCGTCGTCCTCCACCCGCAGCAGCAGCCGCTCCTCCGAGCGCCACACCTCCACCGAGGCCCGCGAGGCACCCGCGTGCCGGTCCACGTTCGCCAGCAGCTCCGACACCGCCAGGTAGGCCAGCCGCTCCACCGCCGGCGCCGGCCGCCCCCCGTCTGCCGGCAGGTCCACCGACACCCGCACCGGCACCCCGCCCCGGGCCGCCACCGCCGACAGCGCCGCGTCCAGCCCCCGGTCCGTGAGCACCGCCGGGTACAGCCCGCGCGCCAGCTCCCGCAGCTCCCGCAGCGCCGTCTTCACCTCGCCGTGCGCGTCGTCCACCAGCCGCGCCGCACCCTCCGGGTCCCCCTGCATCCGCTCCTTCGCCGAACCCAGACCCATCGCCACCGCCGACAGCCGGGCCTGCGCCCCGTCGTGCAGCTCCCGCTCGAACCGGCGCAGGTCCGCCGCCGCCGTGTCCACGGCCGCGCCCCGGTCCGACTCCAGCCGCGCCACCCGCCGCTCGGAGGCCGAGGCCCCCAGCAGCCCGCCCACCAGCACCCGGTCCACGGTGGTCAGCCCGCGCAGCAGGGCCGGCGTCACCAGCACCACCGCGAGCCCGATCAGCGAGGCCAGCGCGATCGCGAGCGGCGTCGCCAGGTAGTACTGCCGGTCCCCGGTCGAGAACACCGCGAGCCCCGGCTCGTCGGCGAACGTCGGCAGCGTCCAGTGCCACAGCGGGTACAGGAACATCGCCCAGCCGTACACCCACACCGTGAGCGCCACCGAGAACGAGAACACCGCCCACGGGAAGTGCAGGAACATGTACAGCACGTGCCGCCACGCGCTCCCGCTGCGCAGCACCGCGCCCACCGACGCGAGCACCCCCGGCTTCGCCGCCCGCACCGGCTCCGGATCCGCGACCTCCGCCCCCAGCAGCACCCGGGCCCGCGCCCGCTCCACGAACCCGAAGCCCCGGCACAGCATCAGCGCCCCGGCCAGCACCGGCACCCCGATGAAGGTCACGAGCAGCCCCGCGCCCAGGCTCAGCCCGGTCACCGCCGCGCAGAAGTACAGCACCGCCAACGGGAAACCCGTCAGCACGTACCCGAACTCCCGCCACGTCCGCCCCGACACCGGCGCCCGCAGGAACCCCACCACCGCGCTCATCGAATCCGACCTCCACACTCACGGGCCCCGGGTCCGGAACCGTCCCGGACCCCGCGTCACCTCTCACCACCACCCTCGCGCCCGACCCCCCACCCGCTCCATCCGGCAGGTCGGCGTCCCGGACCGGGGGTTATCCCCACCCGTGACCGGGGGCCGACGGCGCCCGGGCCCCCACCGCGCCGCCCCGCGCACGCCGAAAGGGCCCCGGGCGCACACGCGCCCGGGACCCTTCCCGTCGACCTTCACCCCGCCCGGCGGTTCAGCGGTCGCGCCACGGCACCGCCACCGTCACCACCGTCCCCGCCCCCGGCGCCGACACCACGTCGAACACCCCGTCCACCGCACCCAACCGCTCCGCCAGCCCCGCCATGCCCCCGCCCGGCACGACCCTCGCCCCGCCCTTCCCGTCGTCCTCCACCCGCAGCATCAGCCGCCGCTCCGCCCGCCACACCTCGACCCGCGCGCAGCTCGCCCCCGCGTGCTTGCTGATGTTCTGCAGCAGCTCCGAGACCGTGAAGTACGCGATGCCCTCCACCGCCGGCGCGGGCCGCCCCGCCTCCCCGCCCGGCAGGTCCACCGACACCGCCACCGGCACCAGGCACCGCGCCGCCACCGAGGACAGGGCCGCGTCCAGACCCCGATCGGTCAGCACCGCCGGATGGATCCCGCGCGCCAGGTCCCGCAACTCCTGCAGGGCCAACTTCACCTCGCCGTGCGCCTCGTCCACCATCGCCGCCGCCGTCACCGGGTCCTCCAACAGCTTCTCCTTCGCCATCCCCAAACCCATGGCCAAGGCCACCAGCCGGGCCTGCGCCCCGTCGTGCAGATCCCGCTCGATCCGCCGCAGATCGGCGGCGGCCGTGTCCACCACCACCCCCCGGTCCGCCTCCAGCTCGGCGATCCGCCGCTCCAACTCGTCGGACGGCGACAGCAGGGCCCGCACCATCGCCCGGTCCGCGTCCCCCGCCCACCGCAACAGCCACGGCAGCACCGGCCAGGCCACGAACAGCCCCGTCACGCCCAGCGTGAAGGTCAGCACCCCCCACGGCAGCCGCAGCAGCAGGTACAGCGTGGCCCGCCACCCCACCGGGTCCTTCACCGAGGCCCACAGCCACGGCATGAACCCGCCCGAGCGCCCCGGCCCCGGCAACGGCGTCGGCTCCGCCACCCGCGTCCCCAACAGCACCCGCGCCCGCGCCCGCTCCCAGCGCCCCAGCAGCCGCGAACCCTTCAGCCCGAGCGCCAACAGCGGCAAGCCGATCACCGTCACCGTCAGCCCCGCCGACACCGACACCATGGTCACGGCCGCCGTGAACCCGAGCAGGGTGGTCGGCAGGTTCGACACCGCCCACAACCACTCCTTGCACGTGTCGCGGGAGAACACGGGACGGGGCGGCGCCGGACGACCGGGGTCGTCGGCGGCGGCGGAAGAGGCATCACGCAGGGTCATGGGCCCAGCCTGCCAATCCGCGCCCCGGCCGGCCATGGGGGGACCCGGTGACGTGAACGGGGGGTAACCCCACCCCGCGCCCCTCACCCCCTAGACTCCGGTCCGTGATCGCGCCGCTCCGCCGCCCGCCGGCGGCCCCGGCGGCGACGGACGCGCGGAAACGAACGACGACGCCACCACGACCCGGGAAACGAAGGATGCGGACGTGCCAGAAGCAACGGGATCGGACGTGATCACGCTCGCCGCCGACCACTTCCGAAGCTATTCGGTGGTCGGACTGCTCGCGGTCCTCGGCGTCCTCTTCGTCGCCGTCGCCTTCGGCGCGAACCGGCTGCTCCGGCCCGACGTGCCCACCCGCGAGAAGCTCATGACCTACGAGTGCGGCGTCGACCCGGTCGGCGTGAACTGGGCCCACACCCAGGTCCGCTACTACGTGTACGCCTTCCTCTACGTCATCTTCGCCGTCGACTCGATCTTCCTCTTCCCCTGGGCGACCGTGTTCGCCGCCACCGGCTTCGGCGCCGTCACCCTGGTCGAGATGTTCGTCTTCCTCGGGTTCCTGGCCGTCGGCCTGCTCTACGCGTACAAGAAGGGCGTCCTGACATGGACGTGACGCAGACGCCGCGCGACGCGGCCGACGCCACGCCGCCGCACCCCGTCCCCACCGCGGGCCCCGTGCCGCTGCCCGAGCCCAAACGGCTCGGCGTGCTCTCCCGCCTGGCCCCCGAACCCATGAAGGTGGTCCTGAACTGGGGCCGCCGCTACAGCCTCTGGGTGTTCAACTTCGGGCTGGCCTGCTGCGCGATCGAGTTCATCGCCGCCTCCATGGCCCGCCACGACTTCATCCGGCTCGGCGTGATCCCCTTCGCCCCCGGACCCCGTCAGGCCGACCTGATGATCGTCTCCGGCACGGTCACCGACAAGATGGCCCCCGCCGTCAAGCGCCTGTACGAGCAGATGCCCGAGCCCAAGTACGTCATCTCCTTCGGCGCCTGCTCCAACTGCGGCGGCCCCTACTGGGACTCCTACTCCGTCACCAAGGGCGTCGACCAGATCATCCCCGTCGACGTCTACGTGCCCGGCTGCCCGCCCCGGCCCGAGGCCCTCCTCCAGGGCATCCTCAAGCTCCAGGAGAAGATCGCCGCCGAATCCCTGGCCGAGCGCTACGGGACCACCCCGGCGAACGCGCCCGTTTCACGTGAAACACCCGCGGCCGCCGACCCTGTTTCACGTGAAACAGGCACCCCCGCCGACCCCTCCGCGGCCCGCCTCTCCAGCGGCCTCGTCGCCCCGCCGCCCGCCCCGGGGGAGCCCCGCGCATGACCCTGTACGACGCCCTCCCCGACGCCGCCCCGCAGATCTTCGGCGCGGAGGCGCACGCCGTCCGCGCCCACGACCTGCTCACCGTGGACGTGCCCGTGGGCTCCTGGATCCCCGCCCTGGAGATCGCCCGGGACAAGCTCGGCTGCACCTGGTTCGACTGGCTCAGCGCCGTGGACGAACCCGGCACCGGCTTCCGGATCTGCGCCCACGTCGTCGCCCTCGAACACCGCAGGGTCCGCCGACTGCTGCTGCGCACCACCGTCCCGCACTCCGCCCCCGAACTCCCCACCGCCGTCGACCTGTGGGCCGGCGCGGCCTGGCACGAGCGCGAGACCCACGAGATGTTCGGCGTGGTCTTCACCGACCACCCCGACCCGCGCCCGCTGCTGCTCCCCGAGAACTTCGAGGGCCACCCGCTGCGCAAGGACTTCGTGCTCGCCGCCCGCGTCGCCAAGGCGTGGCCCGGCGCGAAGGAACCCGGCGAGGGCGCCGGCGACGGCGCGCCCAAGCGGCGCCAGATGCTGCCGCCCGGCGTGCCCGACCCGAACGACTGGGGCCCCCTCAAGGGCACCCTCCCGGCCGCCCCGACCCGCCCGGCCCGCACCCCGCGCGCGGCGACGGCCGGCGCCGAGGGCGCGCCCCCGCGCCGCACCCGCTCGGTGACCGCGGGCTCCGCGAGCCAGACCCCGGCCACCCCCACCGACCCGCCCACCGGACCCGCGAGCCCGGAGCCCCCGACCACTCAGCCCCCGCGCCGCAACCGCACCGCCTCGGAGGGCTCGGCGAGCCAGTCCGGGGACCCCGCCGCACCGGCCGCCCGCCCGCCCCGGCGCAACCGCAGCGCCTCGGAGGGCTCGGCGAGTCAGGCCGGCCCGCCGGCGCCCGCGCCCGAGCCGGCCCGCCCCCCGCGCCGCAACCGCAGCGCCTCCGACGGCTCCGCGAGCCAGGCCGGCCCCACCGGCCCGGCCCCCGCCGCCCCGCCCGCGGCGCCCCGCAGCCCCGACGCCCCCTGGCACGACCCGAAACCGGCCTTCGACCCGGACACCCCCACCGAGAAGCCCGCCCCCGAACAGCCGCCGACCGAGGAAGGACGCACCCCGTGACCGACGCGCTCGACATCGCCCTGCGCCTCGTCCTCGTCTTCGCCGCCTTCCTCGTCCTCCCCCTCGTCGTCGGCCAGACCGAGCACAAGGTCATGGCCCACATGCAGGGCCGGCTCGGCCCCATGTACGCGGGCGGCTTCCACGGCTGGGCCCAGCTCGTCGCCGACGGCGTGAAGTTCGCGCAGAAGGAGGACGTCGTCCCCGCCGGCGCCGACCGCAAGGTCTTCCGGCTCGCGCCCGCCGTCGCCCTCCTGCCCTACCTCCTCGTGCTGCTCGCGATCCCGATCGGCTCCGGCCCGGGCCTGGTCGGGCAGGTGATCGACGCGGGCGTGTTCTTCGCCCTCGCCGTGATGGGCGTCGGCGTCCTCGGCAACCTGATGGCCGGCTGGGCCTCCGCCAACAAGTTCTCCCTCCTCGGCGGCCTGCGCACCGCCGCCCAGCTCCTCGCCTACGAACTGCCGATGCTCCTGGCCGCCGCGTCCGTGGCGATGGCGGCGGGCACGGTCTCGCTGCCGGGGATCGTGGACGCGTTCGCCTGGTGGTGGCTGCCCTGGCAGATCTGCGGCGCGATCGTCTTCTTCGTCGCGGGCCTCGCCGAGCTCCAGCGCCCCCCGTTCGACATGCCGGTCGCCGACTCCGAGATCATCTTCGGCGCGTACACCGAGTACACGGGCCTGCGCTTCGCGCTGTTCCTGCTCGCCGAGTACGCGGGCATCGTGGTGCTGTGCGCGCTGACCACCGTGCTCTTCCTCGGCGGCTGGCACAGCCCCTTCGGCGACACCGGCCTCGGCCCGCTGTGGACCCTGCTCAAGGTGGGCCTGCTGGCCTTCGTGGTGATCTGGCTGCGGGTCAGCTTCCCCCGGTTGCGCGAGGACCAGCTCCAGAAACTCGCGTGGACCGTCCTCGTCCCGCTCGCGCTCGCGCAGATCGCGCTGACCGGCATCGTGAAGGTGGCGATCCTCTGATGTCCCCCGTCCCCGGTTCCGGCCTCGCCAAGGGCCTGGCCGTGACCCTCCGCACCATGACCCGCCGGTCGCACACGGCGCAGTACCCGGAGGCGCAACCCGCGCTGCCGCCGCGCACCCGGGGGGTGATCGGGCTGTTCGAGGAGAACTGCACGGTCTGCATGCTGTGCGCCCGCGAGTGCCCCGACTGGTGCATCTACATCGACTCCCACAAGGAGACGGTGCCCCCGGCGGCTCCCGGCGGCCGCGAGCGCAGCCGCAACGTGCTGGACCGGTTCGCGATCGACTTCTCGCTGTGCATGTACTGCGGCATCTGCATCGAGGTGTGCCCCTTCGACGCCCTGTTCTGGTCGCCGGAGTTCGAGTACGCCGAGACCGACATCCACGAGCTGACCCACGAACGGGACCGGCTGCGCGAGTGGATGTGGACGGTGCCCGCGCCGCCCGCCCTCGATCCGGCGGCGGAGGAGCCCAAGGAGTGGGCCGCCGCCCGCAAGGCCGCGGAGAAGGCGGAGGCGCTTGCCGCCGCCGAGGCCGCGCGGGCCGCCGGGGCGGGGGAGGAGGCGTGAGCGCCGCGCACGCCGTGCTCGCGGCCGAGGCCGCCGGGCGCGGGTTCCTGTCCCCGTCCGGCGTGGAGATCACGTTCCTGCTCGTCGGCCTGGTCACCCTGGGCGCGGCCGTGCTGACGGTCACCACCCGGCAGTTGGTGCACGCCGCGCTGTGGCTGGTGGTGGCGCTCGGCGGGGTCGCGGTGGAGTACCTGCTGCTGACCGCCGAGTTCATCGCCTGGGTGCAGGTGCTGATCTACGTGGGGTCCGTGGTCGTGCTGTTGCTGTTCGGCCTGATGCTGACGAAGGCGCCGATCGGTCCGTCCCCGGACGCCGACTCGCGCAACCGACCGCTCGCCGCGGTCGTCGCCGGCCTCGCCGCGATCGCCCTGGTGTGGGTGGTCGCGGACGCGTTCCGGGCCACGTGGATCGACCTGAACGGGGTGACGGGCGGCTCCACCGACGCCACCGGCACCTTCCTGTTCCGGCACTGGGTGCTGCCCTTCGAGGCCCTGTCGGTGCTGCTGCTGGCGGCGCTGATCGGCGCGATCGTGCTGTCCCGCAAACACCCCGAGCCCACCGGGTCCCCCGACCCGGCCGGCGCCGATTCCCCCGAGGACGCCCGCTGATGCACCTCGCCTATCCCGCGGTCCTCGCCGCCCTGCTGTTCTGCGTCGGCGTGTACGGGGTCCTCGCCCGCCGCAACGCGATCCTGGTGCTGATGTCGGTGGAGCTGATGCTCAACGCCGTCAACCTCAACCTGGTCGCCTTCGACGTGTGGCTGCGCGACACCCTGCACGCCGGTCAGGCCCTCACCCTCTTCACCATCGCCATCGCCGCCGCCGAGATCGGCATCGGCCTGGCCATCGTCCTCATGGTGTACCGGGCCCGGGGCACCGCCGACGTGGACCGGCTCCGCGACACCGCCGAGCCGCGCCCCGGCCGCCCCGACGCCGACCTCGACGCCCCGCCGGCCGGTGCGTCCCGAGCCCCCGAGGTCGCCGCGTGACCCTCCCGACCCTCGCCGTCCTCGTCCCGCTGCTGCCGTTCCTCGGCGCCCTCGCGGGGCTCGCGCTGGGCCGCGTCGCCCCCGGCTTCGTCCGCCCGCTGGCCCTGCTGCCGACCCTGGCGTCGACCGTGATCGCCGTCCTGGTGGCGGTGCGGCACGGCGGCGGGCACGTGGTGGAGGCGGCCCGCGAACTGACCCCGACCGGGTCGGTGCCGGTGGAGCTGGCGCTGCGCCTGGACGGGTTCGCCGTGTACACGGCCGTCCTCGTCGGGGTGGTGGCCTGCTGCGTGCAGCTGTACTCGACGGCCTACCTGCGCGAGGACCCCCGCTACCCCTCGTACGCCGCGCTCGTCTCCCTGTTCACCGCCGCGATGCTGCTGGTCGTCTACTCGGGCGACCTGATGGTGCTGCTGGTCGGCTGGGAGGTGATGGGCGTCTGCTCCTACTTCCTGGTGGGTCACCACTGGGAGAGCGCCGCCGCCCGCTCGGCCTCGCTGAAGGCGTTCCTGGTCACCAAGCTCGGTGACGTGCCCTTCCTGATCGGCCTGTTCGCGCTGGCCTCGGACGCCGGTTCGTTCCGGATCGGCCGGATCCTGGACACGGTCGCCGCCGGCGGCCTGGACCACCCCACCCTCGTGGCCCTGCTGCTGCTCGCGGGGGTGGCGGGCAAGTCCGCGCAGTTCCCGCTGCACACGTGGCTGCCGGACGCGATGGCCGGCCCCACCCCCGTCTCGGCGCTGATCCACGCGGCCACGATGGTCGCGGCCGGCGTGTACGTGGTGGCCCGGCTGCTGCCGGTGTTCACGGCCTCGGCCGCCGCCCTCGTGGTGCTGGCCGTGATGGCCGCCGTCACCATGGTCGGCTCGGCGCTGGCCGCCCTCGCCCAGGACGACCTGAAACGGGTCCTGGCCTACTCGACGATCGGTCAGCTCGGCTACATGACGGGCGCGCTGGCCGTCGCCGACCGGGGCGCCGCCGTCTTCCACCTGATCTCGCACGGCGCGTTCAAGGCCCTGCTGTTCCTCGGCGCGGGCGTCGTCGTGCACGCCGCCGGCACCGCCTCCCTGACCGCGATGTCGCGGATGGACGGCCTGGCCAAGCGGGCCCCGGACGCGTTCTGGACGATGACGATCGCGCTGCTCGCGCTCGCCGCGATCCCGCCGTTCGCCGGGTTCTTCTCCAAGGAGGCCGTGCTGGTCGCGGCCGAGCACGCCGCGCTGGGCGAGACCCCGGCGGCCCCGACGGCGGCCGGGTGGCTGGTGCTCGTGGCCGGTGTGCTGACGGCCCTGCTGACCGCCGCGTACGCGGCCCGACTGTGGCTGCTGGCCTTCCGGGGCAGTGGCGCGCCCGCCCCCGACCACGGGCGGGCCCCGCTCGCCGAGACCGGCCCGCTGTGGCTGCTGGCCCTGCCCTCGCTCGGGTTCGGCCTGGCCGCCGGCCCGCTGGCCGAGCGGCTGGACGGGACCGCGTTCGGCATGTCCCCGCTGACCGGGGTGCTCGGCACGGGCGCGGCCCTGCTGGGCGCGGTCACGGTGTGGGCGGTCTGGCGCCGCTCCCGCCCGAGGCCGCTCCCGACCGCCCCGCCCCCCGCCGGCCGCGTGCCCGCAGACGACGTGCCCGCAGACGACGTGCCCGTGGACCCCGTGGCCGTGGACGCGACCACCGCCCCCGCCGCCGTGCCCGCCCCGCTGCCCGCCACCGACCCCGGCCGCGTGCTGCTCGGCCCGCTGCACCCGCACGCCGCCGCCGGCTTCCACCTCGACGCCCTCTACACGGCCCTGTTCGTCCGCCCCGTGCGCGCCGCCGCCGGCCTCGTGCGCTTCCTCGACCGCGAGGTCGTCGACACCTACGTGCGCGGCGCCGCCGCCGGCCCCCGCCTGCTGGGCGCGCTGACCCGCCGGGCCCAGACCGGCAACACGCAGACGTACCTGACGGTGCTGCTCGCCGGCGCCCTCCTGCTGGCCCTGGCCGGCGCCGCCCTCGCCAACGCCAACGCCGGATCGTGAGCCTGAGCCTGCCGTGATCGACATGAACCCGACCGTGACGCAGCTCCTCCTGGTCTTCGTCGTGCTCGCCCCCGCCCTCGGGGCCCTGGCCGCCCTGCTGCCCGCCCCGCCCGGCCTCAAGGGCGCCGGCCCCGACCAGGCGGTGCTCCGGCACGGGGTGACCGTGACCGGCGCCGTGCTGCTGGCCGCGCTCGCCCTGGCCGCCGGTTTCGACCGGGGCGCCGCCGACCGCTTCCAGGCCGTCACCGACCTGCCCTGGATCCCCGCCCTCGGCGTGCGGATCCACCTCGGCGTGGACGGGATCTCCCTCCCGCTGCTGGTCCTGACCGCCCTGCTGTTCTTCCTCTGCGCCCTGTACTCCTACTTCAGGCCGCCGACGGGCCCCGCCCCGAAGGCATTCGTGGCGCTGCTGCTCCTGCTGGAGCTGGGCACCCTGGCCACCTTCTCCGTCCTCGACCTGCTGCTGTTCTTCCTGGCCTTCGAGACGGTCCTAATCCCGATGTACTTCCTCATCGCCCGCTGGGGCGGGGCCGGCCGCCGCGCCGCCGCGTGGAAGTTCGTCCTCTACACCCTGCTCGGCTCCGTGGTCATGCTGCTGGGCCTGCTCCTGATCGGGCTGCACGCCGGCACCTTCGACATGGTCGAACTCGCCCGTACCGGCCCCGGCCTGCCCGCGGGCACCCAGCTCCTGGCCGCCCTCGCCATCGGTGTCGGCCTGGCCGTGAAGACCCCCATGTGGCCGCTGCACAGCTGGCTGCCGGCCGCCCACACCGCCGCGCCCACCGTCGGCTCGGTGCTGCTGGCGGGGGTCATGCTGAAGATGGGCACCTACGGCATGGTGCGCATCCTGGTCCCGATCACCCCCGACGGGCTGCGCGTCCTCGCCCCGTACCTGGGCGCCCTGGGCGCGATCGGCATCGTCTACGGTTCACTGGCCTGTCTGGCCCTGACCCGGCGGGGCACCGGCGCCGACCTGAAGCGGCTGATCGCGTACTCCTCCGTCGGGCACATGGGCTTCACCCTGCTCGGCATCGCCACCCTCACCCCCACCGGGATCAACGGCGCCCTGTTCGCGAACATCGCCCACGGCCTGATCACCGGCCTGCTGTTCTTCCTGGTCGGCGCCCTCAAGGAGCGCTACGGCAGCACCGACCTCGACACCCTCTCCGGGGCGGTCGGCGGCGCCCTCTACGGCCGGGCCCCGCGCCTGGGCGGGCTGCTCGCGTTCGCCGCCGTCGCCTCCCTCGGCCTGCCCGGCCTGGCCGGGTTCTGGGGCGAGATGCTGACCCTGTTCGGGTCCTGGAGCCCGGCCGCCGGCCTGCCCGTGGCCGCGTTCCGCACCTACCTGGTGCTCGGCGGCCTCGGCACCCTGCTGACGGCCGCGTACCTGCTGATCACGGTCCGCCGGATCTGCATGGGCGACCCGGAACGGGCCCCGGCCCCGCCCGCCACCGGGATCACGGACCTGCGCGGCCACGAGGCCGCAGCCTGGGGCCCGCTGGTCGCCCTCACCGTCCTGGCGGGCCTGTGGCCCGCGATCCTCCTCGGCCTGACCGACCCGGCCGTCCAGAAGCTCCTCGCGGGAGGCACCGCATGACGGCCCCGGCCCACGCCCTCGCCGCCGCCGACCCCGGCTCCCTGACCCAGTCGGTGGACTGGCTCGCGCTCGCGCCGGCGCTGCTCCCGGCGGCCCTGGCCCTCGTGGTCCTGGTCGCCGACCTGTTCCTGCCGGCCCGCCGCAAACCGCTGCTCGGCGTGGCGAGCGTGCTCGGACTGGCGGCGGCCCTGCTCGCGCTGCTGCCGCTGCGCGCCGGCGACCGGGCCACGTTCTGCCTGACCGGCCCCGGCACCGGCACCGGCCCGGGCGCGCCGCCCGCCTGCTCGTACGCGGTGGACTCCCTCACCCTCGCCGTGCAGCTCCTCGTGCTGGGCGCGGCCCTGGTCACGGCCCTGCTGTCGATCGCGACGGTCCGCGAGCGGCGGCTGCCGGCCGGCGAGTACTGGTTCCTGCTGCTGTCGGCGACGGCCGGCGCGGCCCTGATGCCGGCGGCCCGTGACCTGATCACGCTGATCGTGGCCCTGGAGGTGGCCTCGCTGCCCGCGTTCGCCCTCGTGGGCCTGCGCCGGGGCAGCCGGCTGTCGGCCGAGGCGGCCCTGAAGTTCTTCCTCACCTCCGTCACCGCCACCGCCGTCACCCTCCTCGGGGTGTCCTTCGTGTACGCGACGACCGGTGCCGTGCACCTGGACCGGGTCGCCGACGGCCTGGACGCCGTCCCGGCCGGCCTGGAGACCCTCGCCTCCGTCGGCGTGGGCCTGACCCTGGTCGGGTTCGCGTTCAAGACGGCCGCCGTGCCCTTCCACTTCTGGGTCCCCGACACCTACGTCGGGGCGCCGCTGCCGGTGGCCGGCTACCTGTCGGTGGTCGGCAAGGCCGTGGGCCTGACCGGCCTGATCCTCGTCACCGTGCACGCCTTCCCGGGCCGCGCCGACGTGTGGGGCCCGGTGCTGGCCGTCCTCGCCGCCCTGACCACCACCCTCGGCAACGCGGCGGCCGTCCGCCAGGACCCCGACCGGGCCCACAGCGCGGTACGGCTGCTGGCCTGGTCCTCGGTGGCGCAGGCCGGGTTCCTGCTGGTCCCGATCGCGGCGGCGGCCTACGGCGACCGGGACGCGATCGGCGCCACCCTGGCCTACGCCCTGATGTACGCGGCCGTGAACCTCGGCGCCTTCGCCGTGCTCACCCTCACCGCCGCCGACCGCCCCGGCGGGCGCCTCGCCGACCTGCGCGGCCTCTACCACCGCCGCCCGGTCCCGGCCCTGGCCCTGGCCTTCTTCCTGCTCTGTCTGGCCGGACTGCCGCCGGGCGTGATCGGCCTGTTCGCGAAGGTCGCGGTGGTGCGGACGGCGGTGGACGCGGGCCTGGGCTGGCTCGCGGTGCTGCTCGCCGTGAACGTGGTCGTGGGCCTGTACTACTACCTGCGCTGGACGGCCCTCCTCTTCACCCGAACCCCGGACACCGCCCCGGACCCGAGCCCGGACACCGTTGCGGAACCCGCCCCGGCCGCGACCCCGGCCGCCGCGCCCGCGCCCTCCCCGCGCACCCCGTGGCCCACCGCGCTGGCCCTGGCCGTCACCACGGGCACGGCCCTGGTCCTCTCGGCCGCCCCCCAACTGGTCCTGCGGCTGCTCGACACCCATCTGGCCCCCTGAGCCGCACCCCGCGCCCCACTGGCCCCCGACGCCCCCGCCCGCCCAGGTCGGGGGCGTCGACGCGTCCCGGGCCCGGGAACCGGAGCCGCCCGCCTCGCGTTGACCGGAAAGGGAGGGTCCACTGGACCACAGGACCTTTCACCGGTCTCCCACCCGCACCATCAGGAGGGCGTACCGTGCACGGCCGACACAACGGGCTGAAGACCGCCGCGCTCCTCGGCGGACTGTCCGCACTCATCCTCGTCATCGGCGGCGCCTTCGGATCGCGCGGCCTGGTCATCGCCGTCCTCGTCGCGGTCGGCACCAACGCCTACGCGTACTGGAACAGCGACAAGCTGGCCCTGCGCGCCATGCGCGCCCGCCCGGTCAGCGAATTCGAGGCCCCGGAGCTGTACCGGATGGTCCGCGAGCTGTCCACGGCCGCCCGCCAACCCATGCCCCGGCTCTACATCTCGCCGACCGACGCCCCCAACGCGTTCGCCACCGGCCGCAACCCCCGCAACGCGGCCGTCTGCTGCACCGAGGGCATCCTGCGGATCCTCGACGAACGCGAACTGCGCGGGGTCATCGGCCACGAGCTGAGCCACGTCTACAACCGCGACATCCTCATCTCCTCGGTCGCCGGCGCCCTGGCCTCGGTGGTCATGTTCCTCGTGCAGTTCGCCTGGCTGATCCCCGGCCAGCGCTCCAACGGCAACCAGGGCGGCCCCGGGGTCCTCGGCATGCTGCTGATCATGCTGCTGGGCCCGGTCGCGGCGAGCATCATCAAGCTCGCCGTCAGCCGCTCCCGCGAGTACGAGGCCGACGCCTCCGGAGCCCAGCTCACCGGCGACCCCCTCGCCCTCGCCGACGCCCTGCGCAAACTGGACGCCGGCACCCGCAGCCTCCCGCTGCCCCCCGAGCCCCGCATCGAGGCCGCGAGCCACATGATGATCGCCAACCCCTTCCGCCCCGGCGAGGGCATGGCGAAGCTCTTCTCCACCCACCCCCCGATGGCCGAGCGCATCGCCCGGCTCGAACACATGGCAGGACACCGGCAGTGAAGACCATCCTCAACGTCATCTGGCTCGTGCTCAGCGGGATCTGGCTGTTCCTCGGGTACTGCCTCGCCGGTCTGCTGCTGTGCGTCACGATCATCGGCATCCCCTTCGGGATCGCCGCGTTCCGCATCGCCGTCTACGCCCTGTGGCCCTTCGGGTACACCACCGTGGACCGGCGCGACGCGGGCGCCGGCTCCTGCGTGGGCAACGTCCTGTGGTTCGTCCTCGCCGGCTGGTGGCTGGCCCTGGGCCACATCGCCACCGGCATCGCCCTGTGCCTGACGATCATCGGCATCCCGTTCGGCATCGCGAATTTCAAGATGGTCCCCCTCTCCCTCCTCCCCCTGGGCAAGGAGATCGTCCCCACGAACGCCCCCTTCGCCACCCGCTGACCCGCCCGGCGGCCCACCCCGCACCCGCTCCACGCCGCCGCGCCTCAGCCGGCGGTCCGCTCCCCGCAGCCGTCCGTCGGGCGACCGCCCGGCGGCGGGGTGCGGGCCGCCCGTCGCCGCTCCCACGCGTCCAGCGAGGCCAGGCACCCGTGGTCGAGGCAGCGCAGGCCCCCCAGGTCCAGCCGCACCACCCGGTCCGCCGGCAGCTCGTCCAGCCGCTCCAGCAGCCGCGGCACCCGCACGAAGCGCGCGTTGCCCACCACCCGCACCCACAACACCCCCTCCGGCCCCCCGATCCCGCCCACCGGCTCCAGCCGCACCCGCGCGCCCTCCCACACCGCCCGCGCCCCCGCCACGGCCAGCCCCGCCACCAGCCCCCGCCCCAACCCGCCCGCGACCACCGCCACCGCCGTCACCCCCGACACCACCAGCTCCCCCCGCCGCCCCCGCCACCACCCCGGCGCCGCCCGCACCGGCACCACCCGCCACACCGCGTGCGCCAACACCCCCGCCACCGCCGCCACCGGCACCGCGCCCACCACCTGCGGCGCCACCACCGCGAACAGCCCCAGCCACACCCCCTGGAGCACCCGGGCCGCCCGCGTCCGCGCCCCCGCCGCCACGTTCGCGGCGCTCCGCACGAGCACCGCCGCCAACGGCAACACCCCCAGGGCCCCGCACACCGCGTTCCCGACCCCCTGGGCCACCAGCTCCCGGTCCGGATCCGTCCCCGCCCGGTCCACCGCCGCCACCGCGCACAGGCTCCCCGCCGACGCGATCAACGCCAGCGCCACCACCGTCCCCCACGCGGACGCCGACCCCAGCACCCCGAACGCCGACCCGTCCGGTACCCCGAACGCCTCCCACACCCCCTCCACCCGCACCCGCGCCACCGGTATCGACCACGCCCACGCCACGAGCGTCGCCGCCCCCACCCCCACCAAGGGCCCCGGCACCACCCGCCACCGCCCCGGCGCCCACCCCCACAGCACCGACACCCCCACCGTCCCCACCCCCAGGGCCACCGCCCACCGGTCCACCGCGCCCCCCACCGCGTACGACCACCCCAGCAGCAACACCGCCCCCACCCCGACGAGCATCCCCCGCGTCACCGCCGCCGAGACCGCCCCGAACCACCGCCCGCACCGCAGCAGGCCCAACGCCACCTGCACCACCCCGGCCGCGAACACGAGCACCCCCAGGGCCGGCAACCCGAACTCCCGCACCGCCCCGTACACGACCGCGGCCAACCCGACCGCCGGCCCGCTCACGTGCGCCGCCCCGCCCCCGAGCACCCCGACCACCAGCCCGCCGACCACCCCCGTCACGATCCCCGCCCCCACCGGCACCCCGGAGGCCACGGCGATCCCCACGCACAGGGGCAGCGCCGTCAACGCCACCACGACGGACGCCCCGAGGTCGCCCCGCACCGCCCCGAGCCCCGGCATGACCCGCCCCCCTGCTCACGATGAGTGACGCTCTCCCGTCCACTTTGAGTCCGGCCCGGGGGGCGTCGACAGTGATCACACGAGGCACACCTCGGAGCACGCGCCGCACGCACGCCCCCAAGCGCCCCGCACACCGCCGCGCGCCCGCCCCCGGGAACACCGCGGCCCCGCCGTGCCGGGATCACCGCACGACGGGGCCGAAACCCGACCGGACCCGACGAGGGGCCCGCGCCGGAACTACCGGTAGTTCACGAACTGGATCGCGAAGTCCAGGTCCTTGCCCTTGAGGAGCTGCTGGACGGCCTGGAGGTCGTCACGGCTCTTGGAGCTGACGCGCAGCTCGTCGCCCTGCACCTGCGCCTTGACGCCCTTCGGGCCCTCGTCGCGGATGATCTTGGCGACCTTCTTCGCGTTCTCCTGGGAGATGCCCTCCTCGATCGACGCGAAGATCTTGTACTCCTTGCCGGACAGCTGCGGCTCGCCGGCGTCCAGCGCCTTCAGCGAGATCTGCCGCTTGACCAGCTTCGTCTCGAACACGTCGAGAACGGCCTTCACGCGCTCCTCGGAGTTGGCCTCCATGAGGATCTTCTCGCCCGACCAGGCGATCGACGCCCCGGTGCCCTTGAAGTCGTACCGCTGCGACAGCTCCTTCGCGGCCTGGTTGAGGGCGTTGTCGACCTCCTGCCGCTCGACCTTCGAGACGATGTCGAAACTGGAGTCGGCCATGTGCTGTGGCTCCTTGAAATCGGCTGCGTCGCCCCGGACCGGGACGCGGACCGGCCATCCCCGACCCGTCCCACACAGCGTAGCCACCACGCCCGGGATCGCCGCCGCTCAATCAAGTGGCGAACCACCCCTGAGCATCGGGTATGGTTTACCTCGTTGCCGGGGAGCACCGCGAAAGCGAGACGAACCGACGACCCCATGGCGATGTGCCCGAGCGGCCAATGGGAGCGGACTGTAAATCCGTCGGCTTAGCCTACCCAGGTTCGAATCCTGGCGTCGCCACACTCACAGAGGCCCCCCGCAGCAGCGGGGGGCCTCTGGTGTTGTCTCCGCCCACCCCACACCGCTCACTCCAGCGCCGCCCGCCACACCCAGTCCGTGCGACGCGGGCGGTCCGGCAGGACCGTGCGGCCCGTCGCCCACAACAGCAGGTCCGACGGGGACGCGCGCGGCGGATCCGGCAGCACCGCCGGCGGGAACAATCGCCCCAACACCGCCTCCGCCGCCTCCACCGGCGGCTCCCACGCCACGCCCAGCCCGCGCGCCACGTCCCAGGTGTGCAGCGTCAGCTCCGCCACCCCCATCGCCGCGAACCCCGACGCGTCGCACGCACCCCAGTGCCAGCCCCGCGCCCCCGCCGGCGCCGCCCGCACCACCGTCGCCAACAGCGCCGCGCTCGCCGACAACACCTCCACCACCTCGCCCCGACCCGCCGACTCCGGCACCGTCAGGTCCAAGGGCAGGTACCCCGGCCCCCGCACCCGCCCCGCCAACTGCGCCGCGTACGCCGTCAGATCGTGCGCCACGTGCACCACCGTCTCCCGGCAGCTCCACTCCAGGCCCCCGGCCGGCGCCCCCCAGTCCCGCTCCACACACCCGCCGAGCAGGGCGACGGTCACCGCCGCCGCCCGCTCCACCGCCTTCGCGCCGACCGCTCCCGCGCTCCCCGAGGTCCCCACCGCACCTGCCCCCTCCGGCGTCAGTTGCCCGCCACGTCCTTCACCGCCACCTCCGCCGGCACCGACCCGGCCACCAGCTCCAAGGTCAGCCCCGCCGTCGCCGGCGTCTCCGCCAGCTCCGCCAACACCAGCGCCACGTCGTCCCGGGACACCGAGCCCCGCCCCGTCGACGCCGCCAACCGCACCAGCCCCGTGCCCGCCTCGTCCGTCAGCGCGCCCGGCCGCAGCACCGTCCACCCCAGGCCCAACCGCGTCCGCAGGTGCGCGTCCGCCTCGCCCTTGGCCCGCAGGTAGTGGTCGAAGACCTCGTCCCCGTCCCGGTCCGGGTCCGCGCCCATCGACGAGACCATCAGGAACCGCCCCACCCGCGCCAGTTCCGCCGCGTCCGCGCACAGCACCGCCGCGCCCCGGTCCACGGTGTCCTTGCGCTCCACCCCGCTGTTCGGCCCCGCCCCGGCCGCGAACACCACCACGTCCGCGCCCGCGAACACCTCCGCGACCCGCTCCAACGACTCCGACTCCAGGTCGCACAGGACCGGTTCGGCCCCGTGCGCCTCCAGATCCGGCCCGTGGGCCGGATCGCGGACCAGGCCCACGACCTCGTGCCCCCGCGCGGCCATCAGCCGCTCCAACCGCAACGCGATCTGCCCGTGTCCACCCGCGATGACCATGCGCATGTCCCGACGGTACGCCGAACCGCCCGCGCCCGCCCGCGACGACACCCCGGGCCCGCCCGCCGCCGCCCTCATGGCCCCGGCGGCTCCGCCCGCCCCTGACGCGGCAGTTCCAGGGCCACCGCCACCGCCGAATCGCAGTACTCCCGCACCGCGCTCGTCCGCGCCACCACCCGCCCCCGGTGCACCACGATCCGGCTGTACGCCAACGACAACACCCCCGCGATCCGCTCCCCGCGCACCGCCAACAACTCCGCCGGGAACCCCGCCTCCACCCGCACCTCCGGCAACCCCAGGGCCTCCCGCGCGGCCGAGCTGACCGCCTCGTACGCCTCCGCCGGCCGCACCCCGCCCTGCGAGGCCAGCAGGTACGCCGCCTCCAGCGGATCGCCCCGCCCGACCGGGTTCGCCGCGTCCCGCAACGCCCCGCTGCCCGCCGCCACCCGCACCCCGGCCGCCCGCAGCAGCCGCACCGGCGCGGTCCGCAGCCCCCGCCGCTCCAGGGCCGCGCAGTCCCCCTGCGGCAGGCAGACCACGCTCACCCCGGCCCCCGCGAGTCGCTCCACCACCCGGCCCGCCACGTCCAGCGGCAGCCGCGACAGCCCCCCGCACGGCCCGATCACCACCCCCGTGCCCAGCCCGCCCGCCATCGCGGCCAGCCGGCCCAGCCGCACCGGATCGTCCCCGTCCGTGTGCAGGTCCACCGGCACCCCGTGGTCCGCCGCCAGCGCCAGCACCGTCTCCACGTACCCGCTCGGGTCCGGGTCCAGGTCCGGGCAGCCGCCGATCACCGACGCGCCCATCGCGATCGCGTCCCGCAGCATCGCCGCCCCGTCCGCCCCGGCCCGCCCGGTCAGCAGCCGCGGCATGGCCACCGCCGCCAGGTCCGTCAGCCCGCGCAGCGAGCGCCGGGCCCGCAGCACGGCCGCCAACGGCGCCAGCCCCCGCACGTCCCCGATCCGCACGTGACAGCGGACCGCCGTCGCCCCGTGCCCGAGCTGCAACAGCGCCGCCTCCGTGGCCCGCCGCTGCACCTCGGCCGGCGCGTCGTCCACCGGCCCGTCCACGTCCGCCGTGAGCGCGCTGTCCCCGTGCGCGTGGGGCTCGGCCGGCGCGGGCAGCAGCAGGTGCCCGGAGAGGTCCACGCGGTTCGGGGACGGAGCGGCGAGGCTGCCCGCCGTGCCCACGGCCTGGATCCGCCCGTCGCCGAGCCGCACGTCGACCGTCCGCCCGTCGGTCAGCCGCGCCCCCGTGAGCAGCAGGGTCGGCGTGACCTCCGGCGCGGGCAGCGGACCGCGCCCGATGCCCACCGGTCCCGGCTCCCCGGCCCCCGGCCCGCCGCGCGCGGGGCGCCGCTCGGGGCCCCCGTCCCGGGGCCAGGGGGGCTGTTGCGGCGGGCTGTCGGACATCGCGCTCCTGCGGTGGCTCGTACGGTGTGCCGCCGGTCGCTCGACGGGCGCGCGGCGACAAGATCACGCAACGGAGCCAGAGCCTAGGGCGACCCGGCGCGCCGGACGCGGAGCCGGTGGGCGGGGTCGCAATAGTCGTACCGGGGCCCGCCCCGGCGGCCCTGTCGAGTGCCCGGCGTCACACCCCGCCCACGGGCGCGAATCCCTCCCGCGCGCCCCTCGCGAACCGCCCGCGAGGGGCGTCGAATCCTTGTGAACACAGGGCCGGCAGGGGGGCGGCCAAAGGATTTGGGCGATCGGTCGGGGAGCGTGTAATGTCTTCACCGCTGGCCCCAATAGCTCAGTCGGTAGAGCGTCTCCATGGTAAGGAGAAGGTCTGCGGTTCGATTCCGCATTGGGGCTCTGGTGAACGAAGCGAACCACTCGCAAGGTGGGGAGCAGAGGTCATCAAAGCGGCGTAGCTCAGTCGGTAGAGCAAGCGGCTCATAATCGCTGTGTCACCGGTTCAAGTCCGGTCGCCGCTACACACAGTAGCCGATTGTGGGGTCGGTCTCCCGGTCGGCTACTATTTGTGCGTTCATCCGTCTACCCGTCCGTCAAGGAGCACTCACGTGGCTGCCACCGACGTCCGCCCGAAGATCACGCTGGCCTGCGTGGAGTGCAAGGAGCGGAACTACATCACCAAGAAGAACCGGCGCAACAACCCGGACCGTCTTGAGCTGAAGAAGCACTGCCCGCGCTGCCACTCTCACACGGCGCACCGCGAGACCCGCTAACACCAGGGGCCTCACGGCACACAGGCCAATTGACACGAGGTCGTCCCCGTTCACGGGGGCGGCCTCGTGTTGTTTTGCGCGCTCCGCGGGTGAATTCCGGGCGCGTGTGATCACCGTCACCCCCTTTTCGTTGGAGGCAAGCCCATGGCCCTCGACCAGTCCTTCGTCGGGCGGACCTACCCGCCCACCCCCGCCTACGAGGTCGGGCGCGAGAAGATCCGCGAATTCGCCGAGGCCGTGGGCGACCCCCACCCCGCGTACACCGACCCCGAGGCCGCCAAGGCCCTCGGCCACCCCGACGTGATCGCGCCCCCCACCTTCGTGTTCGCCATCACCTTCAAGGCCGCCGGCCAGGTCGTCGAGGACCCGCAGCTCGGGCTCGACTACAGCCGCGTCGTCCACGGCGACCAGAAGTTCTCCTACCGCCGCCCCGTCCGGGCCGGCGACCGCCTCTCGGTGACCTCCACCATCGAGGCCGTGAAGTCCCTCGCGGGCAACGACATCATCGACATCCGCGGCGAGGTCCACGACGAGACCGGCGAGCACGTGGTGACCGCCTGGACCAAGCTCGTCTCCCGCGCCGCCGAGGAGGGCTGACCGATGGCCGCACAGATCGCCTGGAACGACGTCGAGGTCGGCACCGAGCTGCCCGCCCGTTCCTTCCCCGTCACCCGCGCCGACCTCGTCCGCTACGCCGGCGCCTCCGGGGACTTCAACCCGATCCACTGGAACGAGCGCTTCGCCAAGGAGGTCGGCCTCCCGGACGTCATCGCCCACGGCATGTTCACCATGGCCGAGGCGATCCGCGTCGTCACCGACTGGCTCGGCGACCCCGGCGCCGTCGTCGACTACGGGGTCCGCTTCACCAAGCCCGTCGTGGTCCCGAACGACGACACCGGCGCCCTCGTCGAGGTCTCCGGCAAGGTCGCCGTCAAGCTCGACGACAACCTGGTCCGCGTGGACCTCGTCGCCACCAGCGCCGGCCAGAAGGTGCTGGGCATGTCCCGCGCCGTCGTCCGCCTGGCCTGAGCCCGCGACCGGCCCGAGGGCGCCCGCCGGGACCGCGGCGGGCGCCCTCCGCGCGTCCCGCCCCGACCGGACCGGCCCCGGCGCCGCCGCACGTACCCTTGTCCCCGTGCAGGAACTCCACGACGCCCCCCTCGCCCCCCTCACCACCTTCCGCCTCGGCGGCCCGGCCACCCGACTGGTGACCGCGACCACCGACGCCGAGGTGATCGAGGCCGTCCGCGCCGCCGACGCCGCCGGCACCCCGCTGCTGATCATCGGCGGCGGCAGCAACCTGGTCATCGGCGACGCCGGCTTCGAGGGCACCGCCCTGCACATCGCCACCACCGGCTTCCACCTCGACGGCACCCGCCTCGAACTCGCCGCCGGCGAGAACTGGAGCGAGGCCGTCGCCCGCACCGTCGAGGCCGGACTGGCCGGCGTCGAATGCCTCGCCGGCATCCCCGGCTCCGCCGGCGCCACCCCCATCCAGAACGTCGGCGCCTACGGCCAGGACGTCTCGGCCACCATCACCGAGGTCGACGCCTTCGACCGCGAACGCGACGAGCTCGTCACCCTCACCAACGCCGAGTGCGCCTTCGCCTACCGGCACAGCCTCTTCAAGGACCGCCCCGACCGCTACGTCGTGCTGCGCGTCCGCTTCGAGCTGGAGGACGCCGGCGGCCTCTCCGCCCCCCTGAAGTACCCCGAGACCGCCCGCGCCCTCGGCGTCGAGGCCGGCGACCGGGTGCCCGCCGCCCGCGCCCGCGAGACCGTCCTCGCCCTGCGCGCCGGCAAGGGCATGGTCCTGGACCCCGCCGACCACGACACCTGGTCCGCCGGCTCCTTCTTCACCAACCCGATCCTCACCGACGCCGAGCACGCCGCCTTCCTCGACCGCGTCCGCGACCGCCTCGGCCCCGACACCGCCCCGCCCGCCTACCCGGCCGGCGTCGGCCACGTGAAGACCAGCGCCGCCTGGCTCATCGACAAGGCCGGCTTCCCCAAGGGCCACGGCACCGGACCGGCCCGCATCTCCACCAAGCACACCCTCGCCCTCACCAACCGGGGCACGGCCACCACCGAGGACCTGCTGGCCCTGGCCCGCGAGGTCGTCGCCGGCGTGCACGCCGCGTTCGGCGTGACCCTCGTCAACGAGCCGGTGACGGTCGGCGTCCGGATCTGACGGCGTGATCTGTCCCCTGCACGGGGGCGGCTGCGACCCGACCCGCCTCGTGGGTCGGATCCTGCGCGCCGTCGTCGCCTCCTGGCACGTCAGCGACGGCGCCCGCTCCGAGTCCCCGCTCGACGTCTGGCTGCTCGACAGCGCCGGCGAGTCCACCCGCGTCACCACCGGCTCCGACCACTGCCTGATCGTCGAGACCGCCGACCCCGACACCCCCTACGACATGGGGGAGTGGGGTCGGGTGGAGGTCGGCGAGGACCTCGGCGACCATCCCTTCCGCCGGCACATCGGGCAGACCGTCACCGGGGTCCGCGAACTCGCCGACCCCCGCACCGGGCGGGTCCTGCTGGAGATCGACTTCCCCGGCGGTCAGCGGGTCCGCGCCGACTGCTGGCAGGGCGACCTCCGCCTCACCCGCTGACCGAGCCCACCGGCACCCGCGGCCCCGGCGCCGCCTCGCCGGGCGCCGCCGCCAGCCACGCGTCCACCCCGGCCAACAGGCGCTCCCGCACCTCCACCGGCGCCGCCGAGCCCCGTACCGACTGCCGCGCCAGCTCCGCCAGCTCCGCGTCCGTGAAGGCGTGGTGCTCGCGCGCGATCCCGTACTGGGCGGCCAGCCGCGAGCCGAACAGCAGCGGGTCGTCCGCGCCGAGCGCCATCGGCACCCCCGCCTCGAACAGGGTCCGCAGCGGCACGTCCTCGGGCTTCTCGTAGACCCCCAGCGCCACGTTCGAGGCCGGACACACCTCGCAGGTCACCTGCCGGTCGGCGAGCCGCTTCAGCAGCCGCGGGTCCTCCGCCGCCCGCACCCCGTGCCCGATCCGGGCCGCGTGCAGATCGTCCAGGCAGTCCCGCACCGAGGAGGGCCCGGTCAGCTCCCCGCCGTGCGGGGCGGCCAGCAGCCCGCCCTCCCGCGCGATCGCGAAGGCCCGGTCGAAGTCACGGGCCATCCCGCGCCGCTCGTCGTTGGAGAGCCCGAACCCGACGATGCCCCGGTCCGCGTACCGCACCGCCAGCCGGGCCAGCGTCCGCGCGTCCAGGGGGTGCCGCATCCGGTTCGCCGCGATCACCACCCGCATCCCGAGCCCGGTCTCCCGCGAGGCCGCGTCCACCGCGTCGAGGATCACCTCCACCGCCGGGATCAACCCGCCCAGGTGCGGGGCGTACGAGGTCGGGTCCACCTGGATCTCCAGCCAGCCCGAACCGTCCCGCACGTCCTCCTCGGCGGCCTCCCGCACCAGCCGCCGGATGTCGTCCGGCTCGCGCAGACAGGACCGGGCGGCGTCGTAGAGGCGCTGGAAGCGGAACCAGCCCCGTTCGTCGGTGGCCCGCAGGCTCGGCGGTTCCCCGCCCGTCAACGCGTCGGGCAGCCGCACCCCGTACTTGTCGGCGAGCTCCAGCAGCGTGGCCGGCCGCATCGAACCGGTGAAGTGCAGGTGCAGGTGGGCTTTGGGCAGAAGCGTGAGGTCTCGTACGTGCTCCATTTGCCGATACTGCCGCATCCCGGCCCGCTCCGGGAGCCCGATTCCCTGAACGGGACGTGACCGAACGCGTTTAGCGGTACGGCGCACCCCCGACACGCCGACGGCGGCGGTCCCCACCCGAAAGGGGGACCGCCGCCGTCGGACGACCGGACGCGTGTGCCGGTCCTTACGCCTGGGCCTCGGCCAGCAGCTTCTGGATCCGGGACACGCCCTCCACCAGGTCCTCGTCGCCGAGCGCGTAGGACAGCCGCAGGTAGCCGGGGGTGCCGAACGCCTCGCCGGGCACGACCGCGACCTCGACCTCGTCGAGGATCAGCGCGGCCAGCTCCACGGAGGTCTGCGGACGCTTGCCGCGGATCTCCTTGCCGAGCAGCTCCTTCACCGAGGGGTACGCGTAGAACGCGCCCTCGGGGGTGGGGCAGAAGACGCCCTCGATCTCGTTGAGCATCCGCACGATGGTCTGGCGGCGCCGGTCGAAGGCGGTCCGCATCTCGGCCACCGCGTCCAGGTTGCCGGAGACGGCGGCCAGGGCCGCGATCTGGGCCACGTTGGACACGTTCGAGGTGGCGTGCGACTGCAGGTTCGTCGCGGCCTTGATCACGTCCTTCGGGCCGATGACCCACCCGACCCGCCAGCCCGTCATGGCGTAGGTCTTGGCGACGCCGTTGACGACGATGCACTTCTCGCGCAGCTCGGGCACGATCGCCGGCAGCGAGGTGAACTTCGCGTCCCCGTAGACCAGGTGCTCGTAGATCTCGTCCGTCAGCACCCACAGGCCGTGCTCGGCGGCCCAGCGGCCGATCCGCTCGGCGTCGGCCTCGCTGTACACGGCGCCGGTCGGGTTCGAGGGGGACACGAAGAGGACGACCTTGGTGCGCTCGGTGCGCGCCGCCTCCAGCTGCTCCACCGAGACCCGGTAGTTCGTGGTCTCGTCGGCCACGACCTCCACCGGCACGCCGCCCGCGAGCCGGATCGACTCGGGGTAGGTGGTCCAGTACGGAGCGGGCACGATGACCTCGTCGCCCGGGTCGAGGATCGCCGCGAACGCCTCGTAGATCGCCTGCTTGCCGCCGTTGGTCACCAGGACCTGGGAGGCGTCGATCTCGTACCCGGAGTCGCGCAGCGTCTTCGCGGCGATCGCCTGCTTGAGCTCGGGCAGACCGCCGGCCGGCGTGTAGCGGTGGAACTTCGGGTTGCGACAGGCCTCGACGGCCGCCTCGACGATGTAGTCGGGGGTCGGGAAGTCGGGCTCGCCCGCGCCGAAACCGATCACGGGACGCCCGGCGGCCTTGAGGGCCTTGGCCTTGGCGTCGACGGCGAGGGTCGCGGACTCGGAGATGGCGGCGATACGGGCGGAGACCCGCCGCTCGGAGGAAGGCGTTGCAGAGGTCATGGGGGCCATGCTCCCAGACGGCCTCACGGCCCCGCACACCGTTCCGACGAGCGGGACGGGACCCGGGCGGGGACTGGTCGAAAGCACACCGGACGCGGTCGGAACACCCCGCCACGTGCACCGTACGGAGCAGTGCGCGGATCTTCGTGTTCGACGTGGCGCCCGCGAGCACGTACACTCCTCTTTCGTTGGACCTCAACCGCCACGCCTCAACGCACCCCGGTGCTGTGAGTAAGTGAGGTAAGTTGGGGGTCGCAGCAAAGGGTCGTAGCTCAATTGGTAGAGCACTGGTCTCCAAAACCAGGGGTTGGGGGTTCGAGTCCCTCCGGCCCTGCTTCACACTCCTTCGCCGGATGTGTGCGCAGGTACGTACTTCGATGCAACGCCGTGCGGCTCACTCAACCGGGCGCGGCACGGCCATGACCCGGATTCAGGTGAGAGACGTGACGGACGCCTTGGGCTCCATCGACATGCCTGATGCCGAGGACGAGACCCGCGACCGTAAGTCCCGCAAGGGCGGGAAGCGTGGGAAGAAGGGCCCTCTGGGCCGCCTCGCGCTTTTCTACCGCCAGATCGTCGCCGAGCTGCGCAAGGTCGTCTGGCCCACGCGCAACCAGCTGACGACGTACACCACCGTGGTGATCGTCTTCGTCGTCATCATGATCGGTCTGGTGACCGTGATTGACTATGGGTTCTCGGAAGCCATCAAGTTCGTCTTCGGCTGATCCCCGCGGAGGGCGGCGCCATGATGGCTGCCGCCCCTTTTCGCATGTTCCACCACCTTTTGCAGGAAGAAGCAGCCACCGTGTCTGACCCGAACCTGAACGCGAGCCACGACTCCGTCGAGTCCGTCGAGGACCAGCTCGACATCGTCGAGGCTGCGGACGCCGTGGACCCCGACCAGGCTGAGGCCGCCGACATCGAGGCCGGCGAGGCCGCCGAGGTCGAGGCGCTGCACGTCGAGGACGCCGCGGACGAGGTCGAGGTCGAGGACGAGTCGGACGCCGACGAAGCCGATGAGGCCGTCGAGGACGCCGACGAAGAGGTCGACGAGGCCGACGAGGACGAGGACGCCGAAGAGGCCGAGGAAGAGGTCGAGGAGGCCGCCGTCGAGCCGGCCGCCCCCGTCGACCCGGTCCAGGCCCTGCGCGAGGAACTGCGCCTGCTGCCCGGCGAGTGGTACGTCATCCACACCTACGCGGGCTACGAGAAGCGCGTGAAGGCGAACCTGGAGCAGCGCGCCGTCTCCCTCAACGTCGAGGAGTTCATCTACCAGGCGGAGGTCCCCGAGGAGGAGATCGTCCAGATCAAGAACGGCGAGCGCAAGAACGTCCGGCAGAACAAGCTGCCCGGCTACGTGCTCGTCCGGATGGATCTGACGAACGAGTCCTGGGGCGTCGTGCGCAACACGCCCGGCGTCACCGGCTTCGTGGGCAACGCCTACGACCCGTACCCGCTGACCCTCGACGAGATCGTCAAGATGCTCGCCCCCGAGGCCAAGGAGAAGGCGGACCGCGAGGCCGCCGAGGCCGAGGGCCGCCCGGCGCCCGCCGTCAAGCGCGAGATCCAGGTGCTGGACTTCGAGGTCGGCGACTCGGTCACCGTCACCGACGGCCCCTTCGCGACCCTCCAGGCCACCATCAACGAGATCAACCCGGACTCGAAGAAGGTCAAGGGCCTCGTGGAGATCTTCGGTCGCGAGACCCCGGTCGAGCTGAGTTTCGACCAGATCCAGAAGAACTGACGGTTCTTCCGGCCACACGCTTTCCGCCCAGGTCAGACCGCCCCTCACAGGCGGTCTGACCTGCGCGGTTTCAGGCTCCGCACCGATACCCGTTATCGTGGTGCGGTATGCCTCCATCCGGATGACCGGATCGGGGGCAGGAACACTCTCACTAGGACCCGGAGAGAGCAATGCCTCCCAAGAAGAAGAAGATCACGGGGCTCATCAAGCTCCAGATCAAGGCCGGTGCGGCCAACCCGGCTCCGCCGGTCGGCCCCGCGCTGGGTCAGCACGGCGTCAACATCATGGAGTTCTGCAAGGCCTACAACGCCGCGACCGAGTCGCAGCGTGGCATGGTCGTGCCGGTGGAGATCACGGTCTACGAGGACCGTTCCTTCACCTTCATCACCAAGACCCCGCCGGCCGCGCGCCTCATCCTGAAGGCCGCGGGCGTGGAGAAGGGCTCCGGCGAGCCCCACAAGACCAAGGTCGCCAAGCTCACGCGCGACCAGGTCCGGGAGATCGCCACCACCAAGATGCCCGACCTGAACGCCAACGACCTCGACGCCGCCGAGAAGATCATCGCCGGCACCGCCCGTTCCATGGGCATCACGGTCGAAGGCTGATTCAGCCCCCTCCAGCACCACCAGTGGCAGGGCCCGCGCAGGCCCGTACCACGACTCCACGCCTGAACAACACAGGAGCAGAAGTGAAGCGCAGCAAGACTCTCCGCGCTGCGGACGCCAAGATCGACCGGGAGAAGCTGTACGCCCCGCTCGAGGCCGTCCGTCTCGCCAAGGAGATCTCCTCGGTCAAGTTCGACGCGACCCTCGAGGTTGCCTTCCGCCTGGGTGTCGACCCGCGCAAGGCCGACCAGATGGTCCGCGGCACCGTGAACCTCCCGCACGGCACCGGTAAGACCGCCCGGGTCCTGGTCTTCGCGACCGGTGACCGTGCTGCGGCCGCGGAAGCCGCCGGCGCCGACATCGTCGGCAGCGACGAGCTGATCGCCGAGATCGCCAAGGGCCAGCGTCTGAACGAGTTCGACGCGGTCGTCGCCACCCCGGACCTCATGGGCAAGGTCGGCCGCCTCGGCCGCGTGCTCGGTCCCCGTGGCCTCATGCCGAACCCGAAGACCGGCACCGTCACCATGGACGTCGCCAAGGCCGTCACCGAGATCAAGGGCGGCAAGATCGAGTTCCGTGTGGACAAGCACTCGAACCTGCACTTCATCATCGGCAAGGTCTCCTTCTCCGATGAGCAGCTGGTCGAGAACTACGCCGCGGCCCTGGACGAGATCCTTCGTCTGAAGCCGTCGGCGGCCAAGGGCCGTTACGTCAAGAAGGCCGCCCTGGCCTCCACGATGGGCCCGGGCATCCAGCTCGACCCGAACCGCACCCGGAACCTCCTCGAGGCCGAGGACCCGGCCGCGGTCTGAGTCCGACGACTCGCGAGTGGCTCGACGGGCCCCGCACCTTCCCTCACGGAAGGCGCGGGGCCCGTCCCCGTTTCCGGCCCACCACCCGGGACGGTCCCGGCCGAAAGCACGATTTCCGTGCCCGAAATACCCGCGCCTTCCGGCCCCACCCGTCCCTAAGGTTCACATCAGAACCACATGATCACGGGAGGGACCCCACCATGCGCGTGCAGCGCGTCCGCACCACTCGCCGAGCCCGTCTGACCACGGCCGCGGTCTCCGTGGCCCTGCTGGCCGGTCTGGCCACCGGGTGCGGGGACACCGACAAGAAGGACGCGAAGGCCGCCGCCCCGTCCGCCTCCGCCTCGCAGACCCCGGCCGCCGACAAGCCGGTCCAGGCGACCCCGGCCTCCTTCCTGGAGAAGGCCGGCAAGCGCGGGGAGCAGGTCAAGTCCTTCCGCATGCTGGGCAAGGGCACGGTCGCGGGCACCGCCTTCGAGCAGACCATCGACCTGCACACCGAGCCGATGGCGATGCACATGACCATGACGGGCGGCACCGAGGGCAAGGTCGAGATCGTCCTCGTCGACGAGGCCATGTACATGGGCGCGGACGGCCAGTACCTGAAGTTCGACATGAAGGCCATGAAGGACGACCCGAAGTTCCAGGACAAGCTGAAGGGCCTCGGCGCCAAGGCCGGCGCGGCGGAGACCCAGGGCACGGCCGGCCCGGGCGCCCAGGCCGGTCCGCTCGCGGGCGCCAAGGACCTCCGGATCGTCGGCGAGGAGACCGTGGACGGGGTGAAGACCACCCGGCTCAGCGGCAAGCTCAGCGAGAGCGACGTGCTGAAGGCCAAGGAGGGCGAGAGCGCCGCCGACAAGGCCAATCGGGACAAGCTGGCGGCCCAGATCAAGCAGTTCGGCCTGAGCGACCTCACGATGGACGTCTGGATCGGGGAGGACGGCATGACCCGGCAGGTCAAGATGGTCGGCCGGAGCGAGGAGGGCCCGGTCGACGTGACGATGAGGTTCACCGACATCGACAAGGCCCCGGCCGTCAAGGCACCGACCGGCGACAAGGTCCTCGACCTCGCCGCGATGATGAAGGAAGAGGGCGGCGGCGCCTGAGCCCCGCGCGGGCCCCGGCCGGTCGAGGAACCGGCCGGGAGCCTGCTCCGGTGGGGTGACGGGAGGCGATTTGGCGATCGGGGGACGGGTCGCGTACTCTCGTCGAGAAGCCAAAGACCGCAGGTCGTTGCCGTGTCCGTGAGGAAACGGTGGCCGAAGGATTCGCTCGATGCGAACGACCCGCGCAGGTGACACCGGAAAGAAGTTCCCGACTCCGGTCGGTGGAGCTGAAGCCCCGTGCGCCTGCGCTCGGGGCGTTTTGCTGTGTTGAGTTCCTTCCGCGCGGTCCTCATCACCCGGAAGGAGGCCGACGCTCATGGCAAGGCCCGACAAGGCTGCCTCGGTGGCCGAGCTTGAGGACCAGTTCCGCAGCTCGAACGCCGCTGTGCTGACCGAGTACCGGGGTCTCACCGTGGCGCAGCTCAAGACGCTGCGTCGTTCGCTCGGTGAGAACGCCCAGTACGCCGTGGTGAAGAACACGCTGACCAAGATTGCGGCCAACCAGGCCGGGATCACCGCACTGGACGAGCACTTCGCTGGTCCGACCGCGGTCGCCTTCGTCACCGGTGACCCGGTGGAGTCGGCGAAGGCCCTGCGTGACTTCGCCAAGGAGAACCCGAATCTCATCATCAAGGCGGGTGTCCTTGATGGCAAGGCGCTCTCCGCCGATGAGATCAAGAAGCTCGCGGACCTCGAGTCCCGCGAGGTTCTGCTCGCCAAGCTGGCGGGTGCCATGAAGGGCAAGCAGTCCCAGGCTGCGGCGCTCTTCCAGGCGCTCCCGTCGAAGCTCGTCCGCACCGTGGAGGCTCTCCGCGTCAAGCGCGACGAGCAGGGCGGTGCCGAGTAATTCGGCTCGCGCAATGATCCGCGCCGCCTAGTGCGCGGGTCACAGCGGGCCGTCACGCCCGCCTCTCTGTACATCCGGCACCTGCCGAATTAGTGGAAGGATCGCCCATCATGGCGAAGCTGTCTCAGGAAGACCTGCTCGCGCAGTTCGAGGAGCTCACCCTCATCGAGCTCGCCGAGTTCGTGAAGGCGTTCGAGGAGAAGTTCGACGTCACCGCCGCCGCCCCGGTCGCCGTCGCCGCCGCCGGTGTCCCCGGTGCCCCGGCCGAGGCCGCTGAGGAGAAGGACGAGTTCGACGTCATCCTCACCGGTGCCGGCGACAAGAAGATCCAGGTCATCAAGGTCGTGCGCGAGCTGACCTCCCTGGGTCTGAAGGAGGCCAAGGACCTCGTGGACGGCACCCCGAAGCCGGTCCTGGAGAAGGTCAACAAGGAGGCCGCTGACAAGGCCGCCGAGGCCCTCAAGGCCGCCGGTGCGGGCGTCGAGGTCAAGTAACACCTCCGAGGCCGCCTGACGGCCTCTGACGAAGGGCGATCACCCTCATGGGTGGTCGCCCTTCGGCGTACCCACAGTGCCTGGTGTGCCCTGTCCTCGTTGGGGAGTATGGTGATCTTCGATGCCTCCGGGCGGGGGTCCCGGGATGGGCCGCTCGGAGCAGGGCCCTTGACGAACGGCACGAGTCGCGCAATTCTCAGGACCGTCGCCAGTCGATCCGAATCCGAGGCATGGATCGGCTACGAAGAGGGCAGTACTGATATGCGCTCCGTGTGCGGGAGTGCCGCGGTCGAACAACAAGGGGAATGCCTGTTGCCGGACTCCGGGAACCTGGTCTGGACATCAGTGAGCCAAGTGGCTACACTGTCCCTTTGCGCTGCCTGTTAGCTGCCCCCTGCCCGTCGCCAGGGGTCTGTCCACGCTCGTCCACTTCCGATTGATCGCCCCTGATCTGGGGTTTTCCTTCAGTGGCCGACTGGGACCGGTACGCGCGTAGTGAGTCCGAGCCCTCGGAAGGACCCCCTCTTGGCCGCCTCGCGCAACGCCTCGACCAATACGAACAACGGTGCCGGCACTGCCCCGCTGCGCATCTCCTTTGCAAAGATCAAGGAACCCCTCGAGGTTCCCAACCTCCTGGCGCTGCAGACCGAGAGCTTTGACTGGCTGCTCGGCAACGCCGCCTGGAAGAGCCGCGTCGAGTCCGCTCTGGAGAGTGGCCAGGACGTCCCCACCAAGTCCGGTCTTGAAGAGATCTTCGAGGAGATCTCGCCGATCGAGGACTTCTCCGGGTCGATGTCGCTGACCTTCCGCGACCACCGGTTCGAGCCCGCGAAGAACTCCGTGGACGAGTGCAAGGAGCGCGACTTCACGTACGCGGCCCCGCTCTTCGTCACCGCCGAGTTCACCAACAACGAGACCGGCGAGATCAAGTCCCAGACGGTCTTCATGGGCGATTTCCCGCTCATGACGAACAAGGGCACCTTCGTCATCAACGGCACCGAGCGTGTCGTGGTGTCGCAGCTGGTCCGCTCGCCGGGCGTCTACTTCGACTCCTCCATCGACAAGACCTCCGACAAGGACGTCTTCTCCGCCAAGATCATCCCGTCCCGGGGTGCCTGGCTGGAGATGGAGGTCGACAAGCGCGACATGGTCGGTGTCCGCATCGACCGCAAGCGCAAGCAGTCCGTGACCGTCCTGCTCAAGGCCCTCGGCTGGACCACCGAGCAGATCCTGGACGAGTTCGGCCAGTACGAGTCCATGCGCGCCACCCTGGAGAAGGACCACACCCAGGGCCAGGACGACGCGCTCCTGGACATCTACCGCAAGCTGCGTCCGGGCGAACCGCCGACCCGCGAGGCCGCTCAGACGCTGCTCGAGAACCTCTACTTCAACCCGAAGCGCTACGACCTCGCCAAGGTCGGCCGCTACAAGGTGAACAAGAAGCTCGGCGCGGACGAGCCGCTGGACGCCGGCGTGCTCACCACCGACGACGTCATCGCCACCATCAAGTACCTGGTCAAGCTCCACGCGGGCGAGACCGAGACGGTCGGCGAGAACGGCACGCAGATCGTGGTCGAGGTCGACGACATCGACCACTTCGGCAACCGTCGTCTGCGCAACGTCGGCGAGCTCATCCAGAACCAGGTCCGCACGGGTCTGGCTCGTATGGAGCGCGTCGTGCGCGAGCGCATGACCACCCAGGACGTCGAGGCGATCACGCCGCAGACCCTGATCAACATCCGGCCGGTCGTCGCCTCCATCAAGGAGTTCTTCGGCACCAGCCAGCTGTCGCAGTTCATGGACCAGAACAACCCGCTGTCGGGTCTGACGCACAAGCGTCGTCTCTCGGCGCTGGGTCCCGGTGGCCTCTCGCGTGAGCGGGCCGGCTTCGAGGTCCGTGACGTGCACCCCTCGCACTACGGCCGCATGTGCCCGATCGAGACCCCCGAAGGCCCGAACATCGGTCTGATCGGCTCGCTCGCGTCCTACGGTCGCGTCAACGCGTTCGGTTTCGTCGAGACCCCCTACCGTCGCGTGATCGACGGCCAGGTCAGCGACGAGGTCGACTACCTGACCGCCGACGAGGAGGACCGGTTCGTCATCGCCCAGGCCAACGCGCGCCTGGACGAGGACCTCCGCTTCGCCGAGCCCCGCGTCCTCGTCCGTCGCCGCGGCGGCGAGGTCGACTACGTGCCCGGCACCGAAGTCGACTACATGGACGTCTCGCCGCGCCAGATGGTGTCCGTCGCCACCGCGATGATCCCCTTCCTGGAGCACGACGACGCCAACCGCGCCCTCATGGGCGCGAACATGATGCGCCAGGCCGTTCCGCTCATCAAGGCGGAGGCCCCGCTCGTCGGCACCGGCATGGAGTACCGCTGTGCGGTCGACGCCGGTGACTCGATCCGCGCGGAGAAGGACGGTGTGGTCCAGGAGGTCTCGGCCGACTACGTCACCGTCGCCAACGACGACGGCACGTACACCACGTACCGCGTCGCCAAGTTCTCCCGCTCGAACCAGGGCACCTCGGTCAACCAGAAGGTGATCGTCAACGAGGGCGACCGCATCGTCGAGTCGCAGGTCCTCGCCGACGGCCCGGCGACCGAAGAGGGCGAGATGGCCCTCGGCAAGAACCTCCTCGTGGCGTTCATGCCGTGGGAAGGCCACAACTACGAGGACGCGATCATCCTGTCGCAGCGCCTCGTGCAGGACGACGTCCTCTCCTCGATCCACATCGAGGAGCACGAGGTCGACGCCCGTGACACCAAGCTGGGCCCCGAGGAGATCACCCGGGACATCCCGAACGTCTCCGAGGAGGTCCTCGCCGACCTCGACGAGCGCGGCATCATCCGCATCGGCGCGGACGTCGTCGCCGGCGACATCCTGGTCGGCAAGGTCACGCCCAAGGGCGAGACCGAGCTCACCCCGGAGGAGCGCCTGCTCCGCGCGATCTTCGGCGAGAAGGCGCGCGAGGTCCGTGACACCTCCCTGAAGGTGCCCCACGGCGAGATCGGCAAGGTCATCGGCGTCCGCGTCTTCGACCGCGAGGAGGGGGACGAGCTTCCCCCGGGCGTGAACCAGCTGGTGCGCGTCTACGTGGCCCAGAAGCGCAAGATCACCGACGGTGACAAGCTCGCCGGCCGCCACGGCAACAAGGGTGTCATCTCCAAGATCCTTCCGATCGAGGACATGCCCTTCCTTGAGGACGGCACCCCGGTCGACATCATCCTCAACCCGCTCGGCGTCCCGTCCCGAATGAACCCGGGACAGGTGCTGGAGATCCACCTCGGCTGGCTCGCCAGCCGCGGCTGGGACGTCTCCGGTCTCGCCGACGAGTGGGCGCAGCGCCTCCAGGCGATCGGCGCGGACCAGGTCGCCCCCGGCACCAACGTCGCGACCCCGGTCTTCGACGGCGCCCGCGAGGACGAGCTGGCCGGTCTGCTCCAGCACACCATCCCGAACCGCGACGGCGAGCGCATGGTGCTCCCGTCCGGCAAGGCCCGCCTGTTCGACGGCCGCTCCGGCGAGCCGTTCCCGGACCCGGTCTCGGTCGGGTACATGTACATCCTCAAGCTCCACCACCTGGTCGACGACAAGCTTCACGCCCGTTCGACCGGTCCGTACTCGATGATCACGCAGCAGCCGCTGGGTGGTAAGGCGCAGTTCGGTGGCCAGCGCTTCGGCGAGATGGAGGTGTGGGCGCTGGAGGCTTACGGCGCCGCCTACGCCCTCCAGGAGCTGCTGACCATCAAGTCCGACGACGTCACCGGCCGCGTGAAGGTCTACGAGGCGATCGTCAAGGGCGAGAACATTCCCGAGCCGGGCATTCCCGAGTCCTTCAAGGTGCTCATCAAGGAAATGCAGTCGCTCTGCCTCAACGTGGAGGTGCTGTCCTCGGACGGCATGTCCATCGAGATGCGCGACACGGACGAGGACGTCTTCCGCGCGGCGGAGGAGCTCGGTATCGACCTGTCCCGGCGAGAGCCGAGCAGCGTCGAAGAGGTCTGAGTGGCCGGTGGGGGCTCTCGAAAGAGCCCCCGCCGCCCCTGGCCCCTCCCGCCGGCCGACCCCATCGGGTCCCGGCGGGATCTCCACAGACCACTGATCAGAGACACGACCCCGAAAGAGGGATTGACGCACAGTGCTCGACGTCAACTTCTTCGACGAGCTGCGGATCGGCCTTGCCACCGCGGACGACATCCGTACCTGGTCCCACGGCGAGGTCAAGAAGCCGGAGACCATCAACTACCGCACCCTGAAGCCCGAGAAGGACGGACTCTTCTGCGAGAAGATCTTCGGTCCGACCCGGGACTGGGAGTGCTACTGCGGCAAGTACAAGCGTGTCCGCTTCAAGGGCATCATCTGTGAGCGTTGTGGCGTAGAGGTCACGCGCGCCAAGGTGCGCCGTGAGCGGATGGGCCACATCGAGCTCGCCGCTCCCGTCACCCACATCTGGTACTTCAAGGGCGTCCCCTCGCGCCTGGGCTACCTGCTGGACCTCGCGCCGAAGGACCTCGAGAAGGTCATCTACTTCGCCGCGTACATGATCACGTTCGTGGACGACGAGCGCCGCACCCGCGACCTCCCGTCCCTGGAGGCGCACGTCTCCGTCGAGCGCCAGCAGATCGAGAACCGCCGCGACTCCGACCTCGAAGGCCGGGCCAAGAAGCTCGAGACCGACCTGGCCGAGCTCGAGGCCGAGGGCGCCAAGGCCGACGTGCGCCGCAAGGTGCGCGAAGGCGCCGAGCGCGAGATGAAGCAGCTCCGTGACCGCGCGCAGCGCGAGATCGACCGCCTCGACGAGGTGTGGGCCCGCTTCAAGAACCTCAAGGTCCAGGACCTCGAGGGCGACGAGCTGCTCTACCGCGAGCTGCGCGACCGCTTCGGCACCTACTTCGACGGTTCGATGGGCGCCGCCGCGCTGCAGAAGCGCCTGGAGTCCTTCGACCTCGAGGAAGAGGCCGAGCGCCTCCGCGAGATCATCCGCACCGGCAAGGGCCAGAAGAAGACCCGCGCGCTCAAGCGCCTCAAGGTCGTCTCCGCGTTCCTGCAGACCAGCAACAGCCCCAAGGGCATGGTGCTGGACTGCGTGCCGGTCATCCCGCCGGACCTGCGTCCGATGGTGCAGCTGGACGGTGGCCGCTTCGCGACCTCCGACCTGAACGACCTGTACCGCCGCGTGATCAACCGCAACAACCGTCTGAAGCGTCTGCTCGACCTCGGTGCCCCCGAGATCATCGTGAACAACGAGAAGCGGATGCTCCAGGAGGCGGTCGACGCCCTCTTCGACAACGGCCGTCGCGGTCGCCCGGTCACGGGCCCCGGCAACCGTCCGCTGAAGTCCCTGAGCGACATGCTCAAGGGCAAGCAGGGTCGTTTCCGTCAGAACCTGCTCGGCAAGCGAGTCGACTACTCGGCGCGTTCCGTCATCGTCGTCGGCCCGCAGCTCAAGCTGCACCAGTGCGGTCTGCCCAAGGCCATGGCGCTGGAGCTCTTCAAGCCGTTCGTGATGAAGCGCCTGGTCGACCTGAACCACGCGCAGAACATCAAGTCGGCCAAGCGCATGGTCGAGCGTGGCCGCACCGTCGTGTACGACGTCCTCGAAGAGGTCATCGCCGAACACCCGGTGCTGCTGAACCGTGCGCCCACGCTGCACCGCCTCGGCATCCAGGCATTCGAGCCGCAGCTGGTCGAGGGCAAGGCCATCCAGATCCACCCGCTCGTCTGCACCGCGTTCAACGCGGACTTCGACGGTGACCAGATGGCCGTCCACCTGCCGCTCTCCGCGGAGGCGCAGGCCGAGGCCCGCATCCTGATGCTGTCCTCGAACAACATCCTCAAGCCCGCCGACGGCCGTCCGGTGACGATGCCGACCCAGGACATGGTCCTCGGTCTGTTCTTCCTCACCACCGACGGCGAGCTCCGCGACGTCAAGGGCGAGGGCCGGTCCTTCGGCTCCACGGCCGAGGCGATCATGGCGTTCGACGGCGGCGAGCTGGCGCTCCAGTCCTCGGTCGACATCCGCTTCCCGGTGGGCACCATCCCGCCGCGCGGCTGGGTCGCGCCGGTGGCCGAGGAGGGCGAGCAGGAGTTCCAGCCGGGCGACAGCTTCCGTCTGCGGACCACCCTGGGTCGCGCGCTCTTCAACGAGCTGCTGCCCGAGGACTACCCGTTCGTCGACTACTCGGTGGGCAAGAAGCAGCTCTCCGAGATCGTCAACGACCTGGCGGAGCGCTACCCCAAGGTGATCGTGGCGGCGACGCTCGACAACCTGAAGGCGGCCGGCTTCCACTGGGCGACCCGTTCGGGCGTCACCGTGGCCATCTCCGACGTCGTCGTGCCCGAGGCCAAGAAGGCCATCGTCGCGGGCTACGAGGCGCAGGACGAGAAGGTCCAGAAGCAGTACGAGCGCGGCCTGATCACCAAGCAGGAGCGCACGCAGGAACTGATCACGATCTGGACCAAGGCGACCAACGAGGTCGCCGAGGCGATGAACGCGAACTTCCCCAAGACCAACCCCATCTTCATGATGGTCGACTCGGGCGCCCGAGGAAACATGATGCAGATGCGGCAGATCGCGGGTATGCGCGGTCTGGTGTCGAACGCGAAGAACGAGACCATCCCGCGTCCGATCAAGGCCTCGTTCCGTGAGGGCCTGTCGGTGCTGGAGTACTTCATCTCCACCCACGGTGCCCGTAAGGGTCTGGCCGACACCGCCCTGCGTACCGCCGACTCGGGTTACCTGACCCGTCGTCTGGTGGACGTCTCGCAGGACGTGATCATCCGCGAGGAGGACTGTGGCACCGAGCGCGGTCTGAAGCTGCGGATCGGTTCCAAGGACGAGACGGGTGTCCTGCGCAAGGCGGACGACGTCGAGACCTCCGTGTACGCCCGCATGCTGGCCGAGGACGTCGTCATCGACGGCAAGGTCATCGCGCCGGCCAACGTGGACCTCGGCGACGTGCTCATCGACGCGCTCATCGCGAACGGCGTCGAGGAGGTCAAGACCCGCTCGGTCCTGACCTGTGAGTCCGCGGTCGGCACCTGTGCCTTCTGCTACGGCCGCTCGCTGGCCACCGGCAAGCTGGTCGACATCGGCGAGGCGGTCGGCATCATCGCCGCCCAGTCCATCGGTGAGCCCGGCACCCAGCTGACGATGCGTACCTTCCACACCGGTGGTGTGGCCGGTGACGACATCACGCAGGGTCTGCCGCGTGTCGTCGAGCTCTTCGAGGCCCGTACCCCGAAGGGTGTCGCCCCGATCTCCGAGGCCTCCGGCCGCGTGCGGATCGAGGAGACCGAGAAGACCAAGAAGCTCGTCGTCACCCCGGACGACGGCACCGAGGAGACGGCGTTCCCGATCTCCAAGCGTGCCAAGGTCCTGGTGACCGAGGGCGACCACGTCGAGGTGGGCCAGAAGCTCACCGCGGGTGCCACCAACCCGCACGACGTGCTCCGCATCCTCGGCCAGCGCGCCGTGCAGGTCCACCTCGTGGGCGAAGTCCAGAAGGTGTACAACTCGCAGGGCGTGTCGATCCACGACAAGCACATCGAGATCATCATCCGGCAGATGCTCCGCCGCGTGACGATCATCGAGTCCGGCGACGCCGAGCTGCTTCCGGGCGAGCTCGTCGAGCGTTCGCGCTTCGAGACCGAGAACCGTCGTGTGGTCACCGAGGGCGGTCACCCCGCCTCCGGCCGTCCGCAGCTGATGGGTATCACCAAGGCATCGCTCGCGACCGAGTCCTGGCTGTCGGCGGCGTCCTTCCAGGAGACGACCCGGGTGCTCACCGACGCGGCGATCAACGCCAAGTCGGACTCCCTGATCGGCCTCAAGGAGAACGTCATCATCGGTAAGCTCATCCCGGCCGGTACGGGTCTGTCCCGCTACCGCAACATCCGGGTGGAGCCCACCGAGGAGGCCAAGGCCGCGATGTACTCGGCCGTCGGCTACGACGACATCGACTACTCGCCGTTCGGCTCCGGCTCCGGCCAGGCCGTCCCGCTGGAGGACTACGACTACGGCCCGTACAACGGCTGAGTCGCCTCCGGGGCGTGAGAGCGCCCGAGGAGTGTGAAGAAGCCCCCCGTCCCTTCCGTGAGGAAGGGGCGGGGGGCTTCGTCGTGCCGGGCTACTCGGCGGGTTTGTGGACGCGGTCGACGCCGTAGTACTCCGCGACGCACTGGGCGACCCAGTCCTTGGCCTCGTTCTTCGTGAAGTAGGGCTCGGCCAGGCCGCCGATGTACGAGGGCCGGTACTCCACGTCGCGCTCGCCGCGGGCCGCGAGGGCGCGGATCCGCTCGTCCTGCCGGTCCCAGGTCAGGGAGCGGGAGACGGTGGCGGTGGTGAGGTCCCGCACCGGCTGCACCAGGGCCGCGACCGAGAGCAGGGTCAGGGCGGTCACGAGGCCGCCGGCGAGGGCGAGCGGCAGGATCCGGGGCCGGACCCCGTCGACGGCGCGGGGGAGCCGGCGGGCGAGCAGCCGGCCGAGGAGCACCCCGTACAGGCACAGGGCCATCAGGAAGGGCACGAGGAAGTTGTTCCAGGTGCGGGCGAAGGTCCAGCCGTTGGGCCCGTAGCTGGAGTTGAGGGCCATGGCGACGACGAAGGAGCCCAGGGCCAGCACCGGGACGGGCAGCAGGATCACGAGCGCCCGCGGCCCGGTGCCCGGGCGGTCCGCGCCGGCTCCCGAATCGGCCTCGGCGGCGGCCTCGGCGCGGGGGAGGCGGGTGAGGGCCAGGCCGATCAGCAGGCCGACGGCGAGGGCTCCCAGGTAGGCCGGCTGCCCCCAGATCGTGCCCCAGATCCGCAGCCAGTCGTCCCAGGACTTGCCCAGGGCCTCGCCGGAGAACATGGAGTCGGCCGGCGGCTGCACCGAGCGGCGCCAGCGGGCGCCGGGGGAGGTGTAGAGCACGGCCAGCCCGATCAGGCTGGTGACGCACCACACGGCGGCCCAGGTGAACGGCCACCAGGTGCGGGCCAGGCCGACCCGGGGGAGGGCGAGCAGACCGGCGGTGCCCAGGATCAGCCCGCCGACGATGGTGAAGGGCTCGCTGAGGGTGCCGATGCCGAACGCGAGCAGCGCGGTGACGGCCAGGGCCGTCCGGCGGACCCCGGGACGGGGGCTGCGGGCGCCCCACACGCCCACCAGCACGGCCCAGACGCCGATGACGGCGGGGAGGGTGTGCGAGATGGTCGCGGGCGCCCACAGCAGCGCCTGGTACACGCGGGTGCCGGCGAAGCAGAACAGGGCCACGATCACGGCGGAGCCGGCGACGAGGACCGCGAGGGGGGCCCGGAGCCCCGTCGAACGGAGTCCGGCGCGGGCCAGCAGCACCAGTCCGGCGCCGAGCGAGAGGGCGATCACGGTGGGCAGCACCTTGGGGCCGGTGATCCCGTCCGCGTAGATGATCCCGCTCAGGAACGCGTTGGTGACCCGGCCGTTCTGGGTGGTGTAGAAATCGCCGACGATCCCGAGAACGCCCATGTCACGGGCCTTCCAGGCGGCGCACCAGTCGTCCGAGGTCGGGCGCACGTACAGGGCCAGGAAGCAGCCGACGGCCACCAGCGCCGCCGCCGCCACCGCGATCGCGGCCGCCGCGATCCGAAGCGGTCCGCGCAGCCGCGGGGGAAGGGTTTCGGGGGTCATGCGGGCCTTTCACGTGGGGGGACGGGGGCCGTCCGGCCGTGCGTAGTCTAGGACCGAGACCCCTTGACGAGGGGGTGGCTCGATGGGCCTCGGAAGGGGCCCGCGAGCATTTGTTTTGACCGGGATGGATGAGGTAGGTACGCTCAGACCTTGTGCCTGGGGTGTGCCTGGGTTCCCGTGCGTGTCCACTGCCGCACGCGAGTTCCGAAGGCCACAGCTCCCGAGCGTTTTTTCCGTCGCTGCGGAAGTCCGCCGGGCGCGACACACCCGACCGCGTGGGTCGGGCGAGTTCCAGGTTAGTTTTACAGACGGCACACAGAAACCGGAGAAGTAGTGCCTACGATCCAGCAGCTGGTCCGCAAGGGCCGGCAGGACAAGGTCGAGAAGACGAAGACGCCCGCGCTTGAGGCATCGCCCCAGCGCCGCGGCGTCTGCACGCGTGTGTTCACCACCACCCCGAAGAAGCCGAACTCGGCGCTGCGGAAGGTCGCGCGTGTTCGCCTGACCTCCGGCATCGAGGTCACCGCTTACATCCCGGGTGAGGGGCACAACCTGCAGGAGCACTCGATCGTGCTCGTGCGTGGTGGCCGTGTGAAGGACCTGCCGGGTGTTCGTTACAAGATCATCCGCGGTGCGCTTGACACGCAGGCTGTCAAGAACCGCAAGCAGGCCCGCAGCCGCTACGGCGCCAAGAAGGAGAAGTAAGAATGCCTCGTAAGGGCCCCGCCCCGAAGCGCCCGGTCATCATCGACCCGGTCTACGGTTCTCCTCTGGTGACCTCGCTCATCAACAAGCTCCTCCTGAACGGCAAGCGCTCCACCGCCGAGCGCATCGTCTACGGCGCCATGGAGGGCCTCCGCGAGAAGACCGGCAACGACCCGGTCATCACGCTGAAGCGCGCGCTGGAGAACGTCAAGCCGTCCCTCGAGGTCAAGTCCCGCCGTGTCGGTGGCGCGACCTACCAGGTCCCGATCGAGGTCAAGCCCGGTCGTCAGTCCACCCTCGCGCTGCGTTGGCTCGTCGGTTACTCCCGCGCCCGCCGCGAGAAGACCATGACCGAGCGCCTCATGAACGAGCTGCTGGACGCGTCGAACGGTCTTGGCGCCGCCGTCAAGAAGCGTGAGGACACGCACAAGATGGCCGAGTCCAACAAGGCCTTCGCCCACTACCGCTGGTAGTCGAACCCCCCTATCGAGACCGAGAGAAGATCGAGCCTCATGGCTACCACTTCGCTTGACCTGGCCAAGGTGCGCAACATCGGCATCATGGCCCACATCGACGCGGGCAAGACGACCACCACCGAGCGGATCCTGTTCTACACCGGCGTCTCGTACAAGATCGGTGAAGTCCACGACGGCGCTGCCACGATGGACTGGATGGAGCAGGAGCAGGAGCGCGGCATCACGATCACGTCCGCCGCGACGACCTGCCACTGGCCGCTCGAGGACGTCGACCACACCATCAACATCATCGACACCCCCGGGCACGTCGACTTCACCGTCGAGGTGGAGCGTTCGCTCCGCGTGCTCGACGGTGCCGTCACCGTGTTCGACGGTGTCGCGGGTGTGGAGCCGCAGTCCGAGACCGTGTGGCGTCAGGCCGACCGCTACGGCGTGCCGCGCATCTGCTTCGTCAACAAGCTCGACCGCACCGGCGCCGAGTTCCACCGTTGCGTCGAGATGATCGAGAACCGCCTCGGCGCGGTCCCGATCGTCATGCAGCTCCCCATCGGGGCCGAGGCGGACTTCCAGGGCGTTGTCGACCTGGTCCGCATGAAGGCCCTCGTGTGGTCCGCCGAGGCCGCCAAGGGTGAGATGTACGACGTCGTCGACATCCCCGCCACCCACACCGAGGCCGCCGAGGAATGGCGCGCCAAGCTCATCGAGACGGTGTCGGAGCACGACGAAGAGCTGATGGAGATGTTCCTCGAGGGCGAAGAGCCCACCGAGGAGCAGCTGATGGCCGCGATCCGTCGCATCACCATCACCACCGGCAAGTCCGAGGACACCACGGTCACCCCGGTGTTCTGTGGCACCGCGTTCAAGAACAAGGGCGTCCAGCCCCTGCTCGACGCGGTCGTGCGCTACCTCCCGTCCCCGCTTGACGTCGAGGCCATCGAGGGCCACGCCGTCAACAACCCGGACGAGGTCGTCAAGCGCAAGCCGTCGGACGAGGAGCCCCTCTCCGCGCTCGCGTTCAAGATCATGAGCGACCCGCACCTCGGCAAGCTCACCTTCGTCCGGGTTTACTCGGGCCGCCTGGACTCCGGCACCGCGGTGCTGAACTCCGTGAAGGGCAAGAAGGAGCGCATCGGCAAGATCTACCGCATGCACGCGAACAAGCGTGAGGAGATCGAGTCGGTGGGCGCCGGCGACATCATCGCCGTGATGGGTCTCAAGCAGACCACCACCGGTGAGACGCTGTGCGACGAGAAGCAGCCGGTCATCCTGGAGTCCATGGACTTCCCGGCCCCGGTCATCCAGGTCGCGATCGAGCCCAAGTCCAAGGGCGACCAGGAGAAGCTGGGTGTCGCCATCCAGCGTCTCGCGGAGGAGGACCCCTCCTTCCAGGTCCACTCGGACGAGGAGACCGGCCAGACCATCATCGGCGGCATGGGCGAGCTGCACCTCGAGGTGCTCGTCGACCGCATGCGCCGTGAGTTCAAGGTCGAGGCCAACGTCGGCAAGCCGCAGGTGGCCTACCGCGAGACGATCCGCAAGGCCGTCGAGCGCGTGGACTACACGCACAAGAAGCAGACCGGTGGCACGGGCCAGTTCGCCAAGGTCCAGATCGGCATCGAGCCGATCGAGGGCGGCGAGGCGGCCTACGAGTTCGTGAACAAGGTCACCGGTGGCCGCATCCCCCGTGAGTACATCCCCTCGGTGGACGCGGGCGCGCAGGAGGCCATGCAGTTCGGCATCCTCGCCGGCTACGAGATGACCGGTGTCCGTGTCATCCTTCACGACGGTGGCTACCACGAGGTCGACTCCTCGGAGCTCGCCTTCAAGATCGCCGGTTCGCAGGCCTTCAAGGAGGCCGCGCGCAAGGCTTCCCCCGTGCTCCTCGAGCCGATGATGGCCGTTGAGGTCACCACGCCCGAGGACTACATGGGCGAGGTCATCGGCGACATCAACTCCCGCCGTGGCCAGATTCAGGCCATGGAGGAGCGCATGGGCGCCCGGATCGTCAAGGGTCTGGTGCCGCTCTCGGAGATGTTCGGCTACGTCGGCGACCTCCGCAGCAAGACCTCGGGTCGCGCAAGCTACTCGATGCAGTTCGACTCCTACGCCGAGGTTCCCCGGAACGTCGCCGAGGAGATCATCGCGAAGGCCAAGGGCGAGTAACTCTCCCGAGTACACGCTTTAGGCTTGTCACCGGAGCCTCCGGGGCAGCAGGAGCCACCGCTCCGCGCTGCCCCGGGGGAACCGGCATCCCAGCAAAGATCACCTGGCGCCGATGAGTAAGGCGTACAGAACCACTCCAGGAGGACCACAGTGGCGAAGGCGAAGTTCGAGCGGACTAAGCCGCACGTCAACATCGGCACCATCGGTCACATCGACCACGGTAAGACGACCCTCACGGCCGCCATTACCAAGGTGCTGCACGACGCGTACCCGGACCTGAACGAGGCCTCGGCCTTCGACCAGATCGACAAGGCTCCCGAGGAGCGCCAGCGCGGTATCACGATCTCGATCGCGCACGTCGAGTACCAGACCGAGGCGCGTCACTACGCCCACGTCGACTGCCCCGGTCACGCGGACTACATCAAGAACATGATCACCGGTGCCGCGCAGATGGACGGCGCCATCCTCGTGGTCGCCGCCACCGACGGCCCGATGCCGCAGACCAAGGAGCACGTGCTCCTGGCCCGCCAGGTCGGCGTTCCGTACATCGTCGTCGCCCTGAACAAGGCCGACATGGTGGACGACGAGGAGATCCTGGAGCTCGTCGAGCTCGAGGTCCGTGAGCTCCTCTCCGAGTACGAGTTCCCGGGCGACGACCTTCCGGTCGTCCAGGTCTCCGCGCTCAAGGCCCTCGAGGGCGACAAGGAGTGGGGCGAGAAGCTGCTCGGCCTGATGGCCGCGGTGGACGAGTCCATCCCCACCCCCGAGCGTGACGTCGACAAGCCGTTCCTGATGCCCGTCGAGGACGTCTTCACGATCACCGGTCGTGGCACCGTCGTCACCGGTCGCATCGAGCGTGGTGTGCTGAAGGTCAACGAGACCGTTGACATCATCGGCATCAAGGAAGAGAAGACCACCACCACGGTCACCGGCATCGAGATGTTCCGCAAGCTGCTCGACGAGGGCCAGGCCGGCGAGAACGTCGGTCTGCTCCTCCGCGGCATCAAGCGCGAGGACGTCGAGCGCGGCCAGGTCATCATCAAGCCCGGTTCGGTCACCCCGCACACCGAGTTCGAGGCCCAGGCCTACATCCTGTCGAAGGACGAGGGTGGCCGTCACACCCCGTTCTTCAACAACTACCGCCCGCAGTTCTACTTCCGCACCACCGACGTGACCGGCGTCGTGACCCTCCCCGAGGGCACCGAGATGGTCATGCCGGGCGACAACACCGAGATGAACGTCAAGCTCATCCAGCCCGTCGCCATGGAAGAGGGCCTGAAGTTCGCCATCCGTGAGGGTGGCCGGACCGTGGGCGCCGGCCAGGTCACCAAGATCGTCAAGTAATCACCTGACGGTTTGACCTGGTAGCTCTCCAGAGCACCAAGAAGGGCCCCTGTCGACCGCGTGAGCGGCCGGCGGGGGCCCTTCGGCGTTCCCGGGCGTCGGCGGGCCGCGAGGTCCTCGTGGGGCAGCTCACATTCGCGACATCCGGCCTGTTCGGGGCGGGAGTTGGGGCCCCGGAATGGTTTGCCCACTGATCGTCGCGGGGTACGCTGTAAGGCCCGATTGGCGCAGTACGAGTCTCGTATGGCAGACTGGTCGGGTTGCTCGGTTGAGTGCCGATGCTGCGCGCCTCCCGCCGGGAGGACCGGAAGCGAGTCCCACAGTACTCGTCGTCTCATCTGTCTTTCGGGGCAGCGCTGAGGCGGACGTACGGGAATCTTCCGGGAAGCGTGGGCGGGGCTCTCACCAGGCACTCGGTGGGTGTTTCTCCCCCGGCCGCGGTCCGTGACGGATCGCACCCCCTCGAAGCAGGGAAATTCCGCATGGGATTTTTGCTTGGCGGGAGTGCGACACGCCCGACCGCGTGGGTCGGAGAGAAGCGGCCGAACAGGCAGCCGACCGAGTACCAGAGCGTTCCATTGAGACAAAGGACTACGAAGTAGCCATGGCGGGACAGAAGATCCGCATCCGGCTCAAGGCCTACGACCACGAGGTCATCGACTCCTCGGCGAAGAAGATCGTCGAGACGGTGACGCGCACTGGTGCGTCGGTCGCGGGCCCGGTGCCGCTGCCCACTGAGAAGAACGTGTACTGCGTCATCAAGTCGCCGCACAAGTACAAGGACTCGCGCGAGCACTTCGAGATGCGCACGCACAAGCGCCTGATCGACATCCTCGACCCGACGCCCAAGACCGTTGACTCGCTGATGCGCCTGGACCTTCCGGCCGGCGTTGACATCGAGATCAAGCTCTGAGAGGCACGGAGAAGATGGCTAAGCAGATCAAGGGCGTCCTGGGCGAGAAGCTCGGCATGACCCAGGTCTGGGACGAGAACAACCGTGTCGTCCCGGTCACCGTCGTCAAGGCCGGGCCCTGTGTTGTCACCCAGGTCCGTAGCAACGATGTCGACGGATACGAAGCGGTCCAGATCGCCTTCGGCGAGATCGACCCCCGCAAGGTGAACAAGCCCCTCAAGGGCCACTTCGCCAAGGCCGACGTGACCCCGCGTCGCCACCTGGTGGAACTGCGCACCTCCGACGCGTCCGAGTACACCCTCGGCCAGGAGCTCACCGCCGCTGTGTTCGAGTCCGGCGTCAAGGTTGACGTCACGGGCAAGAGCAAGGGCAAGGGCTTCGCCGGTGTCATGAAGCGCCACAACTTCCGTGGTCTCGGCGCCGGTCACGGTACGCAGCGCAAGCACCGCTCTCCCGGCTCCATCGGTGGCTGCGCCACCCCGGGCCGCGTGTTCAAGGGCCTCCGCATGGCCGGCCGCATGGGCAACGAGCGCGTCACCACCCAGAACCTGACCGTTCACGCCGTTGACGCGGAGAAGGGCCTGCTGCTCATCAAGGGCGCGGTTCCTGGTCCGAACGGCGGCCTCGTCCTGGTCCGCACCGCGGCCAAGGGGGCCTGAGGACTATGAGCACCATTGACATTCTGTCGCCCGCAGGCGACAAGACCGGGACCGTTGAGCTCCCGGCCGAGATCTTCGACGCCAAGGTCAGCGTTCCGCTGATCCACCAGGTCGTCGTCGCGCAGCTCGCGGCCGCCCGTCAGGGCACGCACAAGACGAAGACGCGTGGCGAGGTCCGTGGTGGCGGCAAGAAGCCCTACCGCCAGAAGGGCACCGGCCGCGCCCGTCAGGGTTCGACCCGCGCCCCGCAGTTCGCCGGCGGTGGCGTCGTGCACGGTCCCGTGCCGCGTGACTACTCGCAGCGGACCCCCAAGAAGATGAAGGCCGCCGCCCTCCGCGGTGCCCTCACCGACCGGGCCCGTCACTCCCGCATCCACGTCGTCTCCGGCGTGGTCGAGGGTGCCGCCTCCACGAAGGCCGCCAAGACGCTGTTCGGCAAGATCTCGGAGCGCAAGAACCTGCTCCTGGTCGTCGACCGCGCCGACGAGGCCGCGTGGCTGTCCGCCCGCAACCTGCCCCAGGTGCACATCCTGGACCCGGGCCAGCTGAACACGTACGACGTGCTCGTCTCCGACGACGTGGTCTTCACCCAGGCCGCTTTCGAGTCTTTCGTGTCTGGCCCCAAGGCCGCTGAGACCGAAGGGAACGAGGGCTGATGTCCGAGGCCACGATCACCAGCAAGACCTTCACGGACCCGCGCGACATTCTCGTCAAGCCGGTTGTCTCCGAGAAGAGCTACGCGCTGCTGGACGAGAACAAGTACACGTTCATCGTGCTTCCGACCGCGAACAAGACCCAGATCAAGCAGGCCGTCGAGGCTGTTTTCTCGGTCAAGGTCACGAACGTGAACACGATCAACCGCCAGGGCAAGCGCAAGCGCACCCGCACCGGTTTCGGTAAGCGCGCGGACACCAAGCGCGCCATCGTGACCCTTGCCGAGGGCGACCGTATCGACATCTTCGGCCAGGCCTCCTAACGGAGCGCCCTGGTCCGAATATCGGACGAGGACTGAGAAATGGGTATCCGCAAGTACAAGCCGACGACTCCGGGCCGTCGTGGCTCCAGCGTCGCCGACTTTGTCGAGATCACGCGGTCCACGCCGGAGAAGTCGCTGGTCCGCCCGCTGCACAGCAAGGGCGGCCGTAACAACGCCGGTCGTGTGACCGTTCGCCACCAGGGTGGCGGACACAAGCGCGCCTACCGTGTGATCGACTTCCGTCGTCACGACAAGGACGGCGTGCCGGCCAAGGTCGCGCACATCGAGTACGACCCCAACCGCACCGCGCGCATCGCGCTCCTGCACTACGCGGACGGCGAGAAGCGCTACATCATCGCGCCGAAGTCGCTCAAGCAGGGCGACCGCATCGAGAACGGCCCCACGGCCGACATCAAGCCGGGCAACAACCTGGCGCTGCGCAACATCCCGGTCGGTACCACGATCCACGCGATCGAGCTCCGTCCCGGTGGCGGCGCGAAGTTCGCCCGTTCGGCCGGTGCCTCCGTGCAGCTGCTGGCGAAGGAGGGCACCATGGCCCACCTCCGCATGCCGTCCGGTGAGATCCGTCTCGTCGACGCGCGCTGCCGCGCCACGGTCGGCGAGGTCGGCAACGCCGAGCAGTCGAACATCAACTGGGGCAAGGCCGGCCGCATGCGCTGGAAGGGCGTTCGCCCGACCGTCCGCGGTGTCGCGATGAACCCGGTTGACCACCCGCACGGTGGTGGTGAGGGCAAGACCTCCGGTGGTCGTCACCCGGTCTCCCCGTGGGGTCAGAAGGAGGGTCGTACTCGTTCGCCGAAGAAGGCTTCGAACAAGTACATCGTCCGCCGCCGCAAGACGAACAAGAAGCGCTAGGAGCGGGTTTAGATGCCGCGCAGTCTCAAGAAGGGGCCCTTCGTCGACGACCACCTCATCAAGAAGGTGGATGTCCAGAACGAAGCCGGCACCAAGAACGTCATCAAGACCTGGTCCCGTCGCTCGATGATCGTCCCGGCCATGCTCGGCCACACGATCGCGGTGCACAACGGCAAGACCCACGTCCCGGTGTTCGTCACCGAGTCCATGGTCGGCCACAAGCTCGGCGAGTTCTCGCCGACTCGCACCTTCCGCGGCCACGTCAAGGACGACCGCAAGTCGAAGCGCCGCTAACGGCGGGGTGCGAACGATCATGACTTACACCGAAGGGACAACCATGGAAGCCAGGGCTCAGGCGCGGTACATCCGTGTCACGCCCATGAAGGCCCGCCGTGTGGTGGACCTCATCCGTGGCATGGATGCCACGGAGGCCCAGGCGGTCCTGCGTTTCGCTCCGCAGGCCGCGACTGTGCCGGTGGGCAAGGTGCTTGACAGCGCCATCGCCAACGCCGCGCACAACTACAACCACACGGACGCCTCCTCGCTCTACATCAGCGAGGCGTTTGTTGACGAAGGCCCGACCCTGAAGCGGTTCCGTCCGCGTGCGCAGGGCCGTGCCTACCGGATCCGCAAGCGGACCTCCCACATCACCGTGGTCGTCAGCAGCAAGGAAGGAACCCGGTAATGGGCCAGAAGGTAAACCCGCACGGGTTCCGGCTCGGCATCACCACCGACTTCAAGTCGCGCTGGTACGCCGACAAGCTGTACAAGGACTACGTCAAGGAAGACGTCGCCATCCGTCGGATGATGACGTCCGGCATGGAGCGCGCCGGCATCTCGAAGGTTGAGATCGAGCGCACCCGTGACCGCGTCCGCGTGGACATCCACACCGCTCGTCCGGGCATCGTCATCGGCCGCCGCGGCGCCGAGGCCGACCGCATCCGCGGCGACCTGGAGAAGCTGACCGGCAAGCAGGTCCAGCTGAACATCCTCGAGGTCAAGAACCCCGAGGTCGACGCTCAGCTGGTGGCCCAGGCCGTCGCCGAGCAGCTCTCCTCCCGCGTCTCCTTCCGTCGGGCCATGCGCAAGAGCATGCAGTCCGCCATGAAGGCCGGCGCCAAGGGCATCAAGATCCAGTGTGGTGGCCGTCTCGGCGGCGCCGAGATGTCCCGCTCGGAGTTCTACCGCGAGGGTCGTGTGCCGCTGCACACGCTGCGCGCGAACGTCGAGTACGGCTTCTTCGAGGCCAAGACCACCTTCGGCCGCATCGGCGTGAAGGTCTGGATCTACAAGGGCGACGTCAAGAACATCGCCGAGGTTCGCGCCGAGAACGCCGCGGCCCGTGCGGGCAACCGCCCGGCCCGTGGTGGCGCCGACCGTCCCGCCGGCCGTGGTGGCCGCGGTGGCGAGCGTGGCGGCCGTGGTGGCCGCAAGCCGCAGCAGGCCGGCGCGACCGAGGCCCCCAAGGCCGAGGCCGCTGCCGCCGCTCCGGCCGAGAGCACCGGAACGGAGGCCTGACCGACATGCTGATCCCTCGCAGGGTCAAGCACCGCAAGCAGCACCACCCCAAGCGTCGCGGTATGGCCAAGGGTGGCACTGAGGTGTCGTTCGGTGAGTACGGCATCCAGGCTCTGACGCCGGCGTACGTCACCAACCGTCAGATCGAGGCCGCTCGTATCGCGATGACCCGCCACATCAAGCGTGGCGGCAAGGTCTGGATCAACATCTACCCGGACCGTCCCCTCACCAAGAAGCCTGCCGAGACCCGCATGGGTTCCGGTAAGGGTTCGCCGGAGTGGTGGATCGCGAACGTGCACCCGGGCCGGGTCATGTTCGAGCTGTCCTACCCCAACGAGAAGATTGCGCGTGAGGCTCTCACTCGTGCGGCTCACAAGCTGCCGATGAAGTGCCGGATCGTCAAGCGCGAGGCAGGTGAGTCGTGATGGCGGCCGGTATCAAGGCGACCGAGCTGCGCGAGCTCGGTAACGAGGAGCTCGTTGCCAAGCTGCGTTCGGCCAAGGAAGAACTGTTCAACCTCCGCTTCCAGGCGGCGACCGGGCAGCTCGAGAACAACGGCCGACTCAAGTCTGTCCGCAAGGACATCGCCCGGATCTACACCCTGATGCGTGAGCGCGAGCTCGGCATCGAGACGGTGGAGAACGTCTGATGAGCGAGAGCAACGTGACCGAGAAGACCCAGCGCGGCTTCCGCAAGACCCGTGAGGGTCTCGTCGTCAGCGACAAGATGGACAAGACCGTCGTCGTCGCCGTCGAGGAGCGGGACAAGCACCCCCTGTACGGCAAGGTCATCCGCCGTACGACCAAGCTCAAGGCGCACGACGAGCAGAACGCCGCCGGCATCGGCGACCGCGTCCTCCTGATGGAGACCCGGCCGCTGTCCGCCAGCAAGCGTTGGCGCATCGTCGAGATCCTCGAGAAGGCCAAGTAATCACGTCCGAGGGGCTTCCCCTTCGGATTCGTTCCGCCAGGCTCGGTCGGGCCGCCGCCCCCTTTGAGGGGGCGGCCCCGGCCGGGAACCGGCAGACAAACAGGAGATAGACGTGATCCAGCAGGAGTCGCGACTTCGCGTCGCCGACAACACTGGTGCCAAGGAGATCCTTTGCATCCGTGTTCTCGGTGGCTCGGGTCGCCGCTACGCGGGCATCGGTGACGTCATCGTCGCCACCGTCAAGGACGCGATCCCCGGTGGCAACGTGAAGAAGGGTGACGTCGTCAAGGCGGTCATCGTTCGCACCGTCAAGGAGCGCCGCCGCCAGGACGGCTCGTACATCCGCTTCGACGAGAACGCCGCCGTCATTCTGAAGAACGACGGCGACCCTCGCGGCACCCGCATCTTCGGGCCGGTCGGCCGTGAGCTGCGCGAGAAGAAGTTCATGAAGATCATCTCGCTCGCGCCGGAGGTGCTGTAAGCATGAAGATCAAGAAGGGCGACCTGGTCCAGGTCATCACCGGTAAGGACAAGGGGAAGCAGGGCAAGGTCATTCAGGCCATGCCGACTGAGAACCGCGTCCTGGTCGAGGGTGTCAACCGGGTCAAGAAGCACACCAAGGCCGGTCCCACCGCTGGTGGTTCGCAGGCCGGCGGCATCGTGATCACCGAGGCCCCGATCCACGTGAGCAACGTTCAGCTCGTGGTGGAGAAGGACGGCAAGAAGGTCGTCACCCGCGTCGGTTTCCGCTTCGACGACGAAGGCAACAAGATCCGCGTTGCCAAGCGCACGGGTGAGGACATCTGATGGCTACCACTCCGCGTCTGAAGACGAAGTACCGCGAGGAGATCGCGGGCAAGCTGCAGGAAGAGTTCTCGTACGAGAACGTCATGCAGGTTCCCGGCCTCGTGAAGGTCGTGGTCAACATGGGTGTGGGCGACGCCGCCCGCGACTCCAAGCTGATCGATGGCGCCATCCGCGACCTCACCACGATCACCGGTCAGAAGCCGGCCGTCACCAAGGCCCGCAAGTCCATCGCGCAGTTCAAGCTGCGTGAGGGTCAGCCGATCGGTGCGCACGTCACCCTCCGTGGCGACCGCATGTGGGAGTTCCTGGACCGTACGGTGTCGCTCGCGCTTCCGCGCATCCGCGACTTCCGCGGCCTGTCCCCGAAGCAGTTCGACGGCCGTGGCAACTACACCTTCGGTCTCACGGAGCAGGTCATGTTCCACGAGATCGACCAGGACAAGATCGACCGCGTCCGGGGTATGGACATCACCGTGGTCACCACGGCGACCAACGACGACGAGGGCCGCGCCCTCCTTCGTCACCTCGGCTTCCCGTTCAAGGAGGCGTAAGCGAGATGGCGAAGAAGGCTCTTATTGCCAAGGCTGCTCGTAAGCCCAAGTTCGGTGTGCGCGCCTACACCCGCTGCCAGCGTTGTGGCCGCCCGCACTCCGTGTACCGCAAGTTCGGCCTGTGCCGCGTGTGCCTTCGTGAGATGGCTCACCGTGGCGAGCTGCCGGGCGTGACCAAGAGCTCCTGGTAAACACTCCGCACCCTCGGGTGCGAAGGTTTCCCGAGCTCTCGGTAAGCATCAGGTCGGCGGACCGCCCCGCCCCCATGCCGTAGGCTGGTGTGGTTGGGCGTCCGCCGCCCTATCGACTTACTACGCCGTAGGTCCCCGTGCCGCACCCGTCCCGCCCCTGTGTGGGGAGAGGGATGGCACATACAGGAAACCCCGGCGAGAGAGGCCGAAGGCCGATTCATGACCATGACTGACCCGATCGCAGACATGCTGACCCGTCTGCGTAACGCTAACTCGGCGTACCACGACACCGTGGTGATGCCGCACAGCAAGATCAAGTCGCACATCGCGGAAATCCTCAAGCAGGAGGGTTTCATCACCGGCTGGAAGGTCGAGGACGCCGAAGTCGGCAAGAACCTCGTCCTGGAGCTGAAGTTCGGCCCGAACCGTGAGCGTTCGATCGCCGGCATCAAGCGCATCTCCAAGCCGGGTCTGCGCGTGTACGCGAAGTCCACCAACCTGCCGAAGGTTCTCGGCGGCCTGGGCGTGGCGGTCATCTCCACGTCCCACGGTCTCCTGACCGGCCAGCAGGCGCAGAAGAAGGGCGTGGGTGGGGAAGTCCTCGCCTACGTCTGGTAGTCGGGAACGGAGGAATAGCAATGTCGCGTATCGGCAAGCTCCCCATCCCGGTTCCCGCCGGCGTGGACGTCACCATCGAAGGCCGCACGGTCACCGTCAAGGGCTCCAAGGGCTCCCTGACGCACACCGTCGCCGCCCCCATCGAGATCGTCAAGGGTGAGGACGGCGTTCTGAACGTCACTCGTCCGAACGACGAGCGTCAGAACAAGGCCCTTCACGGCCTGTCCCGCACGCTGGTGGCCAACATGATCACCGGTGTGACCCAGGGATACACCAAGGCGCTCGAGATCAGCGGTGTCGGTTACCGCGTGGCCGCGAAGGGCTCCGCTCTGGAGTTCCAGCTCGGCTACAGCCACCCGATCCTGGTGGAGGCGCCCGAGGGCATCTCCTTCAAGGTCGAGTCCCCGACCAAGCTGTCTGTCGAGGGTATCGACAAGCAGAAGGTCGGCGAGGTCGCCGCCAACATCCGCAAGCTGCGCAAGCCCGACCCGTACAAGGCCAAGGGCGTCAAGTACGCGGGCGAGGTCATCCGCCGCAAGGTCGGAAAGGCTGGTAAGTAAGCCATGGCATACGGTGTGAAGATCGCCAAGGGCGACGCTTACAAGCGGGCCGCCAAGGCCCGCCGCCACATCCGCATCCGCAAGAACGTGTCGGGAACGGCCGAGCGTCCGCGCCTGGTCGTGACGCGTTCGAACCGCAACATCGTGGCCCAGGTCATCGACGACATCCAGGGTCACACCCTGGCGTCGGCGTCGACCCTGGACGCTTCGATCCGCGGTGGCGAGGGCGACAAGTCCGCGCAGGCCCAGCAGGTCGGCGCCCTGGTCGCCGAGCGCGCCAAGGCCGCGGGCGTCGAGACCGTCGTGTTCGACCGTGGTGGCAACAGGTACGCCGGGCGCATTGCCGCTCTGGCTGACGCCGCCCGCGAAGCCGGGCTGAAGTTCTGAGCCCCGGTTCCGGGACTAACGGACGTAACAGAGAGAGGTAATCCAATGGCTGGACCCCAGCGCCGCGGAAGCGGTGCCGGTGGCGGCGAGCGGCGGGACCGGAAGGGTCGCGACGGTGGCGCTGCTGCCGCCGAGAAGACCGCGTACGTTGAGCGCGTAGTCGCGATCAACCGCGTCGCCAAGGTTGTCAAGGGTGGTCGTCGTTTCTCCTTCACCGCGCTGGTCGTGGTGGGTGACGGTGACGGCACCGTCGGTGTCGGTTACGGCAAGGCCAAGGAGGTGCCGGCCGCCATCGCCAAGGGTGTTGAGGAGGCCAAGAAGCACTTCTTCAAGGTCCCCCGTATCCAGGGCACCATCCCGCACCCCATCCAGGGTGAGAAGGCGGCGGGCGTCGTCCTGCTGAAGCCTGCTTCCCCCGGTACCGGCGTCATCGCCGGTGGCCCGGTGCGCGCCGTTCTGGAGTGCGCCGGCGTTCACGACATCCTGTCGAAGTCCCTGGGCTCCGACAACGCGATCAACATCGTGCACGCGACCGTGGCGGCCCTTCAGGGCCTGCAGCGTCCCGAGGAGATCGCGGCCCGCCGCGGTCTGCCCCTCGAGGACGTCGCCCCCGCGGCTCTGCTTCGTGCGCGTGCCGGGGCTGGTGCGTAATGGCCCGCCTCAAGATCACGCAGACGAAGTCGTACATCGGCAGCAAGCAGAACCACCGCGACACGCTGCGTTCGCTCGGGCTCAAGCGCCTGAACGACGTGGTCGTCAAGGAGGACCGTCCTGAGTTCCGCGGCATGGTGCAGACCGTCCGCCACCTCGTGACGGTTGAGGAGGTCGACTGATCATGGCGGAGACCAACCCGCTCAAGATCCACAACCTCCGTCCCGCCCCGGGTGCCAAGACCGCCAAGACCCGCGTGGGTCGTGGCGAGGGCTCCAAGGGTAAGACGGCCGGTCGTGGTACCAAGGGCACCAAGGCTCGTTACCAGGTTCCGGAGCGCTTCGAGGGTGGCCAGGTGCCCCTTCACATGCGTCTCCCGAAGCTCAAGGGCTTCAAGAACCCGTTCCGCACCGAGTACCAGGTCGTGAACCTGGACAAGCTCGCGACCCTGTACCCGCAGGGTGGCGAGGTCACCGTGGCCGACCTGGTCGCCAAGGGTGCCGTGCGCAAGAACCAGCTCGTCAAGGTCCTGGGCCAGGGCGAGATCTCCGTGGCGCTGCAGGTTTCGGTTGACGCCGTCTCCGGCTCCGCCAAGGAGAAGATCGCCGCCGCGGGCGGCACCGTCACCGAGCTCGTCTGATCCGAGACGAGTCCAGTGACTCATATCGAATGAAACCGACCGGGGATGCCTCCACATATGGGGCATCCCCGGTTGGTCGTTCCACGGGAGGTGGGGTCGCCGGTATGGTGGCCTGCACCTTTGTTCTGTCGTATTCGTCGATCCCTCAGACCGTCACCTCTGACGCATCAGCGCGGGGGTCGCAGGAGGCACCGTGCTCACCGCGTTCGCCCGGGCGTTCAAGACGCCCGACCTGCGCAAGAAGCTGCTCTTCACGCTCGGCATCATCGTGCTGTTCCGGCTCGGGTCCCACATCCCGGTACCCGGCGTGAGCTACAAGAACGTCAAGATCTGTCTCGACGCGGCGGGCTCCGGCCAGGGCCTCATGGGCCTGATGCAGATGTTCAGCGGCGGTGCGCTGCTCCAGATCACGATCTTCGCCCTCGGCATCATGCCGTACATCACGGCGAGCATCATCCTGCAGCTCCTCACCGTGGTGATCCCGAAGCTGGAGAACCTGAAGAAGGAGGGACAGAGCGGCACGGCCAAGATCACGCAGTACACGCGTTATCTGACCGTCGCGCTCGCGATCCTCCAGGGCACCGGCCTCGTGGCCACCGCCCGCAGCGGCGCGCTCTTCACCGGTTGCCCGGTGGCCCAGCAGATCGTTCCGGACCGTTCGATCTTCACCACGGTCGTCATGGTCGTCACCATGACCGCCGGTACCTGTGTCGTCATGTGGCTCGGTGAGCTCATCACCGACCGCGGCGTCGGCAACGGCATGTCCATCCTCATGTTCATCTCCATCGCGGCCGGCTTCGTCGGCGCCCTGTGGCAGATCAAGACCTCCGGCAAGATCGCCGACGGTTGGGTCGAGTTCGGCGTCGTGATCCTGGTCGGTCTGGCGATGGTGGCCCTCGTGGTCTTCGTCGAGCAGGCCCAGCGCCGGATCCCGGTGCAGTACGCGAAGCGCATGATCGGACGCCGTGCCTACGGCGGCACCTCCACCTACATCCCGCTCAAGGTGAACCAGGCCGGTGTCATCCCGGTCATCTTCGCCTCGTCGCTCCTCTACATCCCGGCGCTGATCGTCCAGTTCTCCGGCTCCACCGCGGGCTGGGCCACCTGGATCTCGAAGTACTTCGTCAAGGGCGACCACCCGTACTACATCGCCGCCTACTTTCTCCTGATCGTCTTCTTCGCGTTCTTCTACGTGGCCATCTCCTTCAACCCGGAGGAAGTGGCCGACAACATGAAGAAGTATGGTGGCTTCATCCCGGGTATCCGGGCGGGCCGGCCGACCGCCGAGTACTTGAGCTACGTGCTCAACCGGATCACCTGGCCGGGTTCGCTGTACCTGGGTCTCATCGCGCTTGTGCCGACAATGGCGTTGGCCGGCTTCGGCGCGAACCAGAACTTCCCGTTCGGCGGGACGAGCATCCTGATCATCGTGGGTGTGGGTCTGGAAACCGTGAAGCAGATCGAGAGCCAGCTCCAGCAGCGCAACTACGAAGGGTTCCTCCGCTGATGCGAATCGTCCTCGTCGGTCCTCCCGGTGCGGGCAAGGGCACGCAGGCCGCGTACCTCGCCAAGAACCTGAACATCCCGCACATCTCCACGGGCGACCTCTTCCGGGCCAACATCAGCCAGGGCACCGAGCTGGGCAAGCAGGCGAAGGCGTTCATCGACGCCGGCGCGCTGGTCCCGGACGAGGTCACCATCGGCATGGCCAAGGACCGGATGGAGCAGGGGGACGCCGCGGGCGGCTTCCTTCTTGACGGATTCCCGCGCAATCTGGCGCAGGCCGAGGCGCTGGACTCCCTCCTGAAGGAGTCCGGCCACAAGCTGGACGCCGTCCTCGACCTGGAGGTCGAGGAGGACGAGGTGGTCAAGCGGATCGCCGGTCGGCGCATCTGCCGCAAGGACTCCTCGCACGTGTTCCACGCGACCTACGCGGCCCCGGCCGTCGAGGGCGTGTGCGACAAGTGCGGCGGCGAGCTGTACCAGCGTCCGGACGACTCCGAGGAGACCGTCCGGCACCGCCTGGAGGTCTACCACACCGAGACCGAGCCGATCATCGACCACTACAAGGCCCAGGGCCTGCTGGTCACGATCCCCGCGCTCGGCAAGGTCGAGGAGATCACCCAGCGCGCGATGGACGCGCTGAAGAAGTAAGCAGGACCGAACCCCGCGCCGCCGCGCGGGGCCGGTAGCGCCAGACGGCCGCGGTGTCCACCGGACGCCGCGGCCGTACTGTTGAGCAAGACGTGTGACAGACGAGAGGCATGAGGCAGGCAGGCATGGTCCAGATCAAGACCCCGGAGCAGATCGCGAAGATGCGGGAGGCGGGTCTGGTCGTGGCCGCCATCCACGCCGCCACCCGTGAGGCGGCCGTGCCCGGCGCGACCACCCTCGACCTCGACATGGTCGCCCGCAAGGTGATCGCCGACCACGGCGCGAAGTCGAACTTCCTCGGCTACGGCGGCTTCCCCGCGACGATCTGCACCTCGGTCAACGAGGTCGTCGTGCACGGCATCCCGGACGAGAAGACCGTGCTCAAGGACGGGGACATCATCTCGATCGACGCCGGCGCGATCGTGGACGGCTGGCACGGCGACGCCGCGTACACCGCCTTCGTGGGCACCGGGCACGCGCCCGAGCTGATCGAGCTCTCCCGGGTGACCGAGGAGTCCATGTGGGCGGGGATCGCGGCCATGAAGGCCGGCAACCGGCTCGTGGACATCTCCCGCGCCATCGAGACGTACATCAAGCGCCAGCCCCGTCCGGCCACCGGCGAGCACAGCCGCGGTCGCTTCGGGATCATCGAGGACTACGGCGGCCACGGCATCGGCACCGAGATGCACATGGACCCGCACCTGCTGAACTACGTCTCGCGCCGGCGCGGCAAGGGCATCAAGCTCGTCCCCGGCGTCTGCCTCGCGATCGAGCCGATGGTCTCGCTGGGCACCCCCGAGACCGAGGTGCTCGCGGACGACTGGACGGTCGTCAGCACGGACGGCACCTGGTCCTCCCATTGGGAGCACTCCATCGCGGTGACGGAGGAGGGGCCCTTGGTCCTGACTTCGCCCGACTGCGGCAAGGCGAAGCTCGCCGAGTACGGCATCACGGCGGCTCCGGACCCGCTGAACAAGTCCGCTTAATGATCTACACTCATGGGCAAACTTTCCGGATTCGTCTTTCCGGGGGCCCTGACGTAGACTGACTCGTCGGCTCACTGCATCTTCCTGTCCGGACTTCGGACGGGGCGGTGGGAGCCGATCAAGGTAGTCGATCCCGAAGGGCGAAGCGTGGCCAAGAAGCAAGGTGCCATCGAGATCGAGGGCACCGTGATCGAGTCCCTCCCGAACGCGATGTTCAAGGTGGAACTGCAGAACGGTCACAAGGTCCTCGCGCACATCAGCGGCAAGATGCGGATGCACTACATCCGCATCCTCCCGGATGACCGGGTCGTCGTGGAGCTTTCCCCGTACGACCTGACGCGTGGCCGGATCGTCTACCGATACAAGTAGATCTTGCCCGCCGGCCCTCGCGCATTCCGCGCGGGGGCTGCCGGCACTGACCCGGAGAACCTCACCACATGAAGGTCAAGCCGAGCGTCAAGAAGATCTGCGACAAGTGCAAGGTGATCCGCCGTCACGGCCGGGTCATGGTCATCTGCGACAACCTGCGCCACAAGCAGCGCCAGGGCTGACGCACGCCGACCGACCTGCATTTCGCAGTTCTTCGCGCGACGCAAGCAGTACGTACACACGCAGGGCCCGCCCAGTTCCGTGACGGAACCGGCGGCACCTCCGGCGGGGGCCGGGGACTCGACTCGTACCTCACACGGCGAGCCGGGAGCGGCCTTGCTGAAGACCCCCGAACACACAGGAGCCATTGAATGGCACGCGTTTCCGGTGTCGACATCCCGCGCGAAAAGCGTGTGGAGATCGCACTCACCTACGTCTTCGGTATCGGGCGCACCCGGTCCAAGGAGATCCTCGCCTCCACCGGCGTGAACCCGAACACCCGCGTTCGCGACCTGGCCGAAGAGGACCTGGTCAAGATCCGCGAGTACGTGGACGCCAACCTCCGCACCGAGGGTGACCTCCGCCGCGAGATCCAGGCCGACATCCGCCGCAAGGTCGAGATCGGCTGCTACCAGGGTCTGCGCCACCGTCGTGGCCTGCCCGTGCACGGTCAGCGCACCAGCACGAACGCCCGTACCCGCAAGGGCCCGCGTCGCGCCATCGCCGGCAAGAAGAAGCCGGGCAAGAAGTAGTCCTCAGCGGACACGCTTTCCAGCGGTCTTGCGCTGTAGGACCGACCACCTCCCTGTAGGAGTAAGAGATGCCCCCCAAGGGTCGTCAGGGCGCTGCCAAGAAGGTGCGCCGCAAGGAAAAGAAGAACGTCGCTCACGGGCACGCCCACATCAAGAGCACGTTCAACAACACGATCGTCTCGATCACCGACCCCTCGGGCAACGTGATCTCCTGGGCCTCCGCCGGCCACGTCGGCTTCAAGGGCTCGCGCAAGTCCACCCCCTTCGCCGCGCAGATGGCCGCCGAGTCGGCCGCCCGCCGCGCGCAGGAGCACGGCATGCGCAAGGTCGACGTCTTCGTCAAGGGTCCCGGCTCCGGCCGTGAGACCGCGATCCGCTCCCTCCAGGCCACCGGCCTCGAGGTGGGTTCGATCCAGGACGTCACCCCCACCCCGCACAACGGCTGCCGTCCGCCGAAGCGCCGCCGCGTCTGACCCGGGCGGTACGCCTCGCGCGTGCCCCGCGTCACGTGGTTCCGGGCGGCGTGCTCCCCTTCGGGAGCGCGTCGCCCGTACCCTTGTCTTACCGCTGCCCACCGGCAGCGGACCGTCGGGCGTCAAATAGCGGGCGTCCACGAATGAAGGAATCAACGACATGCTGATCGCTCAGCGTCCCTCGCTGACCGAAGAGGTCGTCGACGAGTACCGCTCGCGGTTCGTGATCGAGCCGCTGGAGCCGGGCTTCGGCTACACCCTCGGCAACTCCCTCCGCCGCACCCTCCTGTCCTCGATCCCGGGTGCCGCTGTCACCAGCATCCGCGTCGACGGCGTCCTGCACGAGTTCACCACCGTGCCGGGGGTCAAGGAGGACGTGACCGACATGATCCTCAACATCAAGCAGCTGGTCGTCTCCTCGGAGCACGACGAGCCGGTCGTGATGTACCTGCGCAAGCAGGGCCCGGGTCTGGTCACCGCCGCCGACATCGCGCCCCCGGCCGGTGTCGAGGTGCACAACCCCGACATGGTCCTCGCCACCCTCAACGGCAAGGGCAAGCTGGAGATGGAGCTGACCGTCGAGCGCGGTCGCGGCTACGTCTCCTCCGTCCAGAACAAGCAGCTGGGCCAGGAGATCGGTCGCATCCCGATCGACTCCATCTACAGCCCCGTGCTCAAGGTCACCTACAAGGTCGAGGCGACCCGTGTCGAGCAGCGCACCGACTTCGACAAGCTGATCGTCGACGTCGAGACCAAGCAGGCCATGCGCCCGCGCGACGCCATGGCGTCCGCCGGCAAGACCCTGGTCGAGCTCTTCGGCCTGGCCCGCGAGCTGAACATCGACGCCGAGGGCATCGACATGGGCCCGTCCCCCACGGACGCCGCCCTGGCCGCCGATCTCGCGCTGCCGATCGAGGAGCTGGAGCTGACCGTTCGCTCCTACAACTGCCTCAAGCGCGAGGGCATCCACTCGGTGGGCGAGCTCGTGGCCCGCTCCGAGGCCGACCTGCTCGACATCCGCAACTTCGGTGCGAAGTCGATCGACGAGGTCAAGGCGAAGCTGGCCGGCATGGGCCTGGCGCTCAAGGACAGCCCGCCCGGATTCGACCCGACCGCCGCCGCCGACGCCTTCGGCGCCGACGACGACGTGGACGCCGGCTTCGTGGAGACCGAGCAGTACTAGTCGGGCCGGGCCCTTCGGGGTCCGTCCGTACGATGACTCGTGGCGCGCGCTTCGGCGCGCGTCGCGCACCCTCCCGGCAAAAGCCGGGGGGAACTGACACCGGTACCTCGCACGGCCGGTGCAGCACAGAGGAGAAACACCATGCCGCGTCCCACCAAGGGCGCCCGCCTCGGCGGCTCCGCCGCGCACGAGAAGCTTCTGCTCGCGAACCTCGCGAAGTCGCTCTTCGAGCACGGCCGCATCACCACGACCGAGGCCAAGGCCCGTCGCCTGCGTCCCGTCGCCGAGCGCCTCATCACCAAGGCGAAGAAGGGCGACATCCACAACCGTCGCCTGGTGCTCCAGACCATCACGGACAAGAGCATCGTCCACACCCTCTTCACCGAGATCGCCCCCCGCTACGCGGAGCGTCCCGGTGGTTACACCCGCATCACCAAGATCGGCGGTCGCCGCGGCGACAACGCGCCGATGGCCGTGATCGAGCTGGTCGAGGGCGAGATCGCCAAGGCCGCCACGATCGCCGAGGCCGAGGCCGCCACCAAGCGTTCCGTCAAGGAGGCCGAGGCCAAGGCCGAGGCCGCCGAGACCGAGGCGCCGGCCGAGGAGACCAAGGAGGCCTGAGGCCCCCTTGGATCGCCCGCGGGCTGATTCGCACGACCGGGCCCGTTCCCTTCGGGGGGCGGGCCCGTTCGCGTGCCCGGAGGCGCGCGGGCGGGGCGGGCGGCGCGCGGGTGAGAGGATGCTCGGGTGAGTGACGAGGTGGAGCCCGGGCTGGTTCGGGTGCGGTTGGATCTGTCGTACGCCGGTGGCGATTTCTCGGGCTGGGCCAAGCAGCCCTCCCGGCGGACAGTGCAGGGCGAGCTGGAGTCGGCGCTGTCGACCGTGATGCGGCTGCCGGAGGCGGTGGAGCTGACGGTGGCGGGCCGGACCGACGCGGGGGTGCACGCGCGCGGGCAGGTGGCGCACGTGGACCTGGCGCGCGAGGTGTGGGAGGAGCACCACGACAAGCTGCTGCGGCGGCTGGCGGGGCGGCTCCCGCACGACGTGCGGGTGTGGCGGGTGGCCGAGGCCCCCGCGGGCTTCGACGCGCGGTTCTCGGCGATCTGGCGGCGCTACGCGTACCGGGTCGGGGACCACAAGGGCGGGGTGGACCCGCTGCTGCGCGGGCACGTGCTGTGGCACGACTGGCCGCTGGACGTGGCCGCGATGAACGAGGCGTCGAGGGCGCTGCTGGGCGAGCACGACTTCGCCGCGTACTGCAAGAAGCGGGAGGGCGCGACCACCATCCGCACCCTCCAGAGGCTGGAGTGGGAGCGGGGCGCGGACGGGCTCGTCACGGCGACGGTCCGCGCGGACGCGTTCTGCCACAACATGGTGCGCTCGCTGGTGGGCGCGCTGTTGCACGTGGGCGACGGGCACCGGCCGGTGGAGTGGCCCGGCAAGGTGCTGGCGGCCGGGGTGCGGGATTCCTCCGTGCACGTGGTGAAGCCGCACGGGCTGACGCTGGAGGAGGTCGGCTACCCGGCCGACGAGCTGCTGGCGGCGCGCAGCCGGGAGGCGCGGAACCTGCGGACCCTGCCGGGCCGCGAGGAGTCCCCGGGCTGCTGCTGAGCCCGGCGGAATATCGGTTTGGGGCCGGGGGCGGTCGGCCGGGAGAATGCCCGGCATGGGACATCTTGAGGCGAGCCACCTGGAGTACCACCTTCCCGACGGGCGGGTGTTGCTCGACGACGTCTCGTTCCGGGTCGGCGAGGGCTCCGTGGTGGCCTTGGTCGGCGCGAACGGCGCCGGCAAGACCACGTTGTTGAAGCTGCTGTCGGGCGAGCTGGCGCCGCACGGCGGCGGGGTCACCGTGACCGGGGGGCTCGGCGTGATGTCGCAGTTCGTCGGCTCGGTGCGGGACGAGACCACGGTCCGGGACCTGCTGGTGTCGGTGGCGCAGCCGGCGCTGCGGGAGGCGGCGCGGGCCGTGGACCGGGCCGAGCACCTGATCGTGACGGTGGACGACGAGGCCGCGCAGATGACCTACGCGCAGGCGCTCAGCGACTGGGCCGACGTGCGCGGGTACGAGGCCGAGACCCTGTGGGACGTGTGCACGACGGCCGCGCTGGGGGTTCCGTACGAGAAGGCGCAGTTCCGTGAGGTGCGCACGCTCTCGGGCGGTGAGCAGAAGCGGCTGGTGCTGGAGGCGCTGCTGCGGGGCACGGACGAGGTGCTGATCCTCGACGAGCCGGACAACTACCTCGACGTGCCGGGCAAGCGCTGGCTGGAGGAGCAGCTGAAGACCACCCGCAAGACGGTGCTCTTCGTCAGCCACGACCGGGAGCTGCTGTCGCGGGCCGCGCAGAAGATCGTCAGCCTGGAGGCGGGCGGCGGCGAGGGTTCCGAGGCGTGGGTGCACGGCGGCGGGTTCGACACCTTCCACCAGGCGCGGCGGGACCGGTTCGCGCGTTTCGAGGAGCTGCGCAAGCGGTGGGACGAGAAGCACGCGCAGTTGCGCAAGCTCGTGTTGAACCTGCGTCAGGCGGCGGCCGTCAGCCACGACATGGCCTCGCGGTACGCGGCGGCGCAGACCCGGCTCAAGAAGTTCGAGGAGGCCGGGCCGCCGCCGGAGCCGCCGCGCGAGCAGGACATCACGATGCGGTTGGGCGGCGGGCGCACCGGGGTGCGGGCCGTGACGGTGGCGGGGCTGGAGCTGACTGGCCTGATGAAGCCCTTCGACCTGGAGGTCTTCTACGGGGAGCGGGTGGCGGTGCTGGGCTCGAACGGATCGGGCAAATCGCACTTCCTGCGGCTGCTGGCGGGGGAGGGCGTGACGCACACCGGGGAGTGGCGGCTGGGCGCGCGGGTGGTGGCGGGGCATTTCGCGCAGACGCACGCGCGGCCGGAACTGTTCGGTCGGACCCTCGTGGACGTGCTGTGGACGGAGCACGCGAAGGACCGGGGCGCGGCTATGAGCGTGCTGCGGCGCTACGAGCTGGAGCGGCAGGGGGACCAGGCGTTCGACCGGCTGTCGGGCGGTCAACAGGCGCGGTTCCAGATCCTGTTGCTGGAGCTGTCGGGGTCCACGGCGCTGTTGTTGGACGAGCCGACGGACAACCTGGACCTGGAGTCGGCGCAGGCCCTTCAGGACGGTCTGGAGCGGTACGACGGGACGGTGCTGTGCGTGACCCACGACCGGTGGTTCGCGCGGAGCTTTGACCGTTACCTCGTCTTCGGGTCGGATGGGGTCGTGCGCGAGACCGCCGAGCCGGTCTGGGACGAGCGGCGGGTGGAGCGCGCCCGCTGAGCTCCGCGCCGTGAGGTGCTGTGAGGGAAGTGGATGGGGGCGCGGGTGAGCGGCAGGGCTGCGGCGGCGGCGAGAGGGCTGTCCGGGCGGGTGCGGCGGGTGCGGGACCGGGTGGACGGGTTCGGGCACCGGGTGCTGGCCTGGGCGGCGCAGCCGGCGTCGCGGCCCTGGTGGGCGGCGATGTTCGCGGTCGTGGTGGGGATCTCGGTGGCGACGAGCCTGCGGGAGAACTGGGGCTCGGACAACGCGTTCGCGGTGAAGGCGGCGGACGCGTTGTTGGCGGGGGAGTCGCCGTACGAGGACAAGCGGTTCCTGTACCTGCCGAGCGCGGTGCTGTTGGCGGTGCCGGAGGCCCTGGTGCCGACGCCGGTGCTGCGGGTGTTGTTGCCGGCCCTGGTGTCGGGGCTGGTCGCGGTGGGGTGGTGGGCCTCGCTGCGGTTGCTGTCGGTGCCGGCGCGGTCGCGGTTCGCGGTGGTCGGGTTCGGGGTGCTGGCCATCGGTTTCAAGCCGTACGTGAACCTGGTGCTGATCGGGAACTGGACGGTGTTGTCGGCGGCGGCGCTGCCGGTGGCGCTGTGCTGGGCGGCCGGGGGGCGCTGGGGCCGGGCGGGGATGCTGCTGGGGCTGGCGGTGGCGGCGAAGCCGATGCTGGTGCCGATGGCGGCGGTGTTCCTGTTGGCGCGGGCGTGGCGGGGGCTGGCCGGGTTGGTGCTGGTGCCGCTCGGGTTGTCGTTGGCGGGGGCGTTGGCGATGCCCTCGCCGTCGTTGTTCTTCACCAAGACCCTGCCGTTCCTGCTCGGGGGGCAGGACGCGTTCGCGTTGCCGTGGGACGCGTCGCCGATCGCGGTGCTGCCGCGGTTGGGGGTGCCGGCGTGGGTGGCGGTGGGGGTGTCGTTCGCGGGGGCGGCGGCGGGGCTGTGGGCGGTGTGGGCGCGGTGGCGTCGGGGGGACGAGGGGCCGCTGCGGTTGGCGGAGACCTCGTGCGCGGTGATGTTGGCGGCGTTCCTGGTGTCGCGACCCTCGTTCGATCACTACCTGCTGGTGGTGTTGCCGTTGCTGTTGGTGTCGACGGCGCGGGTGGGGGCGGTGGCGCGGTCGGTGTGGTTGTGGGTGGCGCTGGTGCCGCAGGTGGGCGGGGTGCCGTGGCCGGGTCTGAGCGGGAAGCGGCGGGCGTTTCGGGACTGCTTCACGCTGGTGGTGATCGCCGGGACGGTGGTGCGCGGGTGTCTGCGGCCGGCTCGGGTTAACCTGGACGACGAACGCACCGCGGGAGCGGTCGTGCCCTCGGCCCGGAGTCACCCCGGAGAGCGGCCCGCGAGAGCGGGTGCGCGTCCGGCGTTTTGACCCGTCCGGGGCATCGCGGCTATCCTGCTGGTTCGTTATGCGTATTGGCTTGCTCATTCTCACGTGAAAGGGCCCTTACGCCGGTCCACCGGGCCGATGACCAGCGGTGCACACGGGTTGCGTCCCCGGAGTGCACCAGGGCTGTCGTGATCGTCCGTGGTGACCCATGTCAGGACCTGTTCGCTCGGTTTCGGCCGGGTGGACGCCCACCACTGAAGAAGCGAAGGCATACGCGTGCGTACGTTCAGCCCCAAGCCCGGCGACATTTCGCGCCAGTGGCACGTCATCGACGCCCGAGACGTCGTCCTCGGCCGTCTGGCGACCCAGGCCGCCAACCTCCTGCGGGGCAAGCACAAGCCCACTTACGCCCCGCACATGGACATGGGTGACTTCGTCATCATCATCAACGCCGACAAGGTGCACCTGTCCGGCAACAAGGCGTCGCAGAAGCTGGCCTACCGCCACTCCGGCTACCCGGGCGGTCTCCGCTCGGTGCGCTACGACGACCTGCTCGCGAACAACCCCGAGAAGGCCGTCGAGAAGGCCATCAAGGGCATGGTTCCGAAGAACTCCCTGGGCCGTCAGATGCTCTCGAAGCTGAAGGTCTACTCGGGCGACCAGCACCCCCACGCTGCGCAGCAGCCGGTGCCGTTCGAGATCACCCAGGTCGCGCAGTAGTTCCGGCCACCCCCTAAGACGTAGAGAAATCTGAGGAGAATCGTGGCCGAGACCACCGTCGAAACCCCCATTGAGGGCGACGAGACCTACGACGCCGTCACCACCTTCGAGTCGGAGGCGCCGGAGGGTGACTACACCTCCGAGTCGCTCGCCGGCCGCTTCGGCGACCCGCAGCCGGCCGCCGGCCTGGGCCGTCGCAAGAACGCCATCGCCCGCGTCCGCATCATCCCGGGCACCGGCAAGTGGAAGATCAACGGTCGCACCCTTGAGGACTACTTCCCCAACAAGGTGCACCAGCAGGAAGTCAACGAGCCCTTCAAGGTGCTCGAGCTCGACAACCGCTACGACGTCGTCGCCCGCATCGCGGGTGGCGGCGTGTCCGGCCAGGCCGGCGCCCTGCGCCTCGGTGTGGCCCGTGCGCTGAACGAGGCGGACGTGGACAACAACCGCCCGGCGCTGAAGAAGGCCGGCTTCCTCTCCCGTGACGACCGCGCGGTCGAGCGGAAGAAGGCCGGTCTCAAGAAGGCCCGCAAGGCTCCGCAGTACAGCAAGCGCTAAACACCGCCTGCAGTTCTGCACGATTCCGCCCCGGCGGCACACCTGTGCTGCCGGGGCGGTTCGTTTGTCGCCGAAAGCGGCGTATACCTGTCACAAGCAGCTCATAAAGCGGCGCGCGAGCGGTGCACGAGCAGTGCGCGAACGGTGCGCGAACGGTCGGTCCCGAACACGGGGGGCCGGCCGCTTCTCGGCACCGGGCACGGATCAGTCACGGAACTCGGAGGACACAGTGGGACGACTCTTCGGCACGGACGGCGTACGCGGTGTCGCCAACGCGGATCTCACGGCCGAGCTGGCGCTCGGTCTGTCCGTGGCGGCCGCACACGTGCTGGCGGAGGCGGGGACCTTCGAGGGTCACCGTCCCACGGCGGTGGTGGGCCGCGATCCGCGGGCCTCGGGCGAGTTCCTGGAGGCCGCGGTCGTCGCCGGCCTCGCGAGCGCGGGCGTGGACGTCCTGCGCGTCGGTGTGCTGCCCACCCCGGCGGTGGCGTATCTCACCGGCGCGCTGGGTGCCGACCTCGGCGTGATGCTCTCCGCGAGCCACAACGCGATGCCCGACAACGGGATCAAGTTCTTCGCGCGCGGCGGGCACAAGCTGGCCGACGAGCTGGAGGACGGCATCGAGACCGTCTACGAGCAGCACCGCACCGGCGCCCCCTGGGACCGTCCGACCGGCGCCGGCGTGGGCCGGGTCAGCGACTACGACGAGGGCTTCGACCGCTACGTCGCGCACCTGATCGCCGTGCTCCCCAACCGGCTCGACGGGCTGCGGATCGTCCTGGACGAGGCGCACGGCGCGGCCGCGCGGGTCTCCCCGGAGGCGTTCGCGCGGGCCGGCGCCGAGGTGATCACGATCGGCGCGGAGCCCAACGGGCTCAACATCAACGACGGCTGCGGCTCCACCCACCTGGACCTGCTGAAGAAGGCCGTGGTCGAGCACCGCGCCGACCTCGGCATCGCCCACGACGGGGACGCGGACCGCTGCCTGGCGGTGGACGCGGACGGCCGCGAGATCGACGGGGACCAGATCCTCGCCGTGCTGGCCCTGTCCATGCGCGAGCGCGGGCAGCTGCGCGGGGACACCGTGGTCGGCACCGTGATGTCGAACCTCGGGTTCAAGCTCGCCATGGAGTCCGAGGGCATCGCCCTGGTGCAGACGGCGGTCGGCGACCGCTACGTGCTGGAGTCGATGAAGGAGCACGGCTACGCGCTGGGCGGCGAACAGTCCGGCCACGTGATCATCCTCGACCACGCCACCACCGGCGACGGCACCCTCACCGGCCTGATGCTGGCCGCGCGGATCGCGGAGACCCGGAAGTCGCTGGCCGAGCTGGCCGGGGTCATGAAGCGGCTGCCGCAGGTCCTGATCAACGTGCCCGACGTGGACCGCTCCCGCGTGGGCACCTCGGCGGAGGTCGCCGCGGCCGTCACCGAGGCCGAGCGCACCCTGGGCACCACCGGCCGCGTCCTGCTGCGCCCCTCGGGCACCGAGCCGCTGGTCCGCGTGATGGTCGAGGCCGCCGACATCGAGCAGGCCCGCGCCGTCGCCGGCCGCCTGGCCGACGTGGTCAAGGCCGCCCTCGGCTAGACACCCCCGCACCACCCCCGACGGGGCGCCCTCCGAACCCGGAGCGCGCCCCGTCGGCGTGTCGGCCCGTTCTCGCGGGGTGGGGTCAGAGTTTGCGGAGGCTCAGTTTGCGGACCTTGTGGTCGTGGTCCTTGCGGATGATGAGGGTGGCGCGGCCGCGGGTGGGGGCCACGTTCTCCAGCAGGTTGGGGCGGTTGATCGTGCGCCACATGGTGCGCGCGTACTCCATGGCCTCCTCCTCGGAGACCTGGGTGTACTTGCGGAAGTAGGAGAACGGGTTCTGGAACGCGGTCTCGCGCAGCTTGCGGAACCGGTTGAGGTACCAGCGCTCGATGTCCTCGGGCCGGGCGTCCACGTACACGCTGAAGTCGAAGAAGTCGGCGAGGCCCACGCGGGTGCGGCCGTCCTTGCCGGGCAGGGCCGGCTGGAGCACGTTGAGGCCCTCGACGATGAGGATGTCGGGGCGGCGCACCACGAGCCGCTCGCCGGGGACGATGTCGTAGATCAGATGCGAGTAGACGGGGGCGGTGACCTCGTCCTTGCCGGCCTTGATGTCGGCGACGAAGCGGGTCAGGGCGCGCCGGTCGTAGGACTCGGGGAAGCCCTTGCGCGACATCAGGCCGCGCCGCTCCAGCTCCTTCATCGGGTAGAGGAAGCCGTCGGTGGTGACGAGCTCGACCCTCGGGTGCTCGGGCCAGCGGGCCAGCAGGGCCTGGAGGAGGCGGGCGACGGTGGACTTGCCGACCGCGACCGAGCCGGCGACGCCTATCACGAAGGGGGTGCCGGTCTGGGCGCCGTGCCCGCCGCCGGCGTCGCCGAGGAAGGTGTTGAGGGCGCCGCGCAGGTTGCTGGTGGCGCCGACGTACAGGTTCAGCAGGCGGGACAGCGGCAGGTACACGTCGCGGACCTCGTCGAGGTCGATGACGTCGCCCAGCCCGCGCAGCCGCTCGACCTCGTCGGCGGTCAGCGGGAGCGGGGTGCGCTCGCGCAGGGCGCTCCACTCCTCGCGACCGAGGTCGACGTAGGGGGAGGCGTCGCCGCGGTGCCGGGGGGCGGCGTGGTTCGCGGGGCCCGCGTTGTCGGGTGCGCTTCGTGGCGGCGAAGTGATCACGGTCCCATTGTCGTGGCTCCCGACCGGATGCGGGTCGAGCGCGCGTGGTGGGTTCGGTCACGTGCGGGGGCGTGCGGAGGCACGGAATGTGGTGACGGAGTGGGGGAGCCGTGATGTCGGTGTGAGCGCGTCGGCGATTGGTCTCGATTGGACGGACGGCCGGTCTCGGGAGCGTCACGATCGACGGGGGGTGTGGGGAAACGGGCGAAATGCGGAAGCGGGATGATCCATTTTGCCTCTACATTGCGTGAGTCGCACCGGGCGTTGACCTCGGGTGCGCGTCCGCCGGGGTGCGGGGCCGTCTTCGCACGGTCGCGCGTGGGCCCCACCGCCGTTCCCGCCGTTCGGTGGTGCGTGTCGCGGACGCCCGGCATCCGGTCCGCCACCGGCGGCGACCGTTCCGCAGTACGTCACTCATGGGGGAACTCTTTCCGTGCGCAAGAACCTGCTCCGCTCCACCGCCCTGTCCGCCGCCGCCGTGTCCCTGGCCCTGCTGGTGACCGCGTGCGGCTCCGAGGACAAGGCCGCCGACAAGCCCGCCGACGCCGGCAAGGGCGGCGGCGCCACCTCCTCCGCGCCCGAGGCCCCGGCCGCGAAGGGCAAGACCGACGCCGAGGTCAAGGCGCTGCTGGTGACCCAGGCCGAGCTGCCCAAGCACCTGGTGAAGGAGCCCTCGGCGGACGAGGCCAAGGGCGACCCGACGGCCGCCTCCGACAAGGCCGAGTGCAAGCCGCTGGTGCAGGCGCAGACGTTCACCGCGTTCGGCACCCCGACCGGCACGGGCAAGGTCAAGATCGGTTCGATCTCCTCGAAGTCCACCGGCACCGCCGTGACCGTGGCCTCCTACGACGGCAAGGGCGCCGAGGAGGCGTTCACCGCCTTCAAGACCGCCGCCGGCGCCTGCGCCGGTGGGTACACCGCCACCCAGGACGGCACCCCGGCGAAGGTCAGCTCCGTGGCCCCCGACGCGGTGACCGCCGGCGACGAGGCCGCCGGCACGAACATCACCATCGACGCCGAGGGCATGAAGCTCGTCAACAACGTGGTCGTGGTCCGCAAGGGCCACACCCTCGTCACCTTCTCCTCGGTGGCCCTGACCGGCCAGACCCAGCAGCCGAAGGAAGTCATCGAGGCGCAGGTCAAGAAGCTCGGCTGAGCCGGGACGGGCCCCCGCCCGTCCCGCCGCGCCGCGCGGGCGTCGCGCGTCGGCCCCGGTCCCCTCGCGGACCGGGGCCGACTGCGTTCCCGCCCGCCCGGCCACGTCGCGCCCCGTCCGTCACCCGGGTCCCACGCGTCAACTCCCGTCCCGGGCTTCCCCCGGGAGCGGGTTCTTTCCGCGCGGATGCGCGTCATCCTCCCCGCCGAGGTACCGGACGGGAGGGCCCGCCGGGCGTACCCTGCCGCCTATGTGTGGAATCGTCGGATACGTAGGAGCGCAGTCCGCGCTCGATGTGGTCATCGCCGGGCTCAAGCGCCTCGAGTACCGCGGGTACGACTCCGCGGGCATCGCGGTCCTCGCCGACGGCGGTCTCGCCGCCGCGCGCAAGGCCGGCAAGCTCGTCAACCTGGAGAAGGAACTGGTCGGCCGGCCGCTCCCGGCGGGCTCCACCGGCATCGGCCACACCCGTTGGGCCACCCACGGCGGTCCCACCGACGCCAACGCCCACCCCCACCTCGACAACGCGGGCCGGGTCGCCGTCGTGCACAACGGCATCATCGAGAACTTCGCCGCGCTGCGCGCCGAACTCGCCGAGCGCGGGCACCGGTTGACCTCCGAGACCGACACCGAGGTGGTCTCCCACCTGCTCGCCGAGACCTTCTCCTCCTGCGGGGACCTGGCCGAGGCCATGCGGCAGGTCTGTCGCCGGCTCGACGGCGCGTTCACCCTGGTGGCCGTGCACGCCGACGAACCCGACGTGGTGGTCGGCGCCCGCCGCAACTCCCCGCTCGTGGTCGGCATCGGCGAGGGCGAGAACTTCCTCGCCTCCGACGTGGCCGCGTTCATCGCCCACACCCGCTCCGCCATCGAACTCGGCCAGGACCAGGTCGTCGAACTGCGCCGCGAGTCCGTCACCGTCACCGACTTCGACGGCGCCCCCGCCACCGTCCGCGCCTACGTCGTGGACTGGGACGCCTCCGCCGCCGAGAAGGGCGGCTACGACCACTTCATGCTCAAGGAGATCGCCGAACAGCCCAAGGCCGTCGCCGACACCCTCCTCGGCCGGATCGACGCCCAGGGCCGGCTCACCCTCGACGAACTGCGCATCCCCGACTCGGTGCTGCGCGAGGTCGACAAGGTGGTCATCGTGGCCTGCGGCACCGCCCACCACGCCGGGATGATCGCCAAGCTCGCCATCGAGCACTGGACCCGGATCCCCTGCGAGACCGAGCAGGCCAGCGAGTTCCGCTACCGGGACCCCATCCTCGGCCCCCGCACCCTCGTCATCGCCATCTCGCAGTCCGGCGAGACCATGGACACCCTGATGGCGATCCGGCACGCCCGGGAGCAGGGCGCGAAGGTCCTCGCGATCTGCAACACCAACGGTTCCACCATCCCGCGCGAGTCCGACGCCGTGCTCTACACGCACGCCGGCCCCGAGGTCGCCGTCGCCTCCACCAAGGCATTCCTCACCCAGCTCGTGGCCTGCTACCTCGTGGCCCTCTACCTCGGGCAGGTCCGCGGCACGAAGTGGGGCGACGAGATCCACACGGTGATCCGCGAACTCTCCGACGCCGAGGAGGCCGTGGCCCGGGTGCTGGACACGATGGAGCCGGTCCGTGAACTCGCCCGCTCCCTCGCCGGGAAGAACACCGTGCTCTTCCTCGGCCGGCACGTGGGCTACCCGGTGGCCCTCGAAGGGGCCCTCAAGCTCAAGGAACTGGCCTACATGCACGCCGAGGGCTTCGCCGCCGGCGAGCTCAAGCACGGGCCGATCGCGCTCATCGAGGAGGACCTGCCGGTGGTGGTCGTGGTGCCCTCGCCGCGCGGCCGCTCCGTCCTCCACGACAAGATCGTCTCCAACATCCAGGAGATCCGGGCCCGCGGAGCCCGTACGATCGTGATCGCGGAGGAGGGCGACGAGACGGTGGTGCCCTACGCGGACCACCTGATCCGGATCCCCGCCACCCCGACCCTGCTCCAGCCGCTGGTGGCCACCGTGCCCCTCCAGGTCTTCGCCTGCGAACTGGCCACCGCCCGCGGCAACGAGGTCGACCAGCCGCGCAACCTGGCCAAGTCCGTCACCGTGGAGTGACCGGGACCGGGTGACCGGCCGGGTCGGCGGCACGACGGGGCGGGGCGCGCGGGACGTGCCCCGCCCTTCGCGCGCCCCGGGCCGCCCGGGCCGGGGCGTGACGGACGACAGCGAAGGAGGCGCCGCGTGATCGTCGGCGTGGGAATCGACGTGGCCGAGATCGACCGGTTCGAGAAGACGATGCAACGCACCCCCGCGATGGCGGAGCGCCTGTTCACCCCGGCGGAACTGCTGCTGCCCAGCGGCGCGCGGCGCGGGATCGCCTCCCTGGCCGCCCGCTTCGCCGCCAAGGAGGCCCTGGCCAAGGCCCTGGGCGCGCCCGGCGGGATGCTGTGGACGGACGCCGAGGTGCACGTGGAGGAGAGCGGGCGGCCCCGGCTGCGGGTCACCGGCACGGTGGCCGCGCGGGCCGAGGCCCTCGGGGTCCGTTCGTGGCACGTCTCCCTCAGTCACGACGCCGGAGTGGCATCCGCGGTGGTCATCGCGGAAAGCTGAGTCCATGCGGACTGCGTGGAGTGTCGAAGCGGTGCGAACCGCCGAACGGGCCCTGATGGCCGAACTGCCCGAGGGCGCGCTGATGGCGCGCGCCGCCGCCGGCCTGGCCGCCGCCTGTGTCCGGCTGCTGCCCGGCGGCCGGGCGGCCGGGGCCCGGGTGGCGTTGTTGGCGGGCCCCGGGGACAACGGCGGGGACGCCCTGTACGCCGGGGCCCGGCTGGCCCGGCGCGGGGCCGCCGTGACCGCCGTGCTGCTGGATCCCGAGCGGGCCCACCCGGGGGGCCTGGCGGCCCTGCGGGCGGCCGGCGGTCGTCTCGCCGAGGCGGTCCCGGGCACGGGCCCGGACGGTCCCGGGCGCGGGCCGCGGCGCGGGGTGGACCTCGTGCTGGACGGGCTGCTCGGCATCGGGGGGCGGGGCGGGCTGCGGCCGGCGGCGGCCGCGCTCGCCGCCCAGGCCGCCGAGGCCCGCGCGGCCGGGGCCCTGGTGGTGGCCGTGGACCTGCCCAGCGGCGTGGACGCGGACACCGGCGAGGTCGCGGGCGAGGCGGTGACCGCCGACGCCACCGTGGCCTTCGGCGCGTACAAGCCCGGTCTGCTCGTGGACCCGGGCGCGGGCCGGGCCGGGGCCCTGCGGCTGGTGGACATCGGCATCGGGCCGCTGCTGGCGGCGGCGGGGGACCCGGCGCTGGTGGCCCCGCAGTACGCCGACGTGGCCGGGGCCCTGCCGGTGCCGACGGGGGAGAGCGACAAGTACCGGCGGGGGGTGGTGGGGGTGCTCGCCGGTTCCCGGCGCTATCCCGGGGCCGCCGTGCTCGCGGTGGCCGGCGCCCTGCGCGGGGGCGCGGGCGCGGTGCGGTACGTGGGGCCGTGCGCGGCGGAGGTGCTGGCCGCGTACCCGGAGGCGTTGATCGGGCCGGGCCGGGTGCAGGCGTGGGTGGTGGGCCCGGGGATCGGGGAGGGCCGGGAGGAGGAGGTCGGCTCGGTGCTGGCCTCGGAGGTGCCGGTGCTGGTGGACGCCGACGGGCTGCGCGGGGCGCAGTTCGCGGGGCGGTCCGCGCCCACCCTGATCACCCCGCACGCGGGGGAGGCCGCCGCGCTGCTCGGCCGGCCGCGCGCGGAGGTGGAGGCCGGGCGGGTGGCGGCGGTGCGGGAGTTGGCCGCGCGGTTCGGGGTGACGGCCCTGCTCAAGGGCTCGACCACGCTGGTGGCGCCGGCCGCGGGGCCCGAGGGGGCGGCGGCGGGTCCGGTGTGGGTGAATCCGACCGGGACCCCGTGGCTGGCCACGGCGGGCAGCGGGGACGTGCTCGCGGGGCTGACCGGGGCGCTGCTCGCGGGTGGGCTGGAGCCGGTGCGGGCGGCCGGGTGCGGCGCGTTCCTGCACGGGCTGGCGGCGCGCCGGCTGGGCCCCTCCCCGTTGCTCGCGCACGAGGTGGCGGGGGCGCTGCGCGGGGCGTGGCAGGACGTGACGGCGGAGCGCTGAGCGGGGCCCGGCGCGGTGTCCGGGCGCCGTCCGGTGCGCGGTGTTTCACGTGAAACGGGCCGCGGCGGGCCGGATCGGGGCCGGATCGGGGCCGGATCGGGGGCGGGTCGCGTTCTGAGAGGATGGGGCCGATGAACGAGACACCGCCGCGCGTGCACGCCGAGATCGACCTTGACGCCGTTCGGGCCAATGTCCGCGCCCTGCGCGCGCTGGCGCCCCGCTCCGCCCTGATGGCCGTGGTGAAGGCCGACGGCTATGGGCACGGGGCCGTGCCCTGCGGCCGGGCCGCGTTGGAGGCCGGGGCGACCTGGCTGGCCACGGCCACCCCGCAGGAGGCCCTGGCCCTGCGGGCGGCGGGGATCACCGCGCCGGTGCTGTGCTGGCTGTGGACCCCGGGCGGGCCGTGGCGGGAGGCGATCGAGGCCGGGATCGACGTGTCCGTGAGCGCCCGGTGGGCCTTGGACGAGGTGCGCGCGGCGGCGCGGGCGGCGGGACGGCCGGCGCGGGTGCAGCTGAAGGCCGACACGGGTCTGGGCCGGGCCGGTTGCGGTCCGGCCGACTGGGAGGAGCTGGTCGCGGCGGCGCTGGCGGCGCAGACCGAGGGGCTGCTGACGGTGACGGGCGTGTGGTCGCACTTCGCGTGCGCCGACGAGCCCGGACACCCCTCCATCGCGCTCCAGCTGACGGCCTTCCGCGAGATGCTCGCGCACGCCGAGAAGGAGGGGTTGACGCCGGAGGTGCGGCACATCGCGAACTCCCCGGCCGTGCTGACCCTGCCCGAGTCGCATTTCGACCTGATCCGGCCGGGCCTGGCGGTCTACGGGGTCTCGCCGGCCCCGGAGGTCGGCACCCCGGAGCGCTTGGGGCTGCGGCCGGCGATGACGCTGCGGGCCTCGGTGGCGCTGGTGAAGGAGGTGCCGGCCGGGCAGGGCGTCAGCTACGGGCACCACTACACGACCTCGGAGCGCACCCGGCTGGCGCTGATCCCGGCCGGGTACGCGGACGGGGTGCCCCGGCACGCTTCCGGGCGCGGTCCGGTGCTGGTGGGCGGCGCGTGGCACCGGGCGGCGGGTCGGGTGGCGATGGACCAGTTCGTGGTGGACCTCGGGCCGGCGGGGTCCGGGCCGCAGGTGCGGCCGGGGGACGAGGCGGTGTTGTTCGGTCCGGGCGGGTCGGGCGAGCCGACGGCGCAGGACTGGGCCGATGCCTGCGACACGATCGGGTATGAGATCGTCACCCGGATCGGGGCGCGCGTGCCCCGGGTGTACCGGAACGTCTGAGCGGCTCGGGGGTCATCGTCCCCCGGGCCCTCTCGGTGAGCGAGGACGGCGGCGTGGGCGAGAACTGGCGCAAGGCGGGCTGGGCCGGCGCGGCACTGGGCGTGTTGGCGGCGGGCGCGGCGGCCGGTGTGGCCGTGGAGCGGTTGACGGTCGGGCGCGGGGTGCGGCGTGAGGCGCGGTTGGCGCTGGACGCGGCGGGGCCCTACGGCTCGTTGCGCGGCACGGTGGGCCGGGTCGCGGCCGAGGACGGCACGGAGCTGGTGTACGAGGTGGACGAGCCCTCCGCCGAGGACGCGGCGGCGCGGGTCGCGGCGGGGCTGCCGGAGCTGACGGTGGTGTTCTGCCACGGCTACTGCCTCTCCCAGGACTCGTGGCACTTCCAGCGGGCGGCGCTGCGGGAGCTGGGGGTGCGGGCGGTCTTCTGGGACCAGCGCAGTCACGGCCGCTCGGCGCGCGGGGTCGGGCAGGAGTCGGGCGAGCCGGTCACCATCGACCTGTTGGGCGCGGACCTGCGGGCGGTGCTGGACGCGGCGGTGCCCGAGGGGGACGTGGTCCTGGTCGGGCATTCGATGGGCGGCATGACGATCATGGCGGCGGCGGACGCGGACCCGGGGTTCGTGCGCGAGCGGGTGGTGGGGGTGGCGTTGATCGGGACCTCCAGCGGGGGTCTCGCGGACGTGACCTACGGGCTGCCGGTGGCGGGGGTCGCGGCGGTGCGGCGGGTGCTGCCGGGGGTGTTGCGGGCGCTGGGTTCGCAGGCGGAGCTGGTGGAGCGGGGTCGGCGGGCCACGGCGGACCTGTTCGCGGGGATGATCAAGCGGTACTCCTTCGGGTCGCGGGAGGTGGACCCGGCGGTGGCGCGGTTCGCGGAGCGGTTGATCGAGGGCACGCCGATCGACGTGGTGGCGGAGTTCTACCCGGCGTTCGGCGCGCACGAGAAGGGCGAGGCGCTGGCCCTGTTCGAGGGGCTGCCGGTGACGGTGGTGGCCGCCGACCGGGACATGATCACCCCGCCGGAGCACAGCGAGGCGATCAAGGAGCTGCTGCCGGGGGCGGAGCTGGTGGTGTTGGAGAACGCCGGGCACCTGTTGATGTTGGAGCACCCGGAGCGGGTCTCGGGGCTGTTGGAGGAGTTGCTGCGGCGGGTCGGGGAGCGGGCCGGGGCGGCCGGCGACGGGCGCTAACGTTGGTCGGTATGGAAGCACCGCAGACCGCAGCCGCCCGCTCCGACCGGGCCCCCGCCCCCGTTCCCGCCGTTCCCGCCGCCGATCTCGACGTGCCCTCGATCCCGCGCCCGGAGGCCACGGACGGGGACGGGGTGGTGGCGCGCGTGACCGTGGACTCCCCGGAGCGGATGACGGCGTTCGGGCGGGAGCTGGCCGCGCTGCTCGGCCCGGGGGACCTGGTGCTGCTGACGGGCGAGCTGGGCGCGGGCAAGACCACGCTGACCCGGGGCCTGGGCGAGGGGCTGGGGGTGCGCGGTGCGGTGACCTCGCCGACGTTCGTGATCGCCCGGGTGCACCCGTCGCTGGTGGGCGGGCCGGCGCTGGTGCACGTGGACGCGTACCGGCTGGCGGGCGGGCTCGACGAGATGGAGGACCTGGACCTCGACGTGTCGCTGCCCGATTCGGTGATCGTGGTGGAGTGGGGCGACGGCAAGGTGGAGGAGCTGTCGGAGGACCGGCTGCACGTGCTGATCGAGCGGGCGGTGGGCGCGGAGGAGGTCCTGGACGACGTGCGGCGGATCACCGTGCGCGGTCTGGGCGGGCGCTGGTCGCGCGCGCAGGCGCGGGCGGGGCTGGAGGCGCTGGCGGCGGGCTGAGCCCGGGGGCCGCGCCGGGCCCGGTGGGTCGGGCGCGGGTGCTCGCGAGGGGTCGACGGACGTCCGTCGGCCCCTTTTCGCGTGCCCGGGCGGGGGCGGGGCGGTGGTGGGGATCGGCGTGGGGCGTGGGTGAGGGGGGAGTGGGGCGGCGTCCACGTGCCGACACGGTGTCGGGAAGTTGTTGCGCGCGGGGTGCCCGGCGTGGTCCCATGGAAGGGGAAAGGTTAGGTCTGCCTAAGTTCTGCTGGGTCGGTTCGGGTTCGGGAGGCAAACGTGTCGACGTCGTCAACCGCCGGGGGAAGGCTCACCGGGCCGCGCCGGCCCGTGTCCATGCACGCCCTGCTCGCCTCCTGCGCCGCCGCCACCGCGGTCTCCACCCCGCCCGAGGACGAGGCCCGGCAGGCGCCCGCGCCCGCCCCGGACGCGCCGGAGCGCCCCGGGACCTCGGCGGACCCGGGGGAGCGGTCGGGCGGATAGCGGCCGGTCGGGCCGCTCGCGTCAGGGGACGACGACGACCTTCACGCCGACCGTCGCGAAGTTCCACATGGCGTCGCCGTCGGCGCGGGTCATGCGCACCCCGCCGGTCTTCTTGGTCATGTCCGGCTCCGGCATCGCGCCGTCCGTCCGGGCGCTGAAGCCGACCGTGACCCCTTCGACGGCCGTGAACCGCACGATGTGCTCGATCCGCACCCCGTCCGAGCCGGTGGTGGGGGCGCCGGTGCGGTTGTTGACGGCGTAGGTGCCCGGCTGGGGCACCACCGAGGAGGGCATCACCGTGAACGTGCGGGCCTTGCCCTGGGCGGGCACCAGCCAGACCCGCTTGGCGGCCAGCGACCACACCACGCGCTGCCCGGTGCCGGAGTCGGCGGGCACGGCGTCGGGCTTGGCGGCGGGCGCGGAGGGGGCGGGGGCCTGGGGGGTCTTGGACCCGGCCGCGCTCGGGGTCGGCGGGTGCGCGGGGGCGGTGGCGGATGCCTGGAAGGCCAGGAAGCCCACGACGGCCAGCGCGCCGGCCGTCAGTCCGACCACGATTCCCGAGCTGCTGCGTGCCACGTCGGCTCCACTCCACCCTTGTCGTCCCACGAGTTCGTCTCGAAAGGTAGCAGTCGGGGCGGGTCCGGCCCGGGTGGCGCCGACGCGGGGCACCCGGGGGCGTGCGGAGTCGTAGGCTGTTCGCGTGCTCTTGCTCGCCGTGGATACCGCCACCCCCGCCGTGACCGTCGCCCTGCACGACGGCTCCTCCGTCATCGCCCGCTCCGACCAGGTCGACGCCCGCCGGCACGGGGAGCTGCTGCTGCCCGCCGTCGACCGGGTCCTGCACGAGGCGGGCGTCAAGCTCGACGCGGTCACCGGGATCGTGGTGGGCGTCGGACCGGGCCCCTACACGGGCCTGCGGGTGGGTCTGGTGACGGCGACGACCTTCGGCGCGGCCCTGGGCGTGCCGGTGCACGGCGTGTGCACCCTGGACGGCCTGGCGTGGGCGGCCGGCGAGGCCGGTCTGACCGGCCCCTTCGTGGTGGCCACGGACGCCCGCCGCAAGGAGGTGTACTGGGCCCGCTACGAGGACCCGCGCACCCGGGTCGGGGACCCGGCGGTGGACCGGCCGGCGGAGATCGCCGAGCGGGTGGCCGGGCTGCCGGCCGTCGGCGCGGGCGCCGTGCTGTACCCGGAGGTCTTCGGGGACGCGCCGCACGTGCCGGAGCACCAGTCGGCGGCGGCGCTCGCGTCCCTGGCCGCGGAGCGGTTGGCGGCCGGGGAGCCCTTCCTGGAGCCCGTGCCGCTGTACCTGCGCCGGCCCGACGCGCAGGTCCCGAAGAACTACAAGGTGGTCACCCCCCAGTGACCGGGCCCGAGACGCACACCCCGGCGGCGGCCGGGCCCGCGCCCGCCGTGCTGCGCGAGATGCGCTGGTGGGACATCCCGCCGGTGCTGGCCCTGGAGCACGAGCTGTTCCCGGAGGACGCCTGGTCGGCCGGGATGTTCTGGTCGGAGCTCACCCGGGCGCGCGGCGCGGACGCCACCCACCGGTACGTGGTGGCCGAGGACCCGGGGACCGGGCGGCTGCTCGGGTACGCGGGCCTGGCGAGCGCGGCGGACACCGCCGACGTGCAGACCATCGCGGTGGCCGCCGACGCGCAGGGCACCGGGCTCGGCGCGCGGCTGCTGACGGAGCTGATCCGGGCCGCGACCGCGTTCGAGTGCGCGGAGGTGCTGTTGGAGGTGCGGGTGGACAACGCCCGGGCCCAGCGGCTCTACGAGCGGTTCGGTTTCGAACCGGTCGGTTTCCGGCGGGGTTACTACCAGCCGGGCAATGTGGACGCGTTGGTGATGCGGTTGGCCGATCCGGCCGCGCCCCCGTCCGATTCGGATTCCGCGCCGGTGGCCGGCGCGCGCGCACAAGGCGGTACCACCCATGGCTGACGAACCCCTCGTCCTCGGCATCGAGACCTCCTGCGACGAGACCGGTGTCGGTGTCGTGCGCGGGACGACCCTCCTCGCGGACGCGGTCGCGTCCAGCGTGGACGAGCACGCCCGGTTCGGCGGGGTGGTGCCGGAGGTGGCCTCGCGGGCCCACCTGGAGGCGATGGTCCCCACCATCGAGCGGGCCCTGAAGGAGGCCGGGGTCAGCGCCCGGGACCTGGACGGGATCGCGGTCACGGCGGGGCCGGGGCTGGCGGGCGCGCTGCTGGTGGGCGTGTCGGCGGCGAAGGCGTACGCGTACGCGCTGGGCAAGCCGCTGTACGGCGTGAACCACCTGGCCTCGCACATCTGCGTGGACCAGCTGGAGCACGGGCCGCTGCCGGAGCCGACGATGGCGCTGCTGGTCTCGGGCGGGCACTCCTCCCTGCTGCTGGCGCCGGACATCACCTCGGACGTGCGGCCCTTGGGCGCGACCATCGACGACGCGGCCGGCGAGGCGTTCGACAAGATCGCGCGGGTGTTGCAGCTCGGGTTCCCGGGTGGTCCGGTGATCGACCGGCTCGCGAAGGAGGGCGACCCGGAGGCGATCCGCTTCCCGCGCGGGCTGACCGGGCCGCGCGACGCGGCGTACGACTTCTCGTTCTCGGGCCTGAAGACGGCGGTGGCCCGCTGGATCGAGGCGAAGCGGAACGCGGGCGAGGAGGTGCCGGTGCGGGACGTGGCGGCCTCGTTCCAGGAGGCCGTGGTGGACGTGCTGACCCGCAAGGCGATCCGCGCGTGCAAGGACGAGGGCGTGGACCACCTGATGATCGGCGGCGGGGTCGCGGCGAACTCACGGCTGCGGTCGCTGGCGCGGGAGCGGTGCGAGGCGGCCGGGATCGTGCTGCGGGTGCCGAGGCCGAAGCTGTGCACGGACAACGGGGCGATGGTCGCGGCGCTGGGCGCGGAGATGGTCCGCCGCAACCGTCCGGCCTCGGACCTGGGGCTGTCGGCGGACTCCTCGCTGCCGGTGACCGAGCCGCACGTGCCGGGCGAGGACCACGGGCACGCGCACGCGCACGGTCACGGTCACGGCCACGCGCACGACCACGATCACGTGCACGAGCTGAGCAAGGACAACCTGTACTCGTGATCACCGTCGCGTTGATGTGGGAGGCCCGGGCCGTGGCCGGGCGGGGTCCGGAGCTGTTGGAGTGGGCCCGTTCGCGGGTGCTCGCGGCCGACCCGCTGCGCCGGGAGGTGCTGCGGGCGGTCGGGGACCGGGTGTTGGTGGTGACCTGGTGGCGGGCGGCCGGTCTGGGCGCGGAGTTGCCGGAGTTGCCGGAGCCGGCGGCGGACCTGATCACGCGGCCGGTGCACCGTTGGCGGTTCGAGTCCACGGAGGTCTTCGAGGGCGCGGGCAGCGGGGGTTGACGGGGGGGCGGGCGCGGGGCGCGGGTGGTGCGCGGCCCGCGCGGCACATCCCCTAGGGTCATGCACATGCCCCGCAGTGACCTTCCGCCGCCGCCTCCGCCGCCGCACCTGCGCGCCTGGGTCGACGAGTCCGCGGTGCGGGTGGACCGCGGCCGGTACCTGGCCGAGTTGAGCGGGGTGGTGCTCGGCTACGGGCGCCTGTTGCTGCTGTGGCTGGTGGCGGCGGTGTTCGTGTTGGGGTGGGGGTGTCTGGCCCTGGCCTGGCCCGCGTTCGAGCGGGGCGGGGTCTCGGAGACGGTGGTCGGGGTGGTGTTCACACTGCTCGGCGTGGGGGTGCTGGTGCCGGCCTCGTTGTGGTTGCGGTGGGGCGCGCGGCGGGACCGGCAGGCGCGCCGGTTGTTGGCGCAGTGGGCCGAGGCGGAGACCGGGCCGGACGGGACCGGGCCGGCGGTGGACCCGGCGCTGCGGGACCCGGTGCGCGGCGCGGTGTGGCTGGCGACCTCGGCGCTGTGGTGCGCGATCGGGCTGAGCGTGACCTTCGTGGCGGCGGGCACGGCCCGGCCGGGGCAGGCCACGTATGGGGAGGTCGGGTTCTGGATCGGCCTGGGGCTGATCCTGTGGGTGACGGGTCTGACCGGATTGGGCAAGGCGGTGGCGCACCACCGCTGGGCGGCCCGGCTCGCCCGCGCGGGCGGCCCGGCCGCCGGGGCCGGGGTCACGGCGTCGGTGCCGGCGCCCCGATCAGCACCGTCGGGGCCCCCGCCACCCGCGTGAGGAACACGGTCGCGGAGTTCGGGCCCTGGGGTTTGACCTTGCGGCGCAGTTCCTCGGGCTCGATCGCGGAGCCGCGCTTCTTGACGGTGAGGATCCCGACCCCGCGTTCGCGCAGCAGGGCCTTCAGCTTCTTCAGGCTGAACGGCATGGTGTCGGTGATCTCGTAGGCGGTGGCCCACGGGGTGGCGACGGGCTCGGGGGTGTCGCCGGTGACGTACGCGATCGTCGGGTCGATCAGCCGGCCGTCGACGGCGCGGGCGACCTCGGCGACGAGGTGGGCGCGGATGACGGCGCCGTCGGGTTCGTAGAGCCAGCGGCCGACGGGGCCGACCTCGGGGGCGGCGGGGGGTTCGGTGACGACGAGGGCGTCCCCGGCGGGCAGCAGGGTGGCGCGGACGGCGCCGGGGGTGGTGCCGAACCAGAGCACGGCCTCCTTGACCTCGCCCCGGTCGGAGATCCACTCGGCCTCGGCCTCGGCGGGCACGGCCTCGTGCGGGATGCCGGGGGCGATCTTGATCGCGGCGTGCCGGGCGGCGCGGGCGGTCTCCACGGCCCAGGACAGCGGCGGGGAGTACGCCTCGGGGTCGAAGGTGCGGCCCCGGCCGCCGCGCCGGGCGGGGTCGAGGAAGACGGCGTCCCAGCCGCCGGTGTCCACGTCGGTGACGTCGGCCTCGCGGACCTCGATCAGCGCGTCGAGGCCGAGGTCCTCGGCGTTGGCGCGGGCCACGGCGGCCGTGAGCGGGTCGCGGTCCACGGCGAGCACGCGGACGCCGGCGCGGGCGAGCGCGATCGCGTCGCCGCCGATGCCGCAGCACAGGTCGGCCACGGAGCGGACGCCGAGGGCGGCGAGGCGTTCGGCGCGGTGGCGGGCGACGGTGGCGCGGGTGGCCATCTCGACGCCGGCCGGGGTGAACCACATCCGGTGCGCGTCCGCCACGCCGAACTTGGGCTCGGCGCGCCGGCGCAGGGCGGCCTGGCCCAGGGCGGCGGAGACCAGGGCGGTGGGGTGCTCGCGGCGCAGCCGGGTCGCGACGGCGAGGTCGTCGGCGGGTCGGTGGTCGCGCAGGGAGTCCAGCAGGGCGCGGCCGGTGTCGGTGCGCAGGGCGGCGAACGCGGCGAGGGGGTCGTTCCCGGCGGGGGCGTGCGCGGTGTCGGCGGCGGTGTCGGGGTGGGTCACCGTCCCATTGTCGGCGGCTCCGGGGGTGCGGCGCGCCCGGCCCGGTGCGGGGCGGGTGTGCGCCATGGGGGTGGTCGTCGGCGTGGCGGGGCGCATGGCGTCGGCGTGGCGCCGGATCGCGTTGTCAGGATCCAGCCATGCAGCTTGTACGACAAAAGGAAGAAATGGGCCGTGCGCGCGCCCGCCGCCGTGCCGCCCTCGCGCTCGGCGCCCTCCTGGTCGCCTCCCTCGGCACCGCCTGCTCCGCCGACGCGGACCGCCCCGCCGAGCGGCAACCCAAGGGCGCGGCCGGCGCCGCGCCCGTCCTGGACAAGGCTGCCCAGGCCCGCCAGGCCCGCGCCGCCCTCGTCGCCGCCACCAAGAAGTGGGGCCTGGCCAAGGTGCCCCTCACCGCCCCGGCCGCGCCCAGGCAGAAGGCGGAGATCACCACCCGCGAGGGCTTCGAGGTCGAGGGCGGCGAGAGCCTGCCCCCCGTCTTCACCACCGTCCCCACCGAGGACAAGGTCGTCTTCCTCACCATCGACGACGGCGCCGAGAAGGACCCCCAGTTCATCGAGATGATGAAGGAGCTGAAGATCCCCTACACGGCGTTCCTCAGCGACTACGTCGTCAAGGACGACTACCCGTACTTCAAGCGCATGCAGCAGGCCGGCGTCGGCATCAACAACCACACCCTCAACCACCGGTACATGCCGGCCCTCTCCTACGAGAAGCAGCGCGAGGAGATCTGCGGCCAGCAGGAGACCATCCAGCGCGTCTTCGGCAAGCGCCCCACCCTGTTCCGCCCGCCCTACGGCAACTACAACCAGGACACCCTGCGCGCCGCCGCCTCCTGCGGGATCAAGCACGCCCCGCTCTGGAACGCCGAGGTCTTCCCCGACAAGATGGACTGGCGCGAATGGGACCGCGACCTGCACCCCGGCGACATCGTCCTGACCCACTTCCGGGGCCGGGAGGACTGGAAGGGATCCATGCCTGACATGATCCGTCAGTTCATGAAGACCGTCACGGACAAGGGATACGCCGTGGCCCGCCTGGAGGACTATCTCTGATGCGCTCGCGCCGGCCCCGGACCCCGCGTCCCTCCCGACCCCGCGCCCTCGCGGCCGGCGCGCTCGCCCTCGCCGTCGCCGTCCTCGCCGGCGGCTGCTCCCGCACCACCGAGCCGGTGGAACGCCTGGGCCGGCAGGCCCTCGGCCCCGGCTCGGCCTCCCCGAGCGCCCCGCCGGCCGCCCGGCCCTCCCCGTCCGGCCCGGCCGCCGCCGACGCGGACGCGTACCGCCGCTGGGGCTTGGCCGCCCCGCCGCGCTTCGCGCCCGCGCCCGCCGTCAAACCCCCGCTGCCCGCCCCGGCCGCCCCCGACCAGGTGCCGGTCGTGGACCGAATACCCGTGCCCGACGGGCGCAGAATCGTTTTCCTGACCTTCGACGACGGAGCCGAGAAGGACCCCGCCTTCCTCCGCATGGCGGCCGACCTGAAACTGCCGATCAGCATGTTCCTCACGGACAGCGTGGCCGGCTCGGACTACGGCTGGTTCCGCGCGCTGCGCGACCAGGGCCACGGCAGCGTCGTCAACAACCACACCCTGACCCACCCCAACCTGCGCACCCTGGGGGCCGAGGCCCAGAAGCGCGAGATCTGCGGGCAGCAGGACCGCCTCGCCGCCGCCTTCGGCACCCGCCCCGCGCTCTTCCGCCCGCCCTACGGCAACCACAACGCCGACACCCTCCGCGCCGCCAAGGGCTGCGGACTGCGCGCCGCAGTGCTGTGGCGGGCCTCCATGCAGATCCACGACCTCCAGTACGCCGAGGGCAAGGGCCTGCGCCCCGGCGACATCGTCCTCGCCCACTTCCGCGGCCCCGCCGAGCTCAAGGGCGAGACCGAGGTGGAGATGACCCGCGAACTCCTGCGCCGGATCCAGGAGCAGGGCTACGAGATCGGCCGGCTCGAAGACTGGATGTGACGCGCGCGAAGGGCCCCGGACGCGAGCACGCTCGACGTCCGGGGCCCTTCGCGATCCGGGGCGGGGCCGGTCAGCGACCCGGGGTGATCATGGTGGGGGATGCGTCCAACGCCCCCATCGGACCCGGCTCCAGCGGATCCAGCGGGGTCGTCGCGTCCGCCTCCCGCAGGCGCTCCGCGCTGTCGCTGATCCGCAACAGCAACGCGATCATGATCCAGTTCGCCAGCAGGGACGAACCGCCCTTCGCGAGGAACGGCAGCGCCTTGCCGGTCAACGGGATCAAGCCGGTCACCCCGCCCGCGACCACGAACACCTGCAGGGCCAGCGCCGCCGAGAGCCCCACCGCCAACAGCTTGCCGAAGGGGTCACGGGCGCCCAGCGCCATCCGCAGCCCGCGCTGCACGAGCAGCGCGTACAGCAGCACGACCACCATCACCCCGGCCAGGCCCAACTCCTCGCCGACCGTGGTCAGGATGAAGTCCGAGCGGCCCGCGAACTTGATCAGTTCCGGCTGCCCCTGCCCGAGCCCCGTCCCGGTCAACCCGCCGGTGCCGAAGCTGAACAGGGCCTGCGCGAGCTGATCCGTGCCGGTGCCCTTGGTGTAGTACGCCATCGGATCCAGCCACGCGTCCACGCGGCCCTTCACGTGCGGCTCGCTGGACCCGACCACGAACGCGCCCACCGCCGCCATCAGCAGACCGCACACGATCCAGCTCGTGCGCGCGGTGGCCACGTACAGCATCACGACGAACACGCCGAAGAAGATCAGCGAGGTGCCCAGGTCCCGTTCGAAGACCAGCACCAGCATCGAGACCACCCACACGGTCACGATCGGCCCCAGCTGCTTCATCGGGGGCAGCCGGATCCCCAGGAACTTCCGGCCGGTCAGCGCCAGCGAGTCCCGGTGGATCATCAGGTAGCCCGCGAAGAAGATCGCGATCATGATCTTCACGAACTCGCCCGGCTGCACCGAGATGCCCGGCAACTGGATCCAGCGCTTGGCGCCGTAGGTGTCCGCGCCGAAGAACGCCGGCGCGATCAGCAGCACCAGGGCCACGACCATCGTGATGTAGATGAACCGCTGGAGCAGCCGGTGGTCCCGCAGCACCATCAGCGTGATCACGCACGCGGCCACGCCCACCACGGTCCACATCATCTGCCCCGGGGCGTTCGCCTCGGAGTTGTAGCGCTCGATGTACGCCTGGTCCAGGCGGAACAGCAGCACCAGGCCCAGCCCCGACAACAGCAGGGCCAGCGGCAGGATCAGCGGGTCGGCGTAGGCCGCGAACCGGCGCACGGCCAGATGCCCCACCAGGGCCAGCAGGGTCATGCTGACCGCGAAGCTGCCGATGTTCCCCGGCAGCTCGTCGTTCATCGCCAGACCCGCGCAGGCCACGCCCGCGACGCTGATGAGCACGACGAACAACAACAGCCACGCCTCGGTGCGCCGCCGCGCACGCGCCGAGGCGCCCACCACGCTCAGTCCGCGCACCGGGAACCACCGGGGGTCGACGATGCGGAGGCGGAACGGGTGGGAAGGTCGAGGGCCGGGGTCGGCGCGGGTCCGACCGGGGCTGCCGGGGCGAACGGGAACGCGTCGGTCCCGCGGCCCGCCCGTCCGGCTGTGCGGCGCTTTGTCTTCATATCGTCTTTGACGATACGCCCGTGACCATGGTTCCTGGCCCGGACGCCGATGGGAAGAGTCACACCGCCCCGGCCCGCCCGCACCGGGCGCCCCGGCCCCGTGTGGACGGCCCGCGGACGGGTACTGATCAGCCCGGGCCGTTCGCCCCGCCCCCGTCCCGCGCGGTGGTCCCGACCCCGCCGGCCACCCCGCGAGGGTGCTGAATTGGCACTCCGCTTGACCGAGTGCTAATCACCGGAATAGTCTCGGCCCTGGCACTCGCCCCTGGTGAGTGCCAATTGCGACGGGCAGGTCCGGCACCCGCGACGACGGGCCGGCTGGTTCGCACCCCAGACAGTTAACCCCGCGAGATCTCCGAAGGGGGAGGTCGGATCGTGACGACCGCCAGCTCCAAGGTTGCCATCAAGCCGCTTGAGGACCGCATTGTGGTCCAGCCGCTCGACGCCGAGCAGACCACGGCCTCCGGCCTGGTCATCCCGGACACCGCGAAGGAGAAGCCCCAGGAGGGCGTCGTCCTCGCCGTGGGCCCGGGCCGCTTCGAGGACGGCCAGCGTCTGCCGCTCGACGTGAACGTCGGCGACATCGTGCTGTACAGCAAGTACGGCGGCACCGAGGTCAAGTACAGCGGCGAGGAATACCTCGTCCTCTCGGCCCGCGACGTGCTCGCGATCGTCGAGAAGTAAGACCCGGCACCACCAAGGCATCACCCCGGCGTGCGCGGCCGGTCCGGAACCCCGGGCCGTCGTCCGTCGGCGGTCGCGCCCCTCATCTCCCCGCTCACGCCGGGCGGCGAGGGGCGCGACGTGTTTACACCCCGGAATTTTCGAGAGGGCTGAACCGCTTCCATGGCGAAGATCCTGAAGTTCGACGAGGACGCCCGTCGCGCCCTTGAGCGCGGCGTCAACAAGCTGGCCGACACGGTCAAGGTCACGATCGGCCCCAAGGGCCGCAACGTGGTCATCGACAAGAAGTTCGGCGCGCCGACCATCACCAACGACGGCGTCACCATCGCCCGTGAGGTCGAGCTCGACGACCCGTACGAGAACCTCGGCGCCCAGCTCGTCAAGGAGGTGGCGACCAAGACCAACGACATCGCGGGTGACGGCACCACCACCGCGACCGTCCTGGCCCAGGCGCTCGTCCGCGAGGGTCTGCGCAACGTCGCCGCCGGCGCCTCCCCGGCCTCCCTGAAGAAGGGCATCGACGCCGCGGTCAAGGCGATCTCCGAGGACCTCCTCGCGACCGCCCGCCCGATCGAGGACAAGGCCGACATCGCCGCCGTCGCCGCGCTCTCCGCGCAGGACAAGCAGGTCGGCGAGCTCATCGCCGAGGCGATGGACAAGGTCGGCAAGGACGGTGTCATCACCGTCGAGGAGTCCAACACCTTCGGCCTGGAGCTGGAGTTCACCGAGGGCATGGCCTTCGACAAGGGCTACCTCTCCCCGTACATGGTCTCCGACCAGGAGCGCATGGAGGCCGTCCTCGACGACCCCTACATCCTGATCAACCAGGGCAAGATCACGTCCATCCAGGACCTGCTGCCGCTGCTGGAGAAGGTCATCCAGGCGGGTGGCTCCAAGCCGCTGCTGATCATCGCCGAGGACGTCGAGGGCGAGGCCCTGTCGACCCTGGTCGTCAACAAGATCCGCGGCACCTTCAACGCGGTCGCCGTCAAGGCCCCCGGCTTCGGCGACCGTCGCAAGGCGATGCTCCAGGACATGGCCACCCTCACCGGTGCCACCGTCATCGCCGAGGAGGTCGGCCTCAAGCTCGACCAGGCCGGTCTCGACGTGCTGGGCTCCGCCCGCCGCGTGACCGTCTCCAAGGACGACACCACGATCGTGGACGGCGCCGGCTCCTCCGAGGACGTCCTCGGCCGCGTCAACCAGATCAAGGCCGAGATCGAGTCCACCGACTCCGACTGGGACCGCGAGAAGCTCCAGGAGCGCCTCGCGAAGCTCGCCGGCGGCGTGTGCGTCATCAAGGTCGGCGCCGCCACCGAGGTGGAGCTGAAGGAGAAGAAGCACCGTCTGGAGGACGCCATCTCCGCGACCCGCGCCGCGGTCGAGGAGGGCATCGTCTCCGGTGGCGGCTCCGCGCTCGTCCACGCCGCGAAGGTCCTGGAGGACAACCTCGGCAAGACCGGCGACGAGGCCACCGGTGTCGCGGTCGTCCGCCGCGCCGTCGTCGAGCCGCTGCGCTGGATCGCCGAGAACGCCGGCCTGGAGGGCTACGTCATCACCTCCAAGGTCGCCGAGCTCGACAAGGGCCAGGGCTTCAACGCCGCCACCGGCGAGTACGGCGACCTGGTCAAGGCCGGCGTCATCGACCCGGTCAAGGTCACCCGCTCCGCCCTGGAGAACGCCGCCTCCATCGCCTCCCTGCTCCTGACGACCGAGACCCTGGTCGTCGAGAAGCCGGCCGAGGACGAGGGCGACGCCGGCCACAGCCACGGCGGCCACGGCCACAGCCACTGAGGCACCGCCCCGCGAGGGGCACCCCGGCCCTCGGGCCGGCGCACACGGCGAGGCCCCGCCCGGTGAACACCGGGCGGGGCCTCCCGCACGTCCGGGGCCGGCCCGAGGGGGCCGCGCGGGAACGATTCGGCACGACGGGCCTCACACGGGCACGCGCCTCACCCCGGCACGGATCCCACGGGGCACGGACCCCACCCCGGCACGGGCCTCAGCGCGGCCCGTACTTGCGGCCCGCCTTCGAGGACACCCCGCCCAACAGCCCGCGCGGCGCCAGCTTCACCACGCCCATCAGCGCCTTGTACCGCGGATCGGGGATCGACACGGTCCGGCCGCGCGCCAGGTCCGTCAGCGCCTCCGCCACCAGCTTGTCCGCGTCCAGCCACATCCAGCCCGGGATGTTGTCCGTCCCCATCCCGGCCCGCTCGTGGAACTCGGTGCGCACGAACCCCGGGCACAGCGCCATCATCCGCACCCCCGACCCGGCCAGGTCCTTCGCCGCGCCCTGGGTGAACTGCACCACCCACGCCTTGCTCGCCCCGTACGTGCCGCGCGGCAGGAAGGCCGCGACCGAGGCCACGTTCACGATCCCGCCCCGGCCGCGCTCGCGCATCGACTCGGCCGCCGCCGTCGACAGCCGCAGCACGGCCTCCACGTGCACCTTCAGCATCGTCAGTTCGTCGGCCATCGGCACCTCCAGCCAGCGGCCCCGGTTGCCGAACCCGGCGTTGTTGACCAGCAGGTCCACGGGGTGGGTGCGGTCGGCGAGCCGGTGCTCCACCGCCGCGATGCCCTCCTCCGTCGAGAGGTCGGCGGTCAGCACCTCCACCTCGACCCCGTGCCGGTCGTGCAGTTCGGTGGCCTGCCGGTTCAGGCGCTCGGTGTCGCGGGCCACCAACACCAGATGCCGGCCCTGGGAGGCCAGCCGGCGCGCGAACGCGGCCCCGATGCCGGCGGTGGACCCGGTGATCAACGCAGTCGTCATGGGCCCCAACCTACGGCCGACCCCCGCCCGTCCACGAGCGGGGCGGCCCCCCGGTGCCCCCGGGCGGCGGCGCGCTCAGCCCCCGACCGGCCCGGCGCCGCGCGCGTCCCGCTTCGCGATCCACTCCCGCGCCTTCGCCGTCTCCGAGGGCCCCAGCGCCTCCCCGGCCGCCAGCACCTGCGGCAGCAGGGCCCGTTCGGTGGTCAGCGCGCGGAACAGCACGGCCACGGTCACCTCGTGCTCCGGACGGTGGATCACCTCGATCGCGTCCCCCGTCGAGACCGGACCCGGGGTGATCACCCGCAGGTAGGCACCCGGCCGCCCCTCCTGGGTGAACCGCTTCACCCATCCGCCCTCGTCCAGCGCGCCCTGGAAGGTGCGGCAGGGGATGCGGGCCGAGGCCACCTCCAGCACCAGCTCCCCGCCGACCCGCCAGCGCTCGCCGATCAGGGCGCCGTTCACGTCGAGGCCGACCGTCGTCAGGTTCTCCCCGAACAGGCCCGGCGCGAGCTCGCGCTCCAGCACCCCGCCCCACCAGTCGAGGTCCTCGCGCGCGTACGCGTACACGGCCTGGTGGTCGCCGCCGTGGTAGCGGCGGTCGCAGACGGTGTCGCCCTCGACCCCGCTGCCGCCCTCGCCCTTGGGCCCGGGCGCGGTCACCCGCAGCGGGCCGGGCACGGGGCGCTTGCCGATGGCGGTGACGCCGACGGAGGCGTCGGTGTACTCCCGGGCCTCGGGACGGCCGACGTTGAGCGAGACGAGGACGCCGGTCGGGCCGGCGGGGGTGTGAGTGGGCTCCATGGCACCACGCTATCCAAGGCAGGATCAAAGGCGCATGGGCATTAATGCCCCCTTGATGAAAGGGTGGCTTATGCTCGAAGGGTGATCGAAGCCCGCCACCTCCGCATCCTGCGCACCGTCGCCACCACCGGCTCCTTCTCCGCCGCCGCCCGCGAACTGGGCTGCACCCAGCCCGCCGTCTCCCAGCAGATGAAGGCCCTGGAGCAGTCGGCCGGCACCCCGCTGCTGATCCGCACCGGCCGCGAGATGCGGCTCACCCAGGCCGGCGAGGCCCTCGTGCGGCACGCGGCCGGGATCCTGGCCGGGCTGACGGCGGCCGAGGAGGAGGTCGCGGCCATCGCCGGGCTGCGCGCCGGCCGGGTCCGCCTGGTGTCCTTCCCCAGCGGCAGCTCCACCCTCGTGCCCACCGCCCTGGCGGCGCTGCGCGCCGCGCACCCCGGCACCCGGGTCTCGCTGGTGGAGGCCGAGCCGCCGCGCTCGGTGGAGATGCTCCGCGAGGGCGACTGCGACGTGGCCCTCGCCTTCCGCTACGTCGGCTCCTCCACCCCGGCCGAATGGGAGGACCTGGTGGTGCGCCCGCTGCTCACCGACCGGCTGGTGGGCTTGGTGCCACAGGGGCACGCGCTGGGCGAACGGGAACGCGTGGACCTCGCGGAACTGGCCGACCAGGCGTGGATCGCGGGCTGCCCGCGCTGCCGCCGGCACCTGGTGGAGGTCTGCGAGGGGGTCGGCTTCACCCCTCGGATCGACTTCGCCACCGACGACTACCCGGCCGTGGTCGGGCTGGTCGGCGCCGGGCTCGGGGTGGCGGTGCTGCCCGAGCTGGCGGTGGAGTCGGTGCGGGCCAAGGGGGTGCGCACGGTGGTGGTGGAGCCGGCGGTGGAGCGCGAGGTGGTCGCGCTGACCCTGCCGGACCTGGCCCGGGTGCCGGCGGTGGCGGAGACCCTGACCGAACTGGAACGGGCCGCGAACCGCTGAGTCGCTGAGCCGGGGGCCGGCCGGGCGCCGGGCGGGCTCGCGTGGGCCCCGCCCCGACCGTGCGCGGTGCGCGCGGGGTCGGGGCGGGGGAGCGGGGCTCGGGTCAGTCGCGGCGGCCGAGCCGGTTGGGGCTGCCGGCGAGCACGGGCCGGTTGGTGTGGGTGCCGACCGGGCGGCCGGTGCCGCCGCCGTGTCCGTGCGGTCGGGCGCCGGTCGGCGTGCCGTTCACGGTGCTCGCGTTCTGGTTCGGGTTCTGGTTGGGGTTCAGCGGGCCGGTGTCGGCGGCGGTGCCGTTGAGGGCGCTGCCGTGCGCGGCCGGGGTGTGGGCGCGCGCGGGGGTGCGGGCGCCGGCGGGCGGGGCGGGCTTCGGGGTGGGGGCGGTCGGGGTGGGCGGGGGCGTGCGCTTGGGCGGCGGGGTGGGCTTGGGGGCGGGCTTCGGCTGCGGGGCGCCGAGGGTGCCGGTGAGGTTGCCGAGCGCGCTCGTGGTGGCTCCGGTGGTGGCGGCGGTGACCGCGGCCGTGGCGGGGATGAGGCGGTGCCGGGCCCGGCCCATCAGCTCCTCGCGTTCGTCCTCCGTCAGTCCGCCCCACACGCCGTAGGGCTCGCGGACGGCCAGCGCGTGCGCCGCGCACTCGGCCCGGACGGGGCAGCGCATGCACACCTCCTTCGCCGAGGCTTCGCGCGCGCTCCGGGCCGCGCCCCGCTCACCTTCCGGGTGGAAGAAGAGGGAGCTGTCGACCCCGCGGCAGGCGGCCAGCAGCTGCCAGTCCCAGAGGTCGGCGTTCGGTCCGGGGAGGCGGGAGAAATCTGCCATGGGAAGTCCTCTTGGTGCCGGTACTGACGCGGATACGGTCCAAGTCTCCACAGCTGTGGTGTGACCAGCTGCAAATATGACTTATTCGGACCCTAGCGTCAGACACCCATCAAACGGAAGGAAAGCCGCCAAATAGGGCATAGCTCCAGATGGGGGACAGCTACCCGGCGGTGCGCGTGTCGTGATTGCCTCCTCACGTAGAGTGCCGAAGGTGTGCTCCCGCCCCGTAACTCTTTCGAGTGACCGTCGTTGAGAGTGCGAAGGCGGTTGAGAGCACCGGCGATCGGACAGGTGTCCGGTGGCATCGACCGCACAGGTGACGACACGTACCAGCCTGGAGGCTCAAGGTGACGCGCATCAGCAGCTCCGGAGGGCGGTCATGACATCCGTCCTCGTCTGCGACGACTCCCCGCTTGCCCGAGAGGCGCTCCGACGGGCTGTGGCCACCGTGCCCGGCGTCGAGCGCGTGACCACGGCGGCCAACGGCGAGGAAGTCCTCCGCCGCTGGGGTGCCGACCGGTCCGACCTGATCCTCATGGACGTCCGGATGCCCGGCCTCGGCGGCGTCGAGACGGTCCGTCGACTGCTCTCGGCCGACCCCGGCGCCCGCATCATCATGCTGACCGTCGCCGAGGACCTGGACGGCGTGGCCCTCGCGGTCGCCGCCGGCGCCCGCGGCTACCTGCACAAGGACGCCTCGCGCGCCGAACTGCGGGCCACCGTGACCCAGGCCCTCGCCGACCCGACCTGGCGCCTGGCCCCCCGCCGGCTCCGCTCCGCCGAGATGGGCGCCGCGCCCACCCTCACCGCGCGCGAGATCCAGGTGCTCGAAGGCATGAGCCACGGCCGCTCCAACGCCGAGATCGGCCGCGAGCTGTTCCTCTCCGAGGACACGGTCAAGACCCACGCCCGTCGACTCTTCAAGAAGCTCGGCGCCTCCGACCGCGCCCACGCGGTCGCGCTCGGCTTCCGCTGGGGCCTGGTGCGCTGACCCGCGCACCGCACGGGACCCCGGGGGCACGCCCCCGGAGCCCGTCGACCGGGCCGCGCGCCCGGTCCCGCGGTCCCCGCCCCACGCGCGGCGGAGGACCACCGTCCTCCCCGGCCGTGCGCCACCGCACCGGCGGCACGGAAGGGGGGAGGGCCCAGGGGTACGGCGGGGCACGCGGGACGGACCGTCCCCGCCCCGCCCCCGAACCCCCGTCCGCCCGGCGCGCGCGACGCGCACGCCCGGGCACGGGTGCACGGCCGGCGGCAATCCGGCGCGCGTTCCGTGATTGAGGGGGCGCGAAACGGGGGACGCGAACGGGGGACGTGTCGCTTCGCCCCCGATGCCGCATCCTTGATGGTGTGAGGTTCCACGGGGACCATTCGGCCGAGCGGGAGGGGAGGGGCACAGACGATGTCTTCCGGCGCACCCGCTCATAACGCTTCGATGCACAACACGGACCGGGGTGCCACGAATCCCCCGCCACCCAGGCACCATGGATTGATGCGCGACGACGAGGCCCAGGGGCCGGCTTCGGCCACGGGCCCGGACGGCGCCCCCACCGGCGGTGCCGGCACGATCAGCGCCCTCGTGCGCCGCGCCGTCGAAGGCGACGAGCAGGCCACCCACGACCTGCTCGCCCACGTGCACCCGCTCGCCCTGCGCTACTGCCGCACCCGGCTCTCGCGGCTGCCCGGCGACGCCCGGCACTTCGTGGAGGACCTGGCGCAGGAGGTCTGCGTCGCCGTCCTCATGGCCCTGCCCCGCTACCGGGACACCGGCCGGCCCTTCGAGGCGTTCGTCTTCGCGATCGCCGCGCACAAGGTCGCCGACCTGCAACGGGCCGCGATGCGCCACCCCGGCTCCACCGCCGTCCCCTCCGACGAGATGCCCGAGCGGCCCGACGACTCGCTGGGCCCCGAGGAGCAGGCCCTGCTGAGCAGCGACGCGGCCTGGGCGAAGAAGCTGCTGGCGAACCTGCCCGAGACCCAGCGCGAACTGCTCGTGCTGCGGGTCGCGGTCGGGCTGACGGCGGAGGAGACCGGGCAGATGCTCGGCATGTCCCCCGGCGCGGTCCGGGTGGCGCAGCACCGGGCGCTCAGCCGACTGCGGGCCCTGGCCGAACAGTAGGCCGGGCCGGCGGCGGTTCGGCGTCGGCCCCGGTTCGGTTCGTCCCGTTCGGTCGGTGTTGCGGGGCTTCGGGGGCGTTTCGGCTCGTGGGAAGAGACGAAAAAGCCGGTCGATCTTGGTGGTGGAATGAGACGCCGGCCGGGGCCGTTAGCATGGACATCCGCGCTGAGCAAGACCATCCGGGAAGGTGTCATGACTGTCAACGGTGACGGAGTACCCGAGAAATTCGCCATGCTCGGGCTGACCTACGACGACGTGCTCCTGCTGCCCGGCTCGTCCGACATGGCCCCCGAGGAAATCGACACCTCTTCGCTGATCTCCCGCAACGTGCGGGTCAACGTCCCGCTGCTGTCCGCGGCCATGGACAAGGTCACCGAGGCCCGCATGGCCATCGCCATGGCCCGCCAGGGCGGCGTGGGCGTGCTGCACCGCAACCTGTCGATCGCCGACCAGGCCAACCAGGTCGACCTCGTCAAGCGCTCCGAGTCCGGCATGGTGACCGACCCGATCACCGTGCACCCCGACGCCACGCTCCGCGAGGCCGACGAGCTGTGCGCGAAGTTCCGCATCTCCGGCGTGCCCGTCACGGACCCGGCCGGCAAGCTGCTGGGCATCGTCACCAACCGCGACATGGCCTTCGAGTCGGACCGCAACCGCCAGGTGCGCGAGGTCATGACCCCGATGCCGCTGGTCACCGGCAAGGTCGGGATCACCGGCGTCGACGCGATGGAACTGCTGCGCCGGCACAAGATCGAGAAGCTGCCCCTCGTCGACGACGCGGGCATCCTCAAGGGCCTCATCACGGTCAAGGACTTCGTGAAGGCCGAGAAGTACCCGAACGCCGCCAAGGACAAGGACGGCCGGCTGCTCGTCGGCGCGGCCGTCGGCGTCGCGGGCGACGCCTTCGAGCGGGCCCAGGCCCTCATCGAGGCGGGCGTCGACTTCATCGTCGTCGACACCGCCCACGGCCACTCCCGCCTGGTCGGCGACATGGTCGCCAAGATCAAGTCGAACGCGTCGGTGGACGTCATCGGCGGCAACGTCGCGACCCGCGACGGCGCCCAGTCCCTCATCGACGCCGGTGCCGACGGCATCAAGGTCGGCGTGGGCCCCGGCTCCATCTGCACCACCCGCGTCGTCGCCGGCATCGGCGTCCCGCAGGTCACCGCCATCTACGAGGCATCGCTGGCCGCGAAGGCCGCGGGCGTCCCCGTCATCGGCGACGGCGGCCTCCAGTACTCCGGCGACATCGCCAAGGCCCTCGTGGCCGGCGCCGACACCGTCATGCTGGGCTCGCTGCTGGCCGGCTGCGAGGAGTCCCCGGGCGAGCTGCTGTTCATCAACGGCAAGCAGTTCAAGTCCTACCGGGGCATGGGCTCGCTCGGCGCCATGCAGTCCCGCGGCGACCGCAAGTCCTTCTCCAAGGACCGCTACTTCCAGGAGGGCGTGGGCGGCGACGACAAGCTCATCCCCGAGGGCATCGAGGGCCAGGTGCCCTACCGCGGCCCCCTGTCCGCCGTCGTCCACCAGCTCGTGGGCGGCCTGCGCCAGTCGATGTTCTACGTCGGCGGCCGCACCGTGCCCGAGCTCCAGGACAACGGCCGCTTCGTCCGGATCACCTCGGCGGGCCTCAAGGAGAGCCACCCGCACGACATCCAGATGACCGTCGAGGCGCCGAACTACTCGCGCAAGCACTGACGGGACGTGCTGTCGGTACGGGACGTACGGACAGCACGGACAAGCGGGCAGTACCGGCGGGCGGCCGTCTCTCGGCCCTCCGCACCGCACGGGGCGACCCCTCCACCCGGAGGGGCCGCCCCGTCGGCGTGCCCGGACGCGGGCGGGCTCGGACGGCTCGGGACGGGCGAACGGTTCGGCCGGCTGTCCGTACGGCGGTCACCAGAACGCGCGACTCCGGGCTTCGGGGATACTGGACGGGCAGACCCAGAGGAAAGGCCACCACACGTGACTGAGATCGAGATCGGGCGCGGCAAGCGCGGCCGCAGGGCGTACGCGTTCGACGACATCGCCATTGTTCCGAGCCGCCGCACGCGCGACCCGAAGGAGGTCTCGATCGCCTGGCAGATCGACGCCTACCGCTTCGAGCTGCCGTTCCTGGCCGCCCCCATGGACTCGGTGGTCTCCCCCGAGACCGCGATCCGCATCGGTCAGCTCGGCGGCCTCGGCGTCCTCAACCTCGAAGGTCTCTGGACCCGCTACGAGGACCCGCAGCCGCTGCTCGACGAGATCGCCGGCCTCGACGAGGCCACCGCGACCCGTCGCCTCCAGGAGATCTACGCGGCCCCGATCCAGGCCGACCTGATCGGGCAGCGCATCAAGGAGGTCCGCGACTCCGGCGTCGTGACCGCCGCCGCGCTCTCCCCGCAGCGCACCGCCCAGTTCTCCAAGGCGGTCGTCGACGCGGGCGTGGACATCTTCGTGATCCGCGGCACCACCGTCTCCGCCGAGCACGTCTCCGGCGCGGCCGAGCCGCTCAACCTGAAGCAGTTCATCTACGAGCTGGACGTCCCGGTCATCGTCGGCGGCTGCGCCACGTACACCGCCGCCCTGCACCTGATGCGCACCGGCGCGGCCGGCGTCCTGGTGGGCTTCGGCGGCGGCGCCGCGCACACCACCCGCAACGTGCTCGGCATCCAGGTCCCGATGGCCACCGCCGTCGCCGACGTGGCCGCCGCGCGCCGCGACTACATGGACGAGTCCGGCGGCCGGTACGTGCACGTCATCGCCGACGGCGGCGTCGGCTGGTCCGGCGACCTCCCGAAGGCCGTGGCCTGCGGCGCGGACGCCGTCATGATCGGCTCCCCGCTGGCCCGCGCCACGGACGCCCCCGGCAAGGGCAACCACTGGGGCATGGAGGCCGTGCACGAGGACGTGCCGCGCGGCAAGAAGGTCGACCTGGGCACCGTGGGCACCACCGAGGAGATCCTCACCGGCCCGTCCCACACCCCCGACGGCTCGATGAACCTCTTCGGCGCCCTGCGCCGCTCGATGGCCACCACGGGCTACAGCGAGCTGAAGGAATTCCAGCGCGTCGAGGTCACGGTGGCGGACTCCCACCACCGCTGACCCGGGCACGGCCGGCGGCACGGACATCGCCACCGGCCCGGCACGACACCTGGCGAACCACCCGGAGGGCCGGCCCCCGCACGCGAGCAGCGCGCGGAGGCCGGCCCTCCGGCATCGGCGGAGCGCAGGCGCAGACCCCCAAGCCCCACACGCTTCGCACGCCCCCTCCCCAAGACGGTCACTCTCGGTTACCTTCGATATGGGGGGAAGCGGGAGGACAGGGGAACGACGTCACGTGATGCGCCCGGGTGTGACGGGGGAGCCTCCGCGGCCGGGGCGCGCCCCGCTCGGGCGGGCGGCCCGGCCGGAGGGGAACGGACCGGGGTCAGTTGGCGCCGGCGGACTTGCGGGTGGTGGAGAAGCCGAGGTAGCCGCCGACCGCGATGAACAGGAAGTCCTTCAGGCCGAGGGACTCCTTCCAGATCTCCGTGACGGACGGGTCGAGGGCGAACATGTCGGAGAGGGAGAGGTTCAGCTCGTTCATGCCGACGAACACGACCGTGGCGAGCTGGCCGAGGACCACGGAGCCCGCGCTGACGATGGCCACGAGGATCGGCAGCACCGGGTTCGCGCCGCCGACCTTGCCCGCCACGACGCCCGCCGCGAGGCCGGCGAGGGCGGCGACGAGGCTGAACGAGTAGCCGGTCGCCCCCGCGATCCAGCCGTACAGCACGGCGAACACCAGACCGACGACGACCGCGCCGACCAGCGCGAGCGCGAAACCGGCCGGGGTGGTCGGACGCGGGGCGGGGGTCGGTTCGGCGGGCACGGCGTTCGCACCGGCGTCGCCGATCCAGGGGGACACACCGGGCGCGGGCTGCGGGCCCTGCGGGTGCTGCGGCGGCTGCTGGGCGAACGGGTTGCCGCCGGCCGCCGGTGCGGCTGGGGCCTGGCCGTAGGGCGCCGCCGCCGGCTGCGCCGGCTGTGCGCCGTACGGGCCGGCGGCCTGGGGCTGGGGGGCCTGACCGTAGGGGTTCTCCTGCCCGTACGGGGCCTGCGGGTGCGGCTGGGCGCCGTAGGGGTTGGGCTCGGGCGCGTGCGGGGGGAACTGCTGAGACATGGGATCCGCTCCAGGTACCGCGCCCGGCCCGCCATGTCGATGAATCGATGTTCCGAGTGTCGGACGGTGGTGGTACGTGGGCGCACGAAAGGTCGCACGTAAGTGCGAGATCAAGGGAGTCGCACGCTAGCAGCGGCCAGTGACAGCGGGGGAGGGATTTTCACGCCGGCACCCCGTTCCTGAGAGCCCCACCCGAAACCCGGGCCTTTGGCACCACCCCTCGGTCCCGACCACGTGCCGACGCCGGGCACCGGCCCGGGCCCTCAGTCCCCCCGCCCGCCCTCCAGCCGCCCCGGCCCTATCCGCCCTCTTGCTACGCTCCGCCCACCCCGAACCCTGGTGGAGCCGGAAATGTCGCGATTCCCAATCCTTGCGAGAGAGTCCCCCCAGCCCCACCAAACCCGCAGGTAAAAAGCCCTGCTCCCCGCGCACGCGGGGATGACCCCTTCGTGCCGGTGCACGGCCGGGACGGCAAGCCCCGCTCCCCGCGCACGCGGGGATGGTTTGCCTTGGTGGGTTGGCTACAGGCGGTACGCCGCGCCGGCCGGGGTGGCGCCTCGGGTGTCCATGAGGAGTTGGGCTTTTACCGCCAGGCCCTGGAGGTCGTACACGCGGTGGTGTTGGAGGAGGATCGTCAGGTCCGCTTCCGCCGCCGCTTCGTAGAGGGATTCCGCGCGGGGGATCGGGCGGTCGCGGACGCGCCACGCGGGGACGTGGGGGTCGTGGTAGCTGACCTGCGCGCCGAGGTCCATCAGGCGGCCGGCGATCTCGGGGGCGGGGGAGCCTTGGCGGTCGGCCAGGTCGGGCTTGTACGTGACGCCGAGGAGGAGCACGCGGGCGCCGCGTGCCGACTTGCCGTGTTCGTTGAGCAGGGTCGCCGAGCGCTGGATCACGTACTGGGGCATCCGGTCGTTGATCTCGCGGGCCAGGCCCACCATCCGCAGCGGGTGACCGGGGGTGCGGGTGGTGTGGGGGAGGTAGTTGGGGTCGATGGGTTCGGAGTGGCCGCCGACTCCGGGGCCGGGGCGGAAGGAGTGGAAGCCGTAGGGCTTGGTCTCGGCGCAGCGGATCACGTCCCACAGGTCCACGCCGAGGTCGTGGCAGAGCACGGCCATCTCGTTCATCAGCGCGATGTTGACGTGCCGGAAGTTGGTCTCCAGCAGGTGCACCGTCTCGGCCTCGCGCAGGCCGCGCGCGCGGACCACCTTCTCCGTGACGCGGGCGTAGAACGCGGCGGCGGACTCGGTGCAGGCCGGGGTGAGGCCGCCGATCACCTTCGGGGTGTTGGCGAGGGTGTGCACGCGGCTGCCCGGGTCGAGCCGGACGGGGGAGTAGGCGAGGTGGAAGTCGCGGCCGGCGCGCAGGCCGGAGCCCTCTTCCAGCAGGGGCCGCAGGTGGTTCTCCGTCAGGCCCGGGTGGGCGGGGGATTCGAGGATGACGGTGGTGTGCGGGCGCAGCCGGGCGGCCAGGGCGCGGCCGGCGGCGGTGAGGGCGCCGAGGTCGGGGGCGCGGTCGGGGCCGAGGTGGACGGGGGCGCAGATGACGGCGGTGCGCACGCGGCCGAGTTCGGCCGGGTCGGTGGCGACGCGGAAGCCGGCGGCGGACATGCGGCGCAGTTCGGCGGCGGTGAGCGGGCAGTCGGGGGTGCCGGCGCGGAAGCCGGCGGACGGCGGGGAGTCGGCGGGGGTGCCGGGTTCGTGGCCGATGGTCTCGATGCCGGCGGCGACGGCGGCTTGGGCGAGCGGGAGGCCGAGGTGGCCGAGTCCGATGACGGCGAGGTCTGCGGGCATGGGTGCCGTCCCTTCCCTTCCCTGACGGGACACGGGTGGTGCGCGGTGGTGCGCCGTGGCGGGATGTGGCGCAATGTCAGACTAGGCGGTTATATGACCGTTATGCCGGATTGTGTGAAGATCTTCGTGTGTGGCGCCCCGGAGCGTCGGGCGGCCGTGGCCGGCGCGCCCCTCGCGCCCGCACACTGATGAACCCGTGCCCGAGCTCGCCCCCGTTCGGGCGTGGGGCCGACGGGACGGGGCAGGAGTGGGCAAACCTGGCCGGAGGGGGACCAGGCGCATCACCCCGCACCGTGCGACACCACCACACGGCGCGGCGGCTCGCGAAGCACAGCACGCACGTGACATCACGGGAGGCAGCGGTGAGGACAGCGACACTGGGACCCGCGCAGCGCGCCGAGGCGCTCGCCCGCATGGCGGAACGAGAACTCGACGTGCTCGTGGTCGGCGCCGGGGTGGTGGGCGCCGGCACCGCGCTCGACGCCGTCACCCGCGGCCTGTCCACCGGCCTCGTCGAGGCCCGGGACTGGGCCTCGGGCACCTCCAGTCGCTCCAGCAAACTCATCCACGGCGGCCTGCGCTACCTGGAGATGCTCGACTTCGCCCTCGTCCGCGAGGCCCTCAAGGAACGCGGCCTGCTCCTCGAACGCCTCGCCCCCCACCTCGTCAAACCCGTCCCCTTTCTCTACCCCCTCCAGGGCAAGGGCTGGGAACGCGTCTACGCCGGCACCGGCGTCGCCCTCTACGACGCCATGTCCCTCTCCTCCGGACACGGCCGCGGCCTGCCCACCCATCGCCACCTCACCCGCCGCCGCGCCCTGCGCGTCGCACCGGCCCTGCGCAAGGACGCCCTCGTCGGCGCCCTCCAGTACTACGACGCGCAGATGGACGACGCCCGCTACGTCACCACCCTCGTGCGCACCGCCGCCGCCTACGGCGCGAGCTGCGCCAACCGCGCCCGCGTCGTCGGCTTCCTCCGCGAGGGCGAACGGGTCATCGGCGCCCGGGTCCGGGACGTGGAGGCGGGTGGCGAGTACGAGATCCGCGCCAAGCAGGTCGTCAACGCCACCGGCGTGTGGACCGACGACACCCAGGCGCTGATCGGCGAACGCGGCCGCTTCCACGTGCGCGCCTCCAAGGGCATCCACCTCGTCGTCCCCAAGGACCGCATCCACTCCTCCACCGGCCTGATCCTGCGCACCGAGAAGTCCGTCCTCTTCGTCATCCCCTGGGGCCGGCACTGGATCATCGGCACCACCGACACCGACTGGGCCCTCGACAAGGCCCACCCGGCCGCGTCCAGCGCCGACATCGACTACCTCCTCGACCACGTCAACTCCGTCCTCGCCACCCCCCTCACCCGCGACGACGTGCAGGGCGTCTACGCCGGCCTGCGCCCCCTGCTCGCCGGGGAGTCCGACGCGACGAGCAAACTCTCGCGCGAACACACCGTGGCCCACCCCGTGCCCGGCCTCGTGGTCGTCGCCGGCGGCAAGTACACGACGTACCGGGTGATGGCCAAGGACGCCGTGGACGAGGCCGTGCACGCCCTCGACCAGCGCGTCGCCCCCTGCGTCACCGAGGACGTGCCGCTGCTCGGCGCCGAGGGCTACCGCGCCCTGTGGAACGGCCGGGCCCGGATCGCGGCCCGCGCGGGACTGCACGTCGTGCGCGTCGAGCACCTGTTGAACCGTTACGGATCCTTGACAGAGGAGCTGTTGGACCTCATCGCGACCGATCCGTCCCTGTCCGTCCCCCTGGCGGGCGCCGACGACTACCTGCGGGCCGAGGTCGTCTACGCCGCCTCCCACGAGGGCGCCCGCCACCTCGACGACGTGCTGACCCGCCGCACCCGGATCTCCATCGAGACCTTCGACCGGGGCACCGGATCGGCCCTGGAGTGCGCCGAGTTGATGGCGCCGGTGCTCGGCTGGGACGCCGAACAGACCGCCAAGGAGGTCGAGCACTACGAGAAGCGGGTGCAGGCCGAACGGGAATCCCAGCGGCAACCGGACGACCAGACGGCGGACGCGGCCCGGCTCGGCGCCCCGGACATCGTTCCGCTCTGAGGAACCGGCGGACCCGTGGCGCCCGTCCGTCGCGGAGTGAGGGAGAATGAGGCTTCGGCCGGGGCGGGTTGCGCCACGCCCGGGAGCGGGTGGCGGGCCGGTCGAACGCGATGGCGGCACGAGCGCAGAGGGGACCCATGTCTGAGCCGGAGCACACGAGCAGGCCGGTTCCCGGGGGGACCGGGACCCCGAACGAACCGGTGGACGCCGTGCCCTCCGACCGGACGCCCGGGGAGACCCGCGACGGCGACGGTGCGGACGGGGCGGACGGGCCGGGCGAGGTCGAGAAGAACGTGAAGGGCGCCGAACCGGAACGGGCCGCGAGCGAGGCCGCGAGCGAGGCCGAGGGTGTGGACGAGGCCGACGGCGTGGGCGCCGGCGCGGCCGGTGCCGTGGTCGACGACGTCGCCGGCGGCGCGGGTGTGCCCACGTCCACCGTCATGCTGCGCAAGGGCGCCGCCGACGCGCCCCGTGACACCCCCCGTGCGGGCTCGGGTGACGCCCGTCCCGCGCGTTCCGAGAGTTCCGAACGGGCCGAGCCGCAGGACGCCGTGCCCGCCGCCGGATCCATACCGTCCCAGGGACGCCGCCCCGCCGAGGCCCGGCCCGCCGAGGCCGCGCGGACGCCCGAGCCCGTGTCCTCCACCACCGGCGGCACCACCGTCGGCCGGCTCCTCGCCGGCCGCTACCGGCTCGAATCCGTCCTCGGCAAGGGCGGCATGGGCACCGTCTGGCGCGCCACCGACGAGACCCTCGGCCGGGTCGTCGCCGTGAAGGAACTCCGTTTCGGCTCCGGCGTCGACGAGGACGAGAAGCGCCGCCTGGTCACCCGCACCCTGCGCGAGGCCAAGGCCATCGCCCGGATCCGCAGCGGCGGCGCCGTCACCGTCTACGACGTGGTCGACGAGGACGCCCGCCCGTGGATCGTCATGGAACTCATCGAGGGCCCCTCCCTCGCCGAGTACATCCGCGAACACGGCCCGCTCAGCCCGCGCCGCGCCGCCGAGGTCGGACTCGCCGTCCTCGACGTGCTGAAGGCCGCGCACGACCAGGGCATCCTGCACCGCGACGTGAAGCCCTCCAACGTGCTGATCGCCGAGAACGGGCGGGTGGTCCTCACCGACTTCGGCATCGCCCAGGTCGAGGGCGACCCGTCCATCACCTCCACCGGCATGCTCGTCGGCGCCCCCTCCTACATCGCGCCCGAACGCGCCCGCGGCCGTCGCCCCGGCCCGCCCTCCGACCTGTGGTCGCTCGGCGGCCTGCTGTACGCCGCGACCGAGGGCCACCCCCCGTACGACAAGGGCTCCGCCCTCGCCACCCTCACCGCCGTCATGACCGAGCAGGTCGACCCGCCGCGCAACGCCGGGCCCGTCGCCGACGTGATCTACGGGCTGCTGCGCAAGGACCCCGAGCACCGTCTCGACGACGCCGGCACCCGCGCCCTCCTCAACACGATCCTCGCGCTGCCCGAACCCGGGCAGGCCCGGCCCGGGGCCGACGACGTGATGGACGCGACCCGCATGATCCCCATCGTCAGCGCCGTCGCCGCCGCCGAACACGCCGAGGCGCGGGCCGCGTCGAAGGCGGAGGCGAAGGCCAAGCGCGAACAGGAGCGCCGGGAGAGGGCCGAACGCGACCGGCGGGAGAAGGATCGTCGCGACAAGGAGGACCGCGAGAAGCGCGAGCGGGCGCGGGCCGCGCTCGCCGCCGCGCGCAAGGCGGCGGCCGGCACGGTCGGTGCCGTCGGCGCGGCGGCGGCCTCGGTGGGCGGCGCCACGAAGACGCCCGGCAAGACCCCGCCCGGTGCGGCCGAGGGCGTCGCGTCGCGCGAGAAGACCGGCGAGGGCGACGCGGGCGACCGTCCGACCGTGCTCACCAAGAGCGCCGGCGCGGGCACGGGCTCCGGTTCGGGCGCGGGCGCGGCTTCCGGCGCGGGCTCCGCCTCCGGTTCCGGCGGCGGCGCGGGCACGGGTGCCGGTGCGGGCTCCGGGTCCGGCTCCGGCCCGGGTTCCGAGGGCGGGGCGGCCGACGGGGGCGAGGCCACGAGCGCCGTCGCCACGAAGCCGCCGGGTCGGATCCGCCGCGTGGAGTGGACCCAGGCGCCGCTGACGGACGTGGTCGCCCGACGCACCCTCGTCCTCGTCGGCGTCGGCGTGCTCGTGGCCCTGGCCCTGGTGGTGTGGGGGATCGTCGCGGCCGTCTCCGGCTCCGACGAGGAGCCGGGCGGCGGCGGGAAGACCGACGGCAAGGGCGTCGTCAGCCCCGCGCCCGTCACCCCCGGCGGAGCTACGGGCGGCAGCCCCGCGCCGAACGGCGGCAACGGCGGCACCTCGCAGAAGCCGGGCACGACCCCGGGCACCGGAACCGGCGACGGCTCCGGTTCGGGCAGCGGCACCGGCGTGGCGACCCCGCCCGCGCTGCCGGCCGGCTACCGGAGCATCACCAACACCGAGTTCCGCTTCGGCGTGGCCGTGCCCGCCGGGTTCGAGCAGACCGGACGGGCGCTGGACTCCGGGGCCATATACAGCAAGGGCGGCGGCTACCCGCGCCTGCAGATCGACCACACCGACAGCCCCACGGGCGACGCCCGCCTCGCCTGGCTCAAGCTCGCCCCGGCCGTCGCCGGCAGCAGCAGCGACTACAAGCTGCTCGACGTGCGCCGCGTGAACTACCGCGACTACCCGACCACGGCGGACTGGGAGTTCGAGCGCACGGAGAACGGCAAGACCGTCCGCGTCCTCAACCGGGGCTTCAAGATCGACGCCAAGAACGGCTACGCGATCATGATCACGTGTGAGAAGAGCGCGTGGGACGCCGCCGACTGCGCCCAACTCCGCACCACCGCCTTCGACACCTTCCGCCCCCTGGGCTGAGCCCGGGCGGCCGGCCGGGCTCGGTCGGGCCCGGGCGTCGGCGTCGTCGGCGTCGGCTGTCGTATCGGTCGCGTCCGGAACGTCCCGAGCGAGGCGGACGGCCCGGACCCGGACCCCGCACGGGACGGCGTCCTTGAGGGTCGCCTCGTGCGCCTCCCGCTCGGCCAGGTCGACCTCGATCGCGACCGGCAGCGCCGGCATCGTGGGCTCGGTCTCCCCGTTGCGCACGGCGAAGAGCAGGTTGTGGCGGTAGGCCCAGGAGTCCCCGGCGGGCCCGTCGCGATCCACCGCCAGCCACGGGGCGTTCGTGACGGCGTGCGCCAGGGCGAGCCGGACCTGATCCCGGAACGCCCTCGCGACGAGCTCCGTCCCCGACATCCCCGACACCTCGCGCACGAGGCCCTCCAACTCGGCCACCAGGGCGTCGAGCCGGCGCGGGGCGGTGCGCAGCCTTCGGGCGAGGAGGCCCGGGACCCGCCCGCCGAGCACCTCGGCGGCGGCCCGCGCGGCCGTCTCCACGTCGAAGTCCAGGGTGTCGGGGTCGACCGCCGCGCGGAACACGCCGGTCAGGGCCCGGGCCTGGGCCAGGTGCTCGGGATCGGGGCACGGTCCGTGCGCGCGGGTCGGGGGCTGCCGGGTGCCGAGGTGTTCGGGGTGGGTGTTTCACGTGAAACACGCACCAAGGCGCGTGTTTCACGTGAAACACCCATCGCCGTCCCGTGTCGCGAGGAAGGAACCAACCGTGGAACTCCCCGTTCTGATTCATCGCGCCCGGCTCGGGGCCGAGGAGTTCCGGGTGATCCGGCCCGCCCGCGCCCTGCCCGAGGCCGAACTCGTCGCCGGCCCGCTCGGCTTCGACCTGTGGGTCGATACGGACGCCTGCCGCGTGCTCGGCGGGTTGTGGCTGCTCGCGGCCCGTTCCCCGCGTTCCCTCGTCCACGTCCCGCTGCGCTCCGGATGGGCCTCCGCGCCCGGTGACGGCCCCCGGGCCGACCTGGACCTCGTGCTCCTGCACCATTCCCTCCGCTTCGCCCCCTCCCGGTGGAAGGCCCTGCGCTCCCGGCTCGACGCCGGGCGGCCCACCACTGCCCGCCTCGGCCGGGGGAACGGTGGTGTCCCCGAGCCGCACCGGCGGGAGAACCGGGACCGGTTCGTTCAGCACGAGCACGCCGAGACCCTGTTCATGACCGGCAGCGCGCCGGTCTTCCGTGAGACCGCCCGGCATTTCCTCGACCTGGTCCACGAAGGCCCCGCCCACGCCCGCGCCGGGGCCCCCGGGCACGCCTGCGCGCGCTTCCACTCGGCGGACGGCGTGCTCGCCCGGGGCGCCGCCGAGATCCACGTCGTCCACGTTCCGGACGGGAGCGAAGGTCCCGCGAACGGGTGACGGGCACGTTCCCGCACGTCGGCGCGGGTGCCCGGGGGAAACGGGCGCGGGAATCGGGGCGGACGCGGTTCGGGGGGCCGTCGGGGCGGGCAGGGACAAGGGAGGAATCCCGCCCGGTCCGCACGGGTTCGGGCGGGGGCCACACGGTTCGCACGGCTCGTTCGCACGGGTTCGCACGGGCCTCGCGGTGCCCGGGACGCGGGCGCCCCGCGCGTCGTATCGTGTCGGGCGGGCCGTGGCAGGGGGCCGTCGGACAGCTCAGGGGGTGAGCGGCGGGTGCAGGAGTACGCGGGACGGATCCTCGCGCAGCGCTACCGGCTGCCCGTGCCGCCCTCCGACGACTGGGACCTCGTGGAGACCCGGGCCTTCGACACCCGGACCGGGCAGGAGGTGCTGATCCGTCAGGTGCCGTTGCCGGAGGTCGTGGACGCCGAACTCCCCGACGGGCGCCGCCCCGGACCGGCCGACGACGCGGCCGTGAGCGCGCTGCCCGCCGTGCGCCGGGCGATCGCCGCCGCGCAGGCCGCGGCGCAGGTTCCCGAACACCCCCGGCTCGACCAGGTCTTCGACGTGTTCGCCGAGGGCGGCTCGCTGTGGATCGTCAGCGAACTGGTGCCGGCCAGGCCGCTCGCCGCGCTGATCGCCGACCAGCCGCTGACGCCGTACCGGGCGGCCGAGGTGGCGGCCGACGTGCTGGGCGCGCTGCGGGTGTTGCACGTGCAGGGGTGGACCCACCGGAACATCACCACGCGCACCGTCCTTGTCTGCGACGACGGCCGGGTCGTCCTGACCGGGCTCGCGGCCGGGGCCGCCGAGGACGCGTTGTGCGGGTACGACCCCGTGCCGCGGGAGGGCGAGGAACCCGACCGCGAGCCGGACCGGGGCCCGTGGGCCGACGGTGGTGTGGGCGGCGGGGTGGGCGGCGCGGCGGGTGCGGGTGGCGGGGCCGGGGCCGGTGGCGGTGGCGGTGGTGCGATCGGTTTCGGCGGTGAGCAGGTCCGGCCGGCGCTGCCGGCGACCGAGCCCGGCCCGGTGCCCGCCGGTCTCGGCGGCCACCCGGACGCGGGCGAGGCGACGCGGGTGTGGTCCCCGGGCGGTGCGGGCGACGACGGACGCCCCGGGCGAGGCGACGCGGCCGGTACGGACCCCGGCGGTGGTGTCGGTGGCGCGCCGGGTGCCGAAGCGAACGGCACGGCGGGCCCGGGCCCCGGGCGGGTCTCGGCGGCCGACGCGGGCACGGGCGGGGCGAGGGTGACGGTGCGTGCGGACGGTGGGCGCCCGCCCGTCCCCGCGTTCGGCGTCGTGCCCCGCACCGGCCCCGACGGCGGCCCGTCCGCGTCGGGGCGCGGGAGCCCGGGCGGGCTCGTCTACCGCGACCTGATCGACCCGGCGGCCTCCGAGGCCGTCCCGACGGCCCCGGAGACGGCTCCCGCCGCCACCGGCACCGGCTCCGGGTTCCCCGAGCCGGGCGCGGCGGTGCTCGCGGCGGCCCGGGCCATGGCCGTGGCCGCGCACCGGGCCGGCACCAGGGCCGCCGAACGAGCGGTCCAGGAGGGTGCCCCCGACCGCCCCTACGGCTCGACCACCCCCCAGGACTACGCCTTCCCGTACGGCGCCCCGCCGCAGCCCGCCCCGACCGGCCCGGGCCGCACGGTCCCGCCCGCAGCCGGCCCGGACGGCACGCGGACGTCGCCCGCCCCGCACCCGACGAGTGCCGCACGCGGACCGGGCGCGCCCGGCAGCCCGGACGGAACGCGATCGTGGCCCGCCGGCGAGGGCCCGGCGGGCACGGGCGGGCCCGGCGGCCCGGACGCCACGCGGTCGTGGTCCGCTGCCGACCGGACGGACGGTGGCGCGGACGCCGGCACGGGGGCGTGGCCGGCCGCCGGCGAGCGCGGCGGCGAGGAACCCACACGTGCGTGGTCCGCCGACGGCCTCGTCGCGGGCGGCGGTGCCGGGGTGTGGCCGGCGGGCGGCCGGGGTGCCGACGAACGCGGTGGGGCGGATGCCACGCGGGCGTGGTCCGCCGACGATCTCGTTGCCGGTGGTGGTGAGCGTGGTGCCGCCGACGGTCGTGCGGGGGTGTCGCCGGGCGGTGAGCGGGGTGGTTCGGAGGGGGCGGACGTGTGGTCCGCCGGTGGTTCGGTGGGTGGGCGGGCCGGCGAGGGTGCCGCGGGTGGGCGTGGGGTCGGGGACATGGAGGCCACGCGGGTGTGGTCCGCCGAGGAGTTGGCGGGGCGCGTCGGTGGCGGGGACGGCGGGGTGCGGCCGGGGGAGTCGCGGCCGTACGGGGTCGGGGACGAGACGCGGGTGTGGTCGCTCGGCGGGCCCGAGGCCGCACCGGACGCGGACGCCGTGGCCCGCGCGCGGGCCGCCGCCGCGGCCGCCGCTGCCGCCGACGGGGCCGTGCCCTGGCACGGTGTCGGTCGGCGTCGCCCGGCCGTGGAGCGCCGACTGCCCGAGGAGTTCGAGCCGGGCGCCGCGGCGGAGCCCCGTCGACCGGTCGCCGGGCTGCCCGCCGGGCTGACCCTGCCCGAGGGCTTCCAGCGTGCCGTTCCCGACGAGGGCCCCGACGGTTCGGGCCCCGGGGCGGGTCGAGCGGCGGCGGGGCCTGCCGGGGCCGGTGTGGTGCCCGGGCCGCGTGGTGCGGTGTCCGCCGTTCCGCCGGCGCCGGTGCGCGCCGACCGGCGGTCGGGCGACGGGGTCGTGCCGGGCGTGGCCGCACCGGTCTCGGGCGCGGGTGAGCCCGGGGTCGAGCGGCATGCCCGCGCGGCCGATGGCGGGCACGGGGCCGGGTGGGACGAGCCCGCGGGGGCCGAGCCGCTCGTGCGGCCCCCCGACACCCCCTTGGACGCCGAACGGGCCCGGCTCACGCGGATGGCCGTCGTCGGCCCCGTGACCGAGCGGTGGGCGCCCGAGCAGGCCGCCGGGCCGGTGCGCGGGAACTGGCAGCTCGCCGCGCCCGTCGGCCCGGCCACCGATCTGTGGGCCCTGGGCGCTCTGCTGTACCGCGCGGTGCAGGGGCACGCCCCCTACCCGGAGGACGACGTCGCCGAGCTGGTCGACATGGTGTGCACCGAGCCGCCCGCGTTCGCCGAGGACTCCGGCCCGCTGCGGCCGATCGTCGAATCCCTGCTGCGGCCCGATCCGATGGACCGGCCGGAGGTCGAGGAGCTGCGCGGCTGGCTGCGCTCGCTCGTGCGGGCCGCGCCCGAGCCCGGCAGCGCGGAGTGGGCCGCCGGGCAGCCCGACGCGGATCCGGCCAGGTTGCCGGAGGTGCGCCGGCGCGGCGAGTTGCGGCACGGCCGGCACCGCACGGGCGGGCGCGCGGGCGGCCGGTTCGGTTCCCGGGGCGGACGCTCCGGGCGTGGCGCGAACGGGTCGGCGGCCCCGGCCCGGACCGGTCCGGCGGCGGATCCCGACGAGGGCACGGATTCGCTGTGGGTCCGGCCGGGCGTCGGCGACGGCGCGGGTGAGCCGGCGCGGCCGGCGCTCCCGGACGCCGCGCGGGCCTCCGGGCACGGGACGCGGGAGTTGCCCGTGCCCCCGTTCGGTCTCGAAGTGCGCGGCGGGCACGGCGCGGACGCCGGGACGGACACGGGCCGGGACGTTGATCGGGACGCCGATCGGGACGCCGCTTTCCGGCGGCCCGGGACCGGTCTGCCCGATCACCGGCCGTGGGAGCGCGAGCCGTACGCCGATCCGTTCCCCGACCACGGCCGCGCCCCTGTCCCCGCGCCCGGCCCCGATCGCACCCCCGATCGCGACTTCGGCCGTGACGGGTACGACGACGGTCGCGGCGACGGGTTCGACACGCGCCGGTTCGCCCTCGACCTGCCCGGCGCGCACCTCGGCGCCGCCGGTCACGCGGGCGCCCCCACCGACCACGACGAGGACCTCGACTTCGGCCACGACGCCGACGTCGACCCGCCCGCCCGGTCCGCCCGGACCGGCCGCCGCACCCGCCCGCCGAAGCCGCCCCGCGCGCCCAAGCCGCCGCGTGCCCCGCGCGCCGTTCGCGCGCCCCGCGCCGGGGGCCGTTCGCGGGGCCGGCCGGTACTGCTGGGGCTGGTGCTCGCGCTCGCCGGCGCGGTCGTCTTCGCCCTGTTCTCGCTGGACTTCGACGCCGCCGACCCGAACCCGGCCGGCCGCACCGGCGCGCAGGCACCCGCCGCGCCCACCCCCGCCGCGCCCGCGCCCGGCTCCCCGAAGGCGTCGCCCTCGAAGGGCCCGGCGTCCCCGCCCGCCGCCCCGCCCGCGTCCGGGGGGCCGCAGACCACCGCGCCCGCCGGCTACACCGCACAGCAGGACCCGGAGGCGTTCTCGATCCTGGTGCCGTCCGACTGGAAGCGCAGCGGCATCAACGACATGGGCCAGGTGCGGTTCTCCAACGGCGACTACACCCTCGTGGTGGTCCCGGGCCGGGACCCGGTGCGCGGGAACCCCGACCCGTTGACGTACCAGAAGGACACCGAGCGCGAGCTGGACCCGGTGCGCAGCACGAGTTGGACGACGACGGCCGGGGTGCGGTCCACGAAGGTGGGGCAGACCATCAGCGCCGAGGGCACCTACACGTGGATCGACGGCGGCGGCCGGGTGGTGTACGCCCGCAACCACGTCGTGGCCCTGGGCGGTTCGTACCACGTGGTGCTGGTCCTGGGCCCGCAGGACGGCATGGCGAAGGTGAACGAGGTCGCCGAGAAGGCCACGTCGAGTTACCGCCCGGGACGCTGAGCGCACGCACGCCCTCTGTGACGGTCCGTCAATCCGGCGATTCGGTCACAACCCGCCCCCCGGGCCCCCGTTCGAGTGCCGAACACCCCCCTGGGCTCCTTAGGCTGGCGCGGGGAATCCCGGCAGGAGCGGCAGGACGGCGTGGACGAGATGACACAGGCGGGCGGGAGCGGGAGCCGGGCGGCCGGCGACACGGGCGAACCGCTCGCGGGCCGGTACCGGCTGCTGGAGGCGATCGGCCGGGGCGGCATGGGCCGGGTCTGGCGGGCGCACGACGAACTCCTGCACCGCACGGTCGCCGTCAAGGAGCTGACCGCCGGGCTGTACGTCACCGAGGCCGAGCGGGCCGTGCTGCACCAGCGCACCCGCAAGGAGGCGCGGGCCGCCGCCCGGATCGCGCACCCCTCGGTGGTCACCGTGCACGACGTGTTCGCGCACGACGAGCGGCCGTGGATCGTCATGGAGTACATCGACGGGCCCTCGCTGGCCGACGCCGCGAAGGCCGCCGGGCGGATCGAGCCGCGCGAGGCGGCCCGGATCGGGCTGCACGTGCTGGGCGCGCTGCGGGCCGCGCACGCGGTGGGGGTGCTGCACCGGGACGTGAAGCCGGGCAACGTGCTGCTGGCGCGCGACGGGCGGGTGCTGCTCACCGACTTCGGGATCGCGGCCATCGAGGGCGACACCTCGATCACGCGGACCGGGGAGCTGATCGGTTCGCTGGACTACCTGGCGCCCGAGCGCGTCAACGGCGGGGACCCGAACCCGGCGTCCGACCTGTGGGCGCTCGGGGCGACGCTGTACACGGCGGTGGAGTCGCGGTCCCCGTTCCGCCGGACCTCGCCGCTGTCGAGCCTTCAGGCGGTGGTGACGGAGGAGCCGGCGGAGCCGACGCGGGCGGGCGCGCTGGGGCCGGTGATCACGGCGTTGCTGCGGAAGGACCCGGACGCGCGGCCGACGGCGGCCGAGGTCGAGCAGATGCTGATCCAGGCGATGGAGGGCCGGGCCCCGCGCACGGCGCACGCGTTCGTGCCGACGCAGGTGCTGGCCCCGGACGCGCTGGGAGACCCGCGCGACACGTTCGGCACGCAGGGCACGCGGGACTCGTACGGCGCGCGGGACCCGTACGGCGCGGGCGGGGTGAACGGCGCGGGCGGGACGGGTGACAGCGGGTCGGCCGGCGCGGTGCCGGATCCGGGGCGCGGCCGGCCGGCGATGCGCGGCCCGTACGAGGCCCCGCCCGCGACCGGGCACGAGGGCGGCGCGTACGGATCCCCGTACGCCTCCCCCCAACGCCCCGAGGGCGGCGATGAGAGCAGCCTGTACGGGTCCCCGTACGCGTCCCCCCGCGATCCCGCGGGCGGCGACGCGGCCGGCGCGCCGGGCGGGGCCTTCGAGGGCTTCGGGGCCCGGGCGGACGGCGCGTCCGCGTACCGGCCCGAGCCCGCCCCCACTCCCGCCCCCACGCCCACGTCCGCGGCCGTCCCCGTGCCGTCGTCCGGGCCCGCTCCCCTGTCCGGCCCGCCCGTGCCCTCCCGCACGGCGTCACTGCCCGTTCCGCCGGTCGGCGTCGGGGCCGCCGTGACGGCCGTCGCGGATCCGCCGGCCGGGGTCGTGGGTCGGGCCCGTCCCGGCGCGCCCGGGCGGGTGCGGCGGGCCGCGCTGGTGGCGTTGGTGGCCGCCGTGCTCGGCGGGGCCGGCGCGGTCGGCGTGCTGAAGTACGCGGACGGCACGGGGGAGGCGGACCGGACCACCGCCGACGCCCCCGACCGCACCGACACCGAGGGCGCCGCCGGCGACCCCGCGTCCACCGCGCCCTCCGCCGGCGCGCGGGCCGTGCCGCCGGCGGGCTGGCGGGAGGTGCGGGACCCGGCCGGGTTCACGCTGTTCGTGCCCGAGGGGTGGACGCGGAAGGTCGAGGACGGGCAGATCGACTACACGCCCGACGGCGGCCGGCACCGGATCCGCGTCTCCGCCGACCCCGCGCCCCGCCAGACCGACCCGTACGCGCACCTGCTGGAGTTGGAGCGGCAGATCAAGAGCCGGGTGCCGGACTACCGGCGGGAGCAGTTGTACCCGAACACCTTCCAGGGCCGACGGCAGGCCGGGAGCTGGGAGTTCGCGTGGACGGAGCGGACCTCGTTCCCGGGGCCCCGGCGCGGGGTCGAGCAGATGTGGCTGGCGGCGGACGGCACGGAGTACGCCGTGTTCCTGTCCGGTCCGGACGGGGACCCGCAGGTCTCCCGATCGGCGCTGGACACCGCGCTGCGCGGATTCCGCCCCGGCACCTGACCCGCCCACCCGACCGTCCGGCCACCCACCCACCCGCCCGACCGTCCACCCGCCCGCCCCGCCCGGCGGAATCGCGCCACCGTGCCAGTGAACGCCGGCGGAAACGTGAAATCGGGTTACCGGCGGGTACCCAAATCGGGGGCGCGCGCAATACGCTCGACGTCATGACGGACTCGCAGGCCCCCGCTCCCGCCCTCGACGCCCAGCCGCGACCCACCAACCCGGTCGCCCCGACCCCGCCCGGCGCGCGCACCGCCGCCGACGTGGTCACCCCCGACCTGGTGGCCCGGCTGACCCGGGACGTGATCGGTTCCGGCCGCACCGCCAACCACACCCCCCTCACCGGGGAGCGGCTGGCCGAACTGCCCGAGTCCACCCCGGAGGACGTGGCCACGGCCTTCGTCCGCGCCCGCGCCGCCCAGGCCGCGTGGGAGGAGGTCCCGGTCAAGGCCCGCGCGGCCGTCCTGCTGCGCTTCCACGACCTGCTGCTGGCCCGTCAGGGCGAGGTGCTGGACCTGGTGCAGCTGGAGACCGGCAAGGCCCGGCTGCACGCGCACGAGGAGGTGCAGGCCGTCGTCGTCGCCGCCCGCCACTACGGCCGGCGCGCCGCCGCCTACCTGCGCCCCAAGGGCCACACGGGGGCCGTCCCGCTGCTGACGAAGGTCACCGAACTGCGCCGCCCGCGCGGGGTCGTCGGCCAGATCGCGCCGTGGAACTACCCGCTGGAGCTGTCCGTCGGCGACGCCCTGCCGGCCTTCGTCGCGGGCAACGCGGTCGTCATGAAGCCCGACACGGAGACCGCGCTGACCGCCCTGTGGGCCCGTGACCTGCTGATCGAGGCCGGGCTGCCCGCCGAGGTCTTCCAGGTCGTGCTGGGCGAGGGCCCCGTCGTCGGCCCGGAGCTCGTGCGGCACGCCGACTACGTGTCCTTCACCGGCTCCACCCGCACCGGCCGCGAGGTCGCCCGGGGCGCCGCCGAACGCCTCGTCGGGGTCTCCCTCGAACTCGGCGGCAAGAACGCGATGCTGGTGCTGCACGACGCGGACGTGGAGAAGGCCGCGCAGGGCGCCGTCCGCGCCTGCTTCTCCTCCGCCGGCCAGCTCTGCATCTCCATCGAGCGGCTGTACGTGCACGAGTCGATCGCGGACGCCTTCGTCGAACGCTTCGTGGCCCGCACCCGGGCCATGCGGCTGGGCGGAGCCCTGGCCTACGGCGCCGACATGGGTTCCCTGGTCGGCGAACGGCAACTGGAGACGGTCCGCCGACACATCGAGGAGGCCGTGGCCAAGGGCGCGACCGTCCTCGCCGGCGGCGTCGCCCGCCCCGACATCGGCCCCCTCTTCCACGAGCCCACCATCCTCGACGGGGTCGAGGCCCCGATGGCCGTGTGCGGGGAGGAGACCTTCGGGCCGGTCGTCTCGATCTACCGGTTCACCGACGAAGACGAGGTCGTCGACCGCGCCAACGCCACCGTCTACGGCCTCAACTCCAGCGTCTGGACCAAGGACTCCCGCCGGGGCCACGCCGTCGCGGCCCGGCTGCGCACCGGCACCGTCAACATCAACGAGGGCTACGCCCCCGCCTACGGCAGCGTGCAGTCGCCGATGGGCGGCATGAAGGACTCGGGGCTGGGCCGCCGGCACGGCTCCGAGGGCATCCTCAAGTACACCGAGGCCCAGACCGTCGCCCACCAGCGGATCCTGCCGATGGCGCCGTCCCTGGGCATGGACGACGCGGGCTACGCCGAGTTCATGAACCGCAGCCTGAAGGTCCTGAAGGCCCTCCGGATGCGCTGACCGGGGCCCGGGCCCGTCCCGGGACCCGCCGATCGACCGACCGTCCGACCGTCGGCGCCCGCCCATCGGGCGCCCGGCGGCGGTCCGGCCTGCCCGAGACCCGCAACCGACGCCCATGGGGAGGCGCGTGGTGTCGCACGACCAGTACGGAACGGACCGGCCGGACCCGACGCAGGGGACGGACCCGCGGCACGACACGCCACCGGCGCCCGGCACGGCCTCGGCGCCCGGCACGACACCGGCGCGCGACCCGCACGCCGGGGCTCCCACCGGGGCCCCCGCCGAGAGCGCGCCGCCCGCCCCGACCCTCCCCGACGACGCGGACTACGACTACGACGTGATCGTCGTCGGCTCCGGCTTCGGCGGCGCCGTCACCGCCCTCCGGCTCAGCGAGAAGGGCTGGCGGGTCGGCGTGCTGGAGGCCGGCCGCCGCTTCACCCGCGCCTCCCTCCCGAAGAGCTCCTGGGCCCTGCGCGACTACCTGTGGGCCCCGGCCCTCGGCCTCTTCGGCATCCAGCGCATCCACCTCCTCGGCAACGTGATGGTGCTGGCCGGCGCGGGCGTCGGCGGCGGCTCCCTCAACTACGCCAACACCCTCTACGTCCCCCCGGACGCCTTCTTCACGGACCGGCAGTGGGCCGACATCACCGACTGGCGCGAGGAGCTGACGCCCTACTACGACCAGGCCCGCCGGATGCTCGGGGTGCGCCTCAACCCCACCCTCACCCCCTCCGACGAGCACCTGAGGGCCGTCGCCGACAAGATGGGCGTCGGCGACACCTTCCACCTCGCGCCCGTCGGCGTGTTCTTCGGCGACGGCCGCGACGCCGAGGGCTCGCCCGGCGCCGAGGCCGCCCGCACCCACCCCGGCGGGGAGGTGCCCGACCCGTACTTCGGCGGCGCCGGCCCCAGCCGCCGCGCCTGCGTCGAGTGCGGCGAGTGCATGACCGGCTGCCGGCACGGCGCGAAGAACACCCTGAACGAGAACTACCTGCACCTCGCCGAACGCGCCGGCGCCGTCGTCCACCCGATGACCACCGTCACCGCGATCGGCGAACACCCCGACGGCGGGCACCGCGTCCGCACCGTCCCCACCGACCACCGCCGCGGCGGGCGCGCCCGCGTGCTCCGCAGCCGGCACGTGGTCGTCGCCGCCGGCACCTACGGCACCCAGACCCTCCTGCACACCATGAAGGCCAAGGGCGAACTGCCCCGGCTCTCGGCCCGCCTCGGCGACCTCACCCGCACCAACTCCGAGGGCCTCGTCGGCGCCCAGACCGACGACCGCCGCTATCGCCGCCGGCACGGGGCGGGGGCCCGCGCCGACTTCACCAGGGGCGTGGCCATCACCTCCTCCGTGCACCCCGACGCCGACACCCACATCGAGCCGGTCCGCTACGGCAAGGGCTCCAACGCGATGGGTTTCCTGACCGTCCTCCAAGTGCCCTTCCACCGGCACCGGGTCGCGGCCTGGTTCGCCCGCACCGCCGCCCACCCGCTCCAGTTCGCCCGGTCGCTGTCCAACCGCCGCTGGTCGGAGCGGACCATCATCGGCCTCGTCATGCAGTCCCTCGACAACTCCCTCACCACCCACCTGAGGACCGGCGGGATCGGCAAGGGCCTGCTGACGGCCCGGCAGGGGCACGGCGCGCCCAACCCCGTGCAGATCGAGGCCGCGACCCGCGCCGCGACCCTGCTGGCCGAGGAGATCAACGGCTTCCCCGGCAGCAACGTCGGCGAGCTCATGGGCACCCCGCTCACCGCCCACTTCCTCGGCGGCTGCCCGATCGGCGCGACCCCCGCCGACGGGGTCGTCGACCCCTGGCACCGGCTGCACGGGCACCCGGGAGTCTCCGTCGTGGACGGCGCGGCGGTCTCCGCGAACCTCGGCGTCAACCCGTCCCTCACCATCACCGCGCAGGCCGAACGGGCCATGGCCTTCTGGCCCAACAAGGGCGAACGGGACCCGCGCCCGGCCCCGGGCGAGGCGTACCGGCGGATCGCGGCGGTGGAACCGGTCCGGCCGGCCGTCCCGAAGGAGGCGTTCGGCGCGCTGCGGCTGCCGTTCCTGGCCGTCCCCCCGGTCCCGCCCCGCCACGAGGCCCCCTGACGCACGCCGGACGGCCCGCGCCCCCACCCCGTCCGACGGGGTGGGGGCGCGGGCCGTCCGGCGTGCGCGGGGCGGGCGCGGACCGGGGCCGCCGGTTCGCGCCCGCGGTCGGTCAGGCGGCGTCGCCGCCGGTGGAGCGACGACGGAACGCGAAGACCAGCGCGCCGCCGGCCACGACGATCCCGGCCGCGCCGAGCGCGAGCGGGACCACGTCGCTGCCGGTGTTCGACAGGCTGCCGTTCGGCGTCGTGTTGTTGCCGCCGGTGGCGCCGGTCGTGGCGCCGGTGCTGCGCGAGGCGCTCGGGCTCGCGGTCGCGGAACGGCTCGGCGTGGCCGAGACGCTCGTGGACGGCTTCGGGCTCTTCGTGCCGGTCGGGGCCGGGGAGGTGGTCGCGGCCTTCGTGTCGAGCACGATCGCGGCCGTGTCGTTGCCCGGGGTCCGGTCGAAGGCGGGCGCCTTGCCGGCGGCGTCGGTCACGTGGACGCTGCCGCCCTTGCCGCCGGCCTTCGCGTCGGCCGCCACGGACAGCTCGAACGGGAACAGCAGGTCCGTGCCCTCCTTGGCGAGCGGTCCGGTCAGGCAGCGGTAGAACGTCGTGCCGCCCTCGGTGACGGGGGCGCAGGCGGCGGGCTTGGTGTCCACGCTCACCCCGGCCGGGAGCACGATGTCCACGCGGGCCGCGGGGGCCCCGCCGACCGGGTCGCCGATCCACGCCGGGCCCGCGTTGTGGAACCCGAACGAGGCCCTCACCTTCTTCGCGCCGGGCACCCCGGTGACCTTGCCGGGCAGGGCCCGGAAGTCGGCGGTGTTGGTGGTCGCGAACTCGGTGCGGGCGCTCGCGCGCCAGGTCGCCGGCCCCCCGGGCGTCGTCTCGGCGGTGCGCGCGGCGCCCGCGTCGGAGCCCTTGGCGGTGGCCGTGAGCGGGGTCCCGGCGCCCTTCGCCGGGGCGACGCCCGCGCCGGAGGCGCCGGGGGCGGCGGACAGCTCGTAGAGGTCCGCGAACGCGTTCTTGTCCGTCTTCGCCGTGACCGGCTTGGTCAGCTCGTACACGGTGCCGGGCTTGAACGGCCCCTCCAGGGAGCAGACGACCGTGGTCCACACGTCCCCGGGCGTCGGCTTGCAGTTCGTGTACGTCTCGACGAGGTCCAGGCCGCGCGTGGTGCGCAGGGTCACGTCGACCTTGGCGAGCTCGGTCCCGCCCGCGTTGACGAACGTCGGCCGCAGCCGCGTCTCGGCCCCGGGCGGGGCCTGCGCGGGCTTGGCCTGCGGCGAGACGAGCAGCTCGGTCGCCCCGACGGTCAGCTTCGTGGTGGCGGGCTTGAACTTCTTGCCGGGGGCGGCGGCCGAGACCTGGAGGGGGAAGGTCTTGTCCTGCTTCTGGCCGATCAGCGCCAGCGTCAGCGATCGGGCGGTGGAGCCGGGAACCTTGCACGTGAGGACCGCGGGCGCGGACTTGGCGGGGTCGGCGGCCGTGACGGCGCACTTCTGCCAGGTCGCGGCGGGGTCGGAGGTGACGACGATGTCCTCGGCGCTCGGCAGGGGCACGGTGAAGACCAGTTCCTGGCCGGCCGCCTCGGCGGCCGAGAGGTTCGTGTCCACGGTGAGGTAGGAGGCGCCGCCGACGGGGCCTCCGGCCAGGCGTACGGCCTGCTGTTCCGGGGCGTGCAGGGCGAGCTCGGGCTCCGCCGCGAGGGCGGAGGGCGCGGTGGCCGCGCCCAGGATCACCAGGCCGGCCGCGGCCGACAGGGCCGTGATCTTTGTCATGCTCAGAAAGACTGTTGAGGCTACCGGTCAGTTGCGTGTCGGGTGGTGTGATCGAGGTCACGTTCCGGGGTGGGGCGACACGTGCAACCTTCGCACCTGATCGTCTGTCACCCATGTACGCGGGCAGCGCGCTCGGAGGGGGAGCGCGCTGCCCGCCGCGAACACATGCGGGACGGCCGGCCCGGGGCGTCCCCCGGGACCGACCGTCCCAGTGGTGACCGGGCTGCTGTCCCCTGCCGTCCGGTCACACGTCGGTGCGAGGTCCCACGACCCGCCGCACGTCACCGTGGACGGGTCTCATCGCTCCGACGAAGCCACGCGTGGTGCTCGTGGATCCGCTTCCCTCGCGGGCACCGTGCCTGGCCGGCACGGACACCCCCTCAACGAAGCCCCGGCCGGCCCGGTCACGGCCCGGACGGGTGACGAACGCCCGCGCGCCCGTGTCGGACGCGGCCCGGGTCGGACGCGGCCCGGGTCAGATCCGGCCCCGGCAGACCTCCAGCAGGGTCATCGCCAGGTTCGTGCCCGGCTTGCCCAGTGCGTCGCGGAAGTGCGCCAGCACCTCCATCTCGCGCGACAGGTGCACCCGGCGCCCGCCCGTGGTGATCCGGGTCTCCTGGATCACCGCCGAGACGGCCATCCGTTCCTGGATCAGGCCGATGATCCGATCGTCGATCGCGTCGATCCGGCGCCGGGACTCGGCGATCAACGCGTCCGCCTCCTCGACCGAGGTCACGGCGGGCGCGGTGGGGGCGGTCACGGGGGCGGTGGCGGTGGTGGCGTTCATGGCGGGTGCTCCGGTCTGTGGTGCGGTCGGTGGGGTCCGGGGGCGGGCCCCCGGCGGCCGATCGGAGCGGGGAACGCGAGAGCGCCCCGGTCCCATCGGACCGGGGCGCTCTCGGAAGTTCAGATGTGTGCGGTGAGCATCACGAGAACCCATGGCGGCCGGACCGTCCGGTGCCATAGGTAAAGAGGAAGCTCAGCTGCTCGCGCACGGAACGCATTGTGCCGGCCCGGGCCCCGCCCGCCAAGCTCCGGCCCGCCGGCCGGGAACGTTCGGACGGTCCGACAAAGGCCCCCGACCCGCCCCCGTTAGAATCGCCGGGACAAACCCGTTTCTTCCGCCGGAAGGCCGCCCCGTGCCAGAAGCACCCTCCGCCGCCCACGACAGCGCCCCGGACACGGTTCTCGTCGTCGACTTCGGCGCCCAGTACGCCCAGCTCATCGCCCGCCGCGTCCGCGAGGCCCGGGTGTACAGCGAGATCGTGCCCAGCACGATGCCCGTGGCCGAGATCCTGGCCAAGAACCCCAAGGCGATCATCCTCTCCGGCGGCCCGTCCTCGGTCTACGAGGAGGGCGCGCCCGGCATCGACCGCGCCCTGTTCGAGGCCGGGGTCCCGGTCTTCGGCATGTGCTACGGCTTCCAGCTGATGGCGGTCACCCTCGGCGGCACCGTCGACAACACCGGCGCCCGCGAGTACGGCCGTACCGCCCTCGCCGTCGGCAAGTCCGGCTCCACCCTCTTCGAGGGCACCCCCGACCAGCAGTCGGTGTGGATGTCCCACGGCGACGCGTGCTCCGCCGCCCCGGCCGGGTTCACCGTCACCGCCTCCACCGACGTGGTGCCCGTCGCCGCGTTCGAGGACGACGAGCGCAAGCTGTACGGCGTGCAGTACCACCCCGAGGTCATGCACTCCACGCACGGCCAGCAGATCCTGGAGCACTTCCTCTACCGCGGCGCCGGCCTCGCCCCCACCTGGACCACCGGCAACATCGTCGAGGAGCAGGTCGCGGCGATCCGCGCGCAGGTCGGCGACAAGCGCGCCATCTGCGGCCTGTCCGGCGGCGTGGACTCCGCCGTGGCCGCCGCCCTCGTGCAGAAGGCCATCGGCTCGCAGCTCACCTGCGTGTACGTCGACCACGGTCTGATGCGCAAGGGCGAGACCGAGCAGGTCGAGAAGGACTTCGTGGCCGCGACCGGCGTGAAGCTGAAGGTCGTCGACGCGCAGGAGCGCTTCCTGACCGCCCTCGCCGGGGTCTCCGACCCGGAGGAGAAGCGGAAGATCATCGGCCGCGAGTTCATCCGCGTCTTCGAGCAGGCCCAGGCCGAGATCATCGCCGAGGCCCCCGACGAGAGCCCGGTCGAGTTCCTCGTCCAGGGCACCCTCTACCCGGACGTGGTCGAGTCCGGCGGCGGCACCGGCACCGCCAACATCAAGTCCCACCACAACGTGGGCGGCCTCCCCGAGGACCTGGAGTTCGAGCTCGTCGAGCCGCTGCGCCAGCTGTTCAAGGACGAGGTCCGCATGGTCGGCCAGGAACTCGGCCTGCCCGAGGAGATCGTCCAGCGCCAGCCGTTCCCCGGCCCCGGCCTCGGCATCCGCATCGTCGGCGAGGTCACCAAGGAGCGCCTGGACCTGCTGCGCGAGGCCGACGCCATCGCCCGCGCCGAGCTGACCGCCGCCGGCCTGGACCGCCAGATCTGGCAGTGCCCCGTCGTGCTCCTCGCCGACGTGCGCTCCGTCGGCGTCCAGGGCGACGGCCGCACCTACGGGCACCCGATCGTGCTGCGCCCGGTGTCCTCCGAGGACGCGATGACCGCCGACTGGACCCGGATGCCGTACGAGGTCCTCGCCCGGATCTCCACCCGCATCACCAACGAGGTCAAGGACGTCAACCGGGTCGTCCTCGACTGCACCAGCAAGCCGCCGGGCACCATCGAGTGGGAGTGATCCCGCCCGCCCTCCGGTGAGAGCCCGAGGGCACGGCCGAGGCCGTCGTCCCCGCCGCGCGCGGGGCCGGCGGCCTCCGGCGTTCCCGGCCCCGTTCCCGGCCTCGTTCCGGCCCCGCCGCCCGGTCCCGCCCGGCCCGCGCTCTGGTCTGTTGCGATCCGCGCCGGTAGCTTGCGCCCGTCGCAAGGAGCAGGAGGGGGCCCGCCGTGTCCGATCCGCAGACCGATCCGCAGACCGACCCGTTGTCCGACCCGGGGTTCGACCGCGCGTCCGCGCCGGGGTTCGCGCCCCCGCCGGTCGCGCCCCCGCCCTCACCGTTCGCACGCCCCCCGGCCGATGCCCCCGCCCCCGTGCCCGAGCCGGTGTTCCTCGACGCGGGGGACGGCCCCGACGGGCCCGAGGCCCCCACCCCGCTGCCCACCGCCGCCCTCGGCTTCGACCTGCCGCCCGTCTTCGACACCCCCGAGGCCGAACGCGCCCACCTGCGCGAACGCCTCGCCGGCACCCTGCGCCTGTTCGCCGCCCTCGGCTACGAGGACGGGGTCACCGGCCACCTCAGCGCCCGCGACCCCGGCTACGAGGACTGCTACTGGGTCAACCCCTTCGGTCGCGCGCTCGCCGGTCTCACCCCCGCCGACCTCCTCCTCGTGGACGGCGACGGGCGGGTGCTGCGCGGCACCCGGCGGCTGAACGAGGCCGCGTTCGCCGTGCACGCCGCCGTCCACCGGGCCCGCCCCGACGCCGTGGCCGTCGCCCACCTGCACACCCCGCACGCCGTCGCCCTCGCCTCCCTCGGCGAACTCCTCGCCCCCATCAGCCAGGAGAGCTGCCTCTTCTACGAGGACCACGCCCTCCTCGACCAGTACACCGGCGCCGCCCCCGACCCCGCCGAATGCGCCCGCATGGCCCTCGCGCTCGGCTCCCGCAAGGCCCTGCTGCTGCGCAACCACGGGCACCTCACCGTCGGGGCCTCCGTGGACGCCGCCGCCTGGTGGTTCATCGCCTTCGAACGCGCCGCCCGCGTCCAACTCCTGGCCCGCGCCGCCGGCAAGCCCGTCCTCGTCGACCACCGCTCGGCCGCCGCCGCCCGCGCCCGCTTCGGCACCGACCTCGCGGCCTGGGTCGACTTCCAGACCCTGTGGGAGGGATCCGTGCCCCCGCCCCACCGGCCCGTACCGCCATCCGCGTCAACCCCATGAACGTACGATCACCTGCCCTGACGTCGACGGGACCGCGCGAGGTACCCCGAGTGGTGCACAATGCGCAATCTCTGACGGTCGTGAGGGAGGCGTGACGGTTGTGGCTGTCGACGAGATCCACCGCGCCGGCCACGCCGGCCGCTGCACGTGCGACACCTGCCCCACCGGGGCCCGCGAGGGCCACCGGCGGGCCCTGGCCGCGTTCCGCGCCAAACACGAGGAGTTCACGGCCGGGCAGGGCCTGCCCGCCGCCGTCACCCGCTCGCCCGGCGCCACCCGCCAATGGGTCTCGGACGAACTCGCCCTGTCCGCGCGGGCCGTCGCCGACCGGGGCCGCGCCGCCGGGCCCGGCCGGCTCTCGCTGTTCTCCCGCCGCGCCGTCCTCGGCGTGTGGATCGCCGCCGGACTGCTGCTGCTCGTACAGCTCGGCACCGCGCTCGGCACCGGCTGGACCGCCGCCCGCACCGCCGCCCTCCTCACCGCCCTCCTCTTGGCCGCCCTCCTCACCCTCTCGGCCCGCGCCCACGACCCGCGCGGCGGACTCCTCGCCCCGCTCGTCGGCGAGGACAACCGTCTCTCCACCTCCAAGACCGTCGCCGCCGGCTGGATCCTGCTGATCGCGTTCGCGACCCTGCTGCCCGCGCTGCGACTGGCCGCCGCCGCCTCCGGACCGCAGGTCGACGCCCTGTTCGCGGGCCTGGACCTGTACCGGGCCGCGCCCCTGCTCGCGGCCCTCGCCCTCACCTCCGGGGTCGCCGTCGCCGTCCGCCGCGTGGTGTGCGTGCGGGTGCGCACCCAGCGGCTCCAGAAGCTCCCCGCCGACCGGCCGCGCGGCGCCGACCTCCTCACCGACGACGCGGGCCGGGGCAACCTGCCCGACGCCCAGTACGCGCTGATCACCGTCGTCTCCCTGGGCTTCGCGGCCGTCTCCCTGGCCCGCTCCCCGGACCGGCTGCCCACCCTGCCCTGGGCGTGGACCCTGCTCGTGGCCCTGTCCGCCGGGGTCTACCTGGCCGCGAAGCTCACCGAGGGCTCCGCGCCGCTCGTGCTGTCGGTGGTGCGCCGCCGCGAACCCGGCGACCTCGACGCGGCCGTCCGCACCGGCGACGACATCGAGATCCGCGGCCTGGGCTTCGTGCCGCCCGGGGCGCACACCCCGGAGATGCTGGCCCGGCTCGTCGTGCGGATCGGGGCGGTGCACGTGCACGTGCCGCTGGTGCCCGTGGAGGGCGGGTTCGCGAACCCCTCCGACGGGGTGATCACCGTGCCGGTCCCGGCGGACGTGGAACCGGGCCGCACCGAGATCCGGGTGGTGACGGCGGCCGGCGCCGAGTCCAACCGCCGCTGGATCGACATCGCGGACTGAGGACCCGCCCCGCCCCCGGGCGGGTGCGCGGGGACCGGCGGGGCGAGAATGGGCCATGGCCGCTTCCGCATCCGAACCCCCGCCGCGCCCCCTGCCCGAGCCCGCCCGTGCCCCCGAGCCCGCCCGCGCCTCCGCGCGGGAACGGCTCGCCGCCCGGGGCACGGCCCTCGCCCTGCTGCCGCTGCGGATCTTCCTCGGCGTGACCTTCGTCTACGCGGGCCTCGACAAGCTCACCGACCCGGCCTTCCTCGCGGCCTCCGGCGGCGGCTCGATCGGGGACCTCATGCGCGGGGTCCGGGACACCTCCGCGATCCCCGCGCTGGTGGACGGGGCCCTGACCTCGCCCGTGCTGTTCGGGACCCTGATCGCCGTCGGGGAGCTGCTGGTGGGCCTGGGGACCCTGGTCGGCCTGTGGGGGCGGGTCGCGGCGGCGGGCGGGGCGCTGATCTCGCTGAGCCTGTGGCTGACGGTGTCCTGGCAGGTCAGCCCGTACTACTACGGCAACGACCTGGCCTATCTGATGGCGTGGCTGCCGTTGGTGCTGGCGGGCTCGGGTCAGTGGTCGGCGGACTCCTCCCTGCGGGCCCGGCGGTCGCGCCGGATCGCGTAGCCGACCAGGCCGGTGAGGGCGGCCAGGGCGAGGCCGCCGAGGGCCAGGGGGATCACGAGGAACCAGGCCACGTCGATCCGGCCGGTGCCGTCGAGTACGTACAGGACGCCCGCGACGAGCAGGGCCAGGCCGGCGACCAGCCGGCCGGGCTGGAACTCATGGGTGCGCACGGTCCACCTCCACCAGGCCCACGGCGTTCTCCAGCCGCAGGTCGATCGTGCCGCCGGCCTTGGTGCCGGACACGGGTCGCAGGGTCGTCGAGACGTGTTCGTCGGTGCCCGGTCGGAAATCCTCGGGGGCGTCCTCGGGCAGGCGGACGTCGCCGAGGTCGAGCCGGGCGTCCACGCGGGTGGTGACCTCGCGGGGCAGGATCACCCTGAGCACCCCCGCGTCGAGTTCCGCGCGAACCGTGACGGTGGTGCCCTCGGGCACGTCCACGCCGCTGAGGTCGAGCAGGGCGGTGCCGGTGCCGGCCGAGTAGACGGGCTTGAGGTCGGCGACGGAGGCGGGGCGCCAGGACGCCTGCCCGAAGTCCGTGCCGATCTGGCGGGGCAGCAGGGTGGCCCCGGCCAGCAGGGCGGCCGTGATCACGGCCCACAGCAGGGTCCAGAAGCCGGTGCGGCCCTTGAGGGAGCTGACGGCCAGGCCCAGGCCGAAGACCCCGAGGGCGCAGGCCAGACCGATCTGGAGGGCCTGGCCGAGGGGGTGGCCGTGCCAGTGGGTGGCGGCGCCGATCCAGGCCGCGATCAGGGCGAGGAGGAAGATCCGGCCGCCGATGCCGGAGCCGCGCTTGCGCGGGGGCGGCACGGTCGGGGGCGCGGGGGCGGCGGGCGGCGCGGGCGGGGCGCTCGCGGCGCGGTACGCGATGGTGTGGGCGGCGGCCAGGTCCCGGGCGGCGGCCGGGTCGACGCCGACGGCGGAGGCGGCGCCCACCGGGCCCCACAGGTAGCTGCCGGGCCGCGGGCCCGTGGTGCCGTCCTTGACCAGCGGCTCCCTCCACCAGGAGTGCACGCCGGCGGTGACGGGCGGGGCGAGGGTCTCGGGCGGGGCCTCCGGCCGGTGCCGGGGGGCCTTGGCGGGCGCGGCGGGCGCGGAGGGGGCGGCGGGGGCCTCGGGCCCGGCGGCGCCGGCCCCGGCGGGTTCCGCGGCCGTCTTCGCGGCGGCCTCGGCGGCGTCGGCGAGGCGCTTCTTGTGCGACCAGTGGCCGGCGGCGCCGAGGGCGGTGATGACGAGCACCGAGAACAGGCCCATCACGCCGTTGTCGAGCATGGACAGGAAGAGGGCGCAGCCGACCAGGGCGAGCAGCACCGCCGCGAGGGCGCCGCCGTCGATCCGGCCGGTCAGCATCCGCTTGATCTCGCTCTCCTCCTGGCCGTCGGCGGGCAGCAGCAGCCAGGCGAAGCCGTAGAAGAGGAGTCCGACGCCGCCGGTGACGGCCAGCACCCCGAGCACCACCCGGAAGATCACCGGGTCGAGGTCGAACCGGCGGCCTAGGCCGCCGCAGACCCCGGCCAGCACCTTGTCGCGTTTGGCGCGGCGCAGCGGGGGCCGTTCCTCCGGGGCGGCCCCCGCGGCGGGGGCCTCGTGCACGTCCGTCATGCCCCCATGGTGACGGGCCCCGACCCGGAGCGGCATCGGGGACCCACCCTGGGGGAACCCTGAGATGTCCCCGAGAAGGATCGGGGACGGCCCTGATGTCCGGGCGCCGGCGGGCGTGTGACCATCGGAGCATGCCCGCAGCGACCGCGCCCCCGCGCGCCCCCAGGACGACCGACCCGGAGGAGGCCCCTCCGCGCCGGCTCTACCGCAGTGCCGAGGGCCGGATGCTGGGCGGGGTGGCCCGGGGCCTGGCCGGGCACTTCGGGATGCCGGTGCTGTGGGTGCGGCTCGCGTTCGCGGCGATGGTGCTGTTCGGGGACGGGCTCGGGATGCTGCTGTACGCGGTGTTCTGGGTGGTGGTGCCGCTCGGCGCGGGCGGCGCGGGTCCGCGCACGGCGTTCCCGTTCGAGACCCTGCCGGACGGGACGCGGCGGCTGCGCCGGCCCGACGCGGGGCAGGTCATCGCGCTGATCGTGTTGGCGGCGGGCGCCGCGAACTTCGCGTCGAAGGTGAACTCGGGCTCCGAGTCGGGGCGGTACGTGTGGCCGACGCTGCTGGTCGGCGCCGGCGTGGTGCTGGTGTGGCGGCAGGCGGACAACGCGCGCCGCGCGGTGTGGGCGGAGCGGCCGGAGACCGACGGGCGGGGCCGCTGGCTCCAGTTCGGGCGGGCGGCGGCCGGGGTGATCCTGGTGGGCGTCGGCCTGACCGTGTTCATCGTGATCCGGGGGTCGGCGGCGCAGCTGGGCAACGTGCTGACGGCGACGCTGGCGGTGCTGGTCGGCGTGGTCCTGCTGGCCGGGCCCTGGCTGATCCGGATCACCCGCGACCTGTCCGACGAGCGGCTGATGCGGATCCGGGCCCAGGAGCGGGCCGAGGTCGCGGCCCACGTGCACGACTCGGTGCTGCACACCCTGACCCTGATCCAGCGCAACGCGGAGGATCCGGCGCAGGTGCGCCGGCTGGCGCGGGCGCAGGAGCGGGAGCTGCGGAACTGGCTGTACAAGCCGGAGGGCACGGGCAAGGAGGCCGAGGAGGAGCCGGACACGCTCGCGGAGGCGGTGCGGCGGACGGCGGCCGAGGTGGAGGACCTGCACGGGGTGGTGCTGGAGGTGGTCGTGGTGGGGGACTGCCCGCTGGACGAGGGCCTGGTGGCGCAGGTGCAGGCCGCGCGCGAGGCGATGGTGAACGCGGCCAAGTACGGTGGCGGGGCGCCGGTGCAGGTGTACGCGGAGGTGGAGGGGGCCAACGTGTTCGTCTCGGTGCGGGACCGGGGTCCCGGGTTCGACATGGACGCGGTCCCCGAGGACCGGATGGGCGTACGAGAATCGATCATCGGCCGGATGCGGCGCAACGGGGGTTCGGCGCGGCTTCGGTCCGCGCCCGACGGCGGCACGGAAGTCGAGCTGGAGATGGAGAGGGCGAGCGGAGCATGACCGGAGAGAGCACGGACGGCACGGCGGGCACGACGGCGGGCGGCGAGGTCCGGCGGGTGCGCGTGGTCCTCGTGGACGACCACCGGATGTTCCGGGCCGGGGTCCAGGCGGAGATCGGCGAGACGGAGCGCACGGGCGTGGAGGTGGTCGGCGAGGCGGCCGACGTGGACCAGGCGGTCACGGTGATCACCGCGACCCGGCCCGAGGTGGTCCTCCTCGACGTGCACCTGCCGGGCGGCGGCGGGGTGGAGGTGCTGCGGCGGTGCGCGCCCCTGATGTCGGGGGAGGGCGCGGTGCGGTTCCTGGCGCTGTCGGTGTCGGACGCGGCGGAGGACGTGATCGGCGTGATCCGGGGCGGTGCGCGCGGGTACGTCACGAAGAACATCACCGGCGACGACCTGGTGGCCTCGGTGTTCCGGGTCCGGGACGGGGACGCGGTGTTCTCGCCCCGGCTGGCCGGGTTCGTGCTCGACGCGTTCGCGTCCACCGACGCCCCGCCGGTGGACGAGGACCTGGACCGGCTCACGCAGCGGGAGCGCGAGGTGCTGCGGCTGATCGCGCGCGGGTACGCGTACAAGGAGATCGCCAAGCAGCTGTTCATCTCGGTGAAGACGGTGGAGTCGCACGTGTCGGCGGTGCTGCGCAAGCTCCAGCTGTCCAACCGGCACGAGCTGACGCGCTGGGCCACGGCCCGCCGGCTGGTCTGAGGCGCCGCTCGGGCGGGTGCTCGGGCGGGGTGGTCAGGCGGGGCGGGCGGCGCCCGCGAAGGGCATGGAGTCCACGGGCGCCACGCGCACGGTGGAGCCGGAGCGCGGGGCGTGGATCATCTTGCCGTCGCCGATGTAGATCCCGACGTGGCTGACGCCGGAGTAGAAGAAGACGAGGTCGCCGGGGGCGAGCCGGTCGCGGGAGACGCGGCGGCCGGCGTTGATCTGGGTGTAGGTGGTGCGCGGGAGGCTGACGCCGGCCGCGCGCCAGGCCGCCTGGGTCAGGCCGGAGCAGTCGTAGCCGGAGGGGCCGGTGGCGCCCCAGACGTAGGGTTTGCCGATCGCGCCGCGCGCGTAGGAGACCGCGCGGGCGGCGCGGGAGGAGCCGGCGGTGTTCGAGGCCGCGACGGCGGGCACGGCGGCCGGGGTGCCGGGCGCACCGTTCGCGCCGTGCGCGGTGCCCGGGGCGCGGGCGGTGTCGGGGGCGGTCCCGGTGTCGGGGCCGTTTTCCCACCGGGCGCGTTCCGTCGCCCCCAAGCGGTCGAGCAGGGCCCGCGCCTCGGTCAGTCGGACCCCGGCCGCCGCCTTCTCGCGGGCCAGCGCGGCCTGCTCCCGGCGCAGCTCGGCCAGGGTGCCCTCGGCCTTCGCGCGGGCCTCGTCCACGGCCCGCATCCCGCGCCGCACCTCGGCCACCTTCGCCGCGCTGCGCTGTCCGGCCCGGTCCATCAGGGCGGCCCGGTCCAGGAAGCGGGCGGGGTCGCGGGACAGGGCCAGGCGGACGGCGGGGCCGAGGGAGCCCTCGCGGTAGCGGGCGGCGGCCACGGCGCCGAGTCCGTCGCGGGCGGCGTCGAGTCGGGCGGTGCGGCGGGCGGTCTCGGCCCGCAGTCCGGCCAGGGCGCGGGCGGCGGCGTCGGCGCGTTCGGCGGCCCCGTTCGCGCGTTCCCCGGCGGCCTCGGCCTCGCGGTGCAGTCGGTCGGCCTCGGCGCGGATCCGGGCCGGGTCGGGCGCGGGGGCGGCGTGCGCGGCCCCGTCGAGTCCGCCGGCCCCGGCGGCGCCGGCCAGGGCGAGGGCGGCGGCGATGCGGGCGGCGGCGCCGCCGAACGGGCCGCGCGGGCCCTTGGGGGCGCGGGCCCCGCCGGTCGCCGCGTCGCTCGGGTGCTCGTGCGCGGCGCGGGGACGGCGGGGCTTGCGATGACTGGCCACGCGGGGGTCACGTCCTTCCCGATGCGGACTCCGGCGGGGGCCGGGGTGCTCGGGGCAGGACGCTAGGGCGGCAGGTCACGGGTCGATGTCGAGATGACCCGCATTGTCCGGAGTGGGAGCGGAAGAGATCGTTCCGCTGCGGATCCGAGCGCCGGGCGACCGCCGACGACCGGACCGCGCGTGCGGCGCGTCAGGCTCGGGCCCGCGCTTCGGGCGGGTGCCCCGTCCGGGGTCGCGCCGCGCGGCCGGGGCTCGGCTCAGTGCCAGAGCACCGCGATGAAGACGTTGGCGACGGTCAGTCCGCCGACCGTCGTGAACACGCCCTTGGAGACCGTCTCCTCGTCCCGCTTCACGTAGACCAGCGCCAGGATCACGAACAGCACGGCCAGCTTCACGCCGATCTTGACGTGGTTCAGGCCGCCCCCGTCCATCTCCCGCAGGCCGACCAGCAGCACCCCCGTCACGAGCATGGTCAGCGCGCCGTGCAGCATCGCCGGCACCATCCGCGCGGTGCCCGGGCCGATCGCCTTCACCTGGGTCAGGAAACCGCCCAGCAGGGAGGCGATGCCGATGATGTGCAGGCCGACGAGGACGTTGAGGAGGACAGTCATGGGTCGAGCGTACGGGGTGCCTCCCGGGCCCCCGCCGTCGCGGGTCCGCTCCCGTCCCACCGCCCCGGACCGGCCCCCGGGAGCGGGCCCGGTCCGTCGGTCCGAGCGCCTACAGTGGAAGGTCGACCGCCGTCCCGACCCCGCCCCGATCCCGCGTCCCCCGCCTCCCGTCCGCCCCGGGCCCGCCGACCGCCGGACCCCGACCCAGACTCGAAAGCGCGATGAGCAGCCTCTTTGACGACAGCTTCCTGGCAGACCTGGCCCCCGCCGACGAGGAGCCCCCGCCGCCGGAGGACGCGCACGCCCCGGAGTACGACGCCGCCCCGGCCGGCGCGGACGACCTCTTCGGGGGCCGCTTCGCCGAGCCGATGACCTCGGACGCCTACTACCGCGACGGCGCCCCCAAGCCCGTCATCGACCCCGCGACCCTCCTCGACGGCCTCAACGAGCAGCAGCGCGCCGCCGTCGTCCACGCCGGGTCCCCGCTGCTCATCGTCGCCGGCGCGGGCTCCGGCAAGACCCGCGTGCTCACCCACCGGATCGGGCACCTGCTCACCGCGCGCGGGGTCCACCCCGGGCAGATCCTCGCGATCACCTTCACCAACAAGGCCGCCGCCGAGATGCGCGAGCGCGTGGAGAACCTGATCGGCCCGCGCGCCGCCGCCATGTGGGTCTCCACCTTCCACAGCGCCTGCGTGCGCATCCTGCGCCGCGAGTCGAAGAAGCTCGGCTTCACCAGCTCCTTCTCGATCTACGACGCCGCCGACTCCAAGCGCCTGATGGCCCTGGTCTGCCGCGACCTCGACCTGGACCCGAAGAAGTTCCCCCCGAAGTCCTTCAACGCCAAGGTCTCCAACCTCAAGAACGAACTCGTCGACGCCGAGGGCTACGCCGCCCAGGTCGGCGGCGGGGGCGACGCCTTCGAACGCACCCTCGCCCAGGCATACGCCATGTACCAGGCCCGGCTGCGCGAGGCCAACGCCCTCGACTTCGACGACATCATCATGACCACCGTCCACCTGCTCCAGGCATTCCCCGACGTGGCCGAGCACTACCGGCGCCGCTTCCGGCACGTGCTCGTGGACGAGTACCAGGACACCAACCACGCCCAGTACACGCTGATCCGCGAGCTCGTGGGCGGCGCCGCCGGCACCGCGCCCGCCGGCGAGGTCGACGAACCGGCCGCCGCCGGCCACGTGCCGCCCGCCGAACTGTGCGTGGTGGGCGACGCCGACCAGTCCATCTACGCCTTCCGCGGCGCCACCATCCGCAACATCCTCCGGTTCGAGGAGGACTACCCGGACGCCACGACGATCCTGCTGGAGCAGAACTACCGCTCCACCCAGACCATCCTCTCGGCCGCGAACGCCGTCATCGAACGCAACGAGAACCGGCGCGCGAAGAACCTGTGGACGGACGCCGGCACCGGCGTCGGCATCGTCGGCTACGTCGCCGACACCGAGCACGACGAGGCCCAGTTCGTCGCCGAGGAGATCGACCGGCTCACCGACGCCCGCGACGCCAAGGCCGGCGACGTGGCGATCTTCTACCGCACCAACGCCCAGTCCCGCGTGTTCGAGGAGATCCTGATCCGGGTCGGCCTGCCCTACAAGGTGGTCGGCGGCGTGCGCTTCTACGAGCGCAAGGAGGTCCGCGACATCCTCGCCTACCTGCGGGTGCTGGCGAACCCCGAGGACAACGTGCCGCTGCGCCGCATCCTCAACGTGCCCAAGCGCGGCATCGGCGAGCGCGCCGAGGCCATGGTCGACGCCCTCGCCGCCCGCGAGCGGATCACCTTCCCGCAGGCCCTGCGCCGGGTGGACGAGGCATACGGCATGGCCGCCCGCTCCACCAACGCCGTCAAGCGCTTCAACGTGCTCATGGACGAGCTGCGCACCATCGCCGAGTCCGGCGCGGGCCCGGCCGTGGTCCTGGAGGCCGTCCTGGAGCGTTCGGGCTACCTGGCCGAGCTCCAGGCGTCCACCGACCCGCAGGACGAGACCCGGATCGAGAACCTCCAGGAGCTGGCCGCCGTCGCCCTGGAGTTCGAGCAGGCCCGGGGCGAGGAGAACCCCGGGACCCTCTCCGAGTTCCTCGAACAGGTCGCGCTCGTGGCCGACTCCGACCAGATCCCCGACGACGACCCCGACGGCTCCGGCGTGGTCACCCTGATGACCCTGCACACCGCCAAGGGCCTCGAATTCCCCGTCGTGTTCCTCACCGGCCTGGAGGACGGGGTGTTCCCGCACTCCCGTTCGCTGGGGCAGACCAAGGAGCTGGAGGAGGAGCGCCGGCTGGCCTACGTGGGCATCACCCGGGCCCGCGAGCGCCTGTACCTGACCCGCGCCGCGATGCGCAGCGCCTGGGGCACCCCCTCCTACAACCCGCCCTCGCGGTTCCTGGAGGAGATCCCCGACCAGTACCTGAGCTGGAAGCGGACCGGCCCGGTGCAGAAGCCCGCCGGCCCGATGCGGGCCCGGGGCGGCGAACGCGCCTCCTTCGGCACCTCGCCCGAGGCGTTCCTGTCCACGGCCCGCTCGAAGTCCGGGCCCTCGGGGTTCGCGACCCGCCGGGCCACCGAGAAGCCGGTGATCGCGCTGGCCGTCGGCGACCGCGTCACCCACGACCAGTTCGGTCTGGGCACGGTCCGCGAGGTCAAGGGCACGGGCGCGGACGCGCAGGCCACGATCGACTTCGGCGACGCCAAGCCCAAGCGGCTGCTGCTGCGCTACGCGCCGGTGCAGAAGCTCTGACGCGCCGGCCGGCCGGGGCGGAGGGGACACGGGCCCCTCTCGTCCCGGTCGGCTCGGTCGTCCCGGTCGGGCGGGCTCAGGAGGGGTCGAAGCCCTTGCTGCGCAGCCAGGCCGCCGGGTCCACGGGCGAGCCGCTGCCGGGCCGTACCTCGAAGTGCAGGTGCGGGCCGGTGGAGTTGCCCGAGTTGCCGGAATAGGCGATCACGTCGCCGGCCTTCACCTTGCCGGAGCGGATCTTGTAGCTGCCGAGGTGGCAGTACCAGGTCTCGGTGCCGTCGGGGGAGGTCAGCATGACCATGTTCCCGTAGGCGTTGTTCCACTGGGTGCGGACGGTGCCGTCGGTGGCGGCCATCACGGGGGTGCCGTAGGCCACGGGGAAGTCGATGCCGGTGTGCAGGGACATCCAGTTGATGCCGGACTGCCCGTAGCCGGCGCTCAGGCCGTGCTGCGCCACCGGCAGCGCGAACTTGGGGCGCAGGGCCTCCTTGCGGGCGGCCTCCTCCTCGCGCTTCTTGCGCTCGTCGGCCTCCCGCTTGCGCAGGTCGATCCGCTCCTGGGTGCGGCCGGCGCGTTCGGCGAAGTCGCCGGCGTCGGCGCTGAGCGCGGCGAGCTGGGTGTCGAGCCGGCTGTTCGCCGCGACCGGCACCGGGTTCGTGTCGGGCGCGGCCATCGTGGTGGTGTCGGGCGCCGGTTTCTCGGGTCCGCCGGTCAACCCGCCCACGGAGGCGGCGGCCACCCCGGCCACCCCCATCACGCAGGCGGAGGGCACCGCGACCGTCAGCAGCGCGGACCGCTTCGCCGGGCTCGTCGCCCCGCGCCGGGAGGACCCGGAGCGGCCGGCCGGACCCCCGGAACGGCCCGCGGCGCGGCGCGCGGCGGCCCGCCCGGCGGGGGCGTCGGGGGCGGGGGCCTGCGCGGGCATGGTGCGGGTGGCGGCGGAGTGCGGGTCGAACTCCTCGTCGGGGCCCTCGGGGGCGGGTGCGTAGGGCGCGTACGGGTCGTGGACCTCGTGCGCGGCGGGCGCGTCCGGCACGGGGGCGAACACGGCGGTCTCGGCCTGCGCGAACCGCTCTTGGTGGGACTCCGGGCCCCCGTCCCAGTACCGCTGCTCCTGGTACGGGTCCTGCGAGGGGTCCTGGTACTGCTCCTGGTACTGCTCCTGGTACTGGGGGATCACGGCGGTCGCCGGGTGCGCCCACTCGCCGGCCGGCGCGGGCACCAGCGGCTCGCCCCACACCTGCGTGGCCTCCGGGGCGGCGGGCGCGGCCCACGCGGTGGAGTCCCAGGTGCCCGAGCCGCCGTCGGCCACGCCGCCGGGCATCGGGGTCGGCATCGCCCACTGGCCGCCGCCGGTGTGATCGCCGGAGGCCGGATCGGGCACGAAGGCCCCGGCCTCGTGGGAGGTGTTCCACGCGCTCGCGTTCCACTGCCCGGTGGTGTCCTCGGGGACGTGCTGCCCCGGGATCGCGCCGAGCCCCGCGTCCGGGGGCAGGCCGCCGGTCCAGGCGGTGCTGTCCCAGGAGCCGGTCGCCTGGTCGGCGCCGGGACCGTAGGGGTCGGGGTGCGGGGCCCGGGCCCAGCCTTGGCCCTGGGTGTCGTGGCCGCCGGCGGAGAGGTCTTCGTACCCGTCGTACCCGGTGTCCGGGTACCGGCTGGGCGAGGGGTGGTCGTTCACCAACGTCTCTTTCGCCTCGGCGGTGGGGGGCCTGGGGTCCGGGGAGAAAGGGAATGGGGGGTTCCCCGGCGGAGAGCAGTGGCGTGACTGTACCCGTCGGTCACCGGCGCCGACAATCTTCCGCGGGTTTCGGCGTCCGGGGCGTGGGCATTCGGCCGTGTCCGCAGGGCCCCCAACCCCCGCTTGGCCTGGGGTTCGAGACCTGTTCGAGCCCTCAGGCGGCGGAGTCCGCGCCGGCCGCGCCGGCGTTCCCGACCGGTCCGGGGGCGCCCGCGTCGACCCGCGCGGGGCCCGCGGAAACCGACCGCGGTCCGCCGTCCAACACCCCGCGCACGGCGCCGATCACGGCCGGGTGCACCGGCATCGCGAGGTGTCCGATGCCGGTGACCTCGATGTTCTCCGCGTGCAGGTCGGGGTGTTCGAGCCGGGCGGTGGAGGCCGGCACCATCACGGCGTCCCACGCGCTCCAGAAGGCCACGCACCGGGTGCGGCAGCCGGGGGCCGGGGCGGACAGTTCCGCCATCAGGGGTGAATCGGGGCGTACTTGGCGAACCAGGGGATGTACGTCCATCAGGGGGATCACCCGGGTGCCGGTGTGCGGCGTGGCGAGGGTGACCAGAGTCCGCACCCGCGTGTCGCCCCCGAGGCACTGCACGTGGTAGCGCGCGATCAACCCGCCGAGGCTGTGGCCCACCACGTCCACCCGTTCGTGCCCCGTACGCGTGCGCAGGGCCTCGACCCGCTCGCCCAACCGCCGTGCCACGAGCCGGGGATCGCGGGTCGAGAGCGGGTAGTCGAAGGTCTCCACCCGCCGGTCCCCGGCGGCGCGCAGGGCCCGGCGCAGCGGCAGGAACACCGAGCGGTTGTCGGAGAACCCGTGCACGAGCAGCACCGGGGGCCGGCCCGCCCCGGAGGCCGGGGACCGGTCCGGGTCCTCGGATCCGGCGCGTTCGGGGAGCATCCCGGTGGGATAGAGCGCGAGGTGCCCGACGAGCACGAGCGCCTCCAACAGGGCGGCGCGGGCGGCCGGCCCGGAGGTGGGCAGCGGGAACGGCAGCGGCGTGAGCCCGAACGAGGCGCGCGCCGGCAGCGGCCCGAACGGGCCGGACGGGAACGGCGGGAAGGGGGCGGATCCGGGGGTGGGCGCGACCGGCCCGAGGCGCCGCACCCGCTGATTGATGTGAAGTGACGACGATCGCATGACGGTCTCCGCCGGCTCGACGGTCGCGTCGTCGACACCGTCACGTCGCCGTGCCGTGCGGCTGTCGGCGCGGTGACGGATGACGGTGACGGGCGACGGTGACGACGGGGCGGCTCGCCGAGTCGGTGAATCGCCGGCGTCCCCCGTGTGATTTCCCCCTCCCGCTTGACCGCGAAACGGTGACGTGCGCGATCCTGTGCTTAACGTTCGTTCACTCGGGAGGCAGTGCGATGGGTGTGACCGGTCCGATCCGTGTGGTGGTGGCCAAGCCGGGCCTCGATGGGCACGACCGGGGGGCCAAGGTCATCGCCCGTGCCCTGCGCGACGCGGGCATGGAGGTCATCTACACCGGCCTCCACCAGACCCCGGAGCAGATCGTGGACACCGCGATCCAGGAGGACGCGGACGCCATCGGCCTCTCGATCCTCTCGGGCGCCCACAACACCCTCTTCGCGAAGGTGCTGGAACTGCTCAAGGAGCGCGACGCGCAGGACATCAAGGTGTTCGGCGGCGGGATCATCCCCGAGGACGACATCGCCCCGCTCAAGGAGGCCGGCGTCGCCGCGATCTTCACCCCGGGGGCCACGACGGGCGCGATCGTCGACTGGGTACGGGCCAACATCCGCCCCGCCGAGGCCGCCTGACCCGCCTCGCCCAGGCCCTCACCGGGGCGGCTCCAGCTCCGCCGCCATCGTCGCGCGCACGCGCAGGGTGGCCGCGAGCCGGTCGAACGCCTCCGCCCAGTAGGCGTCGGCCTGCGTCGGATCCACCGGCGCCGACCCCCGGGCCGGGTCGCCGCCCGCCCCGGCGGTCGCGTCCCGCGCGCCCTCGGGCGGGGGCGGGCCGGGGGTCGGGCGGGGCGCGGCGGACGGGTCCAGGCAGCGTTCGGCCAGGCCCATCACCCCGCTGAAGCTCCACGGGTAGCCCCCCGCGTCCCGGGCCGCCGCCAACGCGTCCAACACCGCCTCCCCCAGCGATCCGGCCCACGGCACCGCGCACGTGCCCAGCAGTTGGAATGCCTCCGGCAGCCCGTGCGCCCGCACGAACCCGGCCACCCACACCGCCCGCTCCGCCTCCGGCAGGGTCTCCAACAGCCCGGCCCGCTCGGCCGGCGAGGCGGTCAGCGGACCGGCGGCGACGGGCGCGCCGGGATCGCCCAGCAGGGCCGTCGCCCACACGGCGTTCCGCTGCCGGATCGCGGCCCGGCACCAGCCCGCGTGCAGGTCCGGCCCCCACCGGTCCCCGGTCGCGGAGGCCAGCACCTCGGCCGGGCCGGCCCCGTCGAACCGCTCGCGCCAGCAGTCCAGCGGCGCCGCCTCCACGAGCTGCCCCAGCCACCAGGACCGCGCGCCGCGCCCGGACGGCGGGTGCGGGAGCACCCCGTCGTGCTCCATGCCCGGGTCGCAGGCCGCCGGCGGGACGGTGCCCCCGGGGCCGACGTGGGCCGTGGCGCGGGCCGCCATCCGCGCGGCCAGCGCCGACCCGGGCAGCGCCGACAACAACTCGGCCGCCGTGACGCGCACGTTGCGGCTCCGGTCCGTCAACGCGGCCTCCAGGAAGGGCTCGTCGGCGAGGGAGAGGCCGGTGCGCAGCGCGTCGAGGAACAGCAGCCGGTCCTCGGCCCGTTCGGTGTCCCAGGTCGCCCGCAGCAGCTCCACGGCGGCCGCCGGGGAGCGCCGGCGCACCAGCCCGAGCAGCGCGACCCGTTCCGCGAACAGGCCCTCCCCCCACAGCCGGTGCACGGCCGGCCCGTCCGCCGGGTCCGGCAGTCCCGCGCCCGGGACCGGGGCCCGGGACACGAACCGCCACTCCGGGTTCAGCGCGGCCAGCCACCGGCCGCGCGGCCCGGCCAGGGCCAGGGCCGGGGCCCGCAGGTCGGTGCGGGCCCGCGCCGTCTCCAACAGGGCGGGCAGCAGGGCGGACGGGGCCCGATAGCCGTGGGCCACGGCCGTCGCCAACCACTGCGGCAGCAGCTCCGTGAGGTCCGGGCCCGGGGCGCGGCGGGCGGCGGGCCCGGCCGCGCGGCCCGCGAGCAGGCTCGCGAGCCTGCGGCGCGCGGCCTCGGGCGGCTCGGGCCGGGGGTCGGGCGGTGCGGGCGCGGGGGCGGCGGGCGCGGGGCCCGGGCGCAGGCCGGCCCGGCGGGCGAGGACGAGTTCGGCGGCCGTCGTGAGCAGGGCCCCGGGCTCGGTGGGCGGGCCGGCGCGGCGCCGGTCGGTGCCGAGCAGCGCCGTGCGCACCGCCTCCTCCCACGCGGACGTGGGGGCGGGGTCGACGGGGCCTCGGGGCGGTGTGTGCACGGCTGGTCCCTCCCTGGTGCGGCGATGCGGCGATGTGGTGGTGTGGTGGTGTTCGGCGCGGTGGTGCCGGGGCGGCGGTGGTCGGCCGCCGCCCCGGTCCCGTCGTGGAGTGGCGCGGTGGTGTCAGCTCGCGTGGTTGTCGTCCATCGGAAGTCCCCCCGGGTCGTGGTGTGGTGCGCGTGGCGTGCGGTGTGGTGTGCGTGGTCGGACGCGGTTCAGCTCGCGTGGTTGTCGTCGGACATCCGGATCCCCCGATCGGTGGTGTCCCGGCGGCCCCGCCGGCCCGGTTCGGGGCAGGGCGGGGCGTCCCGCGGCGCGGCGCGCCGCGGGTTGGTGGTGGAGTGGGTGTGTGCGGGTGGTGCGCGGGCGGGTCAGGTGAGGGGCGTGGGCTCGCCCGTCACGGGGTCCCAGACGGTCAGCGGCGTGAGGCCGCGGTGGCCGCACTCCCCGAAGACCGTGACCGGCGCCCCGCCGGAGACGGCGGCCAGCCGCCACAGGCCCGGTCTCGGACGCCCCCCGGCGCCCGTGACCGGCAGCGCGTGGGCGCCGTCGGCGTCGCGTACGTGCCAGCCGAGCGGTGTCGGCACCGGGATCACCGGGCCCAGCACCACCGGCACGGAGTCGAGCCAGGGATCCCGCCGCAGGGCGGATCCGTAGGCGTCGAGGGCCTCCTCGGTGGACACGCCGGTGGGTACGGACGGGTCCACGTCCGGTTCCCCGAACCTCTCGCCGAGGTCCGCCCGCGGTCCGTCCGCGCCGGGACGGCGTCGTACCTCGGCGTCGATCCGGAAGCCCACCGGCAGGGTCAGGGCCGGGAGGCGACCGCCGCCGCCGAAGTCCAACAGGAGTACGGAATCACCCGTGTTGTGGCCGTGCAACCAGATTCTGCGCGTGGTCAGGCGGCCGTCGAGGGACGGGAGGTCCCGTTGGGACAGCACCGACCACAGGTCGCGGACGGCCGGCCCGACGGCCGGCGCGGGCAGTCCCACCCGCGCCCGGACCACCGCCGCCAACGCGGGCGGCAGCGCCTCCCGGCCGAGCCAGGCCCGGGCCAGCAGGTGCGCGGTCGCGCATTCCGCGAGCAGCCGGCCGGGCTCGGAGACCGGCAGCGCGCCCAGGTCACGGACGCGCGCGGCCAGTCCGGGGGCCTGGGCGTCGACCATCCGGGCCGCCGTCCCGGCCCAGTCCCCGGGTCTCTCGGCGGCCCGCCCGGCCAGGCCCTCGCGGACCAGGTCGGCCAGTCGCCGTTCGAGCTCCCGGGCGCCCGCGTCGATCCGTTCCTCGCGGCGTTCAGCCCGCCGCCGGGCCGCCTCCTCGGCCCGCCCGGACCCGGAAGCGGAAGCTCCGGACCGGGTTCGTGATCCCCCCTCGCCGGCGCCCCGGGGCGGCCGGCGCGACGGCGCGTCGACGTCCTCGGAACCGGCGGACAACACGTGTTCCGCCGTCCGACGGACCTGTCGCTCAGTCATGTCGAACACCGTAGGCAGGCCCACTGACAATCCCCCCGGACCCCGCGCTGACCTGCAACGACGTTGAAATGGGCGGGCGTTGTCAGTGGGCCGGCGCATGGTGGTGGAGCGCGGTTCGCACCGGGACCGCCGAGCCCGAGGGGGAGCCATGACCGCGTCCGAGAACGGCAGCCGACCCGACGTGCTGCGCCCGCACGCGGAGCACGCGTACGCGCACGAACTGAAAGCCCTCGACGCCGCCGACGACCGGCCCCGCCCCGAACGGTGGCGGCTCTCGCCGCGCGCCGTCGCCGACTACCTGCTCGGCACCACCCTCCCCGACGGCACCGTGATCACCCCCAAGTACGTGGGGCCGCGCCGGATCGTGGAGGTGGCCGTGGCCACCCTCGTCACCGATCGGGCCCTGCTGCTGCTCGGCGTTCCCGGCACCGCCAAGACCCGGGTCTCCGAGCACCTGGCCGCCGCCGTCAGCGGCGATTCCACCCTGCTCGTGCAGGGCACGGCCGGCACCCCCGAGGAGGCCGTGCGCTACGGCTGGAACTACGCCCGGCTGCTGGCCGAGGGGCCGGGGCGGGGAGCGCTCGTGCCCAGCCCCGTGATGCGGGCCATGGCCGCCGGCGCCACGGCCCGGGTGGAGGAGCTGACCCGGATCCCCGCCGAGGTGCAGGACGCGCTGATCACGATCCTGTCCGAGAAGACCCTGCCGATACCCGAGTTGGGCCAGGAGGTGCAGGCCGTCCGCGGCTTCAACCTGATCGCCACCGCCAACGACCGCGACCGGGGCGTGCACGAACTGTCGGGCGCCCTGCGCCGCCGCTTCAACACGGTGGTGCTGCCGCTGCCGTCGAGCGTGGACGCCGAGGTGGACATCGTGGCCCGACGGGTGGACGAACTGGGCCGGGCCATGGACCTGCCCGCCCTGCCGGCCGGCTCGGCGGAGATCCGGCGGGTGGTCACCCTCTTCCGCGAACTGCGCGAAGGGGTCACCGACGACGGCCGCACCCGCCTGAAGTCCCCCGGCGGCACCCTGTCCACGGCCGACGCGATCTCCGTGGTCACCGGCGGGCTCGCGCTGGCGGCGCACTTCGGCGACGGGGTGCTGCGGGCCCCGGACCTGGCGGCCGGGGTGCTGGCCGCGGTGGTCCGCGACCCGGCCGCCGACGGGACGGCCTGGCACGAGTACCTGGAGACCGTGGTGCGCGAACGGGAGGGCTGGCAGGACCTCTACCGGGCCTGCCGCGAGATCGGCCCCCGGGCATGACGGCGTCGGGCGTGACGACGCACGGCGGGTCGGGGACGGACGGGTCGGCGGCGGGCGGGCCGTGGCTGCTCGGCGTGCGGCACCACGGGCCCGGGTCGGCGCGCGCGGTGCGGGCCGCGTTGGACGCCCTCGACCCGGCCGCGGTGCTCGTGGAGGGCCCGCCGGAGGCCGACCCGCTGCTGGAGTTCGCCGACGACCCGGACCTGCGCCCGCCGATCGCCCTGGCCGCCCACCCGACGGACGAGCCGGGCCGATCGGTGTTCTGGCCCTTCGCCGTGTTCTCCCCCGAGTGGGTCGCGATCCGCTGGGCCCGTGAACGGGGCCGCCCCGCGCGCTTCTTCGACCTCCCGGCCGCCCACACCCTCGCCTGGGACCGCGCGGCGCACGGCGCGGGGGACGGAGACGGGGAGGACGGGGTGCGGGCCGATCCGCTGGGGGCGCTCGCGGAGGCCGCCGGGCACGCCGATCCGGAACGCTGGTGGGAGGACGTGGTCGAGCACCGCGCCGGCCCCGAACACCACCCCCTCGCCCCGTTCCTCGCCGTGGAGGAGGCCATGACCGCGCTGCGCGAACGGGCCGGCGCCCCGGCCGAAGGGGGCCGGGAGGCCGCGCGCGAGGCGCACATGCGGCAGCGGATCCGGGCCGCGCGGCGCGAGTTCGGCCCCGGCATCGCCGTGGTCTGCGGGGCCTGGCACGTGCCGGCGCTGCGCGCCCGGACCACCGTCGCCGCCGATCGCGCCCTGCTCACCGGCCTGCCCCGGGTCCGGCCGCACCTGTCGTGGGTGCCGTGGACCCACCGCCGGCTCGCCCGCTCCGGCGGCTACGGCGCCGGCATCGCCGCGCCCGGCTGGTACGCGCACCTGTTCGCGGCCCCCGACCGGCCCGCGGAGCGCTGGCTGGCCCGGATCGCGGCCCTGCTCCGGGAGCAGGACCTGCACGTGTCCACGGCGCACGTGATCGAGGCCGTCCGCTTCGCCGAGGCCCTCGCCGCCCTGCGCGAGCGGCCCCTGCCGGGCCTGGAGGAGACGCTGGAGGCGGCGCGGGCCGTGCTGTGCGAGGGCTCCGAGCTGCCGCTCGGGCTGATCGGGCACCGGCTCGTGGTCGGCGACGACCTCGGCGAGGTGCCGGCCGCGGCGCCCGCCGCGCCCCTGCGCCGGGACCTGGACCGGCTCCAGCGCTCCCTGCGGCTGAGACCGGAGGCCGGGGACCGGGAGCTCGAACTCGACCTGCGCCGAACCCTGGACGCGGACCGCTCGCGGCTCCTGCACCGGCTGCGACTGCTCGGCGTGGACTGGGCCGTACCGGCCGCGTCCCGGCCCGGCGTCGGCACCTTCCGGGAGACCTGGCGGCTGCGCTGGGAGCCCGAACTGTCGGTGCGGGTGGCCGAGGCCGGGGTGTGGGGCACCACGGTGGAGACGGCGGCCGGGGCCCGGGTCCGGGCCGAGGCGCGGGCCGCCGAGACCCCGGCCGCCGCCGCCGACCTGGCCCGCGCGGCCTTGGCCGCCGGACTCGACGGGGCCCTGCCGGAGGTGCTGGCGGGCCTCGCGGACCGGGCCGCGCTCCACGCGGACGTCCTCGCCCTCGCCGACGCGCTGCCCGCGCTGGCCCGGGCCCTGCGCTACGGCGACGTGCGGGGCACGGACACGGGCGCGCTCGCTGCGGTGGCCGGCGGACTCGCCGAGCGGGTCCGGATCGGGCTGCCCACCGCGTGCGCGGGCCTGGACCCGGGGGCCGCGGCCGCGGCCCGCACCCGGCTGGACGCGGCGCACGGGGCGATCGGTCTGCTCGGAGACCCCGGGCTGGCGGACCGGTGGACGGCGGCGCTGCGGGCGCTCGCGGACCGGCCCGCGGTGCCCGGGACGCTGCGCGGCCGGGCCGTGCGCCTGCTGTGGGACGCGGACGCGCTCGACGCGGACGGGGCCGCCCGCCGCATGTCCCTGGCCCTGTCGCCGGGCACCGACCCGAGCGACGCGGCCGGCTGGATCGAGGGCTTCGCCGACGGCGGCGGCATGCTCCTCGTGCACGACGAACGCCTCACGGCCCTGCTCGACGGGTGGGTGTCGACGGTCCCGGAGCGGGCGTTCACGGAGGCGCTGCCGCTGCTGCGGCGCACCTTCGGCGGATTCCCGCCGGCGGTCCGCCGCGCCCTGGGCGAGGCCGTCCGACGCGGGCCGGGCCGGACGGCTCCGGCGGTGGGCGACGGGATCCCGGCGGGCTTCGCGCCGGCGGCGGGGGAGGACCGCGAGCGGGCGGCGGCGATCGTGCCGGTGGTGCGACTGCTGGCCGGGAGCGCCCGATGAGGCGCGGAACGGAAACGGGGGAGCGCGGCGTGAACGAGGACAGGGACGACGACAGGGCCGGGGTCGGGGCCGGCGCCGGGGGCGGGGCGCGGGTGTCGGAGGGCGAACGGGCCCGACGCTGGCGGCTGGTGCTGGGCGGCGGGGACGCGGACGGCACGGGGCACGTGCCGGCCGGTCGGGACGCCGTCGTGGACGCGGCCCTCGCCCGCCTCTACGACGCCCCCGACGGGGACCCGGCGGGACCCGGCGGATCCGGCGGCGGGCCCGGCGGCGGGGCGCGGGCGGGCGGCACGGGACTTTCGGCCCCGTCGGTCGCGCGCTGGCTGGGGGACGTTCGGTCCTGCTTCCCGACCCCCGTCGTGCGGATCCTCCAGCGCGACGCGATCGACCGGCTGGGCCTGCGGGACCTGCTCCTGGAGCCCGAGACGCTGGCGGTGGTCGAACCCGACGTGCACCTCGTGGGCACCCTGCTCGCGCTGCGGGACGTGCTGCCCGACACCACCCGGGCCACGGCCCGCGAACTGGTCCGACGGGTGGTCACCGACCTGGAACGGCGGCTGGCCCCCGCGACGCGGGCCGCGCTCACCGGGGCCCGGGACCGGAGCGCCCGCACCCGCCGGCCGCGCCCCGCCGACGTGGACTGGGACCGCACGATCCGCGCCAACCTGCGGCACTGGCGGCCCGAGCACGCGACCCTCGTGCCCGAGCGGCTCGTGGGGCACGCCCGGGCCGGGCGCGGGCCCCGCAAGGAGGTGGTGCTGTGCGTGGACCAGTCGGCGTCGATGGCGGCGTCCGCGGTCTACGCGGCGGTGTTCGGGGCGGTGCTGGCCTCGCTGCGGTGGCTGGACACCCGACTCGTCGTGTTCGACACGGAGGTCGCGGACCTGACGGAGTCGATCGAGGATCCGGTGGACGTGCTGTTCGGGACGCGGCTGGGCGGGGGCACGGACATCGGGCGGGCACTCGCGTACTGCGCCGCGCGGATCACGCGCCCGCCGGACACCGTCCTCGTCCTCGTCAGCGACCTGCACGACGGGGGCGCGCGGGACGCGGCGCGCCGGCGGGTGGCCGAGCTGACCGCGGCGGGCGTCCGCGTGATCGTGCTGCCGGCCCTGTCCGACGAGGGCGAACCGGCCTGGGACCGGGAGCACGCGGAGGCCCTCGCGGCGGCCGGCGCCACCGTGTTCGCGTGCACCCCCGACGCGTTCCCGGAGGTGATGGCGGCGGCGCTGGAAGGCGCCGCGGTGCCGACTCCGGCGACATGAGCGCAGGTACCGGGCCCGGCTGGTCGGATCGCACGAAACGCGAGGTGAACCGTCAGGGGATCTGTGACAGGTATCACCGCCCCGGTGTGATCTGCGATTTAGGGACCTACGTCCTGCGGGGATAACCTGCGAGACGGACATGCCGCGTTCACGGTCACCGTGTGCGCTTCCCTTGTGACAGCGCCGTCACGTTGCCCTCCGCGGCACGCCCACGCAGAAAACCGCGAATACTGCGAATCTTTACGACAAGGGACGGACGCGCGTGGACCTGTTCGAGTACCAGGCGAGGGACCTCTTCGCCAAGCACGGTGTACCGGTGCTGGCCGGTGAAGTCATCGACACGCCTGAGGCGGCCCGCGAGGCGACCGAGCGGCTGGGCGGCAAGTCCGTCGTCAAGGCCCAGGTCAAGGTCGGCGGCCGCGGCAAGGCCGGCGGCGTGAAGCTGGCGGCGACCCCGGACGAGGCCGTCGCCCGCGCGACGGACATCCTCGGCATGGACATCAAGGGCCACACGGTCCACAAGGTGATGATCGCCGAGACCGCGCCGGAGATCGTCGAGGAGTACTACGTCTCCTACCTCCTGGACCGCACCAACCGCACCTTCCTGGCGATGGCCTCGGTGCAGGGCGGCATGGACATCGAGGAGGTCGCGGAGAAGACCCCCGAGGCCCTCGCGAAGGTCCCCGTCAACGCCATCGACGGCGTCACCATCGAGAAGGCCCGCGAGATCGTCGAGCTGGCCAAGTTCCCGGCCGAGGTCGCGGAGCAGGTCGCCGAGGTCCTCGTGACCCTGTGGGACACCTTCGTCGCCGAGGACGCCCTCCTCGTCGAGGTCAACCCGCTGGCCAAGGTCGCGGGCGGCAAGGTCATCGCCCTCGACGGCAAGGTCTCCCTGGACGAGAACGCCGACTTCCGTCAGCCCTCCCACGAGGAGCTCGTCGACAAGGCCGCCGCGAACCCGCTGGAGGCCGCGGCCAAGGCGAAGAACCTCAACTACGTCAAGCTCGACGGCGAGGTCGGCATCATCGGCAACGGCGCGGGTCTCGTCATGAGCACCCTCGACGTCGTCGCCTACGCCGGGGAAAACCACGGCGGCGTCAAGCCCGCCAACTTCCTCGACATCGGCGGCGGCGCCTCCGCCGAGGTCATGGCCAACGGCCTGGAGATCATCCTCGGAGACCCGGACGTCAAGTCCGTGTTCGTCAACGTCTTCGGCGGCATCACCGCCTGCGACGAGGTCGCCAACGGCATCGTCCAGGCCCTCGCCCTGCTCGAGAGCAAGGGCGAGAAGGTCGAGAAGCCGCTCGTCGTGCGCCTCGACGGCAACAACGCGGAGCTGGGTCGGAAGATCCTGTCCGACGCCAACCACCCGCTCGTGCAGCGCGTGGACACCATGGACGGCGCGGCCGACAAGGCCGCCGAGCTCGCGGCTGCGAAGTAAAGGGACGAGGTCACAGACTCACCATGGCTATCTTCCTCACCAAGGACAGCAAGGTCATCGTCCAGGGCATGACCGGTGCCACGGGCATGAAGCACACCCGCCTGATGCTGGGCGACGGCACCAACATCGTCGGTGGCGTCAACCCGCGCAAGGCCGGCACCTCCGTCGACTTCGACGGCACCGAGGTCCCCGTCTTCGGCACCGTCGCCGAGGCCATGGAGAAGACCGGCGCGGACGTCTCCGTGCTGTTCGTCCCCCCGGCCTTCGCCAAGGCCGCCGTGATCGAGGCCATCGACGCCGAGATCCCCCTCGCCGTGGTCATCACCGAGGGCATCGCGGTGCACGACTCCGCCGCCTTCTGGGCCTACGCCACCGCCAAGGGCAACAAGACCCGCATCATCGGCCCGAACTGCCCCGGCCTCATCACCCCCGGGCAGTCCAACGCCGGCATCATCCCGGGCGACATCACCAAGCCCGGCCGCATCGGTCTGGTCTCCAAGTCCGGCACGCTGACGTACCAGATGATGTACGAGCTCCGCGACATCGGCTTCACCTCCGCCGTCGGCATCGGTGGCGACCCGGTCATCGGCACCACGCACATCGACGCCCTGGCTGCCTTCGAGGCCGACCCGGACACCGACCTCATCGTGATGATCGGCGAGATCGGCGGCGACGCCGAGGAGCGCGCGGCGGCGTACATCAAGGAGCACGTGACGAAGCCGGTCGTCGGCTACGTCGCCGGCTTCACCGCGCCCGAGGGCAAGACCATGGGCCACGCCGGCGCCATCGTCTCCGGCTCCTCCGGCACGGCGCAGGCCAAGCAGGAGGCCCTGGAGGCCGCGGGCGTCAAGGTCGGCAAGACCCCGACCGAGACCGCGCGCCTGGCCCGCGAGATCCTCGCCGGCTGACCCTCCGGTCACCCTCGCACCACGCGAACGGGCGCGGCCCGCGTCCCCCTCCACGGGGACGCGGGCCGCGCCCGTTCCCGCGTCCGAACGGCCGGGCGGCCGGGCGGGCGGCCGTCCGGACGCCAGGGTGCCGGGCCGTCCGGGCGTCGGGGCGTCGGGGTGCCGGGCCGTCCGGGCGCCAGGCGGTCCGGACGTCCGGACGTACGCCCCCGCCCCGGCGCTCAGCCGACTCGGGGAACCAGCCGGTGCGGCACCGAACCCGGGTCCCGCCGCAGCCGATCCCGCAGCTCAGCGCCCTGCTCGGTGAGCCGCTCCGGCCCGCTGTGCGGGGCCACGCCCGTGACGCTCTCGGCCGGCGAGGGCGGCGGCTCGTAGGCGCGGGGCGCCGTCGCCAGCGTGTACGCCGTGGCCACGGTGATCAGGGCCGTCACCCCGATCACCACCCGCGTCCACCACCGCGCGCGCCGCTCGCACGCGTCGCGCACCACCACCGCCGGCCTCGGCACCAACGGCTCCGCCGGCACCAGCGCCGCCAGCCGGTCCCGCAGCACCGCCGACCGCCGGTCGTCGGGCAGTCCCGCGAGCTCGGGCAGCAGCTCGGCGAGGTCGTCGTGCGCGTTCAGCAGCCGCTGCCCGGTCGTCGGCGTGCTCGCCTCCGTCTCGGCGGCCGTCTCCGGCAGGTCCAGGCCGATCCCGTCGTAGAGCAGCACGGTGCGGCGGTGCACGGGGGCCAGGGTCAGCATCGCCGTCATCAGCGGCGGCGCGGCCCCGGCGGCGTCGGGCCGGTGCGGGGACGCCGGCACGGCCGGGCGGTGCGCGGCCCGCCGCAGCCGGTGCCACGGGGACAACGCGTACTCGTGCACGGCCGCCCGCACCCACCCGGCCGGATCGGGATCCCGCGCCACCTCCGGCCACCGGTCCCACGCGCGCTGGAACGCGTGCTCCACCGCCTCCAGGGCCAGGGCCCGCCGCCCGGTCAGCAGGTACGCCTGCCGCGCCAGGACCGGGGCGGTGGCGGCGTACAGCACGTCGAAGGCGCGGGCCGGGGTCGGCCGGACCCCGCCGGCCGCCTCGGCCGCCGCGCGCTCCTCCACGTCGTCGACCCCGGCGGGCAACAACGGCTCCCCCTCCCCGCGCCGCGCGCGGGCGGGCTCCGGGGCGGGTTCCGGGGCGGGGGGCTCGGGGGGCTCGTGGGTGGCCGTCGGCTTCGGCTCCGGGCCGTACACCGGTCCCTGCCCCTGCCCCTGCCCCTGCCCCTGTCCCTGTTCCTGTCCCCGGCCCTGCGCAGGCGCGGGATCGGGGGTCGGGGCCGGGGCCGGACCGGGTGCCGGGGCGTGGCGTTCGGGCTGGAGGCCGTGCAGGATCCGCAGGTAGGTGTCCCGCTTGCGGCCCCGGGGGCCGGTGCGCCCGTTCTCCCAGTTGCGGACCGTGCTCGGGGTGACCCCGACGGCCGCCGCGATGTCCTCGTGCGTGAGCGCGGCGGCCTCTCGCAGACGGCGTCTCTCCTTGGGGGAGGGGAGCGTGAGATCCGAGGGTGTGTCGACGCTCTGAGTCATCTCACACTCCCGCAACCAGGGCGAAAAAGTACATAACCGTATATTGGGCGACACAACGGCCGATTGCTTGTTACCCGATCTCAGCGCGTGTCGTTGGGACCATGACCCCGTGACCCAAGTGACCGAACGTGGGACCGCGTTGTCGGAAGCCCTCCGAGGGGTCGGCGGACGCCGCACCTCCGCCGTGGCGACCTGTGTGATCGGCGGCGCCGTCGCGGCCGGTCTGGGGCTGGGATCCCTGGCCGTGCTGGTGATGGTGCTGTGGATCAGCTCCCCCTACCCGGACAGCGGCCCCGGCGCCGCGCTGCACGTGGCGGCGGCCCTGTGGCTGCTCGCCCACGGCACGGAACTGACCAGGCCCGACACCCTTTCGGGGGTGCCCGCGCCCGTCGGGATCACCCCGTTGCTCCTCGTCGCACTCCCCGTACGGCTCACCTGGCGGGCCACCCGCCCCGCCCCCGACCAGGACGAGACCCCACCCGGCGTCACCATCGCGGCCGTCACCGGCGGATACCTCGCGGTCGCGACGGCCGTCACCGTCTACGCCCTGCGCGGGCCCCTCCCCGTGGTGCCGCTGAGCGCGGCCTGGCACGTCCCGCTGGTCGTGCTCACGGCGGCGGCCGGCGGGGTCTGGTGCGGCCGGGGCCGCCCGTTGGGCCCCCTCCCCGACAGGATCCCCCGGCGCGTTCGCCTCGGCATCGCACGCCCCCGCTACGCGCTCGCGCTGCGCGCGGGGAGCGCGGGCGCCCTCATGCTGGCGGGGGGCGGCGCCCTGCTCCTCGGGGCCGCGCTCACCCGCCACGGGGGCCCCGCGAAGGAGGCGTTCACCCATCTGACCGGCGTCTGGTCGGGTCGCTTCGCCGTCCTCCTGCTCGCCCTCGCCCTGCTGCCCAACGCGATCGCCTGGGCCGTGTCCTACGCGCTCGGGCCCGGGTTCACCATCGGCGCGGGCGCCGCCGCGACCCCCTTCGGCTTCCCCGGCTCCCCCCGACTGCCCCGCTTCCCGCTTCTGGCGGCGCTCCCCGGCGACGGGCCGGGCGGGCCGTGGACCTGGGCCGTCGCGGCGGTGCCGGTGCTCGCCGGGATCGGCGTCGGCTGGTTCGCCGTCCGCCGACCCCGCGAGGTCGGCTACGGGGAGGTGGCCTGGACGACGACCCTGGCCGCCGGGGTGTGCGCCGCGCTCACGGCGCTGCTGGCCGGCGCCTCCGCCGGCGCCCTGGGCACCGGGACGCTCGCGTCCATCGGGCCCGTGTGGTGGCAGGTCGGGGCGGCGGCGGGGGCCTGGATCCTGGTCTGCGCCCTCCCGCCGGCCCTCCTCGTGCACGGCTGGCGCACCCGTCCCTCCCGCGCGCTCCTTCCGGCGTCCGCCCCCGCGCCGGGCGAACCCGACCAGGCCGAACCCGCCGGCCGGCGCGGCGCGTGGTGGCTGCTGGGCCTCTCGGGCGGCCGCCCCGCCGAGGACCCCGCCCCGTCCGCCCCCACCGCCGGCCGCCCCGACCCCGCCGCCGAAGCGGCGGCGGAAGCGCTGATCGGCGCGGGCGCCCGCTGGGACCTCCTCCGCCGCAGCGTCGGCGCGGGCCCTGACGGGGGGTCGGGGGAGGGACCGGGGGAGGCGGCGGGCGCGGCGGCGGAGGCGCAAGCTGCGAGCCCGACCCCAGGGCCGGCACCGAGCCCGGCACCGGCCCCGGAGCCGAGCCCGGCACCGGAGCCGGGGCCCGGGGCGGATGCCGAGCCGTTGGCGGTGAAGGTCACCGGGGCCCGCCTCCTGTCGCGCTCACGCGCGAAGCCGCCCCGCGCGAAGACCCCGGCGTCCGGCGAACCATCAGAACCCGCCCAGGCAGAGCACAACTGACCCACGCGCCGGCCTGCGGGCGGGTGCGTGGCGGGCGTGGCCGCCTGCCGGCGGCGGGTAGGTCAAAGGCGTTTCCCGGTGGCGGCGGGGAGGGGCCTGGGGGCGGGGTGCGTCGCCGTCTGCGGGCGAGTCAGTGGCCGAGGTGGCCGCCTGCCGGCGGCGGGCAGGTCAAAAGCTTTTCCCAGGGGCGGCGGAGGGGGTCGGGGGTCAGGGGCCGTAGCCGTCCGCAGCCCCGGACGCGGCCGGGGCGGGTCCCCAGCACACAAGAGGCCCGGGAAGCCGACCGGCGATCCGTTCCACGAACCCGGACCGCGCGTGGCCACGCCCCCCACCGCACCAACCCACGGTCAGACGCGCCTGCGGCCCGGAGCGGCCGGGGTCACCCGACACTCGGGCCCGGCCGAAGCCCGACCGGGGCCCGTCGGGCCCCACACCACGAACCCACCGGCACCCGGGCACTCACCGACACCCGGGTCCCCTCCCGGCCGCCGCCGGGAAACGCTGTTGACTTACCCGCCGCCGTCAGGCGGCCACCCCGGCCACGACCCCACCCGCACCCGGGCACGTACCGCACCCCGGGTCTCCTCCCCGGCCGCCGCCGGGAAACGTTGTTGACCTGCCCGCCGCCGGCAGGCGGCCACCCCCGCCACGACCGTGCCCGCATCCGGCCACGCACCGCACCCCGGGCTCCCTCCCGGCCGCCGCCGGCAGGCGGCCGTCTCGGCCATGTGTGCGCCCGCGCTCGGGTACGCGCCGCCACCCCTTCCGGTCGGTGCCGGGGTGGGGCGGGGCGGCGCTCGGTGGGGGTTATTCCTGTTCCACTCGCAGGAGCGCTCCGACGCCGTTGTCCGGCAGGAGGTCGTTGCAGCGGAGTTCCGCGGTTTGGGTGAGGGCGTCGGCTCGGCAGACGTAGTAGTCCTTGAACGCGATCTGGACGCCGTACGTGGCCAGGGAGACCACGACGGCGAGGGTCGCGCCGACGATGCCGCTGATCGCCGCCGTGCGCTGGGGGCGGGTCATCGCCGGGTCGACGGGGGGCGGGGCCGGCTTGCCCTCCTCCGGTTCGGGGCGGCGGCCGCGCAGCGCGCTGATGCCCCAGTACAGGGCGAGCGCGCCGAGCAGCAGGGCCATCGACGGGATCTCGAACACCCCGAAGAACACGCCCCACATGCCCGCGAGCATCGCGTACCGCGCGCGTCGCTGGAGGGGGTCGGTGGGGTCCCAGCGGGCGGGGCCGCGGCCCGTGCCCTCGGGGCCGCCGGCCGGTTCGCGCTGTTCGGGCGGGAGGCGGTCCGCGCCCTGGCGGGGCTGCCAGGGCTGGTCGGGCCGGTCCGCGGGCGGCGCGGCGAACGGGTTGTCCGAGGCGGGGCGGTCCGCGTCGCCGCCTCCGGTCCCGGGGCGCTCGTCGGAGGGCGGGGTGTCGGAGGAGGCGGAGGACTGGCGGCGGTCCGGCATCGGGTGCGTTTCTTCCCCTGTGTCGTGGGCTGGGCTGCGGCGTCGTGTTTTCGCGTTGTATCCCAGACGCTACCTGCCGGGCCGGCCCCCGTCCCTCGGGGGCGGTCCGGTGTGCCGGTATCGTTGCAGGCGGTCGGTCGCTTCGTATGGTTCCCCGTATATCGGGACCACGATGTTTCGTATGACCGTACAAGGCGCATGCCTCTCCTTCGCGAGAAAGGGCCGCTCATGGCCGCTTCCCGCCTGGTCGTGCTGGTCTCCGGGTCCGGCACCAACCTCCAGGCCCTGCTCGACGCCGTCGCCGCCGATCCCGGGGGGTACGGGGCCGAGGTGGTGGCCGTGGGCGCGGACCGGACCGGGATCGCGGGTCTGGAGCGGGCCGAGAAGGCCGGGGTCCCGACGTTCGTGTGCTCCGTGAAGGACCACGCGACCCGCGAGGACTGGGACCGGGCGCTCACGGAGGCCGTGGCCGCCCACGAGCCGGACCTGGTGGTGTCCGCCGGGTTCATGAAGATCGTGGGCAAGGAGTTCGTGGCCCGTTTCGGGGGCGCCTTCGTCAACACGCACCCCGCCCTGCTGCCGGCCTTCCCGGGCGCGCACGGGGTGCGGGACGCGCTGGCGTACGGGGTGCGGGTGACCGGCTGCACCGTCCACTTCGTGGACACCGGCGTGGACACCGGTCCGATCATCGCCCAGGGTGTGGTCGAGGTCCGGGACGAGGACGACGAAGCCGCTCTGCACGAGCGCATCAAGGAAGTCGAGCGCACGCTGCTCGTCGACGTCGTGGGGCGCATGGCCCGGCACGGCTACCGCATCGAGGGACGAAAGGTAACGATCCAGTGACCGCCGAAGGCAACAAGCGGCCCATCCGCCGGGCGCTCGTCAGCGTCTACGACAAGTCCGGACTGGAGGAGCTGGCGCGCGGTCTGCACGCGGCCGGTGTCGAGCTGGTCTCGACGGGCTCCACGGCCGGGCGGATCGCCGGCGCCGGCGTGCCCGTGACGAAGGTCGAGGAGCTGACCGGGTTCCCCGAGTGCCTCGACGGCCGGGTGAAGACCCTGCACCCGCGGGTGCACGCCGGGATCCTCGCGGACCTGCGGCTGGAGGACCACCGGCGGCAGCTGGAGGAGCTGGAGGTCGCCCCGTTCGACCTCGTCGTGGTGAACCTGTACCCGTTCCGGGAGACGGTGGCCTCGGACGCCTCGGCCGACGAGTGCGTGGAGCAGATCGACATCGGCGGTCCGTCGATGGTGCGGGCCGCCGCGAAGAACCACCCGTCGGTGGCGGTCGTGGTGAACCCGGGCCGGTACGCGGACGTGTTGGCGGCGGTCGGGGACGGCGGCTTCGACCTGACGACCCGCAAGCGGCTGGCGGCGGAGGCGTTCCAGCACACGGCGGCGTACGACGTGGCGGTGGCCTCCTGGTTCACCGAGGTGTACGCGCCGGAGTCCGAGGGCGCGGCACTGCCCGAGTTCACGGCCGGGGCGTGGGAGCGCAAGGCGTCGCTGCGGTACGGGGAGAACCCGCACCAGGCGGCCGCCCTGTACACCGACGGCCGGCCGGGCGGGCTCGCGAACGCCGGGCAGTTGCACGGCAAGGAGATGTCGTTCAACAACTACGTGGACACCGACGCCGCCCTGCGGGCCGCGTACGACCACGCCGCGCCGTGCGTCGCGATCATCAAGCACGCCAACCCGTGCGGGATCGCGGTGGGCGCGGACGTCGCGGACGCGCACCGCAAGGCGCACGCCTGTGACCCGCTGTCGGCGTTCGGCGGGGTGATCGCCGTCAACCGTCCGGTGACGGTGGAGCTCGCGGAGCAGGTCGCGGAGATCTTCACGGAGGTCGTCGTGGCCCCCGGCTACGAGGACGGCGCGCTGGAGGTGCTGGCGCGGAAGAAGAACATCCGGGTGCTGCGGATCGACGGGGACCCGCGTCGGCCCGGTGACCTGAAGCCGATCAGCGGCGGGGTGCTGCTCCAGGAGTCGGACCTGATCGACGCCGAGGGCGACGACCCGAAGAACTGGACGCTGGCCGTCGGCGAGGCGCTGAACGAGGCGGACCTCGCGGAGCTGGTGTTTGCGTGGCGGGCGTCGCGGGCCGTGAAGTCGAACGCGATCCTGCTCGCCAAGGACGGCGCGTCGGTGGGCGTGGGCATGGGCCAGGTGAACCGGGTGGACTCGGCGAAGCTGGCGGTCGAGCGGGCGGGTGCCGAGCGGGCCCGCGGCTCGTACGCGGCCTCCGACGCCTTCTTCCCGTTCCCCGACGGTCTGGAGATCCTGACCGAGGCCGGGGTGCGGGCCGTGGTGCAGCCGGGTGGTTCGGTGCGCGACGAGCTGGTGATCGAGGCGGCCCGCAAGGCCGGGGTCACCATGTACTTCACCGGGACCCGGCACTTCTTCCACTGACGGGCACCCGACGCACGGCTGACGGGCGGTACGCCGACGGCCCCGCCCCGACCCTCGCGGTCGGCGGCGGGGCCGTCGGCGTGTCGGCTCAGTAGTGGACGCCGGGGCGGGGGCGGCGGAACCAGTGGCCGGCGGGCGAGCCGGCGAGGCCGATCAGGACGCCGAGGCCGAGGGCGAGCGAGAACAGGTTCATCAGCAGGGAGACGACGGCGATCGGGGTGAGCCCGCCGGAGTCCGCGCCGAACAGGGTGAGGCTGGACAGGACGCTGAACGCGCCGCCCGCGCTCATCAGCGAGCCGAGGATGATGCCGGAGACGCGGACCCCGCCGCCGCCCTTGCCGATCTTCGCGGCGGTGAGGATCGTCCACAGCATGAATCCGAGGACGAGGACGCCGATGACGACGGCGAAGCCGATGGCGACGGCCGCGAACTCGTCGCCGGAGGCGGAGCCGTAGCCGTGGCCGGAGGAGGAGTCGAGGTCCCCGAGGTCGCTGAGGAGGCTGCCCGCGACCAGCAGGGCGATGGCGCCGATGAGGAGCCCGATGATCTGGAAGGCGACGGTGATCCACAGGCACACGCGGGCCAGCCTCACCCCGCCCGGCATCTGCATCGGGGCCTGCGGCGACCCGCCGTAGGGGGTGGCGCCGTACGCGGGCGCGCCGTAGGCGGGGGCCGCGCCGTGCGGGTAGCCGTAGCCCGGGGGGTTCTGCGGGGGCTGCTGGCCGTAGGGGTTGTTCGGGTCGCCGTAGCTCATGGGTGGTTCCTCCGTGGGGACGCGCGGGCGTGGCGGAGGAACGTCGGTGAAGCGAGCGGTCGGTCCCCCCGGTACTTTCCGCGGCACTGTGCGTCCCATGGTCGGGCCGGTGGGGGCGCGGTGTCCAGCGTGGACGGGGCGGGCCGGCAGGTCGTCACCGGACCGGTACGAGACCGGGACCGGGACCGGACCGGTGCGCGGGGCCGGGGCCGGGGCCGGGAACGGCGGAAGGCCGCGTCCCGGTGCGGGGCGCGGCCTTCCGGCGAGCGGTGGTGCGTGACGTGGGGGCGTCACGGGTGGTGCGTCAGTAGCTCGGGCGGTTGAACCATGCCTTGCCGTCGGCCTTCGCCACGAACACCAGGATCAGGATGGACATGACGAGGGAGACGATGCCCAGCGGGAGCTGGAAGACGCCGAGCACGATGGAGATGCCGGCGTAGACGATGGTCGCCACGCGGACGCCGTTGCGGCCGCTGTTGAACTTCGCGGCCGCCACGATCGCGAACACGGCGAAGGCGAGGCTGATCACGGCCAGGACGTAGAGCACGCCGGCGCCCAGGGACGAGAGCATCTCGGCGTCCTCGGCCTTGAGGCTCGGGTCGTCCTTGACCACGCTGATGGCGGCGGCGCCGAAGGCGACGATGATCGCGCCGAGGATCTGGAAGGCGCCCTGGATGAACAGCAGCACCCGGGCGGCCTTGACGCCACCGGGCATCGTGGCCGGAGCGGTCGGCATGCCGTACCCGTAGCCGCCGTCCTGCGCGGGGTACGCCGGCGGCTGCTGCGGGTAGCCGTAACCGGGCTGCTGACCCTGCTGGGGCTGGCCGTAGGGGTTGTTCGGGTCGCCGAAGCTCATGTGGGGTGTTCCTCCGTGACGAAGTGGGGACGCGCGGACCGGGCGTGAGGGTGCGGTCCATCGCTGTGTCCCCGCCCCCACGGTCCTGCCCACGGTGATGTTCCGATCATCGTGTAGGGGCGGTGTGAGGATTGTCCAGCCGATACCGAGCGCACCGGTTCGTTGTTGTGCAAGTGCAACCAACCCGCTTCCCGTGCCGTTCGGCGGTGGGGGAGCGGTGGGGGGACGGCCAACTATCATGGCCGTTCGTGACGCTCCGTGAAGGTGTGGCGCTGCCTTGCGGCGAACGGCGGAGCCGTCGCGTCCTCCCGATGTGCCCGAGGCCCACGTGACCACAACAGGAGCGCCCATGACTGCCCGGATTCTCGACGGCAAGGCGACCGCCGCCACGATCAAGTCCCGGGTGGCGACCCGCGTCGCCGCCCTCGCCGAGCGGGGCGTGCGTCCCGGGCTCGGCACCCTGCTGGTCGGTGACGACCCGGGGAGCCGCTGGTACGTGGCGGGCAAGCACCGCGACTGCGCCGAGGTCGGCATCCACTCCATCCGGCGCGAGCTGCCCGCGACGGCGACGCAGGAGGAGATCGAGGCGGTGGTCCGCGAGCTGAACGAGGACCCCGAGTGCAGCGGCTACATCGTGCAGTTGCCGTTGCCGCGCGGCATCGACACCAACCGGGTGCTGGAGTTGATGGACCCGGCCAAGGACGCCGACGGCCTGCACCCGATGTCGCTGGGCCGGCTGGTCCTGAACGAGCCGGGTCCGCTGCCGTGCACCCCGTACGGGATCGTGGAGCTGCTGCGCGCGCACGACGTGCGGATCGACGGGGCGCACGTGGTGGTCGTGGGACGCGGGATCACCGTGGGGCGTTCGATCGGGTTGTTGCTGACGCGGCGCTCGGAGAACGCGACCGTGACCCTGTGTCACACGGGCACGCGCGACCTGTCTGGCCTGCTGCGGCAGGCGGACGTCGTGGTGGCGGCGGCGGGCGTGCCGCACCTGGTGAAGCCGGAGGACGTGAAGCCCGGGGCGGCCGTGCTGGACGTGGGCGTGAGCCGGGACGAGAACGGCAAGATCGTCGGGGACGTGCACCCGGGGGTGGCCGAGGTCGCGGCGTGGGTGTCGCCGAACCCGGGCGGGGTCGGGCCGATGACGCGGGCCCAGTTGCTGGTGAACGTGGTGGACGCGGCGGAGCGGGCGGCCGACGGTGCCCGCTGAGTCCGGTCCGGCTCCGGCCGGGGACGAGCCGGACCGGGCCGCGTCGCAGCGGGACGCGGCCGCGGATGCCGGTTCGGGTTCCGGTACCGCCTCCGGTTCGGGTTCCGGTCAGGGCTCGGGCGCGGGCGAGGGGCGGGCGGCCGCGCGGAGCGCCGGGGGCCGGCCCGCGCGGCGCACCGGGCGGCGCTTCTCGCTGACCACCGACACCGCCCGCCCCGAGGGCGGCGGTCGCGCGGCCCCGGGTGACGCGGCCGCGCCGGTGCGCCAGTGGCCGATGCTCAGCGTGCTCGCGGCCACCGCGATCGGCCTGTCGGTGACGGCCCTGGGGCAGCCCCGGGTGGGGTGCCTGATCATCGGCGTGGCCCTGATCGGCGCGGCCGTGCTGCGCCGGGTGCTGCCGTCGGTGGGCATGCTCGCCGTGCGCTCGCGGTTCACCGACCTGGTGACCTACGGGTTCCTGGGCGTGGCCATCACCTTCCTGGCGCTGGTCCTGGAGCCGAAGCCGTGGCTGGAGGTGCCGTTCCTGGAGGACGCGGTCCGCTGGACGGTGCGCTGACCCCGCCGACCCGGCCCCCGTCGACCCGACCCCCGCCGACCCGGCCCGACCGGCGTCGGTCAGGTCGGGTCGGGCGCGTGGGCGAGCACGGCCAGGGCCGCCGCGATCGCCGGGCGGGTCTCGGTGCCGGTGCGGACGGCCGCGGCCACGGTGCGCCCGGGGCCGGGCAGCCGGCGCACGGTGACCCCGGCCGGCGGGTCGGCGGCGAGCAGGCCGGGCAGGATCGTGACCGCGACCCCGGCCGCCACCAGCGCCAGGCCCGCGCGCAGGTCCGCGCAGTCGTGGGTCACGCGCGGGGTGAACCCGGCGGCGCGGCAGCGGTCGAGGAGCATCTCGCGGCAACTGCTCGGCGCGGGCGCGGAGAGCCAGTCGCGGTCCCGCAGCGCGCCGATCCCCTCGGCCTCGACGAGGTCCGCGTCGGCGTCGGGCACGGCCAGGCACAGCGGGTCCTCGAACAGCGGGCGGGCCGTGACCCCTTCGCCGGGCGGGGCGCCGAGCAGCGGGTAGTGGTAGGTGATCGCGAGGTCGAGCCGGCGGGCGCGCAGCAGCGGGACGGCGTCCTCCGGGTCCCACTGCGCGACTCGGGGCCGCAACCGGGGGTGTCGGACGGCGAGTTCGGCGAGCAGCGGCGCGGCCACGGGACCCAGGGCGCTGGGCGCGCAGCCGATCGGCAGCGGCCCGGCGGGTTCGGCCTCCAGGGCCCGCACGGCGCCCTCGGCGCGTTCGAGGGCGGCGAGGACGGGTTCGCAGGCGGCGGCCAGGGTGCTGCCGGCCGGGGTCAGGCGCAGGCCGCGGCCGTCGCGTTCGACCAGGCTCGCGCCGGCCTCGGCCTCCAGGGCGCGCAGTTGTTGGGAGACGGCGGACGGGGTGACGCCGTGCAGGGCCGCGACCTCGGTCACCTTCCCGTGCAGTGCCAGGTCCCGCAGGATGATCATTCGTCGAACGTCGAGCACGACCGTCGCCCCCTCGTCTGTCCGTCACGTCAGTTTTGCTACGTGGTCCGTGTAGAAAAGGTAGCTGGACTGAATGGTTCGCGGGGAGGGATGCTCCGTTCCATGAGCACCGACACGCCTTCGCCCGCCCACCGCCGCACCGTCCTGCTGATCGGGGCCCGCGGCACCCTCGGCTCCGCCGTGCGCACCGCCCTGCTCGCCCGGGGCCACGAGCTCGTCACCGCCTCCCGCTCCGGCGAGGGGGTGGACCACCGGGTGGACATCACCGACCCGGCCTCGATCGCGGCCCTGTACGACGCGGTCGGCGACGGGGTGGACGCGGTCGCGAACGCGGCCGGGTGGGTGCCGTGGGCGCCGTTGGCCGAGCTGACCCCCGAGGCGGTGCGGGCCGGTCTCGACGGCAAGGTGCTCAGCCAGATCGAACTCGTCCGTCAGGGCTCCGCCCGGCTTCCCGCGCACGCCTCCTTCACCCTGATCACCGGCGTTCTGTCGCGCGACGCCCTGGTCACCGGCTCCGTCGCGGCGCTCGCGAACGGGGCGATCGAGGCGTGGGTGGGGTCGGCGGCGGTCGAACTGCCGGGCCGGCAGCGGGTGAACGTGGTCAGCCCGACGGTGTTCGAGGAGTCGATGGGCGCGTACGGGGACCTGTTCGCCGGCTTCGTGCCCGTCCCCGTCGCCCACGCCGCCGCCGCGTACGTCCGTTCGGTGGAGGGCGCGATCACGGGCCGGGTCCTGGCGGTCTGAGGGCCGGGTGGGAACGCGAACGCGGGCGTGGCCCCCGGGAGTACGCTCCCGGGGGCCACGCCCGCGTGCGGGTCGAAGGCGATCAGCCGCGACGGCCCAGCAGCTCGGCGAGGCGGGCGAAGCCGTCGCCGCCGTGGCCGAGGCCGATCGCGCGGTGGGTGAGGCCCTCCACCGAGCGCATGATCGCCGAGTCGATGCCGTGGGACTCGGCCGACTCCACGATGTGCGCCATCGAGGACGCGGCGGAGGTGAGCGGGTTCACCGTGCCGGGGAACTCGCCCCGCTCCAGGTCCTCGGCGGCGTCGGCGAACAGCGCCGGGAGGATCGCGGTGATGCCGGCGGCGAAGGGCGCGAAGTCCTTCGCGGAGACGCCCTCGGCCTGGGCCAGGGCCACCGAGTGGGCGAAGCCGCCGATCGCGGTCCAGAACAGGTCCAGCAGACCCAGGTCGAAGGCGGCCGCGCGGCCGATCTCCTCACCGAGGTAGGTGTGGCTGCCGTCGAGCAGGGCCAGCACCGACTCGTGACGCTTGTACAGGTCGGTCGGGCCGCTGTACAGGAAGACGCCGTGCGGGGTGCCGATGGTCGGGGCCGGGCTCATGATCGCGCCGTCCACGTAGTCGATGCCCTGCTCGGCGGCCCAGGCGGCGGTGCCGCGGGCCCGCTCCGGGGTGTCGGCCGTCAGGTTGAAGACCGTGCGGCCCTTGAGGGCGGCGGCGACCTCGGGGTCACGGAGCACGGCGTCCACGGCGGCCTGGTTCACGACCGACACGACGATCAGGTCGCTCGCCGACACCGCTTCGACGGCCGAGGCGGCCGAGACCGCGCCCCGCGAGATCGACTCCGCGTCCTTGCCCGGCGTGCGGTTCCAGACCGTGGTCCGGGCACCGGCGTCGGCGAACGCGCCGGCCAGCGCCTTGCCCATCGGGCCCAGGCCCAGAACGGTGACGGTCGACGGGGAAGGGACGGCCCCGGTGGATGCGTTGGAGGTGGTGGACGAGGACATGGCACGACTCCCTGGAGGTTGCAAATGCGGATGAAACGGTCTTGCCGGACGAAGCGGTGTCACGGGGTGGGCCGGTGACGCGCGGCCGAGCCCGGGATCCCGAGGTGTGCGGAGTGACGGCCGCGATCGCGGTGATCGACGGCAAGTGGAAGACCACGCTGCTGTGGATGTTGGAGGCGGGCCCGACCCGACCCGGCGTGCTGCGCCGCCAACTGGACGGGATCAGCGAGAAGGTGCTGACTCAGGCCCTGCGCGAGATGGAGGCGGACGGTCTGGTGCACCGCGAGGTGTTCGACGTGCTGCCGCTGCGCACCGAGTACTCCCTGACACCCTTCGGCCTGGAACTCGCCGAGGCCCTCGGTCCGCTGTCGGACTGGGGGTACCGGCGTCTGGAGGTGGTGGCCCGGGAGGCCGAGGCCGAACCGATGGAGGTCCGGGCCCGGGCTTCCTGAGCCGGGGCGGGGGGCGAGGGTGGCCGAAGCGTTCGGGGGATGCCGCTCCGATCTGTCACTGACATCCCACGCCCCCCTCTCCGTTCGTCGGGTCGCCGCCGGCTTCGCGGCGTTCCCCGTTGCTCCACCAGGTTCGCCCGCCGCGCGCCCGCTGCCAAGTACCCACAAAAAGGTGGCCTGACAAGTCCCGCGCGCGCCCGATGTGCCGCGCGTTACACGGGCCCGCCGATACGCCGGCAGCGGGGTCGGATAGCCTGACGGCGGATGTCTCTTCACATCAAGATTCACCTGGGGAGCGGCGTCCTCCAGCACACGGGGCCGGGACGCCCCATCGTCAGCCAACGGAGAAGGCCATGACCCGCACTCCTGTGAACGTCACCGTCACCGGCGCCGCCGGACAGATCGGCTACGCCCTGCTGTTCCGCATCGCCTCCGGCCACCTCCTGGGCCCGGACACCCCGGTGAACCTGCGCCTCCTGGAGATCCCGCAGGGCCTCAAGGCCGCCGAGGGCACCGCCATGGAGCTGGACGACTGCGCGTTCCCGCTGCTGCGCGGCATCGAGATCACCGACGACGCGAACAAGGCGTTCGACCGCGCCAACGTCGCGCTGCTCGTCGGCGCCCGCCCCCGCACCAAGGGCATGGAGCGCGGTGACCTGCTCTCCGCGAACGGCGGCATCTTCAAGCCGCAGGGCAAGGCCATCAACGACAACGCCGCGGACGACATCAAGGTCCTCGTCGTCGGCAACCCGGCCAACACCAACGCCCTGATCGCCCAGGCCGCCGCCCCCGACGTGCCGGCCGAGCGCTTCACCGCGATGACCCGCCTCGACCACAACCGCGCGATCTCGCAGCTCGCGGCGAAGACCGGCGCGGCCGTCTCCGACATCAAGCGCCTCACCATCTGGGGCAACCACTCGGCGACCCAGTACCCCGACGTCTTCCACGCGGAGATCGCCGGCAAGAACGCCGCCGAGGTCATCGCCGACGAGGCGTGGCTGGCCGACACCTTCATCCCGACCGTCGCCAAGCGCGGCGCCGCGATCATCGAGGCCCGCGGCGCGTCCTCCGCGGCCTCCGCCGCCAACGCCGCCATCGACCACGTGCACACCTGGGTCAACGGCACCGCCGAGGGCGACTGGACCTCCATGGGCATCCCCTCCGACGGCTCCTACGGCGTGCCCGAGGGTCTCATCTCCTCGTTCCCCGTCGTCTGCAAGGACGGCCGCTACGAGATCGTCCAGGGCCTCGACGTCAACGAGTTCTCCCGCGCCCGCATCGACGCCTCCGTCCAGGAGCTCGTCGAGGAGCGCGACGCGGTCCGTGAACTCGGCCTGATCTGATCCCACCCCGCGCCCGCCCGGAACCGCCCCGATCCCACCCGATCGGGGCGGTTCCCGCGTTCGGGGCGCCGGAGCCCTCCCGCCGCGCCCTATGGTCGCCCGATGACCAGGTCGCCCCTCGTCCCGCCCCGAGCCGCCGAACCCCCGGGATCCCGCGCCGGCGGGGCCCCGCCGGGCGGCGCGGACCGGCCGCCGCCCCCCGCCGACCCCGCCGCCGACCACGCCCGCCGTCACCTGTGCGCGGGCGTCCACCTCGACGCCGGGTACCGCGATCGGGTGATCGCGGAGCTGTGGGAGCGCGGCGACCGGATCGCCGCCCCCGCCCCCGGCCACGACGCGGCCCCGGTCCTGCGACACGCCCTGCGCGCCCGCCGCACCGACGTGGTCTGCGCCGGCGCCACCTGCGGCCTGTGGGTCGGCGGCCTCTTCGTCCTCGACGGCGCGCTGTGGCCCCTGTTCGGCGCCGCCGTCACCCTCGGCGCGGCCGGCAGGCTCGCCCCCCGCGCGGCCCGCGCCGGACGCGGCCGGCGCGGCCTGCTCGGCGCCGTGCGGTGGACGGCCCGGGGCTACGCCGCCACCGCGGCCCTCGGCCTCGCCCTGCTCCCGTTCACGGCCCCCGAACCCGACCGCCCCGCCCCGACCGCCCCCGAGGGCCCGCCCCCGCAGGCCCGGACACCCGCCGCCGGCCCCGCGGACCCGACCCGCGCCGGCGTCGGCACCGGACCCGCCCTCGCGCCGGCCGCACCCGCCCCGGCCGCCCCGCACCGGCTCGGCGCCGACCCCGCGCGGGCCGACCGCTCGGACACCGACCGGCTCGGCCGGGCCACCGGACCCTGCGCCCTCGCGGTCCTGGGCGCCGTCACCCTCGTGGCGGCCCGCCGGCGCGGCGCCTTCGCCCGCGCGATCCTCGACGGCCGCCCCGCCCCCCGCAGCCCCGCCCCCGGCGGCCGGCTCGACCGGCGGCTGCGCCGGATCCGCCGCGAACAGCACTCCGCGCTCGTGAGCCACGACGAGGACGCGCCCTTCCGCGGCTTCGGCCTGCCGCTGCGGGCCTGGCGCACCACCGTCGAACTCCGCCCCCGCGCCGACCTCCCCGAGGGCGAGGCCCCGGGCCCGCTGACGAACGCGATCCTCCTGGACGCCCTCACCCCGCTCGTGGCGGCCCTGCGGGTGCCCGCCGAACCGACGCCCGGCACGGGCGCGGCGGCCGACCGGCTGCGGGAACTCGTCGTCGACGAGTGCGTGTTCACGCCCCTCGACGGGACCCTCCGGCGCGAGGAGGTGCCCTCCGCCCCCGCCCTGACCGCCGAGCGGCGGGCCGAGACGGTCGCCGAGGGCGGCGAGCGCCGCCGGCACTTCCTGCGGATCCGGGTCGCCGGCTGGGACGGCAACCTCGTCCTCACCGTCTTCGTCCGCGTCCACGTGCAGGGCGGGACGCTCACGCTGGAGGTCGCCCCGCACGTGCTGCCGCCGGTCCGGCGCGCCTTCCGCGAGGCCGGGGCCCGCGCCCGCGCCCACCGCGCCCCCGGCACCCTCCGGCGCACGGCGCGGGCCGTCGGGTACGTGCCCGAAGCCCTCCTCGACGCACCCCTGGTGCTGCTCCGGGGCCTCGCCTCGGCCGGCAGGGCCCTCGCCGGCTCCCGCCCCCTGCCGGCCCGGGGCCCGGCCCTCTCGGTGCGGGAACTCGCGGCCGAGGACGAGGGCTCCCCCTTCCACGCCATGGACCTCGACCGCTGGCTCGGCACGATCCAGGACCGGGTCGTGCACGGGGTCGCGCTGGCCCTGCACACATCCGGCCGACACACGGAGGAGTTCCGGGAGCGGACCGTGCGCGTCGCCGAGGGCGGCGTCTACATTCGCTCCGTCAGCGACAGCGCGTTCAGCGTCGGCGGCCGACAGGTCGTCAACACCACCCGCGCGACGAAGGCGAAGGGGCACGACGGCCATGGCGAGTGAACACGGCGGATCGGGACCGGGCACGGCCCCCGGCCCGATCAGCATCGGCAGCGTCACCGGGAGCGCGTTCAGCATCGGCGGCGCGCACGTCCGCAACGAGATCGCCCGCCCCGCGCCCCCGCCCGGCCCGGCCCCGGCCGGGCCGCCGACCCGGGGCGAACTCCTCAAGGCCGTGCTGGCGTTGCGGACCGCCCTCGTCGAACAGGCCCCGCGCGGACCCGAACGCGCCGCACTGGAAGCCGAACTCGACGCCGTCGCGGACGCGTTGGAAACGGACGCCGAGGCGACGGGCGACGGCGGGGACGCGGACGGGGAGGCCCCGGGCGGGCCGGACGGCGGGCCCGACCGCGTGCGGCCCGGGATCGCGGCCCGGCTGCGGGCCGCCCTGGTGCGCTGGACCCCGCTGATCGAGACGGTCAGCGCCGCCACCACCCTGGCCGGCCTCCTCGTCACGCTGGGGAGCTGACCGTGCCCGGGCCCGAACGGCGCGGCACCCCGCGCTGGGACGCGCGGGCGGAACGCTGGGTGTACGACGTGCCCACCGGCCCCGCCCCCGGGCGGGACCCGCAGCCCGCCGCGGACGGGGTCGGGCCGGGGCTCGGACTGCCCCCGGCCTGGGACGTCGGCCCCGAACCCGGCCCCACCGCCCGCCGGGTGCCCCCGCCGCGCCCCGCGGCCCCGACCCGCGCCGTCCCCCGGGGCGGCCGGGCCCGGCCGCCCCGGGCCCGGCCCCGGTCGCGTGGCGGCGCCGGCTGTCCGCCCTCGCGGCGGTGCTGATGGCCGCCGCGCTCGGCGTGGGCGCGGTACGGCTCATGGGCGCGGGCACGGGCGCCGACGGGGGCGCGGCGCAGGGGCGGATCGGCGCGGCCGGCCCGGTCGGGGCCTCCGCCGGGCCGCCCGCCCTCGACCCGCGCACCGCGCCCCGCCCGCCGGCGGCCCCCGGGGTCCCGGACCCGGTGGGGGCCGCGAGCCCCGACGCGCGTCCGGGCGCGGGGGCCGGGGCCGGGGCCGGGCCCACCGGCGGCCCGGGGGTCGGCGCCGGGGGCGGCGCCGGGCGTCGGGTGGTGGATCCGGCCGGGTTCACGCTGGTGGTGCCGGCGGACTGGCGGCGGGTCGTGCGCGGGCAGGGGGTGTTCTGGGTCAACGCCGACGAGTCGGAGCTGATCCAGGTGTTCCGGGTGACCGAGCCGGGCCTGACCCCGGCCGCCGCCGTGCGGCACTCCTCCGGGGTGCTGGCCCGGGGCAACGCGGGCTACCGCGAGCTGTCGGCGGGCCCGGTCCCGGGCGCGGACCCGGGCGCCGCCGCCGAGCTGGTGTACCGCTACGACCGGCCCACCGGCCACGGCCCCCGGCGGGCGGTGGAACGGGTGCTGCGGGTGCCCGGGGACGCGGCGCTGTGGGCGGTGCTCACGGCCGGGCCTGAGGCCGACTGGCCGGCGACCCGGGCCCGGCACGAGGCGGCGGTGTCCACGTTCCGCCCGACGGCCCGCCCCGGCCCGAGCTGACCCCCGGGCCGGGCTGACCCCGGCCCGGGCTGACCCCGGCCCGCGCCGCGCCGCGCCGGGCCGCGCCGGGCCGCGCCGCGCCGGGGCCGACCCCGGGCCGCGCCGCACCGGGCCGCACAGCGCTGGGCCGCGCCGCACCTGGCCGCAGCGGGCCGCGCCGGGCGGCACCGGGCGGGCCCGGGTTCGGGTCAGTGGCCGTACTGGCCGGGGGTGTAGTGGCCGGGCACCATGCGGGTGCTGACCGCGAACCGGTTCCACACGTTGATCGTGGAGATCGCGGCCAGCAGGTGCGCCAGCTCCGTCTCGTCGAAGTGCTTGGCGACCCGCTCCCACACCTCGTCCGGCACGAAACCGTCGGTGAGCACGGTGACGGCCTCGGTGAGCTCGATCGCCGCGAGCTCGCGCTCGGTGTAGAAGTGCCGCGACTCCTCCCAGGCGCTCAGCTGCACGATCCGCTCCACGGTCTCGCCGGCGGCGAGCGCGTCCTTGGTGTGCATGTCCAGGCAGAAGGCGCAGTGGTTGAGCTGCGAGGCGCGGATCTTGACCAGCTCCAGCAGCACCGGGTCGAGGTGCTTGCGGGACGCGGCGTCCAGGGCGATCACGGCCCGGTACACCTCGGGGGCGTGCTGGGCGACGTTCAGGCGGGGGGTGTGCTCGGGGGCGTTGGCAGGCGGGTTCTCGTGCGTGGTCATGGCTCCACGGTAGGCAGTCGGCGGCCTGCTTCCGTGGGCCATCCGGGACGTGTCTTCGTGGGCCAATGGGCGGGGCGGGGACGCCGCGCGCGGGGGTGACGGCGGGCGGGTGTCGGGCGGTCGCCGGCCGGTGCGGGAGCGCTCCGCCGATAGGGTCCATGTTCATGACGAGTACGCGGGCCAATGCGAGGAGCGGGGCGGGCCGGGCACGCGAGGGGCGGTCCGGGCGGAGCACGACGCGGGACGCGGAACCGCCCGTCCCCGCCCCGACCCCGGAGCACGCGCCGGCGCCCGCGCCCCCCGCGCCCCCCGAACCCGCCTCCGGCGAGCCCGTCACCCCCAAGCCCCCCACCGAGCCCGAGCCCCCCGCCGCCCCCGAGCCCGCCGCCGCCCCCGCGCCCGCCGCCGAGCCCGCGCCCGCCGCCGTGCCCGTGCCCGCCGCCGTGCCCGTCGCCGAGTCCCGGCCCGCCCCCGTGCCCGTCGCCGAGTCCGGCGTCGAGCCCGAGTCCGCCGCCGAACCTGAGTACGAGTCCGGTGCCGTCGTCGGGGGGGCTGTGCTTGGGGTGGATCTGCATTTGAACCTCGCGCCCGCCTCCGGTCGCGGGGTGCGGGCCGGGCTCGCCGACGCGCTGCGCCAGGCCGTGCGCGACGGGCGGCTCGCGCCCGACACCCGGCTGCCGCCTTCCCGCGCCCTCGCCCTGGACCTGGGCGTGGCCCGCAACACCGTCGCCGACGCCTACGCCGAACTCGTCGCCGAGGGCTGGCTGACCGCCCGCCAGGGCTCGGGGACCCGGGTGGCCCGGCGCGTCGAACCCCGCGCCCGCCCCCGTCGGCCCGCCGGCGCCCCGACCCCGGGGGTCGGCTCCGGGCTCACGCTGCGGCTCGGCGCCCCGCCGCCCCCGCCCGTCCCCGCCGGCCGCGCCCCCCGACCCGTGCGCGCCCCCCGGCACTCGTTGCTGCCCGGCACCCCCGACGTGTCCGCGTTCCCCCGGGCCGCGTGGCTGGCCGCCGCCCGTACCGCCCTCACCGAGGCCCCGCACGAAGCCTTCGGGCACATCCGTGACCCGCGCGGCCGGATCGAACTGCGCGAGGCCCTCGCCGGCTATCTGGCCCGCGCCCGGGGCGTGTGGGCGGACCCGGACCGGATCGTGGTCTGCTCCGGCGCCACCCACGGACTCGGGCTGCTGCTGCGGGTGTTGCGGGCCCGCCGGGTGCGGGACCTGGCGGTGGAGTCGCACGGGCTGTTCGTGCACCGGGACGTGGCCGACGAGGTGGGCCTGCGCACCCACCCCCTCGAAGTCGACTCCGGCGGCGCCCGCACCCCGCTGCTCTCGCAGGACCCGGCGTACGCGGGGGTGCGCGCCGTGCTCCTCACCCCCGCCCACCAGTTCCCCACCGGCCACGCCCTCACCGCCGCCCGGCGCGCCGCCGTCGTGGACTGGGCGCGTTCGGTGGACGGGCTGGTCGTCGAGGACGACTACGACGGCGAGTTCCGCTACGACCGGCAGGCCGTGGGCGCCCTCCAGAGCCTGGACCCCGAACGGGTCGTGTACATGGGCACGGCGAGCAAGTCCCTCTCGCCCGCGCTGCGGCTCGGCTGGCTGGTGCTGCCGGCCGATCTGGTGGAGCCGGTCGCGGCCCGGATCGGGACCACCGGCTGGGTCACGGGCGTCACCGACCAGCTGACCCTGGCCCGGTTCATCACCTCCGGCGCCTACGACCGGCACGTGCGCGGCACCCGACGCCGCTACCGGCAGCGGCGGGACGCGCTGGCCCGCGCCGTGGGGGACCGGGCGCCGGTCTCGGGGACGGCCGCCGGACTGCACGCCGTCCTCGATCTGCCGCCGGGCACGGAAGGCGAGGTGGTGCGGGCGGCGGCGGCCTGGCACGATCTGGCGGTCACCGGCCTGGGCCCGTTCCGGCATCCGGCCGCGACCGGGCCGCACCGGGACGCGCTCGTCGTCGGCTACGGCACCCCCTCCGACAGCGCCTGGTCGGCCGCGTTGGCCGCGCTCACCGCCGCCCTGCCCTGAGCCCCGCCTCCGGCCCCGGCCCCGCGTCCGGTTCGCCGAACCGGGACAGGGCCAGCGCCGCCACCACGGCCAGCGCGAACCCGGCCACCGCGAGCGGCGCCAGCCCCGGCCGGGTGCGGTCGCCCAACCACCACACCCCCACCACCGCCGGCGCCACCGTCTCCCCGAGCACCAGCCCCGCCGTCGCCGCCGTCACCGACCCCCGCTCCAACGCGGAGGTCAGCAGCAGGAACCCGGCCGCGCCCCCCACCAGCAGCGCCCACACCGGCAGGTGCGCGAACATCCCCGGCTCCAGCGCGTCGATCAACCGCACCGCGACCTCCACCACCCCGAAGCCGGTGCCCGCCGCCAGGCCCAGCACCAGCGCCCGGGGGCCCGCCGGCAGCCGGCCGGCGACCGCGCCCACCGCCAACACCCCCACCGCCGCCGCGAGCAGTGCCCCCGGCAACCACCCCGGCCCGCGCTCCCCGCCCTCCGCGCCCGAGGCCGACGCGAGCAGCGCCAGACCCGCGCACACCACCGCGACCGCCGCCCACTCCGCCCGTGACAGGCGCGTGCCCAACAGCCGCGCCGCGACCAACGCCGTCACCGCCAGGCTCGCCGCCAACGCCGCCCCCACCACGTAGATCGGCAACGCCCGCAGCGCCGCGATCTGGAGCACGAAACCGGCCCCGTCCAGCCCCAGGCCCAACAGGTATCGCCACTGCCGTACCGCCCGCCACAACAACCCCAGCGCCCCGCCGGCCCCGCCGTCCGGCGAGGCCACCGCCCGCGCCGCCATCGCCTGGAACACCGACGCGGTCCCGAAACAGACCGCCGCACCCAGCGCGCAAACCATGCCGATCAGCACGAACCCACTCCAATCACCGCCCCCACGAAGATCAACAGGGCGGCCGAATTCCATCGGTCGGTCCCCCGTCCTACCCTGTGCGCTACACGACTTCCCTGATTCCCCGGAGAGGGCAGCAATGGACCACACGACCGGCCGCAGTCGGCGGATGCGCTCCGGCGCCGTCGTCCTCGGCGGCATGGGCCTGCTCGCGGCCACCCTGGTGGCCTGCGGCAGCGACGACGAGCCCGACAAACGCTGCGTGGACCCCAAGACGATGAAGCAACTGCCCGACTACGAGTGCAAGAGCGGCGGCTCGCGCGGCGGCTCCGGCGGCGTCTGGTACTACGGCGGCGGCTCCTCCTCCGGGAAGAAGGTCTCCGGCGGCAGCTTCGACAAGTCGAAGGTCTCGCGCGGCGGCATAGGCAAGTCCTCCGGCGGAAAGTCCAGCGGGGGCTGACGCCGGGATGGAACGCCGCACCATCGAACCCCGCCCCGACTGGCAGCGGATCGTCGAGGAACAGGGCCTGATCTACCCCCTCACCCGCCACCCCGACGGCGAACTGCGCCCCTACTGGGACGAGAGCGCCCACTACGTCTTCGACCTCCCCGAGGTGGAGGCGCTGGAGAACGTGGTCGAAGAACTCCACGCGATGGCCCTCTCGGCCGCCGACCACATCGTCGCCGAGGGCCGCTGGGCCGACCTCGGGATCACCGACGAACGCGTCGCCGAACGGATCGCCGAGTCCTGGCGGCGCCGCGAGGAACTCCCCTCGCTCTACGGCCGGTTCGACCTGCGCTACGAGAACCGCGACACCCCCGCCAAACTGCTGGAGTACAACGCCGACACCCCCACCTCCCTGGTCGAGGCCGCCAGCCCCCAGTGGTTCTGGATGGAGGACCGCTTCCCCGGCGCCGACCAGTGGAACTCCCTGCACGAACGCCTCGTCGACGCCTGGCGCAAGCAGGCCCCCCTGCTCCCCACCGACGTGGTCCACTTCGCGCACTCCGAGGCCGACGAACTCGGCGAGGACCTCATGACGGTCGCCTACCTCCAGGAGACCGCCCAACAGGCCGGGCTGACCACCGTCGGCATGACCGTGGAGGCCATCGGCTGGGACGAGCTGACCGGCCGCTTCGTCGACGAGAAGCTCCGCTTCATCCGCGGCTGCTTCAAGCTCTACCCGTGGGAGTGGCTCGTCACCGACGAGTTCGGCCCGCACGTGCTCGGCACCCTCGACAACGGCGGCTCCACCGGCTCCACCTGCTGGATCGAACCGATCTGGAAGATGCTGCTGTCGAACAAGGCCCTGCTCGCGATCATGTGGGAGCTCTTCCCCGACCACCCCAACCTGCTGCCCGCCTACCTCGACGGCCCCCGCGAACTCGCCGACCCCGACGGCCCCGGCTACGTGGCCAAACCCCTCCTCGGCCGCGAGGGCGCCGGCGTCACCCTCCACGAACCCGGCGCCGACACCCCCTTCGTCCCCGAACCCGGCGAACGGTACGTGTTCCAGCAGCTCGCCCCGCTGCCCGAGTTCGACGGCAACCGGCCCGTGCTCGGCGCGTGGGTCGTCGAACACGAGGCGGCCGGCCTCGGCATCCGCGAGTCCGAGGGCCCGATCACCGACGAGTACGCCCGCTTCCTCCCGCACGTCATCCTCTGACGCGCCGCCCCGCCGGCCGGGACCGACCGGCGGGGCCGCGCGCCCGGAGCTCAGGCCGTGCCCTGCGCGTCCCGCGTGTCCCCCGCGTCCCGCGCGAGCTCCGCCAGCACCTCCCGCAACTGCCCCAGCGCCCAGTCCAGGTCCTCCCGGTCCACCACCAGCGGCGGCGCGATCCGGATCGTCGCCCCGTGCGTGTCCTTCACCAGCACCCCGCGCGCCATCAGCCGCTCCGACACCTCCCGGCCCGTGCCCCGCGCCGGGTCCACGTCCACCCCCGCCCACAGGCCCCGGCCGCGGACCGCCGTCACCCCGTCGCCGATCATCGCCCGCAGTTCCCGGTGCAGGTGCTCGCCCAGCTCGGTCGCCGCCTTCTGGAACTCCCCGGACTCCAGCATCGCGATCACCTCCAGCGCCACCGCGCAGGCCAGCGGATTGCCGCCGAAGGTCGAACCGTGCTCGCCCGGCCGGAACACCCCGAGCACGTCCCGGTCCCCGACCACCGCCGACACCGGCACCACCCCGCCGCCCAGCGCCTTGCCCAGCAGGTACAGGTCGGGCACGACCCCTTCGTGCTCGCACGCGAAGGTGCGCCCCGTGCGCCCGAGCCCGGACTGGATCTCGTCCGCCATGAACAGCACGTCGTGCTCCCGGGTCAGCTCCCGCACCCGCGCCAGGTACCCGGGCGGCGGCACCAGCACCCCCGCCTCGCCCTGGATCGGCTCCAGCAGCACCGCCACCGTGTCCTCGGTGATCGCGGCGGCCAGCGCCTCGGCGTCCCCGTACGGCACGATGTCGAAGCCGGGCGTGTACGGGCCGAAGCCGTTGCGCGCGTCGGGGTCGGTGGAGAAGGACACGATCGTGGTGGTGCGGCCGTGGAAGTTGTCGGCGGCGACGATGATCCTGGCCCGCCCGTCCGGCACCCCCTTGACCTCGTAGCCCCACTTGCGGGCGGTCTTCACGGCCGTCTCCACGGCCTCCGCGCCCGTGTTCATCGGCAGCACCATGTCCTTGCCGCACAGCGCGGCCAGCCGGGTCGCGAACTCGGCGAACCGGTCGTGGTGGAAGGCCCGGGAGGTCAGCGTGACCCGCTCCAGCTGCGCCTTCGCGGCGTCCAGCAGCCGGCGGTTGCCGTGCCCGAAGTTCAGCGCCGAGTACCCGGCCAGCAGGTCGAGGAAGCGCCGCCCCTCCACGTCCGTCATCCACGCGCCCTCGGCGGAGGCGATCACCACCGGCAGCGGGTGGTAGTTGTGCGCGCTGTGGGCCTCGGCGGCGGCGATCGCGGCGGCCGTGGCACCGGCCGGGGTGGTGAGGGGGGAGGAAGTCGCTTGAGACACGGGATCTCCGTTTCGTCCGGTCCTGACCTGTGACGTGGGTGACACGTCTCCTTCTATCGTCGCTCCCCGGCGCCCGAGGGAAACCCACCGGGGTGTCGTGCCCGCACGGACGCGCGAAGGCTAGGCTGTGAGCACGCACGCCGACTGGCGCACGGGGAATGAACCCCGGGGGAGACGTGCGCGCACGCACCGCAGACGGGGCCGCTCGCCTGGGCCCGGCGGGGTTGACACTCGACCTCGATCCGGGAGCCCGCGATGACCGCACGCCCGCACCACGTCCCGTCCCACACCCCCTCCGACCGCCGGCCCGCGCTGCTCGCGACGGACCCGGCCCTCGCCGAGCTCGTCGACGCCGAGGAGCGCCTCCAGGCCGAGACCCTGCGCCTGATCCCCAGCGAGAACTACGTCTCGGCGGCCGTGCTGGAGGCATCCGGCACGGTCCTGCAGAACAAGTACAGCGAGGGCTACCCGGGCCGCCGGTACTACGAGGGCCAGCAGTGGATCGACCGGGTGGAGTCCCTGGCCGTCGAGCGGGCCAAGGGCCTGTTCGGCGTGGACCACGCCAACGTGCAGCCCTACTCCGGGTCCCCCGCCAACCTCGCCGTGTACCTGGCCTTCGCCGAGCCGGGGGACACGGTGATGGGCATGGCCCTGCCGATGGGCGGGCACCTCACGCACGGCTGGGGCGTCTCGGCCACCGGCGCCTGGTTCCGGGGCGTGGGCTACGGCGTGCGCGCCGACACCGGGCTGATCGACTACGACGCGGTGCGCGAGCAGGCCCTCGCCGAGCGGCCCAGGATCCTGTTCTGCGGCGGCACGGCGATGCCCCGCACCGTGGACTTCGCCGCGTTCGCCGAGATCGCCCGGGAGGTCGGCGCGGTGCTCGTGGCGGACGTGGCGCACATCGCCGGTCTGATCGCGGGCGGCGCCCACCCCTCCCCGGTCGGGCACGCCGACGTCATCTCGACCACCACCCACAAGACCCTGCGCGGCCCGCGCGGCGCGATGCTCATGTGCGTCGAGGAGCACGCCAAGGCCATCGACCGGGCCGTCTTCCCCGGGCTCCAGGGCGGCCCGCACAACCAGACCACGGCCGGGATCGCGGTGGCCCTGCACGAGGCGGCGCAGCCCGCGTTCACCACGTACGCGCACGCCGTCGTCGCCAACGCCAAGGCGCTGGCCGAGGCGCTGCTCGGGCGCGGCTTCGACCTGGTCTCGGGCGGCACCGACAACCACCTGATCCTGATGGACCTGACCCGCCGCGAGGTCCCCGGCAAGATCGCCGCGAAGGCCCTGGACCGGGCCGGCATCGTCGTCAATTACAACACCGTCCCCTACGACACCCGGAAGCCCTTCGACCCCTCCGGCATCCGCATCGGCACCCCGGCACTCACCTCGCGCGGCCTGGGCGTGGCGCACATGCCGCAGGTCGCGGAGTGGATCGACCGGGCGGTCACGGCGGCCGGCGCGGGGGACGAGAAGACCCTCGGCGTGATCCGCGAGGAGGTGGCCGAGTTGATGGCCGCGTTCCCGGCGCCGGGCCTGCCGATCGCCTGACGCACGGACGGGGCGCGCGGGGCGCGTGGCACGGCGCCCGCCCCGCGCACCCCGCGCACCCCGTCCCACCTGCGGGGATCCGGTCGAACGATCGGGCGGGACGACATCCGGACGCGACGCGGCGGTCCGCCGGCGCTCGTCCGCGCGTGATTCGCACCGCATTCCGACCCGACGACCGGTGTGTTTCGGCGGGTTTCCGGCCGGCGGCGACCGAACCCGATCCGAGCGTTTGAGAGAATGCCCCCATGGCCTCTGATCGTCCGCGCGCGCTCTCCGGTATCCAGCCGACCTCCGGCTCCTTCCACCTCGGCAACTACCTCGGCGCCATCCGCCAGTACGTCGCCCTCCAGGAGACGCACGACGCGTTCTACATGGTCGTGGACCTGCACGCGATCACCGTCCCGCAGGACCCGAAGGCGCTGCGCGAGAACACCCGGCTCTCCGTGGCGCAGCTGCTGGCCGCCGGCCTCGACCCCGAGCGCTGCACCCTCTTCGTGCAGAGCCACGTGCCCGAGCACGCGCAGCTCGGCTGGGTCATGAACTGCATCACGGGCTTCGGCGAGGCCGGCCGGATGACCCAGTTCAAGGACAAGTCCGCCAAGCAGGGCGCGAACAACGCGACCGTCGGCCTGTTCACGTACCCGATCCTCCAGGTCGCCGACATCCTCCTCTACCAGGCCGACGCCGTGCCGGTGGGCGAGGACCAGCGCCAGCACATCGAGCTGACCCGCGACCTCGCCGAGCGCTTCAACCAGCGCTACGGCCCCACCTTCACGGTCCCGGCCGCGCACATCGTCAAGGAGGTCGCGAAGATCTACGACCTCCAGGACCCCACGATCAAGATGTCGAAGTCGGCGTCCAGCCCGAAGGGCCTGATCAACCTCCTCGACGAGGCCAAGGCCACCGAGAAGAAGATCAAGAGCGCGGTCACCGACACGGGCACGGAGATCCGTTTCGACGCCGTGGAGAAGCCCGGCGTCAGCAACCTCCTCACGATCCTGTCGACCCTCACCGGCGAGGACGTGCCCGCGCTGGAGGCCCGCTACGAGGGCAAGGGCTACGGGGCGCTCAAGGGCGACCTCGCCGGGGTGATGGTCGACTTCGTGACCCCGTTCAAGCAGCGCACCGAGCAGTACCTCGGCGACCCCGAGACCCTCGACGCGATCCTCGCGAAGGGTGCCGAGAAGGCCCGTGCCGTGGCCGGCGAGACCCTCGCCCGCGCCTACGAGCACATCGGCTTCCTGCCCGCGAAGCACTGACGCACCCCCTGTCCGCCGCCGGGACCAGCGACTCTGGCCGAGCGGGGGGTGCCGGCCCCACACTGGTGGCCGGCGCCCCCCGGCCCGTCCGGTGACGACCCGGTCGGCGGGCCGGCGGCCGCACGCCACCGACGAACGAGCAACGAGGGAGACGCACGTGGGGACCGTAACGCTCGGTGTGGCCCTCCCGGTCCCGGAGCCGCACGGCAGCACCCTGCGCCGGTGTCGGATCGACTTCGGCGACGACGCGGCCCACCACATTCCCACGCACGTCACCCTCCTGCCGCCGACCGCCGTGGACGCGGACCGGCTGCCGGAGATCCGGACCCACCTGGAGGGCGTCGCCTCCGCGTTCCGGCCCTTCGTGCTGCGCCTGTCGGGCACCGGCACCTTCCGGCCGCTGTCGCCGGTGGTCTTCGTGACCCTGGCCGAGGGCGCGCCCGCCTGCGGCCGGCTCCAGGAGCGGGTCCGCGACCCGCGCGGGCCGCTCGTGCGCGAGCTGGCGTTCCCGTACCACCCGCACGTGACCGTCGCCCACGGCATCTCCGAGGCGGCGATGGACCGGGCGCACGCGGAGCTGTCCGGTTTCGAGGCCGCGTGGCTGTGCACGGGCCTGTCCCTCTACGAGCAGGGCCTGGACGGGGTGTGGCGCAAGCTCACCGAGTACCCCTTCGGCTCCGGCCCGATCGGGTCGGGCGCGGGCGCGCGGGTGCTGCCGGCGCAACAGACCGGCTCGCCGGTGGACGAGGCGGTCACCCCCCGGTCCTGAACCGGCGGGCCCGGGAGCGCGGACACGGTCACGGGCGCGGGCCGGTGCGGCGGGGTGCGGAGCAGGCGGCGGGTCCGGTAGGCGAGTCCGCGCAGCAGCAGCTCCCGGAACGGCCGGGGACGGGGTCGGGGTCGGCGGGCGGTCGTCTCGACGGGGTCGTGGGGGCGAAAAGTCACAATGTGCGACCGTAGCGGCCCCGGCCCGCAATCCCCGCTATTTGCGGCGGCCGGCTTACGGTGACGCCATGGACTGGCTGACGAACCTTCCGGTGATCGGTCCCCTGGTGGCCCGGCTGATGCGCACTCACCTGTGGCGCTCCTACGAGCGCTTGGAGCGGGCCAAGTGGACCCGTTTGGCGGCGGCCGTCACGTTCATCAGCTTCCTCGCCCTGTTCCCGTTGATCACGGTCGCGGCGGCGGTCGGCGCGGCCACCCTGGACCAGGAGCAGCTGAACCGGCTCCAGGACACCCTGGCCCAGCAGGTGCCGGGCATCTCCGACCAGCTCGACCTGGAGTCGCTGGTCTCCAACGCGGGCACCGTCGGGCTCGTCGCGGGCGCGTTGCTGCTGTTCACGGGCATCGGCTGGGTGGGCTCGATGCGCGACTGCCTGCGGGCGGTGTGGGAGAAGGACGACGAGGACGACGGCAACCCCTTCGTCCGCAAGGGCAAGGACGGCCTGGTGCTGCTCGGGCTGGGCGGCGCGGTACTGGCCTCGGCGGCGGCCTCGATCGGCGGTTCGGGGGCGGTCGGCGCGATCGCGGGCTGGTTCGGGGTCTCGCGCGCGGGCGCGGGCGGGGTGCTGCTGCGGGTGGCGGCGTTCGGGGTGGGGGTGCTGGCGGCGTTCCTGCTGCTGCTGTACCTGCTGACGCTGCTGCCGGGCGTGCAGCCGCCCAGGCGCCGGCTGGTGCAGGCGGCGCTGATCGGGGCGGCCGGGTTCGAACTGCTGAAACTGCTGCTCAGCGGCTACATCCAGGGGGTGGCGGCGAAGAGCATGTACGGGGCGTTCGGGGTGCCGATCGCGCTGCTGTTGTGGATCAACTTCACGGCCCGGCTGCTGCTGTTCTGCGCCTCGTGGAGCGCGACGACGGACCCCTTGGACGGCCCGGCGAAGAAAACGGCGGAGGAAGCGGCGGCGGCGGACACTGCCGGCCCCGAGGGCGCCGACGGCGCCGAGGACGGCGGGACCGCCCCGGACACCGCACGGCCCCCGCGGACCCCGTGACGGGCCCCTGAACGGCCGTCGCGAGGCCCGGACACGGCTCCGCCCGCCCCCGGATCCCCGGGGGCGGGCGGTGGACGGGGCGTCGGTCAGCTCGACGACGTGGTCTCCCGCTTGCCGCGTTCGCCGCGCGGCCAGCGCCGGTTGACGACCCACGCGCCGCCCGCGACCACGGCCAGCGCCCCGCCGGCGAACCCGAGGGCGGTGCCCAGGCCGCCGCCCCCGCCGGTGTTCTGCGAGGCCGCGGGCTGCCCGCTCGCCGCGCCCTGGCCGGCCTTGCCGGGGTGGCTGCCGGAGGGGGAGCCGAGGCCGGTGGTGTCGGCGCTCTTGGGCGGCACGAGGGTGCCGACCGGCTTGACCTTGCCGGCCGCCGCGAAGCCCCAGTCCAGCAGGGCCGCGGTCTGTTCGTACACGGCGTTGGCGCCGCCGTCGTTCGGGTTCATGACGGTGACGACGAGCTTGCGGTCGCCGCGCTGCGCGATGCCGGTGAAGGTGTTGCCGGCCATCGTGGTGCTGCCGTTCTTCACGCCGGCGATGCCCTTGTAGGGGGTGACCCCGTCGGCGCCGGTCATGAGCCGGTTGGTGTTCTGGATGTCGAAGGTGGAGCGGGTCTGCCCGTCCTTCTGTTCGCCCGGGAACTTCGCGATGGCGGTGCCGCAGTACTCGCGGAAGTCCTTCTTCTGCATCCCGGAGCGCGCGAACAGGGACAGGTCGTAGGCCGAGGAGACCTGCCCGGGGGAGTCGTAGCCGTCGGGGGAGACCACGTGCGTGTCGAGGGCCTGGAGCTCCTCGGCGTGCGCCTGCATGTCCTTGACGGTCTTGTCGACGCCGCCGTTCATCGCGGACAGCACGTGCACGGCGTCGTTGCCGGAGCGCAGGAACACGCCGAGCCACAGGTCGTGGACGGTGTACTCGTGGTTCTCCTTGATCCCGACGAGGCTGCTGCCGGCGCCGAGGTCGGCCAGCTCGGCCGGGGTGACCTTGTGCACCTGGTCCTTGGGCAGTCCCGGCAGGACCGTGTCGGCGAAGAGCATCTTGAGGGTGGAGGCCGGGGGCAGGCGCCAGTGGGCGTTGTGGGCGGCGAAGACCTCGCCGGACTCCACGTCGGCCACGATCCAGGACCGGCCGGTGAGGTTGGTGGGCAGGGCCGGGGCGCCGGGCAGCAGGTCCACCTGGGTGCCGGGGGTGCCGAGCCGGACGCCGCCGACGGAGGACATCTTCTCCACCGGCATGAGCGGCTTGGCGGGCGGCTTGTTGTCGGCGGGGGCGGACGGCGAGCCGCTCGTCCCGGTCCCGGGGGACGGGGTCGGCGACTTCGTCGGATCCGCGTGGGCGGGGGCCGCGCACAACGCCGGGATCAGCAGCGCGGCGGAGATGACCGTCAGCGCGGTCTTTTTGGCAGACACGCAGGTGAACGTACAGGGAGTTTGTGTGTTTATCGGGTTAGTTCGATCAACCCGCCGGAACCACCGCCGGGACGGCCCACCCGCGGGCTCCCGCTCCGAGGACGATACCGATACTTGAGCCATGAAACTCAGTCGCGGCGTCTCCTGGTTCCTGCTCGCTTTCGGAGCGTGGAGCTGGTTCATCTGGGTGTCTTTCGTCCGCAATCTGTGGAAGGACGGCAGCGGCCTCGCGTTCGACGACGCCGGGGACCCGACGGCCTATTTCTGGGTGCACCTGGCCTTGGCCGTGACCTCCTTTGTCTTGGGGACGGTCGTGGGGGCCATCGGGTTGCGCGGGGTGCGCGCCTTGCGGCGAGCATCACGTGCCGACGCCGCCCGTGACACCACCCCGGAGGCGACCGGTACAACGGGCGGCGCCCGGTGAAGGTGCTGCTCGGCGGCCTCGCCGCCCTCGGCGTGTTGACGGTGCTCGTGCTCGTGCACCGGTGGCTCTGGGTGCGGCTGGTCCGCGACACCACCCGCCCCGGGAGCCCCGTCCGGCGCGTCGGCACCGTCGTCGCGTTCGCCCTCCCCCTGCTCTCCCTGGCCGCCCTCGTCTCCGGCCGCGCCGGCGTGCCCTTCACCCTCCAGCGGATCGTGGCCTGGCCGGGGTTCCTGTGGCTGCCCGTGCTCCTCTACCTGTGCCTGGGCATGCTCGTCGCCGAGGTGGTCCGCGCCCTCTGGCTGCTCCGCGCCGCCCACCGGCCGACCCCGGTCGGCCCGGCCGACGCGGGCGAGGTCCGCGTCGGCGAGGACCGCGCGGACGGCGAGCCGGCCGAGCGGCGCACGGTCGTACAGGAGGCCGAGGCCGGCGTCGGCGTCGGCGGGGAAGGACGGGACGCACGCGTGGTCGGATCCCCGGTCGGATCCCCGGTCGGACCCCCGGTCGGATCCCCGGTGGAGCCCAGCCGTCGTCTTTTCGTCGCCCGCGCCCTCGGCGGGGCCGCCGCCGCCGGCGCCCTGGCCACGGTCGGGGTCGGTACGCACGGCGTGCTGCGCGGCCCCCGCGTCAAGCGCGTCACCGTCCCCCTCGCCAAGCTGCCGCGCGCCGCGCACGGCTTCCGGATCGCCGTCGTCAGCGACGTGCACCTCGGCCCGATCCTCGGCCGCGCCCACACCCGCCGCATCGTCGACACCGTCAACGCCACCCAGCCCGACGTGATCGCGATCGTCGGCGACCTCGTGGACGGCTCCGTCACCGACCTCGCGCACGCCGCCGAGCCCCTGGCCGAGCTGCGCGCCCGGCACGGCGCGTTCTTCGTGACCGGCAACCACGAGTACTACTCGGGCGCCGAGCAGTGGGTGGACCACGTGCGCGAGCTGGGGCTGCTGCCGTTGGAGAACGCCCGCCGCGAGCTGCCCCACTTCGACCTGGCCGGCGTCAACGACGTGGCCGGCGAGGACTTCGACCAGGGCCCCGACTTCGGCGCCGCCCTCGGCGACCGCGACCGGTCCCGGGCCGCCGTGCTGCTGGCGCACCAGCCGATCGTCATCCACGACGCCGTCGAGCACGGCGTGGACCTCCAGCTCTCCGGCCACACCCACGGCGGGCAGCTCTGGCCCGGCCCCTACCTCGCCGAACTCGCCAACCCCACCGTCGCCGGGCTGGAGCGCTACGGCGACACCCAGCTGTACGTCTCGCGCGGCGCGGGCGCCTGGGGGCCTCCGGTGCGGGTGGGCGCGCCCTCCGACATCACGGTGGTGGAGCTGGCCTCCAAGATGGCCTGAGGATGGCCTGAAATCGACCCGCCGCGCGCGGGTCGCACTTCCACGACCTCGGCGGTCGGGCGCACATCGCGTCCGGCCGCCGTCGTGATTCCGCCATCCGAAACGTGGAACGGCCCTTCCGCTCGCCGGGGTTCCGTGATGAGATGTGTCCGATTTTCGGATACCGCTCGGCGCCATGCGAACACGCTGCCCGTGGGGCGGCGGGGTGGAAGAGGTGTGTCCGCATGGGGTCCGGTGCGAAGTGGGTGGCCGGCGGGGTCGCGTTGGCCGCGGTGGCCGGAGTGGCCACGTGGCAGTTCTGGCCCGCGCTGGCCGGGGACTCCACCCCCATCACCGTCGGCACCACCGACGCCGTCGGCTCCCTCGACCCGGCCGGCTCCTACGACGCCGGCTCCTGGGCCCTGTACGGCAACGTCTTCCAGTCCCTGCTGACCCTGCGCCCCGGCTCCGACACCCCCGTCCCCGACGCGGCCTCCCGCTGCGGGTTCGACGACCCCGCGAAGCTGACCGTCTACAGCTGCGAACTGCGCACGGGCCTGAAGTTCACCAACGGGCGCACCGTCACCGGCGAGGACGTCAAGTACTCCATCGACCGGATCCGCAAGATCAAGGCCGACCAGGGCCCGGCCCCCCTCTTCGCCAACATCGCCTCCGTCGCCGCCGACGGCGCCAAGGTCGTCTTCACCCTCTCCCGGCCCGACGCCACCTTCCCGTTCAAGATCGCCACGGGCGCGGCCTCGATCGTGGACAAGGACCGCTACCCGGCCGGCTCCCTGCGCGAGGGCGACGAGGTCGACGGCAGCGGCCAGTTCGCCCTCACCTCGTACACCGCCGGCCAGAAGGCCGAACTCAAGCCGAACGAGAACTGGCAGGGCGAGGGCAAGGCCGCCCGTCAGAACATCGAGGTCCGCTACTTCAAGGACGGCGAGGCCCTCCAGAAGGCGTGGAAGGACCGCACGGTCGACGTCGCCCACCGCGACCTGCCGCCCGCCACCCTCGCCGGCCTCGGCCCCACCCTCAAGGACACCCGCTACCAGGAGTCCGGCGGCACCGAGATCCGCAACATGCTCTTCAACACCCGGTCCGGCTCCGCCTTCGGCAAGAAGCAGACCCGCCAGGCCGTCGCCGCGCTCCTGGACCGGCCCAAGATCGCGCAGGAGGTGTACAAGGGCACCGTCACCCCCCTGTACTCCCTGATCCCCGCCGGCGTCCCCGGCCACTCCACCCCCTTCTCCGACACCTACGCCCAGCCCAGCCTCGACGCGGCCCGCGCCCTGCTCCGCGAGGGCACCCCGGGCGCCGGGACGGCGGCCGGCCCGGTCAAGTTCACCCTCGGCGTCTACGACCGCAGCACCAACGTGCCCGAGGCCCAGAACATCAAGAAGCAGCTGGAGGCCGGCGGGCTCTTCTCCGTCACCATCCGGGCCGTCGGCGACTGGACCGCCTTCCAGCAGGGCTACGCGCGCGGCGAGTACGACGCGTACACCGTCGGCTGGATCCCCGACTTCCCCGACGCCGACAACTTCGTCGACCCGCTGATCGGCTCCGGCTCCTCCATGAACACCGGCTGGTCCGACAAGACCGTCGACGCCCTCGTGGCCCGCACCCAGTCCCACGCGGACCGGGGCGAGGCCGTCAACGACTTCAAGGCCCTCCAGCGCACCGCGGCCGTCGAGGTGCCGGTGCTGCCGATCTGGCAGAAGAAGGACTACGTGGTCTCGCGGGAGAACATCTCCGGCATCCAGTACCTCTCCGACGGCTCGGGCGTCTGGCGCCTGTGGGAACTCTCCCGCACCTGACCCCACCCACCCCCCGCGCACGGCCCGACACCCCGCACGGGGGACACCGGCCCGCACGGCGCGCGGCGCGTGTCCGTGGCCGGGCAGGCCCCCGGGCGGCCTGCGCCGTGACGGGGGTCGGGGCTCACCGGGTCGCCTGCGCCCCCGCCGAGGCCGCCGACGCCCCTGCCGGCACGTTGGCCCGGCAGCCGGGGCAGCGGGTCTCCTCCGGGTGCGGCGGGCGGAACAGCATCGGGTGGGTGTGCCGCCCGGCAGGGTCTGCGCACTCCACCATCCCGGCCACCCGGGCCCGCCCCGCCCCCGTGGCTCCCGTCGCCCCCGCCCCCGCAACAGGGCCAACGCCGACGTCACCGCAGGTCGGCGTGCCGGCGACGACCAGGGGGCGGTCGTGCCAGGGCCGTGCCGGGCCGCGCGTGCCCGGCTCGGGGGCCTTGCGCACGAGCCGGTCCCGGACCAGCCCGGCGGCCCGATGGATCAACGGCGGCAGCCCGGCCGTCAGCTCCCCGTACAACTCCTGCGCCCCGGCCCCGCGCTCGAACCAGCGCGCCGCGAGCGGCGCCAGCTCCCGCACCTCCGACGCGCTCAACCGCAACCGCCGCTCGCGCGTCGACAGCGCGGTCAGCACCACAGTGGCCTGCTCCAGGCACCACGGCGGGGACGAGGGTTCGGACGAGGGCTCGGGCGAGCGTTCACTCGTGGGGGTGATCGCCGCGCCGGCCACCGCGCCGGTCGCCGCACCGGCGGCCCGTCCGGGCCGGGACCAACGGCGCGGGGTGGGCGGGTGGGTGTTCTTCTCCCCGTTCTTCAGGGGTTGACGGCCGACCGCCCGACCGCCCGGCGAACCGACGGTCGGTGCCACGGCACTCGGAGCGACCTGCGAGGACGCGCCCGCCCCGCACGTCAGGGCCCCGCCCCTCGCCTCCCCCAACGCCCGCGCCTCGGCCTCGCTGATCGGCACGTCGGACACGAGCTGCACGGTCCGCCACCGACCCCGCGCACCCTGGTCGGGCCACTCGTGCAGATACCCGGCGCGGGTCAACTCCCGCTTGCAGCGCGTCAGCCGGCCCCTGCTGATCCCCGCCTTTCGGGCGGTCCGGTACAGGGGTTCCGGGTCCCCCTCCGGCAACGACAACTGCCAGATCAGCAGCCGCACGGCATCGCCCGAAAGGTCACGGTGTCGCGAAATCTCGTGCGGGACACGGGTGAAGGAGCGCATGGGAGAGCTAGCATGACGGAGCATCTTGACCATCCAGGTGATGTGGATCGGTTGATGAAGGCCCTCGTCTCGGTGCTGCTAACACCGGGCGGGGGCCGCCTCATTGGGGGCGTGGCGCGAAGCCAGTGCGCGCACCGTACCGCAAACGCGACACACGGCGACAACCCCACCACTCTCCGTAAAACCCCTGGCCAACCCCCCAAAACCCCCTCCCGCAGACGCGGAAGGGGGTCAGCGCGAGGCCGGGGCGTCGGGTCAGGGGCGGGGTGGGGTGGGTCGGGGTGTCGAGCCAGGTGTGGGTGTCGCCGGTCGCGTGGACGGTCAGGCCGAAGCGCTCCGGCCCCGGCCGCCCCCGTTCCGCCCACCACGCGTGGACGGCCTCCACCTCGTCCCACAACCGCCGGGGCCCGTACTGCCAGACCGTGCAAGGCCGGTCGTCCTCGTGGCGGTCGACGGCGGCCCAGGAGGTGGCGTCGGTGTCGGAGACCCACAGGCGGGAGACCACCCCGTCCACGTCCGGGTCCTCGTGCCGGGCGTGCCACACCGACGGCAGCAACAGCCCGACGGCGAACCTCGCCGCCAGGTCCTCCCCGGCCACCGCCTCGGGATCGACCCGCGCGGTCGACTCGACGGGCACGTGCTCCTCGCGCACCACGTCACGGAAGATCCGCAGGTCCGTGCGGTGCGCGCGCAGGCTCATGAACGCCGAGTACGGCGCGAACATCCCCGACGCCGTCCCGTGCGCGTCCACCGTGAGCCGCAGCAGGCCGTACGTGCACCAGGCCGAGTCCCACGGCGTGAGGATCACCCCGCCGGGGCGCGTCTGCGCCGGCCACGCGGGCGGGACCGACCGGACCGAACACGTGGCCACGATCCGGTCGTACGGGGCGCCGGCCGCGAAGCCCTCCGCCCCGTCCCCGCACGCCACCCGGGGCGAGACCCCCAGCCGTCGGTGCCGCACGGCCGCCGCGGCCGACAGCGCCGGGTCCACCTCCACTGTCGTCACCCGCCCCGAACCGAGCCGCCGCGCCAACAGGGCGGAGTTCCACCCGGTCCCGGTGCCGATCTCCAGCACGGCGTGGCCGGGCTCCACCCGGAGCAGGTCGAGCATCAGGAACACGACGGACGGGGCGGACGCCGAGGACGAGGGCCACAACTCCTCGTCCGCCTCGACCGCCCGCCCGTCGTTGACCTGCGTGACCACGGGCTCGTCCGCGTACGCCGCGCGCAACCACCCCTCGGGGTCCTCCGCACGACGCACCTCCCGCAACCCGTCCCCGACCCACACCCGATCGGGCAGGAACAAATGCCGAGGCACCCCCCGAAACACGTCCTCCCACACCCCCGCCGCAGCACCCCCCACCCCCACCCGCCCGAGCAACCCGGCCATCAACCCGTCCACGCCCTCCCCGCCCCCAACCACAGCCCGGCCCCCTACTTCTCGTCCTTCTTGTGCTTCGGCTCCGGTTTCGGCTTGGCGGTGTCCGAAGACGGCTTCTGGGTGCCGGGGTCCTTGCCCCCGGAGTGCTGCCCGTTCCCCCCGGACCCGCCCTTGCCGGTTCCCCATGCCATGACAATCCCCAATCGATCGGGCCGCTGATGGCACGACGCTAGGAATCGACAGGTGTCCAACACCACTCATGTGCACCGATGTTCATGCCGGTACGAGGCCGCAGGGCCACACCTGGACGCGTGCTTGACGAGGCGACGTGCGCCCACGATCGTGATCCGCGTCCGTGCACCACCGAGGCGTTCGGGGCGGTGCGAAAGCGGGCGCTACCGGACCAGGCGTACGAGATCGACCGACACGAGGCCCACTTTCCCCATGCCCCCATCCCCATCCGTGACCGCGCAGACCGGTCGTGAGGCCGTGGCTTCACAGCTCGCCGAACTCCGCGTCGAGGCTGGGCTCAGCGGAACCGCGTTGGGCCGCCTCTGCGGGTGGACGCATTCGAAGACCTCCCGCATCGAGAACGGCCGGACACCGCCGAGCCCGGAGGACATCCGCCGCTGGTGCGCCGCCTGCGGGGCGACGGACAGCGCGAGCGCGCTGATCGCACGATCGCGAACCGTCGAGACCCAGTACATCGAGTGGCGGCGCAGGATGCGGATGGGGCTCCGCCAGGCCCAGTACGCGGCCGTGCCCCTGTTTCGGGACACGCGACGCTTCCGGGCCTACTCCGCCCTGTTGATCCCGAGCCCCCTGCAAACGGAGGGGTACATCCGGGCCCTCCTGGAATCGGTCACCAGGTTCCGTGAGCTTCCCGACGAGGTGGAGGACGCGGTCGCGGCCCGGGTGAAACTCAACCGTGTCCTCCACGCGCCCGGGCGTACCTTCGCCATGGTGATCGAGGAGGCCGCGCTGCACTGCCGGGTCGCCGGACCGGAGGCCACGGCGGCGCAGCTCGGGCACCTGATGGCGGCCGCGGCGCTGCCCTCGGTCTCGTTGGGGATCATCCCGGCCGATCTGCCGCAGCGGATCAAGACCCCCACCGAGACCTTCCACATGTACGACGACGGGCTCGTCTCCGTCGAACTGGTCTCGGCCCGGGTGCGGGTCACTCAGCCCCAGGAGATCGCCCTGTACGAGAAGGCGTTCGCCCAATTCGGGCGGATGGCGGTGTACGGAGCGCGGGCGAGAGCCCTGATCGTCGAGGCGCTCCGGTCCGTGAGCTGAACGGGAAGACCCCGGCGGCACGGGTGCTGCCGGGGCCGAACCTCAGCGCCCAGCGTGCTCGACGAACGCGGTCCAGGCGGCCGCGCCGAAGGCGATGACCTCGCCGGTGGGGCGCTTGCTGTCGCGGATGGGGACGGTGCCGGTGGCGAGGGCCTGCGCGGGGTGCCACTGCACGCATTGGCCGCCGTTGGGGTCGCTGTGGCTGGAGGAGACCCAGCCGTCACGCGGGTGCTTCTCGCTCATGCGCGGAACTCCTTGTGAATGTCCTTCATGCGGGCAACGCTGTCGTCGTGCGGCAGGGCCAGCATGCGCAGTCGTTGGTACATCTGCGTGCTGTGCTTCACGACCTTGGGGTCATCATAGGGTCGGCCGCCTTGCGGCCCCTCGGAGTAGACGACGGTGCCGGACTCGGAGAAGAACAGCATCGTGTAGGGCGCACCGTTGGTCGGTGCTCCTGCCGCGAACGGCAGTAACTGGAGTGTGATGTTCGGGTCTCCGGCTGCTGAGATCAGATGGTCGATCTGTTGCCGCATCACCTCCGCTCCGCCGACGGCCGTCCTCAGGCATGCCTCGTGCAGGATCACCCACAGTTCCGGCGGGTCTTGCCGTTGGAGCACGACGTGACGTGACAGACGACTCTGGACCCGACCGTCCAAGGCGGACTGGTTGTCCCGGGGGTTCGCCGCCTTGAGGGTTGCGTGGGCGTATTCCTCGGTCTGGAGGAGGCCCATCACGAACATCGTGCTGAAGTCCCAGATCTCGGACGCCTGCCGTTCCAGCGTGAGGTACGGCGCGAACCAGCTGGGGTGGTCGCCTTCTCGGCTTCGGAGCCATTTGCGGTGGAAGAGGGTGCCGGTGGTGAAGGCCACGTCGCAGCCTTGGACGAATTGTTCGCTCGCCGCCAGCACCCCCTTCTCCACCTTGCAGACGTAGCTCTCCGAGTACCCCGTGGCGTGTCCGAGGGCGCGCAGCGACATGCCGCGCGTCTCGCGCATCTGGCGTACGTCCAGGCCGAAGTCGGAGAGGGGGTTCAAGGTCGGCTGTTGTCGGACCTCGGTCATCGGGCTCACCTCGCGCTACGCCCCGGCCGCGCGTACACGCCGCCTTGAGGGCCTTGAGCAGTGCCGGTCAAGGCTGTCCAGGCTAGGCGCGGGCGTGGTGATCTGAGGGTGGAAGCGCAGTCAAACCCCCCGAAGGGAGAACGTCCGACGATGCTCTCGTCCCAGCCGTCCCACCCGTACCGTGACCGGCGCGTTCCGGTTCCCGTCGTCCGTCCGGAGGCCCGCCGTGGGGAGTGAGGCGCGGGCCGAACTGGCGCGGTTGATCGCCGAGCGGGGGCGGGACGGCTCGCTGCTCGTGCCCGTCGATCCCGACCCCGATCCGGGGGAGGACGGGGAGCCCGGGGTCGATCTGCCGCCCGGCTCCATGGAGTTCCCGCCCTGTCGTTGCCCTCGGTGCGTGTAGCGGAGGGCGGGGACGGGTGTGAGGGGCGACGGTTCGGTCTCTCGTCGCCCCTCGTGCGTCAATCCGTGGCGGATTCCGCCTTCTTCGCCTTCGCCTCCGCCAGGCGACGGGCACGAATGGCCTTCGCGGCCTCTTCCAGTTCCGCCTCGAACTCGGCCTGCCAGTCCGGGTCCTCGGGGTCGACCTCGCGGATCGGGCGGGTGTCGTCGGGGGCGCCGGGGGTGGCGCCGGCGCGGGCGGCGGCCGTCTGGGCCATGCCCGGCAGGAAGTCCGCGAACAGTTCGTGGACCTCCCGCACGATCGGCCGCAGCACCCGGAAGCGGGCCAGCATGATGCCCCGGGTGGTGATCCGGGCGCCGCGTTCGGCCATGAGGCGGGTGCGTTCGCTGTTCTCCGAGCGGTCGAACACCCAGTACAGCACCAGCCCCATCTGGGCCAGCCACACCAACTCCGGCAGCAGGTCGGCCAGTTCCGGCGGGATCTTCGTCTTCGCACCGGCGAGGGTCTCGCGGTGGACGGAGATGGCCTGTTCGCGGGCCGGTTCCGATTCCGGGGAGAACGGGCTGAGCGGGCTCTCCGGGTCGGCCGCGTTCTTGAAGAACTGGGCGCCGAACTCCTTGTAAGGGGACGCGATGTCCACCCACGAGGTGAGCACGCCGACCAGCCGCTTCTCCAGGTCGGTCTCGGTGTCCAGCAGCGGCCGGCACGCCTCGACGTGGGCCGCGCCGATCCGGTCGTAGAACCCCTGGACCAGGTGTTCCTTCGACCCGAAGTAGTAGTACGCGTTGCCGACCGAGACCCCGGCCTCCTTGGCGATGGCCCGCATCGTGGTCTTGTCGTACCCGCGCTCCTGGAACAGGCGGAGCGCGGTCTCCAGGATGAGCGTGCGGGTCTGCTCGCTTTTGGACGCCTTCTGATCTGTCACGGTGAAGCACCCTATCGGGCGACGCCGCACGCGCCGTCGACGCAGTCCGGTTCGGTGTCGGCGTCCCGTCGCGCGGCGGCCTCGGCGGCGGCGGTGACGCCGGTGATCCCGCGCCACGCGGAGGCCGCGGCGAGGGCGGCCTTGGCGAAGGGACGGCCGGCGGGACCGGCCAGCCGGAGGGCGGTGGCGCGGTGCTCGACCAGGGCCCACAGGCACATGATCATGGCGTCGGTGTCGGTCCAGACCTGGCCGGAGTCCCCGATGACGGTGATCTCGCGGCGGGTGGCCGCGTGGTCGAGGGTGGGGAAGGCGGCGCGGGCGCGTGCGGAGCCGGCCGGGATCAGGGTGAGGCGGACGAGCCGGCGCTGCCCGATCAGCCAGTCGTGGATGTGCGCGCAGAGCGGGCAGTTCGCGTCGTAGAGGACGGTCAGGCCCTGCACGGGCCGGTCGACGTGCGGCGCGGGCCCCGGCCCGGGGCCGGCGGTGGTGGCGCCGGGGCCGGTCTCGGGCGCGGGCCGGTGGGCCGGGGCCCCCGGGGCGGGGGCCGGGGGCGGCGTGGGCGCGGGGCGGGAGGTCACGGCTCAGGCTCCGGCCGGGAGGGTCCAGCCGGTGGGCGGCACGGGCGGGGTGGTCAGGCCCCGGACGCTGCTGCGCCGACGGATCCGGCTGAGCACCCACACGTTGCCCAGGTGCATGACGCCGAGCACGAGCAGGACCACGCCGAGCTTGACCGAGATCTGCTCGAACAGCTCGCGGGCGCTGCCGACGCTGCCGCCCATGCGCAGCCACAGGGCCACGAAGCCGATGTTGACGAGGTAGAAGCCGACCACCAGCAGGTGGTTGACCGCGTCGGCGAGCTCCTCGCGGCCCTGGAGGGCGTCGGCGATGAAGACGCGGCCGGTGCGGCTGAGCGTGCGGGCGACCCAGACGGTCAGGCCGATGCCGATGGTGAGGTAGACGATGTACGCGAGCACGGTGAGGTCCATTGCCCTCAGCCCCCTTGAACGTGTTCAATAACTGCGGTGGTCCTGACTGTAGACCTGTTTTTGAACATGTTCAAGCATTCTGGCCCGGGAACGACGAAGGCCCCCGACCACCTGGGGGTCGGGGGCCGTTCACGGCGTGTCAGGCGGCGCTCAGCGCCCGCCCGTACTCCACGCGGGCCATCACCCACGGGAAGCTGTAGTCGTCGAACGCCGGGATCATCGTGGTGTACTGGCGCCCGCCGCCGAACACGGACACCTGGATGTAGCCGGTGGTCCGCTTCTCGCGCATCAGCAGGAACAGCACGCCCACCAGGCACAGGAGCCCGAAGACCACCGCCAGCACGATCGCGTGCTGCGGGATCTTCTCCTCCGTGTGCGAGAGGTCGGCCGCCGTCCACACGGAGCCGCGCAGCGGGATGGGGCCCGCCGGGGTCAGGATCTGATCGCCCACCACCTGGATGTCACCCAGGGCCAGCAGCGGGCCCGCGGGGTCGTGGGGGACGGCGCCGGGGTCGGGTGTCGGCCCCGGCGGGCCGGGTATCGGGCCCGGCGGTGCGGCGCCCGGCGGCGCGGGGTCGTACGGGGCGCCCTCGTGCGGGGGCGGCTGATGCTCTGTCATGGACCGGATGGTCGCACAGCCGGCCGATTCGGCCGCCGTCCGGCCGCCCGCCGACCTCCGTCCGACCGCCGGCCGAGGGCTCTGCGGCCGCCCGCCGGGATCCGGGCGTGCCGAAAGCCCCGCCCCCGGACCGGCCGGGGCCGGTGGGGACGGGGCTTTCGGGTACGCCGTGATCGGCCGCGACACGTGATCGGCCGCGACGCCGTGACCGGCCGCGGTCGGTGAGCGACCGCGACGCGCGATCAGGCGCCGCCCGGGATCAGAAGCGACGCGTGATCAGCGCGCGCTTGACCTCCTGGATCGCCTTCGTGACCTCGATGCCGCGCGGGCAGGCGTCCGTGCAGTTGAACGTCGTGCGGCAGCGCCACACGCCGTCCTTGTCGTTGAGGATCTCCAGCCGCTGCTCGCCGGCCTCGTCGCGCGAGTCGAAGATGAAGCGGTGCGCGTTGACGATGGCCGCCGGGCCGAAGTACTGGCCGTCGTTCCAGAACACCGGGCACGAGGACGTGCACGCGGCGCACAGGATGCACTTGGTGGTGTCGTCGAAGCGCTCGCGGTCCTCGGCGGACTGCAGGCGCTCGCGCGTCGGCTCGTTGCCCTTGGTGACCAGGAACGGCATGACGTCCCGGTACGCCTGGAAGAAGGGCTCCATGTCGACCACGAGGTCCTTCAGCACGGTCAGGCCCTTGATGGCCTCGACCGTGATGGGCTTCTCCGGGTTGATGTCCTTGATCAGCGTCTTGCAGGCGAGCCTGTTCTTGCCGTTGATCCGCATCGCGTCCGAGCCGCAGATGCCGTGCGCGCACGAGCGGCGGAAGGTCAGCGTCCCGTCGAGGTCCCACTTGATCTTGTGGAGACCGTCGAGGACGCGCTCCTTCGGATCGATCTCGATCGGGAAGTCCTCCCAGGTCGCCTCGTCGGAGACCTCGGGGTTGAAGCGGCGGATCCGGAAGGTGACCGTGATGGTGTGCGAGGCGGCGGAGGCCGCTTCCACCTTGTCCAGGGTCGGAGTGGCCATCAGTACTTACGCTCCATCGGCTGGTAGCGGGTGACGACGACGGGCTTGTAGTCGAGCCGGACGGAGTCCGAGCCGTCGGCGCCGACCTCGCGGTACGCCATGGTGTGGCGCATGAAGTTGACGTCGTCGCGGGTCGGGTAGTCCTCGCGGTAGTGACCGCCGCGGGACTCCTTGCGCGCCAGGGCGGACACGGCCATGACCTCGGCCAGGTCGAGCAGGTTGCCCAGCTCGATGGCCTCCAGCAGGTCCGTGTTGAAGCGCTTGCCCTTGTCCTGCACGGAGACGTTCTTGTAGCGCTCGCGCAGCTCGGCGATCTTCTCGACGGCCGTCTTGATGGTCTGCTCGGTGCGGAACACCATGACGTTCGCGTCCATCGTCTCCTGGAGCTCCAGGCGCAGGTCGGCGACCCGCTCCGAGCCGGTGGAGGCGCGCAGGCGCTCGACCTGCTCGACGACGAGGGCGGCCGGGTCCTCGGGCAGCTCGACGTAGTCGTGCTCGGCGGAGTACTTCGCGGCGGCGATGCCGGAGCGCTTGCCGAAGACGTTGATGTCGAGGAGCGAGTTGGTGCCCAGACGGTTGGCGCCGTGCACGGAGACGCACGCGACCTCGCCGGCCGCGTACAGGCCGGGCACGACGGTGGTGTTGTCCGACAGGACCTCACCCTCGACGTTGGTCGGGATGCCGCCCATCGCGTAGTGCGCGGTGGGCTGGATCGGGATCGGGTCGGTGTACGGCTCGATGCCCAGGTAGGTGCGCGCGAACTCGGTGATGTCCGGGAGCTTCGCGTCGAGCTGCTCCGGCGGCAGGTGGGTCAGGTCCAGGTACACGTGGTCCCCGGCCGGGCCGCAGCCGCGACCCTCGCGGATCTCGGTGTAGATCGAACGCGAGACCACGTCGCGCGAGGCGAGGTCCTTCATGACGGGCGCGTACTTCTCCATGAAGCGCTCGCCGTCCTTGTTGCGCAGGATGCCGCCCTCGCCGCGGGCGCCCTCCGTGAGCAGGATGCCCATGCGCCAGATGCCCGTCGGGTGGAACTGGAAGAACTCCATGTCCTCCAGCGGCAGGCCGCGCCGGTAGCAGGCCGCCTGGCCGTCACCGGTGAGGGTGTGCGCGTTGGAGGTCACCTTGAAGAACTTGCCGGTGCCGCCGGACGCGTAGATCACGGCCTTCGCCTGGAAGACGTGGATCTCGCCGGTGGCCAGCTCGTAGGCGACGACGCCGGCGGAGTGCTTGACCCCGTCGACCTCCACGAGGAGCTGGTCGAGGACGTAGAACTCGTTGAAGAACTCCACGCCCTCCTTGACGCAGTTCTGGTACAGCGTCTGGAGGATCATGTGACCGGTGCGGTCGGCCGCGTAGCAGGAGCGGCGGACCGGGGCCTCGCCGTGGGCGCGGCTGTGGCCGCCGAAGCGGCGCTGGTCGATGGTGCCGTCCGGGGTGCGGTTGAACGGCAGGCCCATCTTCTCCAGGTCGAGGACGGCGTCGATGGCCTCCTTCGCCAGGATCTCGGCGGCGTCCTGGTCGACCAGGTAGTCACCGCCCTTGACCGTGTCGAAGGTGTGCCACTCCCAGTTGTCGTCCTCCACGTTGGCGAGCGCGGCGGCCATGCCGCCCTGCGCGGCGCCCGTGTGGGAGCGGGTCGGGTACAGCTTGGTCAGCACGGCGGTGCGGCTGCGCTTGGTCGACTCGATGGCCGCGCGCATGCCGGCGCCACCCGCGCCGACGATGACGGTGTCGTACTTGTGGATCTTCATCAGGTAAGTCGCCTCAGCCCGTGCCTAGCGGATGTTCGGGTCGAAGGTGAAGATCACCAGCGTGCCCAGGAGGATGGTGAACACCGTGGCGGTGTAGAGCAGGCCCTTGAGCCACAGCCGGGTGCCGGGGCGCTCGGCGTAGTCGTTGATGACGGTGCGCAGGCCGTTGGCGCCGTGCAGCATGGCCAGCCACAGCATCAACAGGTCCCAGACCTGCCAGAACGGCGAGGCCCAGCGGCCCGCCACGAAGGCGAAGCCGATCTTCGAGACGCCGCCGTCGAGGACGAGCTGGATCAGCAGGTGGCCGATCACGAGCACGACGAGGACGATGCCCGACAGGCGCATGAACAGCCAGGCGAACATCTCGAAATTGCCGCGCGTGGAACGCGGGGTCTTGCTCGTGCGCTTGCGCGGCGCCTCGATGTACGGCGCCGGGTTGTCGACGTCGTAGAGGGTCACGCCCTCGACGTCGCCGATTGCGGGGGAGGTCTCAGCGGACATTCACGATCACTTCCCCAACAGCTCGGCGGCCGCGTGCCCGAGCACGGGGTACAGGGCCCCGGCCATCAGCACGACCCAGATGCCCACGACGGTCCAGAGCATCTGCTTCTGGTAGCGCGGGCCCTTGGACCAGAAGTCCACGGCGATGACACGGAGACCGTTGAGCGCGTGGAAGAGGATGGCGGCCACGAGGCCGTACTCCAGCAGCGCGACGATCGGAGTCTTGTAGGTGGCCACGACATCGTCGTACGCCTCGGGAGAGACGCGGACGAGAGCGGTGTCGAGGACGTGTACGAACAGGAAGAAGAAGATGAGGACGCCGGTGACTCGATGAGCCACCCAGGACCACATTCCTTCCCGGCCGCGGTACAACGTTCCAGCCGGCACGGAAAACCCTCCGGAAGCGGGGCGGGGGCCAGCCGGCTTCGTTGTCGGTCGGGCCCGGCCGGGTACGGTCCACCGGCCCCGGCCATCGTAGCGACGAGTTGTCGGTTCCTTCTCGCCGGGGCCATCGGTGTGATCAAACAGGCACGGACGGACTATCCCACAGGGGTGAATCCGCCCAACCCGGGCGTATTTTGCGTCCGTCGGCGGGCCGTCCGGGCGAAATGACCGATCCGCCTGCATGTCGCACGCGCGGCGCGGGCCGGCCGGAGGGGACCCGGACCACCCTCCGGGGGTCCCGGAGGGGCGCGGGTTCGCCCGGACGGGAACCTTCCGCGAGCCTGACACGTCCGGGCGTTCGAACGGGCCACGAGACGAGGACGAACGCGCCCGCCGGCCGCGCACGACCGGGCACGGGATGGGCGGGGCGAGGCGGGCCGGGCCGGGACGGCACGGGACGGAACGGGGCGGGGGAGATCGGACCGGTCGGATCGGGGCACGCGTCGACGGCGGGCGTCGGGGCCACACGGAACGGGAACCGGAGGGAAACGAAGGGGAGCGCAGGGGAGGGCGGAGACGAGGAAGGCGACCGAGGCCGCCACCCCCCACAGGAGAGGCCCCGGTCGCCGTCCGTACGGGCTCGTGCGACAAGCCCGTATCCCCTTCAGCGCCGGCGATGCGTTTTGTGTCACACCCCGCTCCGCGCAGGGATGGTTGCCGGCTGTACAACTCGTGGACGAGACCGGAGGAGAGGCCGTAACGTGCTGATTTGCGCCACACGTACAGGACAGTGAACGGGTTGGGGACTTTGCTGGGGGACGACGCGGAGCTGACCGCCGCGGTGCTCGCGGCACAGGGCGGCGACGAGAACGCGTTCCGTACTGTGTACCGCGCCGTGCACCCACGCCTGCTCGGATACACCCGCACCCTCGTGGGCGACGGGGACGCCGAGGACGTCACCTCCGAGGCATGGCTCCAGATAGCCCGGGACCTCGCCGGCTTCGAGGGCGACGCCGACCGCTTCCGCGGCTGGACCGCCCGCATCGCCCGCAACCGGGCCCTCGACCACATCCGCATGCGCGGCCGGCGCCCGGCCGTCGGCGGCGACGAGACCGAACTGACGGCGCGGCCCGCCGAGTCCGACACCGCCGGCGAGGCCATCGAGGCCCTCGCCACCGGCCGCACCATGGCCCTCATAGCCCGACTGCCCCGGGACCAGGCCGAGGCCGTCGTCCTGCGCGTGGTCGTCGGACTCGACGCCAAGAGCGCCGCCGAGACCCTCGGCAAACGCCCCGGAGCCGTCCGCACCGCCGCCCACCGCGGCCTGAAGAAACTCGCCGAACTCATCGGCGCCGAACTCGACCCCGTCACCACCGGCCCCGCCACTGTCACCGCCGCGACGGCCGCGGGCGGCGCGGTCCCCGGCCCCCGCGCAAACGGAATCGGTACCGGAATCGCGGGCAAGGTCGGCGATAATGCCACGGGCCGCACGGCGGTCGGCCGGAGCGCGACCGGCACCGGACGCGACCTCGACGCCGTCCCCGCACAACGCGGCCCCGGCAGGCCACGGACCCACCGCCCCGGCGCGACCCACACGCTCCGGCGGGCACCCGAAGACCTGTGAACCTCCCGCGGCGGCGGCCGGGGGAGACCCGGCGCACGTCGCCCGACCGTTCCCGCCCGGTCGGCACGCGCGCGATCCAACACCCCCGGGTCGGGGCCGACCCGGAGGCCGGCACAGACAAGGGGAGAGCGCGCGTGCGCCACAGCCGTCCCGCACCGACCCGCGCCGCCCCCCACCCCCACCCCACCACACCCCTCCCACCCACCCACCGAACCCCCCGACACCCGAGCCCGGTCATGAGCCCGAACGCGAACCCGAGCCCGGCCCCGAGCGCGAACGCGAACCTGAGCGTCGGCGTGAGCACGAACGAGGGCCCGAGCGCGAACGCGAGCCCGAGCGTTGGCGTGAGCGTGAACGTGGGCCCGAGCGTCGGCGTGAGCGCGGGCCCGAGCACGGGCACGGGCACGGGCGCGAACGCGGGCACGGGCACGGGCGTGCGTTCGAGCGCCGGCACGGGCGCGGACGTGAATCCGGAGGTCGCCGTCCGATGACCTTCCGCCACGAACCCGGGCGCGCCCACGACGGCTGGCTCACCGAGTCCGCCGCCGAACGCCTCCTGCGCGGCACCGGCCCCGGCCCCCACGATCCCGACGCCCCCGAACCCCACGACCCGTACGGCGTGCACGACCAGCACGGTGGGTCCGGCGGACCCGGCGGGCGCCCTGCGCACGACCCGCACGGCGGTCGGGCGCTCGGCCACATCCACGCCCCCGACACCCCCCATCACCACGACGTGGCCTACGACCACGGTCCGGGCCGCGACCACGGGCCGGGCCGGGCCGCACCGGCCCGGGGCCACGACGGGGCCCGCGCCGACGTCACCCCACCACCCGGCACCCCCGGGGCACCGCGCGGCCACGACCCCGCCCCGTCCCCGCCGACCCACCACCCCCGTCGCCCCGCGCGCGCCCCGGAGCACCCGCTCGGCTCCGGGACCGTGCGACCGGCACCCGGGGCCGGGTTCGGGCCCGTCACGGGCCCCGCTCCCGAAGTCGTGTTCCGCTTCGACTCCGGCTTCGGGCTCGGCTTCGGCGTGAACAGCGCGCCGATCGAGGACCCCGTCCGCGACCGCGCCGTCGCCGAACGGCTGCGCGCTGCCCTCGACGACCTCCGTCCCCGCCCAGTCGACGGCCCGTCACCCGGCGAGGAAGCGGCCCTCGCCGCCTTCCGAGCCACCCGACGTCCCGCCCCGACCACCCCGACGCGGGACGCCGGCACCCAGGACTCGGCCTCCACCACCCGGGGCCCGGCCTCCGCCACCCCGAACCCGGACCCGATCACCCCGAACGCGGTCCCGATGCCCTCGGTCCCGGGTGTCGACCCCGCCCCCGCCCCCGACCTCGGCCCCGGAGTTGCCCTCGGCCTCGGCGTCGCCCCCGCCCCCGACCCCGTCGTGGGTCCCGGTCTCGACCTTGGTTTGCTTGCCGGTTTCGATCGGCCTCGTGACGGGCGTCCGGGCGTGGTTCTTCGGCGGGTTCGGGGGGCTCGGCGGGCGAGGCCCGTGCGGTTCGGGCTCGTGGCCGCCCTCGCCGGCGTCACCCTCGGCGGGCTCCTCGCCGCCGGCGGCGCCGGCCTGTGGAGCGAGCGCGGCCCGCAGGCCGGGCGCGGTCCCGCCGTCACCGTGGACACCGAGAACGCGGACGGCGCCGACAGCGGCGAGGACACCACCGTGGACGCGGCCGGCGGCATCCCCGACGGCGGGCCGCGCCCGCCCGCCCCGCTGCCCGACACCGGCAGTGGCCGGTCCGGCGGACCCGTCGCCGCCGGCGGCACCGACGCGGGCCCGTCCGGTGCCCCCGTCCCGTACGCCCCCACCGCCGGGCCCGGCACCGGCCCGCTGCGCCCCGGCGCCGGCCCCGCCGGCGGCGCGGGCAGGCCCACGGGCGGCGGCACGAACCCCACCGGCAGCGGCAGCGGCACCGGCACGAACACCGGCGGCACGGGTACCGGGACCGGCACCGGCACGGACGCCGGCACCCACCCCTCCATCGCCGACCTCGGCCTCGACCCCACCGGCCGCCCCCTCCCGGGCGTGGACCCGCAGGCGGAGGAGCCCGCCCCCGGGCCCGCGCACGCCGTGGCCCTGTGCTCCGACTACCGGGCCGGGCACCTCGACGACACGCGCCGCGAGCGCCTGGTCCGGCTCGCCCGGGGCGCGCACCGCATCGCCCTCTACTGCGAACGCCTCCTCGACCAGCCCCCGTCCGGGTCCTCGCCCGAGTGGCCGTCCGGCCCCGGCGGCGCCCCCGGTCCGGGCGGTCCGGGCGGACCGGGCCCCGTCACCACCGGCCCCGTCACCGTCGGACCCGTCACCACTGGCCCCGCCCCCGCGACCCTCGTCCCCGCCGCCCCACGTTCCCGCCCCCGCCCCGCGCACGGCGAAAGCCCCGCCGGGACACGTCACTGACACTCGGCGGTAACACTTTTCGCACGCCCGACGCAGTACAGAACGAGCCGACTGGTCATCGGCCGCGCACGAGCCGGGGTTCCCCCCGTACCTCTGGGCTCTGCGCACCCGGCGTGGGTGGGGCACGTTCCCCCGGCCCCACCCACGCCCCATCCCCCCACCCGCCACCCCCCCCGTCAACGCCCGTCGGTCACCAGTAGACGACGACCTTGTCGCCGGCCCGCACCTGGTCGAACAGTGCCGAGACCGCCGCCTTGTCCCGCACGTTGACGCACCCGTGCGAGGCCCCCGCGTACCCGCGTGCCGCGAAGTCCGCCGAGTAGTGCACCGCCTGGCCGCCGCTGAAGAACATCGCCCACGGCATCGGCGTGTGGTAGATCGTCGACTCCCACTCGCGTTCCTTGCGGTCCACCTTGAACACGCCCTCGCGGGTGGGGGTGTTCTCCGAGCCGAAGCGCACGTCCATGGAGGACACGGCCTTGCCGTCGATCATCCACACCAGGGTCCGGCTCTCCTTCGAGATGCACATCACCCGGCCCGTCATGCAGCGCGGGTCGGGCGCGGCCGGTTCGTTCGCGGTGGCGGGCCGCAGTTCCCCGGCGGTCGGCTGCCGGGTCGTGGCCAGCAGCTTCTCCCACGTGGCCCGGTCCACCGACCCCGTCGTCGGGAGGCCCTGCGCGGCCTGGAACGCGCGCACGGCGGCGGTGGTCAGGCTGCCGTAGAACGCCGTCGGCGACCGCTTCAGGTACCCGGCCTGCCGCAACCGCGCCTGCAACTCGCGGACCTGCTCGTTCTCGGTGCCGTCCGTCATCAACCAGCCGCCGGGCGGCGCCGGCACGGAGGACTTCACGGGCGCCGAGGGCTCGCCCGACGGCGCGGCCGAGGCCGACGGCGACCCGGCCGAGGACCCCGACGCGGACGGCGCCGCCGAGGACGGGCCGGCGGACGGGTCCGTCGACGCCGAGGGCCCGCCGCCCCCCTTGCCGTCGTCGGAGGACGCGGCCGGCTTCGGCAGGCGCGCGGCCGGGTCCGCCGGCTGCGGCCCGCACGCCGTCACCGCGAGGGCCAGGGCGAGGGCGCCGGCCACGCCGAGGGAGGCGCGGGCGGCCCGCGCCGGGCCGGGCTTGCGGAAGGTCTGCATCGTCTCGTCCCCCGAGGTCTGCGTGGGGCGCGCCGTCGCCCGGGCGCCCGTGGTGGTGCGTGTGCACCGATCGACGGTCGGGGGACGGGGGAGGGTTGCGCTGCGTGGCGTTCTGTTGCCGCTTCGTGACGTGACCACGGCGACACCCACCCACCCGTGCCCGCACCGGCCGCCCCTGGGACACTTGCGCCCATGCTGGGTGTCACCGACCTTCCGACCTACCTCGCCGGGCTCGCCGTCATCGTCCTGCTCCCCGGCCCCAACTCGCTGTACGTGCTCTCCGTCGCGGCCCGCGCCGGCGTGCGCACCGGCTACCGGGCCGCCGCCGGCGTGTTCACCGGCGACACGATCCTGATGGTGCTCACCGCGCTCGGCGCCGGCGCCCTCCTGGAGGCCAGCCCGGTCGCGTTCGGCGTGGTCCGCTGGCTCGGCGCCGGCTACCTGGTGTGGCTGGCGATCGGCATGATGCGCACGGCCCGGCAGCTGTGGCGCGGACGCCGGGCCCGGGTGGAGGCCCTGGAATCGGAGGTGTCGGGTCCGCGCGCCCCGCTCCCGCCCGGCGAACGCCCCTACCGGCGGGCGTTGACGGTCAGCCTCCTCAACCCGAAGGCCATCCTCTTCCTGCTGTCGTTCTTCGTGCAGTTCGTGGACCCGACCTACGCCTACCCGGCACTGTCGTTCCTGCTGCTCGGCGGGCTCCTCCAGGCCGCGAGCCTGCTCTACCTCTCCACCCTGATCTTCGCGGGCACCCGCCTCGCCGCCGCGTTCCGCCGCCGCAAGGCCCTCTCGGCCGGGGCGACCTCGGCGGCGGGCGTCCTCTTCCTCGGCTTCGCCGCGAAACTCGCCGTCGGCTGACCCCCGCGCGGGGACGGCGCCGCGCCACGACGTTCCCCGCTCCGTTCCGCGGGGCGGGCCGCCTGGGCAGCCGTGCTCATCGCGCGTGGGCGTCCTCCCGGGCGCGGCCCCGGGTCCGGGACCGGGTGTCGAGCAGGGCCAGCAGGGTCAGGGCGAAGGTGGTGACGCCCAGCGGGAGGTGCAGCCAGGCCGCGTGGGCGATGCCGGAGAGGACCTGCGCCGAGACCAGGGCCAGGAATCCCGCCGCGTACCCGACCGGGCGCGCGGGGCCGCCGCCCGGCCGCCAGGCCAGGACCGCGGCGAGGGCGTACAGCATCACCGCGCCGTAGGCGACGCGCGCGCCGACGGCGTGGGCGAGTTCGCCGGCCTCGGAGGTGAACAGCAGCCCGGCGGTGACCGCTTGGAAGACCAGGCCCAGGAACTGGAGGGCGGCGCCGACCCGCAGCAGGGCGGGCCAGGGGGCGCGGCCGGTGCCGGCGGCGGGGGAGTGCGTCGTGGTCGGGGTGGTGGCGCTCATGACGTGGACCTCTCTTCCGGGTGGTGCCGAGGGCTCGGTACCGTTCCGGTGATCAGACGACGCGGGCCCGCGAAACGTGAGGTGGACGTCGTCGCCGTCGGGGGGACGCGTGGTCGTGGACGCTGGTGTCGAGGCGGGGGAGCGGCGCAGGCTGCTCGGGTTGGCGTGGCGGCTGTTGGGCTCGGCGGCCGAGGCCGAGGACGCCGTGCAGGAGGCGTACGTCCGCTGGTACGCGCTGACGCCGGCGCGGCGGGCGGCCGTGGAGGTGCCGGCCGCGTGGTTCACGACCGTGGTCGGCAGGATCTGCCTGGACGTGCTCGGGTCGGCGCGGGTGCGCCGCGAACGGTACGTGGGGGAGTGGCTGCCCGAACCCGTGCCGGGCCCGCTCGCGGGCGCGGGCCCGGTGGACCCGGCCGAACGGGTCGCCGCGGACGAATCGCTGAGCACGGCGTTCCTGCTGGTGCTGGACGCGATGACGCCCCGGGAGCGGGTGGTGTTCGTGCTGCACGACGTGTTCCGCTACCCCTTCGCCGAGATCGCCCGGATCGTGGGCGCGAGCCCCGGCGCGTGCCGGCAGGCGGCGACCTCCGCGCGCCGCCGGGTACGGGCGGACGCGCCCCCGGCGCCGACGGCGGACCGGGCGGGGGTGGTGCGCCGGTTCCGCCGGGCCTGGGAGGCCGGGGACGTGACGGCGCTGCTGGCGCTGCTGGACCCGGACGCGGTGCTGACGGTGGACGGCGGCGGCCTGGTCCGCGCGGCGCTGCGGCCGATCCGGGGCGGGGCGACGGTGGCCGACTACCTGTGCGCGTTCGCGACCGCCGCCGCCCGCCCGACCCTCCTGGAACGCACCGTCAACGGCGGCCCCGGCCTGATCGCCCGCCTCGGCCCGACCACGGTCACGGTCGCGGCCCTCGACGTGACGGCCGGCCGCGTCACCCACATCTGGGCCGTCCGCAACCCGGAGAAACTCGCCGCCTGGCAGGAGTAGGACCGGGGTCGTGGCGACGGGCTCCCCACTGTCCGTCAAGGCCGAGCGGGCCGGCCCTGCTTGGCCGGCGGGGCCAGGGTGCGGCGGAGGTGGGGGGTCAGGGGGCGTTCCACCCAGTGGTGGACGGCCCAGGCCAGGGCCAGGGTGATGGTCAGGGTGAGGGCGAACACGGCCGGGGCCGGCAGGTGCGCGTCCCGGTGCAGGGCGCGGATCAGGGGCCAGCCCAGGTGCTCGTGGATCAGGTAGAAGGGGTAGGTGAGGGCGCCGGCGACCGTCAGCGCGCGGCCGACGCGGGCGCGGGCCGGGGTCTCGGGGCCGGGGGCGGTGCGGGGGCGGCGCAGGGCCACGGCGGCGACGGCCGCGAAGGACAAGGTGACGATCGCGATGATGACGACGGAGTCGCGGTCGGAGAAGAACTTCGGGTTCGGCGCGTGCCAGAGGCCGGCCACCGCGTGGTGCTGCCCGAGCAGCCAGCTCATCGCGACGACGCCCCAGGCGAGCCGGTCGCCACGGTCGCGGTGCACGAGGTACAGGCCGATGCCGCCGACGAAGAACGGCGCGTACTGCGGCATGAGGAGCTGGTCCAGGAACGCGTTGTCCGCCGGGTCGGCGAGGACGGCGGCGAAGGTCCACAGCCCGCAGAAGGCCAGGGTGCGGCGCCGCCCGCCGCCGGGCAGCAGCACGCACAGCGCGAACAGCACGTAGAAGCGCAGCTCCACCCACAGCGTCCAGCACACGCCCAGGATCCTTTCGGCGCCCAGGGGTTGTTGCAGCATCGTCAGGTTCAGCAGCAGGTCGGACGGGGACGCGGGCCGCTGCCCGGGGCCGGGGGCGAGGAGCACGGCGGCGGTGACCAGGGCGAGGGCGGCCCAGTAGGCGGGGTAGAGGCGGGCGGCGCGGGAGGCGAGGAAGGCGCGCGGGGTGCGGCCCCAGGCGCTCAGACAGATCACGAACCCGCTGATCAGGAAGAAGAGTTGGACGCCCAGCGGGCCGTAGGCGAACCAGGTGGACGCGGTCGGGAAGAGGTCACGGGGGGAGGCGCCCCAGGCGCGGGCCACCTCGCCGTCCCGGCCGCCGAGGTGGTAGCAGGCCACGAGGAGCGCGGCGAGCAGCCGCAGCCCATCCAGGGCCCGCAACCGCCCGTGCGCCCGCCGCGCCCCGGCACGGGCCCCCACGCCGGCCCCGGCCATGGGCGCGGGTGTGGCTTCTGCCCCGGCACCGGTCCCGGCCGTGGTGTCGGTCCCGGTCGCGGGCGCGGTCCCGGCCCCGGTCGCGGTGGCGTCGCGCGGGGTGGGCAGTGGGCCCGGCGTGGTCCCCGGTCCCGGACCCGCTCCCGCTTCGGTGGCGGTCATCGGAGGCGGGCCAGGACGAGCCGGCGCAGGCGCCGGACCCGGCGCACCGCGCGGCGCACGCCGGGGCGCGCGGGCAGGGTGCCGTACCGGGAGGGCAGGCCGCCGGGCAGGCCGAGGGCGGTGAGCCGGCGGCGTTTGAAGTAGTGCCGGGTGCGGGCGTCGAGGCGGGTGGCGAGCCAGCGTTCGGCCTCGGGCCGCAGCTCGGGCAGGATCCGGGCCTGCATGGCGTAGCCGACGGCCGGCAGCAGCCCGTCGCCGACCGTGCGGGCCACCCGGTCGGCGTCCGGGGGTCGTCCGGCGGTGACGGCGGCCCGGTCGGCGAGGTCGGGCACGAGGGCGTCCACGAGGGTCAGCGGCACCCGGTTGCTGTTCTGGTACGGGGTGACGCGGTCCAGTAGCCCGGTGGTGCCGGTGCGGGCCACCGGCAGCCCGTAGAGGGTGGCGGCGGTGAGCAGGCCGGTGGAGAAGCAGCCGACCACGAGCGCGGGCCGCAGCCGCTGGTAGGCGACCTCGGCGAGCACGGGCGCGTCCAGGACGAGGAGTCGGGCCCCGATCCGTTCGGCCTCGGCGCGCAGCACGGCGGAGTGCCGGTCGGGGGCGCCGGGGTGCGGTTTGAACACGAGGTCGCGGTGGCCCAGGGCGTGGGCGCCGCGCACCATCGCCAGGTGCAGGGCGTCCTCCTCCGCCTCGGTGACGAGGTCGAGGGCGGAGAGGTACTGGCCGAGCAGGAGCACGGGTTCGGCGCCCGCCGGGAGGGGTTCGGCGAGGAGTTCGGCGGGGGCCGCGTCGGCGAGTTCGGCGAGCACGGTACGCAGGGCCGCGTCGGGCACGGTCTCGGCGGGCACGTCGAACTCGCGCAGCAGCAGGGGCCGCAGGCCCGGCGCGAGGTCGGGGTGGAGCAGCCGGTCGACGCGGACGCCGATCTGCGGGTCGAGTTTGACGCGGGTGGGCCCGTAGCTCATCAGGCCGTCGGCGTAGACGGTGACGGGCGCCCCGGGGAACAGCCGGCACAGGGCCTGGGCGGGGGAGACCTGGATGGACTCGACGACCAGGTGCACGGGCGCGGAGCCCAGCGCCCACGCGGTGCGCACCTGTCGTTCCCACAGCGGCGCGTCGTCGGGTCGGGGGCTCCAACCGGACGGGTGGTGGGGGGCGATGAACCGGTTCCAGTCGACGTGGTCGTCGAAGCGGGCGCGCAGCGCGGCGTGCCCGGCCATCGTCGTGAGGTCGGGGGTGACCTCGGGGATCGGCGCGTTGTTGCTGGTGATGAGGATCCGGCGGTCGGCCTCGGGGAAGAGGCCGGCGTCGAGGGCGGCGGCCAGGGTGGCCAGGCCGTAGAGGCTGGAGGCGAGGAAGAGTTGGGTGCTCACGCGGTGGTTCCCGTTCGGGCGGCGCCGGTCGCGGCGGGGGTGGTCGCGCGGCCCTTGCGGCGCAGCCGGCGCAGGGGTTCGGCGCGTTCGTCGTCCATCGCGTCGAGGGCGGCGGTGAGGAGGTCGCGGTCGAGGCGGGCGAGGGCGTCGGCACTCCGGGAACGGAGCTTTCCGGCCACGACGGAATCGTAGCGGTCGATCTGCCCGAGATGGTGGGCGATAATCGCGCAATATGTTCGGACGGCTTTCGGGAGCAGCTGTTCCGCCGCCGGATCGGCCGTCGTTTCCGCGATGACCTGATCGAATGCCCGGATGAAATCGAGCTGGTGCTCGTTGGTGATCTGGGTCAACGAGGTCGCAATTCCCCGCCGGTAGAACACCCCGGTCCCCTCCAACGTGGCGAACGACTTCGCCCGCCGGTGCAGCCGCCAGATCCACGGCCGGTCCTCCGCCGTCCGCAACCCGTCCGTGAAGTGCAGCAGCCCCTCGTCCAACAGCCGCCGGTGGTACATCCCGGCCCAGGCGAACGGGTAGTCCACGGCCGTGGACCGCCCGGCCGGCAGGATCGCCGACCTCGGGTCCGAGACCACCCCCGCCGGCCCGAACGGCACCCGCGCCACCGACCGGGTCCGGCCCGTGCACACCACGTGGTCCACCCGCACGAAATCGCAGTCGAGCCGCTCGATCTCGGCCAGGGTGCGGGCCAGGTGGTCGGGGGCCAGCCAGTCGTCGCCGTCGAGGAAGGTCACGTACTCCCCGCGCGCCGCGTCCAGGCCCGTGTTCCGGGCCCGCGCCAGCCCCCCGTTCACCTCGTGCCGCAGCACCACCGCCCCCGGCAGGGTGCGCCCGGCCCGGTCCAGCAACTCGCCGGTCCCGTCCGTGGACACGTCGTCGACGAGCAGGAACTCGAAATCTTCCCGGGCATTGAGTTCGAGACTTCTGAGGGCATCCGGCGCATATGTCCGCACGTTGAAAAACGGCACGACAACAGAGAGCTTGACCACGACGACGACCCTGGGAGGCGGCCCGGAATTCATCGTGGACCGTGCGTCGAATCCACGTGAACGAAAGACGGCGGCTGCGTTAACCGGCCCTGCGGAAAAGCTCGTTCGCACTTCTTCGACGCCTTGTTCACCCGCTGTTGCCGACGCGTTGGGCCGGCCGGTCATCAGGCCGCCTAATTTCCCCAACGTGCCAACAAGCAAGCGGACGGGCCCGCGCGTCGCGGTCCTCGCAGATTCCGACACACGCTGGAAATGGGGACTGGCCACGGCCCGCCGGCTGCTCGCCGACCCCGGGTCCGACCCCGGGGCCGCCCCCGGCGCCGACCCGGCCGCGGGCCCCACCGGGCACGCGGCCCCGGAGATCACCGGCCTGCTGCTGCGCGGTCGCGCCACCCCCACCCGCAGACAGCTCGCCGAGGTGGCCCGGGGCGCCGACACCACCCCCGGCGCCGACCCCGCGCACCGGCCCGTCGAACCCGCGAGCACCCCCGCCGCCCCCCGCGAGGTCACCTGCGCCGGCTTCCTCGCCGAACTCGCCGAGGACCCCTGGGACGTGGTCGTCCTCGCCCTCGTCGGCGGCACCGTCCAGGCCGTGCTGCACGGGGTCCGCGCCGCCCTCCCGCCCGGCACCCGCCGTCCCGTCCTCGTCACCGGCTACGTCGGCGTCGTCTACGAGAAGCTCGCCGACGGCCTCCTGCTCCGCCACGGCGCCGACCTCGTCCTCGCCAACTCCCGCCACGACGCCCACCGGTTCCGCGAGGTGTACGCCGGGGTCGGCGCGGACGCCGGCGCCGTCACCGAGACCGCCCTCCCCTTCCTCGGCGGCGCCCCCTACCGGGGCCCGCGCCCCGAAGGCCCCGCCGCCACCGTCGTGTTCGCCGCCCAGCCCTCCGTGCCCGCCGCCCGCGAGGACCGGCTGCACCTGCTGCGCCGCGCCGCCGAACACGCCCGCCGGCACCCCGACCGCGAGGTCCTCGTCAAACTCCGCAGCCGGCCCGGCGAACACACCACGCACCTGGAGGAACACCCTTACCAGCGGCTCGCGGCCCGCCTCCCCGCCCCCGGCCTGCCGCCCAACTGCCGCCTCGTGCACGGGCACATGGGCGAGGTGCTCGACCGCACCGACCTGCTGGTCACGGTCTCCTCCACCGCCGCCCTCGAATCCCTGCACCGGGGCATCCCCACCGCCGTCCTCACCGACCTCGGCGTCCGCGAGCCCCTCGGCAACCACCACTTCCTCGGCTCCGGCTGCCTCGCCTCCTGGGACGAACTCGACGCCGGCGCCATGCCCGTCGGCGACCCCGCCTGGACCGCCGCCCACGGCGTGCCCGGCGCCGAGTCCACCGCCGACCCCTATGCCGAGGCCCGCACCCGGCTCGCCGCCCTCCTCGCCGGCCCGCCGCTGCCCCCGCCGGCCCCCTGGTACGACCGGAGCACCGCCCCCGGCTACCTCCCCGCCCTCCTCGCCCGCCACCACCTCGCCCCCGACGGCCGCCCCCTGCCCGGCGCCCCCACCCCCGCGACGGCCGGCGCCGACCCCGTGCGCCGCTGGCTCAAGGCCCGCCTGCGCGAGGCCGCGCGCGGCGCCTACCGGCAGGGCGTCCAGCGGGTGGCCCCCGTGATCCGCCGCATGGGAGAACTGTGACCCCGCCCCGCACCACCGCCCCCGAGACCGCGACCGACATGGCCCGCCGGCCCCGCGTCCTGGCCGTGATCCCGGCCCGGGGCGGCTCCAAGGGAGTCCCCGGCAAGAACCTCGCCGAGGTCGGCGGCCTGCCCCTGGTCACCCGGGCCGTCCGCGCCTGCCGGGCCGCGCCGGCCGTCACCGACGTGGTCGTCTCCACCGACTCCCCGGCCATCGCCGCCCTCGCCCGCGCCGCCGGCGCCGAGGTCGTCGACCGGCCCGCCGAGATCTCCGGCGACACCGCCGGCAGCGAGGCCGCCGTCCTGCACGCCCTGGACGCCGTCGAGGCCGCGGACCGACCCGCCCACGCGACCGAGACGACCGGGACGACCGGGACGACCGACCCGGTGGACGTGGTGCTGCTCGTGCAGTGCACCAGCCCCTTCCTCACCGCCGCCGAGATCGACGCCGTCGCCCGCGCCGTCACCACCGGGGCCGCCGACAGCGCCCTGACCGCCGCCCCCTTCCACGGCTTCCTGTGGCGCGCCGCCCAACCGGGCGATCCCCACGGCCCCGTCGACGGCGTCAACCACGCCAAAACGATCCGCCCGCGCCGCCAGGACCGCCCCGAGGACCTGCTGGAGACCGGCGCCGCCTACGCCATGCGCGTCCCCGGCTTCCGCGCCGCCCGCCACCGCTTCTTCGGCCGCACCCTGCCCGTGCGCGTCGACCCCGCCCGGGTCCTGGAGATCGACGACCCGCACGACCTCGCCCGCGCCCGCGCGCTGGCCCCCCTGCTCGACCGCCCGGAACCTCCCGTCACACCCGCACGTCAACGAAAGGCGAACCCTGCCATGACCGCCGAGACCCGCACCCCGCAGATCCCCGCCCCGCGCGCCGAGGGCCCCCGCCTGCGCTCCTTCGGCGACCGCCCCGTCGGCCCCGGCCGCCCCGTGTACGTGGTCGGCGAGATCGGCATCAACCACAACGGCGACCTCGCCAACGCCCTCGCCCTGATCGACGCCGCCGCCGAGGCGGGCTGTGACGCCGTCAAGTTCCAAAAGCGCACCCCCGAGCTGTGCACCCCCCGCGACCAGTGGGACATCGAGCGCGACACCCCCTGGGGCCGCATGACCTACCTCGACTACCGCCACCGCGTCGAGTTCGGCGAGGACGAGTACCGCGCCATCGACGAGCACTGTCGCGAGCGCGGCATCGCCTGGTTCGCCTCCCCGTGGGACACCGAGGCCGTCGCCTTCCTGGAGAAGTTCGACCTGCCCGCCCACAAGGTCGCCTCGGCCTCCCTCACCGACGACGAACTCCTGCGCTCCCTGCGCGCCACCGGCCGCACCGTGGTCCTCTCCACCGGCATGTCCACCCCGCGCCAGATCCGGCACGCCGTCGAGGTCCTCGGCTCGGAGAACATCCTGCTCTGCCACGCCACCTCCACCTACCCGGCCAAGGCGGAGGAGCTGAACCTGCGCGTGCTCCAGACCCTGCGCGAGGAGTACCCCAACGTGCCCATCGGCTACAGCGGCCACGAGACGGGCCTGCAGACCACCCTCGCCGCCGTCGCCCTCGGCGCCGTGTTCGTCGAACGCCACATCACCCTCGACCGCGCCATGTGGGGCTCCGACCAGGCCGCCTCCGTCGAGCCCGGCGGCCTCACCCGCCTCGTGCGCGACATCCGCACCATCGAGAGCGCGCTCGGCGACGGCGTGAAGAAGGTCTACGACTCCGAGCTGGCGCCCATGCGCAAGCTCCGCCGCGTCCCCGGCGTCATCGCCGAGACCGAGGCCGCCGAGACCGAGGCCGCCGAGGCCGCGGTGAACGTCCCGCAGCCCGCCTGACCCCCCACCGCGCGCCGCCCCCGACACCCCCGGGGGGCGGCGCCCCGGCCCCGACCCGAGCCGCCCGCACGCCCCGCACACCCCGCCCCGCAGCCCGTCACGCCCCACACCCCTCCCAACCCGCCACGCCGGAACCCGAGGAGACCGCGGTGACCCCCGACCCCGCCACGCTCGCCTTCGTCGAGAGCCCGGTCCAGCTCCTCGGCGTCCTGGAATGGGCCCACGCCCACCGCACCCGCCCCGGCCCCGCCGGCACCCTCCTGACCGGCGTCCCCGCCCAACCCGGGCCCGCCGACCCCCGCCCCAACCCCCGCCCCAACGCCCACCCCGAGACCCGCGCCGAATCCCGCGTCGACCGGCCCGGCTGCGCGCACGCCCCCGCCCCGCCCGCCGGCGGGGAGTCCCGGCTGCGGATCGTGGTCCTGCCGCCCACCGACCCCATGTCCCGGGGCCAACTGCGCCGCGTCGCCGGCCTCGCCCGTGACGAGGGTCACGCCGTCACCTGGCAGGAGGCCCGGGGCGGACCCGGCGCCCCGCTCAAGGCGCTCGCCGCCCTGCTGTCCGACGTGCGCGCCGCCGAACGCCTCGTCATCGGCGACCCCTTCTCCCGCTTCACCCAACTCCTCCTCGCCGCCGCCCGCACCCCCGACCTCGTGGTCGTCGACGACGGCACCGCCACCCTGGAGTTCGCCGCCCGCCTCGCCGCCGGCGAACGCCTGCGCCGCTGGCACCGCACCCCGGCCGCCGGCGCGCTCGGCCGGGTCCGCGAGCTGGCGCACGCGCCGGTCGCCGCCCGCGCCCTGCGCCGGCTCACCCCCTCGCCCGCCCCCGGCCTGCCCGGCCGGCGCTCCCTGGAACTGTTCACCTCGATGCCGGTGGAGCCGCTGCCCGGGGCCCGACTGACCCTCAACGACTTCGCGTGGACCCGCTCGCGCTTCGGCCCGCCGCGCCTGACCCGGGGCACCGACCTGGTGGGAACCTCGCTGGTGGAGACGGGGGTGCTGGAGCCCACCCACTACCTCGCGGCGGTGGCCCGGCTCGCCGCCGACCACGGCGCGGGCCGCTACTTCGCCCACCGCCGGGAGTCCCCCGAGAAGCTGCGGGCCGTCGCCGAGGCCACCGGCCTCCAGATCGTCCGCCCCGACCTGCCGCTGGAGCTGATCGCGCGCCGGGGCCCGATCGGGCGCACGGTGGTGAGCTTCCCGTCCACCGTCGTGCACACGCTCCCCTACGCGCTGGCCGGCACCGGGGTCACCGTGAAGGTCTGCGAGATCGACCCCGACTGGCTCACCCGCACGGCCTCGCCCCGGGCCCGGGGCTTCCTCGACGACGTGTCGGCCGGGGCCCGCGCCACCCACGGGCTCGCGGCCACCGGCGCCGCCGGCGCACCCGGCGCCGGCTGAACGTGCGCCCGTACCGGCGCAAAACGGCTGTTCGGGCGGATGAGCGGGCGAGTTTACCCCCGTCCGAGGAGGCCCATGCCTCCGGAGGACGGTTTTTTCGCCCCGAACGGGTTGAAGTTTTGGCGATCACCCGACAGTTGACAGCGAGGGGCCTACCCTTGAACGGGTGAACCAGTTGATGTCCCGCGAGGCCCAGACCGCCCTGCCCGGCACGCCGGCTCAGCCCGAGCTGCCCGGCCGGCTCCCGGAGAATCTGCGCGATGAACTGATCGCGTTCCGCCGGGACTTGCACATGCATCCAGAACTCGGGCACCAGGAGTTCCGGACCACCGCCGCGATCAAGGCGCGGCTGGAGAAGGCCGGGCTCCGCCCCCGGGTCCTGAACTCCGGCACCGGCCTGATCTGTGACGTGGGCACGTGGGACGGCAAGCGCCCCATGCTGGCCCTGCGCGCGGACATCGACGCCCTCCCCATCCCCGACGCCAAGACCCAGGTGACCTACCGGTCCACCGTGCCCGACCGCGCCCACGCCTGCGGTCACGACGTGCACACCACCGTCGTCCTCGGCGCCGGCCTGGTCCTGGCCGAACTGCACCGCCGGGGCCGGCTGCCGTTCCCGGTCCGGCTGCTGTTCCAGCCCGCCGAGGAGGTGCTGCCGGGCGGGGCCACCGAGGCCATCGAGTCCGGAGTCCTCGACGGGGTCGGCAGGATCATCGCCGTGCACTGCGACCCGCGCGTCGACGCCGGCCGGATCGGACTGCGCGCCGGCCCCATCACCTCGGCCTGCGACCGCCTGGAGATCAGCCTCTCCGGCCCCGGCGGCCACACCGCCCGCCCGCACCTGACCACCGACCTGGTCACGGCCGCCGCGCGGATCGCCGTCGACGTGCCCGCGCTGCTCGCCCGCCGGATGGACGCCCGTTCCGGCATGTCCGTGACCTGGGGCCGGATCTCCTCCGGTCACGCCTGCAACGTGATCCCGATGCACGCCGAGCTCTCCGGAACGGTCCGCTGCCTGGACCTGAACGCCTGGCACGAGGCCCCCGACCAGATCCACGCGGCCATCGACGAGGTCGCCACGATGCACGGCGCCAAGTTCGAGATCAACCACGTCCGCGGGGTCCCGCCCGTGGTCAACGACCCGGCCGTCACCGAACTGCTCCGCGAGTCGATGATCGCCCGGCGCGGCGCCGACTCCGTGGAGGGCACCGAGCAGAGCCTGGGCGGCGAGGACTTCTCCTGGTACCTGGAGCACGTGCCCGGCGCGATGGCCCGGCTCGGGGTGCGCACCCCCGGCGACCCCGTCCAGCGTGACCTGCACCGGGGCGATTTCGACGTGGACGAGGCCGCCATCACCGTCGGCGTCGAGTTCTTCACGGCCGCCGCCCTCCTCGACGCACAGCGCGCCCGGCGGAACGGGTAACGCGCGATACAACACCCGACATCGCGTCGGCAAACGTGTTTCAGCCCTTGGCACGCAAGGGCTGTGCACGACATTGGTCACCAAATGGTCACGGAGAGGATCGCGACGATCCGATAACGACTCACCAAGGGGGCTTTAAGTGGCATCTACGCGCGTTACGATCGCGGCGAAACCAGCGCCGGTCGTGGCGCTTCGGTCGGTTTTGAAGGAGCCTCCCCTTGCGCCGGATCACCAGGATCGCCACCGTGGGCATCGCGTCCGCGGCGCTCGCGCTGACGGCCACCGCCTGTGGCGGTAAGAAGTCCTCGGGTGACACCCCCTCCGACGGCGGGTCGACCTCGACCAAGAGCGCCGCCATCGCCTACGACATCGGCGGGCGCGGCGACCAGTCGTTCAACGACGGTGCCTACGCCGGTCTGGCCAAGGCCGAGTCCGAGCTGAAGATCAAGGGCAAGGAGCAGGAGCCCACCGACGGTGAGGGCGAGGCCGACAAGGTCCAGCGCCTGACCGAGCTGGCCCGCTCCGGCTCGAACCCGGTCATCGGTGTCGGCTTCGCCTACGCCCCGGCCATCAAGAAGGTCGCGCCGAAGTTCCCGAAGACCACCTTCGGCATCATCGACGACACCTCGGTGACCGGCCCGAACATCGCCAACCTCGTCTTCAACGAGGAGCAGGGCTCCTACCTGGCCGGCGTCGCCGCCGCCAAGGCGTCCAAGTCCGGCACCGTCGGCTTCATCGGTGGCGTCGAGGTCCCGCTCATCAAGAAGTTCCAGGCGGGCTTCGAGCAGGGCGTCAAGGACACCAACCCGAACGCCAAGGTGCTCAGCCAGTACCTGACCCAGCCGCCGAACTTCGACGGCTTCGCCAAGCCCGACCTGGGCAAGGCCGCCGCCAACGGGCAGATCGACGCGGGCGCGGACGTCGTCTACGCCGCCGCCGGTCTCGCCGGCTCCGGCGCGATCGAGGCCGCCGCCACCAAGGGCAAGTGGGCCATCGGCGTCGACTCCGACCAGTACAACCAGGCCGGTCTGTCGAAGTACAAGGACAAGATCCTGACCTCGGTCACCAAGGACATCCCGGACTCGGTGTTCAACCTCATCAAGTCGGTCCAGGACGGCAAGCCGACCACCGGCGAGATCCGCTACGGCCTGGACAAGGACGGCGTCGGCCTGGCCGACTCCAACCCCGAGTACAAGAAGATGACCGACCTCATCGCCGCCGTGGAGAAGGCGAAGGCGGACATCGTCGCCGGCAAGATCAAGGTCAAGACCGCCCCGTAAGGCGTCGACCGACCCGGCCTCACGCCGTGGACCCCGCGCCACGTCCGGGCCCTCCCCCCCCGCCACACCGCAGTCCCCCCACCCCGTCCCGGAAACGGTCCTCGGACCGCCTGGGACGACCAAGATCCGAGGCCCTTTGGCCTCAAGTTTTCGGTTTCGACAGTGCTACGCGCGTAGAGGTCTCGTGGACGCGATACCTTCTCTCCCCGCCCTGTCCCCCCTGCCTCCCACTCCTTTCGGCCAAGGAGAGTGCGTCATCAACGCGTCCAGCCCGCCGCCCGCAGTCGAACTGCACGGCATCACCAAGCGCTTCCCCGGCGTCGTCGCCAACAAGGACATCGCGATCACCGTCCGCAAGGGCACCGTGCACGCGCTCGTCGGCGAGAACGGCGCCGGCAAGTCCACCCTGATGAAGATCCTCTACGGCATGCAGAAGCCGGACGAGGGCACCATCGCCATCGACGGCGACCAGGTCACCTTCAACAGCCCCGGCGAGGCCATCGAGCGCGGCATCGGCATGGTGCACCAGCACTTCATGCTCGCCGACAACCTCACCGTCCTGGAGAACGTCGTCCTCGGCGGCGAGAAGCTCCACGGGATCGGCGGCGCGGCGCGCAAGAAGATCAAGGAGATCTCCGACGCCTACGGCCTCGGCATCCGCCCCGACGCCCTCGTCGAAGACCTCGGCGTGGCGGACCGGCAGCGCGTGGAGATCCTCAAGGTCCTCTACCGGGGCGCGAAGATCCTGATCCTCGACGAGCCCACCGCCGTCCTGGTCCCGCAGGAGGTCGACGCGCTCTTCGACAACCTGCGCGAGCTGAAGTCCGAGGGCCTGACGGTCATCTTCATCTCCCACAAGCTGGGCGAGGTGCTCAAGGTCGCCGACGACATCACCGTCATCCGGCGCGGCACCACCGTCGGCACCGCCGACCCCCGCGACACCACCCCCAAGCAGCTCGCCGAGCTGATGGTCGGCAGCGAGCTGCCCTCGCCGGAGACCCGCGAGTCCACCGTCACCGACGTGCCCATGCTGACGGTGGAGGGCCTGCGGCTGGCCGCGACCGACCCCGACGGCGTCGTGCGCGACGTGCTCGCCGGCATCGACCTCACCATCCACAAGGGCGAGGTCCTCGGCATCGCGGGCGTCGAGGGCAACGGGCAGACCGAGCTGATCGAGGCCCTGATGGGCATGCTCGTCCCCGACGGCGGCGTCATCACCCTCGACGGCACCGACATCTCCGCCCGGCCCACCCGCAAGCGGCGCGAGGACGGCATCGGCTACATCCCCGAGGACCGGCACCGGCACGGCCTGCTGCTGGAGTCCCCGCTGTGGGAGAACCGCATCCTCGGCCACGTCACCGAGGCCCCCAACTCCAAGCGCGGCATCCTCGACCCGAAGGCCGCCCGCCAGGACACCGAGCGGATCGTGCGCGAGTACGACGTCCGCACCCCCGGCATCGAGGTCACCGCGGCCTCGCTCTCCGGCGGCAACCAGCAGAAGCTGATCGTCGGCCGCGAGATGAGCCACAACCCCAAGTTCCTGATCGCCGCGCACCCCACCCGCGGCGTGGACGTCGGCGCGCAGGCGCAGATCTGGGACGCGATCCGCGAGGCCCGCCGCGAGGGCCTGGCCGTGCTCCTGATCTCCGCCGACCTCGACGAGCTGATCGGCCTCTCCGACACCCTCCGGGTCATCTTCCGCGGCCGGCTGGTCGCGGACGCCGACCCGGCGACCGTCACCCCGGAGGAGCTGGGCACGGCCATGACCGGCGCCGCCTCCGGTCACCTGGAGGCCACGCCCGAGGAACTCGCCGAGGCCGCCGCGGCCCCGGACGTCGTCGCCGCCGGCGGCGACGCCCCCACCACCGACAGCTCCGGCGAGGACTCGCCTTCGACGGAGGACGAGGCCCGATGAAGAAATTCGACAAGGACCGGCTGCTTCTCGGCTTCGCCGGCCCCGCGCTTGCGCTGATCAGCGCCTTCGTGCTCACCATGCTGGTGCTGGCCGTCTCGGGCGTGAACCCGATCGACCCGCTGCGCATCATGATCGAGAACGCGGGCTACGAGGACGTCCAGGTCCTGATCCTCAACCAGACCGGCACGTACTACCTGGCGGCGCTGGCGGTGGCCGTCGGCTTCCGGATGAACCTCTTCAACATCGGCGTCGACGGCCAGTACCGCCTCGCCGCCATGGTCTCCGCCTCCGTGGGCGCGGCGGTCACCCTGCCCGGCCCGCTGCACATCCTGCTCATCGTGCTCGTCGCGATGCTGGTCGGCGCCTTCTGGTCCGGCATCGCCGGTGTCCTCAAGGCCAAGCGCGGGGTCAGCGAGGTCGTCTCCACGATCATGCTGAACGCCATCGCGACCTCCCTGATCGCCTGGCTGATCCTGCCCACCAACCTCGGCGTGCAGCCGGAGGGCTCCAACGACCTGACCACGGGCGACATCGCCCAGTCCGGCTGGTTCCCGTCCCTGGACATCGGCGACGGGCTGGAGATCTACGGGTTCACCTTCATCGCCTTCGCCCTCGGCGTCGTCTACTGGTTCGTCCTCAACCGGACCCGGTTCGGCTTCGACCTGCGCGCCACCGGCGCCAGCGAGTCCGCCGCCCAGGCGTCCGGCGTGGACGCCAAGAAGATGATCATCACCTCGATGCTCATCTCCGGCGCCGTCGCCGGCCTCGCGGGCATGCCCGTGCTGCTCGGCGAGAGCCACACCTACAGCCTCTCCTTCCCGGTCGGCGTCGGCTTCACCGGCATCACCATCGCCCTGCTGGGCCGCAACAACCCGCTCGGCATCTTCTTCTCCGCCCTCCTGATGGCCTTCATCGACAAGGCGTCCGCCTCCCTCGACACGGCCGGCTACGCCAAGGAGATCGGCACGATCATGAAGGGCCTGATCGTGATCGCGGTGGTCGTCTCCTACGAGCTGGTCCGCCGCTACGGCATCCGCCGCCAGCAGCAGAAGGTCGGCGAGGAGCTGGCCGCCGGCGGCGCCCTCTCGACGGACAAGAAGGAGGTCGCGGCGTGAGCACCACCACCGCCCCCGCGACGGGCACCGCCCCGAAGAAGCCGGGCACGGCCCGCACCAAGCTCACCCTCCCCGTGATCATGCTGATCATCGCGGGCGGGCTGGCCCTGGTCTCCCTCGTCCGCATCGTCTCCGGCGCCGACGACCTCACCTCCATCGGCCAGGTCTCCGGCGCCCTCCAGCTCGCCGTCCCGATCGGCCTCGCCGGTCTCGGCGGTCTGTGGGCCGAACGCGCCGGCGTCGTCAACATCGGCCTTGAGGGCATGATGATCCTCGGCACCTGGTTCGGCGGCTGGGCCGGCTACCAGTGGGGCCCGTGGACCGGCCTGCTGCTCGGCATCGTCGGCGGCGCCATCGGCGGCCTGCTGCACGCGATCATCACCGTCACGTTCAACGTGAACCACATCGTCTCCGGTGTCGCCATCAACATCCTGGCGCTCGGCTTCACCCAGTACCTGTCGAACTTCGCGTTCGACGGCGTCGAGGGCGGCTCCTCCAAGCAGTCCCCGCGACTGGAGGAACTCACCAACTGGACGGTCCCCGGACTCTCCGACTGGATGTCCGACCTCCAGGGCAAGCACTGGTTCTTCGTCTCCGACGTGGCCGGCGTCATCGGCGGCGTGTTCACCAACCTCTCGCCGCTGACCGTCCTCGCCCTGCTGCTCATCCCGGGCACCTGGTGGGTGCTGTGGCGGACCTCCTTCGGCCTGCGCCTGCGCTCCTGCGGCGAGAACCCGATCGCGGCCGAGTCCCTCGGCGTCAACGTGTACAAGTACAAGTACATCGCCGTGATCGTCTCCGGCGGACTGGCCGGCTTCGGCGGCGCCTTCCTCTCGATCACCACCCTGATCTACCAGGAGGGCCAGACCGGCGGCCGCGGCTACATCGGCCTCGCCGCGATGATCTTCGGCAACTGGATGCCCGGCGGCATGGCGCTCGGCGCCGGCCTCTTCGGCTTCACCGACAGCCTCAAGCTGCGCGGCGGCGCCGAGAACGTGCACGCCCTGCTGCTGCTCATCGCGATCCTGCTGCTCCTCGTCGTCGCCTGGCAGCTGTACAAGCGCAAGTTCGTCCAGGCCGGCATCTCCGCCGTCTGCGCGGTCGTGCTCTTCGTCTGGTACGTCACCACCGACGCCGTGCCCAGCCAGTTCGTGGACGCCGCGCCCTACCTGACCACCCTGCTCGTGCTGGCCCTCTCGGCCCAGCGCCTGCGGATGCCCAAGGCGGACGGCATGCCGTACCGCAAGGGCCAGGGCAAGTGACGAGCCCCCAGACGCCCGCGACCCCCGGCGCGGCGGCCCCCGCCGCCGACGCCGGGGTCGACTGGGAGGCCCTGCGGGAGGCGGCCCGGGCCGCGATGACCCGCGCCTACGCCCCCTACTCCGGCTTCCCCGTCGGCGTCGCCGCCCTCGTGGACGACGGCCGCGTCGTCACCGGCTGCAACGTCGAGAACGCCAGCTACGGCCTCGGCCTGTGCGCCGAGTGCGGCCTCGTCTCCAGCCTCCAGGCCACCGGAGGCGGCCGGCTCACGCACTTCACGTGCGTGGACGGCAAGGGGCAGATCCTGGTGCCCTGCGGGCGCTGCCGTCAGCTGCTGTACGAGTTCGGCGGCCCGGAGCTGCGGGTGGAGACCCCCGAGGGGATCCTCCCGCTGTCCGCGATGCTGCCCCAGGCATTCGGTCCCGACCACCTCCGGTAGCGGGCCCCCCAGCCGCGTACGGCCCCCGCCCCGAATCGTCGACCGACGGCGCCACGGGCGGGGGTCGTGCGCTTTTCCCGTCCCTTCTCCCGTCCCTCTTGCGACACGAACCAAGGACATGCCATGGACGTCATCTCCGTCATCCGTACCAAGCGCGACCGCGGCGAACTGAGCCCCGAGCAGATCGACTGGGTCATCGACGCCTACACCCGCGGCGTCGTGGCCGACGAGCAGATGTCCGCGCTCGCGATGGCCATCCTGCTCAACGGCATGAACCGCGCCGAGATCGCCCGCTGGACCGCCGCGATGATCGCGAGCGGCGAGCGCATGGACTTCTCCTCCCTCTCCCGCCCCACCGCCGACAAGCACTCCACCGGCGGCGTCGGCGACAAGATCACCCTCCCGCTGGCCCCCCTCGTCGCGGCCTGCGGCGCGGCCGTCCCGCAGCTCTCCGGCCGGGGCCTGGGCCACACCGGCGGCACCCTCGACAAGCTGGAGTCCATCCCCGGCTGGCGCGCCCTGCTCTCCAACGAGGAGATGCTGAACGTCCTCGACACCACCGGCGCCGTCATCTGCGCCGCCGGCGACGGCCTCGCCCCCGCCGACAAGAAGCTGTACGCGCTGCGCGACGTCACCGGCACCGTCGAGGCCATCCCGCTGATCGCCTCCTCGATCATGTCGAAGAAGATCGCCGAGGGCACCGGCTCCCTCGTCCTCGACGTGAAGGTCGGCTCCGGCGCCTTCATGAAGAACATCGACGACGCCCGCGAGCTCGCGCGCACCATGGTCGGCCTCGGCACCGACTCCGGGGTGAAGACCGTCGCCCTGCTCACCGACATGTCCACCCCGCTCGGCCTCACCGCCGGCAACGCCCTGGAGATCCGCGAGTCCGTCGAGGTCCTCGCCGGCGGCGGCCCCGCCGACGTCGTCGAGCTCACCCTGGCGCTGGCCCGCGAGATGCTCGCGGCGGCCGGCCTGCCCGACGTGGACCCGGCCAAGGCCCTCGCCGACGGCTCCGCCATGGACGTGTGGCGCCGCATGATCTCCGCCCAGGGCGGCGACCCGGACGCGGCCCTGCCCGTGGCCCGCGAGCAGCACGTGGTCACCGCCCCCGAGAGCGGGGTCCTCACCCGCCTCGACGCGTACGCGGTCGGCGTCGCCGCCTGGCGCCTGGGTGCCGGCCGCGCCCGCAAGGAGGACCCGGTGCAGGCCGGCGCGGGCGTGGAGCTGCACGCCAAGCCCGGCGACACGGTCACGGCGGGCACCCCGCTGATGACCCTGCACACCGACACCCCGGAGAAGTTCGACTACGCGCTCGCCTCCCTGGCCGGCGCCTGGGACATCGCCCCGGCCGGCACGGCGCACACGCCGACCCCGATCGTCCTGGACCGCATCGCCTGACCGGCGACGCGACGACGTGACGGGCCCCCGGCCCGTCACCGACCGGGCCGGACCTCCCGCGGACCGGTCACCGTGAGCGCGGTGGTGTGCGACGCCACCGCGCTCACGCGCGCCCGGCCCCGATGAGTTTCGGGCCCTTCGACGGTCAAGCCCTGTGTGACGACCACCCGCATCATCGCGCCGGCCCTGCCCGGCCCCGACGGCGTGCTCCCCGAGCCCCTGCTGCCCGCCCTCGTGCCACCGGAGACCGGCTGGGCACCGGGCGCGGTCCTGCTCTGCGACGCCCGCGCGGTGACGGCACCCACCCTGCGCACCGTGGACACCCTGGCCCGGCTCGCCCTCGCGGCCCGCCGCGCCGGCCTGCCGCTGCGGCTGACCGGCGTGCCCGCCCCGCTGCGCGGGCTGCTGGTGCTCACCGGCCTCGCCGCGACCCTGGGCCTCCCGGAACCCTGACCGGCCAGTGGTGGGCTAGGCCGTGACCTCCTGTCCCGGGGCCAGTGTCGCCGGCAGGCCGAACAGCGGGAACCAGCGCTCGGTGTCCAGGAAGGCGTTCAGACCCACGATCCGCCCGTCGACGATCTCCAGCACCTGGAGCGCCCACGCCGTGTGCCCCGGGGCGCCGTCCTCGCGCGGCCGGTACTGGGCGAAGGCCGGCATGCCGTTCGCGGTGGTCGGCACCAGGCGTGAGCCCCGGCAGCCGATGCCCTGCCCCAGGTGCCAGGCCGCGATGTCCGCCGGTCCCCGCAGCCACAGGTCGTAGGGCGGCATCGACAGCACGGCGTCCTCGTGCAGCAGCCCGGCCAGGGCCTCGATGTCGTAGCCCTCGAAGGCCGTCAGGTAGCGGGCCAGCAGTCGGTTCTGCTCCTCGTCCAGCGGGTCGACGGACTCGGTGGCGCGCGGCGGGTTCGCGGCCAGGGTGGCGCGGGCGCGCTGGAGGGCGCTGTTGACGGAGGCCACCGTGGTCTCCAGCAGCGCGGCCACCTCGTCGGCCTTCCAGGCCAGCACCTCGCGCAGGATCAGCACGGCCCGCTGCTTGGCCGGCAGCCGCTGGAGCGCCGCCATGAACGCCAGCCGCACGGACTCCTTGGCGAGCGCCAGCTCGGCCGGGTCCCCGCTCGTCGGGAGCACCAGCCCGTCCGGCGCGGGCTCCAGCCAGGTCACCTCGGAGCGCTCGTTGAGCATGGCGGCGGCCTGGCTCTGCGGGGAGGTGAGGTCCATGGGGCGGGCCCGGCGGTTGCCGGCCTTCAACGCGTCCAGGCACACGTTGTGGGCGATCCGGTACAGCCAGGAGCGCAGGGAGGCGCGGCGCTCCCAGGTGTCGAAGGAGCGCCAGGCCCGGATCGAGGTCTCCTGCACGGCGTCCTCGGCGTCGAAGGCCGACCCGAGCATCCGGTAGCAGTAGCCGGTCAGCTCCGTACGGTGTCGGGCCAGCCCGTCCGCCAACTCGTCCGGCAACCGGTCCGCTTGAATCGTGTGACCCATGATGCGTTTCCCCCTGCGAAGCGTCCTTCTCGGAATCTAACCGAGGGGTGTGACAACGGCACCCGGACGGGCCGGGCGCCGCCGTCGGGCCGCGCGGGGGAGGGCCGGCGGGTGGGATCAGGTGCCGGGCTTGCGCCCGTACACGAACACGTCCTCGCCCACGCTCAGCATGTTCCAGTACGCCTTCGCGTCGGCCGGGCGCATGTTCACGCAGCCTCCGGAACCGGGCGGGTTCCACATGCTCTTGTCGACGGAGTGGAACGCTATGCCGCCGTCGAAGAACTGGGAGTACGGCATCCACACCTTGTAGATCGTCGACCAGTGGTTCAGGGTCCGCTGGTAGATCTTCTTCAAGCCGGTGCGGGTCTCGGTGCCGTCCTTGCCGGAGCGGATCGGGACCGGGCCGTAGACGAGCCTGCTCCCGTCCTGGATCCACGACAGCTGCCGGGTCAGGTCCACGCACGCGATCCGACCCCGGTTCACGGGGCAGGTGCCCGCCTTGTTCGGGGTGGTGCCGGCGGCCCGCTGGGCGAGGATCGTGCTCATCGTCTGCCAGGTCAACGCGCCCGCGTAGCCGGCCGTCGGGGTGATCCCGTGCTGCGCCTGGAAGGCGCGGATGGCGGTGCAGTCGGCGGCGGACTGCTTGCCGTCCACCGGCCGGCCGAGGAACTGCTCGACCTGCCGCTGGTAGGGACCGGTGGTCAGGTTGCACGACGCGGCCTGCGCCGACCCGCCGCCGACCACGACCGTCGGCACCGCGAGCGCGGTCGCCGAGGCCAGCGCCAGCGCGATCCGACGTGCCCGCGACGCGGAACGCCCCGTACGCCCGGCCCGTTCGACCGCCGCCCCCGTCCCGGTGGTGCGTGTGTGCTCGGACACCCTCACGAAATCCTCCCCGGCTCATCTGTGCTTCTGGCCACGGGGACGAGCGCACCCCCGGTGAAGTTCCCACCGGGGGTGCGTATTTCGGACCGTGCGATCGTCGTATGGACTGCTCGACGAGATGAGGGGTCGACGAGATGAGGGTCAGCGGGAGCCGAGCGGGGTCAGCCGGGCCCGCTCCACCCGGGCCGCGTGCGACCCGTACAGCGTGATCCCCACGACGCCGACCACCGCGAGCAGCGCCAGCGCCACCGTCGCCGCCCACCCGCCGGAGTGGAACGCGAGCGCGCCCAGCGTGCCGCCCGCGCTCGACCCCAGGTAGTACGCCGACTGGTACAGCGCCGATGCCTGCGCCCGGCCCGTCTTCGCCGTCCGGCTCACCGAGGACGAGGCCACCGCGTGCCCCGCGAAGAACCCGGCCGTGATCAACACCAGCCCGGCGAGGATCGCCACGAGGGAGTCGGCCAGCGAGAACAGCAGGCCCAGCGCCGTCGTGATCACCGCCAGGTACAGCGCCCCGCGCCGCCCCAGCCGCCCGACGAGGGTGCCGGCCGCCGCGCTCGACGCCGTGCCCACCAGGTAGACCAGGAAGATCGACCCGATCACGCCCTGACCGAGCGAGAACGGCTCCTCCACCAGCCGGTAGCCGATCACCGTGTACACCGCGCCGAACACCGTCATGAACAGCGCGCCGATCCCGTACAGCCGCAGCAGCAGCGGATCGCGCAGGTGCGCCCCGACCGTCCGCCCCACCGCGCGCGGGTCCAGGGAGGCGGGCCGGAAGTTGCGGGCCTTGGGCAACAGGACCAGGAACGCGATCGCGCACAGCAGCGACATCGCGCCCACCGCCGCCAACCCGGCCCGCCAGCCCCACAGTTGGGCCGCCCAGCCGGTCACGACCCGGCCGCTCATCCCGCCGATGGAATTGCCCGCCACGAACAGTCCGATCGCGCCCACCAGCGCCTTCGGGGACACCTCCTCGGCCAGGTACGCCATCGCCGACGCCGGGATGCCCGCGATCGCCGCGCCCTGCAGGGCCCGCAGCGCCACCAGCCACTCCAGGCTCGGCGCGAACGGCACCAGCACGCCGACGCCCACCGCCACCGCCATCGACCAGGTCATCATCCGGGTCCGCCCGAACCGCTCCGAGAACGCGCTCAGCGGCAGCACGAACAGGGCCAGCGCGCCGGTCGCGGCCGACACCGTCCAACTCGCGCGGTCCGCGCTCACCCCGAACCCGGCCGAGACCGCCGGGAGCAGGGCCTGCGTGGAGTAGAGGAGCGCGAAGGTCGCCAGGCCGGCCGCGAACAGGGCCAGGCTCATGCGGCGGTAACCGGGAAGGCCGGGCGCGCGGTGGGTGAGCGGCGCGCTCGCGGGGTCCTCGGGGGCTTCGGGAGACGACGGGGTGGAGGCACCCGAGGTGACGGGTGCCCCGGTATCGACGGGAGGCATGGTCACGACCGTAAGCCCGTCCTTTTTCATGCGTCCAATGCGTAGAATCGCGGTAATCGTTCCACCACTGCATCACCGCAGTTCAGAGGGGTGGCTGTCAATGAGTCGTTACGAAGAAGACATGGCCGTGACAGGTCTTCTGGCCCCCCGACTCGCCTGGTTCGCCGCCGCGGCCCGCCACGAGCACGTCACCCGCGCCGCCCACGAGCTCGGCATCCCGCAGTCCACCCTCTCCCGCGCCCTGGTCCGCCTCGAACAGGACCTGGGCGTGGCCCTGTTCGCCCGCCGGGGCCGCACCGTCGCCCTCACCACCGCCGGCCACTCCTTCCTCGCCGCGACCGAGAAGGCCCTCGCCGAGATCGGCCGCGCGGTGGACACCGTGCAGCAGGACACCGACCGCAGCACCGGCAAGGTCGCCTTCGGCTTCCTGCACACCCTCGGCTCCGAGACCGTCCCCGCCCTCATCCGGGCCTTTCGCGCCGACCACCCGGGCATCAGGTTCGCGCTCGTCCAGAACTACGGCGAGGCCATGCTGGAGCGGCTGCGTGCGGGCGAGCTCGACCTCTGCCTCACCTCGCCCGTCCCCGACGCCCCCGACCTGTCCACCCGCCGCCTCGACGAACAACGCCTGCGGCTCGTCGTCCCGGAGGACCACCGGCTGGCCGGCCGCAAGCGGATCCGGCTGGCCGAGGCCGCCGGCGAGACCTTCGTGACCCTCGAACCCGGCTACGGGCTGCGCCGCATCACCGACGACCTGTGCGCCGAGGCCGGCTTCACCCCGAAGGTGGCCTTCGAGGGCGAGGAGGCGGAGACCCTGCGCGGCCTGGTCGCGGCCGGCCTGGGTGTGGCCCTGCTGCCCCCACCGGCGGTGGCCCGGCCCGGGGTCGTCGAACTCACCGTCACGGCCCCGCGCGCGGTCCGGGAGATCGGCGTGGCCTGGCTGGAGGGGCACCCGGACACCCCGCCGGTGGCCGAGTTCAAGAAGTTCCTCCTGTCGCGCCGGGGCCGCCTCATCCCCGAACTCTGACCCGCCGGCGCGGGACGGGTGGGACGGGTGGGACGGCGCTCAGTCGGGCGGGGGCGCGAGGGCGGCCTGCCGCGCGGCCAGACAGCCCGCCTGGAAGCGCGACCGCGCCCCCAGCGCCCGCATGATCTCCGCGATGTGCCGCTGACAGGTCCGCTCCGACATGCCCAGCCGGCGCGCCACCACCTTGTCCTCCAGCCCCTCCGACAGCATCCGCACGATCGTCTGCCGCAGCTCGTCCGAGATCTCCCGCGCCTGCTCCGGCCCCACCGACACCGGGAACGGCTCCGCGCCCAGCCACGCGTGCTCGAAGGTGGCCGCCATGAACCCGACCACGTTCGGCTCCCGCACCACGAGCGCCGCGCCCGGGGTGTCCTTCACCGTCATCACCCCGGCCCGCCGGTCGAAGACGAGCATCCGCACCACCCCGTCCCCGACGGTCCGCACCCGCGCGCCCAGCGCCGTCACCCGTTCCACGTACGCCGCCGTGGGCCGCGAGTAGCGGGCCGTGTGCTGGTACAGGGTGCGCATCCGCACGCCCCGGGCCAGCAGGGCCTCGTCCCGGTCCACGGCCTCCGCGAGGGTCTCCGGGGGCCGGCCGCCGCCCGGTTGCGAGGTCAGCAGTTCCTCCTCGCAGCCGGCGGCCAGCTCCGCGATCAGCCCGCGCACGGCCCGCAGGTCGGTCACGAGCTCCAGGCCGCCCGAGCGGCGCAGCGCCCGCCGGGCCTCGCCCGCCTCGTAGACGGGGAGCAGGGCCTCCAGGCTCTCGCGCAGCCGGTCCATCTCGTCGTGGGTCTCGCGCACCCGCAGGGCCAGGGGGGCCGTGGCCCGGGCGGCGGCGGCGCGGGGCGGGACGGCGGACCAGCGTTCGCCGTCGCCGTCGTCCGGGGCGCGTTGCAGCAGGTGCGCGCCGACGAGTTCGGTGAGCGCGGTGGCCGCCCGGGCGCCGAGCGCGGCGGTGGCCTCGGCGAGGCCGAAGGAGTCGCGCTGCGCGGCGTACGCGTACAGCCGCGACGCGGCGGGGCCGAGCGGCCCGGGGCGTCCGCCGGCCGGGGCCGTGCCCCCGGACCCGTCATCGAGTGGCATGAACCATTCGTCCCGACGCGTGCCCGTTTGTAAACCCCTCCGATCTCCGCAAGGCACCGACCGGAGCGGTCTCCACCCGTGTGCCGGCATATGCCGAACCGGCAGAGTGTGCCGGACCGGAGCACGGCGTGTCGGGGGGACCCGCCGTGAGATGGGGGGAGCGCGTCATGGAACCGGCACGGAGGGGGGCGTCCGGGCCCCTGGGCGCGAGGCCCGGGGCGACGCGGCCGGTGGCCGTGCTGCTGAGTCCGCGTCCGGCCGAGCTCGCCGCCGCCCACCGGGTCGGGGCGGCGGCGGTCGCGGTCACGCCGGCCCACCCGGCACCCACCGCCCGCGAGGGGGCGGACCGGCGGGTGCGGGTGGACTGGCGCGACCACACCGCCCTGGTCCGCGCGTTGCGCGAGCTGCCGGAGGTGCGGGCCCGTCGAGCCGCCGTCCTCGGACTCGACGGGCCCGCCGAGGCGCTGGCCGCGGCCCGCGCGAACGCCGCGCTCGGGCTGCCGGCCGGCGCCGGACCCGGGCCGGGGACCGTCTCCGTCCTCGCCGACAAGGCCGCGACCCGCGCGCTCTCCAACACCCTCCACCCCACCCGACCCGTCTCCTTCGTCCGCTGCGGGCGCGCCGACCTGCTGCCGTTCCTGACCGGGCTCATCGGCACGCCGTGCGTGGTCCGGCCGCGCTGCGGCAGCCGGGGGGAGGGGGTCCGGCTGGTGACCGGGCCCGCCCAGGCGGAGGCCGCGGCCCGCGTGTACCCGGCCGTGACGGATCTGATCGTGGAGGAATGGCTGCCGGGGCCGGAACTCACCGTCGTCACCCTCTCGCACGCCGGCCGGCACCGGATCCTGGGCCACACCCTGCGCCGCCCCGGCCCCGCCGACGGCCCCCTCGCCCTGGCCGCCGGCCACGAGCTCACCGCCCCGCTGCCGCCGGAGACCGCGGCGGCGGTGCGGGCCCTGGTGGAGGGGGTGTTGAACCTGGCCGGGCACCGCGAGGGCGCGGCCCACCTGGACCTCGTCCTCACCCCGTACGGACCGCGCCTGATCGAGGCGCACGCGCACCCGCCGGCGGAGGAGCTGTGCGGCCTGCTGCGGCTGGGGCGCGGGGTGGACGTGCCCGGCCTGGTGATCGCCGCCGCCCTCGGCCTGCCGGCCCCGCTCGCCACGCCGCGCACGACGGCCCCGGCGGGCCTGCGCTACGTGGACCTGCCGCCGGGGACGCACGCGCCGCGGGCGCTGCGGGCGGCGGTCGCGGCGGCCCGGGCCGTGCCCGGCGTGGTCCGGGTGCGGCTCCCGGACACCGACCCGGGCCGCCCGCTCACCGTGCACCACCCCGCCACGGGCAGCAGGCGGCACGGCTGGATCCTGGCCACGGCCCCCGACCGCCGGGCCCTGCGGGCCTGCCTGGGGGAGGCGGCCCGGCGCCTCGCGCTGCTCCTCGCCCCGCCCCCCACCCGCCGGCTCCCGTGTCCGTGACCCGGCGGGGCGCGGGGCGATCGAGGGGGGGTCAGGGGGTGCGGAGGGTGTAGCCGGAGGCCAGCGGCATCCGCAGGCCCAGCGGCGGGGGCGCGGCCAGGGCGTCGGTGACGGGGCGGCTCCACGGGGTGCCCAGCAGCGCGCCGCGCGCGAAGTCCTGGGTGAGGGCGACGACTTCGGCGCGGTGTTCGCGCAGCGCGTGGCCGTCGGAGTGGACCTCGAAGCGGCAGGTGGTGCGGTTGACCTTCTTCGCGCGGGCGGCGAGGCGGAAGGAGAGGTCGGGGTCGGCGCGGGCGTCGTCGGTGCCGTGGGCGATCAACACCTGCCGGCCCGCGAGGTGTTTCACCGGTTCCGGTGAGGCCGCCTCCTCCAGTGCCGTGAGCCAAGGGGCCAGCGCCACCACCGAGTTGACGGCCGGGTGCCCCGCCTCCCGCAGGGCCTCGCGGGCCCGGGTCCCGTGGCCGACGAGGCAGACGGGCACGTCCCCGTAGCGGGCGACGGCGGCCTCCAGCGCCGGCCCGGCCCCGCCGCGCACGGCGTGGGTCGCCAGGGCGTCCTCCCCGGTCGGGGTGGCCCGGGCGAGGGCCCTGGTCAGGGCCCGCAGGGGGCCGGGGGAGGGGAGGGCGAGGCGGGCGCGGGGCAGCAGGACGAGGACCACTCCGGCGACGGTCGCGTCCGGACCGTTCGCGCCGATCGCCCGGCCCAGCGGGGCCCCGCGCGTCGGCGACGCTTCGTATGGCATGGCGGAACAGTCTCAGACGCCGAGGTGTACGCCACCCGTCCGCACGGTCACCGTTCCATATCGACCGCCCCCGCCGACCGGTGCTCTACGCGCGTAGGCGTTAGAGTGCGCAAATGACGAGCGAAAGCCCCAACCTGCCCACTCCGGACCAGATCCGACGCTCCCCGAAGGTGCTCCTGCACGACCACCTCGACGGCGGTCTGCGTCCGGGCACCATCATCGAGCTGGCCCGCGAGGTCGGCTACGCGAACCTGCCCGAGACCGACGCCGACAAGCTGGGCGTCTGGTTCCGGGACGCGGCCGACTCCGGTTCCCTGCCCCGCTACCTGGAGACGTTCGCGCACACCTGCGCCGTCATGCAGACCAAGGAGGCCCTGTTCCGGGTCGCCGCCGAGTGCGCCGAGGACCTGGCCGAGGACGGCGTCGTGTACGCCGAGATCCGCTACGCGCCCGAGCAGCACCTGGAGTCGGGGCTCACCCTGGAGCAGGTCGTGGAGGCCGTGAACGACGGCTTCCGCGAGGGCGAGCGCCGCGCCAAGGCCAACGGGCACCGGATCCGCGTGGGCGCGCTGCTCACCGCGATGCGGCACGCGGCCCGCGCGCTGGAGATCGCCGAGCTGGCGAACCGCTACCGCGACAAGGGCGTCGTCGGCTTCGACATCGCGGGCGCCGAGGCCGGATTCCCCCCCACCCGCCACCTCGACGCGTTCGAGTACCTCAAGCGCGAGAACAACCACTTCACCATCCACGCCGGCGAGGCATTCGGCCTGCCGTCGATCTGGCAGGCGCTCCAGTGGTGCGGCGCGGACCGCCTCGGCCACGGCGTCAAGATCATCGACGACATCGAGGTCGCCGAGGACGGCACGGTCACGCTCGGCCGGCTCGCCTCCTACGTGCGCGACAAGCGCGTCCCGCTGGAGATGTGCCCCACCTCCAACCTCCAGACCGGCGCGGCCGCCTCCTACGCCGAGCACCCGATCGGCCTGCTGCGCAAGCTGCACTTCCGGCTGACGGTCAACACCGACAACCGGCTCATGAGCGGCACCAGCATGTCCCGCGAGTTCGAGCACCTGGTCGACACCTTCGGCTACACGCTCGACGACATGCAGTGGTTCACGGTCAATGCCATGAAGTCCGCGTTCATTCCTTTCGATGAACGCCTCGCGATGATCAACGACGTGATCAAGCCGGGCTACGCGGAGCTGAAGTCGGAATGGCTGTTCCGACAGACCGCTTCCACCAGCGGTTCCGTCTCGGCCTAGGCCAAAGCCTCGCCGCGAGCGAGGTCCCCGAAAGCGTCCGAGTGCCCGCGCACTCGGACGCTTTCTCGTATTTACCGAGGTTTGCCGAGCCGGGAATCCCGTGGCTAGGTTGCGGAGCCGCTCGATTCCCCTGACGCAACCGCGAGGTTTTCCCATGAAGCAGTCTGTCGCCAAGACCCTCGGTGTCGCCGTCGCCGGTGCCGCCCTCGCCGCTTCCGGTGCCGGCGCGGCCTCCGCCGCCGGGCTGCCGAACCTGAGCCTCACGGACGCGGTGGGCCAGCTCACCGACGCCACCGGCGCCGTCACCAACCAGACCGGCGAGAAGGGCGGCGCCTCCGACCTCGGCTCCGCCCTCGGCCCGGCCCAGGGCCTCATCGGCGGCCTGCCGCTCAACGCGGGCTGAGCAGCGGATTTCGCACGCGTGTACAGCGGGCGCGCACCGTTTCGAACGGTGTGCGCCCGTCCGCGCGCTGTGCCACGATCGTCCCTCAACCGCCGCCCACAGCACGGGGTATGAGGTCTTCGATCATGCGCACCACGGCACCAACGGCACCCGACACCACCCACCCGCACGCCGGCCCGGACACCGACGCCCCCACCGCGCGCCGCCGTCCCGCCCGCCGCGTCACCCGCGCCGCGTTCGGCGTGCTCGTGCCCGCACTCCTGTTCACCGCCACGGCCTGCGGCGGCGCCGCCGACCCCTCCGCCGACAAGGGCCCCGGGCCCGCCGGCTCCCGCCCGGCCGAGGGCTCCGCGCCCCCCGCCGGCGCCCTGCCCGCCACGAGCCCGAGCCCCGGCGCCGCCCCCGCCACCGGCCTGGCCGCCGCCGCGCTCGCCCAAGGCGACGTGCCCGGCTACCAGATCTCGGCCCAGGGCAAGAACCCCAACGCGCCCTCAGGGCAGCCGCAGGCCGACAAGAAGCAGTGCCAGCCGCTCGCCGACGTCATGGGCGACAAGCCCGACGCGGGCGCCGCCGAGACCGTCAACCGGGGCATCGGCTCGCAGAAGCAGCTCGGCCTCGCCGTCTCCGCCTCCCTCAGCGAGTACCCCGAGGCCGCCGCCAAGGCCCTCATGACCCGCCTGCGCGCGGCCGTCGCGGCGTGCGGGACCGGGTTCACGGCCACCGTCGAGAAGCAGACCGGCGCCTACCGCGACGTGAAGCCCGTCGAGTTCAAGCCCGCCGGGGGCGACGAGACCGTCTCCTGGTCCGTCACCGCCGCCGCGGCCGGCGTCTCCGCGCCCGTGCACCTCGTCGTGATCCGCGAGGGCGCCACCGTCGTGCGCCTGATGGCCCTCAACGTCGCCGGCGCCCCCGCCCCCGCCCCCGGCGCGCAGGCCCCGGCCGGCGCGGAACGACAGGTCCGCGTCCCCCGGGAGCTCGCCGACAAGCAACTGGAGAAGCTGGCCCGCGTCTCCCACTGAGCCCCGCCCGATCCCCACGTGATCCCCGAACCGGTTCCCCGCGCCCGGGTCGTACGATCGGTGCCGGGACCGGGCCGGGGGGCCCGGCGGGATCGGGGGGTCCGTGGACATCACCACGCTCGTCGCCGCGGGCATCGGCGTCGTCGGCGCGCTCGGCGGCACCCTGGGCGGCGCCGTGCTCAGCCAACGCGCGGTCAGGACCGAGGCCCGCGAATCGGCGCGCCGGGCCGAACTGGAACGGAGCCGCGCCCGCGAGGAACGGGACGAGGAGGCCACCCGCGCCCGCTACGCCCGCCTCAACACCACCGCCCGCGGCTACCGCTCCGCCGCCCGCGACGCCCTCCTCGCCGCGCACCGGGGCGAGGAACACGACCCCGCCTTGCTCGACACCGCCCGGGACCGGTGGGCCGAGGAGTACGCGCAGGCCCAGATGGCCCTGCCGCTGCCGCTCCTCGGCTACGCCGCCGCCCTCAACCGAGCACTGGGCAACGGCTACCTCGTGGTCCGTGAACTGCCCCTGCACCCCGATCCGCAGCTCGCGTTCGAACGGGGCCGGGTCTGGTTCGCCGACACCCTCGCCGACGGGGTCTGGCTGCTCCAGTACGTCCTGCGCCACGACCTCGGCCTCGACGACCGGCCCGAGGCCGCCGAGGCGGCGCCCCGCCGGCTCGCCGCCCTCAACGCCGCCCGCGAAGAGCTCTCGGCCCGGATGGAGGAGGAACGCGACGCCCGCGCACCCCGCCTCGCACCCCCGGACACCCCCTGACGGACATCCCCCGAACCGCCCTCACCAGGCGGTCGTGGAGTTCTTCTCGTTCGGCAGCAGGATCCACAGCGCCAGGTAGATCAGGAACTGCGGGCCGGGCAGCAGACAGGACACGACGAATATCAGCCGCATCACCTTCGCCGAAACACCGAACCGTCGCGCCAGACCGGCGCAGACGCCACCGATCCATCGTCCCTGACGGGGGCGGGTCAACGCGCTCATGTTCTCTCCCTCTCCGAAGTGCTTTCCCGTACGCGATCTCGAATGCTCTCGATGACTCAATACTCGCGGGGAACCGCGGAAAGCACCTCGGCCCAGGGGGCGATGCCGACCCTGGGAATTCTCGGGGTGGAACCCTGAGGCAGCCCCCGGAGCGAGACCCCCGTCGGCGCGAGCCCCCCGGACACCGCGAGCGCCGGCGCACGACCCGGACCCGGATCCGCCACGCGCTCCGCCGCCCGCACCCCCCGGACCCCCCGCACCCGCCCGTCCGGGCCCGCCCCGCCCGGACCCGTCCCGAACCGCGCCGGACCGCCCGCGGCGGCGTCACGCCGCAGACGCGCACGGACCACCGGCACCGTCACCGCGTGCGCCGCCGCCACCCCCACCGCCGCCAGCAGCACCGAGTCCACGTCCATCACCCGCCCCGGCACCGCCGTCTGCGCCATCTCGATGCCCAGCGAGAGCATCGCTCCCGTGCCCACCGTGCGGCCCAGCGAGCCCCACGCCGGGCCCCGGCTCTGAGCCAGCCGGCCGCCCAGCACCGGCAGCAGCACGCCCAGCGGCGCCAGCAGCAGGACCGCGCCGCCCAGCCGGCGCAGCGCCGACACCGGACCCATCGCGAGATCGGCCCGGATGCCCGCGAAGGGCACGAGATTGCCCGCCGAGACCCAGGGCACGTCCAGGGGGCGCAGAGTGAGCCACCCCACGAGCGCGAGGTGGACGAGGAGCAGGGCCCCGGAGACGATCCGGAGCCGTCGGTCGATGGCGGTGCTGCCGCCGTTCATCACGAGACGCTGCACACGAGCCAGGACGCCGCCCTCGAACGGGGTGGTTCCGGAACCCCCGGTTCCTTCGCGTGGTCTCGCCCACATTCGCCCCGTCGGGCCTGCCACGCACCGCCGGCGTGCGCCCGCGCGCCCCAACGACGCCGGCGGCGGCCCCGTCAGCGGGTCGCGACCAGGGCCACCAGCAGCACCGCGCCCGCCACCGCCGGCGCGATGATCTCGTACGCCCAGCGCACCGAGACCGACCCCGCGGCCCCCGCCCGGTCCGCGCAGCTCTCGGCCAGCTCGCGCAGCTCGTCCACCTGCCGGTCGGCCCGCGCCCGCGTGCGCTCGTCCGACTCGGCCGCCGCCCGCATCGCGTCCGAGGCCCGCTTGGGGGCCGCCGTGCCGCGCCCGGACAGGGCCTCGCGCCGGCTCAGCCGCTGCCCGGCCCTCTTGCGCTCGCGCAGCGAGACGGGGATCGACCACAACTGGTACTTCGAGCCCTCGGCCAGCACCTCCGCCGAGTACCCGGAGCGCACGGCGTCCACCGCCGCCCACGGCAGGTCCACGATCCGGAACGGGTTGCGCACCCGCATCCGGTCCTCGTTCGCGAACACCGCCGGCCGCACCGTGAACGCCACCACCAGCGGCGCCGCCAGCAGCAGCACGGCGAGACCGAACCACGGGGTGTTCCCGGCGCCGCGCACCACCGCGTCCCCGCACAGCCACAGCAGCAGCGCCAGCAGCAGCACGCCGGAGACCACGGCCATCGGGGACCGGTACACCCGGTCGGCGTGGGCGGGCTCCTCGGCGGGGGAGGGAGAGGGCGAGGCGGGGGGCTTCGTCATGGCGCCGATTCTGCCGTACGCGGGTCGAACGCGCGGTCGGCGCGGGGGTGACGATTCCGCTTCGACCCGCGGGAGCCGCCGGCCGATCCGGACGCGGATCCGGGCGGGATCCGGGCCCGATCCCCGTCCGATCCCCGTCGGATCCGGGGCGAGAGGGGGGTGACAGGCCGCTACGCGCGTAGATATGCTCATCTGGTGACCATGCCCACCACCCTCACCGCATTCGCCGACGTGACCTCGTCCGACGGTGCGCTGCGCCGGTTCCTGCACGGGTTGCCCGGTGTCGACGCCGTCGGCCTGGAGGCCCGCGCCGCGGCCCTCGGCACCCGTTCGATCAAGACGACGGCCAAGGCGTACGCCATCGACCTCGCCATCTCGATGATCGACCTGACGACCCTGGAAGGCGCCGACACCCCGGGCAAGGTCCGGGCGCTCGCCGCGAAGGCCGTCCACCCCGACCCCACCGACCGGACCACGCCCACCACGGCCGCCGTCTGCGTCTACCCCGACATGGTGGCCACCGCGAAGGCGGCCCTGCGCGGCGCCGACGTGAAGATCGCCTCCGTCGCCACCGCCTTCCCGGCCGGTCGCGCCGCGCTGCCGGTCAAGCTGGCCGACACCCGCGACGCCGTCCTCGCGGGCGCCGACGAGATCGACATGGTGATCGACCGCGGGGCCTTCCTCGCCGGCCGCTACCTGGAGACCTACGAGCTGATCCGCGCCGTGAAGGAAGCCTGCGTGCGCGAGGACGGCACCGCCGCCCGACTGAAGGTGATCTTCGAGACGGGCGAGCTGTCCACGTACGACAACATCCGCCGCGCCTCCTGGATCGGCATGATGGCCGGCGCGGACTTCATCAAGACCTCCACCGGCAAGGTCGGCGTCAACGCGACCCCCGCCAACACCCTCCTGATGCTGGAGGCCGTGCGCGACTTCCGCGCGCAGACCGGTGTGCAGATCGGCGTGAAGCCCGCCGGCGGCATCCGCACCACCAAGGACGCGATCAAGTTCCTCGTCCTCGTCAACGAGACGGCCGGCGCCGACTGGCTGACCAACGAATGGTTCCGCTTCGGCGCCTCCAGCCTGCTCAACGACCTGTTGATGCAGCGCCAGAAGCTCAGCACCGGCCGCTACTCCGGTCCCGACTACGTGACGGTGGACTGATCCCCATGGCATCCGTTTTCGACTACGCCCCCGCCCCCGAGTCCCGCTCGGTGGTCGACATCGCCTCCTCGTACGGCCTCTTCATCGACGGCGAGTTCGTCCCGGCCGCCGACGGCAAGGTCTTCAAGACCGTCTCGCCGAGCACCGAGGAGGTGCTCTCCGAGGTCGCCCGCGCCGGCGCCGCCGATGTGGACCGCGCCGTGAAGGCCGCCCGCAGGGCCTTCGAGAAGTGGTCCGCGCTGCCCGGCTCCGAGCGCGCCAAGTACCTCTTCCGGATCGCCCGGATCATCCAGGAACGCAGCCGCGAGCTGGCCGTGCTGGAGACCCTGGACAACGGCAAGCCGATCAAGGAGACCCGCGACGCCGACCTGCCCCTGGTCGCCGCGCACTTCTTCTACTACGCGGGCTGGGCCGACAAGCTCGACCACGCCGGTTTCGGCGCCTCCCCGCGCCCCCTCGGCGTGGCCGGCCAGGTCATCCCGTGGAACTTCCCGCTGCTGATGCTGGCCTGGAAGATCGCCCCGGCGCTGGCCACCGGCAACACGGTCGTCCTCAAGCCCGCCGAGACCACCCCGCTGTCGGCCCTGTTCTTCGCCGACATCTGCCGCCAGGCCGGTCTGCCCAAGGGCGTCGTCAACATCCTCCCCGGCTACGGGGACGCGGGCGCGGCCCTCGTGGAGCACCCGGACGTGAACAAGGTCGCGTTCACCGGCTCCACCGAGGTCGGCAAGCGCATCGCCCGCACCGTCGCCGGCACCGACAAGAAGGTCACGCTGGAGCTCGGCGGCAAGGGCGCCAACATCGTCTTCGACGACGCGCCGATCGACCAGGCCGTCGAGGGCATCGTCAGCGGCATCTTCTTCAACCAGGGCCAGGTCTGCTGCGCGGGCTCCCGCCTCCTGGTCCAGGAGTCGATCCACGACGAGCTGCTCGACTCCCTCAAGCGCCGGCTGTCCACGCTGCGCCTGGGCGACCCGCTCGACAAGAACACCGACATCGGCGCGATCAACTCCGCCGAGCAGCTCGCCCGGATCACCTCCCTCGTGGAGACGGGCGAGGCCGAGGGCGCCGAGCGCTGGTCCCCGGCCTGCGAGCTGCCCGAGTCGGGCTTCTGGTTCGCGCCGACCCTGTTCACCGGCGTCACCCAGGCCCACACCGTGGCCCGCGACGAGATCTTCGGCCCGGTCCTGTCGGTCCTCACCTTCCGCACCCCCGACGAGGCCGTGGCCAAGGCCAACAACTCGGCCTACGGGCTGTCGGCCGGCATCTGGTCCGAGAAGGGCTCCCGGATCCTCGCCGTCGCGAACAAGCTGCGCGCGGGCGTCGTCTGGGCCAACACGTTCAACAAGTTCGACCCGACCTCGCCCTTCGGCGGCTACAAGGAATCGGGATTCGGCCGCGAGGGCGGTCGCCACGGCCTGGAGGCGTACCTCGATGTCTGAGCAGAACCGTCTGAGCGTCTTCAAGACCTACAAGCTGTACGTCGGGGGCAAGTTCCCCCGCTCCGAGAGCGGCCGGGTGTACGAGGTGACGGACACGAAGGGCAAGTGGCTGGCCAACGCGCCGCTGTCGTCGCGCAAGGACGCGCGTGACGCGGTCGTCGCCGCCCGCAAGGCGTTCGGCGGCTGGTCCGGCGCCACCGCCTACAACCGGGGCCAGGTCCTCTACCGCGTCGCCGAGATGCTGGAGGGCCGGCGCGAGCAGTTCACGCGCGAGGTCGCCGAGGCCGAGGGCCTGTCCAAGTCCAAGGCGGCGGCCGTCGTGGACGCGGCCATCGACCGCTGGGTCTGGTACGCGGGCTGGACCGACAAGATCGCCCAGGTCGTCGGCGGGGCCAACCCGGTCGCCGGCCCGTACTTCAACCTGTCGACCCCCGAGCCCACCGGCGTGGTCACGGTCGTCGCCCCGCAGGACTCCTCGTTCCTCGGCCTGGTCTCGGTGATCGCCCCGGTGATCGCCTGCGGCAACACCGTCGTGGTCATCGCGAGCGAGCGGGCCCCGCTGCCCGCGCTCTCCCTCGGCGAGGTGCTGGCCACCTCCGACGTGCCCGGCGGCGTCGTCAACGTGCTCTCCGGCAAGGTCGCCGAGATGGGCCCGCACCTCGCGGCCCACCAGGACGTCAACGCCATCGACCTGGCCGGCGCGGAGGGCGACACCGCCCGCGACCTGGAGATCGCGGCCGCCGACAACCTCAAGCGGGTGCTGCGCCCGCGCACCGGCGTCGACTGGACCGCCGACCCCGGCACCGACCGGATGACGGCGTTCCTGGAGACCAAGACGGTCTGGCACCCCACCGGCTCCCTCGGCGCCGGCGGCTCCTCCTACTAGCCACCCCCGCCTTTGTCACGGCCCCGCCCCCGGTCCCGTTCCTCGCGGACCGGGGGCGGGGCCGTGCGCGTGCGCTAGCGGGCCGCCGTGCCGCCGCCCGTCAGCGGGCCCAGCAGCGAGCCCGTCGTGGCCGCCGGCAGCTCCCGCACCGACGGGCCCTGCGTGAGGATCCCCGTCACCATCGTCGTGCCCACCGACGGGAAGTCCGCGACCTGCGTCGCCAACCCGTTGTCCAAGGGGTCCACCCCGGTGTTCGCCAGCGGGTTCACCTTCAGGTTCGCCACCGGGTCCGTCACCCCCGCCACCGCCGCCGGCACCGACAGCTCGCCGGCCTGCGCCGCCCCGGACGCCAGGCCCAGGGCCGCGCCGGCCATCGTGACGGTCAGCCCCGCGTTGCGCAGGGCCCGGCGCGGGGCCGAGGACGGGGTGGAAGGAGTGCCGGAAGGGGGCTGAGGGGCCGCGTGACGTGCCATGGGGTGGGATCCCGCCTGTGCTCGTGGCCACCGGCCCCGGAGCGCGCGGGCCCGGGGCGGGAGCCGTCGTCGTGGTCGGCGCCGAGGCCGCGGACGACCCCGCGACGTGTTCGGCGCGACACCCAGCGTAGTGGGGGTGTGATGCCGGCTACCAACGACCGCCCTCGGGGGTCCCCTACGCGGGGTAATGCCTCACACTGGTGTTCCGTGAGCTGTTCATCCCCGCTTCCCGTCCGTGTCGTGTTGCTGACCGGTCCCTCCGGTTCCGGAAAGTCCTCCCTGGCCGCCCGCTCGGGCCTGCCGGTGCTGCGTCTCGACGACTTCTACAAGGAAGCCGACGATCCCACCCTGCCCCGGGTCCCCGGCAGCTCCGACGTGGACTGGGACTCCCCCCAGTCCTGGGACGCCGACGTGGCCGTCGAGGCCGTCGCCCGGCTGTGCGCCGCCGGCCGCACCGAGGTCCCCGTCTACGACATCGGCACCAGCTCCCGCACCGGCGTCGAGACCCTCGCCCTCCCCGAGGACACCCCGCTGTTCATCGCCGAGGGCATCTTCGCCGCCGACATCGCCGCCCGCTGCCAGGAACTCGGCCTGCTCGCCGACGCCATCTGCCTGCGCGGCCGCCCCGGCACCACCTTCCGCCGCCGGCTCGCCCGCGACCTGCGCGAGGGCCGCAAGTCCCTGCCGATGCTGCTGCGCCGCGGCTGGCGCCTGATGCGCGCCGAACGCGGCATCGTCGCCCGGCACGTGGCCCTCGGCGCCCACGCCTGCGCCCGCGACGAGGCCCTGGGCCGACTCGCGAACGCCGCCGCCGGCCGGCACCGCGGCGCCCGCCCCGTGCCCGCCGCCGGCTGACCACCCGCGCGCATCCGGCCCCGGACACGCGGAAGCGGGATCAGTCGGACCCCCGGCCGTCTGATCCCGCTCCCGTGTCCGGGTCTCCCCGGCCCCCCCCATGGCTCCCGTCCCGCCCCCGCGGAACACCCCCCGGAGCCCTGGTCCCCCGTACGTCACCCGAGGATCAGGCGACGAGCTCCTCGAAGGACTCCGCCTCGTCCCCGCCGAAGCTCAGCGCGTGGTCCTCGCGCATCCGACGCAGCGAACGCCAGATGCTCGACTTGACCGTGCCCACGCTGATGCCGAGGATCTCGGCGATCTCCGGGTCCGTGCGGCCCTCGTAGTAGCGCAGCACCAGCATCGTGCGCTGGGTCTCCGGCAGCCGCGACAGCGCCTGCCACAGCACCGCCCGCAGCTCCGTGCCCCGCATCGCGTCCGTGTCGCCCACCGTCTCCGGCAGCTCCTCGGTCGGGTACTCGTTCAGCTTCCGCCGACGCCACGCGCTGATGTGCAGATTGGTCATGGTGCGACGCAGGTAGCCGCCCAGGGCCGCCTTGTCGCTGATCCGGTCCCAGGCCCGGAAGGTGGAGAACAACGCGCTCTGCAGCAGGTCCTCCGCCTCGTACCGGTCACCGGTGAGGTGGAACGCCGTCGCGAACAGGGCCGCGCGCCGCTCCCGGACGTACGCCGTGAACTCCGCCTCCGCCGCCGAACGCTCCGAGGGCCGGCCGAAAACGGCCTCCTCGCGCCGCGCGGGAACCGGGCGGTAGGTGTTCGCGTCAATGGCTGTGGAATGCGCCGGACGCCGCACGGTGGTCCCGCCGGGACGGCCACCCGCCCGCCGGTTCACATCGTGCAGCCGCGTGACGACCGCCGCGCCGTTCGTGGTGCCGTGCAGCGTGTTCATCTCGCGCCCCCCGTCGTGGAGTCAAGCTTCGGTCCGTTGTCCAAAACGATGCCCCCCCGACTTAACCGGGGTGTCCGTCGACTGTCACAGGGCTGTCACAGCGGCTCCGCACGCCCCGAACCCGCCCCCGACCCGCCCCGAATCCGGCCCGCGCACCGGTCGATCCCGCCGCAGGTCATGGGTCAGAATGAGCCCGTGCCCTTCCTGTTGCTGATCGAGGACGACGACGCCATCCGCACCGCCCTGGAGTTCTCCCTGTCACGACAGGGACACCGGGTGGCCACCGCGGCGACCGGTGAGGACGGGCTGCGCATGCTGCGCGAACACCGACCCGACCTGATCGTCCTCGACGTGATGCTGCCCGGCATCGACGGCTTCGAGGTGTGCCGCCGGATCCGCCGCACCGACCAGCTGCCGATCATCCTGCTCACCGCCCGCAGCGACGACATCGACGTCGTCGTCGGCCTGGAGTCCGGCGCCGACGACTACGTGGTCAAGCCCGTCCAGGGCCGCGTCCTCGACGCCCGCATCCGCGCCGTGCTCCGCCGGGGCGAACGCGAGGCCAGCGACTCCGCCGTGTTCGGCACCCTCGTCATCGACCGGGCCGCCATGACCGTCACCAAGAACGGCGAGGACCTCCAGCTCACCCCCACCGAGCTGCGGCTGCTCCTCGAACTCAGCCGCCGCCCCGGCCAGGCCCTCTCCCGCCAGCAACTCCTGCGGCTGGTGTGGGAGCACGACTACCTCGGCGACTCCCGGCTCGTGGACGCCTGCGTGCAGCGCCTGCGCGCCAAGGTCGAGGACGTGCCCTCCTCGCCCACCCTGATCCGCACCGTGCGCGGCGTCGGCTACCGCCTGGACAGTCCCCAGTGACCGGCCCCACCGCCCACGCCGACGCCGAGACCACACCCGAGACCACCCCCGCGCCCGGCCCCCGGCCCCCCGCCGCGGGGGGCGGGTCCGAAGGGGCCGGTTCCGACGCGGGGGCCGGGTCCGGAGCCGGTTCCGGATCCGATTCCGGTTCCGGTTCCGGCGCGGGCCCCGGGGCCGCCGGCCGGCCCGCGCCCGCCTGGGCCGGACTGCGGATGCGGCTGCTCGTCGTCTTCGCGCTCGTGGCCCTCGTGGCCGCCGTCACCGCCTCCGGCATCGCCTACTGGCTCAACCGCGAGGCCGTCCTCACCCGCGTCCAGGACGCCGCCCTCGGCGACTTCCGCCAGGAGATGCAGAACCGCGCGGCCGCCCTGCCCCCCGACCCCACCCCCGAGGAACTCCAACGCGTCGCCGAACGCATGGCCGGCTCCAGCCCCGGCTACAGCGTCCTCCTCGTCCAGCGCGGCACCGACGGCAAGACCTTCTTCGGCGCCGGCGGCCCCGACGGCTTCAGCCTCGACGACGTGCCCGCCACCCTCCGCCACGCCGTCGAGGACGAACAGCGCAGCAACGTCTACTGGCAGCGCACCACCCCCGGCGGCGACCCCTACCTCGTCGGCGGCACCCGCATCGTCGGCGGCGGACCGACCGGCTACATGCGCAAGTCCCTCGCCAACGAACGCACCGACCTCAACGCCCTGGCCTGGTCCCTGTGCGTGGCCACCGGCCTCGCCCTGCTCGGCTCCGCCCTCCTCGCCCAGGCCGCCGCCCGCACCGTCCTGCGCCCCGTGCAACGCCTCGGCGACGCCGCCCGCAGCCTCGGCGAGGGCCGCCTCGACACCCGCCTCGACGTGTCCGGCACCGACGAACTCGCCGAACTCTCCCGCACCTTCAACAGCACCGCCGAGGCCCTCGAACGCAAGGTCGCCGACATGAGCGCCCGCGAGGAGTCCAGCCGCCGCTTCGTCGCCGACATGTCGCACGAACTGCGCACCCCGCTCACCGCGCTCACCGCCGTCACCGAGGTCCTCGAAGAGGAGATCGACGGGCTCGACCCGATGATCGCCCCCGCCGTCACCCTCGTCGTCAGCGAGACCCGCCGGCTCAACAACCTCGTCGAGAACCTCATGGAGGTCACCCGCTTCGACGCCGGCACCGCCCGCCTCGTCCTCGACGACGTGGACGTCGCCGACCAGGTCACCGCCTGCATCGACGCCCGCGCCTGGCTCGACGCGGTGGAACTGGACGCCGAACGCGGCATCGTCGTCCGCCTCGACCCCCGCCGGCTCGACGTGGTCCTCGCCAACCTCATCGGCAACGCCCTCAAGCACGGCGGCTCCCCCGTCCGCGTCTCCGTCCGGATCGAGGACGCGTGGCTCGTCGTCGCCGTCAAGGACAACGGGCCCGGCATCCCCGAAGAGGTCCTCCCGCACGTCTTCGACCGCTTCTACAAGGCCAGCGCCTCCCGCCCCCGCTCCGACGGCAGCGGCCTGGGCCTGTCCATCGCCCTGGAGAACGCCCACATCCACGGCGGCACCATCACCGCCGCCAACGACCCCGCCGGCGGCGCCCTCTTCACCCTCCGCCTGCCCACCGACGTGGGCGGGGCCGGCTGCCCCGAGGAAGGAACGTGCGATGCGCGGCCCTGACCCCGCCCGCCCCGGCCCGCCCCCGCCGGCCCCCCGAAACGCCCGCCGCCCGCTCGCCGCCGGCGCCCTCCTGCTCGCCGCCCTCACGACCCTCACCGGCTGCGGGATCCGCGCCACCGTCGTCCCCGTCGACGCCGGCCCCGCCCCCTCCCGCGTCTCCTGCGACTCCGTCGACGCCGTCGGCGGCGACGCCGGCACCGGCTTCAAGGCCACCGTCGAGCTCCTGTGCGGCTCCCAGCTCGTCGGCGTCCAACGCCTGGTCCCGCTCACCGAGAAACACGCCGAACCGCCCGCCGTCGTGGTCACCCAGGCCCTCCTGGACGCCCTCAAACGCGACCCGAGCTCCCAGGAACGCGACAACGGCTTCAGCACCGAGGTCCCGCCCGCCCTCACCGCCTCCGCGCCCCGCCCCGGCGACCCCGCCGGCGCCGTCCGGCTCAGCCGCAAACCCGAGGACCTGCCGCCGCCCGCCCTCGCCCAGATCGTCTGCACCCTCGCCGGCAGCGAGTCCGGCGGCCCCGTGGTCCTCGGCGGCCCCGACCGGGACCCGCCCCGCCGCTTCGCCTGCACCGACGCCCTGCGGACCCGCCCCAACTCCGTCCAGACCCTCGGCGACGTGGTCCGCACCACCCCGCCCGCCTCCGCGAGCGCCTCCGCCCCGACCCCCGAACCCTCCCCCTCCACACCCCCCGGCACCACCCCGCCCCCCACCCCACCCCAAGACCCCAAACCCCCCACCCCCAGCGCCCCGCCCACCACCCCGGCACCGCCGCCGACCCCGAGCACCGGCGCCTGACCCCGGAGACGGCGAAGGGCCCCCGCCTCGGGTGTGACGCCGGGGTGGGGGCCCTTCGGGGGGTGGGGTGGGGTCAGATGCCCGCCGCCGCCGACAGGTCCTTCTTGAGGGCGTCCAGCACGTTCGTGCCGCGCTCCCGCGCCGCCGCCAGGTCCGAGGCGTCCGCGACCGGCACCACGACCTCCAGGTAGCACTTCAGCTTCGGCTCCGTGCCCGACGGGCGCACGATCACCCGCGCCCTGTGCTCGCCGTCCAGGTGGTAGCGCAGGCCGTCGGTGGGCGGCAGCGTGGCCGTGCCCTTCGTCAGGTCCTCCGCCGACACCACCCGCAGCCCCGCCAGCACCGTCGGCGGCTCCTCGCGCAGCCGCGCCATCGCGTCCGCGATCACCGACAGGTCACTCACCCGCACCGACAGCTGGTCCGTGGCGTGCAGACCGTGCTCGATCGCCAGGTCGTCCAGCAGGTCCACCAGGGTCCGGCCGCGCTCCTTCAGCTCCGAGGCCAGCTCGGCCACCAGCAGCGCCGCCGTGATGCCGTCCTTGTCGCGCACCCCGTCCGGGTCCACGCAGTACCCCAGGGCCTCCTCGTAGCCGTACCGCAGGCCCTCCACCCGGGAGATCCACTTGAAGCCCGTCAGGGTCTCCTCGTAGCCCACCCCGGCCGCCTCCGCGATCCGGCCCAGCAGCGACGAGGACACGATCGACTCCGCGAACACCCCGCGCGCGCCCTTGTGCACCAGGTGCGCGCCCAGCAGCGCGCCCACCTCGTCGCCCCGCAGCATCCGCCAACCGGCCGGAGCCGAGGCGTCCGGCACGGCCACGGCGCAGCGGTCCGCGTCCGGGTCGTTCGCGATCACGATGTCGGGGTCCACCTCGGCGGCCGTCGCGAACGCCAGGTCCATCGCGCCCGGCTCCTCCGGGTTCGGGAACGCGACGGTCGGGAACTCCGGGTCCGGGTCGGCCTGCGCCGCGACCGCGACCGGCGCCGGGAACCCGGCCCGCGCGAACGCCGCCTCCAGCACCGTGCGGCCCACGCCGTGCATCGCCGTGTACACCGTGCGCACCCCGCGCGCCGAGCCCGGCGTCAGGACCGCGTCCGTGCGCTCCAGGTACGCGTTCAGCACCTCGTCGCCCAGGACCTCCCAGCCCGACTCCGGACGCGGCACGGAGGCCAGCGCGCCGACCGCGGCGATCTCCGCCGCGATCCCGGCGTCCGCCGGCGAGACGATCTGCGAGCCGTCGCCCAGGTACACCTTGTAGCCGTTGTCGCGCGGAGGGTTGTGGCTCGCGGTCACCTCGACGCCGGCCACGGCGCCCAGGTGCCTTATGGCGAACGCGAGGACCGGCGTCGGCAGCGGCCGCGGCAGCACCGCCGCGCGCATCCCGGCCCCGATCATCACCGCGGCCGTGTCCCGCGCGAAGTCCTCCGACTTGTGCCGGGCGTCGTACCCGACGACGACCAGGCCGCCGCCGTGCCCCTGCGCCGTCAGCCAGGCCGCCAGGCCCGCCGCCGCGCGGATCACCACGGCGCGGTTCATCCGCATCGGGCCCGCGCCCAGCTCGCCGCGCAGCCCCGCGGTGCCGAACTGGAGGGTGCCGGCGAACCGGTCGGCGAGCTCCTCGGTCGCGTCCGCGTCGAGGAGCGCGGCCAGTTCGGCGGCCGTCTCGGGGTCGGGGTCCTCCGCCAGCCAGGCCCGAGCCCGGGTGATCACGTCGTCCCGCTGTTCCTGCACTGCCACTGCCACTGCCTTCCGCGTCGTCACTGCCGATCGTGCCGGCGCGCCCGCGGACCCGCCGGTACCGCCGGCGGCGGCCCGCCACGGGGCCGCCGCCGAACTGCTCAGATCCGGGCCAGCACCCGGGTCAGGAGTTCGCCCATGCGGGCCGCGGAGTCACGGCCGGCCTGGAGCACCTCCTCGTGGTTGAGCGGCTCGCCGGTGAGGCCGGCCGCCAGGTTCGTCACCAGCGAGATGCCGAGGACCTCGGCGCCCGCCTCGCGGGCCGCGATGGCCTCCAGCACGGTGGACATGCCCACGAGGTCGGCGCCCATCACGCGGATCATGTTGATCTCGGCGGGGGTCTCGTAGTGCGGGCCGGGGAACTGGACGTACACGCCCTCTTCGAGGGTGGGGTCGATCTCCTGGCACATCGCGCGCAGGCGCGGCGAGTACAGGTCCGTCAGGTCGACGAAGTTCGCGCCGATGATCGGGGAGGTCGCGGTCAGGTTCAGGTGGTCGCTGATGAGGACCGCCTGGCCCGGGCGCATGCCCTGGCGCAGCCCGCCGCAGCCGTTGGTGAGGACGATGGTCTTGCAGCCCGCGGCGACGGCGGTGCGGACGCCGTGGGCGACGGCGGCGACGCCGCGGCCCTCGTAGTAGTGGGTCCGGCCGAGGAAGAGCAGCGCGCGCTTGTCGCCGATCTTGTACGAGCGGATCTTGCCGCCGTGGCCTTCGACGGCGGGCGGCGGGAAGCCGGGGAGCTCGGTGACCGGGAATTCGGCCTCGGGGACGCCCAGGGCCTCGGCGGCAGGGGCCCATCCGGAGCCCATCACCAGGGCGACGTCGTGGGATTCGACGCCGGTCAGTTCCCGCAGGCGCGCCGCGGCGGCGTCGGCGGCGGCGTGGGGGTCGGTTGCAGATGCGTTCACGCGGACGAGGGTAGCCGCTCCGGTCCTACGCGCGTAGATGGCACAGCTCACGGTGTTCGGATCGTTGCCTTGTCGTTTTCCACCAATGGGCGTGTTCGCCCCTCAGCAGGGGCGCTTGCGCAGTTCCATCACGTAGTCGTGGGGGGCGCCGGCGGACTCGGCGGCGTCGGCGAGTTCGCCCAGGTAGCGGGCGGAGGGCAGGCCGCCCTCGTAGCCGTTGAGCACGTACACCCAGGCCCCCTCCTCGCCGTCGAGGGTGTGCACGCGGATCCGCATGCGCCGGTAGATGTCGAGCCCGACGCCCTCCCAGCGGTCCATGGAGTCCTCGTCCAGCGGGGCGATATCGTAGAGGGCCACGAAGACCTGCTTGCGCGGGGCCTCGACGATCGTGGCCAGGGCGCCCTCCCAGCCCATCTGCTCGCCGCCGAAGGTGAGCCGCCAATCGTTGATCCAGCCCGTGCCGCGCAGCGGGGAATGGGGGGCGCGGCGGGACATCAGCCGCGGATCGAGGTTGCCGGCGTACGCGGCGTAGAGCGACATGAGGTCGAGGGTACGGGAGGGCGGTGGCCGGTTTCCCCTCCCCGTCCCCCGGACGCCCGCCGGCGGGGACCGGGATGCCCGGAGCGCCGGGGTTCGTCCCCGCACGGGTGATTTCGCGGCGCGTCGACGAAGGCGGGACCGGGCGAGAATCATTTTGAAGCGTGCGGGACAATGGGGCCCGGCAGCAATCACCCCCGGGGCGACCCCCCGGACCACCGGCCGGGCCGCAGCCGACCGGGAAGACGTGAGGCGGACTTTTCGTGACCCGGATCGTGATCATCGGTGGCGGACCCGGCGGGTATGAGGCGGCGCTGGTGGGGGCCCAGCTCGGCGCGGAGGTGACCGTCGTGGACTGCGACGGTCTGGGCGGCGCCTCGGTGCTGACCGACTGCGTGCCGTCCAAGACGCTCATCGCGACGGCCGAGGTGATGACCACCTTCGACTCCTCCTACGAGGAGCTGGGCATCATCGTGGCCGACGACACCCCGCCGCTGGTGGCGCCGGCCCGGGTGACGGGGGTGGACCTCGGCAAGGTCAACCGACGGGTCAAGCGCCTGGCGCTGGCCCAGTCGCACGACATCACGGCCTCGGTGACCCGGGCCGGCGCGCGCGTGCTGCGCGGCCGGGCCAAGCTGGGCGGCCCGCAGGGCATCGACGGCACCCGCGACGTGATCGTGGAGGCCGCCGACGGCACCGAGACCATCCTCACCGCCGACGCCGTGCTGATCGCGACCGGCGGCACCCCGCGCGAGATCCCCGACGCGCTGCCCGACGGCGAGCGGATCCTGAACTGGACCCAGGTCTACGACCTCGACGAGCTGCCCGAGGAACTGATCGTGGTCGGCTCCGGCGTCACCGGCGCCGAGTTCGCGGGCGCCTACCAGGCTCTCGGCTCGCGGGTCACGCTGGTCTCCTCGCGCGACCGGGTGCTGCCCGGCGAGGACCCGGACGCGGCGGCGGTGCTGGAGGACGTGTTCCGGCGGCGCGGCATGAACGTCGTGGGCCGTTCGCGCGCCGAGTCCGCCAAGCGGGTCGGCGACCGGGTGGAGGTGACCCTCTCGGACGGGCGGGTGATCTCCGGCTCGCACTGCCTGATGGCGGTCGGCGCGATCCCGAACACCCGGAACATGAACCTGGAGGAGTCCGGGATCCGGCTGACCGAATCGGGTCACATCTGGACCGACAAGGTCTCGCGCACCTCCTCGCCCGGCGTGTACGCGGCCGGCGACGTGACGGGCGTGTTCGCGCTGGCCTCCGTGGCGGCGATGCAGGGCCGCATCGCCATGTACCACTTCCTCGGGGAGCCGGTGGCCCCGCTCAACCTCAAGACGGTCTCCTCCAACGTGTTCACCGACCCGGAGATCGCGACCGTCGGCTACACCCAGGCCGACGTGGACGCGGGCCGGATCGACGCCCGCGTGGTGAAGCTGCCGCTGCTGCGCAACCCGCGCGCGAAGATGCAGGGCATCCGCGACGGCTTCGTGAAGATGTTCTGCCGCCCCGGCACCGGCATCGTGGTCGGCGGCGTCGTGGTCTCCCCGCGCGCCAGCGAGCTGATCCACCCCATCTCCATCGCCGTGGACAACAACCTGACGGTGGAACAGATCGCAAACGCGTTCACCGTGTACCCCTCGCTGTCGGGTTCGATCGCCGAGGTGGCACGCCAGTTGCAGAGCCGGAAGGCGGACGGCGGGGCCTGATCCGCGCGCAGCGTCCCACCTCACAAGGGGCGTTGGCGAAACGTACCGGCACCCGACCCCCGGAGCGACGCGCTCCGGGGGTCGCGTATACCACCCGAAGGCACCCGGTGCGAACAACTTCGGTATTCCGGCGCAAAGAGCTGAAAGCAGATGGTCGCCCGGGTTACTGTCAGTTTCGTGTTCGCTGCAGAACGTCGCCAATTGATCCTCGAAATGGTGCGTGCCAACGGAGCGGTGTCGCTCCGTGAACTCGCCCGCGTCGTCCAGACCTCCGAAGTGACCGTACGGCGGGACGTGCGGGCACTGGAGGCAGAAGGACTCCTCGACCGCCGCCACGGCGGCGCCGTGCTCCCCGGCGGGTTCACCCGGGAATCCGGGTACCCGCAGAAGTCCCAGCTGTCCGCGGCCGAGAAGACCGCGATCGCCGACGTGGCCGCCGGGCTCGTCGGCGAGGGCGAGGCCATCGTGGTCGGCGCCGGCACCACCACGCAGGAACTGGCCCGCCGGCTGGCCCGCGTGCCGGGGCTGACCGTCGTCACCAACTCCCTGCTCGTGGCCCAGGCCCTCGCGCACGCCAACCGGGTCGAGGTCGTCATGACCGGCGGCACCCTGCGCGGCACCAACTACGCGCTCGTGGGCAGCGGGGCCGAACAGTCCCTCCAGGGGCTGCGGGTCTCGCGGGCCTTCCTCTCGGGCAGCGGACTGACCGCCGACCGGGGCCTGTCCACGTCCAACATGCTCTCCGCGAGCGTGGACCGGGCCCTGGTCGAGGCCGCCGGCGAGGTCGTGGTCCTCGCCGACCACACCAAGCTCGGCACGGACACCATGTTCCAGACCGTGCCCACCGACCTGATCACCCGCCTCGTCACCGACGAGCCCCCGGGCCACGACGACCGCGCCGCCACCGAGTTGCAGGCCCTCGCCGACCAGGGCGTGCAGATCACGGTCGCGAGCGTGGGCGCCGGCGGCACCGGACAGGCCGAGGGCATGGCCGGCCGCCGGGCCCGCCGCGAGGCCGGACTGCCCGTGCAGCGGCGCGGCGGACAGGTCGCGGCCGCCGGGGCCGCCGTGCTGCGCGGGGGGCCCGGCACCCTGCTGGAGTCCGCGCCCGAGGGCCCCCGGGGCCGGGTCGCGGACCTGCGCCGGCGCTGACCCGCGGGCCGCGAGGACGCGGAGACGACGGCGCCCCGCGCGCCGGCCCCGGTGGGGTCGGTGCGCGGGGCGCCGTCGTGACCCGTCACCGCGCGCCCGCCGTACGCCCGGTCACGGGGACCGGGGTGTGGCGGGCTCGGCGGGTTCGGGAGGGGTCCTGCCTCAGGCGGATTCCTTGATCTGGCAGATCGGGGCGCCGGAGGTGAGGGAGGCGCCGACCTCGGCTGTGAGGCCGACGATCGTGCCGGAGCGGTGCGCGTTCAGCGGCTGCTCCATCTTCATGGCCTCCAGGACGACGATCAGGTCGCCCTCGTTGACCTGCTGGCCCTCCTCGACGGCCACCTTGACGATGGTGCCCTGCATGGGGGAGGCCAGGGTGTCGCCGGACGCGGCCGGGCCGGACTTCTTCGCGGCGCGGCGCTTGGGCTTGGCGCCCGCGGCCAGGCCGGTGCGGGCCAGGGTCATGCCGAGGGACGCGGGGAGGGAGACCTCCAGGCGCTTGCCGCCGACCTCGACCACCACGGTCTCGCGGCCGGCCTCGTCGTCGGCGTCCTCGCTCGCGCCGGTGGGGGCGAAGGGCGGGATCTCGTTGACGAACTCGGTCTCGATCCACCGGGTGTGGACGTGGAACGGGCCGCCGTCGGTGGGCGCGAACGCGGGGTCGGCGACCACGGCGCGGTGGAAGGGGATGGCGGTGGCCATGCCCTCGATGTTGAACTCGGCCAGGGCGCGGGCGGCGCGCTGGAGGGCCTGCTCGCGGGTGGCGCCGGTGACGATCAGCTTCGCGAGGAGGGAGTCCCAGGCGGGGCCGATGACACTGCCGGCCTCGACGCCGGTGTCGAGGCGGACACCGGGGCCGGTGGGCGCGTCGAAGGCGGTGACGGTGCCGGGGGCGGGCAGGAAGCCGCGGCCCGGGTCCTCGCCGTTGATGCGGAACTCGAAGGAGTGGCCGCGCAGCGCGGGGTCCCCGTAGCCGAGTTCCTCGCCGTCGGCGATGCGGAACATCTCGCGCACGAGGTCGATGCCGGCGACCTCCTCGGTGACCGGGTGCTCCACCTGGAGGCGGGTGTTGACCTCGAGGAAGGAGATGGTGCCGTCGTTGCCGACGAGGAACTCGACGGTGCCGGCGCCGACGTAGCCCGCCTCCTTGAGGATGGCCTTGGACGCGGCGTACAGCTCGGCGTTCTGGGCCTCGCTCAGGAACGGCGCGGGGGCCTCCTCGACCAGCTTCTGGTGCCGGCGCTGGAGGGAGCAGTCACGGGTGGAGACGACGACCACGTTGCCGTGGGAGTCGGCCAGGCACTGGGTCTCGACGTGCCGGGGGCGGTCGAGGTAGCGCTCGACGAAGCACTCGCCGCGACCGAACGCGGCGACGGCCTCGCGGACCGCCGAGTCGTACAGCTCCGGGATCTCCTCCAGCGTGCGGGCCACCTTCAGACCGCGACCGCCGCCGCCGAAGGCCGCCTTGATCGCGATCGGCAGGCCGTGCTCGGACGCGAAGGCGACGACCTCGTCGGAGCCCGAGACCGGGTCCGGGGTGCCGGCGACGAGCGGGGCGCCCGCGCGCTGGGCGATGTGACGGGCCGCCACCTTGTCGCCGAGGTCGCGGATGGCCTGCGGCGGCGGGCCGATCCAGGTCAGACCCGCGTCGATGACGGCCTGGGCGAACTCGGCGTTCTCCGACAGGAAGCCGTAACCGGGGTGGACGGCGTCGGCCCCCGAGTCCGCGGCGGCCTGGAGCACCTTGCCGAAGTCGAGGTAGCTGGCCGCGGGGGTGTCACCGCCCAGCGCGAAGGCCTCGTCGGCCGCGCGGACGTGCAGCGCGTCGCGGTCGGGGTCGGCGTAGACCGCGACACTGGCGATACCGGCGTCCCGACAGGCCCGGGCAACACGAACAGCGATTTCGCCACGATTGGCGATGAGCACCTTGCGCACGATGGCTCCCTCCTTGGAACAAGCTGAGTTTAGGGACAGCCAACACGGCCTTTCGACCCATCCCCAAAGGTGAGCTTGCCCACACGGAGGGTGACGCGGGGATGTCCCGACCCCCGAAAACCCACATGGCACACCGGGTCGGGGCTTTTCCCGACTGCACAGTAACCCTGTGGACCACCCCCGGTCTCTGTCAGCAAGTGCAGCGGGCCCGGCCGAATCTTTGTGGGGAGTCTACGAACGGCCTTCGATCCCTTTGCCCGTGCGCGAACTCTTGTCCCGGGCATTACCCGTTAGTAGCCTCCTGCCGGTCCGGGTCCGCGGGCCGACCGCCGACCCGCCCGACCCGGGTGAAGAGGGGTGGGATCCGTCATGTCACGCCGACTCGTCGCCGCGCTCACCGCGCCGGTCCTCGCGATCGAGGCGGTGGTGCTGGCCTTCGTCCACCTCGTCCTCGGCCGCACCACCGCGAGCCAGTCCATGTCCGTGGCCGGCCTCGACCCCACCCTCATGGCCACCGGCGCCTACGCGCTCGGCGCCGGACTCGCCGGGTTCCTGCTCATCGGCACGGTGGTCACGGCCGCGATCGCCGTGCGCGACCGGCCGCCCGGCGCGTTCCCCCGGGTGCTGCTGATCGCTCTCGTCCTCACCCACCTCGTGCTCGGGGTACTGGCCGCCGCGCTGGTGGGCTGGATCGCGTTCGGGGCACTCATGGGAGTGCTGTGCCTGCTGGTGCTGCTGTTGACGCTCTATCCGGCGGGCGAGGAGCTCAGGTCCACAGCTCCGTGACCGAGACGCCGAGTTCGCCGAGCAGCCGGCGCAGCAACGGCAGCGACAGACCGATCACGTTCCCGTGATCCCCCTCGATGCCCTCCACGAACGGCGCCGACCGGCCGTCGAGGGTGAACGCGCCCGCCACGTGCAGCGGTTCCCCGCTCGCCACGTACGCCGCGACCTCCTCGTCCGTGGGCTCCCCGAACCGGACCGTCGTGGACGCCGTCGCCGACACCCGCCGGCCGCTCGCCGCGTCCACCACGCAGTGCCCGGTGCGCAGCACCCCGGCCCGCCCCCGCATCGCCTTCCACCGGGCCGTGGCCTCGGCGGCGTCGGCCGGCTTGCCCAGGGCCTCGCCGTCCAGCTCCAGCACCGAATCGCAGCCGATCACCAGGGCCCCGGCCGCCTCCGGCAGCGCGGCCACCACGCCGGCCTTCGCCTCGGCCAGCGCGAGCGCCAGCTCGGCGGGGGAGTCGGCGACCACCGAGTCCTCGTCGAAGCCGCTGACGATCACGTGCGGCGCGAACCCGGCCTGGCGGAGCAGCCCCAGGCGGGCGGGGGAGGCGGAGGCGAGGACCAGGGTGCGGGTCTGTGCGGTCATGGGGTCATCGTAGGGGTGCGGCGCGGGGCGGGGGATCGACGGCGGGACGGGCGGCGGGACGGGTGGTGCGACGGGCGGCGGGATCGGCGGCGCGGGATCGGCGGGGCGGGCTCAGCGGATCCCCAGCACCCACACGATCACCACCATCGCGATCGTCAGCACCAGCGTCAGGCGGCGGACCATCGTCTGCGCCTCGCGCATGTCCCGCGGCGGTTCGTTCTCGGGGTCGGACCAGAGCATGCCCCGATCCTGCCCCGGCGGCCCCGGAACCCGCCTGAGTACGGGTACTCAAACCGGAACCAAAGCCACCTGGCGACGACGCGGGCGACTCCCGAGGCCGAACGCGGGCCCGGGCCGAGCGCGGGACTGGGCCCGGGCCGAGCGCGGGACCCGGGCCCGGGCCGGACGCGCGGACCCGGGCCCGGGCCGGACGTGCGGGGGCGGGCCCGCGCCGGTCGTCCCGGCCCGAACCCGCCCCGTGCGCGGCGTGCCCGTGCGGTCCTGTGCCCGTGCGGCCCCGTGCCCGGCCGCTCAGCCACTCAGCTGCCCGGCCCTCAGCCGCTCAGCCGCCCGGCCGCTCAGCCGCCCGGCAGGAAGCTGCGGCCCCAGGCCCCCGGGCCGGGCCGCAGCGGCCGCCGCAGCGCCGCGCGGGCCGGATCGGACCAGGCGTCCCGGCCGGCCGAACCCCGCGCGGCGGGCGCGGCCGCCGCCGACGCCGCCGCGCGGGCCCTGACCACCGCCAGTGCGGCGGCCAGCTCCTCCGGGGTCGGATTTCCCCTGACGACCTTGATCACCACGACCTCCTCGTGTGCGTCCCCCGCGTGTGCGTCCTCGGCGTGCGCGTCCTGCGCGTCCTCACAGCGGGATGTTGCCGTGCTTCTTCGGCGGCAGGGACTCGCGCTTGGACGCGAGCTGCCGCAGTCCCTTGACGATGTGCCCGCGCGTCTCGCTCGGCAACACGACGGCGTCGACGTACCCGCGCTCGGCCGCGATGTAGGGGTTGAGGAGGGTGTCCTCGTACTCGCCGATCAGCCGGGCCCGGGTGGCCTCCGCCTCCTCCGGGTCCTCGATCGCCGTGATCGCGCGCCGGTGCAGGATGTTCACGGCGCCCTGCGCGCCCATGACGGCGATCTGCGCGGTGGGCCAGGCCAGGTTCAGGTCCGCGCCCAGGTGCTTGGAGCCCATCACGTCGTACGCCCCGCCGAACGCCTTGCGCGTGATCACGGTGATCAGCGGGACGGTGGCCTCGGCGTAGGCGTAGATCAGCTTCGCGCCGCGCCGGATGATGCCGTTGTACTCCTGGTCGGTGCCGGGCAGGAACCCGGGCACGTCCACGAAGGTCAGCACCGGCACGTTGAACGCGTCGCAGGTCCGCACGAACCGCGCGGCCTTCTCGGAGGCGTTGATGTCCAGGCAGCCCGCGAACTGGAGCGGCTGGTTGGCGACCACGCCCACCGGCCGGCCCTCGACCCGTCCGAAGCCGGTGACGATGTTCGGCGCGAACAGGGCCTGGGTCTCCAGGAACTCGCCGTCGTCGAGGACGTGCTCGATCACGGTGTGCATGTCGTACGGCTGGTTCGCGCTGTCCGGGATCAGCGCGTCCAGTTCGAGGTCCGTGTCGGAGACCGCGAGATCGGCCTCCTCCGGGAAGATCGGGGCCTCGGCGAGGTTGTTCGACGGCAGGTGCGACAGCAGCGCCTTGACGTACTCGATCGCGTCCTTCTCGTCGCCCGCGAGGTGGTGGGCCACGCCCGAGGTCGTGTTGTGGGTGCGGGCCCCGCCCAGCTCCTCGAAGCCCACGTCCTCGCCGGTGACGGTCTTGATCACGTCGGGGCCGGTGATGAACATGTGCGAGGTCTGGTCCACCATCACCGTGAAGTCCGTGATCGCGGGGGAGTACACGGCGCCGCCCGCGCAGGGGCCGACGATCAGCGAGATCTGCGGGATCACGCCGGAGGCGTGCACGTTGCGGCGGAAGATCTCGGCGAACAGGCCGAGCGCCACCACGCCCTCCTGGATCCGGGCGCCGCCGCCGTCGTTGATGCCGACGATCGGGCAGCCCGTCTTCAGGGCCAGGTCCATCACCTTGACGATCTTCTCGCCGTACACCTCGCCGAGCGAGCCGCCGAAGATCGTGAAGTCCTGGGAGTACACGCAGATCGGCCGGCCGTCGACGGTGCCGTAGCCGGTGACCACCCCGTCGCCGTAGGGGCGGTTGGCCTCGATGCCGAAATTGGTGGACCGGTGCCGGGCGAACTCGTCGAGCTCCACGAAGGAGCCCTCGTCCAGCAGCAGTTCCACCCGCTCGCGGGCCGTCAGCTTGCCCTTGGCGTGCTGCTTCTCGACGGCGCGGGCGGACCCGGCGTGCACCGCCTCGTCCACGCGGCGGCGCAGATCGGCGATCTTCCCGGCGGTGGTGTGGATGTCGATCGGCTCTGCGGGTTCTGACATCGGGGCGCGGCTCCCTGCCTGGTCGGTTCGGGGTCGAGAACACGGTGCGAACTACGTCAACCTGATGGCTACTCGCACGTAGCGTAGTGGCGCGCATGGCGACCGTCAGTGCGGCGTTTCCCACACCTGGTGTGGGTTGCTTGACTCCTCCCCCTGGTGAAGGGGGATCCGCGGCTCACTCCGCCGGGCTCTCCGAAGAGCCCGGGCCGAGATCGACACCAACCGGGACGAGACCTGCCCGGACGAGCATGACGCGAGCGGAGTTCTTGTCCCGAGGGGACGTGAACCCGCACGCGGCGCACGCGTGGGTTCTGTTCGAAAGAGGCACCGCGTGCTTGGCTCTCGCTCCGCAGTGGGCGCAGTCCCTGGTGGTGTGCGCCGGGTGGACGAGGTGGACGGTCCGACCGTGCTTGTGGGCCTGCTCGATCAGGATCCGCTTGGTCGTGCCGATGACACCGTCCGCGGCCTTGCGGGCCATCGGCGTCTTCGCGAGGAATCCCGGGCGGAAGTCCTCGATCGCGAGCGCGTCGAAGTCGCGGACCACGGATGCCGCCCATTTCCGGGCCGTGTCCAGGCGCTGCCGCGCGATCTTCCGGTGTGCTTTCGCGGCCCGGGCCCGGGCCTTGCGGTAACCGGCGGTGGACGGGCGGCCCCTCGGCGTGGCGCGGCGGGACATCATGCGCTGATAGTGGGCGAGACGGCGCGCGGCGGCCTTTCCGTGCTCGGGGTGCGGCAGGTCGTGGGCGTCGCTGGTGGTGGTGGCGATCTGCCGAACTCCCCAGTCGACGCCGATCACCGCTCCGGTGCTCGGCAGGGGTTCGGTTTCGACGAGGACGACGAACGAGGCGTACCAGTGTCCGAGACCGTCCCGGTACACGCGCACGGAGCTCGGTTCGGAGGGCAGGGGCCGGGACCGGACCACGGTGACCGCGATGCCGCCGGCCAGGTGCAAGCGGCCGTCCCGCAGCCGAAACCCCCGCCGGGTGTACTCGAACGTGGGCTCGGTCCGACGTTTCTTGCGCGGCTTCGGCATTCCGGCCCGGAGGTGGTGTGGCAGGCCGTCGCGGATGTCCTTGAGAGCCTTGGCGCGGGCGTTCGCGAAGTCCCGGACGGTCTGCTGCTGGGGGACGCACGCGCCCTCGCGCAGCCACGGCGTCGCCGCGCGGGCTCTGGTCAACGCCGCGCTCAGGCCGACAAAGCCGCAAGTCGTCGACCCGCCCGTGGCACCGTTGTGCTCGTGCACTCTGCCGGACAGCGCCACGCATTCATTCCACACCCATCGACATCGCGACCACTCCCGTTCGAGGGCGGCGAGCGCGGTGCGCGAGGCGCGCAGCCGGTAGGTGTAACGGGCGGGCCGCGCAGTGGCCGCCGTCGACTTCGTCACGGTGATCACCGTACGAGTCGACACCGATCGGGCGGGGCCGTTTCGGCGATTTCGCAGCGGTCCGCCGGTACCTCCGTGCCGAGGGCGCGTCAACGAATGGAGCACGCATGACGACATCCGATGCAGCAAACAGTCCTGGTCGTTGGTCGGACCTGGAGCGGCCGCCGTTGGCGGGTGGGGCACTGGAACGGGGGTTGGTGACGCCCGGGGGGCTCTGGAGCTCCGTGCGGGTCGTGCAGTCCACCGGGTCCACGAACACCGACCTCGCCGCCGCCGGGCCCGAGCTGCCCGAGGGGGCCGTGCTCGTGGCCGAGGAGCAGAACGCGGGACGGGGGCGGTTGGACCGGGCGTGGACGGCGCCGGCGCGGTCCGGGATCTTCGTGTCCGTGCTGCTCAAGCCGGGGGCGGCGGTGCCCGAGGAGCGGTGGGCGTGGCTGACGCTGCTGGCCGGGGTGGCGGCCTCGGAGGCGCTGTCGCGGACGGCGGGCGTGGCGGTCGCGTTGAAGTGGCCGAACGACCTGCTGGTGGACGTGGAGGGCGAGGAGCGCAAGCTCGGCGGGATCCTCGCCGAGCGCACGGTGGACGGCGTGGTGCTGGGGCTGGGGATCAACGTGTCCCTGTCGGCGGCCGAGCTGCCCGTCCCCGGGGCCGGGTCGCTGCTGCTGGCGAAGGCCGAGGTGACGGACCGGGACCCGCTGCTGCGGTCGCTGCTGCGGTCGCTGGAGCGGTGGTACGGGCGGTGGCGCGAGGCCGCCGGGGACCCGATCGACAGCGGGCTGATGGAGGCGTACACGGCCGTGTGCGCGACCCTCGGGCGCGAGGTGCGGGCCGATTTGCCGGGCGGGACGCAGTGGCGGGGCACGGCGGAGGCCGTGGACTCCGACGGCGGGCTCGTGGTGCGCGCGGAGTCCGGGGAGCGCAGGGTGGTGGGCGCGGGCGACGTGATCCACCTGCGTCCGGCCGCGGACTGACCGCCGGCCGGGGCGGCCCGTCCCCGTGTCGCCCCGGCCCTTCGGCCCGGCCACCGCGCGTATCGGGAGGTTTCGTGAGCTTTCGTGAGGTTCCGGGGCGGGGTCGGGGCGCGGCGGACGTGTCGTCCGGATGGCGGATCGGTGTCGAGTGGGTTCGGCTCGGTACCGAGGCGAGTGAGCTACGGCACACCTGCCGTATGGTTTAGGCGACCCCGGTCCCGAGCTGTTCGCCGAGGTCGGCAGGGCAGTGCGCACGGAATGACAGGAGGCGGCCCTTGTCCGTCGACGACTCCGCTCCCCGCGCGTCCGGAGCCGGAGAGTCCGCCGCCGGCGGGGACTCCGGCGAGTCGGCCGCCGGTCCCGGTACGCCCATCGGGCGGGACCGTCATCCGCCGCACCACGAGGTCGACCACACCGTGCAGCCCACCGCCGATCCGCTGGCCATCCGGCTGGAGCAGCTCATCCTGGGCGCCGAGCGCCGCTACACCCCCTTCCAGGCCGCGCGCAGCGCCGGCGTGTCCATGGAGCTCGCCAGCCGGTTCTGGCGGGCCATGGGCTTCGCGGACATCGGGCAGGCGCGGGCCCTGACCGAGGCCGACGTGCTGGCGCTGCGGCGGCTGGCCGGTCTGGTGGAGGCGGGCCTGCTGAGCGAGCCGATGGCCGTGCAGGTCGCCCGGTCCACGGGGCAGACCACGGCCCGTTTGGCCGAATGGCAGATCGATTCCTTCCTGGAGGGGCTGACGGAGCCGCCGGAGCCGGGCATGACCCGCACCGAGGTGACGTATCCGCTCGTGGAACTGCTGCTGCCGGAGCTGGAGGAGTTCCTCGTCTACGTGTGGCGCCGGCAGTTGGCGGCGGCCACCGGGCGGGTGGTGCAGGTGGCCGACGACGAGGAGATGGTGGACCGCCGGTTGGCGGTGGGCTTCGCCGACCTCGTGGGCTTCACACGGCTGACGCGGCGGCTGGAGGAGGAGGAGCTCGGCGAACTGGTCGAGTCCTTCGAGACCACGGCGGCCGACCTGGTCGCGGCGCACGGCGGCCGGCTGATCAAGACCCTCGGCGACGAGGTGCTGTTCGCGGCGGACGACGCGGGGACGGCGGCCGAGATAGCGCTGCGGCTGATCGAGACGATGGAGGCCGACCCGACCATGCCCGAGCTGCGGGTCGGGATCGCGTTCGGCACGGTGACCACGCGGATGGGCGACGTGTTCGGGACCACCGTCAACCTCGCCTCGCGGCTCACCTCCATAGCCCCGAAGAACGCGGTGCTGGTCGATCCGGCGCTCGCGGTGGAGCTGGGGCGCACGAAGGACGCGCCGGTGGAGGAGAAGAACCTGGAGGAGGGGGTCGCGTACCGCTTCGCCCTCCAGCCGATGTGGCAGCGGCCGGTGCGCGGCCTCGGCGTGATCGAACCCTGGTTGTTGACCCGACGGGAGTCGTAGGCTGCCCGGTGGCCGTGACGGTAACGGTCGTTAACCGAGGTCGTCGACCGGAGGGTGTGCGCGGATGAGCGGGCAGGGGCAGGGGCGGGAGCACGAGCAGGAGCAGGAGCGCGAGCAGGGGGGCGAGCGGGGGGTCGAGCGGGGGGTCGAGAGCGCGCGGTACGGGGAGTTCGTGGCGGTCCGCCGGCACGGCCCCGAGGGGGTCGTGGCGGAGCTGGTGCTGGACCGGCCCAAGGCCATGAACGCGGTCTCCACGGCGATGGCGCGGGCCCTGGGCGAGGCGTGCGCGGCGCTGGCCGCCGACGCGGGCACGCGGGTGGTGGTGCTGAGCTCCAGCCACGACCGCGCGTTCTGCGTGGGCGCCGACCTCAAGGAGCGCAACACCTTCACCGACCTCGAACTCGTCCGACAGCGCCCGGTGACCCGGGGCGCCTACGGCGGGGTGCTGGCCCTGCCGATGCCGACGATCGCGGCGGTGCGCGGGTTCGCGCTCGGCGGCGGCTTCGAGCTGGCCCTGTCCTGCGACCTGATCGTGGCCGACACCACGGCCGTGGTGGGCCTGCCGGAGGTGTCGGTGGGCGTCATCCCGGGCGGCGGCGGCACCCAACTGCTCCCGCGCCGGGTGGGCGCGGCGCGGGCGGCGGAGCTGGTGTTCACGGCGCGCCGGGTCGAGGCGGCGGAGGCGGGCGAGCTGGGGCTCGTGGACCGCGTCGTCGCCGACGGCACCGCCCGCGAGGAGGCGCTGGCACTGGCGGCGCGGATCGCGGAGAACTCCCCGGTCGGCCTGCGGGCCGCCAAGCGGGCCCTGCGGCTGGGCCACGGCCTGGACCTGGCGGCCGGCCTGGACGTGGAGGACGCGGCATGGCGCTCGGTCGCCTTCTCCGGGGACCGGGCCGAGGGCGTGGCGGCGTTCAACGACAAACGCCGCCCGAACTGGCCGGGGGAGTGACGACCGCCGGTTCCGGGAGCGCGTGAGCGCCGAGGCGCGTGAGCGCCGGGGGTGGGGGCGCCGGGGGGTGGGGGCGCGGCCCGGGCCCGGGCCCGGGGCGGGGTCGGGGCGGGCATCTGCGGTGCGTGGCATGGCGCGACCCCGCCCCCCCCGGCGCCCACACCACCACCCCGGTCACCCCGGCCGTTCTGGCCACCCTCGCTGCCCCGGGCACCCCTGGCCGCCCCAGCCATCCCCGGCCGTCCCGGCCGTCCCGGCCCCCCGGCAGTCCTGGCCCCCCCCCGGCAGTCCTGGCCACCCCGGCCACCCTGGCCGTCCACCGCGTCCACCCTGCCCGTCGCGTTGACCCGGCACGAGCGTCCCGCCGTGCCCGCCTGATACGGGCGTCCCGCCGCGTCCGCCCCCGCAGCCACCCCGCCGCGCCCGCGCCGCCGTTCCCGCGAGTTGGGTTGCGCCCGCGCCGGCGTGCCTGTCGCGCCTCGTCGCGCTCGTGCCGCCGTGTCCGCAAGCTGGGCCGGGTCGTTGCCGTGGTGCCCTCGCCGTCGTGCCACCGCGTCTCGCCGCGCCCGCGTCGCCGTCCCCGCGTGCTGGGTCGAGCCCTCGCCGTCGTTCCCACCGCGGCTCGCCGCGCCCGCGCGGTCCTGCCCGCGCGCTTGGGCCTGCCCGCGCCGTCGCGCCTGCCGCGCCCGTCGCGCTCGCGCCACCGATCCTGCGTGCTGGGCTGCGCCCATGCCGTCGTGCCCGTGCCGTCGTGCCCGCGAGCTGGGCCGCGCCGTCGTGCCTGTCGCGGCTCGTCGTGCCCTTGTTCGTCACGTTCCGTTCACCCCGGCGGCGGATTCTGCTTCTCCTCGTCACGGTGGGTCCGCACGGCCCCCCGAAACCGCCGAATCGGGCAAAACTCCCTAGGCTGTGGTGATGGGGATCGACGGGCGGTTGCGGGCCGTGGTGACGTTGGCCCAGGCCATGGCGGCGGCGCACACGCCGCGAGAGAGCGCGCGGGCGGCCGCGCTCGGGGCCCGACGGGCCCTGGACGGCTCCTTCGCGGCGATCTCGGCGTGGGAGCGGGAACGGGGCCGGCTGCGCGTGCTGGTCAACGAGGGGGAGCGGGAACCGGACGAGGTCGAGTTCCCCGAGGACGAGTCCTACCCCGTGCACGACTTCCCCGAGATCGCCGAGTTCCTGCACGAACGGTGGGCCGTGGGCGGCGGACCGCACGCCTGGGTCGAGCACGCCGACGGCGCCGCGCCCGGACACCGCGCGGCCGCGCTGCGACGGCGCGGCCGGAGCAGCTGCGTGGTGGCGCCGATCGTGCTGAGCGGCCGGGCCTGGGGCGAGCTGTACGTGGCCCGGGAGGCCGGGGCCACCCCCTTCGACGCGGACGACGCGGAGTTCGCGGGGGTGCTGGCGGCGGTCGTCGCGGCGGGGCTGGCGCAGACCGAGCGGCTGGAGGAGGCGCACCGGCTCGCCTTCACCGACCCGCTGACGGGTCTGGCCAACCGGCGCGCGGTGGACGCGCGCTTGGACGAGGCGCTGGAGGCGCACCGCGACTCGGGGGCCGTCGTGAGCCTGGTGGTGTGCGACCTGAACGGGCTGAAGAAGGTCAACGACACGCTGGGGCACGCGGTCGGCGACCGCCTGCTGGAACGATTCGGCTCGGTGCTCAGCCTGTGCGCCGCGAGCCTGCCGGGCGCGCTGGTGGCGCGGCTGGGCGGGGACGAGTTCTGCGTGGTCACGGTCGGACCACCGGCCGACGCGGTGGTCGCGGCGGCGGAGGAGGTCTGCGTGCGGGCCGCCGCGCTCGAATGGGGCGAGGGCGCGGCGTGCGGGGTCGCGTCCACGGGTGACCCCATCGGCGCGGTGCGGTCCTCGCGCCGCCTGTTCCGCCTCGCGGACGCGGCCCAGTACAAGGCGAAGGCGGCGCGTGCCCCCCGCCCGGTCGTCGCGGGCCGCGACACGGCGGTCATCCGCCTCGCGGACACCCCGGCCCCCACGAGCGACCGCCGCCGCTTCCGAGGCGGCCGAAGCTGAGGGGGGTGGGGGGCGTGGGTGAGCCCGGGGTGTGGTGGGCGGCCGGGTGCGGGCACGGTCGTGGCCAGGGTGGCCGCCTGCCGGCGGCGGGTAGGTCAACAGCGTTTCCCGGCGGCGGCCGGGAGGGGGCCCGAGGTGCGGCGCGTACCCGGGTGCGGGTGGGGTCGTGGCGGGGGTGGCCGCCTGGCGGCGGCGGGTAGGTCAACAGCGTTTCCCGGCGGCGGCCGGGAGGGGGTCCGGGGTGCGGTGCGTACCCGGGTGCGGGTCTGTTCGGGGCGGGGGTGGCCGCCTGGCGGCGGCGGGCAGGTCAACAGCGTTTCCCAGCGGCGGCTGGGAGCAGACCCGGGGTGCCGTGCGTGCCCGGGTGCGGGTGGGGTCGTGGCGGGGGTGGCCGCCTGACGGCGGCGGGTAGGTCAAAAGCGTTTCCCGGCGGCGGCCGGGGAGGGGCCTGGGGTGCGGTGCGTGGCCGGGTGCGGGCCCGTTCGTGGCCGGGGTGGCCGCCTGGCGGCGGCGGGTGGGTCAAAGGCGTTCCCGGCGGCGGCCGGGAGGGGTGCAGGGGTGCGGTGCGTGGCCGGGTGCCGGTGGGTTCGTGGTGTGGGCCCGACGGGCCCCCGGTCGGGGTCGGGCCGGGCCCGAGTGTCGGGTGACCCGGGACGTTTCGGGCCGCAGGCGCACGTGATGGTGGGTTGGTGCGGTGGAGGGCGTGGCCACGCACGGTCCGGGTTCGTGGAACGGATCGGCGATCGGCTTCCCGGGGCTCTTGTGTGCTGGGGACCTGCCCTGGCCGCGTGCGGGCCTGCGGACGGCTACGGACTCGGACCCCCGGCCCCCTCCGCCGCCCCTGGGAAAGGCTTTTGACCTGCCCGCCGCCGGCAGGCGGCCACCCCGGCCACGAACCGGGCCGCAGACGGCAACGCACCCCGCCCCCGGACCCCTCCCCGCCGCCACCGGGAAACGCCTTTGACCTACCCGCCGCCGGCAGGCGGCCACGCCCGCCCCGAACCGACCCGCTGACGGCGGCGCGCCCCCACCCCGGACCCCTCCCCGGCCGCCGCCGGGAAACGCCTTTGACCTGCCCGCCGCCGGCAGGCGGCCGCGGCCGCCACGTGTCCGCCCGCAGGCGGCGACGCGTCCTGGCTCCGGACCTTGCCCTGCCGCCCCGGCTGTCCAGCCGCCCGCAGGTGGCCGTGCGCCCCAGCCCCGGCCCCCCGCCCCCGCCCCACCCCCCGGGCGCGGGAACTGACTGGTGACAGATGGGGATTCAATCCGTAGGGTGCTGAATATGGATATGCACACTGTCGTGGTGGGGACGTCCGGGACCACCGCCGAGGACGTCATCGCCGTGGCCCGGTTCGGGGCGCGGGTCGAGCTGTCCGAGGAGGCGCTGGTCGCGCTCGCCCGGGCGCGGGAGATCGTGGACGCCTTGGCCGCCAAGCCCGAACCGGTCTACGGCGTCTCCACCGGGTTCGGCGCGCTCGCCAGCCGGCACATCTCCCCGGAGCTCCGCGCCCAGTTGCAGCGCAACATCGTGCGCTCGCACGCCGCCGGGATGGGGCCGCGCGTCGAGCGCGAGGTGGTCCGCGCGTTGATGTTCCTGCGGCTGAAGACCGTCGCCTCCGGGCACACCGGCGTCCGGCCCTCGGTCGCGCGGACGATGGCCGACGTGCTGAACGCCGGGATCACCCCCGTGGTGCACGAGTACGGCTCGCTCGGTTGCTCCGGCGACCTCGCGCCGCTCTCGCACTGCGCCCTGACCCTCATGGGCGAGGGTGACGCCGAGGGCCCCGACGGCACGGTCCGCCCCGCCGCCGAGTTGCTCGCCGAGGCCGGCATCGCGCCCGTCGAGCTCCGCGAGAAGGAGGGCCTGGCCCTCCTCAACGGCACCGACGGCATGCTCGGCATGCTCTGCATGGCCCTCGACGACCTGCGCCGGCTCTACACCACCGCCGACATCACCGCCGCCCTGACCCTGGAGGCCCTCCTCGGCACCGAGCGGGTCCTCGCCCCCGAGCTGCACGCCATCCGGCCGCACCCGGGCCAGGCCGTGGCCGCCGCGAACATGGCCGCCGTGCTCAAGGGCTCCGGGCTGACGGGGCGGCACTCCGGGGTCGCCGGCGAGGCGCCCCGGGTGCAGGACGCGTACTCCGTGCGCTGCGCCCCGCAGGTCGCCGGCGCGGGGCGGGACACCCTCGCGCACGCCGCCCTCGTCGCCTCGCGCGAGCTGGCCGCCGCCGTCGACAACCCGGTGGTGCTGCCCGAGGACGGCCGCGTCGAGTCCAACGGCAACTTCCACGGCGCGCCCGTCGCCTACGTGCTGGACTTCCTGGCCATCGCCGTCGCCGACCTCGCCTCCATCGCCGAGCGCCGCACCGACCGCCTGCTGGACAAGAACCGCAGCCACGGCCTGCCGCCGTTCCTCGCCGACGACGCCGGTGTGGACTCGGGGCTGATGATCGCCCAGTACACCCAGGCCGCGCTGGTCTCGGAGCTGAAGCGACTGGCCGTGCCGGCCTCCGCCGACTCCATCCCGTCCTCCGCGATGCAGGAGGACCACGTCTCCATGGGCTGGTCGGCGGCCCGCAAGCTGCGCACCGCCGTGGAGAACCTGGGGCGCGTCCTCGCCGTCGAGCTGTACGCCGCGACCCGCGGCCTGGAGCTGCGCACCGGCCTGAGCCCGGCCCCGGCCTCCCGCGCCGCGATCGAGGCCACCCGCGCGGCCGGTGTCGAGGGCCCGGGCCCGGACCGCTTCCTGGCCCCCGACCTCGCCGCCGCCGAGGCCCTGGTCCGCTCCGGCGATCTGATCACGGCGGTCGAGAAGGTCACCGGCCCGCTCGGCTGATCCCCCGTCGCACACGGCGCACGTGAAGGCCGGGCCGCTTCCTCGTCGAGGGGAGGCGGCCCGGCCTTCGCGGGGTTCAGGCGTCGGTCTCGCCGGCCGCGCGGGAGCGGCGGGCCGAGAACACCACGAAGCCCGCCCCCACCACCAGGAACGCCGAACCGCCCCACAGGTACGGGGTGGTGTCCACGCCGCCCGTCGCGGCCAGCATCGCCGGTTCGCGCTCGGCGGGACGGTCGGCGGCGCGCACGTCCGGGCGGGCGGCCCCGACCGGCGCGGCGGCGGCCCGCAGCTCGTGCGACGCGGGCGCGCCGGCGTTCGCGGAGGGGACGAACCAGAGGGCGCCCAGCAGCGCGGTCGCCCCGACGGCGGTGACAAGCGGTCGTCGTGCGGACACGGTGCGATCCCCCTTGTGGAAGCAGTGAATTGGCCGTGTTGTGCGTGGCCGATGCTAGTGAAAGGGGCGGGTCGCGGGAAAGGCGGGGGCGCACCCGGTCGTACCCTCCTGGCATGAGCGAACAGGACACGTCACGACATCTGCGGCTTCGCGTCGACCTGGTGCTGGAGGTCACGGATGCCCGTGCCCTCATCGACGCCGCGCTCCTGCGCATGGACTCCGACCACCTCATGCCGGCCGAGGAGCGGAACCAGGCGCGGGCCGCCGTCGCCGCCGACCCGGCCGAGGCCCTGGCCTACCTCGTGGACCCCACCGAACTCGTCCTCGACCTGCCCGGGACCGAGCCGACGCACGCGTCATGGAGCACCGAGGACGTCGATCACGACCCCGCCGACCCGCTCTGGGACGTCGAGGAGGAAGATGGGTGGGACGAAGCGGAAGCTGATGAACAAGACGAACAAGACGAACCAGAAGAAGTGGACGAGGAGCCGGGCGCGGACCGCGGGCCCCTTCCCGACCGCCGCGCCGACTGAGACCGCCCGCCGGACCGCGAGCGCGCCCGCCGTGGGATTTCCCACACCGGGCCGCACGAGGGAACCGAACGGGTGGGCACCGGCGTTGTGGAGGTGGCGGGGGGTGCGCATCCACGCGCGCGGGCCGAGCGGTGACGGGGAGTGTCACCGACGGGTCCGGCGGTTCCCTCGGTTTCGGCAACGATGGAGTGGCGTGTGAGGACGGACAGCAAGCGGCGCAGGCGGACCCTGGCGGTGGCTTCGGCCCTGCTCGGCGGGGTGCTCGTGCTCTCCGGGTGCAGCGGGGACGACGGCGACAAGGCGGGCGGCGGCGGCAAGGGCGACGGCGGCACCACCCAGGCCGACGTGGACGCGGCGGCGAAGAAGGACGCGTCGCAGGCCCGAATAGCGATCGCCCCCAAGGACGGCGCCACCAACGTCGGCATCAACAACGACGCCTCCGTGACCGTCACCGAGGGCACCCTCGTCAAGGTCGAGATGAAGTCCGCCGAGGGCGCGGCCGTCGCCGGCAAGGTCTCCGCCGACGGCAAGAGCTGGAAGCCGGACGCGGCCCTCAAGCGCTCCACCAAGTACACCGTCACGGCCACCGCCAAGGACGCGAACGGCAAGGAGGCGCACGAGAACGCCTCCTTCACCACCGTCTCCCCCGAGAACAGCTTCATCGGCTCGTTCACCCCGGAGGACGGCCAGAAGGTCGGCGTCGGCATGCCGGTCTCGATCACCTTCAACAAGCCGATCAAGGACCGCAAGGCCGTGCAGACGGCCATCGAGGTCAGCAGCACCGGCGGCCAGGAGATCGTCGGCCACTGGTTCAACTCGCAGCGGCTGGACTTCCGCCCCGAGGAGTACTGGAAGGCCGGCTCCACCGTCACCCTCAAGATGAAGCTCGACGGCGTCGAGGGCGCCCCGGGCGTCGTCGGCGTCCAGGACCGCACCGCGACCTTCACCATCGGCCGCGCGCAGGTCTCCATCGTGGACGTGAAGACCAAGGAGATGACGGTCAAGCGGGACGGCGCGGTCCTCAAGACCATCCCGATCTCCGCCGGCTCCGCCGACAACCCGACGTACAACGGGCAGATGGTGATCTCCGAGAAGTACAAGGAGACCCGGATGAACGGCGCCACCGTGGGCTTCGGCGGCGAGTACGACATCAAGGACGTGCCGCACGCGATGCGCCTGTCCACCTCGGGCACCTTCATCCACGGCAACTACTGGGGCTCCGACTCCATCTTCGGCAGCGTCAACACCAGCCACGGCTGCGTGGGCCTCAACGACGCCCAGGGCGCCGGGGACCCGGGCCAGGACGGTGCCTGGTTCTACGACAACTCCCTCATCGGCGACGTCGTGACCGTCACCAACTCCCCGGACAAGACGATCAAGCCGGACAACGGCCTGAACGGCTGGAACATGAGCTGGGCCGAGTGGAAGGCCGGCTCCGCCGTCTGACCCCGCCCCGCCCGCGCACGCACGACGGCGCCCGCCCCCTCCGACCGCGGAGGGGACGGGCGCCGTCGTGCGTGGGCGGGCTCAGCCGGCGGCCGGGGTGCCCGTGCCGATCGGGCAGCTCACGCCCGTGCCGCCGATGCCGCAGTAGCCGGCCGGGTTCTTGTCGAGGTACTGCTGGTGGTACTCCTCGGCGTTCCAGAACGGGCGGTCCGCCGCCGGCAGCACCGTCGTGGTGATCGTGCCGCGGTGGCCACCGGCCTGGAGGGAGCGCTGGTAGGTGTCCCGGGAGGACTCGGCCGCGGCCTGCTGCGCCTCGGAGTGCGTGTACACGGCCGAGCGGTACTGGGTGCCCACGTCGTTGCCCTGGCGGAAGCCCTGGGTCGGGTCGTGCGCCTCCCAGAACGTCTTCAGCAGGGTCTCGTACGAGATCAGCGCCGGGTCGAAGACCACCCGCACCACCTCGGTGTGCCCCGTCAGCCCCGAGCACACCTCCTCGTACGTCGGGTTCTCCGTGTATCCGCCCTGGTAGCCCACCAGCGTGGTCCACACGCCCGGCAGCCGCCAGAAGATCCGCTCGGCGCCCCAGAAGCAGCCGAGGCCGAAGTCGGCGACCTCCAGGCCGGCCGGGTAGGGGCCCGCGAGCGGGTGGTCCAGCACCGTGTGCCGGTCCGGGAGGGCGAACAGAGGTTCCGCCCGGCCGGTCAGGGCCTCCTCGCGGGCGGGCAGCTCGGGGGAACGGCGGAACGAGAACATGGCCTGGCCTCCTGAGAGTCGTCTACGAGCACAACAGTCGGGGGCCGGCGGACATTCCGCCGACCCCCGGACCTTCGCTCCCGACCCCCGCTCCCGACCCCGCGCCCGACCCGCACCTCCGTACGGTCCCGTCGCGGGCCCCGCCCGTCAGTGCGGGAGCGTCGCCGGGGAGCCGCCGTTCGCCTCGTACCCGGCCACCGCCAGCGCCCGGTACACCGCGTAAGCGCCCGCCGGGTCCGGCTCGTGCGACCAGGGCAGCGCGCCCACGTACCCGTCCACGTGCCGCACCTGCTCCATCGCCTCGGCCCACCGTTCCCCGTTCACCAGGAACCACAGCAGCAGGTGCCGCACGTGCGCCGCCATCGGGTCCTCCGGCCGGGACTGGCGCACGGCGAACATCGCGCCCTCCACGGCCCGCGTCACCACCTGCGTGCGCCAGAAGTCGCCCACCAGCACCACCTCCGGCAGGTGCGCCTGCACCGCGAACAGCGGCAGCGCCGCCAGCAGCGAGCCCCGCGGGGCGCGGGCCGCCGCCGTGTGGGCGAAGGCGTCGGCCTGCTCGGGGGAGCCGTGCCACTTCGCGCACCAGTACTGGAGCGCGTTCAGGTGGGCTCCCATGTGGGTCGGGGCCCGGTCGATGACCTTGGCCCACACCGCGTCGAACTCGGGGCCGGTCCAGCCCAGCCCGCGCGCGATCGTCAGTTGCACGATGTACGGCACGGGGTCGCCGGGGGAGAGCAGCGCGGCCTTCTCGGTGGCCTTCAGCGCCTCCTCCAGCATGATCCGGTGCTCGGTGGAGCCCACGCCCTCCGAGGACCGCCACGCCTTCTGCACGAGGAACTCGGCGTGCACCTGCGCGCACCCCGCGTCCTTCCCGGCCTCCAGCACCCAGCGCCGCAGCCAGGCCCCGCCCTCCTCGGGCCGCATCGCCTGGTCCAGGGCCGCCGCGCCCGCGAACGCCTGCACCCGCTGCCAGCGCAGCTCGCCCTCCTTCGGGGTGCCGGCCAGCAGGTACGAGGCGGCCTGCCAGGTGCCCGACTCCTGGACGGCCCGCAGGGCGTCCATCAGGTCCTCGTCCGGGCCGGGGACCCGGATGTCGAGCAGCTCCTGGCGGACGAAGCCGTAGTCCGCCGGGTCGGCGGCGTCGGCGGCGCCGGGGTGGACCAGGCGCAGTCCGCCGCCCGACCTGCGTCGGACGAACGAACCGATGATGAGCGCCAGCAGCACGCCCGTGCACAGCGCGAACACAATCTCCATGCCTCCAGCGAACCAGACGGGACGCGGGGAGCGCGAATGAGGCCGCGCGAGCGCCCCCGCGCCGTGCCCGCGCCGGACCCGTGCGGGGATCGTTTCGGGGGTGTGTCGGGGCGGCCCGCGCGGCCCGGATCCAAGCGGAACGTCCGCTTCCGGGGCATAGGCTCTGCCCATGAGCGACGACAGCCACGAGCACTCCAACTTCGAGACCCGCGCCATCCACGCGGGCAACACGGCCGACCCGCTGACCGGCGCGGTCGTCCCCCCGATCTACCAGGTCTCCACCTACAAGCAGGACGGCGTCGGCGGCCTGCGCGGCGGCTACGAGTACAGCCGCAGCGCCAACCCGACCCGCACCGCCCTGGAGGAGAACCTCGCGGCCCTCGAAGGCGGCACCCGCGGTCTCGCCTTCGCCTCCGGGCTGGCCGCCGAGGACTGCCTGCTGCGGACCCTGCTCTCGCCCGGCGACCACGTGGTCATCCCCAACGACGCGTACGGCGGCACCTTCCGCCTGTTCGCGAAGGTCGTCTCCCGCTGGGGCGTGGAGTGGTCCGTCGCCGACACCTCGGACCCGGCCGCGCTGCGCGCCGAACTCCGCCCGAACACCAAGGTGATCTGGGTGGAGACCCCCTCCAACCCGCTGCTCGGCATCACCGACATCGAGCTGGTCGCCGGGATCGCCCACGAGGCCGGCGCGAAGCTCGTCGTGGACAACACCTTCGCGTCCCCCTACCTCCAGCAGCCGCTCGCGCTCGGCGCGGACGTGGTCGTGCACTCGCTGACCAAGTACATGGGCGGGCACTCCGACGTGGTCGGCGGCGCGCTGGTGACGGCCGACGCGGCGCTGGGCGAGGAACTCGCCTACCACCAGAACGCGATGGGCGCCGTCGCCGGTCCCTTCGACTCGTGGATCGTGCTGCGCGGCATCAAGACCCTCGCGGTCCGCATGGACCGGCACGGGGAGAACGCGGCCCGGATCGCCGACATGCTCCTCGCGCACCCGAAGGTCACCCAGGTCCTCTACCCGGGTCTGCCCGAGCACCCGGGGCACGAGATCGCGGTCAAGCAGATGCGCGGCTTCGGCGGCATGATCTCCTTCCGCGTCGCGGGCGGCGAGGAGGCGGCGGTCGAGGTCTGCAACCGGGCGAAGCTGTTCACGCTCGGCGAGTCGCTGGGCGGCGTGGAGTCGCTGATCGAGCACCCGGGCCGGATGACGCACGCGTCGGCGGCGGGCTCCGCGCTGGAGGTCCCGGCGGACCTGGTGCGCCTGTCGGTGGGCATCGAGAACGTCTCCGACCTGCTCGCGGACCTCACGCAGGCGCTGGGCTAGGCCCTCTCTCCGGGCCGGACGCGGGCCGGGTCGGTCACCAGCCCTCCAGGGGCGGCGCGACCGAGCCCGGCTGCACCTCCCAGGGGCGGGTGAGCACCGCCCACACCGCGAACGCGACCGCCGCCATCCACAGCAGGGACCACCCGGTCCGGCGCAGGGCGGCCCGGCGGCGCAGCATGCGGGCGCCGCGTCCGGCGGCGGTGGCGGCCAGGTCCGGGGGCACGCGCGGGTACGGGCCCTCCAGCAGCACCCGGAGTTCGGCGGCGCGGCGTTCCGAGAGGCTCACCGGACACCGCCGGCCGCGGGCGCCGGGCCCGGTCGCGGGGCGCGCAGGGCGGTCCCGGCGCGGTTCACGAGCTGCCGGACCCGGTCGGCGGACAGTCCGAGCAGGGCCGCCACCTGCTCCTCCACCAGCCCCTCGTGCACCACCAGCACCACCGCCAGGCGTTCGGCGGGGGCGAGCCGGCCCAGCACCCCGCCCCGGTCGCGCTGGTGCCGCCAGGCGGAGCGGGCGAAGCCGGCGCAGAGCTCGGCGCGGGTGTGCGCGTACGGGTCGTCGTCGCGCAGCCGGGCCCAGCGCACCCAGGTGCGGGCCAGCGCGCCGGCGAGCAGGTCACGGGCGGCCGGCGCGGCGTCGGGGGGCTCGGCGGTCAGCAGGGTCGCGACGTGCAGGAGCCGGCCCGCCGCGCCCGCGACGAAGGCCTCGAACTCCCGGTGGAGCGTGGGCAAGGACAACCGGTCCACACCGTCCATGGTGCGGCCGGGCGCCCGGGGCGGGTCAAGAGGTGGGACCGGCCTCCGTGGCCGTGCCGACCGCTCCCATCAGCTCCGACAGGGAGAGGTTGAAACGGGTGAGGAGGGTGGTGAACGCCTCGCGTTCCTCCTCGGACCAGCCGTCGGTGACCCGGGCCATCAGCTCGCGGCGCGAGGAGCGGACCTCCTCCAGGCGTTCGAGCCCGCGCGCGGAGAGCCCGAGCACCACGGCACGGCCGTCCTCGGGGTGCGAGGCGCGGTCCACGAGCCCGCCGTCCACGAGCGGGGCCACCTGACGGGTCACGGTGGAGGAGTCGATGCCCATCCCGCAGGCCAGGGCCTTGACGCCCATGGGGCCTTCCAGGTCCAGCCGGTTGAGCAGCAGGTACGCGGCCCGGTCCATGGAGTTGCGGGCCTGGCCGACGCCGCCGAGGCGGGTCTGCTCGGCGCGCCGAGCGAACAGGGCCACCTGGTGCTGGAGCAGGTCGAGGAGGCCGGCCTCCCCGGCCGCCGAGGGCGCCGGCAGATCGGTGCCGGCAGAGGTGGTGGGCATGGCCGCGGTCTCTTTCGCGTGGGCCGACAGGGTTGGGGGACAGCGTACGCGCACGGGCCGGAAGCCGTACGGGTCGTGCGCGAACCGGTCCCGCGGGCCCGCTCTGCGGACCCCGCCGTCCGCTCTCCGGTACCCGGCGCCGGCCGCCCCGTCCACGGACCTCCTGCCCCCCGTCCCGGGCCCTCCCGCCCCCCACCCCCCGAACCCGGTGGTGCCACACTGATCACATGAATCACCTTGTGCCCCAGGCACTGCCGGAGGTCATCCTCGACGACGTCCGGGGCGCCCAGAAGATGCTGTCCGGGGTCTCGCGGCAGACCGCGTTGGAGGGGAGCCGGCACCTGACCGCGCTCACCGGGTCCCCGGTCCACCTCAAGTGCGAGAACCTCCAGCGCACCGGTTCGTTCAAGCTGCGCGGCGCCTACGTGCGGATCGCCGGGTTGCGGCCGGAGCAGCGGGCGGCCGGGGTGGTCGCGGCGAGCGCCGGCAACCACGCGCAGGGCGTGGCGCTGGCCTCCTCGCTGCTCGGCGTGCGCTCCACCGTGTTCATGCCGATGGGCGCCCCGCTGCCGAAGGTCGCGGCCACCCGGGACTACGGGGCGGAGGTGCGGCTGCACGGGCAGGTGGTGGACGAGACCCTTGCGGCGGCGCAGGAGTACGCGGAGAGCACCGGCGCGGTGTTCATCCACCCCTTCGACCACCGCGACATCATCGCCGGTCAGGGCACGGTGGGCCTGGAGATCCTGGAGCAGTGCCCCGAGGTCGACACCATCGTGGTCGGGATCGGCGGCGGCGGGCTCGCGGCCGGGGTGGCGGTGGCGGTGAAGGCGCTGCGGCCGGACGTGCGGATCGTGGGCGTGCAGGCGGCGGGCGCGGCCGCGTACCCGCCCTCGTTGGCGGCCGGACACCCGATCTCGGTGGACCACCCGAACACGATGGCCGACGGCATCAAGGTGGGCCGGCCCGGCGACGTGCCGTTCCGGATCATCGCGGAGCTGGTCGACGAGGTGCGGACGGTCTCCGAGGACGCCCTGTCCAGCGCGCTCCTGCTGTGCCTGGAGCGGGCCAAGCTGGTCGTGGAGCCGGCGGGGTGCAGTCCGGTGGCGGCGCTGATGAGCGAGCCGGAGCGGTACGGGCGCGGGCCGGTGGTCGCGGTGCTCTCGGGCGGGAACGTGGACCCGCTGCTGCTCCAGCGGATCCTGCGGCACGGCATGGCCTCCTCGGGCCGCTACCTCTCGCTGCGGGTGCGGCTGGCGGACCGGCCGGGGGCGCTGGCCGGGATGCTCGGCGTGCTGTCGACGGCGGACGCGAACGTGATCGACGTCAGCCACGTGCGGACCGATCCGCGGCTGGGGCTGACGGAGGTCGAGGTGGAGCTGCACCTGGAGACGAAGGGGCCCGAGCACTGCGCGGCGGTGGCGCGGACCCTGCACGCGGCCGGGTACACGGTCGCGACCTGAGCGGAGCGGGCGCCCTCGGGCGCCGGGAAGCCCCGCGTCGGCCTTCGGGCGGGCGCGGGGCTGCTTCGTGTGGGGGCGGGTTTGGTGTGTGGGTTTATTGCGTGGCGGGACGCGATACAACGCGATAGGGTGCCGGCATCGCCCGTTCGGCCGAGCGCGTCGGCCCGGCCGAACCTAGGATTCGTACAGGAAACAACCGGTTCGTCCCGCCGGTTCGCCGGCCGTCACGCCCGTTCCGTCGCACCACGCGTTTCGTGATCCGTTCCGCCACTCGATCAGCACAGGGAGAATCCCCTATGCCAGGCGCCATTCACGCCGAGGGGCTCGTGAAGTCCTTCGGCGACGTCCGGGCCTTGGACGGTGTCGACCTCGACGTCCCCGAGGGCACCGTCCTCGGCCTGCTCGGCCCGAACGGGGCCGGCAAGACCACCACCGTGCGCGTGCTGACCACGCTGCTGCGGCCCGACCGCGGCACCGCGACCGTCGCGGGCGTCGACGTCCTCAAGCACCCCAACGAGGTCCGCCGGCTGATCGGCCTGTCCGGCCAGTTCGCGGCCGTCGACGAGTACCTCACCGGCCGCGAGAACCTCGTCATGGTCGGCCGGCTCTACCAGATGCGCGGACCCGCGGCCAAGGCGCGGGCGGTGGAACTGCTCGAACGTTTCCACCTCACCGACGCCGCCGACCGGCCCGCCAAGACCTACTCCGGCGGCATGCGCCGCCGGCTCGACCTGGCCGCCGCCCTCGTCGTGCGCCCGCCCGTCATGTTCATGGACGAGCCCACCACCGGCCTCGACCCGCGCAACCGGCAGCAACTGTGGGACGTGATCCAGGAGTTGGTGGCCGGCGGCACCACCCTGCTGCTGACCACCCAGTACCTGGAGGAGGCCGACCACCTCGCCCACGACATCGCCGTCGTGGACCACGGCCGGGTCATCGCCCGGGGCACCTCCGACCAGCTCAAGGCCCGTACCGGCGGGGAGCGGGTGGAGGTCGTGGTCCGCGAACGCGAGCACCTCGACCTCGCCGAGGGGGTGTTGCGCGGTTTCGGCAAGGGTGAGGTCGCCGTGGAGGGCCACACCCGCAGGCTCACCGTGCCGGTCGCCGGCGGGGCCAAGCTGCTCGCCGAGGTGATCCGCGAACTCGACGGGCGGGGCGTGGAGATCGACGACATCGGCCTGCGCAGGCCCACCCTGGACGACGTGTTCCTGTCGCTGACCGGGCACGCGGCCGAGATCGGCGGCGAGGGCGGCGAGGGCGGGGACGAGAACGGGAGCGGGGGCGGCGCGGGCGCGGGGCGCGGTCGGGCGAGGAACGCGAAGAAGGAGTCCGCATGAGCGCCGTGAGCACCACCCCCGTCGCACCCCCGGCCCCGCGCGGCTCGGGCGGCCTCGGGCAGTCCGTGCGCGACTCGCTGGTGATGACCCAGCGCAACCTGCTGCGCATGAAGCGGATCCCCGAGATGGTGATCTTCGGGCTCGTGCAGCCGGTCATGTTCGTCGTGTTGTTCAGCTACGTGTTCGGCGGGTCGATCGCGGTCGGCGGCAGCACCTCGCCCGCCGCGTACCGCGAGTTCCTGATGGCCGGCATCTTCGCGCAGACGGTCACCTTCGCGACCGCCGGCGCGGGCGCCGGCATCGCCGACGACATGCACAAGGGGCTCATCGACCGGTTCCGGTCGCTGCCGATGGCGCGCGGCGCCGTGCTCACCGGCCGCACCCTGGCCGACCTGGTGCAGACCGCGCTGACGGTGGTCGTGCTCGCGGTGGTCGCCCTGCTGGTCGGCTGGCGCACGCACGAGAACCTCGGCAAGGTGCTGCTGGGCTTCGTGCTGCTGCTCCTGCTCGGCTACGCGTTCTCGTGGATCGGGGCGCTGATCGGACTGTCCGTGCGGACCCCGGAGGCGGCGACCTCGGGCGGGTTGATCTGGTTGTTCCCGCTCACGTTCATCTCCAATGCGTTCGTGGACTCCAACCACCTGCCGACGTTCCTGCGGCACATCGCCGAGTGGAACCCGTTCAGCGCCACCGTGCAGGCCGCCCGGCAGCTGTTCGGGAACCTGCCGCCCGGCTACGAGGCCCCGGCCGCGTGGCCGATGCAGCACCCGATCCTGGCCTCGGTGCTGTGGTCCGTCGTGATCATCGCGGTGTTCCGGACCCTCGCCGTCCGCAAGTACCGCTCGGCCTCGGCCTAGCGCGGCGGGAGGTCGCGGGGCGGGAGGTCGCGGGTCGGGACGGCGCGAGGGCCCGCGCGGACGGTGCGTCCGCGCGGGCCCTCGTGGCGTCCCGCGGGTCGGGGCGGCCGGTCGGTCAGCCGGTGAAGGGCTTGACGTCCAGGATCCGCACCATGGCCTTGCGGCCGTTGGGCAGCTCGTACTCCGCGTCGTCACCGACCCGGCGCCCGTTGACGCCCGAGCCCAGCGGGGACTGCGGGGAGTAGGTCTCGAACTCGCTGGAGGCGTATTCGCGCGAGGCCAGGAGGAAGGACAGGGTGTCGTCCGGGTCGCCGTCGAAGGCGATGGTCACGACGGTGCCCGGGGCGACCTCGCCCTCCGCGGCGTTGGCCGTGCCGACCTTCGCGGTCTCCAGGAGCTGGGTGAGCTGACGCACGCGCAGCTCCTGCTTGCCCTGCTCTTCCTTGGCCGCGTGGTACCCGCCGTTCTCGCGGAGGTCGCCCTCCTCGCGGGCCGCGGCGATCTTGGCGGTGATCTCCGCACGGGCGGGACCAGACAGGTACTCCAGCTCGGCCTTGAGCTGGTCGTACGCCTCCTGGGTCAGCCAGGTGACGCTCTCGCTCGTCTGGGTCACAGGTGCTCCTCGTCGGTACAGGGATCTCTCACAGCCACATAGCCGCTCTCGGCGTGGCGAAACCACGAGCCTAACAATTGGAAGGCCGAACGGGGAGGACGCGAGGTGGGTGAAATGCGTCGAAGTCGATCGGCCGGGGACGATCGGAACGGCTGGTTCCGATCGGTTCCGGACGGTGACGGACCGGTTCGGGCGGGTGCCGGCGGATCCGGGCGGGTGCGGGTGCCGGGTGCGGGTGGGTGTGGGTGCGGGCGGCGCGGGTTCGCGTGCGCGGGGCCCGGTCAGACCGCCCGGCAGCCCACCAGCTCGATCATCGTGGCCCGCGCCGTCGTGCGCAGCGTGACCATCTCGTCCACCCGCGTGTCCGCCGCGTCGAAGGTGTAGTCGGCGCGACCCACCTCGGCGTGGTCCTTGTCCTGCGAGATCAGGGTGCACACCCCGGCCGTGCCCGCGTCCTTGCGCACCTCCAGGTGCGCCCGCACCTCGGAGTCCGAGACCACGTCGTACTTGATCACCTCGGCGCTGACCCGCTGCCCGGCGATGTAGTCCCAGCCGATCCAGCCCACCACGCCCAGCAGCACCACGCCCAGCACCGAGCCCACCACCTTCAGGCGGCGGTCCGCGCGTTCGTCCGCCGACCGGCCGTAGCGACCCTCGGGCAGTCCTTCGCGTACCGCGCTCATCGCGTGGGTTCCTCTCGTGCGGGCCGGGTGATGCCACCCGAGGAATTTTCCGTCCCCCGTTTCGGTCACTATAGAAGCCGCCAGATCGTCACCCGACCGCCGCCCCGGCACATCACCGCCCGGCCAGATCCCGGGCGAGATCTTCGAACGGCGTCCGATTTCACCAGAGGATCCTGTCTTGACCGAGCAGCTTCGACTCATGGCCGTGCACGCCCACCCCGACGACGAGTCGAGCAAGGGCGCGGCCACCATGGCCAAGTACGTCTCCGAGGGGGTGCCGGTCCTCGTCGTGACCTGCACGGGCGGCGAGCGCGGCTCGGTCCTCAACCCCAAGCTCCAGGGGGACCCCTACATCGAGGAGAACATCCACGAGGTCCGCCGCAAGGAGATGGACGAGGCCCGCGACATCCTCGGCGTCGACCAGGAATGGCTCGGCTACGTGGACTCCGGCCTCCCCGAGGGCGACCCGCTGCCCCCGCTCCCCGAGGGCTGCTTCGCCCTCGCCGACGTGGACGAGGCCGCCGGCCGGCTGGTCCGCAAGATCCGCGCGTTCCGCCCGCAGGTGATCACCACCTACGACGAGAACGGCGGCTACCCGCACCCCGACCACATCATGACCCACAAGATCACGATGGTCGCGTTCGACGGCGCCGCCGACACCGAGAAGTACCCCGAGGCCGAATTCGGCCCCGCCTACCAGCCGCTCAAGCTCTACTACAACCAGGGCTTCAACAAGCCGCGCACCATCGCCCTCCACGAGGCGCTGCTCTCGCGCGGCCTGGAATCCCCCTACGGCGAGTGGCTGGAGCGCTGGAAGGAATTCGAGCGCAAGGAACGCACCCTCACCACGCACATCCCGTGCGCCGAGTTCTTCGAGATCCGCGACAAGGCCCTGATCGCGCACGCCACCCAGATCGACCCCGACGGCGGCTGGTTCCGGGTCCCGATGGAGATCCAGAAGGAGGTCTGGCCCACGGAGGAGTACGAGCTGGCGAAGTCCCTCGTCGACTCGACCATCCCCGAGTCCGACCTCTTCGCGGGCATCCGGGAGAATGACCGGTCATGAGCGCTACTCACGCAGCAGTGACCCAGCTCCTCCCGCTGGCCGCGGACACCTTCGACAAGAACAAGGTGACCCCGGGCCTGCTCGGCTTCGTCGTCTTCGCCCTCCTCGCCCTGGGCGTGTGGGGCCTGATGAAGTCGATGAGCCGGCACATGGGCAAGGTGAACTTCGAGGAGGCCCCCGAACCGGCGGTCGCCGGCGCGGGCACGCCCCGGGCGAAGGGCACGAAGAAGACGGCGTGACACGACGGGCCCGGACGCGGACGCGACTGCGGGCGCGGCGCGCGGGGCTCGACCCCCGCGACGGGCCCGGGCGCGAGCCCAGGCGTGGGTGCGGGTGTGGCGTGCGGGGTTCGACCCTCGCGACGGGCCCGGGCGTGGGTGCGGGTGCGGGTGTGGCGTGCGGGGTTCGCCCCCCCCCGACGGGCCCGGGCGCGAGCCCGGGCGTGGGTGCGGGTGCGGTGCGCGGGGCTCGACCCCGCCGCCCCGCCCGCCGGACGCCCCGTGCCCCGGCCTCCGGCCGCTGACGCCCGCTGACGCCCGTGCCGCGACGGCGGGCCGCTGAGGCCCGTGCCACGAGGGCGCGGGCCGGCGGAGCCCGCCCGCGCGACTTGTCGCCGCCCCCCCGTCGTCGCCCGAGACCGGGCCCGCCCCGGGCGGCCCGGTCGCGGGCGAGCCGGGGCGGGCCCGGGCGCGGGCGGGCCCGGGCGGGGGGCGCGTGCCGTGGCCCGGGTCAGTCCTCGTCGCCGGCCGGGCCCGGGTCCGGGGGCGTGACGGGGCTCGGGACGCCGATCGTCTCGCGGGCGTACCGGCCCGGGGTCATGCCCAGGCGCCACGCCGGCCACTCCTCCGTCGGGTCCACCCCGCGCGTCAGGATCAGCCCGTACGCCTCCACGCACTCCGCCAGCCGCTCGTCCCGCGCCGGATGCGGGGTCGCCGCCAGCCGGGTCAGGTCGGCCCGCGCCTCCGCCGCGTCGCCCGGCACCGCGTACGGCAACAGCGTGCAGCGCAGGAACCGCGCCCAGTCCTCCCCGCGCCGGTCCCCGTACGAACCGAACAGCCCGATCGCCTCCTCGCACAGCCCCAGGGCCTGCGGGATCCGCCCGTTGCCCGCGTCGATCACGGCCAGCTCCAGGCAGGTCCACGCCTCCCCGTGCGGCAGACCCACCCGCCGGAAGTCCGTGCGCGAGTCCGTGAGCAACTGTCGGGCGAAACCCGAATTGCGCAGGTTCCCGGTCTGCGCGGCCCGCAGGTCCCGCGACAGCCGGCCCGACTGGTGCCGCGCCCCCGCCAGCCCGTACAGATCCCGCATCCGCGAGAACATCGTGCGCGCCCGCTCCAGCTCCCGCACCGCCTCCTCCGGCTCGCCCGCGTCCTCCAACGCCTGCCCCAGGTGGTAGCGGGTCCACGCCTCCCCGCGCGCGTCCTCCGCGTCCCGGTGCCGCTCCAGGGCCTCCCGCAGCGCCGGCACGGCCGTCCGCGGATCCCCGTCCACCACCCGGGCCCGCCCGAGCTGCGTCAACGCCCACGCCTCCCCGCGCGCGTCCCGCGTCCGCCCGTACAGCTCCAGGGCCGCCCGCAGCTCCTCCTCCGCGCGCGGCACGTCGTTCACCCGCAGCCACACCTGCCCCAGCTGGAAGTGCGCCCACGCCTCCCCGTGCACGCTCTCGTTCTCCCGGTGCAGCGCCAGCGAGGTGCCCAGCAGCTCCACCGCCTCCGCCAACCGCGCCCGGTCCCGCTGCACGGCGGCCAGCGCGTGCAGCGCCCACGCCCGGTCCCCGGCCAGCTCCGGTGCCCGCTGGAGCCCGATGGCCTCCTCGATCCGGGCAGCCGCCTCGGCCAGGTGCCCCTGGTGGTGCAGGGTGATGCCCAGCGAGACCAGGGCCCGGGCCGCACCCGGCTCGTACCGGCTCTCGCGGTACTGGTCCACGACGCCGGCCAGGGTGGTGCGGGCCGTGTCGAGGTCGCCGAGCTGCCGGGCCGCGATGCCCGTGCGCCAGGCCACCGAGGACCGCATCAACCGGCGCGGCGGCGGAACCGCCGCCGGATCGGGGCCCGGCTCCGCCGGCGTGCCCACCGGATCCGGACCCGGACCCGCCCCGGACTCGGGCACCCCGGCCACGAGCACGGCCGCCCCGCCGCCGCCGACGCCGGGCCCGGGGCCCACGTCCACGCCGATCCCGCCGCCGACCGCGTTCCCCACCGCCGCCGTGTACACCTGCGTCAGCTCGTTCAGCTCCCCGAGCCGGTACAGATCGCCCCGCAGCAGACAGAAGTCGCACAACGCGCCCAGCAGGTCCAGCACCGCCCGCTGGTCCACGTCCGCCATCGCCTCCGGCCGCCGCAGCGCCGCCGTGATGAAGCTCGACTCGTCCTCCAGCCAGCGCAGCGCCGCGTCCAGGGAGCCGAAACCGTGCCCGTCGAAACTGCTGGTGCGGGTGGACATCTTGCCGTCCACCAAGCGGATCACGGCGTCCGCGAGCTGCGCGTACGTGCGAATCAACCGCCCGTGCGCCGCCGACGCCCCCGCCCGGTCCTCCTCCGCCGCCAGCCGGGCCGCCGCGAAGGCCCGCACCGCGTCGTGCATCCGGTACCGCTCCCCGCGCACGAGGTCCAACAACCCCGCCCCGGCCAGCGCCCCCAGCAGCCGGCCCGCCGTCGCCCGGTCGGTGTCCACGAGCGCCGCCGCCGCCTCCGCGCCCAGCGAGGCCCGCCCCGCCAACGACAGCCGGCGCAGCAACCGCCGGTGCTCCTCCGGCAGCGTCCGGTACGCCAAGGCCAAGGCCCACCCCAGCGGCTCCGCCTGCGGCACCTCCGGCAGCGCGCCACCGGCCGCCCGCACGCTCTCGGACGCCCCCGCCAGCACCCGCAACGCCAACGGCAACCCGCCCGCCCGCTCCGCGACCGCCGCGAGCTCCGCGTCGGGCCGGGGCCCGTCCCCGGCCAGCAGGGCCGCGGCGTCGGCCTCGGCGAGCCGGGCCACCGGCAGGTGGTGCACCCACGCCACCAGATCGTCCGGCAGCGCCAACGGATGCCGGGCGGTCACCAACACCAGCGAATCGGACCGCTCCGGCACCAACGGCCGCACCTGCGCCGCGTCCACCGCGTCGTCCAGGATCAGCGTCACGGCGGTGTCCCGCAGATGCCGGTCGTACAGGTCCGCCAACCGCCGGGTCTGCGCCTGCGCGCCCGAACGGTCCCGGAACAACAACTGGTCCCGGGGCGCCCCGAGCCGGTTGAGCACGTGCAACAGCCCGTCCCGCGCCGTCAGCGGCGCCGCCCCCACCCCCGAGTCCGGGGAACCGCCGCGCAGGTCCACCACGCACGCCCCCCGGTACTGGTCCCGCAGGGCGTGCGCGGCCGCCAGGGCCAGACTCGTGCGACCCACCCCCGGCTCGCCGTGCAGCACGACGACCACCGGCCGGGTCTCGGTGCCGGCGCGCGCGGCCGCCACCCACTGCGCGATCCGCGTCAGCTCCGCCCGTCGGCCCCCGAACCGCTCCCCGGGCGGCGGCAGGTGCCGGAACGACTGATCCAGGGCGGTGCGCCGGCGGGCCTCGGCGCTGCGGTCCGCGCCCCGCAGGGGCAGGGCCGTCGGCGCGCCGTTCCCGGCGGGCCGGGGGCGCGGCGGGCCGGCCTCGGCGGCGATCGCGGCGGTCGGCGCCGGCCGCCCGGCGGCCCCGCTCGGCGCGGCCCCGGTATCGGACTCGCCGCCGACCTTGGTGCCGGCGCCGGCCCGGGGCCGCTGCCGCTCCAGGAACGGCCGGATCCCCCGCACCTCCAACGCCGACAACCACTGCAACCGCAACGTCTCCGGCCCCCCGGGCCGGCCCAGCTCCCCGGCCCGGCGATGCGCCGCCGGCAACTGCCCGACGGTCACCTTGGCCACGGTCGCGGCGGCCCCCGCCACCGCCGTGATCACCCCGACGGTCACGGCCGTCCCCGCCGGCACGTCCAGCGCGAGATCCGCCCCGAACGCGGCGACCGCCGACACCCCGGTCGCGAGCAACGCGGCGGAGGCGCTCCGCCGCCGCCCGTCCCCGTCCGGCACCCGCGCGGCGGCGCCGTCGAGGGCGGCGACGTACGCGTCGTACTCGACGGCGGCCGTCGCCGCGAGCGAGTCCAACGCGGCCCGCCCCCGCGCCAACAACGCGTCCCGCTCCCCCGACGAGACCCCGCCCCGCCGCACCTCCTCGTCCACGGCCCGCACCAACACCCCGTCGGCGGCGCCACGATGACTCTCCCGCATCAGCCTCCCCCTCACCCGACCCGGACCCGACACCCCAGTCTCCGCCGCAACCCCACTCCAGCGCGACCCAACGGGCGTTGCAGATTGGGTGGTTGAGAGCCCAGAAGCCGTTTCCTCCGAAGGCGGCACCGATACGTGCGCGGTTCGAGCTGTGGGGATGGCCGGCACCGGTAATGAGTTACAGCTATGGGGTTGGCGCTACGGAATGTGTTCAGTCGTATCGGCATATGAATGCGGCGATAATTGAAAAGAGGATGCGGTGAAGTTTTCGAAAATTAATCGAAAGCGACTTGCTCTGGCTGCGCACCAGAACTATCCGCTAGCGTACGGAGCGCTTGTGTTAAATGCGTGAAGGAGTGCATGTGCGTGCCACGGAGACCGTCCTCAAGGCCTTGCTGCAAGGTGACAGGCAATACCTTGTGCCGCTGTACCAAAGGGCGTACAGCTGGAGGCGTGAAAACCTGAACAGGCTGTGGGTCGATATTCTCCGCGTGCTCGATTCAGAAGAACAAGACGGTCATTTCCTCGGATCCATTGTGCTTGCTCCGAGTCCGCAGCGATCGGCTTCAGGCGTGCAGTGCTGGCTCGTCGTGGACGGACAGCAGAGGGTTACGACCCTGAGCATTCTGCTCTGTGCGATTCGAGACCACTGTGAACTGAAGCTTCCCACGCTGGCTCGGAAGATCAACGTTCAGTACCTGATGAACGAATTTGCCGAGAGTTCCGAGCGCTATACGCTGTTGCCGACTCAGGCGGATCGCGCTTCCTGGGTGAATATCCTTGAAAAATCTCCTGAAGCCGGCGGCGAAGATGGAGTCGGTGATGCGTACAGGTTTTTCAAGGGATGCCTAGAAGGGCTGATCGATCCAGATGCGGACGATCTCGAAGGCCAATATCAGAAACTTGAACAGGCAGTTGCCAGTCGCCTTAATTTTGTTGAAATCTCAGCCCATCCCGACGATAATGTTTATCGGATTTTCGAATCTCTGAACAATACCGGAATGAAGCTGACGCAGGCTGACCTGCTCCGGAACTATGTATTCATGAGGCTGCCACGTTCCGCCGAGAAAATCTACACTCATCATTGGTTGCCCATTCAGAGGATGCTGAGTGATACGCAGCTGGTCAATCTAATTTGGCTCGATGTTCTCTTGAGGGACGGAAGGCGTGCTACCCAGCATTCGATTTATCAAGATCAGCAGCGATATTTGAGCAAATTTGAGACGGAAGATGAGGTGGGTGAATGGGTGGTTCGCCTCCATGGCTTGGCGCGGATTTTCCGTCGAGTGCTTAAGCCGTCGCTTGAATCCGACGTCCTGGTTCGCAAGGCTCTTGATCGGCTCCTTCGTTGGAGGTCGAACGTTGTTTACCCGATCTGTGTGAAGACGCTTATGGCGTTTGACGCTCGTCGGATTAATTCGCGCGAGGCGAGTGCGATCTTGCGTGTTGTTGAAAGCTATCTTGTTCGACAGTTGATTGTCGGGGTGAGGCGAGCCGGAAATAACGTCATGATGAGTGACCTTATTGGATCGCTCAGTGACGAAGAATTCAACGCCGAGACTGTGACCAGGATCCTCAGTCGTCAACGCAACAGGTTCCCCACGGACTCAGACCTTAGGCAGGCAATGTTGGAGCAGCCCTTCTATTGGCGAGGGAAGGAGTGGCATAAGCTGTTTATTCTGCGCTGTCTGGAGGAGGCGAGTGCCAGGGGCGAGGTGATTGATTTCGAGAACTCCAAGGTCACGATCGAGCACGTAATGCCTCAGTCCACGACCCTGGATTGGGAGGCAGTGTTGGCCGAGTGTGCTCAATCTGGTGAGTGCGCAGAAGAAGCCCTCTCGCCGGCAGAGCTGCACGCCCAATTTGTTCACACGATCGGAAACCTTACCCTTTCGGCCTACAATGGAACTCTGTCGAATAAAAAGTTTGAAGAGAAGCGGGAAATCCTGGCCAATAGCGGTTTGTTCATGAATGTCCAGATTTCGCGAGAGTCGCGTTGGGGGATTGCGCAGATCAAAGAACGGGGGGAATTTCTTGCAGAATTGGCTATCGAGATCTGGCCCGGGCCGGATGGCTCTCCGCCGGACACTTTGACGAACCCTAAAGTGGCAATCCTGCGTCAAGTCCTGAGTGAGATCCCTGCGGGGCGCTGGACAAATTATCAGACCCTCGCGCAAGCTGCCGGGACGAATCGAAAATCTGTGAGCAAATGGCTGGCCGACTACGACTTGCCCAACAGTCATCGAGTCCTCAAAAGCGACGGATCGCTTCCGGCGAGGCTGTCTAAAGGCCTGAGTGATCCGGAAGAGCAGATGAGTCGCCTGATGAGTGAAGGGATCCTGTTCGGAGTGAACGACAAGGCTCATGGGAAGTACAGCGTCGATGCCAGAGGATTGACGACTCTGGTGGAGCAACGACTGGAAGGTGCTGAAGGAGAAGATTGTGGTTTGCTGGGATTCGATTTCTTTCCGAAGCCGAGGGGAGGGGCGGTCGCAGAATGATGTCCCGGTGATGCGCAACTCCGTGCAGAGTGAGTGTCCGCCGGGTTGATGGTCAGCAGAGTTCCTGTGGGTATGGCATGGAGTGTTCTGGTCTGCCGGGTTCAGGATGGGTTCGGTGGGCCGGAGGCGATGGGCAGGGGTCGGGGCATAGGTTGGGGGGATGGTTAATCGACTCGGGGACGAGACCTCGCCCTATCTGTTGCAGCATGCCGAGAATCCCGTCGACTGGTGGCCCTGGGCGCCCGAGGCGTTCGAGGAGGCTCGGCGGCGGGGGGTGCCCGTGTTGTTGTCCGTGGGGTACGCCGCCTGTCACTGGTGTCATGTGATGGCGCACGAGTCCTTCGAGGACGAGTTGACCGCCGCGTACATGAACGAGCACTTCGTCAACGTCAAGGTGGACCGCGAGGAGCGGCCCGATGTGGACGCCGTGTACATGGAGGCCGTGCAGGCCGCCACCGGGCAGGGCGGGTGGCCGATGACCGTGTTCCTGACGCCCGACGCCGCGCCGTTCTACTTCGGGACCTACTTCCCGCCCGAGCCCCGGCACCGGATGCCCTCCTTCATGCAGGTCCTCGAAGGGGTGCGGACCGCGTGGGTGGGCAAGCCCGAGGAGGTCGCCGAGGTCGCCGCCAAGGTGGTGGCCGATCTGAACGGGCGGTCCGTGGCCGCGCACGCCGAGTCGGGGGTGCCCGGGCCGGAGGAGTCGGCGCGGGCGCTGCTCGGGTTGACCACCGAGTACGACGAGGTGCGTGGCGGGTTCGCGGGCGCGCCCAAGTTCCCGCCGTCCATGGTGTTGGAGTTCCTGCTGCGCCACCACGCGCGGACCGGGTCGCAGGGCGCGCTCGACATGGTCGAGGGGACCTGTGAGGCGATGGCGCGGGGCGGGATCCACGATCAGCTCGGCGGCGGGTTCGCGCGGTACTCCGTGGACCGGGAGTGGATCGTGCCGCACTTCGAGAAGATGCTGTACGACAACGCCCTGCTGTGCCGGGCGTACGCGCACCTGTGGCGGTCCACCGGGTCGGAGCTCGCGCGGCGGGTGGCCCTGGACACGGCCGATTTCATCGTGCGGGAGCTGCGCACGCCGGAGGGCGGGTTCGCGTCCGCGTTGGACGCCGACTCGGTGGACCCGGCCACGGGCGCCTCGGTGGAGGGCGCGTTCTACGTGTGGACGCCCGAGCGGTTGACGGAGGTGCTGGGCGAGGCGGACGGCGCGTTCGCGGCGGCCCTGTACGGGGTGACCGAGGAGGGCACGTTCGAGCACGGGGCCTCCGTGCTGCGGCTGCTCGCGGATCCGGCGCCCGAGGACGCGGAGCGGGCCGAGAGGGTGCGGGCGCGGTTGTTCGCGGCGCGTGCGGAGCGGCCGGCGCCGGGGCGGGACGACAAGGTGGTGGCGGCCTGGAACGGGCTGGCGATCGGCGCGCTCGCCGAGTGCGGGGCCCTGTTCGACCGCCCGGACCTGGTGGAGCGGGCCACGGAGGCGGCGGACCTGCTGGTGCGCGTGCACCTCGATCCGCGGGCGCGGCTCGCGCGGACCAGCCGGGACGGGCGGGTCGGGTCGAGCGCGGGGGTGCTGGAGGACTACGGGGACGTGGCCGAGGGCTTCCTGACGTTGGCCTCGGTGACCGGCGAGGGGGTGTGGCTGGAGTTCGCGGGATTCCTCTGCGACCTGATCCTGGCCCGCTTCGTGGGTGACGACGGCACCCTGTACGACACGGCGCACGACGCGGAGCCCCTGATCCGGCGCCCGCAGGACCCGACGGACAACGCGGCGCCCTCGGGGTGGACGGCAGCGGCCGGCGCGCTGTTGTCGTACTCCGCGCACACGGGCTCGGTGCCGCACCGGGCGGCGGCCGAGCGGGCGCTGGGCGTGGTGAAGGCGCTGGGGCCGCGGGTGCCGCGGTTCATCGGGCACGGGCTGTCGGTGGCGGAGGCGCTGCTGGACGGGCCGCGGGAGATCGCGGTCGTGGGCGATCCGGCGGATCCGGCGACGGCGGCGCTGCGGGCGGTGGCGCTGGCCGCGCCGACGCCGGGGGCGGTGCTGGCGGTGGGGCCGGAGCCGACGGAGGCGGCGGGGGCGGAGTTCCCGTTGCTGCGGGGGCGGGTGCCGGAGGGGGGTCGGCCGACGGCGTACGTGTGCCGGCACTTCGTGTGCGAGCGGCCGACGGCCGATCCGGAGGAGTTGGCCGAGCGTCTCGCCTGAGGCCGGGGCGGGTACCGGACCGGCCGTGACACACGAGGACCCCGGGGCGGCGTGCGCTCCGGGGTCCTCGTGCGTGCCGGTGGTGTGCGGGCCGGTCAGGCGTGCTGGTAGGCGGCCAGGGAGATGCTCACGTAGTGGGCGACGAAGGCGGCCAGGGTGAGGGCGTGGAAGACCTCGTGGAAGCCGAAGAAGCGGGGGGAGGGGTTGGGGCGCTTGATGCCGTAGATGACCCCGCCGACGCTGTAGAGCAGGCCGCCGACGACGACCAGGACGAGGACGGCGATGCCGCCGCTGCGCAGGAAGTCGGGCAGGAAGAAGACGGCGGCCCAGCCCATGGCGATGTAGCAGGGGGTGTAGAGCCAGCGGGGGGCGCCGACCCAGAAGACGCGGAAGGCGATGCCGGCGGCGGCGGCGATCCACACGGCCCACAGCAGGGTGCTGCCGGTGGAGTCGGGCAGCAGGAGCACGGTGAGGGGGGTGTAGGTGCCGGCGATGATGAGGAAGATGTTGGCGTGGTCGAGGCGGCGCAGGATGGCCTCGCCGCGCGGGCCCCAGGTGCCGCGGTGGTACAGCGCGCTGATGCCGAAGAGCAGGCAGGCGGTGAGCACGTAGACCCCGCACGCGACGCGGGCGCGGGTGGAGTCGGTGAAGGTCATCAGGGCCACGCCGGCGATGATCACGGCGGGGAACATGCCGGCGTGCAGCCAGCCGCGCAGCAGTGGCTTGCCGGCGTCGAGGGTCGGCGTCGGGGAGGGGAGCGGCGCGCCGGCCGCGGCGTCGGCAGTCATGCGGCCATGCTACCTACGGTTCCGTAGGTTTCGGCGCGGGCGGGTCGGCCGGTTCGTCCGGGACCCAGCGCAGCAGGTCGCCGGGCTGGCAGTCGAGGGCCTCGCAGAGGGCGGCGAGGGTGGCGAAGCGGACGGCCTTGGCGCGGTCGTTCTTGAGGACGGCGAGGTTGGCGGGGGTGATGCCGACGCGTTCGGCGAGTTCGCCCACCGACATCTTGCGGCGGGCGAGGAGCACGTCGATCTCGACGAGGATCGGCATCAGATCACGCTCTCCAGTTCGCTGCGCATGGAGCCCGCGCGGGCCAGGAGCACGCGCAGGACGAGGACGACGAGGGCGGCGCAGAGGATGGTCAGGCCGGCCACGCCGATGAGCAGCACGATCCCGGGGGGCACGGCCTCGCCGGGGGCCAGGATGAGGCCGAGGGCGAAGGTGAGGACCCCGGCGGCGGCGAGCGCGCCGAGGACGGTGTGCACGGGGCGGAAGGCGGCGGGGGAGAAGACGGTGTCCCGGCGCACCATCGTCACCAGGCGCCACACGCACACCAGGATCACCTGGAGGGCGAGCAGGCCGAGGACGATGATCGCGGTCACCATCAGGGGGCGGGGCGCGATGTCGTGGTCCGGGCCCGTCGACAGCAGGTCGAAGGCCGTCGAGCCGATGAGCAGTCCCTGGGCGGCCAGGGAGCCGGCGAACAGTGCCACGAGCACGGCGCGCAGTGCGCGCACGGTGATCTTCTCCATGGCCCCTTCCCTTCTCGATCTCTCGTGTGACGATCGGAATCTATCGAGAAACGATAGGTGACGGCAAGAGGGCGCGGGTGTTCCCGTCGGGCCCCGTCAGGTGATCCCGCGCGGATCCGGTCGGCGCGTGGTCGACGTCCGGTCGGTGCGCGCGCCGGGGTTTCGGGCCGGCGTGCGCCCCCGGTGTGGGGGATCCGGGTGCACTCCCGGCCGGGGGGTGTGAAACGGGCCGCACCGAGGAATCTGTGGTGGCGCGACCCGTTCGGCGTCGTACTGCGGGCTTTGCGCCCGCTTTGCCGAAGATTGATGCGAGTGGCGATGCTCACGTGAGAGGCCCTCTGGACATATGCGCACCCGCACCGGATGATCAGATGAGTGCGGTCGACACCGGATGAGCGGAGCGCGAAGCGTCCGGGTCGCAGCCCCCACGGGGCCAACACCAAACAAAACCCCTCATCAAGGAGCAATCGTGGCGCGCGAGAACGCGGCTCCCACCTCCACCCCCACCACCCACCGCGAGCTGATCGCCTGGGTCGACGAGATCGCGGCCCTCACCGAGCCGGACCGCGTGGTCTGGTGCGACGGCTCCGAGGCCGAGTACGAGCGCCTGTGCGAGGAGCTCGTCGCGAAGGGCACGTTCACGAGGCTCGACCCCACGCTCCGGCCGAACTCGTACCACGCCGCCTCCGACCCCACCGACGTCGCGCGCGTCGAGGACCGGACCTTCATCTGCTCCGAGCGCGAGGAGGACGCCGGCCCCACCAACCACTGGATGGCCCCGGCCGCGATGAAGGAGCTGTTCACCGGCTCCGCCCCCGGCGCCGAGGGCGGCCTGTTCCGCGGCGCCATGCGCGGGCGCACCATGTACGTCGTGCCCTTCTGCATGGGCCCGCTCGGCTCCCCGCTGTCCGCGATGGGCGTCGAGATCACCGACTCCGCCTACGTCGCCGTCTCCATGCGCACCATGACCCGCATGGGCACCGCCGTCCTCGACGAGCTCGGCACCGACGGCGCCTTCGTCAAGGCCGTCCACACCCTCGGCGCCCCGCTCGCCGCCGGCGAGGCCGACGTGCCCTGGCCCTGCAACCCCACCAAGTACATCTCGCACTTCCCCGAGACCCGCGAGATCTGGTCCTACGGCTCCGGCTACGGCGGCAACGCCCTGCTCGGCAAGAAGTGCTACGCCCTGCGCATCGCCTCCGTCATGGCGCGCGACGAGGGCTGGCTCGCCGAGCACATGCTGATCCTCAAGCTCACCCCGCCGCAGGGCGAGGCCAAGTACGTCGCCGCCGCCTTCCCGAGCGCCTGCGGCAAGACCAACCTGGCCATGCTGGAGCCCACCATCCCCGGCTGGACCGTGGAGACCATCGGCGACGACATCGCCTGGATGCGCTTCGGCGAGGACGGCCGGCTGTACGCGATCAACCCCGAGGCCGGGTTCTTCGGCGTCGCCCCCGGCACCGGCGAGCACACCAACGCCAACGCCATGAAGACCCTCTGGGGCAACTCCGTCTTCACCAACGTGGCCCTCACCGACGACGGCGACGTGTGGTGGGAGGGCATGACCGAGGAGACCCCCGCCCACCTCACCGACTGGAAGGGCAACGACTGGACCCCGGAGTCCGGCACCCCCGCCGCGCACCCCAACGCCCGGTTCACCGTGCCCGCCGGCCAGTGCCCGACCATCGCCCCCGAGTGGGAGGACCCGCGCGGGGTCCCGATCTCCGCGATCCTCTTCGGCGGCCGGCGCGCCTCCGCCGTGCCCCTGGTCACCGAGTCCTTCGACTGGAACCACGGCGTGTTCATCGGCGCCAACGTGGCCTCCGAGAAGACCGCCGCCGCCGAGGGCAAGGTCGGCGAACTGCGCCGCGACCCCTTCGCCATGCTGCCGTTCTGCGGCTACAACATGGGCGACTACATGGCCCACTGGGTCAAGGTCGGCGCCGACCGGGACCAGGCCAAGCTGCCCAAGATCTACTACGTGAACTGGTTCCGCAAGAACGACCGCGGCGAGTTCGTGTGGCCCGGCTTCGGCGAGAACAGCCGCGTCCTGAAGTGGATCGTCGAACGCCTCGACGGCGCCGCCGAAGGCGTCGAGACCCCGATCGGCGTCCTGCCGACCCTGGCCTCCCTCGACACCGACGGCCTGGACCTGCCCACCGCCGACCTGGAGTTCCTGCTCTCGGTCGACAAGGAGGTCTGGCGCGAGGAGGCCGCCCTGGTCCCCGCGCACCTGGACACCTTCGGCTCCCACACCCCCAAGGAACTGTGGGACCAGTACCACGCGCTGGTCGAACGCCTCGGCTGACCGCCGACCCCAGAAAGATCGTTTCAGCGGAGGGCATTCCGCGCCCCGCGCCCCGGACCGGCACCCCCGGCCCGGGGCGCGGGCGCGCCCGCCCCGAGCTCGGAGGGTGCCCGGAGGCGCGGCGCTCAGAGAATCGGACGGGCCGCCTCCGCGCGCGCGATCCCGTTCCGGCACGCGTCCCGGAACGCCCGGAAGCGGGCGTTCCAGCTCCGCGCCCGGCCGCCCCGGCTGCCGAAGTCGTCGAAGAGCGAACGCCGCAGCTCCGTCGTGATCTCCAGCTGCACTCCCCCGCCCAGCAGGGTGCCGTTGCATATGTTGTCCACGTGGTCCCCGTTGAGCTGCCGCAGCCGCTCGAACCACACCGGGTCGAACGCGTCGATCGCCTGGAAACCCGCCGCCCGCAACTCCCGCAGCACCTCCGCCCGCGCGAGGGCGTCCCGACCGCCCACGACCACCGCCGCCGGGTCCGCGCCCGTGCCGGTCAGCCCCACCTGGGCCGCCGTGCACCCGTGCAGGCTCAGCGTGGACTGCGCGCCGGCCGCCAGCGAACGGGCCACCTGGTCGTCGCAGTTGCGGGAGGTGACGTGCAGCGCCTTGTTGTCCGAGCCGCGCAGGCCCTCGAACAGCCAGTGGTCGTACAAGGCGCCGTCCAGCAGGACCTTCGCCGGATCGGCCGGGTCGTAGCCCGCGATGCCCAGACACAGCTCCGAGGTGCCCATCTCGATCCCGCCGCCGTGCAGGGCCAGGATCACGGTCCGCCCGAACGACGGCCCCGCGACCGGCGCGAAGGACCCGTCCGCGTGCGCGTGCCGCCGGTGCCGGCGCCCGTAGTCGGTGCCCTCCACGACCGAGGGGTCCCGGTAGAGGGCAGTGTTCGACGGGTACTCGACGTCGGCTCGCACGGCCGGGGCGGGAGCCGGGGCGGCGACGGCGGCGGACGCGGTGCCGGTCGCCGTGACGGCCGACACCCCCAGGGCCGCCGTCAACACGGTGCGACGACGGGCGGAAGGAACGGACGGTTGTTCGAAGATGTTCATGATCAGGAACCCTACGTTCCGCCGCCGCGGCCCTCCAGGTAGCGGGTGTGGGCGTCGCGGCGGCGGTCCTCCGCCTCCCGGATGCCTCGCGCCAAGCCCTCCGCCTCGTCGAACAACGCCGCCAACTGCCGCTCCAGATGCCGCTCCGGCGACTGCGTGCCCGGCTGCAACCTGCTCCACCAGCGGGTCCGGTTGTAGGTGTCCACGGACTCCGGCAGGTCCTCCCGGATCGCCCGCGCCAACGCGTGCACCGCCTCCGGGCCCGAGGCCGAGACCTGCGCCACCCACCCCGGGTCCAGCAACGTCGCGTACCACTCCAACAGCTCCGCGAGCTTCCCGCCCGCCGCCGGCGGCAGCTCCACCTCCGCCAGGTACTCCCGCAGCCGGTCGAAGTCCTCCCGCACCGCCTCCAACCGCTCCGCCCGGTCCGGGAACGCCGGGGTCACGGGCCGCTCGGGCGGCGCCAGCAGCGCCCCCACCGCGTACAGCCCGCCCACCACCACCGGCCAGTACGCCCCCGCCACACCCGCCAGGGTCAACCCGACCCCGGCCACCCCGCACGCGCAGCCCGCCAGGTTCTTGCGGGACTCCAACCACGCCGTCACGGCCCGACCGGCCGCTCTACTGGTAGCCACGGATCTCCTCGAAGGCCCCCGCCAGCGAGCCCTCGCCCGCCGTCGCGTCGAACAACCGGCCCCCGGTCAGCTCGGTGATCCGGGTCAGCTCCGCCCGGTCCCCGTCCCCGAAGAGTACGGCGAACACCGGCGTGTGCCGCCGCTCCGCCGGCAGGGCCGCGTGGAACTCCTCGAAGATCCGCGCCTCGTCCCCGCTCTCCCCGTCCGTCATCAGCACCACCGAGGTGAACGCGTCCTTCCCGCCGTCCCGGCCCAGCTCCTCGTACGCCGCCCGCAGGCTCGTGTACACCGCCGTGCCCCCCGACGGGCTCAGCCGGGCCACGTCCGCGCGGATCGCGTCCAGCGACCCGCCCGCCCCGGCCCCCGGCTCCACCACGTGCCGGCGGACCTCCTTCACCCCGCTGCCGAAGGGCATCAGCGTGACCTCCTCCCGGTCCCGGAACCGCTCCCCGGGGCCCGCCGAGCCGGTGCCGGTCAGCTCCGTCAGCGCCGACCGCAGCCGGTCGATCCGCCCGTCCGCCGCCATCGACCCCGAGGTGTCCAGCACGTACACGGTCCGCGAGGGCCGCCGCAGCTCGTTCTCGTACCCGGCCAGCAGCCGGTCCGCGACCGCCCGGCCGCCCGGGAACGGCAGCTCGCGGCGCGGCGAGGGATCCGTCTTCGACGCGACCCCCGCCACCACCGGCCGGCGCAGGGTCCGTTCCGCGATCAGCCGCTGCCCCTCCGTCGAGCGCAGCCACTCGGTGAGCCGCCGGCCCGACTCGCGGGCCCCGGCCGGCGCGGCCGTCAACAGGGTCAGCGGGTACGAGGCCGTGATCACCCCGTCCCGGGGCCGGATCACGGTCAGGTCCGTGCCCGCGTCCCGGTTCAGGGACAACAGCACCGACTCGTAGTTCACCAGCGCGTCCACGTCCCCGCGCCGCGCGTACGCCGTCGCCAACCAGCCCGAGGACCCCGAGGTCAGCTTCTGCCCCGAGAAGAAGGTCCGCAGCCGCGGCCCGGCCTTCGCCACATCGGCCTCGGTCAGCGCCGACTGCGCCCCCGACAGCGCCGAGGCCACCGCCACCAGCGCCGAGAAACCCGAGTTCGAACGCACCGGGTCCGTCATGCCGTAGCCCAGCTTCCCGGCCGCGACCGCGTCGTACACCGCCGACCAGGTCACCTCCTGCGGCTTCCACCCCAGCCGGGCCAGGGCCGCCGGCCGCCCCCCGATCGCCACCGGCGAGGACATCACCGGCGTCGCCGAGGACAGCCGGCCCGCCGCCTCCGGACGCAGCCGCAGCTCGGCGTCCGAGGCCGGCCACACGGCGTCGAACCCCCGGTCGGCCTTGCCCGAGGCCACCTGCTCCACGATCTCCCGGGTCCCCGCCCAGGTCAGGTCCACGGCCACCCCGGTGCTCTTCTCCGCCTGCCGGAGCAGCGGTTCCACGTCGGCCAGTTCGCTCGACGCCAGGATCCGCAGCCGGCCCTCCCGGTAGGGGGCGGGCGGCTTCGAGGGGTCGAGGGCCCCGGCCGTCGTGCTCCCGGAAGCCCCGGAGCTCCCGGACGCCCCGGTCGGCGGGGTCGGGCCGGGCGCGGAGCCGTCGCAGCCCGCCAACGCCCACAACACGCCCACCACCAGCCACACCGGCAACGCCCGTCGCACGCGCGCGCCCCGCCGGCGTCGCGCCGGACCACGTCTCATCGTCCGCCCCCGAGCTCGTCGGCCGCGCGGGTCCGCTCCAGGTGCGCGGAGGTGGCCCGCAGCTCCTCGGAGAGGTTCGCGACGGTCTCCGCCATGTTCTCCGTGGCCCGCGCCCGGAATCCGTCGATGGTGTCGAGGGTGGTGCGGATCGACGCGAACGCCTCCCGCAGCGCCGCCTCGCCCACCGCCGGGTCGGCCGCGATCCGCGCCACGTCCGCGCTCCGCTCGTCCAGCATCCGCGCGTTGCCCCGGATCAGCTCGTCGGTGGTCCCGCGCAACGCGTCCACCTGCGCGATCACGGCCCGCTGCCGGTCCAGGGCGGAGGCCAGCAGCACGGCGATCCGCAGCGCGGACACGGTGGTGGTCGCCGCCCGGTCCACCCCCTTGATCAGCTCGTCGTTGCCGCGCCGCACCACGTCCATCGCCAGGTAGCCCTGGGCGCCGACCGCGAGCTGGGTGAGCAGGTCCTGGTGCTTGCGGCGGATCGGGAAGAGCAGGTCCGCGCGCAGGGCCTCGGCCTGCTCGGGCGCCCGCCGTTCGAGGTCCGCGACGTGCCCGGCCACGGCCGCGTCCAGGGCCTCGGTGAGCGCCGCGCACTCCTGGAGCCGGCCCAGGGTCTCCCACAGCGCGGTCCGTTCGCCCGCCAACACGGCGTTGTCGCGCCGCAGTTCGTCCTGGCCGCCGCGCAGCGAGGTGACGATCCGGTCGAGGGTGGCGGAGGAGGAGGCGTACCGGGCGAGGTGGTCGCGGGCCCGGTTGCCGCCGGGCAGTCGGGACAGCAGCCGGGTGAGGGCGCCGCGCGGGGCGCCCTCGCCCGGTTCGAGGTCGGTGATCGTGCGGCGCAGTTCCACGAGGGCGTCGGCGACCCGGGAGCCGGAGTCCACGGGGCCGCGCGGACCGCCGCCGGCGCTCGGGCGGGAGGCGGGGCCGTCCAGGGAACGGACGGCGCGTTCCAGCATCCGGTTGGAGGAGCCGGCCGCGCGGCGGATCTCCTCGCCGCCGAGCTCGTCGATCTCGGCGATCCGGCGCGCGAACTCGGGGGAGCGGGCGTCGAGTCCGGCGAGGCCGGCGGTGAACTCCTCGGCCCGGCGGGCCAGGGCCGCGCGGGTCTCCTCGGGCAGCGGCACGAGCTCGGTCGCCGCCGTGCGGGGCACGGCGGCCACCGGCTCCGGCGGGGTCAGCACGAGCGGGGCCGGGGCCGGCCCCTCGGGCGGGGTCAGGGTCACGGGCTCACTCCGTCGGTGCGGGCGGTCAGCTTCTTCAGGATCGGCACGGTGGGGCTGCCCACCTGCCGGATCCCGGTCAGGCCCGGGTTCAGCCAGGCGGTGAAGGGGGCGGCGGCCTTGGCGAACTCGGCGGCGCCCCGGGTGGGGCGGAAGCCGTGCCGCAGGGCCAGCGCCCGCAGCTTCGGGTCCTCGGTGAGCAGGGTGCCCAGGGCCGCGGCCCCGGGCTTGAGGGGGACGAAGGTGTGCACGGCGTTGACGGTGGTGTCCGGGTAGAGGACCACGAGACCGTCCGCGGTCCCGCCCGCCTTGGCGCCGTCGGGGCCGGCGAGGAGGGCCGCGACCTGGGCCTCGTAGGCGAGGGTGAGTGGTTCGCCGCCGCCGCTGACCAGGGCCCGGAAGGGTTCGTCGGAGCCGTCGGACTGGCTGCCCTGCGCGTCGTTCAGGCGCTTGACCAGCGGTTTCACCCGAGCCACGGCGGCGTCGTCGGCGACCATCGCCCCGCCCGCCGCCACGTAGCCGACCGCGCCGGCGAACAGCGCCCCGGAGTTGGAGGTCTCGGGGTTCGCGGTGCGCACGTAGAGGGCGCCCGCGAGTTCGGGCGGGGCCTTGCCCTCGGTGATCCGCTGCCAGGTCGCGCCCTCGCCGGCGGCCTTCAGGAAGGGCTCCATGCGCAGCACGCCGGTGTGCGGGCCGGTGAGCGAGGCGAGCCCGGCCCCGGCCAGGGCCTTGGCGGCCGGCGGGCGGGCCAGGACCACGAGGGGGGAGGAGAAGGGCGTGGTGCTCTGCGCGCCCTTGACCCCGGCCTTCGCCGCGATCTCCTTGGCGGGCTCGTCGCTGCCGGGGAAGGCGAAGTCGTAGTCGGCCAGCGGCAGTTTGTCCATGGCCCAGGACCCGGAGGTCTCGATCTTCACGTCGTAGCCCTGGGCGGCCAGGGCCTGGCGGACCTCGGGGTCGTCGAAGAACTCCGCCTTCTCCGACCCGATGACTCCGCGCACGGTCTTCGTTGCCGTGTCGTCCGGCTTCCGCCCGCCGCCGCCCGCGATGATGGCCGCGACCACACCGCCGATCAGCAGCACCGCCAGGACGATTCCGAGGATGCGTCTCACGGGGGGAGCGTGCTCGCGGAAACCCACATTCCGCGCGGGGTCCGGTGAACGGGCGGTGGCGAGGCGGTCCCGTTTCGGTCCGGAACCCGCCCCCGGACGGGGTGCGGGAGGGAAGGATGGTGCCCATGGACGAGGTTGACGCCGAAGCGGGCGCGGGTTCGGGCGGGGACGGGGGCGGCTCCGGCGTGAACCGGCCGGGGTGGGCCCTCGGACTGGTGCTGGTGGCCGGGCTGTTGGTGTTCGCGCCGCTCGCGCTCTACCTGTGGGCGGGCGGGGACGACCACCGGCCCGAGCCGCGCCGGCCGGTGGAGGAGGTCACGGTCTCGGCCTGCCGAATCGATCCGTCGAGCCGGCGGGTGACGGCGGAGGTCACGGTGGCCAACCCGGGCGCGGACACCGGGCGTTACGTGGTGACGGTGCGGTTCCGGCGGGGCGAGGACGGGGCGGAGAGCCGGGCCCTGGTGGAGGTGCCGGGGGTGGAGCCGGGGCGGGAGGAGCACGGCGAGGCGGTGGGGCCGGTGTGGCCGCGCGAGGTGGTGCCGTGGTGCGCGGTGGCGGCGGCGGAGTTCCGCGAGGGCGCGGGCTCCGGTCCCTCGGCCCCGGTCGGGGGCGCGGCGGCGGGGCCGGGACGCTGAGGGAGCGGTTCGCGCCCGGTGGGCGCGGGGTGTGTGGCACCCGGTCCGGAGCCTCCGCGGCCCCGGACCGGGGCCGTCAGTGGGCGCCCGCGAGGTCGAGGGCGGCGGCGTGCGCGTCCATCCGCGTGGCCGCGAGGATCGCGGAGGCGGTGTCGGCGCGGGAGGCGGCCACGACGAGGGCGCGGCCCGCGAGGTCGTGGGCGCGGCGGTGCAGGGCGCGGGCGGTCTCGCCGGTGGGGGCCTGGTGGGCCGGCAGCCGGCTGGGGCGGGCGCCGCGGACGCGGTCGATGCGTTCGGCGAGCACGTCGGCGGCCTCGGTCAGGCCGAGTTCGTCGGTGACCGTGAGGAGCGCGCCGAGGTGGGTGGCGAGCTGGGCGTCGAGTTCCTCGCCGCGGCTGCGGTGCGGGTAGTCGGCGCGGTGGGTGGGGGAGCCGGGCCCGCCGCTGGGGCGGTGCACCGACTTGGTGCGGGTCGGCTCGTACATCGGGGGCCTCCTGGCAGGTGAGGAGACCATCCTACATTGGATCGGTTCTAAAGTTGAGCTGAATCTTGAACTTGGCGGGGTACACGGCGCGTGGTCTCCGACGCGGAGCCTGCTCGCCGGGGCTCGGGGACCGTTCGAAGGGGGCACGAGGACGCCCCGGCCACCGGCGGGATGCCGGGCGACCGGGGCGCGGTGGCCTCGCGGGATCGGGTCAGTGCTGGCCGTAGCCGTCCAGGAAGTTGCCGATGCGGGTGACCGCGTCGGCCAGGTCGGTGGCGTTGGGCAGCGTGACGATCCGGAAGTGGTCGGGCTCGTGCCAGTTGAAGCCGGTGCCGTGCACCACCATGATCTTCTCGGCCCGCAGCAGGTCCAGGACCATCTGCCGGTCGTCCTTGATCTTGTACACGGCCGGGTCCAGGCGCGGGAAGAGGTACAGGGCGCCCTTGGGCTTGACGCAGCTCACCCCGGGGATGGACGTGAGCAGCTCGTAGGCCGTGTCCCGCTGCTCCAGCAGCCGCCCGCCCGGCTTGACCAGGTCCTCGATGGACTGCCGGCCGCCGAGCGCGGTGGCCACCGCGTGCTGCGCGGGCATGTTCGCGCACAGCCGCATGTTCGCCAGGATGGTGAGGCCCTCGATGTACGAGGCCGCGTGCTTCTTCGGCCCGCACACCGCCATCCACCCGGTGCGGTAGCCGGCCACCCGGTAGTTCTTCGACAGCCCGTTGAAGGTCAGGCAGAGCAGGTCGGGGGCGATCGCGGCGGTGTTGGTGTGGGTGGCGCCGTCGTAGAGGATCCGGTCGTAGATCTCGTCGGAGCAGACCACCAGGTTGTGCCGGCGCGCGATGTCGGTGAGCCCGCGCAGCATCTCGTCGTCGTAGACGGCGCCGGTGGGGTTGTTCGGGTTGATGATGACGATCGCCTTGGTGTGGTCCGTCACCTTGCGCTCGATGTCGGCGAGGTCCGGCATCCAGTCGGACTGCTCGTCGCAGCGGTAGTGCACGGCCGTGCCGCCCGCCAGCGAGACCGACGCCGTCCACAGCGGGTAGTCGGGGGCCGGGACCAGCACCTCGTCGCCGTCGTCCAACAGCGCCTGCATGGACATCTGGATCAGCTCGGAGACGCCGTTGCCGAGGTACACGTCCTCGACGTCCAGTGCGATGCCCTTGGTCTGGTAGTGCTGCATCACCGCGCGACGTGCGCTCAGCAGCCCCTTCGCGTCCCCGTAGCCGTGGGCCGTGCCCAGGTTGCGGAGCATGTCCTCAAGGATCTCCGGGGGGCACTCGAACCCGAAGGCCGCGGGGTTCCCGGTGTTCAACTTGAGGATGCGATGACCTGCCGCTTCGAGCCGCATGGCCTCTTCGAGCACGGGGCCGCGGATCTCGTAGCAGACATTGGAGAGCTTCGTTGACTGGATCACCTGCATGACGGGAGCTTACGGGCCGGAGCGGGCCGCCGGCTCGACTGTTCGGCCGGTCCGGTGGTCAAGAACCGCCGACGATATGTCCCATTTCGCGTAAACGGCCGGTGCGGCGGGCCCACGCCCTTGGAAACCCGTGGTGCCTTCCCCGCGACGCCTGCGGAATGCCCGACGACGGCCCCCCGGCGCGGCCCGGGTGTTGCGCTCGTCACCCCGGGGGCCGTCCCGGGCGGTCCCGGGACGAATCGGGGCGCGCCGACCCGGCCGCGCGCACCCGACCCGAACGGGCACGGAAGATCGGGTGCGCGAAGGGCGCCGCCCGCCAGGGTGGAGACGTCAACGAGGAAGGGGACCGGGCGTGGCCACGGGGATCGACAGGGAACTGACCCGGTTGCTGGAACGGATCGAGGAGGCGGTGGGGACCGGTGCGCCGGTGGACGCCGCGGCCCTCGCCCGCGAGGCCCTGACCACCGAGTACCACCTGCGCCGGCTGTTCTCGGCGCTCGCGGGGATGCCGCTGTCGGAGTACGTGCGACGGCGCCGGCTCACGGTGGCGGGGGCGGACGTGCTGCACGGCACCGACACCCTGCTGGAGATCGCCGTCCGGCACGGCTGGGGCTCGGGCGAGGCATTCGCCCGCGCTTTCCGCGCCGTGCACGGGATCGGTCCCGGCGAGGCCCGCCGCACCGGCGCGCCCCTGCGGGCCCAACCCCGACTCTCCTTCCGCCTGGTCGTCGAAGGGAGCACCACCATGAGGTACCGCGTCGTGGAGAAGGAGGAGTTCGTCGTGATCGGACCCGCCACCCGCGTCCCCCTCGTCTTCGAAGGGGTCAACCCGCACATCGCCCGCTTCCTGCGGGGCCTGGGCCGCGAGACCCTGGGCAGGCTCGGAACACTGGCCGAGGCCCACCCCGGCGAGCCCGAGGGCCTCCTCGCCGTCACCGTCAACGTGGACCCCGGACGGGCCGAGGGCACCGAACTCGACTACCACCACGGGTTCGCCGCCCCCGCCGGCACCCCCGCCCCCGAGGCGGACTGGACCGTGCTCGACGTGCCGGCCGGCACCTGGGCCGTCTTCACCGACGAGGGCCCCTTCCCGGCCTCGCTCCAGAACCTGTGGCGGGACGTCCACACCCAGTGGTTCCCCGCCCAGCCCTACCGGTTCCGGCCCGGCCCGGAGATCCTGCGCACCCGCCTGGAGTTCCCCGCCGGCGTCGAACCGACCCCGGACGGACCGCTGCCCGAGGGCGCGACCGCGTCCACCGAGCTGTGGATCCCCGTGGAACGCTGAACGAACGGGGTGGGGAGCCCGAACGGACGCCGGCCGGAAAACGACCACAGTGGTCTGGACCTGGTCCTTGTCGGGCTCCCCCCGGAGGGTCAAGCTCAGGTCATGGATCTGGAGTTGAGGCACCTCAAAGCGGTCAGGGCCATCGCCGAGGCCGGGAGCCTGACCCGGGCCGCCACCGCGCTCGGCCTGGCCCAACCCGCCCTGTCCACCCAGCTCAAACGGATCGAACGGACCCTGGGCGGCACCCTCTTCGAACGCGGCCGGGACGGGGTGCGGCCCACCCCGCTCGGCGAACTCGTGCTGGAACGCGCCCGCGTGGTGCTCCCGGCCGTCGACGAACTCCGCGAGGACGCCGTCCGCTTCGCCCGCCAGGGCCGCCGCCCCGCCGGATTCCGACTCGGCGCCACCCACGGCCCCCTGCTCGGCATCCTCCTCGACCGCCTCGCCGCCGAGGACCCCGGCGCGCCCGTCACCACCCACGCCTCCTGGTCCGAACGCGAGATCGCCGCCGCCGTCGCGGCCGAACGCATCGACTTCGCCCTCGTCGGGGTCTGCGGCGAGGCCGGACCGCCCGAACCCGGCCGGCTGGCCTGGGCCGAGGTCGCCCGCGACCCCGTCCACGTCATGCTCGCCGCCGACCACCCCCTCGCCGGCCGCACCGTCATCGAACTCGCCGAACTCGCCGCCGAGGCATGGACCGACGTCCCCGGGGACGGCTGCTTCGGCGACTGCTTCGCCGCCGCCTGCGTCCGCGCCGGCTTCACCCCGGCCTGCGTGTACGAGACCGACACCGCCTCCTGCGTGCACCTCGTGCAGGTCGGCCGCGCCGTCGGACTGTGCCGGGCCACCTTCCCGCCCACCCCCGGCCTGGTCACCAGACCCCTGGTCGGCGACCCGCTGATCTGGCGCCACCTGCTCGGCTGGCACCCCCGCGGCCGCACCGTCGACCGCGCCCCCGCCGTCCTGGCCCATACCCGAGCCGCCCACGCCGAGGCCCTGGCCCGCGCCCTGGGCGGACCCCCCGCGACCCGCGCCGCCCACCGCCTGCCCACCCCCGCCGGCGGCGTCGCGCACCCCTGAGCGAGCCTGGGTCAGAGGCGTTCGGCGCGCTCGATCACCACGGCTTCCTTCGGCACGTCCGCGTGCCCGCCGGCGCGCCCCGTGGCCACCCCCGCGATCGCGTCCACCGTCCCCCGCCCCTCCACCACCGATCCGAACACCGCGTACCCCCAGCCCGCCGGGGTGGGCGCGCTGTGGTCCAGGGCCGGGTTGTCGACGGTGTTCACGAAGAACTGCGCGGTCGCCGAATGCGGGTCGCTGGTACGGGCCATGGCCACCGCGTACCGCAGGTTGCGCAGCCCGTTGTCCGCCTCGTTCGGCACCGGCGGCCCCACCGGCTTCTGCCGCAGATCCGCCGTGAACCCGCCGCCCTGGATCATGAACCCGGGGATCACCCGGTGGAAGACCGAGCCCTCGTAGTGCCCGGCGTCCACGTACCCGAGGAAGTTCCCGACGGTCCTCGGCGCCGCCGCCTCGTCGAGGTCGAGCACGAGAGCGCCGTGGTTGGTGGTCAGCCTGACCTGGGGCATCGCTGTCTGTTCCCTTCCCGGGGGTGCCAAAGACCCAGCTTCGCAGACCTGTCAGCCACTGCCGGATTCCACCCCCGCCCGCCCCCGCGCCGTCCCCCGCCCGGCCCCCGACACACCGGCGCCGGCCCGGTCGAGGGCGGTCGACGGGCCGGCGCCGGTGCGTCGGGGGAGCGAGGGTTCAGGGCAGGTAGCGCTCGATCACGCTCGCGCCCTCCTTCTCGATCAATTCCCTGGCCTTCGCGACGCGTTCGGGGGTCGGGTCCTGACCGCGCGCCATCACCAGGTCCTCCGGGTCGTACGCGCGCTCGCTGCCGGTCCACAGCTTCCGGGGCGCGTCGGCCGCCCCGGAGTCCTTCTCGGGATCACTGCTCATCGGTCCACTGCCTCCGCTGCCCGCTCCCGGGCGTATGTCACGTCGGTCCTGTCCCCATATCGTCCGGCCCCCGGCCCGGACCCGCACCTCGGGACCGGACGGGGGCCATAACGCCGGGGGAGGGGCCGGCCGACAGCTCCCGGAGCCGCCCGGCCCCTCCCTACGGTGACCCCGTCCCCCCACGGACCCGCACCGCCCCCCACTCCGCCACGCCCCGGTTCCCGAGGAGATCCCCCATGCCCCAGCGACACGCCCGCGCGGCGTGTACCGCCCTGGCCGCCGCCGGCCTGCTGTTCGGCGCGGCCGTCGCCCAGGTCCAGGCCGCCCCGGCCCGCGCCGCGGCCCCGTCGGCCGCCGTCGCCCCCGCCTCCGCCGCGCAGACCCTGCGCACGGGCGAGGCCCCCGCCGAACTGCTCGCCGCGATGGTCCGCGACCTCCGCCTCACCCCCGCCCAGGCCCGTGCCCGCCTCGTCAACGAGGCCGAGGCCGGCGCCGACGCGGCCCGGCTGCGCGAACGGCTCGGCGCGCGCTTCGCCGGCGCCTGGGTCGACGGCGCCGACGCCGCCCGCCTCAGCGTCGCCACCACCCGCGCCGCCGACGCCGCCGCCATCCGCGCGGCCGGCGCCCGCGCCGTCGTCGTCCCGCACGCCCTCGCCGGCCTCGACGCCGCCAAGAACGCCCTGGACCGGTCCGCGACCGCCGCCACCCCGGTCCGCTACGTGGACGTGCGCACCAACCGGATCGTGGTCGAGGAGACCGCCCCCGGCGCCGCCGCGAAACTCCTCGCGGCCACCGGCACCGACACCGCCCTGGTCACCGTCGTGCGCACCGAGCGGGCCCCGCGCCCCCTGTACGACCTGAGGGGCGGGGACGCGTACTACATGAACGGCAGCGGGCGCTGCTCCGTGGGCTTCCCGATCACCAAGGGCACGACCCAGGGCTTCGCCACCGCCGGACACTGCGGCCGGGCCGGCACCAGCACCTCCGGCTTCAACCAGGTCGCCCAGGGCTCCTTCCAGGCATCGATCTTCCCCGGCAACGACATGGCCTGGGTCGCGGCCAACTCCCAGTGGACGGCCACCCCGTACGTCAAGGGCTCCGGCGGCGCGAACACGCAGGTCACCGGCTCCGTGCTGCAGGCCGTCGGCGCCTCCGTGTGCCGTTCCGGCTCCACCACCGGCTGGCACTGCGGCACCATCCAGCAGCACAACACCAGCGTCACCTACCCCGAGGGCACCATCTCCGGGGTCACCCGCACCACCGTCTGCGCCGAACCCGGGGACTCCGGCGGCTCCTACATCTCCGGCACCCAGGCCCAGGGCGTCACCTCCGGCGGTTCCGGGAACTGCTCCAGCGGCGGCACCACCTTCTTCCAGCCCCTCAACCCGATCCTCTCCACCTACGGCCTCACCCTGAAGACCGTCGGCGGCGGCGAGGACCCCGGCCCGGGCCCCGGCCCCGGCGACCCCGAGCCCGGCGGCACCTGGAAGGCCGGCACGGTCTACGCCACCGGCGCCAAGGTCACCTACGGCGGCTCCACCTACGTGTGCCTCCAGGGCCACCAGGCCCAGACCGGCTGGGAACCCCCCAACGTGCCCGCGCTCTGGCAGCGCGCCTGAGCCACCGGGACACGAGCGGACGGGTCCGGGCGGTGGTCGTCGTGCGAGGGGGACGACCACCGACCCGGGCCCGGGCGCGTCAGATCAGCGCGCGGCCCAGGTACACCGACAGCACGCCCAGGCCCGCCAGGGCCGCGCAGATCGCCAGGTTCGCGAACCGGTGCTCCCAGAACACCGCCACGAACTCCCGGATCGTCGCGCTCGGCCAGAAGTACCGGGCCGTCGGCGAGCCCAGCACCTGCCCGTTCACCCCGGCCCGCCGCGCGATCATCGCCGCCCGGAACGCGTGGAAGTTGTTCGTCACCACCACGCACGCGTAGTCCGGCCGCGCCGCCGCCATGAGCTCCCGACTGAACGCCAGGTTCTCGTCCGTGGTCCGCGAGCGGTCCTCCACCACGATCCGCTCCGCCGGCGCCCCGTTCTCCACCAGCCACGCCGCCATCGCCGTCGCCTCGGCCAGCTTCTCGTCCGGCCCCTGACCGCCCGAGACCAACAACAGCGGCGCCGGCCCACCCCGTGCCACCTGCGCGTCGTGGATCTCCAGGCCCTTGCGCAGCCGCGAGGCCAGCAGCGGCGGCACCCGCTCACCGCCGAGCAGCCCCGAGCCCAGCATCACCACGTGGTCCACGTCCCCGCGCACCGCGATCCGCCCGTACAGCCACGCGTAGCCCAGGAAGCACAGGAACAGGAACGACACGTACAGGGCCACCAGCACCGCCGCCGCCACGAACGCCGCGTACCCCGGCGAGACCCGGAACGTGCCCGCCGTCACCACCATCACCGCCAGCGCGTACACCGCGAGCCCCGCCAGCAACGACAGCAGGTTCGCGGGCCGGCGCCCCTCCTTGCGGATCATCGTCAACCCGTTGGCGATCAACAGCGCCGCCCCGTACAGGGCCCCCACGATCGGCACCAGGAACACCCCGGCCACGACGACCACCGCCCACAGCGGGGTCAGGTGCCGGGCCTGCGCCAGCAGGCCCAAGGACAGCGCGATCAGGGTCAGTCCGAACAGCACGGCGTTGCGGAACCGCCGCCGGTCGCGCCACGCACTCGCGCAGAACAGCAGAAGGAAGAACCCGGCAGGGGCGAAGGCGAGCATGGCCGCCATCGTAGGTGCCCCGCCCGGGCCGCTCGTCCGACCATCGGATGACCCCGCCCCCGACCCGTCCCCGAGCGCACGCCCGCCCGCGCCCCGCTCAGCCGCGCGCCGTCGGCGTGCGCCGCACCGAACGCCCCGCCAACACCTGCGTGCGCCGCCCCGACCGCCACGCGAACCGCCCGTCCACCAGCACGTGCTCGATCCCCGTCGGCAGGGTCCGCGGCGCCTCGAACGTCGCCCCCGCCGCCACCGTCCCCGGATCGAACAACACCAGGTCCGCCCGGTACCCCACCCGCACCAGCCCCCGGTCCGGCAGCCGCAACCGCGCCGCCGGCCGCCCCGACAGGTGCGCCACGCACTCCTCCAACGACAGCACCCCCAACTCCCGCACGTAGTGCCCCAGGTAGTGCGGGAAGGTGCCGTACGCCCGCGGATGCGGTTTCGCGCCCACCAGGATCCCGTCCGAACCGCCCGTGTGCGCCCGGTGCCGCATGATCGCCCGCACGTTCTCCTCGTGCCCCACGTGCTGCAGGATCGACGGCCGCAGCCGGTCCGCCGACAGCAACGCCCGCGCCTGCTCCCAGCCCGACACCCGCGTCCCCACCAGATGCCCGTGCGCCGCCGCGTCCCCGACCCCGGAGATCTCGATCGTCGACCAGTCCACCGGCACCCCGTGGCAGCCGTCCGAGCCGACCTCCTCCAGGTCCGCCCGGATCCGCTCCGCCACCACCGGATCCGCCAACCGCCCCAGCGTCGCCGCCGGACCGCCCTCGTTCGCCCAACTCGGCAACAGGGCCACCAACGTCGTGCACCCCGGGGTGTACGGGTAGCTGTCCAGGCTCAGGTCCACCCCCGAGTCCGCCGCCTCGTCCAACAGGGCCAACAACTCCCCGGCCCGGCCCGCGTTCTCCCCGAAGTTCATCGTCGCGTGCGCCAGGTGCAGGGCGCACCCCGACTCCCGCGCCAACGCCACCATCTCCGCGTACGCCCCCAACGCGTCCCGCCCGTAACTGCGGTGGTGCGGGCAGTAGTAGCCCCCGAAGGAGGCCACCACCCGGCACAACTCCGTCAACTCCGCGTCCGACGCGTACATTCCCGGCGTGTACGTCAGCCCCGAGGACATCCCCACCGCCCCCTGCGCCAGGCCCTCCGCGACCAGTTCCCGCATCCGGTCCAGCTCCGCCGCCGTGGCCGGCCGGTCCGACCAGCCCACCACCCCGGCCCGCACCGTGCCCTGCGGCACCAGGTAGGCCGCGTTCACCGCCACCCCCCGGTCCAGCCGGTCCAGGTACCCGCCCACCGACCGCCAGTCGAAACCGCCCGGCATGTCCTCGCCCGAACCGTTCCACCCCGCGATCGCCGCCCGCACCCCCTCCAGGGTCCGCTCGTCCGCCGGCGCGTAACTGAGCCCGTCCTGCCCCAGCACCTCCAGGGTCACCCCCTGGGCCACCTTCGCCACGTGCTCCGGATCCCGCAGCAGGGCCAGATCGCTGTGCGCGTGCATGTCCACGAACCCCGGCGCCAACACCAGCCCGGCCCCGTCCAGCGTCTCCCGCCCGCCGCCCGCGACCCGGCCGATCTCCGCGATCCGCCCCTCGTGCACCGCCACGTCCGCGCGGTACGAGGGACCGCCCGTGCCGTCCACCACCCGCACGCCCCGGATCACCAGATCCACGTCACACCCTCCCGCCCGCCCGTTCCCGCCGCTCCTAGAAGAAGGTCCGCACCGCGTCCGAGACCGTGCCGTCCGCCTCCACCACCGGGATCAGCGGCCACTTCTCGAAGATCGTGCACGGGTGCGACATGCCGAGCGCCACCCAGTCGCCCACCCGCAGGGCGTCCGCCGTGTCCGTCTCCAACCACGCGTGCTGGTCCGACAGCTTCACCACCCGCACCCCCGTCGCCGGCCGCTCCGTGCCCTCCCACGGGTCCCGCACCAGCTCCGCCACCGGCAGCCCCAGGTCATAGGCCACGTCCCGCTTGCCCGCGTTCACGAATGCCTGCGTCGGGGACGGCCGCGAGACCACCTGCGCCCACAGGCGGAACGCCGGCCGCAACCCGCCCTCCGCCGGCACCCGCTCCGCGAACGGCGTGATCCGCTGGTAGTGCCCGTGGTCGTGCGACACGTACGCCCCCGACCGCAACAGCCGCAACACCGGCCGCGACAGCTTCGGCAGCGCCCCGAACTCCGCCGCCACCGCGTCGAACCACGCCGAACCGCCCGCGCTCAGCACGATCTCCGCCACGTCCGGCCCGAACCGGCCCGCCCCGTCGAACTCCACCACCAACGCCGTCAGCCGCCGCAACCACGCCGCGACCCGCTCCGCGTCCGCGTCCGGCACCTCCGCCTCGTACCCCGCCACGCCCACCAGCCGCAGCGAGGACGAGGCCGCCACCGCGTCCGCGACCGCCCGGCACTCCTCCTCCGTGCGCGCCCCGGTCCGCCCCCCGACCCCGCCGCCGAGCTCCACCACCACGTCCACCCGACGGGCCCCCGCGGCCCCGGCCGAGCCCGCCAGCGCGCGGTCCATCAGCTCCACCCCGCGCACCGAGTCCACGTAACAGACGAACTCGAAGGCCGGATCGGCCGCCAGCTCCCGCGCCACCCACCGCAGCGCCGCCGCGTCCACCAGCTCGTTCGCCAGGAAGATCCGGTCGATGCCGAAGGCCCGGTACACCCGCGCCTGGTGCGGCACCGCCGCCGTGATCCCCCAGGCCCCGGCCGCGAGCTGCCGCGCGAACAACTGCGGGGCCATGCACGTCTTGCCGTGCGGCGCGAAGGCCAGCCCGTGCCGCTCCGTGTACGCGCCGAGCACCGAGATGTTGTGCTCCAGCGCCGCCGCGTCCAGGGTGAGCACCGGGGTGGTGAACCCGCCCTCGAACAGCGACCGGCGCTCCGCCACCAGCCCGCCCACCGTCAGCCCGGCCTCCGCCGCGTCCGGCGGGAAGCCCTTGAAGCGGTGGTCGAGCACGGTCCGGTCGAGCGCTGCCTGGTCGAGGCGGTCTGCGGCGTCGCTGGACAAGGGGGTCCTCCCGGGGCCGGGTCGGCGAGTGCGGCGACGGTGTGGCGCGCACATGGCAAACTTGTTGCACTCCACGCAACGGGCGTTGCGGGCAGTGCTCCGTGCTGTCTAACATCCCCGGTGACGCCCGGTCAACGACGGCCCGGCGCCGACGCACGGGACAGGGGAGCCGATGAGCCAGAGCGTGGAGCGGGCCCTGGCCGTGCTGCCCGTGCTCGCCGAGGGCCCCGCCGGCCTCGGCGCCGTCGCCGACGCCCTCGACGTGCACAAGAGCACCGCCCTGCGGCTGCTGCGCACCCTCGCCGAACACGGCTACGCCCACCGCCTGCCCGACGGCCGCTACCGCCTCGGGGCCCGCCTGTTCACCCTCGCGGCGGCCGCCCTGGAGAACCTCGACGTCCGCGAGATCGCCCGCCCGCACCTCCTGGCCCTCGGCGCCGAGACCGGCCACACCGTGCACCTCGCGCTGCGCCAGGACGACGAGGTCGTGTACGTGGACAAGGTCGAGGCCCGCAGCCCCGTGCGCATGTGGTCGCGGATCGGCCGGCCGGTGCCCGTGACCGTGGCCGCCGTCGCCAAGGTCCTCTTCGCCGACCTGCCCGAGGCCGAACGCGTGGCCCTCGCCCACCGCCTGGAGTACCCCGCCTACACCGCCCGCTCCACCCCCGACGCCGAGTCCTGGCTGCGCGAACTGGCCGAGGTCCGCGACCGCGGCTGGGCCTGCGACCTCGGTGGGCACGAGGAGGCCGTGCACTGCGTGGGCGCGCCCGTGCGCGGCGGGGACGGGCGGGTGCTGGCCGCCGTGTCCGTCTCGGCGCCGGCCGCGCTGGTGCCCGGCGACCGGCTCCTGGACCTGCTTCCGTCGGTGCGCCGCACCGCGGACCTGATCGGCCGGGACCACTCCGGGACCGCGCCGGTCGACCATCCCGAATCCTTGGAGGACACCCCGTGAGCACCGAGAAGGTCGCCGTCACCCCGCCCACCCACACCGCCCCGCCGGCCCGGTTCTCGCACGGGGTCCGCAAGGGCAACCTGCTCCAGGTGGCCGGGCAGGTCGGCTTCGGCCCGGCCGTCGAGGGCCAGGCCCCGACCGTGGTGGGCCCGGGGCTGCGAGAGCAGACCGTGCGGACCCTGGAGAACGTGCGCAGCGTGCTGGAGGCCGGGGGCTCGGGCTGGGAGGACGCGATCATGATCCGCGTGTACCTCACCGACACCGCGCACTTCGCCGAGATGAACGAGATCTACAACGCGTACTTCGAGGAGCAGGGCATCAAGGAGGCCCCGGCGGCGCGCACCACCGTGTACGTGGGGCTGCCGGCCGGGCTGCTCGTGGAGATCGACGCGCTGGCCGTGCTGGGCTGAGCCGGCTCCGCGCGGGCCCGGGCCCGCGCGGGTTGGCGACGGCGGGGTCCGGGCCGGCAGGCTGGCGGCATGATCTTCATCAGCGTTCGTTTCGTCGTGAAGCCCGAGCACGTGGACGGCTGGCCCGAGCGGGTCGCCGAGTTCACCGCCGCCACCCGCGCGGAGCCGGGCAACCTGTTCTTCGACTGGTCCCGGGACCTGGAGCACCCGAACCGGTTCACCCTCGTGGAGGGCTTCCGGGACTCCGAGGCGGGGGCCGTGCACGTCAAGGCCCCGCACTTCGCGGCGGGGCTGGCGGCGATGGCCCCGGCGATCGCCGAGACCCCGCAGATCGTGTACGCGGACCTGCCGGAGCAGGCGGACTGGAACCCGATGGCGGAGCTGACCCCGCAGGACTGAGCGCGGGACCGGGTGCGGCCGGGCCGCGTCGACGGGGTGTGCCCCGCCGGCGCGACCCGGCCGTCCGTGCTCCGGTGGTCGCCGCGGGTCAGGCGCAGTACTGCTGGGCCTTGCCGATGGAGCGGTACATGCAGTCGGCGTTCTCCAGGAGCTGGAGGACGGCGTCCCGGTTGCGGGTGGTCTCGCGGTCGATGACCTCGTCGGGCGGGTAGAAGCCGCCGCCCCCGGAGCCGGTCGGGTACATCTCGAAGGTGTAGCCGAAGATCTTCTGCGTGCCCCACAGCCAGTCGTCGATGCTGCCGTCGGTGATGTACAGGTCGCTGGACTGCTCGGGGGTGTAGCCGTTGCTGCGGGCCATGGAGGTGCCGACGGCCTTGAACGCGGCGGCGTCGTCGGCGGTCAGGCCGGGCGCGGTGTCGTCGTAGGTCCAGCCGTAGGGCCAGAGCACGAGTTCGCTGTAGGTGTGGAAGTCGATGGCGGCCTTGATCTGCTGCTTGCCGCCGACGACCCGGCCGCGCACGAAGTCGGCGACCACCTTGACCTCGGGGGCGGACTCGGGGGCGGCGCCGCGGTAGGTGTCGGAGCTCTTGGAGGAGCTGGAGCCGCCGCAGCAGCCCCATTTGTAGTCCCAGTTCCGGTTCAGGTCGGTGCCGACGTAGGAGGAGCCGGTGTTGGGCTGGCGGTTCTTGCGCCAGGAGCGGTAGGAGCCGGTGGCGATGTCGTACTCGCCGCCGTCGGGGTTGAGGTCCGGCACGATCCAGATCTCGCGGTTGTTCACCACGTTGGTGACGCGACTGTCGGTGCCGTACTTGGAGCCGAGTTCCTTCATCAGGTACAGGGCCATCTCGACGGTGAGGTGCTCGCGGGCGTGCTGGTGGTGGGTGAAGAGGACCTCGGGTTCGGCCTCGTCGGTGCCCACGTTGTCGCTGATCTTGACGGCGACGATGTCGCGGCCCTGGACGGACTTCCCGATCACCTTCTTGCTCATGATGCCGGGGTACGCGGCGATCCGCTGGTCGATCTCGGCGCTCATCTCCGCGTAGTTGTGGTACTTGGCGTCGGCGGAGGGGAAGTCGGCGGGGCCGGCGGCGACCCCGGGCAGGGAGCGGTTCGGGGGGCCGGGCAGGGGGGTGAGCTTGTGCCCGAGGCCGCGCAGGGCGCGGGCCTGGGCGGGGTCGGCGCTGACGACGACCTCGTGGTCGGAGACCTCGTCCACGGAGACCCCGGTGCGCAGCAGCGCGGTGCGTTCGGCCGGGGTGGAGGGGCCGTGGATCCGGTACTGGGTGATGCTCTCGTCCTGCGCGACGGTGGGCGGAGCGGGGGTGGGCGAGGCCGTGGCGGTCATGCCGTAGGCGGGTGCGCCGAGGGCCAACGCGAGAAGGGCGGCCGTGAGGGCCGCCCTTCGACGGGTGGGGAGCCGCATGCGATCTCCTGGGTGGGAGTGGGGGTGGTCGTGCGACGGGGCACAGCCTGCTTGTGTGGCATGTCCCGGTCAAGACCGCGATCCGGCCACCCCCACACCCTCCCGGCTACGGCAGGTTGTGCACGTACGGACCCACCGCGTTCGACCACGCGTTGCCGGACTTCGCGTCCCAGTTCGTGGACCAGGTCATCGCGCCGCGCAGCGAGGGGTAGGTCTTCGAGGGCTTGAAGGACCCGCAGGAGGTGCCCCGGGTCAGGCAGTCCAGCGCGTTGTTCACGATGGCCGGCGACACGTAGCCGCTGCCCGCGCCGCTGGTGGAGGCCGGCACGCCGATGCCCACCTGGCTCGGGTCGAGCCCGCCCTCCAGCTGGATGCAGGCCAGGGCGGTCAGGAAGTCCACCGAGCCCTGCGAGTAGACCTTGCCGTCGCAGCCGAGCATGGAGCCGCTGTTGTAGTACTGCATGTTGACGACGGTGAGGATGTCCTTCAGATTCAGCGCCGTCTTGAAGTACCCGCCGCTCGTCGACTGCATGTCGATGGTCTGCGGGGCCATCGTCAGCACCATGGACGGACCGGCCTTCGCCGACAGCGCCCGCATGGCCTGGGTCATGTAGGTCGGGTTGAGCCCGTTCTCCAGGTCGATGTCGATGCCGTTGAACCCGTACTCCTGCATCAGCGACCAGGCCGAGTTCGCGAGGTTGTTCGCGGAGGTCGAGTCGTTTACGGAGATGGTGCCCTTCTCGCCGCCGATCGAGAGGATCACGGACTTGCCGGCGGCCTTCTTCGCGGCGATGTCGGCCTTGAACTGGGGCACGGTGTACCCGTTCAGCCCGGCCGAGTCGAGGTTGAAGGTGATGGCGCCGGGCGTGCTCGTGGCGTCGGCGAAGGAGACGGCGATGATGTCGTACTGGGAGGGCACGTCGGAGAGCTTCTGGACGGTGGCGCCGTTGTTGAAGTTCTGCCAGTAGCCCGTCACCGCGTGCTTGGGCACGTTCGGGTTGGGGTTCGGGTTGGTGCCGCCGTCGGTGGTGGTGCCGGTGAACGGGGCGCTCTTGGGACCCTCGCCGGCCTGGTTGGCGGCGCTGACCTGGAAGGAGTACGAGGTCTTGGGGGAGAGCGAGCCGATCCGGGTCTGGGTGCCGCTCACGCTCTGCACCCGGACCCCGTCCTGGTAGACGTGGTAGGTGGTCGCGCCGTTGACCGCGTTCCACGAAAGGGTGAGCCCGGTGGAATCCTGGCCGGAAACCGCGAGGCCCGCCGGGGCGCCCGGGATCGAGGGACCGGGGTCGGTGCCGCCGCCCCCGTCGGGGCCGAACACGCTGAACTCGTCCACGAGGTAGGCGGGCTGGCCGTACCAGCCGTTGGTGTAGACGGTCACCTGGGTGGTGTTCGCGCCGGTGGTGAAGGTGGTGGACAGCTTCTGCCAGCCGGCCCCGCTGCCGGGGGTCCAGGTGGAGACGTCCTGGGTGCCGGTGCCGGTGGCCCCGAGGTACACGTAGCTGCCCTGGACCTGGGCGCTGATCGTGTACGTCGAGTTCGGCTTGACCGTGACGACCTGGGAACAGCGGGCGTTGTCGGAACCGGCGGGGGTGGCCTTGAGGGCGCCGGACCCCGCGTACACGGGGGAGGAGACGTTCGCGCCGCTGCCGGCGGAACAACTCCAGTTGGACAGGCCCGATTCGAAGCCGCCGTTGCGGACGACGTTGATGTCGGCGGCCTGGGCGGTGCCGCCGGCCAGCAGGGTCAGACCGGAGGCGGTCAGGGTGCCGACGCCGAGGAGGGCGAGGGATCTCAAGCGATTCACGAGGGGCTCCGTGGGGGGAGAGGGAATACGCGAAGGGGAATCTGTGAATCCAATGACAGGAGTGACGCGTGTGACTGCTGTGACGTGGGAGGTTGCAGAACAGGCGTTGAGCAGGGCGTGGCGAAGCCGTCCCGGGTGGGGGCCGGGGTCGGCGGCGGGGCGGGGAGCGAGCCTGGACCCAAGTTGGTCCAGACCAATCCATCTGTCAAGGGTGTGCGGCGCTTGGCCGGAAACCGACGCCACGTGAATCCCCGATGTCCGGGTTTCGCCGAACCCGTGCCCGAGCCCGACCGCACGGGATTCGGCAAGGCCCTGCCCCGCGTCACCTTCCGTGGATATGGTGCTGAGGCAGGAGGGACACGCGTCGACCGTTTGCGGTCGCGCAGAACCGCGCGCGGGGAGCCGGGGGAGAAACGGCGGCCCCGGCGCACCGGGGAACGGGGGGATGCGGATGCCGACCGCCATCGCTGTCACCAGCGCCGATCTGCTGCTGCCCGCGCCCGACCGGCACACCCCCGCCGGACTCGTCCTCGAACCCCCCGGCACCTGGGACCTGGACCGCGCCCTCACCGAGACCGCCGCGCACCTCGACGCCCACGGCCACCTCGTCGTCCTCGCCCCCACCTGGCTGCCGGCCGAAACCACCCGCCGACTGCACGCCGTACGCGCCATCCTCGAATCCGACCGGATCGCGCTGGTCCCCACCGACCTCCCGCCGCTCGGCACGGCCCTCCTGGCCCGCCAGTTGAGACAGCTCACCGTCAGCGACCTCAGCCCCGGCGTCCTCGCCTCCGCCGCGCGCCTCCTCACCCACTACATCCACGCCGGCGCCCTCCTCGGCTCCGTCGCCCGGCTCGACCGGGTCCCCGTGAGCCTGCGCACCCACGCCCGCTCCTGGTCCCCGAACGCCCGCTTCGTCGTCCTCGCCCACCCCGTCCCCCACCTCGCCCGCCTGCTCCCCGGCCAGGCCCCCGCCAAGGCCCCGGCCGGCGGCCCCGGCCGAAAGGGCACGCGGCGGCACGCGCAGGGCGGACGCGGCGCGCGCGGAACGGCCTCGCCCCCCAACACCCTGCCGCCCGGACCAGAGTTCCCCACCCACCTCACCTTCGCCCGCGGCAACCTCGCCGGCGACTGGGTGGCCGCCGACCTCGCCCCCGCCTGGGACGTGCGCGGGGTCATGGAGAACCCGCTGCCCGCCGACTCGGCCCGCTGGTGGGGCACGGGCAAACTCGTCGAGTTCGCCGCCGCCATCCCCGACCTGCCCGTCCTCTACCAACTCGTCGCCTCGGTCCGCCGCGACCGCTGCCACTGGTGCGGACTGGAACTCATCGGCGACCGCTGCGGGTTCTGCGCCGCCGGCCCGCCCGAGCGCGAGGGCCAGGGCGGCGGGTACGGCACGCACGGCGGCCGCGGCCCCGGCCCGACGGGCGCCGCCGACCGCCCCGAGGGCCGCTACCCGCCCGTCGGCCCCTCCGCGCCCGCCGCACCGGACCCCCGGGTCACCGTGCCCGCCGCGCCGCCGGCCCCGGCCCCGGACGTGCCCGACCCCCGGACCCCCAGACCCTGACCGCCGCTCCGCCGACCGACGAACGACGAGGTAGTACGGCTCATGAACTCACGCCAGCGCCGCGGCGTCATCCTGCTGGTCCTGTCGGTCCTGTGCGCCCTCGGCGCCTTCGCCGGCGTGCTGCTGCTGATCGGCAACGTCAACTCCAAGGTGGGCCCCGAGGTCGTCGCCTACGAGGTGAAGAAGGACATCCCGCCGTACACCGCCCTCACCCCGGGCCAGTTCGAACGGGTGAAGATGCCCAAGCGCTGGCTGCCCGGCACCGCCGTCACCGACCTCGACGTGCTCGGCGACAGCATCGCCGTCACCACCCTGCGCGCCGGCTCCCTCCTCCAACGCGACATGTTCGTGGACAAACCCCAACTCCGCGCCGGGGAACAGGAGGTCGCGATCATGATCGACGCGGCCACCGGCGTCGCCGGCAAGATCACCCCCGGGGCGAAGGTCAACGTGCTCGCCACCTTCAAGGGCAAGGACAAGGCCCCCGACACCTCCGTGGTCATCGTCGCCAACGCCCGCGTCGTCAACGTCGGCAAGCTCACCCCCATCGAGAAGAAGAGCGACCGGATCGGCCCCACCGAGGCCGTCCCGATCACCTTCGCCCTCACCGTCAAGGACGCCCAGCGCGTCGCCTACTCCGAGTCCTTCGCCGAACACGTCCGCCTCGCGCTCGTGGCCCCCGGCACCGACTCCACCGTCTCCCCGAGCGACCGCACGTACACCCTCGACGGCGACAAGTGAGGCCCGGATGATCACCCGAATCCTTCCCGCCGTCGGAGACCCGGACGCCGCCCGCGCCGTCGGAGCCCTCCTCGGCCAACTCCCCGACGCCGAACCCGCGCCGCCCGTCACCGACTCCACCGCCCTCCTCGACACCCTCGCCCGACAGGCCGCCGAAGCCCTCGACGAACTCCCCGAGGTCGTCCTCGTCCACGAACGCATCGGCCCCGTCCCCGCCCTCGACCTGATCCGCGAGGTCGCCCTCCGCTTCCCCGCCGTCGGCGTCGTCCTCGTCAGCGCCGACTCCGGCCCGGCCGCGTTCGCCGCCGCCATGGACTCCGGCGCCCGCGGCGTCATCCCCCTGCCGCTCTCCTACGACGAGGTCTCCGCCCGCGTACAGGCCGCCGCCGGCTGGGCCGTCGGCGTCCGCCGCCACCTCGGGGCCGGGCCCGCCGAACTCCTCCACGGCCCCGGCGGCACCATCGTCACCGTCGCCGGCGCCAAGGGCGGCGTCGGCACCACCCTCACCGCCGTCCACCTCGCCCTCGCCGCCGCGGCCGCCGGCCGCCGCACCGTCCTCCTCGACCTCGACCTCCAGGCCGGGGACGTGGGCAACTACCTCGACGTGCAGTTCCGCCGCTCCGTCGTCGACCTCGTCGGCATCACCGACATCACCCCCCGCGTCCTCGCCGACGCCGTCTTCGACCACGACAGCGGCCTCGCCCTCCTCCCCGCCCCCGCCGACGGCGAACGCGGCGAGGAAGTCGACGAACGCACCGCCCGCCAGGTCCTCGGCGCCCTCCGCAGCCGCTACGAGGTCGTCGTCGTCGACTGCGGCACCCACCTCACCTCGGCGAACGCCGCGGCCGTCGAACTCGCCGACACCGCCGTCCTCGTCGCCACCCCCGACGTGGTGTGCGTCCGCGCCGCCAAACGCCTCGTCCGACTCTGGGAACGCCTCCAGGTCCGCAAGGCCACCGAGACCACCCTCGTCGTCAACCGCCTCGCCCGGGCCTCCGAGATCCAGCCCGCGCTCATGGAACGCATCACCAAGACCCGCCCCACCCGCACCCCCGTGCCCGCCGCGTTCAAGGAACTCCAAGGCGTCGTCGACGCCGGCCGACTCCAGGACCTAGACGCCAAGTCCACCGTCCGCCAGGCCCTGTGGACCCTCGCCGGCGAACTCGGCCTCCTCGCCAAACCCGCCCCCGCCCCCCGCCCCGGCGAACCCGCCGCCCTCGCCGGCGGCGGCACGACGGGACCCGGGCCGGGCGGCACCGTCGCCGTCCGCCCACCCGGCCGCCTCGCCCGCATGCGCTCCGGCGGCGACCGCGGCGCGGCGGCGCCCTGGCGACGACGAGGTGGGGAGGCCCGGCCATGACCCCCGCCCCGAGACAAACCCGAACGGGCGGCGCGGGCGGGCGTGCCGACGCGGCCCGCGCGGGCGGTGCGGGCCGCGTGACCCGCGTGGCCGACACGGCCCGACGGGCCGCCGTGGCCGGACGCGCCGGCGCGGCCCGGCGCTTCGGCGCGCGGCGCGACACGGGCCAGGTCGCGCTGGAGTTCGCGGGCATGATGCCGCTGATCATGCTGCTGATCCTGGCCGTCTGGCAGGCCGTCCTCATCGGCTACGGCTTCTCTTTGGCCGGCAACGCCGCCGACCGCGCGGCCCGCGCGGCGGCGGTGGAGGGGGACTGCGAGGCGGCGGCGCGGCGCAACGTGTCGTGGCCGGTGACCGCCGCCTGCCCCCGCGAAGGGGACATCGTGAAGTCGACCGTCACCCTGAAAGTGCCCCTGCTCGTGCCCGGTTTCAACATTCTTGAAATCCGGGGCACCGGCGGCGCGGCCTGGGAGGGGGAGGCCCCGTGACCGGCATACGCGCCCGTCGTGACCGGGGTCAGGTCGCGATCGAGTTCATCGTCTGGACGCCGATCCTGTTGCTCGTGGCCCTCGCCGCGATCCAACTCGGCTGGGTGGCCTACGTCTACGAACAGGCCGACACCGCCGCCCGCACGGCGGCCCGCGTGGAGGCGCAGTACCCGGGACAGGGCAGGGGTGAGCCGGCCGGCCAAGCGGCGATCCGCTCGAACCTCGATGCCCGGATCGTCGTGGGCGGCGGAGACGTCGTCACCGCGACCGCGACGATCCGCATCAAGAGTGTCATCCCGGGTCTCGACGGGCTCGAAGCCCGCCGTACCGCCAGCATGCCCGCCGACGGGGAAAGGTGACCCGACCGACCATGAGCCTGCGTTCCCGGGTCAACACCCCCGACGACCGACACAGCCCCCGCGAGGACGGTCGGCTCGTCTCCGGCTACCGCGCCAAGCTGCTGGAGGAGATCGACCTCGCCGAGATGTCCGCCCTCGCCCCCGCCGAGCGGCGCGCCCGTCTCGAACGGGTCCTCGGGCACATCATCAGCCGCGAGGGTCCCGTCCTGTCCACCGCCGAGCGCACCCAGCTCATCCGGCGCGTCGTGGACGAGGCCCTCGGCCTCGGCGTCCTCGAACCCCTGCTGGAGGACGCCTCCATCTCCGAGATCATGGTCAACGGGCCCGACCAGATCTTCGTGGAGCGCGGCGGCCGCGTCGAACGCCTCCCCCTGCGCTTCGCCTCGCACGAGCAGCTCATGCAGACCATCGAGCGCATCGTCTCCACCGTCAACCGGCGCGTGGACGAGGCCAACCCCATGGTCGACGCCCGCCTGCCCAGCGGCGAACGCGTCAACGTGATCATCCCGCCGCTCGCCCTGACCGGCGCCACCCTCACCATCCGGCGCTTCCCCCGCGCCTTCACCCTGCACGAGATGATCGGCCTCGGCTCCCTCGACGAGCAGATGCTGCTCCTGCTCGCCGGGCTCGTGCAGGCCAAGTTCAACGTGATCGTCTCCGGCGCCACCGGCACCGGCAAGACCACCCTCCTCAACGCCCTCTCCGGCCTCATCCCCGAGGGCGAACGCATCATCACCATCGAGGACTCGGCCGAACTGCAACTCCAGCAACACCACGTGATCCGGCTGGAGTCCCGTCCGCCCAACGTCGAGGGCAACGGCCGCATCACCATCCGCGACCTCGTCCGCAACTCCCTCCGCATGCGTCCCGACCGCATCATCGTCGGCGAGGTCCGCGGCGGCGAGACCCTCGACATGCTCCAGGCCATGTCCACCGGCCACGACGGTTCCCTCGCCACCGTCCACGCCAACAACGCCGAGGACGCCCTCATGCGCCTCCAGACCCTCGCCTCCATGTCCGAGGTCGAGGTGCCGTTCGAGGCGCTCCAGGACCAGATCAACAGCGCGGTCAACGTCATCGTGCAGCTCACCCGTTTCGGCGACGGCGCACGCCGCATCACCGAGGTCGCCATCCTCGAATCGCACGGCCGCGAACCGTTCCGGATCGTGCCCGTCGCCCGGTTCGTGGCCCGGCCGATGAGCGCCGACGGACTCGTCCACGGACACTTCACCCACCACCCGCTGCCCCGCGCCGTCGCCGAACGCCTGCACATGCACAACCAGCCCGTCCCCCAGGCATTCGGCGTCGCGATGCCCACCCAGCCCCCGCCCGCCGCCCACGGGACGGGTTACGGACCCGGGGTCGAGGCCGACCCGCTCACGGCCCCCCTCACCGGGCCGTTCGGCGCCCGGCCCACCGGCCCCGTGCCCCTCCCACCGGGCCACGACGCCCCGTACGTGCCGCACGCGCCGTACGCCCCGCCCCCGCCGGGCCCGTACACCACGCCCCCGGCCGGGTACGGCGGGGCGTACGGCGGCGCGCAGCACCCCGCCGTGCCCGCGCAGCCCACGGCCGGTGACGCCGGTACCGCCGCCGACCCCACCGGAACCCGTACCCCGCAGCATCCGCCGACCCCCCGGACCGCGCCGTGAACAACCTCGTCCTCATCACCCTCGGCGCGAGCGCCCTCGCCTGCGTGCTCGTCGTCGTCGGCCTGCGGGTCTGGGCCGACGGCCGCGCCCAACAGGCCGAACTCGTGGCCCGCCTCAGCGCCGAACCGACCTCCGGCTCCGGCCGCCGGCGCCGCTTCGTCGGCCTCGACCGCAGACTGCGCCGCACCGACTACGGCCGCCGCCTCGAACACCGGCTCGCGGCCGGCGGCGTCGACCTCACCCCCGGCGAGTTCGCCGCCTACGCCCTCGCCGCCGTCGCCGCCGTCTGGGCCCTGGCCGCCGCCCTGCTCGCCCCGTTCTTCGGCCCCGTCGCCGGACTCATCGGCCTGTGGACCGGCCACGCCTTCCTCGGCTGGCAGCGCGCCCGCCGCACCGAACGCTTCATCAACCAACTGCCCGAACTCACCCGCATCCTCGCCAACGCCACCCAGGCGGGCCTCGCCCTGCGCACGGCGATCTCCATGGCCGCCGAAGAGCTGGAGGCCCCCGCCGGCGAGGAACTCTCCCGGGTCGCCGACCGCCTCGCCCTCGGCCACTCCATGGACGAGGCCCTCGGCGAACTCGCCGACCGGCTCCCCTCCCGGGAACTCGCCGTGCTCGTCTCCACCCTCGTGCTGTCCGCGCGGGCCGGCGGCGCGATCGTCGGCAGCCTGCGCAACCTCACCGTCACCCTCGAACAGCGCAAGGAGACCCGGCGGGAGGTCCGCACCCAGCTCTCCCAGGTCACCGTCACCGCCTACCTGGTGCCCGTGATCGGCCTCGGCTCCCTGCTCCTCGTGGACGCGATGATGCCCGGCGCGCTCGACCGCATGACGGGGGCCTTCTACGGGCAGGCCGCCGTGCTCATCGCGATCGGACTGTTCACCCTCGGGTTCCTGCTGATCCGCCGCCTCTCGAAGATCGACGTGTGAGGGAGACCCGGCACCCGTGACGACGACACCCACCCCCCTGGCCGCACCCGTACCGGTACCCGTGCCCGCGCCCGTACCGGCATCCGCATCGACTCGGGCCGCCGGGGAACTGCTCGCCGCGGACCTGGCGAGCACCCTCCACCCCTACCTGCCGCTGATCCTCGCCCTCCTGTTCGGGGCCGGCGTCTGCGGCGCGTTCCTGGGCCTGCGGACCTACCGCGCCGACACCAAACTCCCCGACGACCTCGCCCTCGCCCTGGAGATCGGTGCCACCCGCACCACCGCCGTCGGCTCCGCCGTCGACCGTCTCGGGATGCGCTGGGCCCCCCTCGTCCTGCGCTGGATGGGCCCGACCCGCGTCTCGCGCAAACGCCGCCAGATCGACTCGGCCGGCAACCCCGCCGGCCTCACCATCGACCGCTACGCCGCCCGGCGCGCCGTCTACGGCATCCTCGGCGCCCTCGGCGCGTTCGCGATGCTCCTGAACGGCCAACTCGTCCTCGCCCTGGTGATGGTGGCCTTCGGACTGTTCTGGATCGAGGTCGGCCTGTGGTCGGCGATCCGCGTCCGCCGCGACCACATCGAACGCATCCTGCCCGACTTCCTCGACGTGCTCGCCGTCGTCGTCAGCGCCGGCCTCTCCTTCCGGCCCGCCCTCGAACGCGTCGCCGCCAAGTACCCGGGGCCCTGGTCCGACGAGATCCGCGTGACCCTCCAACAAATGGACATGGGCGTCACCCGCCGCCAGGCATTCGACGAACTGCGCCGGCGCAACGACAGCGAACAGGTCGCCCAGTTCGTCGCCGCGCTCCAACAGGGCGAGGAACTCGGCTCGCCGATCGTCGACACCCTCATCGCGATCGCCGAGGACATGCGCCGCACCGACGCGCAGAACGCCCGCCGCCGCGCCGCCCGCGCCGTCCCGAAGGCCACCTTCGCGGTCACCCTCTTCATGCTGCCCGGCACGATGATCCTCCTGGTCACGGGCTTCGTCTTCGGCGCGGACGTGGACTTCGGCGCCCTCCTGGGCGGCAACTGACCATGCCCCCCACCACCCCCCCACCCCCGGCCGACCCACCGGCCCTCATGGCCCGAACCCCCTCCTCGGCAGCCACCCGGCCGTCGTCTCCGGCGTCGACCCCGGCCCCGGCCCCGGCCCGGAAGTCGGCACCCGCACCCGCCCCGGTCTCGGCGCCCGTACCCACGTCCGCCCAGGCCCCGGCGCCCACGTCCGCCTCGGCAGCAGCCCCCGCGCTCACACCCGCCCAGGCCCCGGAGCTCGCACCCGCACCCGCACCCGCACCCACGCCGAGCGCGCCTCGCGCTTCCACGCCGGCTCCGGCCCCAACGCCGTCTCAAACCCTGGCCCCGACACCCACCCCTGCCCCCATCTCGGCCCTCAGCCCGGCCTCGGCGCCCACGCCTGCCCCAGCCCTGGCCTCGGCGTGCGCTTCCGCCCCGGCCCCGGCCGAGGGACCCGTGCCCGCTCCGGCCGAGACCTCTGTCCCACGGCTCGCCCCGGCCCCAACGCTCACCCCGACCCCTGTCCCGGCCCCCTCCTCGGCGCCGGCGCCGGCGCCTGCCCTCGCCTTGGCCCCGGTGCCCGTCCCAGGGATCGCCCCGGCCTCGGCGCCCGCGCCTTCCCCGATCCATGTTTCGCCGCGTGCTCTCGCCCTCGCTTCGGTCTCACCCCCCGGGCCCGCTCCGGCCTCGGCGCTCGCACCCACTCCCACCCCGACGTCGGCGCCGGCCCCGTCCGCCGTCCCCCGGTCCGCCCCCGCCCCGGACCCGGACCCGGACCCGGTGCAGGACTCGGTTCAGGCATCCGCCTTGCCCTCGTCCATGGCCCCGGCCCCCGCCTGTGCCCCGTCCACGGCGCTCGCACCCGCGCCCGCCCCGCGGCTCACGGCCGCCCCCGCGCCCGCTCCGGGTCCCGCACCCGCGCACGCTCCTGGTTTGGGACTCATGCCCGCGCCCGGACCCGCCCCCGGCCCCGACCTCGTGCCCACCTCTGCCTCGGGGCCGGTGCGGGCGCCCGCACCGGCGCTCGCGCCTGCTCACCCGTGTGCGGACGGCAGCGCGCGGCCCGGTGTGGGCCCCGTGGGGGACAGCGGGCAGGCGGCCCGGGCCGTGCACGCCCTCGCCCGGCACGTGTTCGCCTTCCGCATGGCGATGATCGCCCTTTGCGCCCCCGTCGCCCTCGGCCGCGCCGGCACCCCCGCCCACACCTGGCTCGTCGCCGGCGTCGTCCTCGTCACCTTCGTCACCGCCTACGCCTGCTTCCGCGACTGGGAACGCATCGGTCCCCTCCTCCCCACCCGCCCCTGGATCCCCACCCTCGACCTGCTGCTCGCCGTCCCCCTCCTCGCCGCGACCGGCCCCGAATCCCCCCTCGGCCTCGTCGCCGCCACCGTCCCCCTCCTCTCCGGCCTCCTGCACGGCCTGCGCCCCGCCGCCGTCCACGCCGGCCTCCAGGTCGTCGTGGTCACCGCCCTCCCGCACACCCCCGACACCGGCCTCGGAACCGGTCTCGGTCTCATCGTGCTGCCCGGCATGTGCGTCCTCGCCGGCGCCGTCGGCGTCTGCCTGCGCGCGCTCCTCTTCCGCGTCGACGCCGCCAACCGCGCACTCCTCGACACCCGTGCCCGCCTCGCCGCCGCCGAGGAACGCGCCCGCCTCGCCCGCGAGATGCACGACTCCGTCGCCAAGACCCTCCACGGCCTCGCCCTCGGCGCCGACGCCCTCGCCGCCGGCGTCGACCGCCTCGACCCCGCCGGGGTCCGCGCCCGTGCCGACCAACTCGCCGCCGCCGCCCGCCAGGCCGCCGGCGAATCCCGCACCCTCCTCACCGACCTGCGGACCCCGCCCACCCCCGGGCCCCTGCACGCCGAACTCCACGCCCTCACCGCCACGTTCGGCACCCGCACCGGCCTCCCCGTCACCACCCACCTCCCCCCGGCCCCCGACCTCGCCCGGCTGACCCTGCCCGCGGCCACCGTCACCGAACTCACGGCGATCGTGGCGGAGGCCCTGGAGAACGTGCACCGCCACGCGCACGCCCCCACCGCCACCCTCACCGTCACCCTCACCGGACCCCCCGCCGCCCCGGCCCCGACCCTGACCCTCACCGTCACGGACACCGGTCGCGGCCTGCCCCCGCCCCCACCCGCGTCCGCGGCCGGCGCCGCGCGCCACGGCCTGTTGGGCATGGCCGAACGCGCCGCGCACATCGGCGCCCACCTGCACGTCGGCCCCCGCCCCGCCGCACCGGGCACCGAGGTCCGCCTCACCCTCCCGCTCCGAGAGGAGACCGCCCCATGACCCTGCGGCTGCTGATCGTGGACGACAACCCGGTGGTCCGGGCCGGCCTGACCGCGCTCCTGACCACCACCGACGACATCCGGGTCGCCGCCGAGGCCGCCGACGGCCGCGAAGCCCTCAGCCTCGCCCGCCGGCACCGCCCCGACGTCATCCTCCTGGACGTCCGGATGCCCGGCGTCGACGGCATCTCCGCCCTGCCCCACCTCGCCGGCCTCGCCCCCGTCCTGATGCTCACGTACGGCAGCGAGGCGGAGGTCGTCCGCGAAACCCTCCGCCTCGGCGCCGCCGGCTACCTGGTGCACGGCGAGTTCGGCGCCGAACAACTCCTCACGGCCGTCCGCGACGTCCACGCCGGCCGCGCCCACTTCACCTCCACCCCCGCCACCACCCTGCTCGCCCAATTCCACTCAACCCCTCCACCGCCCCAACGAGTTGTGACACCCTCGGGAGAGGACTTCGGGCTCAGCTCGCGGGAGGTGGAGGTCATGGATCTGATCGCGTCCGGCATGAGCAACCAACAGATCGCCGCGACCTGCTTCATCAGCGAGAAAACGGTCAAGAACCACATCAACCGCATCTTCGCGAAACTCCACAGCAGCACCCGGAGCGAGGCGATAGCCCGCTGGCTCGGCACCACCCACCCGGGACGGACCCATGCCTGACCGACCCTGGGCCTCCGTTTGGGCCCCCGGACCCTGGGCCCCGCCCCGCCCCGCCCCTAACGTTCCGCACACCACCACCGCCACCGACCGGGGAGGACCCCATGTCCCAGAGCAAGGTGTTGCAGTTCGCCGCCAAGGCCCAACTCCGAGCGAGCCACTGGACCAAAACCGCCCTCACCCCCCGAACCTCGGACCGCGGCCAAACCGCGTTCGAGTACCTGGGCATCATCCTGGTGGTAGTGGTAATCATCGGAGCGATCGTCGGCTCGGGTATTGGAACAGCGATCACCGCGAAGATCACGGAAGCGGTGGACAACATCTCCGCCGGGTGATTTCTCGGAGGCCCTCGAGTGAGGATGGGCAAGCATTTCCGCTCTATATCGGGATGCTTGCCCTTGTCCTGTTCGCGGCCATCGCGGTCTTCGTGGTGGGTCGTGCAGCATTGCTCCGCAGTGACGCGCAAGGGGCTGCCGACGCCGCTGCTCTGGGCGCCGCCACTCGTGCGAGAGAAACCCCCCTGGGGTTGGATTTCTCCACACTCACGTCGGATCAATGGCGAGATTTGGCTTCAGGAAATTTGATCGACGCGATGAGTGCGTGTGCGGGGGCGCGCGAACTGGCCGGCGATAATTCGGCGGAACTCCTCTCGTGCACCACCTCCCGAATGACCTTCAGTGTCGAAGTTAGGACAAGTTCACCGGTAGGGGCTTCAGTGGTCCCTGGGACGTCCGGAAAATATTCGGTTGGTCATGCGACAGCCGAGATCGATCCGAGGTGCTCTTTGGTTCAAGGGCCGCCGCCGACTCAAAACCCGGAACCGACACCGGCGCCATCGCCAAGTACCACAGAGGCGCCGAAAGGAGAACCAGAGGGCGGGCTCGTTAAGTTCTCATGTCGGGGTGATGTTCCAGAAGTCGATTTCGACCCATTGAACCCTATGCCGTGGGATCGACTTGCAGGGCTGCTTTTTGAAGTTCGGTTGACTCGGTGACGTTCGTTTCGGAGGTGCCTTAGGTGCGTCAAAAGTCTGGGATGATTCGGCGATCCACGGCAGGGTTTGCCGTCGCCTGCGCGGTGATTCTTTTGGCTTCTGGGTGCGGTAACGGGAGTGACCCCAAGCCGGAACCTGAAGGCAAAGGGGGCGTCTCGCAGGGAGGGAAGCCTGGCAAGACGGAGCAGGTTGCGCCAGAGCCTGAACCGGCGGTGACGCTGGCGGTTGCCCAAGGCGAGTCAGGGCTGACCTTGTCTGTGAATTCCGCGAAGCGGGACTCCTCGGGTTTCATTACGATCGCCGGGGTGATCAAGAATTCCGGCGCGGGTAAATATTACAAGGTGGCCGCGTGGCGAGGTGACGAAAAGATGGCAGGCGGAAGCTCCGTAGCAGGGGCGACTCTCGTGGACAAGGTCGGGAAGAAGCGGTATTACGTGTTGCGTGACACCGAGCAGCGGTGTCTGTGCACCTCAGGGCTTGTGAGCGTTGATGCAGGGCAAACCCTGCCGTTCTTTGCTCAGTTTCCTGCGCCGCCGGCCACTACCGGTGAGGTGGAGTTTTCGTTGCCTACTTTTGCCACTGCCACCGTGAAGATCTCCGGGTGATGTCATGAGTGTGAAGGTGACGCGGGGGTTGGTCGGGGTGGTTGTGGGGGGGCTTGTGGTGTTCGGGGTGCAGGTTGTGGGGGTGGGGGTGGCCGCTGCGGATGAGCCTGTGCCCGGGGTGTCGGTGCCGCCCGGGACCGAGGCGTCCGCGGCGCCGCCCGTGGCCATCGACTCCAACGCGCCCGGGTTGAAGATCCCGCAGGGCGGGACGCTCGCGCCGCCCAAGGTGTTGGACATCGCCGAGGTCGTCGAGGATCTCGGGGGTGAGCAGCGGCGGCAGGAGACCAATCAGACCGTGATGATGGCACTCCAGGCCGAGGTGTTGTTCCCCGAGGACAGTTCGGTGTTGAACGCGCAGGCGTCCGCCCGTATTCAGGCCATCGGGCAGGAGATCAACAAGTCGAAGGCGACCCGGGTGCGGGTGTTCGGGTTCACCGACGACCAGGGGAGTTACGAGCACGGCAAGGAGCTGTCGAAGAAGCGCGCGGACTCCGTGCAGGTGGAGTTGGCGAAGACCGTGACCGACGGCGGGGTCGTGTTCGACGTGCGCGGGTACAGCGAGGACTATCCGATCGCCGACAACCGGACCGAGGAGGGCCGGAAGAAGAACCGGCGGGTGGAGATCACCTTCCCGCGCGGGTCCGGCTGAGCGGGTGGGTTCTCGGGCGTGCCGCCCCCGTCCCGGCAGGGTGACGGGGGCGTCGCCGTGTCGTCGGCGGGTCAGGGGTGGCGTCGGCGGTGGGGATGGGGGCGGGTGGTGGTGTCGGTGCCTCCGATGACGCGGAGGCGGGGGCGCGGGCCGGGCGGTTCCGGGGCCGGGTCGGCGTCCGGCCCGTCGGGGGCGGTGCGGGGTTCGGTGCCCGGGGGGTCCTCGGGTTGTACGTCGAGGTAGGTGTTGCCGTGTTCGTCGAAGGACATCCGGTACCGGCCCGCGCCCTCGCCCCGGAAGTCGTACTCCCAGACGATGTCGGTCATGTCATGCCCCTCCCGGGTTCGGTCGCGCGCCGAGCCCCGTCAATGCCGTCGTCACGGTGTCGGCCTGGTGGGTCGCGCCGCGCAGGTTCGGGTGGATGAACGTGCAGGTCTCGTCGGGGTGGGAGACGAGCGAGCACTGGTCGGTGGGTGGGTCGGTCTGGTCTCCGGTGCCCGTGAGGCGGTCCTTGATGCCGTACATCCAGCGGTCCGTGTCGGGTGCGCACACCCCGTGGGCGGTGCTGCCCGTGTACGTGTCGACGTATGTGGCGCCACCGGCGGCGGCCGTGTCGCGCAGCAGGGTGTTGAGGCGGCGTTCCTGGCGGTCGAGCCAGGGCAGGTCACCGGTGGTGATCGTGCCCATGCGGCTCCAGTCGCCCCAGGCGCAGCCCTTGGCGTCGGGGACGATCGCCGGGTAGCCCACCACGAGCACCTTCGCGCGGGGTGCCCGAGCGCGGACACGGTCGATGATCGTGCCGAGGTCGGTGCCGAGGGTCGTGAAGCGGGCGTCGAGGTCGGTCCGGGGCGCGCCGCGGTCGTAGTACATCGTGCACGGGCTGCCGGAGCCGAGGGAGCGCAGCCCGCTCTCGACACAGCGACGGACGATGTCCGCGAAGCCGATGGAGTTGCCGCCGATGCCCACGCTCACCCATGCCGCGTCCGCGGCCACCGAGTCGATCTGCGCAGGTCTGGGGGCCCAGCCCGAGGCCGGAGGGGCGGACGGGGGGCCCGCCGGGGAGGGGAGGGGGGCCAGGATTCCCGCGCGTGCCTCCGCTCCCGAGCACGTGACATCCGTCAGTCGGAGGTGGAGTCGACGGGCCGCCTGGCTCGGGTAGTTGTGAAAAGAGCGACCACAACCGTCGATTTCCCAGGGCCTGATGAAGGATCCCGCGCTGTAGGAGTCGCCGAGGGCGACGTAGAGCGGTGGTGGGTCGGCGGGTCGGGCGGTGGGCGGAGAGGAGGAGGCGGGGGCGGTGAGGCCGGTGAGGGCCGTCAGCGTGCCGAGGGTGACGAGTGCCGCGCGGCGCAGGCCCGCGCGGAGCCTGGCGGGGAGGCGGATGCGGGGGGTCGAGCTCGAACGGGTGCCGCGAGAGTCGGGGGCCTCGTGGGTGCCGGGGGTGGTGGAGGTGCTGGACGTGTTGGAGGTGGTGGTGGGACGGGCGGGGTGGGGGGTCGCGTGCACGGCGGGGCCTCTCGGGAGGGCGCCGGACCTGTCCTGCCCGGCGCGGTGTCCCAAAACTAGCCGAGCCGATTACGGAGAGTGATGATTCGGGGGCGGAAACCGCCGGAACGGGTGATGTGGGGGGAGTGGGGGTGACCCCGGTGATCCTTTTCGGCGCGGTGGCGCGGTGGCGCGGTGGCGCGGTGGCGCGGTGGCGCGGTGGCGCGGTGGCGCGGTGGCGCGGTGGCGCGGTGGCGCGGTCGGGTGGTCGGGTGGTGGTGTGGCGTGGCGTGGTGGGGTGTTCGGGTGGGCGTGCGTTCCGGTGCCTCTGCGGCAGGGGCCCGTGGGTGGGCCCCGTTCGTCCGGGTGCCGGGGTGCCGGGGTGCCGGGGTGCCGGGGTGCCTGGGTCAGGCGGCGCCGTGGTGGGCGCGCGTGATCAGGTCGGTGGCGACCTCCAGCGCGGCCTGGCGGGCCTCCTCGGGGTCGGAGCCCTCGATGTGCTGGAGGAACATCATCCCCGCGTGCAGGGTGAACAGGGCGCTCACGCAGCGCACTTGGTCCACTGCCGGCGCGTCGTCGACCCGCAGCAGTTCCACCATCGTGAACAGCCGCTTCTTGATGGTGTCGCCGATGCTGAGGTCGCGGACCGTGGCCTGGTTCTCCTGCATGAAGCGGTACAGGCGGCGTCCCGAGCCCATCGCCTCGCTGTAGCGGCGCAGGATCTCCTGCTTGGTCTCCAGGGTCCGGGGCTGCTGTTCGGCCCAGCGGATGAGGTCGTCGATCGGGCGCGTCTGGTCGTCGAAGACGCCGATCAGGATCTCTTCCTTCGTCTTGAAGTGGTAGTACAGCGCGGCCTTCGTGACGCCGAGCCGTTCCGAGATCTCGCGCAGGGAGGTCTTCTCGTAGCCCTGTTCCGCGAAGAGGTCGAGGGCCACGTCCTGGATCCGTTGCCGCGTGTCGCCCCGGCGGCCCGTGGTGCCCGCGGGGGTGGGGTGTGGGCTGCTGCTGGAGCTGGACATGTCTCTCCCGGAAGGTTGCTTGCTTGACGGCCGGCTAGTAAGGGGTCTACCTTCCCCAGTGTAATGAACTAGCCGGGCGGCAAGTAAGTTCCGCGCCGGTGGCACACGGTACAGGGCGAGGCAGGGGCAGGGCGATCATGGCAGGCACATCAGAGCAGGTCGACGACGTGAAGGGCGGGTCCCGGCCCGGCGCGCGCACCGCGCCGACCGGGACCCCCGAGACCGGAGGGCCCGCGGCGGAGATCGCCCCGGCGCCCCGAAACGTGCGCGTGGTACTCCTCGCGCTCATGATCGCGATGTTGCTCGCGATGCTCGACAACATGATCATCGGCACCGCGATGCCCACGATCGTCGGCGAGCTGGGCGGCCTGGAGCACCTCTCCTGGGTCGTCACCGCCTACACCCTCGCCACCGCCGCCTCCACCCCCATCTGGGGCAAGATCGGCGACATGTACGGGCGCAAGGGCGCCTTCCTCACCTCCATCGTCATCTTCCTGATCGGCTCCGCGACCAGCGGCATGGCCCAGGACATGGGCCAGCTCATCGGCTTCCGCGCCCTCCAGGGCCTCGGCGCCGGCGGCCTCATGGTCGGCGTGATGGCGATCATCGGCGACCTCATCCCGCCCCGTGAGCGCGGCAAGTACCAGGGCATGATGGCCGGCGTGATGGCCCTCGCCATGATCGGCGGCCCCCTCGTCGGCGGCACCATCACCGACCACCTCGGCTGGCGCTGGTCCTTCTACATCAACCTGCCGCTCGGCGCCGTGGCCCTCGCCATGGTCACCGCCGTGCTGCACCTGCCCAAGAAGCGGGCCCGCGGCTCCATCGACTACCTCGGCGCCGGCCTCCTCACCGTCGCGATCACCTCGACCGTCCTCCTCACCACCTGGGGCGGCACCGAGTACGCCTGGGGCTCCGCCGAGATCCTCGGCCTGATCGCCGTCGGCGTCGTCTCCACCGTCGCGTTCATCTGGTCCCAGACCCGCGCCGCCGAGCCGATCATGCCGCTGCACATCTTCCGCAGCCGGAACTTCACGCTCATGTCCGTGATCGGCTTCCTGGTCGGCTTCGCGATGTTCGGCGGGGTGCTCTACCTCCCGCTGTTCCAGCAGTCCGTGCAGGGCGCCTCCGCCACCAACTCCGGCCTGCTGCTCCTGCCGATGCTGCTCTCGATGATGGTCGTCTCGCTGATCGCGGGCCGGATCACCACCAGCAGCGGCAAGTACAAGGTCTTCCCGATCGTCGGCGGCGCGCTGATGGTGGTCGGCCTGTTCCTCCTCGCGCAGATGGACACCGGCACCAGCCGCCTCACCTCCGGCGTCTACATGGCGATCCTCGGCGCCGGCCTGGGCTTCCTGATGCAGATCACCATGCTGGTCGCCCAGAACAGCGTGGAGATGAAGGACATGGGCGTCGCCTCCTCCTCCGCCACCCTGTTCCGCACCCTCGGCGGCTCCTTCGGCGTCGCGCTGATGGGCTCCCTGTTCACCTCCCGGGTGCAGGACGCGATGACGGAGCGGCTCGGCGACGCGGGCGGCAAGGCCACCGGCGCCGGCGCGCAGCTCGACGCCGCGAGCCTGGCCAAGCTCCCCGACGCGGTGCGCGAGGCGTACCAGCACGCGGTGGCCTCCGGCACCCACTCCGCGTTCCTGCTCGGCGCGTGCGTCGCGGTCCTCGGCTTCCTGGCGGCGTGGTTCGTCAAGGAGGTGCCGCTGCGTGGCGCCGGCGGCCCGAAGCCGCCCGTCGAGGTCTGAGACGGCCCGCGCCCCCGAGGTCGCGCCCCCCTTCCCCGCGTCGCCCCCCGCCGGTCCTCCTCCGACCGACGGGGGGCGACGCGTTTCCGCGTCGGGTCACGGACCGGTCGCGACCTGCGGAAGTCGGTTTCCGAACGCCCTGTCAGCCGGCAATATGTGCCAGTCATATGGGGTCACACGTCCGATTCCTCCCCGGCGCGTGCCGGGGCGGCGCGCCGGGAACCTCCTCGCACGGTCGAGGCGTCCTGGTAACGGGACGACGGCCGGGGGATGAGGGGAGAGGTCATGGGGCGGGACGCGGGGACGGAACGCAACGACGGGTCGGTGCCCGAGTCGTGGCGACCGGACGGACCGGCGCCGGACGAGGCGGCCGGGACGCCGGCCGGGGTCTTCGGACCGGCCGCGGACACGGAACCGGCACGGGAGCCGCGGCGGCCGTCCGGTGGGGGAGAGGCGCCGCGGGCCGGCGCCGGGACCGACCCCGAGTCGGACGGGACGGCGCGCGAGGGTGAGGGCGTGGGCGAGGACGAGGCGACGCGGGTGTTCCGCGTCGACCCGGCCGTCCGCGAGGCCGCCGCGCGACGACGGCAGGACGCGGAGGAGCGGGAGGGCCCGCTTCCGGCCGACCGGACCCCCCGGGCCGGCGGTGACGCCGGATCCCTGGACGAGGTCACACGGGTCTTCCGCGCCGCCCTCGCCGACCGCCGCCCCGACCCGGAAGCGAAACCCACCGCCTCCCCGCGCCCCGGAACCGGCGACGCGCCCGCGCGTGCCACCGAGAGCCACGTCCGGCTCGGCAAGGGCGCCGCCGACGGTGACGGCGGTATACGACCGGCTGCGGGCGCCACCGGCCCGCGCGACGTTCCCGCCGAATCACTGCCGGGCCGGCCGGATGAGCCTCAGGCGCCGCCCGTCATACCCGAGCCCCGACCCGAGGCCGCGCCCGAGCCCCCCACCGCCCGCCGCGACCCCTCACGACCGGCCGTACCCGCACCCCGGCCGGCCGGCTCCGACTCCGGCGAACCGGCAGTGCCCGCGCCGCGATCGGCCGACTCCGGGACCAGCCACCCGGTCGTACCCGCACCCCGCTCCGCCGACTCCGAGACCGGCAAACCGGCCGTACCGGCACCCCGGTCGGCCAACTCCGAGCCCGGCGACCCGGTGATGCCCGTGCCGCGATCGGCCGGCGCCCACCCCGGCGCACCGGTCGTGCCGGCGCCTCGCTCCGCTGGCTCCGAGCCCGGCGAACCGGTCGTACCCGCACCCCGCTCCGCCGGGTCCGAGACCGGCGAACCGGTCGTGCCGGCACCTCGGTCGGTCGGCTCCGAGCCCGGCGCACCGGTCGTACCCGCACCCCGCTCCGCCGGGTCCGAGATCGGGCCGGATGCGGGGCCGGCCGGGCCCGTGGTCCGTTCCGCCTCGCCGACCGCGCCCCGCGCGAACCGGCCGTCGGTGTCCCCATCCGCCGGCCCCGGGGCGTCGGACGACGGCACGCCCGCGGTCGCCTCGGCGTCCGAGCCCGTCGCGCGTCCCACCGCCGCCCCGGGCAAGCCGGGCGGGTCCGCCGCGTCGCCCGGTGTGCACGGTGAGCCCGTGGTGCCCCCCGCGCGTTCCGGCGCCGAGGGTGCCGCTCGCCCCGCAGCCGCTCCCGGCAGGCCCGTCGTGCCCCCTGCTCGTCCCGCGCCCGAAGGGGGCGCCGTCGTGGCCGTGCCGCCCGCCGGGCCGCCCGTGCCGCCGGCGCCGGCCGGCAGGCCGTTCGGCGCGGTGGAGCCGGCCCCGCGGCCCGGGCCGTTCTCGGGGGCCCGGGGGCGGATCGCCGTCGTGGCGGCCGCGCTCGCCCTGGCCCTCGTCGCGTGGGCCGTGACCGGGATATCGGACACGGACGGCACCGGCCGCGCCGACCCCGCCGCCGAGGCCCGCCCCAACCGGTCCGGCGCCGCGAAGTCCCCCGAGGCGTCCGCCGAACCGAAGGTCCCCGTGACCATCGCCCACCTCACCGAGGAGGGCGGCAACAGCGTGGCCATCACCATCGACGACGGCCCCGACCCCCGCTACACCCCGCCCATGCTCGACATCCTCAAGGCGCGCGGCGTCAAGGCCGTGTTCTGCATGGTGGGTCCGGCCGCCAAGGCGCACCCGCAGATCGTGAAGCGGATCGTGGCCGAGGGGCACCGGCTCTGCGACCACTCCATGTCCCACGACACCGGCATGGACAAGAAGCCCGTGGACTACCAGCGCAGCCAGATACTCGACGCGCAGAAGTTGATCGAGGAGGCCGCCGGCGGCACCAAGGTGCTGTACTACCGGGCCCCGGGCGGCGCGTTCACGCCCGACAGCCGGCGGATCGCCGCGATCGCCGGGATGCGCCCGCTGGGCTGGAACGTCGACAGCAAGGACTTCACCAAGCCCGGCACCGCCAAGATCGTCTCCACCGTCAAGGGCGAGATCGGCAACGGGCCCACGATCCTGTTCCACGACGGCGGCGGCGACCGCACCCAGACCGTCGCCGCCCTCGCGCAGATCCTGGACTGGTTGAAGGAGACCGGCCGCCCCACCGGCCTTCCGATCGTCACCGCCCCCGAACCGGCCCCCTGAGCCCGCGCCGCCACCGCCTCCCGGCGCCGTCCGACACGCCCGCCCTCACCCGTCCGGGTGAGGGTCGGGGCGGGCGGCCCCGGCACGGTGTTCGCTGGGCACGACGTCACGCGCCGCGGCCCGTCGTGGCCCTCGGCCGTGGCCCCGGCGTCGGCCCCTCCGCGCGCCGGGCCCACCCCCGCCCCGCCCCGGAGGCCCCCGTGCCCATCCCCGCCGACCAGCTCTCCGACCCCGCCGTCCGCGCCTTCGTCGCGGCCGTCAACGCCCAGGACAAGCCCGGGTTCCTGGGCCTGCTGACCCCCGACGCGACCATGTCCGACGACGGCTCCGAGCGCGATCTGCTCCAGTGGGTGGACCGGGAGGTGTTCGGGGTCGGCGGGCACATGGACGTGGTCTCCGAGGGCGACGCCGGCCGCACCCTCGTCGTCGACTACCGCAACGACACCTGGGGTTCGATGCGTACCGCCTGGCGGTTCCACGTCACCCCGCAGGGCCTCGTCGAACGGTTCGAGACCGGCCAGGCATGAGGGCCGCCCGGCCCCGCCCACCGGCCGGGAGCGGCGCGCCCCGTACGAGTGAACGCGCCGGCCGGCTCGTTCCGGCGGGGTGCGGGGTCCCGTTGGTCCCGGCATGAACCGCACCCCGCGCATCGCCGCCCTCGCCCTTCTGACGGCCTCGGCCCTGCTGTGCCCGGCCACGCTCGGCACGGCCGGGGCGGCCGAGGGCGCCCACTTCCTCCAGGACCCGGCCGGTGACGAGAAGCAGATGCGGAGCGTCTGGACCGAGGACGACGCCCACAAGGTCGAGGGCCGGCTCCGCTTCCACCCCGCCATCACGTACAAGACGGTGCCCGCCAAGGGCCCTGCCGGCGCCCCCGAGTTCGAGACCCGCAAGGCCGACCCCAAGACCCTCGCCTGGATGCCCGAGTTCGAGTTCGGCTGGGCCGTGTCCGACTCCGCCGTGCTGAAGAAGGCCGTCACCACCAAGACCGACGGGCACCCCATCGTGCTGTGGGCGGCCCTGCGCGGCCCCGACGGCAAGACCGCCGCCACCGTCACCGACCGGGCCGAGAACCGGGCCGCGACCGGCAAGCTGCGGCTGCCCGGCGGCAAGAAGGTGGCCTGCGACTCCGGCGAGTACACCGTGGAATGGAAGGTGACCCGCACCGGCTACACCTCGGTGGGCGGCTCCCTGCGGTGGAACGCGAGCTGCGAGAACCACCGGATCGCGTTCTCCCCCGACACCGGCAAGGTCAAGGTCGGCTGAACCGGGGCCGGCCGGGCCCCGCGGGCCCGTTCACGCGCACGGCCCGTTCACGCGCACGGGGCCGGGACGGGCGACGCACGCCCCTCCCGGCCCCGGCCGCGCCCCGGCCGCGCCCCCTCGGGCCCGGCCCCCGTCCGCCCCCGTCCGCTCAGTTCGCCGCGGCCTCGCCGCGCGCCTTCGCGGCGATCTCCTCCAGCACCGCCTTCGGGTTGCCCGTCGGGGCCACCGCCCGCCCGATGTTCCGCTTGAGGGTGTCGCTGACGGTCACCCACGACGGGTCGTTCACGGGGTACAGCTGCGCGCCCCGCAGCGCGGTCAGGAACTGCTCGTCGGTGGCGGTCTGCGTCGTGTTGCCCCCCGGCCCCGAGCGGGACGCGGAGGTCGTGGACGGCAGCAGGTGGTAGCGGCCCGCGAAGTCCGAGAGGTTCTTGTCCTGGTACAGGAAGTCGAGGAACCCGCCGATTTGCTCGCGGTGCCCGTTGGCCTTGAAGGCCATCATCCAGTCGGCCACGCCCACGGTCGGCGCCTTCTGGCCCGCCATCGCGTCGGAGACCGGCATCTCGACCGTGCCGACCTTGATGCCCTTCTGCTGGGCCGCGTAGGCCAGTGACGGGTAGCCGTTGACCATGCCGACCTCGCCCCGCAGGAACGCCGCGAACGCGTCCTTGCGGTTGAGTTCCGCGGGCGGGGTCGGGCCGACCAGGCCCGGCTTGACGAGGTTGTCGCGGATCCACGTGAACGTGTCCACGTTCTGCTCGGAGGCCAGGCTGTAGTTGCCCGCCCCGTCCACGTACCCGCCGCCGTTGCTGAGCTCCCAGATCATCGCCTCCGCGTGCGCCTCCTCGGGCCCCAGCGGCAGCGCGTACGGGTAGGTGACGCCCTTCTCCTTCAGCGCCGCGGCCGCCGCCTTCAACGCCGACCAGGTCTTCGGCGCGGCGATACCGGCCTTCGTGAACAGGTCCTCGTTGTAGAAAAGCAGTCGGCTGCTCGCCACGAAAGGCAGCCCGTACAGATGGTTGTCGATGGTGCCGGCCTCGGCGAGCGGGGCGAGGAAGTTCGCCTCCGCGGTCACCGACAGGAGTTCCTCGGACGAGTAGAGCAGGCCGTCGCCGGCGAAGTCCGAGTAACTGCCCATGAGGGCCATGTCCGGGGATTCCCCCTTCTTCACCATGGCGGTCACGGTGCGGTCCACATCCGCCCACGGCACGAGTTTCACCTCGACCTTGATCCCCGGATTGGCCTTGGTGAACTCGCCCGTGACCTTGTCCCAGAAAGCCTTGGAACTGGTGGCCGGCGTGTCCCCGTATTCGGCGGCCACGAGTCGCAGCGTCGCGTCCCCGGTCTGCTCGCTCTCGCCGGAACAGCCGGCGAGCGGAATCAGCAGGCCGAGGACGACCGCGCCGGCGGTCGGTCCGAAGAATTTGTGTCGCACAGCTTCCCCAGTGTTTCGTCGAAACCCGATGTCGGGTGGTTCCTCGGGGGGCTCGTACTGTCCCGGGTTCGAGCCGCCGGCCGAAATTCTCTCCCGAAAAAGGGGTGATTGATTCCGGTGCCGGCACACTTGTGGGCAATGATCCAAGCGCGGTTATTCGCAGTGGTGTCTTCCGATATGAGCGTTCCACAGTGGACGCGCGTAGAAGCGAGGAATGCCCGATTGTTGGGCACATGTCGGAGGTTCAAGATCGTCCACCCGTCGGACGTCGTGCCGGCCGGCCCGCGCGGCCCCGACCGCCCCGGGGGCCGAAATCACCCCCTCGGCGGCCTCAGCCCGTGAACTCGCCCGCGTACGGGTCCGGCTCGCCGGTCTCCGGGTTCAGCCCCTCCCGCCACCGCCGCTGGGCGGTCCGCCAGTGCACGAACACCGACGGCCCCTCGTCCCAGAAGGTCAGCCCCACCGGGCTCACGTCGAACTCGTCCGCGCACAGTCGCCGCAGGAACTCCACCATCCCGTAGGGGTACACCGCGAACCCGTCCGCGGCCTCCCGCCCACAGACCAGAACCGGCCACCGGTCCGGGTCGGGGTCGGTGGTCAGCCAGCACAGCACGTCCGCCGCGCTCGTCACCCCCCAGGCCAGGATCGACTCCGGGTCCACGTCCAGGGCCGCCCGGCCGCCCAGCCCCTCCCAGCGGGCCCGCGCGTTCGCCGTCTCCTCCACCATGTCCGCCGGGTCCCACTGGAGGCCCTGCGTGGGCAACGGCACCAGCACCGTCGCCTCCCCGTTGATCGTGCCCCCGCCCCAGCGGCCCATGAAGGCCACGTAGTCCGCCGGCAGCCGGGTCCCCCAGACCCTCGCCACCCGCTCCCAGTCCACGGCCTCGTCGGCCCCGTGCACCGCCGGCACGAGCCGCTCCAACGCCGTGACCCGCACGTCCTGCGACATCCCGCACCCCCGCCGCTCACTCGACCCGCGCCCGCCGACCGTCCGGGCGCCCAACCGCACCAACCTACTCCCTCTCCGGCGGGCCCCGAAGAGCCGAGGCCGCCCGACGCACCCCGACGCACCCGACGCGCGCCCGACTCACCCCGGGTCCGGCTCCAGGGCCACCGTGACCCCCGACCGCAACCCCCAGCCCGCCATCGCCCCCGCCGCCGCCTCCAGCACGTGCCGCGACCGGGGCCTCGGCAGCCCCAGCCGCCCCGGCACCATCGTCCGCACCGCCAGCACCCGCAGCCCGCGGTCCAGATAGGCCACGTCCAGCGCGAAGCCCATCCCGAAGGTGTGCACGCTGCCGGCCGGGGTCAACACCATCGCCCCCTCGATCCCCGTGCGCCCCAACAGTCCCCGGGTCCGCGCCCGGTACGAGGCCGCGATCTCCAGCGGCACCCGGACCCCCGGCCCGCCGTCCGCCCCCGGCACCCACAACACGCCCCGCCCGTCCCGCCACGCCCGTCCCACCGCGACCACCCCGATCCCCACGCGTCCACGACCCCCGGGCCGGCGGCCGGCCCGAACCGGTCCCGCCGGCCCGGTCGACCCGCCCTTGGGCCCCCGGGCCCATGACCGCGTCGATCGGCGCAGCCTACGGTCTGCCCATGCCGCCGTTCATCCCCCTCGCCGTCCCCGATCCCCTGCCCGGCCTCGGGGCGGTCCTCGCGGCCGGCGCCTACGGGGCGCTCGCCGGTCTGCTCCTCGTGCCCCGCGCGGCCCACCGGCTCGCCGTGGAACCCGAGACCCCCTGGCGCGCCGACTGCCCCGCCGGCCACCCCCTCACCGGCCCCGCCGCCGGCTGGTTCGGCCGCGCCCGCTGCCCCGCCTGCCCCCGGGACCGCGCCCGCTACGGCCCCGCCCCGGTCCGCACCGCCCTCGGCACCGCCCTGCTCTGCGCCCTCCTGGCCGCCGCGATCGGCCCCCGCCCCGAACTCCTCGCCTACGTCACGCTCGCCCCCGTGCTCGTCCTGCTCACCCTCGTGGACCGGGCCGTGCGCCGGCTGCCCGATCTGCTCACCCTCCCCCTCGCCGCCGCGCTGCTGCTCCTGCTCGGCCTCGCCGCCCCCCTCCCGGCCGCCGCCGGGGCCTGGAGCGGGGCCCTGCTGGGCGGTCTCGCGCTCGCCGCCGGCTACCTGCTGTTGCACGTCGTCAACCCGGCGGGACTGGGCTTCGGCGACGTCAAATTGGCGCTCCCCCTCGGGGTCGCTCTTGGGTGGTACGGGTGGGGGGTATGGGCCCTGGGGGGCTTCCTGGGCTTCCTCTACGGGGCCGGATACGGGCTTTCCCTGGTCACACGGGGTCGCGCGGGCCGGCGGACCGCCTTCGCCTTCGGCCCCTTCATGGTCGCCGGCGCCCTCACCGGGGTGCTCCTCGGCGCACTCGCGAGCTGAACACGCCGCGCGGGTGCGCGCGGCACGCTTTACGAAGGGTTATGGTGGAACCCCCCCCTCGGGCCGGTCCGTATCCCCCCCACGGACCGGCCCGTTTTTCCTTTCCCCGCGCCGGCCCGGCCCCCCGTCCCACTCAGCGGACGAACGCGCAGGTCAGGGACGGGCCCCTCGTGAGGACGCCGTCCCGAGCGCGGTCCGGGGCCGCGCACGAGCCCCCGCGCCACTCCCTGCGAGCCCCCGCACGCACCCCGCCCGCCCGTCACGGGCCGTCACGTCCCGGACCGCACCCGTCACGAACGGACCCGATCCGGGACGCGCCCGCCCCGCGCCGCGATCTTTTTGCCCGATCCGGACCGGGACGTGACCGGGGCTCGACGTCGAGCCCCGGCCGGGACCGCTCGGAATCAGCCCCGCTGGGCCCAGATGTTGGTGCCGGGCGTGGACACGGCGAAGGAGTCGATCTCCTTCAGCTCCGCCTCCGTCAGCGGCTCCGCGCCCAGCGCGGCCACGTTCTCCTCGACCTGTCGCACGCTGGACGCGCCGATCAGCGCCGAGGTCATCCGCGGGTCGCGCAGCACCCAGCTGAGCGCGAGCTGCGCCAGCGACTGCCCGCGCCGCGCCGCGATCTCGTTCAGGCCGCGCAGCCGGCGCAGCACCTCCTCCGACAGCAGGTCCGGGTCGAGGGACTTGCCCTGCGTGGCCCGCGAGCCCTCCGGGATGCCCTGGAGGTACTTGCCGGTCAGCAGCCCCTGCGCCAGCGGCACGAAGGCGATGCAGCCCATGCCCGCCGCCTCCAGGGTGTCGAGCAGCCCGTCCTCCTCCGTCCAGCGGTTGATCATGGAGTAGGAGGGCTGGTGGATCAGCGGGCGCACGCCCATGTCGGTGAGGATCCGCACGGCCTCGGCGGTCTGCTCCGCCGTGTACGAGGACACCCCCACGTACAGCGCCTTGCCCTGTTGTACGGCGGACGCCAGGGCGCCCATCGTCTCCTCCAGCGGAGTCTCCGGGTCGAAGCGGTGCGAATAGAAGACGTCGACGTAGTCGAGCCCCATCCGCTTCAGGGAATTGTCGAGGGAACCGAGCAGGTATTTCCGGCTTCCCCACTCCCCGTAAGGGCCCGGGTGCATCAGGTAACCGGCCTTCGTGGAGATGACCAGTTCCTCGCGGTAGGGCGCGAAGTCGCTCGCGAGCAGTTTCCCGAAGTTCGTCTCGGCCGAACCGGGCGGCGGCCCGTAGTTGTTCGCCAGGTCGAAGTGGGTCACGCCCAGGTCGAAGGCCCGGCGCAGGATCGCGCGCTGCGAGTCCAACGCCCGGTCGTCGCCGAAGTTGTGCCACAGGCCCAGCGAGATCGCCGGCAGCTTCAGCCCGCTGCGCCCGGTGCGCCGGTACTCCATCGCGTCGTATCGGGTGTCGGCCGCCCGATAGGGATTGTTATCAGTCACGTTGTCCTCCCTATCACGGACTTGTGACAGACCGAGTTGGGTACCGCCGCGCAAGGCGCAGTAATGTGACGGACTCGGGGGATCGCAGAACGTACAGGGCCATTGCCGGAGGGGCTGGAAGATCGTGAAGCTGCGTGACCTGGTGTACAGGCTGTACGCACGCCGGGTGGAGGGTCGCCTGGACCACGCCGCGGTTCCCCGCCACATCGGCGTCATCCTCGACGGAAACCGACGGTGGGCCAAGGCGTCGGGCGGGACCACGGTGCAGGGGCACCAGGCGGGTGCCGCCAAGATCCACGAGATGCTCGGCTGGTGCGACGAGACCGACGTCCGCGTCGTCACCCTGTGGATGCTCTCCACGGACAACCTCGACCGGCCCGAGAAGGAACTGACCCCGCTGCTGGCGATCATCGAGGACACCGTGCGCGGCCTCGCCGCCGACGGCCGGTGGCGCGTGCACCACGTGGGCAACCTCGACATCCTGCCCTCGCACACCCAGACGGTGCTCAAGGAGGCCGAGGAGGCCACCTTGGACCGCACCGGGATACTCGTGAACGTCGCGGTCGGCTACGGCGGCCGGCAGGAGATCGCGGACGCCGTCCGCTCGCTGCTCCTGGAACACGCCGAGAAGGGCACCTCCTTCGAGGAACTGGCCGACACCCTCGACATCGAGCACATCGCCGAGCACCTGTACACGCGCGGCCAGCCCGACCCCGACCTCGTGATCCGCACCAGCGGCGAGCAGCGGCTGTCCGGGTTCATGCTCTGGCAGACCGCGCACACGGAGTTCTACTTCTGCGAGGTGTTCTGGCCGGCCTTCCGCAAGGTCGACTTCCTGCGGGCGTTGCGCGACTACGCCGCCCGGCACCGCCGCTACGGCAGCTGAGCCCCTCGGACCCGCTCCCCTCGGCGGTTCCCCCTCGGCCGGCGACCGGCCATCCGGGATTCACCCGGCGTGCGTCCGATGCCCCGGCATGGCTTTGGATGTTCGAGGGCATACCCCAAGCAGGTCGATGCCCGAACCACGGGTGTCGCATCTCAGCGGACGACACAGGGTCGTCCGCCCGGGAGGCCCTTTGCACCACCAGGACGCTCGTGCGGTACAGGCGGAGTTCAGTGGAGGGCCGGTACACGGCCCTGGCATGGGGTCGATGACCGGTCCGGTCTTCATGGCCCGACCTCTTCCGAGGGGGTACGTCCTTCCGTGGTGACCAGCACAAAGCGCCGCCTGCCCGACAGGCGGACCTACGTCCTCGACACCAGTGTCCTGCTGGCCGATCCTTCGGCGATCTCGCGGTTCGACGAGCACGAGGTCGTGCTCCCGATCGTGGTGATCACCGAGCTGGAGGCCAAGCGGCACCATCCCGAACTCGGCTACTTCGCCCGGCAGGCCCTGCGGCAGCTGGACGACTTCCGGGTCCGGTTCGGTCGCCTCGACGCCCCGATCCCCATCGGCGATCTCGGCGGGACCCTGCGGGTCGAACTCAACCACTCGGACCCGGGCATCCTGCCCGCCGGCTTCCGGCTCGGGGACAACGACTCGCGGATCCTCGCGGTCGCCCGGAACCTGCAGGCCGAGGGCTACGACGTCACGGTGGTCTCGAAGGACCTTCCCCTGCGCATCAAGGCGTCCTCGGTGGGCCTGTTGGCCGAGGAGTACCGCGCGGAACTCGCCATCACCGAGGCCGGCTGGACCGGCATGAGCGAGTTGGCCCTCTCCGGGGAACAGGTCGACCTGCTGTACTCGCAGGAGCGGCTGTACGTGCCGGAGGCGGCGGAACTGCCCGTGCACACCGGGCTCGTCATCCAGTCCGAGCGCGGCAAGGCGCTGGGCCGGGTCACCGCCGACGGCAACGTCCGGCTGGTGCGCGGCGACCGCGAGGCGTTCGGCCTGCACGGGCGCAGCGCCGAGCAGCGGATCGCCCTGGACATCCTCCTCGACCAGGAGGTCGGGATCGTGTCCATGGGCGGCCGGGCGGGCACCGGCAAGTCGGCGCTGGCCCTGTGCGCGGGCCTGGAGGCGGTGCTGGAGCGCCGTCAGCACCAGAAGGTGATGGTGTTCCGTCCCCTGTACGCGGTCGGCGGGCAGGAGCTCGGCTACCTGCCGGGCACCGAGGCCGAGAAGATGGGCCCGTGGGCGCAGGCCGTGTTCGACACCCTCTCGTCGGTGGCCGGTCGGGAGGTCATCGAGGAGGTGCTGGGGCGGGGCATGTTGGAGGTGCTGCCGCTGACGCACATCCGGGGCCGGTCCCTGCACGACGCGTTCGTCATCGTGGACGAGGCGCAGTCGCTGGAGCGGAACGTGCTGCTGACCGTGCTGTCCCGGATCGGGTCCAACAGCCGGGTCGTGCTCACCCACGACGTGGCGCAGCGGGACAACCTGCGGGTCGGTCGGTACGACGGGGTGGTGGCCGTGGTCGAGAAGCTGAAGGGCCATCCGCTGTTCGCGCACGTCACGCTGACCCGCTCGGAGCGCTCGCCGATCGCGGCGCTGGTGACGGAGATGCTGGAGACGCTGTGAGGCATTGAGCGCGGGCCGGTCGGCGCGCGCGGGCGCGTGTCGCGGTGCGGGGGCGGCGGTCCCGTCCCCGCGCCGGGCACGGCCCTCGGTCCCGGGGGCCGTGCCGTCGGTCCCGGCCCTTGGTCCCCAAGAGGGGCGTAAGGGGAGGAAGTTGGACGCCGTCCGGGCAAGGCGGGCAAGCCTAGCCGGGCGGCGTTCCCTTGCACAGGGTTTCGCGTGGAACAACGGCTTCCGCGCTGCTGTGAGCTTTCCCACGCAACGGGGAATTGCCGTGCGGCGTCGAGGTCCGGCTAGAGTCTGTTCTCCGTCAGGCCCCGCATACGGCACAGTCGTACCCACAACTGCACAGTCGTTCGCCGTATGCCGCCCGTTCAGCACCACGCGGCACTCCCGTTCGTCGGGGGTCGCCCACGGGCCCGTGCCTTCCGTGACCCGCGCGACGCGTGGGGGAGGCCAGCGTTGACAGGGGCACTCTCGCGCCGGCGAGGTCACCGCCGCTGACGCTGCTGGAAGGACACCGTGTGAGCCGGATCTCGGTCCGGGGGCTCGCCGTGGCATCTGCCACCGCGGTCACCACTGTCGGAGCCGTCGTCGGTGTCGCCACGGGCGACCCCCAGAACGCGGACGACCTCCAGGCGACGGCATCCGGTGCCACGCTGCTGGCGGATCTCCCGGTCGGCGGCCAGGTCGGCGTGCAGAACTCCTCGCTGACGCAGCAGGCCGACTCCATCGCCTCCCGCGCGGACGCAGACCAGCGCCGTTCCGTCGCCGAGGCCGCGCGCGTCCAGGCGGCCCAGGACGCCAAGGACAAGAAGGCCGCGGCGGTCGAGGAGAAGGAGAAGGCGGACGCCGAGGCCAAGAAGAAGGCCGAGGAGGAACGCGAGAAGGAGAAGGACGAGGAGGTCGCCAGCCGGTCGGCATCCCGCGACGCCGGCTCCTTCCCGGAGCAGTCCTCGTACAGCGTCGCCGAGGTGCAGGCCATAGCGCGGCAGATCGTGCCCTCGGGCCAGTTCCAGTGCTTCTCCAACATCGTGGACCACGAGTCCACGTGGAACTACAAGGCCGTCAACGCCTCCTCCGGCGCCTACGGCCTGGTGCAGGCGCTGCCGGGCACGAAGATGGCCTCGGCCGGTGCCGACTGGCGCACCAACCCGGCCACCCAGATCAAGTGGGGCCTGAACTACATGAACGAGCGCTACGGCAGCCCGTGCGACGCGTGGAGCTTCTGGCAGGCCAACAACTGGTACTAGCCGTACCGGTCGTACCCGGCTCGTGAACGGCGTCCGCACCCCCTCGGGGGCCGCGGGCGCCGTCGCGCGTTTCGGGGGCCGGGCGTCGGCGGGCTACGGGGCGTTCGGCTCGGGGCAGACGCGGCCGGCGTCGATCTGCGCGCCCGTCACGGGTCCGGCCTCGGTCCACCAGCGGTCCGGGCCGAGCTTCATGGCGCGCACCTCGTCGACGGAGAACTCGACGGCGCCGAGCGGCTCGCGCTTCTCCCGGAAGTACGTGACCACCTCGGCCCGCAGGTGCTCGGGCAGCGGGTCCGGCGCGGCGCCGGACGGGGCGGTGCCGTACGCGGTCGGGGTCCACAGCGGGAGGGCGCCGGTCCTGGCCCCGGCCGTGACGGGATCGTCGGCCTGCCAGAGGGCGTCCTCGGCGGAGCCGTCGCGGTCCCACACCTCGATCCGCAGCGGCGGGTACTGCGCGCAGACCGGGCTGCGGACGGTGATCCGGTCCCCGTCCACCCGGACCCCGGCCGGCGGGGGCGCCGCCGACCCGTACGGATCCGACATGGCGCGCACCATGCCGAACGCGAGGACCACCGCCGCGACCCCGTACAGGGACAACCGGGCCACCACGAAGCCCAGGGCGATCCGACGCACCCGCGCGGTGCGGGCGCGGGCGGCCGTGAGGTGGGTGGCGAACACGCCGCCGATCAGGAGGGCCCCGAAGACGAGCCACGCGGGCACCCCGGGCAGCGGCCCGTCCCAGGGGACGTCCTCCGGGCCGCCCGGCCACAGCCAGGCGGCCAGGGCCGCCGCCACCCACACGCCGATGCCGAACGCGGGGATGGTGGCGAGCACGTCGAGCACGAGGAGGACGGTCCAGCCGGTGGACAGGGGTCCGGGCGGGCGTTCGTCCGCCGGTTCGGGCGGCGGGGGTGGTGCGGACGGCGGCACGGGGGACTCCCTGCGGGCGGGGTCACGGGCCGTGCGGGGCCGGTGACGCGGTGGCGGTGCCCCATCATCGGCGACCGCGCGGGCCGGGCCTCGGGCGGGGTCCGGCCCCGGGGTCGGCACGCGACCGGCGCGTGCTCGGCGTGCGTTCGGCGTCCGGTCGGCGGACGCTCGCACGTGTGGTCCGGGGGCTCCGCGCGGGAATGGCGGGGGCCGGGCGGGGCAGACGCCTGGGGCGACCCGTGCTCAACCCTCGCGGTCGCCGGCTCGTCCTACGGGGCGTGGCCGGCACGCGTGTACGGTCGACGGGGCGCCCGAGGGACCGAAGGGCGCCGCACGGAGCAGGGTGGGGGAGAGGGAACAGAGGACATGGCGAGGACGACGGGCTGGGCGGGGCGCTTGGCCGCCCGATTGAACCGGGTGGAGGAGCGGCTGGCGCACCGTCGGGCGGAGGTGGAGGCCGGGACGGCGGAGACCGTGCTCGGTGACGGTCCGCCCGAGGACGCTCCCCCGAACACCGTCGGCCCCCCGGGGCAGGGACCGGTCGGGGCGGCGCAGCCTCCCGCGCCGGTCCCCGTCGTCGTCACCCCCGCCGTGACCGTGCCGCCGGGCCGGCCCGAGCCGGTGACCGTGGTGCCGTGGGGCATGCGGGTCGCGGCCGAGGTGAGCTGGCGGCTGTTGCTGCTCGCGGGGATGCTGTGGGTGCTGATGCGGGTGATCAGCGAGGTGCGGCTGGTGGTGCTGGCGTTCGCGGCGGCCCTGCTCGTCACGGCCCTGCTCCAGCCCCTGGTGGTGCGCCTGCGAAGGGCCGGGCTGCCCCGCGGCCTGGCGACCGCGTTGACCGCGATCCTCGGCTTCGTGGCGATCGGCCTGGTCGGCTGGTTCGTGGTCTGGCAGGTGATGGACAACCTCGACGATCTGTCCGACCGCGTGAAGGACGGCATCAACGAGCTGAAGGTGTGGGCGCTGGACAGCCCGTTCCACGTCACCGAGAAGCAGATCAACGACATCGCCAAGAACCTCACCGAGACCATCGGCTCCAACACCGACGAGATCACCTCGGCCGGGTTGCAGGGCGTCACGGTCATGGTGGAGCTGCTGACCGGAATCCTGCTCGCGATGTTCTCCACCCTCTTCCTGCTCTACGACGGCCGGAAGATCTGGGGCTGGGTGCTGGGCCTGGTGCCGGCGGCGGCGCGCGAGGGCGTGGCGGGCGCGGGTCCGCGCGCGTGGCGCACGTTGACGGCGTACGTGCGCGGCACGGTCATCGTGGCCCTCATCGACGCGATCTTCATCGGGTTGGGGATCTACTTCCTCGACGTGCCGATGGCGGTCCCGCTGGCCGTGTTCATCTTCCTCTTCGCGTTCATCCCGCTCGTGGGCGCGGTGGTCTCGGGAGCGTTGGCGGTGGTGGTCGCGCTGGTCACGCAGGGCGTGTTCACGGCGCTGATGGTGCTGGTGGTCGTGCTGGCGGTGCAGCAGATCGAGGGGCACGTGCTCCAGCCGTTCATCCTGGGCCGGGCGGTGCGCGTGCACCCCTTGGCGGTGGTCCTCGCGGTCGCGGCCGGCGGCATGATCGCGGGCATCGGCGGGGCGGTGGTGGCGGTGCCGCTGGTCGCCGTGACGAACACCGTGGTCGGCTACCTGAAGGCGTATTCGACGGAACGTCGGCTGGCGGGCGAGCAACCGGAGGGCGCGGCCGGGCCGGGACCGCACGGGGCCACGGCCCTGGGCGAGGACCCCGTGCCGTCCCCGACGCCCTCCCCGACACCCCCACCGCCGGCGTCCGAGCGCTGAGAACCCTGGTGGCGGACCCCGCCCCACTGTCATGATCACCGGCAGTGGCGCGGGGTCCCGCGCGTTTCGGGGGGAGGGGCACGGGGATGATCGACGATCTCCAGGACGACGGCGGCGGTGACGGCGGCGGGCACGGGCCGGGCACGGGTTGGGGGAACCCGATGGTCGAGAACGAGGACCCGCGGCGGGAGCGCGGCACCCGGCGGGAGCGGCTCCGGGGGGCGTTGATCGCGCTCGGGGCGCTCGGGGTCGCGGCGGCCGTCGTGCTCGCCGTGTTCCTGGTCTCGCGCTCGCAGGAGCGGGCCGCCGAGGAGCGGGCCGCGCCCGAGGGGGCCGCGCAAGGGGCGCGGGCGTCGGGGGCCCGGTACGCGATACCGGCGTCCGACGTGTGCGCGGGGGCCGAGTTCGCGGAGCTGTCGCGCCTGGTCGCGCCCTGGGACGAGGACCCGGCGGCGGACGCGGAGACCCGGGCCAACCCGGCCGTGGACCGCTTCTCGTGCGCGCGCCGGGGGACCGCCGGCTCACAGGAGCCGACGCCCGCTCCGGTGGCCTGGACCGCGCGGATGCGCGTGGTCCTGTACGGCGGGGACGCGGCGCCGGAGTTCGCCCCGGGGCCGCAGGAGCCGCGGGACGGGGCCGCGAGCCCGGTGCCGGGCCTGGGCGAGGAGGCCGAGGTGGTCACGTCGCCGGCCCGGGACACGATGACCCTGCGGGTGCGGGACGGGGGCGCGGTGTTCACCCTCGTGGTGTCGAAGGCGACCGGCGGCCTGGAGCCGGGGCGGGCCGAACCGCCCTTCGTCGACGAGGGCGCCGTCCGCGCGGCCCTGATCGAGGACGCCCGCGCGGCGATGGCGGCCTACCGGGCTCCCGGCTCCGGGGGAGGGGCGCGGGGATGATCGGCGAGCCCGAGGCCGACTGGGAGCGACCCGACGGCGGGACGCGGCCCGGTGGTTCGGCGCCCGCGACGGGGCCGGAGCCGGCGCCCGGGTCCCGTCCGACCGGACGCGGGGGCGGCGGCCGGGCCCTGGCGTGGGCGCTGGTGGGCGCGGTGGGCGCCTCGGCGCTGTGGGCGGGCGGGCTGTACGCGTTCCGCGGCCCCCTCGCCCGCGAGTTGACCGCGCCCCGGCTCGACCACGCGATGCCCTCCGGGTCGCTGTGCGCGGTGGCCGGGTTCACGGCGTTGTCGAACGCGCTGAAGCCGTTCCCCGGGCAGCACTCCGACCGCCGTCCCGAGGACCCGGTGCTGACCGGCGGGTCCTGTGACCGCGACACCCGGGCCAACGACGACCAGGGGCCCGTGCCCTTGGGGCGGGCGGAGTACTCGGCCGGGATCCGGGTCGAGCTGCACGCGGTGACGGACCCGGCGGCCGAGTTCGCGGTGCGGGCCCGGGAGTGGGGCACGGGCTACGGGGCGGCCTCGGACGAGGTCCGCGCGGTGCCCGGGCTGGGGGACGAGGCGCTGCTCTTCGACACCGGCGGCGAGACGCACACCTCCTACGACCTCGTCGTCCGCGAGGGCGGGGCCGTGTTCACGACCTGGGTGCGCGGGCGGCCGCAGGGGGAGGGCGAGAGGAGCGCGGGCCCGGCGCCGTTCGCCGACCCGGTGGCCGTGCAGTCGGCGCTGGTGGAGGACACCCGGGCGATCATGGAGGCCCTCAGGATCCGGGACTGAGGCCCCCGCAGGCGTCCGTGCGCACGACGCGACGGCGCCCCGTCCCCCCTGGTGCGGGGAACGGGGCGCGCGTCGTCGTGACGGGGGTGCCGGGCGCGGTCAGTGACCGGCGAGGGCGGCCTCGGCGTCGAGGGTGACGGCCACGGCCTGGATCACGGAGGCGACCTTGACGGCCTCCTGCACGGTCTCCCGGTCCACGCCGGCCTTGCGGAGCACCTGCTCGTGCGAGTCGAGGCACTGGCCGCAGCCGTTGATCGCGGAGACCGCGAGGGACCACAGCTCGAAGTCGACCTTCTCCACGCCCGGGTTGCCGATGACGTTCATCCGCAGACCGGCGCGCAGGTTGCCGTACTCGGGGTCCGAGAGCAGGTGGCGGGTGCGGTAGAAGACGTTGTTCATCGCCATGATCGCGGCGGCGGACTTCGCGGCCGTGTACGCCTCGGGCGAGAGCGCGGCCTTGGCCTCGGGCTCCAGCTCGGCCAGCACGCGCGGGGAGCGGGCGGCGATGGCGCAGGCCAGGACCGTGCCCCAGAGCTGCTGCGCGGGCAGCGGGCTGTTGCCGATCACGGAGCCGAGGTTGAGGCGCAGGTCCTTGGCGAAGTCCGGTATGGCCGACTTCAGGGTGTCGAGGGCCACGGGTCACTCACCGGCCAGCAGGGCGCCGGCGTCGAGGGTGGACTCGCCCTTGTTCCAGTTGCACGGGCACAGCTCGTCGGTCTGGAGCGCGTCGAGGACCCGCAGGACCTCCTTGGGGTTCCGGCCCACGGAGCCGGCGGTCACCATGGAGAACTGGATCTCGTTGTCGGGGTCCACGACGAACACGGCGCGCTGCGCGAAACCGTCCTCGCCCTGCACCCCGCACGCCTGCATCAGCTCGTGCTTGGAGTCGGCGAGCATCGGGAAGGGCAGGTCACGCAGGTCGGCGTGGTCCTTGCGCCAGGCGTGGTGCACGAACTCGGAGTCGCCGGAAACCCCGAGGATCTGCGCGTCACGATCGGCGAACTCCTCGTTCAGCTTCCCGAACGCGGCGATCTCGGTGGGGCACACGAAGGTGAAGTCCTTCGGCCAGAAGAAGACGACGCGCCACTTGCCCTCGTAGGTCTTGTGATCGACCTGGGCGAACTCCTCACCGGCCTCCAGCGAGACACAGGCGGTCAGGTCGTACGAGGGGAACTTGTCACCGACGGTGAGCACGTGTACTCCTAGAGCGCGGAAAACCCGTCCGATTCGAGGGGTTTTCTGGGGGTTGGACGGATCTCACATCCTGGCACAGAGCGATTGATCAGTGAAATAGCTACTCTGGAAAACAGTGATCGGAGGTTCCTTTCAATGTCTTCCGCCGTACCCCGTGCCCTGGCGTCCGTCGGGGGCGTGGCGGGGGTCGGGCAGCGGGGGAGGGGGGCGAAACAGGCCACCCTCGCGCAGTTGCGGGCCTTCGTCGCCGTCGCCGACCACCTGCACTTCCGGGCCGCCGCGGCCGCCATCGGGATGAGCCAGCCCGCGCTGTCCGGCGCCGTCGCCGCCCTGGAGGAGACCCTCGGGGTGCGGCTGCTCGAACGGACCACCCGCAAGGTGCTGCTCTCCGCCGCCGGGGAGCGGATCGCCGTCCGCGCCCGGGCCGTCCTCGCCGCCGCCGACGCCCTCCACGACGAGGCCGACGCCGCCCGCGCCCCCTTCACCGGGGCGCTGCGCCTGGGTGTCATCCCCACCGTCGCGCCCTACCTGCTGCCCACCGTGCTCGGCCTGTTCCGCCGCCGCTACCCCCGCATGGACCTCCAGGTCCACGAGGAACAGACCGCCACCCTCCTCGACGGGCTCGCCGCCGGCCGCCTGGACCTGCTGCTGCTCGCCGTGCCCCTCGGAGTGCCCGGGGTCACCGAGATCCCCCTCTTCGACGAGGACTTCGTCCTCCTCACCCCCCGCGACCACCCCCTCGCCGGCCGCCGCGACATCCCGCACGAGGAACTGCGGACCCTGCGCCTGCTCCTCCTCGACGAGGGCCACTGCCTGCGCGACCAGGCCCTCGACGTGTGCCGGGAGGCCGGCCGCCGCGAGGGCGCCGAGGTCACCACCACCGCCGCCGGACTGTCCACCCTCGTACAACTGGTCGCCGGGGGACTCGGGGTGACCCTGTTGCCCCGCACCGCCCTGCGCCTGGAGACCGCCCGCAACGAGCACCTCGCCACCGGCGTCTTCGCCGAACCCGCCCCCACCCGCCGGATCGCCCTGGCCGCCCGCACCGGCTCCGCCCGGGCCGAGGAGTTCCACGCCTTCGCCGACGCCCTGCGCGAGGCCGTCCGCCCCCTGCCCGTCTGGCTCACCGACGGGAGCTGACGCGCGAACGCCGGGCCGCCCCGCGGGGCGACCCGGCGCGACCGGCGAACGCGTCGCTACTCGGTGCGCAGCCCGTCCGGCCGCATCACCCGCAGCAGCGACGGCAGGCTCAGCAGCGTCACCGCCGCCGACACCCCCACCCCGGCCGCCGCGAGGATCCCGATCGGCCCCCACTGCACCGTCACCGGCACGTTCGACATCCGCAGCAGCACCGAACCCAGGCCCAGCCCGGCCGCGGTCGCCAGCAGCACGCCCAACACGATCGGCACCGCCGTCTGCCACAACACCGAGAACGTGAGCGTGGACCGCTTCGTGCCGAACGCCACCAGCGAGGCCAGCAGCTTGCGCCGCTCCCGGACCTGCTCGATCTGCGAGACCAGCATGCTCAGCCCCATCAGCACCAGCACGCCGATCGCCCCGAACAGCAGCCCGTCCCGGGCCGACTCGTACTGGTCGGCCAGCTTCACCCGTTGCAGGGTGAACGCCGTGGCCTTCGGATCGGCCAGGTACGCGGCCGTGCGCACCCGTTCCAGGACGTCCGCGTCACCCTGTTCGGTGACCACCTGCACGGAACCGTAGGCGTCCCGCTCCAGCCCCGCGGGCATCAGCGAGGGGGTCAGCAGGATCCCGCTCTCGAACCGGCCCTGCGGGTCCCGCCGGCCGTCCACCACCGGCAGCGGGGACGGTGCGGTCCACGGGCGCGCCTCGTCCCGCCGCTCGGGCACTCCGGGCATGCCGTCAAAGCCGTACACGTTGCCGATGAACAGCTTCTGCCCGGCCGTCGGCACGGGCCGCTGCGGCCCGTTGGTCTCGACCGGCTTGCCCGTGCCCGCCTCCTTGCCGGAGAGCAGGTACGCGGCGCCGTCGCGGCAGTCCTTCGGCAGGTCCGCGATCTCCGAGAGCGCGGCGCAGGTGCCGATGGTGACCTGGATCCCGACGCCCTCGGTCTTCCGCTCGGCCGCCGCCGTCGTCTGCACCAGCGCCAACGACCTGCGCACCCCGGGCAGACCGGCGATGGTGTCGGACATCGCGGTCAGCGTGTGCGGGTCCCCGACGCCGTTCGCGTTGATCGAGATCGTGGCCCGGTCCGGGTCCTGGCCGGTGTTCTGGGCGAAGGAGCTCTCGCTGCCCACGAACATCATCTGCAGCGCGATGGACCCGGCCACCGCCACCGCGATGCCGTTGACCAGCCGCGCCGCCGTCCCGCCGTCCAACTGGAGCCGTCGGATCGCGAGCTGCCACGCCGGCGGCCCGCCCCGCAGCCGGCCCACGGCCGCGTCGATCACCCACGGCAGCAGCGTGGTGATGCCGACCAGCACCAACACCACGCCCACCGTCACCTGGTACTCCCGCACCGGCTCGTCCTCGCCGCGGTTCATGATCGGGAGCAGCACGGCCACCCCGGCCAGCGGCAGCAGCACCCGCCACCACAGCCGGCGCCGCTGCGGACGCGCGAAGCGCACGACGCCCAGGGGCTCGATCACCGCGCGCCGCAGCGAGAACAGGGTGACGAGCACCGCCGCCGCCGGCACCGCCAGCCCCACGATCAGCGCGAGCCACCAGGTCGGGTTCAGGTCCGAGGGCAGGAAGTTGAACTTCGAGACCTGCACGAACCGCACCAGCTCGCGGCCCGCGAAGAAGAACAGCACCCCCCAGGCCAGCCCCGTCAGCGCCCCGCCCATGGCCTCGCCGGCCGCGATCCGCCGCGCCGACCGCGCGTCCACGCCGATCAGCCGCAGCGCCGCCAGCCGCCGGTCGCGCCGGTCCGCGCCGAACCGCACGGCCGCCGCGATCAGCACCGCCACCGGCATCAGCAGGGCCACGAACGTCAGCGTGATCAGCAGCACGATCACCGGCGGGGTCGGTTCCCTCGTGGACCTGTTCTCGAATGCCTTGATGCGCTTCACGCCGGAGTCCGCGACCGTCACCTCCCGCGCCAGCCGCCCGTCACCCTGCCAGAACGCCAGCTCCGAGGGGCCGATCAGGCCCTGCTCGCCGATGATCGCCGTGATCGGCTGCGGCAGCCGCTCGCGCAGCAGCTTCCCCTCCGGGGAGCGCAGCAGCGCGTCCAAGGCCGGGGAGACGGCCAACTCGCCCGGGCCGGGCACCTTCTTCAGGCCCGGCGGCACGACGGCGTCCGGGCCCTCGGCCAGCACCCGCGCCCCGGCCACGTCCCGGTCCCGCCAGCTCATCTCGGCCCGGGAGAACAACAGGGTGTCCCGGCCCGCCGCGTCGAAGGTCTCCGAGGTCTGCGCCGACCGCGCCGCCGACCGCGCGTCACGCGCCTGGAGCGCGCTCGGCAGGCCCGTCGTGATCAGCAGCAGGGCCACGCCGAGACCCACGCCCACGCCCGTCAACACCGTGCGGATCAGGCCCTCGCGGCCGCCGGAGAACGCGAACCGCAGCCCCATCCCCAGATCACGGCCCCAGCCTCCGTTCGAGGCGCTCATACGATCCGCTCCATGTCGCGGGAGCGGCCGTCGCGCACGACGATCTCCCGGTCCGACCACGCCGCCACCCGCGTCTCGTGGGTGACCAGCACGACGGCCGCGTTCGTGGACCGGGCCGCGTCGGTGAGCAGCCGCATGACGAGCTCGCCGTTGAGGGAGTCCAGGGCGCCGGTCGGCTCGTCGGCGAAGACCACGCGCGGGGTGCCCACCAGGGCCCGGGCCACGGCCACCCGCTGGCCCTGCCCGCCCGAGACCTCGCCGGGCCGCTTGTCGGCCACGTCGTCCACCTCCAGCCGGGCCAGCCACTCGCGGGCGCCCGCCTCGGCCCGCCGCCGCTTCACGCCGGCCAGCCGCAACGGCAGGGCCACGTTCTCCAGGCAGGTCAGTTCCGGCACGAGCTGCCCGAACTGGAAGACGAAGCCGAAGTCGGTGCGGCGCAGGGCGCTGCGCTCGGCGTCGGACATGCCGCTCAGCTCGCGGCCCGCGTACGTCACGCTGCCCGAGTCGGGGGTGACGATCCCGGCGAGCACGTGCAGCAGGGTGGACTTGCCGGAGCCGGAGGGGCCCATCACGGCGACGATCTCACCGGGGTGCACGGAGAACGCGGCGCCGTCGAGGGCGGGCGTGCCGGCGTAGGACTTGCGCAGGTCGTGGGCGGCGAGCAGCGAGCCCGCCGGGGCGGCGGGGGAGGGGGTGCTCACGCGCGCACCTCCGCCGCGAGCCGGTCCAGCCGGGCCGCCGCCAGTTCCAGCCAGCGCATGTCCGCCTCCAGGTGGAACAGGGCGTGGTCGCAGATCAGCTGGTCGGCGATGTCGCCCTTGCGCTTGCGGGCGGTCAGCGTGCGCATCAGGCGCAGGTGCTCGGAGCGCTGGGTGTCGAGGAGGTCGGCGGCGTCGCGGCCGGTCAGCAGGGCGAGGACGACCTTGGTGTAGAGGACGGACTGGAGGTACGGCTCGGGCGCCTCGGGGCGGGCGAGCCAGTCGGCGACGTCGGTGACCCCGGCCTCGGTGATGGCGTACCGCTTGCGGTCGGGCCCCCCGCCGGCCTCGACGCCGTCGACCGTGACGAGGCCGTTGCGCAGCAGCCGGGACATGGTCGAGTAGACCTGCCCGTAGGCGAGGGGGCGGTCGTGACCGAAGCGCTCGTCGAAGGTGCGCTTCAGGTCGTAGCCGTGGCGGGGTCCGGTCTCCAGGAGACCGAGCAATGTGTGACCTATGGACATGGGCACGACTCTACACACGGTGTATACGCACGGTGTATAGCCGGGGGGTCGGGCGGCCCGGGGCGGGCGTGACGAAGGCCCTGACCCGGGAGTCTTCCCAGGTCAGGGCCCATGTCTCGTACTTTCGGGCAATCTTCGAACCCGTCCGGCCCCGCAGCCGGCGGGCGTCGTGCTCAGGGGCCCTCGCGCGGCGGCGGGGGCGGGCCGGTGGGTCGGGCCCGGGTGCCGGGGCGCGGCGCCGACTGCTCGGCCGCGTGCTCGGCGGCGCGTTCGGCGTCCCGGGCGGGGCGGCCCCGGCGGGGGATGGGGCCGGCGGCCGAGGGCAGCCGGCCCGCGTCGGACAGGGCCCGGCGCAGCAGGAACTCGATCTGGGCGTTGGCGCTGCGGAGCTCTTCGCCGGCCCACCGGGCGAGCGCCTCGTAGACCTGCGGGTCGAGCCGCAGCAGCACCTGCTTCCGGGCGGGGGTCACTGGTACAGGGTGCCGGTGTTGACGACGGGCTGCGCGGCCCGGTCCCCGCACAGCACGACGAGCAGGTTGGAGACCATCGCGGCCTTCCGCTCCGGGTCCAGTTCCACGATGTCCTCTTCCTCCAGGCGGTTGAGGGCGAGGTTCACCATGCCCACCGCGCCCTCCACGATCAGTTTCCGGGCGGCCACCACGGCCCCGGCCTGCTGGCGCTGGAGCATCGCGGAGGCGATCTCCGGAGCGTACGCGAGGTGGGTGAAGCGGGACTCGACGATGCTCACGCCCGCGGCCTCGACCCGGGCGTGCAGTTCGGCGGCCAGCTTCTCGGTGATCTCCTCGGCGTTCTCGCGCAGCGACAGCCCGGTCTCGTCGTGCGAGTCGTAGGGGTACTCGATGGCGATGTGCCGGACGGCGGCCTCGGTCTGGGTCTCGACGAACTCGGTGAAGTCCTCGACGGCGAAGACGGCCCGCGCGGTGTCCTCGACCCGCCAGACCACCACGGCGGCCAGCTCGATCGGGTTGCCGTAGGCGTCGTTCACCTTCAGCACGGCCGTCTCGTGGTTGCGGACCCGGGTGGAGATGGTGTGGCGCGAGGTGAGGGGGTTGACCCAGCGCAGGCCGTCGACGCGGATCGTCCCCTTGTACCGGCCGAAGAGCTGGACCACGCGGGCCTCGCCGGGGGAGATCGTGTTCAGGCCGGCCATCGCGACGAAGGAGAGGACGGCGAGCACGATGCCGACCGGCAGCAACGCGATCGGGCCCTCCGTGGAACCCCACACGATCAGGCCGGCGCCGGCGAGCACGCCGACGAGCCCGCCGAGGAGGGCGGTGCCGCCCCCGACGCTGTGGGCGGCGCGTTCGCGGACGTTCGCCGCGGCGTGGATCTGCGCTTCGACGGTGTCTTTGGTCATGGTTCGCCCCCGTTTGGAGTGTGGCGTTCGCTCGAACGCTCTATCAAAGTGATATCAGTTTTTCGCGGAAGGGCAAGGGACACGGCATTCTGAGGCTCGGTTCCCCTGGTGTGGGTGCTGATTCTCACGTCCGATATGGGCGATATGAGCACAATTTGTCCGGCATTTGTCCACACCCCGTGGTGTTAGCTTTCGAAGCTGACGTCGGGGGGTGTTTTCGAGCGGAGCGGGAGCGATGGGCCGAGCAGAGGCGCGACGGGCGCAGAAGCAGCGCGGGGCGCGGCGAGCGCCGAAAGGCCGCGGCGCGGGAGGCGGGAAGCCGACCGGCATACGTCGCTTCTTCGGCTGGAAGAAGATCCTGGGGGCCTTCTTCGGCATGATCCTGCTCGGCATCGCCGGCGCGGTCGGCCTCTACTTCTACGTGGACATCCCCAGCGGCAACGCCGACGCCGAACTCCAGAGCAACGTCTACCAGTACTCCGACGGCTCCGTGATGACCCGCGTCGGCAAGATGAACCGCGAGAAGATCGAGCTCTCCCGCATCCCGAAGGACGTGCAGACGGCCTTCATCGCGATCGAGAACAAGGACTTCTACTCGGACAACGGAATCGACTTCAAGGGTCTGGCCCGCGCGGTGTTCAACGCCGCCACCGGTCAGGCCCGCTCCGGCGGTTCCACCATCACCCAGCAGTACGTCAAGAACTACTACCTGACCCAGGAGCAGACCGCGACGCGGAAACTCAAGGAGATGGTGATCTCCCTCAAGGTCGACCAGGAGAAGGAGAAGCCCGAGATCCTCGCGGGCTACCTGAACACCAGCTACTTCGGCCGCGGCGCCTACGGCATCGAGGCCGCCGCCAAGGCGTACTACGGCGTCGGCGCCGACAAGCTGACCCTCGAACAGGGCGCCTACCTGGCCGCGCTGCTCCAGGCCCCGAACCAGTACGACTGGGCCACCGCCGGGCCGAACGGCAAGGAACTGGTCATGGTCCGGTTCAACGCCACCCTCGACAACATGGTCGAGATGGGCGAGTTGGACAAGGCCAAGCGCCAGACCATGAAGTTCCAGGAGCCCATCAAGCCCAAGCCCACCCCGGGCATGGAGGGCCAGAAGGGCTACCTGATCCAGGCCGCCAACGACGAGATGGCCAAGCGCTACAACGTCGACAAGGGCGCCATCGAGGCCGGTGGCTGGACCATCACCCTCAACATCGACAAGAAGAAGCAGGACGCGCTGGAGAAGGCCGTCCAGGCCGAGCTGGAGTCCAAGCTCGACCGCAAGAGCACCGACCCCGAGCGTCCCGACGCGGCCGTGCAGGCCGGCGCCACCTCGGTGGACAACAAGACCGGCGCCATCGTCGCGATGTACGGCGGGCTGGGCCAGAAGGAGCAGTGGGCCAGCAACGCCATGCGCACCGACTACCAGCCCGGCTCGACCTTCAAGCCCATGGTGCTCGCCGCGGCGCTGGAGACCGGCGCGCGGACCCAGGACGGCAAGAAGATCAGCCCGCAGACGCTGTACGACGGCACCAGCAAGCGCAAGGTGGTCGGCAGCCCCATCCCGTTCAACCCGGAGAACCAGGACGACGTCAGCTACAAGGGCGACGACGGCAGCCCGATGATCACGCTGCAGAAGGCGACCAACTCCTCCGTCAACTCCGTGTACGCACAGCTCATCGTGGACGCCACCCCGGAGAAGACCAAGGAGACCGCGCTCGCGATGGGCATGGTCGACAACAACCCCAAGAGCAAGGACAACTGGCCCGCCGACCGGCCGGCCATGTCCCTGGGCACCATGGGTTCCAGCACCGTGGACATGGCCGCCGCCTACGCGACCCTCGCCAACCACGGCAAGAAGACCACCCCCCTCATCGTCAAGGACGCCCGCCACGTGGGCCGCACCTTCGAGAAGGTCAACGGGGTCGGCGGCCAGGCCGTCAGCAGCACCACCGCCGACACCGTCACCAAGGTCCTCACCGGCGTGGTCCGCGAGGGCTCCGGCAACAAGGTCCAGAGCAGCGCCTACGACGCGGCGGGCAAGACCGGTACCTCCGAGAGCAACCGTTCCGCCTGGTTCACCGGCTACACCCCGGAACTGACCACGATCGTCTCGATCTACGGCCAGAACCCCAAGGACAGCGGTCAGGTCTCGCTGCACGGCATCGCCGGCGGCGGTCGCGCGGGCGGTTCCACCTTCCCCGCCGCGATCTGGAAGACCTACATGGTCAAGGCGCTCTCCGGCGTCGACACCAAGGAGTTCTCCCTCCCCGACGCCGACATGGGACAGCCCGACGTCCCGCCGGCCCCGACCGGGTCCCCGGTCCGCGAGCCCAGCACCTCCGAGAGCCCCTCCGGGCTCCCGAGCGGCACGCCGTCCGGCTCCCGCAAGCCCGTCCCGTCGACGAGCCAGTCCAGCGGTGGCGGCGGCAACAGCCCCTCGAACCGGCCCACGACCTCGGTCCGGCCGACCCACAGCGCGTCGAAGGACCCCGACCCGGGCGGCAACCCGGGCGGGGGCGACAACAACGGCGGCGACAACAACGGCGGCGACAACGGCGGACCGCTCTTCCCGCCCCGCCCCTAGCGCACCCGCACCACCCCGCACCGCGCACGACACCGCCGCCCGGCGACGCATCCCGCGTCGCCGGGCGGCGGCATGTTCGGTGGCATGTCCGGCGCGTGCCCTCAGTCCTCCCGGAGACGGGCCGCCACCCGGTCGCCCAGGGCCTTGTCCACCTGCCGCCAGTACGCCAGCGCCCGCGCCAGCACCGGCGCGCTCACCCCGTCCGCCAGGTGCCCCGCGACATTGCCCACCAGCCGCTCACGGGCCGCGTCGTCCAGCACCTCGCGCACCAGCGTGCCCGCCTGCCCCCAGTCGTCGTCCTCCGCGTGCAGGGACTGCGCGGTGCGCGTCATCTCGCCCGCCGAGGCCCAGCCCGCCGGGTCCCCGAACCGCTCCGTGTCGGCGGCCGGGCCGCCGTAGGAGTTCGGGGCGTACGGACGGGCCACCGCCGGCGACTCGAAGCGCATCGCGCCGTCCTTCGCGTAGCTCGCCACCCGGGTGCGCGGCCGGTTCGGCGGCAACTGCGCGTAGTTCGCGCCGATCCGGTAGCGGTGCGCGTCCGGGTACGACAGCAGCCGCCCCAGCAGCATCCGGTCCGGGGACGGGCCGATGCCCGGCACCAGGTTCGAGGGCTCGAACGCGGCCTGCTCGACGTGGACGAAGAAGTCCTCCGGGTTGCGGTCCAGGGTCATCCGGCCCACCTCGACCAGCGGGTAGTCGGAGTGCGGCCACACCTTCGTCAGATCGAAGGGGTTGAACCGGTACCCCTCGGCCTCCGCGAACGGCATGATCTGCACCGACAGGGTCCAGCTCGGCGGCGTGCCGCCCTCGATGGCCTCCCGCAGGTCCTTGCGGTGCACGTCCGGATCGGAACCGGCCAGCTCGTCGGCCTCCGCCTGGGTCAGGAACCCGATGCCCTGCTCGGTGCGGAAGTGGTACTTCACCCAGAACCGCTCGCCGGCCGCGTTGACCCACAGGTAGGTGTGCGAGCCGAAGCCGTCCATGTGCCGGTAGCTCTTCGGGATGCCGCGGTCGCCCATCAGCCAGGTCACCTGGTGCGCGGACTCGGGGGAGCCGGTCCAGAAGTCCCACTGCATGTCGTGGTCGCGCAGGCCCCCGTCGATGGTGCGCTTCTGCGAGCGGATGAAGTCCTGGAACTTCATCGGGTCACGGACGAAGAACACCGGGGTGTTGTTGCCGACCAGGTCGTAGTTGCCCTGGTCGGTGTAGAACTTCACCGCGAAGCCGCGCGGGTCGCGCCAGGTGTCCGGGGAGCCCTGCTCGCCCGCGACGGTGGAGAACCGGGCCAGGACCTCCGTGCGGCGTCCCGGCGCGAACACCTCCGCCTTGGTGTACCGGCTCACGTCGGCCGTCACCTGGAAGGTGCCGTACGCGCCCGCCCCCTTGGCGTGCACCACCCGCTCCGGCACCCGCTCCCGGTTGAACTGGGCCATCTTCTCGATCAGGTAGTGGTCCTGGAGCAGGATCGGGCCGTCCGGCGAGACGGTCAGCGAGTGCTCGTCGCTCTCCACCGGGATGCCCGCGTTGTTCGTCGTGGCGGGGGTCCGCCGCGTTTCCTCGGTCACGATCGCCTCCCACAAGGGCTCGTTTCGTTGCCGAGGGCGCGCCTACCCCGCGCGCGGTGTCGCACGCGGGGCGGACGCGAAGGGCTCGTGAAGGGGCTACTGCGGGGGCCGCGCCGCCCGCCCCGAGCTGGGCAGGGTCAGCTCGAACCACACCACCTTGCCGCTGCTGAGCCGGGTCGCGCCCCAGCGGCGCGCCATCCGGTTGACGAGGAACAGGCCGCGGCCACCCTCGTCGGTGTCCCGGGCCCGACGCTGGCGCGGCAGCTGCGGGGAGTCGTCGCCGACCTCGCAGCGCAGCACGTCCGTGCGCAGCAGCCGCAGGGTCACGGGCCGCTCCGCGTACCGCACGGCGTTCGTGACCACCTCGCTGACCAGCAGCTCCAGCGAGTCCCCCAGCTCCTCCAGCCCCCAGCGGGCCAGGGCGCGGCGGGCGAACCGGCGGGCCCGCCCGGGGGCGGTCTCCTCCGGGTCGAGGAACCAGTAGGCCACGTCACTGGGCGCGATCCCGTCGAAACGGGCCGCGAGCAGCGCGATGTCGTCGTCCCGGTCGCCGGGGCCGAGCATGTCGAGGACCTCGTCGCACAGGGCCTCCAGCGGCGGCGGGTGGTCCAGGCCCGTGAGCTGCGCGGTCCGCGCCAGGCGCTCGCGCAGGTGCTCGATGCCGGTCCACACGTCGCGCAGCCGGGACTCCACCAGGCCGTCGGTGTACAGCAGCAGGGTGGCGCCGGCGGGCGCGTCGAGCTCGACGGCCTCGAAGTCCACGCCGCCCACCCCGATCGGGGCCCCGGCGGGCACCCGCAGCACCTCGGCACGCCCGCCGAGGTGCAGCAGCACCGGCGGGGGGTGCCCGGCGTTGGCGATGGTGATCCGGTGCGAGACGGGGTCGTAGACGGCGTACAGGCAGGTCGCCATCCGGTCCGAGCCCAGCCGCTGGGCCTGCTCGTCGAGGTGGTGCAGGACCTCGGCCGGGGGCAGGTCGAGCTGGGCCAGGGTCTGCGCGGTGGTGCGCAGCTGGCCCATGATCGCGGCGGAGGTCATGGAGTGGCCCATGACGTCGCCGACGACGAGCGCGACCCGGCTGCCGGGCAGCGGTATGGCGTCGTACCAGTCGCCGCCGACCCGGGCCGTCTCGGCGGCCGGCAGGTAGCGCGAGGCGAGCCGTACCCCGGTGGGCTGGGGCAGGCTGTCGGGCAGCATCGTGCGCTGCAGCTCGTCGGCGATGTACGCCTCGCGGCCGTAGAGGACCGCCTTGTCGATGCCCAGGGCCGTGTGGGTGGCCAGCTGGGCGGCGACGAGGAGGTCGTCCTGGTCGAACTCGGCGCGTTCCTCGTTGCGCAGGAACACGGCCGCGCCGATCACCCGGCGCCGGCCGCGCAGCGGCGCGAGCAGCGAGCGGCGCCCGCCGGGCAGCGGGTGCTCGGCGCCGAGCAGCTCGGGCAGGGCCTCGCGGGCCGCGACGGAGGAGCCGAACACCGGGCGGACCCCGCGCAGCACCTCCGCCAGCGCCCCGCCGGCCGGGATCGGGCACAGCTCGTTCGCCGGCAGGTCGCCCTGGGGGCCGGTCATCGGGAGCCGGCCGAAATCGAGTTCGCCGGCGGCCCCCGCGGCCGCGGCGAGATCGAGACCGATCCCGAGGGTGTCGTGCGGGCTGACCCCGATCACGCGGTCGGCGAGACCGGGACCGGGAACACCGCCGGCGGCGGCCCGCGCGGCCTCGGCGAGGTCGTCGATCGGGCGCAGCCGGTCGGTGCGGCGCAGCCTTAAGACGACGGGACCGGTGGGCCGCTCGTCGCCGACCGGCAGCGGGTCGCGCAGGTAGACGAGGATCGCGTCGGAGAACGTGGGCACGGTGGCCCGGCACAGGCCCAGCACGATCTCGTCGAGGTCGATGCCGCGCGCGATCCGGCGGGTGGCGGCGCCCACGAAGCGCAGCCGGTCGCCCTCGCGGCGGTCGCCGGCGGCGCGGGCGGTGCCCGGCGGGATGCCGGCCCCCTGGCCCGCGCCCGCGCCCGCGAGGAGGCGGGCGGCGTCGACGTCGGCGGCGGGGCCGGTGGGCGCGGGATCGGCGTCGAGGTCCCCGGAGCGGTCGCCGGCGCGCCGGCGGGCCCCGGGCACGCCGGCCCCGGTCTGGGCCCCGGCGGGCTCGGGGTCGAGCAGCCGGGGTCCGAAGGGTTCGGCGTCGAGGGCTTCGGCGGCGAGCGACTCGGGCCCCTCGATCGGCGGGCCGAGCGGTTCGACGCCCTCCCACCCGGCGTCGCCGAGGATCCGTCCGGGCCCGCCGGCCGGCCGCGTGGCCTGGTCGGCGGGGGCCGGGGTCTTGTCGTGGGCGTGGTCGCCCCCGCCGGCGCCCCCGCCGAGGGAGCGCGGCAGCGACCCGCCGGTCCGGCCCCCGGGGGCGTGGATCGGGGGCGTGCCGGGGTCGCCGGACGCCGGTGACACGGCCGCCGCGGCGGGCTGCGGGCCCTCGTGAGAGGTGGGGTGCTCCGTCACGCGTGGAATTCCGTCCGTCTGCGCTCGCTCGATGTGCGCTGCACTCACTGCGTTCGAAAGGGTCAGTCGCGGTATACCCGCTCAGCGGCGGCGGGCACCGTCGTCGGTGTGGTGCAGGCCGTTCTTCCTGCGGGGTCGTCCCCTCTCGCGTCCCTTCGGTGTCGCCCGCCCCGTGCGCCCCGCGTCGGCGGCGGGGCACGATCCTACGACCGGCCTCCGGGGGCGCATCAAGAGTCTCATGGCGTCATGTGCGCGGGGGTACGGTCCCAGTCGGTCGGCAGGATCGGCACGGTCCAGGCCGGATCGGGCCGCCAGTCCTCCCAGCCGTCGTCGAACGGCGGGCCCCAGGCTTCGATCACGGAGACGGCGGCCAGGCCCGCGCGGCGGACCCGGTCGGCCTGTTCGGCGTCGATCAGGCCGACCCGCTGGGCCTGCTCGAACTCGTCCTCGTCCCGCCAGGACCAACTGCGGTCGGGGTCGACGACGATGTCGAGGAAGTGGTCCACGGAGTCGACCCCGCCGCTCCAGCGGCGCAGCGGGTCCTCCAGGTTGACGTACCAGTTCTTGAACCGGCCGGCGTGGTCGCGGAAGAGCCAGACCGACCAGGGGTCACCGGGGCGGGCCAGCTTGAGCACGCCCTCGCCGAACCAGCGGCTGCGGGTGGTGGTGCGCGGGGCGGTGTAGCGGGTGGCCAGCGGCTCGTCGTGCACCGAGGTGCCGTCGAGGAGGATCGGCTTGACGCACTCGGTGCCCGGCGCCATCCAGACCGCGAGGAGTTCGGGCGTGTCCCGCACGACGGTGACGGGACGGCAGATGTGCACCGGGGCCGGGGAGCCGGGTCCGGCGGGGGTGTGGTCGCGGTAGCGCCACAGGATCGCCGTGCCGGGGGCCCAGCGCGCCGTCAGGGGCTCCGGTGCGCCGTGGGGGCCGGGCACGCCGGCGGGCCGGGTCCGCTCGGACCCGGGGGCCGGGGTCGGGCCCCGGCCGTCTGCTGAGCCGCCCCCGCGGCCTGCCATCGCTGCCATGGATCAGATGGTAGGGCCCGGTTCCGGCGCCGGGCCGTGGTGCGGGTCACGGGTGCGACACGGGACCCCGGACGGACGTGTTCGGCCGAAAACCATCGCCCGCCCGGGGTGGGTGCGCGGGCTCAGGGGTGGGTCATGCGCAGCACGTCCAGGGCCCGGTCCAGCTGTTCGACGGTCAGTTCGCCGCGCTCCAGGTATCCGCCGTCCTCGACCACCTGCCGGATGGTGCGGCGCTCGGCCAGGGACCGCTTGGCGATCCGGGCGGCCTCCTCGTAACCGAGCAGCGGGGCCAGCGGGGTGACCACGGAGGGGGAGGACTCGGCGTACTCGCGGGCCCGTTCCACGTTGGCGGTGATGCCGTGGACCGTGCGGTCGGCGAGCAGCCGGCTCGCGTGGGACAGCAGCCGGATCGACTCCAGCAGGTTGCGGGCCATCACCGGCAGCATCACGTTCAGTTCGAAGTTCCCGGAGGCGCCGGCGACGGTGACGGTGGTGTCGTTGCCGATCACCTGGGCCGCGACCATGGCCACGGCCTCGGGGATCACCGGATTGACCTTGCCGGGCATGATGGAGGACCCCGGCTGGAGATCGGGAAGATTGATTTCGGCCAATCCGGTGCGCGGTCCGCTGGACATCCAGCGCAGATCGTTCACGATCTTCGTGAGCGAGACGGCGATCACGCGCAGCGCGCCGGAGGTCTCGACCAGCGCGTCCCGGGCGCCCTGGGCCTCGAAGTGGTCGCGGGCCTCGGTCAGCGGCAGTCCGGTGGCGGCGGCGACCTCGGCGATGACGGCGGCGGAGAACCCGGGCGGGGTGTTGATGCCGGTGCCCACGGCGGTGCCGCCGAGCGGGAGTTCCAGCAGGCGGGGCAGGGCGGACCGGAGTCGTTCCACCCCGTACCGGACCTGGGCCGCGTAGCCGCCGAACTCCTGGCCGAGGGTTACGGGGGTGGCGTCCATGAGGTGGGTGCGGCCCGCCTTGACCACCTCGGCGAACTCGGCGGACTTGGCGGCCAGGGCCTCGGCGAGGTGGTCGAGGGCGGGGATCAGCTCGCCCGTGATCCCCTCGCCCGCCGCGATGTGGATGGCGGAGGGGAACACGTCGTTGCTGGACTGCGAGGCGTTGACGTGGTCGTTGGGGTGCACGGGGGAGCCGAGGCGCTCGCTCGCGAGGGTGGCGATCACCTCGTTGGCGTTCATGTTGGAGGAGGTGCCCGAGCCGGTCTGGAACACGTCCACGGGGAACTCGGCGTCCCAGTCCCCGGCGACGACCTCCTCGGCGGCGGCCCGGATCGCGCGGGCCGTCTCGGGGTCCAGCACCCCAAGCCGGGAGTTGACCTCGGCGGCGGCGGCCTTGATCCGGGCCAGGGCGGCGATGTGGGCGCGTTCCAGGGGGCGGCCGGAGACGGGGAAGTTCTCCACGGCGCGCTGGGTCTGGGCCCGCCACTTGGCGTGGGCGGGCACCCGCACCTCACCCATCGAGTCGTGCTCGACGCGGAAGGCGGGGCTCTGTCGGTCGGTCATCGGGGGTCCTCCGGAAAAAGATGAGCGAATGTCTTGTTGCAGCCGTTCCCAACTCCCCTACCCGCCAGTAAATACCGTGGGTAACACCTATCTCGGGGAGGTACTTCCATGGCACGCCCCCACCAAGCCTGGCTCAGATCCGCCGGCGCGGGCCTCACCGCCCTCGCCGCCGCCCTCGGCACCACCTGGGCCCTCACCCTTCCGGCCCAGGCGACCCCGGCCCCCGCCCCCACCGCCGCGTCCCGCACCGTCGTGCCCCTCTCGCCCGAACTGGAGGCGATCCGCGCCGCCGAGGCCACCCGGATCTACGGCGACCCCGCGATCCGACCCCTCGACCAGCGCAAGACCGGCCTGATCTCCCTCGGCGACAGCGAGATCTCCGGCGAGGGCGTCGGGGTCTACGACCCCGCGACCAACACCCCGACCAACCAGTGCCACCGCTCTCCGGACAGCGCGATCCACCGCACCGGCATTCCCGCCGACCTCACCTTCAACGTGGCCTGCTCCGGCGCCTACACCGGCAACATCCGGATCGGCGGCACCAAGCAGTACGCCGACGAGCTGGTCCAGAGCGACAACCTCGCCGTCAAGGCCCGCAACAGCCGGATCAAGATGGTGCTCCTCGTCGCCGGCGCCAACGACGACCTCCAGTTCGGCCCCGTCATGACCGACTGCGTCACCCGCTGGCTGCTCTCCCAGGGCACCTGCGAACCGAAGTACGCGGGCGGCTGGCAGGCCCGCGTGGACGCCCTGCGGCCCAAGGTCGAGGCCACCGTCGCCGACCTGAGGACCGTGATGCGCGACGCCGGCTACGCCGACGGCGACTACAAGCTCGTGGTCATGGGCTACCCCAGCCCCATCGGCCCCGACTTCGGCGACAACCCGAACTTCCCCGGCAAGCTCCCCGGCGGCTGCGCCGGCTACGACTCCGACGCCGCCTGGGGCCGCAACACCGCCGTCCCCGCCTTCGAGAAGGGCATGCGGGCCGCCGCCCGCGACTCCGGCGCCGTCTACCTCGACAACTCCCGGCTCTTCCACGGCCACGAGGTCTGCTCCGAGGACACCTGGGCCCGCGGCCTCTTCCTCGACCTCGACGACCACTTCCCCTGGGACGAGAACACCGTCCGGCAGTCCTTCCACCCCAACCAGCGCGGCCACGCCGCGTTCGCCTCCTGCCTGACCCGGCTCTACTCCTCCGGCCTCACCGAGGCGTCCTGCGCCGACCCGGCGAGCACCGGCACCCCCGTGCTCACCCCCGGCGCCTGGGACGACCGCTTCGCCCCGCTGCGCAACGAGCCGACCGGCACCTGCCTCGACGCCGACGGCGGCGCCAGCGCGAACAACACCAAGGTCATCGGCTGGGACTGCCACGGCGGCCGCAACCAGGGCTGGTGGTACGACGACACCACCCGCTCCGTCCGCGTCGAACTCAGCCACGACCGCTGCCTCGACGTGCCCGGCGCCAAGTACACCGCCGGCGCCGGCCTGATCCTGTGGAACTGCCACGGCGGCGCCAACCAGAGCTTCGTGCGGGACGGCGCCACCCTGCGCCCGGCCGCCGCCGCGGGCCTGTGCCTGACCCTGGCCGGCCCGAAGGCCCAACTCACCCTCCAGAACTGCACGGGAGCGGCGAACCAGCGCTTCGCGTAGCGGCGCCGGGGAACGACCCGGCCCCGGCCGCCCCTCGGGAGGGAGGGGCGACCGGGGCCGGGGTGCGCGCGGATCAGGCCAGGCCGGGGCCGCGGACCGGGATGTGCGTGAAGGTGGGCTCCGGGGCGGGGGCGCGGAAGAAGTCGTTGCCCTTGTCGTCCACGACCACGAACGCGGGGAAGTCCTCGACCTCGATCCGCCAGACCGCCTCCATGCCGAGCTCCTCGTACTCGACGACCTCGACCTTCTTGATGCAGTCCTGCGCGAGCCGGGCGGCGGGGCCGCCGATCGAGCCGAGGTAGAACCCGCCGTGCTCGGCGCACGCGTCGGTGACCTGCTGGGAGCGGTTGCCCTTGGCCAGCATCACCTTGGAGCCGCCGGCGGCCTGGAACTGCGCCACGTAGGAGTCCATCCGGCCGGCGGTGGTGGGGCCGAAGGAGCCGGAGGCGTAGCCCTCGGGGGTCTTGGCGGGGCCGGCGTAGTAGACCGGGTGGTCCTTGAGGTACTGCGGCATCTCCTCGCCCGCGTCCAGCCGTTCCTTGATCTTGGCGTGCGCGATGTCGCGGGCGACGACGAGCGGGCCGGTCAGGGACAGGCGGGTCTTGACGGGCTGGGCGGAGAGGGTCGCGAGGATCTCGTCCATGGGCCGGTTCAGGTCCACGCGGACCACGTCGCCCTCGTCGAGGTGGGTGTCCTCGGTCTCGGGCAGGAAGCGGGCCGGGTCGCGCTCCAGCTCCTCCAGGAACACGCCCTCGGCGGTGATCTTGGCGACGGCCTGGCGGTCGGCCGAGCAGGACACGGCGATGGCCACGGGCAGCGAGGCGCCGTGCCGGGGCAGCCGCACCACGCGCACGTCGTGGCAGAAGTACTTGCCGCCGAACTGGGCGCCGATGCCGATCTTCTGGGTCAGCTCGAAGACCTGCTGCTCCAGGGCCTCGTCGCGGAAGCCGTGGCCGAGCGGGGAGCCCTCGCGCGGCAGCTCGTCCAGGTAGTGCGCGGAGGCGTACTTGGCGGTCTTCAGGGCGTGCTCGGCGGAGGTGCCGCCGACCACGATGGCCAGGTGGTACGGCGGGCAGGCCGCGGTGCCCAGGGAGCGGATCTTCTCCTCCAGGAACTTCATCATGGACGCCTCGTTGAGGACGGCTTTGGTCTCCTGGTAGAGGAAGGACTTGTTGGCGGAGCCGCCGCCCTTGGCCATGAACAGGAACTTGTACGCGCCGCCGTCGGTCGCGTACAGCTCGATCTGGGCCGGGAGGTTGGAGCCGGTGTTCCGCTCCTCCCACATGGTCAGCGGGGCCATCTGCGAGTAGCGCAGGTTCAGCCGGGTGTAGGCGTCGAAGATGCCGCGCGAGAGGGCCTCCTCGTCGCCGCCGGAGGTCAGCACGTTCTGGCCGCGCTTGCCCATGACGATGGCGGTGCCGGTGTCCTGGCACATGGGGAGCACGCCGGCGGCGGCGATGTTCGCGTTCTTCAGCAGGTCCAGCGCGACGAACTTGTCGTTGGAGGACGCCTCGGGGTCGTCGATGATCCGGCGCAGCTGCGCGAGGTGGGCCGGGCGCAGGAAGTGCTGGATGTCGTGGATCGCCTCCTCGGCCAGCTTGCGCAGGGCCTCGGGCTCGACCTTGAGGAAGGTGCGCCCGTCCGCCTCGAAGGTGGAGACGCCCTCGGAGGTCACCAGCCGGTAGGGCGTGGTGTCCTCGCCCAAGGGCAGCAGGTCGGTGTACGCAAACTCTGGCATGACGGCGGCCATTCCTCACTCGGCGGTCGAACGCTGACGTCCCTTTGGCAGCGCGTTCACCAGGTTAGGACCTCGGTTCGGCGGTCCGTCTGTGAGGTAAGGCTCACCGGGAGCGGATCTTGGTGTGATCCGACGAGGCTTTCCGGTCGAGGTGGCGCGGATCGCACGGTTTCGGGCGGTTCGGGCGGTGGGGGAGCGGGCGTGCGCGCCCGCGCACGGGTCCGGGCGCGGGGTGCGCGCGGCCGGATCCGAGCGGTTTCCGGGCCCGAGGGCTATCGCGATCTATCGCGTCTCGCCTATGCTGGCCCCGTGGATCTCCAGAAGCAGCCCGAGCCCGCCGCCCGGCCCACCGCCGCTCCCGAGCCCCCGGCCGCCCCCGAGGCGCCCGAGGCGCCCGCGGCCCCCGTCGCCCCCGTGCCCCTCGACGGGATCCGCGCCTCCGACGCCGACCGCGACCGGATCGCCGTCGTGCTCTCCGAGGCCGTGGCCGAGGGCCGGCTCAGCCCCGAGGAGCACGCCGAACGCCTCGACGCGCTGTACGCCGTGAAGACCGTCGACGGGCTCGCCCCGCTCGTCGCCGACCTGCCCGCGGGCCGCCCGTCCGCCGCGCCCGCCGCCCCCCTGCCGCCGCTGGCGCCCGCCGCGCCCTACGGGGCCACCGCCGAGACCGTGCTCGCCGTGTGCAGCAGCGTCGCCCGGCGCGGGCACTGGCGCCCCGGCCCGCACACCCGGGCCGTCTCGGTCCTCGGGGACATCACCCTGGACCTCACCGAGGCCGTGTTCGAGCAGCAGCTCACCGAGATCAGCGTCACGGCCGTGCTCGGCAACGTGGAGATCCTGGTGCCCGAGAACGTGACCCTGCGCGGCTTCGGCAGCGGGGTGCTCGGCAACTTCGAGGTGCTGGGCGCCGAACGGCAGGCGGAGGACCCGCAGGCCCCGCTCGTGGTCGTGCGCGGGTTCGCGCTGCTCGGCAACATCGAGGCCCGGCCCAAGCGCGGTTCGCGCCTCGTGGACCTCGCCCGCGCCCTGCGCAAGGAGGTCTCGGGCAAGGGGACCGGCGGCCCGAAGGTCTGAATGCGTGGGGCGGACGGGGCCCGTGGGGCGGGACTCGGCCGGCGGCGGGCCGGGTTTCGGACGAAGTGCCCGGCGGCGCCACGCAGTGCATAAGGGCGTGCACAGCGGGTAGGGACAGGTGCATCGTGTCTCGCTCGCGTCCCCGTCGTCAGGAGTAGACCGTGCAGCATCCGCCGCATCAGGCCCTGCGGACAGCCCCCGTCACCTCCGTGCCCCAACCACGGGTCCCGGCGCGCGACGAGGACGGGCCATGGCACGCCGAGGCCGTGTGCCGCAGGGACGAGGCGGGGCTGTTCTTCGCCCCCTCCAAGGAGCCCACCGCCGCCCGCCTCTCGCGCGAGGAGGCCGCCAAGCGGGTCTGCGCCCGCTGCCCCGTGATGGTCGCCTGCCGGGAGCACGCGCTGCTCCAGCCCGAGCCCTACGGGGTCTGGGGCGGGCTCACGGCCGCCGAACGGCGCGTGGTGCTGGCGCGGATGCGCCGGCGCGCGACCGAGCTGGGCCTGGGCCAGGACCCGATCCCGGCGGCCGGCTGAGCCCGACCCGGGGGGCCCGCTCCCCGAGACCTCCGCGGAGACCTCCGCGCGCACACCCGTGAGGGGCGTTTCCCGGCCGCACACCCGGAAACGCCCCTCAGGTCGTCGTACCGCCCGTACCGCCGCGCCGACTACAGCTGGGCGCGGTCGAAGTCGATGGCGCTGTAGGCGCGCAGCTTCGAGAGCCGGTGGGTGGAGTCGATCTTGCGGATGGTGCCGGACTTGGAGCGCATCACCAGCGAGGAGGTGGTGGCCGCCTCGGAGCGGTAGTGGACCCCGCGCAGGAGCTCGCCGTCGGTGATGCCGGTGGCGACGAAGAAGACGTTGTCGCCGGTGACGAGGTCGGTGGTGGTCAGGACCCGGTCGAGGTCGTGGCCGGCGTCGAGGGCCTTCTGGCGTTCGGCCTCGTCCTTGGGCCACAGCTTGCCCTGGATGACGCCGCCGAGGCACTTGATGGCGCAGGCCGAGATGATGCCCTCGGGGGTGCCGCCGATGCCCATCAGCAGGTCGACGCCGGTGTCGTCGCGGGCGGCCATGATCGAGCCGGCCACGTCGCCGTCGGAGATGAACTTGATCCGGGCGCCGGTCTCGCGGATCTCCTTGACCATGGCCTCGTGCCGGGGACGGTCGAGGATGACGACGGTGACGTCCTCCACGGCCATCCGCTTGGCCTTGGCGACGCGGCGGATGTTGACCGAGGCGGGGGCGTTGATGTCGACGTAGTCGGCGGCCTCGGGGCCGGTGACGAGCTTGTCCATGTAGAAGACCGCGGAGGGGTCGAACATGGTGCCGCGGTCGGCGGCGGCCAGGACGGCGATGGCGTTGGGCATGCCCTTGGCGTTCAGGGTGGTGCCGTCGATGGGGTCGACGGCGATGTCGACCTCGGCGCCGGTGCCGTCGCCGACCCGTTCGCCGTTGAAGAGCATGGGCGCTTCGTCCTTCTCGCCCTCGCCGATGACGACGACGCCGTTCATCGAGACGGTGGAGATCAGGGTCCGCATGGCGTTGACGGCGGCGCCGTCCGCGCCGATCTTGTCGCCGCGACCGACCCAGCGGCCGGCGGCCAGCGCGGCCGCCTCGGTGACCCGGACGAGCTCCAGGGCGAGGTTGCGGTCGGGGGCCTCCGGAGAGACTTCGAGTTGGGGCGGCAGGTTGTGCTCGGTCATCGGAGCGCACCTTTCTGTACGGCGACGGCCGGGATCGAGGGTGAGGGAACTCTATCGGTACGTCGACAATATGAGCAGAGGGGGTCACGTATGAGCGGCATATCGGACAGCTCCTCCCGCTCGACCACCCACGCCCGACACCCCTGTCTACCCCGAGGGGGCCCCTGCGGGTGATCGCCGACCGCCATGCGGGACGATATGGGGCGTGGCAGGTATGAAAGGCAAGCAGACGATCTGGGACATGGTCCGGTCGCTGGCGGTCATCGGCGTCGTGGTCGCCGCGATCTACGTGTTCGTCCCGCACGACGAGAAGGCCGACCCGACCGTGGTCGTGGACTACCGCGTCGAGACCCTCACGGCCCGCCGGGCGGCCCCGTACCCGGTGGCGGCCCCGGTCGGCCTGGCCGACACCTGGCGGGCGACCTCCGTGACGTACACGCGGAAGGAGGCCAACGCCTGGCACCTGGGCTTCCTCGACCCGAAGGAGCGGTACGTGGCGGTGGAGCAGTCCAGCGACACCTCCGCCACGTACCTCGACAAGGTCACGCAGGGCGCGAAGGCCACCGGCACCGAGCGGAAGGCCGGCGGGGTGTCCTGGGAGCAGTGGGACGGCGAGAAGTACGACGCGCTCGTGCGCCGCGAGGGCGGGCACGTGACCGTGGTGACCGGCACCGCCGACCACGACGGGCTGGCCGCGATGGCCGACGCGCTGGAGTTCAAGAAGGGCGCCTGAGCGGCGCGCCGTGCCCGCGCGTCGGCGCGCCCGAGCGGCGTCGCACGGCACGCGAAGAGGCCGCCCACCCCCGGTCGGGGTGGGCGGCCTCTTCGCGTGTGCGCGGGCGCCCCGGGGCGTCGGCTCAGACGGTGGTGATGACCTGCTCGGCGGTCAGGCGCGGGGAGCGCGGGAACCAGGCGTCCTCGCCCGGCTTGCCGATGTTGACGATCATCAGCGGGGTGTGGTCGGCGTCCAGGAACTCCTTCTGGATGCCGGCGAAGTCGGCGCCGGTCATCGGGCCGGCGGCCAGGCCGGCGGCGCGCACGCCGACGATGAAGTAGGCGGCCTGGAGGGCGGCGTTCAGCAGGGCGGACTGCTCGCGGACCGGGCGCTCGGCGAAGAACATGTCCTTGGCCTGCGGGAAGTGGGGGAGCAGGGCCGGCAGCTCGTCGTGGAACTCGTTGTCGGCGGAGAGGATCGCGACCAGCGGGGCGGCGGCGGTCTTGGCCTGGTTGCCCTCGGCGAGGTGCTTCACGAGGCGCTCGCGGGCCTCGGGGGAGCGGACCAGGGTGATGCGCAGCGGGCTCTGGTTGAACGCGGTGGGACCGAACTTCACCAGGTCGTAGATCGCCTGGACCTGCTCCTCGGTCACCGGCTCGTCGGTGAACGAGTTGGCGGTGCGGGCCTCGCGGAACAGCAGGTCCTGGGCGGCGGCGTCGAGAACGAGGGACATCGGTGAAGCCTTCTTCCATGCGGTGAAGAGTGAAGCGATGGCCAGAACGCTACGCCGGAGTTAGGTGAAGTTTCAACTAAATCCGGTTTCCCGTGGCCCGAATCACATCCCGCGCCGCCGCCGACCCGCCCGCGCACCCCGCCTCAGCCGCGGTCGGTCGCGCCCTCGCCCCCGTGCTCCGCCGCCTCCCGCGCCGCCAACGCCGAATCCAGCCGCGCCCGCGCGCCCTCCAGCCAACGCCGACAGATCTCGGCCAATTCCTCGCCCCGCTCCCACAAGGCCATCGACTCCTCCAACGAGGTGCCGCCCACCTCCAGCCGACGCACCACGTCCACCAACTCGTCCCGCGCCTGCTCGTACCCGAGCGTGCCCGAGCCCTCCCCGACCGCCGTCGCGTCCGAAGCCTTCTCCGTCACCTTCGCCACCTCGTCACCCTCGTCACCTGGTCACCCTGGACACCCTGGTCATCGTCACTCGTCACGCCTCACCGCGTCCGCCCGCCCGCGCCCTCAGGCCCCACCGCCCGGCACCGGCTCCGGACCCGTCACCGCGACCCGGAACGCGCCCTCGGCCACCCGCACCCGCAGCTCGTCCCCCGCGTCCACCTCCTCCGCCGCCCGCACCACGTGCCCGTCCGCCCGCCGCAGCACCGCGTACCCGCGCTCCAACGTCGCCGCCGGCGACAGGGCCACCACCCGCGCCCGGATGTGCTCGACCTCCGAATCCGCCCGGTCCAACAGATGTCCCACGGTCCGCCGGGCCCGCCCGAGCAGCGCCTCGACCTCCTCCTCGCGCGCCTCCACCATCCGCTGCGGACGCGCGAACACCGGCCGGCCCACCGCGTGCGCCAGCCCCCGCTCCTCCCGGTCCAACAACGCCGTCACCGCCCGCCGCGCCCGGTCCCGGGCCGCCCGCACCCGGTCCATCTCCTCGCCCACGTCCGGCACCACCTTCTTCGCCGCGTCCGTCGGCGTCGACGCCCGCAGGTCCGCGACCAGGTCCAACAACGGGGAGTCCGGCTCGTGCCCGATCGCCGACACCACCGGGGTGCCCGCCGCCGCCACCGCCCGCACCACCTCCTCGTCCGAGAACGGCAGCAGGTCCTCCACACTGCCCCCGCCCCGCGCCACGATGATCACGTCCACCTCGGGATGCGCGTCCAGCTCCCGGACCGCCGCCACCACCTGCGGCACCGCGTGCACCCCCTGCACCGCCACGTTGCGCACCTCGAACCGCACCGCCGGCCACCGCCGCCGCGCGTTCTCCAACACGTCCCGCTCCGCCGCCGAGGCCCGCCCCACCACCAGCCCCACCAGATGCGGCAGGAAGGGCAACGGACGCTTGCGCTCCGCGCCGAACAGACCCTCCTGCGCCAACGAGCGCTTCAGCCGCTCCAACCGGGCCAACAACTCCCCGATCCCCACCGGCCGGATCTCGCTCGCCCGCAACGACAACTGCCCGCGCGGCGCGTACCACTCCGGCTTGGCCAGCACCACCACCCGGGCGCCCTCCGTCACCACGTCCGCGACCTCGTCGAAGACCTGCCGGAAACAGGTCACCGCGATCGACACGTCCTGCGCCGGATCCCGCAGGGTCAGGAACACCACCCCCGCGCCCGGCCGCCGCGACAACTGGGTGATCTGCCCCTCCACCCACACCTGCCCCAGCCGATCGATCCAGCCCCCGATGAGCCGGGACACCCGCCCCACGGGCAGCGGTGCCTCGGCCGACGTGTTCAGACTCATGGGCCGAGGCTAACGGCCCGCACGGACAACCGACACGCCGCCGCCGACCCCGTGCCGCCCCGGACCCTCACGCCCGCGCCCCGGTCCGCCGGCCCCGCTGCGCCCACAACACCACCAGGCCCACCACCAGCCACACCGCCCCCACCACCTGCGCCGTCCACGCCGCCTCCACGATCACCGTCACCGTGATCGCCGCGCCCACCAGCGGCACCACCAGGTGCGCGAACCACCGCACCGGCCCCGCCGCCCGCCGCCGCACCACGAACCAGCCGATCACCGACGCGTGCAACAACGTGAACGCCACCAGCGCCCCCACGTCCACCAGCGACACCAGATGGTCCAGGCCGTCGTCCCGCGAGGCCGCCCACACCGCCGCCACCAGGGTCACCGTCGCCGCCACCGACAGGGCCACCCGCGGCGTGCCGTCCGAGGTCCGCGCGAGCACCCCCGGCAGCCGCCGCTCCCGCGCCATCGCGAACACCAGCCGCCCCGCCGCCGCCTGCCCCGCCAACGCCGCGAACGCCGCCCCGATCGCCTTCGACACCGCCACCAGATCGTGCAGCCACGGACCCACCGCCGAGTCCACCGTGTCGTAGAACGCCGACCCCTGCCGAGCCGGCTCCGCCGCCAGCTCCGCCGCCGTCACCGGCGACAACAACGCCGCCAGATACGTCTGCGCCACGAACAACACCCCCGACAACGCCAGGCAGAACAACACCGCCCGCGCCACCTTCGCGCTGCCCCCCGTCACCTCCTCCGCGAACGAGGCGATCGCGTCGAAGCCCAGGTACGACAGCACCGCCACCGAGACCGCGCCCAGCACCGCCGCCACCGAGAACGCCGTCGAACCGTCCCCGACCAGCGGCGACCACCAGTCCCGGTGCGCCCCGTCGCGCACCAGCACCGTCACCGCCGACACCAGGAACACCAGCAGCACCGCGATCTCCAGCGCCAGCACCGCGAAGCCCACCCGGGCCGCGGCCCGCACCCCCCACAGGTTCAGCAGGGTCGTGATCACGACGGCCAGCGCCGTCCACACCCACCGCGAGACCTCCGGGACCAGCGCGTTCATCGCGATCCCGCAGAACAGGTAGGCCACCGCCGGGATCAGCAGGTAGTCGAGCATCGCCATCCAGCCCGCGATCAGCCCCGGCCCCTCGCCCAGCCCCTTGCGGGCGTACGCGAACACCGACCCGGCCTGCGGCGCCACCCGCACCATCTGCGCGTAGGACCAGGCCGTGAAGCCCATCGCCACCGTGGCCACGAGGTACACGAGGGCGACCGCGCCGTGCGAGCGCGCGTCGAGACTGCCGAACACGCCCACCGGGGCCATCGGGGCGATGAACAACAATCCGTAGACCACCAGGTCGCGGAAGCCCAGGGAGCGGCGCAGCCGACCGCCCTCGGGCGCGCTCGCGGGCCCGTCGGGGGAGGGCGGGGGCTCGGGCGGGGCGGGGGGCGGGACGGACGCCATCCATCCTCCGTGTGATGGTAGGAACGGGTTTTCGATCACATTTGATCAAGTGTGTGCCGAACGGGCGACCCCGGGCCTCCCGGGTGCCCCCGTACGATGGACGGCATGACCGCCACCACTTCCCGCCGTGTCCTGCTCGCCGCTCCGCGCGGTTACTGCGCGGGCGTCGACCGTGCCGTGATCGCCGTCGAGAAGGCGCTCGAACAGTACGGGGCGCCGATCTACGTGCGGCACGAGATCGTCCACAACAAGTACGTGGTGCGGACCCTGGAGCGGAAGGGCGCGATCTTCGTCGAGCGGACCGAGGAGGTCCCGCCCGGCAGCATCGTGATGTTCTCCGCGCACGGGGTCGCCCCCACCGTGCACGAGGAGGCCAAGCGAGGCCGGCTGGCGACCATCGACGCCACCTGCCCCCTGGTCACCAAGGTGCACAAGGAGGCCATCCGCTACGCGAACGAGGACTTCGACATCCTCCTCATCGGCCACGAGGGCCACGAGGAGGTCATCGGCACCTCCGGCGAGGCCCCCGAGCACATCCAGCTCGTGGACGGCCCGGCCGACGTGGCCAAGATCGAGGTCCGCGACGAGTCCAAGGTCGTCTGGCTCTCCCAGACCACCCTCTCCGTGGACGAGACGATGGAGACGGTCGACGCGCTGAAGGAGAAGTTCCCGCTGCTCGTCTCGCCGCCCAGCGACGACATCTGCTACGCCACCTCCAACCGGCAGACCGCCGTCAAGACGATGAGCGGCGACGCCGACCTCGTCATCGTCGTCGGCTCAAAGAACTCCTCCAACTCCATCCGCCTGGTCGAGGTCGCCCTCGACGCCGGCGCGAAGGCCGCGCACCTGGTCGACTTCGCGAGCGAGATCGACGAGGCGTGGCTGGAGGGCGTCAGCACCGTGGGCCTGACCTCCGGGGCCTCCGTGCCCGAGGTCCTGGTCGAGGAGGTCCTGGCCTGGCTCGCCGAGCGCGACTACGTCGACGTGGAGATCGTCAAGACGGCCGAGGAGTCGATCACCTTCTCGCTGCCCAAGGAACTCCGCCGCGACCTGCGCGAGGAGGCCGCCGGGCTCGTCGCCGGCGAGTGACCGCCGCGACGCCCCGGAACGTCCGGTACGCCGGGTAGTCGACCGGCGCCGGATTTCATACGGTGTGTCCATGGAGCTGACGCAGATCATGGGCGTGGACATCGGTGGATCCGGCATCAAGGGCGCCCCGGTCGACCTCGCCCGGGGCGACCTCGCCACCGAACGCCACAAGGTCCTCACCCCCCAACCGGCCACCCCCGACCGGGTGGTGGAGAGCGTGGCCGAGGTGGTCCGCCACTTCGAGTGGACCGGCCCCGTCGGGATCACCTTCCCCGGCGTGGTCGTGGACGGAGTCACCCGCACCGCCGCCAACGTCGACAAGGGCTGGGTCGACCTCGACGCGGCCAAGGCCCTCTCCGAGGCCCTCGACGGCCGGCACGTCACCGTCCTCAACGACGCCGACGCCGCCGGTATCGCCGAGATGGCCCACGGGGCGGGCCGGGCCCGACACCTCGGCACGGTCGTCGTCCTCACCCTCGGCACCGGCATCGGCAGCGCCGTCTTCACCGAGGGCCGGCTGGTCCCGAACACCGAACTCGGCCACCTCGAACTGCGCGGCCACGACGCCGAGACCCGCGCCTCCGTCAAGGCCAAGGAGGACGGGGACCTGAGCTGGGAACGCTGGGCCAAGCGGCTCTCGCGCTACCTGGCCCACGTGGAGATGCTCTTCTCGCCCGACCTGTTCGTCCTCGGCGGCGGGGTGAGCCGCAAGGCGGACCGGTTCCTGCCCCTGATCGAGGGGGTCCGGGCCGAGATCGTCCCGGCGGAACTGCGCAACAACGCCGGCATCGTCGGCGCGGCGATGGCCGCCGGGGACCGCCTCAAGGGCTGACGGCGCGGGCGGTGTCGGTGGTGCGGGTGGTGCGGGCGTTCCGGGGCGGGCTCGGGCGCGGTCGGTTCAGGCGGCGGCGCCGGCCCGCCGGCTCGGCCGGCGCCGGTTGCTCAGCACGGCCCGCCGGGCCACGGTGATCAGCGCGGCGATCAGCGTCCCCGCGTACAACCAGCCCGCGTGCAGGGACAGCGCCGTCACCACCCCCATCACCTGCCCGCCGATCCCGCCCGAGCCGCCGGCGATGGGCCAGGTGCCCACGGCGAACGCGATCGGGGCCGAGATGGGCGCCGTGATCAGGTCCGCGGGCCGGATCCACAGCGCGAGGGCCGCCGCGACCGGCAGGAACAGCAGCCCGTAGGCGAACAACGAGGAATCGAACAACAGCCAGGCGATCCCGGCGACCAGCAGCATCGCCGCGCAGCCGAACAGCCCGCCCCCGAGCCCCGTCAACCGGGGCCGGGGGAACCGCCGCGACCCCCGGGTCAGGGCGCGGGCGCCGTTCGCGCGGGGCGCGCGGGTCGGCCGTCGGGGCACGGCGGCGGCGGGCCGGCCGCCGGCCTGCACGGGCAGCGCGGCGGCCGACCGGTCGCGCGGGCGGGGTCGCGGTGGGTGATGGGGTGAACGCGTCGTGTAGTGCTCCACGGGATCACGCTAGGGTGCCGCGGGCCGGATCGGGCTCCGGACACGCGTACAAGCGTGTGCGCTCATCGGAAAGTAAACTGTGCGATGGTCCGCACCCGGACCGCCGCCCCTCCAGCTACGGGAAGTCGCCAACGTGTCGCTCACGATCGGAATCGTCGGCCTGCCGAATGTCGGCAAGTCGACCCTGTTCAACGCCCTGACCAAGAACGACGTGCTGGCGGCCAACTACCCGTTCGCCACCATCGAGCCCAACGTGGGTGTCGTCGGAGTCCCCGACCCCCGCCTCGAGGTGCTGGCCGGCATCTTCGGCTCGCAGAAGATCCTCCCGGCGACCGTCGACTTCGTCGACATCGCGGGCATCGTCCGCGGCGCCTCCGAGGGCGAGGGCCTGGGCAACAAGTTCCTCGCGAACATCCGCGAGTCGGACGCCATCTGCCAGGTCATCCGCGCGTTCAAGGACGAGAACGTGGTCCACGTGGACGGCAAGGTCTCGCCCAAGGACGACATCGAGACCATCAACACCGAGCTGATCCTCGCCGACCTCCAGTCCGTCGAGAAGGCGATCCCCCGCCTGACGAAGGAGGCCCGCCTCCAGAAGGACAAGGTCGCCGTCCTGGCCGCCGTCGAAGCCGCCAAGATCATCCTGGAGGAGGGCCGCACCCTCTTCTCCGCCGGCGTCAGCAAGGGCACGGAGCAGGGCGACCTCCTCCACGAACTGCACCTGCTCACCACCAAGCCCTTCCTCTACGTCTTCAACGTGGACGAGGACGAGCTCACCGACGACGCCTTCAAGGCCGAGCAGTCCGCCCTGGTCGCCCCCGCCGAGGCCATCTTCCTCAACGCGAAGCTGGAGGCGGACCTCGCCGAGCTCGACGACGCGGAGGCCCTCGAACTCCTCCAGTCCGTCGGCCAGGAGGAGCCGGGCCTGGCAACCCTCGGCCGCGTCGGCTTCGACACCCTGGGCCTGCAGACCTACCTGACGGCCGGCCCCAAGGAGACCCGCGCCTGGACCATCAAGAAGGGCGCGACGGCCCCGGAGGCGGCGGGCGTCATCCACACCGACTTCCAGCGCGGCTTCATCAAGGCGGAGGTCATCGGCTTCGACGACCTGGTCGCCTGCGGCTCGGTCACGGAAGCCCGAGCCAAGGGCAAGGCCCGCATGGAGGGCAAGGACTACGTCATGCGAGACGGCGACGTGGTCGAATTCCGCTTCAACGTCTGAGTCGTGTCTCCCGGTCCCGGTGGTCTCCTCGATCGCCGGGGCCGGCCCATTTCGCCGCGGGGTATTGGTGTCACACCTCCGCGGTATGGTTTCAGGTCGCTGAGCGGCTAGGAGAGTGGACAGATGAAGCGGACCTCGGTGGAGCTCTTCGCGGGGGGTGGCGGGCTGGTCCAGGCCAGTACCAAGGCCGGCTTTCGGCACCTCCTGCTGAACGAGTTCGCCCCCAGGGCCTGCGAGACCCTGGAGGCCAATGGGTTCGAGGGCTTCGCGGAGGGTGTGGGTTCCGACGTCCTCGAGAAGTGGCTCGACGGGCTCGACGAGCGTCGCGGGGCGGGTTCCGGCGGCGCCGACCGGGGGCCGGGGGCCCCCTTGGTCAAGGGGGATGTCCGAGCCCTGGACATGCGGTTCCTGGCGGAGCGCGACGTCGATCTACTGGCGGGCGGGCCTCCGTGCCAACCGTTCAGCCTCGGAGGCGTGGCCAAGGGCGACGAGGACGCGCGCAACATGTTCCCCGAGATGTTCAGGGCCGTGCGCGAGATCCGTCCGAAGGCCGTGATCTGCGAGAACGTGCGAGGTCTGGTCCGTCCTTCCTTCGTTTCCTACTTCGAGTACATCGAGCGGGAACTCGGCCTGCCCTTCGTGGAACGGCGCGAGGGCGCGACGTGGCGTGAGCACGACGCGGTGCTGCGGGAGCGCCATGACGCCCGCGACGCCGATCCCGCGCGGTCGTACGAGGTCAGGCGGTTCCAGGTGAACGCCGCCGAGTACGGCGTTCCGCAGGTGCGTAACCGGGTGATCCTCGTGGCGTTCCGGAAGGACCTGGGAGTCGACTACGACGCCTTCGAACGGGACGCCGCCCCCACCCACTCTCAGGACGCGCTGACCCGAGCTCTCCTCACCGGCGCGTACTGGGATGACCATACGAAGGTTCCGGGCCATGTTCGGGACCGAGTGGCCGCTCGTTTCGCCGATCAGCTGCCCCTGGAGGACGGTGACCCGCTCCCTCGCTGGCTGACCCTGCGCGACGCGCTCGCGGGTCTTCCCGAGATCGACCGGGACCTCCTGGACAAGCGGACCGAGCAGGGTGGGATCGCCGACCACGTGGGTTGGCCAGGGGCCCGTATCTACGACGGGCACACGCCCAACGAACTCGACAAGCCGGCCAAGACGGTGAAGGCGGGCGTCCACGGTGTGCCGGGCGGCGAGTCCGTGATGCTGCTCGACGAGTTGAACTCCGATGGGACGGCGTACGAGCACCGTTACATGACCGTGCGGGAGACGGCTCGTGTCATGACCTTCGATGACGACTGGAAGCTGGCGGGGCCTCGAGGCGAACGCATGCGCCAGTTGGGCAACGCCGTGCCCGTGCTACTCGGGAAGGCCTTCGCCAAGGCCGTCTCCAAGGCGCTCGACGACGCGGAGAGGCGGAGCCGGAAGGACGTTCGTGACCGGTGAGGAGCGGCTCGGGGGAGCGGCCTGGAACCGGAACCCTCCGCCCGATCGGGCGTGGCGAGGTCGGGAGGGCCGCGGCCGGAAGGCCGTCGCGGCGGAGCAGGACAAGGCGGCCGGGGGGCGTGAGCGGCGCTACGTCGCGCTGGACGAGGAGCGGTACGCCCTCGCCTCCGTCACGCTGAAGGTCTTTCCCAGGACCCGCCGGATCCGGGCGTACCTTCGTTGGTCCGACGACGGGCGCTCGCCCTCGCGCTACATCGGCGAGGTGGACGGCCCGACCCGGTCCCGGAACCTGGCCGCCGCGTGGGAGATCGCCAGGGAGCGGGGGATGCTCGGCGAGCGACCGTTGCCCGAGGGGTCGTGGGCGAGCTCCGCCGCCACCCGCGCCGTGATGCGCGGGAATCGTGGCCGGGACACTGGTCCGGAGCGACTGATCAGATCCCTGTTGTTCCGAGAGGGGCTTCGCTACAGAGTGTCGGCGCGACCGGTCCCGGGATTGCGGAGGACCGCGGACATCGTGTTCACCAGGGCCCGGGTGGCGGTGTTCGTGGACGGATGTTTTTGGCACGGGTGCCCGGAACATTTCCGTCCGGCGACCAAGAACGTCGATTTCTGGACGACGAAGATCGACACGAACAAGGCCAGGGACCGGGAGACGGGACGCGTCCTGGTCGAGGAAGGCTGGAAGGTCGTTCGAATCTGGGAGCACGAGTCCCCGGAAGCGGCGGCCGCGCGGGTCATCGCGGAAGTGCGCGCGAGCCAACGGTGAACGGCCGCGGAATGGTCTGCTCCGAGCCGTGATCGCGCGTTCACGGACGTTACGCGAGAGGCGGCCCGGATCTCCGTCGGAAGTGGGGACCATGGTTCTCGCCGATTGGGGAGAGAAGCCCCTTGAGGTCACGTTCGATCGCTCAATATGATCTTCGCGTTGAGGCGCCGCGGGATCGCGGCCGGCGTGGGAGGGTTTTGTGTCGGACGGATATGAGCCTGATTTCTTCGATCCGTTGTCGACGGCGGATCTCACCAACATCGTGTGCCACGCCTTCGAGCGGCAACCGCTCGTCGACCTCTACCAGTCGATCGAGCGCTTCGAGGGGTCGGGACTCTACGCGATCTACTACCGCGGGTCCTCGCTGCCTCTCTACGCGCCCCTCGCCCGGCTCGACATACCGGTGTACGTCGGCCAGGCCGTGTCCAAGAGCGCCACGGGTCGGACGGCGGCGTCCCGCAGCCCCCTGTTCAAGCGTCTGGGAGATCATCGGACCTCCATCGCGGGCGCGGGCCTGCCGCTGGCGGAGTTCGCGTTCCGCGCCCTGCTCATGCCGAGCGTGCACGCGGATCTCGGGGAGGACGGACTCCGACGCGGATATCGCCCGGTCTGGAACTCGGTCCTGAACGGATTCGGTGGCCGCGAACAGGGACAGAGCACTCGTCAGAGCGCCCGGAGTAAATGGGACACCGTCCACGAGGGGCGGAATCGCACGTTTGGCATCGCCAAGCACGATCCCGCGGTCCTCCGGGAAGAGGTGACCGCGCACATCCTGGAGCAGGTGGCGACTTACGACGATCTGCCGTGGCGTTGAGCCTGTTCGAAGACGGTCTCCGAGACGGAGCCCGGGAGGGAGGCGAGGACGGGTGCGGCGGCGGCTGAAAGTCGCCGCGCCATGTGATCCCCACCCCTAGTCTTCGCCGCGGGCCATCGAACCGCGTCAGGTGGGGGATGGGTCAGGCCCGGAGCGGGTGTCGCTCCGAGGCGTCGTCGGCGTGAGCCGAGAGAACCGGAGGACAGTTTCCCACGATGAAGATCACTCCTTCCGCGCGTGTGTTGCGCATGCTGGGCGAGATCGAGTTCGACGAGTGGCAGTGCGTCGCCGAGTTGATCGACAACTCCTTCGACGACTTCGCCGAGGTCCATCGTTCCGGCGGCCCCTGGGTGGGCGGCTTTCGCGTGAGTGTCCAACTGCCCGATTCCGAGGCCGGCGAGCTGGTCATCACGGACACGGGTCGAGGCATGTCCTACGAGCGGCTCGAGCGCGCGGTCCGCGCGGGTTGGTCGGGCAACGACAAGCATGACAAGTTGGGCCTCTTCGGCATGGGCTTCAACGTCTCGACGGCTCGCCTCGGCAAGCGGACCCGAGTGCTGACGACGAGGCAGGGTGACTCCGAGTGGATCGGAGTCGAGATCGACCTCGACCGAATCGGCGACGATTTCGAGGCCGAGGACATCACCGAGCCCAAGAACGACCCGAACGAGCACGGCACCCGCATCGTCATCAGCAGGCTGCACCCGGTGCGGGCCCGCTGGTTGAGCAAGAACAAGGCCGCGTTGCGCAACTCGCTCGCGGAGGTCTACTCCTGGCTGCTCGCGAACCGGCCCTTCGAGCTGTGGGTCGGCGGGTATCAGGTCAAGCCCAGGCTCCACTGCCGTTGGGGGGACGACCGGGCGGTCCTCTACAACAACAAGGAACGGATCCCCGCCTACATCCCCATCGACACCAAACTGCCCGACGGTCTCGCCTGCGCCGACTGCGGACAGTGGCAGTTCGGCGATCGAGAGGCGTGCGACGACTGCGGCGGGGATCGTCTCTCCGTGCGCGAGCGCCGGGTGCACGGATGGCTCGGCATCCAGCGGTACATGGACAAGAAGCAGTTCGGGATCGACTTCCTGCGCAACGGTCGGAAGATCCTGCGCTGGGACAAGCAGCTGTTCACGTGGCGCAACCCCGACGGCGCCGTCGGCAACGAGGAACCCGAGTACCCGGTCGACCTCGCTCACCAGGGTGGGCGGATCATCGGGGAGATCCACATCGACCACGTGCCGGTGACGTACCAGAAGGACGCGTTCGAGTACGGGGACCGGAGCTGGCGATCGGTCGTGGAGATCGTGCGCGGCGTCGCCCCCCTGCTGCCCCAGCGCGCCGCCGCCCTCGAGTACGGCCCGAACACGAGCCCCTTGGCCACCCTCTTCAAGGCGTTCCGTCGGAACGACGCCGGGGAGCGCTATCTGGTGCCGGGAGACGGTCGAAAGCCGATTCACGACGACACGCGACGCTGGGGCCAGGAATTCCATCGGGGGAATCCCGACTACCAGACGGATGAGCGTTGGTGGCAGGCCGTTCAGGACCACGAGGCGGCCAAGCGGCGCGGGAAGACGGACAAGGCCGTCGCCGCCACCGCGCGCAGGGTCGACGAGGACGCCGTGTTGCAGGCCCTCGGTGGAGCGTCGGCCCTCCCTCTCGATCTTCCCGAGTCGGACGGGACGGAGCCCGGTCGCGTGGTGATCGCCGAGCCTCCGGTGGCGACACGGCCGGCGGTACCGGCTCAATTCCAGGGTGTGCCCGGGGAGAAGCGGACGGAGACCCGGCAGGAGCGGATCGACCGCTACCTGAGGACTTCCGTGGTCTACCCCGCTCTCAGCCGTTCCTTCGGGCATCCCGACCGGAAGATCGGCTTCGTGGAGGTCGAGGCGAGGAAGCTCGGAGAGTCCCCGCTGCTCGATGAGCACGGGAACCGGACGCCGGTGTTGCTGGAACAGCGCAGCGGCAACGACGTCACGGCGTTCCTCGACCTCGACCACGCCGTGTTCCGGCGTTTCGGGGCGGAGCCGGCCGACATGCTCCTCGCCGAGATCGCCGCCCTGCTCAAGGTGCGCGGCGATTCGGACTGGACCCACTCGGCGTTGATCGCGGCCATCCGGGCGGAGTCCTTGCCGGGAACCGATTTGGACGTCCGGACGATCAGCGCCGAGGCCCAGGAGCTCCTCGCGGAGGTCCGTCGGCGCATGGTGGTGGCCTTGAACGCCGTCGGAGATCCTCAGCGCGCCTTCCAATTCCTCTCCCCCGACGAGCTCACCACGACCGAGCACGCGATGATCGCCAACGGTCAGGTCACGCGCACCGCCGATCTGGGTCAGAGCGGGGACTTCCTGACGCACGTGCCCGCGCTCTTCCTGGTGCGGCTGCTGGAGTCCTGGCCGGAACCCTTCATGGACGGGCGCGTCTTCGCCGGGGTCTACGCGGGGGTGTCCACGGCCTCCGCGCAACGGCTCAGCCTCGCGCGCACGGTCGGCTATGTGTCCGATGTCGCCACCCGGGCCAGTTTCTCCGGTTCCGGTTCGCCGAGTGAGCTTCTGCGGACCCGGCTGAGCATCCGCCTGCTGTCCGACGAGCTGGCGGAGGAGGGGTGAGAGCGTCGTTCCTTGAGCCCTCCGAGCTCCTGGCCGGAGGGCCTGCGGGGCTGCCCCGTGCCGTCGAACGGACGTTGTGGCACCTCGGGTTCTCCGATGTCCGCGTCATCGACGGCGCGGGGGACAACGGCGCGGACCTACTGGCGGTGCGAGAGCGTGAACAGTGGGTCTTCCAGTGCAAGTGGAAGGCGGCCGGAAAGGTCGATCGTTCGGGGATCGACGATCTGGAGCGGGCGCGGACCTACTACCGGGCGGATCGAGCGGTCTTGGTCACCAACACCGACCTCAACGCCACGGCCGAGGCCCGACGGGTGGCGCTGGGGCGGGTGGGCATCGACATCGTCGTCTGGCAGGGGGCCACGCTGCGCGCGATCGGTGAGCGCATGCCAGAGGACGTACCGGCCCGGTACTCACCGCGTCCCTATCAGACGGAGGCCGTGAACGCCGTCGTCCGCGACCTACGGGACCGGGGCACGGCGCTCCTCGTGCTGGCGACGGGTCTGGGCAAGACCGTTGTGGGGGGTGAGGTTATCGCCGGGTTCTTGAAGGAGCGCCCCGACGCGAGGATCCTCGTGGTGGCTCACATGAAGGACCTCGTCGAGCAGCTCGAGAAGGCGATGTGGCGGCACGTCCGGAAGGGAGTCCCCACACGCCTGCTCACAGGGGAGCGGAAGCCCCACCAGCTCGACGGTGTCGTCGTGGGGACCGTCGAATCGGTCTTGGCGGCCGTCAAGTTGGGTTACCGCCCCGACTTGATCATGGTCGATGAGACTCATCACGTGGCGGAGACCGGAAGATTTGCGGAACTGCTCGAACTGTGCGGTGATGCGGATCGGTTCGGGGTGACCGCCACGCCGTGGCGCGGTGACAAATTCGACATCACTTCGCATTTCGGTTATTTCTCGTACAAGATGGGAATCGCCGAGGGGATGGCCGCCGGATACCTCTCGGCGGTCGATTACCGTCTCTACGTCGACAACGTCGATTGGGACGTCGTGCGGACCGCCAGTTCGCACGGGCATTCGATCAAAGATCTGAACAGATCGCTCTTCCTGCCTCAGCGTGACGAGGAGATCGTCGAGCACGTCCGCGAGGCCTGGCGCAACACCTCGGAGCCGCGCGCGATCCTGTTCTGTCAGACGATCGAACACGCCGAGCACATGGCCAGACTGTTCGCGGTTTCAGACCCGGCATGGCGAAACGCCTCGTTTCTGCACAGCGGCCTTCCCAGAATGCGGCGTCAACTGCTGTTGAACGAATTCCGGCTCGGTCGGGTTCCGATCATCACGTGCGTGGATGTTTTCAACGAGGGGGTCGACGTCCCCGACGTGAACCTGATCGGATTCCTGCGGGTCACACACAGCAGGAGGATCTTCGTCCAGCAACTGGGTCGGGGCTTGAGGCTCAGCCCGGGCAAGCGCGCGCTGAAGGTTCTCGACTTCGTCACGGACATCCGCCGGGTCGCGGCGACCCTCGATCTCCGGCGTTCTCTCGAGAGCGGCGAGAGCGAACACCTGAGGGTCCACATGCCACATGCCTCGCGCATCGAGTTCAGCGACGAGACGGTCGGGTCGCTGATGGACCATTGGATCCAGGACGCGGCCGACCTGGAGACGGCCGCCGACGAGGTCCGTCTGCAGTTTCCCTACACGACAGGAATCGTATGAGTACCTACGCGCTGCCCCCGGACCTCGAAGAAGAGATCGTCCGACGCCTGTACGGGAGGGCCGCCGAATTGCGGTGGACCTATCTCCCGGATTCGGAACGCACCAAGCGCTACCAGATGTGGACCGCGGACCCCGAGATCGGCGGCAAGCTGATTCCGTTCATCGGCAAACCAGAGAACGTCAGGCCCTGGATCAAGGACGGGCCGATGAAGGAATACGTGCGCGCCACCTACGGAGTGGGTAAATGGGCCTCGTGCGTCATCGAGCCCGCGACACCCGTGGAGACGCTGGTGACCAGGGCTCTCGGGCCGGGGTGGCACGTCGACCTGGAGACTCTCGAGATCAAGCCCCTGCGGGTGACGATCCGGCGCGATGACGACGAGGAGGTGGAGCAGCGCTTCGCGTGGGCCCCGATCAAGGATTTCAAGCACCTCGCCTGGGCGGCGATCTCGGCCCAGGCCGAGGGGGACACCCATCCGTGGGCCATCTGCGCCGTCGACTCGTTCGTACGCCCGGTCACGTCCAAGCAGAAGGCGACACACGAGAAGATCGCCCGGCGATTGGGGCTGACGCTCGCCCATGTCACGGATGACTGAGGGGGGCGGGGCGGCCGGGGGCGGGACGGACTGGCTCGCCGAGACGTGGACGGTTCTGCATCCGCAGCTGCGTGACCTGCTGTCGGCCCGCCTTGAGGGGCGGACACTGGCGGACATAGGTCGGGAGCGTCGGATGACCGGAGAGAGGGCCAGGCAGTTGATCGTCAAGGCCCATGGGCGTCTGCTCGAGGCCGGTGATCTGCATGATGGGAACTGGCGAGCGCGTTTGCGTTCGTCGGCCGTGTCCCCCGCCGTCTCCCGAGCGGACATCGCCGGCGTCCTGCGGGTCGCGGATCACGTGGCCGTCGACGTGTTCGCCCAAGGCGCCGGGTTGCGGAACCCTCGAACCTGGGCGGGGAGCACGCGCCATTGGTGGGCGGTCGACGCCACGACGCTCGAGAGCGTTCTCCGGAAGGTGCTGAGAGAGGCGCCCTTTCGGGACGAGCGACTGGACCCCGTCGCCGCGGCGGCGGGTGTCCCGTTGGGCGTGCCGATCAGGGAGATCCTGGGCCACGGTGGCAGCCCCGTGATACGGGCGGACGACGGGTCATGGCTCCGCCGTCGAGCCCGGGGCAGGGACGCGGCGTACTTGTGGCTGCTCGAGCGGGGTGAGCCGAGCCGTGCCGATGACCTTCGCGCGGGGATCGACACGGGATCCGTCGCCTCGATCAACGAGGCGCTGCGACGCGACACCAGGTTCGTGAGACTGCGGCCGGAGGGGACGTGGGCCCTGACCGAGTGGACGCATCTGAAGGTCACCCCCTATTCGAACGCGGTCGAGGCGGTCGTGGCGGTGGTCACGGAGGAAGGACCGATGACACGACAGGCGCTGTTCACGCGCGTGGCCGAGCGATATCCGGTGTCCGCCTGGAGACTGAGGCAATGCCTGCTCAGCAGCATGATCGGCACGACCCGTGAGGGGCTGGTCGATCTGGTCTCGCGGGGGGCGACCCCCATCGAGGAGAGTGAGCCGGACCGGCCGGAGAACATGGCGGTCGACCCGGAGGGCAAGGTCTACGGAGTCCGTCTCGTCGTGGACAAGGACGTGACGAGGGGCAGTGGTGTCCTCGTCCACAGCTGGCTGACATGGAATCTGGGTCTGAGGCAGGCCCCGATGTCACGTGTGTTCGCCACGGGGGGTGTCCTCGGTCCCATCACCGTCAAACGGGGAACGACGGGTGCCCAGATGTCGAGCCTGCGTCGACACGTCCTGGAACAGGGGATGGCTCTGGGGTGTCACTGTGTGGTGTTGTTCCGCGTCGATGACCATACCGCCCGCGTCGAGCACACGTGCGCGGCGGACTGTCCCGCGAGAGGAGTCGCTGACGGTGAACGCCCGTCGGTGTCCGGTGTGACGCCCGTGGCCTGAGAGACGGGTGCGGGACAAGCGGAGACCGGGGTTTCGGGGCGGGGGGGATTTTGCCGGGATTTGGAACCTTGGGGTTGGGTTCTCGCATCAAGCAGGGGGAAGGCCCGCCGAGTCTGGTCCGTGCGTGAGCGCGCGGGGCAGCCCGAGATCGTACGGAGCGAGATTCGTGCACGAGAACCCGCAGCGCCCGCGGCCCGAGGAGTCGTACGGGGAGTCGCCGCGGCGTCCCGCGTACCCGCAGGAGCCGTCGGACGCGCCGCCGGCTTCGTCGCCCTACGGTGCCGTCGACCCGCGTGATCCCTGGGGCGGGGGGCAGGGCCGGCCCGCCGCGTCCGGTCCGTACGGTGCGCCCGAGGCGCCGCGGCCGGCGTATCCCGGTCCCTCCGTGCCGCCCGCCGCGCCCGGGGTGCCGTACCCCGGGTACGGGCGGCCGTTCGACGGGGAGCCGGACGGGGGCGGGCCCGCGGCCGTGCCGCCGGTCGTGCCCTCGTCGGCGGACCGGCCCGAGCTCGCGCCCCGGCGGCCCGTGCCGCCGCCGCGCGGCCAGGGGGGCGGGTACGGCGTGCCCGCGCCGCCGGTCGCGCCGATACCCCCGGCCCAGGGGCTGTACCCCGGGGCCGCCTACCAGCCGCCGGCCGGGCCTCCCGCCGGACCGCCCGGATACGGAAGCGGGCACGGGGCCGGGCCCGGGAACGGGAACGGGAACGGGAGCGGGGCGCCCCGGCGGCGTTCGCGCAAGAAGCTGTGGTTGAGCCTGTCGCTCGTGTTCGTGCTCGCCGCCGGTGGCGTCGGGTACTACGGGTGGCAGAAGGAGTGGTTCGACGGCAACGGCGAGGTCGTCTCGTTCGACAAGCCCGCGGGTCAGGCCAAGGGTGGCGGGGCCTCCGGGACGCCGGACGCCGGCGAGAAGGCGTCCGACGTGTCCATGCCGACCGGGCCGGCCGCCGAGTTCAAGCAGACGACGAAGCTCGACGACGGCACCCGCATCGTCAAGACCCGCCTCAAGGGCGCGAAGTCCGGCTTCGAGGGCGACGTGTGGGCCTGGGTGCCCAAGGAGTACGAGGACCCGAAGTACGCGAAGAGCGGCTTCCCCGTGCTCATCGCGCTCCCCGGCGGCGAGGGCTTCCCCACCAACTACTGGGCCGACCGGAGCCTGGGGCTGCCGCAGGCGATCGCCGAGGGCGCCGCGGCCGGGAAGAACCTGCCGTTCATCCTGGTCATGCCGGTGCTCAACCCCGACACCAAGTACTACTACGACGGCTCCGACATCCCCGGGCAGCCCAAGATGGGCACCTGGCTGTCCGAGGACGTCGTGAACCTCGCCAAGGCCAATTTCCGCACCTGGAAGTCCCGGGACGGCTGGGCCCTGATGGGGTCCTCCTCGGGCGCGTTCGTGGGACTCAAGCAGGTCATGCAGCACCCGGACAAGTTCAAGGCCGTGATCGCCAGTGGCGGCGAGGTCGTGCCGGACTCGCCGCTGTGGAAGAACCACCAGGCCGAGATGGACGCCAACAACCCGCAGAAGCTGGCCCAGAAGCTCATCTCCTCGGGCGGGCCCGAGGTGTACGTCAACTTCCAGATCGGGACCAAGGAGTCCGGCAAGGAGCGGTTGACGAACTTCCAGAGCACGTACGGCAAGGGCCCGATCAAGGTGACCGTCCGGGAGATCCTCAACGGCGAGCACAACGGCTGGCACTACGTGCGGGGCATGAAGGAAGGCTCGCTGGAGTGGATCAGCAAGGCGATGAAGGGGCCCGAGGCGAACGCGGGCTGAGGCGTCCCGGGGGCGGGTCCGCACGGGCGCCGGCCGACGTGGACGGTCGCGACGGCCCGATCCCGTCGCCGAGCCCCTGACCCGCTCCGGCCGCCGCCGGTGGCGGGGCGGGCGCGTCGCGGGGTCGGGGGCGCGCTACGCCCCCGCTCCGATGTTCGGGCGCGCGGCCCGGCGGGGCGGGGGTGATTCGCGCCACCCGGCCGGCCCCTCTTCGAGGCGTTCGGGGGCGCCGGGGCCGGGGGCCCGGTGGTGGGGCGCGCGGCGGTTGCGGCCCGGGTGCGGCGGGTGGCGGGGGTCGAGCGCGGTCGCGTGACGGCGTGCGCCGTGTGCGTGCCGCGGCGGGGTCCGGGGTGGGGGGAGGCCGGGTGGGGCGGGATAATCTGGTGCGGACCGGTCGCGGTGGCCCTGTGCCGGGCGTGGTGGTCGGTGACGCGGGATTCGCCGTCGAGCCGGGGCCCGCCGGAGCACCTGACGCACACCGCCGCCCGTGCGGCCTCGGGTCGCGCGGGCCGCCCCGCGCACGCGGGTGGGTGAGGGCCAGGTCACGGGGCCACTCGGCCCGCCCAGGCAACCCGTTCGGGTGCCACACCCTCTAAGAAGGGTGCAAGGGGGATATTTCGGTCCGGTTCGCGGGGAACGTCGCGAGGCCGGTGAACGACGGTCGGAGACGGTTCCGTGCAGCGAGACCAGCAGCAGCGCAGTGGTGTGAGCGGGGTCGGGGACGCCCCGGCGCCGCGCGAGACGACGGGTGGGCCGGAGACGGCCGCGGGTCGGTTCGCGTTGGGTCGGGCCCGCGAGGCCCGGCGCGCGCGGTCGGCGGCGGCGAGCCGGGTGGGCGTGCCCGCCGGCATCGACGTGAGCCCCGCCACCGCCGGCGCCACCCCCACCGCTCCCACCCCCACCGCTCCCACCGCCACGGCCACCGGCTCGGGTGGTTTCGCCGCCGGCGCGGACGCGTACGCGGGCCCCGCCGCCACCCCGCCGCGTCGGCGTCGCCGGGGCCGCGTGATCGCCGGGGTGCTGGCCGGCGCGCTGCTGCTGGGCGGGGGTGGCTGGGCCGGGTGGAAGTTCAACCTCTTCAACGACATAGGGGATCCGGTCACCTACGCCGACCAGGCCACCGGCGCCGACCCGGCCTCCGCCCCGCGTCCCGGCGTGCGGATGCCCACCGGCCCCAAGGCCACGTTCGTGCGCGAGAGCCGACTGCCCGACGGCACCGAGATCGTCCGGCACCGCCTGGTCGGGGAGAAGTCCGGGTTCACCGGCGACGTGTGGGTGTGGCTGCCGAAGGAGTACCACGACCCGGCGTACGCCCGGAGCGCCTTCCCCGTCATGATCGCGCTGCCCGGCGGTCAGGGCTTCCCGAAGAACTACTGGATGGGCACCGGTCTCGGGCTCCAGCAGGCCGTGATCGACGGGGCGAAGGACGGCGTCAACCCGCCGTTCATCCTCGTCATGCCGGTGATCAACGCGACCACCAAGTACCACTACGACGGCTCGGACATCCCCGGACAGCCCAAGATGGGCACCTGGATGGTCGATGACGTGCCGAATTTCGCGAAGGCCAATTTCCGCACCTTCACCTCCCGCGACGGCTGGGCCTTCATGGGCTCCTCCTCGGGCGGTTTCGGCGCGCTCAAGCACGTCCTGAAGTACCCCGACCGGTTCAAGGCCGTCATCGCCTCGGGCGTGCAGACCGACCCCGATTCCCCGCTGTGGCACGGGAACAAGGCGGCGATGGACGCCGACAACCCGGAGAAGCTGGCCGCCGCGCTGGTCGCCAAGGGCGGGCCGGACGTGTGGATCAACTTCCAGATCGGGACCAAGGAGCCGGGCCGTGACATCGCCGAGGCGTTCATGCGCAAGTACGGTCGGGGTCCGGTGCACACCCGCCTGCAGGTGATCCAGAATGGCGAGCACAACGGCAAGTCCTACATTCGAGGCATGAGGGAGGGTTCGTTGCGGTGGATCAGCGAGGTGCTGCTCAAGCCGACTCCCGACCCGGTGAAGCCGTCGCAGGCCCCGACGGCGGGGCCGTCGGCGAACGGGAGCACGGATCCCCGGCCGAGCGCGTCGCGGGCTCCGGCCCGGGCGGCGACGGGCGTGTCCGGCGGGCCCGCCGGGGCCTGATGGGTTCCTGGGCGAAGGGCATATCGGCGGCGGCCGTCGGGCTGACGACGGTGCTGACCGTCGTGCTCGTCAAGGCCGCCGAGGAGCCGCCGCCCACCGCGTTCCCGACCGTCGGGGTGCTGATGGCGAGCGGCGCGCACTGGTGCACGGCGAGCGTGGTGGACAGCCCGAAGGGCAACGTCGTCGCCACCGCCGCGCACTGCGTCACCCCCGAGGGCGCCGACGGGGTGCCGGGGGAGACGGCGCACGACGGGCTCGCGATCGGCGAGCTGTCCTTCGCCCCCGCCTTCCACGGGGCGGGCTCGGGCAGGCAGCCGTACGGCGTGTGGAAGGTCAAGGCGGTGCACGTGGACGACCGCTGGAGCAAATGGGGCGACGACACCGCCGACTTCGCGTTCCTCACCGTGGAGCCGGACGAGCACGGGCGCTCGCTCCAGGACGTGGTGGGGCGCGGGAAGGCGCCGCTGCCGGACTTCGGGTCCGGGTTCGAGCGGGAGGTGACCGTGATCGGCTACCCCGACGAGGACTACAACCCGCGCAACGAGCCGATCTCCTGCACCACCCAGACCGGGCACGACACCGAGGACCCGGACATGATGCACATCTCGTGCGCCGGGTTCTGGACCGGCACGAGCGGCAGCCCGTGGATCGCGGACCGGTCCGGGCCGGGGCGCACGGGCCGGCTGATCGCCGTGCTCAGCGGCGGGGACACGGACGTGGACTCCACGGCGGCCGTCTTCGACGACCGGGCCAAGGCCCTGTACGAGGCCGCCGCGCGCGGCTAGGCCCCGGAGGCGCGGGGCGCGCGTGGGGCCGGCCGGGCCCGTGCCTCGTGTGCCCCGGTCCGTCGGGCCGCCCGGGCCCGCGGTGATCTCGGGCACGAAAACTTCACAACCCGCTCCGGTGGGGCCGCGGTGGGTCGCGCGGGGCGGCCCGGGGGCGTCGCCGGTGGCGGCCGGGGCCCGCCCCGGGCCCGGCCGGCGGGCCGGCTCCGCGATCACCGGCGTGCCCCGGCCCGGCCCGGACCGGGCGGGCGCCCCGGCGCCGGGGGTGGCGTGAAGCGAACGGTCGGCGGCGCCGGGTGTCGCCCTGGGGTGGCGGGATCGGCCCGGGCCGGGGCGGGCGGGGACGTGTCGGCGGGGCGGGACGGAAGGCCGGCGGCGGGACGCGGGGGCCGGCCGGAACCGTGCGGGTGCCGGGGGGCCGGGGCGCGCCGCGAGGGGGGTGGGGCGGGGGTGTCGGGCGGCCGGGGGCGGGCGCCGCGCTCGCGGGGGTGGCGGTGTCCGCGGGGTGTGCGCGGCGGGTGCGCAGCGCCTTTGCCGAATCATGGCCGTCGTATGGCGCGGTTGTTACGCCTCCGTTGTCCTCTTGTGGGATCAGGGACGCCTGGGTCAACCTGAGCCGGGCGTCGCCGCCGGAGGTCACGGGGGCGGACGTTTCCCCGTGGTCGAGTGGTTGTCATGCCCATGCTGTTGATGGGGCGTCGGCGAACCGCCTCGTGCCCCTGTGCTCCATGCGCCCCACGTGTTCCACGTGCACCACTCGCACCCCACGTCGCACGGCACCACGCACGGCACGCACGACGAGCACCACCAACCCCCCGCACGCGCACCACTCATGAGGAGGAACCCTCACATGTCCGTGATGCCCCGATCCCGCCGGAAACTCGCCGCCATCAGCGCGACGGCCGTCGTCGCCCTCGCCCTCGGCGGCCTGACGGCCCTCCCGGCGACCGCCGCCGGCACCGGCGCGGAAGGCGTCATCGAGTACGCGGGCGCCGCCGACGCGGTGCCCAACAGCTACATCGTGACCCTCAAGGACGACCGCGCCCGCTCCACCCAGGACAGCGGCAAGTCGGTGGCCAAGCGCTACGGCGCCCGCATCGACCGCACCTACTCGGCCGCTCTCAACGGCTACGCGGTGGAGGTCTCCGAGGCGCAGGCCCGCAAGCTCGCCGCCGACCCGGCCGTCAAGTCCGTCGTGCAGAACCGGGTGTTCACGGTGGACGCGACCCAGCCCAGCCCGCCGTCCTGGGGCCTGGACCGGATCGACCAGCGCGCGCTGCCGCTGAACAACAGCTACACCTACCCCGACAAGGCCGGCGAGGGCGTCACCGCGTACGTCATCGACACCGGTGTGCGGATCAGCCACTCCGACTTCGGCGGGCGGGCCTCCAACGGCTACGACGCCATCGACAACGACAACGTGGCCCAGGACGGCCACGGCCACGGCACCCACGTGGCCGGCACCGTCGCGGGCGGCGCGTACGGCGTGGCGAAGAAGGCGAAGATCGTCGGCGTGCGGGTGCTCAACAACCAGGGCTCCGGCACCACCGCGCAGGTGGTCGCGGGCATCGACTGGGTGACCCGCAACGCGGTCAAGCCGGCCGTGGCCAACATGTCGCTGGGCGGCGGCGCGGACTCCGCGCTCGACACCGCCGTGCGCAACTCCATAGCCGCCGGCATCACCTACGCGGTGGCGGCCGGCAACGAGACCGCCGACGCCTCCACCAAGTCCCCGGCCCGCGTGGCCGAGGCCATCACCGTCGGCGCCACCACCAACACCGACGCCAAGGCGAGCTACTCCAACTACGGGTCGATCCTCGACATCTTCGCCCCGGGCTCGGCCATCACCTCGGCGTGGAACACCAACGACACCGCCACCAACTCCATCTCCGGCACCTCGATGGCCTCCCCGCACGTCGCGGGCGCGGCGGCGGTCTGGCTCTCGCAGAACCCGGCGGCCACCCCGGCGCAGGTCTCGGCGGCCCTGGTCGCGGCGGCCACCCCGAACGTGGTCACCGGTCCCGGCACCGGCTCCCCGAACCGGCTGCTGTACATCGGTGACGGCGGCACCACGCCCCCGCCCGGGAAGCGCTTCGAGAACACCGCGGACTACGCGGTGAACGACAACTCCACGGTGGACTCGCCGATCACCGTCAGCGGGGTCGCGGGCAACGCGCCGGCCTCGCTCCAGGTGTCGATCGACGTCAAGCACACCTACAGCGGTGACCTGAAGATCGACCTGGTCGCCCCCGACGGCACCCTGTACAACCTGCACAACCGGACCGGCGGCAGCGCCGACAACGTCGTCAAGACCGTCTCGGTGGACGCCTCCTCCGAGGTCGCCAACGGGGTCTGGAAGCTGCGGGTGGCCGACCAGGCGACCGCCGACGTCGGCAAGATCGACTCCTGGGCGCTCCAGTTCTGAGCGACCGGTCGAGCCGTGACCGGCTCGCTCGGACCTGAGTTCCAGGTCCGGGAGCGGCGGATTGGGTGATCCGGCCGCGCGATGAACAGAAGGGGGCGACCGCCGTCGGCGGTCGCCCCCTTCGGCGTGCGCGCACGGCGACGCGCACGGTGACGCGCGGGCCCGCGGCGGGTCGCGGCGGGCCGTTCGGGTGGGGAGCGTGGGGCGGCGGGGCGCGGGGCAGGATGGGCGGGGGCCGGTGCGGGCGGCCGTCAGGCGGGGGCGCCGGCGCGGGCGGAGTGACGGGCTCCGGGGTCGGGGGCCGGACGTGCGGGCGTTCGGTGACCGCGAGTAACCGACCTGATTGACCTGCCTTCATCACATCGAGTGAAACATTGGCCCGCGCTTGCCTCGCACAACCCTGGGTTGCGAACCTGTAGCTGTCTGTCAACCTGATGGGAGTGCCTCGTGACTTTCGGTGAGCAGCCGGCCTATCTTCGCGTCGCGGGGGACCTGCGGCGGAAGATCGTCGATGGGTCCCTGCCCCCGCACACCCGGCTCCCTTCCCAGGCCCGGATCCGCGCCGAGTACGGGGTCTCGGACACCGTGGCCCTGGAGGCCCGCAAGGTGCTGATGGCGGAGGGGCTGGTCGAGGGGCGGTCCGGCTCGGGGACGTACGTGCGCGAACGGCCGGTGCCGCGCCGGCTGGCCCGCTCCGGATACCGCACCCCCGGGGCCTGCACCCCGTTCCGGCAGGAGCAGGCCGACGCGACGGCCCGGGGGTCCTGGGAGTCGGTCAGCGAACAGGTCCTCGCCTCCGCCGAGATCGCCGAACGACTCGGCATCGAGCCCGGCGAACGGGTCATGCGCACGCGGTACGTGTTCCGCGAGGCGGGGGACCCGATGATGCTCTCCACTTCCTGGGAGCCCCTGGCCCTGACCGGGCGCACGCCGGTGATGCTCCCGGAGGAGGGGCCGCTCGGGGGGAGCGGGGTGGTGGACCGGATGGCCGCCATCGACGTGGTGGTGGACAACGTGGTGGAGGAGGTCGGGGCCCGACCGGGCCTGGCGGACGAGGTGAAGGCGCTGGGAGGCGTGCCGGGGCACGTGGTGCTGGTGATCGGACGCACGTACTACGCATCGGGCCGCGCGGTGGAGACGGCGGACGTGGTGGTCCCCGCCGACCGGTACCGGCTCGCCTACCACATGCCCGTCCGGTAGCCCGGCCGACGGATCGACGCGCGGGACCGGTGCGGCGGTGGGGCCGGATCGTGTCCAACGCGCGCCCCGCACGCCCGGGTTGGGGTGGACCCCGGGCGGCGGGGCGTGCCATCATCGCGGACCGTCCGCGACGCGGCGGACGGCTCGGGCGCGGGGCGCCGGAGGGGGTGCCAGGGGGGTGCCGGAGTGTCGGGGGAGGCGCGGGGGCGCGGTCCCGGTGCGGGGCGAGGCGTGCGCGCGGGTGATCCGCGAGGGAACGCACGCCCGCGTGCGGGGCGCGCGAACCGGTGCGCGTGGCCGGATGCGTATCTCCGTCAGGTATCTCCTCGTGTAAACCCGTATCCGCTCCGTGAAGGTCGGGCGTAAGCTCCGGCATATGCACAGTGCGGTTTCCCGGGCAGTTACGTCGGCGGAGGATGAAGCGCGATGAGCGACAGCGGTGCCACGCTCCCGTGGGAGGTCATACGGCAGGACGAGGCCGGCAACCGCTATCGGGTGGGCAGGTACGCCACTCGGGCCGAGGCCGTGACCCTGGTCGAGAAGCTGGACGCCTCCAGGGACAAGTGCACGTACACCGTGGAGCGGGCGCCCCAGACCTCGGGCATCGGCGGCAACTGACCCCGTCCGTCCGCCCGGGTGCGCCGGCATAGGCTCCGTTCCATGACGGAACGCGTGGTCGTGGGCGGAGCCCTGTGCCGGGACGGGCGGCTGCTCGCGGCCCGCCGCAGCGCCCCGCCCGAGGTGGCGGGCCGCTGGGAGTTGCCCGGCGGCAAGACGGAGCCGGGGGAGACGGTGCCGCAGGCGCTGACCCGCGAGCTGCGCGAGGAACTGGGCGTCGAGGTCGAGGTGGGCGAGCGCCTGCCCGGGGCCTGGCGGATCCGACCCGGTCTGGTGCTGCACGTGTGGACCGCCCGGCTCGTGGCCGGTGAGCCCGAGCCCCTGGAGGACCACGACGAGCTGCGCTGGTTGGCGCCCGCCGAGTTGGGCTCGGTGGACTGGCTGGAGCAGGACCGCGAGGCGGTCGCCGAGATGGGCCGACGGCTGAGCGTCCGACCCTGAGCCCGTGAACGGGTGAACGGGTGAACGGAGCCGGTCCGTCCCCGCGGGGGCGGACCGGCTCCGGCGTGTCCGGGTCCGGTTCTTGCCACCCTGCTTGGGCCCCGAATCCTGTGTTCCGTCCCCCGGTCGGGGGAACGGGGAGCGCGGGGTGGGGCGTGTGGGCCGCTCGTGCCACAGTGCGCCGCCGCACGGCGGAACGGATGGTACGACACCCCGAATATCGGGTATGTCGCACTTAGTCCCTTTCTCGCCCCTGCGGCCGCCGGAATCCCTCGGCGCTCCCGCACGCGATCGACCGGGGGCCGACCGATCGGCCCGGGAAGTGATCGGCGTGAGTGACACAGAAGGTGCGTGTGCCGAGTGGGCCTTCCCCGCCGAACCCGGATCCGTCCGCACGGCCCGACACGTGGTGCGCGCTGCGCTCCGCGACTGGCGCCTCGACAGCGTCGGCGACATCGCGGTCCTGCTGGTCAGCGAGCTGGTGACGAACTCCCTGCGGTACGCCTCCGGGCCCATCGGTGTGCGATTGGTACGGCGTTTTCCGGCCGGCACTCCGGGGCACGCGGACGGGGTGGGCCGGCCGGCCCTGCTCGTGGAGGTTTCCGATCCGCTTCCGGATCCGCCCCGGGAGCGCGTGGCCGCGCCGGACGACGAAGGCGGGCGCGGCCTGCACCTTGTCGCCGTGTCCGCCCAGCGTTGGGGCACCCGACACGGGAAGACGGGCAAGACAGTGTGGTTCGAGTTGGCCATTCCTGGTGAGTAACAAGGTGAAGGCCGGTCGGCGATCACGGGACGGTCCGCGGGCCGGCTCGATTCGAACGGGACGAACGAGATCGTGCTGTGATCGTGAACGCTGTGCCACCCGGGCCCGGGTGCTGAATACTGCGGGCAGGGCCGGTCCGGTTGCGGTGAGCTGGAGGGGACGGTCGCGTGAGCGAGATACCTGCACAGACGGATCACACCCGCGCGCCCAAGGGGGCGTGGCACGACGGACTGTGGCACAGCAGTCCGCCCGGGTCGATCTACGACTACATCAAGGTCGCCTCCTTCTCGATCGGGCCCGACGGGCTCGTGGACCAGTGGAGTCTGCGGGCCGAGGAGTTGTTCGGGCTGCCCGCGGAGCGGGTGGTCGGGCTGGATCCGATCGACGCCTTCATGCCGCCCGAGGTGCGGGCCGGGGGCCGGCGCCGGATGGCCGAGATCCTCGACGGCAAGGAGTGGACCGGTCTGGTCCCGTTCCGGATGCCCGGTGCCGAGGGCGAGCGCGGGGTGGCCGAGATCTACGTGATGCCCACCGAGACCGGCACGGGGGAGCGGGCCGCGCTCTGCGTGGTCGTGGACGTCCGGGCGTTGCGCAAGATCGAATCCGACCTCGCCGCCTCGCAGGCGATATTCGGTCAATCTCCCTTCGGATTCCTCCTCTTTGGTACGGACCTGACGGTGCAGCGGGCCAACCGGCGGTTCGCCGGGGTCTTCGGCGGCCGCGCCGACGACCACCGCGGCCGCACCGTGCACGACTACCTGCCCGCTCACGAGGCCGACCGGATGACCGAGGCCCTGCGCCGGGTCCTGGAGACCGGCGAGTCCGTGCACGACCTGCGGATCACCGGAGCCACCCCCGGGGCGCGCGAGGACCGCCACTGGTCCATCAACCTCTACCGCGTGCACGGCGGCAGCGGCCGGCCCATCGGGGTCGCCGGCCTCGGCACCGACGTGACCCGCAGTCGCCTCGCGGCCCGCGAGGCCGCCGGGGTCCGCCGCAACCTCGCCCTCCTCAACGAGGCCGGCCACCGCATCGGGACCTCCCTCGACCTGGAGACCACCGCCCGCGAACTCCTCGACGTCACCGTCCCCGGCTTCTGCGACCTCGCCGCCGTGGACCTCTACCAAGGGCTCCTCCAAGGCGACGACGACCGCCCCGCCCGCCCCCAGGGCCCCGGCCGCCCCAGCCTGCCCGGTGGCCCCGGCGCGGCCCGACTGCCCTCGCCCGAACTGCGCCGCGTCGCCTTCCGCAGCGCCGTCTCCGACCTGCCGGCCCTCGGCTCCATCCCGCGTCCCGGCGGCGAGGACCGCCCGGCGGCCGTCGGCGAGATCCACCGCTATGCCGCCGGATCCCCCGGCGCCCTGGCCCTGCGCACGGCGCGCCCGCGCATCGTGGAGGGCGGCGAGAGCCCCCGCGACCCCGTGCAGTGCACCCTGCTGGTGCCGATGGTGGCCCACGACACCGTCGTCGGCATGGCCCGCTTCTCCCGGGTCAAGGGCAGCGAACCCTTCGGCGAACGCGACCGGGCCGTCGCCGTCGAACTCGCCGCCCGCGCCGCCGTCTGCATCGACAACGCCCGCCTGTACCGCCGCGAACACGAACGCGCCCTGCTCCTCCAGCGCAGCCTGCTCCCGCCCGGCTCCCCCGAGGCGTCCGGACTGGACATCGCCTGCCGCTACCTGCCCGGCAACGCCGCCACCGAGGTCGGCGGCGACTGGTTCGACGTCATCGAACTGCCCGGCCACCGCACCGCCCTCGTCGTCGGCGACGTGATGGGACGCGGCCTGCGCGCCGCCGCCGCCATGGGCGAACTGCGCACCGCCGTGCGCACCCTGGCCCTCCTCGACCTCGAACCCGCCGAGGTCCTCGCCGCCCTCGACGAGGTGGCCCGGGGCCTGGGCGCCCCCGGCTCCCAGGCGGCCTCCCGCTCCGCCTCCCGGCACCACGCCGGCGCCGACCTCGCCGAGGTCTACCTGGCCACCTGCGTGTACGCGGTCTACGACCCGGTGACCCGGCGCTGCGTCATCGCCAACGCGGGCCACCTGCCGCCGGTCCTCGTGGAACCCGCCGAGCCCGGCGCCGAGCCCCGGCCCGGCCTCCTGCTCGACGTGCCGCCCGGGATGCCGCTCGGCGTCGGCGGCGAACCCTTCGAGGAGGTGGAGGTCGAACTCCCCGAAGGGGCCCTGCTCGCCCTCTACACCGACGGGCTCGTCGAATCCCGCGACCACCCGTTGGAGGACGGGCTGCGCGGGCTGCGCGACGCGCTCGCCGACCCCGTGCGCCCGCTGGAGGACGTGGCCGACCATGTGCTGCGGACCCTGGAGACCCGGCACGGCGAGGACGACATCGCCCTGCTGATGGCCCGGGTGCAGGGACTGCCGCCGGACGCGGTCGGGGACTGGAGCCTGCCCCGCGAGGCCCGCTCGGTGGGCCGGGCCCGCGAACTCGCCCGCGCCACCCTGCCCGCCTGGGGCCTGGAGGGCCTGCTCGACACCACGGAACTGCTGGTCAGCGAGCTGGTCACGAACGCCCTGCGGTACGGCGAGGGCGAGATCCGGCTGCGGCTGCTGCTGGACCGGACCCTGGTGTGCGAGGTGTGGGACGCCAACCTCGTGCAACCGCGCCGGCGCCGGGCCCGCGACACCGACGAGGGCGGCCGCGGGCTGCAACTCGTCGGGATGCTGGCGGCGGGCTGGGGCACCCGGCGCACCCACCGCGGCAAGACCGTCTGGTTCGAACTGCCCCTGCCGGGCATCGCCGGCCCCGCCGCGACCGAACTCTCGGCGGAGGAACTGCTCGACATGTACGGGTAGCGCACGACGGGACGGCCCCCCCGACCACCGTCGGGCCGGCCGGGGGAGCCGTCCCGGGCCGTCAGAAGCGGCCGCCGTCGCCCAACCGGCCCCGGGTGCCGCTGCCGCCGAAGGACCCGGGCGGCCGGCCCGAGCCGCCGAGGTCCCCGGCCCCGAAACCGCCGTGCCCGCCCCGCTCGTCGCGGGAGGCGTCGAGGACGATCCCGCCGAGCACCGCCCCGCCCAGGCCGCCGGAGCCCCGGCCCCGCCCGCCCATGGTGGTGTCGAAGGGGTCGTGCCAGGCCCGCAGGTCCCGCTCCGCCTCGGCCCCCGCCTCCCGGGCCAGAGCGTCGGCCCGCCACGCCTCGCCCAGGGCCCCCGTCGGATCGCCGGCGGCGGCCGCCTCGGCCCGGGCCAGGTGCCGGCGGGCCTCCGCGAGCAGGGTCCGGGCCCTCGGACCCACCGCCCCGCGCGTGGTCGTGACGGAGACCTCGGCCGCGTCGATCGCGCCGCGCGCCGTCGCCAGCGCCTGCGCCGGCCGTCGCGCCTCCCGCCGGTCGCCGCCCTCCCGCTCCCCGGCCCCGGCCCCGGCCAGGACGGCGTCCAGGGCCGCGTCCGCCTCCGCCACCCGGCGCAGCGAGTCGATCGGATCGTGCCGACCGGCCGTCAGGCCCTCCCGCACCCGCGCCAGGATCGCCTCGGCCCGCCCGACCGGATCGCGCGGATCGGCCCCGGGCGGCGCGCCGGCGGACAGGCCGCGCGCTTCGGCGAGGTCGGCCTCGGTCCCGATCAGCGCCCCGTCGAGCAGCCCGGCCGCCGCCGCGATCTCCCGGGCCCGCCGCTCCACCGCGTCCACCAGGTCGGCGGCCTGGTCCACGGCCCCCTCGGCGGCCCGGATCCGGACCGCCGCCCGGGCCCGTTCCAACGCCGCCACGGACCGCTCCGCCTCCGCGAGTTCGGTCTCCGCGAAGGCCGCGCGCTCCTCGGCGCGCGCCGGGAAGGCGGCCACCGGATCGGAGGCGGAGTCCGCGTACCGCTCCCGCAGGGCCGTCACGGTGGCCTGCGCGGTCATCACCCGCCCCGCCAGGCCCGCGTACCGGGTCCGCACCTCGGCCAAGGCCGCCGGCGCGTTCTTCTCCAGGGCCCGCAAGCGGTCGAAGTCCCCGGCCTCGGCGTCCAGTCGACGGTTCGCCTCCGCGCAGCGGGCCACGATCTCGTCCAGCATCCGGCGCCGCGTCGCCTCGTCCCGCGGGTGGGCGTCGTCGAGCTGCCGGCGCAGCCGGAACGCGTGGTCCAGCTCGCCCCGCGCGTGCTCCAGCGCCTCCGTGAACGGGCGGGCCCGCTCCTCGCCGAACGCGGCCACGAGGACACCGAGTTCCTCCGCGCTGGTGCGCACGGCGTCGTCGGTGCCGACCAGCAGGGCGCCGGCCCGCGCGTCGAGTTCGGGCAGGGCGGGGCGGTTCGTGGTCCACGCCTCGCCGTGCCCGGTGGTGCCCTGTGCGCGCGGCGTGCCGTCCGGTCCCCGGCGGCGTCGGTTCAGCGCGTACAGGGTGAGCGCGCCCGCCGCGCCGACCGCGATCACCGGCAGCACGAAGTCCCCGGCCCCCCGCGTGTCCTCCCCGGCGGCCGCCGTCGGCGCCGCGGGGCCCGGTCCGGGCGCGGCCCACGCCGTCGCCGGCAGCAGCAGCCCGGCCGCCAGGGCCGTCGCGGCGGCCGCCCGCGCCGGCAGGGCCACCGCCCGGGCCCGGCGCACGGCGGCCCGGGCGGGCGGGGGGTCCGGGGGCGGCGCGGCGGTCCCGGGGCGTCCGGCGGCCCCCGGGGGCCGGTCGGGGTGCGGGCCGGGCGGGAGGTCGCGGACACGAGCGGAGAGGCGCGGGGTCACATTTCGGACGATATGAGCCCTTTCCTCCTCTCGCACCCGGACGCGAGGCCCATCCGGGACCCGGGCACTGGTCTACACGGGTGGGCTTGGCGGCGTGGCGGCGTCGGGGTGCGCGAGGGGGCGCGCGCCGTCCTTTTCAGTGAGCACGTGACCGGCCTGCGGTGTGATGAACGCACCGCAGCCGGGCGCACGTGACCCCTGTCTGTCGCCTCGGAGGTACCCCCATGTCCCAGCGTCGGCGCACCCGCCGCTCCTTGGCCCTCCTCACCTCGGGCGTGCTCGCGCTGCCGCTGCTGTCCGGCTGCGCGGCCGACGACGAGGGCGGCCCGGCGGCCGCCGGCCCGGACATCGCCGCCACCACCCGGGACCGGGTGGCGGACGGCGGGACCCTGAAGTGGGCCGTGGACGATCTGCCCGGCACCTTCAACGCCTTCCAGGCCGATGCCGACGCCACCACCACCCGTGTCGCCGGCGCCGTGCTGCCGCACCTGTTCACCCTCGACGACAGGGGCCGCCCGGTCGCCAACCCCGACTACCTGGAGAAGGCCGAGATCGTCGAGCGCGAACCCAAGCAGGTCGTGCTCTACAAGCTGCACCAGCAGGCCGTCTGGAGCGACGGGCGCGAGATCGGCGCCTCCGACTTCCTCGCCCAGTGGCGCGCGCTCAGCGGCAAGGACTCCGCGTTCTGGACCGCCCGCAACGCCGGCTACGACCGGATCGAGAAGATCGAGAAGGGCAAGACCGACCTGGAGGTCAAGGTCACCTTCGCCCGCCCCTACGCCGACTGGCAGTCCCTGTTCAGCCCCCTCTACCCGCGCCAGGTCACGGCCGACCCGGCCGCGTTCAACGAGGGGGCCCGAACCGGCCTCAAGGCCACCGCCGGCCCCTTCGGCCTCGGCCCGGTGGACAAGAAGAACGGCACGATCACCCTGGTCCGCAACCCCCGCTGGTGGGGGGCCACGGCCAAGCTCGAACGCCTCGTGCTGACCGCCGTGCCGCGCGCCGAACGCCCCGCCGCCCTCGCCTCCGGGAAGGTGGACCTCGCCGAGATCGACCGCGCCGGCACCGCCCGGATCGCCCTGGCCCACCGGGACGCCGAACAGGGCCCCGCCGCCGGCCCGCCCGCCCACGGCCCCGCCGCCGAGTTCACCGCGGCCGCCGCGATCGCCTCCTGGGCCCGCGCCTTCGGCGAGGACGAGGAGGCCGCCGAGGAGGAGCGCGCGATCCGCGCCCAGCGGACCACGGCGATCCGCGCCTACGCCGACCAGCAGAAGGCGCTGAACCGTTTCACCGTCCGCAAGTCCCTGGAACCGGCCTGGACCCAGCTCGCCCTCAACGGCGCCTCCGGCCCCCTCGCCGACGAACGGGTCCGCCGCGCCCTGGCCCGCTCCCTGAACCGCCAGGACCTCGCCGACCTCGTGCTGCGCCCGCTCGGCCTGCCCGCCAAGCCGCTCGGCAACCACCTCGCGCTCGCCGGGCAGAACGCCTACGTCGACAACAGCGAGACCCTCGGCGGCACCGACCTCCAGGCCGCCCAGGCCCTCCTCACCGACGCGGGCTGGCGGCGCGGCGGCCGGCTGACCGAGCCGCTCAAGGGCCGGGCCGAGGCCGAGGCGGGCGCCCCCGCCGCCGGCGCCCCGCAGGACGACGGCCGCAGCCCCGCCGCCGGCCGGCCCCGCTCCGGGGACGGCACCGGCAACGACGGGCTGTACATCGTCGGCGACGACAACGCCAACGGCGACGACGGCAAGGCCCCCGCCGGCACCCGCGAGCTGCCCGAGGGCGCCGTCCCGCGCACCCCGGCCGACCCCGCCGACGCCCGCGCGCACTCCCTGATCGCCCAGATCGAGGCGGCGGCCCGCGCCGGCGGGGAGGACGACGCCAAGGCGGGCGAGGAGGAGGCCGGGGAGAGCGACGCCAAGGCCAGCCCGGCCCCCGCCCCCGCCGGCCGCAAGCCCGCGGTGCAGACCTCCGGCGCCCTGCTCGCCAAGGACGGCAAGGCGCTGACCCTGCGCTTCGTGCTCCCCTCGGGCCCCGGCTCGGAATCGCTGCGCGCGGTCGGCGAGCGGATCTCCAAGGCCCTGCTGGAGGTGGGCGTGCACACCGAGATGATCAAGGTCTCCGACGCCTCGTTCTTCAAGGACCACATCGCCTCCGGCCAGTACGACCTGGCCCTGTACGCCTGGCCCGCCACGGCCTGGCCCGCCACCGACGCCCGGCCGATCTTCGCCAAGCCCGAGCCCGGCCCCGAGGGCTCCCTCGTGGTGGAGCAGAACTACACCCGGGTCGGCACCGACCAGATCGACCAGCTCTTCGACGAGGCCCTCGGCGAGCTCGACCCCGAGCGCGGCCGGGAGCTGATGCGCAAGGCGGACGCCCGGATCTGGGCGGCGGCCGGCTCCGTGCCCCTGTTCCAGCGGCCCGAGCTGGTGGCGGCCCGCTCCGGGGTCGTCAACGCGGGCGCCTTCGGCCTGGGCACCCCCCGCTACCAGGACATCGGCTGGAAGAAGGCCGGGGCGGCGGGGGCGAAGGGGGAGAAGAACCGGTGAATTCCTCCGCCCGCCCCGGCGAACGGCTCGGGGCGGGCGGGCGACCGCCGATGTGACGACAAGCTCAGAATCGGCTCAAGTCCCTTGCCCGCCGGGTGTCCCGGCGGGCAAGGTCGTAGCACCCACAGAAAGCGAAAGCCCCGCGCGACCCTTGACCCGAGGCCGTCCCCGAGACGACCGAAACCCCTGGTCCGGACCCTTTCGACCCCGGACCCCGCGCGGGTGCCCCACCAGGCGCCCACCGTCGTGCGCCGCCCCCCGTCGGTGATCCGCGACCTGCCGGAACACGGTCCGTACGCCCTCTTGACAGCCCCCGGGCGGCCGGTTCCCGTCATGCCGCGTACGATGGGGTAAGGCCGTGGCAGGTTTTCCGCCCGGTCGAGCGCGCGTGCCGGACCGTACGCGATGCCATCCACGATCTGGGAGAAGCGCCGAAGTATGCCCACGCGCCACGATATTCGTAACGTCGCCATCGTCGCCCACGTCGACCACGGCAAGACGACCATCGTCGACGCCATGCTCAAGCAGGCCGGTGCCTTCGCCGCCCACCAGCATCTCGACGACCGCATGATGGACTCGAACGACCTGGAGCGTGAGAAGGGCATCACGATCCTCGCCAAGAACACGGCGGTGAAGTACCACCCCAAGGACGGCGGGGCGCCCATCACGATCAACATCATCGACACCCCCGGCCACGCCGACTTCGGTGGCGAGGTCGAGCGCGGTCTGTCGATGGTGGACGCGGTCGTCCTGCTGGTGGACGCGTCCGAGGGTCCGCTGCCGCAGACCCGCTTCGTGCTCCGCAAGGCCCTGCAGGCCCGGATGCCCGTCATCCTCTGCATCAACAAGACCGACCGTCCGGACTCCCGGATCGACGAGGTCGTCAACGAGACCTACGACCTCTTCCTGGACCTCGACGCGGACGAGGACCAGATCGAGTTCCCGATCGTCTACGCCTGCGGCCGTGACGGCATCGCCTCGCTGACCAAGCCGGAGGACGGCACCGTCCCCGCCGACAGCGAGAACCTGGAGCCGTTCTTCTCCACCATCCTGGCCCACGTGCCGGCCCCGACGTACGAGGAGGAGGCGCCGCTCCAGGCGCACGTCACCAACCTCGACGCCGACAACTTCCTCGGCCGCATCGCGCTGCTCCGCGTCGAGCAGGGCGAGCTGCGCAAGGGCCAGACGGTCGCGTGGATCAAGCGCGACGGCTCGATCGCCAACGTCCGCATCACCGAGCTGATGATGACCGAGGCGCTCACCCGCAAGCCGGCCGAGGTCGCGGGCCCCGGTGACATCTGCGCCGTCGCCGGCATCCCCGAGATCATGATCGGCGAGACCCTGGCCGACCCCGAGAACCCGATCGCGCTGCCGCTGATCACGGTGGACGAGCCGGCCATCTCCATGGTCATCGGCACCAACACCTCCCCGATGGTCGGCCGCGGCGCCACCGGCAAGGGCGCCGACGCCAAGGCCGTCGTGAAGGACCGCAAGGTCACCGCGCGCCAGGTCAAGGACCGCCTCGACCGCGAGCTCATCGGCAACGTCTCGCTCCGCGTGCTCGACACCGAGCGCCCCGACGCCTGGGAGGTGCAGGGCCGCGGTGAGCTGGCGCTGGCCATCCTGGTCGAGCAGATGCGCCGCGAGGGCTTCGAGCTGACCATCGGCAAGCCGCAGGTCGTCACCCGCGAGGTCGACGGCAAGACCCACGAGCCCGTCGAGCGCATGACCATCGACGTGCCCGAGGAGCACATGGGCGCCGTCACCCAGCTCATGGGCGTCCGCAAGGGCCGCATGGACAACATGTCCAACCACGGCTCCGGCTGGGTCCGCATGGAGTTCGTCGTGCCCTCGCGCGGCCTGATCGGGTTCCGCACCGAGTTCCTGACCCAGACCCGCGGCACCGGCATCGCGCACTCGATCCACGAGGGCCACGAGCCGTGGTTCGGCCAGCTCCAGACCCGCAACAACGGCTCCCTGGTCGCCGACCGCTCCGGCGCCGTCACCGCGTTCGCGATGACGAACCTCCAGGAGCGCGGCGTGCTGTTCACCGACCCCGGCACCGAGGTGTACGAGGGCATGATCGTCGGCGAGAACTCGCGCGCCGACGACATGGACGTGAACATCACCAAGGAGAAGAAGCTCACCAACATGCGCTCCTCCTCCGCCGACTCCTTCGAGGCGATCGTCCCGCCGCGCAAGCTGTCGCTGGAGCAGTCCCTGGAGTTCTGCCGCGACGACGAGTGCGTCGAGGTCACCCCGGAGGCCGTGCGCATCCGCAAGGTCGTCCTGGACCAGAAGGACCGCGCCCGCACCGCCTCGCGCTCCAAGCGCTGACGCGGGGCCGGACCGCGCGTCCGGCCGCCCGTCGCCCCGAACGGCGTCGACACCTCGTGTGTCGGCGCCGTTCGGCGTTTCCGGGCGTTTCGCGGCCTCCTGCGGGGGGATTCGAGGGAAGTGACGCGGCCGGCGAGGGGGGCGTGCGACGATCGCTTCCGCAAGAACTCGACACCGTACTCGCGGGTCACACGGGGTGGGGCCGGTTCACTTTTGTCAAGTGGATTTGGTCGTTCGGTTGACCCCCAAACGTCCGGAATCCGATCGTCACACTCCGAAAGGTGTGCTGACAGTCCGTTTCGCGGGTGTCTGTCTCTGTTCCCTTTGTCCGGATTTCGGTTTTCCGGCCGAGATTGATGTTGTGAAAACGAGACCACCCAAGTGTGGTTTACGGCTTGAACGTCCCTGAGGATTGCTCCATTAGCTCGGGTCAATGGGTCACGCGCTGTGGGGAGCGCCGACTCACGAGCACACACGAACGGACCGGTCCACCGCTGTCAGGGGTGTCAGCGAACGGCCGGGACATTCACGTATCGACAGTGACTCTTGAGGAGGCAAAAACCCATGCGCGGAGCAACGAGCGCCAAGTGGGTCGCCGGTGCCGTCGTCGTGGCCCTGGCCGCGACCGCTTGCAGCACCAGCAAGGACAACAAGGAGAAGCCGGCCGGCGGTGGCAGCATCACCGTCCAGCTCGGCGAGCCCCAGCACGGCCTGGTGGGCCAGAACACGGCCGAGTCCGAGGGTGCCGAGGTTCTCAACGCCCTCTTCACCGGTCTGGTCGACTACGACAACAAGACCAACGAGCCCAAGCTCGCGGTCGCCGAGTCCATCGAGTCGCCCGACTCGAAGGTCTGGACGATCAAGCTCAAGGACGGCTACACCTTCCACAACGGCGAGAAGGTCGACGCGCAGTCGTTCGTCCGCGCCTGGAACTGGGGCGCCAACCAGGACAACGCCGCCGAGGCGATGCCCTTCTTCAGCAAGATCGACGGCTCCGACGAGCTGGCCCCGGGCAAGGACAAGAAGCCCACCGCCAAGGAGCTCAAGGGCCTGAAGGTCGTCGACGAGAAGACCTTCACCGTCACCCTGAAGGCGCCGTTCTCCCAGTTCAAGACCATGCTGGGCTACAACGCCTTCTACCCGCTCCCCAAGGCCTTCGAGGCCGACCCGAAGGCGTTCGGCGAGAAGCCGATCGGCAACGGCCCCTTCCAGATGGACGGCGCCTGGGAGCACAACAAGCAGATCAAGGTCAAGCGCTACGACAACTACCCGGCCGAGGGCCGCGCGAAGCTGGCGGGCGTCACCTTCAAGATCTACGACTCGCTCGACACCGCGTACAACGACCTGCGCACCGACGCCATCCAGATCACGGACAAGCTCCCGGTCTCCGCGATGGCCACCGTGTCGGCGGAGTTCGGCGACCGCTACATCTACAAGCCCGAGTCGGCCGTCGGCTACATCGGCTTCCCGATCGCCACCAACCCCGAGGCATTCGGCAAGCCGGAGATCCGCAAGGCGATCTCCATGGCCATCGACCGGGACGCCATCACGAAGACCATCTTCAACGGCACCCGCAAGCCGGCCGACGACTTCATCAGCCCGATCGTCCCCGGCTACCGCAAGGGCGCGCTCGGCGAGTCCGGCACGTACAACCCGGGCAAGGCCAAGGAGCTGTGGACCCAGGCCGGCGGCGTGCCGGACAACAAGATCGAGCTCGGCTACAACGCCGACGGCGGCCACAAGGAGTGGATCGAGGCCGTCGCGAACCAGCTGAAGACGAACCTCGGCGTCGACGTCACCGCCAAGCCGTTCGCCAAGTTCGGCGACCTGCTGACCGACCTCGGCGACAAGAAGTACAAGGGCGGCTTCCGCATGGCGTGGTCCATGGACTACCCGGCGGCCGAGAACTACCTGCGCCCGCTCTTCTCCAAGGTCGCGATCGAGAACGGCTCCAACTACGGCGGCTACGTCAACGAGGAGTTCGAGAAGACCATGAAGGAGGCCGACGAGGCCGCCGACCCGAAGAAGGGTCTGGAGCTGTACCAGAAGGCCGATGACATCATCATCAAGGACCTTCCGTACATCCCGGTCTTCACCTACATGTCCTCCTCGGCCTACTCGAAGTCGGTGAAGAACGTCGAGGTCGACGCCCAGGGCCGCATGGACCTGGCCAACGTCGAACTCAACTAGTCCTTCTTCACCAAGGGGCACCAGGGGGCGGGCAGGCGGAATCAGGTTTCCGCCTGCCCGCCCTGTCCCCTGTTCATCGCTGGAGGTCTGATGGGCCGCTACCTCATCCGCCGACTCATACAGGCGATCCCTGTTCTGATCGGTGCCACGTTCCTCATCTACTGGCTGTCGTTCAAACTGCCCGGTGACCCGATCCAGGCACTGGCCGGCGAACGACGGGCCGACCCGCTCGTCGCGGAGATGCTCCGTGCCAAGTACCACCTGGACGAGTCCTTCCTCGCCCAGTACTGGCACTACATGACCAACCTGTTCCAGGGCGACTTCGGTGAGACCCTCACCGGCCGCTCGGTCTGGGACATGATCACCGACGCGTTCCCCTACACGGTGAACCTCGCCCTGGTGGCCTTCGTCATCGAGGCGTCCGTCGGCATCCTGGCGGGCATCATGGCCGCCCTGCGCCGCGGCAAGTTCATCGACCAGCTCGTGCTGATCTCGACGCTGATGGTCATCTCGATCCCGGTCTTCGTCACCGGCTTCGTGCTCCAGCTCGTGCTCGGCGTGCAGCTCAACAACAGCTTCGGCATCGACTTCTTCCCGGTCTCCTTCAAGGAGGAACTGGGCCTGCGGTCCTACCTGCTGCCGGCCTTCGTCCTCGCCTCCGCCTCCCTGGCCTACGTCGCACGCCTGACCCGCACGAGCCTCATGGAGACGATGCGGGCCGACTACGTCCGCACCGCCGTGGCCAAGGGCCTGCCCCGCCGCCGCGTCGTCACGCGCCACGCGCTGCGCAACGCGCTGATCCCGATCGTCACCTTCCTCGGCGCCGACCTCGGCTCCCTCATGGGCGGCGCGGTCATCACGGAGAAGATCTTCAACATCCAGGGCATCGGCGGCCAGCTCGCCGAGTCGGTGTACCGGAAGGAGGGGACGGTGATCGTCGGCATCGTGACGCTGCTGATCCTCGTCTACCTGCTCGCCAACCTGATCGTTGACCTGCTCTACGCCGTGCTCGACCCGAGGATCCGCTATGCGTGACACGAATACGGTGGGGGACGAGTTGACCAAGACCCAGACCACCGAGCCCGCCCCGGCGGGCGACGGCGCGGCCGCGAAGCCGAAGAAGGAGCGGGCCGCCTCCCTGTGGTCCGACGCCCTCCAGGACCTGCGCCGCAACCCCGTCTTCCTGATCGGCGCCTTCCTGGTGCTGGTCATGCTGGTGCTCTCGGCCGTGCCGCAGCTGTTCACCAGCGGCAGCCCGTTCACCCCGGGCGCCTGCAACCTGGCGGACTCCCTGAAGAAGCCGAGCGCCGACCACTGGTTCGGGTACGACATCCAGGGCTGCGACGTCTACATCCGCACCATCTGGGCCACCCGCAACTCGGTCATCGTCGGTGTCGTCACCACGGTGCTCGTCCTGGTCGTCGGCGGCCTCCTCGGCCTGCTCGCCGGCTGGGCCGGCGGCTTCGTCGACAGCGCCCTGTCCCGCTTCACCGAGATCTTCTTCGCCATCCCGCTGATGCTCGGCGGCATGCTGATCATGTCCGGCCTCGGCAAGGGCAACGCCTGGACCGTGTCCGTGGTGCTCGCCACTCTCGGCTGGCCGCAGATCTTCCGCATCATGCGGTCCTCGGTGCTGCAGAACAAGAACAACGACTACGTCGTCGCCGCCCGCGCCCTCGGCGCCGGCACCCTGCGCATCACCATGCGGCACATCCTCCCGAACGCCGTCGCCCCCGTCATCGTGGTCGGCGCGATCAGCCTGGGCGTGTACATCTCGGCCGAGGCCGCGCTGTCCTACCTCGGCGTGGGCGTCCAGCCGCCGGAGATCTCGTGGGGTCTGATGATCAGCGACGCCTCGGTGCGCTTCCTCCAGGCCCCCCACGTGCTGCTGTTCCCGGCCGCCGCGCTGAGCATCACGGTGCTCGCGTTCATCATGGTCGGCGACGCGGTCCGCGACGCCCTCGACCCGAAGCTGCGCTGAGGAAGGGCGTACGTTGACCATCATCGACAAGACCTCGAACGTCCCGGCCCCGCGCTCGGGCGACTCCCCGGAGACGCCCCTGCTCGAAGTCCGCGACCTGCACGTGGAGTTCCACACCCGCGACGGCGTGGCCAAGGCCGTCAACGGCGTCTCCTACTCGGTGAACGCCGGCGAGACCCTGGCCGTGCTCGGCGAGTCCGGCTCCGGCAAGTCCGTCACCGCGCAGGCCATCATGGGCATCCTCGACATGCCCCCCGGCCGCATCCCCAAGGGCGAGATCCTCTTCCAGGGCACCGACCTGCTGAAGCTGCCCGCCGAGGAGTACCGCAAGGTGCGCGGCCAGAAGATCGCCATGATCTTCCAGGACGCCCTGTCCTCCCTCAACCCGGTGCACACCGTCGGCGCCCAGCTCGGCGAGATGTTCCGGGTCCACCGCGGCATGTCCAAGAAGGACTCGACGGCCAAGGCCATCGAGCTCATGGACCGCGTGAAGATCCCCGCCGCCAAGGCCCGGGTCGGGGACTACCCGCACCAGTTCTCCGGCGGCATGCGCCAGCGCATCATGATCGCCATGGCGATGGCCCTGGAACCGGACCTGATCATCGCGGACGAGCCGACCACCGCGCTCGACGTGACCGTCCAGGCCCAGGTCATGGACCTGCTCGCGGACCTCCAGCGCGAGATGAACATGGGCCTGATCCTGATCACCCACGACCTCGGCGTCGTCGCCGACGTCGCGGACAAGATCGCCGTCATGTACGGCGGTCGGATCGTGGAGGACGCGCCGGTCCACGAGATCTACGCGCGCCCCGCCCACCCCTACACCCGCGGCCTGCTCGACTCGATCCCGCGCCTGGACCAGAAGGGCCAGGAGCTCTACGCGATCAAGGGCCTGCCGCCCAACCTGCTCAACATCCCGCCGGGCTGCGCCTTCAACCCGCGCTGCCCCAAGGCCCAGGACATCTGCCGCACGGAGGTCCCCGCGCTGCACCAGGTGACCGAGCAGGACGGCACGGAGCTGCCGGGCCGCGGCAGCGCGTGCCACTTCTGGAAGGAGACGCTCCATGGCTGAGTCCACCACCCGCGAGCCCATCCTCGAGGTCCGCAACCTGGTCAAGCACTTCCCGCTGACCCAGGGCATCCTGTTCAAGAAGCAGGTCGGCGCCGTCAAGGCCGTCGACGGGATCTCCTTCGAGCTCTACAAGGGCGAGACCCTCGGCATCGTCGGCGAGTCCGGCTGTGGCAAGTCCACCGTCGCCAAGCTGCTGATGAACCTGGAGCGGGCCACCGCCGGCGAGATCTTCTACAAGGGCCAGGACATCACCAAGCTGTCCGGCAACGCCCTCAAGGCGGTCCGCCGCAACATCCAGATGGTCTTCCAGGACCCGTACACCTCGCTGAACCCGCGCATGACGGTCGGCGACATCATCGGCGAGCCCTACGAGATCCACCCCGAGGTGGCCCCCAAGGGCGACCGGCGCCGCAAGGTGCAGGAACTCCTCGAGGTCGTCGGCCTCAACCCGGAGTACATCAACCGCTACCCGCACCAGTTCTCCGGCGGCCAGCGCCAGCGCATCGGCATCGCCCGCGGCCTCGCGCTCCAGCCCGAGATCATCATCTGCGACGAGCCGGTCTCCGCGCTCGACGTGTCGGTGCAGGCGCAGGTCATCAACCTGATGGAGAAGCTCCAGGACGAGTTCGAACTGAGCTACGTCTTCATCGCGCACGACCTCTCCATCGTCCGGCACATCTCCGACCGCGTCGGCGTCATGTACCTGGGCAAGATGGCCGAGATCGGCACGGACACCGAGATCTACGACCACCCGACGCACCCCTACACCCAGGCGCTGCTGTCGGCCGTCCCGGTCCCGGACCCGCTGGCCCGCGAGAACCGCGACCGCATCATCCTCACCGGCGACGTGCCCTCGCCCGCCAACCCGCCCTCCGGCTGCCGCTTCCGCACCCGCTGCTGGAAGGCCGAGGAGAAGTGCGCCACGGAGGAGCCGCTGCTCGCGATCCCCACCCGGTTCGCCGGCACCACCGGCAAGGCCGCCCACGAATCGGCCTGCCACTTCGCCGAGGAGAAGTCCGTCCTCGCCGTCTGAGCCCGGACCCCGACGCCGCCCGCCCCCGGAGCACCCGCTCCCGGGGGCGGGCGGCGCCGCGTCCGGCGCCCCCGCACACCCCCGCGCACCCGGACCCGATCCCCGTACCCCGTTGCGCCCCACCCCGGCCGGCCCCGAGAGTGGGCCGATGCTGACCGTACGCCCGGCCGGGCCCGGCGACGCCCGGGACATCTGCGCCCTCCTCAACCGCGTCGACCTCCTGGAGACCGGCCGGCCCGCCACCGACCCCGCGACCGTCACCGCCGACCTCAACCACCCCGGCACCGACCTCGCCCTCGACTCCTGGCTCGCCCTCGACTCCGGACGCCCCGTCGGCTGGGCCCTGCTGCGCCCCGACGGCGCCCCCGACCGACTCGACGCCGACCACTACGTCCTGCCCGGCCGCCCCGAACTCGGCCTGCGCCTGCTCACCGCCCTCGAACACCGCGCCCGCACCCGCGCCCGCGCCCTGCCCGGCGCCCGGGTCCGGCTGCGCCAGGGCGCCCGCACCACCTTCGACCCCGGCCACCTCGCGCTGCGCGGCTGGCGCCCCGTCCGCCGGCACCAGGCCATGGTCCGCGCCCTCGACCCCGCCCGCGACCTGCCCCCCGCACCCGCCCCGCCCGGCCCCGCCGACGCCCCGCGACTGCGGCACTGCGCCGGCGACCCCGAGGACCCGCGCCGCGCCCACGCCCTGGTGGAGGAGACCTTCGCCGACCACTTCGGGCACCGCCCCCGCTCCTTCGAGCGCTGGCTCGACGCCCACGACGCCCACGACCTCGACTGGTCCCTGGTCTGGCTGGTCGCCCGGCCCGGCGGCCCCGACCTCGGGGTGCTCGTGGCCCGCGACGACCGCGCCGCCATGGGCTGGATCGACAACCTCGGGGTGCGGGCCGGGGAACGCGGCCGGGGCCTGGGCACGCTGCTGCTGCGGCACGCCTTCGCCGCGCTCGCCGCGCGCGGCCGGGGCAGCGTCGGGCTCGACGTGGACACCGAGAACAGCACCGGGGCCGTCGGCCTCTACGAACGGGTCGGGATGCGCGTCCACCACGCGGTGGACACCTGGGAGCTGCCGTTGACGCCGTGACCCCCGGCGCGCCCCCCGAACGGGTGACATGCCCCGTTCGGCCGTCTCCGAGGTGCATGGACCGGGACAGCGGGTGACATTGAGTCTCCAGTGACCGGTGGAGTCCAGGTACCAATCAGGAGGCACTCGATGCGCGGAGCCACGCACGGCAAATGGATCGCCTGCGCGGTCGCCGTCGCCCTGACGGCCACGGCCTGCGGCGGCGGCTCGGACGGCGGTTCCGGCGACGGCTCCGGGATCATCTCCTCCTCCTGGGGCGACCCGCAGAACCCGGTCGAGCCCGCGAACACCAACGAGGTGCAGGGCGGCAAGGTCCTCGACATGATCTTCCGGGGCCTGAAGCGGTACGACGCGAAGACCGGCGCGGCCCAGGACATGGTGGCCGAGAAGATCGAGAGCACCGACCAGCAGAACTTCACCGTCACCCTCAAGGAGGGCTGGAAGTTCTCCAACGACGAGCCGGTCACCGCCCAGTCCTTCGTGGACGCGTGGAACTACGGCGCCGACGTGCGCAACAAGCAGAACAACTCGCCGTTCTTCTCCGACATCGTCGGCTACGAGGACGTGCACCCGGCCTCCGGCGAACCCAAGTCCAAGACCATGTCCGGGCTCGTGGTCAAGGACGCCCGGACCTTCACCGTCGCCCTCAAGGAGAAGTTCTCCACCTGGCCCGACACCCTCGGCTACCAGGCGTACTCCCCGCTGCCCAAGGTCTTCTTCACCGACCACGCGGCCTGGCTGGACAAGCCCGTCGGCAACGGCCCCTACACGGTCGAGTCCTACACCAAGGGCACCGCGATGCAGCTGCGCCGCTGGGACGGCTACACCGGCCCCGACAAGGCCCTCAACGGCGGCGTGGACCTGAAGGTCTACACCGACAACAACACCGCCTACACGGACCTGATGTCGGGCAACCTCGACCTCGTCGACGACGTGCCCGCCCAGCAGCTCAAGAACGTCAAGAACGACCTCGGCGACCGGTACATCAACCAGCCCGCCCTCATCCTCCAGACCCTGGTGTTCCCGCTCTACGACGCGAACTGGAACAAGCCGGGCATGGAGAAGGTCCGTCAGGGCATCTCCCGCGCGATCAACCGCGAGGAGATCACCAAGAAGATCTACCAGGACACCCGCACCCCCGCGAAGGACTGGACCTCGGCGGCCCTCGGCGACAAGGGCGGCTACAAGGACATGTGCGGCGAGGCGTGCGTGTACGACCCGGCCGCGGCGAAGAAGCTCATCGAGGAGGGCGGCGGCCTGCCCGGCGGCAAGCTCACGCTCACCTCCAACGTGGACACCGGCTCCCACCGCACCTGGCTCGACGCCGTCTGCAACAGCGTCAACAACGCCCTCGGCAAGGGCCCGGTCTGCACCGTCAACCCGATCGGCACCTTCGCCGACTTCAAGAACCAGCTCTCCGGCTACAAGCTGACCGGCCCCTTCCGGTCCGGCTGGCAGGCCGACTACCCGCTGATCCAGAACTTCCTGGAGCCCCTGTACTACACCGGCGCCTCCTCGAACTACGGCAAGTTCAGCAACCCCGAGTTCGACAAGCTCGTCGACGAGGCCAACCGCGAGAGCGACACCGCCAAGGCCGTCGCCAAGTTCCAGGACGCCGAGAAGGTCCTCGCCACCCAGATGCCCGCCCTCCCGCTCTGGTACCAGAACGGCAGCGCCGGCTTCTCCGAGCGCCTCTCCGACGTGGCCCTGAACCAGTTCAGCGTGCCCGTCTACGACCGCATCAAGGTCGCCGGCTGACCGTCCGGCCCCCGGCCGCGTCCCCCGCCCGCGCGGGGGACGCGGCTCCGACGCCACCCCGGAGCGTGGAATGGGACGTTATGTGATCCGGCGGCTGCTCCAGATGATCCCGGTGTTCATCGGCAGCACCTTCCTGATCTTCTTCATGGTGTACGCGCTCGGCGACCCCGTCGCGGCCCTCTTCGGGGACAAGGCCCCCGACCCGGCCACCGCCGCCCGCATCCGCAAGGAGCTCTATCTCGACCAGCCCCTGTGGAAGCAGTACCTGCACTACATGGGGCAGATCTTCCAGGGCGACTTCGGGACGGCCTTCAACGGACAGAAGGTCACCAGCCTGATGTCCACGGCCTTCCCCGTCACCCTGCGCCTGACCATCGTCGCCATCTGCATCGAGGTGCTCGTCGGCATCACCTTCGGCGTGATCAGCGGCCTGCGCCGGGGCAAGGCCGTCGACACCACCCTGCTGGTGCTCACCCTGGTGGTGATCTCGGTCCCCACCTTCGTCACCGGCTACCTGCTCCAGTTCGTGCTGGGCGTGAAATGGGGCTGGGTGCGGCCCACCGTCTCCACCGACGCCCCCTTCGACGAACTGATCCTGCCCGGCGTGGTCCTGGCCCTGGTCTCACTGGCCTACGTGACCCGGCTGACCCGCACCTCCATCGCCGAGAACGTCAAGGCCGACTACGTGCGCACCGCCGTTGCCAAGGGCCTGCCCCGACGCCGCGTCATCACCCGGCACCTGCTGCGCAACTCGCTGATCCCCGTGGTCACCTTCATCGGCACCGACATCGGCGCCCTCATGGGCGGCGCCATCGTCACCGAGCGGATCTTCAACATCCACGGCGTCGGCTACCAGCTCTACCAGGGCATCCTGCGCAACAACGCCCCCACCGTGGTCGGCTTCGTCACCATCCTCGTCATCGTCTTCCTGCTGGCGAACCTGCTCGTCGACCTGCTGTACGCGGTCCTGGACCCGAGGATCCGGTATGCCTGAGCCCCAGCAACCCCGTGAACCGGGCGACCCCACCGGCGGCCACGGCTACGACCCCGTCGGCCCGCGACCGGGCGAGGCCATGGCCCCCACCGGCCAGGGCGGCGCCATGGACCTCGCCCTCCAGGAGGCCGAGTCGCTGGAACAGCCCCCCGGCCCCGGCACCGGCCCCGAGCCCGTCCGCTCCCTGTGGTCGGACGCCTGGCACCAGCTGCGCCGCAACCCGGTCTTCCTCGTCTCCGCCCTCCTCATCCTCTTCCTCGTGGTCATCGCGATCTGGCCCCAGCTCATCGCGGGCGGCGACCCGCTGCGCTGCGACCTCGCCAAGTCCCAGGAGGGCCCCGAACCCGGCCACCCCTTCGGCTTCGACACCCAGGGCTGCGACGTCTACACCCGCACCGTGCACGGCGCCCGCGCCTCCATCACCGTCGGCGTCTGCGCCACCGCCGGCGCCGCCCTCCTCGGCTCCCTCCTCGGCGGCCTCGCGGGCTTCTTCGGCGGCTGGTGGGACGCGCTGCTGTCCCGACTGGCCGACATCTTCTTCGGCATCCCGGTGGTCCTCGGCGGCCTGGTCTTCCTCTCCGTGGTCACCAGCAGCACCGTCTGGCCCGTGGTCGGCTTCATCGTCCTGCTCGGCTGGCCCCAGATCGCCCGCATCGCCCGCGGCTCGGTCATCACCGCCAAACAGAACGACTACGTGCAGGCCGCCCGCGCGCTCGGCGCCGGCAACGGCCGCATGCTGCTGCGGCACGTGGCCCCCAACGCGATCGCCCCGGTGATCGTCGTCGCCACCATCGCGCTCGGCACCTACATCGCCCTGGAGGCCACGCTGTCCTTCCTCGGCGTCGGCCTGCGCCCGCCCACCGTCTCCTGGGGCATCGACATCTCCAACGCCGCCCCGCAGATCCGCAACGCCCCGCACATGCTGCTGTGGCCGGCCGGCGCGCTCAGCCTCACCGTGCTCGCGTTCATCATGCTCGGCGACGCCGTCCGTGACGCCCTCGACCCCAAACTGCGCTGAGGAGCCCCGCCGCCATGCTGCTCGAAGTACGCGACCTGCACGTGGAGTTCCGCACCCGGGACGGGGTGGCCCGCGCCGTCAACGGGGTCAGCTACGCCGTGGACGAGGGCCGCACCCTGGCCGTGCTCGGCGAGTCCGGCTCCGGCAAGTCCGTCACCGCCCAGGCCGTCATGGGCATCCTCGACATGCCCCCCGGGAAGATCACCGGCGGCGAGATCCTCTTCAAGGGCCGCAACCTCCTCACCATGAAGGAGGAGGAACGGCGCCGGATCCGCGGCGCCGAGATGGCCATGATCTTCCAGGACGCCCTGTCCTCCCTCAACCCCGTGCTCTCCGTCGGCGCCCAGCTCGGCGAGATGTTCGAGGTGCACCGGGGCATGTCCCGCAAGGACGCCCGCGCCAAGGCCGTCGAGCTCATGGACCGGGTCAAGATCCCGGCCGCGAAACAGCGCGTCGGGGACTACCCGCACCAGTTCTCCGGCGGCATGCGCCAGCGCATCATGATCGCCATGGCGCTGGCCCTGGAGCCCTCGCTGATCATCGCCGACGAGCCCACCACCGCCCTCGACGTCACCGTGCAGGCCCAGGTCATGGACCTGCTCTCGGAACTCCAGCGCGAACTCTCCATGGGCCTGATCCTCATCACCCACGACCTCGGGGTCGTCGCCGACGTGGCCGACGAGATCGCCGTCATGTACGCGGGCCGGATCGTGGAGTCCGCGCCCGTGCACGAGATCTACAAGAGGCCCGCCCACCCCTACACCAAGGGGCTGCTCGAATCGATCCCGCGCCTGGACCAGAAGGGCCGGGAGCTGTACGCGATCAAGGGCCTGCCGCCCAACCTCATGAACATCCCGCCCGGCTGCGCCTTCAACCCGCGCTGCCCGATGGCCCGGGACAACTGCCGCACCGACGTGCCGCCGCTCGCCGAGGTCGCCCCCGAGCGCACCAGCGCCTGCTTCTACTGGAGGGAGACCCTCGATGGCTGAGCCCATCCTGGAGGTCCGGGACCTCGTCAAGCACTTCCCGCTGACCCAGGGCATCCTCTTCAAACGGCAGGTCGGCGCGGTCCGCGCGGTGGACGGGGTCTCCTTCGAACTCGGCGCCGGCGAGACCCTGGGCATCGTGGGGGAGTCCGGCTGCGGCAAGTCCACCGTCGCCAAACTCCTCGTCAACCTCGAACGCCCCACCTCCGGCACCATCCGCTACAAGGGCGAGGACATCGCCGGGCTCTCCCCGCGCGCCCTCAAGGCGGTCCGCCGCAACATCCAGATGGTCTTCCAGGACCCGTACACCTCGCTGAACCCGCGGATGACGGTCGGCGACATCATCGGCGAACCGTACGAGATCCACCCCGAGGTGGCCCCCAAGGGCGACCGGCGCCGCAAGGTGCGCGAACTCCTCGACGTGGTCGGGCTGAACCCGGAGTACATCAACCGCTACCCGCACCAGTTCTCCGGCGGCCAGCGCCAGCGCATCGGCATCGCCCGCGGCCTCGCCCTGCGGCCCGAGATCATCGTGGCCGACGAGCCGGTGTCCGCGCTCGACGTGTCGGTGCAGGCGCAGGTGGTGAACCTGCTGGAGAAGCTCCAGGACGAGTTCGACCTCAGCTACGTGTTCATCGCCCACGACCTGTCCATCGTCCGGCACATCTCCGACCGGGTCGGGGTGATGTACCTCGGCAAGATGGTCGAGGTGGGCACGGACACCGAGATCTACGACCACCCCACCCACCCCTACACCCAGGCCCTGCTGTCGGCGGTGCCCGTGCCCGATCCGGAGGCCCGCAGCCGGCGCGAGCGGATCATCCTCTCCGGCGACGTGCCCTCGCCCGCCAATCCGCCCTCCGGTTGTCGCTTCCGCACCCGCTGCTGGAAGGCGGAGAACCGGTGCGCGCAGGAGGAGCCGCTGCTCGCCGTGCCCGGGTGGCTGCGCGCCGACCCCGAGCACCCCTCCGCGCACCCCTCGGCCTGTCACTTCGCCTCCGAGAAGCAGGTGGTGGGCACCACGCCGGACGGCCCGACCCCCTGAGCGGGGGGCCGGGCCGTCGCATCGGCGGTCGGGGGCGGACGGTCAGCGGTCGGTGTCCGCCAGGCCGGCCAGCATCAGGGACTGGGCCAGGATCATCCGCTCCAGTTCCGCCGGGTCCAGGGACTCGTCGGCGGAGTGGATCCGGGCCTGGGCCACGTCCTCCGGGCCCCACAGGATCACGGCGGCCTCGGGGGAGACGGACTGGAGGGTGGCGACCAGCCCGATCGCCCCGCCCGCGCCGATCGCCCCGGCCGGCTTGCCGAAGGCGGCGGTCAGCGCGGCCCGCGCGGCCTCGAAGTACGGGTGCGTCACGTCCACCGCGAACGGCAGCCCGGCCTTGATCGGCGTGACCTCCACCCGGGCGCCCCACGGCGCGGCGGCGCGCAGGTGCGCCATCAGCACCTCCAGCTCGGCCGCCGGGTCGGCGCCCGGCGGGACCCGCATGGAGACGCGGGCGGCGGCCGTCGGCAGCAGCACGTTCGCGGCCTCGGCGATGCTCGGCACGTCCATGCCCAGCACGCTGACCGAGGCCCGCGACCACAGGTGCGAGGCGGGGGAGTGCGAACCGACCAGGTCCACCCCGTCCAACACCCCGGCACTGGCCCGCAGGTCCGCCGCGTCCATGTGCGGGCCCACCCACTCGGAGCCGGTCAGCCCGGGCACGGCCACGTTCCCGCGCTCGTCGTGCAGGCTGCCCAGGATCCGGGTCAGCGCCAGCAGCGCGTCCGGCACCGGTCCGCCGAGCACCCCGGAGTGCACCGGATCGGCCAGGGTGTCCACGCGGACGTCGCACACGGCGGTGCCGCGCAGTCCGGTGGTCAGGGCCGGCTCGCCGACCCGCAGGTTGCCCACGTCGGCGATGACGAAGGCGTCGCACGAGAACAGCCCGGGGTTCGCGGTCACGAAGGGCCCGAGGTGGCTGACGGTCTCCTCCTCGCCCTCGATCAGGATCTTCAGGTTGACCGGCGGCCGGCCCTCGAAGGCCCGCAGGGTGGCGGCGTGCATCACGATGCCGCCCTTGTCGTCGGCGATGCCGCGCCCGTAGACCCGGCCGTCCTCCTTGGCGGTGGCCGTCCACGGGTCGGAGGTCCAGCCCTGTTCGAGCGGGGCGGGCTGCACGTCGTAGTGCGCGTACAGCAGCACGGTCGGGGCGTCGGCCGGTCCGGGCACCTCGGCGAACACGGCCGGGTAGCCGTCGGGGATCTCCAGCAGGCGCGCGTTCGGGGCGCCGCTGCGGCGCAGCAGTTCGGCGGTGGCCTCGGCGGCCTTCAGGACCGGGTCGGCGGGGAAGCCGGGGAAGGCCACGGAGGGCAGGGCGACCAGGGTCGCCAGCTCGTCGAGCACCTCGGGCATCAGGGCCTCGACCCGGGCGGCGAGGTCGGTCACGGGGGTGGTGGTCATGGTGTCGCTCCCGTTCTGCGGGGTGGCGGGCGGTGGGGGTCGGGCGGGCCGGCCGCCGGGCGCGGGGCCCGGGGCCGGCCGGGGCTCACATCAGCGAGGCGATGCCGAGGCCGACGCCCACGGAGACCAGCCACGAGACCACCATCGGGATGGTGAACGAGTGGTAGACCACGGCGCGCCCGAGCTTGGTGGTGCCGGTCTTGTCCATCTCCACGGCGGCGATCTGGGAGCCGTTGGCCGGGAACAGCCAGACACCGGTGAGGGAGGTCCACATCGCGGTGACGGTGGCCGGGCTGAGCGCGGCCAGACCGATCGGGGCGATGGTGCGGGTCGCGGCGGACTGGCTGGTGGTGAGACCGACGACGAGGAAGAAGCCGACGGCGACCAGGTACGGGTGGTCCTTGATCAGCGCGGTGAGCGGGTCGATCAGGGTGGTCTGGTTGCCGGCGATGAAGGTGTCGGCCATCCACGCGATGCCGAACAGGGCGATCGCGGCGACCAGACCGGCGGTCATCAGCGGCTGGCGCACCACCTTGGCGGGCTCGACCTTGTTCCACACCACGATGATCAGCGCGACCGTGAACATCACGAGCTGGATCACGGTGGACATGTCCAGCGGGGCGGCCTTGTCCTTGACGGTGACGATCGGGCGCAGCGCGTCGAAGAGGCCCATGAGGACCACGACGACGACGGCGGTGCCGAAGACCCAGGCGCTGCGGGCCGCGCCGGCGGGCAGCGGGGCCTCCGCGGTCTCCTGCCCGCGCTCGGCGCGGGTGGGGATGGGCTCCACGAGGCCCTCGGCGACCCGGCGCTGGAACTCGGGGTCGTCCTTGAGCTCCTTGCCGATCCGGGACTGGACCACGGAGACGGCGATGATCGCGAGGATGCCGGAGGGCACGGTGATCATGAGGATCTTCGCGAGCGTGAAGTCCCCGGGCAGCAGGGTGAGGTACGCGGCCATCGCGGCGGAGACCGGGCTGGCGGTGATGCCGAGGCCGGAGGCGATGGTGGAGGCGGTCAGCGGGCGCTCGGGGCGGACGCCGTTCTTGTGCGCGGTCTCGTAGATGACCGGCATCAGCGCGAAGAAGATGTTCGAGGTGCCGGAGCCGACCGTGAACAGGAAGCTGACCAGCGGCGCCACGTAGGTGATCTGCCCGGGCCGCTTCCGGATGATCCGGGACGCGATCCGCACCAGGTAGTCGATGCCGCCCGCGGCCTGCATCGCGGCGGAGGCCGAGATCACGGCGATGATGATGAAGAACGCGGCGACCGGCGGGGAACCGGGGGACATCCCGAAGCCGAAGACCAGGAGCGCGGTGCCGAAGGCGCCCCAGAGGCCGAGTCCGATACCGCCGGTGCGCACCCCCAGACCGATGGCGCCGAGCACGATGGCGGCTTCGAGAATGACCTTGAGGACTTCCATGGGGGGTTCGCTCTCAAACGGGGCTGTGGGCCTACGCTCCTCATACTTCTGGCCATCGGCCGTCCGCAGGAGGCGTCGGAGGTCCCCCGTCGCCCGCCATTGGCCAGGGTCGGAGGGCCCGAACGCGGTGGGACCCGACCCGTGCGCCGGGCGTGCGCGCCGGCGGGGGGTGTCACCGGCCGGGGGCCGGGCGCGGATCGGGCGCGGGCCGGGCGTGGGCCGCGTGCGGGGCGCGTGCGGGACGTGTGCGGTCGAGAATCCGTCAGGTCCGTTGATCCCGGGGCAACTTGGGCGACGCGGATCCGAAATCCGGTGGGTGCACGCTGGGGCGCAGCGGTCGTGTGGGGACCGCGGGCCGGTCGTACCGGCGAGGACGTGCGCGTTCCGCCCCGACCGGCCCTTCGCCCGCGAGGGGCGCACGCCGGCATGTGCCCCCATCTCATGCGCGGCGTGCGCCCCTTGTGCTGCCGAATGTCGATCGATGTGTCACCCGGAATGGCTATGATCCGTAGCGCTCGGTGGGTATGCACTCACCGGAACGTCGTCGTTGGGGACATTCGACACTGGAGGTGACACGCCGTGGCACTCTCGATCTCCGCCGTGGTGCTGCTGGCGATCATCGTCTTCCTTCTGATCCGCAAGTCGAGTCTGAAGGCGGGCCACGCCGTGGTGTGCATGCTCCTCGGCTTCTATCTGTCGAGCTCCTCCTTCGAGCCGACCCTGCGCAACCTCACCTCCAGCGTCGCGGGCATGATCAGCGGCATCAAGTTCTGACGCCGCCGGCGGCGGGCCGACCGCTCCCGGGGCAGCCGAGGGCCGCAGCCTAGGCTGTCCCCATGAACGGTCTTCCCGCCCGCCGCCTGCTGCTGGTGCACGCCCACCCCGACGACGAGTCGATCAACAACGGCGTCACCATGGCCCGCTACGCGGCCGAGGGCGCCCACGTCACCCTCGTGACCTGCACCCTCGGCGAGGAGGGCGAGGTGATCCCGCCCGAGCTGGCCCACCTGGCCCCGGACCGGGACGACACCCTCGGGCCCCACCGGATCGGCGAACTCGCCGCCGCGATGGCCGCGCTCGGCGTCACCGACCACCGCTTCCTCGGCGGCCCCGGCCGCTACCGGGACTCCGGGATGATGGGCGCCCCGCAGAACTCCCGCCCCGGCTCCTTCTGGTCCACCCCCGTGGACGAGGCGGCCCGCCCGCTGGTCGAGGTGATCCGCGAGGTCCGCCCGCAGGTCCTCGTCACCTACGACCCCGACGGCGGCTACGGCCACCCCGACCACATCCAGGCCCACCGGGTCGCCACCCGCGCCGTCGAACTCGCCGCCGACCCGGCCTTCGCCCCCGAGGCGGGCCCCGCCCACGCCGTGGCCAAGGTGTACTGGAACCGCGTGCCCCGCTCCGTCGTGGACGAGGGCTTCGCCGCCCTGCGCGCCGCCGGCCACTCCTTCCCCGGCGTCGCGGCCCCCGAGGACGTGCCCGGGGTGGTGCCCGACGAACGGATCACCGCCGAGATCGCCGACCGGCCCGGCAGCCGCGCGCACGCCGAGGCCAAGGCCGCCGCGATGCGCGCGCACGCCACCCAGGTCGCCGTCGACGGCCCCTTCTTCGCCCTCTCCAACGACCTCGGGCAGCCGCTGTTCACGCGCGAGTACTACGAGTTGGTCGCCGGCCGCTCCGGCGCCCCGGCCGGGGCCCGCGAGGACGACCTGTTCGCGGGGGTGACGGCGTGAGCGCGACCTGGACCCCCGCCCGCCTCCTCGCCCTGCTCGGCGCGCTCCTCGCCGGCGTGCTCACGGGCCTCGCCGGCTGGCTCGCCGTGGACGTCTGGCGCCCCGTCGGCCTGCTCCTGGCCCTCCTCGCCCTGCTCGGCGTCTGCCTCGGCTCCCGCCTGGCCGTCGGCGGACCGCTCGGGGTGGGCGCGGTCGGCGTCGGCTGGTTCCTCGTCTACGTGATGCTCAGCGTCCCGCGCCCGGAAGGGGACTTCCTGCTCAGCGCGTCCGGGATGGGCATGTACGTGTACCTTTTGGGCGGCGTGATCATCGCTGTGATCTGCGCCACCCTCCGAGATGTCGTCGATCGGCCGGTTTCGGCCGCCCGGCCCGGAAGATGACGTGCCGTTCGACACCGCCCGACCCCGACCGAAGCACCGCTGACGGCGGATCGACACCCCCGGGGCGCCGTCCCGGGGCCCCGTCGGCCCGCGTGACGCCGGACACGGCAGGATCCGGCCTCGGCGCCGGCCAGTATGGTGGTCGGGCCGCCGAGCTGCCCGCCTACGGTGTCCGGGGCGGCGGAGCCAACCGGGAGAACCTGCCTTGAGCCGTGAAACTGACAGTTCGTCCTCCGGGCCCTCGGGGCGCGGAGGACTCGCCTACCCCTCGGGTACGCCGCCGTACGGAACCGGCCAACCGTCCACGGACACCGCGGCGAACGCCACGGAGGAGAACCCCTTGAACGCCAAGCACCCCGCCGACGCGGACGCCGAGGGTCCCAAGACCGAGACCCAACTCACCACCCGCATCCGGATCAACATCCCCGGATCCCGGCCCATCCCGCCCGTGGTGGTGCGCAAGCCCGTGAAGGGGAAGAACGGGTCGGACGCCGACACCGGCGACTCCGGCGCGCCGGCCGCGCCCCCCGCGGCGGGCTCCCCGGCAGCGATGCCCGGCCCCCGCAGCCCCGAGCCGCGACCGGCCGGGCCCGCCCCGACCCCGCAGGCCCCCGGGCCGGGCGGCGACCAGGGCGGCCAGAACTGGTTCGCGCCCCGTCGCGGCTCCGACCCCGAGCCGGCCCCGCAGCCGCCCGCCCCGCAGCACCAGCAGCCGCAGCAGCCCTACGGCGCCGCCCCGCAGCCGCCGCAGTCCCCCTACGGCGCCCCCGACCCGCAGCAGGGCTTCGGCGCCCCCCAGGGCTTCGGCGAGGCCCCCGCGCCCTACGGCGCCCCGCCCGCCCCCTACGGCGCCCCCGACCCGCAGGCCGCCCCCTACGGGGCCCCCGACCCGCAGCAGGGCTTCGGCGCCCCCGAGCAGGGCTCCGCCCCCAACGGCTCCTACCCGACCGGACCCACCACCGGCCCGGCCTTCGGCACCATGCCCGTCACGCCCCCGGAGCCGGAACCGGCCGCGAGCTGGCCCGGCCCGCAGACCCCGGCCGCCGAGACCACCGCGCCGTTCCCGGCCGTCACCCCCCAGGCCCCGCTGCCGGGGACCCACCAGCCCCCGCAGCCGCAGGGCCCGGGCCCCGCGGGTCCCGGCGCCGGCGCCCCGTTCCCCGGGCGCGGCCGCGCCCAGGGCCCCCGTGACCCCTTCCCCGCCCCCGGCGGCAACGCGCCGGGCGCGGGCGCCCCGTTCCCCGGCCCCGGCGCGCACCCCGGCAACGACCCCTTCCCCCGGCCCGGCAACGGCCCGGCCGGCGGCGCGCCCTTCGGCACGAACCCGCCCGGCGGCCCCACCGGCACCCCCGCCGGCGGCACCCCCGGCGTCCCGCAGCCCCCCGTGATGCCCCGCGCGGCCGTCCCCGTCCCGCCGCCGCCCCCGTCCGCGCAGGCCCCGGCCGCGGCGAAGGCCGGCAAGCCCAAGAAGAAGGGCCGCTCCAAGCTGGTCCTCGCGGGCGGCGGCGTGTTCGCGCTGGTCGGCGTCGCCTACGGCGCGGGCCTGCTGCTGAACCACTCCGACGTGCCCAAGGGCACCACCGTCTACGGATCCGACATCGAGGGCAGCCGCGACGAGGCCCTCGCCAAGCTCCAGAAGGCATTCGGCGAACGCGCCGTGCAGCCCCTGACCCTCACGGTCGGCGGCAAGAACGTCCCCCTCGCCCCCGAGAAGGCCGGCCTGACCCTCGACCAGCAGGAGACCGTGCGCGGCGCCGCCGGCAGCGACTACAACCCGCTGACCGTCATCGGCACCCTCCTCGGCCAGGAACGCCCCGCCGCCGCCCAGGTGCGCGTGGACGAGGAGAAGCTCCAGGTGGCCCTCCAGGCCGCCGCCGGCGGCGCGGCCGGCAACAGCGAGGGCACCATCACCTTCGACACCGGCGTCCCCGTCGCCAAGCCCGGCAAGGCCGGCAGCGCCGTCGACACCACCGCCGCCGTCGCGAAGGTGAAGGAGGCGTACGAGACCCTGCTGGCCACCGGCAAGGCCCCGGCCGTGATCCTCCCCGTCACCACCAAGGAACCCACCATCGGGCAGGCCGAGATCGACCGGGCCATGGAGGAGTTCGCCAAGCCCGCGATGTCCGGCAACGTCAAGGTCACCATCGGCGGCCGGTCCATCCTCTTCGGCCCGGCCCGCTCGCTGCGCGAGATCCTCTCCATGCAGGCCGTCGACGGCAAACTGGTCGAGAAGTACGACCTGGAGGCCATCAAGCGGTTCTACGGCGCTACCTTCGACGGGGTCCTCATCACCCGGGGCAGCGGCGAGAAGACCGCCGTCACCCCGCAGGACATCGCCGGGGTCCTCGGCAAGGCCCTGCGCGGCAAGACCCCCGAGGAACGCGCGGTCACCGTCCCCACCAACGTGGCCTGACCCCGCCCCTCACCGCACCCCGTCGAGCCCCCCGAGCCACCCGGCCCGGGGGGCTCGACGCGTGCTCCGCCGCGGCTCACCGGGGGTGTCACGGGTGCGTGCATGACATCCGTCACGGTGGAGTCCGGACGCGGGACACTGCCGGGCGGGGGGTCCGCGCCGCCATCCTCGAACCATGACGACGACGACCGCGGCCCCCCGGGCCGCCGCCCCCGCATCCCCGGCCGCACCCGTGGTGAGCTTCCGGAACGTGACCAAGAGCCACGGCACGGTCCGCGCGGTCGACGGCCTCTCCTTCGACCTCCACCCCGGCCAGACCGTGGCCCTGCTCGGCCCCAACGGCGCCGGCAAGTCCTCCACCCTCGACCTCCTCCTCGGCCTGCGCCCCGCCGACAGCGGCGCCGTCACCCTCTTCGGCGGCACCCCCCGCGCCGCCATCGCCGCCGGCCGGGTCGGCGCCATGCTCCAGAGCGGCGGCCTGATGGAGGAGGTCACCGTCCGCGAACTGGTGCGCCTGGGCTGCGCCCTGCACCCGCGCCCGTTCCCCGTCGAGGAGGTCCTCGCCCGCGCCGGGATCACCGAGATCGCCGACCGCACCGTCACCAAGCTCTCCGGCGGCCAGGAACAGCGGGTCCGCTTCGCCCTCGCCACCGCCGGCGCCAACGACCTCATCGTCCTCGACGAGCCCACCACCGGCATGGACGTCACCTCCCGCCGCGACTTCTGGGCCACCATGCGGGCCCACGCCGACCAGGGCCGCACCGTCCTGTTCGCCACCCACTACCTGGAGGAGGCCGACGCGATCGCCGACCGCGTCATGGTCCTCTCCAAGGGCCGGCTGCTCGCCGACGGCACCGCCGCCGAGATCAAGGCCCGCGCCGGCGCCCGCCGCGTCGCCTTCGACCTCGACCCCGCCGACACCGGCGTCGCCGAGGCCGAACTGCGCGCCCTGCCCGCCCTCACCGGCTACGAACGGCACGGCCACACCGTGCGCCTGCAGTCCGCCGACGCCGACGCCACCGTGCACGCCCTCTACGCCCTCGGCCTGTACCCCCGCAACCTGGAGGTCGCCGGCCTCGGCCTGGAGCAGGCGTTCCTCGCCCTCACCACCGCCCACGAATCCGCCGTCGAGGCCGAGGAGGCCACCCGATGAACGCCACCGCCGCCACCGCCACCGCCCCGCTCGCCACGCCCGCCGCCCGCCGCGGCTCCGGCACCTCGCACCTGGTCCGCCTCGAACTCGCCCGGGCCCTGCGCAACAAGAAGTACCTGTTCTTCACCGTGCTCTACCCGGCGCTCCTCTTCCTGATCCTCGGCGGCACCCAGGACGCCGAACACACCGTGCCCGGCACCACCCTGACCATGCCGGCCTTCTACATGGTCTCCATGGCCTCCTTCGGTGCCCTCACCGCCGTCCTGATGGGCAACAGCGAACGCATCGCCAAGGAACGCGAGAAGGGCTGGGTCCGACAGCTCCGCCTGACCGCCCTGCCCGGCCGGGGCTACGTCACGGCGAAGACCGCCGGCGCCGCCGTGCTCTCGCTGCCCGCGATCCTCGTGGTCTTCGTGATCGCCGCCGTCGTCAAGGACGTCCGCTTCGAAGCCTGGCAGTGGGCGGCCCTCACCGGCTCCATCTGGGCCGGCAGCCTCGTCTTCGCCGCCCTCGGCGTCGCCATCGGCTACCTCGCCACCGGCGACACCGTCCGCCCCATCACCATGGTCGTCTACTTCGGGCTCTCCCTCCTCGGCGGCCTGTGGATGCCCACGAACTACCTCCCGGACTGGCTCCGTTCGATCTGCTCCTGGCTGCCCACCCACGCCTACGCCGGCCTCGGCCAGGCCATCGAGACGGGCGGCGCGCCGCACCTGAAGGACGTGGCACTGCTGCTCGCCTACTTCACACTCTTCAGTGGTGCGGCCGCCTGGCTGTACCGCAAGGACTCCCACAAGGCGTGACGACGTGAACCGATTCGACGAACGGGGCGGCCGGGCCGCCGGGGCGGGGCGGGACCTCGACGGGGAGTTCGGCCCGATCCGGATCGGCGCCCCGCCGGAGAACCGGCGCGGGCGGGTCGTGAAGACCCTGTGGACCTGCGTGTGGATGGTGTACCTCGGGGCCCCCGTCAGCGACCTGGTCGGCGGCGGTCACAGCGGCTCGGCGCGGCTGCTCGGGATCCTCGGGCTGCTCGCGTTCGTCGGCTGCTACCTGCTGCTCGTGTTCCGCGTCGACGACCGGGGCCCGGCCCGCCGCACCCTGGTCGTCCTCGGCGTCCTCGCCGTCGAGGCCGCCGCGCTCACCCTCAGCCTCGGCCGCGAGTGGCTGGTGCTGTTCGTGTACGTCTCGATCGCCTCCGGGGCCTCGCTGCCGATCCGGCTCTCGCGGTTCAGCGTGCCCGCCGTCACCGCCCTCCTCGCGGGCCTGGGCTTCCTCGTCCCCGAGGGCCGCGACTACCTCGTCGGCCTGCTCATCCCCGCCCTCCTCGGCGGGTTCGCGATGGTCGGGGTGCGCGCCATGATCCGCACCACCGTCGAACTGCGCCGCGCCCGCGCCACCGTCGCCCAACTCGCTGCGAACGAGGAACGCCTGCGGCTCGCCCGGGACCTGCACGACCTGCTCGGCCACTCCCTCTCCCTGATCACGTTGAAGAGCGAGCTGGCCGGCCGGATGCTGCCCGAGCACCCCGAGAAGGCCGGCGCGCAGATCGCCGACATCGAACGGGTCAGCCGGCAGGCTCTGGTGGACGTGCGCGAGGCCGTCAGCGGCTACCGGCGCCCCACCCTGCCCGGGGAACTCGCCGGCGCCCGCACCGCCCTGGCCGCCGCCGGCATCGTCGCCGACCTCCCCGACGGAACCCCGCCCGACGCGCCGACCGGGCACGCCCTGCCGGAGGAGGTCGAGGCGGCGCTCGCCTGGACCCTGCGCGAGGCCGTCACCAACGTCGTGCGGCACAGCGGGGCCCGTCGCTGCGCCATCACCCTCGGCACCGCCGACACCCTCGCCGGCCCCTGGGCCGAACTCACCGTCCGCGACGACGGCCAGGGCGCCCCCGCCGGCCCGCGCGGCCGGGGCAACGGCCTCACCGGGCTCGCCGAACGCCTCGGCGCCGTCTCCGGTACCCTCGCCACCGGCCCCGCCGGGCGCACCGGATTCGTCCTCACCGCCCGCGTCCCCCTCACCGGGACCCCCGCACCCGCCCCCACCCCCGACCCGGGAACGAGCGCATGATCCGGATCCTGTTGGCCGAGGACCAGTCGATGGTCCGCGAGGCCCTCGCCGCCCTGCTGGGACTCGAACCGGACCTGGAGGTCGTCGCCCAGGTGGCGCGCGGGGACGAGGTGGTGGCCGCCGCCCGCGAGCACGCCGTGGACGTGGCCCTCCTCGACATCGAGATGCCCGGCCTCACCGGCATCGAGGCCGCCGCCCGCCTGCACGCCGAACTGCCCGGGGTGCGGATCGTCGTGCTCACCACCTTCGGCCGCCCCGGCTACCTGCGCGGCGCGATGGAGGCCGGCGCCTCCGCGTTCCTCGTCAAGGACGCCCCCGCCGCGAAGCTCGCCGAGGCCGTCCGCCTCGTGCTCGCCGGGGAAAGGGTCATCGACCCCACTCTGGCCGCGGCCGCCCTCGCCGAGGGCGCCAACCCCCTCACGCACCGGGAACGGGAGGTGCTGCGCGAGGCCGCCGACGGCGCCGGCAACGCCGAACTCGCCGCCCGCCTGCACCTCTCCCAGGGCACCGTCCGCAACCACCTGTCGGCCGCCATCCAGAAGCTCGCCGCCCGCAACCGGGCCGAGGCCGTCCGCACCGCCCGCGACAAGGGCTGGCTCTAGACCCGCGCGGACGGCGCCGCGCCGTCAGTTCAGCAGGGCGCGGGCCGCGCGGGCCTCGCCGCGGATGCCCTCCGCCGTCGCCGGGTCCAGGGCCGCCACCACCTCCGCGTACTCCTCCAACTCGCGCGCCCCGGCCGCGTACTGCCCGCGCCGCACCAGCAGCCGGGCCCGTTCGCAGCGCAGCGAGGCCGGGTGCGCGGGCAGCGCCAGCGACAGGTCCAGGGCGGTCAGCTCCACGTCGGAGCGCTCCGGCCGGCTCGCCGCCCACGCCCGCACGTTGTTCAGGATCCGCAGCACCACGTCCACCGTCCGCGCCGGCTCCCGGGGCCCCTCGGCCGCCTGGGCCGGCCCGTTGCCGAGGGAGGCGCCCCCCGCGAACGGGTCCACCACCACGTTCTCCTCCGGCGCCCCGAAGCCCATGACGAAGTGCCCCGGCAGCCCGAGCCCGTACACCGGGGCCCCGGCCCGCCGCGCCACCTCCAGCCACACCACCGACAGCAGGATCGGCAGCCCGCGCCGGCGGCGCAGCACGCGGTGCAGCAGGGAAGAGGACAGCCGGTCGTAGTCGGCGGGCGTGCCGTGGAAGCCCAGCCGGCCGCCCAGCAGCTCCGTCAGCGCGTTCGCCCAGGCCCTGGGGGTGCGCAGGCCGTAGGGCAGCAGCCCGGCGAGCCGGTCCAGCTCCATCTCGGCCTCGTCGAAGGCCCGCTCGTCCATCGTCGGGTCCAGCAGGCCGGCCAGGCACAGGCAGAGCACCGACAGGTCCGGGCGTTCCTCGCGGGCCTCGCGGGCGAACCGGGCCCGCAGCGCCTCCGGCCCGAAGGGCAGGTCTCCGGGCAGCTCCTCGGGCTCGTGGGCGGGCCCGTCCTCGTGCGGGCTCACGCGGCCGGCGCCCGGTAGTGGTGGTACAGGTGGTGGACCTGCCAGCCGAGGGCCGCGTACAGGGCCCGCGCCGGGTCGTTGTCCGACTCCACCTGGAGGTACCCGGCCGAGGCCCCCTCCGCCAGCGCCCGTTCGGCCAGCGCGTGCATCACGGCCCGCCCCAGCCCCCGCCGCCGGTGCGCCGGGTCCACGCCGAGGGAGAAGAACCCGGCCCAGCGGCCGTCCACCACCAGCCGGCCGATCGCGCGGCCGGGCAGCTTCGCGAACCACACCGAGGGGCCCGCCGTCAGCACCCGCAGCGTCGTGTCCGGGTCGGCGACCGGCCCGAAACGCTCCAGCCACTCCGCGTCCGGCTCCCGCGCCAGCTCCGTCTCCGCCGCCGCCTTCGCGACCGCCGAACCGGGCTCCACCGAGTCCACCAGCGGGGCCAGGGAGCCGATCCGGACCTCCACCGCGGCGTCGTTCACCCAGCCCGCGTCCCGGAGCACCGGGATCAGCGTCTCCTGGGTGCCGGCCGAGCCCGTCGCGACCTGTGCCCCGGCCCGCAGACCCCGCTCCGCGTACCAGCGGGTCACCCGCGCGAGTGCATCCGGCACGGGTATCCCCGGGTCGCCGACCGGCAGCACCGAGTTCGCGCGCTTGGTGAACCCGTTCGCCGCCCGCAGCGTCCATTCGCCCAACAGTTCGGACTCCACGGGCTGCCAGGCCCGTGCCGCGACCCGGTTCAGCTCCGCGTAGGAGGCCGCCGGACCCCGTCTGCGGACCGGCGCGGCGGGCACCACCTTGCCCGCGACCAGCGCGGATTCCGGGATGCGGACGATTTCCCCGCTCTTTCGTGTGATCACCACCACACCCTCGTTCCAGGATGTGAGCACACCGACGGTGTCCGTGAACATCGGGCCCCCGTCACGCGTCGGGTCCAGCTGTCGCACAGAGACTCGTTTTCCCACGTCAGCGGGGGTGACTCGCAATTCCAGCAGGCCACCGGCGGTGAATTCCACGGGTTCTCGCCCCTCCTGTTCGGATCGTGCTCGGGAACGGCGATACTAGGTGCGGGCATCGACGACGACGCGCTCCCGCGCGATATGGACGGCCCTACCGAGGAGGAACGAGAGCGTGACCTACGTCATCGCGCAGCCTTGTGTCGACGTGAAGGACAAGGCTTGCATCGAAGAGTGCCCCGTCGACTGCATCTACGAGGGCTCCCGGTCCTTGTACATCCACCCGGACGAGTGCGTCGACTGTGGTGCCTGTGAGCCGGTCTGTCCCGTCGAGGCCATCTTCTACGAGGACGACACCCCGGAGGAGTGGAAGGACTACTACAAGGCGAACGTCGAGTTCTTCGACGAGCTCGGCTCGCCCGGTGGTGCCTCCAAGCTGGGTCTGATCGAGCGGGACCACCCGTTCATCGCCGCGCTGCCGCCGCAGGCCGAAGCGCACTGACCGGCCCCACCGCCGTGTCCCTCGGTCCCGTCCGGCCCCGCGCCGCACGGGACCGAGGTGTTTGTCCGACCGCGCGCCCCGCGCGCGCCCGCGCCAGAGAGCAGAGCACACCGTGGCCGCAGTGTCCGCGCGTCTTCCCGTCTTCCCGTGGGACAAGCTGGAGCCCTACAAGGCGACCGCAGCCGCCCACCCCGACGGCCTCGTCGACCTGTCCGTCGGCACCCCCGTCGACCCCGTCCCGGACCTGATCCGTCGGGCCCTCGAAGCCTCCTCCGACACTCCCGGCTACCCCACCGTGTGGGGCACCGTCGCGCTGCGCGACGCCATCGCCGGCTGGGTGGAGCGCCGGCTGGGCTCCCGCCCCGTCGAGCACGTCGAGGTGCTGCCGGTGGTCGGCTCCAAGGAACTCGTCGCCTGGCTGCCCACCCAGCTCGGGCTCGGCGCCGGCGACCAGGTCGCCTACCCGCGCCTGGCCTACCCCACCTACGAGGTGGGCGCCCGGCTGTGCGGCGCGGAGCCCGTGGTCTACGACGACCCCACCGTCGACCTCGACCCGACCCGGGTCCGGCTGCTCTGGCTGAACTCGCCCTCCAACCCCACCGGGAAGGTCCTCGCCAAGGAGGAGCTGATCCGGATCGTGGCCTGGGCCCGCGAGCACGAGGTGCTCGTCTTCAGCGACGAGTGCTACCTCGAACTGGGCTGGGAGGCCGAACCCGTCTCGGTGCTGCACGAGGACGTGTGCGGCGGGGACTTCACCGGCCTGGTCGCCGTGCACTCCCTGTCCAAGCGCTCCAACCTCGCCGGCTACCGGGCCGCGTTCGTCGCCGGCGACCGCGCCGTCCTCGGCGAACTGCTGCAGATCCGCAAGCACGGCGGGATGATGACCGCCGCCCCCGTGCAGGCCGCCACCGTCGCGGCCCTCGGCGACGACGCGCACGTGGCCGAGCAGCGCGCCCGCTACGCCGCCCGCCGCACCGCCCTGCGCGGCGCGCTGGAGGCGGCCGGCTTCCGCGTCGAACACAGCGAGGCCAGCCTGTACCTGTGGGCCACCCGCGACGAGTCCTGCTGGGACACCGTCGCCGCCCTCGCCGAGCTCGGCATCCTCGTGGCCCCCGGCGACTTCTACGGCGAGGCCGGCGCCCGGTACGTGCGGGTCGCGTTCACCGCGACCGACGAACGCGTGGAGCAGGCCGTCAAGCGCCTCGGCTGACCGCCGCGCGGCCGCGTTCGGCCGCACGCACGCCCGAGGGGGCCCGGAGTTCGCGCTCCGGGCCCCCTCGGGCGTGTGGGTCTCGCGCTCCCCGCCCGGCCCCCTGGTCGGGGTGGGCCGGTACGGCGGGGAGCCTCGGATCAGCCGAGGCCCGGCAGGTTCAGGCCGGAGGTCGGCAGCGCGGAGCCGAGCGCGTCGGTGGGCAGCGCGTCGGCGGAGGCGCCGGCGACCCCGTCGGTCGGCAGGGACTGGCCCACCGCGCCGGTCGCGCCGTTCGCCTGGCTCACCGGCAGGCCGCCCAGCAGCTTGTCGGCGCCCGGGGCGGTCTGCCCGAGGGTGCCGGTGGTGTCGCCGACGAGGGTGCTCGCGCCGTCCAGGTTGGTGACGCCGCCCAGGTCGGGCGCCGCCGGGAGATCGGCGGCGGCGGCCGTGCCGGCCACGCCGATCGCGGGTGCCGCTCCGGCCGCGAGGAGCAGGGCGGTACGGGCGATGCGACGGGTCAGGGGGAGGGCCATGCGGATGCTCCTAAGGATTCACTGACGAGGACGGGTGGGTCCGTACGAACGCAGTGCTCAACACCCACCCCCCGAGGTGAAGTTGCGCGCGCCCCGGGTAAAAGATCCGCCCGGATCGTTTGATCCGATTCCATGACCGCCCCCGAAAACCGCCCCCCACCAGCGAGAACACCCCCACCCCCCGCCCGCCCCCCAACCCCCCGCACACCCCACACGAGCGACCATCCGCACACCTGTCCCGCGCGGATCCGGCGGCGCGGGCCTCAGTTCTCCGGGGTGGTCGGGGACGTGACGATGCGGATCTCGTCCGGGGCCGGGGGCGCCGCGGCGGGGGGTGCCGGGGTGCTCGGGGCGAGGGGCTCCGGGGCCGGGCCGGGGGTCGGGGGGCGGTCGGCGGGCTTCGCGTCCGACGGGGGCTCGGCGGCGGGCGCGGGCGGGGTCGGCGGGGCGGCCGGGGTACGGGACGCGGCGGTCGCGGGGACCCATTCGCCCGCGTTGCGGCCGGCCGTCCAGACTTCCGTGCCGTATTCCACCCGCGTGACCCGCAGGTCCTCCGCGTGCGCGACCACCCAGCGGGCCACCGCCTGGCCGAGGTCGCCGTCCGGTTCCCGGGTCGTGGGGCGGTCGGGGGCGCGGTCCTCGCGGTCCGTCCGGGGGCGCGGGTCTGCCGGCGGGCTGACCCGCAGGCGGACCTCGCCGCGCGTCGTGGGTCCCGCCGGCTCCAGGGTGGCCTCCGGGCGCCGCTCCTCGGCGCCGCCCGTGCGTGGGCCGGCGCCGGTGCCGGCGCCCGGCGGGGGGCCCTCGCCGGCCTCCACCGGGGTCGCGCCCGCCGCGCCCGCCGGGTGGATCAGGCTCGGGCCGAAGGCCCGCGTCAGCTCCGTGCGGACCCGGTCCGGATCGCCCGGCGCGGTCGGCGCCGGCCCGCCGCAGACCACGGAGGCCCCCGGTCGGCCCGTGAACGCCGCCGCCAACAGCACCGCCTGCCGCTCGTGTTTGGCGTAGGCATCAGGGAACGCGCTGCGCTGCACCTTCTGCGCCGCGACCGTCAGCGGAAGCCGCTGGTAGTCGCGGACCTCCACGAGGTTGTCGTAGAAGATGCCGGCCGCGTACACCGGGTCCATGATCTCGTCCGGGCTGCCCCAGCCCTGGGACGGCCGCTGCTGGAACAGGCCCAGCGAATCGCGGTCCCCGTAGCGGATGTTGCGCAGGCTCGACTCCTGCATGGCCGTGGCCACCGCGATCGTCACCGCCCGCTCCGGCACCCCCTTCGCCGTGCCCACCGCCGCGATCGTCGCCGCCTGCCGGGCCTGTTCGCGGCCGAGCCGGTACGAGGTGCCCGCGCCCGGCCCGCCCGCGTCCGCCGCCACGGCCACCACGCAACTCGGCGTGCCCAGGCCCGACCCGGCCTCGTACTGCACCGTCACGTACCCGGCGACCCCGCACAGCACGGTCAGGCCGGCGGCGGCGCGCAGGGCCCGGCCGCGTCGGCGTCGGGGCAGGGGCTCGGCGGGCGTCCCGGTCGGTGCGGGACTCGTGCGCGCGTTCGCATCGTGCGTGGGGGTCTCGGACACGCGGCCCACCGTAACCGAGACCCGCCGCGGCTCCACCGGTCCCGGCGGCACGGATTTCCGGCCCCGCCCCGGGTTAGGGTCGACGGCATGTCCGAAGAACCCGAGCTGGACCTCGCCCTCGACGCCGCCGCCCTCACCGCCCGCCTGGTCGACATCCCCTCCGTCAGCGGTGACGAGAAGTCGCTGGCCGACGCCGTCGAGATCGCGCTGCGCCGGCTGCCGCACCTGACCGTCGACCGGTACGGCAACAACGTCGTGGCCCGCACGAACCTGGGCCGGGCCGAGCGCGTGGTCCTGGCCGGGCACCTCGACACCGTGCCCATCGCCGACAACGTGCCCTCCCGCCTCGACGCGGACGGCGTGCTGTGGGGCTGCGGCACCACCGACATGAAGTCCGGGGTCGCCGTCCAGCTGCGGATCGCCGCGACCGTCCCCGCCCCCAACCGCGACCTCACCTTCGTCTTCTACGACCAGGAGGAGGTCGCCGCGCACCTCAACGGGCTCGGCAAGGTGGCCGAGGCCCACCCCGACTGGCTCGTCGGGGACTTCGCCGTCCTCCTCGAACCGTCGAACGCGCAGGTCGAGGGCGGCTGCCAGGGCACCCTGCGGGTGCTGCTGCGGACCAAGGGCGAACGCGCCCACTCCGCGCGCAGCTGGATGGGCTCCAACGCCATCCACGCCGTCTCCCCGATCCTGGCCCGCCTCGCCTCCTACGAGCCGCGCCGGCCGGTCATCGACGGGCTGGAGTACCACGAGGGCCTCAACGCGGTCCGGATCGAGGGCGGCGTCGCCAACAACGTGATCCCCGACGCCTGCACCGTCACCGTCAACTTCCGCTACGCCCCCGACCGTTCCGAGGCCGAGGCGCTGGCGCACGTGCGGGAGGTGTTCGCGGACTGCGAGGTGGACGAGTTCGTCGTGGACGACTCCTCCGGCGGCGCCCTGCCGGGCCTGTCGCACCCGGCCGCCGCCGCGTTCATGAAGGCCGTCGGCGGGCGGGCCATGCCCAAGTTCGGCTGGACCGACGTGTCCCGGTTCAGCGCGCTGGGCGTGCCGGCCGTGAACTACGGACCCGGTGACGCGCTGCTGGCCCACAAGGTCGACGAACGCGTCGAGACCGCCGCGATCCTGCACTGCGAGGAGCGCCTGCGGGCCTGGCTCACGGCCTGACGTCCTGACGCGGCCCGGGGTACGCGCGAAATTCCGCTGCCGGCCGGCTTCCTGCGCCTACCCTGGGCCGACGATCGTCAGGAGGGAGCACAACATGGCCAACTCCGAGGAAGGGCGCCGCAGGCCCGAGGAGCAGCAGGCCGGTCCGGTCCTGCGCCGCCGGGGCCAGATCCAGGCCGGCAGCACGACGGACCAGCGGCTGTTGGACTCCGCCGGACCCAGCGAATGGGTGCACACCGATCCGTGGCGGGTGCTGCGGATCCAGTCCGAGTTCATCGAGGGCTTCGGCACGCTCGCCGAGCTGCCGGCCGCGATCAGCGTGTTCGGCTCGGCCCGCACCCCCGTGGACTCGCCCGAGTACGAGGCCGGCGTGCGCATCGGGCACGCCCTGGTGGACGCCGGCTTCGCCGTGATCACGGGCGGCGGGCCGGGCGCCATGGAGGCCGCCAACAAGGGCGCGAGCGAGGCCGGCGGGGTCTCGGTGGGCCTGGGCATCGAGCTGCCCTTCGAGCAGGGCCTCAACCCGCACGTGGACCTCGGCCTGAACTTCCGGTACTTCTTCGTCCGCAAGACGATGTTCGTGAAGTACAGCCAGGGCTTCGTGGTCCTGCCCGGCGGCCTGGGCACCCTGGACGAGCTGTTCGAGGCGCTGACCCTGGTCCAGACCCAGAAGATCACCCGCTTCCCCATCGTGCTCTTCGGCACCGAGTACTGGAGCGGCCTGCTGGACTGGCTGCGGGGCACCGTCATCGCCCAGGGCAAGGCATCCGAACGCGACCTGTACCTCTTCCACGTCACCGACGACGTGGACGAGGCCATCGCGCTCGTCACGAAGGAGGCCGGCCAATAGGGGTCGGGCAGTAGGGGAGAGGGGCGCGCGCCCGGGGGCGGCGGCCGTCCGTAGCACATCCCGCGCGGGTGTCGACGGGCCGACGACCCCCGCTCCGGTTGCGCGCCCCGCGCCCGATCCGCTCCCGTCCCGCCCCTGACGGGAGCCGGCGCACGCCCGCCGGCCCCGGATGCGGGTGCCGCTCCGGTTGGCTCGTGTGGGTGGCGGATTTCCCACCGACGGGTGGTGCCGCCGGCCGCCTCGGGGTGAAGACCGGGCCGCGGGCGTCACCGACGTGCCCGGGGGACGGTTGGACCGGGCGTGACCACCTCACCCTCGGCCTCGGCCGCCACGAACCCCCCGATACTGCTGCTGCCCCGGGACACCGACACCGACCTGTGCGACGCGGTCCTCGACCGCTGGGCCGTCTCCGGGGACACCCTCCAGCTCCACCTGCGCGGCGAGATCGACCTGCACACGGCCGAACCGCTGCGGGCCCTGTTGGCCCGCGCCGCCGCCTGCGGGTTCACCGACCTCGTCGTGGACCTCTCGGGGGTCTCCTTCGCGGACTCCGCGTTCCTCGACCTGCTCGACGGCTGGGCCGGCCCCGGCCGCCGCTACCGACTGACCGGCGAGAGCCGCACCGTGGACCACCTGCTGCTGGCCGCCGTCCGCGCCGGCTGTCCGCCACCGGCCCCGCGGGGCCCGGGGGCGCCACCGGCCCGGGGAGGCCCGCGCGGCGCCGGGCGCTGATCCCCACACCCCCACACGCCCCGCGTCCCCGCGCGCCCGGCCGCACCGTGCCGGGCGCCCCGCTCCCGCCCCCGCCCGAGTCCCGGGCGGGGGCGCCCGCGTGTCAGGCCAGGCCGCGCCGCGCGACGGCCGGCGGCCGCAGCCCCTGGATGGAGCGGACCATGTCCAGCACCTGCCGGGTCTCGGCCACCTCGTGCACCCGGTAGACCTGCGCGCCCAGCCAGGCCGAGACGGCCGTGGTCGCCAGGGTCCCGAGCAGCCGCTCCTTGACCGGCTTGTCGAGGGTCTCCCCGACGAAGTCCTTGTTCGACAGGGACACCAGCACGGAGAAGCCGGTCTCCGTCATCTCGCCGAGCCGCCGGGTGGCCTCCAGCGAGTGCCGGGTGTTCTTCCCGAAGTCGTGCCCGGGGTCGATCATGATCGACTCGCGCGGCACGCCGAGGGCGGCGGCCCGCTCCGCGAGCCCCAGCGTCACCCGCAGCACGTCGGCCATCACGTCCTCGTACTCCACCCGGTGCGGACGGGTCCGGGGCTCGGCCCCGCCCGCGTGCGTGCACACCAGGCCCGCGCCGTACCGGGCGGCGATCTCCGCCAGCTTCGGGTCCACCCCGCCCCAGGCGTCGTTCAGCACGTCCGCCCCCGCCTCGCACACGGCCTCGCCGACCTCGTGCCGCCAGGTGTCCACGCTGATCACCACGTCCGGGTGGCGGCGGCGGACCTCGGCGACGAAGCCGACGGTGCGCCGGGCCTCCTCGGCGGCGTCCACGTGCTCCCCGGGGCCGGCCTTCACCCCGCCGATGTCGATGATCGCGGCACCCTCGGCCACGGCCCGCTCCACCCGCTCCAGCGCGGGTTCGTCGCGGAAGGTGGACCCCTGGTCGTAGAAGGAATCGGGGGTCCGGTTCACGATCGCCATGATCACCGGCTCGTGGACGTCGAACTCGCGCCGACCCAGTCGCAGCATTCCCGTGATTCCTCCTCCGGCGGCACTCGCCGCCCCGCTTGTGACCTTAACCTGATGGTCCGAGGACTCTCAGGGGAGTGGATCGTGTTCTGGTTCTTGCTGATCGCGCTGGTCGTGGTCGTGGCCGCGGTGACGCTCGCGGTCGTGGGCGGCGGCGAGGAGGCGGTGCTGCCCGAGGCGGAACCGGAGCGGGTGGCCGACGCCCTGCCCGAGACCCGGCCGGTGGCCGCCGCCGACATCGAGGACCTGCGCCTGCCGGTGGCCCCGCGCGGCTACCGGATGGCGGAGGTGGACGACGTGCTGGCCCGGCTCGGCGCCGAACTCGCCGAGCGCGACGCCCGGATCGCCGCCCTGGAGGCCGCCGGCGCCCGCGCCGGACACCCGGCCCCGGCCGCGGCCCCGGAGCCGGTGGACGGGATCCCCGCCGAGTGGAGCGCCTGGGAGCGCCCCGAGACCGAGGGACCCGAGCCCGGCGGCGGCGCGGACCCGGGCGGCGTGGACTTCGGCAAGCGCCCCGGCGCCGGCGAGGACGAGCGGGACGGGGGGCGGTTCGCGTGAGCGCCCCCGGACCCGAACTCGCCCCGCTCGGCCCCGACGGGCTGCCGCGCTGCCGCTGGGCCCTGTCCGCGCCCGACTACCTGGCCTACCACGACGAGGAGTGGGGCCGGCCGGTCCGCGGCGACGACGCCCTCTTCGAACGGCTCAGCCTGGAGGCGTTCCAGTCCGGCCTGTCGTGGATCACGATCCTGCGTCGACGCGAGGGCTTCCGCGCCGCGTTCGCCGGGTTCTCCATCGAGAAGGTCGCGGGCTTCGGCCCCGAGGACGCGGAGCGGCTGCTCGCCGACACCGGCATCATCCGCAACCGGCTCAAGATCGAGGCGACCCTGGCCAACGCCGCGACCCTCGCGGGCTGGGCCCCGGGCGAACTCGACGCGCTGATCTGGTCGCACGCCCCGGACCCGGAGGGCCGGCCGGCGCCGGTGACCCTGGCCGAGGTGCCGGCGATCACCCCCGAGTCCACGGCGCTGTCGAAGGCGCTGAAGAAGGCCGGGATCCGGTTCGTGGGCCCGACCACCGCCTACGCGCTGATGCAGGCGTGCGGGCTCGTGGACGACCACCTCGCCGACTGCGCGGCGCGTGGCGGGGCCCTGCGCTGACCCCGCCCGCGCGGCCCGGCCCCGTCGGCCGACCCTGTCGTCAGCGGCCCTCGTAGACCGGCTTCTCCTTGGCGAGGAACGCGGCCACGGCCGCCCCGTGGTCGGCGGAGGAGCCGGCGCGGGCCTGGAGCAGGTCCTCGCGCTCCAGGGCCTCGCCCAGGGAGGCGCCCGCGCCGTAGGCCAGGGACTCCTTGATCGCCGCGTAGGCGACGGTGGGGCCCGCGGCCAGCGCGCGGGCCACCGCGCCCGCCTCGGCGGCCAGGTCGGCGGCCGGCACCACCCGGTTGGCGATGCCCAGTTCGAGGGCCTCGGCGGCCTTCACCGTGCGCGGGAAGAGCAGCAGGTCCGAGGCGCGGGAGGCGCCGATCAGCCGGGGCAGGGTCCAGGAGACCCCCGAGTCGGCGGTCAGCGCGACCCCGGCGAAGGAGGTGTTGAAGGAGGCGGTGTCGGCCACGATCCGGAAGTCGGCGGCGAGCGCGAACCCGAAGCCGGCGCCGGCGGCCACCCCGTTGACCGCGGCCACCACCGGTTTGGGCATCTCGGTGAGGGCGCGGACGATCGGGTTGTAGTGCGCGGCGACGGTGTCCATCGTGCGGGAGGTGCCGGACTCGCGGTCCGCGGCCAGGTGGGCCACGTGCTCCTTGAGGTCCTGGCCCACGCAGAACGCGCGGTCGCCGGCGGCGGTGAGCAGCACGGCCCGGACCGCCGGATCGGCCCCGACCGCGCGCAGCACGTCGCGCAGGGCCTCCTTGGTGGCGGTGTCCATGGCGTTCATCGCGTCGGGACGGTTGATGGTGACGGTGGCGAGTCCGTCGGTGAGGTCGTGGAGCACCGTGTCGGCCATGGTGGGATCCCCCTTCGTCGCGGGTGTCGAGCCCAGCATGGCGGACGCCCCGGGGGGTCGACATGTGATGTGCGTCAAAGAAACTCGGGCCGCTCGGGCGTGGGGGAGTGCGAAGTATCGCAGGCCGATCGCCGAAATGAGTGGTTTTGGTCGAGCGCGTTGCGCAAGCGTTCCCGACCGATGTTGGTCATCGGGTCCTGACATGCGGGATAATGGCCGGGAAGCAATGTGTTCGATGCCGGGTACCAGGCACCTGAATGGGGCCGTCGGCTGACGATGAGCTGGTTTCAGGAAGGGGAACGAGCATGGCGGCCATGAAGCCGCGGACGGGCGACGGCCCGCTCGAGGTGACCAAGGAGGGGCGCGGGATCGTCATGCGCGTACCGCTCGAAGGCGGCGGTCGGCTCGTGGTAGAGCTGACCCCCGACGAGGCGGCGGCCCTTGGCGACGCCCTCAAGCAGGTCGTCGGCTGACCCGACGCACGACACGCACGACATCTTCGACGCCGCCCCGGCGTCCCGCGCCCCTTTCCGAGGCGCGGGGCACCGGGGCGGCGCCGTTGTCGGGGCGGGTCGGGGGCGGGTCGGTCAGCGGCGCACGGCGCACAGCAGACCGTCGCCCACGGGCAGCAGCGCGGCCTCCAGGGCGGGGCTCTCGCGGACGGTGCGCAGCAGCTCGCGCACCCGCAGCACCTCCACCGGCTGGGCCGCCGAGTCCACGGTGCGTCCGTCGGAGAAGACCCCTTCGAAGCAGACCAGGCCACCCGGACGGAGCAGGCGCAACGATTCGCCGAGATAGTCCAGCGACTCCGTCGGGTCCCCGTCGCAGAACACCAGGTCGTAGCCGCCGTCGGCGAGGCGGGGCAGGACGTCCAGGGCGCGGCCGGGGATGAAGCGGGCCCGGTTGCCGGCGAAGCCGGCGGCGCGAAATGCCTGGCGGGCGAATGCCTGCCGGTCGGGTTCGGGGTCGACGGTGGTGAGGACCCCGTCGGGGCGCATCCCGTGCAGCAGGTGGATGCCGGAGACGCCGGTGCCGGTGCCGATCTCGGCGACGGCCTTGGCGTCGGCGGTGGCGGCCAACAGGCGCAGGGCGGCGCCGGTTCCGGGGGACACCGAACGCAGGCCCGACTCGCGGGCCCGGTCGCGGGCCCATCGCAGCGCTTCGTCCTCGGCGACGAACGCGTCGGCGAACGCCCAGCTCGTCTGCCGGTTGCCGGTAATGACCCTCTCCTGTCCCCAATGATTGGCGCAACGGTGACTGTATCCGCTGGAGTCGGGAACCCGCAGATGGGACCGGGCGTTGGAAGGGATGAACGGGACGGGGCGGGGCGCTTGGGAGCGTCCGCGGACCGGCTCCCGTAAAGAAACGGTAAAAACGTTTATCCGGAGCTGACGGACGGGGTGGCTATGGTAGGGGCTCCACTGGACACCACCAGAGCCGACAGGGGAGGTGCGGCTGCGCCTGTGGATCGGTCAGGCGTCTTCCGACGTCTCTTCTGGTCGGCGGGTGAGCCGAAATCCGTGACCGAGACCGCTGACTTCCGCACCGCCGTGCCCGCAACCACCGCGACCTTCGCCACCGATGCGGACCCGCAGGCGTGGACCCCTCCCACCTGGGAGGAGATCGTCAGCGCGCACAGTGCTCGCGTCTACCGCCTGGCGTACCGACTGACCGGCAACCAGCACGACGCCGAGGACCTCACGCAGGAGGTCTTCGTCCGCGTCTTCCGCTCGCTGTCCACGTACACGCCGGGCACCTTCGAGGGCTGGCTGCACCGCATCACCACCAACCTCTTCCTCGACATGGTCCGCCGCAAGCAGCGGATCCGCTTCGACGCCCTCGCCGACGACGCCGCCGAGCGCCTGCCGAGCCGCGAGCCCTCCCCGCAGCAGGTCCTGCACGACACGCACTTCGACGCGGACGTGCAGCACGCCCTGGACACCCTCGCCCCCGAGTTCCGCGCCGCCGTGGTCCTCTGCGACATCGAGGGACTGTCCTACGAGGAGATCGCGGCCACCCTGAACGTGAAGCTCGGCACCGTCCGCAGCCGCATCCACCGGGGCCGCTCGCACCTGCGCAAGGCCCTCAAGCACCGCTCCCCGCAGGCACGCGCCGAACAGCGCGCCCCCGCGGCCCGGACGGCCCCCGCCGCCCGCACCGCCGTCGGTATCCCCGTCGGAGCCGCGTCCTTCGCCGGGGGAGAGGGTGGTGCGCGGGCGTGAGCGGTTCCGGTACCTCACCCGCCGACCACCACCTGGGCGACCGTCTGGCCGCCCTCGTCGACGGGGAGTTGAGCCACGACGCGCGCGAGCGGGTCCTCGCGCACCTGGCCACCTGCCCCCGATGCAAGGCGGAGGCCGACGCCCAGCGCCGGGTGAAGAGCATGTTCACCCAGGCCGAGCCGCCCCCCCTCTCCGAAGGGCTGCTGGCGCGCCTCCAGGGCCTGCCGGGGCAGCCGAGCGGCCCCGAGGGCCCACCGGGCCCCTTCCCCGGCGGGGGCTTCCGCACCGCCCCCGTCAGACCCGGCACCGGGGCCCGCCCACCGGCCGGCACCGACCCCTTCGGCGGGATGGCCTTCGGCACGGTCCTCGGCGGCGGCCCGGTCCGCCCCGACGGCCGCGGCGGTTTCCGCGTGCACGAGGTGGGCCGGCCGCGCCGCCGGTTCGCGTTCGTCGCCGCCGGCGCGGTCTCGCTGGCGGCCCTGGCCCTCGGCGGCGCCCTGCCCCTGGACCCCGCCGAGCAGGCCGCGCGCGGCGACGGCTCGGCCGTCACCCCCGCCGTCCGGCCCGGCCCGGCCGGCTTCGGCCCCGCCGGCGGCGCCCTCTCGGTGGCCGACGCCTCCGTCCGGGCCCCGCTGCCCACCCCCGACGGGCTGCCCTCGCCCTACCGGATCGACCCGCACGCCCACGGCGGCCGGGACGCGGACCGGCCGGCGGCCGGCGGCCCCAGCCCGTCCCCGCTGCCCCCCGTGGCCACCGGCGGCGCCCCGATCCTGCTCACCGGCCCCTGACCGGCCGCCCCGTCGCGCACGTGTGCGGCGGGGCACCCCGGGCCGCCGCGCCCCCTGCGGGACCCCCGCGACCTGGTTGAATCCGGGGGTGCCGTCGCGCCGGCGGCACGCGTCCACCTCCCGGGGGAGCAACGCCGTGTCCGACACCCGACCCACCGAACCGGCCCCCGGACCGACCGAGCCCGGACCGACCGAGCCCGCGTCGGCCGGGTCGGACGGGCGGATCCCGCCGCCGAGGGTCGCCGGCTTCGACCCGCCCGCCCCCGCCGCCCTGCCCCGGGCCCCCTTCCAGGTGGTCGACCACGGCCCGGCCGACACCGCCCGGCGCGGCCCCCGCACCCTGACCCTGATCGGCCTCGGCCTGGGCGTCGCCCTCGTCGCCGGCGGCCTCGGCGGCTGGATCGGCGTGCTCGCCGAACGCCGCGCCGGTGCCTCCGTGGTCCTTCCGCAGGCCGGCCCCGAGGACCGGGGCCGGGCCCCCGAGTCGGTGGCCGGCATCGCCGAGCGGGCCCTGCCCGGGGTGGTCACCCTGCACGTCTCCGGCGGCGACGGGGACGGCGGCGGCACCGGCACCGGCTTCGTCCTCGACTCCCGGGGCCACATCCTCACCAACCACCACGTCGTGGCCGGCGCCACCCGGATGTACGTCACCTTCGGCTCCGGCGAGAGCGTCCCGGCCCGTCTCGTCGGCGGCGACACGGGCTACGACCTGGCCGTGGTGCGGGTCGAGGGGGTGCGCAATCTGAGCCCGTTGGCCCTGGGCAACTCCGAGAACGTCCGCGTCGGCGACCCCGTCGTCGCCATCGGCGCCCCCTTCGACCTGTCCAACACCGTCACCGCCGGCATCATCAGCGCCACCGGCCGACCCATCACCGCCGGCGGCGAGAAGGGCGACGGCAGCGACATCAGCTACGTGGACGCCCTCCAGACCGACGCCCCCATCAACCCCGGCAACTCCGGCGGCCCGCTGCTCGACTCCAAGGCCCGCGTGATCGGCGTCAACAGCGCCATCCGCGGCCCCGAGGACACCGGCAACCAGGGCGAGGAGGGCCGCGGCCGCGCCGACGGCGGCCCGAGCCGGCAGACCGGCAGCATCGGCCTCGGCTTCGCCATCCCCGTCAACCAGGCCAAACGCGTGGCCGAGGAACTGATCCGCACCGGCCGCGCCACCCACCCCGTCATCGGCGTCACCCTCGACCTGAGCTGGGCCGGGGACGGCGCCCGGGTCGGCGGGGACGGCGGCGAGGGCAAACCCGCCGTGGTCCCCGACGGCCCCGCCGACCGGGCCGGGATCCGCGCCGGCGACGTGATCACCAAGGTCGACGGGGCCCGGGTGCGCGGCGGGGACGAGCTCATCGTCAAGATCCGCGCGCACCGTCCGGGGGACTCGTTGACGTTGACGTACGAGCGCGACGGCCGCGCGCGCACCACCGAATTGGTCCTGGGCACCGCGAACGGCTCTTGACGCCCGAGTGAACGGCACGGGACCACGGCCCCCGGGGTGTCCTCCCCGGGGCACACCCGGGGTACCGTGGGACTGGTCACAGGTGATGAGTCGAGGAGCGGCAAGGTGCTGGACGACATAGGCGGACTCGAGATCCTCACGATCGCGGTCATCGCCATCCTCATCTTCGGCCCGGACAAGCTGCCGAAGCTGATTCAGGACACGGCCGCGATCATCCGCAAGATCCGGTCCTTCTCCGACAGCGCCAAGCAGGACATCCGCTCCGAGCTCGGCCCGGAGTTCAAGGACTTCGAGTTCGAGGACCTCAACCCCAAGAACTTCATCCGCAAGCAGCTCGCCGAGAACGGCGGCGGCGAGCTGAAGGAACTCCGCGAGAGCTTCGACCTGCGCAAGGAACTCACCGAGGTCACCGACGCCGTCAAGGGCCGCGAGCCCCGCCCCGACCCGGCCGCCGACGTCTCCCCGGAGGTGCCCGCGCCCGCCGCCGGCCCCGACCTGACCAAGAGGCCCGCCGCGCCGGCCGAGGCCGAACACGACATGTTCAAGAAGCCCGCCACCCCGGCCGCCGAGCCGCGCGTGCGCTACGACCTCGACGCCACCTGACCCGGCGCGCGGCCGGGCACGCGCCCCCGAACGCGCTCCCCGCACGCCCGCCCGTGCCACGACCCGGCGCCCGCCATCCCCCGCGCGCTGCCCGTGAGCGGCCCCGGGGCCGGCTATTCTCTCCCTTTGTCCGGACGCAGGACGCCCGAGGGGTGGGGCCCGACCGAGGTCCCCACGAAGCGAGAGGCCGCGCAGATGGAGACCACCAGCAGCCGGGTCGGCACACAGCCCGCGGACGAACGGGCCGGCGGACCCGCGAGCGGCGCCGTCCCCCCGCCCGCGGCGGCCGGGGGCACCGCCAGGACCCTCGCCTACCTGAGGGCGGAATTCCCCTGGTACGGACTCGACGCGGCCTTCACGGGCCCCCGCTGGCTCATGCAGGTGGGCACCGCCGCCGACGGCAGCGTCGAACACGGCTCCACCGGCCACGGTGACGAGCCCGTCGTCCGCGCCGAACAACCCGGCGTCGAACGCGAACGCTTCGCCGTGGTCGTCACCGTCAACGGGGTCCCGCCCCGCCGCAGCGGCGACGGCACCGGGGTCCTGGAGGCCACCTCCGTCTCCTCCGCCGCCTGGCTCGCCGGCTCCGGCCTCCTCACCGTCACCTGGCCCGCGCAGATGGACCACATCCGCCGCGACCACTGGCTCGACCAGCAGACCGAGGCCGCCTGGGAACTCGCCGACGACCTCGCCGGCCCCGACTGGGCGAGCCTGACCCTGCCCGTGGACGGCGTGCCCACCCCGTTCCACTACCGCGAGTCCGAATTCGGCTGGGTCCTCGCCGGCACCACCGCCATCGGCGTCCACCTCGGCGCCTACGGCCGCGGCATGAGCGCCTACGGCCTCGCCTTCGCCCGCGCCGGCGACCTCACCGGCTACCGCGCCTGACCGGCCCCCCGGAACGCCGAAGGGGGCACCCGGCCGAAGCCGCGCGCCCCCTTCTCGAAAGCTCCCGGAGCGGGTCAGAACTTGTTGCGCGGGGTGATCCCCAGCGACAGGCCCGACAGCCCCCGCTGCCGGCCGCCCAGCTTGCCCGCGATCGCCCGCAGCGCCGCGCCCGCCGGCGAGTCCGGGGCCGCCAGCACCACCGGCCGGCCGTCGTCCCCGCCCTCGCGCAGCCGCACGTCGATCGGGATCTGCCCCAGCACCGGCACGGTCGCGCCCGTGGTCTTCGTCAGCCCGTCCGCGACCAGCTGCCCGCCACCGGTGCCGAACACGTCGACCATCTCGTCGCAGTGCGGACACGGCAGCCCGGACATGTTCTCCACCACGCCGACGATCTTCTGGTGCGTCTGCACCGCGATCGACCCGGCCCGCTCCGCGACCTCCGCCGCGGCCTGCTGCGGGGTGGTCACCACCAGGATCTCCGCGTTCGGCACCAACTGCGCCACCGAGATCGCGATGTCACCGGTGCCCGGCGGCAGGTCGAGCAGCAGCACATCCAGGTCGCCCCAGAACACGTCCGCGAGGAACTGCTGGAGCGCCCGGTGCAGCATCGGACCGCGCCACACCACCGGCGCGTTGCCCGGGGTGAACATGCCGATGGAGATCACCTTCACGCCGTGCGAGGACGGCGGCATGATCATGTTCTCGACCTGGGTCGGACGCCCGTCCACCCCCAGCATCCGCGGCACGCTGTGCCCATAGATGTCCGCGTCCACCACGCCGACCTTCAACCCGTCGGCCGCCATCGCCGCCGCCAGGTTCACCGTCACCGAGGACTTGCCGACCCCGCCCTTGCCCGAGGCCACCGCGTACACCCGGGTCAGCGACCCCGGCTTCGCGAACGGCACCTCGCGCTCGGCGGTCCCGCCGCGCAGCGCCGTCGCCAGCTCCTTGCGCTGCTCGTCGCCCATCACGTCCAGGGTCACGCTCACCGCGCCCACGCCCGGCACCCGTTCCACCGCGCCGCGCACGTTGGAGGTGATCGTCTCGCGCATGGGGCAGCCCGACACCGTCAGCCAGACGGACACGTCCACCGCGCCGTCCGGAGCGATCTCGACCGATTTCACCATGCCGAGCTCGGTGATCGGCCGGTTGATCTCGGGGTCGTTCACCGTCGCCAGGGCCTCCAGGATCGCGTCCTGGTCGGGCACGCCCGGCGCGCCGGCGGAGCTTGTGTCGGTAGCCATGAACCCGATGGTACGGCGCCGGGGCCGCTGTGGGGGCCGCGCGGAAAGACCGTCAGCGGTCGCCTTCGTCACGTTCCGCCATCGGGGGGCGACGCTCCTCCAGCTCCTTGATCAGGTCCTGGAACTCGGAACGGATCCAGTCCCGGGTCGCGACCTCGCCCAGACCCATCCGCAGGGCCGCGATCTCACGCGTCAGGTACTCCGTGTCGGCGATGGACCGCTCGTTCTGCTTGCGGTCCTGCTCCAGGTTGACCCGGTCCCGGTCGTCCTGCCGGTTCTGCGCCAACAGGATCAGCGGGGCCGCGTAACTCGCCTGCAACGACAGCGCCAACGTCAGGAAGATGAACGGGTACTCGTCGAACTTCAGCGAGGCCGGCGCGAAGATGTTCCACAGCACCCAGACGATGATGATGATCGTCATCCAGACGATGAACCGTCCGGTGCCCAGGAACCGCGCGATCTTCTCCGAGAACCGCCCGAATGCCTCCGGGTCGTACTCCGGCAGCAACCGCCGCCGCGCCGGCCTCGGCTGGTCCAGCCGCGCCCGCGACCGCCCCGCCTGCCCGGTCGCCGATGCCTTCGCCCGCTCCCGTTCCTTCTCGCGCTCCCGCTCCTGGCGCTGCTCCCGCTCCCGTTCCCGTTCGCGCTCCCGGTCCGCCGCCGACCGCTCCCGGCCCGCGCCGGACCCGCCGCCCGCCGACCCCGCGTCCCCGACCGCCAGGCCGTGTTCACGGGCCCGCCGACGGGCCGCCTCACGCCGCTCCCGCAGCGCGTCGCGCCGCCGCTCCCGACCCTGCTCGGGCCCCCGCTCAACGCCCACGGGCGGCCTCCTCGGAGTGGAAGTCCGTCTCCCGCCAGTCGTCCGGCAGCAGATGGTCCAGTACGTCGTCCACGGTCACCGCGCCGAGCAGCGACCCGCTCTCGTCGACCACCGGCACCGACACCAGGTTGTACGCGGCCAGGTACCCCGCCACCGTCGGCAGCGAGGCGTCCGGCCGCAGCGGCGGCAGGTCGGCGTCCACGATCGAACTCACCAGCGTGAACGGGGGATCCCGCAGCAGCCGCTGGAAATGCACGGTGCCCAGGTACTTGCCCGTCGGCGTCTCGTCGGGCGGCCGGCACACGTACACCTGCGCCGCCAGCGCCGGCGACAGGTCCGCCATCCGCACCCGCGCCAACGCGTCCGCGACCGTCGCGTCCGGCCGCAGCACGATCGGCTCCGTGGTCATCAGACCACCGGCGGTGTTCTCCTCGTACGACAACAGGCGCCGCACGTCGGCCGCGTCGTCGGGCCGCATCAGCGTCAGCAGCCGCTCCTGGTCGTCCTCGGACAGCTCGGAGAGCAGGTCGGCCGCGTCGTCCGGGTCCATCGCCTCCAGGACGTCCGCCGCGCGCTCCTCCTTCAGCTTCCCGATGATCTCGATCTGATCGTCCTCGGGCAGCTCCTCCATGACGTCCGCGAGCCGGTCGTCGTCGAGGGCGTTGGCCACCTCCGCGCGCCGCTTCGGCGTCAGGTGGTGCATCACGTTCGCGAGGTCCGCCGGCCGCATCTGCTCGAAGGTCGCGACGAGGTTCTCCGCGCCCTGCCCGTGCTCCTCCAGCGAGAAGCCCGTGACCGCCGACCACTCGACCGTCAGCGTCTCCCCGCGCCGCCGCAGCGCGCCCATCTTGCCCTTGCGGACGAAGATCCGGTCGATCTCCCAGTCCCGCCGGGCCGGCAACTGCTGGATCGCCACGTCCAGGACCGTGACCTCCTGGTCGTCCGAGACCAGCCGCACCCGACGGTCCAACAGCTCGCCCAGCACCAGCCGCTCGGTGGGCCGCTGCTCGAACCGCCGCATGTTCACGACACCGGTGGTGATGACCTGCCCGGACTCCACGCCCGTCACCCGGGTCATCGGCAGGAAGATCCGCCGTCGGCTGACCACCTCCACCACGAGCCCGAGGAGCCGGGGCGGCCGGCCGCCGACCCGCAACATGGCCACCAGGTCGCGCACGCGCCCGACCTGGTCACCGTTGGGGTCGAAGACGGGCACTCCCGACAGATGCGAGACGAAGATCCGCGGGGCGCCTGCTGCCATCGACGTGCGCCTCCTTGTGGTGGCTCCAGGGCGGACGCCGAAGCGCCCGCGAAACGGGTCTGCGGCCCTCAGGCTAGCCCGTGATCGCACCGTTCGCCCTGATGGGCCGCCCGCACGGGGTCCGGGCGGGCGCCGACCGCCCACCGCGCGGGCACCCGCCGCGCGCCCGCCCGGTACGCTGCGTGCCGTCCGGCCCCCGACGAGAGGCACTGTCGTGAGCGTCTCCACCCCCGCAGGCCCCCGGGCCGCCCGGCCGTGGCGGGCCGCGTTCGCCGCGACCCTCGCCCTGGGCCTCGCCCTCACCGTCGGGGCCTGCGAGAAGGAGGACCCCGACAAGGGCACCAACGGGGTCGGCAAGCTGGAGCCGCAGGCCGTGAACGACAAGGCCCGCGCCGCCGCGAACGGGGCCGGCTCGGTCCGCCTCGCCGGCACCCTGCTCACCGGCGGCAAGACCTACACCCTCGACATGCGGCTCGGGAAGGACGGCGGCACCGGGCAGGTCAAGGCCCAGGACGCCACGTTCACCCTGCTCCGGGTCGGGGACACCCTGTGGGTCAAGGCCGGCGCCGCGTTCTGGGGCACCTCCGAATCCGCCGCGAAACTCGGCGACAAGTACGTGAAGGTCCCCGAGAAGGACCCCTCCTACGCGCGCTTCCGCGGGTTCACCGAGATGCGGGTGCTCCTCGACGGCCTGCTCGGCATGACCGGGAAGCTCACCAAGGGCCCCTACGGGGACGTGGACGGCGACCGCGTCGTGCCCGTCCTCGCCGACGAGGGCAAGGGCGGCCGGATGTCCGTGGCCCTCACCGGCACCCCCTACCCGCTGCGGATGGAACGCGGCGGCGGCGCCGGCGCCGTCACCCTCTCCGACTGGGGCGGGCCCGTCGCCCTCGACGCCCCGCCCGCCGGCCAGGTCGTCGACTACGGCAGCCAACTCCCCACCGGCCCCGCCGCGGGCGGCAAGGGCGGAGGCAGGACCGGCGGGGGCGGCAAGGGCGGCGGCACGGGAAGCACGGGCGGCGGCGCCGGCTCGGCCACGGCCGGCGCGGGCGAGGGCGCGGACCTCGGCCCCGGCGGCGACCCGAACGCGAGCCCCGGCACGGACGCGGGCCCGGCCGGCCCCGACGGCACGGCCCCCGGCGAGAGCCCCGGCACCGAGCCCGGCCCCGGCACCGACCCCACCGAGAGCCCCGCCCCCGACGCCGGCGCGGTCGGCGGCGCGAGCACCTCCTGAGACCGCGCCCCCGGGCCCCGGTGTCAGGACCGCCGGCGGCGCTTGAGCAGCAGCTTCGGCAGACCCGCCGGCGCGGGCCGGCGGGTGGTGGCCGGCGAGGGCAGCGGCTCCGCCGCCAGCGCGTGCGTGGGCCCCTCGGTGTCCACCGAGAACGGTTCCAACCGCAGCACCCGGCACTCGCGCGCCCAGCGCGCCGTCATCGTCTCGGTGTCGGGGGAGTTGAGCCGTTTGCCCTTCAGCTCGGCCACCGCCGGCTCCCACCGCGGATCGGTCGGCGTGACCTCCTCGGCCCGCGCGGTCCACGCCAGCAGCCGGCCGCCCTTGTCCTTCGAACGCACCGTCACCACCACCGCGCCCCCGTCCGCGAGCCCCGGCAGCGGCTGCTCCCCGGGCCCGCCGCCCACCACGTACGCGGCGCCGTCCACCCAGGCGTGCCACAGCGCGCGATCGACCCCGGTGCCGCGCACCCAGATCAACCCCGACTTGCGGACGGCCTCCTCGACCAGCGCCAGATCGAGCGTGCTCAGTGTCATGGCCCCAGGGTAGGCCGTGCGGCACCGGATCCCGGGCCCTCGTCGGGGCCCGGGGCAGCCGCCCGCTCGCGCCGTGCCCGCAGCCAGGCCCGCACGTCGCGGAAGGCCACCCAGAGGCCGGCCGCGGGCAGGACCCAGGCGAGCACGAGCATCCAGGTCCCGGCCCCGGGGTCGGTGAAGCCGTTCCAGCTCAGCAGGCCGGCGGGCAGCAGGCACAGCACGGACAGCACGGCAGACGCCCCGTCCCCCTCGGGGCGGTTCGGCGTCCACGGGCGGCGGCGGGGCTTCGACGGTGTGCTCACGCGCGCATCCTCGCGCCCCGCGCCGGGTGGAGGACACCACTGCGCGATGTCCTCCCGGTGAACTCGCGGGGCGCCGCCGCGGTACCCGCCCCTACAGCCAGCCGTTGCGGCGCAGGGTGCGGTGGATCGCGAAGCAGGAGCCCGCGATGACGGCCATCACCATCGGGTAGCCGTACTTCCACGTCAGTTCCGGCATGTGCTCGAAGTTCATGCCGTACACCCCGCAGATCATCGTGGGCACGGCGATGATCGCCGCCCACGAGGTGATCTTCCGCATGTCCTCGTTCTGCGCCACGGTGGCCTGCGCCAGGTTCGCCTGGAGGATCGAGTTCAGCAGCTCGTCGAAGCCCGTGACCTGCTCGTGCACCCGGGCCAGGTGGTCGGCCACGTCGCGGAAGTACTTCTGGATGTCCGGGTCGATCAGCCGCATCGGCCGCTCGCCCAGCAGCTCCATCGGCCGCATCATCGGCGTGACGGCCCGCTTGAACTCCAGTACCTCGCGCTTGAGTTGGTAGATCCGGCCCGGGTCCGAGCCGCGCGCCGCGCCCTTGCCCGAGCGGGTGGGGGCCGCGAAGACCTCGGTCTCCACGAGGTCGATGTCGTCCTGCACGGCCGCCGCGACCGCGATGTACCCGTCCACGACGTGGTCCGCGATCGAGTGCAGCACCGCCGAGGGGCCCTTGGCGAGGGCCTCGGGGTCGTCCTGGAGCCGGCTGCGCAGCCCGCGCAGCGAACCCTGCCCGCCGTGCCGGACCGTGATGACGAAGTCCCGGCCGGTGAAGCACATCACCTCGCCGGTCTCCACGACCTCGCTGGTCGCGGTGAGTTCGGCGTGCTCCACGTAGTGGATGGTCTTGAACACCGTGAACAGGGTGTCGTCGTAGCGCTCCAGCTTCGGCCGCTGGTGCGCGTGCACGGCGTCCTCCACGGCCAGCGGGTGCAGCCCGAACTCGGCCGCGATCCCGGCGAACTCGGCCTCGGTCGGCTCGTGCAGGCCGATCCACACGAAGCCCCCGTCGGCGCGCACCCGGCGCATCGCCTCGCGCGGACTGAGGCAGCCGCCGCTCATCCGGCGGCCCTCGCGGTAGAGCCCGCAGTCCACGACGGCGCTGCCGGCGGCCAGGTGGTCGCGGGTGCTGTCGTAACCGGGCTGGTTGGGGGTGGACTTGCGCGGACGGACGACGGCGCGCAGATCACGGATCATCGACATGGCAGGCTCCTGGCGCGGCACTGACCCGCGCGGCGGGACGACCCCGGCCCCCGCCCGCGACCCTTGGGACAAGGGCGGTGCGGCGGGGACGGCGGAGTGGGTACGGGGAGGTGAGGGTGCTGCCGTGCGCTCTCCCGCGCGGCCGTGTCCCGAGTGCCGTCGACCCGTGGGCCCGCTCTGCCGCACTGCGTGGCGGCGTCGGGACCGGGAGGCTCCCCCCGCGGGTCCGGGGCCCGTTCGGAGGTACGGCGGCCGACGCGGAACGCGGGGTCGCCGTACGGGCGGACGGGCCCGGAACGATCCGCGTGCGCGGCGGAGGGGTCCGGGTGGGTCGGTGGTGTCAGGAGCGGCGGCGGCCCGGGTGGGGGCCGGTATGCGGGGAAGAGCTGCTCGTACTGCCCGATCGACTTCGATCCACCGCAGCCCCACCTCCTCCGGCCGGTCCCCCGTGGGGGAAGTCCTGACGGCCGGGGCGCGTGATCACCGCGAAGAGACGCGGGAGCCCTGGCCGGCGGTCAACAGTAGCAGTCGGTACTTGCCCAAAGGGCTGTCTTTACCCGCGCGATACGCGTTCTATGCTCGCGGGCATGGCTGAACTTCTCGCTCTCGTGGAGGCCCGGCTGCGCACCGCGCTCGGCGAACCCGACGCCCGTGCCGCCGTCACCTTCCTCGGCACCGACCGGATCGAGGTGCTCCGCTTCCTCTCGCCCGAGGACGGGCTGGTGCGCTACGCGACCCTCGGCATGTCCGCGCACCCCATGACCGATCCCACCGCGATGGTGGCCGACCCGGTGAAGGGGCCGCGCGCCGAACTCGTGCTCACCGTCCGCGCGGGCCTGGCCGACACCGACAAGGTGCTCCGGCCGCTCGCCGTGCTCGCCGCCGCCCCGCAGGTCGAGGGCCTGGTGGTGGCGGCCGGGGCCTCGCTGGACACGGGGGAGCCGCTGTGGCCGGGCGCCCCCTTCTCCTCCGTCCTGGTGGCCGAGTCCGGCGGGCTGGTGCCGGACCTGGAGACCGACCCGCCGCTGGAGCCGGTGCGCTTCCTGCCACTGCTGCCGATGACCGCGAACGAGGCCGCGTGGAAGCGGGTGCACGGGGCGACGGCGCTGCGCGAGCGGTGGCTGGCGCGCGGCACGGACCTGCGCGACCCCCGCCGGGTCTCGGTGGCCCTGGACTGAGCCCCCCCCGGCGCCCGCGCCCGGGGCAATCCGCCCCGATCGCATCCGGACGGGTGATCGTCCCTTGACGCGGCGCCGGCCGGGGAGGACCGTGCTCCCTATGAGGGGCGAACCGAGTTGCCCGAAGTGCGGTGGTCGGGTCAGGGCGCCCGGCCTCTTCGCCGACACCTGGAACTGCGGTGCCCACGGTCCCGTGCAACCCCTGCAACCGGTGCTCCCGCCGAGCGTCGAGGGGCTCGGGGTGATCGTGAACCGCTCCCGGGTGCCGGTCTGGATGCCCTGGCCGCTGCCCGTGGGCTGGCTGTTCACCGGGGTCGCGGCGGCCGGCGACGACCGTTCCGGGGTCCGGGCCACGGCCGTGGCCTGCTCCGGACCCGGCCCGCTGGGCGGGATCGGGGAACTGCTGCTGGTCGCGGAGGAACTGGGCGTGGGCCTGGGGGCCCGGTACGCGGGCATCGACGGCCCCGACCCCGGCACCGCGATCGACGTGAGCTCCCCGCCGCACGCCAAGGTGGTCGCGGCCGGCCGGCCCACCCCCCTGTGGCACGTCAAGGGCGCTCCGGCGGACCGGGCGGTGTTCGCGGGCGAGGCGCGCGGGCTGTGGCTGTGGGCGATCGTGTGGCCCGAGCAGTCGGGGCTGCTGATGTACGACGAACTGGTGCTGACGGACCTGCGGGACGCGGGCGCCGAGGTGGAGCTGCTGCCCTGCGGGGCGCTCTCGCCCCGGGTGCTGGGCTGACCCCGGCGCTCCCCGGGCGGGCGCGTCCGCCCGGGTGGGCTCGGGCACGGGTGTAGCCGGGGGGCCGGGAGGGACTTACGGCCCGGTTATCCTGAGGTGTCCCGTCCGTCCGTTCGACCCCTGGAGCCGTGCCGTGCGCATCGACCTGCACGCCCACTCCACGGCCTCCGACGGCACCGACACCCCCGCCGAACTGGTCGCGAACGCGGCCGGCGCGGGGCTGGACGTGGTGGCGATCACCGATCACGACACCGTCGCCGGGCACGCCGAGGCCCTGGCCGCGGCCCCCGAGGGGCTGACCGTCGTGCCGGGCGCCGAACTCTCCTGCCGGCTCGACGGCATCGGCCTGCACATGCTGGCCTACCTCTTCGACCCGGCCGAGCCGCACCTGGCGCGCGAGCGCGAGCTGGTGCGGGACGACCGGGTGCCGCGCGCGCGGGCCATGGTCGCCAAGCTCCAGGGTCTGGGCGTGCCCGTGACCTGGGAGCGGGTCGCGGAGATCGCGGCCGGCGGCTCGGTGGGCCGGCCGCACCTGGCGACCGCCCTGGTGGAGCTGGGCGTGGTCGCGAGCGTCTCGGACGCCTTCACCCCGATGTGGCTGGCCGACGGCGGTCGGGCGCACGCGGAGAAGCACGAGTTGGACCCGTTCGACGCGGTCCGGCTGGTCAAGGCGGCCGGCGGGGTCACCGTGTTCGCGCACCCGGCGGCCGTCAAACGCGGTCGGGTCGTGTCCGACGAGGCGATAGCGGCGCTCGCCGAGGCGGGGCTGGACGGGATCGAGGTGGACCACATGGACCACGACGACCCGACCCGGGCCCGGCTGCGCGGGCTCGCCGCCGAGCTGGGCCTGCTCGTCACCGGCTCCAGCGACTACCACGGCAGTCGCAAGACCTGCCGGCTCGGGGAGTACACCACCGATCCCGAGATCTACGGCGAGATCACCCGCCGTGCCACGGGCGCCTTCCCGGTGCCCGGCACGGGTGGACGCGCCGGGGGCTGAGCCCTCGGCCGGGCCCGCCGCGCGGGTCCGTCTCCCACCGGGTCGGCGCGCGGTCGTGCGCCCGCTCCCGTCCCTCACCCCCTTCTCCCACCCGTCGCGTGTCGCGCCGGCCGTCCGTCCCCGGGCGGGCCGGGCCGGCAGCGTGGCGCGCCCGTGCGCGCGCCGACCGTTCGTTCTTCCGTCACTTCGCAAGGCCAAGGCATCACCGTGTTCGACATCGCCGTGTTCGGCTCGCTCTTCCTCACCCTGTTCGTGATCATGGATCCGCCGGGGATCACCCCGATCTTCCTGGCGCTGACCTCCGGCCGCCCGGCGAAGGTGCAGCGCCGGATGGCCTGGCAGGCCGTCTGCGTGGCCTTCGGCGTGATCGCGGTGTTCGGCCTGTGCGGCCGGCAGATCCTGAACTACCTGCACGTATCGGTGCCGGCGCTGATGATCGCGGGCGGTCTGCTGCTCCTGCTGATCGCGTTGGACCTGCTCACGGGCAAGACCGACGAGCCCAAGCAGACCAAGGACGTGAACGTGGCGCTGGTGCCGCTGGGCATGCCGCTGCTGGCGGGGCCCGGCGCGATCGTGTCGGTGATCCTGGCGGTGGAGAAGGCGGACGGCTTCGGCGGTCAGCTCTCGGTGTGGACCGCGATCCTGGCGATGCACCTGGTGCTGTGGCTGGTGATGCGGTATTCGCTGGTCATCATCCGGATCATCAAGGACGGCGGCGTGGTGTTGGTGACCCGGCTCGCGGGCATGATGCTCTCCGCCATCGCGGTGCAGCAGATCATCAACGGCGTCACGCAGGTCGTGAACGGAGCCTGAGCCCCAGTAGCCCCTTCGCGCGTCTGCGCACATGCGAACGCCCCCGTATCGCCACGTCATGGCGATGCGGGGGCGTTCGGGTCGGTTGGTGCCGATCAGTGGATCGGCCGAGGGTGGATCAGGAGGACGCGGACGCTGCCGGTCGGATCAGAATGCGCTGGCCCACGGCTGCGGCCTGCTGCACGATCCGGTTGACGGAGGCCGCGTCCACGACGGTGCTGTCCACGGCACTGCCGTCGACGTCGTCAAGGCGCAGAATCTCGAAGCGCATGATGCTTCTCCCTTCGTCGGTGTGTGTACTTCCTGTACCCGTGCTAACGAAGTGTATGGAGCAAACATTCCCTACGCTAAGGAAATTTTTCGCCAGCCTAACTATGAGCGGTGCGCAGACTCCCAGAACCGGATCAACGCACCCGCTGTGACCTGCGGTTTCTCCGCGTTCGGCGAGTGTTCCGACCCCTCGATTGTGATCCGCGTCGCATTCAGGGTTTCGGCCATGCTGTCCATCCATGCCACCGGCCAGACCGGGTCCCGGACCCCCGACAGCACCAGCTTCGGCAGGTCCGGCGCGCGCTCCGCCAGCTCCGCCGTGCGGTCCGGCTCGTCCATCAGCGCCCGCCCCGTCCCGATCAACTGCTCCGGCACCGTCCCCAGCCACCGCCGCCGCAGGAACGCCGTCAGCTCCGGCGACTCCTCCGCGATCCCGTCCGGGCTCTCCGCCCGCATCGCCTCCCACACCGCCGGCATGTCGTCACCCAGCAGCTCCAGGCCCGTCACCAGCAGTTTCGTGCGCGCCCGCTGCTCCTCGCAGACCGCCCCCGGGCCGCTGCTGAGCAGGGTCAACGAGGCGAACGGGGCCGGGTCCCGCAGCACGGCCGTGCGCGCCACCAGGCCGCCCATCGAATGCCCCAGCAGGTGCACCGGGCCCGCCGCGCCCAGGGCCGCGACCTGCGCGTGCACGTCGGCGGCCAGCTCCGCCAGGGTGTACGCCGACTCCTCGCGCGGCCCCGGGCTCTCGAACTGCCCGCGCCCGTCCACCGCCACCACCCGGTACCCGGCGTCCGCGAGCGGGGCCAGGAGGCCCACGAAGTCCTCCTTGCTGCCCGTGTAGCCCGGCACCAGCAGTGCCGTGCCCGCGCCCGCCGCGCCGGCCTCGTGGACGGCGAAGGGGCCGCGCGCGGTGTCGAGGACCCGGGCCCGGGCGCCGGGGGGCAGGGTCAGGAAGGGAGGCTTGCTCATGGCCCGAGGCTACCGAGCCGGGGGCGGCCGGGGGAGGCGCCGGCGGGGCCGGTGCGGCCGGTCGTGGGAACGCCGACGGCCCCGGTCCCCCTCGCGGGGGCCGGGGCCGTGGACGTGCCGTGGGCCGAACCTACGCCTCGGGGGTCTCCGGGGCGGTCTCGGCCTTCTTGCGGGTGCGACGACGCGGGGCGGCCGGGGCCTCCTCGCCCGCGGCGGCGGCCTCGGCGGCCTTCGTCGCGGCGGTCTTGCGGGTCCGGCGGGGCTTGGCCGGGGCCTCCTCGGCGGGGGCCTCGGTCACCGCTGCGGTCTCGACGGTCTCGGCGGCCTTGGCGGCGGCCGTGCGGCGGGTCCGACGCGGGGCCGCGACGACCTCCTCCGCGCCCTCGACGGTCGCGGCGGCGGCCTCGGCGGCCTTCGTCGCGGCGGTCTTGCGGGTGCGGCGGGGCTTGGCCGGGGCCTCCTCGGCGGGGGCCTCGGTCACCGCTGCGGCCTCCACGGCCTCGGCGGCCTTGGCGGCGGCCGTACGGCGGGTGCGGCGGGGCTTGGCGGCCGCCTCCTCCGTGATGGCCTCGGCGGCCTCCACGACGGCCTCGGCGGCCTTCGCGGCGGCGGTCTTGCGGGTGCGGCGGGGCTTGGCCGGGGCCTCCTCGACGGGCGCCTCGGCCACGGGGGCCTCGGTCACCGCGACGACGGCCTCGGCGGCCTCGACCGGGGCGGTCTCGGCCTTCTTGCGGGTCCGGGTCCGACGACGCGGCTCGGCGGCCGGCTCGGCCACGACGGCGGCGGCCGGGGCCGGCTCCGTCACCACGGGCACCACCGGGGCGGCCTCGACCGGCGCGGCCTGCGCCGGCGCGGTCTCGACCGGGGCGACGACGGCGGCCTGCGCCGCGCGGCTCGCGGCCGTGGACCGGGTCCGACGACGACGCGGGCGGCGCGGGCCCTCCGACGCGGGGTCACCGGCCGGGGTCACCGGCGCGGCCGACTCGGCGGCCGGGGCCTCGCCCTGCGCGGGCAGCTCGGAGCCGCCGCGCAGCCGACGCCGCTGACGCGGGGCGCGGGTGCGCTCCGGACGCGGGGCGCGCTCCTCGACGCGGGCGGCCGGCGCGGCGGCCTTGCGGCCGCGCCCACCGGTCTCGCCGAGGTCCTCGACCTCCTCGGCGCGCAGACCCGCGCGGGTCCGCTCGGACCGGGGCAGGACGCCCTTGGTGCCGGCCGGGATGTGCAGCAGCTCGTAGAGGTGCGGCGAGGTGGAGTAGGTCTCCTGCGGGTCGTGGAAGTCCAGCCCCAGCGCCTTGTTGATGAGCTGCCAGCGCGGGATGTCGTCCCAGTCGACCAGGGTGACGGCGGTGCCCTTCGCGCCCGCGCGGCCGGTGCGGCCCACGCGGTGCAGGAAGGTCTTCTCGTCCTCGGGGGACTGGTAGTTGATGACGTGGGTCACGCCCTCGACGTCGATGCCGCGCGCGGCCACGTCGGTGCAGACCAGCACGTCCACCTTGCCGTTGCGGAAGGCGCGCAGCGCCTGCTCGCGGGCGCCCTGGCCCAGGTCGCCGTGGACGGCGCCCGAGGCGAAGCCGCGACGCTCCAGCTGCTCGGCGATGTCGGCGGCGGTGCGCTTGGTGCGGCAGAAGATCATCGCCAGCCCGCGGCCCTCGGCCTGGAGGATGCGGGAGACCAGCTCCGGCTTGTCCATCGAGTGCGCGCGGAACACGTGCTGGGTGGTGTTGGCGACGGTCAGGCCCTCGTCGTCCGGCGTGGTCGCGCGGATGTGCGTGGGCTGCGACATGTAGCGGCGGGCGAGGCCGATGACGGCGCCCGGCATCGTCGCCGAGAACAGCATCGTCTGGCGCTTGGCCGGCAGCAGGTTGATGATCTTCTCGACGTCGGGCAGGAAGCCCAGGTCGAGCATCTCGTCGGCCTCGTCCAGGACCAGCGCCTTGACCTTCGACAGGTCGAGCTTGCGCTGGCCGGCGAGGTCGAGCAGGCGGCCGGGGGTGCCGACGATCACGTCGACGCCCTTCTGGAGGGCCTCGACCTGCGGCTCGTAGGCGCGGCCGCCGTATATGGCCAGGACGCGCACGTTGCGCACCTTGCCGGCGGTCTGGAGGTCGTTGGTGACCTGCGTGCACAGCTCGCGGGTCGGGACGACGATGAGGGCCTGCGGGGAGTTCGTCAGCTCCTCGGGGCGCGAACGGCCCGCCTCGACGTCGGCGGGGACCACGACGCGCTCCAGCAGGGGCAGGCCGAAACCGAGGGTCTTGCCCGTGCCGGTCTTGGCCTGGCCGATGACGTCCGAGCCCGAGAGGGCGACGGGGAGGGTCATCTCCTGGATGGGGAAGGGGGAGGTGATGCCGACGGCTTCGAGGGCTTCGGCGGTCTCGGGAAAGATCCCGAGGTCTCGGAACGTAGTCAGGGTGCTGCCTCTTCTGTGAGACGCGGCGCGAGGCGGCGAGAGGGGGGTCGTACCGTGCCGGGCTTTCGTACTGCCACGTACCAAGCTGCGCGGGACCACTGCCATCGCTCAAGCGCTCGTACCGCTGAGGGGGCCCCTCATGGGCGGTGACGCGCGGGGCGCGTACCGCGGCGAGGGCGGTCGGTTTGGAGCCGATCGGGCCACCGACCGGGCATCCTCATTCGGATGGCCCGCCGAGTGCTCGGCAGGCGCAATACCACTGTACCCCCAAATCGTGCAGGTGTGCCGGGTGAATTCCGGCACTCCGGCCGTTCCCGCCGCTCACGACGGTGCCGTGACCGGTTGCGGAGCGGGCTATTGTGCGGAGCATGTCGACCGAAGAGAACGCCGCCCCCGACACGAACGCGCCCGAAGCCGAGCCGACGCCCGTCGGGATCGCCGCGCAGGACTGGGACACCGCCTCCGCCTCCCCGCAGTACCGCGCCGCCGTCGTGGACCTGCTCGGGGCGCTCGCGTACGGGGAACTCGCGGCCTTCGAGCGGCTCGCCGAGGACGCCAAGCTCGCCCCCGGCCTCGACGACAAGGCCGAACTCGCCGCGATGGCCTCCGCCGAGTTCCACCACTTCGAGCGGCTGCGCGAGCGGCTCTCGGCCATCGGCGCCGAGCCCACCGCCGCCATGGAGCCCTTCGCCAAGGGCGTCGACGACTTCCACCGCCAGACCGCCCCCTCCGACTGGCTGGAGGGCCTGGTCAAGGCATACGTCGGCGACTCCATCGCCAGCGACTTCTACCGCGAGGTCGCCACCCACCTCGACACCGACAGCCGCGCCCTCGTGCTCGGCGTCCTCGACGACACCGGGCACGGCAACTTCGCCGTGGAGAAGGTCCGCGCCGCGATCGAGGCCGACCCGCGCGTCGGCGGCCGGCTCGCGCTGTGGGCCCGCCGGCTCATGGGCGAGGCCCTCTCGCAGGCCCAGCGCGTGGTCGCCGAACGCGACGCCCTGTCCACCATGCTCGTGGGCGGGGTCGACGGCATGGCCGCCGGCTTCGACCTCGCCGCCGTCGGCGAGATGTTCACCCGCATCACCAAGGCGCACACCAAGCGGATGGCCGCCCTCGGCCTCGCCGCCTGATCGGCCCCCTCGGCCGTCGTACGCCCGGTGAGCTCACCCGGCGTCCGGCGGCCGTGCGCGTCGGCCCTCCGCCGATCCCGGATCAGCCGCCGGACGGGAGGGAAAACGGAGCCTGCCGGGGCGCCCGCGACGGGCGGTGCGAGGGACGCAGGAACAGGGCCACCGCCACCGCCCCGACGAAGGCCGCGCCCAGCAGCGTGAACAGCGGGCCGCCGTGCCCGGGGCCGAACGCGAACCGGGTGATCAACGCCCCGGCCACCGCCCCCGTCACCGTGCCCACCAGCACCGATCGCGGGGTCGGCAACCGGCCGGGCAGCCGGCGCAACGCCAGCCAGGCCAAGGCGGTCCCCAGCGCGGCGGAGCCGAGCAGTTCGAACAGGGGCGTCAGCGGCATCGAGGTCCCTCCCACCTGCGGAGCAAAGCGTGTCGCAGCCTCACTACCCGAAGCGGAGGAAACGGAAACGGCCCGGTGGAGAGATCCACCGGGCCGTGATCCGCGCTCGACCGCGCCACGAGCGGGCGCGGGTCGGTGCCGGAGCCTCAGGCGGCGCCGAAGCCCACCTTGCGGACGGCGGGCTCGCCGATGTCGACGTACGACAGGCGGTCCGTCGGCACGAGGACCTTGCGGCCCTTGGCGTCGGTGAGGGAGAGCAGCGGGGTGGCGCCGGTCAGGGCGGCCGTGACGGTGCTCTCCAGCTCCTCGGCGCTCAGTTCGGTCTCCACGACGATCTCCCGGGGTGCGTGCTGCACGCCGATCTTGACCTCCACGGCTATGTCCCTTCCGACGACATCCGGATGTGCGCGATCACGCACCGTACTCCGGACACACTAGCCCGGGGGAGGGACCCGTACGGAGTACGGCGAGGACGCTGGGAGCGAACACGGACGGCGCCGGCGCGACCCGTCACGGGGTCCCGCCGGCGCCGTCCGCCGCTCTCCGCGCTCAGTGCTGCTCGTGGCCCTCGCCGTGCAACGGGAAGCCCGCGATGCCGCGCCAGGCCAGCGAGGTGAGCAGCGACACCGCCGTGTCCCGGGGCACCGGGCTCTCGCTCGACAGCCAGTACCGTGCCACCACCTGCGAGACCCCGCCCAGACCCACCGCGAGCAGCATGGACTCGTCGGTGGACAGGCCGGTGTCCTCCGCGATCACCTCGGAGATGGCCTGCGCGCACTGGAGGGAGACCCGGTCCACGCGCTCGCGCACGGCCGGCTCGTTGGTCAGGTCCGACTCGAAGACCAGCCGGAACGCGCCGCCCTCGTCCTCCACGTACGCGAAGTAGGCGTCCATGGTCGCCGCGACCCGCAGCTTGTTGTCCGAGGTCGACTCCAGAGCCCCGCGCACCGCCGTCAGCAGCGCCTCGCAGTGCTGGTCCAACAGGGCCAGGTACAGGTCCAGCTTCCCGGGGAAGTGCTGGTACAGCACCGGCTTGCTGACCCCGGCGCGCTCGGCGATGTCGTCCATCGCGGCCGCGTGGTAGCCCTGCGCGACGAACACCTCCTGGGCCGCGCCCAGCAACTGGTTGCGTCGGGCTCGACGGGGCAACCGCGTGCCCCGCGGGCGCGCCGCCTCGGTCTGCTCGATGGCTGTCACGCCGCCTCCCACTTTCTCCGTCGATCTCAGTGCGCCGCGCACCGCGCCCGCCATCGTACTTTTCGGTAACCGGATCCGGGGGGTCGAAAGCGAGTTTTCTCGCGGTACGGACGACCCCGATCGATCCCGGTCCGGGCGCGACGGGCGTGGTCAGGGGCCGGACGGGGGTGCGTCCGGGGGCCCGGCGAGGTCAGCGGTACTCCTCCTCGTCGAGGGTGACGACCCGTGCCTGTTCGGCCAAGTCGCCCTCGGCGGCGGTGTCGCGGTCGCGGGACCCGGGCGGGTCGTCCTCGGTGGGGGTCAGCTCGGTGTGCTGCTCGGCGGCGTCCGCCTCCGGCGCCTCGGCGTCGGCTTCGCCGTCCCAGGCGGAGTCGAAGGTGTCGGGCTCGGCGGGATCGACGGTCATGGGACTGTCCTCGTTTCTCTCCGGGCTCTGCCGGTCGGTGGTGTCCTGCCCCGCGTCTGCCCCGAATCCCCCGGCGCCCTCCTCCCGCAGCCTCTCCTCTACGAGCGTAGGAGGAAGGCCGACCGCCCGCTACGCGGGGCGCGGGAGGCGGACGGGACCCCTGTGACGGCCGCCACAAGCGGGGGATCGGGCGCCGGCGTGATCTTCTCGTAACATTGCCGCATGTCGTCCACCGAACTCCCCGTTCCGCCCCCGCTGACCAGCGGATTCCCGCAGGTCGGAAGCCCGGTCCGGGTGGCCGACGGGGAACGGCTGCGCCGGGTGGAGCTGCCGGGGCTCACCCTCTCGGTGCGCTCGCGCCCCTCCGCCCGCGAGGACCTGCCGCCCGCCCTGTTCGTGCACGGCCTCGGCGGCTCCTCGCAGAACTGGTCGGCGCTGATGGAACTCCTCGCCGACACCCTCGCCTGCGAGGCAGTGGACCTGCCCGGGTTCGGGGACTCCCCGCCGCCCGTCGACCGCGACTACTCCGTCACCGCGATGGCCCGCGCCGTGATCCGGCTGCTCGACTCCGCCGGCCGCGGCCCCGTGCAACTCGTCGCCAACTCCCTCGGCGGGGCCGTCGCCACCCGCGTGGCCGCCGTCCGCCCCGACCTCGTCGCCGGGCTCACCCTGATCTCCCCGGCCCTGCCCGAGATCCGGGTGCAGCGCTCGGCCGTGCCCACCGCCCTGCTCGCCCTGCCCGGGATGGCCGGCCTGCTGGCCCGCGCGGGCGGCGGACTCACCGCCGCGCAGCGCACCCGCGGGGTCATGGGCCTGTGCTACGGCGACCCGGGCCGGGTCACCCCGGAGGGCTTCCGGTACGCCGTGGAGGAGATGGAACGGCGGATGGCGCTGCCCTGGTTCTGGGAGGCGCTGGCCCGCTCCGCGCGCGGCATCGTCGACGCCTACACCCTGGGCGGGCAGCACGGGTTGTGGCGGCAGGCCGAACGCGTGCAGGCGCCGACCCTGCTCGTCTACGGTGGACGCGACCGACTGGTCTCGGTCAGGATGGCCCGCCGCGCCGCCGTCGCGTTCCGCGGGGCGCGCCTGCTGGTGCTGCCCGAGGCCGGACACGTGGCGATGATGGAGTATCCCGAGATCGTCGCCGCCGCCGTCACCGACCTGTCGCGGGCCGGCGCCGACCACGAACAGGACTGAGGCCGACACGGTGGGACGACACAGTCGCAAGGCCCCGGCCGACGGCGCACGGCCGGACGCCGGGGCCGCCCCGGCCCCCGCTCCCGACCCCGCCGCCCGTCCCGCGCACCCCGGCCCGGCCGCGCACCCCGATCGGGCCGGTCACCCGGCATACCCCGGGCACGCGGGGCACACGGGTCGCATGGACGACATCGAGCACGTCGAGACCCGCTCCCCCTTCGGGCACCCGCCCCGCCGCGAACCCGACCGCCCCTGGGGCCCCGACGTCACCGGCGAGACCCTGTACGGCGATTGGCAGGGCGTGCCCCGTCCCGCGCGCACCCGCACCGGCGGCTTCCCCGTCCCCCCGCCGCCGCCCGCCGCCCACGCGCCCCGGCCCGAGGCCCCGGCCGCGCCGGAGCGGGACACCGACGGCGGCCGGGACGCCCTGACCGGGACCGGCGCGCACCGGCGGATCCCCGCCCCCCGCCCGGCCCCCGGCACCGACCGCGCCCCCGTCGTCGACCGGCCGGCCCCCGACACCGGCGGCCCCGACACCGGCACCGGTCTCGCCGCGCCCGTCGCCCCGCCCACCGGACGCGGCGTCAAGTTCCGCACCTACACCGGGATGGCCGCCGCCGTCCTCACCACCGCCCTCGCCGTGGTCGTCGCCGGCCAGGTGACGGGGGAGGAGACGGCCCGGCTCAGCGGCCAGGAGAACGCCGCCGGCGAATCCCCGGCGAGCGCCGCCGCCGACGCTCCCGCCTCGGCCGTGCCCAGCCGGGCCCCGGCGCCCGCGCCCACCCCGCCCAGCTACGAACAGCAGATGGCCGCGAGTCAGCCCATCGACCCCAAGCTGACCGCGACCGGCGAGTTCGACACCGTGCCCGGCACCGACAAGGCCCCCGGCAAGGGCACCGTCGTGCGCTACCGGGTGGACGTGGAACGCGGGCTGGGGCTGGATCCCGAGCTGTTCGCGCGGGCCGTGCAGACCACCCTCAACGACCCCCGCAGCTGGGGCGAGGGCGGCAAGCGGACCTTCGAGCGGGTCTCCGACTCCAGCGCCGAGTTCGCCGTCACCCTGGCCAGCCCCGGCACCACCGGCGTGTGGTGCAAGAAGTCGGGGCTGGACATCGCCATCGACAACGTCTCCTGCGACTCGGCCTCCACCGAACGCGTCATGATCAACGCCTACCGGTGGGCCCAGGGCTCGCCCACCTTCGGGCCGGACGCGATGTTCGCCTACCGCCAGATGCTCATCAACCACGAGGTCGGCCACCGCCTCGGTCACGGCCACGAGAGCTGCCGCACCCCCGGCACCCTGGCCCCCGTCATGCAACAGCAGACCAAGACCCTGGACCTGGACGGGATCAAGTGCCTGCCCAACCCCTGGCCCCACCCGCAGGATTGACGGACCCTCAGTGATTCAGGTCGGGTCCGGGGCCGAATTCGGGCCGGCCGGACGGCCGGGACCCGCGTTGACAAGGTGTCCGATCTTCGGTCATTGTTCTGCGCATGTCGACCGAACACACACGCGATGCGAGCGCCGCCCTGGAGCTGGCGCTCTTCGGCGTGACCGCGCACAGCGTGGCCGACATCCTCTGTAGCTGACGCCCGCCCGAGCGCGCGCCGTCGGCCCGTCCCCGTTCCCCGCGAACGGGCCCCGACACCACTCCACCGCGCCCCGGACGGTTCCACGCCCGGGCGCGGCCCCCGCATTCCCCCGCTCCCTCCCCACGTGCCCGGCCCCGCCGCGCACCGGGAGCGGACGCGCACCCCAGCCCCGCCCGGCGTGACCCGCACAGCACCCGACGCGCCCCGGCACACCCCGCCGGCGCCGTCCCGCCCAGGTCCACCACGCCGAGAGGTCCCCTTCGATGTCCCGCCAGTCCTCCGCACCGCGCCGCAGAGCCGCCGCGCTCGCCGTCAGCCTCGTCCTGGCCGGGGGCGCCGTCGCGTGCGGCCCCGAGACCGGGACCGACAAGGCCGCCGACGGCGCCCCCGCCGGCAACCCCGGAAAGCCCGGCACCCCGCAAAAGGGGGGCACCCTCACCGTCCTCAACGCCGAGGCCCAGAGCGACTTCGACCCCGCCCGCCTCTACACCTCCGGCGGCGGCAACGTCCCCTCCCTGGTCTTCCGGACCCTCACCACCCGCAACCGCGAGAACGGCCCCGAGGGCGCCAAGGTCGTCCCCGACCTCGCCACCGACCTCGGCCGCCCCAACGCCGACGCCACCGAGTGGACGTACACCCTCAAGGACGGGCTGAAGTTCGAGGACGGCACGCCCATCACCAGCGCCGACATCAAGTACGGCATCGAGCGCTCCTTCGCCGCCGAACTCTCCGGCGGCGCCCCCTACCTGCGCGACTGGCTCGTCGGCGGCGAGGACTACCAGGGCCCGTGGAAGGACGGCGGCAAGGGACTCGACTCCGTCGTCACCCCCGACGCCAAGACCATCGTCTTCAAGCTCCGCAAGCCCGAGGGCGACTTCCCCTTCCTCGCCACCCAGACCCAGTTCGCGCCCGTCCCCAAGGCCAAGGACACCGGCGTCACCTACGAGGAACACCCCTTCTCCTCCGGCCCCTACAAGGTGGTCCGCAACGAGAACGACGGCGAACGCCTCACCCTGGAACGCAACCCGCACTGGGACCCGGCCACCGACCCCGAGCGCAAGGCGTACCCCGACAAGGTCGACGTCCGCTCCGGCCTCGACCCCGCCGTCATCAACCAGCGCCTGACCACCTCGGCCGGCCCCGACGCCGCCGCCGTCACCACCGACACCAACCTCGGGCCCGCCGAACTCGCCCGCGTCGGCTCCGACAAGGCCCTCGCCGGCCGCGTCGGCACCGGCCACTTCGGCTACGTCAACTACCTGGCCTTCAACCCGAAGGTCGCCCCCTTCGACAACCCGAAGGTCCGCCAGGCCATCGCCTACGCCGTCAACCGCACCAGCGTCGTCAACGCCGCCGGCGGCTCCGCCCTCGCCGAGGCCGGCACCACCTTCCTCCCCGAGCGCGCGGCCTTCGGCCACCTGGCCCACGACCCGTTCCCGGCCGGCGCCACCGGCAACCCGACCAAGGCCAAGGAACTCCTCAAGGAGGCCGGGCACCCCGACGGCCTGACGATCACCCTCACCCACAACACCAAGGCCAACCGCCAGACCGGTCCCGAGATCGCCACCGCCGTCCAGCAGGCCCTCGCCGCCGCCGGCATCACCGTCAAGCTGGAGGGCCTGGAGGACGCCGCCTACAACAAGCGCCGCCAGGACGCCAAGGACACCCCCGGCTTCTTCCTCTCCCGCTGGGGCGCCGACTGGCCCTCCGGCGGACCCTTCCTCGCCCCCATCTACGACGGCCGCCAGATCGTCACCGAGGGCTCCAACTACAACCACGCCCAGCTCGACGACCCCGAGGTGAACAAGGAGATCGACGAGATCGCCAAGCTCACCGACCTCAAGGCCGCCGGGGCCCGCTGGGGCGCCCTCGACAAGAAGATCGCCGACCAGGCCCTCTCCGTCCCGCTGTTCCACCCCGTCTACAAGCGCCTCGTCGGCAAGGACGTCAAGAACGTGGTCATCAGCGACTGGACCGGCGTCCTGGACATCTCGCAGGTCTCCGTCAAGTGACCCAGGCACCCCCCAACCCGCCGGAGGTCTCCGGCGAACCCGCCGTCGCGTCCCCGTCCGGGCGCGACGGCGGGCGGGCGGCGGCGGGGGTCGGGGCCGGGGCGCGCGTGCTGCACGCCGTGCGCCGCGGCCCGGCCGCGCTCACCGCCGCCGCCGTCCTCGCCCTGCTCGTCCTGCTCGCCCTCGCCGCGCCCCTGGTCGCCGCAGTCACCGGACAACAGCCCGACACCTTCCACGACGCCCTCGTCGACTCCGCCCAGGGCGGCGTCCCGATCGGCCCCCTCGGCGGGATCTCCGCCGAACACTGGCTCGGCGTCGAACCCGGCACCGGCCGCGACCTGCTGATCCGCCTCGTGTACGGGGCCCGGATCTCGCTGCTCGTCGCCCTCGGCGCCACCCTCCTCCAGATCGGCATCGGCCTGTTCGTCGGCCTGCTCGGGGCCCTGGGCCCCCGCTGGGCGGACCGGATCGTCGTCCGCGTCACGGACGTGTCCCTCGCCCTGCCGATGCTCGTCGTGGCCGTCGCCCTCACCGCCGTCGTACCCCCCGACTTCCCGCGCCCGCTGCTGCTGATCCTCGTCATCGGCCTGCTCAACTGGGGCGGCACCGCCCGCCTCGTGCGCACCCAGGCCGGGGCCCTGCTCGGCCTGGACTTCGTGGCCGCCGCCCGTCTCGCCGGCAACGGCCCGGTCCGGATCGGCCGCCGCGAACTCCTGCCCTCGCTGGCCGCGCCCCTCATCACGCACGCCGCGATCACCCTGCCCACGGCGATCGTCGTCGAGGCGTCCCTGTCCTTCCTCGGCCTCGGGGTCAAACCGCCCACCCCGTCCTGGGGGCAGATGCTGGCCTCGGCGCAGACCTGGTTCCTCGCCGACCCGCTGTACGTGCTGCTGCCCGCCGGGCTCCTGTTCACCACCGTGCTCGCCTTCACCGTCCTCGGCGACGCCATCCGCACCGCCCTCGACCCGCGCGCCGCCTCCCGGCTGCGGGTCGGCACCCGAAAGGAGCGCGGCCGGTGACCCTCCCGCCGCGGCTCGGCCGCTTCCTCGCGCACCGCCTCGGCGGCGCGCTGCTCGTGCTGCTCGCCCTGTCCGTCCTCGTCTTCGCCCTGCTGCGCCTCGCCCCCGGCGACCCGGCCGTCCTCGTCTGCGGCGAACGCTGCTCCCCGGCCCAACTCGCCCAGGTCCGCGACCGGCTCGGCCTGAACGACGGGCTCTTCACCCAATACCTGCGTTTCCTCGGCGGCCTCGTCGCCGGCCGGGAGCAGTCCGGCGGCGCCGGCACCGTCATGACCTGCGACGCCCCCTGCCTGGGCTACTCCTACCAGGACGACCGCCAGGTCACCGAGATCGTCCTCGAACGGCTCCCGGCCACCTGCTCGTTGGCGATCGGCGCGTTCGCCGTGTGGACCCTCGTGGGCGTCGGCACCGGACTGCTGTCCGCGCTGCGCCGGGGCGGAACCCTGGAACGCGTGTTGACGGTCCTCACCCTCGTCGGCAGCGGCACCCCCGTGTTCATCCTCGGCCTGCTGTTGCTCATGGCCGTCTGCGCCTACCTGCAATGGCTGCCGTTCCCGAGCTACGTGCCCTTCGGCGAGGACCCCGAACAGTGGGCGTGGAACCTGCTGCTGCCGTGGCTCACCCTCGGCCTGTTCGAAAGCGCCAAATACGCCCGCCTCACCCGCAGCGGCACCCTGGAGACCCTCGCCGAGGACCACATCCGCACCTTCCGCGCCTACGGCGTCGGCGAACGCGCCGTCGTCACCCGGCACGCCCTGCGCGGCGCCCTGCCGCCCGTGATCGCCCTCAGCGCCACCGACCTCGGCACGATGATGGGCGGCGCCGTCCTCACCGAGTCCCTGTTCGGCATCCCGGGCCTGGGCAAATCCCTCATCGACGCGGTCCGCGTCGCCGACCTGCCCGTGGTCCTCGGCATCGTCCTCGTCATGGGCGTGGCCGTGGTCCTCGCCGGCCTCCTGGGCGAACTGCTGCACGCCCTCACCGACCGAAGGGTGGTCCTCGCGTGACCCGGGAACACGACACGGGGAGCGCCCCGTTGGTACGGGTGGACGATCTCGTCGTCGACTTCCCCGCGAGCGGGGTCCGCGCCGTCGACGGACTCTCCTTCACCCTGGAGGCCGGCCGCGCCCTCGCCCTCGTCGGCGAGTCCGGCAGCGGCAAGTCCACCGTCGCCGGCGCCCTCCTCGGCCTGCACCGGGGCACCGGCGCCCGTGTCACCGGCTCCGTCCGCGTCGCCGGCGTCGACCCCGCCCACGCCGACCCCGCCGCCCTGCGCGCCCTGCGCGGCGGCACCGCCGCCATGGTCTTCCAGGACCCGCTGAGCGCCCTGGACCCCTACCGCTCCGTCGGCGACCAGATCGCCGAGGTGTACCGCGTCCACCACCCCGCCGGCCGGCGCGCCGCCCGCGCCCGCGCCGTCGCGGTCCTCGACCGGGTCGGGATCCCCGACGCGGCCCGCGCCGTCCGCCGCCGCCCGCACGAGTTCAGCGGCGGCCAACGCCAACGCGCCCTCATCGCCATGGCCCTGGCCTGCGAACCCCGGCTGCTCGTCGCCGACGAACCCACCACCGCCCTCGACGTGACCGTGCAGGCCCGCGTCCTGGACCTGCTGCACGACCTGCGGGTCGCCGACGGCCTCGCCCTGCTCCTGGTCACCCACGACGTGGGCGTCGCCGCCGAGAGCGTCGACGAGGTCCTCGTCATGAAGGACGGCCGCGCCGTCGAACACGGCCCCGTCGAGGCGATCACCCGCGCCCCCGCCCGCCCCTACACCCGCGAGCTCATCGCCGCCGTCCCCCGCCTGGAGGCCCCCCTCCCGCTCCGCGAACCCGCCCCCGACCCGAGCGCCCCGCCCGTGGTCGAGGCGGTCGGACTGCGCCGCGTCTTCGGCCGGGGCCGGTCCGCGCTCACCGCCGTGGACGGCGTGGACCTCGTGGTCCGTCCCGGCGAGACCCTCGGCGTCGTCGGCGAGTCCGGCAGCGGCAAATCCACCCTCGGCCGGATGCTCGTCGGCCTGCTCCCGCCCGACGCGGGCGAGGTCCGACGGGACGGACGACGGGTCACCGGCATCGTGCCCGGCGCCCAGATGGTCTTCCAGGACCCCGTCGCCTCCCTCAACCCGCGCCGCACCGTCGGCGAGTCCGTCGCCGACCCGCTGCGGGCCGCCGGCGAACGCGACGAGAAGACGATCCGGGCCCGGGTCGCCGAACTCCTCGACCTCGTCGGCCTCGCACCCGAACACCGCGACCGCTTCCCGCACGAGTTCAGCGGCGGCCAACGCCAACGCGTCGGCATCGCCCGCGCCCTGGCCCCCCGCCCGAGCCTGATCGTCTGCGACGAGCCCGTCTCCGCCCTCGACGTCACCACCCAGGCCCAGATCGTCGCCCTCCTCGAACGGGTCCGCCGGGAGACCGGCATCGCGCTGGTGTTCATCGCGCACGACCTCGCCGTGGTCCGCCAGGTCAGCGACCGGGTCCTGGTGATGCACCGGGGCCGGATCGTGGAGGAGGGCACCCCGGACGAGGTCTACGACCACCCCCGCGACCCCTACACCCGCGCCCTCCTGGCCGCCGTCCCCACCCTGGACCCCCGCCAGGCCGAACCCCGCCGAGCGGCCCGCGCGACGGCGGAAGCGGCCGAACGGGACCGCACGACCGGCAAGACACCCGCCACGGCCGGGGTCTGACGGGGCCGGGAACGGGCCCCTGGCCGGGCCCCTGGCCGGGCCCCTGGCCGGGGTCGGGGCCCGGACCTCCGCGCGGGCACCGTGCGGTGCCCGCTCCCGCGCCTGCGGCACGTCGCGGCCCCCGGCCGCGTCCGCCTACGGCCCCCGGCCTCGTCCGCCGCCTACCGGCCCCCGGCCGCGTCCGCCGCGCACCGGCCCCCGCCCGCGCGCGTTGCCCCGTGCCGCCCCGTGCCGATCCGCGTTGCCCCGTGCCGCCGTGCCGCCGTGCCGCCGTGCCGCCGTGCCGCCGTGCCGCCGTGCCGCCGTGCCGATGCGGTCCGCGAGACGGTGGCGGCCCGTCGCCCCGGTTCCCCGCACCCCTCCCCGCCCGGCCGTCCCCGCCGCCGGGGCTTTTCGCGAGTGGGTGACGGGGCCCGGACCGCGGGGTGAACGAGCGCGTGAGCGAGAGGCGTTCGTCTACTCGGCACGAACGTCACCCGTACCGGAAAGTTACGAGTCTTCACCCCTTCCGGTGGCGCGACGGACAACCGTCCATCACCGCGATGGCCCATCGGGTTGAGTGCTCTCGCGGCCCGGCGGCGACTGTCGGGACGGCCGGCTTCGACCATCGGAAATGCGGGGTGCCCACGTGCGGATCGGACTGCTCACCGACGGTGGGGCGCGGCTCTGGTGCGAGCGGCTCGTGCGCGGGCTCCCGCAGCACGAGTTCGCCCTGCACGTCCTGGCCCGCGAGGCCGAACCCGCCCCCACCGGGCCCGCCGACGCCGCCCGGTCCCGCGTCGCCGCCGCCCGGACGGCCGCCCTGTGGGCCCCCGGCGACGACGGGCGCGGCCACGGCCGGCGCGACCGCCGCCGCTTCGCCGACGCCCTGCGCGAACTCGTCACCGGGATCTGCGCCGGTACCCCCGAACCCTTCTCCGAGGGGCTGCACGGGCTCGCCGAACTCGCCCGCGACAAGGGCGGCATGTACGCGGCGCTGCGCTCCGAGACCGCGATCCGCGTGATCGAGGCCGGCTGCCGGGCCCGGGGGGTCGGCGGGCCGCTGGCGCAGGCGCGGGTGCCCGATCTGCTGGAGTTCGCCGACGAACTGGAGCGCACCCTGCGCCCGCTGTCGTTGCCCTGGTACGGGCCCGACGCGCTCGGCGGCACCGACCTCGTGCACGCCGCCGCCGGGGGCGTCACCGCCCTGCCGGGACTGCTGGCCAAACGCTTCTGCGGGGTGCCGCTGCTGCTCACCGAGTACGGCTCGCACCTGCGCGGCCAGTACCTCGAACACGGCGGCGACCGCCCCGCCCCGCGCGCCCTGCGCACCGCCCTGCACCAGCGGCTGGCCGCCGAACTGTACGCCGAGGCCGACCTCGTGACCGCCGGCAACACCCACGCCCGCCGCTGGCAGGAACACGCGGGAGCCCCCCGCGACCGGCTGCACACCGTCTACCCCGGCATGGCCGCCGACCGGTTCGCGCCCGTCGCCGAGGCCGCCGAACGCGGGGACCCGGCCGACCCCGACACCCTCGCCTGGGTCGGCCGCCCCGACCCCGCCAAGGACCTCATCGGGCTGCTGCACGCCTTCGCCCGGGTCCGCCGCGCCCGCCCCGCGGCCCGACTGCGCCTGTTCACGGCCACCCCCGCCGGTCCCGAGGGCGCGCGGCACCTCGACGAGGCCCGGTCCCTGGCCGCGCACCTCTTCCCCGACCAGGCCGCGCACGCGCACACCGTCGGCGAGAGCCCCGTCTCCTTCGAGGAGATCGGCGGCCCCGAGGCCCCGACCGTCGCCGACGCCTACGCCGCCGGCCGGGTCCTCGTGCTGTCCTCGGTCGTGGAGGGCTTCCCGATCCCGCTGGTCGAGGCCATGTTGTGCGGCCGGGCCACCGTCTCCACCGACACCGGGGCCGTCTGCGAGGTGATCGGCGGCACCGGCCTCGTGGTCCCGGCCCGCAACCCGGCCGCCCTCGCCGACGCCTGCCTCGCCCTCCTCGCCGACCCCGAGCGCGCCGCCCGGCTCGGCGCGGCCGCCCGCGAGCGCGCCCTGACCCTGTTCACGGTGGAGCGCACGGTCGCCCGCTTCGGCGAGCTGTACCTGCGGCTCGTCGCCCGCGCCGGCGCGCCCCGGCCGACGGGCGACGCGGCCCCCTTCGCCGTCGCCCCCGAGGCCGTCGTCCCCGGCCACTGGACCAGCCCGCACTGGGCCGCGCCCACCGGCGAGCCGCCCGCGCGTGAGACGCCCGCCCGTGAGACGCCCGCGCGGGACGTGTCCGCCGCCCCCACCACCACCGCACCGGAGGTCCCCGTATGACCGCCCCGTCCGCCCCCGCCCCCGACGCGCCCCCCGCGCGCCGCCCCGGCGGCCCCGCCGACCCCGTCACGGGACTGCTGCACCGCCACCGCGAGCTCGTGCACCGCGCCGTCGACCCGCTGGAGATAGCGGCCGGCCTGGAGGCCGCCGGCATCGGCGACCGCGCCGCCGCCCGCTACCGGCACCGCGACGTGTTCTCCCTCGCCGAGGAACTCTGGGCCCGCGGCCCTCGCCGCGAGGACCACCGCGCCGGCGCCGTGCCCACCGCCGAGACCCCCGCGCCCACCACCACGCCCGCGCGCGCGCCCGGCGCCGGACCCGCGCCCCGCGCCTCGCTGCGCCCCGCGCCCGTGGCCCGCGCCCTCGGGCCCGTCGTGCTGCCCGCCGTCCTCGCCGGGGCCGCCGCCGCCCTGCACGCGCCCGCCGGCCTCGTCTGGCTCGCCGCCGGCGCCGCCGTCGCGCTGCCCCTCGCCCCCGGCCGGGTCCGCCGCGACCTGCCCGTCCGGCTCGCGCTCCTGCTGCTGCTCGCGCTCACCGCCGCCGGACCCCTCGCCGACGCCGGCCCCGGCCCCGCCCTCGGCATCGCGCTGGCCGCCGTCCCCGCCCAGCTGTGCGTCCTCGGCCACGCGGCCCTCGTGCGCCGCCGGCTCGCCGGGGCCCGCGGCCTCGACGAGTTCGCCGGCCGGGCCCGTCCCCTGCCCCTCCTCGCGCACCTCGCGCACCTCGCGCTCGCCCTGCCCCTGTGCCTGGCCACCGGCGCCCCCCTCGGCCTGGCCGCCGCGCTGTTCGCCGTGCGCCTGCCGCTCGCGCACGGCGCCCGCCCCGCCCCCCTGATCCTCGCGTGCGCTCTCGCCGCCTTCGGCCCCGCCGGGGCCTGGACCGCCGCCGCCGCGCTGCTCGGCCACGCCCTCGTCACCCTCACCCGGGCCTCCGCCCACACCGGCCCCGCCCCGCGCCCGGCCTGACAGACCCGGGGCCGCCGGCGCCCCCGCCCCAAGCGCCGCGCACGCCCCCGCCAGAACCCAAGAGGAGAAACGGAAAGCACGATGAGAGTCCTGCTGATCGGAGCCAATGGATACCTCGGCCGCTACGTGGCCGACCGGCTGCTCGCCGACCCTGCCGTGCAACTCACCGCGCTCGGCCGCGGCGACGACGCCGACGTGCGGTTCGACCTGGCCACCGGCAGCCCCGGGGCGCTCACCCGGTTCCTGGACGCCGTCCACCCCGGGGTCGTCATCAACTGCGCGGGCGCCACCCGGGGCGGCGCGCGCGAACTCACCCGGCACAACACCGTCGCCGTGGCCACCATCTGTGAATCGCTGCGCCGCAGCGGCTGCGGGGCCCGGCTCGTGCAACTGGGCTGCGCCGCCGAGTACGGGCCCAGCCAGCCCGGCTCCTCCACCGCCGAGGACGCCGTGCCGCGCCCCGGCGGCCCGTACGGGGTGAGCAAGCTCGCCGCGACCGAACTCGTCCTGGGCTCGGGACTGGACGCGGTGGTGCTGCGGGTGTTCTCGCCCGTGGGCCCCGGCACCCCCGCCGGTTCCCCGCTCGGCCGGCTCGCCGAGGCGATGCGCCGGGCCATGCAGGCCGGGGACGGGGAGCTCAAGCTCAGCGGCCTCGGGGTGCAGCGGGACTTCGTGGACGTGCGGGACGTGGCCCGCGCCGTGCACGCCGCGTCCCTGTCGGCGGCGCAGGGCGTCGTCAACATCGGCACCGGACGCGCGGTCCGCCTGCGGGACGCCGCCGGGATCCTCGCCCGGGTCGCCGGCTACGGCGGCTCCCTGCACGAGCTGGACGTGCCGCAGCAGGGCCACGGCCCCGGCGGGCACGGTCCGGGCGGTCACGGGCACGGCGGGCACGGCCTCGGACACGGCGGGCCGGGCCACGGGCCGGGCCGGCCGATGATCGGCGCGCCCCGCGCCGAACCCGGCTCCGAGCCCCCGATCGCCGTCACCCCGCCCTCCTACCCGTACCCCGACGGCTGCGGGGCCTGGCAGCAGGCCGACGTGCGCACCGCCCGGGACCGGCTGGGCTGGCGGCCCCGGATCAACCTGGAGGAGTCGCTGGCGGACATCTGGATGGAGGCGGCGTGCCGCATCTGACCACGCCGCCCGGGTCCCGACCGGCCGCCCCGGCAGCCGGTCGGCTCGGGCTCGGCGCCCCCGGGTACGCCCACCCGATGGTCGCGCCGATGGAGTGGGCCGAGCTGAGCCGGCCGGGCACCCCGCTGGACTGGGCGGTGCTCAACGTGGCCGACGGGCCCGGGCAGCGGCCCGACCCGTACTGCTCGCAGAGCGCGGCCCGCCTGCGCGTCGGGGCCGCGCTCACCGGGGGCGTGTTGCTCGGGCATCTCGCCCTGCGGGACGGCACCCGGCGGCTCGGGGAGCTGATCGCCGACGCCCAGCACTTCCTGGACTGGTACCGGGTGGGCGGGTTCTACCTCGCGGACGCGCCGGTGGACCCGGTCGGGCTCGCGTACACGTCCCGACTGGTGGACACCCTGCGGGCGCTGCGGGAGGGGGCGCACGTGGTCCTCGGGCACGGCACCCACCCCAGCGCCGGCTACGCGGAGATCGGGGACCAGCTGGTCACCTTCTCCGGCTGCTGGGCCGACTACCGCTGGTCACAGGTGGCGGAGTGGACGGCGGAGCACCCGCCGGAGAAGTTCTGCCACCTCGTGCACGGGGTCCCGCGCGGGCACCTGACGGAGGCCGCGCGGATCGCCCGCTGGCAGGGGGCGGGCACGGTGTGGTTCACGGACCGGAGGGAGGGGACGGGTACGGGCGAGGCGTGGGCCGGGATGCCCGGGTACTGGGACGAAATCGTCTCGCGCATCGGACCCGGTGTCTCGGAATGAAGGAAGGCGTGGCAGTGTTACCGGAAGAACAACCGTTCAATCCGTTCACCATCGGAGTCCCCGTGTCGCTGCCACCCTTGGTAGAGCCCGCTGCCGAGCTGACCGTTGACGAGGTCCGTCGGTACTCCCGCCACCTGATCATCCCGGACGTCGGGATGGACGGACAGAAGCGCCTGAAGAACGCGAAGGTGCTCTGCGTGGGTGCCGGCGGCCTCGGCTCGCCCGCCCTCATGTACCTCGCCGCCGCCGGTGTCGGAACCCTCGGCATCGTGGAGTTCGACGAGGTCGACGAGTCGAACCTCCAGCGCCAGATCATCCACAGCCAGGCGGACATCGGCCGCTCGAAGGCCGCGTCGGCGCGCGACAGCGTGCTCGGCATCAACCCGTACGTGAACGTGGTCCTGCACGAGGAACGGCTCGAAGCCGAGAACGTGATGGACATCTTCTCCCAGTACGACCTGATCGTCGACGGCACGGACAACTTCGCGACCCGCTACCTGGTGAACGACGCCTGCGTGCTGCTGAACAAGCCGTACGTGTGGGGCTCCATCTACCGGTTCGACGGCCAGGCGTCGGTGTTCTGGTCCGAGCACGGCCCGTGCTACCGCTGCCTGTACCCGGAGCCCCCGCCGCCGGGCATGGTTCCCTCCTGCGCCGAGGGCGGCGTGCTGGGCGTGCTGTGCGCGTCCATCGGCTCCATCCAGGTCACCGAGGCCATCAAGGTCCTGGCGGGGGTCGGCGACCCGCTCGTCGGCCGCCTGATGATCTACGACGCCCTGGAGATGCAGTACCGCCAGGTCAAGGTCCGCAAGGACCCCGACTGCGCGGTCTGCGGCGAGAACCCGACGGTCACCGAGCTGATCGACTACGAGGCGTTCTGCGGCGTCGTCTCGGAGGAGGCCCAGGAGGCCGCCCTCGGCTCGACCATCACTCCCAAGCAGCTCAAGGAGTGGATCGACGAGGGCGAGAACATCGAGATCATCGACGTCCGCGAGGTCAACGAGTACGAGATCGTCTCGATCCCCGGCGCGAAGCTGATCCCGAAGGGCGAGTTCCTGATGGGCACCGCCCTGGAGAGCCTGCCCCAGGACAAGCGGATCGTCTTGCACTGCAAGACGGGTGTCCGCAGTGCGGAAGTCCTGGCGGTCCTGAAGGCGGCCGGCTTCGCGGACGCGGTCCACGTGGGCGGCGGCGTGATCGGCTGGGTCAACCAGATCGAGCCCGACAAGCCGGTCTACTGACCCACCCGGCCTCCCGGCCCCCGAACCACCCACCGGCCCGGCCCCCTCGCGAGAGGGAGCCGGGCCGGCGGCGTGTCGTGCGGGGGTGGAGGGTGCGGGGGCGGGTGCGGGTCAGCCGAGGGTGGTCAGGAGTTGTTGGGCCAGGGCCAGGGCGGGGGCGCCGATGGCGCCGACCGCCGTCGCGATCGCCGCGACCGAGGCCAGCGCCCCGCGCCGCTCGCGCGGGCTCGCGTCGTCGGCCTCCAGCACCTCGCGGGAGTGGTCGAGGGAGGCGCCGGCCGTGTCCGGAAGGGCGGTGCCGGCGCGCAGGGACGCGATCTCGGCGAGGAGGCGGGCGATCAGCTCGTCCGTGCCGGCCGCGGGGTCGCTCCCGTGGTAGGTGATGTTGTTGTCGCCGGAGCCGGAGTGGAACTGGTAGTTGCTCATCGACCGCTCCCGCTGCTGCCGCCGGTCACGGAGTTGTTGCCCGAGCCGGAGTGGAACTGGAAGTTGTTGCCCGAGCCCTGGTACCGGCGCATGTCCAGGTTCAGGGTCTCGATGATCGCCGTGAACTCCGTGCCCGGGTGGTCGAGCGCGTAGGCCAGCTGCGCCAGCAGTTGCTGCCGGCGGGACCGGTCCTGGAACGTGATGATCGCGCTCGGCGGCCCCGCCGTGTCCACGGCCAGCACGTGCTGGTCCTTGGCGCGGAGCACCTTGACGAGGACGTTCGCCTCCCAGCCCAGGTAGGCGAGGGCGGCGATCCAGACGAACGTCGCGAGCCCGCTGCCGCTGTCGTCCGATTCGTACCCGCCGTACGAGGAGCCGCTGTTCGTCAGGCCGGTCAGACTGGTGAGCAGCCCGGCCACCACGACCACGCCGACCAGGCGGATCAGGAACCGGGCCACGGCCGCCCCGCGCCGGGGCACCAGCACGAAGGTGTGCACGCGGGCGATGTTGGCCAGCGGGAACGCCGCCCCGTGCACCCAGAGCAGGCGGTCGCGGACCACGAGCTGGTTGTCGGCCGGCACCGGCTCCGAGGAGGCGGGCCGGGTGCCGGGGATCGGGACGCCCGGTGAGGTCGGCGGGCCGCTGGGGCGCGGCGGTATCGGGCCGTGCGGATTGGGTGGTTCGCTCATGGGCTGCCCCCGGTGTGGATCGTGCGGCACGGATGTGACGCGCGGTCAAGGATGCCCGGGGGAGGGATGCTGAGGAATCCTTGACGGGGGGCGGGATTCGGCCGTTCTGCGCGCGCCGACGCCCCCGGCCGGGTGGGGCCGGGGGCGTGCGGACACGGGCGGGCGAGCGGGACGGGTCAGGGGGCGGCCGTGCAGACCGTGTCCTTCGGGGGGACCGTGCCCTCGTTCAGATACGCGTCCACCGCCTTGCGCACGCACGGGTCGCCGCTGTTGTACGCCCCGTGCCCCTCGCCCTTGTACGTCAGCTCCACGCCGACGCCCGGCCCGAGCCGGTCGACCATGTTGCGGGCGCCCTCGTACGGGGTGGCCGGGTCGCCGGTGTTGCCGATGACGAGGATCGGGGAGGCGCCCGGCGCGCTCACATCCGGGGTCTCCCAGGCGCCCTTGACCGGCCAGTCGTTGCAGCTGAGCATCGCCCACCCGAGGAAGTCCCCGAACACGGGGGACGCGGCGCGGAACTCCGGCAGCTTCGCCTTCGTCTGCTCCGGGGTGTAGCGCTCCTTGCTGTCGGCGCAGTTGATCGCGGTGTTCGCGGCGCCGATGTTGCTGTACCGGCCGTTCTGATCACGGCCGTTGAGGGCATCGGACAGGGCCATCAGGAGTTGCCCCTGGCCGCCGTCCGCCTCGTCGATGCCCTCCTCCAGCAGCGGCCACAGCTCCTTGGAGTACAGGGCCTGCGCGATGCCGTTGGTGGCGGCGGTCTCGGTGAGCCGGCGACCGCCCAGGCCCGGGATCGGGGTCTTCGCAAGGCGCTTTTGCAGCGCGATCACGTTGTCCTGGATCTCCTGCGCCGTGCTGCCCTGGATCCGGCAGGCGTCACCTCGGGCCACGCAGTCCCGGGCCCAGTTCCCGAACGCGAGCTGGAAGCCCTTGGCCTGCCCGAGCGCGCTCGCCTCGGCGGTCTTCGTCGGATCCACGACCGCGTCGAACACGGCCCGGCCCACGTTCTTCGGGAACAGGTGCGCGTACACCCCGCCCAGCTCGGTGCCGTAGCTGATCCCGAAGTAGTTCAGCTTCGCGTCGCCGAGGGCCTGGCGCAGCAGGTCCATGTCGCGGGCCGCGTTCAGGGTGCCCACGTGCGGGAGGGTCTGCCCGGAGTTCTTCTCGCACGCCTCCCGGTAGGTGCGCTGCGCGTCGAGGTAGACGGCCTCCTGGGCGGGGGTGGCGGGGGTCGCGTCCAGCGCGTAGTACGCGTCGAGCTGCTTGTCCGTCTCGCACAGCACGGGGGAGCTGCGGCCGACGCCGCGCGGGTCGAAGGAGACCAGGTCCCAGCGTTCGCGCAGCGTGTCGTACTCCTTCGCCGCGCCGGGCAGGGTGGTGACGCCCGAGCCGCCCGGCCCGCCGAAGTTGAACACGAGGGAGCCGAGGCGTTCGGCCTTCTTGCGAGCCTCGGCGCGGATCAACGCGATCGGGATGGTGCGGCCCTCGGGCTCGGCGTAGTCGAGGGGCACCTCCAGCGTCGCGCAGCTCCACTCCGCCCCGGGCGCCTGCCCGCTGCCCTGGGCGGCGTCGGGCGCGGGGCACGGGGCCCAGCTCAGGGTCTGCGCCCCGAGGTCGCGGGGGCCGTTCTCGCCGACCGTCGCACCCCGACGCTCTCCCGGGGAGCATCCGACGGCGGTGCCGAGCAGGGCGGAGACGAGGGCTGTGGCAGCGGTGATCCTCAGGGGGTTTCGCGGCATGGCCCCATCCTGCGACGCGCCCGGGCCGCGCGCCCGTGCCGTGACCCGTTCGGGGTGCGGAGGGGGCCCGATACGGGTGAACTGGGGAGGTGGAACGGTACGAGCCCCCGCCCCTGCCCCCGCCCCTGCCCCCGCCCTCGCCGCCGCAGCCGCCGTCGCCCGCCGAGCCGGCGCTCCCGCCGCGCTTCCGGGCCGCTCGGGCCCGGCTGCTGGCACGGGTGGCGGAGCTGGCCGACTGGGAGCCGGCGGACCCGCGCGTGGCGGCCCTGGCCCGCGACTGGTGGGAGCACGCGACGGAACTCGCGGAGGCCCGCGAGGCGGCGGGCTTCCCGGAACCCTGGTTCACCGACCCGGGCGGGGACCCGTCCCCGGGTGGCGGCGTGGGCACGATCCCGCGCACGACCCCGGCCCCCGCGCCGGACGGCGACCGGGGCACCGCCGGAGTCGGCGCGCGGAACGGCGACCGGAAGCGCGAGCAGGGCACCGCGCCGCACCGCGAGCCGCCCGGGGACCCGGCGGCCGCCGCCCCGGCGACGACGGCCCCGGCGGCCGAGGGCTCGGCGACGACGGACCCGGTGTCCGGCGCCCCGGCGACGGCGGACCCGGCGGCGGGGGGCTCCGAGGCGGCGGACCCGGCCTCCCTGGGCGAGGAGATCTGGCAGGACCGCCCCCCGACCCCGCCCCCGACCCCCTCCCGCTGGTCCCCGCGCAGCCCCCACACCCACACCCCGCCCCCGCCGACCCCCGTCACCCTCCCCCCGGGCCCGGACTCCCCGGCCCGCCGCACCTGCGAGTCCCTCCTCCGCACCCTCTCCGCACCCGCCGCGCGGCGGTGATCCGCACGCTCGTGGTGAATGGGCGGGTGGAATTGCTCGACGTCTTCGGGGGCGCGGATCGGACGAGATTCGAGTCCTGACGCCTGGGGCTGATTCCGCGCCCTCATTTCATTGTGTGGAATGCCGTGGGTCCATGGTCACCATTTCCCATGATCAAATCTTGGGACTTTTCGTTACTTCGCTGTTACGGCATCGATGGATTTCCGCAATCCTCGGCTCATAGTTTTCTCAGCAAGCCCGGCAAAAACCTGCCGGAGGAACACGGTCGATCTGGGATCGGCCCGAAATTTCGCCCTGACCAAGCGAAATGAAAACAGGTGAACATGTCCAAGAAAATCGTCAGCATAGCACTCGCTGCCGCCATCACGATTCCACTCGGGGGGACCGCATTCGCGGACGGGGGCAAGCCCGAGAAGGCTGCTTCCGCGACTCAGTCGGATAATGCGGTGGATGTCGTCGACCTGCTCGACAACCCGATGAAGAAGAACCGTCCGGAAGGTGTGCCGGCCAAGCCCGACACCTACCGCAGTGGTGGGGTCAGTTGCCTCATCGAGGTCGCGCCGGGGTTCAAGCCCTTCACCAAGTACAAGTTCCACGAGGGTAACAAGGTCTACCAGGCCTGCTACACCGGTCGGGACTCCGAGCCCGAGGTGTGGGCCGACTGGATGATGGCGGGGAACTTCGCCTACGGCCACTTCATTGGGTACCAGAAGGGCAAGAAGCACACCTTCTACTACGACAACCGCTTCGCGGACTGGATCCAGGATGGCGACACCTGGGTGACGTACCAGCGGATCAACGGTGTCGTCTACGGGCCCGCCGGGGTGCCCGGTGACGGCAAGTCCCTGCACAAGAGCGCCGCCGAACCGGCGCCCGCTCAGGCGGCGGCGTCCGCCCGTTAAGGATCGGGGCCGAACATGGACAGGTGGCGGTTCAAGACCGGTACCGCCTTCGCCGCGGCAGTCATGGCACTGACGCTCGCCGCGTGCACCGCACCGAAAGCCGAGAAGATATCGGTCGCGGGTGCATTCGGAGAGAAGCCGACGGTCGGGATCAGCTCACCTGTCACCCCTCCGGAACTCGACGTGAAAACCGTCATCACCGGTGACGGCAAGCCCGTGGAGTCGGGGGATTTCATCTCGGTCGAGTACGCCATGTACTCGCTCGGGGACGGACGGGAGGTCGGGAACTCTTTTGCGGCGGCAGAGTTCCCGCTCTTCTTCCAGGCCGGTGACACCGGCCCCGGACGCCCTCCGGAGGCTTTCCTCAAGGCGGTCGAAGGAGCTGCCGAAGGCAGCAGGCTACAGGTCTCCACTCCGGCCGAGTCCCTCTACGGGGACCGTGGCAACAAGCGCTTCGGTGTCAAACCCGACGAGCCGGTGCTGCTGGTGCTGGACGTGGTGAAGAACTACGCCAAGAGGGTCCAGGTGGACGGCCGCCTCGTCGAACGGGGCGATGCCGGAAACCCGATCGTCACCGCCGGTGCGTCGGAACCCGACGTGAGGATTCCGGAAGGTGCTCCGCCCCGGGAGTACCGGAGTGAGGTCATCGTGGAGGGTTCGGGGAAGCCTGTCGGATCCATGGACCAGATCCAGGTCCACTACGCGGGTTACGCGTGGGAGGCGGGCAAGAAGTTCGACTCTTCATGGGAGTTCAATCACCCTTTGCCCGTGCCCATGTGGGAGCCGGTGTCACAATGGACCGAAGGCTGGAGCGAGGGGTTGATCGGGAAGAGGGTCGGCAGTCGGGTTCTTTTGACCATTCCCCCGGAAAAGGGGTATGGAAAGAATCCGCCACGTGACTGTCCCGAGGATGCGACGCTGGTGTTCGTCGTGGACATCTTCGATTCCCGTCCCGCGCCTGCGGCTCCTGCCGCGGCGTCCTAGAACGAGGGTGTGAGAAATTTCAGATGTGGCGTGACAGAGAACTGCGGTCGAACTCCCGGGTGGTGCGACTTCTGGAGACCGTGCGGCAGAACAAGAACCGCATCGTGGTGATCCTGGTGGCGGGCACCCTGGTGTACGGGGCTGCGGCGATCGTCGGCCTCAAGGTCCGCGAGAAGACGGCCCGTCAGGTCGTCTACCCCTCGAACTCCTCGGGTGGGGCGGAGGGGCGACTGGCGCTCCGAGAGCAACCCGCGGTGCCGGTCACGGTGACTCTGTACGTCGATCTGTCGGGCGAGCACTCGACCGGATTCCTCGAGAAGCACCGGTCGTCCTTGGAGCGGCTCCTGAAGACCGGGCAGGTGCAGATCGATTACCGATTCGTGCACGATCGCGCCGAATCCCGTGACGGATCGCTCGCCAGGGACCTCGCCGCCGCTGCCGCCTGTGCCGATGATCACGGAGGGCTGAGTCCCTTCCTCGCCGCCGTCGTGGAGCGGCGAAAGGACTCCGGCTCGGGCGGCGAGGACGTGGTTCGGGGCGTGGCGCGAGGTGCCGGGCTCGATAGCCGTGAAATGAACTCCTGCATCGCCGCGAATTCCTACAGGAATTGGGTCTCGGCTTCGCAGGAGGAGTTCGAGGGGAAGGTTCCCTCCGGTGCTCCCTCCCTCGACGTCAACGGTCTCCTGCTGTCGCGCTCCGAAACGGCGTCACTGACGGGCGAACAGCTGATCCGCAAGGTGAAGGAGGCCCTCGCGGCCTCGGGTGCCACCCTGTGAGGGGCTCGACAGCCCGATGACGTGTCCGCCCGACCCGCACCGAGAGGCTCCCCGGCGAGAGCGTCCGGTCCCGGGTCGGGCAGGTCGTGAACAGCGGCGCGCGGAGGTCTTCGACGGTCGGCCACGCACCGCCGGCCGTGTCGCCGAGCTCCCGACACGGTGAACTCAGCCCCCGGCCGACGCCGGGGGTTCGGCGTCGGCCGGGGTGGGGGGAATGGGCGGGGTGGTGTGGAGGATGGCTCGGGCCTGGTCGGCGGCTCGGGCGATGTTTTCCGAGACGAACTCCACGAACCGCGCGATGTTCTCCAGCCGGCCCGCCGCCGGCGTGCCGCTGCCCAGGACGCCGACGCCCTGGCGGGCGATGACGGCGAGGTGGGCGGTGGAGCGGGCGCTGGCCATCGTGGACTGGTACAGCACGTCGTCGTCCACGACGTACCGCTCGCGCCGGCCCTCGCCGCGTTCCCGGCGCACCAGGCCCTGGCTTTCGAGGAAGGCGACGGCCTTGGAGACGGTCGCCGGGCTGACCTGGAGACGGCCGGCGAGTTCGGCGGCCGTGAGGGTGCCGGCGTCCGTGGTGTAGAGGCAGGCCAGCACGCGGGCCGTCATCCGGGGCAGGCCCGACTGCTCGAAGACGCCCGCGAACACCTCCTCGTACGCGCGCACCGCCTCGGGGTCGCGGCCGTGGGCGCGCGGGGTGGCGTCGCCGCCGGTGCGGGGGGCGGCGGGTTGCCGGCCGCGGTGGGCGCGTTCCTCGGTGGCGCGGTGGGCCCGGTCGGCGCGGTAGTCGGTGGGGCCGCCGTTGCGCATCACCTCGCGGGTGACGGTGGAGGTGGGCCGGTCGAGGCGGCGGCCGATCTCGGCGTAGGCGAGGCCGTCGGCCAGTCCCTGCGCGATCTGCCGGCGTTCCGCCTGAGTGAGTCTGCCTCCCGGCATCGCGCTCTCCTTCGGGTGGTGCGGGGTGGTGCGGGTGGATCCGCAGCATAGCGTTCGATCTCAGTCCATTGCAACGGTGGTGCGGAGTCGACGTTGCGTTAGAATTCTGACCGTTGCAATGAAATAGGGGTTCTGAGCTGCAATATTGAGGATTCTGTGCGCTGGGTGTGTTGCCTGTCATGGAAAGGCAACGTAGCTTTTCTCATGTCGGAAACGCCGACGGAGTCACCCGAAACGAAGGATCGACACCATGCGCACGTTCGCCACCACCACCGCCGTCTCCGCCGTCCTCGACGTCCCCGCCGGCCGGATCCGCCTCATCGCCGCCGACCGCGCCGACACCGTCGTGGAGGTCCTGCCCGCCACCCCCGGCAAGAGCCGCGACGTGAAGGCCGCCGAGCGGATCGAGGTCGGGTACGCCGACGGGGTGCTGCGGATCCGCGCGGCAGAGGCCGGCAACCGGGTCCTCGGCCACAGCGGGGCCGTCGAGATCACCGTCCAACTGCCCGCCGGCTCCCGCGTCGCGGTCACGGCCGCCGACGCCGAACTGCGCGGCGTGGGCCGCCTGGGCGACGTGAGCTTCGAGAGCGCGGCCGGTTCGGTCAAGCTCGACGAGGCCGCCGCCGCCCGCCTCGTCCTCCAGGCCGGCGACGTCACCGCCGGCCGACTGACCGGCGACGCCGAGATCAGCACCCTCAAGGGCGACATCCGCGTGACCGAGGCCGTGCGCGGCACCCTCCGCCTGAACACCGGGCACGGGGACATCGAGGTCTCCGCGGCCCGGGGCGTCGCCGCCGCCCTCGACGCGGGCACCGGTCACGGCCGGATCCACAACGCCCTGGGCACGACCGGCGGCGCCGAGGTCGCCCTCACCGTGCACGCCACCACCGGATACGGCGACATCACCGCCCGCACCGCCTGAGCCCCTGACCCGCGTCCGGCCGGGTCCCGTACCCCCATCCGTACTCCTGCCCGGCCCCCGTGACCGTCCGGGCCCCGCACCGCCCGGGCCGCCGGCCCCACCCCGTCCCCCCCCCCGTTCCCCCGTCGCACCGCAACCCCGAGGAGCATCCGCGTGTCCACCATCACGACCCACGACCGCCACGACCGCCCTGACCTGCGCGAGATCATCGAGGACATGGCCGCGAGCGGCTTCACCGGCGTGACCCTGCGCCTGCTCGACGAGCACGGCGAATGGACCGCCGCCGCCGGCCTGACCGCACCCGGCGGCACCGAACCCCCGCCGATCGACGGGCACGTCCGCGTCGGCAGCGTCACCAAGCCCCTCACCGCCGCTGCCGTCCTGCGCCTCGTCGCCGAGGGCGCCCTCACCCTCGACGCCCCGGCCGCCGGCCACCTCCCCGGCCTCGGCCTCGACCCCCGCGTCACCACCCGGATGCTGCTCCAACACACCAGCGGGGTCTTCAACTTCACCGGCGAGTACCACGAGGACGGCACCTTCACCCCCGGCATCCCCGCGACGACCGCCGGCCGCGCCTGGGTCGACCACCGGTTCACGACGTACCGCCCCGCCGAACTCGCCCGCTTCGCCCTCGCCCGCCCCGCCCGCTTCGAGCCGGGCACCGACTGGAGCTACTCCAACACCAACTACGTCCTGCTGCGCCTGCTCGTCGAGAACGTCACCGGCCGGCCCTTCCGCGACGAGATGCGCCGCCTGGTCCTCGACCCGCTCGGCCTCGCCGACACCCGCCTGCCCGAGACCGACCCGGACCTCCCCGAACCCCACGCCCGCGCCCACTACCGGTACGAGGACGAGGCCGGCGAGCAGGTCACCGTCGACGTCACCCGGCAGAACCCGTCCTGGATCTCCACCGGCGGCGACGTGATCTCCACGACCAAGGACCTCCAGTGCTTCGCCGCCGGCCTCCTGGGCGGGTCGTTCCTGCCGGCCGCGCTGCTCGCCGAGATGCGCACCCCGGAGGCCAAGGTCGGGTACGGGCTCGGGCTGTTCGTCCAGCCCGTCGGCGAGGACGGCGCCGTGGTCCTCACCCACAACGGCGGCATGGCCGGCCACGCCGCCCTGCTCTACGCCACCCCCGACGCCGGCACGATCCTCACCGCGTCGATCAACTACACGGACGACGCCGGCCTCTCCATGGCCGTCCCCTTCCAACAGGCCACCGGCCGACTCGTGGACGCCGTCTTCGGCCCCGGCCGGCCGTCCTCCTGAGGGCGGTTCAGGCTCGGGCGGTGACGAGAAGGGTGCCCAGCGCGCCCGCCTCGGCCGCCGGCAGCACCCGGGCGTCCACGTCCCGGAAACCGTGCCGCTTGAGCAGGTCCGACCACTCCTGCGCGGTGTGCTGCCACCGCAGCACGGTCAGCTCCGATTCCCGCCCCGCCAACCACGCGCCGCTCATCCGCCGAGCCCCGTGGTGCCCGACGGCCGGCTCACGGTGCGAGAACGCGAAGAACCCGCCCGGCGCCAGCGCCCGCGCCACCCGTGGCAGCAACTCCTCCGGGTCCGTGAACCACACGGCGCCCCACGTCGAGTAGACGAGCTCCCACCGCCGCCCGGCCCCCGTCTGCTCGTCCAGCCAGGCCAGGGCCTCGGCGTGCACGAACTCCAGGTTCGGCAGATCGGCCCAGAAGCCGCGCGCCCGGGCCACCTGCACGGCCGAGAAGTCCACCGCCGTCACCCGCACCCCCGCCCGCGCGAGGACCGCCGCGTTCTCGCCCTCGGCCGGCCCCAGGTCCAGGGCCGCGGCGGGCAACGGTTCCCCGAACAGCGTCACGTCCGGCCCCGGCGCCCCCGGCACCCCCGTCCAGTCGAACCGCTCCGCCGCCGGCCGGACCTGCGGCCCCTCGCCCTTGTGGGGCCGGTACTTGTCCCAGTACTCGGCGGGGGTGGTGGGCGGGGCGCCGGTCGTGCTGCTCATGGTGGGGATGCCTGCTTCCGGGAAACGGGGGGTGCGGGGGAGAACGGTCGAGGGGCCAAACGGGTGGGTCGCCGACGGGGGACGGCCCCGACCCGCCGACCCCCGGAACGGGGGAGGACGGCACCGGGCCCTTGACGTGCGTCACCCGGCCCGAGAGGAACTCCGGGCCGGGTGGGCGGAATCGGGGACGCGGATCAGTGACAGTCGGCCCCCGGGTGGCAGGACGTACCCCCGGGGATCCCGGTACGGGGCGGGCGGCGAGCCGGCCGGTGTGGACGGGACGGGTGTGACGGGCACGTGCGCGTGCGGTGCGAGCGTCATGGCGGTGCTCCTCTCGATCCCTTTCGAGTGGTGCGTGACGACGCGCAAGTCTGCGGGCGGAACCCCGGGGTCAGGAGACGCACACGGGACGAATCGCCGGAACCCCCGAATCCGGTGCATATCCCACCGGCGAGATCAGGCGCGATCGACCCCGGACGAGCCCCAGGTGTGCGGGCTGCCGTGCCCCTCCGGGTAGAGGCAGGCGGAGCCGGTGTGCCCGGAGGTCGAGGAACAGTACGGCAGCACCCGCGTGACCCCGATGACGGCGTTCCACACGAACCAGACGGCGGCGCCGCCCGGCGTCGGGTGCTCGCACACGTGCCGCATGTGCGGGCCCAGGTGCCCGGGGGCGAGTGCGCACGGCCGGTCCAGCGCCGCGCCGGCGAGATCCCGCGCGACGAAGAACGAAGCACCACACTCGGCACGACGGAACGCGGTCACGGACACTCCAGGGACGCGGGGCGGGCGGGACGGGTGTGGGGGCGTGCGGTACGGGGTGACGCGACTCAGTCCGTGAACGCGGACCCGGCCCCGGGCCCCGGCCCAACGCCGCTCCCCGTCCCGGCGTCGACCCCGGAGTCGGCACTGGTCCCGCTGTCGGCCCCGGCCTCGGCGTCGATCTCGGCCGCGGCCGTGGCCGCAGCCGTGGGGTCCGGGTAGCGGATCTCCCACGAGTGCGGCCCGAGGTGCGTCACGGCGAGCCCGCAGCCTTCCCCGTCGCCGGGGTGCCGCGTGTCGCAGTATGGGGCGGGCGCCTCGGTCTCGGGGTCACCGCCGAGCACCCACCGCAGCCAGACGGCGAGGAAGCCGCCGACCTCGTACAACAGGTCGGCGTGCGAACCGTCGTGGCCGCGTGCGAGTTCGCACTCGGCGGCACGTTCGTACTCGGTGCCGAGCGGAACCGTGGCGACGACGTACTGCGGGATCCGGCTCAGCGAGGCGGAACAGGCGAGGTTCATGGCGGGGGCTCCTCCGGACGGCGAGCGGACGTGACGAACCCCCGGGGAACGACAACGCCGAGGGCCCGCCCACAACGCGGCCGGCCCCGGCGGACGGGCATCACGAAGCCCGCCCACTCCCCTCCGTGTCGAACCGACTGCGGTGTGCCACCAGGTTGGAGTACGGTCGGTGCACCGATCAACTGACCTGTAGTGGCCTGAGAGTTGAGTGGTGTGGCGTGAATCGTAAGAAGCTGGACCCTGCTGCGGGCGCCCGGGAGGCGCTTGGGGTGCGTTTGCGCAGCTTGCGGGACCAGAGGGGTTGGTCCTGCGAGACGATGAGTACGCATCTGGGATATGCCGCTTCGCATATTGCCGGTGTCGAAACTGGTCGACGCACCTTCACTCTCGACATGGCGAGAGCCGTGGATCTGGCCTTGGGGCTCGTGGATCACCGGGATTCGTTCGTCGCTGAGGTGGAACGGTTGCGGGGCGGCACTCTTATGGAGGGCTACCCCGAGTACCTGGTGCACGAGGCGCGCGCGGCAGAGCTGCGGGCCTATGAAGTCGGCGTCGTGGCAGGCTTGCTCCAAACCAAGGCGTACGCGCGGGAACTCGCGGCATACGATGCCCGGCGAGGCATAATCTCCGCGGATCAAGCAGACGAGAGAGTGCGCGTGACCATGGCGCGGCAGGAGGCGTTGACCCGCACTCCGCCCATGCTGCTGCATTTCATCTTGGACGAGAGCTGCATCCGACGTCCTGTCGGCAGTCCTGAGGTGTGGAGTGAGCAGCTTGCCGCCTTGGAGAGGTTCGCGGAAGGCGGCAACACCATCCTCCAAGTGGCTCCGTTCGACATGGGGACGGAGCGGCCTCTGCGGCTCCCCGTCTACATCCTGACCATGCCGAGCGGCTCGTTCATGTCGTGGGCTGAGTCCGCCCAGCGGGGTCACCTTGAACGGGATGCGCGCGCTGTCCGGGCCACGCTGAGGGCCTACTATCAGCTACAGGCGGGCGCGCTGTCCCAACCGGCAACCCTGGCCCTGCTCCGTGATCTCAGAAAGGGAAAGCCGTGATCCCCGATACCCGCTGGGTGAAATCGTCCTACAGCGACAACGGCGGGACCTGCGTTGAGTGGCAGCCTGCGACTGCGGCAGCAACCGGCGTTGTCCCCGTCCGGGACTCAAAGGTGCAGGCCGGCCCGGTGCTCCGCGTCGCCGCCCCCGCTTTCGCCGCGTTCGTCGATGGCGTCAAGGACGACCGCGCCGTCTGACCTGCTGCCTGAACGCGACGAACCCCTTGGCCGTGCCGGCTGAGGGGTTCCTCGCGTGAGTGGCGGACCCACGTCGTGGGCAGGGTGCCCGTATTCGTGATCCCCGCAGCGCGAAAGGGAGCCCTGTGACTACTGATCTCCACTGGTTCAAGTCCTCGCACAGCGCGAACGGCGGGCAGTGCGTGGAAGTCTTCGCCGACATGCTTCTTGCCGGTGTGGTCCCCGTCCGGGATTCCAAGGTCTCGTCCGGCCCGACGCTTCGCGTCGCCGTCCCGGCGTTTGTCGCGTTCGTTGCCGGGGTCAAGGGCGACCGCGCCGTCTGACCTTGTGTCTGAGTACGACGAACCCCTTGGCCGTGTCGGTCGGGGGGTTCGTCGCGTGCGTGGCGGGCGTATGCCGTGGGCAGGGTGCCCGTAGCCGTGATCCCCGCATAGTGAAAGGGCCTCCCGTGACCACTGATTTCCGCTGGTTCAAGTCCTCGCACAGCCAAGATGGCGGCGCGTGTATCGAAGTCTCCGTCGACCTGATCCCCGCCGGCCTCATCCCCGTGCGGGACTCCAAGGTGGCCGGTGGGCCGGTGCTTCGCGTCGCCGCCCCGGCGTTCGCCGCGTTCGTTGCCGGGGTCAGGGGTGGCCGCGCCGTCTGACGTGTGGGTGGTGGTGTGACCTGCCCGGTTCCGCTCGGGTGTGGGTTTTCGGCGGAACGTGATCATCCTCTGGTCGCGCTCGGCGGGCCGTGATTAGGATCCTGCTCCACGTCCGGCAGCCCCCCTGCGGGGCCGGGACCAGGAGGGGCCTTGGGCATGAGCGATTTCATCCGCACGGGGAGGCTTTTCCGTGTGGTTGCGTTCAACCCGTCCCACCGGCAGTTGTTGCTCGCGAGCGAGGCGACGTTGATCGACAACACCTCGACCCGCGTCGAGGTGTACATCGGGCACGTGCGGCTGATGCTGCTCCGGCCCTACCACGAGGACGGCCTGCACATCCGGCGGGCCGCCCCCGAGCAGTTCGCCGTGCTCGCGGAGCGGCACGGGCTGGTGCCCGGCGACGCGGAGTACACCTGGATCCTGGACCCCGAGGGCGGCAGCTTCGTCGTCGGCGGGAATCCGGGGTGGCGTGAGGCGGAGTCCGCGTTGATGGGCGGTCGGGAGTCGTTGTACGACGGGCCTTGGCCGCCGGAGTTCCCGGCGGAGTCGGGGCTCGTCTTCTGACGTTCCGCCGCCGCCGAGTTCACCGGGACGGAGACGACGTGAAGGTGGGGGATCGGCGGATGACGGTGTTCGAGGACCGGAGGGCCGGCGAGGCGGAGATCGCCGAACGGAACGGGCTCGCCGGCAGGGTGGCCGAGGCGTTGGCGGCGGCGGGGTTCGCCGTGCACCGGGACGCGGACGACGGGCTCGCGCCGCTGGGCGCCAGGGTGTCGGTGGATCCGGGGAACGACTCCCGGGGAGGCGTCTTCGTCCAGTGGGCGACCGACTTGGCCCTGGTCCCGGACGCCCGGCAGGACGTGCGCGCCGTCGACTTCGCATCCCCCGAGTTCCGGCACTTTCGGTTCGTCACCGAGCACATGCACGCGACGTTGGTCGCGGTCCTCGGGTCCGCGGGCTTTCGGGCCGAAGCCGCCGGTGACGACATGAACCCCTACCTGGTCCACGTCACGGGCTGAGCCCGCCGGTTCCGGCAGTGGAATCGGGGGGCGACGTACGAGCGAGGGCGGCACCCGTGCGTTACGGGTGCCGCCCTCGACGTGTTTCGGTTTCGGCGGGGCTCAGGGGGCCAGGTGGTCCAGGATGTCCTTTGCCGCCGTGCGGCCCGTTGCCACGCAGGCCGCCACGCCGACGCCTTCGTACGCCGCGCCCGCGACCGCCAGGGTGGGGAGTTTGTCGACGGCCGTGCGGATGCGGTCCACGCGGTCGCGGTGGCCCACGCCGTACTGCGGCAGGCCGCGGTCCCAGCGGGTGACGCGGGTGGCGATGGGTTCGCCCATGGGGCCGACCGCGTGGTGCAGTTCGGCGATGGCCGAGCGGATCAGGTGCCGGTCGGGGCGTTCCAGGACGTCCTCGCCGATGCGGCCGACGGAGGCCCGCAGCACGAACACGTCCGGCGCCGATTCGCGCAGCCAGCCCCACTTGTTGGAGAGGAAGGACGCGGCCTTGACCAGGTGTCCGTCCACCGGCGGCACGAGGAAGCCGTTGCCCTCGGGCAGGTAGTGGGACTGGGCGCGGGAGAAGGCCATGGTGATGACGGCCGAGGAGGCGTGCGGGATCGCCGAGAGTTCGGTCTCGGCGGCGGGGGAGTGGGGGCGCAGGAGTTCGGCGGCGGCGTACGCGGGGAGCGCGAGGACGACGGCGTCGGCCTCCATGGTCAGCGGGCCGTCGTTGGTGACGGCGTGCACCCGCCAGCGGTCGCCGGGGAGCTGCTGCATGGAGCGGGCGGTGGTGCCGGTGAGGATGCGGGCCCCGCACGCCTCGGCGACGGCCTGCGGGAAGCGGCCCGTGCCCCCGCGTACGCCCTGGACGGCGACCGCCCCGGAGCGCGGGGCGCCGCCCGCGCGCATCCGGCGCAGGGCCGGCAGCAGGGGCGCGCCCTGGGCGGCCAGTGCCGCGATGCGGGGCATGGCGGCGCGCAGCGAGAGGCGTTCGGCCATGCCGGCGTAGATGCCGCCGAGCATGGGTTCGACGAGCCGGTCCACGGCCTCCTGGCCGATGCGGCCGGCGAGGTATTCGGTGACGGACACGTCCTCGGTGACGGGCCGGGCCGGGAGGGTCTCCTCGGCCATGACGCGGGCGAGGCCCTCGGGGGAGAGGAGGCCGGTGCCGGCGAGGGCGGCCGGGTCGGTGGGGACGCCCATGACGTGGCCGGCGGGCAGGGGGCGCAGGTCGCCGTGGGTCCAGACGGTGGTGGGGGCGGAGGCCGGGTCGCACAGGGCGTCCCCGAGGCCGACGGCGGCGGCGAGCTCGACGGCTTCCGGGCGCAGGGCCATGAGGGATTCGGCGCCCTCGTCCACGGTGATCCCGGCGATGGTGCCGGTGCGGAGCTTCCCGCCGACCTTGGCGTGGCTCTCCAGCACGGTGACGTCGGCGCCACCGCGCAGTTGCCAGGCGGCGGCGAGGCCGCTGATGCCGCCGCCGATGACGATCACTGAACGCATGGTTTCCGTCTTCTCTCACGACCGAATCGGACAAACCTGCCCAATCCATAAATTTACCGGTGGGGGCGGGTTCAGCGCCTCATGCTTTCGGTCAGGGCCCTCAGCTCCTCCTGGTAGGGGAAGCTGCCCGGCCGGTACGCGCAGTAGGGGTCGGCGGCCAGCATGTCCTTCGTGGCCCCGTACGCCCGGGAGCGCGAGCCCCCGCACACCGTCTTGAACTCGCAGGCCCCGCACTTGCCGCGCAGCAGCTCCGGCTGCCGCAGGGTCGTGAACAGGGCGGATCCGCGGTAGATGTCGGTCAGCGGGTGGTTCTTGACGTTGCCCGCCGAGATCGGCAGGAAGCCGCTGGGGTGGACCTCGCCGGTGTGCGAGATGAACACGAACCCGCGTCCCGAGGACACGTCCATGGGCGGCCGGCGCACGGCGCGGCCCTCGCCCTCGAACAGGCCCAGTTCCGCGGCCCGCTCGCGCAGCCGCTCGTACACCGGGCCCAGGCGCGGGCGTTCGCCGCGCGCGTCGAGGATGGTGCGCTGGAGGGTGACGCGGCGGAAGTGGTGGCCCTCGGTGGTCTTGGTGGCGATGACGGCGCCGCAGTCGTAGAGGAAGTGCAGGACGTCCTCGATCTCCTCGGCGCCCAGCGCGTCCAGGGCCTCGCCGCGGCCCGTGGGCACCAGCAGGAAGCCCGACCACAGCATGGCGCCCTCGCGGCGCACGAGCGCGGCGATGTCGGCGAGGTCGGGCAGGCTGTGCCGGGTCACGGTGGTGTTGATCTGGACCTTCAGCCCCAGGGCGCGGGCCGCCCGCCAGCCGTCGAGGGTCCAGTCGAAGACGCCGGGCACGCCCCGGAAGGCGTCGTGCCGCGCGGCGTCGGGTCCGTCGAGGGAGAGGGAGAGGGCGACGGCGCCCGCGTCCCGGACCGCCTCCAGGTTCTCGCGGGTCAGGGTCGGGGTGCCCGAGGGGGAGACCGCGACCCGCAGGCCCAGTTCCGTGCCGTACCGGACCAGCTCGGTCAGGTCGGCGCGCTGGAAGGGGTCGCCGCCGGTGATGACGAACAGCGGGCTGGGCTTGCCGAAGGCCGCGATCTGGTCCATGACCCGGCGGGCGTCCGCCCCGTCCAGCTCCTGTGGGTCCCGGGCCGTCTGCGCCTCGGCCCGGCAGTGCAGGCAGGCCAGGGGGCAGGCTCGGGTGGCCTCCCAGATCACGATGAACGGACGGTCGGAGACCGCGTGCCGGGGGGTGCGGACGACGGTCGTGCCGCCGTTCGCCCGCCCCCGATGGATGGGTGTCATCGGGCAAAGCCTCCACAAGGGGGAAGGAGCCGGAAAAGGGGTGACAAGGCGACCGTCAGCCCTTCTGGGCATATTGTCACATCTCGTCACCCCTCTTCGAGGAATCAAGGTTTTCGCGCCGGCCCCCGGGAGGACCCGCGGCTCAGGACACCCGCTCCCAACCCCGCTTGGTCTCCTCGCGGTTGGCGAGCTGCTTCGGGTCCCGCCGGCGGTAGACCACGTACGGGCGGAACAGGTAGCCGATCGGCACCGCGAACATGTGCACCAGCCGCGAGTACGGGATCAGCGCGAACAGCGTGAAGCCGAAGACGATGTGCAGCTTGAACGCGAGCGGCGCGCCCGCCATCAGCGCGTAGTCCGGGGACAGCGTGAACAGGCTGCGGAACCACGGCGAGATGCCCTCGCGGTAGTTGAAGTCGCCCATCGCGCCGGCCGAGTTCAGCACGGTCGCCAGCAGGCCCAGCACCATCGCCCCGAGCAGCACCGTGTACATCAGGTGGTCGCTCTTGAGGGTCGCCTTGCGCACCGCGCGTACGGTGAACCGCCGCCACACCAGGATCCCGATGCCGGCCGCCGCCGCCACGCCCGCGACCGCGCCCGTGGACACGGCCATCAGGTGGTAGGCGTGGTCGCTCAGGCCCATGCCGTCGGTCCAGGACTTCGGGATCACCAGGCCCACCACGTGCCCCAGGACCACGAACAGCATCCCGAAGTGGAACAGCGGGGAGCCGATCCGCAGCAGCTGCGACTCGTGCAGCTGTGAGGAGTGGGTGGTCAGGCCGAACTTGTCGTGCCGGCCCCGCCAGACGGTGCCCGCGATCAGCAGCACCACGGACGCGTAGGGCAGCACGCCCCACAGGAGCAGGTCGATCATGCCGGGTGCCTTTCGGACGGAGCGGGCGCGGTGGAAGTGGTCGTAGCGGTGGAAGCGGCGGAGGGGGTGACGGGTGCGGTCTCGGCGGCCGGGGGCGGGCCGGCCAGGTTCACGGGCCAGGGCAGGTCCTCCGCCCCGCCCGCGACGGCCGCCCCGCCTACCGAACCGCCCGCGGGCGTGCCCGCCGACAGCGCGGTGGCCAGCGCGGCCCGCAGGTCCTCGGGGAGGTCCGAGCCGTCCTCCCGTTCGATGCCGGGGCCGAAGGGCTCCAGCGGGTTGCCGGCGCCCACCAGTTCCTGCGGCGGGCCGTCCTTCGCCAGGGCCTTGGCCTGCGCCTTGGTCTCGGGGGAGGGGCCGGGCAGGGTCGCGGCCACGGCCCGCAGCACGGCCGCGTACGGGGACGCGGCCTCCGCGAGCGCGAGCCGCAGCAGCTCCAGGCCGGCCCGGTGCTCCTGGAGCAGCAGGGTTCCGGCCTCCTCCTGACGGGCCGCGAACTCCAAGGCCACGGGCAGGAAGTCGGGCAGTTCCTCGCCCGTGTACTCCATGCCGAAGTCCCGGTAGATCCGCTTCAGCCGCACCAGCGACAGCCCGCGCCGCCGCGTGTCCCCGTCCACCCACCAGGTGAGGTACAGGCAGCGGCGGTTGCGGGTGTCGAAGGTCGCCGTGTACTCGGCGGCCCGGTCGATCGGGTCCAGCGCGGCGGTGTGCGCGAGGAAGGACGCGAGGTCGGCGACGGCCGGCGCGTCGGCCGGGTCGGTGACCCCGGCCAGCGCGGCCCGCAGCGCGGGCAGCTCGGCGTCGAAGCCGCCGGAGCCGCCGGAGCCGTCCGCCGGGTGGGTCAGCAGCCGGGCGGCGACGAGCCGGATCAGCCCGTGCGCCGACAGGGCGGTCACGCGGCACCGCCGGAGCGGGTCGGCCCCAGGTTGAGGGTCACCTTCGCGGTGCGCGGCTTGCCCGCGACCTCGCCCACCGGGCACCCGGCGTCCGGGCCGTCGGCGTCGAACGGGTGGGAGTCGGCGAGGGCGTCGGCCTCCGCGCGGGCCGCCGTCGGGATCACGAACCGGTCCTCGATCTTCGCGATCGCCAGCAGCCGGAACATGTCCTCCAGCTCCTGCCCGGTCAGCCCGACCGCCTCGGCGATGGACTCGTCCCGCTCCTCGCCCAGGTTGATCCGGCGCATGTACGAGCGCATCGCGGCCATCCGCCGCAGCACCGCCTCCACCGGGATCCGGTCGCCGGCCGTGAGGATCTCGGCCAGGTACTCGACGGGGATCCGCATGGCGTCGATCGCGCCGAACAGGTTCCCGGCGTCCTCGCCGTCGCTGCCCGTCGCGGCCACGGCCTCCACCACCGGGGACAGCGGCGGCACGTACCAGACCATCGGCATGGTGCGGTACTCCGGGTGCAGCGGCAGCGCCACCTGGTAGTTCGCGATCAGGTCGTAGACGGGGGAGCGGCGCGCCGCGTCCAGCCACTCGTCGGTGATGCCCGCCGCCCGCGCCGCCTTGGCGACCTCCGGGTCGTGCGGGTCGAGGAAGCACTCGACCTGCGCCGGGTACAGGTCGTGCTCGTCCTCCACGGCGGCCGCCGCCGCGACCTTGTCCGCGTCGTACAGCATCACGCCGAGGTAGCGCATGCGGCCCACGCAGGTCTCCGAGCACACCGTGGGCATGCCGACCTCGATGCGCGGGAAGCACAGGGTGCACTTCTCGGCCTTGCCGGTGGAGTGGTTGAAGTAGACCTTCTTGTACGGGCAGCCGGTGACGCACATGCGCCAGCCGCGGCACTGGTCCTGGTCCACCAGGACGATGCCGTCCTCCTCGCGCTTGTACATCGCGCCCGAGGGGCACGAGGACACGCACGCCGGGTTCAGGCAGTGCTCGCAGATCCGCGGCAGGTAGAACATGAAGCTCTGCTCGAACTCCATGCGGATCTTCTCGCCGACCTCCTCGCGGATCTTCTCCACGATCGGGTCCTTCACGGCGTGCTCGGGCGCGCCGCCCAGGTTGTCGTCCCAGTTCGGGCCCCACTCGATGGTGTCGAGGGGCTCACCGGTGACCTGCGAGACGGGCCGCGCCACCGGCAGGTCGGTGCCCGCCGGCGCGTCCGTGAGGTTCTTGTACTCGTAGGTCCACGGCTGGTAGTAGTCGTCGATCTCCGGCAGGTTCGGGTTGGCGAAGATCGTGCCGAGCTTCTTCAGCCGGCCGCCGGCCTTCAGGCGCAGCTTGCCCGAGCGGGTCCGCTCCCAGCCGCCCTTCCACTTCTCCTGGTCCTCCCAGCGGCGCGGGTAGCCCTGGCCGGGGAGGGTCTCGACGTTGTTGAACCAGACGTACTCGGTGCCGCGCCGGTTGGTCCACGCCTGCTTGCAGGTGACCGAACAGGTGTGACACCCGATGCACTTGTCGAGGTTCATCACCATGGCGATCTGAGCCATCACGCGCATAGGACTAGAACTCCACCTTCTGCGAGCGGCGCCGGATCACGGTCACCTCGTCGCGCTGGTTGCCGGTCGGACCGAGGTAGTTGAAGGCCCAGGTGAGCTGGGCGTAACCGCCCACGAGGTGCGTGGGCTTGAGCATCACGCGGGTCAGCGAGTTGTGGATGCCGCCGCGTCGACCGGTCTTCTCGGTCTTCGGCACGCCGACCGTGCGCTCCTGCGCGTGGTTCATGTAGACGGTGCCGGGGGGCATCTTGTGGGAGACGATCGCCCGCGCGGTGATGACGCCGTTGCGGTTGACGGCCTCGATCCAGTCGTTGTCGGCGACCCCGATGGCGGCGGCGTCCTGCGGGGACATCCACACGGTCTGACCGCCGCGACCCAGCGTCATCATGTACAGGTTGTCCTGGTACTGGCTGTGGATCGCCCACTTGTTGTGCGGGGTCAGGTAGCGCACGGCGACGGTCTTCTCGTCGACGACGCCCAGCGCCGGCTCCCCGTACAACCGGTTCATGTTCAGCGGCGGCTTGAACACCGGCAGGGACTCGCCGACCTCGTGCAGCCAGTCGTGATCGAGGAAGAAGTGCATCCGGCCCGTCAGCGTGTGCCAGGGCTTGAGGTGCTCGGTGTTGACGGTGAACGCGCTGTAGCGGCGCCCGCCCGACTCGCTGCCCGACCACTCCGGCGAGGTGATCACCGGGGTGGGGCGGGCCTGGGTGTCGGCGAACGTGATGCGCTTGCCCTCGGCCTCGGCCGCCAGGTGCGCCAGCTCGGTGCCGACCTTCTTCTCCAGGGTCTGGAAGCCCTGGGTGGCCAGCCGCCCGTTCGAGGTGCCCGACAGCGACAGGATCGCCTCGCACGCCATCTGCGCCGTCTCCAGGCTCGGCCGGCCGGCGGCGACCCCGCCGCGCACCAGGCCGTTCTTCGCGCCCAGGTAGTCGACCTCCTCGGCCACGTCGAAGGTGATCGCCTTCGTGGTGACGCCGAGCTTGTCGACGAGCGGGCCGAGCGCGGCGAACTTCTCGCCGACCGCCCCGTAGTCCCGCTCCACGACCGCCAGGTTGTACATCGTGCGACCCGGCACCGGCTCGCACTCGCCCTTCGACCAGTCCAGGGCCACGCCGCCGGGCTGCGCCATCTCGCCGCCCGGGGTGTCGTGCTGGAGGGCGGTGGCCACGAGGTCCTTGCGGACGCCGAGGTGCTCGCCGGCCAGCTCGCCGAAGCGGCGCGCGAGCCCGAGGTAGGCGTCGTAGTCGGACCGGGCCTGCCACGGCGGGTCCACGGCCGGGCTGAACGCGTGCAGGAAGGGGTGCATGTCGGTGGACGACAGGTCGTGCTTCTCGTACCAGGTCGCCGCTGGGAAGACCACGTCCGACAGGAGCGTCGTGGACGTCATCCGGAAGTCCATGGTCATGAGCAGGTCGAGCTTGCCCTCCACGTCCTCCTCGTGCCACGCCACGTCCTTCGGCGTGCAGCGCGGCCCGTCCTCCGGAAGGTTGGAGTGGGTGCCGAGCAGGTGCTTGAGGAAGTACTCGTTGCCCTTGGAGGAGGAACCCAGCAGGTTCGCCCGCCACACGTTGAGCACGCGCGGCCAGTTGTGGGGCGCGTCCGGGTCCTCGCCGGCGAAGCCCAGCGTGCCCGCCTTCAGCTCCTCCACCGCCTGCCCCACCGGGTCCTCGGCCGCGCCGAGTTCGAGGGGGTTGCGGTCGAAGGTCGGGTAGGACGGCATCCAGCCCATGCGGGCCGAGGCGGCCAGGCAGTCGGCGCCCGTCATGCCCTCGAAACGGCCGGTGCCCAGCGGGGAGGCCAGCGCCTCGGCGGGCAGCGTGTCGTAGCGCCACTGGTCGGTGTGCAGGTAGAACCAGGCCGCGCCGATCATCTGGCGGGGCGGGCGCGACCAGTCGGAGGCGGCGGCCAGCGTGGCCCAGCCGGTCACCGGACGGCACTTCTCCTGGCCCACGTAGTGGCCCCAGCCGCCGCCGTTGCGGCCCTGACAGCCGGTCAGGTTCAGCAGGGCGAGGAAGGCCCGGTAGATGGTCTCGGAGTGGAACCAGTGGTTCGTGCCGGCGCCCATGAGGATCATGCAGCGGCCGTTGGACTTCTCGGCGGTCTCGGCGAACTCGCGCGCCACCCGGGCGGCCTGGGCGGCCGGCACCGAGGTCAGCGACTCCTGCCAGCCGGGGGTGCCGGGCTGCGAGGCGTCCTCGTAGGAGCTCGGCCACTCGCCGGGCAGGCCCTCGCGGCCCACGCCGTACTGCGCGAGCATCAGGTCGAAGACGGTGGTCACCAGCCGGCCGCCGAGCCGGGTCACGGGCACGCCGCGCCGGATCGTGCCCGACTCGTCGTCCTCGAACCGGGGCAGCACGATCTCGGCGGTCTCCGAGGCCGTCTCCAGCAGGCTCAGCCGGGGCACGGTCTCGCCCAGGTCCAGGTGCCACTCGGGGGTCTCGTTCTTGCCCCAGCGGTGGCCCAGGGTGCCGTTCGGGACCACGGGCTCGCCCGTCACGTCGTCGATCAGCACCGTCTTGAACTTCGCGTTCTCCTCGCCCTCGGGCCGCAGCCCGGACTCGGCGAGGTCGGCGGCCGTCACGAACTTGCCCGGGACCAGACCCGCCTCGGTCTCGGCGAGCGAGACCAGGAACGGCAGGTCGGTGTACTGGCGCACGTAGTCGGTGAAGAACGGCGTCTTCCGCTCGACGAAGAACTCCTTCAGGATCACGTGGCCCATCGCGATGGCCAGTGCCCCGTCGGTGCCCGGGTGCGGGTGCATCCACTCGTCGGCGAACTTGGTGTTGTCCGCGTAGTCGGGGGAGACGGTGACGACCTTCTGGCCCCGGTAACGGGCCTCGGCCATCCAGTGCGCGTCCGGGGTCCGGGTGACGGGGACGTTCGAGCCCCACATCATCAGGTACGCCGCGTCCCACCAGTCGCCCGACTCCGGCACGTCCGTCTGGTCGCCGAACACCTGCGGCGAGGCGACCGGCAGGTCCGCGTACCAGTCGTAGAAGCTCAACATCGGCGCGCCGATGAGGGAGTGGAACCGCGCGCCCGCCGCGTGCGAGGCCATCGACATCGCCGGGATCGGGGAGAAGCCCGCGACCCGGTCCGGGCCGTGCTCCTTGATGGTGTGCACGTGCGCGGCGGCGACGATCTCCGTCGCCTCCTCCCACGTGGCCCGCACCAGACCGCCCTTGCCGCGGGCCAGCTGGTAGGCGCGCCGCCGCTCCGGATCGGCCTGGATGTCGGCCCACGCCAGCACCGGGTCGCCCAGGCGCTCCTTGGCCTCGCGGTACGACTTCAACAGGGTGCCGCGCACGTACGGGTAGCGGACCCGGGTGGGGGAGTAGCTGTACCAGGAGAACGAGGCACCGCGCGGGCAGCCGCGCGGCTCGTACTCGGGACGGTCCGGGCCGGTCGACGGGTAATCGGTGGCCTGGGTCTCCCAGGTGATGATCCCGTCCTTGACGTACACCTTCCACCGGCACGAACCGGTGCAGTTCACGCCGTGCGTCGAATACACGACCTTGTCGTGGCTCCACCGGTCCCGGTAGAAAGCCTCGCCGGCGCGCCCGCCCGTGTGGTGCACGGTGCGCAGGTCGTCGGAGACCTCGGCGGTGCGGAACACCCCGCCGGCCTTGATGAGCGCCTCGGCCGCGCCCTGCGGGCCGGTGAACGTCTCCGGGACGGTGGGAGTGGAGTTCTCGGGGGCGTTCGCCCCGCTCGTTCGGCCCTCCCGGACCTGCTGCTCATGCAACGCGCGACCCTCCAGGCCAAGCTTCCGTGGTGTGGGCGGCCCCGTGGACCACGGGCACACCCGGCCCGCACGAGGGCAGGCAGGCGCCCGGCACGAGGGACCAGAAACGACGGTACGTCCGAAAATCGACTGGCTTCGGGGGCAAAGGTCCCGTTCCGGCGTGACCAATTCCCGGATTTTCACAGGGCCGTGTGGTGCCAGACTGGAAAGGCCCGATTCCGTGAACGGAGGGGCCGAAATCACGCGATCGAATGCCGAATATCCCACGGCGAATTCCGAAAGGCGGCCCGGGGCGATGGACGAGCGGGAACGGGGCGGCCGACCGACCCCGACGGCGGTGCGACCGCGCGAGGGCGCCGGGCCCGTGAAGAAGGACACCGCGGGCAAGGGCGCCATCGGCAAGGACACCGAGGGCAAGGACATCGCGGGCAAGGGCGCCCGGCCCGGGAAGAAGGGCGCCGCGGGCAAGCGCGGCGGCCGCAAGAAGGTCCGCTGGATCCCCGACCAGCACGGCGCCTGGGCCATGCTCGCCGTCCCCTTCCTCGCCGGCACCCTCCTCGCTCCCCACCCCACCCCCTGGCACGCCCTGCTGCTGCCGACCTGGGTCCTCGGCTACATCGCCTCCTTCCACGCCCAGCAGTGGCTGCGACTGCGCCGGCTCTCGCGCAACCCGCGCGCCGCCGGCCGGCACGTGCGCCCGGCGCTCGTCCTCGGCGGGGTGTTCGCGGCCTGCGCCCTGCCCCTGGCGTGGACGCACCCGTGGCTGCTGCTCGCGGCCGGCTGCGCGGCCCCGTTCGTGGCCGTCAACACCTGGCACGCCTGGCGCAACCGGGAACGCGCCCTGGTCAACGGCCTCGCGGCGGTGGTCCCGGCCTGCGGGATGCTCGTGGTCACCCTCGTGCTCGGCGGCGGTACCCCCGCCGAGGGATGGGCCCCGGCCCTCGCGTGCCTGCTGTACTTCGGCGGCACCGTCCCCTACGTCAAGACGATGATCCGGGAGAAGAACTCGCCCGGGTACCGGCGCGCCTCGATCGCCCTGCACGCCGTGCTGGTGCCGGCCGCCGCCGCGCTCTCGCCGTGGCTGGCCCTGCCCTTCGCCGGCTACCTGCTGCGCGCCGTCGTGATGCCCCGCACCGGGGCGAAGGTCGCGGTGGTCGGCGCGGTGGAGGTCCTCGGCTCCCTGGCCCTGCTGCTCACCCTCACCCTGGCCTTCTGACCCGCCGGGCCGGGGCCCGGGCCGGGGCGGGCCGCGTCGTGAGAACGGCCGGGGTCGGACGGGGAGCGTGTCCCGTCCGACCCCGGCCGTCGCCGTGCGGCAGCGCTCAGATCGCGCCCTTGCGGGTCAGGTTGTTGAACGCGATCCACCCCGGCAGGACCGGCAGCCAGAAGGTCATCAGGCGGAACAACAGCACGGCCGACAGGGCCACGTCCTTGTCCAGCCCGGCCGCGATCAGACCGAAGGTCAGCGTGGTCTCCACCGCGCCGACACCGCCCGGCGTCGGCGCCGCCGACCCCAGCGCGTTGCCCGCGAGGAAGACCACGGCGATGCTCGCCAGACTGACCGAGGACGCGTCCGCGCCGAACGCCTGGATCGACGCCGCCAGGCAGAGCACGAAGCACCCCGTCAGCAGCAACATGCCGCCGATGCCCGTGATCAGCTTCTGCGGCCGCTGCAACACGTCCAGCAGACGCGGCACCACGCCCGCGAACAGCGCCCGCATCCGGGTCACCACGAACTTCCGCAGGAACGGCACCGCCGTCACCACCAGCACCAGCACCGCGACCGTCAACAGCCCGGCGATCACGGTCCGCGACGGGGTCATCTCCGGAGTCTTCTCCGTGCCCGTCAGATAGCCGAAGGACAGCAACAGCAGGATGTGACTGGCCAGGCCGAACAACTGCGAGGCGCCGACACTGGCCACCGCCAGCCCCGGCCGCACCCCGGACCGTTGCAGGAACCGCGTGTTGAGCGCGACCCCGCCGACCGCCGCCGGCGCCACCAGCTTCACGAAGGAACCGGCCACCTGCGCCTGCACCGTCCGCCAGAACCCGACCCGCTCCGGCACGAACCCGAGCAGGCTCATCGCGGCGGCCACGTAGCTGAGCCCCGAGATCGCCGCCGCGACCCCGACCCAACCCCACCGGGCCTCGTCCACGACCCGCTTGAAGTCCACCTCGGTCAGGCTCGACAGCAGGAAGTACGCCGCCACCGCGCCCGCGATGATCGACACCAGGGTCCGGGGCCGGATCCGCTCCAGTCGGGCCGGCTCCACCGGGGCCTGCGGACGGATCAGCAGCACCTGGCGGCGGATCTGGCTCAGCAGATCCTCCTCCCGCACCCCGTCCATGGCGTCGTCCAAGGCCCGCTTCTCGGCCCGGCGCTCCGCCTTCGTCTCGGCCTTCGTGCTCACCGTCGACATCGGCGGGGCGCCCGCCGCGGCGCGTTCCTCCGCGCCCTCGGCGGCGGCCGCCGCGCGCGCCCGCTCCCGTTCCTCCTTCGAGACCCGCGAGGCTTCCAGCACCGCCTCGCGCTGCCGTCGGGACCGCTCGCGGGCCAGCCGGCGCAGGGTCGCGCGGGTGGAACGCGACAGGGCGATCGGCTGGAGCAGCGGCAGGCAGTCCGCGATCGTGTCCGGCCCCAGCACCCGCACCGCCGAGGCCACCGACCGCTCCGCCCCGACCCGCAGGCCGAGCGTCGTCAGCAACTGGGCCACGTCCATGCGCAACACCAGATCGCCCGCCGCGATCTCCCCGCCCCGCAGATCGGTCAGGATGATGTTGCCGGAACGATCCACCAGCAACGCGTCCCCCGTCAGCCGGCGGTGCGCGATCCGACGCGACTGCAAGGCCCGCACCTGCTCCCAGGCGTTGCCCAGCAGCTCGTCGGTCAGCTCCGCGTCGTCGAGGTTGTCCAGGGTCCGGCCCCCGATGTGCTCGTAGACGAGCATCACCGCGTCCGGCCCCAGCTCCGAGGTCGCGATCAGCTTCGGCGCCCGAGCCCCCGCCGCGATCGCCGCGTACGACAGCAGCGCCTCCTGCTCCAGGGCCTGCCGCAGCGACTGGAGACTGCGGCGGGTGGTGATCCCGCGCAGCGTCAGCCGCCGCCACACCCGGTAGAAGAAGCCGTGGGCCTGCTGCTCGCGGTCCACGACCGTGACGTCCAGCGGCGGGCCGTCCTCCAGCACCACGTGATAGCGCCGGCCCCGGTCCGCGCCGAAGTCCCCGGCGTCCGAGCCGGTGGTCTCCGCCGTCCCCGGATCGCCCGCGACCTCCGCGCGCGCCGCGCTCACCGGCCGGAAACCGACCCGGCGCAGCCCCGCGAGGAGGTTCTGCCCGGTGGGCCGCACGTTCGGCGAACCCACCGCGTACAGCGTCCCGTACGCCACCGCCCAGCCGATCAGCACCGTCAACACGATCGAGAACGGCGTGATCGAGCCGCGCACCAGCATCGCGAACGCGTCCAGCAGCAGCACCGCCCACAGCAGCACCCGCCAATGCGGGCGCCGCGCCATCCCGACCGCCGTCATGTAGGCGATCACCGGCGCGAGGTAGCTGTGCACGGGGTCGGTCAACAACCCGGCCGGCCCGGCCCGGGTCAGCGCGTCCTGAATGGTCTCGGGCGCGGCCCGGTCCACCCACAGGTCGGTGGCCAGGGTCACGCCGTGCGCGAGGACGGCGGCCAGCACGCCGTCGGCGATCCGCAGCCCGTCCCGCTTGATCAGGCGCTCGATCGCGAACGCGACCGGCACGAGGAGGACGGCGATGCCCGACACCAGGCCGGTGAAGTTGATCAGCAGGATGGGGACCTGGGCGGTGCCCTGGCTGATGTCCTTCTCCAGGCCGGCGGTCGTGCCGTGCGCGAACGCGGCCAGGCCCAGCACGAGCGCGATGCCCAGCAGGCAGGAGAACAGGCGCAGCAGATCGGACGGCCGGTGCACGCGGGCCGCGAGCAGCGGCTCGTCCACCTCCACCCGCTCCACGGCCCGATGCCCCTCGGCATCGGCATCCGCACCCGCGAGCACGACCCCGGGGTCGTCCCGGACCTCGCGGGCGGACACCGCCGAATGCGGGGTCCGGGGCACGAGAGCCGCGTGAGCCCGACCGGGCTCGGGGGTCACATGGGGGGCGGGGGGCACGGGGGATGCCGGGGGAGCCGGGGGAGCTGGGGACGCCGGGGGAGCCGAGGACACCGGGAGAGCCGGGGATGTCGGGGGAGCCGAGGCCCCCGGGGCAACCGGGGACGCTGGGGAAGCCGGGGGATCCGAGGGCGCGTGGGAGGCGTCGGGCTCGTGCGACCGATTCGGCTCACGGGGCCGGTCCGGCTCCTGGAACCCGAGGTGCTCCTGGGTTCCGTCGGCCTCGCGAGGCTCGTGGGACCCGTTGGACTCGTCGGACCCGTTGGACTCGTCGGACCCGTGGGACCGGTCAGACCTGCGGGACCCGTGGGACGGGTCAGAACTGTGGGACCGGTCGGACCCGTCGGAGCCGGCGGACCCGTGGGACCGGTCGGACCCGTGGGGCGCGTGGTGTCGACCGGCCGGGTCGGGGGTGTGCGCCGGGCGCGCCCGGCGGCCGGCCTGCGGCTCGACCGGGGCCGTGACCCCGGACTCCCCGTCGACCGGCCCCCCTGGGCCGGACGGCCCCTCGGGTCCCGCAGATCCGGGCGCGGCGGAGCCGCCCGGGTCCGGGACGTCACCCGTCCCGGCCCCTGGCCCCGACTTCTCCGGTGGACTCACACCGCGCTCCTTCGTCGTCACTTCCGTCTCTTCTTGCTCGCGTATCACGGCTCACCGCCCGCACGATGGTGGCACGGACCGGCCCGGCCCCGGACCGGCAGGGCCGCGAGCCCACCCCGATCCGTCCCCCGGGACCCCCGAGCACGGCGTCGGAACCCCCGTGCGGGACGTACGGCACCATGGGCACGGTGACGGACCACGATCCTGCCGACCCCACCGCCCACGACCCCGCCGACCCGCCCCCGGGCCCCGGCGAACTCCCCGATTACGCGGAACGCGTCCTCTCCACCACCGAGCTGATTCCGCCCGGCCGGGTGATGACCTACGGCGACGTCGCCGAATGGCTCGGCACCGGAGGCCCCCGCCAGGTCGGCGCCGTCATGGCCCGCTGGGGCGGGGCCGTGCCCTGGTGGCGGGTGGTCCGCTCCGACGGCCGCCCCCTGCCCGGGCACGAACACCGGGCCCTGCCGGAGTACCGCGCCGAGGGCACCCCACTGCGCGACTCCGCGACCGGCCCCCGCGTCGACATGCGCCGAGCCCGCTGGAACGGCCGCCCCGACCACCCGACCACCCCCACCGACCACACCCAAGCCGACCCCCACCACTGACCACGCCGCAACGGCCCGCCACTCCACCCCGGCCCGACAGACCGATGCGACACGGCAAGCCGCCCCGCCCCGGCACGCCGTTCCGGCCCGTTCCGCAGAGCCGCCCCGGCCCGTCCGCGCGACGCGGCACGGCGGCCCGCCCGCGGGCCCGGTGCGGGCCGCGGGTGGCACCGGACACGCGCGCGGACCCACGGGGGACAGCTTCGGCCATACCCGGGCCCCCACCACCCCCACGCCGCTCCCGACAGGCCCGTACGAGCGACCCCCGCACCCCCGCGCGCGCCCCCACCCCGGCCCACCGGCCACCCCCGCACCACCCGCCACACCACTCGGCCCACGTCGGCCTCCCGACGACAGGCCCGCACGACGCCCACCCCCGCCCCCGCGCTCCGGGCGCTCCGGCGGGCCCGGCCGATCCGCCCACCCACCACGGGCCCCGCAGGCCACACCGGTGCCGCCCGCGCCGCCCGCCCCACCGACGCTGCTCGCCCCGCCCGTGTCGCCTGCTCCGCTCGTGCCGTCACACCCTCCGTCCACCCCGCCCGCACCCCCGCGCACCCGCTCACCTGCGGGACCTGCGCACACCCCGACCGGTGTCGTAGCGTTGCTCTTTCGCCCGCCCGCGGGCGGCCCGCCCGTGCGACGCCCGCACGGGTCCTCGAACGACCAGGACCGGCCCTCCACGTGCTCACCTCTCCTCCCGCGACGGACCGCGCACCGCGGCCCCGGACCCCGGACGCGTACCGCCTCGTGCGCACCGGGCCGGAACAGGTGGATCCTCCTTCACTGGACGCAGCGCAACAGGCCGTGGTTGATCACACCGGCGGTCCGCTGCTCGTTCTCGCGGGCCCCGGCACCGGCAAGACCACCACCCTCGTCGAGACCCTCGCGGCGAAGGTCGCCGCCGGCGCGGACCCCTCCCGGATCCTCGTCCTCACCTTCAGCCGCAAGGCCGCCGTCGAACTCCGCGACCGCACCGCCCTGCGTCTGACCGGCGGCCGCGCCCCGCAGGCCACCACGTTCCACGCCTACTGCTACGCCCTCGTCCGCGCGCACCAGGACCCCGAGCTGTTCGCCGAACCCCTGCGGCTGCTCTCCGGGCCCGAGCAGGACGTCACCGTCCGCTCCCTCCTCGCCGGTCACCGCGAACTGCCCGAGGCCCACCGCCCCATCCGCTGGCCCGACGACCTGCGCGCCGCGCTCACCACCCGCGGCTTCGCCGACGAGGTCCGCGCCGTGATCGCCCGCAGCCGCGAACTCGGCCTCGGCCCCGAGGCCCTCGCCGCGTTCTCCGCCCGCCAGGGCCGCCCCGACTGGACGGCCGCCGCCGCGTTCCTCGCCGAGTACCTCGACGTGCTCGACATGCAGGGCAGCATCGACTACGCCGAGCTCGTGCACCGCGCCGTCCTCCTCGCCGAACGCACCCCGGCCGTCGCCGCCCAGTGGGACGCCGTCTACGTGGACGAGTACCAGGACACCGACGCCGCCCAGGTCCGCCTCCTGCGCGCCCTCACCGCCGGTGGCGCCACGATCACCGCGTTCGGCGACCCAGACCAGTCCATCTACGCCTTCCGGGGCGCCGACATCAACGGCATCCTCGGCTTCACCGACGCGTTCCCCGGGGCCCGCGTCCGCACCCTCGACGTGTCCCGCCGCTCCCGCGCCACGCTCCTGGCCGCGACCCGGCTCCTCACCACCCGCATGTCCGTGCCCCGCCTGCCCGCCGCCGCCGTCCGCGCCCACCGCGCCCTGACCGCCACTCGCGACGGCGGCCGCGTCGAGGCCCACACCTACCCGACCGCCGGCTCCGAACTCGACAACGTCGCCGACGTCCTGCGCCGCGCCCATCTGGAGGACGGGGTGCCGTGGGAGGACATGGCCGTCCTCGTCCGGACCGGCGGACGCACCCTCGTCTCCGTCCGCCGCGCCCTGGCCGCCGCCGGCGTGCCCGTGGAGACCGACGGCGGCGACCTCCCCCTGCGCCACGAACCCGCCGTCGCCCCCCTCCTCACGGCCCTGCGCGTCACGGCCACGGCCGCGCTCACCACCCCGGTGGACACCCCCACCCCGCACGTCCCTCCCCAACGCACCGAGGCGACGGCCCCGACCCCGACCGGATCCGACCCGGCCCCCGAGGCACACGTCCCGTCCCCGTCCGGCCTCACGCCCGAGCCCGCCACGCCCGGCCCGACCGCCGCGGACACACCGCCCGACCTCACACCGGAGAACGCCCCCGCAACACCGGCAACACCGGCCACGGCGCCCACCCAGCCCGCTCCGGCAGCCGAGGCACCCGCTGCCGCTCCCGCTCTGGCAGCCGAGGCACCCACGCTTGCTTCCGCTCTGGCAGCCGAGGCACCCACGCTTGCTCCCGCTCCCGACGGAGCCCCCCACGGCCTGACGCGCGGGCCCGACCCGTCCGGCCGCACCTCCGCGCCCGAGGCCGCCCCGTCCGGCCCCGCGCCCGCGGTCGCCCCGTCCGGCCTGCCCTCCGCGACCCCGTCCGCCCCCGAGGCCGCCCCGACTGCCTCGTCCGGCCGCGCATCTGGGCCCACCCCGTCCGGTCCCCCCTCCCCGACCCCGTCCGCGCCCGAGGCCGCCCCGGCCGGTCCCGGACCCGGGCCGTCCGACCTCACCCCCGAGCCCGAGGCCGCCCCGGCCGACCCCGCCCCGGCCTACCCCGCGTCCGAGGCCGCTCCGCACGCCGCCGCTTCGCACGCCGCCGACCCGCACGACCCCGCCCCCCAGGCCCCCCAGGAGAGCCACGCCGCGCCGTCCTGGCTCTCGGTCGAGGACGCCCTGGACCTCCTCACCTCCCCCCTCGCCGGCCTCGACGCCGCCGACCTCCGGCGCCTCGGCCGTGCCCTGCGCGACGAGGAACGCGCCGCCGGCGCGCCCGCCCCCGCCCCCTCCGACGTGCTCCTCGCCCGCGCCCTCGCCGAGCCCGAACGCCTCCTCGCCCACGACGTCGGTCACGCCCGCGCCGCCCACCGCCTCGGCCTGCTCCTGCGCAAGACTCGCGAGCTCCTCGCGGGCGGCGGGGGTGCCGAAGAGGCCCTGTGGACCCTGTGGGACGGCACCTTCTGGCGCGAACGTCTCCTGCGCGGCGTCTCGCGCGGCGGCGCCGCCGCCCGCAACGCCGACCGCGACCTCGACGCCCTGTGCGTCCTGTTCGACACCGCCGCCCGCGCCGAGGAACGCACCGGCGGCCGGGGCGCCCTCAACTTCCTCGAACAGCTCGAAGCCGAGGACATCGCCGCCGACCCCCTCTCCGGCCGCACCGCCGGCCGCCGCACCGAGGCCGTCCGCCTCATGACCGCGCACCGCTCCAAGGGCCTGGAGTGGAGCCTCGTCGTCGTCCCCGGGCTCCAGGAAGGCGTCTGGCCCGACCTGCGCCGCCGCGGCTCCCTCCTCGAAGCCGACCGCATCGGCGTCGACGGCCTCGCCGAGCCCCTCACCGCCGGCGCGATGCTCGCCGAGGAACGCCGGCTGTTCTACGTGGCCGCCACCCGCGCCCGGGACCGGCTCGTCGTCACCGCCGTCAAGGGCGCCGCCGACGACGGCGACCAGCCCTCCCGCTTCCTCACCGAACTCGGCGTCACCCCCAAGGACGTGACCGGCCGGCCCCGCCGGCCCCTGTCCGTGCCCGCCCTCGTCGCCGAACTGCGCGCCACCACCGTCGACCCCGCCGCGAGCCCCGCCCTGCGCGACGCCGCCGCCCGTCGACTCGCCCGGCTCGCCGCCCTCACCGACGAGGACGGCCGGCCGCTCGTGCCCGCCGCCCACCCGCAACGCTGGTGGGGCCTGCACGAGCCCACCCGCGCCGAGAAGCCCGTCCGTGAACGGGACCGGCCCGTCGTCCTGTCCGGCAGCGCCCTCGACCAGCTCGCGAACACCTGCTCCCTCCAGTGGTTCCTCGGCCGCGAGGTCAAGGCCGACAGCCCCGCGACCGCCGCGCAGGGCTTCGGCAACGTCGTGCACGTCCTCGCCGACGAGGTCGCCTCCGGCCGCACCCCCGCCGACCTCGACGTGCTGATGGAACGCCTCGACACCGTGTGGGACGCCCTCGCCTTCGACGCGCCGTGGAAATCCGCGCAGGAGAAGGAGAACGCCCGCACCGCCCTCGAACGCTTCCTGCGCTGGCACCACTCCGACCGGGGCGGACGCACCACGGTGGCCACCGAGCACGAATTCGACGTGACGATCGAAGCGGGCGAATACGCCGTCCGCGTCCGGGGCTCCATGGACCGCGTCGAAGCCGACGGGGCCGGGCGGGCCTACGTCGTCGACTTCAAGACCGGCAAGGGCACCCTCACCCGCGCCCAGGTCGAACGCCACCCCCAGCTCGCCGTCTACCAGCTCGCCGTCCGCGAAGGCGCCGTCGACGCGGCCTTCGACGGCACCCGCCCCCCGCCCGGCGGCGCCGAACTCGTCCAACTCCGCCAGGGCGCGCCCCAGAAGGAGGGCGGCGACGAGGCCCCCAAGATCCAGGCCCAGGCCCCGCTCGGCGAGGGCCCGGAAGACTGGGCGGCGGACCTCCTCGCCACGGCCGCCGGCCGCGTCCTCGACGAACGCTTCACCCCCACCACGGGCGAACACTGCACCCGCTGCTCCTTCCGCTCCTCGTGCAGCGCCCGAGCCGAAGGCCGCCACACGATCGACTGACACAGCCGCGCGGGCGCCTGCGGGCGGTGCGTGGTTCTGGTCGGTGGCTGGTGTGGGTCGGGTCGCTCCCGGCAGCCCGATCGTCTTTCACCGGTGTGGACGGCCTCAAGGGCGCTCCCTTCGGTCGCGTCGCTGCGCGATGGCGCAAGCGCCACCCTTGACCCCGTCCCCACCGGCGCAAGCCAACCGCTCTGCCGGCACCGCCCCCTATCCGAAAGAAACGTGCCGGGCGGGGGGCCACCTGTGCCCAAGCCCGTCCCCTGCCTGCGGGTCGGCCCGTGGGGACACACCAGCCCGTCCCACCCCGACCCCGCCAGGCGCCAGACGGCTGAGGCACGTGGCAACACGCCGGACCGGCCCACTCCGGGCCCGCCCGGTGTCGGTCGGCCGCCCCGTGGGGGCACACAAGCCCGGTCGTACCCGGGCCCGCCAGGTGTCAGACGGCCGCGCGACGTGGCGACACGCCGGGCTGGTCGCAGTCGGGCCCGCCTGGTGTCAGGCGGCCGGGGTTCGGGGTGGCACGACGGGCCCGCACCCGCCCGAGACCGCCCGGTGGGCGCGGCGGGTGGCGGGGCGCACGGTCGCAGTTCATGGAGCGGCCCACCCCAGCCGCCCCCGGGCCGGTCGCCTGCCGTGGACCAACCCCGACCCCGAGCGAACCGTCGAACGGCCACGGCCCCAGACCCCGGCGTCCCTCCGCCGCCCCTGGGAAAAGCCTTTGACCTACCCGCCGCCGGCAGGCGGCCACCCCAGCCCCCCCCCAACGGTCTGGTGCGCGAAGGGCCCAACCCCATCCCGCCGTCCGCACCCCACCCGCCCAAAAAATCCGCGACGATAACAACCGAACACCCCCTAACGAAGGCCCCCAGCTACCCAAGGCCCCCGCAATGCCCGGAATGTCGCAATCTTCAATCCTTACTCAAAACCCCACCCCGCCGCCACAAACCCGCAGGTGAAAGACTCCAGCCCCCGCGCACGCGGGGATGACCCCGACCTGCGTTCGATGGGAGATCTGGACAACCTCCAGCCCCCGCGCACGCGGGGATGACCCCGTCGACGCCGCCGTCCAATTCGCCGACCCTGACCAGCCCCCGCGCACGCGGGGATGACCCCACCGACGCGCTGCATCGTCCGCTCGGACGGCACCAGCCCCCGCGCACGCGGGGATGACCCCTGCGCCCGTGCGGAGGCCCCGAAGGCGCGGATCCGCTCCCCGCACACGCCGGGACGTCGCCCCGTCGGTCTGGTCCTGCCACCGGTGGATGGCTCGCTGCCCGTGCCCGCCCGCCCCGGTACCCGGGTGGAGATGAGTACGCGTACTCTCCCCGCCGCCCACCCCCCGCCCGAAGACTGGGGCGCATGAGCGACGTACTGCGTAGTCCCCGGTCTCGTCCCGCGTTCGGGCGGATTGGTGCCGGGTTGGTGGCCGGGGTGGTGGGGGCCGGGGCCTGGGCGGCCTGGTTGGGGTGGGATCAGCTGCACGTTTCGACCGTCGAGGGGGTGCCGAACGAGACGTACGCCGTGTGGCAGGTGCTCGGGCTCGGGTTGACGGTGCTCGCCGGGGTGTGGGCGACCGCCGCCACGCCGTGGGGGATGGCGTCGGCGCTCGGGTTGACGGCCGGGGTCACGTTCGGGGCCTGGTACGACTGGTCCGACGACGCCAGCGGCCTGTACATGGTCGGCGTGACCATGCTGCTGTTCGGGACCGTGACCGTGACGACCCTGACCTCGATCCTGATCGAGTCCCTCGTCCTGCGGGCCCGCCGCCGGCGCGGTCGCGCCTGAGGGGAGGGGCGCGCGCGGGCCGGGTGTCCGTGGTGCGGGCTAGCCTTTTCGGGTGGCCCCGCGTACTCCCGTACTCAGCGACCCCGAGCAGCTCAAGGAGCTCCTCGGGATTCCGTTCACGCCCGAGCAGATGGCCTGTGTCACCGCGCCCCGGTCGCCGCAGGTGATCGTCGCGGGGGCCGGGAGCGGGAAGACCACCGTGATGGCCGCCCGCGTGGTGTGGCTGGTGGGGACGGGGCAGGTGGAGCCCGGTCAGGTGTTGGGGCTGACGTTCACGAACAAGGCCGCCGGCGAGTTGGCCGAGCGGGTGCGCACCGCGCTCGGCCGGGCCGGGATCCTCGACCCGGATCCGCTGCCGGGGGAGGAGGAGGCGGCCGGTGGGGAGGCCCGCATCTCCACGTACCACGCGTTCGCCGGGCAGCTCCTGAAGGACCACGGGATGCGGATCGGGTTGGAGCCGACGACGCGGCTGCTGGCCGACGCCACGCGTTTCCAGCTCGCCGCGCGGGTGCTGCGCGAGGCCCCGGGCCCGTTCCCGGCGCTGACGCGGTCCGTGCCGGACCTGGTGGAGGAGCTGCTGGCGCTGGACGGGGAGCTGTCCGAGCACCTCGTGACCCCCGACACGCTGCGGGCGTACGATCTCGCCCTCCTCGACGAGCTCGCCGGCGCGAAGCTCACCAACGCCGACCTGCGCCGGGTCCCCGACACCGCGCGGGCCCGGCTGGAGCTGCTGGAACTGGTGGAGCGCTACCGGCAGGCCAAGCGCTCCCGTGACCTGATCGACTTCGGGGACCAGATCGCCCTGTCCGCACGGCTCGCCGAGGACCGGCCCGAGGTGGGGGCGCTGCTGCGGGAGGAGTTCCGGGTGGTGCTCCTCGACGAGTACCAGGACACCTCCGTGGCCCAGCGCCGCCTGCTGTCGGCACTGTTCGGCGCGGGCACGGAGCACGCGGACGGCGCCGGGCACACGGGCGGCGGCGCCGGGCACGCGGTGACCGCCGTCGGCGATCCCTGCCAGGCCATCTACGGGTGGCGCGGCGCGTCCGTCGCGAACCTGGACGACTTCCCCGAGCACTTCCCGCACGCCGACGGTCGGCCCGCCGACCGCTTCGCGCTGAGCGAGAACCGCCGCAGCGGCGGCCGGCTCCTGACCCTCGCCAACGAGCTGGCCGCCCCGCTGCGGGCCCGGCACGACGGGGTGGAGGCGCTGCGGCCCGCGCCCGACGCCGAGCACGACGGAACCCTGCGCTGCGCCCTCCTCGACACGCACGAGGAGGAGCTGGAGTGGCTCGGCGACTCCGTCTCCCACCTGATCCGCACCGGCCGCGCGCCCGGGGAGATCGCGGTGCTGTGCCGGTCCGCCGCCGATTTCGGCGCGATCCAGGCCGTGCTGGTGGCCCGGGACGTGCCGGTCGAGGTCGTGGGCCTGTCGGGGCTGCTGCACCTGCCCGAGGTGGCCGACCTCGTCGCCGTGTGCGAGGTGTTGCAGGACCCGGGGGCGAACGCGCACCTGGTGCGGATCCTGACCGGCCCGCGCTGGCGGATCGGCCCCCGGGACCTGGCCCTGCTCGGGCGTCTCGCGCGCCGGCTCGTCGCCCGCGACACCGGTGGGGAGGACCGGCTGGCCGCCGCCGTCGAGGGCGTGGACCCCGCCGAGATCGTCTCCCTCGCCGACGCCCTGGAGGTGTTCCTCGACGGGGCCGGTGTCGGTGGCGACGAGGGGCCCGGGGCGGCGTTCGACGCGGAGTTCCCGTTCTCCCCGGAGGCGACGGTGCGGTTCGCGCACCTGGCACGGGAACTGCGCGACCTGCGACGTTCCCTCTCCGACCCGCTCATGGACGTGCTGCACCGGGTGCTGTCCACCACCGGCCTGGACGTGGAGCTGGCCGCGTCCCCGCGCGCGCTGGCCGCCCGCCGCAAGGAGACCCTCGACAACTTCCTGGGCGTCGCCGCCGGCTTCGCGGCCGTGGACGGCGAGGCCGGCCTGCCCGCGTTCCTCGCCTTCCTGCGCACCGCCGACCGGCACGACAAGGGCCTCGACAACCCGCTCGTCGGCGGCGAGAACACCGTGAAGGTCCTCACCGCCCACAAGTCCAAGGGCCTCGAATGGGACGTGGTCGTCGTCCCCGGCCTGATCGGCGGCGGCTTCCCGAAGGAGAAGGCCCCGGACGCGTGGACGGCGCACGCGAAGGTGTTGCCGTACGCGCTGCGCGGGGACGCGGCCACGTTGCCGGCGGACCCGGAGTGGACGGCGAAGGGGCTGTCGGCGTTCAAGGCGGCGCTCGGGGCGCACAAGGGGGTCGAGGAGCTGCGGCTGGGCTACGTCACCTTCACCCGGCCCCGGTCCCTGCTGCTGGCCTCGGGACACTGGTGGGGGCCCACGCAGAAGAAGCGGCGCGGCCCCTCCGCGTTCCTGGACGCCGTGCACGACGGGCCGTGGACGGAGGTCGAGGCGTGGGCGCCGGAGCCCGAGGAGGACGCGCAGAACCCGGCGCTGGACCCGGCCGGGGCCGTGGACGCGGCGTGGCCGCTGCCGCTGGACCCCGACACGCACCGGATGCGGCGGGCGGCGGCGGACCTCGTGGAGGCGTACCTGGCGCGCGCCCGGGCCGGCCACGCGAGCGCCGGCGCGGCGCGGGCGGGCGAGGCGGACGCCGACGCCCACGACGCCGAGTACGTGTGGCCGCCCGACTGCGAGGAGCCGGACGGCGTTGGCGGCGCGGACGGCGCGGGCGACGGGCCCCCGCCGGAGTGGGAGCCCGACCCCTGGGACGCCGACCCCTGGGCCGACGCCACCGAGGCCGTCGACAGCGCCGAAGCCACCGAGGCAGCCGCCGCAGCTCCCGACGACCCCGCCCTCGGGGCGCCGGTCGACGTGCCCGGTGAGCCCGTTTCCATCGACCCCGGGCTCGGCCTCGCCCCCGAGGAGCGGCGGGCCGTCGAGTCCTGGGATCGGGATCTCGACGCCCTCGAAGGGGAGCTGCTGCGGTCCCGCGCCGCCGTTCGCGAGGTCGAGCTGCCCACCGCCCTGTCCGCCTCGCAGGTGCTGCGCCTCGCCGAGGACGAGGACGCCTTCACCCGCGAGCTGGCCCGTCCCCTCCCGCAGCCGCCGCAGCCCGCCGCCCGGCGCGGCACCCGCTTCCACGCGTGGGTCGAGTCCCGGTTCGCGGATCTTCCGCTGCCGCACCTCGACGTGCTCGACCCGATCGCCGACCTCCCCGGCACCGACCAGGAGATCGCCGACGAACGCGACCTGGAACGCCTCAAGGCCGCGTTCGAGGCCGGCCCGTACGCCGACCGGCCCCCGTACCGCATGGAGGTGCCCGTCCAGTTGACCCTCGCGGGCCGGGTGATCCGGGGCCGGATAGACGCCGTGTACCGGAGCGTCGACGCCGACGGGCTGGTGCGCTGGGAGATCGTCGACTGGAAGACCGGCCGCGCCGCCGGCGCCGACCCGCTCCAGCTCGCCGTCTACCGCCTGGCCTGGGCCGAACAGACCGGCACGCCGCCCGAGCGGATCACCGCCGCGTTCCACCACGTCCGCACCGGGCGCACCATCCGTCCCCCGGGCCTGCCCGACCGTGCCGCCCTTGAGCGCATCCTCCAAGGCGGGCCGGGCAAACCGGACGCCGAGCTTCACCTTCCGACACACGGTTAGGCTCAGGGGCATGAGCGCAATCCCGGACAGCGTCGTCCGCACGTACATCGACAGCCACCGCACCGCCTTCCTCGCCGACCTCGCCGAGTGGCTGCGGATCCCCTCCGTCTCCGCCCAGCCCGAGCACGCGCCCGACGTCCGGCGCAGTGCCGAATGGCTGGTGGGGGCCCTGCGCGACTCCGGGTTCCCGGTCGCCGAGGTCTGGGAGACCCCCGGGGCGCCCGCCGTGTTCGCCGAATGGCCCAGCGAGGACCCCGGGGCCCCCGTCGTCCTGGTCTACGGCCATCACGACGTGCAGCCGGCGGCCCGCGAGGACGGGTGGCACACCGAGCCCTTCGAGCCGGTGATCGTCGACGGGCGGATGTACGGGCGGGGCGCCGCCGACGACAGGGGGCAGGTGTTCTTCCACACCCTCGGCGTCCGCGCCCACCTCGCCGCGACCGGGCGCACCGCGCCCGCCGTGCACCTCAAGCTCCTCATCGAGGGCGAGGAGGAGTCCGGCTCCATCCACTTCCGCGAGCTCGTGGAGCGCGAGCGCGCCCGCCTCGCCGCCGATGTCGCGATCGTCTCCGACACCGGCATGTGGAACGAGACCACCCCCACCGTCTGCACCGGCATGCGCGGCATCGCCGACTGCGAGATCGACCTGTACGGCCCGGACCAGGACATCCACTCCGGCGCCTTCGGCGGGGCCGTGCCCAACCCGGCGACCATAGCCGCGCGTCTCGTCGCCGCCCTCCACGACGAGGACGAGCGCGTCACGATCCCCGGCTTCTACGACGGGGTCGCCGAACTCGGCGAGGCCGAACGCGCCCTCCTCGCCGAGCTGCCCTTCGACGAAGCGGAATGGCTGCGCACCGCGCACTCGCACGCCCCGTTCGGCGAGGCCGGGCACTCCACTCTGGAGCGGATCTGGGCCCGCCCCACCGCCGAGGTCAACGGCATCGGCGGCGGCTACCAGGGCCCCGGCGGCAAGACCATCGTGCCCGCCTCCGCGCACCTGAAGCTATCGTTCCGCCTGGTGTCCGGGCAGGACCCGTACGAGGTCGAGGCGGCCGTCAAGGACTGGGTCGCCGCCCGGATCCCCGCCGGCATCCGCCACGAGATCGTCTTCGGCGCCCCCACCCGTCCCTGCCTGACCCCCCTGGACCACCCGGCCCTGAAGTCGGTGGTCCGGGCCATGGGACGGGCCTTCGAACAGAAGGTCCGCTTCACCCGCGAGGGCGGCTCCGGCCCCGCCGCCGACCTCCAGGACCTCCTCGACGTGCCCGTCCTCTTCCTCGGCATCTCCGTGCCCTCCGACGGCTGGCACTCGCCCAACGAGAAGGTCGAGCTGAACCTCCTCCTCAAGGGCGTCGAGACCGCCGCCCACCTGTGGGAGGACCTCGGCACCACCTGGCGACCGGCCGAGGCGGACGTGCCCGCGACCACCTGAGCCCACCGCCACCGCGGGCCGCCCGCCCCGCCCCGACCACCGTGCCGGGGCCGGCCGGCGGCGGCCCGCGCACCACACCGTCCGTCCGCAGGGGCGCCTGTCCGTCCCACACCACCGGGGGAGTTGGAACCACCACGTGAGCACCTCGACCGAGCGACCCGTGTCGCTCAGTGAAGCCAGCGGCATCGACCGCGCCGCCCACCACCGTCTCGACGAGGCGTGGCTCGCCGCGGCCTGGAGCCACCCCACCACGCGCGTGTTCGTCGTCTCCGGCGGACAGGTCCTCATCGACGACACCCCCGACGGGGGCACCGAGATCGTCATGACCCCCGCCTTCGAGGCGCCGGTCACCGAGACCCACCGCTACTTCCTCGGCACCGACGAGGGCGGCGTGCACTACTTCGCCCTCCAGAAGGACTCCCTGCCCGGCCGCATCGACCAGTCCGCGCGTCCCGCCGGGCTGCGCGAGGCCGGCCTGCTCCTCGGCCCCCGCGACGCCGGCCTCATGGTGCACGCCGTGGCCCTGGAGAACTGGCAGCGGATGCACCGCTTCTGCTCCCGCTGCGGGGACCGCACGGTCGTCGCCGCCGCCGGCCACATCCGCCGCTGCCCCGGCTGCGGCGCCGAGCACTACCCGCGCACCGACCCGGCCGTGATCATGCTGGTCACGGACGCGGAGGACCGGGCCCTGCTCGGCCGGCAGGTGCACTGGCCCGAGGGCCGCTTCTCGACCCTGGCCGGGTTCGTGGAGCCGGGCGAGTCCATCGAACAGTCGGTGGTCCGCGAGGTCTGGGAGGAGGCCGGCGTCCGGATCGGACAGGTCGACTACGTCGCCAGCCAGCCCTGGCCCTTCCCGTACAGCCTGATGCTGGGCTTCACGGCGCGGGCCACGTCCTCGGAGATCTCCGTGGACGGCGAGGAGATCCAGGAGGCCCGCTGGTTCTCCCGCGAGGACCTGCGGAAGGCCATCGAGGCGGGCGAGGTGCTGCCCCCGTCGGGCATCTCGATCGCGGCCCGCCTGGTGGAACTCTGGTACGGCCAACCCCTCCCCAAGCCCGGCCCGCCCCCGACCCCCTGAGCCCGCGAGGGTCCGTTCGGACACGACGAAGGCCCCCGGGATGCGGGGGCCTTCGTGGGGGCCGGCGGGCCGGGGTCGGTCAGACGGTGAGGGCCTGCTTGACCTGGGCCAGGCTCGGGTTCGTCATCACGGACTCGGTGCCCGAGTCGCCGACGACCAGGACGGTCGGGACGGTCTGGTTGCCGCCGTTGGCCTTCTCGACGAACGCGGCCGAGTCCGGGTCGTGCTCGATGTTGATCTCGGTGTAGGCGATGCCCTCGCGGTCGAGCTGCGACTTCAGGCGACGGCAGTAGCCGCACCAGGTGGTGCTGTACATCGTCACGGAACCCTTGTCCTGCATGGCTGCGCTCTCCTCTGGCATGCCCGGCGGTGTGTGGCCTGATCGGAGTGGTCGGGTGGGTCCGACACCGTCCGATCCAGTCGAACGTACGCCGGCGCCGGCGCATTCCCGTCGGCGGCAGGATGTGACGGGAGTCGCGGGTCACGTTCCGTACGACGGTATGACCGCAGCGTTTCCCCTGTGGACAACGTTCCCTTCCGTCCCACCGAACCTGGCAGCATGGCGGAGTGACAGCAGCCACCCACACCCCCAGCTTCCCGGCGGTCGCCGAGACCGCCGACGCGGTGCTCCTCGGGCTCGACCCCGAGCAGCGCGAGGTCGCCACGACCCTCCAGGGGCCCGTGTGCGTCCTGGCGGGGGCCGGCACGGGCAAGACGCGCGCCATCACCCACCGGATCGCCTACGGGGTGCGCTCCGGCCTCCTCGCCCCCACCAGCGTGCTCGCCGTCACCTTCACCAATCGGGCCGCCGGCGAGATGCGCGGCCGGCTGCGCCAGCTCGGCGCCGAGGGCGTCCAGGCCCGCACCTTCCACTCCGCCGCCCTGCGCCAGCTCCAGTACTTCTGGCCCAAGGCCGTCGGCGGCGAGCTGCCCCGGCTGCTGGAACGCAAGGTGCAGTTCGTGGCCGCCGCCGCCGACCGCTGCGGCCTGCGCCTGGACCGCAACGAGCTGCGCGACCTCACCGGCGAGATCGAATGGGCCAAGGTCACCCAGACGGTCCCCGCCGACTACGCGGGCGCCGCCGCCCTCGCCGGCCGCGAGACCCCCCGCGCCGCCGCCGAGATCTCCCAGGTCTACGCCCACTACGAGCAGATCAAACGCGACCGGGGCATGATCGACTTCGAGGACGTGCTGCTGCTCACCGTCGGCATCCTCCAGGACCGGCACGACATCGCCGAGACCGTCCGCCGCCAGTACCGGCACTTCGTCGTCGACGAGTACCAGGACGTCAGCCCCCTCCAGCAGCGGCTGCTCGACCTGTGGCTCGGCGACCGCGACACCCTGTGCGTGGTCGGCGACGCCAGCCAGACCATCTACTCCTTCACCGGCGCCACCCCCGACCACCTGCTCGGCTTCCGCGCCCGCTACCCGCGGGCCACCGTCGTCAAGCTGGTCCGCGACTACCGCTCCACCCCGCAGGTCGTGCACCTCGCCAACGGGATCCTCGCCCAGGCCAGTGGCCGGGCCGCCGAGCACCGCCTCGAACTCGTCTCCCAGCGCGAGCCCGGCCCCGAGCCCGCGTACACCGAGTACGCCGACGAACCCGCCGAGGCCGAGGGCGTCGCCCGCCGGATCAAGGCCCTGATCGCCGCCGGGGTGCCCGCCGGCGAGATCGCCGTCCTGTTCCGGATCAACGCCCAGTCCGAGGTCTACGAGCAGGCTCTCGCCGACGCCGACGTGCCCTACCAGCTGCGCGGCGCGGAACGGTTCTTCGAACGGGCCGAGGTCCGCAAGGCCCTGATCACCCTGCGCGGCTCCGCCCGCGCCGCCGGCAACGATCCGGCCCTCGCCGACGCCGTCGGCCTCGGCGACCAGGTCGGCGCCGTCCTCACCGCCCACGGCTGGAGCCCCACCCCGCCCGCCGGCTCCGGCGCCGCCCGCGACCAGTGGGAATCCCTGGCCGCCCTCGCCCGCCTCGGCGCCGACTTCGGCCGCGCCCACCCCACCGCCGGCCTGCCCGAGTTCGTCGCCGAACTGGAGGCCCGGCAGATCGCCCAGCACGCCCCCACCGTGCAGGGCGTCACCCTCGCCTCCCTGCACGCAGCCAAGGGCCTCGAATGGGACGCCGTCTTCCTCGTCGGGCTCACCGACGGCATGCTCCCCATCACCTACGCCAAGACCGACGAACAGATCGAGGAGGAGCGGCGCCTCCTCTACGTCGGCGTGACCCGCGCCCGGCACCACCTGACCCTCTCCTGGGCCCTGGCCCGGTCCCCCGGCGGACGCAACTTCCGCGGCCCCAGCCGCTTCCTGAAGGGGCTGCGCCCCGGTTCCGGCGGCGTTCGCGGTCGCGGAGGCGCGGGCACCGGCGCCGCCGGCGCGGGCCTGGGCCCCGACGGGACCCCCGAGCGCGACGCCCGCGCGCGGCGCCGGCGCGGCAACGCCAAATGCCGGGTCTGCGGCAAGACCCTCATGGACGCCGGCGAGATCAAACTGCTGCGCTGCGAGGACTGCCCCTCCGACCTGGACGAGGGCCTCTACGAACGACTGCGCGAATGGCGCCTGGCCCAGGGCCGGCGCCAGGGCATGCCCGACTGGTGCGTGTTCACCGACAAGACCCTCCTGGCCATCGCCGAACTGTGCCCCGACACCCGGGGCGAACTCGCGACGATCGCCGGCGTGGGACGCGCCAAGCTGGACCTCTACGGACCCGACGTACTGGCCATCTGCGCAGGTCGGGACCCTGGAGAAGACCACGACTGACACACTCCGAAACTCGTCGGAAAAATAGTTTGCGCGAGCACGGCGCATCCCCATAGGTTCTTAGCAACGGAAACAGAGGCTTCTTGGAAGCCCTGGGTTCGTGCTGTACTTGTCCACATACACGGGACTGGCCTGGCGGCCGGTCCCCGAGACGCCGAGAGGAGGCGAGTCCCCGTGACCACGATCATGACCACCACCAAAATGACCGAGATCTCGGTCGCCGCCTCCCCCTGCCTGCTCGGCTCGGCTCTCCTGCTCGCCGCGCCCTCGATCAAGGGTCACGGCACCGGTCTGTCCCTCTCCCTGGGTACCAGCGCCGGCTTTGCCGCCCCCGCCATCGTTCGCGAGCGGAACGAGCGACCGCTCACGGCATCGGCGGCAGTAGCCAAGACGGCCATGGGCTATGGCTTCGGCGCCACCGATGCCGGCACCCGGACTCCGCAGCACGAGCAGCACCAGAACGTCAAGCACCAGAACGTCATGTGGGCCTTCCGCGGGCTCGAACCCTGGAGTGATCCAGCCTGATCGCATGATCAGGCCGGCGCCTTCAGGGCCGCGGAACCCCACCGGGATCCGCGGCCCTTCTGTTTGCCCCGAACGGGGAGCGACAGACGCGAAGGCGCCTCGGGACTGGCCATACCAGGTACCAGCCGAAACCCGGCCACCAGCCGGAACGACAAGACGAGGAAAGACACCCCGTGCAACTCGAAGCGCACGCCCCGTCCGTACCGCAGGACCGAAAGATCACCCCGCCCCCCGCTCCGGAGGACTCCACCTTGACCCCGCTCACCGCGCTCTCCGCGCTCGACGACGCCATCGAGAACCTCGGCGTGCCCGTCCCCTGCCGCTCGTACGACCCGGAGGTCTTCTTCGCCGAGTCCCCGGCCGACGTCGAGTACGCCAAGTCCCTCTGCCGCACCTGCCCCCTTGTCGAGGCATGCCTCGCCGGCGCGCAGGAGCGCCGCGAGCCCTGGGGCGTCTGGGGCGGCGAGCTCTTCGTCCAGGGCGTGGTCGTGGCCCGCAAGCGGCCCCGCGGCCGCCCGCGCAAGAACCCGGTCGCGGCATGAACGCCCGCGGCACCATCGACCACCCCCACACGCACGACCCGCTGAAGCAGGACCCCATGACGGCCCACGCCATGACGAGCGAGCAGCCCTACGGCTCCGCCACCGAAGACTTCATCACCACCGGCGCGATCACCTCGCGTCAGAACAGGACCCGCGCCATGCAACTCATCCCCGAAGCCCTGGCCCGTGCGCATATGGACGACCGGATGCGCGAGGCCGACGCCGAGCGTCGCGCCCTGCGCCTGGTCACCGCGCGCCGGATGCAGCGTCGCGCCGAGCGCGTCTCGCTGCGCGCCCGTCGCGCGCTCGCCATGGCCGTCATGCACTGACGGACGGCCCGGCCCGCACCCGCGGGCCACGCACGACCACGGAGGGACCCGGCCGCACGGCCGGGTCCCTCACCCGTTTCCCACCCGTCACCCCGGCGGACGCACCGGACGCGAACACCACCGCCCGGCGGCGCTATCGTCGGCGAATGACCGCCTCCGAGCCCCCGCCCCCGGCCCGCTGCACCCACTGCGGCGCGCCCGCCCCCGCCGACGGCCCGCCCCTCACCTGGACCTGCTCCGTCGAACGGGGCGAGCGCCACTACACGTGCGGGGACTGCGCCCGCGCCCACCTGCGCTCCATCGAAAGCCGCCTCGACCCCGCCTGGTGGTGACCTCGGAGGTGGGGCCCCGGGCTCAGGCCCCCGCCGGGGACCCGAACGACCAGCGCCAGACCAGGTCCGTGCCCGTGTCCGCCGGGGCCGACGGGCCCTCGTACGGCCGGCGCCCCACCTCCGTGAACCCCAACCGCCGGGGCACCGCGCCACTGGCCGTGTTCGCCACGTCGTGGTGGATTTCCACCCGGTCGATCCCCGGCAGCCCCCGCCCGGCCTCCACCAGGGCCCGCACCGCCGCCGTCACCAGCCCCCGCCCCGTCCACGCCGGGTGCAGCCAGTAGCCGATCTCCAGCGCGCCCGCGCCGATCCGTCGCATCAGACTGCAACTGCCCGCGGGCTCGCCGTCGACGGTGATCGCGAAGTGGAAGGCGTCCCCGGAGGCCCACTCCTCCTGGCACTCCGCCAACCACGCCTCGCCCCGCACACGATCGTGCGTCGCCGCGAACGGCATCCACGGCACGAGGTGCTCACGCGCCCCGACCACCAACGCGTGCAGCACGTCCACGTCCTCCTCGCGCCACCGGCGCAACGCGACGGGCCCGGAGGAAAGCATCTCGGCAGGCTGTGTCATACCGGCATCCTCGACTCCGCCCACCACCCCCCACAACGCATTTCCGGCTGCCCCGACGCCTTGGGCTGCCGAAGGCGCGATATCGGAAGCCCTCCGTACGCGCAGACCGTGCGTCATCCGCCACCTCGTGTTTCACGCTGCCGTCCCCGAGATTCTGGTTGCTAATGAAACCGTATCGGATGCCCGGAATCCGGATGCCCTGCGTCCACTTGACGCACTGAATGCCTTTGGCCGGTGATGGTCTGGCGACAGGCAAGATCCTTGTGGAATCATGATCTGGATGCCCATAAGCAATGTTCATCGCCCGAATGTTGTGCCGTAGCTGCGCGAAGGTCTCCCCCGAGGTCACATGAGGCTCCTTCGGGCTGCGGACATGCACAAGACCGAACGGAGTGCCCGCGTGTCATTGGAGAAGTTCTCTTTGGAGAACTATCGATGCTTTAGGGACCGGCAGGAGGTGGAGCTTGGGCGCATAACCGTGGTGTTGGGACGCAACAACTCCGGCAAGAGCGCGGTTGTGCGGTCTCTCCCAATCCTGGCCTCGGGATTCTCCACTGACTCTCCCTACCCTCTGGACCTGAACCCCGTACAGGGACCCGCTCCCTTGTTCACCGACCTGATTCACGGCTCGTCCCCACACGGGCGCATCGGCTTGGGAGTCGAGGTGCTTACGCGCGACGATCGCGTGATCACCGTGGACGCCAACATTCAGAACATCGCCGATCACAGGATCCAGCTCGTCTCGGAGCTGCAGATCGCGCAGAACGGGCAGAGGAGAAGTTTCTCTTGGGTGCCCGGCCCCGACGCGTACTTCGCGCAGGGGCGGACCTATCACGATGGCAAGGACACCTGCCGTATGACATTTCGCGGTCTGTTGCCTGACGGGGGTGGCTCCTTCGGCTTCGTGAGTGATGCAGGCGAGGTCACGGAACTGGTTCGGGAGAGCTTCGACGAGGTCCGCTACCAGGGACCGCTGCGAGAGGTTCCGAGGCGGTTCTTCCAGGCTTCGTCCAGGGCCTCACGCACCGTAGGCCACCGGGGTGAAAGGGCCTTGAGTATGCTCGCCGCTCACGAAGCGGATCCTGGTCGCATGGTCGAAGAGGTCAACCGACTGTTGGAGTCGATGCTGCCGGGGTGGCGTCTTGCGCTCACGGATCTCGGCTCGGACATTTACATGCCTCGTTTACACTCCACCCGCAACCCTGACCTGTTCGTACACATCGACGATGTCGGAACTGGCGTCATACAGTTCCTTCCCTTGCTCGTGCAGCGTGCGGCAGACAGGGTGAACCCGCCGGCCATGTCAGTGATCGAAGTAGTGGAGGAGCCCGAACTGCATCTTCACCCTTCAGCCCATGCGTCGATCGCGGATCTATACATTGATGCGGCCCAGAATTCTTCCGTCCGGTTCATGGTCGAGACGCACAGCGAGAACTTCCTCCTCCGTTTGCGTCGGCGCGTGGCTGAGGGGCGGCTGGCACCAGAAGATCTGAAGGTTTACTTCGTCGAGCAGGTGAGCGGCTCGTCCCAGCTTCGGAAAATCGAGGTAGACAGGCTCGGGAACATTGACTATTGGCCTGCAGGGGTTTTCTCGGAAGATTTCGAGGAGATCAAGGCACTCGCCCACGCGCAGGTGAATCGAGCCCGCGATGAGGGTTGAAATATCTTCCGATCTTTTCTCCGGTGACATGGGTGCGGAGGATGTTGATCGAGTCTTCAAGTTGATTTCTCTCTTCAGAGAATCCAGACACGAATGGCAACTTTCGCCGCTGGAATGTGAGGCGGTAGACAGGTTCTTTCGGGTTAATTTCCCCAGCCTTGCTCCTGTGTATCAAGAGGTTGCCGCGAAATCCAGTGCCGCCGGGGTCTGGCTCCCGACCCGGAACGCTGCAGAGGTGGTAAGGGTAACCGGAGATACTTTGCTGGATGATGTTCTCGATCTTGGCAGGCCTGCGGTCCTGGTGGTCGAGAATGCCATCTACGACTGGCAGATGATAGAGGCAATAGCAAGAATATTAGGCTTCGAGGATATTATTGAGGCCAAGGAATTTTTTAGGTTGGAGATTTACAATGGAGGTGGAAAGCATGGTGCGTCCGTTCATGCTGTTGAGCAGGCCGGAAAGTTTGCTCGAACAAAACGGGTTGTCCTGGTTCTGGATGGAGACAGTTACCACCCCGACGAGCCTTCGCCAAATTTCGGCTATGGGGCTGCGGTAGTACGCGAAGGGGGTGATTCGCATGTCTTGATATTTCGAGAGATGGAGAATTACATCCCGAATCGAGTTCTTGCTCGACAGCCGAAGATCGCAAATCTCCAGGCGAAACAAAGTAAGCGTTTGGATTCTCTGAAAAGGCTTTCTGTCGAACAGCGGGCCTATTTCGACATGAAGAATGGATTCAGGGGGAAGGGTAAAAATCCTCCCAGCTTTTCAGAGCGGAAACCTCGCCACGCCCATGGTTCCCGTGGGGCGTACAGCATAAATCCTCGGCATCTCGACCTATATGCCAATGTGGCGGAAAGTGATCTGATCATCCTGCGGGAAGGGTTCGGGGTAGAGTTGCCTGGACTTTTCTTGAGGGAGGTCAAGCTCGGAGGTGTCATAGAGAAGGACCTAGAAAGTCTGGGGCCTGGCGCGTCCCGAGAGCTGCGATCGATGCTGGAAAAGATTCGGAGTGTGATCTGAGCCTCATGGAGGGTGAGATGGCCAAGGATATTTCTGTTGTGCCGGAAGTGCAGTTCCTTGAGCAGGTGCTGGGATGGGTTTCCCGCGGTGAGCTGCGAATTCCTAAATTCCAGCGCCCGTTTCTTTGGCGCCCGGAACAGATGATGCAGTTGTTCGACAGCATGGAGCGCGGCTACCCGGTGGGGAGTCTCCTGATCTGGGAGACGTCGATGGAGCTGGCGAGCCTCGATTCCATCGGTGGACGCAGCATTCCTCCCGCGCCCAAGGGAGCGAAGGTCGCATATGTCCTGGATGGCCATCAGCGCCTCTCGACGCTCTTCGGCGTGTTGCACCGCGGTGCGGAAGATCCTCGGTCGACGAAGCAAGAGGACTGGATGTGGTGGGGTTACCGCCCCCTCGACCGCATGGACCACGAAGGTGTCCGTTATCGGCATTGGAAGAGTAACGAAAAGATCCCCGCGAATTATCTGCCCATGAGGTCCGTGCTCCGGACTCTGGATTTCCTCGAGTATGCCCGAGAGCTCTCGGCGAACTACGACAGGGCGGAGGCGGAACGCCTCACGGAACAAAGTGAGCGTATCGCGCAACGGGTCAAGAATTATAAGGTTTCTGTTGTACGCATGGAGGGTGGAACGCTTCAGCAAGCTGTGGAGGTGTTCTCCAGAATCAACAGCAGTGGCCAGAACATGCGTCCGGATCAGATGGTCTCGGCTTTGGCGTACGGGACCACTGGTCCGGAAACCTTGAGCGATAAAATGGATGATATTCAGGGGCGTATTGCGACCTCTGGGTTCGGGGAAATCCCGATCATGACGATCTTCCAGACCGTGCTTGCCCTGTCGGGTGAAGAGGATGTGCAGAACACCTCTTGGGAGATGATGGCCCGCAAGGTTCAAGGTCAATTGGTAGAGGCAGTACAGGAGACTGACCGAATCCTGCAGGAGGTCGTCGACTTTTTGAAGGAGGAGGTCCGGGTTCCGCTCGCCCGATTGGTTCCATACAACATACAGATCATGCTTTTAGCTGTCTTTTTCTACTTCTCAGGGAAGGTTCAGGCAAAGCAGCGCAGAAAGCTTCGAGATTGGTTCTGGATTACTTCGCTGGCAGGGACATTTGCCAGTGCAAACACCACGCAGGTGCGCAAGTTCATAGCGGAGATGAAGGCGTTTGCTGCGGGCGAGGGTGATCTCTCGTACTCGAACGAGAGGGCTCGCGCTTTCCCTGAGCGGTTCGACCTTCGCAGTGCGCGGGTCCGGTCGTATCTTCTCTGGGACCTGCAGACTTTCCCGGACCGCATGAACTCTGATGGGGGCTCTCTCGACGTGCTCGAGTTGCTGGCCAAGACGCATCGAGAAACCTACCGGCACATCATCACGCAGAGTGGAATACCAGGCTCGTCAAGTCCGGCCAACCGTATCGCGATGGTTACGCCGCCCGGACTCTCGATTCGCCAGGCTCTCATCAATCTTGCTGAAGATGGTCGCATCGACATTCTTAATTCTCACGGAATCAGTCTGGCCTCGGTTGAGCATCTCAAAACAGCAAACTATGTCGATTTTATCGCCATGCGGCAATATGAGATGGCTTCGCGTGAGAAGAAGTTCATCGAGAGCCTGGGTATTCTGTCTTCGGATCAGGACTTCGGTGAAGCCGACATCGATACGGAATGACCGGTGGTGTGACTTGGCCTCCGAAAATACGTGAGCAGCACTCGGCGGGTGGTCTCATGGCGTGGTTGTTCGCTTCGGCTTCGGAGCTGTGAGGCCACGGCTGCGCCACGAGATGTCCTGTTCCCGTGTCTCTTACTCGTGCGGGATCTCCAGCGGTCCCGGTGGTGACCTCGGTGGTGAAGATGCCACTACCGGCTACGCTCGCGACTGCGGGGTCCTGCCGGTGCGAGTCGACCTCGTCATCAAGATTCCGTCGGGGTGGGTGCGTTCTCCTCCGGTGGGGGAGTGGGGGCGAAGCCCGGGAGCCAGGTGGTCAGTTCCTCGCGGAGGGCGACCGTGGCGCCGAGCTGGCACAGGACGCCGATCGTGCTCAGCGTGACCCGGTGGATCAACAGGTACGCGGGCGGCAGGTTGATCTGCCGGCCGAGCTGGTGCGCCGGGGAGCGCGGGTCCGCGATACGGGCGGCCTGGGCCCGCATCCACCCCCGGGTGAACGTGAACTCCTCCACCGCCGCCGGCTCGATGATCGGCAGCAGGTAGTCCAGCACCGCCTCCGGGTCCAGCGGCAGGGACTCCTTCACGAAGCCCTCCGCCCGCAGGTGCGCGTACACGCCCTCGGCGTCCCCGCCGAGGGTCTGCCGCAGCGAGATGCCGATGGTCTCCGGCAGCCCGCCGGGCAGGCGGTCGACCGTGCCGAAGTCGAGGACCCCGAGCCGGCGCCGGCCGTCCTCGTCGGTCAGCAGACGGAAATTGCCGGGGTGCGGGTCCGCGTGCAGCAGGCCCGTGCGGGCCGGGCCGGAGAACAGGAACCGGGCCAGCAACCCGCCCGCCGCGTTCCGCGCCTCCTCGTCCCCGTCGTTGATCACCTCGGACAGCGGGACCCCGTCGATCCACTCGGTGACCAGCACCTGATCGGCCTGGTGCACCACCTCCGGCACCCGGATGTCGGGATCCCCCGCGAAGACCTCCGCGTGGATCCGCTGCGCCTCCGCCTCCAGCGCGTAGTCCAGCTCCTCCGCCACCCGCTCGCGCATCTCCGCGAGCAGCGGCTTGATCTCGATGCCCGGGACCAGCGGCCCCAGCAGCCCCGCGAAGCGGGTGAGCTGCCGCAGGTCCGACAGCAGGGCCTCGCCCGCGCCCGGGTACTGCACCTTGACGGCCACCCGCCGCCCGTCGTGCCACACCGCCCGGTGCACCTGACCGATCGAGGCCGCCGCCGCCGGTCTGTCGTCGAACTCGGTGAACAGCTCCCGCCAGTCCGGCCCCAACCGCTCCGCCAGCACCTGGTGCACGGTGGCCGCCGGCAGCGGCGGGGCCGCCTCCTGGAGCTTGGTCAACGCGGCCCGGTAGGGGCCCGCGACCTCTTCGGGCAACGCCGACTCGAACACCGACAGGGCCTGCCCGAGCTTCATGGCACCACCCTTCAACTCGCCCAGGATCTTGAAGAGTTGATCGGCCGTGCGCTGCTGGAGCTCGGTGGCGACCAGCTCGGCCGACCGGCCGGCGATCCGCTTGCCCAGGCCCCAGGTGGCCCGCCCCGCGATGCCCAACGGCAGCGCGGCCAGCTTGGCCGTGCGAGTGACCGCCTTCCGGGGAAGATCAGACATGCGCGCCCCTCCAGTTCCACGCCGTGCCCGCGTCGGGCCGAGCCGGGCCGCCGGGGGCGGCCACCCGGCCATTGTGTCCTGTCGTCCCCCTCACGCGTCCGACTCCCCCCGCCCCGGTTCCGCCCCGGCCCCGACCTCGGGCCGGGCGGCGGCACGATCGGGGGCCGAAGGGCCCCTGCTCCGCCCCGCCCCGCAGGCGCAGTCGGGATGCCCGGGCACGTCCACCCACCGGCCGCGCAGGGTCGGCGGCCACACCTCCCACCGCGCGCCCGCGGCCCCCGGCACCTCCCCGTCCACGAAGGCCAGCGCGTGGGCCGCCGCCTGTCCCGCGACCAGCGTCGCCACCGTCAGATCACAGGCCCCCACCGGCCGCCGACGGTGCGCGGTCCGCCACTGCGCCACCATCCGCGCCCACGAGGGATCCGCCTCCCGACGGGCCAGCTCCACGCATCCCGCGCAGCCCGTGGCACCCGGCAGGACCAGGGGCCCGACCAGCCCGGTGGCCTCCAGCACCCCCGCGTACAGGTGCGGGGTGCCGGTGGCCACCCAGTCCGCCGCCGACGGGTCCGGGGCCCACGCCCCCAGCCCGTCCCGAGGAGCGATCACCACCAGGGCCGGCCCGGACCGCCGCCCGCCGGTCGCCCGCGCCGGCCGGCGCGGGGACGCGGCCCGTACCAGCGCCGCCCCGGCCTCGGCACGCGAGCGCCCGAGGTCCTCGACCCCGAAGCCACCCGGCGCCAGGTCCTGCTCCTCCACCCGGCCGCCGTCCATCACCTCCACCGCGCCCACCCCGGCCCCCGCCAGGGCCGCCGCGATCAGCGCGCCGACCCGACCCGCGCCCCGCACCAGCACGCGGGCCTCCGCCCGCGCGGCCATCGCCCGGTCCGCGCCGCCGGGCTCCCGGCGCAGCAGGGACAGGGTGGCGAGGTCCGGGGCCAGCCGGGCCTCGGTCAGGGCCGCCGCCCGCGCCGGACCGGTGTCCTCGCGGGCGCCCGGGGCCGGACCGGCCGGGCCGTCCTCGATCAACCCGGCCGCCGTCAACCGGCGCACCACCCCGTCCACCCGGCCGGGCTCCAGCCCCATCGAGGGACCCGCCAGCCGCAGCGCCTCCAAGCTGCGGGTGCCGTCCAGCCGGTCGATGAGCAGTCCGGTGGCCGGGTCCACCGGGCCCAGCGACACCGCGTGCGCCGGGGTCACCCCGAAACGGACGGTCTGCCGGTCGCCCCAGGCGCGGGCCAGGGCCGGCTTCACCCGGGGATGCCGCACCGGCCCGGGGGAGGACCCGCCGGGTGCTCCCGACGTGCCCGTCGCCCCGCCCGCGCCCGTGGGCAGGGGGACCAGGGCGGATCCGTCCCCTCGGCCCGGCGCCCGCTCCTGCTCCTCCTCGTCGGCCTCCGCGAAGGTCGGGGGATCCCAGGCGGCGGGCGGCGGCAGCGGTGCCCGAGCGCGCGGGGGCGGGGGGCCCGGGGGCGTGCGTCGACCCGCCGGCGCGCCGCCGGCGCCCCGACCGCCCACCGTGTGGGTGAAGCTCAACCGCGCGCGGAACGGAGCGGACGGCCCCCCGGAGGGGGCGCCGGACGGGCCGGCGGGGGAGGTGGCGGCGGGCGCCCCGGGGGTGGGGCGGCGGGTGGCGGACATGGTGCACTCCCTCGGCAGGTGGGTCCCGTAAGCGCCGGTTCGACCCGGCACGGACAGAGTGGCGGAGATCCTCGCGGGCTGCGTCGAGTTGTCCACAGGGCCACGTGATCAGGCATATGAAATGAAGAGGGGGTGTTTCGTGGCCCTGCCAGGTACCGTGCAGCACGTGTCCGCCGACTCCGCCCAGCCCGCCGTCGAAGTCCGCCGCAGCGCCCGCCGCCGGCGCACCGTGTCCGCGTACCGCGAGGGCGACCGCACGATCGTGCTCATCCCCGCCCGGATGACCGAAGCGGAGGAACGCCGCTGGGTCGGCGTGATGCTCGAACGCCTCGCCGCGCAGGAGAGCAAACGCACCCCCAACGACACCGAACTGGCCGAGCGGGCCGACCGCCTCGCCGAGCAGTACCTGGCCGGTCGGGCCCGCCCACGCAGCGTGCGCTGGGTGACCAACCAGAACACCCGCTGGGGTTCGTGCACCCCGGCGGAGGGCAGCATCCGGCTCTCCCACCGCCTCAAGGGCATGCCCGAGTACGTCGTCGACTACGTGCTGCTGCACGAGCTGGCGCACCTGCTCGTCCCCGGTCACGGCGAGGACTTCTGGCGACTGCTGGAGGCGTACCCGCGCACGGAACGGGCGCGCGGCTACCTGGAGGGGGTCGCGGCCGCGGGGCGCCTCCCGCACCCCACCGCCCCCGACGCAGGCGACGAGGACGGCGACACGGCGGGCGACCCCGAGGACGCCTGAGTCGAGGCGGCCGGAACGGGAGCCTCGGGTTCACACCGGAGAGTTCGGGCGATTCGCCCTTGTCGCCGCGAACCGGCAGGAAATTCGGGGCATTCGGGCATGAAAGCGGCGCGCGTACGCCCCTGACGGGCCGTGATCTGTACCGGCTCGGTACCGACTTGGTCGGATGTCCGGATCTCCCGCTAGCCTGATTCGACGCAGACACGACGGCGGGACAGGGGGACGGCGACACGCATGGCCAGGGAATTCCAGCGCGGTCACAAGGCGAGGATCGGCGATCTGACGGCGGGCACGGACCTGTACGTCGGAGTGCGGATCGAGGGCCCGGGACTGACCTTCGACATCAGCTGCTTCGGACTCGACGCCGACGAACGCCTCTCGGACGACCGCTACTTCGTCTTCTTCAACCAGCCCAAGTCCCCCGAGGAATCCATCCGGCTCCTCGGCGCGCAGGCCGGTGACACCGAGTCCTTCCGGGTCACCCTGGACCGGATCCCGGCCGCGATCCACAAGCTCTCCTTCACCGCCACCATCGACGGCGCCGGCCAGATGTCCCAGGTCGGCCCCGGCTACCTGCGACTGGTCGCCGGCGGCGAGGAGGTCGCGCGCTACTCCTTCACCGGATCCGAGTTCAGCACCGAACGCGCCGTGATGCTCGGCGACTTCTACCTCAAGGACGTGTGGCGCTTCGCCGCCGTCGGCCAGGGTTTCGACGGCGGTCTCGCCGCCCTCCTGAAGAACTTCGGCGGCGAGGTCCTCGAAGAGGAGGCCCCGCAGCAGGCCCCCGTGCCCGCTCAGCAGAGCGCCCCGCCGGCCTTCGCGCCGCCCGCGTTCGCCCCGCCGCCCGGCCCCGCCGCCCCGCCCGCCCCGCCGGCCCCCGCGCCCGGCTTCGGGCCGCCGCCCGGCGCCCACCCCACCCCGCCGCCGGCCCCACAGCCCGTGCACACGCAGCCCACCGTGGTCGCACCGGTCGCCCCCGTCGCCCCGCCGCCGCCCGCGCCCCCGGCCCCCGCGCCGACCCCGTACGCGCAGCCCCCGCAGCAGCCGTACCCGCCGCAGCAGCCCTACCCCGCGCACCAGCCCTCCCACGGCGCCCCCGTGCCGCCGCCCGCGCCGGCCCCGCAGCCCTACGGGCAGCCCCCGCAGCCCCCGCAGCCCTACGGCGGGCACGGCGCCCCGCCCGCGCCGGCCCCCTACGGGCAGCCGCAGCCCGGCGCGTACGGGGTGCCCGCCCAGGCCCCGCAGGCCCCCGGACTCGCCGCCGCCCTCCAGCCCTTCAAGGAGGCCGCGACCGGCGCCCGCTGGACCCCGCAGAACCAGCAGCTCATGCGGGTGGACCTGTCGCTGGGCGGCCAGGCCGTCCTCGCCCGCCAGGGCAGCATGGTGCTCTACCAGGGCAAGGTCGACTTCGGCTACAAGGGCGCGGGCTTCGCCGGCCGGATCGTCGGCAACGCCACCGGCCAGGAGCTCCAGCTGATGCGCTGCACCGGGCGCGGCCAGGTCTTCCTCGCCGAGAACGGGGCCCACCTGCACGCGGTCGAGCTCCAGGGCGACGGCATCTGCGTGTCCGCCGAGAACGTGCTCGCCTTCGACGAGACCCTCCAGCACGAGGTCCGCCGCATCGAGGGCCACGGCATCCCCGGCGGAGCCCTGTTCACCATGCAGTTCCAGGGCACCGGCACCGTGATCGTCAAGACCCACGGCACCCCCGTGGTCCTGCCCGTCACCCCGACCACCTTCGCCGACAGCAACGCGATCGTGGCCTGGTCGGCCGGCTCCCAGGTGATCCTGTCCAGCCAGGTCCGGCTGCGCCGCAACGCCTACCCCGGACACAGCGGCGAGACCGTCAACCTCCAGTTCCGGGGCGCCCCCGGCAACTTCATCGTCGTCCAGCCCTACGAGGTCTGAGGGAGCCCGCCATGAACGCCGTGAACCACCAGCTCGCCGGGTACGCCCCCGGCCCCGTCACCGCACGCATGCAGAACCACGGCCGGTCCATGGTCAAGGTCGCCATGCAGAGCGGCCAGGACCTGTTCGCCCGGACCGGGTCGATGATCGCCTACGAGGGCTTCGTGCAGTACGAGGCCAACCCGCCGGCCGTTCGCCAGATGGCCTCCCAGTGGCTGACCGGCGAGGGCGCCCCGCTGATGAAGTGCTCCGGGGACGGGCTGCTCTACCTCGCCGACTACGGCGCGGACGTGGTCGTCATCAACCTCGCCAACGACGCGCTCTCCGTCAACGGCACCAACCTGCTCGCCTTCGACGCCCAGCTCCAGTGGGGCGTCGAGCGGGTCAAGGGGATGGCCAAGTTCGCCGGTCAGGGCCTGTTCAACGTGGGACTGTCCGGGACCGGCTGGGTCGCGATCACCTCCCGGGGCACGCCCGTCGTCGTCGAGTGCGGCCGCGGCGAGGACGAGACCTGCGTGGACCCCGACGCCCTCGTGGCCTGGTCCCCGCACCTGAAGGTCAAGGGCAAGCGCAGCTTCAAGGCCTCGTCGATGATCGGCCGGGGCAGCGGCGAGGCGTACCAGATGGCCTTCTCCGGCCAGGGCATCGTCGTCGTCCAGCCGAGCGAGGACAGCACCGACCGCCTCCGGGTCCGGGGCTGAGGGGGAGGGACCCACCATGCAGAGTTCACTGTTCGGGCACGCCGAGACGCCCACCGACGAGCGGTACGCCGTGCAGAACCCGCAGCTGCTGCGGGTCGCCCTGACCGGCCACGACGACGTGCTCGCCCGCAAGGGCGCCATGGTCGCCTACCAGGGCCTGATCGACTTCGACGGCGAGTACCAGTCCGCCGGGGAACGCGGCCGGCGCCGCCGCACCGGCGAGGGCCTCGACCTGATGCGCTGCTCCGGTCAGGGCACCGTCTACCTCGCCAACCTCGCCCAGTACGTCCACGTCGTGGACGTGGAGCAGGACGGCCTGACCGTCGACAGCGCCTACGTGCTCGCCCTCGACTCCACCCTGCACACCGAGGTCATCGCCGTGGACAGCCAGTACGGCATCTCCGGCTCCGGCAAGTACCAGCTCAACATCACCGGACGCGGCAAGGTCGCGCTCATGACCTCCGGGCAGCCGCTGCTGCTCCAGATCACCCCCGACAAGTACGTGAACGTCGACGCCGACGCGATCGTCGCCTGGTCCACCTCCCTGCGGGTGCAGATGCAGGCCCAGACCCACTCCAGCGGGGTCTGGCGGCGGCGCGGCAACACCGGCGAGGGCTGGGAGCTCAGCTTCCTCGGCACCGGCATCGCCCTGGTCCAGCCCAGTGAGGTGCTGCCGCCGCAGAACGCGCAGATCGGTTCCGGGGCCGCCGCCCAGTTCGGCATGGGGCAGCAGGGCGCCCACGGGCAGAACCGCGGCAACGCCTGGAGCTGACGGCCGGTCGCCGCCGGCCGCGCGCACGCCGCCGGTCGCCCGGACGCCGCCGCCCGCACGCGCGACGGCCCGGACGGACGCCACACGCGCACCGCGTGTCCCGTCCGTCCGGGCCGTCACCCGCCGCGCCCGAGGCGCGCCGGTTCAGCGCTCCGTCGCGGCCAGCCGCTCGCGGGTCGCCGCCAGCAGCCGCACCACCGAGGTGTCCGCCACCGAGGCGACCTCCTCGTACCCGTACCAGCACAGGTCCAGGGACTCCTCGCTGATCTCGGCCACCGCCCCCGGCGGGGCCGTCACCGCGTACTGCACGTCCAGGTGCCAGTTGCACGGCGCCGGGATCGGGTGCCGGTCCAGCCGCACCGGGCCCCCGGCCACCAGCTCCAGCCCCGACGCGATCCCGGACTCCTCGACGGCCTCCCGCAGCGCCGCCTCCTCCGGGGTCGTGTCCTGCGGCTCGCAGTGGCCGCCCATCTGCAACCACAGGCCGAGCTTGCGGTGCAAGGTCAGCAGCACCCGCTCGTTCACCGGGTCGATCACCAGCGCGCTGCCGGTCACGTGCCCGGCCTCGCACCGCTTCCACACCCCGTCCGGCTCCGCCGCCAGGTGCTTCAGGTAGACCTCGCGCAGCGCTAGCTGCTCCGCGTCACCACCGCCGTCGTACGCCGTGAGGGTGCGGACGACGGCCTCGTGCAGGGTTCCGCTCACTTCGCGCCGTCGCCCTTGCCCTCGTCGTCCTTGCCCGCGTCGCCCTCGCCGCGCGCGGCCTCCCCGAGCATCTTGTCCAGCTCCGAGAAGTCCAGGTGCTCGCGGTGCACGAACCCGTCCGGGTCGTCCAGGTCCGAGGCCGTCGGCAGCATGTCCGGGTGCTCCCACAGCCCGTCCCGGCCGTCCACGCCCCGCGCGTCGGTCAGCGAGGCCCACAGCCGGGACGCGTCCCGCAGCCGGCGCGGACGCAGCTCCAGACCGATCAGCGTCGCGAAGGTCTGCTCCGCCGGACCGCCCGAGGCCCGCCGCCGGCGCAGCGTCTCGCGCAGCGCGTCCGCCGAGGTCAGACGCGGCTTCGCGGCCTCGTGCACGACCGCGTCCACCCAGCCCTCGACCAGCGCGAGCGCCGTCTCCAGCCGGGCCAGCGCCGCCTTCTGCTCCGGGGTGTCCTCCGGCTGGAACATGCCCTGCTGGAGCGCGTCCTGAAGCTGCTCGGGGTTGGACGGGTCGAGCTGACCCATCACGTCCTCCAGCTTGGAGGTGTCGACCTTGATGCCCCGCGCGTAGCCCTCGACCGCGCCGAACAGGTGCGAACGCAGCCACGGCACGTGCGCGAACAGCCGCTGGTGCGCCGCCTCGCGCAGCGCCAGGTACAGGCGCACCTCGTCCGAGGGCACCCCCAGGTCCTTGCCGAACGCCTCCACGTTCAGCGGCAGCAGCGCCGCCCGCCCCGAGGGGCCCAGCGGCAGACCGATGTCCGTCGACCCGACGACCTCGCCCGCCAGCGTGCCCACGGCCTGCCCGATCTGCTGACCGAACATGGCGCCGCCCATCGAGCGCATCATGCCCAGCAGCGGGCCCGCCATGGCCTGCATCTCCTCGGGCAGCACCCCGCCCATGGCCGCGCCGACCCGCTCGGCCACCGGGTCCACGAGTTCCTTCCACACCGGAAGGGTCGCCTCCACCCACTCGGCCCGGCTCCACGCCACCGCGCCCGCCGCGCCCGACGGCAGGGAGGTCACGCCGTCCAGCCAGTGGTCCGCCAGCCGCACGGCCTCCTCGACCGCGGCCTTCTCGGCCGGGCCCACGCTGCTGTCCTTGACCCCGTCGGCCGTGCCCTGCGCGACGGTCTTGCGGGCGATGTCCTTGGCCATGTCCCAGTTCACCGGGCCGCCCTCGTAGCTGAGCATCTGCCCGAGCTGCTGGAAGGCCGCACCCAGATCGTTGGGGTTCATGGCGCCGAACATCGCGGCGAAGGGATTGTCGCCGCCGGCCCCGGGGCCGAACCCGAAGGGGTTTCCGGCGCCGCCGCCCTGCCCGCCCTTCTTCCTGCCCTCGTCGCCGTCCTCCGGCTCCTCCGGCGGAAGGCCGAATCCGAATGGCATGTCACTCACGGGTTTCCTCGGCTCGGTAGGGCCGCCGGCGTCAAGCCGACGGGAAATGGTCCGACAACAACCCCAAGCGTAGACACCCCGCCCGCTTCCGGGCTCGGTGCTCCGCCGGCCTCCGGGCTGCGGCAGGATGGGAGGTACCTGGTGGGTACGCGTCACAGCGCGGCACCCACTGAAGACAACCGCTGGAGACGCCTGGTGAGTTCCCCAGATCCGCAGGTCCGTGCCGCCGACGACGCCGACGGCCCCCACGAGGGCGCCGCCGAGCAGGCCCCCGCCGACGCCGTTCGCCGGTCGCGAAACCCGGGCGCCCGCGGGCCCGTCATCGCCGTGACCGGCGCCGCCGGCGGCATCGGCGCCGCCCTCCTCGCCCGGCTCGCCGAATCCGACGAGATCAAGCAGCTCGTCGCCGTGGACGAACGCCGGGGCGAACGCACCGACGTCCAGTGGCACGTCCTCGACGTGCGCGACCCCGCCATCGCCGAGCGGCTCCGGGGCGTCGACGTCGTCGTGCACCTCGCCGTCGACCTCGACCTGGAGACCGACCCGGCCGCCCGCACCGCCTACAACGTGCGCGGCACCCAGACCGTCCTCACCGCCTCCGCCGCCGCCGGCGTGCGCCGCGTGGTCCTGTGCACCTCCGCCATGGTCTACGGGGCCCTCCCCGACAACGACATCCCGCTCTCCGAGGACTCCGAGCTGCGCGCCACCGCCGAGGCCACCGGCGTCGGCGACCTGCTGGAGATCGAACGCCTCGGCCGCCGCGCCCCCCGCGCCCACCCCGGCCTCAACGTCACCGTCGTGCGCCCCGCGATCCTCGTCGGCGGCACCGACACCGCCCTCACCCGCTATTTCGAGTCCCCGCGTCTCCTCGTCGTCGCCGGCTCCCGCCCCACCTGGCAGTTCTGCCACGTCGACGACCTGGTCACGGCCCTGGAGTACGCCGCCCTGGAGAAGGTCGACGGCGAGTTCGCGGTCGGCTGCGAGGGCTGGCTCGAACAGGAGGAGGTCGAGGAGCTGAGCGGCATCCGCCGCATGGAGCTGCCCTCCGCCGTCGCCCTCGGCGCCGCAGCCCGCCTGCACCGGATCGGCCTCACCCCGTCCCCGGCCGGCGACCTGGCCTACACCATGCACCCGTGGGTGGTCAGCGTCAGCCGCCTCTACGCCGCCGGCTGGCGCCCCCGCCGGACCAACGAGGAGGTCCTCGCCGAACTCCTCCAGGAGGTGTCCGGCCGCCACACCGTCGCCGGCCGCCGACTGGGCCGCAAGGACGCCACGGCCGCCGGCGCCGCCGGGGCCACCGTCGCCCTCTTGGGCGCCGCCGCCGTCGTCCGCGCCGCCCGCCGCCGCCGCGGCCTGTGAGGCGGGGCGCGCCCCGCCTGTAGGAGGCTCCCAACCCGGGCGGGGCGCCCCGGCGGAATCGCGGATTGACGCGCCGGCCGGGAACTGGTGCACGATGGACGACATGGCAGCGCACTACGACCACCCCGGCGAGCAGGCCGCGAACGACCCGATCCGTCTGCTCGACATCCGCGAGACCCCGCTCTCCCTCGACGAGGTCTTCCGCGCCGTCGGCGACGACGCCACCGGGGGCACCACCCTCTTCGTCGGCACCGTCCGCAACCACGACGGCGGCGCCGACGTGGACTCCCTCGGCTACTCCTGCCACCCCACGGCCCTCGCCGAGATGCGGCGCGTCGCCGAGCGGGTCGTGGAGAAGTACCCGGTCCGCGCGCTGGCCGCCGTCCACCGGATCGGCGACCTGAGCGTCGGCGACCTCGCCGTCGTGGTCGCCGTCTCCTGCCCGCACCGCGGCGAGGCGTTCGAGGCATGCCGGATGCTCATCGACGACCTCAAGCACGAGGTCCCCATCTGGAAGCACCAGATGTTCTCCGACGGCACCGAGGAGTGGGTCGGCGCCTGCTGACCCCGCCCGCGCCGGCCCGAACGGACGCGACCGTCCGGACCCCTCCCCGGGACCCGGACGGCCCCCCGCGACACCCGTCCGGACGCACCGGTCACCCGTTCGCCTCCCCAACACGCCCTCGATTTGCGTAACCCCCCGCCCGGACCCAGCGTTGAAGCCACCAACGGCCGGTCACTCGGGGCAGGGAGGCTCACATGGCGGCACTGGCTTGGCTCCTGATTCCGCTCTTCGCGGCGATCGGAGCCGCGATATGGGGCAGCTGGGCGGCGCGCGACCGCACCTCCGGCGACATATCGGAACTCGCCGGCTACGCCCGTTTCCGCGCCGCGATGGACCGCGAGGACACCCCCGCGACCCCGGCCGGACCCGCCGCCCCGCGCGCCACCCCCCTCGCCCGCCTCACCCGCCCGCTGCGCGCGGCCCTCGCCGCCCGGCGCGCCGCCCCCGGCCGGGGCGCCGCCCGCCAGGCCGCCGAATGGACCCGCCGCACCGAGGGACTCGCCCGACTGGCCCGCGCCGCCGGCATCGACCGTGCCGTCGCCGCCGCCCGCGCCGAGGCCCGCACCCTGCGACCGGCCACGCTCACCCCCGTACGGCTCGTCGACCCCGAGCACCACGCCGTCGCCCCCGAGACCCCCGCCGCGCTCCCGCCCGCCGCCCGCACCGCGCCCGCCGACCCGGTGCCCCCGGCCATCGGCCCCGAGCACGCCCCCGAGCCGGCCCGCGAACGCGTCTGACCGAGACCCGAGCCCCGACCGGGCCACCGGCTCCGAAGGCCCCGACCCGCCCCCACCCCGGGCGGGTCGGGGCCTTCCCGCGTCCGTGCCGCGTGCGGCCGTTCGGGGGCGGGCCATCGTTCGGACGGCCCCGGGAGTCGCTTCACAGGCGGGTCCCGTACTGTCGTTCCATGCCACGCCGCACCGCGACGATGCTCGCCTCGACCCTGGTCCTCTTCGCGTTGTTGTGCGCGGGCTTCTTCCTCAAGGTGCCCTACTCCCAGATGAGCCCGGGCCCCACGTTCAACACCCTGGGCGAGGCGCACGGCGAGCCGGTGCTCCAGATCTCCGGCCACAAGACGTACCCGACGACCGGTCACCTCAACATGACCACCGTCCGCGTCACCGGCGCCGACTACGACATGAGCCTGCCGAAGGCGCTGATCGGGTGGCTGTCCGGCGACAGTATCGTCGTCCCGCACGAGAACCTCTACCCGGGTGGCAAGACCGACGAGCAGTCGGAGCAGGAGAACGCCGAGGAATTCAGCCAGTCCCAGGAGAGCGCGAAGGTCGCCGCCCTGCGTGAGGTCGGCATCACGGTGCCCACCCGGGTCGTGGTCGCCGCCGTGGTCAAGGCGAGCCCGTCCGAGGGGCTGCTGCACGCCGGTGACGTGATCAAGGCGGTGGACGGGTCCCCGGTGAACGCCCCCGAGGACGTGTCGAAGCTGGTGACCCGGCACAAGGCGGGGGAGAAGGTCGTCTTCACGATCGTGCCCGCCAAGGACGCCGCCGCCGCCGAGAAGGCCGGCAAGGCCCCCACGGTCGAGCAGAAGATCACCGTCACCACCGCCAAGGCCCCCGACGACGGGCACGCCATCGTCGGGATCCGCGCCGGCACCGACCACACCTTCCCCTTCCCCGTCGACATCAAGCTCGACGAGGTGGGCGGCCCCAGCGCCGGCCTGATGTTCGCGCTCGGCATCGTCGACAAGCTCACCCCCACCGATCTGACGGGCGGCCGGTTCATCGCCGGCACCGGCACCATCGACGACGCCGGCAAGGTGGGCCCGATCGGCGGCATCCAGATGAAGACGATCGCCGCCCGCGAGGCCGGCGCCCAGTACTTCCTCACCCCCGCCGACAACTGCGCCGCGGCCTCCCGCGACACCCCCGCCGGCCTCACCCTCGTGAAGATCGGCACCATCAAGGACGCGACGGGCGCGCTGGAGAGGATCCGCTCCGGCAAGACCGACGGCCTGCCCCGCTGCTCGGCCGGCTGAGCCGGGCCCCCGAGGGGCGACACACGTACGGGGCGGGCCCCGGACCGCACCGGTCCGGGGCCCGCCCCGTGCGCGCACCCGAGCGTCGGGTCAGGAGAAGGTCGCCGCCAGCGCGTCGGCCAGCCCCGGGACCAGCCCGGCGCCGGTCAGCACGTCGTTCGCGCTGTCCTTCTCGCGCAGCCGCACCGCCGACTCGCGCGAGCCGTCCCGCAGCACCGCCACGGTCAGCCGCACCTCCTGCCGCTCCGGGTGCTGGGCCACCCAGGCCGCGAGCTTCTTGTCGGACAGGCCCGTCGGGACCTGCGCCTCGGCCGACGGGGGCAGCATGAGCCGCTCCACGGTCAGGGCGCAGCCCACCACGGCGTCGGGCCAGGCGATCGTGCCGAGGAACTTGTCGAGGGCCGCGCCGGCCGGCAGCTCGTCCTGCTCGATGGGGGTGAGCTGGTTCTTGCCGGTGTCGTCTTGGTCGAGGCCGAGCTGGGTCGCGAGGCGGGGTTCGGTGGAGCGCAGCCGGGCCGTGTCGACGAGCGCGAACAGCCGGGCCGGGGCGTCCCAGCCGAGGGTGGCGGCGTACTCGTCGATTTCGAGGCACGCGCGGGTCAGCGGGCTCGCCGCCATCGGGGTGCCGGAGGGGGAGGAGACATTGGACATGGGAAACATCCTGCCTCCTTCAGGGGGGATACCGGGAACTGAGCAAAGGCTCAGTAAGTTGCATCAGTGGGCCCTACGATCGGGGGCCCGCTTGACCACACAGCGACTTTCGAGGTGCGCACCTTGGCTTTCCAGATGCCGGACCGCGGCGGAGGCCCCTCCGGGCCTTCACGGATCAGAGTCGGCCGCCCGTCCCGGCGGGCCCGCACCCTGCTCATGACCCTGGGCGTACTGGCCGTCCTCGGCATGATCTTCATCATGTTCGCGGGCTTCTGGACGGACTGGCTCTGGTTCCGTTCGGTGAAGTACTCGACCGTCTTCACCACCACCCTGTGGACCAGGGTCGTCCTGTTCGTCGTGTTCGGCCTGCTGATGGCCCTGGCCGTCGGCTTCAACATCTGGCTGGCGCACCGGCTGCGACCGCCGCTGTCGGCGATGTCCGCCGAACAGCAGAGCCTGGACCGCTACCGGATGGGCGTCGCGCCCTTCAAGAAGTGGCTGCTCCTGGCGATCGCGGTGCTGGTGGGCCTGATCGCGGGCGCCTCGGCCGCCGGTCAGTGGAAGACCTGGCTCATGTGGGTCAACGGGGTGCCGTTCGGCACCAAGGACCCGCAGTTCGGGCTGGACGTCTCCTTCTACACCTTCGACCTGCCCTGGTACCGGTTCCTGCTCGGCTTCGGCTTCGCCGCCGTCGTGCTCTCGGTGATCGCCGCCGCCCTCGTGCACTACCTGTACGGCGGGCTGCGCCTGAGCACCCCCGGCGCGCGCGCCACGGCCGCCGCCACCGGGCACCTGTCGGTGCTGCTCGGGCTGTTCGTGGCCCTGAAGGCCGTCGCGTACTGGCTGGACCGGTACGGGCTGGCCGTGAAGTCCAGCGACTTCAAGGCCGCCGACAACTGGACCGGTCTGCGGTACGTGGACGCCAACGCGTACCTGCCGGCGAAGACCATCCTGTTCTGCATCGCGGCCATCTGCGCCGTGCTGTTCTTCGCGACCCTGTGGCGCCGCACCTGGCAGCTGCCCGTCATCGGCTTCGGCCTGATGGTGCTGTCGGCGGTCCTGATCGGCGGGCTGTACCCGGCGATCGTGCAGAAGTTCCAGGTCCAGCCGAACGAGCAGGCCAAGGAATCGCCGTACGTCGAGAAGAACATCGACGCCACCCGTGACGCCTACGGCATCGCGAACTCGGACGTGAAGGACTACGCGGGCGTCTCCGGCACGGAGGACAAGACCAAGCTCCGCGAGGCCGCGTCCAGCACGGCGAGCGTCCGTCTCCTGGACCCGAACATCGTCTCCCCGGCCTTCCAGCAGCTCCAGCAGGTCAAGGGCTACTACGCGTTCCCGTCCACCCTCGCGGTGGACCGGTACAACGGCCAGGACACGGTGATCGGCCTGCGCGAGCTGAACATCAAGGGCATCCCGAAGAACAACTGGATCAACGACCACTTCCGCTACACCCACGGCTACGGCGTGGTCGCCGCGAAGGGCACCACGGCCACCGCCGAGGGCGCCCCGGAGTTCACCCAGTCGGACCTGCCCTCGAAGGGCCAGTTCGGCGACGACAAGTCCTTCCAGCAGCGGATCTACTACGGCGAGCAGACCACGCAGTACTCGATCGTCGGCGGCCCGCAGAAGGAGCTGGACTACTCCGACGACAGCGGGGAGAAGGAGACCAGCTACGAGGGCAAGAGCGGGGTCAACCTCGACAACCCGATCAACCGCGCCGCGTACGCGCTGACCTTCAGCGAGCCCCAGATCCTGTACTCGGGGGCCATCGGCGAGGGCTCGCGGATCCTGTACAACCGCACCCCGAAGGAGCGCGTGGAGTCGGTCGCCCCGTGGCTGACCATCGACGGCGCCCCCTACCCGGCGGTCGTCGGCAAGCGCGTGGTGTGGATCGTGGACGCGTACACCACGAGCAACGGCTACCCGTACGCCTCCCGCACCACCCTGGGCGACTCCACCACCGACTCGCTGACCAACAGCCAGCGCGCCGTGGTGACCCAGGAGAACCAGGTCAACTACATCCGCAACTCCGTCAAGGCGACCGTGGACGCCTACGACGGCACGGTCAGCCTGTACCAGTGGGACACCCAGGACCCGGTCCTCAAGACCTGGATGAAGGCGTTCCCGGGCACGGTCAAGCCCAAGAGCGAGATCTCCAAGCCGCTCATGGACCACCTGCGCTACCCGCAGGACCTCTTCAAGGTCCAGCGCGAGCTGCTGACCCGCTACCACGTCACCGACCCGCAGACCTTCCTCAGCGGTTCCGAGGCGTGGCAGGTGCCGGACGACCCGACCGCCAAGCCGGGCACGGCCGTCCCGCCGTACTACCTGTCGCTGAAGATGCCGGGCCAGAAGGAGAAGGACCAGGTCTTCTCGCTGACGACCACCTTCACCCCGAACGGCCGCGACAACCTCAGCGCCTACATGGCGGTGAACGCCGATCCGGGGACCTCCGACTACGGCAAGATCCGGATCCTGAAACTGCCGACGAGCCGTCCGGTCGACGGCCCCAAGCAGGTGCAGAGCAAGTTCAACTCCGAACCGAAGATCGCCGAGTCCATCCGCCTGCTGCGCGGCGGCGACTCCGAGGTCGAGTACGGCAACCTGCTCACGGTCCCCTTGGACGACGGCATGCTCTACGTGGAGCCGGTCTACGTCCGCAGCGCCGGCCTGAAGTACCCGCTGCTGCGCAAGGTGCTCGTCACCTACGGCGGGCAGACGGCCTTCGAGGACACCCTGGAGAAGGCGCTGAACGTGGTCTTCGGGGCCGAGGCCCCGACCACCCCGACCACGCCGGAGACGCCGACCACCCCGCCGGGCACGGGCACCACCAACCCGGGCACCCAGGACCCGACGGTCAAGGCGGCCCTGGGCGACGCCCAGAAGGCGGTCGAGGCGGCCGACAAGGCGCTGAAGGCCGGTGACTGGGCCGCGTACGGCAAGGCCCAGGAGGACCTGGCCGCCGCGCTGAAGCGGGCCGTGGAGGCCGAGGGCAAGCTGAAGCCGGGCGCCGCGACCAGTCCGCCGCCGAGCCCGAACCCGAGCGGCTCGGGTTCGCCGTCACCCGCGCCGAGCGGCTGAGCGACCTCCCGCACGTCCACCTCGCCGACCCCGCCGGTCCCGCCCGCCCCGCGCGGGTGGGGCCTGCGGGGAAAGCGATTCGGATGTGGTCCGAGCCCCGTGCTACTGTGGTCCTACCGACGCGGGGTGGAGCAGCTCGGTAGCTCGCTGGGCTCATAACCCAGAGGTCGCAGGTTCAAATCCTGTCCCCGCTACTAGCAGACAAAGGCCCGGATCCTTGGATCCGGGCCTTTGTCGTACGCGTCACAAGAGGTGTGAAACATCTCCTGCGGGACACGCGGTCACCGAGGCGGGTGAGTTGGGGGCGCAGCGTGTTTGACTTGTCTCTCTGTGGGCATGTCGACAAAACGTTGTGAGGCCCTCACTGGCTGCGACAGAGCAGGTGTACGCGGGTAGCAGGTGATGCGACGATGGGATTCATGGGGGACAGGGCAACTCTGCTGGAGACAGGGCGGATTGTGAGGGCGGAGGCGAGGGCCGGCGGACACGTCGACCGGGGCGTCCCGGTCGTCGGATCCGGCTTGTCCCGCACCCCCGTCCAGGCCCCGCCGAGGGTTCCCGCCCCGGCCGGGCCGACCACCTCCGGCACCGCCCGCGGTCAGGCCGGCGCCTCCGCCGCCGCCCGCGGCGCCGGCCGATACGCGCCCCCCGCCCCGCGGATCCCCGCGCCCGCCGGCGCCCCCGACGACACCGCCGTCCCCCTGGACCCCGCCGAGGCCGACCTCGTGGCCGAACCCAGCGGTGACGCCGAGCTGGAGGCCCGTCACCGGCCCGCCGCCGACCGGGGCGACCCGGGGGCCATGAGCGTGCTCGGGGCCCTGCTGCTGCGCCGGGGCGACCTCGACGGGGCCGAACCGTACCTGCGCGGGGCCACCGCCGAGGGGGACCGGGCCGCCGCGAACAACCTCGGCGTCCTGCTGCACCAGCGCGGCTGCCCGGACGAGGCGGCCGGTTGGTGGCGGGTGGCCGCCGTGGCCGGATCCGCGCCCGCCGCGCACGCCCTCGGTCGGCACTTCCGTGAACGCGGGGACGAGCCGGCCGCCGAGTACTGGCTGCGGCTGGCGGCCGAGTCCGGGCACGCGCTCGGCGCGTACGGGCTCGCCGACCTGATCGAGCACCGGGGCGAGAAGGGCGCCGAGCCCTGGCTGCGGATGGCCGCCGAACAGGGGCACCGCGAGGCCGCGTACCGGCTCGCCCGACTGGTGCGCCGGCGCCGGCCGGCCGAGGCCGAGCAGTGGTACCGGCAGGCCGCCGCGCGCGGCCACCGGCGGGCCGCCCTGCACCTGGGCACCCTGCTGGAGGCGCGCGGAGAGCTGAAGGAGGCCGGCCGCTGGTACCTGACCTCCGCCAAGCAGGGCGAGTCGCGGGCCGCGTGCGCCCTGGGCTTCCTGCTGCGCGACGCCGGGGACGAGGAGACCGCGGCCGTGTGGTGGCACCGCGCGGCCCGCGAGGGGGACGGGAACGCGGCGAACGCGCTGGGCGCCCTGCACGCGGCGCGCGGGGAGACCGAGACCGCCGAGCGCTGGTACCGGGTCGCGATGGACGCCGGGGACCAGAACGGGGCCTACAACCTGGCCCTGTTGTGCGCCTCGCAGGAGCGGACGGCGCAGGCCGAGCAGTGGTACCGCCGGGCCGCGTACGCCGGGCACCGGGAGGCCGCCAACGCGCTCGCGATCCTGCTGCTCCAGGGCGGGGACGCGGCCGGCGCCGAGCCGTGGTTCTCCAAGGCCGCCGAGGCGGGCAGCGTGGACGCGGCCTTCAACCTCGGGATCCTGCACGCGGGCCGGGACGAGGACCGCGAGGCACTGCGCTGGTACGAGCGGGCCGCCGCCGCCGGGCACACCGACGCGGCCCTCCAGGTCGGCATCGCGCTCGTGCGCGACGGCGAGGAGCGGGCCGCCGAGCGGCACCTGCGGTGCGCGGCGGGCGGCGGCAGCGCCGAGGCCGCGTTCCGGCTGGCCTCGCTGCTGGAGTCGCTGGCCCCGCCGCCGGAGCCGCCGACCCTCGGCGAGCCGATGGGCGGGCCGCGCACGGAGAGCGAGGAGTGGTACGAACGGGCCGCCGAGCTGGGGCACCGGCGGGCGCAGGTCCGGGTCGGGATGCTCGCGGCCGGACGGGGGGAGCTCGGGGTCGCGGCGCGTTGGTACCGGGAGGCCGCCGAGGCCGGTTCGCGCAACGGGGCCTTCAACCTGGGCCTGCTGTTGGCCCGGGAGGGCAGCGAGCCGGAGGCGGCGCTGTGGTGGACCCGGGCGGCGGTGGCCGGGCACGGCCGGGCCGCGCTGCGGCTCGCCCTGCTGGCGGCGCGGCACGGGGACCTGTCCGAGGGGCAGAAGTGGTGCGTGCGGGCGATGGAGCTGGGGCCGGCGGAGGTGGCCGAGCGGGCCGGCCGGTTGCGGGACGCGCTGGCCGAGGAACTGTCGGCCTGAGACGGCCCGAGGCGGGGCGCGCGGGGGCGGTCGGCAATGGATTTGCCCCCGGCGGGATGACTCGCGTAGAGTCGGGTTTACCGACGCGGGGTGGAGCAGCTCGGTAGCTCGCTGGGCTCATAACCCAGAGGTCGCAGGTTCAAATCCTGTCCCCGCTACTGAAACCGAAGGCCCGGAACTCATCGAGTTCCGGGCCTTCGGCGTGTTCGGGCCCGGTGCGGGTTCCGGTCCGGGTGGGTGTGGGGACGGCGAAGGGCCCCGCGCCGCGGCGCGGGGCCCTTCGGGTGTCGCGGTGCCGCGCCGGTTCAGGCCGTGGCGCAGTCGGGGCAGACGCCCCGGTAGGTGACCTCGACGCCTTCGACGGTGAAGCCGAAGCGTTCGGCGAGGGGCAGGTCCGCCAGGGGGTTGCCGGAGGGGTGGACGTCCCGGATCGCGCCGCAGCGGGCGCAGACCAGGTGCTGGTGCGGCCGGTGGGCGTTGGGGTCGTAGCGCTTGGCGCGGCGGTCGGTCGAGACCTCCAGGACCTCGCCGAGGGTCACGAGCTCGCCCAAGGTGTTGTAGACCGTGGCCCGAGAGATCTCGGGCAGCCTGGTCACCGCGCGGGCGTGGACCTCGTCCGCCGTCAGGTGCACGTGGTCACCGTCGAGCACTTCGGCCACGACGCGTCGCTGCGCGGTCATGCGCCAGCCGCGTCCGCGGAGTCGTTCCAGCAGGTCACTCATGGCTCCAGCCTAACAGCGAAGGGGTATGGATCCGTGGTCTGTCAAGATCCCGAACCATTGTGGATTTGGATGCTTGCTTGACTTGGACAATGTCCATTGTAGGATCGGTTACGGCAAACGCCAAGGACAGGGCGTGCAGAGAACTTCGCAGGAGGCGCAAGTGACGACGCAGGGACCGCTCACCACGGAGGCCGGGGCTCCGGTCGCCGACAACCAGAACAGCGAGACGGCCGGCGTCAACGGCCCCGTTCTGGTCCAGGACCAGCTCCTGCTGGAGAAGCTCGCGCACTTCAACCGCGAGCGCATCCCGGAGCGCGTGGTCCACGCGCGCGGCGCCGGCGCCTACGGCACCTTCACCGTCACGGCCGACGTGACGCAGTACACGCGGGCCAAGTTCCTCTCCGAGGTCGGCAAGCAGACCGAGACCTTCCTGCGGTTCTCCACCGTGGCCGACAGCCTCGGCGGCGCCGACGCGCGTCGTGACCCGCGCGGCTGGGCGCTGAAGTTCTACACCGAAGAGGGCAACTACGACCTCGTCGGCAACAACACCCCGGTGTTCTTCATCAAGGACGCCATCAAGTTCCCCGACTTCATCCACACCCAGAAGCGCGACCCGTACACGGGCTCGCAGGAGGCGGACAACGTCTGGGACTTCTGGGGTCTGTCGCCCGAGTCCACCCACCAGGTGACCTGGCTGTTCGGCGACCGCGGCATCCCGGCGTCCTACCGCCACATGAACGGCTACGGCTCGCACACGTTCCAGTGGAACAACGAGGCCGGCGAGGTCTTCTGGGTCAAGTACCACTTCAAGACCGACCAGGGCATCAAGAACCTCACCCAGGCCGAGGCCAACCAGCTCGCCGGTGAGGACCCCGACTCGCACCAGCGCGACCTGCGCACCTCGATCGAGCGCGGGGACTTCCCGAGCTGGACCGTGCAGGTGCAGATCATGCCCGCGGCCGACGCGGCGAACTACCGCTTCAACCCGTTCGACCTCACCAAGGTGTGGCCGCACGAGGACTACCCGCCGATCGAGATCGGCAAGCTGGAGCTCAACCGCAACCCGGAGAACGTCTTCGCCGAGGTCGAGCAGTCCATCTTCTCCCCGGCGCACTTCGTGCCCGGCATCGGTCCGTCCCCGGACAAGATGCTCCAGGGCCGCCTGTTCGCCTACGGCGACGCGCACCGCTACCGCGTCGGCATCAACGCCGACCACCTGCCGGTGAACCGTCCCAAGGCCACCGAGGCGCGCACCAACTCGCGCGACGGCTTCCTGTACGACGGCCGCCACGCCGGTGCGAAGAACTACGAGCCCAACAGCTTCGGCGGTCCCCACCAGACCGACCGTCCGCTGTGGGTCGGCCAGCAGGTCACCGGTGTGACCGGCGACCAGGCCGCCCCGGTGCACGCCGAGGACAACGACTTCGTGCAGGCGGGCAACCTCTACCGCCTGTTCTCGGAGGACGAGAAGAGCCGCCTGGTCGAGAACCTGGCCGGCTTCATCGCCAAAGTCTCCCGTGACGACATCGCCGAGCGGGCGATCAACAACTTCCGCCAGGCCGATGGCGACTTCGGCAAGCGGCTGGAAGCCGCCGTCCAGGCCCTGCGCGGCTGACGGACCGCTTGTCGCGGCACGACGGGCCGGTACCCCCTCGGGGGTGCCGGCCCGTCGGCGTGTCCGGATCGGGGACGGGGGCCGGGGACGGGTGGGGTCAGGCGGCGCTCGCGGTCGCGGCGGCGCGGCGGCGGGCCGGGGCCCAGCAGCGGATCACGTCGCGCACGGAGACGATGCCGACCGGGCCGCCGTCCTCCAGCACGATCAGGTGGCGGAAACCGCCGTGGGCCATGGCCTCGGCGGCGTCCTGCACGGTGGTCTGCGGGCTGCAGAACACCACGTTGCCGGTGGTGTGGGCGCCGACGGTCTCCCGGTCGGGGTCCTGGCCGGCGCCGAGCGAGTTGAGGATGTCGCGTTCGGTGAGGATCCCCACCCCGAAGTGCTCGGGGTCGAGGACGACGGCGGCGCCGATCCGACGGCCGGACATCAGCGAGGCCGCCTGGCGAAGGGTGTGCGCGGGTCCGAGGGTCAGGATCACGGTGCTCATGGCGTCGCGGACGAGCATGGAATGCCACCTCCAGGGCGTGCGAGCCTCCGCCGGACGGATGCGGCCGATGGCCCGGGCCCGTGCCGCGAGGGCAACGAGAACGGATTCACAAGCGCACAAGCGGAGGATTCTCAGATTCCCATGGGGGTGCGGAGCCATCAAGGGGGCGCGCGGGCGCGACGGGGCACGCGCGGGCCCGAAAACGCCGCGGCCCGGCGCACGCGACCCACGCGCGCCGGGCGGCACGGGCGCCGGCCTCAGCCGCGCAGCTGGTCCAGCAGCGCCGCGTGCAGCAGGCCGTTCGAGGCCACCGCGTTCCCGCCGTGCACCCCCGGCACCCCGTCCACGCTCGTGAACAGGCCGCCGGCCTCCCGCACCACGATCTCGATCGCGGCCATGTCCCACAGGTTCAGCTCGGGCTCCGCGCACAGGTCCAGCGCGCCCTCGGCCACCAGCATGTACGGCCAGAAGTCCCCGTACGCCCGGGTCCGCCAGCAGGCCCGCGTCAGGTCCAGGAAGCCGTCCAGCCGGCCCGACTCCTCCCAGCCCGACAGCGAGGAGTAGCCCAGGGAGGCGTCCGCGAGCCGCCCCACCCGCGACACCGAGATCGCCTGCCCCGCGCCGGCCGGCGCGCCCGGCACCCCGCCCAGCGGGCCGCCCGCGAACGCGCCCGCGCCCTCGGCCGCCCACCAGCGGCGCCCCAGCGCCGGCGCCGAGACCACGCCCACCACCGGCCGGAACTCCCCGTCCTCGGCCTGCTCCATCAGCGAGATCAGCGTGGCCCACACCGGCACCCCGCGCACGTAGTTCTTCGTGCCGTCGATCGGGTCCACCACCCAGCGGCGCGGGCCGTCGCCCTTGAGCCCGTACTCCTCGCCCAGGATCGCGTCCGCCGGGCGTGCCGCCTCGATGCCCGCCCGCACGATCTCCTCGGCGGCCTTGTCGGCCTCGCTCACCGGGGTCATGTCGGGCTTCGTCTCGACCTTCAGGTCCAACGCGCGGAACCGGGACATCGTCGCGACGTCGGCGGCGTCGGCGAGTTCGAGGGCAAGGCGCAGGTCATCGTCATATTCGGACATACCCGGAACCCTATCGACCGGGCCGCTCCCCGGACGACCCCCGTCCGCTCCCCGGACGCGCCCCGCCCGCTCCGCACGCCCGGCCGCGCGCCCCCGCACCCTTGACACCGCGTCAGACCCCGTCAACCCTGGCACGGGGGACAAAACACCCGGTGCACAGGCACGGCGCACGGCGCCGCGCGGGAGGGAGACCGGCACATGCCCGCGACGCGCGAGGCCCTGCTCCGGGCCGCCGAGACCGCCCTGGCCCTGCGCCCCTGGCGCACCGTGCGGATGACTGACGTGGCCGCCGGCGCCGGGGTCTCCCGCCAGACCCTCTACAACGAGTTCGGCGGCAAGGAGGGCCTCGCCCGCGCCCTCGTCCGCCGCGAGACCGCCCGCTGGCTCGACGGGGTGGACCGGGTCCTCGCCGGCCCCGGCACCCCCGCCGAACGCCTCACCGAACTCGCCGACTGGACCCTCGGCGGCGCCGCCCGACCCCTCACCCGCGTCCTGCTCACCGGCTTCGACGACCCCGCGCTGCCCTCCTGCGCGCACGCCCCGCGCCCCGCCGAACTCGTCCGCGCCGTCCGCGACCGCGCCCGGGAGGCCCTCGGACCGCTCGCCGCCGACCGCGCCGAACTCGGCGTCCGGCTCGCCCTGTCCTGCCTCATCGCCCCCGGCCCCACCGGCCCCGCCGAGATGCTCCGGCTCAGTGCGACGAACCGGACAACTGCAGGCCGATGACCCCGAGGATCACCAACGAGATCGAGACGATCTTCAACGTGGACACCAGGTCACCGAGGAAGACCATCCCGTAGATCGCCGTCCCCGCCGCCCCGATCCCCGTCCACACCGCGTACGCCGGACCCACGTCCAACTTCTTCAGCGCCATCGTCAACAACCCGAAGCTGCCCAGTGCGAACGCCGCGAACGCGATCGTCGGCCACAGCCGGGTGAAGCCGTGCGACAGTTTCAGGCAGACCGCGAAGCCGGTCTCCAGCAGTCCGGCGACCACGACCAGCAGCCACGCCATGAGGGGCCTCCCGCGTCGGGCCCGCGCGGCGGACGGCGGGCCGGCAAAGGTGTGCAATCGGTTCGTTGATGCATTCACCGACCGCGCCCCGGCCCAAACCCGCCCCGCCGATCAGTCGCCCTCGCGGCGCTCCCGGGTCGCCAGCAGACGGCGCAACGAGTACAGCCGCGCCGGATCAGCGTGCCCCTCCTCGACCCACCGGTCCAGCGCGCAGTCCGGCTCGTCGTGCGAACAGGCCCGCGGGCAGTCCTCCGTGCCGCCCTGGAGGTCCGGGAACGCCAGGATCACCCGCGAGGGGTCCACGTGGTGCAGCCCGAAGGACCGCACGCCCGGGGTGTCGATCACCCAACCGTCCCCACCGGGCAGCGGCAGCGCCAAGGCCGAGGTCGTGGTGTGCCGACCCCGACCCGTCACCGCGTTCACGTGCCCCGTCGCCCGCCGCCGCTCCTCGGCCACCAGCGAGTTCACCAGCGTGGTCTTGCCCACGCCCGAGTGCCCCACGAACGCCGTCGTCCGACCGACCAGCCGCTCCCGCACCCGGTCTGCGGCCTCGCCCACCGCCAGCTCCTCGCGGTTGACCACCACGTGGTTCACCCCGAGCGTCGAGTACACCTCCAGCAGCTCGTCCGCCGAGGCCAGGTCCGACTTGGTCAGCACCAGCAGCGGCTCCAGCCCCGCGTCGTACGCCGCCACCAGACACCGGTCGATCATCCGCGGCCGCGGCTCCGGATCGGCCAGCGCCGTCACGATCGCCAACTGGTCGGCGTTGGCCACGACCACCCGCTCGAAGGGGTCGTCGTCGTCCGCCGTGCGCCGCAGCACCGAGGACCGCTCCCCGATCCGCACGATCCGCGCGAGGGTGTCCTTCGCCCCCGACAGATCGCCCACCAGACTCACCCGGTCGCCGACCACGGCCGCCTTCCGGCCCAGCTCACGGGCCTTCATCGCGATCACCGTGCGGTCCTCGACCAGGCAGGTCAGCCGGCCGCGGTCCACGGTGAGGACGAAACCCTCGGACGCGTCCTCGTGCTTGGGGCGGATGCTCGTCCGAGGCCGGTTGCCCTTGCGGTTCGGGCGGGACCGGATGTCGTCCTCGTCGGTGTTCTTGCCGTACCGGCGCATGGCCCTAGGCTCCCGCTCCCGTTCCCGCGGGTTCCCCGACCCCGCCGAGCATCCCCGTCCACATCGCGGTGAAATCGGGCAGCGTCTTCGCCGTCGTGGCCACGTTCTCGATCTCCACGCCCGGCACCGCCAGGCCGATCACCGCGCCGGCCGTCGCCATCCGGTGGTCGTCGTAGGTGTGGAACAGCCCGCCGCGCAGCGGACGCGGCCGGATCACCAGCCCGTCGGCGGTCTCCGTCACGTCCCCGCCCAGCGCGTTGATCTCCTTCGTCAGCGCCGCCAGCCGGTCCGTCTCGTGCAGCCGCAGGTGCGCCACCCCGCGCAGGGTCGACGGGGAATCCGCCAGCGCCGCCACCGCCGCGATGCCCGGGGTCAGCTCGCCGACCTCGCTCAGGTCCGCGTCGATGCCCCGGATCCGACCCGAACCCGTGAACACCAGGCCCGCCTCGGTCAGCTCGCAGGAACCGCCCATCTCCGTGAAGATCCGTCGCAGCTCGTCGCCCGGCTGCGTGGTCCGCGCCGGCCAGTCCGGGATCGTCACCGTGCCGCCCGTGATCAGCGCCGCCGCCAGGAACGGCTGCGCGTTCGACAGGTCCGGCTCCACCACCAGGTCACGGCCGAGCAGCGCGCCCGGCGCCACCCGCCACACGTTCTTCTCCCCGCCCGACTCCGGCGTGTCCACCTGAGCGCCCGCCGCCCGCAGCATCTCCACCGTCATCCGGATGTGCGGCATCGACGGCAGGGTCTCGCCCGTGTGCCGCACCTCCACGCCCTGGTTGAACCGCGGCGCCGACAGCAGCAGGGCCGAGACGAACTGCGAGGAGTGCGAGGCGTCGATCTCGACGACGCCGCCCTCCAGCGCCCCCGCGCCGTGCACGGTCAGCGGCAGCGCGCCCCGACCCCCGTCGTCGATCCGCGCGCCCAGCGCCCGCAGCGCCGTGATGACCTGCCCCAGCGGACGCTCGTAGGAGCGCGGGTCCCCGTCGAAGCGGATGTCACCGGCCGCGAGCACCGCCAACGGCGGCAGGAAGCGCATCACGGTGCCCGCGTTGCCCACGTCCACCGTCGCCGGACCCCGCAACGGCGCCGGGATCACCCGCCACGCCTCCCCGCCGGCACCCGCCGACGCCGAGGACACCGTCTCCTCGATGCCCACGCCCAGCGCCCGCAGCGCGTCCGACATCAGCTGGGAATCCCGCGAACGCAACGGCCGGCGCACCCACCCGGGCTCCGAGGCGAGCGCCGCGAGCACCAGCGCGCGGTTCGTCACCGACTTCGACCCGGGCACGGTCACGGTCGCGCGCACGGGCCCCTCGGCGAGCGGGGCGGGCCAGGGGTCGGACAGGGCGGAGGTCAGCGTCATGGCCCCCACTCTAGTGGCCGGAACCGGCCCCCACCCGCGCGCGGCGGGCCCGCGCTCCGCAGTGCGGGCGCCCCGTCTCACCAGCCGATCAGCTTGCGCGAACCACCGATCAACGAGGTCAGCGTCACCACGTGGAACAGCAGCACCCACACCCACGGCGAGACGTGCGTGAGCCGACCCAACTGGTCCGCGTCCGAATCCGGGCTGCCCCCGCCCCGCCGCTTCGACTGCAACTCGAACACCGGCCGCACCCCGCCCAGCAACAGGAACCACACCACCCCGTACGCGAACGCCGCCTGCACCCCGGTCGGCGCCAACCAGGACACCAACAGGAAGGCCCCGCCCGTCAGCAGCACCGTCAGCACCCCGTACGCGTTGCGCACCATCACCAGGACCGCCAACAGCAGGGCCGTCGCCACCCACAACAACAGGGTCAGCCGCCCCTGCCCGAGCAGCGTCGCCCCGCCCAGGCCCAACAACGAGGCCGCCGGATACCCGGCCGCCGCCGTCAGCACCATCCCGAGCCCGCGCGGCTTGCCCCGGCTCACCGTCAGCCCGCTGGTGTCCGAGTGCAGCCGGATCGAGTCCAGCCGCCGCCCCGTGAGCACCGCCAGCAGACCGTGCCCGCCCTCGTGCGCGATGGTCACCGCGTTCCGTGACAGCAGCCACACCGGCCGCGGCAGCACGAACAACAGGGCCACCGCCGCCGTCGCCAGCACCAGCCACAGATCCGGCCGCTCCTGTATGCCCGTGAGGCGATCCCAGAGTCCCGCGGTGGTCGAGGTGTCCATGGGCCGGCCGGCTCCTTGTCGTGGGGGGTGGGGGACATGACAGGGTGAGTGCCATGTGCGGACGTTACGCGGCGAGTCGCTCGCCCGAGGACCTGGTGGACCTGTTCGGCATCGAGCACTGGGACCCGGTAGGGGCCCTGGCGCCCGACTGGAACGTGGCCCCCACCAAAGAGGTGTACGTCATACTCGACCGCCCCCTCAAAGACGCTCCCACGCCCCGTCCGGTTCGCCAGCTCCGGGTCCTGAAATGGGGACTCGTCCCCTCCTGGGCGAAAAACCCCGACGGCGCCGCCCGCATGATCAACGCCCGCTCCGAGACCCTGCACGAGAAGCCCTCCTTCCGCGTGCCCTTCGCCCAGCGCCGCTGCGTGATCCCCGCCGACGGCTACTACGAGTGGGTCACCGAACACGACGAGCGGCGCCTGGAGGTCGAGGGCAAGCGCAAGCGGGCCCGCAAGCAGCCCTACTTCGTGCGCCCCCTCGACGGCTCCGTCCTCGCCATGGCCGGCCTCTACGAGTTCTGGCGCGACCGCACCCTGCCCGACGACCACCCCGCCGCCTGGTGGGTCACCTGCTCCGTGATCACCACCGAGGCCGAGACCACCCCGCTCGGCCAGGCCCCCGCCGACGGCCCCCGCTCCCTCTCCGAGATCCACCCCCGGATGCCGCTCGTGCTCACCCCCGACCGCTGGGACGCCTGGCTCGACCCGGCCCGCACCGACACCGAGGGCAGCCTGCGCGCCCTCCTCGCCCCGCCCCCCGGCGGCCTGCTGCGCGCCCACCCCGTCGCCACCACCGTCAGCAACGTCCGCAACAACGGCCCCGAACTCCTCACCGAACTCGCCGCCCCCGAAGAGACCACCCTGTTCTGAACGGCCCGAGAATGGGCCCATGAGCCCCGACCCCGCGCCCCGCGTCGAGACCGTCACCACCCCCGACGGCGAGGCCCGGATCACCTGGCACCCCGCCCGCGCCGCCCGCCGCGTCCTGGCCCTGGGCCACGGGGCCGGCGGCGGCATCGAGGCCCGCGACCTCGACGCCCTGGCCCGGGCCCTGCCCGCGCGCGGGACCACCGTCGCCCTCGTGGAGCAACCCTGGCGGGTCGCCGGCAAACGCGTCGCCGCCGCGCCCAGGACCCTCGACACCGGCTGGCGGGCCCTGTGGCCGGCCCTCACCGCCCCCGGACTCCCCGTGGTCTCCGGCGGCCGCAGCGCCGGCGCCCGCGTGGCCTGCCGCACCGCCGTCGAACTCGACCCCCTCGCCGTCCTCGCCCTGGCCTTCCCCCTGCACCCGCCCGGCCGGCCCGACAAGAGCCGGGCCGGGGAACTCGCCGACCTCGGCCGCCCCCTCCTCGTGGTCCAGGGCGGGGCCGACACCTTCGGCACCGCCGCCGCCTTCCCGACCGCCGGCGCCGAGGGCCTCCGTCCCGACTTCGAGATCGTCGACCTGCCGGCCGCCAACCACGGCTTCGCCGTCCCCAAACGGGCCGCCCGCGACCAGGAGGGCACCCTCGCCGACCTCGTCGCCGCCGTCGCCGACTGGCTGGACCGGCTCCCCGAACCCGTTCGGGCCGGCTGACCTGACGGAGTCCGGCCGGCCGGAAAACGCCCCGGAGGCCCGGGAATGCGGCGCCGGGGACGGGTGTTGTGACCGGTGTACGAAGCACGGAGAACACACAGGGGGAGAGGGAACGTCGCATGACGCAGGTCATCAGCCCGTACCGTCCGCACGCCGGGGTCCTGGGATGGACGGTGCTCCCGACCCCCAAGGGCGTCACCGCCCGAGCGGCGGCCGGCCCGGAAGGTCGACTATTCTCCGATTCGAGCGGGTCCGCTTTCGGCCCCGCCACGCTGTCGGAGGAGGTGGGTCCTGTCGCTGGGACCGACGAAGGCCAGGCGGAGGAGACGACCGCCGAGCGCAACGCCCGATTCGAACGGGACGCCCTCGGCTACCTCGACCAGATGTACTCGGCCGCCCTGCGCATGACCCGCAACCCGGCCGACGCCGAGGACCTGGTCCAGGAGACCTACGCCAAGGCGTACGGCTCCTTCCACCAGTTCCGTGAGGGCACCAACCTCAAGGCGTGGCTCTACCGCATCCTGACCAACACCTTCATCAACTCCTACCGCAAGAAGCAGCGCGAACCCCAGCGCAGCGCGGCGGAGGAGATCGAGGACTGGCAGCTGGCCCGCGCCGAGTCGCACATGTCCACCGGACTGCGCTCGGCCGAGTCCCAGGCCCTCGACCACCTGCCCGACTCCGACGTCAAGGCGGCGCTCCAGGCCATCCCCGAGGAATTCCGCATCGCGGTCTACCTCGCGGACGTGGAGGGCTTTGCCTACAAGGAGATCGCGGACATCATGGGTACACCCATCGGTACGGTCATGTCACGACTGCACCGCGGCCGCCGTCAACTCCGCGGCATGCTGGAGGACTACGCGCGTGAGCGCGGCCTCGTCCCGGCCGGCGCCGGAGAGACGAACGACCTGAAAGGCGCGGGCTCATGAGCTGCGGAGAGCCGCACGAGACGGAATGTTCCGAGGTGCTCGACCACCTCTACGAATTCCTCGACCGCGAGATGCCCGACAGTGACTGCACCAAGTTCGAGACCCACTTCGGCGAGTGCAGCCCCTGCCTGGAGAAGTACGGTCTCGAACAGGCCGTCAAGAAGCTCGTCAAGCGCTGCTGCGGCTCCGACGACGTCCCCACCGACCTGCGCTCCAAGGTCATGGGCCGGATCGAACTGATCCGCGCCGGACAGACGGTCCCCGACGAGGAGATCGCCGTCGTGCGCCCCGCCGACCACCCCGCGGCCGCCGACCAGACCTGAGCCGTCCCGCCCGCCCCGACACCGGTGCGCCCCCGGCGTACCGGCACACCCCGCACGGGTGACGGACCGGGGCCCGAGCGGACGCGAAACCCCCGCACATTCACCCGAAGGTGCCAATCACGGGGGCCCGGCACGGCACACCGGCCCAATCGGCCCCGCCGGCGCCCGCCCCCGACCTATCCTCCCCCTTCGGCACGGAGCGAAGCGGGGAGGACACCGACATGCGGGTACTGCCGGCCCCGGCACGCCTCTGCGTCCTCACCGTCCTGGGCGCCGCCCTCGCCGTGCTCACCGCCGCGCCCCCCGCCCTGGCCGACCCCCACCACCGGCGCACGGCCCTCCTCCTCGCCGCCCTCTACCTGGCCTGCGAGCTGCCCCGCCGCCGCCCCCGCCCCGACACCGGGGCCCCCGCCTTCGGCCCCTTCTACCCCGTCCTCCTCGCCGCCTGCCTGCTGCTGCCCCCGGCCGCCGCCGCCCTCGTCGCCGTGCCCGGCGCCCTCGTCACCCGACCCGAACGCGGCCCCCGCGCCGTCCGCCGGCTCTGGCACGCCGCCACCCAGGCACTCGCCGCCGCCTGCGCCGCCGGCGCCTTCGCCCTCACCGCCGGCCCCGACCTCTGCGACCCGCCCCGGTTCCCCGCCGTGCTGCTGCCCGCGGCCTGCGCCGCCCTCGCCTTCTGCCTCGTCCTCACCCTCCTCGACGGCGCCGTCCTGATCGCCGCCGAGGGCCGCTCCCCGCACGCCGCCCTCCTCGCCCCGCTGCCCGCCGCCCTCGCGCCCCACCTCACCCACGGCCTGGCCGGCCTGATGATGGCGGTGCTCTGGCGCAGCCCCTACGGGGTGCCCGCCGCCCTGGCCGTCCTGCTGCCCATGGGCATCTCCTGCCGGCTGTTCGCCCAGTACCAACGCGAACGCGCCGCCCACCACGCCGGCATCCGGGCCCTCGTGCAGGCCGTCGACCTCAAGGACCGCTACACCCGGGGCCACGGCGAACGCGTCGGACAGGCCGCCGCCCTGATCGCCGACGAACTCGGCATGCCCGAGGAACGCCGCGAACTCGTCCGGATCGCCGGCATCCTCCACGACATCGGCAAGATCGGCGTCCCCACCCGGCTGCTCCGCAAGGAGGGCCCCCTCACCCCCGAAGAGCGCCGCGTCATCGAACTGCACCCCGAGTACGGACACGAGATCGTCCGGGGCATCGGCTTCCTCGACGAGGCCCGCACCGCGATCCTCCACCACCACGAGAAGGTCGACGGCACCGGATACCCCTACGGCCTCGCCGGCGAGGAGATCCCCGAACTCGCCCGCGTGGTCTGCGTCGCCGACTGCTTCGACGCCATGACCTCCCACCGCTCCTACAGCCGGGGCAGACCCGTGCCCGCCGCCCTCGCCGAACTCCGCAGATGCGCCGGCACCCAGTTCGACCCCCGCGTCGTCGAAGCCCTCGTGACCGCCGTCCAACGCCACGGCTGGCACCCCGTGGTGACCGCCGACACCGCCGCCGACAGCCCCCACGGCTGCCTCCCCGACGGCTGCCCCGCGGCCCCCACCCCACACCCCGAGGGCACTCTGGACGGGGCCCTCGACTCCGAGGTGCCCTCCCAGGGCCGACGCGCCCCCGCCGAACCCCCGGCCCGCGCCCGCCGGCGCCGCCGGCCCTCCCGCAGCGCCGGCGGCCCCGGACCCGGCCCCGCATGAGCCCCGACGCCCGCGCCGCCCTCGCCCGCGCCCTGCGCGCCGGCGCCGCCCTCCTCACCGCCCTCGCCCTCGTCCACACCCTGGCCCGGGGCTTCGCCGACCCCGGCACCGCGCTGGCCTTCGGCCTCCTCGTGGCCGTCGGCGAATGCGCCCGCCGCGACGCGCCCCCCGGAGACGGAAGACACACCGCCCCGCTCGGCTCCGCCGCCGCCCTCGGCTACGCCCTCCTCGCCAGCCGCGCCGGCGTCCCCGCCCACCACGGGGTGCTCCAGACCGTCGCCGTCGTCGTCCTCGCCGCCCTCGTGGCCGCCGTCCCGCACATCGCCCGCGGCCGGGCCCCCGACCTCGACCACGTCACCCGCCGGGTGCTCACCGTGGCCTTCGCCGCCGTCTGCTTCCGCCCCCTGCACCAGAGCGGCCGGCACGAGACCTGGCTCGGCCACGGCCCCCGCCTCGTCCTCGTCCTGCTCGTGCTGCTGGCCCTGACCGCGCTCGCCGACGCCGTCCTCGGCGTCGCCCTCGCCGCCGCCCCCGGCCGCCCCGGAGCCGACCGCCCGCACACCGCCCTGCTCCGCGACGCCGTGCACGCCCTGCCCGGCCTCGGCTCCGCCATCGGGGCCTCCGGCGCCGTCCTCGCCCTCGGGGTGGCCGCCGCCGGCCTCTGGGCCCTGCCCGTGTTCAGCGTGCCGCTGCTCCTGACCCAGCTCTCGCTGCGCCGGATCCGCGCGGTCCGCGCCACCCAACGCCAGACCATCGCCTCCCTGGCCCGCGCCACCGAGATCGCCGGCCACGCCCGCCCCGGCCACGCCCGCCGGGTCGCGGGCCTCAGCCGCGCCGTCGGCCGCGAGCTCGGCCTGTCCGAGCGCGAGCTGACCGAGCTGGAGTACGCGGCCCTGCTGCACGACATCGGCCGGCTCTCCCTGCCCGAACCGGTGCCGGGAGCACCCGGCGCCGACCGCCCCGACGAGCGGGCCCGCCGCATCGCGGCCCTCGGCGGGGACGTGGCCCGCCGCACCGGGGTGCCCGCCCGGGTCGCCGAGATCGTCGCCCGGCAGGCCGACCCGTACCGCGAGCAGCCGGTCGCCGCCCGGATCGTCCGCACGGTCAGCGGCTACGAGGAGCTGCTCGGCGAGGACCGTCACCCGGCCGGCTCACTGGCCGCCCTCGAACGCCTCCGGCTGGCCCGGGGCCACGAGCACCAGCCGGAGGTCGTGGAGACCCTGGCCCGGGTACTGCGGCGCGAGCACGCCGCCCCGGCCCGCCCGGCCCCCGGGCGCCCCCTCTGACCGGTGGGTAATGAGCGGGCCCCCGAGCGGGCATGGTTGGATGCGAAGTGGAGAGTGTCCGCACAGGGCTGCACCGTTGGACCGGCAGGCGGGAATCGTGAGGATCTTCGGGAAGGTACGGCATCGACCCTCCGCCTCGTGGCGGCAGGCCACCGACCGCGCGTTCACACTGATCGGCGACGGCCGGTACGAGGACGCGGGCGCGCTGCTCACCAGAGCGGCCGACCTCGAACCGTGGCTCTCGGAGTCCTGGTTCAACCTCGCGCTCCTGCACAAGTTCCGGCACGACTGGGAACAGGCCCGCGCCGCCGGCCTGCGCGCCGTCGCCCTCCTCGACCGCGGGGTGGGCGCCCCGGACTGGTGGAACGTGGGCATCGCCGCCACCGCCCTCCAGGACTGGCCGCTGGCCCGCCGGGCCTGGCAGGCGTACGGGCTGAAGGTGCCCGGCGACCCGCGCGGCACCGGCACCGGCGAACCCCTGGGCATGGAACTGGGCAGCGCCGCCGTCCGCCTCTCGCCCGAGGGCGAGGCCGAGGTCGTGTGGGGCCGGCGGCTCGATCCGGCCCGTCTGGAGGTGCTCTCGATCCCGCTGCCCTCCTCCGGCCGCCGCTGGGGCGAGGTGGTGCTGCACGACGGGGTCCCGCACGGCGAACGCGTCACCGCCGCCGGCCCCTCCTACCCCGTCTTCGACGAGATCGAGCTGTGGGCCCCCTCGCCCGTCCCCACCTGGGTGGTGCTGCTGGAGGCCGCCGCCGAGGAGGACCGGGACGCCCTGGAGGCCCTCGCCGCCGACGCCGGATTCGCGGCCGAGGACTGGTCCTCCTCCGTGCGCCTGCTGTGCCGGACCTGCTCCGAGAGCGAGATGCCCAGCGGGGAGGGCGAGGGCGAGCACCTCGACCCCCACGACCACAGCGAACCCGGCCACCCCGGCCCGCTGGGCCACCGCACCGCCGGCTCCGGCTCCCTGTGGGTGCCCGAGCGCGAGTGCGGGATCGCCGCCCCGGCCGGCCTCGTGCGCGGACTGCTCGACGGCTGGGTCGCCGACAGCCCCGACACCCGGGAGTGGCGCGATCTGGAAGAGGTCTGCTGAAGGCCCCCGGCGCTGCCCGTAGGCTGTAGGGCGACACGTGGCAGGACGAGGAAGGCACGAGAGCGACGATGGCCGAGCAGCACAACGAGCAGGACCAAGAGGTTTCGGTGAACGACGGCTACGTGGTCGACACCGAGGACTGTGAGGCGCGCGAGCTGGCCCACCGCGAGCGCGGCACGGCGCGCCCGATCACCACCGTCGGCAACCCCGTCCTGCACCGCGAGTGCAAGGACGTCACCGAGTTCGGCGACGAGCTGGCCAAGCTGATCGACGACATGTTCGCCAGCCAGAAGGCCGCCGAGGGCGTGGGCCTGGCCGCCAACCAGATCGGCGTGGACCAGAAGGTCTTCGTGTACGACTGCCCGGACGACGAGGGCGTCCGCCACACCGGCGTCGTCGTCAACCCGCGCCTGGTCGAACTGCCCGCCGGCAGCCGCGTGTTGGACGACTCCAACGAGGGCTGCCTGTCGGTGCCCACCGCGTACGCCGCGCTGGCCCGCCCCGACTACGCCGAGGTCACCGGCCAGGACGCCCAGGGCAACCCGATCAAGGTCCGCGGCACCGGCTACTTCGCCCGCTGCCTCCAGCACGAGACCGACCACCTGTACGGCTACCTGTACATCGACCGGCTCTCCAAGCGCGACCGCAAGGACGCCCTGCGCCAGATGGCCGAGGGCACCCCGCGCTACGAGACCGTCCCCAACGACTGACCGCGGGCCCGGCCCGCACGCCCGAAGGCCCCGCCCCGGAACGCGAGTTCACGGGGACGGGGCCTTCGGGCGTACGGCGCGCGCGACGCCGCGCGCGGGCTCAGAAGTCCTCGTCGAGGTCGACGGTGCCCTCCACCGCGACCTGGTACGCCGAGGGGCGCCGCTCGAAGAAGTTCGTGAGCTCCTGCACGCCCTGGAGCTCCATGAACGAGAACGGGTTGCTCGAACCGAACACCGGGTCCAGGCCCAGCCGGACCAGCCGCTGGTCGGCCACGCACTGCAGGTACTCGCGCATGGACTCGGTGTTCATGCCCGGCAGCCCGTCCCCGCACAGGTCGCGGCCGAACTGGAGCTCCGCCTCGACGGCCTCCTTCAGCATCTCCGTGACCTGCCGGCCCAGCTCCTCGTCGAAGAGCTCCGGCTCCTCCTTGCGGACCGTGTCCACGACCTCGAACGCGAAGTCCATGTGCATGGACTCGTCCCGGAACACCCAGTTGGTGCCGGTGGCCAGGCCGTGCAGCAGGCCGCGGCTGCGGAACCAGTACACGTAGGCGAAGGCCCCGTAGAAGAACAGGCCCTCGATGCACGCCGCGAAGCAGATCAGGTTCAGCAGGAAGCGGCGCCGGTCGGACGCGGTCTCCAGCTGGTCGAGCTTCTCCACCGAGTCCATCCAGCGGAAGCAGAACTGCGCCTTCTCGCGGATCGACGGGATGTTCTCCACCGCGTCGAACGCCGCCGCCCGGTCCTCCGGGTCCGGCAGGTAGGTGTCGAGCAGCGTCAGGTAGAACTGCACGTGCACGGCCTCCTCGAAGAGCTGCCGCGACAGGTACAGCCGCGCCTCCGGGGAGTTGATGTGCTTGTACAGGGTCAGCACGAGGTTGTTCGCGACGATCGAGTCACCGGTCGCGAAGAACGCCACCAGCCGGCCGATCATGTGCTGCTCCGCCGGGCTCAGCTTCGCGAGGTCGGCCACGTCCGAGTGCAGGTCGACCTCCTCCACCGTCCACGTGTTCTTGATCGCGTCCCGGTAGCGCTCGTAGAAGTCCGGGTACCGCATCGGCCGCAGCGTCAGCTCGAAACCCGGGTCGAGCAGGTTCTGGGATCGGGTGGGGGTGCTCACTGGCATGCCTCGCAGGACTCGGGGTTCTCAAGGGAGCAGGCCAACGCGTCGGCGTCGAGGGCCTGCGGGAGGGGGGCGGCGGTCGCGGGCACCGTCGCCGGGGCGGCGGCCTCGACGCGGGCGCCGCCCTGCGCGGCCCGGGCGATCTTCGTCGCCGGACGGGACCGCAGGTAGTACGTGGTCTTCAGCCCCCGCTTCCAGGCGTACGCGTACATCGAGCTGAGCTTGCCGATGGTGGGCGTCTCCAGGAACAGGTTCAGCGACTGGCTCTGGTCCAGGTACGGGGTGCGGGCGGCGGCCATGTCGATCAGGCCGCGCTGCGGGATCTCCCACGCCGTGCGGTACAGCTCGCGCACCTCGGCCGGGATCCAGCCGAAGCCCTGCACGGAGCCCGATGCCTCGCGCAGCGCCTCGCGGGTCTGCGCGTCCCACACGCCCAGCCGCTTCAGCTCCTCCACCAGGTAGGTGTTGACCTGGAGGAACTCCCCGCTGAGGGTCTCGCGCTTGAACAGGTTCGACACCTGCGGCTCGATGCACTCGTAGACGCCCGCGATGGACGCGATGGTGGCGGTCGGGGCGATGGCCAGCAGCAGCGAGTTGCGCAGGCCCGTGCTCGCCATCCGGGTCCGCAGCGCCTCCCAGCGCTCCGGCCAGTGGTGCGTCACTCCGTAGTGGTCCGGGTGCAGCACGCCGCGCGCCGTGCGGGTCTCCTCCCACGCCGGCAGCGGCCCGTGCCGCTCGGCGAGGTCGGTGGACGCCTCGTACGCGGCCAGCATGATCCGCTCGGCGATCCGCGTGGACAGCTCCTGCGCGGCCGGCGAGTCGAAGGGCAGCCGCAGCTTGAAGAACACGTCCTGCAGACCCATCGCGCCCAGGCCCACCGGACGCCACTTGGCGTTGGAACGGCCGGCCTGCTCGGTCGGGTAGAAGTTGATGTCCACGACCCGGTCGAGGAAGGTCACGGCGGTGCGCACGGTGGCGTCCAGCCGCTCCCAGTCCAGCTCGCCGGTGCGCTCGTCCACGAAGGTGCCGAGGTTGACGGAGCCGAGGTTGCACACGGCCGTCTCGCCGTCGTTCGTGACCTCGATGATCTCGGTGCACAGGTTCGAGGAGTGCACGACGCGGCCCGGCAGCGCGGTCTGGTTGGCGGTGCGGTTGGAGGCGTCCTTGAACGTCATCCAGCCGTTGCCGGTCTGCGCCAGGGTCCGCATCATGCGGCCGTACAGCTCGCGCGCCGGCATCGTCTTGCGGGCCAGGCCGGCGGACTCGGCGCGGCGGTAGGCGGCGTCGAACTCCTCGCCGTACAGGTCGACCAGCTCGGGCACGTCGGCGGGGGAGAACAGCGACCAGGCGGCGTCGGCGTTCACGCGGCGCATGAACTCGTCCGGCACCCAGTGGGCCAGGTTCAGGTTGTGGGTGCGGCGCGCGTCCTCGCCGGTGTTGTCGCGCAGCTCCAGGAACTCCTCGAGGTCCGCGTGCCAGGTCTCCAGGTACACGGCGGCGGCGCCCTTGCGCCGGCCGCCCTGGTTGACGGCCGCGACGGAGGCGTCGAGGGTCTTCAGGAACGGGACGATGCCGTTGGAGTGCCCGTTGGTGCCGCGGATCAGGGAGCCGCGGGCCCGGATCCGGGAGTAGGACAGGCCGATGCCGCCGGCGTGCTTCGACAGCCGCGCCACCTGGTGGTAGCGGTCGTAGATCGAGTCCAGCTCGTCGGCGGGGGAGTCCAGCAGGTAGCAGGAGGACATCTGCGGGTGGCGGGTGCCCGAGTTGAACAGGGTCGGGGAGGAGGGCAGGTACTCCAGCCGGCTCATCAGCCGGTACAGCGAGGCCACCTCGTCCACGGCCGGCAGGGACTCGTCCTCGGCCAGGCCGCAGGCCACGCGCAGCATGAAGTGCTGCGGGGTCTCGATCACCTGCCGGGTGATGGGGTGGCGCAGCAGGTAGCGGCTGTGCAGGGTGCGCAGGCCGAAGAAGCCGAAGCGGTCGTCGGCGCCCTCGGCGAGGGCCGCGTCCACCAGGGCGTCCAGTCGCGCCGCGTGGGCGGTGACGAAGGCGGCGGTGCGGTCGGCGATCAGGCCCTCGGCGTGGCCCACGGCCACCGAGGCGGAGAAGGAGACGGCGCCCTGACCGGCGGCCTCGTCGGCCACGGCGAGGGTCAGCAGGCGGGCCGCGAGCCGCGAGTAGGCCGGGTCCTCGGAGATCAGGCCGGCCGCGGCCTCGCAGGCCAGCCCGCGCAGCTCGGCCGCGTCACTGGCGCCGCTGCGGCCGCGCAGGGCGGCGGCGGCCACCCGGCCGGGGTCGGTGTCGGGCAGGTCGGCGGTCAGCTCGGTGAGGGTGCGCAGCAGCGCGGCCCCGAGGCTCTCGGCGGTTGCCTCGGGCGGGGTGGACGCGGCGCGCGGTGCGGCAGGCGCGATGGTCACGTGGGGGCTCTCCCTCGCTCGGCTCCGGCCACTCGGGGCGGGGGCGACGGGGGGCGCACGCGAACGGGCGCACCGAGACCGCCCTGGGCAGGTTCGGGCGGGGTGCTCCGCGTGACGTCCACCGGCCCAACCGCGAGGCCCGGACGAATCGGCGCCCGGACCGGTCGGTCTGGGCGCACTGTCGGCAGGTCCTCGGACTCGCGCACCCCCGTGCGGCGCCCTCGCGGAGGAGGGACGGGCGAAAAGGGGTGTGTCACACCGTTGCGGGACAGTTCCGGATTCACACCGGATTCCCCTGCGGCGACAGCGAGCACGAGCATACATGTAGGGGGCGCGGGATGCGGACACCACCACATGTTGTGGACGGCCGGCGCCCGATGCGGGCGGTGCGCCCTGGTGACGGGGGTTTCGGGGGCTCCCGTGCGGGCTCGCGCGGCGTGTCGCGGAAGCGAACTCCGGGTCCTCGGAGAGGGGCGCATCGGCGCCCGCGCGGGGCCCGGGGGCGGCCGGCGGGCGCGTCGCGGGCGCGAACGCGCGGGGCCGCGGGGGCCGGCCGGCGCGCGGTGCGGCGCGCTCCGGGCCGGCGGTCGTGTTCACACGACCGTCACGCGGCGGGCGGGTCAGAAGGCGAGGCGGTAGGTGTGCAGCGGGTCCATCTCGGCGAACGGGGTCCAGTCGCGCTCCGGGGTGCGGATGAATCCGAGCCGGCGGTAGATCCGGTGGGCGCCGACCATGTCCCGCGTGGTGGACAGCACCAGGGCGCGCACGCCGGGCAGGGTCCGGGCCCGCTCCTCGCAGGCCCGCACGAGGGCCTCGCCGACGCCCCGGCCGCGGGCCTCGGGGGCCACGGCGAGCATCCGGAACTCGGCCTCGTCGGGGCCCGCGATGTCGCACATGGAGCTGCCGGGTTCGGCGAAGGTGACCTGGCCCAGCAGCAGGCCCTCGGCCTCGGCGGTGAGAATGACGACGCCGGGGTCGGCGGCCCGGCCGGCCACGTCGCGCAGCCGGTCCAGGTAGGGGTCCTCGGCGCCGAAGGCCACGAGGTCGTCGTCCAGGTAGACGCGCGCGGTGAGGTCACCGAGGGCCGCGTACTCCTCGGGGCGCGCGGTTCTGATCGTGAAATCCATCCGCCAAGTGTCGCACCGGCGCCGAAACCGGCACGAGCCGCCCACCGGCCCCGGTCGGGGTGGTGGGCGGCTCGCGCGGGGTGCTCAGCAGCAGCGGAAGCCCTCGCGCGGGTCGGCCTCGCGGGCGTCGGTGCGGGCCCGTTCGAAGGCGCGGCGGGTCAGTGGCTCGGCCGTCGGGTCGTGGCCCAGGGTGTGCGCCACGTACCGGTCGTAGGCGGCCTCGCCGGAGAACTCCCGGACGTAGAACCGGACCCGCTCCCACACCTGCCGGCCCGTCATGACGCGGCCGGCTCCTTGGCCTTGCCCGCGGCGGCCTCGGCGGCGGCGATCTCCGCCTTCTCCTCGGCGGTGGCGAACATGCCGGCCGGGGCGACGATCCTCGACTCGGTCCACGGGACCTCGGAGCTGGTCGTGGTCTCGGGCCGGCGGATCGCCTTCAGGCAGGTGCGGGCGGCGTCGGCGAGGACCACCAGGATGAGGACGGCGAACAGGACGGACAGGACGCCGTCGACGGTGGCGTTGGTGACGATGGTGTGCATCTCGTCGGCGTTCTTCGCGGGCGGCAGCACCTTGCCCGCGTCGATGCCGTCCTGGTACTTGTCGCGCTGGGCGAAGAAGCCGACCTTCACGTCCTCGGAGAAGACCTTCTGCCAGCTCGCGGTCAGGGTGACGGCCACGTCCCACAGCAGGGGCACGCCCGTGACCCAGGCCCACTTCAGCCGGCCGGACTTGACGAGCAGGGTGGTGCAGACGGCGAGGGCGACGGCGGCGAGCAGCTGGTTGGCGATGCCGAACAGCGGGAAGAGCTGGTTGATGCCGCCGAGCGGGTCGCTGACGCCGACCCACAGGAAGTAGCCCCAGCCGCCGACCACGATGGCGCTGGCGAGCCAGACGCCCGGCTTCCAGCTCACGTCCTTGAAGGACTTGTGCACGTTGCCGAGGGTGTCCTGGAGCATGAAGCGGCCCACGCGGGTGCCCGCGTCCACGGTGGTGAGGATGAACAGGGCCTCGAACATGATCGCGAAGTGGTACCAGAACGCCTTCATCCCGGCGCCGCCGACCACGGCGGAGAAGATCTCCGACATGCCCAGCGCGAAGGTCGGGGCCCCGCCGGTGCGCGAGAGCAGGCTGACCTCCTCGACGTCCTTGGCCGCCTGCGCGAGGTCGGCCGGGGAGATCGCGAAGCCGAAGTTGGTGACGGCCGCCGAGGCGGTCTCCACCGTGGTGCCGATGACCCCGGCGGGGCTGTTGACGGCGAAGAAGAGGCCGGGCTCGATGATGCAGGCCGCGATCACGGCCATGATGGCCACGAAGGACTCGGTCAGCATCGCGCCGTAGCCGATCATCCGGACCTGGGTCTCCTTCTGGATCATCTTCGGGGTGGTGCCCGAGGAGACCAGGGAGTGGAAGCCGGAGAGGGCGCCACAGGCGATCGTGATGAACACGAACGGGAACATGGAGCCGGCGAAGACGGGGCCGTCGCCGCGCGAGGCGAACTCGGTGACCGCCGGCATCTTCAGGGTGGGCAGGGCGACGACCACGCCGACGGCGAGCAGCGCGATCGTGCCGACCTTCATGAAGGTGGACAGGTAGTCGCGGGGCGCCAGCAGCATCCAGACGGGGAGCACGGAGGCGATGAACCCGTACACCACCATCCAGATGACCAGGGTCTCCTTCTCCAGCGTGAAGGTGTCGGCGAGGGAGGACTCGGCGACCCAGCCGCCGGCGACGATCGCGAGGAGCAGCAGCGCGACGCCGATCACGGAGACCTCGGTGACCCGGCCCGGCCGCAGCACGCGCAGGTAGAAGCCCATGAACAGGGCGATCGGGATGGTCATGCCGATCGAGAACACGCCCCACGGGGAGTGCGCCAGCGCGTTGACGATGACCAGCGCCAGCACCGCCAGCAGGATGATCATGATGATGAAGACGGCGACCAGCGCGGCGGCGCCGCCGACCGGTCCGATCTCGTCGCGGGCCATCTGGCCCAGCGAACGGCCGTTGCGGCGGGTGGAGAAGAACAGGGTGACCATGTCCTGGACCGCGCCCGCGAAGATCACGCCGGCGATGATCCAGATGGTGCCGGGCAGGTAGCCCATCTGCGAGGCGAGCACGGGGCCGACCAGCGGGCCGGCGCCGGCGACGGCGGCGAAGTGGTGCCCGAAGAGCACTCGGCGGTCGGTCGGGTGGAAGTCCACGCCGTTGTCGAGCCGTTCGGCCGGGGTGGCGCGGGTCTTGTCCACCTTCAGCACGCGGTTCGCGATGAACCGGGAGTAGAAGCGGTAGCCGATGGCGTAGGAGCCGAGCGCCGCGGCGAGCAGCCAGGCCGCGGAGATCTCCTCGCCGCGGGAGAGCGCGAGCACTCCCCAGCCGGCCGCGGCGACGAGCGCGACGAGCACCCAGACGGCGATGGACTTCGGCGTCATCCTGCCGGTGGTCACCGGCGCGGATTCCGCTTCTCTTTCGGGCATGATCCGTGCGTCCCCTCGTTGATCATTTGTCCCTGCGTGCGAATGCAGCGCAATCTACGACCGGCCGACCGTTGCGCGTAAGCCCTCGTCCGCATATCGGTACGGAACTCGGGCCCCTGAGCAGGTCGGAACGGTCGGGTACGGTTCCGGCTCCGGTCGACTCCGTCATCTCCGTGTTGACGGGCCCCGGTTGGTGTCCGGAGGGGGGACGACGGTGCGCGCGGACCGAACGGTTTCGGCCGGCGCGTCACGAGCACGACCGTGCGCCGCGCGCGTCGTGAGCGGCTCGGACGGGGCTCGCGCGGCGCTCGGAGCGGGTCCGGAAGCGGTCGGTCGGAGGGCGGGGTCGACGGGGGCGGACGGGGGCCGCGGGCCGGGTCGGCGGGGCCCGTGAGGAGCGGCCTGGTCCCGTCGGCATTTCCCCCCGCGCATTCGCTCGCGCATTCGCCTCCGATCGAATTCCCTTTCCCTCGGGCGGTGTTCCGGGACGGGTGGCTCGGACGGGTGTGCGGGACGCGGTGCGGGGAATGCGCGGGCGGCGCTCTTCGCGGTCCCGACGCGCGCGCGATATCCCGTCCCCGAACGCCCTCCGGAGAAAAGGATCTTGAGGCGCGAGGGCTCGGTCTCCGGCGAGGATCACGGCCGTTGGAGCGGAAGGAGGGGAATCCCGGTCAACCCTGCCCGGTTTCGGGCAGGTTCGGGCCCGTGGCGGATGCGGAATTCGCGTCGCGAGTCCCGCGCGGGGCCGTTCGGGGGCGGCTTCGATGGGTGCGCGCATTCGGCAGCCGGACGCCGGAGCGCGGGGCTCGGGGCGGGTGCGGGCGTCGGCGGCGCCGGAATGCCGAGGGGCTCCGCCCGAGGGGGTGCCGGGGCTCCGCGTCACGGGGTCCGGCGCGCCCGCGCGGCTCGCTCCGGGGCGGCCCGGACCTGCGGTGGTCACGGCCCGGGAGGGCCGGGGCGCGGGGGTGCGGGGGGTGTGCGGCCGGGGTGCGGTGCGGCGATCCGGGCCGGGGCCGCCGGCCGGAAACCGCCGGCCGTGCCCTCGTCGCCGAGCGGCGTGCGGCCGGGTGGTGCGGGAGTGGTGCGGGGGGCTCGGGTGCCCGCCGGGCGTCACGGGCCGGGCGGGGACTCGCGGGGGAGCGGCCGAGGGCCCTGGGATCGGGGCCGGTCGGTCGCGCGGGCCGGCCCGGGGAGGGGACGGCCCGGACGGTCAGTCCGTGGGGCGGCGCAGTCGGGCCACGAACTTGTAGCGGTCGCCCCGGTAGACCGAGCGCACCCATTCGACGGGCTCGCCGTCCTCGTCGAGCGAGTGCCGGGAGAGCATCAGCATGGGCAGGCCCACGTCGGTGCCGAGCAGCCCGGCCTCGCGCGGGGTGGCCAGGGAGGTCTCGATGGTCTCCTCGGCCTCCGCCAGGCGCACGTCGTAGACCTCGGAGAGGGCGGTGTAGAGCGAGGTGTACTTGACGAGCGAGCGGCGCAGGGCGGGGAAGCGTTTGGCCGAGAGGTGGGTGGTCTCGATGGCCATGGGTTCACCGCTGGCGAGTCGGAGCCGCTCGATCCGCAGCACCCGCCCGCCGGTGTTGATCTTCAGCTGGCCGGCCAGGGTGTCGTCCGCGGTGACGTACCCGATGTCGAGGAGCTGGGAAGTCGGCTCCAATCCCTGCGCCCGCATGTCCTCCGTATACGAAGTCAATTGCAACGCCTGGGAGACTTTCGGCTTGGCGACGAATGTCCCTTTGCCCTGAATGCGTTCCAGTCGACCTTCGACCACGAGTTCCTGCAACGCCTGCCGAACGGTGGTTCGCGAGGTGTCGAATTCCGCCGCGAGAGTGCGTTCCGGCGGCACCGGCGTGCCGGGGGGCATCGTGTCGGTCATGTCGAGCAAGTGCCGCTTGAGTCGGTAGTACTTGGGCACGCGCGCGGTCCGTGTCGGCGTCCCGCTCTCCGGGTCTCCGGTCGCCCCTTCGGTGGCCATCGCCGCCCGCCTTCCCGACTCCAGTTTCGTTGCCGTCACCGGCTCCTCCGATATGTGCGGTCACATCGTGACACGTGGGGGAGGGCACCCCTCGCCCCTCTCGAGGTGTCGGTCCGATAACAGGACCGGTCACGCGTTCATTAGACCCTTGACACCCCCAAAGGTCTAGGCCAAGCTCCGGGTACTGGTCTAAACCAATATGGATCAGATCCCGGCCCCACAGGCAGTACTTGGCGTTCTCGGCGGTCGCCGTCGCGGGCAAGGGAAGTGCAATGGAGCATCCCTGAGGAGGGTGGCGTGAAGCGCAAGCTCATGGCGGCTATCGGTGTCGCGGGCATGGTGGCCGGTCTGGCCGCGTGTGGTGGCAACGACGGTGGCAACAAGGCCGGCGGTGACCCGAAGGAGCGCAAGGGCGAGCTGACCGTCTGGCTCATGGTCGACGCGCAGACCAGCTGGCCGGAACTGGTCAAGGACGTCAACGCCGAGTTCAACAAGAAGTACCCGGACGTCAAGGTCAACGTCCAGTACCAGCAGTGGGGCGACAAGACCAAGAAGCTGGACGCCTCCCTCGCCGGTGACAAGTTCCCCGACGTGGTCGAGCTTGGCAACACCGAGACCATGACGTACATCCTCAACGGCGCCCTCGGCGAGGTCGACCCGAAGAAGTACGAGAACTCGGACTCCTGGATCAAGGGCCTCAAGGACACCTGCTCCTACGAGGGCAAGGTCTACTGCGTCCCGTACTACGCCGGCGCCCGCGTCGGTGTGTACAACAAGGACATCTTCAAGGAGGCCACCGGCTCCGACGCCCTCCCGGCCACCGAGAAGGACCTGACGGCGGCGCTCGACAAGATCGCCGAGAAGAAGGGCTCCGACAAGGCCTTCTCCCCGCTGTACCTCCCGGGTCGCTACTGGTACGCGGCCATGTCCTACGTCGCGGCGTACAACGGCCAGATCGCCAAGTACGACGAGGGCTCGAAGAAGTGGACCGCGAGCCTGTCCACCCCGGAGGCCCAGAAGGGCATCCAGCACTTCGTCGACCTCGTCAACAAGTACAACCACGGCGACAAGACGAAGGACGAGCAGGACCAGGCCAACGTCATGGCCAACGAGAAGGCCGCGCTGTTCTACGGCAACGGCTGGGAGTCCGGCAGCGTCGTCGACCCGGCGGCCAACGGCAACCCGAAGCTCAAGGACAAGATCGGCACCGCGGGCATGCCCGGCCCCGACGGCAAGGCGCTCCCGTCCTTCATCGGCGGCTCGGACCTGGCGACCATCTCCAAGTCCAAGCAGCAGGACCTCGGCGAGGAGTGGATCTCCCTCTTCACCAACGCCAAGGCCGGTGAGGTGCTCGCCTCCAAGAACGTGCTGCCGAACAACACCAAGCAGCTGGAGCCGCTGAAGGCCAAGCCCGAGACGGCCGCCGTCGCCAACGCCGTCCCGAACGCCTGGTTCACCCCGATCGCCCCCGGCTGGGCCGCGATCGAGAAGCAGGAAATCCTGGAGACCATGGTGCTCGACATCATCAAGGGCACCAGCGTCGCGGACGCCACCAAGAAGGCCGACGAGGCCATCAACAAGCTGATCAACGAGAAGTCCTGACCGTAGGGACTTCCGAGCCGCTCCCCGCACGGAGCGTGCGGATCGCTGAGTGATCCACCAAGGGGGGGTGGCAGACCGGTCACCGGTCCGCCACCCCCCTTTACCTCGTAAGACGCCGTGACCGATTGGAAGGCCGCCACCAGTGAGTGCTGCCGACATGAAAGCAGCCGAGCCAACGGCACCCGCTCAGCGGGCCGCCGCCGGCTCGGGTACCCAGCCCGCGGGAGTGGGTGACAAGAAGCCCAAGGCCAAGAAGAAGGCCGGCGCCTACCTGCCCTTCCTCCTGATAGCCCCGGCTTTCATCGCCATCGTGGCGGTCTTCGTCTGGCCCCTGGCGAAGACCATCATCATGTCCTTCCAGGACGTGGGCCGCCGAGAGCTCTGGTCGGGCGCCACCCCCGAGTGGGTCGGCCTCCAGCAGTTCACCAACATCCTGAGCGACGGCGAGTTCTGGTCCGTCGTCGTGCGCACCGTGGTCTTCATGGTGGTCTGCGTGGTCACGACCATGGCCCTCGGCCTCGGTGTCGCGATGGCCATGCAGCGCATGTCGAACTGGGTCCGGCTGACCCTGACCGCCGCGCTCATCGCCGCCTGGTCGATGCCGCTGCTGGTCTCCACCTCGATCTTCCGCTGGTTCTCGGACTCCGACTACGGCGTCCTGAACATGGTCCTCACCAAGTACTTCGGGCTGGACTTCCAGGGCCACAACTGGTTCATCAACCCGGTCCAGGGCTTCCTGATCATCGGCGGCGTCGTGGTCTGGGGCGCGATCCCCTTCGTGGCCGTGACCCTCTACGCCGCGCTGCTCCAGGTCCCCAAGGAACTGGAGGAGGCCGCGTCCCTCGACGGCGCCGGCGTCATGGGCGTCTTCGGCTACGTCACCTGGCCGGTCATCAAGCCGGTCTTCCAGATGGTCGCCACCCTCTCCGTGATCTGGGACTTCAACGTCTTCGGCCAGGTCTTCCTGATCCGCGGCAACAAGCCCGAGCCGGAGTACTCGCTGCTCGGCATCTACTCGTTCGAGAAGGCATTCTCGTCCAACTCCTTCAGCCAGGGCTCCGCCATCGCGCTGATCAGTGTCCTGCTGCTGTCCGGCGTCGCGGTGTACTACCTGCGCCAGCTGATGAAGATCGGAGAGGTCGAGTGAGCGCCACCACCTCCACCCCGCCCGCCGCGCCGGCCAAGCCCGCGAAGCCCGCCAAGAGCGGTGCGCAAAAGCGCCGCACCAGCCGCTACGTCTACAACGCCATCGGCATCGTCGGCTTCGTGATCATGGCCTTCCCGGTCTACTGGCTGATCATCAGCTCGCTGCGCCCGAACAGCGAGATCCGCAGCTACGACCAGACCCTGTGGCCGTCCTCGATCACGTTCGACAACTTCAGCCGCGCCATCAACGCCCCCAACTTCGGCACGGCGATCTACTCCAGCCTGCTGATCTGCGTCACCGCCGTGGTCGGCGGCATGATCCTCTCCACCATCGCCGCCTACGCCATCGGCCGCTTCAAGTTCTTCGGCCGCAAGGCGTTCATGATCGTGCTGCTGGTCATCCAGCTGCTCCCGCCCACCGCGATGCTCATCCCCATCTACATCCAGCTCAACGACCTCGGCGGGTTGAACGAGTACTGGGGCGTCATCGTCATCTACCTCGTCTCCACCCTGCCCTTCGCGACCTGGATGATCCGCGGCTTCGTGATCAACATCCCGAAGGAGCTGGAGGAGTCCGCGATGGTGGACGGCTGCTCCCGGATGGGCGGCTTCTGGCGGGTCATCTTCCCGCTGCTCGCCCCGGGCCTGGCCGCCGCGTCGATCTTCGCGCTGATCAACGCGTGGAACGAGTACCTGCTGGCCTACGTGGTCCTCCAGGACAACGACAAGTACACCCTCAACGTGTGGCTGATGAACTTCACGACCTCGCGTGGCACCGACTACGGCGCCCTGATGGCCGCGTCCACGCTCATCGCCATCCCGGTCGTCGTGTTCTTCATGATCGTCCAGAAGAAGATGGCCGCCGGCCTCACCTCCGGCGCCGTGAAGGGTTGATCCGATGACCGTCCTCGCACAGCACCGCGTCGACTCCGTCACCCGTGACGCGCTGGCCGTCCTCCAGCCCGGGTTCGTCGGCACCGAGCCGCCCGCCTGGCTGCTCCGCTCCCTCGACGAGGGCCTGGCCTCCGTCGCCCTCTTCGGGCGCAACGTCCAGGACCCCGAGCAGCTCGCCCGGCTGACCGCCCGCCTCCGCGCCGAGCGCGACGACGTCCTCGTCGCCATCGACGAGGAGGGCGGCGACGTCACCCGCCTGGAGGTCCACACCGGCTCCTCCTTCCCCGGCAACCTGGCCCTCGGCGCGGTGGACGACACCGAGCTGACCCGGCAGGTCGCGCACGCCCTGGCCCTGCGCCTGGCCGAATGCGGGATCAACTTCAACTGGGCGCCGTCCGCCGACGTCAACTCAAACCCCGACAACCCGGTCATCGGCGTCCGCTCCTTCGGCGCCGACACGGGCCTGACCGCCCGGCACACCGCCGCCTACGTCACGGGCATGCAGGCCGCCGGCGTCGCCGTCTGCACCAAGCACTTCCCCGGGCACGGCGACACCAACGTCGACTCCCACGAGGCGCTGCCCCGCATCGACGTGGACCTCGACACCCTCGCGGCCCGCGAACTGGTCCCGTTCAAGGCCGCCATCGCCGCCGACACCAAGGCGATCATGAGCGCGCACATCCTCGTGCCCGCCCTGGACGCCACCCGACCGGCCACGGTCAGCCCGCTGATCCTCACCGACCTGCTCCGCCGCGAGCTGGGCTACGAGGGCCTGATCGTCACCGACGGCATCGAGATGAACGCGATCGCCGGCACCTACGGCATCGAGCGCGGCACCGTCCTGGCCATCGCCGCCGGCGCCGACGCGATCTGCGTCGGCGGCGGACACAGCGACGAGGGCACCGTGCTGCGCCTGCGCGACGCACTGGTGTCCGCCGTCCGCGAGGGCACCCTCTCGGAGCAGCGTCTCGCCGACGCCGCCGCCCGGGTGCGGTCCCTCGCCGAATGGACCCGGGCCACCCGGGTCGAGGCCGCGCCGGGCGCGTCCGAGGAGGGGAACGCGCCCGGCATCGGCCTGGTCGCGGCCCGTCGCGCGCTGCGCGTCACCGGCGCCCCGCTCGCCCCGATCGCCGAGCCCTTCGTGGCCACCCTGGACTCCGTGTCCAACTTCGCGGTCGGCGCCGAGACCCCCTGGGGCATCGCGGCCGACCTCGCCGAGCTGCTGCCCGGCACCCTCGCCGAGACCTTCGGCGAGTCCGCGAAGGCCGAGGAGATCCGCGCCGCCGCCGGCGAGCGGACCCTGGTGATCGCGGCCCGCGACATCCACCGGCACGCCTGGATGGGCGCCCTCGTGGACGAGCTGGTCGCGGCCCGCCCCGACACCGTCGTGGTCGAGCTGGGCCTGCCGGGGGCCGAGCCCGCCGGCGCCCTGCACATCGCCACCCACGGCGCCTCCCGCGTCTGCGGGCGGGCGGCGGCGGAGTACATCGCGGGCGTGCGCTGACGCGTCGGCGCACCCGCGCACAGGCCGAGGGGCCGGCACCCGTCACGGGGGTGCCGGCCCCTCGTTCGCGTGCGGCCTCCCCGCGGGCTCCCGGGCCCCGGGAACGCCGAAGGGCCGGGAGCCCCGTGTGGGGGTCCCGGCCCTTCGGCGTGTGCCGTGCGGGCCCGCGAAGGGGCTCGCGGGGTCGGCTACAGGCCCTGCCAGGAGGGCTTGTTCGCGTAGGCGTGGCGGAAGTAGTCGGCCAGCTTCAGCTTGGAGGCGGCGGCCTCGTCCACGACCACGGTCGCGTGCCGGTGCAGCTGGAGCGCGGAGGCCGGGACCAGGGAGGAGACGGGACCCTCGACGGTCTGCGCGACGGCCTCGGCCTTGCCCTCGCCGGTGGCGAGCAGGACCAGGTGGCGGGCGTCGAGGATGGTGCCGATGCCCTGGGTGATGACGTGGTGCGGGACCTGCTCGATGTCGCCCTCGAAGAAGCGCGCGTTGTCCACGCGGGTCTGCTCGGTGAGGGTCTTGATGCGGGTCCGGGAGGCCAGCGAGGAGCAGGGCTCGTTGAAGCCGATGTGCCCGTCGGTGCCGATGCCCAGCAGCTGGAGGTCCACGCCGCCGGCGGCGGCCAGCGCGGCGTCGTAGTCCTCGCACGCGGCCACGATGTCGGCGGCGGAGCCGTCGGGGCCCATGAAGGACGCCTCGGACAGGCCGAGGGGCTCCACGACCTCGCGGAGCACGACGGCGCGGTAGGACTCGGGGTGGCCGGCGGGCAGGCCCACGTACTCGTCGAGCTGGCAGACGCGGGCCTTGGTCGCGTCGACCTCGCCGGCCTTCACCTTCGCCGCGAGCGCGGTGTAGATCGGCAGGGGGGTCGAGCCGGTCGCGACACCGAGGAGGGCGTCGGGCTTGCGGCGCACCAGGGCGGCCATGGCCTCCGCGATGAGCTCGCCGCCTGCCGCGGCGTCCGGGACGATGACAACTTCCACGCTGGGCCTGCCGATCTGGAGAGGGGTGTGCACTCTTGTGGTATAGACCAATCTAGCAGAGTGAAGCCCGCCGGGCCCCGCCGTTCGTCAGCTCTTCGCCCGACCTTCGTCCGGGTTTCGCCGAGGGCCGGAGCCGGGCGCGGGTCGCTCTCCATGCTGACGCGGACGGGCCGGGCGCGCACGGCGAGCGGGCCGGGGCGGGCTCGTGGGAGGGGGTGCGGGGGAGGTGGTCCTCGACCCCGCACGGGTCCTCCGGTCCACGGTGCCGGGGCAGGACCCTCAACCCGCCCGGCACCGTAAACCGGAGTTTCCACGGCCGACGGGTGTGCGGTTCCCGGCGGCCGGCAGGAGGTGCCGGCGCGGTCAGGGCAGAACGCGCGGCTTACCTCGATCCGTCCTCCTGTGCGGGGAGGGCGGAAGCGTGATCCCCATTGTGGACTAGACCAATATCCTCTGTCCATCCAAGTGACGCCGGGGGGTCGCCGTCACTTCCTCCAAGCGTACGCGGACCGGCGGGCCCGTGGGTATCACCGGGAGGAAAGTCTTGGCCCAAGACATTCCCGGGATCCGGGTACCCTCGCAAGCGTGCCCTCCATGAACGACCTCGTACGCCAGCACACCGCTCTCAGTGACACAGACCTGGAGTGGCTCCACATGTTGGTCTCGGAGTGGCAGCTGCTCTCCGACCTCTCCTTCGCGGACCTGGTGCTGTGGGTGCCCACCCTCGACGGCACCCGCTACGTGTCCGTGGCCCAGATGCGCCCGAACACCGGCCCCACCTCCTACCAGGACGACATGGTCGGCCACCTGGTCCCGCGCGGCCGCCGGCCGCTGCTCGACGCGGCCCTCGACGAGGGCCGGATCGTGCGCGAGGGGGACCCGGAGTGGCGCGAGGAGGTCCCGGTCCGGGTCGAGTCCATCCCGGTCCGCCGCGAGGGCCGGGTGCTCGGCGTGATCGCGCGCAACACCAACCTGCTCACCGTGCGCACCCCGAGCCGGCTTGAGCTCACCTACCTTCAGTCCGCCTCCGACCTGGCCCAGATGATCGCGGCCGGTTCCTTCCCCTTCCCGGGGCAGCAGGTGGACATGGACGCCTCCCCGCGCGCCGGGGACGGGCTGATAAGGCTGGACGCGGAGGGCGTGGTCACCTACGCCTCCCCGAACGCCCTGTCCGCCTACCACCGGCTCGGCCTGGCCTCCGACCTCGTGGGCCAGCACCTGGGCGCCATCACGGCCGAACTGGCCCCCTCCCGGGGCCCGGTGGACGAGGCCCTGGTGAAGCTCGCCAGCGGCTGGGCGCCGCGCGAGACCGAGGTGGAGGGCAGCAGCGGGGTGATCCAGCTCCGCGCGATCCCGCTCAAGCCCAAGGGGACCCGGATCGGCTCCCTGGTGCTGTGCCGGGACGTGACGGAACTGCGCCGCCGCGAGCGCGAGTTGATCACGAAGGATGCCACCATCCGGGAGATCCACCACCGGGTGAAGAACAACCTCCAGACCGTGGCCGCGCTGCTGCGCCTCCAGGCCCGCCGGATGGACTCCCCGCAGGGCCGCGAGGCGCTGGCCGAGGCGGTCCGCCGGGTGGGTTCGATCGCCATCGTCCATGAGACGCTGTCTCAGAACCTGGACGAGCGCGTGGAGTTCGACGAGATCGCCGACCGCGTGATCGCGATGGTCGCCGAGATCTCCCCGGGCCGGGTGGACTGCCGCCGGGTGGGCCGGTTCGAGATTTTGGACGCCGAAGTGGCGACCCCGCTGTCCATGGTGTTGACGGAGGTGCTCCAGAACGCCCTGGAGCACGCCTTCGCGCCGGGGGACCGGGGCACGGTGGAGGTGGCCGCCACCCGCACCGGAACGGGCCGGGCCGACGCCCGTCTGGTGATCACGGTCACCGACGACGGCAAGGGACTGCCCGCCGGCTTCGACCCGAAGAAGGCCGGGAACCTGGGCCTCCAGATCGTCCGCACCCTGGTCGAGGGCGAACTCGGCGGCCGCTTCGACATGGTCGCTGCCGAACCCCAGGGCACCCGCGTGGTGTTGGACGTGCCGGTGGCCCCGCAGAAATGACCGAACCCCGGGTCGTCACGGAAGGTGACGACCCGGGGTCGGATCGCGATCGCACACGCCGCGGATCATGGCCGGCGCGGGCCCCGCACAGCACTGAACCCCGGTCCGTGCGAACACGGTCCGGGGTTCGAGAGCACTGGTGCGGGCGCTGATGTGGGGGGAACTGCGCGCTGCGTCGAGGCTCGAAAGTCAGGGTCAGGCGCTGGCGTTGCGCGCCCGGTTGCGAGCGGCGCGGCGCTTCATCGCGCGGCGCTCGTCCTCGCTGAGACCGCCCCAGACGCCGGAGTCCTGACCGGACTCGAGCGCCCACTGCAGGCACTGCTCCATGACGGGGCAGCGACGGCAGACGGCCTTGGCTTCCTCGATCTGCAGCAGCGCAGGACCGGTGTTGCCGATGGGGAAGAAGAGCTCCGGGTCTTCCTCACGACAAACGGCGTTGTGACGCCAGTCCATGGCTGCTCCATCTCCTTGTATTGCGGGCAGGTTGCTTGTGAATGTGAACGCTTTCACGAATCGCCCCGTGAGGGAAGGGCCGACAGCCAGGTGTCTGGTGTTGGACCGGATTCGTGGAGGGGTTCTGGCGATCTGTGGGGGTGCCGGGTTCTGCGGGCTGTCCCGACCGCCATGAAGAGATTCGCAAACCTCGGACGGGGATACAACCCCTTCCGGAAAGTTTTTTTGGATTCGTCGGTGTCGACTAGGTCACAGCCCTACATCCTAGGGGTGGAGTAGCGCCTAAACGTTCGAGTGAAAGGACTTTAGGCCCTTCCACTCACACAATCACACGCAGTGCACGGCGAACGCCTGTGAACTGAACGCTGGTGCGCAAACCCAGGTGATCGCCGTCCATCTGGAAGGGCAGGGGGACCTTCGAATGCAAGGTGAAGTCGGTCAGATCGTGCAGGGACACGGCGTGCTTGCCGTGCGGACCGCGCTCAGGAGTCGAGGTCAGCAGCTGTGCGCCGTAGCGCGCGGCGGCCGAAGTTGACAAACGGTTCAACGCCAGCACGTCAAGCGCCGTGTCAAAGGATGCCTCGGGAGAGGCGTACAGCGGGCGATTTCCCAGATAAGTCCACGGTGACGTGTTGCACACTATCGACAACACCAGGTCCGTCACCGGATCCGCGTTCGGACGCTCCAAAGCGATCGTTCCGTGTCGCCGGTGCGGCTCCTCCCAGAACTGCCGCACCAACTGCCGCACGTACAACGCGTGCGTGGACCGCTTGCCCCGTTCCCGCTGTTGTTCGACCCGTCCCACCACGCCCGCGTCGAAACCGAAACCCGCGCAGAACGTGAACCAGCGCGCCGGCACCCCCTCGTCCTCGGTCCCCGGCGTCCCCGACGCCAGACCCAGGCCCACCGACCGCTCGCGCCGCTCCCGCAGCGCGTCCAACAGCACCCCGGTCGCCTCGACCGAGTCGTTCGGCAGCCCCAGCGCCCGCGCGAACACGTTCGTCGAACCGCCCGGCACCACCGCCAGGGCCGGCTGCCGGTCCGGATCCGGGCCGTCGTCGTCCAGCAGACCGTTGACGACCTCGTTGACGGTGCCGTCACCCCCCAGCGCCACCACCAGGTCGATGCTCCGGTCCCGCGCCGCCCGTCGGCCCAGGTCCCGCGCGTGCCCCCGGTACTCCGTGGTCACCGCCTCCAGCTTCATCTCGCTGGCCAGGGCGTGCACGAGCACGTCGCGCGTCCGCGCGCTGGTCGTCGTCGCTGCTGGGTTGGCCACGAGGAGAGCACGCATGGGAAGCAGAGTACCCACCCGTCGAACGGCCGGCGGCACGGCCCGTACCCTGCAAGGGTGAGCACCGAGCAGACCCCCACCGCAGCCGCCGAGCCCACCGCCGGGACGCTTCCCGGCCGACTGACGGCGGCGGCCGCACTCACCGCCCTGGAAGGGCTGGCCCTCGCCGGACTCGGCGTCTACCTGCTCTGGGTGGGCATCGGCGGCGACCCCGAGTCCGCGACCACCGCCGAGACCGGCGGACTGACCCTGCTGGCCCTGGCCGCCCTGCCGCTGATCGCCGCCCGCGGCCTGCGGTACGGCCGCCGCTGGAGCCGCGGCCCGGCCCTGATCACCCAGCTCATGGCCGTGCCCGTGGCCTGGAGCCTGTGGACGGCCGGCGGCGCGCTGATCGCCGGCGCCGTGGTCCTCGCCGTGATCGCCGTCGTGGTCACCGGCCTGCTCGTCAACCCCACCGCCACCGAGGCCCTCGGCATCGGCCCGGCCGCCGACCGCGCCGGCTGACCCGCGCCGGCGCCACACGCGAAACGGGCGGGGGCCCGGGGAAGAGACTCTCTTCCCCGGGCCCCCGCCCGTTTCCGCGCCGTCCGCTCACTCCTCCACGAGGAGCTTGTCCCGCAACTGCGCCAGGGTCCGCGCCAACAGCCGCGAGACGTGCATCTGCGAGATGCCCACCTCCTGCGCGATCTGCGACTGGGTCATGTTCCCGAAGAACCGCAGCAGCAGGATCCGCTTCTCGCGCGGCGGCAGCCCCTCCAGCAGCGGCTTCAGCGACTCCCGGTACTCGACCCCCTCCAGCGCCTCGTCCTCGGCGCCCAGGGTGTCCGCGACCGCCGGCGACTCGTCGTCGGTGTCCGGCACGTCCAGCGAGAGGGTCGAGTAGGCGTTCGCCGACTCCAGCCCCTCCAGCACCTCCTCCTCCGAGATCCCGAGCCGTTCGGCCAGCTCGTGCACGGTGGGGGAGCGGCCGTGGGTCTGCGACAGCTCGGCGGTGGCCGTGGTCAGCGCCAACCGCAGCTCCTGGAGCCGACGCGGCACCCGCACGGCCCAGCCCTTGTCCCGGAAGTGCCGCTTGATCTCGCCGACCACGGTCGGGGTCGCGTACGTGGAGAACTCCACGCCCCGGTCCGGGTCGAACCGGTCCACGGACTTGATCAGCCCGATCGTGGCGACCTGGGTCAGGTCGTCCAGCGGCTCGCCCCGGTTGCGGAACCGGCGGGCCAGGTGCTCCACCAGCGGCAGGTGCATCCGCACCAGCCGGTTGCGCAGCTCGGCCCGGGCCGGGGAACCCTCGGGCAGCTCCCGCAGTTCGATGAAGAGGGCGCGGGCGCCGTTGCGGTCCCGTCCCTCACCGCCCTGCGAGGGCACCCCGCGCCCGGAGCGCCGGAACGGTCCCGGCCGGTCCGAAGCGCCGGACGCGGCCCCGTCGGCCTGGACGCCGTCGGCCTGGACGCCGTCGGACTCGACCGCGTTCGCCCCGACCTCGTCGGTGTCCGCCGTGCCGGCCTCGACCGGCCCGGTCGTCGCGGATCCGGTCGTCGCGGGTCCGTGGGCCCGGTCCCCGCCCTCGACCGGATCGGCCGGTCCGATGCCGGGGTCGTCGTGCTGGTTGTCGCTCATGGGGCCCGCCCGTCGCTCCGCCGAGTCCGAAAAGCCGTGGTCCACATCCTCCGCCGGTCCGGGCCGGCCCGGACCGGGTCGGGCGCCCTGCGCGGGGATCGCCGACCGGTCCGCCGCCCGGGTCGGGCCCGCGCCCTCGGGTCGCGGCCCGTCGTGGCGCATCGGGTTCTCCCCGCCGCTCACGCCGGGCCTGGTCCCGCGCCGCGCTGTTTGTACAGGCTGATGCTGACCGTGCGGTCCGCCTCGACGGTCGATTCGACCTTGCCCGCCAGCGCCGACAGCACCGTCCACGCGAACGTGTCGCGCTCCGGGGCCCGCCCGTCGGTGGTCGGCGCGGAGACCGTGACCTCCAACGAGTCGTCGATCAGCCGGAAGACGCAGCTCAGCACCGAGCCGGGCACGGCCTGCTGGAGCAGGATCGCGCACGCCTCGTCCACCGCGATGCGAAGGTCCTCGATCTCGTCGAGGGTGAAGTCCAATCGTGCCGCGAGGCCGGCCGTGGCCGTGCGCAACACCGACAGATAGGCGCCCGCGGCCGGCAGTCGGACTTCCACGAAGTCCTGGGTCCCGGGCTCGCCTGCGATCTGGGACACCCTCACCTCCAAGGTGGTACGAGCTCTGTTCGCCGGTGACGCTATCGCGATCCGGTCCGTCGTGTCGCGGCCCGTCCGAAGGGACCGCGCACGGCCGGTGGCCGATGGTAAGCCTCCGGACACGCAGGGTGGCCAGAGGTGTGCGGGGTCGGATCCGGGGGAACCGGCGGAGGGTTGACCTACCCCGCCTCAGACGATCGAACCGTCCTCGTAGCACCACCGCCAGGTCTCTCCCGGTTCGAAACTCCGCATCACGGGATGGCCGGATTCGTGATGGTGTGCGGTGGCGTGCCGGTGCGGGGAGGAATCGCAGCACGCGACGTGCCCACAGGTCAGGCACATCCGGAGCTGGACCGGATGGCTGCCGACGAGCTCGCACTCCCGGCAGGTCAGGCCCGTGGGCGTCGGTTCGGGGCGCGGCAGTCGTGCCACGTGGGTGCACTCGATCATGATGTCCAGCGTAGGTGGGGCCCGCCGGGGTCGCAGGGCGTGTCCGAGGGGCGGTCGGGGTGTGGATCCGGCCGGCCGGAACCCGCAGGATGTGGGCGCGCGCCCCGCCGGGCCCGCGCGGGCGCGACGTATCGAGAGTGACGGGGAAGTCCGATGGAGATCCTGCCGCTGGTGGCACTGGTGGCGGTCAGCGCCGCCATCGCGGGGGTGGCCCGCCGCACGCCGGTGCCGGCGCCGCTGTTGCTGGTCGGGGTGGGTCTGGTGGCGACCCTGGTGCCCGGGGTGCCCGAGTACACCCTCGATCCGCACGTGGTGCTGCCGCTGTTGTTGCCGCCGCTGCTGTACACGGCGGCCGTGGACAGCTCCTACCTGGACCTGCGGGCCAACGTGCGCCCCGTGGCCCTGTTGTCGGTGGGGTACGTGCTGTTCGCGACCCTGGCCGTGGGCTGGGTGACGCACCTGGTGGTGCCGGAGCTGCCGTTGACGGCGGCCCTGGTGCTGGGCGCCGTGATCGCGCCCCCGGACGCGGTCGCGGCCACCGCCATCGCCCGGAAGCTGGGCCTGCCGCCGCGGATCACCACGATCCTCCAAGGCGAGTCGCTGGTGAACGACGCGACGGCGATCACCGCGTACAAGGTGGCGCTGGCTGCCGTGGTCGGCGAGGGCGCGGGCTGGGCGGGCGGCATCGTGGAGTTCCTGCTCGCTGCGGTCGGCGGGGTGGCGGTCGGCCTGGTGCTGATGGTGCCGATCCACCAGCTGCGGACCCGGCTCAAGGAACCGCTGCTCCAGAACACCCTGTCGCTGCTGATCCCGTTCGTGGCGTACGCGGTGGCCGAGCGCTTCCACGCCTCCGGGGTGCTGGCCGTGGTGGTCGTGGCCCTCTACCTCGGGCACCGGGCCTGGCAGGTGGACTTCGCGACCCGGCTCCAGGAGGAGGCGGTGTGGAAGATGGTGGCCTTCGTGCTGGAGTCGGCGGTGTTCGCGCTGATCGGGCTCCAACTGCCGGTGGTGATCAAGGGCCTGGGCGACGAGTACGACCCGTGGTCGACGGCGTGGTGGGCGCTGGCGGTGTTCGTGGCGGTGGTCCTCGTGCGCTACCTGTGGGTGTTCCCGGCCACCTTCCTGCCGCGGGTGCTGTCGGCGCGGATCCGGGAGCGGGAGCCGGACACCACGTGGAAGGCGCCGGTGATCGTGGGCTGGGCCGGGATGCGCGGGGTGGTGTCCCTGGCCATCGCGTTCTCGATCCCGCTGGTGACGGAGGCCGGGGCGCCGTTCCCGCACCGGGACCTGATCCTGTTCCTGACTTTCACCACGGTGATCGCGACCCTGGTCGTGCAGGGGCTCACGCTGCCGCCGCTGATCCGGGCGCTGAGGCTGCCGGAGCGGAACGTGCGGGCCGAGACGCTGGCGGAGGCGCAGGCGCAGACGGCGGCGTCCACGGCCGCCGAGGCGCGGCTGGACGAACTGCTGGCGGCGCCGGGCAACGCGCTGCCGGGCCCGTTGGCGGACCGGCTGCGGACGGTGCTGGAGCGTCGGCGCAACGGGGTGTGGGAGCGGCTCGGGCCGGTCAACGAGGTGACCGGGGAGTCGGCGGACGCGATCTACCGGCGGCTGGCGCGGGAGGTGATCGCGGCGGAGCGGGAGGTGTTCGTGGAGCTGCGGGACCGGCGGGCCATCGACGACGAGATGCTGCGGACCCTGCTGCGCCGACTGGACCTGGAGGAGGCGGCGGCCTACCGGGAGGAGACGGGCTGAGCGCTCAGGGCCGGCCGGTGATCACGGCGGCCAGGCGGGTGCCGGGCGCGAAGGCGCCGGCCTCGGCGAGCGCGGTGAGGGCGTACAGCAGTTTCGCCACGTAGATCCGCTCCACCGGCAGGCCGTGCCGGTCCTCGAAGCCGGCGGCGAAGGACTCCAGCGCGGGCGGCACCTTGGCGTAGCCGCCGTGGTGGAAGCCCTCGGCCAGGGACCAGTCGCCGCGCGGCCCGCCGAAGGCCGCGAGCTGGAGCCGGCGTATCTCGCCGCCGAGGAATCCGCCGGCGAGGACGGGCACCCCGAGGGCGCGCTGTCCGGGGGCGAGGCCGGCGGCGAGACCGGCGAGGGTGCCGCCGGTGCCGCAGGCCACGGCCACCACCTCGGCCCGGTCGCGCAGTTCCGCGCCGAGTTCGGCGCAGCCGGTCAGGGCGGGGGCGTTGCTGCCGCCCTCGGGCACCACCCAGGCCCCGCTCTCGCCGAGTTCGGCGGGCAGGGCGTCCTTGCGCTCGCGGTAGTCCGAGCGGGTCACGAACCGCAGCCGCATCCCGTCGGCGAGGCAGCGGGCCAGGGAGGGGTTGGGCGGGCGGTCGGCGAGCTCGTGGCCGCGCACGATGCCGACCGTCTCCAGTCCGTACAGCCGGCCGGCGGCGGCGGTGGCCCGCAGGTGGTTGGACCAGGCCCCGCCGAAGGTGACGAGCCGGGTGTGGTCGGCGGCGAGGGCGGCGCGCAGGTTGGGGGCGAGCTTGCGCCACTTGTTGCCGGGCAGCTCGGGGTGGACCAGGTCGTCCCGCTTGAGCAGCAGCCGGACCCCGCGCCGGGCGAGGGCCGGTTCGTCGACCTCGACGAGCGGGGACGGCGGGCGGGGCGGCACGGCGGCCAGGGCCCGGGCCTCGGCGTCCGTGGGGTGGGCGGGGTGCGGGGGAGTGCCGGTCACGGGTCCATTGTGGGGCCGCGCGCGGGACCGGGCCGGGCGCCGGGGTGCGGCGTCCGGCCCGGTGGGCGCGGTGGGGCGTCAGGCCGAGGCGATCCACAGGTCGGGGCCGAAGACCTCGTAGTGCACGTCGGCGGCGGGCACGCCCTTGGCGAGCAGCTGCTCGCGGACGGCGCGCATGAAGGGCAGCGGGCCGCAGAGGTAGGCGACGGTGCCGGCGGGCAGTTCCACGTCCGCGAGGTCGGCCAGGCCGGTGCGGTGACCGGCCTCCGCGTCGGCGCCGTCCTCGTAGAAGAACACCCCGCGCGCGCCGGTCAGCTCTCCGGTGAGGCGGGCGTGGTCGGCGGCCAGCGGGTGGTCGGCGGGGGTGCGGTCGGCGTGCACGACGGTCACCGGGCCGGTGTGGCCGGCGGCGGCGAGGTCGCCGAGGATCGAGACCATCGGGGTGCAGCCGATGCCGGCGGAGGCCAGCAGCAGCGGGGTGTCGGTGCCGGTGAGCACGAGGTCGCCGTAGGGGGCGGACAGGCGCAGGGTGTGGCCGGGGGCGACGTGCGCGTGCAGGTGGTTGGAGACCTCGCCGTCGGGGCCGGCGGCGGCCGGGCCGTGGACGCGCTTGACGGTGATCGCGCGGGTCGCGGAGCCGGGGGCGCTGGAGAGGCTGTACTGGCGGATCTGGCGGGCGCCGTCGGCCAGTTCGACCTGCACGGACACGTACTGGCCGGCGGCGAAGGCGGGGGCCGGGGCCCCGTCGGCGGGGGCGAGGGTGAAGGTGACGGCGTCCGCGGTCTCCTCCGTGCGCCCGGTGACGGTCCACTCGCGCCACACGTCGCCGGCGGCGACGCCGCGCTCGGCGTACAGGCGGTCCTCCAGGGCGATCAGCGCGTTCGCCATCAGCCAGTAGACCTCGTCCCATGCCTCGGCCACCTCGGCGGTGACGGCCTCGCCGAGGATCTCGACGATCGCGGCGAACAGGTGGGTGTGGACCACCTGGTACTGCTCGCGGGTGACGCCGAGGGAGGCGTGCTTGTGGGCGATGCGGGAGAGCATCACGTCCGGGCGGGTGTCCGGGTGGGCGAGGAGGTGGGTCGCGAACGCGGCTATGGAGCCGGCCAGGGCCTGCTTCTGGAGGCCGGCGGCCTGGTTGCCCCGGTTGAAGAGGTCGCGCAGCAGCTCGGGGTGGGCGGCGAACATCTTCTTGTAGAACAGCTCGGTGATGTCGCCGATGGCGGCCCCGACGGCGGGCAGGGTGGCGCTGACGGTCGCGGTCGACTTCTCGGACAGCATCAGGTGACTCCTCGGTGTTCCGGATCTCGCGGTGGGTGACGTGAATATGCATCTGAGATGCGTATTCACGGGCGTGGGCACGGAAGGCCGTCGCGGTACGGACATCTGTGCGAATGGTCCCGCCAAGGTGACTCTAGGCGGGGAGAGCGGCCGATCGGAACCGGCCATCAGGCCATCAGGGCCCGGGGCTTTCGGCCCGTTCGGTGCCGTTCGGGCAGTCGGGCGGGCGGCCCGCCGCCGGGGGCTCGGCGAAGGCGTCGCCGGCGGGCTCGGCGAAGGGCGCGGGTCGGTGCGTGCCCGTGCCCGTGCCGGCGATGCCGAGGAGCAGGGGCCCGGTCGGGGCGGCCACCAGCCCGTCCACCGTCACCGGGTCCAGGGCGGCGAAGAACGCCTCCTGGGCCGCGCGCAACGCCCCGCGCAGCACGCAGGCCGCGCGCAACGGGCACGGCGTCGGCCCCTCGCACTCCACCACGTCCCCGGCGCCCTCCAGCTCGCGGACCACCGCGCCCACCGAGGCGGTCCGGCCGGCGGGCGTGAGGCCGAGCCCCCCGCCGCGACCGCGCCGTGCCTCGACCAGGCCCATCCGCTGGAGCCTGGCCACCACCTTGGCGGTGTGGGTGTACGGCACGGCCATGCTCTCCGCCACGACGCGGGTGGTGGGGTGCTCGGCGTCCGGTCGTTCCACGGCCAGGCGCATCAGCACGCGCAGGGCGAGGTCGGTGAACCGGGTGAGACGCATGGCCTCAGAGTAGAAAACTGGAATCCGCTGTGCAAATTAACGCGGTGGGGTGCGGCCGGGCGGAGTCGGGTGGGGCGGAGCGGTCCGGGGGTGGGATCCGGCTGCGGGTCGGGGCGGCCGTGGGCGGGGTTCGCGCAGGTGGGGGCGGGGGTGTGGGGGTGGTGGGGCGCGTGTGACGCACGGGCCGGCCGGAAACGTATGGGTCGCGGACCGTGAGGAGTGAAGGGGGTTAACCCTGAAGCGTTCCCAGACCCACACGGAGTAGTCCCACCCTTTTGTGTAATGGTCGCATCACCCTCTGTCCTGACAGTGTTCGGGCGGCAGAAGCACGGAGTGATCGAAAGGGACAGACATGTCGGTGCAGGCGGGTTCCGAAACCGAGGGACAGGCTCCCCCGCAGCGAAGCCTCGGAACCGCTGCGGCACGAAACTTGGCGACCACCACCAAGTCCGTGCCGCAGATGCAGGAGATCACGAGCCGGTGGCTCCTGAAGGTGCTCCCGTGGGTCTCGGTCCAGGGCGGCACGTACCGGGTGAACCGACGGCTCACCTACACGGTCGGCGACGGCCGCGTCACCTTCGTCAAGACCGGCGACCGGGTCGCCGTCATCCCCGCCGAACTCGGCGAACTGCCGCTGCTGCGCGACTACGAGGACGAGGAGGTCCTCGGCGAACTCGCCCAGCGCGCCACCCAGATCGACTTCGCGGCCGGCCAGGAACTCACCGCCTTCGGCAACGAGGCCGACCGCGTGTACCTCCTCGCCCACGGCCGCGTCGAGCACATCGGCCCCGGCCCCTACGGCGAGGACGCCGTCCTGCGGACCGTCGCCGACGGCGCCCACTTCGGCGGCGAGAACCTCGTCGCGGAGGACGCCGTCTGGGAGTACACCGCCCGCGCCACCACCGCCGGCACCGCGCTCGTCATCACCCGCCAGGACTTCCAGCTCCTCGCCGACCGCGTGGAATCCCTGCGCGCCCACGTGGACTCCTTCGGGTCCCTGCCCGCGCAGCGCTCCAACTCCTTCGGCGAGGCCGCCATCGACCTCTCCGCCGGCCACGTCGGCGAGGCCGTGCTGCCCGGCACCTTCGTGGACTACGAGGCCCGCCCGCGCGAGTACGAACTCTCCATCGCCCAGACGGTCCTGCGCGTCCACAGCCGCGTCGCCGACCTCTACAACCAGCCGATGAACCAGACCGAGCAGCAGTTGCGGCTCACGGTCGAGGCGCTGCGCGAGCGCCAGGAGCACGAGATGCTCAACAACCGCGAGTTCGGCCTGCTCCACAACGCCGAGTACGACCAGCGCATCCAGCCCCACGACGGCGCCCCCACCCCCGACGACTTCGACGCGCTGCTGGCGATGCGCCGCGACTCCAACCTGTTCCTCGCCCACCCCAAGGCCATCGCCGCCTTCGGCCGCGAGTGCAACAAGCGCGGGATCTACCCCGAGTCCGTCGACGTGGCCGGCACCCGGGTCCCGGCCTGGCGCGGGGTGCCGATCTTCCCGAGCAACAAGATCCCCGTCAGCGACGCCCGCACCACCTCCATCCTCTGCATGCGCACCGGCGAGTCCGCTCAGGGCGTCATCGGCCTGCACCAGCCCGGCATCCCCGACGAGATCGAGCCCAGCCTGTCCGTCCGCTTCATGGGCATCAGCGAGCAGGCGATCATCTCCTACCTCGTCACCGCCTACTTCTCGGCGGCCGTGCTGGTCCCGGACGCGCTCGGCGTCCTGGAGAACGTCGAGATCGGTCGCTGGGGCTGACCCGCTCACCGGTCGAAGGAGACGCCGAAGTCATGACCACCAGCGAACACCCCCTGACCACCGCGCCCACCGGGCCGGACGGTGTGGGGACGGGCGGGGCCGGAATCGGTGACCCGGCCGCGCTCCTGGCCGCCGTGCCCGCGCCCGCGTCCTCCCCGGAGGACCGGCGCGAGCCGGCGACGGGCGACGGGCCGGCCGGTGACGGGGGAGCGGGCGACGGGGGAGCGGGTGAGGCCCACGAGGCCGTCGTCCTGCTCGCCCGGGCCCGGGAGACCGTCGACCCGCAGTTGCGCCGCGCCGTCGAGGCACTGCCCCCGGGGGTCCGCGGGGTGGCCCGCTACCACTTCGGCTGGACCGACGCCGACGGCCGACCCGCCCCGCCCGGGGCGGCCGGCGGCAAGGCCATCCGCCCCGCCCTCGTCCTCGCCGCCGCCCGCGCCCTCGGCGGCGGCGACCGGGACGCGGTGCGGGCCGCCGCCGCCGTCGAGATCGCCCACAACTTCACCCTGCTCCACGACGACGTCATCGACGAGGACCGCCGCCGGCGCGGCCGGGCCACCGCCTGGACCGTGTTCGGCGTCCCCGCCACCGTCATCGCCGGGGACGCCCTCGCGGCGGCGGCCGTGCGCCTGCTCGTCGAGGAGCCCCACCCCGCGGCCGGAGCCGCCGTCGCCCGGCTCACCGACTGCGTCGTCGAACTGTGCGAGGGACAGCACGCCGACTGCGCCTTCGAGGACCGCGCCGAGGTCACCCTCGACGAATGCCTCGCCATGGCCACCGCCAAGACCGGCGCCCTGCTGGGCTGTGCCTGCGCCCTGGGCGGCCTGTACACGGGGGCCGGGCCGGAGGAGGTGGAGGCGCTCGACGCGTTCGGCCGCGAGGCCGGGCTCGCGTTCCAGCTCATCGACGACCTGATCGGCATCTGGGGCGACCCGGAGCACACCGGCAAACCCGCCGGCGCCGACCTCGTCGCCCGCAAGAAGTCCCTGCCCGTCGTCGCCGCCCTCACCTCGGGCACGACGGCCGGCGCCGAGCTTGCCGCCCTCTACGCCGGCCCGCTGTCCGGACCCGACGAGATCCGTCGGGCCGCGGCCGCCGTCGAACGGGCCGGCGGACGCGACTGGGCCCAGGCCCACGCCGCCGACCGGATGGCCGCCGCGCTCCAGCACCTGACCCGGGCCGTGCCCGACCCGGCGGCGGCCGGGGAACTCCTGGCCCTCGCCGAGTTCGTCACCCGACGCACCCGCTGACCCGGCCCCACCTGTGCCACCCGTACCACCCGTACCACCCGAGTGATCGGCCGCCCGAGGGCGACCGGCCGCGAACCGACGATCCGCCGCCTCGCCTGTCCGGCGGACCGTCGTCCGGAATCCGCGCACCGCCCCGGCATGGTCTCGACCGGCAAGCCGTCCGCGGACACCGGAACACGGGGGAGAAGGCCCGTTCCGGCACCTCACGGAGCCGGAATGGGCCTTTCCGTGTGCGGCGGCGCAACTCTAGGATCACCGGCGGACGTTGAGCCCCGTGACGCGCGGGGCCGGTGGGACGAGAGGGCGTCGGATCGCGGACAGCGCGCCGCGACCGCGCCGGGTGAGGGGAAGACCGTGACCGTGACGGGGCATCGCATACGCAGGGCCGGACCGGCCGACCGGGACGCGGTGGCACGCCTGCTCGACGTGACCTTCCGGGAGGACCCGGTCAGCAGCTGGGTCTTCCCCGACCCCGCGCACCGCGCCCGCGTGCACGGCGCGTTCCTCGGCGTGTTCGTGGACGTGGCCCTGGAGGAGGGGCGGATCGACCTCGTCGAGGACGGCTCGGCCGCCGCGCTCTGGTTGCGGGTCCCCGCCGGCGAACCCGAGGGCGAGGACGAGGTCCCGGCCCGGATGCGGGCCGTCGCCGACCCCGACAACGAACGGTGCGAACTCGTCGGCCGGCTCACCGGGGCCGTCCACCCGACGGGCGAGGAGCACGAGTACCTGCTGATGATCGCCGTGCACCCGGAACGGCAGGGCGAGGGCCTCGGCACCGCCCTGATGGCCCCTGTGCTCGACGCCTGCGACCGCGAGCAGGTCCCCGCCTACCTGGAGGCGAGCAGCGAACGCAGTCGCGCGCTGTACGAGCGGCTGGGCTGGGAGTTCACCGGCGAGGCGGTGCGACTGCCGGAGGGCCCGCTCATGTACCCGATGTGGCGCAAGCCCCGCGGCTGAGCGGGCGGGGAACGGGGGAGCGGGAGAACGAGGGAGGGGGGAGCGGGGGGCGCGCGGGAACGGGGCGGGGGCGGGGCGGGCGTCGGCGCGCCCGTCCCGCCCCCGTCTCCCCGTCGTGGCCCGCCCCCTCGGTGGACGGGCCGCGACGGGCCCGGTCAGTTCGCGGCGGCCAGACCGTTGACCCAGAGCTGGTTCACCCGGGCCCGCTCGTTGGCGTTCGGGTAGGCGTTGGTGCAGGAGGTGCCCGGACCGCCGCCCGACATCAGCTCCGAGCACGGGCCCGAGTAGCGGTCCGGCAGGCCGAGCACGTGCCCGGTCTCGTGGGCCGTCACGCGGGTGGAGTTGTACTGCTGGTTCTGCCGGTAGTCGAGGAAGATGTAGCCCCGACCGTGGCCGTCGGTGCTCGCGTACGAACCGCGCGAGTCGTTGCCCTCGTAGTAGGAGAAGTTGCCCCCGGAGGAGACCTCCTGGAGCTTCACGTTCTGCACCGAGCCGTTCCAGATGGACGTGGAGCTCGCTATCTGGCCGCGGAAGGTCGGCGCGTTGCGGGTGTTGTACGTGACGGTGACCGCCAGGGCGAACGGGTTCGCCTTGCGCTGCTTGGCCACCTCGGCCCGGACCGCCTCGAAGAACGCGCGGTTCGCCGCCTGGTTCTCCTGCGACCGCTCGTACGCCGCGTACGTGGCCGGGCTGCCGCTGCCGGCGGAGGGCCCGGCCGGCGCGGCACCGGCGGTCGGGACGGCGGCGACGGAGGCGGCGAGGCCGATGCCGAGGATCGCCGCGAGGGCGCCCTTGCGGGACCGGCGGACCGTGCGGGACGTGCGGGACGGACGGGACTGGCGGTTTTCGGACATGTGGGGGCTCCTGAATCGTCCGGAGATGACCGGCTGTGGGGGGTGGTCGCTTCCGTGTTCCGGTACCGGAGTCTGCGGGAGCCGGACCCGCCGGCGGATGATGCCAAGGTGCGATAACAGCGGGCTATCACCCGGCACACGCTCGGCCAACTCCCGTGAGAATGGCGGAATTCGACGGCCCCTCACCGGCTGGTGGACCCCCGCCGCCCCGCCCTACCCTCGGCTCATGGAGCTAGAGGTGAGGCACCTGCGCGCGCTCTGCGCCATCGCCGACGCCGGGAGCCTGCACAAGGCGGCCCGCGAACTGGGCGTGAGTCAACCCTCGCTCAGCACCCAACTACGCCGAATCGAACGGCACCTGGACGGCGAACTCTTCCTCCGTGAACGCACCGGATGCCGCCCCACCCCGTTCGGCCGGGCCGTACTCGGCCGCGCCCGACCCCTGTTGGCCGACATGGCCGGACTGATCGCCGAGGCCCGCGCCGCCTGCGACGGCCCCCGCCTGCGCATCGGCTCCACCGCCAGCCGCGCCCTGCCCGGCTGGCTCCGCCGACTCCACCGCCGCCGCCCCGTCGCCGAGACCGGCCTGATCGTCGACGTGTCGGCGAACGCGCTGCTGCGGTCCGTGGCCGACGGCCGGCTCGACGTGGCCTTCGTGCACGAGGTCGAGGGCTGCCCGCTGCGGGTCCCCGACGGGCTCCAGACCCGGGTGCTGATGGAACGCGAGCCCCAGTTCGTCTCCATGGCCCTCGACCACCCGGCCGCCGCCTCCCCCGTGGTCTCCCTGGCCGACCTCGCCCACGACCGCTGGGCCGTCGACCCCTCCGTGGACGGCGAATGGGACGGACTGCGGCGGGTGCTGGCCGAGGCCGGCATCGACCCGCCCCTGCTCCACGCCGACTACCACACGGCCTCGTCGCTCATCGTCTCCGGCGAGGCCGTCGCCCCCTGCCAGCCCACCTCCGGGCCGCGCCCGGACATGGCGATCCGCCCCCTGCGCGGCGACCCGCTGGCGGTCCGACTGCTGCTCGTGACCTGGCCCGGGGCACACGAGGAGGTCTTCGCGGACCTGCGCGAGGCATACCGCGAGGCGGCCCTGGGCAACGTGCCCTACCGGCAGTGGCTGCGGCACCACGGCACGGAGCTGCCGGCGGCCGCGTGAGCGGGGGCGGGGGCGGCGTGGGTGACGTGGGTGGGGCGAGTGGGGTGGGTGGGGGTTCGGGGTCTGCTCAGGACTCGTGGGCCCGGGTGCGGGCCCGGTCGTAGGCCAGCGACAGCGCCCCGTGCGCCAGCAGTACTCCGCCCGTGGTCAGCCACGCCGTGTTGCGTCGCCGGCCCGCCCAGGCCAGCAGCGGCACCGCCGCCGCGACCTGCGCGATGCCCAGGGCGCGCGCCCGCGGCCCGCGCAGCCACGGCCCGAGCGGCCCGGCCTCCAGCACGTCCAGCTCCGTGTGCACCGCCTCGCGCCAGCCCGACCACGTGACCGCCTCCGCTCCGGGCGCCGACCGGGCCGCCTCGCGCAGGGCGCCCATCGGGGTGTCGGGGGCGAGGCCGGGCGGCAGCGCCAGGCCCGCGCGGGTCAGCAGGGCCAGCAGCCCGAGGAGTCGGGCCGGGCCGTCGGCGTTCTCGTCGGGCCGGGTCAGACGCTCCAGCACCTCCAGGTCCAGCACCGGGTCCAGGCCGATCCGCGCCGCCAGCACCCGCATGACGTCGGGGTCCCCGACCGGGGTGCCGTCGGCCTCCCAGCCGAAGGAGACGGCGCGGCGGAAGCCGAGGGCGGAGACGAACCCGGTGCGCCCGCCGTCCCACCACACGCCGATCACGGGCCAGCCCGCGCCCACCGTCAGGGCCGGAGCCCAGCCGTCGAAGGCGTCGGCGACGGTGGGCGCGTCGGCCTCCGGGCCCTGCCACGGGAGGTCCTCGGGGACCAGCACGCTCCACGAGCCGGCCGGCGCCAGCCGCAACGGCACCCGCAGGGCGTGGGCGGTGGGGCGGACGGCGAAGGGGGTGGCCTGGCACAACAGCAGTCCGCCGACCGCGGGGGTGGAGGGGGTGGGCGAGGAGATCGACATGCCCACACGCTAAGGCAAAACCGGCAAAAGTGAGGATTCCCGGGTGAGGGGGGCGGGGGTGGGGGATGGGGGGGAGGGCTGGGATGAGGTGGGGGAGGGGGTGGGGGTGGGGCGGGATGTGGGTCGCGACATGTGTCGCGAGTCGGGGTGGTCTCCGGGTCGTCTCGGGGTTCGACGGGCCTTGACTTCGGGTTGCCGCGATATATCGTGTGTTGCAGAGACGCGATATGTTGCGTCGGATCTCGATACCCGAGGAGGGCACCGCCATGGCAGAGCAGTCGACGTGGTCCGTCGCCGGACCCGAACGGATCACCTTCGAGGACGCGCCGGCGGAGGTGCGGGTCCGGATCATCGGCGGCACCGTCAACGTCGTCGCCCTCCCCGCCGACGACCCCGGCCCGGCCCGGCTGGAGGTCGCCGCCGTCACCGGCCCACCGCTCCAGATCGTGCGCGACGGCGCCACCCTCACCGTGTCCTACGAGGACCTGCCGTGGAACGGCGCCGAAGGCGGCCTCGGCAAGTGGTTCGAGTCCAAGCCGTGGAAGCGGTGGACCGAAGCGGGCGGCGGCGGCCGCAAGGCCTGGGAGCGCACCGCCGAACTCACCCTCGCGGTACCCGCCGCCACCCGCGCCTCCGTCGCCACCGTGAGCGCCACCGCGTTCGTCTCCGGGGTCTCGGGCGGTACGGACGTCAACGGCGTCAGCGGGGACATCACCCTCGTCGGCCTCGCGGGCCGCGTGAAGGCCCACACGGTCTCCGGCGACGTGGAGGCCCAGTCCGTCACCGGCGACCTCGGCTTCCACTCCGTCTCCGGCGGCCTCACCCTCGCGGACGGCGCCGGCGCGAGCGTCCGCGCCGACTCCGTCAGCGGCGACATGCTGCTCGACCTCGATCTCGACCTCGCGGACACCGCGACGGGCGCCGCGCGCCCCGTCGACATCGCCCTCAACTCCGTGTCCGGACAGGTGGCCATCAGGCTCCCCGACCCCGTCGACGCCAAGGTCGAGGCCAACACCGCCACCGGCGGCATCTCCAACGCCTTCGACGACCTCACCGTCACCGGACGACTCGGCTCGACCCGCCTCACCGGCACCCTCGGCGCCGGGCGCGGCACCCTGCGCGCCACCACCGTCTCCGGAGGCATCGCCCTGCTCCGCCGCCCCACCCCCGAGGCCCCGGCCCCGCTCGCCCTCGACAAGAAGGTGCTCTGACATGCCGCCCGTCTTCGCCCACGGACGCCTCCGCCTCTACCTGCTCAAGCTCCTCGACGAGGCGCCCCGGCACGGCTACGAGGTGATCCGGCTGCTGGAGGAGCGCTTCCAGGGCCTCTACGCCCCCTCCGCCGGCACGGTCTACCCGCGCCTGGCCAAACTGGAGGCCGAAGGGCTCGTCACGCACGCCACCGAGGGCGGGCGCAAGGTCTACTCCATCACCGACGCCGGCCGCGCCGAACTCGCCGACCGCAGCGGTGAACTCGCCGACCTCGAAGTCGAGATCCGCGACTCCGTCACCGAACTCGCCGCCGAGATCCGCGCCGACGTGCGCGGCGTCGCCGGCGACCTGCGCCGCGAACTCCGCGAAGCGGCCTCCGCCTCCTCCCGCGCCGTCCCCACCGAGGACCCCACGTGGGAGGCGGCCAAGGAAGAACTGCGGCGCGCGAAGCAGGAGTTCAAGGAGCAGGCGCGCCGCGCGAAGGACGAGAGCCGGCGGGCCCGCGAGGACGCCAAGGACGCGCGCCGACAGGCGCAGGAGGCGCACGAGAAGGCCCGCGAGGACGTCCAGCGGATCTTCGGCCAGGTCCAGGAACACTTCGCATCGGGCGGCGTCCGCGAAGGACTCGCCGACCTGACGGACCGCCTCGGCGGCTGGCTCTCCAACCGCGAGAACCCGACCGGCACGGCGGGCGCGAACGCGGGCGCGGGCGGCGAGGGTGAGGCCGGGGCGAACACGGCCGGAGCGAGCGCGGCCGCCGGAGCGCCCCGCACCGTCGACACGGCCTGGGCGCAGGACGTCCCGGCCGAAGGCGACCCCGCACGCGAACTCGACCGCCTGCTCGACCGCTTCCGCGACGAGATCCGCGACGCGGGCCGCGACGCCGCGACCCCCCTCGACCGCGCCCGCGTCACGGCGATCCGCGCGCGGCTGTCGGAAGCGCTGACGGACGTGAAGCAGACGATCCGAGGCTGAACCCGGAGGCTGGGCCGGGGTGGCCCAGGTGGCCCGGGGCGGGCCGGGGTGGGCCGGGCCCCGGCCTTTGGGCGGGGTGCGGGTGGAGCGTGGTGCGGTGGCGGAGGTGCTGCGGTGGGTGCCGTCGGCCGGGTGCGGGCCGTGGGTGGTGTGTCGTGGGCTGGTGTGGTGTCGGGTCGTTCCCGTCAGCCCGATCGTCTCGCGTCGTCGGGGACGGCTTCAAGGGCGCTCCCTTCGGTCGCGTCGCTGCGCGATGGCGCTGCGCGCCACCCTTGACCCCGTCCCCGCCGACGCAAGCCAACCGCTCTGCCGGCACCGCCCCCAATCCGGAAAGAAACGTGCCGGGCGGAGGGACCGGCCGCGCCCAAGCCCGTCCCCTACCTGCGGGTCGGCCCGTGGAAACGCACCAGGCCCGGCCGCGCTCGGGACGCCCATGCGCCAGACGGCTGGGGCATGTGGTGGCGCACCAGGCCGCCCCCGCCCAAGACGCCCATGCGCCAGACGGCCGGGGCATGTGGTGGCGCACCAGGCCCAACGCGCCTAGGACGCCCATGCGTCAGACGGCCGCTCGACGTGGCGACACACCCGGCGGTACGCAGCCAGACCCGTCAGGTGTCAGACGGCCGCCCGTGGCGGCACGCCGGGCCGGCCGCAGCCAAGCCCGCCAGGTGCCAGGCGGCTACTCGACGTGGCGACACGCCGGGCCGGTCGCAGTCGGGCCCGCCTGGTGTCAGGCGCCGGTGTTCGGGGTGGCACGACGGGCCCGCACGCGCCCGAGACCGCCCGGTGAGCGCGGCGGATGGCGGGGCGCACGGTCGCAGTTCATGGAGCGGCCTACCCCAGCCGCCCCCGGACCTGACGCCTGCCGTGGACCAACCCCCGCCCCGAGCGGACCGGCGAACGGCCACGGACCCCAGCCCGCTGCCCCCTCCGCCGCCCCTGGGAAAAGCTTTTGACCTGCCCGCCGCCGGCAGGCGGCCACACCGGCCCCGGACCGGCCCGCAGACGGCGACGCGGCTTCGCCCCGGGCCTCCTCCCGGCCGCCGCCGGGAAACGCTGTTGACGTGCCCGCCGCCGGCAGGCGGCCACCCCGGCCACGTACCCACCCGCAGACGGCGACGCACCCCCGCTCCGGACCCCTCCCGGCCGCCACCGGGAAACGCTGTTGACGTGCCCGCCGCCGCCAGGCGGCCACCCCGGCCACGCACCCACCCGCAGGCGGCAACGGACCCCCGCCCCGGACCCCTCCCCGCCGCCCGCAGGCGCCCGCCGGCGCCCGGGTTCGTTATGTCGCCGCCCCGTCCGGGAACGCCGTTTCGATCGTGGTTGTCGTGATGCCCTGGGATTCCAGCGCGTCCGTGGCCGGGTTGGGGTGGGTGGTGAGGGAGAGGAGGAGGTGTTCCGGGCCGATGTGGCGGTCGCGGCGGGCCAGGGCCGCGCGGAGGGAGCCTTCCAGGACCTTTTTCGCCCCGGTGGACATCGGGAGGTGGAGGCGGGTGCGGGTGCGGGTCGGGGGGTGGGCGGCGAGGGCGCCGGGGCCGTGGGTGTGTTCCACGCGGGCGACGATCGCGTCCACGTCGATGCCCAGGTCGGCCAGGGCCTCGCGGTCCGCGCGGGTCATGCCCGTGCGGCGGGAGGCTTCGAGGGCGGCGTGCAGGGCCGGCTCGTCCACCGTGAGGGCTTCGAGGGCGCCGAGGTCCAGGAGGGAGAGGAGGAGGTGTTCCTCCGTGACCTCCGGGGCGTGGGCCGCCTCCGCCTTGGCCACGGCGCCGGTGACGGCTTCGCGGGCGGTGCGGGTGAAGCGTTCGAACATGTCAGGCCCTCCCGTGCTTCTTGTGGACCGCCTGGCGGGTGACGCCCAGTTCGGTCGCGATGTCCTGCCATGACCACCCCTGCGCGCGGGCGCTGCGCACCTGGACCGCCTCCAGGCGTTCCAGCAGGCGGCGCAGGGCCGCCACGGCGCGCAGGCCCACGCGGGGGTCGTGGTCACCGGCTCGTTCGGCGAGGTCGGTGGCTTCCGTCATGGTGTCAATGTAGGTTGACGCGGGAGGGGGTGTCAACCTTTGTTGACGCTCAGGTGGTGAGGACGATCTTGCCGAAGAGGTCGCCCTTGGCGAGGCGTTCGAAGCCCTCGCGGGCGCGGTCCAGCGGGAGGGTCGCGTCGATCACCGGGCGGACGCCGGTGCCGGCGCAGAAGGCCAGGAGGTCCTCCAGCTCGTCCTTGGTGCCCATGGTGGAGCCGACCACCTTGAGCTCCAGGAAGAAGATCCGGGTCAGTTCCGCGTGGGCGGGCCGGTCGCCGCTCGTGGCGCCTGAGATGACCAGGGTGCCGCCGGGGCGCAGGGACTTGATCGAGTGGGACCAGGTGGCCGCGCCCACCGTCTCGATCACGGCGTCCACCCGCGCCGAGAGGCGTTCGCCGGGGGCGACGGCCTCGACCGCGCCGAGTTCCAGGGCCCGGCGGCGCTTGGCCTCGTCGCGGCTGGTCGCGAACATCCGCAGGCCGGCGGCCTTGCCGAGGACGATCGCGGCGGTGGCGACGCCGCCGCCCGCGCCCTGGACGAGGACGGAGTCGCCGGGGCGGACGCCGGCGTTGGTGAAGAGCATCCGGTAGGCGGTCAGCCAGGCCGTGGGCAGGCAGGCCGCTTCCTCGAACGTGAGCTGCGGGGGCTTGGGCAGGACGTTCCAGGCGGGGACGGTGACCTGTTCGGCGAAGGTGCCCTGGTAGCGCTCGGTGAGGATCGAGCGGGGTTCCCGGGGGCCGACCCCGTGGCCGCTCTGGCCGATGACGGAGTGCAGGACGACCTCGTTGCCGTCCTGGTCGATCCCGGCGGCGTCGCAGCCGAGGATCATGGGGAGCAGCTTGGGGTCGAGTCCCACCCCGCGCAGGGACCACAGGTCGTGGTGGTTGAGGGAGGCGGCCTTGACGTTGACGGTGACCCAGCCGGGGCGGGTCTCGGGGGCCGGGCGTTCGCCCAGTTCGAGTCCGTCGAGGGGCTGGTCGGGATCGATGCGTGCGGCGTAGGCGGCGAACATGCCCCCGGACGCTACCGGGCGGTAGGCCCGGGTTCCAGCCTCCGGGCGTGTGGGGCGTGGCACGCCGGACGTGCGGAAGGGGCGGACGACCGGTGGGTCGTCCGCCCCTTCGGCGGGATGCCGGGCCGGATCAGGCGGCCTTGGTCTCCCAGAAGATGCGGTCGATCTCGGCGATCAGGTCGAGGGCCTTCTGGCCGGTCGACGGGTCGTTGGACGCCTTGGCGGCCGAGAGGGCCTTCAGGGTGTCGTTGACCAGGGTGTGCAGCTGCGGGTACTTCTCGAAGTGCGGGGGCTTGAAGTAGTCGCTCCACAGCACCGAGACGTGGTGCTTGGCCAGCTCCGCGCGCTGTTCCTTGATGGTGATGGCGCGGGCGCGGAAGTCCGCGTCCTCGTTGGCCTGGTACTTCTCCTGGACGGCCTTGACCGACTCGGCCTCGATGCGGGCCTGGGCCGGGTCGTAGACGCCGCAGGGAAGGTCGCAGTGGGCGCTGACCTTCGCCACGCGGGCGAAGATGCGGGAAAGCATGGGTTTTCCTCCTCGTGATCGTCTTCTCAAGAGGGGAGATTACTCCGTGCCGGAGTCCTTTTCGCGGTCGGGCCGCCCCGGTTGGTGGATTGGGCCGGAGGTGTCGGCGGGTCCTCGGGCGAACGTACGGGAAGCTGGGGAGATGGACGAGGTCGTGTTGAGGGAGCCGGGACCCCGGCGGTTGTGGGGTGCGTGGGGCTTGTTGGGGGTGGTGGGGCCGTCGATGGCGCCGACGTTGGCGCACGGGGATCTGCTGCTCGTGCGCACCGGCGGGCGGGTGCGGCCGGGGGCGGTGATCGTGTTCCGGCACCCGTTGCGGCAGGACCTGGCGGTGGTGAAGCGGGTGGTGGAGCGGCGGCCGGGCGGCTGGTGGGTGCTCGGGGACAACCCGTTCAACGAGAGCGGGGACAGCCTGGACTACGGGCCGGTGGCCGAGGAGCTGGTGCTGGGGGTGGCGCGGGTGCGGCTGCGGGATCCGGGGGCTCAGGCGTCGCTGAGGGCACGGCTGCGGGGGCTGGCGTCCGCGGTGCGGGTGCTGGGGGCGGATCCGGCGGCCTCGGCGCGTTTGCGGGCCCGGTAGGCCGCCACGTTGGCGCGGGTGGCGCAGCGGTCGGAGCAGTAGCGGCGGGAGCGGTTGGTGGAGGTGTCGAGGTAGGCGTTGCGGCAGGGCGCGGCCTCGCAGAGGCCGAGTCGGTCGGCGCCGTGCTCGGTGAGGTGGAAGGCCAGGCCCATGGAGGCGATCGCGGCGTAGCCGGCGGACGCGTTCGAGGGGTGGTCGGCCAGGTGCATGTGCCAGTTCGGGGCGCCGTCGGGCCCGGGTGTGTCGTGGCCGGAGACCTGGGGGCTGACCGGGTACTCCATGAGCAGCGAGTTCAGCAGGTCGACGGCGAGCCGGTGGTCGCCGGCGTCGGCCGCCTCGAAGACGGAGCGGAGCCGGCCGCGGACGTTGCGGAAGCGGGTCACGTCGGCGTCGGTGACCCGGCGGGCGGCGGTGGCGGCGGGGCCGAAGAGGGCGCGGACGGCGTCGGTGGAGGTCAGGACGTCCCGGTGGCGGGCGGGCTCCTCGGTGTTGACCAGGCGCACGGCGTAGTCCGAGTACTGGGCCAGTTCCACGTGGGGTCCTTGTCCTGGGCGGTAATTCTTGCTCTCCCTCCGAGGGTATTACGGGGTGGGCCGTGGGCGTGCCACGTCGTGAAACGCCGCGTGGCGTGGAACGCCGCGAGGGCGGGCCCGGGGGGTGTCCCGGGGCCGCCCTCGCGGTGGTGCGCGTCGGGTCAGAGCACCTTGGAGAGGAACGCCTTGGTGCGTTCGTGCCGCGGGTTGCCCAGGACCTCGCGCGGGTGGCCGGACTCGACCACGACGCCGCCGTCCATGAACACCAGGTTGTCGCCGACCTCGCGGGCGAAGCCCATCTCGTGGGTGACCACGATCATGGTCATGCCGGATTCGGCGAGGTCGCGCATGACGTCGAGCACGTCGCCGACCAGCTCGGGGTCGAGGGCCGAGGTGGGCTCGTCGAAGAGCATCAGCTTCGGTTCCATGGCCAGCGCGCGGGCGATGGCCACGCGCTGCTGCTGGCCGCCGGAGAGCTGGGACGGGAAGTTCTCGCCCTTGTCGCCGAGGCCGACCCGGTCGAGCAGGCGCAGGGCCCGCTCGCGGGCGACGGCCTTGGTCTCGCCGCGGACCAGGACCGGGGCCTCCATGACGTTCTCGATCGCCGTCATGTGCGGGAACAGGTTGAAGCGCTGGAAGACCATGCCGATGTCGCGGCGCTGGGCGGCGATCTCGCTGTCCTTCAGCTCGTACAGCCGGTCGCCCTTCTGCCGGTAGCCGACGAGTTCGCCGTCGACCCACAGGCGCCCGGCGTTGATCCGCTCCAGGTGGTTGATGCAGCGCAGGAACGTGGACTTGCCGGAGCCGGAGGGGCCGACGAGGCAGAACACCTCGCGGGGGGCGACCTCCAGGTCGATCCCGCGCAGGATGTGGGCGGCGCCGTAGGACTTGTGGACGGCCTCGGCCTTGACCATGGGCTGGGCGGTCATCGGGCGACCTCCGTACGGCGGAGCAGGTTCAGGTTGCCCTTGAGGCGCTGCCACGGGGTGGGCGGCAGGGAGCGGAGCGAGCCGCGGGCGTAGCGGCGCTCCAGGTAGTACTGGCCCACGCTGAACACGCTGGTGAGGGCGAGGTACCAGACGGAGGCGACGAAGTACATCTCGATGATCGCGCCGGCGGTGGTGCCGATGTTCGAGGTGGCCCGCAGGAGTTCGGTGTACTGCACGGCCGAGACCAGGGAGGAGGTCTTCAGCATGTTGATGAACTCGTTGCCGGTGGGCGGGATGATCACGCGCATGGCCTGCGGGAGCACGATCCGGCGCATGATCTTCGTCTGGGTCATGCCCAGCGCGTGTCCGGCCTCGGTCTGGCCCTCGTCCACGGACTGGATGCCCGCGCGCACGATCTCCGCCATGTAGGCGCCCTCGTTGAGGCCCAGGCCCAGCAGGGCGACCACGAACGGGGTCATGACCTCGACGGTCTCGTTCTTGTAGATCGGGCCGAGGTTGATGTACTCGAAGATCAGCGGGAGGCTGAACCAGACGAGGAGTTGCACGTACACCGGGGTGCCGCGGAAGAACCAGATGTACAGCCAGGCCACGAAGCTGGTGACGGGGTTCTTCGAGAGCCGCATGACGGCGAACAGGACGCCCAGCACCAGGCCGAGCACCATCGCGGTCACGCTGATCAGCACGGTGTTGCCGAGGCCGGCGAGCACGCTGGGGTCGAACAGCTTGTCGCCGACCGTGCCCCAGATGACCTTGCCCTGGGAGAAGGCGTAGACGAGCCAGGCGAGGAGTGCGACCACGACGACGGCGCTGACCCAGCGGCCGTAGTGGCGCACGGGTATCGCCTTGATGGCCTCGTACGGGGTGGCCGCGGGCCCGGCCCCGGCCGGCGGGTTCCCGGCCGGGACCTTGTCGATCTTGTCAGTCACGGTGACTGCCCTTCAGTGGTGCGACGCGCTCACTTGCCGGCGTTGATCTGGGCGGACTTGACCGCACCGGAGGTGACGTCCCACTTCTCCAGGACCTTGGCGTAGGAGCCGTCCTTGATGATCGCGTCGAGCGCTTCCTTCAGCGCGTCGCGCAGCTGGGTGTTCTCCTTGGTGGTGGCGATGCCGAAGAGGCCCACGTCGGCCTGCTGGCCGGTGACCTCGAAGTCGTTGCCGCCGCCGGAGGTCTTCGCGATGTGGGCGGCGACCGGGTAGTCGTTGAGGTCGGCGACGGCGCCGCCGGTCTTCACACGGGTCTGGGCCTCGGCGTCGGTGTCGAACGCCTCGATCTTGAGGGTCTTGTCGCCGCACTTCGCGGCCTGGGCCTTGAAGCTGTCCTCGTAGATCGTGCCGCGCTGCACGGCGACGGTCTTGCCGCACAGGTCGTCGAGGGACTTGACGCCCTGCGGGTTGCCCTTCTTGACCAGCAGGGAGACGCCGGAGGAGAAGTAGTCGACGAAGTCGACGCCCTTGCCGATCTTGGCGCCCTTGTCGTCGAGGCCCTCCTGGCGCTTCTTGTTGTCGGAGAGCGAGGACATGACCACGTCCTGGCGGCCCGCGTACATGCCGGTGATGAGGCCGTCGAAGGTGCCGTTCGCGAACTCGAACTTGACACCGAGCTGCTTGCCGAGGGCCTCGGCGATGTCGGGGTCGACACCGACGATCTTGCCGTTCTCGGTGTACTCCATGGGCGCGTAGTTGGCGTCGGCACCGACCTTGACGACGCCGGCGTCCTGGATCTTCTTGGGGAGCTTCGCGAACAGCGGGGCGTCGCTCTTCTTGGTGTCGCCGGTGCCGGAGCCGGTGTTCTTGTCGGTCTGGTCGCCACAGCCGGTGAGGATCAGGGCGCCGGCGACCGCGATCGCGCCGACCGCGGCGATCCGGGATCGGGTGGCGGTGGTACGACGGGTGGTGCTTGCGGTCATGAGCTGGTTCCTCCGGCAGGGAGTCGAAAGCGTCCGATGCGGGTCGTGCACGCACCTTCGAGTGTCGCGACCTCGTGTGATTACGGCATCTTGCCATTCGGACCGACGCATTCAGGGGGGCCGTCAGGTCAAAATCGGATAACGGGCACGCCTCCGGACTCAACACCCCTGCTCCCGCGAGGGATCAACACCGCAGCATGTGGGGTTTCGACAGCGTTTCACCGCAGCTTTTGCCGGGTGTCTCGCTTTGTGGACACAGACCCTTGGACTTTTCGCCAAAAGTCGGGCAAGCCGCTTATCTTCAAAGGGGAATCGACTCGTCTGTGTGTGTGTTCTTCCGGTAGAACAGATCGTTACACCCCTCATCCGGGGCTCAGGGCGCGCGTGCGGCGCGCCCGCGCGTACGAACCTCCTCTCCGGGGAATCGGGCCGAAACCCGACGAATCGGAGCCGGACGCGGTGCCCGCCCATGCCCCAACCAGGGCATGGCCTCACCCTCGTTGAAATTCGAAGTCTTAAGGGGTCAATCCAGTGGCAGCGGAGATCGTCAATCCTCGCAGCGACAGCAACACCGAGAACAACCCGGACGCGGTCTTCGCCCTCCACCGAGGCGGCAAGATGGCGATCCAGGCCACGGTGCCCGTCCGGGACAAGGACGACCTGTCCCTCGCGTACACGCCGGGCGTGGCGAAGGTGTGCACCGCCATCGCCGAGCAGCCCGAGCTCGTCAACGAATACACCTGGAAGGCGAACGTCGTCGCCGTCGTCACCGACGGCACCGCCGTGCTCGGCCTCGGGGACATCGGTCCCGAGGCGTCCCTGCCCGTCATGGAGGGCAAGGCGATCCTGTTCAAGCAGTTCGGCGGTGTGGACGCGGTCCCGATCGCGCTCGCGACCACGGACGTGGACGAGATCGTCGAGACCGTCGTCCGCCTCGCGCCCTCCTTCGGCGGCGTGAACCTGGAGGACATCTCCGCGCCGCGCTGTTTCGAGATCGAGCGCAAGCTCCAGGAGCGCGTGGACATCCCGATCTTCCACGACGACCAGCACGGCACCGCCATCGTCACGCTGGCCGCCATGCGCAACGCCGCCAAGCTGACCGGCCGCACCCTGGCCGACCTGCGCGCCGTCATCTCCGGCGCCGGCGCGGCGGGCATCGCCATCGCCAAGATCCTCGTGGACGCGGGCATCGGCGACGTGTGCGTCACCGACCGCAAGGGCGTCGTCTCCGCCGACCGGACCGACCTCACCGACGTCAAGGCCGAGATCGCGGGCCTGACCAACAAGACCGGGCTCACCGGCTCCCTGGAGACCGCCCTCGCCGGCGCCGACGTGTTCATCGGCGTCTCCGGCGGCACCGTCCCCGAGGAGGCCGTGGCCTCCATGGCGAAGGACGCGTTCGTCTTCGCCATGGCCAACCCCAACCCCGAGGTCCACCCCGACGTGGCGCACAAGTACGCCGCCGTCGTGGCCACCGGCCGTTCGGACTTCCCCAACCAGATCAACAACGTGCTCGCCTTCCCCGGCATCTTCGCCGGCGCCCTCAAGGTCCGGGCCTCCCGGATCACCGAGGGCATGAAGATCGCGGCCGCCGACGCCATCGCCGGTGTCGTCGGTGACGAGCTGGCCGCCGACTACGTGATCCCGTCGCCCTTCGACGAGCGCGTGGCCCCGGCCGTCTCCGAGGCCGTCGCGGCCGCCGCCAAGGCCGACGGCGTCGCCCGCCTGGTCTGAGCACCCCGACGCGCCCCGGGCGCGTCACAGCGTCACCGAAGCCCCCTGCCGGAACGTTTCTCCGGCAGGGGGCTTCCCCGTGCCCGCACCACACCCCGCACACGCCGCGGGGCCCCTCCCCGAAGGAAAGGGCCCCGCGCGCGAGGAGAGACCTACTCCTCGTCCTCGTCCTCGTCGTCCAGCCGCGCCAGCCACGTCGCCAGCCGCTCCACCGGAACCTCGAAGTCCGGATTCAGGTCCACGAACGTCCGCAGCTGCTCGGCCAGCCACTCGAACGTGACCTCCTCCTCGCCGCGCCGCTTCTCCAGTTCCTCGATGCCGCGATCGGTGAAGTACAAGTCAGGCTCCGCGTCAGGGGGACGATGTGTGCCCCTCCAGGATAAGCCGCCCCACCCGGCCGGCCCGATTCCACCGGTCCTCCGCCGCACCCCACCCCACCGGTGGGAGGGTGACGCACGAGAACCGAGCACCCCGGGGAGGACCACCGTGACCACCGGCGACACCACCACCATCCCGGGACCCGCGCCCGGCACCGGACCCGAGCCCGCCGACCCGCCCGTCGACTCCGCCGCCCTGCGCGCCCTCGCCCGCACCGACCCCGACCCCGCCCTCACCCACCTCCTCGCCGCCCTCCACCACGCCCGCACCGCCCGCCTCCTGCACGCCCTGCGCCGAGCCCTGCCCGAGGGCCCCGCCCGCACCCCCTGGCGGATCCTCGACGCCGCCCACGCCCGCGCCCCCCGCGCCACCGGCGACGTGCTCCACTACCCCGCCACCACCCGCTGGGCCGAGGAGACCCTCCGCCGCCTCGACACCGGCACCACCCCCGCCCCCGACCTCGGCCGCCTCGGCGCCCTCGCCGCGGCCGCCGCCCTCCGCGCCGGCATCCCCTTCACCCTCGCCGTCCGCCCCGACGCCGGCCGCCTCCACCTCCCCACCCTCGGCGTACTCCACCCCGACACCGCCGGCCCCCTCACCCTCACCCCCGACACCTGGACCCGGCGCCCCGACACCGCCCGCGCCCTGCACACCCTCCCCGACCGCCACACCACCCTCGACGACCTCGACCCCTACCGCGGCCCCGCCCACCCCGCGCCCGCCGCCACCCCCGCCCGCCGCCTCACCCCGCCCGGCCACCATCGCTGGGACGTCCGCTTCGCCGCCGCCCGCACCCTCCTCGACCGCTGCGACCCCGACCGCGCCCCCGAACTCACCGCCCTGCTCCGCGCCGTCGTCCCCCTCGCCGGCGCCGCCCGCACCCACCCCGGCCCCACCCCCGCCCACCCCGGCGCCGCCCTGCTCCGCGCCCAGGCCCCACCCGCCCTCGCCGCCGCCCTCATCCGCGAACTGCACCACGCCAAACTCGCCATCCTCGGCGCCGCCGTCCCCCTCCACACCGCCGACCCCGAACCCCGCCACCCCACCCCCTGGCACCCCGCGCCCCGCTGCCTCGACGGCCTCCTCCACGACGCCTACGGCCGACTCGCCCTCGCCGCCCACTGGCAACGCGCCGCCCAGTACGGCGAACGCGGGGCCCACGCCCGCCACCTGCGCTGCCGCGCCGAACTCGGCGCCGTCCTGCCCGCCCTCGCCGCCCACCCCCGACTCACCGCCGCCGGCCGCGAGTTCACCGCCTGCCTCCTCGCCACCCACCAGGACCTCGCCCGCCGCCGCTGAACGCCGAAGGGCCCCGGCCCCACCCGCGAACGGGCAGGGGCCGGGGCCCTCAAGGCGACGCGTCAGGCGTCGAAGACCTCCGCGACCAGCGCGGCCTGCTCGGCCTGGTGCCGCTTGGCCGAACCCACCGCCGGGGAGGACCCGTGCGGACGCGAGATCCGCCGCAGCCGCTCGCCCGCCGGGATGTCCGCGCCGACCGCCAGGTCGAGGTGGTCGATCAGGTTCAGCGCGATGAACGGCCACGCACCCTGGTTCGCCGGCTCCTCCTGCGCCCACAGGTACTTCGCCGCGTTCGGGAACTTGGCGATCTCCGCCTGGAGTTCCGCGCCCGGCAGCGGGTACAGCCGCTCGATCCGGATGATCGCCGTCTCGGTGTCGCCGCGCTTGATCCGCTCGGCCTCCAGGTCGTAGTAGACCTTGCCCGCGCAGAACACCACCTTGCGGACCGCGTTCGGGTCCACCGTGTCGTCGCCGATCACCGGACGGAACCCGCCGGTGGTGAACTCCTCCGCCTTCGAGGCCGCCGCCTTCAGACGCAGCATCGACTTCGGGGTGAAGACGACCAGCGGCTTGTGGTGCGGGTTGTGGACCTGCCAGCGCAGCAGGTGGAAGTAGTTCGACGGCAGGGTGGGCATGGCCACCGTCATGTTGTTCTGCGCGCACAGCTGCAGGAAGCGCTCGGGACGGGCCGAGGAGTGGTCCGGGCCCTGGCCCTCGTAACCGTGCGGGAGCAGCAGGGTGACCCCGGAGGTCTGGCCCCACTTCTGCTCGGCGGAGGAGATGAACTCGTCCACCACCGTCTGCGCGCCGTTGACGAAGTCGCCGAACTGCGCCTCCCACAGCACCAGCGCGCCCGGACGGGCCAGCGAGTAGCCGTACTCGAAGCCCATCGCCGCGTACTCGGAGAGCAGCGAGTCGTAGACGTTGTAGCGCGCCTGGTCCTCGGAGAGGTACAGCAGCGGGGTGTAGTCCTCGCCGGTCTCCCGGTCCACGAGCACCGCGTGCCGCTGGCCGAAGGTGCCGCGCCGCGAGTCCTGGCCCGACAGCCGGACCGGGGTGCCCTCCAGCAGCAGCGAACCGAAGGCCAGGGTCTCGCCCATGGCCCAGTCGATGGTGCCGTCGTCGATCATCGCCGCGCGCCGTTGGATCTGCGGCAGCAGACGCGGGTGGACGGTGATCCGCTCCGGGATGTTGAGCTGCGACTCGGCGATCCGCTTGACCGTCTCCTGCGAGATCGCGGTCTCGATGACGGCCGGGAACTCCTGCGCCGTCTGCGGCGGCTGCACCGGGGCGCCCGGGTTGCCGGCGGCCTCGCGGACCTCCGCGAACACCTTCTCCAGCTGCCCCTGGAAGTCCTGGAGTGCCTGCTCGGCCTCCTCCAGCGTGATGTCCCCACGACCGATCAGCGACTCGGTGTACAGCTTGCGCACCGAGCGCTTCTTGTCGATCAGGTCGTACATCAGCGGCTGCGTGAACGAGGGGTTGTCGGCCTCGTTGTGCCCGCGACGGCGGTAGCAGATGAGGTCGATGACCACGTCCTTGTTGAACGCCTGCCGGAACTCGAAGGCCAGCCGCGCCACGCGGACCACGGCCTCCGGGTCGTCGCCGTTCACGTGGAAGATCGGCGCCTCGATCATGCGGGCCACGTCGGTGGCGTACATGGAGGAACGCGAGGAGGTGGGCGCGGCGGTGAAGCCGACCTGGTTGTTGATGACGATGTGCACGGTGCCACCGGTGCGGTAGCCGCGCAGCTGCGACATGTTCAGGGTCTCGGCCACCACGCCCTGGCCCGCGAAGGCCGCGTCGCCGTGCAGGGCGACGGGGAGCACGGTGAAGTCGGTGCCGCCCTTGTTGATCAGGTCCTGCTTGGCGCGGACCACGCCCTCCAGGACCGGGTCCACCGCCTCCAGGTGCGAGGGGTTCGCCACCAGCGAGACCTTGATCTGCTCGCCGTCCAGGCCGGTGAAGGTGCCCTCGGCGCCGAGGTGGTACTTGACGTCGCCGGAGCCGTGCATCGACTTCGGGTCGAGGTTGCCCTCGAACTCGCGGAAGATCTGCGCGTAGGACTTGCCGACGATGTTGGCGAGCACGTTCAGCCGGCCGCGGTGGGCCATGCCGATCGCGACCTCGTCGAGGCGGGCCTCGGCGGCGGAGTCGATGACCGCGTCCAGCATCGGGATGACGGACTCGCCGCCCTCCAGGGAGAAGCGCTTCTGGCCGACGTACTTCGTCTGCAGGAAGGTCTCGAATGCCTCGGCCGCGTTCAGCCGGCGCAGGATCCGCAGCTGCTCCTCGCGCTCCGGCTTGGTGTGCGGGCGCTCGATGCGGTCCTGGATCCACTTGCGCTGCTTGGGGTCCTGGATGTGCATGAACTCGACGCCGGTGGTGCGGCAGTACGAGTCGCGCAGCACGCCGAGGATGTCGCGCAGCTTCATCATCGACTTGCCGGAGAAGCCGCCGACCGCGAACTCGCGCTCCAGGTCCCACAGGGTGAGGCCGTGCTCGGTGATGTCGAGGTCGGGGTGCTTGCGCTGCTTGTACTCCAGCGGGTCGGTGTCGGCCATGACGTGGCCGCGGACCCGGTAGGAGTGGATCAGCTCGAAGACTCGGGCGGCCTTGGTGACGTCGTCGTCGTGGCTGGCGTCGATGTCCCGCAGCCAGCGGACCGGCTCGTAGGGGATCCGCAGCGACTCGAAGACCTGGTCGTAGAAGCCGTTCTCGCCCAGCAGCAGGTTGGCGACGATCCGCAGGAACTCGCCGGAGGCCGCGCCCTGGATGACCCGGTGGTCGTAGGTCGAGGTCAGGGTCATGACCTTCGAGATGCCCAGCTTGTTCAGGGTGTCCTGGGAGGTGCCCTGGAACTCGGCCGGGTAGTCCATGGAGCCGACGCCCATGATGACGGACTGACCGGGCATCAGACGCGGCACGGAGTGCACGGTGCCCAGGCCGCCGGGGTTGGTCAGCGAGACGGTGACCCCGGTGAAGTCGTCCATCGTCAGCTTGTTGCCGCGGGCGCGGCGGACGATGTCCTCGTACGCCTGCCAGAACTCGAAGAAGTTGAGGGTCTCGGCCTTCTTGATGCCGGCCACGACGAGCTGGCGGTCGCCGTTGGCCTTCACCAGGTCGATGGCGAGGCCGAAGTTGACGTGCTCCGGCTTGACCAGGGTCGGCTTGCCGTCCTTCTCCGCGAAGGAGTAATTCATGGACGGCATGGCCTTGATCGCCTGCACCATCGCGAAGCCGATCAGGTGCGTGAAGGAGATCTTCCCGCCCCGGGCGCGCTTGAGGTGGTTGTTGATGACGATGCGGTTGTCGAACAGCAGCTTCACCGGGATCGCGCGGACGGAGGTGGCCGTCGGCACGTCGAGGGAGGCGTTCATGTTCTTCGCGACGGCCGCCGCGGGGCCGCGGAGCGTCACCAGCTCGGGGCCCTTGGGGGCCTCGGTGGCGGGCGCGGCCTTTTGGGGGGTGGCGGCGGCGGGGACGGTGGGCGCGGCCGGTGCGGCGGCCGGGGCCTGGGAGGTGACAGTCACAGCGGGGGCACCAGAGGGGGTGGCAGGAGCAGGGGCAGGTGCTGCGGTGGTGCTGGGCGCGGCGGAGGCGGCGGCCGGAGCGGGTACGACGCCTGCCGCCCCCGTGGCGGCCGCGTCGGTTCCGGGACTACCGGTGGTCGGGGTGCCCGAGGGAGCGGCGGCGGCCTGTGCGGAGGCGTCGTCGCGGGTGCTCGGGGCGGGCTTCACCGGGCTCGGGGCGGCCGCGCCGCCCGGCTTGTAATCGGCGAAGAAGTCCCACCAGGCCCGGTCGACCGAGTTCGGGTCCTGGAGGTACTGCTGGTAGATCTCGTCGACGAGCCACTCGTTGGCACCGAAGCCCGAGGCGGGGTTCTTCCCGCCGTCGGATCCGTTGGTCGTGGTCGTGGTCGTGGTCGGGTTACTGGGGGACTGTGGCGACACGGCGGCAACCGCCCTCTTCCGCTTCACAAGGTATGGACAGCGGGAATAAAGGCTACGCCTGTCGGGCCCGGAGATGCAGACCGGGCGGGACTTCCGTCACGCAGGTCACACCCAACGGCGGGTTTCGCCCCGGGGAATGGCGGGAAACAAGCGCGGTTCGGGTAGGGGGCAACCAGGTTGCGGCCCCCTGGCTCCGCACCCCTGACGATCATCGACCGACTGTGGTCGAGATCATGTCCTTCCCTCCTCGAACCCTACGTCAACCTGCGGGTTTCTCGCTGCCCGGGAGGGTGACGAGGATCCGGCAGCCGCGCGTGGACTCGGCGACGCCGATCTTCCCGCCGTGCAGTCCGACCGCCCAGCGGGCGATGGCGAGGCCCAGACCGGTGCCCCCGTCGCCGCCGCCGGCGGATCCGCGATTGAAACGTTCGAACACCCGGTGACGTTCGGCCTCCGGAATACCGGGTCCCTCGTCCGTCACCTCCAGGCGCAAGGACCCCGGGTCCTCGCCCGCGCGGGCCCGGACGGTGACGCGTCCGTAGGCGGGGCTGTGCTTGACGGCGTTGTCGACGAGGTTGGCGACGACCTGGTGGAGGCGTTCGGGGTCGGCGTGGGCGGTGAGGTCGCCGGGGAGGGCGTCGAGGTGCAGGTGGACGTCGGTGCGGGTGCGGTGGGGGGCGGTGTCGGTGTCGCCGGCGCGGCCGGCGGCGAGCCCGGCCTCTTTGAGGACGCCGGAGAGGTAGGGGCCGACGGCGAAGGTGCGGGCGCGCAGGGGGACGACGCCGTTGTCGACGCGGGAGAGGTCGAGGAGGGTCTCGACGAGGCCGCCGAGGCGTTCGGCCTGGGCGAGCGCGGTGCGCATGGTCTCGGGGTCGGCGGCGGAGACCCCGTCGACCACGTTCTCCAGGACGGCGCGCAGGGCGGCGATGGGGGTGCGCAGCTCGTGGGAGACGTTGGCGACGAGTTCCTTGCGGTGCCGGTCGACGGCTTCGAGGTCGTCGGCCATCAGGTTGATGGTGGCGGCGAGGTCGCCGAGCTCGTCGCGACGGTCGGCGCCGCGGACCCGGCGGGTGTAGTCGCCCTGGGATATGGCGCGGGCCACGCGGGTCATGTCGTCGAGGGGGGCGGTGAGGCCGTGGGCCACGAACTGGGTGATGAGCATGGAGGCGATCACGGAGAAGACGGTGATGAAGCGGACCTCGGTGGCGGTGGCGGTGGCCACGAGGACGAGGCCGGTGGTGATGAAGACGGAGACGACGACGAGGGTGCCGAGCTTGGTCTTGATGGAGAAGGGGGAGAAGGGCCGCAGCCCGGATCGGCCCGATCGGCGCTCGGGGTCGGGCCCCATCAGCGGGTGCCCGGGGTCTCCAGGGCGTACCCGACGCCGTGGACGGTGCGGATGCGTTCGGCGCCGATCTTGCGGCGCAGGGCCTTGATGTGGCTGTCGACGGTGCGGGTGCCGGAGGCGTCGGCCCAGTCCCAGACCTCGGCGAGGAGCTGTTCGCGGGAGAGGACGGCGCGGGGGGTGGCGGCGAGGCAGGCGAGCAGGTCGAACTCGGTGGGGGTGAGGTGCACGTCCTCGGCGCGGACCCGGACCCGGCGCTGGGCGTGGTCGATCTCCAGGTCGCCCAGGCGCAGGGCGGTGCCGCGGGGGGCGCCGGCGGCGAGGGCGGCGCGTTCGACGCGGCGCAGCAGGACGTGGACGCGGGCGGCCAGCTCGCGCATGGAGAAGGGCTTGGTCATGTAGTCGTCGGCGCCGACGCCGAGGCCGACGAGGAGATCGGTCTCGTCGTCGCGGGCGGTGAGCATGAGGACGGGGACGGGGCGCTGGGCCTGCACGCGGCGGCAGACCTCCAGTCCGTCGAAGCCGGGGAGCATCACGTCGAGGACGAGCAGCTCGGGGTGCCAGGACTCGGCGGCGGCGACGGCGGCCGGGCCGTCGGCGGCGGTGGTGACCTGGAAGCCCTCGGCGCGCAGTCGGGCGGCGATGGCCTCGGCGATGGTGCGGTCGTCCTCGACGACGAGGACCCGGCGCTGGGCTCCGGGGGTGGCCGCGGCGGTTCGTGCGTGGTCGGTGCTGTCGCTGTGGATCTGTTCCATGCCGTTTCGTCCCGCCCCGTTCGTCCGACGGGGACCGCCGGCGGCCTCGGGCGCCGAAGATCCCGCGTGATTGGGGTGCAGCGTAGAGGAGGGGCCGGCCGCCGGCCATGCGGGATTTCGGCCGGCCGGCGTGGGAACGGCGCCTGCCCCGGGGCCTCGTGGGGAGGTTCCGGGGCAGGTCGGACAGGGTGGGGCGGGGTCAGCGGGGCGGGTTCAGGCGCAGTCCGTGACGGTGCGGGAAGAGGGGGTCGGCGGTGTCGTTGGGCACGTCGGGGCGGGAGGCTTCGACGGCGGCCATGGATCGGGGCAGTTCGAAGGGGAGCCGGCCCTCGGGCGTGGCGTGGCCGAGGAGGACGTCGAGGAGGGCCTCGTCGCTCGCGCCGTAGTCGGCGAGGAGGGCGGCCGCGTGTTCGGCGATCTCGGGGAGCACGGCGGCGCGCTCCAGGTTGACGCAGACCACGGTCGGGACGGTCTTGAGGAGGTCGAGGATCGGGGTCAGCTCCTCCTCGGTGAAGGCGAGGGTGCCGGAGTGGAAGAAGGACTCGAAGCGGTTGGCGCGGGGTTCGTGGGGGGTGCGCAGGCGGAGCACGGCGAGGTCGGCCTCGGCGGGGGAGGCGGCGGGGCGGACCCGGTCGGGGTGGGCCAGGAGGGCGGCGGGGGGTTCCTCACCCCACCAGACGCGCGGGGGTTCGGCGTCCGGGGCGGGGGTGGGCAGCGGGAGGCGGTCGCCGGGGTTGGTGAGGACGGTCAGGGAGCGGCGTTGGGCGGCGGCGCCGGCGGCGGTGAACTCGGCGCGGCCGACGACGGCCTCGGCCTCGTCGGGGTCGACGTAGGGGTCGTCGAAGAGTCCGAGGACGAACTTCTCGCGCAGCAGGCGGCGGACGGAGGCGTCGACGCGTCCGTGCCGGATCCGGCCGGAGCGGACGAGTTCGACGATCAGTTCGGGGCACTGCTCGCCGCCGAACTGGTCGACGCCGGCGTCGAGGGAGCGGGCGGCGCGTTCCAGCGGGGTGAGGTGTTCCAGGCCCCAGGCGCGGGCGGGGTGGGGTTCGCCGAAGATGACGGAGTCGGTGATCAGGCCCCAGTCGGAGCAGACGATGCCGGTGAAGCCGAGGCGGGTGCGCAGCAGGTCGGTCAGGACGCCCTTGTTGAAGCCGAAGCCGACCTCCTCCCAGTCGGTGCCGATCGGCTGCCCGTAGTAGGGCATCATCTGCGCGCAGCCGGCGGCGATGGCGGCCTCGAAGGGTTCGAGGTGCAGTTCGCGCAGGCCGCCGGGGTAGACCTGCTCCTTGCCGTGGGCGAAGTGGGGGTCCTCGCCGTCGAGCTGGGGGCCGCCGCCGGGGAAGTGCTTGACCATGGCGGAGACGGAGCGGGGGCCGAGGGTGTCGCCCTGGAGGCCGTGCACGTAGGCGCGGACCAGTTCGCAGGAGAGGGCGGCGTCGGAGCCGAAGGTGCCGGACTGGCGGGACCAGCGGGGTTCGGTGGCCAGGTCGATCTGGGGGTGGAGGGCGACCCGGAAGCCGACGGCGAGGTATTCGCGACGGACGGTGTCGGCGAAGCGGCGCACGAGTTCGGCGTCGCCGATGGCGGCCAGGCCCAGGGATTCGGGCCAGGCGGAGAAGGCGCCGGCGTTGAAGGAGGCGCCGACGTTCTCGGTGAAGGCGTGCCGGGGGTCGGTGGAGAGGGTGACGGGGATGCCCAGGCGGGTGTCGGCGGCCATGGCCTGGACGGCGTTCTGCCACAGGGCCATCTCGCGGGCGCCGTGGGAGCCGAGCAGGTTGAAGTGGGTGAGGTGGCGGTCCACGACCAGTTCGGGGGTGGTCAGCGGGAGCATGGAGCCGTCGGTCTCGGTGACCGGGGTGCCGTCCTCGTTCATCATCAGCATGGAGTGGAAGAGCTGGCCGGCCTTCTCCTCCAGCGTCATGCGGGAGAGCAGGTCCTCGACGCGCCGGTCGACGGGGAGGGAGGCGTCGCGGTAGGCGGGGGTGTGCGTGGTCACGGCGGTGTGGCCTTCCTTCGGGAGGGGTCGGGTCAGCGGACCGAGCGGATGAGCTGGACGAGGGCGGCGCCGACGGCCGCGCAGACGCCGCCGAAGAGGAACAGGGCCCCGTAGTTCCCGCCGCCGCCGATCGCGAGGATGAAGGGGGCGATCATCGGGACGAGGGACTGGGGGAGGGCGTTGGCGATGTTGAGGACGCCCATGTCCTTGGCGGCGGTCTCGGGGTCGGGCAGGACGGCGGCGGCCAGGGCCACGTCCACCGCGAGGTAGAGGCCCTCGCCGAAGCCGAAGACGGCCACGGCCAGCAGGAACATGCCGAAGGTGTCGGCGGTGGCGATCAGCACGAGGCCGACGCCGACGACGGCGGCGGAGGCCAGCACGAAGGGCTTGCGGCGGCCCGTGCCGTCGGAGCTCCAGCCGCCGACGAGGGAGCCGAGGACGACGCCGGCGACCGTGACGAGGGTGGTGGTGAACATCTTGGCGGCCACGGAGTCGGCCGGGACGTCGAGCCGGTCCATCAGGAAGTAGACCTGGTAGCTGGTGACGCAGGCGATGCCGATGAAGACCAGGAAGCGGCTGACGAAGTTCCAGGCGTAGTCGCGGTGCTTGACGGGGTTCACCCAGAAGCTGCGCAGGAACTCCTTGACCGTGTAGCGGCCGAAGGAGCCCGGGCGGGCGGGGCGGTCGGGCAGCACGAGGGCCAGGGCCACGGCGCCGGCGACGCCGACCAGGGCGGGCACCACGAAGGCCAGCGCCATGTTCTCGTCGAAGACCTGGGCCAGGAAGCTGCCGGCCACCATGGAGACCGACATCATCATGCCGACCATGCCCGAGACCCGGCCGCGCTGGTGCTCGGGGATCAGGTCGGGGATGCAGGCGGTGACCATGCACAGGGCCGCGTTGCAGCCGAGCTGGGCGATGGCCCAGCCGAGCACGAGCATTCCGACGCTGTTGCCCAGGCCCACGATGGTCAGGCCGATCAGGGCCACCACCATGCCGCCCACCAGCCAGGGCCGGCGGCGGCCGAAGCGGCTGGTGGTGCGGTCGGAGAGGGCGCCGAAGAGGGGGTTGCCGACGAGGGCGAGGACGGCGCCGACGGTGAGGACCTTGGCGAGGGCCGCGCCCTTCTCGGCGTCCGGGACGATCTGCGCCACGCGCAGGGCGAGGGTGACGATGATCGGGGTGAACACGGCGATGCAGACGCCGAGCTGGGCGAGGACGAGGCCGAGGATCAGGCGGGCCGGCGCGTCGGCGGGACGGGCCGCGGGATCGGGGTCGGGAGCCGGTGGGAGGGGGGCCGGTCCGTGGCCGGATGTCGACTGTGCCGGTTCCTGCGTCAGCGCCATGGGGACTCCAGGGTGTGCGCGGTCGGCCTCGTCGCCGACCTGGCAGGGCCACCGTGACACGAAAACCGAGTACCCGAAAGGTTTTGAAAAGTGGGCAGGATCACAAACACCGCCCGGCCGAAAATCGACGGGGCATAGGGTGGAGCGCATGGCATCCGAACAGGGGCGAACGGCCCGAGAGGGCACGGGCCGTGGGACCTACGCGGTCGGGGACGCGCGGCGTCGCAAGATCCTCGACACCGCCGTCGAGCACTTCGCGCAATGGGGCTTCCACGCCTCCTCCCTCGCCCGCATCGCCAAGGAGTGCGGCATCACCCAGGGCGGGCTGCTGCACCACTTCCGCGGCAAGGAGGACCTGCTGCTGTCGGTGCTCGCCCAGAGCGAGGAACGCGACATCGAACGCCTCTTCGCCGTGCCCGCCGAGACCACCGCCGCCTACTGGGACACCCTGGTCTCCCTCGTCGAGGACAACGCGCGCCGGCCCGGCATCGTCCGCATGTTCAGCGTGCTCGTCGGCGAGTCGGCCGACCCCGCGCACCCCGCCCACGCCTACTTCCGGCAGCGCTACGCCCGCGTCCTCGACCACACCGTCGGCGTGCTCCGCGCCGGCCGGGAACGCGGCGAACTGCGCGCCGACCTCGACCTGGAGGCCGTGGGCCGCGAACTCCTCGCCGTCATGGACGGCCTCCAGATCCAGTGGCTGCTCGACCCCGAGGCCGTGGACATGGCCGCCGGCGTCCGCGCCCACCTCGACCGGCTCATGCTGTGGGCCGCCCCGCCCGCCGGATGACCGGGGGTGGGGAAGACCCCACCCCCCTGTCGGGCGCCCGCCCCAGCGACGGCGGGCCCCCGGTCGACCAGGCTGGGGACATGACCGCAGCCCAGCACCCCCGCAGCCGCCGCACCCTCCGTCCCGCCCTCGTCGCGGGGCTCGCCGCCGCCGCGGCCGGCGCCCTCCTGACCACCGGATGCTCCCCCTCGGACGTGCTGACCCGCACCAAGATCCTCCGCTCCGAGGCCACCGTCACCGACCGGGTCACCGACGTGGAGATCACCGACAACGGCTCCGGGAACGTCGAGGTGGTGGCCCGCCCGGCCGGCTCCACCGACACCACCACCCGCGTCACCCGCGCGATCCACTACGTCGGCGACACCGCCCCCAAGCCCACCCAGAAGGTCAGTGGCGGGGTGCTCACCGTGGACAAGGGCTGCTCGGAGGGGATCCGCGGGTGCAGCGCGGACTGGGTGATCGAGGTGCCGGCCGGCACCCGGGTCCGGCTCGGGGCGAGCAGCGGGGACGTGACGGCGCGCGGGGTGGCCGACGCCGAGCTGAGCACCTCCTCCGGCGACGTCCGGGCCGAGAACGTCACCGGCACCCTGCGCCTCGCCGCCTCCTCCGGCGACGTGGTCGGCACCGGCCTCAAGGCCCGCGACACCACCGCCGAGACCTCCTCCGGCAACCTCGTGCTGGCCTGGGCCGCCGCCCCCGGCTCGCTCCGGGCCCGCAGCGGCTCGGGCGACACGACCGTGCGGGTGCCGGGCGGCCCCTACCGCGTGACCGGCAAGACGGGCTCGGGCGACCGGACGGTCTCCGTGCCCACCTCCGGCACGGCGGTCGCGACCCTCGACGTGACCAGCGGCTCGGGCGACGCGACGGTGGAGCACTGAGGGGTCGGGACGCAAACGCGGGCGCGGGGCGTTGGAGGGGGTGGGGGCGGCGGTGAAGGTGTTCGCTCAGGGTGAACTCGGGTTGGGGAACACTCTGCGGCTCACATGCATTGAGTGCACATAGCTCAACTTCACTGCCGGAGGGAAGATCATGGCTTCGACGTCCGTAACGCTCACTCTGCCCGTGCTGCCGCTTGACGACGAGGTCGTGCTGCCCGGGATGGTCGTGCCGCTCGACCTGTCGGACGGGGAGGTGCGCGCCGCCGTCGAGGCCGCGCAGGTAGCCGCCAAGGGCGGCGGGGGCAAGCCCCGGGTGCTGCTCGTGCCCCGGGTCGACGGCAAGTACGCGGCCACCGGCACGCTCGGCACGGTCGAGCAGGTCGGCCGGCTCTCCGGCGGTGACCAGGGTGCGCTGATCCGCGGCGTGGGCCGGATCCGGATCGGCGCCGGCACCACCGGACCCGGCGCGGCCCTGTGGGTGGAGGGCGAGACCGTCGACGAGTCGGTGCCCGACCCGCTGCCGGGGGCCGTGGTCGAACTGGTCAAGGAGTACAAGGCCCTGGCCACGACCTGGCTGCGGGGCCGCGGGGCTTGGCAGGTCGTGGACCGGGTGCAGCAGATCGAGGGGGTCGGCGCGCTCGCCGACAACTCGGGCTACTCGCCGTTCCTCACCCTGGCCCAGAAGGTCGAACTGCTGGAGACCGCCGACCCGGTGGCCCGGCTGCGGCTGGCCGTGACCGCGCTCGGCGAGCACCTCGCGGAGCAGGACGTGGCCGAGTCCATCGCCAAGGACGTGCAGGAGGGCGTGGACAAGCAGCAGCGCGAGTTCCTGCTGCGCCGGCAGCTGGAGGCCGTGCGCAAGGAGCTGCGCGAGCTGAACGGCGAGGCCGAGGGCGAGGGCTCAGACGACTACCGGGCCCGCCTGGAGGCCGCCGACCTGCCCGAGAAGGTGCGGGAGGCCGCGCTGAAGGAGGTCGACAAGCTGGAGCGGGCCAGCGACCAGAACCCCGAGGGCGCCTGGATCCGCACCTGGCTGGACACGGTGCTGGAACTGCCCTGGCACGAGCGCACCGAGGACGTGTACGACATCCGGGGCGCCCGGGAGATCCTCGACGCCGAACACGCCGGGCTGGCCGACGTGAAGGACCGGATCACCGAGTACCTGGCCGTGCGCAAGCGGCGCGAGGACCGGGGCCTGGGCGTGATCGGCGGCCGGCGCGGCGGGGCCGTGCTGGCACTGGTCGGGCCGCCCGGCGTGGGCAAGACCTCGCTGGGCGAGTCGGTGGCGCACGCCATGGGCCGCAAGTTCGTCCGGGTCGCCCTCGGCGGCGTCCGGGACGAGGCCGAGGTGCGCGGCCACCGGCGCACCTACGTGGGCGCGCTGCCCGGCCGGATCGTGCGGGCGATCAAGGAGGCCGGGTCGATGAACCCGGTCGTCCTCCTCGACGAGATCGACAAGGTGGGCTCGGACTTCCGGGGCGACCCGGCCGCCGCCCTCCTGGAGGTGCTGGACCCGGCGCAGAACCACACCTTCCGCGACCACTACCTGGAGGTGGAGCTCGACCTCAGCGACGTGGTCTTCCTGGCCACCGCCAACGTGCTGGAGTCGATCCCGGAGGCGCTGGCCGACCGGATGGAGATCGTCCGGCTCGACGGGTACACCGAGGACGAGAAGGTGGTCATCGCCCGCGACCACCTGTTGCCCCGGCAGCTGGAACGGGCCGGGCTCGGGGCCGAGGAGGTCACCGTCGGGGAGGACGCGCTGCGCCGCCTGGCCGGCGAGTACACCCGGGAGGCCGGGGTGCGGACCCTGGAACGGGCGCTGGCGCGCGTACTGCGCAAGGTGGCCTCGCAGGCCGAGCTCGGCGAGCGGGAACTGCCGAGCACCCTGGGCGCCGAGGACCTGCGGGACCTGATCGGCCGGCCGCACCACGTGCCGGAGTCGGCCCAGGACCCGGCCGAGCGGCGCACGGCGGTGCCCGGGGTGGCCACCGGCCTCGCGGTCACCGGCGCGGGTGGCGACGTGCTGTTCGTGGAGGCATCGCTGGCCGACCCGGAGACCGGGGCGGCGGGCCTGACCCTGACCGGCCAGCTCGGGGACGTGATGAAGGAATCGGCGCGGATCGCGCTCAGCTTCCTGCGCTCGCACGGCGCGGAACTGGAACTGCCGGTCGCCGACCTGAAGGACCGGGGCGTGCACGTGCACTTCCCGGCGGGCGCGGTGCCCAAGGACGGCCCCAGCGCCGGGATCACCCTGACCACGGCCCTGGCCTCGCTGCTGTCGGGCCGGCAGGTCCGCACGGACGTGGCGATGACCGGCGAGGTCTCGCTGACCGGGCGGGTGCTGCCGATCGGCGGGGTGAAGCAGAAGCTGCTGGCCGCGCACCGGGCCGGGATCACCACCGTGATCATCCCCAAGCGCAACGAGGCCGACCTGGACGACGTGCCGGCGGAGGTGCTGGAGAAGCTGCGGGTGCACGCGGTGACCGACGTGCGGCAGGTGCTGGCCCTGGCCCTCGCGCCGGCCGGCACGGACGCGGGCGCGGAGCGGGAGGACGCCTCGGTGGCCGCCTGATCGCGGCGGCCGGGCGGGGAGCCGGGCCCGGGAACGGCGTGAGCGTCGTTCCCGGGCCCCCGCGCGGGCCGCGCCGGCGGGCGGCTGCGAAATACTGTTCCCATCGGGTCGTCGATCCGGCGCCCCGCCAGGCGGGGCTCCCTGGGAAGCGGGAGTGACACGTGCAGGGGAACGAGGACCAGGAGTTCCTCGCGTTGGAGCGGGAACTGTCCGTGTTGCTGCGCCGGGCCCGCGCCTCCTCGGGGGAGATGGCCCGGGAGCTGCACCCGGAGCTGGAGCCCGCCGCGTACGGGTTGCTGGTGCGGCTGGAGGCGGGCGGCCTCCAGCGGGCCACCGAACTCGCCTCGTACTTCGGCGTGGGCAAGGCGACGATGAGCCGGCAGCTGCGGGCGCTGGAGGAACTGGGCCTGGTCACCCGGGCCCCCGACCCCGCCGACGGCCGGGCCTTCCTCATCGACCTCACGGCCGAGGGCCGCGAACGCTTCCTGAAGGTCCGCGACGCCCGCCGGGTCCGCTACATGCGCAACCTCGCCGACTGGGACCGCGGCGAGGTCGCCGAACTCGCCCGGCTGTTGCACCAGCTCAACCAGGGCTCCGAGTAGTCCGGGCGCGACCGGGTCGCGGCCCGCTCAGAGCGCGGCGTGCGCGACCGAGGCGTCGTCGTGCCGCTTGTACCGGGCCGCGGTCCGCTCCGGGTCCCGTTCGACGGCGCGGACCCGGTCGACCAGAGCCCGCGCCCCGTGCGCCCGGACCAGCTCCGCGCACTCCGTCCAGTCGCCCTCGGCGAAGGTGTCCACCCAGCGGCTCGCCCCGTCGGTCAACGCGACGATGTCCGTCACCCGCGCGCGGGGCGTTTCGCCCAGGACGGCGCGGGAGGCCACGGCCGGATCGGCGGCGGCGGTGAAGAACCCGCCCTCGGCGTTGCGGAGCCGGTCGGTGGCCTCGACGGAGCGCAGCACGGCCGGGTCCACGCGGTCGAGGCGGTCGTCGAGGACGGCCGTCACCTTCCCGTCGGGGGCGCGCAGCAGGAGCACGGAGTCGGAGAGCACGAGGTGCTCGACCCGGTCCGCGTCCCAGCGGACGAGGACCACGGTGGCCTGCGGGGTGCGGACGTGAGAAAGGTCACAGCTCTCGCGGTGGTCGGCGGCGGTGCGGGCGATGGCCTCGGCGAGCACCGCGTCGAGTCCGAGGTCGCGCCGGGCGCCGGACAATTCCGTCAGCCGGCCGCCGAGCTGGGCCGTGAACCACGGCACGCCGTGCTCGCAGCCGTCGTCCCCGGCCGGTGGGGTCACCCCGTCGAGGACCACCACCACCCCGCCGGTGCCGCCCGCCGGCAGGGCCGCCGACACCCAGTCCTCATTGGGGCGTTCCGGGTCGCCGGGGTCCGTGGTCAGGTCGATGCGCATGCCGCCAGTGTGCCTCGTCGGACCGCGTTCCGGAGGGCGAAACGGCAACAGGTCCATACCAATTGACGTGTGTTCGGGCGGTTTTCCCGACCCGCCGCGAGCCCCCCGGGCCCACCGCCCGACCCCCACGCCCGCCGGCCCGGCGGACGAGGGCGCCGGCTGCGGGCGGGCATCCTGCCAAAGCACCCGCCGAACTTTCAACCGCCCGCCATTCGGCGGACACTCCGCGCCCCGCGTCCGAGTTGTTCGCCAACTCCACCCTGATGTTCACTCGTTCGAGTGGCCGGGCGGGCGATGTGGGGCTCTGTGTCCCCGGCGCACTGCGAAGGTCTGAAGCGGTACGAGGGGGCAGGGGGCGTTTACTTGTTGACCGGCCGTTACCTTGGCCACACGAGTAGACGAGCACGAGCACACGTACAGGATTGCGAGCACCGGTGCAGAAGAAGCGGTCTCGGAAGAGCGGCACCGCCACCCCAGACGTACCCGCCGGCGCAGGACGCCGCGTCCGCGTGCGCAACAGGCTGGTCACGGGCGTCGCGATCACCGGCCTGGCGGTCCTGGCCGCCGGCGCGCCCGCCGTCGTCTCCGCGTCGGGCGAGCTGAACGACTCCCAGCGCCTGGTCACCCTCGCCGAGCAGGCCCGCCACACCCTCGCCCTGAGCCACGCCCTCGCCGACGAGCGCGACGCCGTCACCGAGTTCGTCGCCCAGGGCCGGCCCGCCGCCGGCAAGGCCGTCCTCGCCGACCGCACCGGGCGCACCGACCGGCAGATCGCCGAGGCCCAGGCCGAGGCCGACGAGGCCACCGCCGCCACCCTCGGCCGGATCGACGAGGTCCGCGCCAAGGCCCTCACCGGCACCGGCTCCGCCCTGGCCGCCCAGCAGGCGTACTCCGGCGTCCTCGCCGACCTGCGGATCCCCGGCGAGACCCTCGCCGAGGGCACCCCGCCCCGGGCCGAGGCCGCCCTCGCCCTCACCCGGCCGCTGGCCCCCCTCGGCCAGGCCGTCGAGCAGGCGTCCGCCACCCGCGGCCTGCTCCTCGCGGCCCTCGCCGTGCCCCGCGGCTCGGGTTCCGGATCGGGCTCCGGCGACGGAAGCGGAACCGGAACCGGAGGCACCGGCACGGGCTCCTCCTTCGACGACGGCACGGGCACCGGCAGCGGCACGGGAAGCTCCACCGGCTCCGGCAACCCCGTCGTCGACGAACTCTCCGCCGCCGCCCAACGCGCCCGCGTCCGCGAACTCGCCGCCCTCGACGACGTGGCCCACAGCGCCCGTCCCGAGGTCCGCGACACCCTCGCCGCCACCGTCACCGGCCCCGAGGTGAAGACCGCCGACGGCTACCTCACCGCCCTCGCCGGCAAACCCACCCTCGACTCCGCCGACCGGCGCACCGACCGCGCCGCCGTCTCCGCCGCCCTCACCGCGCGCATCGACCGCACCCGCTCCGTCGAGTCCACCCTCGTCGCCGAACGCGCCACGGCCCTGGCCGGCCTGCGCGACGACGACGTGACCCGCCTGGAACTCGTGATCGCGGGCCTGGCCGTCCTCTTCCTCCTCGCCGTCGGCGTCGCCACCGGCGTTGCCCGCTCCCTGACCCGACCCCTGTCGGTGCTGGTGCGCGGCGCGGCCCGCCTCGCCACCCCCGAGGGCTCCGTCGAACCCGTCCGCTTCACCGGCCGGAACGACGAGTTCGCCGAGGTAGTCCGCTCCCTGAACGGCGTCCGCGACCAGACCGTCGCCCTGCACACCAGGATCGCCGGCCTCGACGCCGACCACCGCCGCCTCATCGGCCGCAACGAGGCCCTCGGCAAGGGCCGGCAGGGGCTGGAGGAGGAGCTCGCCGAACTGCGCGCCCACCTCGACGAGCACCGCAAGCTCATGTCGGGCACCTCCGTCTCCCTCTCCCTGCGCACCCTCGGCCTGGTCGAGCGCCAGCTCACCGTCATCGAGGACCTGGAGTCCCGGGAACAGGACCCCGACCGCCTCGCCACCCTCTTCAAGCTCGACCACCTCGCCACCGTGATGCGCCGCCACAACGAGAACCTCCTCGTCCTGGCCGGCCAGGAACACGGCCACGGGCAGGCCGGCCCCGTCCCCCTCGTGGACGTGGCCCGCGCCGCCGTCAGCGAGATCGAACGCTACGAACGCGTCGAGATCACCGCCCTGCCCTCCTTCACGCAGGTCGCCGGGCACGCCGCCGACGACGTCTCGCACGTCCTGGCCGAACTGCTGGAGAACGCCACCACCTTCTCCCCGCCCGAGGCCAAGGTCCGCGTCTCCGGCCGGATCCTCGACACCGGCGAGGCCGTCCTCACCGTCGTCGACGAGGGCATCGGCGTCACCCCCGACCGCCTCGCCGTCCTCAACGCCCGCCTTTCCGGCCCCGACGCCCACGACCCCGAGCCCGAACCCGAACAGGGCCTCGGCCTCGGCCTGTACGTGGCCGGCCGGCTCGCGGCCCGGCACGGGGTCACGGCCGAACTGCGGCCCGGCCGCGGCGCCGGCATCGAGGCCGTCGTCGTCATCCCGCCCTCCCTGCTGCCGACCCTGCCCGCGCCCGGCGTCGCCCCCGCCCACACCCTGGGCCGCGAGGTCCCGGTGCTGCACCTGCCCGGGGTGGTCGCCGAGGCCAACGAGCACACCCTGCCGCCCCGCCCCCGGCACGCCGCCCCGACCCCGGAGGACGAGGCCCCCGCCTCCCGGGACGCGACGACCCCCGCCCCGGCCCCGCGGGAGCACGTCGACCCGCGGGCCGCCGCCCCCCGGGTGCCGGCCCCCGCCGAGCCGCCCGCCGCCCCGGCGCCCGCGCCGGCCCAGGCCCACGCCCCGGCTCCGGCCCCGCGTCGCACCCCGGAACCCGACCCCTTCGCCGCGCCCGGCGAGCGACTGCCCGACCCCGGCCAGGTGTTCACCGTCGGCGCCGCGCCCGCGCCCCCCGCGACGCCGCCCGTCGACACCCCGACGGTCCGCCCCCTCGCCGACCGCGCCCCCGAACCGGCCGCCCCGGCGCCCCCGGCTCCCGTCCCCGGCGCCCGCCCCGAACACGGCCGCGTCGCCGACCTGCCCGTGCGGACCCCGGGCGCCAACACCCCCGCCGGCCACGTGCCGGCCCCGGGCACGGCCCCCGCCACACCCGCGTCCGAGCCCGCCGAGCGGCTCACCGACAAGGGCCTGCCCAAGCGCACCCCCCGGTCCGTCCGGGCCGCCCGGCCCGAGGACGGACCTCTCCCCGGCCCCACCGCCGACGCCCGCCCCGAGCCGCGTCGCGTGGACGCCGAGGACCTCAGACGCCGGCTCTCCGGCTTCCACCAGGGCGCCAAGGACGGGCGCCGCGACGTGGAGGCGGAGCCGGTCCAGGGGCGGGACCCGAAGGATCAGGGGGACACCGTGGAGGAGGCACGTTCATGACCGCGCCCAGTACGTACGGCCTGAGCACCCAGGCCCGCAACCTGCAATGGCTGCTGACCGACCTCGTGGAGGAGGTGCCCGGGATCGTCTCCGTGGCCGTGGTCTCCTCCGACGGGCTGCTGCTGCTGTCCTCCGAGCCCGGCGAGCAGGGCGGGCCGGCCTCGGTCGAGGCGGGCGAACGCCCCCGGGGGCCGCGCGGCGCCTCGGCCGACCTCGCCACCATCGTCTCCGGCCTCGGCAGCCTCACCACCGGCGCCGCCCAGCTCATGGACGGCGGCCCGGTCAAACAGACCATGGTCGCGATGGAGCACGGCTCCGTCTTCGTGATGGCCATCAGCGACGGCTCGCTCCTCGGGGTGCACGCCACCCCCGACTGCGACATGAGCGTGATCGCCTACCACATGGCCCTCTTCGTGGGCCGCGCCGGCCACGTCCTGACCCCCGAGGTGCGCAGCGAACTGCGCCAGTCCCACCACGTCACCCAGCCCGGCGCACCGGACGGGCACGAGAGCGAGAACACCGCATGAGGGCATCGGCCTCCGAACACCTGCCGATACGCGGGGCGGACCGCCGACCCGCGCGTGTCCGCCCCTACTCCCTCACCGGAGGACGCACCCGCTTCACCCACGTCCTGCGCGTCGAGACCTTCGTCGCGACCCTGGACGCCGGCGTCCGCGAGGACGACCGGATGCCCGAGATGCGCGCCATCGTCGAGGTCTGCCGCCGGATGCGGACCATCGCCGAGATCGCCGCGCTCCTCGAACTGCCGCTCGGTGTGGTCCGCGTGCTCGTCTCCGACCTCGCCGACCAGGGCCGGGTCCGGGTCTACGGCTCCGGCCAGGGCGCGGCCCGGCCGGACCGCGCGCTGCTCGAAAGGGTGCTCAGTGGTCTCGGCGCCGTCTGAGGCCGTCGGCGGCCGCGACCGGGTCGCCGGACCGGTCCCGGGCCGCGCCGACGACCCCGTGCAGCCCTGGCAGTACGACCGTTCGCGCGCGCCCATCGCCGTGAAGGTGCTGGTCGCGGGCGGTTTCGGGGTGGGCAAGACCACCTTCGTCGGCTCGGTCTCGGAGATCGCGCCGCTGCGCACCGAGGCCGTCATGACCGAGGCCAGCCTGCCCACCGACGACCTCTCCGGCACCCCCGACAAGCACAGCACCACCGTCGCGATGGACTTCGGCCGGATCACCCTGGCCGACGACCTGGTGCTGTACGTGTACGGGACCCCCGGGCAGGAACGTTTCTGGTTCATGTGGGACGACCTCGTGCGCGGGGCCATCGGCGGGATCGTGCTGGCCGACACCCGACGGCTACGGGACTGCTTCCCGGCCCTCGACTACTTCGAGAGCTGCGGACTGCCCTACGTGGTCGCCGTCAACCACTTCGAGGGCTCCCGCTCCTACGAGCCCGAGGACGTGCGCGAGGCCCTGACCATCGCGGCCGACACCCCCGTCGTGATCATGGACGCGCGGCGTCGCGCCGGCGTCCTCGAAGCCCTGCTGGGCCTCGTCGGCCACGCCCTCGACCACACCCCGGCCTGAGCCCCTCCCCACCCCCGACCACCACGGAAGGCACCGGACCATGCGCAGGATCCTGATCGTCGGAGCCGGCCAGTCCGGTCTCCAGCTCGCCCTCGGCCTCCAGGCCAAGGGGTACGACGTCACCCTCGTCTCCAGCCGCACCGCCGACGAGATCCGCACCGGACGGGTCATGTCCACCCAGGTCATGTTCGACACCGCGCTCGGCCACGAACGCGATCTGGACCTGGCCTTCTGGGAGCGCCAGGCCCCCCGCGTCGAGGGCCTCGGCGTCTCCGTCGCCGCCCCCGACTCCGGCCGGGCCGTGGACTGGCTCGGCCGGCTCAAGGGCCCCGCCCAATCCGTGGACCAGCGACTGAAGATGGCCGGCTGGCTGGAGGTCTTCGTCCAGCGCGGCGGCCAACTCGTGGTCCACGGGGCCTCCGTCGCCGACCTCGACTACTTCTCGCGCGCCTACGACCTGGTCCTGGTGGCCGCCGGCAAGGGCGAACTGGTCCGGATGTTCGAACGCGACGCCGCCCGCTCCCCGTACGACACACCGCAGCGCGCGCTGGCCGTCTCCTACGTGCACGGCCTGGGCCCCCGCCCCGAACACCCCGACACCGAGGCCGTGCGCTGCAACCTCGTGCCCGGCGTGGGCGAGTTGTTCACCATGCCCACCCTCACCACCTCCGGCCGCGCCGACATCCTGTTCTGGGAGGGCCTGCCCGGCGGCCCCCTCGACGTGTTCCGAGGGGTCACCGACCCCCGGGAACACCTGGCGCTGACCCTGGAGCTCATGGAGAAGCACACGCCCTGGGAGTACGCGCGGGCCCGCGACGTGGAGCTCACGGACGCGAACGGCACCCTGGCCGGGCGCTACGCCCCGGTGGTCCGCAAGCCCATCGGCCGGCTGCCCGGCGGCGGGCTGGTCCTCGGCGTGGCCGACGTGGTCGTCGCCAACGACCCGATCACCGGGCAGGGTTCGAACGCGGCGGCCAAGTGCGCGGCCTCCTACCTCTCGTCGATCCTCATGCACGGCGACCGGCCCTTCGACGAGCCGTGGATGCGGGCCACGTTCGACAAGTACTGGTTCACGGTGGGCAAGCCCACCACCGACTGGACCAACGCCATGCTGGCCGCGCCGCCCGCGCACGTGCTGGAGCTGATCGGGGCGGCCGGGCTGCACCAGGAGGTGGCGGATCGTTTCGCCAACTCCTTCGACAACCCGTCCGACCTCTCCCGTTACTTCTTCGACCCCGAGGACACCGCCGACTACCTGGCGGAGGTCGGCGAACGCGCGGAGCGCGCGAAGGCCCGCGCCGAGGCCGCGCGTGCCGGTGGCGCCCCCGACCCGGGCCACGCCGACGGCCCCGGCGGGCGCAGGGACCCGAACGCGCCCTAAGGGGCCGGGGAGCCGGCGGCGGTGGGGGTGCCGGTGTCGGTCGCGCGGTCCGCGTCCGTCGCGGTGCCCGAGGCCGCGTGGGTGCCGGTCGGGAGGGCCGGCGCCGTCCACCGGGCGAGCGGGGCCGCGTCCCCGTCCGGCCGGACCGCGCCCAGCACCGGGTTCGCCGCCAGCGGCGAGACCTTCACCCGGCCGCCCGGCCGGGGCGCGTGCAGCACCCGGCCGCCGCCCAGGTACAGGCCCACGTGCGTGGCCTGCGGGAAGTACACCACCAGGTCCCCCGGCCGCAGCCGGTCCAGCGGCACCCGGGGCAGTCGCGCCCACTGCTCCTGGCTCGTCCGGGGGATGGTCCGCCCGGCGCGCTCCCAGGCCCGCGAGGTCAGCCCGGAGCAGTCCCAGGCGTCCGGGCCCACCGCCCCCCACTCGTACGGGTCGCCCAACTGCCGCACCGCGTAGGCGAGGGCTGCCCCGCCGGCGGCGCTGGGGGAGCGCACGGGGAACCCGGCCCGGTCCAGGGGCGGCGCGGCGTCGTCGGCGGGACCGGCGTCCCCGACGGTCGCGGCCGGCGTGAGCCGGCCCGAGGCCAGCAGGGCCCGCTGCGCGTCCGCCGCCCGCTCCTCCTCGGCCCGTTCCAGGCCCGCCACCCGCTCCGGCCCCAGGGAGGCCAGCAGCCGCTCCACCTCCTTCAGGCGCGTGGTGACCTCGGTGCGGGCCGCCCGGGCCTCGGCGGCGGCCGTCCGCTCGGCGTCCAGGGCCTTGCGGGCCGCCGTCGCCAACCCGTCCGCCCGGCGCTCGGCGGCCGACAGCCGGCGCAGCAGACCGGCCCGGCGGCCGGCCTCCCGACCCGCCAGCCGGCCCCGCTCCAGGGCCTGGTCGGGATCCCCGGACAGCACCACCCGCGCGTACACGGAGAAGCCCGACGCCTGCCGGTCCCCCCGGTACTGCTCCCGGGCCAGGCCCCCGGCCAGTGCCCGCTGCGCCCCGAGCGCGTCGCGGGTGCCGGCGAGGGTCGCGGCCACCTTGCGTTCCTCCGCCTGCCGGGTCCGCAGCCGGGCCTCGGCGGCGTGCGCGGCCTCGCCCGCCTCCTCGACCCGCCGGTACAGGTCCCCGAGCCGGTCCAGCAACTCGGTCACGGCCGGCGCCCCGGCCGCCCCGGGCAGGGCGACGGGGGAGCGGGGCGGGAGGGTGTCGGCCCCGGAGTCGACGCCCTCGAAGCCCTCGGCGGCCTCCGGCGGCTCGACCGGCTCGACCGGCTCGACCGCGCCGGGGGAGTCGGGCGCGCCCGGGCGGGTGCGGGGGCCCGGGCCGACGGGACGGGCGGGCTTGGCGTCGTCCCTCGCCGCCGGCTTCGAGCGCCCGACCGCCGGGCGCCCGACCACGGCGATCCCGGTCCGCCCCGCCCCGCGCACCACCGCCCGGCCCCGCGCGGAGGCCGGCGCGCGGGTCACGGGCGGCTCCGTGCCCGGCCCGGCGGCCCGGGCGGGCGGCTTCGCGTCCGCCCGCGCCGTGGGCACGCCACCGCCCCGCGGCCCCGGCGGCGTGGCCCGGGGCGCGTGCGCGGCCGGGGTCACGGGGGCCGCGTCCGCCCCCGGCTCGGGGCCGGTCCGCCCCGGTGCCTCGCCGAAGCCGAGCGGTTCCGCGCCGACGCCCGCCCCGAGCCCCACCCCCAGGGTCAGTCCGGTACCCGCGAGCGTCAGCGCCGCGGCCACGCACACCCCGCGCAAGAGTCGTGCCGGCATGTCGTCACCTCCGAGTGTCGGGGCGCCGATCGTGGCACGCACCGGTATGAGGAATCGCCCGACCGGGCCCGCGGCCCCCCGACCCCCACCCGGACGGCCGATCCGCGGGGGCCGTTCACCGTTCGGGTGCCACTCGTTCGTGTCGCCCCGTGACATAAGCGGACATTTAGTCCGTTCGCTTGCTAGGTTGCCGCCCATGACCGCACTGACGGCCAAGTCGGTCCTCCCGGAGCCCGAACCGGAGGACGCCCCCTTCCCGGGCCCGGTCGGACGGCGTCGGCGCGGGGTCGAACTCCTGCTCGTGGCCGGTGCGGTCCTGATCACCCTGCTCGGCGTGATCCAGGTGGACCTCGCGCACACCGGCCGCCCGCCCGCCGACCTCGGCCGGCTCGCCGCCCTCCTCGGCGGCGGCGCCCTCCTGGCGCACCTCGCCGTCCGCTTCCTCGCCCCGTGGGCCGACCCGCTGCCGCTGCCGATCGCCCTGCTCCTCAACGGGCTCGGCCTCGTGCTGATCCGGCGCCTGGACCCGGTGGCGAGCGGGCCCCGCGACGCCGCCGACCAACTGCGCTGGTCGGCCGTCGGCGTGCTGCTGTTCGTGCTGGTCCTGGCCCTGGTGCGCGATCACCGGCTGCTCCAGCGCTACGCCTGGATCGGGGCCGTCGGCGCCCTGGCGCTGATGCTCGCGCCGGTGTTCTTCCCCGCCGTCAACGGCGCCCACATCTGGATCCGGTTCGCCGGGCTGTCCTTCCAACCCGGCGAGTTCGCCAAGGTGCTGCTCGCCGTGTTCTTCGCGACGCACCTGGCCGCCAACCGCACCGCCCTGGCCCTGACCGGGCGCCGGATCTGGCGGTTCCGGCTGCTGCCCGGCCGGGTCCTCGGCCCGATCCTGACCGTCTGGCTGCTCAGCGTGGGCCTGCTGGTGCTGGAACGGGACCTCGGCACCTCGCTGCTGTTCTTCGGCCTGTTCGTCGTGATGCTGACCGCCGCCACCGGGCGGGTCGGGTGGATCGGCCTCGGGCTGGTGCTGGCCGCCTGCGGGGCCTGGGCGGTGGGCAGCTTCGAACCCCACGTGCACGGCCGGGTCGAGGACTGGCTGAATCCTTTCGCCACGATCGAACGCGGCGAGGGGCCCGGCCAACTCGCCCAGTCCCTGTTCGCGTTCGCCGCCGGCGGGGTCCTCGGCGCCGGCCTCGGCCACGGCCAGTCCTTCCTCATCGGCTTCGCCGCCAAATCCGACTTCGTCCTGGCCACCGTCGGCGAGGAACTCGGCCTGGCCGGCCTCACCGCCCTGCTGCTCCTCTACGGCCTCCTCGTCGCCGCCGGCTTCCGCGCCGCCCTCGCCCTGCGCGATCCCTTCGGCCGACTCCTGGCCACCGGCCTCGCCGCGCTCCTCTCCCTCCAGGTGTTCGTCATCGCCGGCGGGGTGACCGGACTCATCCCCCTGACCGGCATGGCCATGCCCTTCCTCGCCCAGGGCGGCTCCTCCGTCGTCACCAACTGGATCATCGTGGCCCTCCTGATCCGCCTCGGCGACCGCGCCCGCCGCCCGGCCCCCGCCGGAGACCTCGGGAGCGGCCCGTGATCCGCTGGATCCGCCGGTGCGCCCTCGGCTGCCTGGCCCTGCTGCTCACCCTGTGGGTCGGCGCCGCCCGCGCCCAGGTGTGGACCTCACCGGCCGCCGCCGCGAACCCCGCCGACAAACGCCCCGCCATCGCCCGCTGGGCCCACCCCCGGGGCCCCATCCTCGTGGACGACCGGCCCGTCACCGGCTCCCGCGACAGCCGGCAACTCCTGCGCTGGGAACGCGCCTACCCCGAGGGCCCGCTCTACGCCCCCGTCACCGGCCACGCCTCCCAGACCTACGGCACCAGCCTGCTCGAAAGCGCCGAGGACCGGATCCTGTCCGGCACCGACCCGGACCTCACCGCCATCCCGTTCTGGTACGAGTTCACCCGTTCCCGACCCGACCCGGGCCGCGTCGTCACCACCGTGCGCGACGCCCTCCAGCGCGCCGCCTACGCGGGACTGGCCGGCCGGCGCGGCGCCGTCGCCGCCCTCGACCCGGCCACCGGCCGGATCCTCGCCCTCGTCTCCAGCCCCTCCTACGATCCGGCCCTGCTCTCCGGCACCGGGCCCGAAGTCCGAGCGGCCTGGACCCGGCTGAACGCCGACCCCACCCGCCCCATGCTCAACCGGGCCCTGCGCGAGACCTACCCCCCGGGCTCCACGTTCAAGATCGTGACGGCCGCCGCCGCCCTCGACTCGGGCGCCGTCACCGACCCCGACGCCCCCACCGACACCCCCGACCCCTACCGGCTGCCCGGCACCGACACCCTGCTGCCCAACGCCGTCGGCGTCGGCGGCGGCTGCGAGGACGCCTCCATGGCCGAGGCCATCCGGCTGTCCTGCAACACCGTGCTCGCCCGGATCGGCGTAGACGTGGGACTGGAGGCCATGGTCTCGGCCGCCGAACGCTTCGGCTTCAACGACACCGCCCTGGAGGTCCCCGCCCGGGTCTCGCCCTCGAACTTCGACACCGACATGAGCCGCGACCAACTCGCGCTCTCCGCCATCGGCCAGTTCAACACCAAGGCCACCCCGCTCCAGATGGCGATGGTCGCCGCCGCCGTCGCCAACGACGGCGAGCTCATGCGCCCCCACCTGATCGAACGCGTCACCAAGGCGGACGGCACCCCCGTGCGCCGCACCGAACCCCGCCGCCTGACCCGGGCCATGACCCCCGAGACCGCCCGCACCCTGCGCGACCTGATGGTGCGGGTCGTGGAGGACGGCACGGGCCGCAACGCCGCCGTCCCCGGGGTCACCGTCGGCGGCAAGACCGGCACCGCCCAGCACGGCGTCGGCAACGCCGGCACCCCCTACGCCTGGTTCATCGCCTGGGCCCAGGCCCCCCACGAGCCCCGCCCCGGCATCGCCGTCGCCGTGGTCGTGGAGGACGCGGCGGCGAACCGCGGCGACATCAGCGGCAACGGGGCCGCCGCCCCCATCGCCCGCGCCGTCCTGGAGGCCCACCTGGCCGCGAACCCCCCGCCCCCGGCCGGCTCCCGGCCCCATCCGGCCCCCGCGCCGCGACCCGCCCCGGGCCCGGTGTCCACCCGCTGAAATCTCCTGCGCCCGCGCGCCCCGGCCTGTTACTGCTGGGGCCCATGACCAGCTTCGAGATAGCCCAAGTGAACATCTCCCGACTCAAGTTCGCCCTCGACTCACCCGAGATGGCGGGCTTCGTCGGCAACCTCGACGCCGTGAACCTCTCCGCCGAGACGGCCGACGGCTTCCGGTGGCGCCTGAAGGCCGAGGTCGACCCCGTCTCGGGCGAGGTGGGCGACGCGACCACCATCCCCGTCTACGAGGACCCCGAACTGATCGTGAACATGTCGGTCTGGCGGGACGTCGAATCGCTCACCACGTGGATGTACGAGGCCCGGCACCGGGCCGTCCTCACCCGCCGACGCGAGTGGTTCGACCGGGAACCCGAGCCCATGACCGCCCTGTGGTGGGTGCCGGCCGGCCACGCCCCGAGCGTCCGCGAGGCCGAGGAACGCCTCACCCACCTGCGCGTCCACGGCCCCACCGCCCACGCCTTCACCCTCACCAAGCGCTTCGACCCGCCCGCCCCCGCCGACGCCGCGCACTGACCCGCCGCCGGGCCCGTCAGCCCGCCCCGCGCAGCCGCAGGAGATGGGTCGCGGTCAGGGCCACCGCGCGGTCCCCGTCCCGCGACAGCTCCACCAGGGCCCGCCCGACCGTGTCCCCGGGCACGTCGGCCAGTGCCTGGGTCAACCGGCCGCGCGCCGGCGCGTCCGAGGGATCACGGGCCAGCCGCTCCACGAGCCCGCCCGCGATCCGCTCGGCCGTCGCCGGATCCCGCGCCAACACCCCCAGGACATCGGCCGCGTCGGTGTCGTTCACGCCCGCCCCGATCAGCTCCACGAGCACCGGCACGGTCGCCGTCTCGCCCCGCGCCCCGAGCGCCAGGGCCGCCGGCGCGCGGACCTCGACGGCGGGATCCGCGAGGGCCGCCCGTAGCAGTGCGGTCGCCTCCGGGTCGGCCAGCGGCACGAGGGCCCGCACGGCCCGCGCGCGCACCGCGGCCGAAGGCGAGTCCAGCCCCCGCGCCAGCAGCTCGGGAACCCCCTCGCCCGCCTGGGCCAGGGCCCACCGCAGGGCGCCGGCGACGTTCGGCTCGCTCTCGCCCAGCGCCGCCTCCACCAGGGCCTCGGCGGGCAGCGGGGTCCCGCTGCCCGAGGACAGGGCGGCGCGCTGCCGGGCGTCGGGGCTCTGCGAGCCCAGGGCCTGGAGCAGTTCGACCACCCGCAGGACGTCCTCCCAGGCGGCAGGGTCGGAGGCGTCGATCCGCAGCAGCCGCGTCAGCAGCTCGGTCTCGACCGCGATCCGCTCGCGGGTCCGGCGCACCAGGTCCTCGACGAGCGCCGAGGGCGCGAACCCCGGATCGTCCAGCGCCCGCCCGATCTCCCGCAGCGACAGCCCCAGCGACCGCAGGCTCTCCACGTGGAAGATCCGCCGGACGTCCCCGGTCGAGTACTCCCGGTAGCCGTTGCCCGAGCGGCCCGAGGGCGTCACGAGACCGAGGGACTCGTAGTGCCGCAACATGCGGGCACTCACCCCGGACCGCCGCGCCACCTCACCGATCAACACCGCCTCATCCTCCGTCCACGGGCGCCCCGGTGAGGGCCACGACGCGCCTGGCCTCCGCGATCGCCGACTCGAAACCGAGGTCGGGCTCGCGGAACAGCCGCCCGGTGGCCAGCGCGTGCGCCCGCACGGCCGGATCCCCGGCACCCTCGGCGACCCGCAGCACCGGCACGATCACGTCACCGAGCGCCACCAGGGCCTGGCTCAGGCTGAGCTGCGTGGCCCGGTCGCCGAGCCCGAGCCGCGTGGCCAGCACGGAGGCCAGGGCCGGCCGCTCCTCCTCGGGCACGAGCAGCACCGCGGCCCGCCAGGCACTGCGCGCCACCTCCTCGTCGGCGTCGGTCAACAGGTCCCGCGTGATCGCGGGCCAGACCGCCCGGTCGCCGATCTTGGACAGGGTGTGCAGGGCCTGGGAACGGGCCTGGGCCCGCCCCGAGCGCAGCTCGCCGAGCAGCGCGGGGAGCGTCAGATCCGCCGGGTGCCGCACGAGGGCCCAGGTCAGCATGTCGCGGACGAAGAACTCGGGCTCGACCGCGCACCGCTCCACGAGCCTGTCGACGAACCTCGCGTCGGGCCTCGTGCCGACCGCCAGCGCGGCCCGCAGGCGAACCGAGGACCGCGCGTCCTCCAACCCGCGCAGCGCCCGCACCACATCCGCGTCCGCGGCCCTGCCCGTGTTCGTGTCCTGTGCCGTCTCGGTCATCGGGGACCACCTCCTGAGGACGCAGTGAAGACCTTGTCACGGTGTCAAGGTCAACCCCGCGGCCCGCACGGCCCCGCGCCCCGGCCCGGCCCGTCCGCTCAGTCGGCCCGGGCGCCCTGCGCCACGGTCTCGGCCACCTCCGCCCGTCGCGCCTCCTCCTCGGCCGCGAAACGGCGCCGGTCCATCTCCTCCGCGAGTTCCTCGTCCTGCCGCATGAGCAGGTCGAGATTGGCGTTGCCGAGGTCGAAGACCCCCATGTCGACGTAGGCCCGCTGGAGCCGCTCCCCCCACAGCCCGATGTCCTTCACGCAGGGCACGATCCGGCTGAACAGCAGCTTGCGGAACAGGTGCAGGAACTCGGAGCGCTCGCTGAGTTCCGCCGCCTCCCGGCGGTCCACCCCGAAGTTCTCCAGGACCTCCACCCCGCGCAGCCGGTCCCGCATCAGCAGGCAGCCCTCGATCACGAACTCCTCCCGCTCGCGCCGCTCGGCCTCCGTCAACTGCCCGTAGTAGTCCCGCAGCGCCATCCGCCCGAAGGCCACGTGGCGCGCCTCGTCCTGCATCACGTACGCGAGGATCTGCTTGGGCAGCGGCTTGTCCGTGGTGTCGCGGATCATGCCGAACGCTGCCAGCGCCAGCCCCTCGATCAGCACCTGCATCCCCAGGTAGGGCATGTCCCACCGCGAGTCGCCCAGGGTGTCGCCGAGCAGGCCCCGGAGGTCGTCGTTGATCGGGTAGAGCATGCCGATCTTCTCGTGCAGGAAGCGGCTGAATATCTCCGCGTGCCGGGCCTCGTCCATGGTCTGGGTGGCCGAGTAGTACTTGGCGTCGAGATCGGGCACGGACTCCACGATCCGGGCCGCGCACACCATGGCGCCCTGCTCGCCGTGGAGGAACTGGCTGAAGTTCCACGAGGCGTAGTGCTGCCGAAGCTCACCCTTGTCCTTCTCGGTGAGCTTGGCCCAGTGCCGGGTCTCGTACAGCGGCAGGGCCTCGTCGGGGGTGCCGAGCGGATTGTGCGGATCCACCTCGACCTCCCAGTCGATCCGCTTGGCCCCGTCCCACTGCTTGTCCTTGCCCTTCTGGTAGAGCGCGAGCAGTCGTTCCCGACCCTCGTCGTACTCCCAGGTGAAGCGGGCCGAGCCGGTGGCCGGCACCCGCCAGACGCTCTCGCCCGGGTCCTGTGTGTACAGCCGTTGCGTCGACACTGACGCCCCCAATCCCTGCGCGGTGCTGGACAGTCGGCAGTGCAGCACGTTGTGAGACAAGCGGTCAACAAGTCGCGCACAAGGGATTGACGGTCTTGCTGACAAGCAGTCTCATAAGGGTGTGCGGAGGCGATCGGCGCCGGAGCCGACCGGTGTCGCCCCGCCGCCGCCCCGGATCCCGGGCCGGGACCGCCAGGCCCGACCCGGCTCCGCGACCCCCACCCCCGACCCGGCCGCGTCTCCGACGCGACCCGTCCGTCCGCCCCCGATCCCCCGAGGTGTCCGCCCCCATGACGACCGTCACCGATCCCCGTGCCGGCTCCGGCCGGGCCGCCGATCTCGGCGCCCTGCGCGACGCCCTCGGCCTCCTCAAGGACCGCGAGCAGGTCGCCGAGCGCCTGTTGGAGTCCAGCGCCAAGCACTCCTTCGACCCCGACAAGGAGTTGGACTGGGAGGCCCCGCCGATCGACGGCAAGTACTACTGGCCGCCCGAGCTGCTCTCCCTGTACGACACCCCGATGTGGAAGCGGATGGGGGAGGAGCAGCGGATCGACCTCTCCCGCCACGAGGCGGCCTCGCTGGCCTCGCTCGGCATCTGGTTCGAGATCATCCTCATGCAGCTGCTCGTCCGGCACGTCTACGACAAGTCGCTGACCAGCAATCACGTCCGCTACGCGCTCACCGAGATCGCCGACGAGTGCCGGCACTCCATGATGTTCGCCCGCATGATCAAGACGGGTGGGGCACCCGAGTACCCCGTCACCCGCCTCAACCACAACCTGGCCCGCGTCCTCAAGACGATCTCCACCACCCCGGGTTCCTTCGCCTGCACCCTGCTCGGCGAGGAGATCCTCGACTGGATGCAGCGGCTGACCTTCCCGGACGAGCGGATCCAGCCCCTCGTGCGCGGCGTCACCCGGATCCACGTGATCGAGGAGGCCCGGCACGTGCGCTACGCCCGCGAGGAACTGCGCCGCCAGATGGCTACCGCGCCCCGCTGGGAGCGGGAGCTGACGCGGATCAGCTGCGGGGAGGCGGCCCGGGTCTTCTCCGTGGCCTTCGTCAATCCCGCCGTGTACGAGAACGTCGGCCTCGACCGGCGCGAGGCCGTGGCCCAGGTCAAGGCCAGCGGGCACCGGCGCGAGGTCATGCAGACCGGTGCGAAGCGCCTGACGGACTTCCTCGACGACATCGGCGTGCTGACCGGCGTCGGCCGCCGGCTGTGGCGCAGCTCGGGCCTGCTCGCCTGACCGGACACCCGCCCCGAACCCCCACCCCGGCCCGGACCCCGGCCCGGACTCGGGCTTGGCCCCCGGCCTGTACTCGGGCCCGGACTCGGGTCGGGGCCTCCGTCGGGATCCCGCGCACGCGGGGCGCCGGGGCGGATCCTTCGCCCCGGCCTCCGACCCGCGGTCGGCGATCCACCGCCACGCGCGCCGCACGAACCCGTCCCGTCCCATGTGCCCACCCCACCCCTGACCGTCACTCCGTGTGTCGATCGTAACGCTGAGTCACGGTCATCGGGAGGGGGCGCACGAGGCTCCGGGGGCGCACCGGACCGGCGCCCGCCCCGCCCCTCCGGCGTGCCGGGCCCCGAGGGCGGGCCGGTGCCCGGCCGACAGACGGGCCGGCGCCCCGGTCGGCCGCGCGTCCCCGAATCGGCCCGCCGCGTCCGGCCGCCCCGTCACCTCCGCGAGCCGCCGCGCGCCCTCCGATCCGGAACCCGAACCACCCTGTCCCACCGCCCCGCCCCGCGACCCCGTCCCGCCCGTCCGGCCCACCCGCCCGGCGCCCCCGGCCCCGGCCGCCCGACGAACCCGTCCCGTCCCGGCCGTCCGCCGCCCCGGCCCGTCATCGGCCGAAGGGGGTCGACCGCCCCGGTCCGGGCCCGTGCGGGGCTACCCTGCGTCCATGACCCGGACCCCGCCGCCGCCCCCGGCCACCGACCGCCCCCGGGTCCCGCGCGCCTACCGCCGCCTCACCGTCGAACAGCGCCGCGCCCAACTCCTCGACGCCGCCCTCGGCCTCTTCGCCCACCGCGCCCCCGAGGACGTCTCCCTCGACGACGTCGCCGAAGCCGCCGGCGTCTCGCGCCCCCTGGTCTACCGCTACTTCCCCGGCGGCAAGCAGCAGCTCTACGAGGCCGCGCTCGGCTCCGCCGCCGTCCTGCTGGAGCAGTGCTTCGACCAGCCGCAGTCCGGCCCGCTCAGCGAACGCCTCGGCCGCGCCCTCGACCGGTACCTCACGTTCGTCGACGAGCACGACACCGGCTTCGCCGCCCTCCTCCAGGGCGGCAGCGTCGTGGAGACCTCCCGCACCACCGCCACCGTTGACGGCATCCGGCGCACCGCCGCCGAACAGATCCTGCTGCACCTCGGCGTCCCCGAGCCCGGGCCCCGGCTGCGGATGACCGTCCGCACCTGGATCAGCTCCGTCGAGGCGGCCTCCCTGATCTGGCTCGACGAGGGCAAGCGGCCCGATCCGGCCGAACTGCGCGACTGGCTCCTCGACCAGTTCGTGGCCCTGCTCGCCGCCACCGCCGCCACCGATCCCGAGACCGCCCGCGTGGCCGCCGTCGCCCTCGCCGCCGAATCCGCCGAAGGCCCGGTCGGACGGCTGGCCCGCCGGGTGATCCCGGTGGTCTCCGCCGCCGCCCACCTGTGGTGAGCGCCCCACCCCCGCCGCCGCCCACCCGTGACACCGCGCCCCCGCGACCCCCCCCGCACCTGTGACACTGGGGGAGTGAGAAGCGAACCCACCCCCTTCGAGGGCGGCCCCATGGACGGCCGGGTCCTCCCCGTGCTCACCGGGCCGACCGGACACCCGCCCAAGTGGTACGAGATCCCGGTCCCCGACCCGACCGGCGGACCCACCGTCACGCTCGTCTACGAACGGGTCCCCGCCGGTCACACCAAGCGCCTCGGGCTCCAGAAGGGCTGGAAGTACGCGTACACCGACCGCACCGGCCGGCCCCGCCCCCGCTGGCCGTGGACCCGCGCCCCCAAGCCCTCGGACACCTGACCCGTCCACCTCGTCCGCCCCGCCGGCCCCGTCCGCCGCGTGCTCAGTCGAGCGGCCCGTCCCCGGCCGGGTGCTCCGTCCCGCCGCGCGCCGGCAGCCGCAGCACGGCCAGCGCGCCGCCGCCCCCGTCCGTCGGCGGCAGGGTCCGGAACTCCAGGCTCGCGCCCAGCACCTGCGCCTGCCCCACCGCGATCGTCAGCCCCAGCCCGTGCCCCTTGCGCCCACCGGAGCCACCGCCCCCGAGGACCGGCCCGCCGGTGCGGAACCGCTGCGGCCCGCCCTCCGTCAGGTACTCCGGATAGCCCGGACCGTGGTCGCGCACCGAGATCACCAGCCCGTCCACCCGCACCTCCACCGGCGCCCGCCCGTGCTTGTGCGCGTTGGCCACCAGATTGCCCAGCACCCGCTCCAGCCGCCGCCGGTCCGTGGTCACGATCCGGTCCGCCACCACCGACACCTCCGTCACCGCGCCCGTGGCCGCCGCCGCCCGCGCCACCCGCTCGGCGACCGCGCCCAGCCGCTGCCGGTCGTCGTCCACGCGCTCCGTGCCCGAGTCCAGGCGCGAGATCTCCAGCAGGTCCTCGGTCAACTGCCGCATCGTGCGGACCCGTTCCTGCACCAGCTCGGTGGGCCGGCCCGGCGGCAGCAGCTCCGAGGCCGCCAGCAACCCGGTCAACGGGGTGCGCAGCTCGTGCGCCACGTCCGCCGTGAACCGCTGCTCGCTCACCAGCTTCGCCTGGAGGTTCGCCGCCATCGTGTCCAGGGCGGCGGCCACCGTCGCCACCTCGTCCAGCCGCCCCTCGCGCCGCGGATCGGAGGCCCGCGGGTCGTCCACCCGCGCGTCCAGGTCGCCCCGGGTGATCCGCCGGGCCACCGCCGCCGTCAAGTGCAGCCGGCGCGTCACCCGCGTCACCGCGAACGCGCCCAGCACCAGCGTGCCGCCGATCGCCAACACCGAGGACCCGATGATCGCGTTGTCGAGCCCGCTGATCGTCCGCGCGCTCTGCGAGTAGTCCACGGCCGCCGCCAGCGCCCTGCCGTCCGCCGGCGCCGCCGCCCACATCGTCGGCCGCCCCCGGAACTCGCCGACGAGCGTGCCCCGCTGCCCCTTCAGGGCCAGGGCTCGCAACTCCTCCGGCAGCCCCTCCGGGTCCAGACCCGAGGAGGCCGGCAGGGTCTCGCCCGCCTCGTACGCCCGGGACGCCGTGTTCAGCAGCGTCAACGCCTTCTCCCGCGCCACCGCCACCGTCTGCCGGGTCACCTCCACGTGCACGAGGGACCCCAGCACCGCCGCCAGCGCGCAGCACATCACCACGATGAACGCGGCGGCCTTCCACGTCAGCGTCGCCGCCCACGCCGGCCCCAGCGGGCGGCGCGGCGGCCGTCCGCCGGCCCGGGACGGCCCGGCGGGTCCGCGCGGCCCCTCCGCGTCGGGCGCCGTCACGGCACTTCCGGGGTGAACGCCGGCCCGCTCGCCACCGGCACGCCCGGGGCCCGCCCCGGACCCGGCGCGGGCACGTCCGGCACGGCCGCGATCCCGGGCGGACGCGGCACCCCGAGGAACCCGGCCCCCGGCGCCCACGCCTCCTCCCGCTCCACCGGGCCCGCCCCCGGCTCCGTGCGCTCCACGGGACCCCCGCCACCGCCCGTCGAGCCCGTGCCGGCCGGCGCCGAGGCGCTCCCGGCACCCGGCGAGGCCGAGGGCGAGGGCGGGGCCCCGGGCCCGTCGGAGGGCACCGGCCCGGTGGAGAACCCGCCCGTCGGCGGCGCCGCCCCCGGGCGCGTCGGAACCCGCACGATCTGCTCCCGGGTCGGCAGCATGCTCCGCCGCGACTCCTCGTACGACCACGCCGTGATCAGCTCGTAGCCCGCGTTCCCGCTCGGCGCCCGCAGGATCACGTCCCGCCCGGCCATCTCCACGCTGATCACGGGCTCGACCGTCGCCATGATCCGGTTCAGCCGGCCGTCCGGGTCCGCCGTGTACACGCGCACCGCCATCAGGCGGTCGGGACCCCCGTACTCGATCCCGATGATCAACTCGTCCTTGTGGTTGCCCGTGAGGTCCCGGTAGTACGGCGCCAGCACCGGGCACGAACCCCCGGGCGTCCGGCACGCCCGGATCGCCGCCGCCGTCTCGGGCGGCATCCCGTCCGGCCCCACGTCCACCGCGCCGTGCGCGTCCAGCTCGGCCAGCACCAGCCGCAGCGGGTCCACGGTGTGCACGTCCTGCCCGCGCACCGGCGGCAGGCCCGTCACGTACTCCGGCGGCGCGCCGCCCGGATCCGCCGGGGCCACCGAAGCGCCGACCCGTCGCGGCCACAGGTGCACCGGGCCGCTCGCCGTCTGCGTCGGGCCCGCCGACACCAGCCCGCCCGGGGTGCCGCACCCCGTCAACACCAGCAGCGCCCCCGCGAGCAGCGCCGGGAGACGGAGCGAGAGCACGCCGAACACGATGCCCCGCGGCCGCCGCCCGGGCACGCGGCCCGTGCGCGCGGCACCCCGAAGATCCGACCTGCGTGACTCCACGGACTGTTCCGACCCCTCGATCCCGACGACGCGAACCGGTGCGCCGTCACGTCGCAGACGACGCCTTCCGGCCAACTTTAAGGGCTCTGCCCCGGTACGTCCCCGCGCCCGCGGGCGCCGTTCAGCCGGCGGACCGACCCCGCCGCAGCATCGCGAAACCGAGACCGGCCGCGCCCACCGCCGCGATGCCCCCGCCCGCGGCCAGCAGCAGCACGCCGTCACCGTGCCGCCCGGCGGCCAGATTGTCCAGACGCAGCGCGTCCGTCGCCTCCCGGCGGGCCCGGTCCCGGGCCTCGATGCCCACGACCCGCCCGCCCCCGTCGCCCGCCGCCGGACCGGCCGGGCTCGCCGAGACAGCCGCCCCGGCCGGCGCCGACGCGGGCACCGCGCCGGGCACCCCGTGCGCGCCCGTCCGACGGGCCGTCTTGAAACCGTCGGCCCCCGGGCCCAGCGCCACCGGCCGGGCCGAGGCCCCGGCTGCGGAGTCCTCCGCGCCCATCCACGAGGAGATCCGCCCGTCCGTCCGCAACGCGATCCGCAGCTCGCCCACCGAGATCCGCGACGGCACCCGCGCGCCCGAACCCGCGCCCGCGCCGGGGGTAGGCGGCGTCGCCAGCGTCGCCAGCACCGAACCACCGGCCAGGATCTCGGCCCGGTATCCGCCCGACCCCGTCCGGTACACCTTCGCCAGGGTCACCCCGTCGGCCAGCGACACCGTCTTCAGCAGTCGGGGCGCGGTCGGCGAACCGGCCTTCGCGTCCGCCGAGCCCGCCGTCGCGGCCGGGTCGGCCAGCGCGGCCGAGGCCGGGGCCAGGAGCAGCACGACGCCGGTGCACAGGGCCAGGGCGCCGGCACGCGCGGAGGAGCGGCGGACGGAGATCACGAGGGGTCCTTCGGTGTCGAGGGGGGAACGCGGCGAGCCCGCCCGGCACCGGGCCGGTCGGGTGGGATCACGGGGAGCGGGGCAGGTCCCGCGCCCGGGCGGTCGCCCGCCCGTCACCAAACTAGGCCCCGTCCGTACCGGCCACGCCCGGTTTGTGTAACAGCCGCGCGGCACTGTCCCGGCGGAGTCGTTACACGGCCGAGGGATTGCCCCCGCGCCCACCCGACTGCTCCCATGGGGTCGGGGGGTGACGCCGATGGCGACACGCGAGGCACGGGTGGTCCCGGACGCTCGGGGCCGGCTCTGGGTGAGCCTGCCCGACGGGCGGGTCGCCGCCTGGTACGACCGCGACACCGGCCGCGTCACCCTGCTCGTGCCCGGCCGTCGCGACGCCGTCCTGACCGCCCTGCGGCCCCTGCTGAGCCCCGGCTGGACCATCGGCCCGCCACCCGTCCCCGGCCGGGCCGACCTGGCCCGGCTCGCCCTGCCCCCGGACGAGGACCTCGCGCCCAACCGGCCCGGCGAGGACCTGCACGGCGTCCTCGACCACGGCCGAGGCCCCGCCGGCCCCCTCGGCCGGCGGGCGCTGCGCCGCGAACTGCGGGCCCGGGAACTGGTCGGCGCGGCCCTGGACGCCTTGGAACCGGCCGGCTGGCGGGTGCTGCACGAGCTGCCGCTGCCCGCCGGGGAGCACGTCCACCACCTCGCGATCGGCCCCGCCGGGGTGCTGTGCGTGCGCACGGTCCCGGCCGGCGGCCACCGGGTGCGGTGCGACGCCGACCTCGTCCGGATCGGCCGCGCCGTCCCCCGACCCGATCCGCGCCTGGCCCGCCGGGCCGCCGACCTCGCGGCGCGGGCCCTCGCGGCGGCCGTCACCCCCGTGCTCGCCCTCGCGGGCGCCGGCGCCGACCGGATCGACCGACGGCCCGACGCCCGCGACCTGCTCGTGCTGGCCGACACGGAACTCGACGGGGCGCTGACCGGCGCGGGGCCCACCCTCAAACCCGCCGAGATCGCGGGCCTGTACGCCCGGGCCCGGGACCGCCGCACCTGGCGGTGACGGCCCTCAACCGCCCGCCGGTCCCTCCCGGGGCCCGTCGTCCGGGCCGGGATCGAGATGGTCGGCCCGCACCCGGACGAACCGCACCAGCCCGTGCCGCCCGCCCGTCACGGCCACCTCCACCCACACCGCCGGCGCCCCCGCGACCCGCCGCCGCACGAGCCCCCCGTACTCCTCCACCGGCACCGCCGCCGCCCACTCCCGCTGCGGCCCGGCCCCCGCCCGCAGCTCCCGGGCCTGCGCCGGCGTGAGCCGCGGCGAGGTGACGGCCGTGCGCCCCTCGCCCGTCCGCACCACCGCGGCCCGCGCCCGCCCGGCCCCGTCCACGACCAGTCCGAGCAGTTCGGCGTCCTCGGTGTCGGCGTGCCGGACCTTGCGCCAGGCCCAGGTGTGCCCCGACCGGTACGTCGACCCGAGGTCCTTGGCCACGATCCCCTCCACCCCCGCCTTCCGCAGGTCCCGGAACCAGCCCCGCGCGACCTCCCGGTCCCGGGTCACCGTCACCCGCTCCACCGGCGCCCCGATGCCCGCCAGCGCCACCCCCAGCAGCTCCCACCGGACCCGCAACGGCAGCCCCCGCAGGTCCCGACCCGGCACCGCGAGCAGGTCGAAGGCCACGTAGGACACCGGGACCCCGGCCCGTTCCCGGTCCCGCCGCGAACGCAGCAGGTCGGGGAAGCTGAGCCGGCCGTCGCGGTACGCGCACAGCTCGCCGTCCAGCACGATCCCCGCCGGCAGCCGCTCGGCGAGGTGCCGGGCCACCTGCGGGAAATCGGGGGAGAGATCGCGCCGGGAACGGGACTGGAGGACCACCGCGCCGCCCTCCAGCACGAAGGCCAGGGCGCGGAACCCGTCGAGCTTGAGGCCGTACTGGACGCCGCCGGGCATCTCGTCGGGAGCGGGCAGGTCGGCCCGCGGTCGGGGCCGCATCACGTCCACGGGCGGCCGCAGCACCACACCGCCGGCCGGCTCCTCGCCCGTCACCGGAGCGTCACCGGGACGGAAGCGGGTGCGCCACTTCCGGATCGTCCAGCGGCGCGAACAGGTCCCCGAGCCGCTCCAGCCGTCCCGGCACCTCGCGCACCGTGAACTCCAGCCCGCCGGCCTCCCGGCACCCCGCCACCTCCTCCCAGGTCACCGGCGTGGACACGGTCGGCCGGGGCCGGGCGCGCACGGTGTAGGGGGCCGCGGTGGTCTTCGCGGCGGCGTTCTGCGAGTGGTCCACGAACACCCGGCCCGGCCGCAGCGCCTTCGTCATCCGGTGCGTGACCAGCTCCGCGAGCGCGGCCTCCGCCTCCCGCGCCAGCTCCTTCGCGTAGGCCGCGACCGTCGCCGACGGGGTCGGCGGCAGCGGGGCCGACAGGTGCAGCCCCTTGGCCCCGGAGGTCTTCGCGAACGCCGTGATCCCGTCGGCCGCCAGCCGGTCCCGCAGCCACAAGGCGACCGCGCAGCAGCTCACCACGTCGGCCGGCGCCCCGGGGTCGAGGTCCAGCACGAGCCGGTCGGCGAGCTCGGGGGCGTCCGCGCGCCACTGCGGGACGTGGAACTCCGTCACGAGGTTCGCCGCCCACAAAAGCGCCGCCGGACCGTCCACGACCACCTGCCGGGCGTAGCGCGCGGCCGGATCCCCGCCGGCGCGCGGCACCCGCGCCACCGTCACCCAGTCGGGCGTGCCGGGCGGCGGGTTCTTCGTGAAGAACAACTGGCCCCCGGGCCCGTCGGGGAAGCGCAGGAAGGAGACGGGCCGCCCCGCGAGGTGCGCCAGCAGCGGGCCGGCGACCGCCGCGTGGTAGTGCAGCAGCTCGCCCTTGGTGCACCCGTCGTCGGGGAAGACGACCTTGTCGAGGTTGCTGAGGGCCACCCGCCGGCCCTCCACCTCGGTGATCGGCGTCATACGATGAGATTGCCACGAATCAGGAGGAACCGTGCGATCCATATGGAACGGGGCGATCTCCTTCGGCTTGGTCAGCATCCCGATCAAGCTCGTGAACGCCACCGAGAACCACTCGATCTCCTTCCGCCAGATCCACACCGCCGACGGCGGCCGGATCCGCTACCGCAAGGTCTGCGAACTCGACGGTCAGGAGGTGGCCTCGGCCGACATCGGCAAGGGCTACGAGGAGGCCGACGGGGCCGTCATCCCGATCACCGACGAGGACCTGTCCGCCCTCCCCCTCCCCACCGCCCGCACGATCGAGATCGTCTCCTTCGTGCCCGCCACCCAGATCGACCCGCTCCAGATGGACGCCGCGTACTACCTCGCCGCCAACGGGGCGACCGCCGGCAAGCCCTACACGCTGCTGCGCGAGGCCCTCAAGCGCAGCGAACGCGTGGCCATCGCCAAATTCGCCCTGCGCGGACGGGAACGCCTCGGGATGCTGCGCGTGGTCGGCGACGTGATCGCCATGCACGGCCTGCTGTGGCCCGACGAGATCCGCGCCCCGGAGGGCGTCGCCCCCGAGGGCGAGATCACCGTCCGGGAGGCGGAGCTCGACCTCGCGGACGCCCTCATGGCCACGCTCGGCGAGGTGGACGTGGCCGAACTCCACGACGACTACCGCGAGGCCGTCGAGGCCATGCTCGCCGCGAAATCCGGCGAGGCCGTGGTCCCGCAGGCCGCCGAGGGCCCCGAGGGCGGCACGGACGCGCAGGTCATCGACCTGATGGCGGCCCTCGAACGCAGCGTCCGCGCGGCCCGCGAGGGCCGGGAGGGCGGCGGGGACGGCGCAGCCGCCGAGGTCACCCCCCTGCGCACCCGGAGCACCCCCAAGGACCCCTCGGGCAAGAAGACCGCGACGCCCGCGAAGAAGGCCGCCGCCCGCAAGACCACGGCGAAGCCCGCCGCGACCAAGCCCGCCGCGACCAAGACCACGGCGGCGAAGAACACCGCCGCCAAGAAGACGACGGCGAAGAAGACGACCGCCACGAAGAAGGCGACACCGGCCGCCGGGTCCAAACGCACCACCACCCGCCGCGACTCCGCCTGACCCACGACGCCTGACCCACGACGAAGGGCGGTCGACCTCACGGTCGACCGCCCTCGCTTCCCCCGTCCGCCGCTCAGGCGTGCTTCACGGGCGGGATCACGGGGGGCACCGCACCCCCGCCCACGCCGGGCCCGCCCCGCACCCGCTGCCACGCGTTGCCCAGGTACCCGTCCTCACGCCCGGCCCGCACCTCCTCCTGGTGCTCCGCCGTCCGGGACCCGAAGTTCCCGTACCCCTGCATCTGGTGCGGTTGCAGCCCCAGCTCGGGGAAGTCCACGTACTCCCGCTCCTCACTCACCTCGTACGAGGCGCCCTCGGGCGGCAGGTGCGGCTGACTCTCGGGCGCGGGCGGCCCGGTCTCACGATCGAGGATCCGCCGCCCCATCCAAAACGCCCCCACCAGGAACCCGGCCACGGCGATACCGACGACCAGGAACCACGCGATGTCACTCAGGGTCCTGTCCATACCATTAATTTTCCCCCCAAAGCTGATGGTATGCACGCAAACCGCAGGCGTTGTCGGACCACCCCCCTACCCTCGACGCCATGCCGACGATCACCGTCTCCACGCCCGCGGATCCCGAGTCCGCGCTCGTCCGGGCCCTGCTCGGCGAGCTGACCTCGATGCGATGCCATCGACGCTCCCCGCACAAGCCCCTCGCCGTGCTGTGGGCGCTCGGCCGCGGCGCCGACGGCCACTGGGAGCCGGCGACCTGGCCCGAGTTCGAGCAGGCCGTGGGCGGTCTGCTGCGCCGCTTCGGCGGCGGGGCCGGCGCGACGCCCCACTACCCGTTCGTCCACCTGAGCACCAGCGCCTTCTGGCACGTGGCGGAGGGCGCGGACCGCTTCCCGTCGGGGGCCGCGGTCTCGCCCCAAAGGCTCCTCGATGCCGGGGCCCGGGCCGGCTTCACCCCCGAGGCCGCGCGCCTGCTGGCGGACCCCCTCACCCGCCTGCGCGCCGTGACCGCCGTGCGACAGACCTACCTGCCGCACCTGGACCAGACGCGACTGCTGGCCGCCGTCCACCTCGACGGGCTCCTCCCGCCGTCCGTCCGCCGCCCGACCGAGCAGGACGTGGCCACCCGCTTCGCGAGCCTCACCGACACCGACCACGACGCCGACCCCGAGGAGGCGGCGGCGGCCCTGCCGGCGCCCCGGGTCCCACGCGGGGGCACCCAGGCCCCGCGTGACGAACGCCTGGCGCGGCGGGTCAAGGAACTGCACCGCCACCTCTGTCAGCTCTGCGAGACCAAACTCGGCCTCCCCGGCGAACGCATCGCGCAGGCCGCGCACGCGCAGGCCCTCGGTCGGCCGCACCACGGACCCGACCGGCTCTCCAACCTGCTCTGCCTGTGCCCCGACCACCACGCCCTCTACGACAACCTGGTCCTGTACGTCGCCGAGGACGGGGCGGTGTGGTCGATCCGGGACCGCGCGGACCGGAGCCGGGACACGCTCCTGCGCCCGGAGGGACTGCGACAGGCCACGGGCCACACCGTCGACCCGGCGCACCTGGCGTACCAACGCGAACTGTGCGGACGGGCCTGAGCGGCGGGGTCAGGAGTTCAGGGGGCCGTCCGTGTCGCGGAGGGCGCCGGCTCGGCGGTTGCCCAGGACGCCCAGGATCTCCGCCGTGATCGCCAGCGCCGTCTCCGCCGGGGTGCGCGCGCCCAGGTCCAGGCCGATCGGGCCGTGGATCGCGCGCAGCTCCGCCTCCGTGACCCCGGCCGACAGCAGCGCCTCGCGCCGGCGGGTCTGGGTGCGGCGCGAGCCGAGGGCGCCGACGTAGGGGACGCGGCGCGCGAGGGCGTGCCGCAGCACCGGGACGTCGAACTCCGGCTCGTGGCTCAGCATCACCAGGCACGCGGCGTCCCGACGGGCTGCGATCACCTCGAACGCCTCCTCGGCGTTCTCCACGACCACCGCCTCCCACTCCAGCAGCCGCACCTGCCGGGCGATGATCGCGGCCAGCTCGCCGCCGCCCCCGATGACCACGAACGGCGCCGAGGGCACCGCCTCCACCAGCACCAGGCCCGACTCCGCGTACAGCGCGTCGCGTCCGGCCCGGTGCGTGGCCAGCAGTTCCAGGGCCCGCCGGTCGGCGTCCGAGGACGGTTCGGCCACGGCCGGCACGACGGTGCTCTCGGCCGCGTCGGCCGTCTCGTTCAGGCGGGTCACCAACGCGACGCCCACGCCCTCGGCGAGCAGGTCCCACCACGCGGTCGGCACCGAGGACAGCGGCTGGAGCAGCACCTCGGCCTGCCCGCCGCAGGTCAACCGCGCGGCCACCGCCTCGTCGCCGCCCACCGACACCTCGCAGACCCGCGCCGTGCGGCCCGCCGGCATCGCGGCGGCCTCGGCCGCCAACTCGGCGTCGAACACGCCCCGGTACATCCCGCCCACGCACTCGCCGCGCGGATCCACGAGCAGCGCGCCCCCGGGGTCCCGGGGGCCGAAGCCCTGCTCGGTCACGGGCCGGGCGAGGAACGCCGTCCGCCCCTCGGCCGCCCACTGCCGCGCCGTCTCCGCCAACTCGCGCATTCCTGACCCCACATCCCTAGATCCCGCGTCGCACCAGGCTCTCCTCGCCGAATCCTAGGAACCCCCCACCGGCCCCCCAAGGGTCAAAAGCACCGAGGCCACCCCGTGTCACTCGTACGTTCCCGCATCCGGTCCCGCCCCGGCCCGGAACACAAAAAAGACGCTGACCGGCATTTCTGCTGGTCAGCGTCTCTGTGGCACTTCTCGCGAAGTGCCCCCGGCAGGATTCGAACCTGCGCACACGGCTCCGGAGGCCGTTGCTCTATCCCCTGAGCTACGGGGGCTTCGCCACCGCTTTGTCGCGGTGACGGGTAGAACACTACCAGCTCCCCGGGGGTGATCAGCAACGTCGTTTCCGGGCCCGCGCGGGGTCCGGGCGGAAGTGCGGAAAAGCCGGACGCGGGGGCCGGGGGCGACCTACTCTCGTGGTGTGCCAGGCACTTCCGGTCGGGTCCTCGTCGTCGACGACAACAAGGTCATCCGGCATCTGATCACGGTCAATCTCGAACTGGAGGGCTTCGAGGTCGTGACCGCGGTCGACGGTGCCGAATGCCTGGAGCTCGTGCACCGGGTCCGCCCCGACGCCGTCACCCTCGACGTGGTGATGCCCCGCCTCGACGGCTTCGGCGCCGCCGCCCGTCTGCGGGCCGACCCGCGCACCCGGCACCTGCCCGTCGCCATCGTCAGCGCCTGCACCGAGCAGGAGATGGAGGCCGCCGCCGAGGCCCGGATCGACGCCTTCGTCGCCAAGCCCTTCGAACCCGTCGAGCTGGTCCGGGTCGTGCGCCGGCTCGTCGAATGCGGACGGGAACGCGGCCAGGTCGTCGGCCGGGGCGGGGACCTGCGGGGCTGAGCCGGCCCGCCGCCCGCCCCGCCCACCGAGGCCACACCCACCCGCACGCCGTCCCACTCACCGTCCCGACCTGCGTCCGGCCCGTGGACCGGTCCGCGCACGGCGGCCCCGACCCCCTAGGCTGAACCCGTGACCACCCCCGTCGAGCTGACCCGCCTGCTCGCGAGCGCGCTGCCGCCCGCCGGCGGAGCCGGGAGCGGGGCGCCGCGCGTGGTCGTGGAACGCACCCGACCCGGCGGGGTGGGGGAGTACGCGTGCGGGGTGGCCCTGCGCGCCGCCGGACCGCTGCGGGCCCGACCCGAGGCACTCGCCGGCGAACTGCGCGAGCGACTGCGCGACACCCCGGGCCTGCGCGAGGTCGTCGTGACCGGCCCCGGGTTCCTGAACTTCTCCCTCGACTGGGAGCTCCTCGCCCCCCGCCTGATCGACGCGGCCGGCCCCTACGCCCCGCCCGGACCCGCCCGGACCTGGGACGCCGCCGCCGACAACCCCCGCGCCGCCGTCGTCGCCGACGCCCTCGGCGGGCTCACCGCCCCCCGCGTCGTACCCGTCGCCGACCCCCGCGCCCTCGTCGCCCGGCACGGCCTGGGCGCCGTCCGCTGGGCCATGCTCGCCGCCCCGCCCGAGCGCCCCGCCCGCTTCGGCCCCGAACTGATCCGACAGGACGAGAGCAGCGAACTGTTCACCGTCCGCCACGCCCACCACCGGGCCCGCGCCCTGCTCCGGGCCGCCGCCCGACTCGACATCACCCCCGAGTACGGTGGAGCCCTCGGCGGTCACCCCGCCGATCCCGCCCGCCCCCTGCTCGCGGCCCTCGCCGACGACGGGCTCGCCCGCGAAGCCGCCGCGCACCACCGTGCCCCCGACCGGCTGCTGCGGCAGCTCGGCCGGCTCGCCGACGCCCTCATCGACCTCTCGTACCGCGCACTGCCGCTCGGGGACGAGAAACCCTCGGCCGCCCACCGTTCCCGGCTCGCCCTCGCCGAAGCCGCCGGGACGGTGCTCGCCGGCGGCCTCACCCGGATCGGCGTCGACGCCCCGGACTTCCTGTAACGCGCGACCCAGATAGAGAGAACGACAGCGATGAGCCGCTCCGCCCACCCCGCCGGCCCCCGCCACGCCGACGTCCTGCCCGAGGGCCACTACTCGGCGCCGCCGGCCGATCTGAACGCCCTCGACGAGAAGGTCTGGTCGCAGACCGTGCGCCGCGCCGAGGACGGCGTCGTCACCGTCGCCGGCATCCCCGTCACCCGCCTGGCCGAGGAGTACGGCACCCCCGCCTACATCCTCGACGAGGAGGACTTCCGGGCCCGCTGCCGCGCCTGGGCCGCCGCCTTCGGCAAGGACGCCGACGTGTTCTACGCCGGCAAGGCGTTCCTGTCCAAGGCCGTCGTGCGCTGGCTGAGGGAGGAGGGCCTCAACCTCGACGTGTGCTCCGGCGGCGAGCTGAGCACCGCCCTGGCCGCCGAGATGCCCGCCGAGCGGATCGCCTTCCACGGCAACAACAAGTCCCTCGCCGAGATCCGCCGGGCCGTCGAGGTCGGGGTCGGCCGCATCGTCCTCGACTCCTACCAGGAGATCGCCCGCGTCGCCCACGTGGCCCGCGAGCTCGGCGTGCGCCAGCGCGTGCAGATCCGCGTCACCGTCGGCGTCGAGGCCCACACCCACGAGTTCATCGCCACCGCGCACGAGGACCAGAAGTTCGGCATCGCCGTCGCCGACGGCTCCGCCGCCGAGGCCGTGCGCCGCGCCCTGGGCCACGACAGCCTGGAGCTGATCGGGATCCACTCCCACATCGGCTCGCAGATCTTCGACATGGCCGGCTTCGAGGTCTCAGCCAAGCGCGTGGTGCGCCTGCTGGCCGAGGTCCGCGACGAGCACGGGGTGGAACTGCCCGAGATCGACCTCGGCGGCGGCCTCGGCATCGCCTACACCTCCGAGGACGACCCGCGCGAGCCGCACGAGATCGCCAAGGCCCTCACCGAGATCGTCGCCCGCGAGTGCGAGGCGGCCGGCCTGACCGCCCCCCGGATCTCCGTGGAGCCGGGCCGCGCGATCGTCGGCCCGACCGCGTTCACCCTGTACGAGGTGGGCACCGTCAAGCCGCTGGAGAACCTGCGCACCTACGTGAGCGTCGACGGCGGCATGTCGGACAACATCCGCACCGCCCTGTACGACGCCGAGTACAGCGTGGCCCTGGTCTCGCGGACCTCCACCGCCGAACCCATGCTCTCCCGCGTGGTCGGCAAGCACTGCGAGAGCGGCGACATCGTCGTGCGCGACGCCTTCCTGCCCGCCGACCTCGCGGCCGGCGACCTGATCGCCGTGCCCGCCACCGGCGCCTACTGCCGGTCCATGGCGAGCAACTACAACCACGCGCTGCGACCCCCCGTGGTCGCGGTCCGCGACGGGGCCGGCCGCGTCATCGTGCGCCGGGAGACGGAGGAAGATCTCCTGCGTCTCGACCTCGGATGATGAAATAGACATCTCACCCAATGGACCGAGGATGGAAAGTTCTGTCCATTGAGTGAGACTTGTTCACACCTCGGCACGCAATACGGCGTGCCGGGGCTGATCGCAGATCGAAAGGCGTAGGTCGAATGATGCGTACGCGTCCGCTGAAGGTGGCGCTGCTGGGCTGTGGAGTGGTCGGCTCAGAGGTGGCGCGCATCATGACGACGCACGCCGACGATCTGACGGCGCGCATCGGGGCCCCGGTCGAGCTGGCCGGCGTGGCCGTCCGCCGCCCCTCCAAGGTGCGCGACGGGATCGATCCGGCGCTGGTGACCACCGACGCGACCGCCCTGGTCAAACGCGGGGACATCGACGTGGTCATCGAGGTCATCGGTGGCATCGAGCCCGCCCGCACCCTGATCACCACCGCCTTCGAGCACGGCGCCTCGGTGGTCTCCGCGAACAAGGCCCTGCTCGCGCAGGACGGCGCGGCCCTGCACGCCGCCGCCGAGACCCACGGCCGCGACCTCTACTACGAGGCCGCCGTCGCCGGCGCCATCCCGCTGATCCGCCCGCTGCGCGAGTCCCTCGCCGGCGACAAGATCAACCGGGTCATGGGCATCGTCAACGGCACCACCAACTTCATCCTCGACAAGATGGACTCCACCGGCGCCGGCTACCAGGAGGCCCTGGACGAGGCCACCGCGCTCGGGTACGCCGAGGCCGACCCCACCGCCGACGTGGAGGCGTTCGACGCCGCCGCCAAGGCCGCGATCCTCTCCGGCATCGCCTTCCACACCCGGGTCCGCCTCGACGACGTCTACCGCGAGGGCATGACCGAGGTCAGCGCCGCCGACTTCGCCTCCGCCAAGGCCATGGGCTGCACCATCAAGCTCCTCGCCATCCTGGAGCGCGCCGCCGACGGCAAGTCCGTCACCGCCCGCGTCCACCCCGCGATGATCCCCCTCACCCACCCGCTCGCCTCCGTCCGCGAGGCGTACAACGCGGTCTTCGTCGAGGCGGAGGCCGCCGGGCGGCTCATGTTCTACGGCCCGGGCGCCGGCGGTTCGCCGACCGCGTCGGCCGTGCTCGGCGACCTCGTCGCCGTGTGTCGCAACAAGCTCGCCGAGGCAACGGGGCCGGGCGAGTCCGCATACACCCAGCTGCCGGTCAGCCCCATGGGCGAGGTCGTCACCCGCTACCACATCAGCCTCGACGTGGCGGACAAGCCGGGCGTCCTGGCCCAGGTGGCGACGGTCTTCGCCGAGCACGGCGTGTCCATCGACACCGTCCGGCAGCAGGGCAAGGACGGCGAGGCCAGCCTCGTCGTCGTCACCCACCGCGCCCCCGACGCCGCCCTCAGCGGCACCGTCGAGGCCCTGCGGAAGCTCGACACCGTGCGCGGTGTCGCCAGCATCATGCGTGTTGAAGGGGAGTAAAGGACCCATGAGCAGCAATCGCACCCATCAGTGGCGAGGGATCATCGAGGAGTACCGGGACCGGCTTCCGGTCACGGACACGACTCCCGTGGTCACCCTCCGCGAGGGTGGCACTCCGCTCGTCCCCGCGCAGGTGCTCTCGGAGCGGACCGGCTGTGAGGTCCACCTCAAGGTCGAGGGCGCGAACCCGACCGGGTCCTTCAAGGACCGGGGCATGACCATGGCCATCACCCGGGCCAAGGAGGAGGGCGCCAAGGCGGTCATCTGCGCCTCCACCGGCAACACCTCCGCCTCCGCCGCCGCCTACGCGGTGCGCGCCGGCATGGTCTCCGCGGTGCTCGTGCCCCGCGGCAAGATCGCGCTCGGCAAGATGGGCCAGGCCCTGGTGCACGGCGCGAAGATCCTCCAGGTGGACGGCAACTTCGACGACTGCCTGACCCTGGCCCGCCGACTGTCCGACAACTACCCGGTGGCGCTGGTCAACTCCGTCAACCCGGTGCGCATCGAGGGCCAGAAGACCGCCGCGTTCGAGATCGTGGACGCGCTCGGCGACGCCCCCGACATCCACGTCCTCCCGGTGGGCAACGCGGGCAACATCACCGCGTACTGGAAGGGCTTCAAGGAGTACAAGGCCGACGGCCTGGCCGGCCGCACCCCGCGGGTCTGGGGCTTCCAGGCGTCCGGCTCCGCGCCCATCGTGCGCGGCGAGGTCGTCAAGGAGCCGAGCACGATCGCCACCGCGATCCGGATCGGCAACCCGGCCTCCTGGGACTACGCGCTCGCCGCGCGCGACGAGTCCGGCGGCTTCATCGACGAGGTGACCGACCGTCAGATCCTCGCCGCCTACCGCCTGTTGGCCGCCCAGGAAGGCGTGTTCGTCGAGCCCGCCTCCGCCGCCTCGGTCGCCGGTCTGCTCAAGGCCGCCGAACTCGGCCTGGTCGACCCCGGTCAGAAGATCGTCTGCACCGTCACCGGCAACGGCCTGAAGGACCCCGATTGGGCGATCGCCGGCGCGCCGCAGCCGGTCACCGTCCCGGTCGACGCCGAGGCCGCCGCCGTACGACTCGGCCTGGTCTGACGGAAGTCGGCGTGCCACCCCCGCCCGTGACGGGGGTGGCACGCCGCCCCGCGCGCGCCCGTCGGGCGCCGCACCCCCGGGCGGGAATCGACAATCCGCGCCGAACCCGCACAATTCTTCGACGGGTTGCCGCGCGAAACCCCCGCCCCACCCCGCAGGACCCCCGAACGGCCCCGAGCGCGGAACGCCCCGGAACCGACGCGCACCACGACACGCGTCGTGCGCCCGTCGTGCGCCCTGTGTCGCGACAGAACCTTCCTTCGATAGGCTGTCCCCACATCCGCCCCACCGCACCTGACACGGTGCTGCCGCAAGGGCCTTCGGGTGTCGTACGTTCTCCAGTACATTCACAGCGAGCAGCAGAGTCGATCTCGCACAGCCACAAGGAGTGTTGTCCAGCGATGGCCGGTCCCGCCTTCCGCGCCGCCGCCGTACGGGTGCGCGTCCCCGCCAGCAGCGCCAACCTCGGTCCGGGCTTCGACGCCCTGGGCCTGGCCCTGGGGCTCTACGACGACGTCGTCGTGCGGGTGGCCGACTCCGGCCTGAACATCGACATCGCCGGCGAGGGCGCCGACACGCTCCCGCGCGACGAACGCCACCTGCTCGTGCGCTCCATGCGCACCGCCTTCGACCTGCTCGGCGGACAGCCGCGCGGCCTGGAGGTCGTGTGCGCCAACCGCATCCCGCACGGTCGCGGCCTCGGCTCCTCCTCCGCCGCCATCTGCGCCGGCATCGTGGCCGCCCGCGCCGTCACCATAGGCGGCGAGGCCCGCCTCGACGACGCGGCCCTGCTCGAACTCGCCACCGAGATCGAGGGGCACCCCGACAACGTCGCCGCCTGCCTCCTCGGCGGCTTCACCCTCGCCTGGACGGACGGCGGCAACGCCCGCGCCATCAGGATGGAGCCCTCGGATTCCATCGTTCCGGTGGTCTTCGTCCCCTCCACCCCCGTGCTCACCGAGACCGCGCGCGGCCTGCTGCCGCGCACCGTCCCGCACGGCGACGCCGCCGTCAACGCCGGTCGCGCCGGTCTGCTCGTGGAGGCCATGACCCGCCGCCCCGAGTTGCTGCTGCCGGCCACCGAGGACCGTCTCCACCAGGAGTACCGCGCCCCCGCCATGCCGGAGAGCGTCGCCCTGGTGCACCGACTGCGGGCGGACGGCTTCCCCGCGGTGATCTCCGGCGCGGGCCCGACGGTCCTGGCGCTGGTCGACAACGGCGCGGCCGACAAGGTCGCGCGGCTCGCGGGGGAGGGCTGGGCTGCCCACCGGCTGCCCGTCGACGCCGCGGGTGCCAGCGTGCTCCCGTTGGGAACCCCGGCCTCCTAGGCCGAACGGACGGCGGGGCGAGGGTGGGCGGGACCGCCGGGCAGGCGGCCGCGTTCACCCCCGTGGAAGCCGGAATGCCGGTGAACGAGAGGGGGAATGTCTGTTGGATCCGGTAGTGTTAGTCTCAAGTGCGCAACCGAAGCCGCCAGGGCTCGGTGCTCAGTGTCCCCGTCAGGGACCACCTTTCTTCCGGGAGCCTCCCCAACTGCTTTGATCATCAGATCTGCACAAGCAGTTTTGAGCACGCTCCGGAATCGGCGTGTCACATTCCCACGCAGCGCGGGGGACTGTCCGCCGTAATCCCGCACGTCATTCTCCTTCGCCTTTGTCGGCAACCATCGCGACACATGCGAACCACCGCCCCGGCCGGTCCACACCACGAGGACCGAGGCCGGACAGCACAACCGGTCGCCGAGCCAGACAGGCCGACGTCCGCTCCAGGGAAGGACCCTTCGTGAGCGACACCACCGATCTGATGGGCGCTGCCGACACCTCCGTCGACACCAGTGCTCCCGCCGCGGGTTCCGCCGCGCCGAAGCGGCGCCGTTCCGGCACCGGCCTTGAGGGCATGGTCCTGGCCGAGCTGCAGCAGGTGGCCTCCGGCCTCGGCATCCGCGGCACCGCCCGGATGCGCAAGAGCCAGCTGATCGAGGTCATCAAGGAGGCGCAGGCATCTTCCGGCGCCCCGAAGGCCGCCCCCGCCGCCGACGCGGCCGAGGCCAAGCCGAAGCGTCGCACCACCAGCAAGGCCCGCACGGGCGAGCCCGCCGCCGAGGCCCCGGTCGCCGCCGCGCAGCAGCAGATCGAGATCCCGGCCCCGGCCGCCTCCGACGACCAGCCGGTCGCCGAGCGCCGTCGCCGTCGCGCCACCGCCCCCTCCGGCAGCCCCGAGGGCGCCTCCGCCGCCGTCACCGTCGAGCCGAAGGTCGCGGCGAAGACCGCCGCCCCGGCCAAGGCCGAGGCCGCCGTCGTCGCGCAGCCCGAGCCCAAGACCGCCGAGGCCCCCGGCCAGGAGGCCGGCGAGGGCCGCGGCCGTCGTGACCGCCGGGACCGTCGGGACCGCCGTGACCGCGCCAAGGGCGAGGAGCAGGGTCAGTCCGGCCAGGGCCAGGCGGGTCAGGGCCAGTCCGGCCAGGGCCAGCAGCAGGGTCAGGGCCAGGGACAGGGCCAGCAGGGCGGCCGACAGGGCCAGGACGGCGACCGTCAGGGCCGTCAGGGCCGTCAGGGTCAGCAGCAGGGCCAGGGCAACCAGGGCCGCGACAACCGTGACAGCCGCGACAACCGCGACAACCGTGACAACGGTCCGCTCGACGAGTTCGACGACGAGAACGGCCGCCGCGGCCGTCGGGGCCGCTACCGCGACCGCCGCGGGCGTCGCGGGCGCGACGAGTTCGGTCCGAACGAGCCGCAGGTCGCCGACGACGACGTGCTGATCCCGGTCGCCGGCATCCTCGACATCCTCGACAACTACGCCTTCATCCGGACCTCCGGCTACCTGCCCGGCCCGAACGACGTGTACGTCTCCCTGGCCCAGGTCCGCAAGAGCGGCCTGCGCAAGGGCGACCACGTCACCGGCGCCGTGCGGCAGCCGAAGGACGGCGAGCGCCGCGAGAAGTTCAACGCGCTGGTCCGCCTGGACTCGGTCAACGGGATGGCGCCGGAGTCCGGCCGCGGTCGCCCCGAGTTCAACAAGCTGACCCCGCTCTACCCCCAGGACCGGCTCCGCCTGGAGACCGACCCGGGCGTGCTGACGACCCGCATCATCGACCTCGTCTCGCCCATCGGCAAGGGCCAGCGCGGTCTGATCGTGGCCCCGCCGAAGACCGGCAAGACCATGATCATGCAGGCCATCGCCAACGCGATCACGCACAACAACCCCGAGTGCCACCTGATGGTCGTCCTGGTCGACGAGCGTCCGGAAGAGGTCACCGACATGCAGCGGTCGGTCAAGGGCGAGGTCATCTCCTCGACCTTCGACCGCCCGGCCGAGGACCACACCACCGTCGCCGAGCTGGCCATCGAGCGCGCCAAGCGCCTCGTGGAGCTGGGTCACGACGTGGTCGTCCTGCTCGACTCCATCACCCGTCTGGGCCGCGCGTACAACCTCGCGGCGCCCGCCTCCGGCCGCATCCTGTCCGGTGGTGTCGACTCGACCGCGCTGTACCCGCCGAAGCGCTTCTTCGGTGCCGCGCGCAACATCGAGGACGGCGGCTCGCTGACCATCCTGGCCACCGCGCTGGTCGAGACCGGCTCGCGCATGGACGAGGTGATCTTCGAGGAGTTCAAGGGCACCGGCAACATGGAGCTCAAGCTCGACCGGAAGCTCGCCGACAAGCGCATCTTCCCGGCCGTGGACGTGGACCCCTCGGGCACCCGCAAGGAGGAGATCCTCCTCAACAGCGAGGAGCTGAGCATCGTCTGGAAGCTGCGTCGGGTGCTGCACGCCCTCGACTCGCAGCAGGCGATCGAGCTGCTCCTCGACAAGATGAAGCAGACGAAGTCCAACGCCGAGTTCCTGATGCAGATCGCCAAGACGACCCCGTCGGGCAACAACGACTGACCTCGGGCGCTCCTCGTCGGACCGCCGCCACCGCCCCCGTTCGCCCCCGTGCGAGCGGGGGCGGTGGCGCGTCACGGGGGCGCGGCGGGGTGCGACCTTCGCCACACGCGCCGGTCGGGGCCCCGTCAGGGGAACCCGAACCCCGCGCCGACCGTCTTCGGTTGCGGACGAGTGTGGGGGGAAGAAGCGACCGAAAGTCGCCGCACGTTGACGAGAACCACGACGGGAAACGGAGCTGAGGGGCGATGGGCGCGCGGGGCAAACGGGCAAGGGAAGGCGCCGGGCACTCCGTGCCGCGCAAACGCAAGGGACTCGCGGTGGTCGGCTGGACCGCCGCCGCGGTGCTGGTCCTGGGCGGCGGCGGACTGGGCACCCTGTGGGCCAAGCTCAACGACAACCTCAAGAGCGTGGACATCGACGCCCTGCTCGGCAAGGACCGCCCCGAGAACGTCGACAACGGCTCCCTGGACCTGCTGGTCCTCGGCTCCGACTCGCGCGGGGGCGACAACGGCGAGTACGGGCAGGACGACGGGGGCTCGGCCCGCGCGGACACCGCGATGATCGTCCACCTCTACGAGGGCCGCAAGACGGCCTCCGTCATATCCATACCGCGCGACACCCTCGTCACCCGGCCGGCCTGTGCCACCGACGGCGGCGGCACCGACCCGGGCGGCCCGCGCAAGATGTTCAACGAGTCCTTCACCGTCGGCGGCGCGGCCTGCGCGGTCAAGACCGTCGAGCAGATGTCCGGGATCCGGATGGACCACTACATCGAGGTCGACTTCGTCGGCTTCAAGAAGATCGTCGACGCCCTCGGCGGGGTCGAGGTCACCACGACCAAGCCCATCAAGGACGGCGCCAGCCACCTGAACCTCGCCCCCGGCACCCACCGGCTCGACGGCGAGCAGTCCCTCGGTCTGGTCCGCACCCGCAAGAGCGTCGGCGACGGCAGCGACCTCGGGCGCATCCAGCTCCAGCAGGCGTTCATGAAGGCCCTGATCAAGCAGGTCAAGCAGATCGGCCTGTTCGACAGCCCGACCCGCCTCTACGGCCTCGCCGACACCGCCACCAAGGCCGTCACCACCGACAAGGCCCTGGGCGACGTGAACTCCCTGCTGAGCTTCGCGAAGGGCCTCGGCGGCATCGACGCCGAGGACCTCACCATGATCACGCTGCCGGTCAGGGCCGACACCCGCGACCCCAACCGGGTCGTCCCCCTCGACGCCGAGACCGCCATGGTCTGGGACGCGCTGCGCGCCGACCGCCCGATCCCGGCCGAGGCCACCGCCGCCTCCGAGGGGGACAAGGGCAAGGCCGGCGAGTACGTGAAGCCCTGATCCCGTCGCTCCGCGTCACCCCGCGGGAACCCCGCACGGGTGCCGGGAATGAAACCGTCCCGGCACCCGTTGTGCAGGGCGTCGTCGAATTTTGACAGGCGGGCCGGCCCTGGCAGACTGGTTCGTCGGCCCCGGTTCACGCAGCGCTCAATTCCGTGCCTGCGACCCGGAGCCCTCCCGAAACTAGGAGACACCTTGAAGCGCGAGATCCACCCCGAGTACGTCGAGACCCAGGTGTCCTGCACCTGTGGCGCGTCGTTCACCACCCGCTCCACCCTGAAGGCCGGCGCCATCCGCGCCGAAGTCTGCTCCGAGTGCCACCCGTTCTACACGGGCAAGCAGAAGATCCTCGACACCGGTGGCCGCGTGGCCCGCTTCGAGGCCCGCTTCGGCAAGGCCGCTGCCAAGAAGTAGCGCGACCCAGGCGCCGGTTCTCGGCCACGCTCGCCCCGTGCGAGCGTGCCCGTGCCGGCGCCTTTGTCGTCCGATCCCCAGCGGACCCGCAAGCGCAGATCTCCGCACGTTTTCCACCCCAGGAGCCCGCAGATGTTCGAGGCCGTCGAGGACCTGGTCGGCGAACACGCCGACCTCGAGACGAAGCTCGCCGATCCCGCCGTGCACGCGGATCAGGCCAACGCGCGCAAGCTCAACAAGCGCTACGCCGAGCTGACCCCGATCGTCGCCACCTTCCGGGCCTGGAAGACCTCGGCCGAGGACATCGAGACCGCCAAGGAGTTCGCGGCCGACGACCCCGACTTCGCCGCCGAGGTCAAGGAGCTCACCGCGCACCGCGAGGAGCTCACCGAGAAGCTGCGCCTGCTGCTCGTCCCCCGCGACCCCAGCGACGACAAGGACGTCCTCCTGGAGATCAAGGCCGGCGCCGGCGGCGACGAGTCCGCCCTGTTCGCCGGGGACCTCCTGCGCATGTACCTCCGCTACGCCGAGCGCGTGGGCTGGAAGGCCGAGATCATCGACGCCACCGAGTCCGAGCTCGGCGGCTACAAGGACGTCCAGGTCGCCGTGAAGACCAAGGGCGGCCAGGGCGCCACCGAGCCCGGCCAGGGCGTCTGGGCCCGCCTGAAGTACGAGGGCGGCGTGCACCGCGTGCAGCGCGTCCCCGCCACCGAGTCCCAGGGCCGCATCCACACCTCCGCCGCCGGCGTGCTCGTCACCCCGGAGGCCGAGGAGGTCGAGGTCGAGGTCAACCCCAACGACCTGCGCATCGACGTGTACCGCTCCTCGGGCCCCGGCGGCCAGTCCGTGAACACCACCGACTCCGCCGTCCGCATCACCCACCTGCCCACCGGCGTGGTCGCCTCCTGCCAGAACGAGAAGAGCCAGCTCCAGAACAAGGAGCAGGCCATGCGCATCCTGCGGTCCCGGCTGCTCGCCGCCGCCCAGGAGGCCGCCGACCTCGAGGCCGCCGACGCCCGCCGCAGCCAGGTCCGCACCGTCGACCGCTCCGAGAAGATCCGCACGTACAACTTCCCGGAGAACCGCATCTCCGACCACCGCGTCGGCTTCAAGGCGTACAACCTCGACCAGGTCCTCGACGGCGAGCTCGACCCCGTCATCCAGGCATGCGTGGACGCCGACTCCGCCGCCAAGCTCGCGGCCGCGCAGTAGCGTACGCACTCCAGGACCCCGTACGACCAGCACCGGAGGACCAGCGTGAACTTGCTGCTCGCGGAGGTGGCCCAGGCCACCCAGCGGCTGGCCGCCGCCGGCGTGCCCTCACCGCGTTTCGACGCCGAGGAGCTCGCGGCCTACGTCCACGGGGTCAAGCGAGGTGCCCTGCACACCGTCAAGGACGCCGACTTCGACGCCCGCTACTGGGAGGCCATCGCGCGCCGCGAGGCCCGCGAACCCCTCCAGCACATCACCGGCCGCGCCTTCTTCCGCTACCTGGAGCTCCAGGTCGGCCCCGGGGTCTTCGTGCCCCGCCCCGAGACCGAGTCCGTGGTCGACTGGGCCATACAGGCCGTCCGCGCCCTCGACGTGGCCGAACCCCTCATCGTCGACCTGTGCACCGGCTCCGGCGCCATCGCCCTGGCCATGGCCCAGGAGGTGCCCCGCTCGCGCGTGCACGCCGTGGAGCTCTCCGAGGACGCCCTCGTGTGGACCCGCAAGAACGCCGAGGGCTCCCGCGTCACCGTCCACCAGGGCGACGCCCTCAGCGCCCTGCCCGAGCTCGACGGCCAGGTCGACCTCGTCATCTCCAACCCCCCCTACATCCCGCTCACCGAGTGGGAGTACGTTGCCCCCGAGGCCCGCGACCACGACCCGGAGATGGCCCTCTTCTCCGGCGAGGACGGCCTCGACACCATCCGGGGCATCGAACGCACCGCCCACCGGCTGCTCCGCCCCGGCGGCATCGTCGTCATCGAGCACGCCGACACCCAGGGCGGCCAGGTGCCGTGGCTGTTCAACGAGGAACAGGGCTGGGCCGACGCGGCGGACCACCCCGACCTCAACAAGCGCCCCCGCTTCGCCACCGCCCGCAAGGCCCGCCCGTGACCGGCGCGCCCACCCTTCCTGCCGCCCCCACTCCGCACGAGGAGGCCCGCTGATGGCCCGGCGATACGATTGCAACGACGCGACCGACCGCAAGACGGGTCTGCGCGAGGCCGCGTCCGCCGTCCGCCGCGGCGAGCTCGTGGTGCTCCCCACCGACACCCTGTACGGGATCGGCGCGGACGCCTTCAGCTCCGAGGCCGTCGCCGACCTGCTCGCCGCCAAGGGCCGCGGCCGCGGCATGCCCGTGCCCGTGCTCATCGGCTCCCCGAACACCCTGCACGGCCTGGTCACCGACTTCACCGAACACGCCTGGGAACTCGTGGACGCCTTCTGGCCCGGCGCCCTCACCCTCGTGGCCCGCCACCAGCCCTCCCTGGCCTGGGACCTCGGCGAGACCGGCGGCACCGTCGCCGTCCGCATGCCCCTGCACCCCGTCGCGATCGAGCTGCTCACCGAGGTCGGCCCGATGGCCGTCTCCTCCGCCAACCTCAGCGGCCACCCCGCCCCCGAGGACTGCGAGGCCGCCCGCACCATGCTCGGCGACGCCGTCTCCGTCTACCTCGACGGCGGCCCCACCCCCGGCATCGAGCCCTCCTCCATCGTCGACGTCACCGGCAAGGTCCCCGTCCTGCTCCGCGAGGGCGCCCTGACCGCCGCACAGCTCCGGGAGGTCGTCCCCGACCTCGAGGTGGCTTCGTGAGCCCTCAGGGGCGTGGCATAGCAATGGGCCACCCGACGGCCGAGGCCGTCGGGGACACCTTCCGCATACTCCACGTCAGCACCGGCAACGTCTGCCGCTCCCCGATCACGGAGCGGCTGACCCGGCACGCCCTGACCGGCCGCCTCGGCGAGAGCCTCGCCAGCGGCCTCATCGTGGAGAGCGCCGGCACCTGGGGCCACGAGGGCGCCCCCATGGAGGCCCACGCCGCCACCGTCCTCGCCGACTTCGGCGCCGACCCCCTCGGCTTCGTGGGCCGCGAACTCCTCGACGAGCACGTCATCCACGCCGACCTCGTCCTCACCGCCACCCGCGACCACCGCGCCCAGGTCATCTCCATGGGCCACTCCGCGGGCCTGCGCACCTTCACCCTCAAGGAGTTCACCCGGCTGGTGCGGGCCATAGACCCCGCCACCCTGCCGCCCCCCGGCGAGGGCGTCGTCGAACGCGCCCGCGCCCTGGTCAGGGCCGCCGCCGCGCTGCGCGGCTGGCTGCTCGCGCCCTCCGTCGACGCCGACGAGGTCCACGACCCGTACGGCGCGCCCATCACCTTCTTCCGCTCCATCGGCGACGAGATCAACCAGGCCCTCGACCCGGTGGTGACCGCGCTCACCGGCGTCACGCCCCGCCCCTGAGGACCGCCGCGCGCGCGCGCGCGCCCGCCTACAGTGGGGCGTACCCGGTAGCCCCCTCTCGCGCGGGAGTCCCGCCATGAGCGTCACCGCCCCCACCGAGCTCACCCCCGGCGCCGACCCGGAGGCGCTGCGCCGCGCGGACCCCGAGATCGCCGACCTGCTGGCCGGCGAGGCCCGCCGGCAGGCCGACACCCTGCAACTGGTGGCCGCCGAGAACTTCGCCTCCCCGGCGGTCCTGGCCGCCCTGGGCTCCACCCTCGCCAACAAGTACGCCGAGGGCTATCCCGGCGCCCGGCACCACGGCGGGTGCGAGTACGCGGACCTGATCGAGCGGATCGCCGTGGACCGGGCCAAGGCCCTCTTCGGGGCCGCCCACGCCAACGTCCAGCCGCATTCCGGTTCCGCCGCCGTGCTCGCCGCCTACGCGGCCCTGCTGCGCCCCGGGGACACCGTGCTGGCCATGGCCCTGCCGCAGGGCGGGCACCTCACCCACGGCTCGCCGGCCAACTTCTCCGGCCGCTGGTTCGCCTTCGTCGGCTACGGGCTCGACCCCGAGACCGGCCTGATCGACCTCGACCAGGTCCGCACCCTCGCCCACGTGCACCGTCCCAAGGCCATCGTCGCCGGCTCGATCTCCTACCCCCGCCACCCCGACTGGGCGGCGTTCCGCGAGATCGCCGACGAGGTCGGCGCCCACCTCATCGCGGACGCCGCGCACCCGCTCGGCCTGATCGCGGGCGGGGCCGCGCCGAGCCCGGTGCCGTACGCGGACGTGGTCGTCGGCACCACCCACAAGGTGCTGCGCGGCCCCCGGGGCGGGCTGGTGCTGTGCGGGGAGGAGCTGGCCGAACGGATCGACCGCGCGGTCTTCCCCTTCATCGAGGGCGGCGCCCACATGCACACGGTGGCCGCCAAGGCCGTCGCCTTCGGGGAGGCGGCGACCCCGGCGTTCGCGGGGTACGCGCACCGGGTCGTGGCCAACGCCCGCACCCTCGCCGCCGCCCTCGCGGCGGCCGGCGCGGAGGTCACCACCGGGGGCACCGACACCCACATCGTCGCCGCCGACGCCGGCCCCCTGGGCCTGGACGGGCCCACCGCGCGCGGCCGGCTCGCGGCGGCCGGCATGGTCCTGGACACGTGCGCGCTGCCCTACGGGGAACGGCGCGGACTGCGACTGGGCACGGCCGCCGTCACCACCCAGGGGATGGGGGAGGCGGAGATGGTCCGGATCGGGGCGCTGTGCGGGGAGGCGCTGCGCGCGACCGACCCGCAGGCCGTCGCCCGGGTGCGTTCCGAGGTCACCGGGCTGGCCCTGCGGTTTCCTCCGTATGGGGCCTGATCGGGGAGGGAAGGCGTGCAGGAACCCGGGACGGGTAGACGCGCGTCCTCGCCGGAGATGCCCGCACGGCTAATGTGTGGGGCTGAAGAAGCCGGCGACGAACCTGGGGCAGCCCGTGCGTGAATACCTGCTGACGCTCTGTGTCACGGCGGCGGTGACGTATCTGCTCACCGGACCGGTGCGGAAGTTCGCCATCGCCATCGGGGCGATGCCCGCGATCCGCGCCCGGGACGTGCACCGCGAGCCGACGCCGCGCCTCGGCGGGATCGCCATGTTCGGCGGATTGTGCGCCGGTCTGCTGGTGGCGGCGCAGCTGCCGAACCTGGCGGGGGTCTTCCACCTCTCCAACGAACCGCGGGCCCTGCTGTCGGGGGCGGCGCTGATCTGGCTGATCGGCGTGCTGGACGACAAGTTCGAACTGGACGCGCTGATCAAGCTGGGCGCGCAGATGATCGCGGCCGGCGTGATGGTGATCCAGGGCCTGACGGTGCTCTACCTGCCGATCCCCGGGGTGGGCACGTACCTGCCCAGCGAGTGGCAGAGCAGCCTGCTGACGGTGGCCCTGGTCGTGATCACGATCAACGCGGTGAACTTCGTGGACGGGCTCGACGGGCTCGCGGCGGGCATGGTGTGCATCGCGGCGGCGGCGTTCTTCATGTACGCGTACCGGATCTGGTTCGGCTACGGGATCGAGGCGGCGGCGCCGGCCACCCTCTTCGCGGCCATCCTGGTGGGCATGTGCGTGGGCTTCCTGCCGCACAACATGCACCCGGCGCGGATCTTCATGGGGGACTCCGGTTCGATGCTGATCGGCCTGGTCCTGGCGGCCGGCGCGATCTCGATCACGGGTCAGGTGGACCCGGACGCGATGGCCCTCTTCGCGAGCGGCGAGCGCGGCGCGACCCACGCGATGCTGCCCGTCTTCATTCCGCTTCTGCTCCCGCTGACCATCATCGCGATTCCGATGGCGGACCTGTTGTCGGCGATCGTGCGACGGACCTGGAACGGGAAATCCCCGTTCGCGGCGGACCGCGGACACCTGCACCACCGACTTCTGGAGATCGGACATTCCCACAGTCGCGCGGTGCTCATCATGTATTTCTGGTCGGCGCTCATCGCATTCGGGACGGTGTCCTATTCGGTGCATTCCGCCTCGATGTGGATCGTGTTCGTCATCGCGGCGCTGAGCGCGCTGGGGATGATCCTGTTGTTGATGCCGCGTTTCACCCCGCGCGCGCCGAGGTGGGCGCAGCGGGTCGTGCCGCCGCGCTACCGGCGTCGTCGGGTGGTCGCGGGGGAGCCCGTGACGGGGGTCGCCGGGGCCGCAAGCGGAACGCCGGTGCCGGTGGGCGTGGGTGCCGAAGGGGCCGACGGGGAAGCGGAGTCGGGGGCGCCGGTGTCGGTTCCGGGAACTCCCGGCGGTGGAACGTCGACCTCCGGGCGGCGGGCCGGTGTCTCGGGCGTCAACGGAGCGACCGCGGTAGGCCCCCGTTCGCGCTTTCCCGACCGACGTAAGGCCGGATCGTCCCGCTGACGAATCGGGATCGATTCGCGTATACCAGACGTTAGAGTGAGCGCCGGTGCACACCCGCGCATGGTCACTCTCATGTGTGACGGTAAGCACACCAACCAGGTAAAGCTCTCATCAAATAGTTTGTGATACCGTTCACTAAACCCGGCGATAGAGCCGAAGGACCGTAGTGCGACGGTCCATTGGCCCGAGGTCCAGTCTCGGACCGGGCTTACGCTCGTCCCGTACGAGTCACGTACCCCCACCACAAGCGGAGCCCAGCATCATGCGGTCTGACGACCTCCGATCCCTCCTGCACACAGTCGTGCCCACCGCTGCCGCCGGCGTAGTCGCCGCGATCGTCAGCGGTGTCGTCGCGGGTGGCAAGGGGGCCCTGGGCGCCGTCTTCGGGTGCGTGATCGTCATGCTCTTCATGGGGAGCGGCTTCGTCGCCCTGCAACGAACCGCGCGCAAACTCCCGCATTTGTTCCAGATGATGGGATTGGCCCTCTACACGGTCCAGATCCTGTTGCTGTTCGTCTTCGTCGCCGTGTTCAGGGACACGACGCTGTTCAACCCCCGCGCCTTCGCGATCGTGCTCGTCGTCTCGACCCTCGTCTGGGTCGGAGCGCAGGCCCGGGCGCACATGAAGGCGAAGATCCTCTACGTCGAAACCGACGCCGACAAGACCGGCAAGCCCGGAAACACGGGGTCCTCGTCGTGAAGGGTAGGGGCGGGATAAGTGCTCGTTCGAGATGCTGCTATCGTCCGGTGCCAACTGCGGCATCGCGGGCCGAGGCATCCGAGCCGGAGCCGGCGCCGGTGACGGCGCGAGGTTTCACGCCTGCCGGCCGCCCCCACATCCGTAAGTCCAGTCCCGTGCCGAACCGCGGCCCAGATCCGCGCCGACACAACGAGGTTGCCGTACCCATGCGCCACGCTGAAGGAGCCCGCGGTGAGTGCTGATCCGACGCAGGTGCTCGCCTTCGAGACCGATTGCCACATCTTCGACGGCTGTGGCTTTCCGGCTCCCGGCTTGCACTCGTTCCTGTTCGAGCCGATCGTCGGCGAACTCGGCGGCAGCGTCTACTTCAACAAGACGATGCTGCTCGCCCTGCTCGGAACCGTCATCATCGTCGGTTTCTTCTGGGCCGCCTTCCGCAAGCCGAAGGTCGTGCCGGGGAAGCTGCAGATGGTCGCCGAAGCCGGTTACGACTTCGTGCGCACCGGAATCGTCTACGAGACGATGGGCAAGAAGGAAGGCGAGAAGTACGTCCCCTTCATGGTCGCGACGTTCTTCTTCGTCTGGATCCTGAACCTCTGGTCGATCATCCCGCTCGCGCAGTTCCCGGTCACCTCGGTGATCGCGTACCCGGCCGCGCTCGCACTCATCATCTACGTGATGTGGATGTCGGTGACCTTCAAGCGCCACGGTTTCGTGGGCGGCCTGAAGAACCTCACCGGCTACGACAAGAACCTCGGCGGGATCCTGCCGCTGGTCATGCTCATCGAGTTCTTCTCGAACGTCATCGTCCGGCCGTTCACCCACGCGGTCCGTCTCTTCGCGAACATGTTCGCCGGGCACACCCTGCTGCTGCTGTTCACCATCGCCAGCTGGTACCTGCTCAACGGCATCGGCATCGCCTACGCCGGCGTGTCGTTCGTGATGGTCATCGTGATGACCGCCTTCGAGCTCTTCATCCAGGCTGTCCAGGCGTACGTCTTCGTACTGCTCGCCTGCAGCTTCCTCCAGGGCGCCGTCGCCGAGCACCACTGATCAACGGCCCCACCCCCAAACCAACGGTCGTCCGGTGGCCAACCCCCACCGGTCCATGAAAGAGAAGGAAGAACGGGCATGTCCGCTCTCGCGCAGACCCTCGCCGCCGGCGTCGAAATCAAGGGCAACCTCGGCTCCATCGGCTACGGCCTCGCCGCCATCGGCCCCGGCGTCGGCGTCGGCATCATCTTCGGCAACGGCACCCAGGCCCTGGCCCGCCAGCCCGAGGCCGCCGGCCTGATCCGTGCCAACCAGATCCTCGGCTTCGCCTTCTGTGAGGCGCTCGCCCTCATCGGTCTGGTCATGCCGTTCGTCTACCCGACCTCCTGATCGCGGTAGCGAACAACACCTCAGACGGAAGGCACTGATGTGAACCCTCTGGTTCAGCTCGCGGCCGGGGAGGCTGAAAACCCCCTCATCCCGCCGATTCCCGAGCTCGTCATCGGCCTCATCGCCTTTGTCATCGTCTTCGGTTTCCTCGCCAAGAAGCTCCTCCCGAACATCAACAAGGTTCTGGACGAGCGTCGCGAGGCCATCGAGGGTGGCATCGAGAAGGCCGACGCGGCCAAGATCGAGGCCGAAAGCGTTCTGGAGCAGTACAAGGCCCAGCTCGCCGAGGCTCGTCACGAGGCCGCGCGCCTGCGCCAGGAGGCCCTGGAGCAGGGCACTGCGCTCAAGGATGAACTGCGCGCAGAGGGCCAGCGGCAGCGTGAGGAGATCATCGCCGCCGGTCACGCCCAGATCGAGGCCGACCGCAAGGCCGCTGCCGCGGCCCTGCGCCAGGACGTGGGCAAGCTCGCCACCGACCTGGCCGGCAAGCTCGTCGGCGAGTCCCTCGAGGACCACGCCCGACAGAGCCGCACCATCGACCGCTTCCTCGACGACCTCGAGTCGAAGACCGAGGCCGTCCGATGAACGGAGCGAGCCGCGAGGCGCTGCACGCCGCCCGCGAGCGTCTCGACGCGCTGACGGACAACACGTCCGTCGACGCGGCGAAGCTCGCCGGCGAGCTGGCCGCCGTCACCGCGCTGCTCGACCGTGAGGTCTCGCTGCGTCGGGTCATCACCGACCCGGCGCAGTCCGGCGAGGCCAAGGCCGAGCTGGTCGGGCGCCTGCTGGCGGGCCAGGTCGACGGGACCACCCGTGACCTGGTGGCCGGCACGGTCCGCTCGCGCTGGTCGCAGTCCCGCGACCTGGTCGACGCGTTGGAGGAGCTGGCGAACACCGCCGACCTCACCGCCGCGCAGAAGGCCGGAACGCTGGACGACGTGGAGGACGAACTGTTCCGCTTCGGGCGGATCGTCTCCTCCAACACCGGCCTGCGGGCCGCCCTGACGGACAAGACGGCGACCACCGCCGCCAAGGGCGAGCTGCTGCGCAGCCTCCTCGGCGGTCGCGCGGACGCCACGACCACCCGTCTGGTCACGCGTCTGGTCACGCACCCGCGGGGCCGTAGCCTGGAAGCGGGCCTGGAGTCCCTCTCCACGCTCGCGGCCGAGCGCCGCGACCGCACGGTCGCGACCGTGGTCAGCGCGGTGCCGCTCACCGACACCCAGAAGCAGCGCCTCGGCGCGGCCCTGGCGTCGCTGTACGGCCGCCAGATGCACCTCAACCTCGACGTGGACCCCGCGGTCCTCGGCGGGATCGTGGTGCGGGTCGGCGACGAGGTCATCAACGGCAGCATCGCGGAACGCCTCTCCGAGGCATCCCGACGCATGGCCGGCTGACCCGCGCCACCAACAGAACAAGCATTTCAGCGGCCCGGTTGGGCCGTGCAGAACTTGCGGAAGATTCCTGGGGGTCGCCCCCAGACCCCTAAGAAACTTCGGGCCCAACAAGGAGAGCAGGGAACCCAGATGGCGGAGCTCACGATCCGGCCGGAGGAGATCCGGGACGCGCTGGAGACCTTTGTCCAGTCGTACCAGCCGGACGCGGCCTCGCGCGAGGAGGTCGGTACGGTCAGCGTTGCCGGCGACGGCATCGCGAAGGTGGAGGGCCTGCCCTCCGCCATGGCGAACGAGCTGCTGAAGTTCGAGGACGGCACCCTCGGTCTCGCCCTCAACCTCGAGGAGCGCGAGATCGGTGCGATCGTCCTCGGCGAGTTCAGCGGCGTCGAGGAGGGGCAGCCGGTGCAGCGCACCGGTGAGGTCCTCTCGGTGGGCGTGGGCGAGGGTTACCTCGGCCGCGTGGTCGACCCGCTCGGCAACCCGATCGACGGCCTCGGCGAGATCGCGACCGAGGGCCGCCGCGCCCTCGAACTGCAGGCCCCGGGCGTCATGGTCCGCAAGTCGGTCCACGAGCCGATGCAGACCGGCTACAAGGCCATCGACGCCATGGTGCCGATCGGCCGCGGTCAGCGTCAGCTGGTCATCGGCGACCGCCAGACGGGCAAGACCGCCCTGGCCGTCGACACGATCATCAACCAGCGCGACAACTGGCGCTCCGGCGACGTGAACAAGCAGGTCCGCTGCATCTACGTCGCCATCGGTCAGAAGGGCTCCACCATCGCCTCCGTGCGCGGTGCCCTCGAAGAGGCCGGCGCGCTGGAGTACACGACCATCGTCGCCGCCCCGGCCTCCGACCCGGCCGGCTTCAAGTACCTGGCGCCGTACACCGGCTCGGCCATCGGCCAGCACTGGATGTACGCCGGCAAGCACGTCCTGATCATCTTCGACGACCTGTCGAAGCAGGCCGACGCCTACCGCGCCGTTTCCCTGCTGCTGCGCCGCCCGCCGGGCCGTGAGGCATACCCGGGTGACGTCTTCTACTTGCACTCGCGTCTGCTGGAGCGCTGCGCCAAGCTCTCCGACGACATGGGCGCGGGCTCGATGACCGGTCTGCCGATCGTCGAGACGAAGGCCAACGACGTCTCGGCGTTCATCCCGACCAACGTCATCTCCATCACCGACGGCCAGTGCTTCCTGGAGTCCGACCTGTTCAACGCCGGCCAGCGCCCGGCTCTGAACGTCGGCATCTCGGTCTCCCGCGTCGGTGGCTCGGCCCAGCACAAGGCCATGCGCCAGGTGTCCGGTCGTCTTCGCCTCGACCTGGCCCAGTACCGCGAGCTGGAGGCGTTCGCCGCCTTCGGTTCCGATCTGGACGCGGCCTCCAAGGCCGCCCTGGAGCGCGGCAAGCGCATGGTCGAGCTGCTGAAGCAGCCGCAGTACAGCCCCATGCCCGTCGAGGAGCAGGTCGTCTCCGTCTGGGCCGGCACCACCGGCAAGATGGACGACGTCCCGGTCAACGACATCCGTCGCTTCGAGACCGAGCTGCTGGAGAACCTGCGGATCAACCGCAAGGAACTCCTCACCTCGATCCGCGAGGGCGCGAAGATGTCGGACGACACCCTGCAGTCCATCGCGGACGCCATCGCCGACTTCAAGAAGCAGTTCGAGACCTCGGACGGTCAGCTTCTGGGGGACGACGCGTCGGCCACCGCCGGCAAGTGACGACGGAAGGGACCTGACTCATGGGAGCGCAGCTCCGGGTCTACAAGCGTCGCATCCGATCCGTCACGGCGACCAAGAAGATCACCAAGGCGATGGAGATGATCGCCGCCTCGCGCATCGTCAAGGCGCAGCGCCAGGTGGCGGCCTCCACGCCGTACGCGACCGAACTCACCCGCGCGGTGACGGCGGTGGCGACCGGATCCACCACCAAGCACCCGCTCACCACCGAGGTCGAGGCCCCGGCCCGGGCCGCGGTCCTGCTCCTCACGAGCGACCGCGGTCTGGCCGGCGGCTACTCCTCCAACGCCATCAAGGCCGCGGAGCGCCTCACCGAGCGGCTGCGCGGCGAGGGCAAGGAGGTCGACACCTACATCGTCGGCCGCAAGGGCGTCTCGTACTACTCCTTCCGTGAGCGTGTGATCGCGGAGAAGTGGACCGGGTTCACCGACAGCCCCAGCTACGCGAACGCGAAGGCGATCGCGGCGCCGCTCATCGAGGCCATCTCCGCGGAGACGGCCGAGGGCGGGGTCGACGAGCTGCACATCGTCTACACGGAATTCGTGTCGATGATGACGCAGAACCCGGTGGACGACCGGATGCTGCCGCTCACCCTCGACGAGGGCAAGAACAAGGAAGAGGGCAAGGGCGAGATCCTTCCCCTGTTCGAGTTCGAGCCCTCGGCGGAGGACGTCCTCGACGCCCTCCTGCCGCGCTACGTCGAGAGCCGGGTCTACAACGCCCTGCTCCAGGCGGCCGCCTCCGAGCACGCGGCGCGCCGTCGTGCGATGAAGTCGGCGACCGACAACGCGGGAGACCTCATCAAGAGCCTGTCCCGTCTGGCCAATGCGGCGCGCCAGTCCGAAATCACCCAGGAAATCAGCGAGATCGTCGGTGGCGCAGCCGCCATGGCCGACGCGACCGCGGGGAGTGACAAGTAATGACGACCTCTGTTGAGACGGCCGCTGCCACGGGCCGCGTCGCCCGGGTCATCGGCCCGGTCGTCGACGTGGAGTTCCCCGTCGACGCGATGCCGGAGATCTACAACGCGCTGACCGTCCAGGTCATCGACCCGGCCGAGGAGGGGAAGCAGAAGACGCTGACCCTCGAGGTCGCGCAGCACCTCGGTGACGGCGTGGTCCGCACCATCTCCATGCAGCCCACCGACGGTCTGGTCCGCCAGGCCGCGGTGACGGACACCGGCAAGGGCATCACCGTGCCCGTCGGTGACTTCACCAAGGGCAAGGTGTTCAACACCCTCGGTGAGGTGCTGAACTACCCCGAGGCCAACGCCGAGGTGACCGAGCGCTGGGCGATCCACCGCAAGGCCCCCAACTTCGACGAGCTCGAGTCGAAGACCGAGATGTTCGAGACCGGCGTCAAGGTCATCGACCTTCTCACCCCGTACGTCAAGGGTGGAAAGATCGGTCTGTTCGGTGGTGCCGGTGTCGGCAAGACCGTTCTGATCCAGGAAATGATCTACCGCGTCGCCAACAACCACGACGGTGTGTCGGTGTTCGCGGGCGTCGGTGAGCGTACCCGTGAGGGCAACGACCTCATCGAGGAGATGAGCGACTCGGGCGTCATCGACAAGACCGCCCTGGTCTTCGGCCAGATGGACGAGCCCCCGGGCACCCGTCTGCGCGTCGCCCTGGCCGGTCTGACGATGGCGGAGTACTTCCGTGACGTCCAGAAGCAGGACGTCCTCTTCTTCATCGACAACATCTTCCGGTACACCCAGGCGGGTTCCGAGGTGTCGACCCTGCTCGGCCGCATGCCCTCCGCGGTGGGCTACCAGCCGAACCTGGCCGACGAGATGGGCATCCTCCAGGAGCGCATCACCTCGACCCGCGGTCACTCGATCACCTCGATGCAGGCGATCTACGTCCCCGCGGACGACCTGACCGACCCGGCCCCGGCCACCACCTTCGCCCACCTCGACGCGACGACGGTTCTCTCCCGTCCGATCTCCGAGAAGGGCATCTACCCGGCCGTGGACCCGCTGGAGTCCTCGTCCCGGATCCTGGACCCCCGCTACATCACGGCCGAGCACTACGCCACGGCCACCCGTGTCAAGGGGATCCTGCAGAAGTACAAGGACCTCCAGGACATCATCGCCATCCTCGGCATCGACGAGCTCGGCGAAGAGGACAAGCTGGTCGTGCACCGCGCCCGTCGCGTGGAGCGCTTCCTGTCGCAGAACACCCACGTCGCCAAGCAGTTCACCGGCGTCGACGGGTCGGACGTGTCCCTGGACGAGTCCATCACCGCGTTCAACGCGATCTGCGACGGTGAGTTCGACCACTTCCCGGAGCAGGCGTTCTTCCTCTGCGGTGGCCTTGAGGACCTGAAGGCCAACGCCAAGGAGCTGGGCGTCTCCTGATTCGGCACGGCCCCGCGGCCCCGGGAAACCGGGCCGCGCGGCCGACCCGATCGCCCGGAGAGGGCCGGGTGCGTCCCGTCCCTCTCCCCACGCCCATTAGAATTCGACCCAACACCCGGCGCGACCGCCGGGTGGTGACCCGAGGAGCCACTATGGCTGCTGAGCTGCACGTCGAGCTGGTCGCGGCGGACCGTAGTGTCTGGTCCGGCGAGGCCACCCTGGTCGTCGCCCGCACCACGTCCGGCGACATCGGCGTCATGCCCGGTCACCAGCCGCTTCTCGGCGTGCTGGAATCGGGCCCGGTGACCATCCGCACCAGCGAGGGCGGGACCGTCGTCGCCGCGGTGCACGGCGGTTTCATCTCGTTCGCGGACAACAAGTTGTCGCTGCTGGCCGAGATCGCCGAGCTCGCTGACGAGATCGACGTCCAGCGGGCGGAGCGGGCACTGGAGCGCGCCAAGTCGGATGCGGACGCCGCAGCCGAACGACGCGCCGATGTCCGGCTGCGCGCGGTCGCGGGAGCCTGAATCCCGTAACCGCACAGTTTTCCCCTCAGCCGCGGCCCGTGCTGGAATCATCCAGACCGGGTCGCGGCTGAGGCGATGCGGGTCCTTTTTTCGTTGTGCGGTTGTCGATGAGCGAGGAGGTCGGTGAAGATGCTCCTCGCTCTGCTTGTGAGTGGCCTGGTCGTCGTCCTGGTGTTGGTCGGGCTCTTCGTGTTCGGGCTGCGCCGCAGACTGATCCAACGGTCCGGGGGCACCTTCGACTGTTCCCTGCGCTGGGGGGTGGCGGAGGAGGCGGACCTGTCCGGCAAGGGCTGGGTGTACGGCGTCTCGCGGTACAGCGGTGACCGGATCGAGTGGTTCCGCGTGTTCTCCTACGCGCCCAGGCCGCGCCGGCTGCTGGAGCGCTCCGCGATCGAGGTGATCTCGCGCCGGGCCCCGGAGGGCGAGGAGGAGCTGGCGCTGCTCTCGGACGCCGTGGTCCTCGGCTGTTCGCACCGCGGGACCCGACTGGAGCTGGCGATGAGCGAGGACGCCCTGACCGGCTTCCTGGCCTGGCTGGAGGCGGCCCCGCCCGGCCAGCGGGTGAACGTGGCCTGAGCCCCCGAGACGACACGAGCCCCCGGACGGTGTCCGGGGGCTTTCGCGCGTTCGGTCGCGGGGTCGCGGTGAAGCCGGGGGGACGGGGGCGGACCCGTCCCCCCGGCTTCGGTTCGTGCCCCCGGGTCAGGGGCCGGCCCACCCGCGTCGGGTCACTGGAGTCCGGTGTGGACCGCGTTGGCGAGTTCGCCGTTGGCGGTGTCGCCGCTGAACTCCCAGTAGAAGGCACCCTTGAGGCCCTGGCTCTTGGCCCAGGCCATCTTGGAGGTGACGGTGGCGGGGGTGTCGTAGCTCCACCAGTTGGAGCCGCACTTGGCGTACGCGGTGCCGGCCACGGTGCCCGTGCTCGGGCAGCTCGACTTCAGCACCTTGTAGTCCTCGATGCCCTGCTCGTAGGTGCCCGGGGCCGGGCCGGTGGCGGTGCCGCCGGGGGCGTCCTGGGTCACGCCGGTCCAGCCGCGGCCGTAGAAGCCGATACCGAGGTTGAGCTTGGAGCCGGGGATGCCCTTGCCCTTGAGCTTGGTGATCGCGGCCTCGGAGGTGAAGCCGGCGATCGGCAGGCCCGCGTAGGAGGTGAGCGGGGAGTGCGGGGCGGTCGGGCCCTTGGCGTCCCAGGCCCCGAAGAAGTCGTACGTCATGACGTTGTAGAAGTCCACGTACTGCGCGGCGCCCGCGTAGTCCGCGGCGTCGAGCTTGCCGCCGTTGGAGCCGTCGGCGGAGATCGCGGCGGTGACCAGGTTGGAGCCGCCGAACTTGGCGCGCAGCGCCGACATCAGGTTCTTCAGGGATGCCTGGCCCGAGGTGTCGCAGCTCAGACCGCAGGCGTTCGGGTACTCCCAGTCGATGTCGATGCCGTCGAAGACGTCGGCCCAGCGCGGGTCCTCGACCAGCTGGTAGCAGGAGTCGGCGAACGCGGCCGGGTTCGCGGCGGCCTGACCGAAGCCGCCGGACCAGGTCCAGCCGCCGAAGGACCACAGGACCTTGATGTTCGGGTACTGGGCCTTGAGCTTGCGCAGCTGGTTGAAGTTGCCGCGCAGCGGCTGGTCCCAGGTGTCGGCCTTGCCGTCGACGCTCTGGTCGGCGGTGTACGCCTTGTCGTAGTCGGCGTAGGAGTCGCCGATGGTGCACTTGCCGCCCTGGACGTTGCCGAAGGCGTAGTTGATGTGGGTGATCTTGCTCGCGGTGCCGGAGGTGACCAGGTTCTTCACGTGGTAGTTGCGCTGGTAGACGCCCCAGTTCGTGAAGTAGCCCAGCTTGACCTTGGCGCCGGGGTCCCCGGGGTTGCCCGGGTCGGTGCCGCCGCCACCGGTGGTGGAGACGGTCAGGGCGCCGGAGGCCGGACCGGTCTGGTCGGCGGTGTCACGGGCCACGACCGTGTAGGTGTACGAGGTGGACTTCGTCAGCCCGCTGTCCCCGTAGGTGGTGCCGGTGACCGTGGCGATCTTCGCGCCGCCCCGGTACACGTCGTAGTTCTTGATCCCCTTGTCGTCGGTGGCGGCGGTCCACGACAGGGTCAGCGAGGTCTCGCCGACGCCGCTCGCGCTGGGGGTGCCGGGGGCGCCGGGGGCGGAGTCGCCGGGGGGCTGGCCCGTGCCGTCACAGGGGGCGCCGTTGATCGTGCAGCCGGTGGGCGCGCCGGCGCCCTGGCCGTTGAAGCCGAAGCTGACGCTGGCGCCGGGGGCCAGGCTGCCGTTCCAGCCGACGTTCTTCCCCGACCAGTGGTCGCCGTTGTTGGTGACGGTGGCGTCCCAGGCGGAGGTGACCTTGGTGCCGGTGGGGTAGTCCCACTCCACGTTCCAGGAGCTGATGGCCGAGGTGCCGTTGTTCTTGATGGTCCACTTGCCCTCGAAGCCGGTGCCCCAGTCGGAGACCTTGGTGTAGGTCGCGGTGGGGCCGGGGGCGGCCTGGGCCGGGGAGGCGAGGCCGACGAGACCGGCGAGGGGGAGGGCGAGGGCGGCGACACCGGCCGCCATCCGGTGCCGCAGGGAGGTCCGGGATCCGCGTGGGGTGGTGCCGTCGTGCGGGGGTGCTGTGCTCAAGGGTGCTCCTCCGAGGTCCGTCGCCGCCGGGGGACCGGTGCGACATGGGGGTGGGACCTGCGCCGCCCGTGAGCCCGCCGAGGGGCACGCTCACCACAGTTGCGGTGAGATTAGAAAGGTCTGGACCAACCGTCAAGAGGTCCAGACCTGCCGGCCGAAAGCCCGAGGGATCCTCGACGTCCGCCCAGGGAACGGGAGTTGACGCGGCGCGCGGCCGGCCGGGAATCGCCCCCGCGCCCCGCCCGCCCCGCCCGTCCGACTCCTCAGGACAGCTCCAACTCCCGCGCCAGCACGGCCGCCTGCACCCGGCTGCGCAGGTCGAGCTTGCCCAACAGGCGGCTCACGTGCGTCTTCACGGTCGCCTCCGCCATCGACAGCCGTTCCGCGATCTCCGCGTTCGACAGCCCCTCGCCCAGACAGGTCAACACCTCGCGCTCGCGCCGGGTCAGCGAGTCCACGGCCGCGAGGACCCCCTCCGGCACCCCCGTCCCCGCCCGCTCGGGCCGGGCCGGCGCGGCGAACTCCGCGATCAGCCGACGCGTCACCGCCGGCGCGATCAACCCCTCGCCGGCCGCCACCGTCCGCACCCCGGCGAGCAGGTCCGCCGCCTCCGCGTTCTTCAACAGGAACCCCGAGGCCCCCGCCCGCAGGGCGCCGAACACGTACTCGTCCAGATCGAAGGTGGTCAGCACCAGCACGTCCGCCAACCCCTCGGCCACCACCTGCCGGGTCGCCGACACCCCGTCCAGCCGCGGCATCTGCACGTCCATCAGTACCAGGTCGGGACGGAGCGCGCGGGCCATCCGCACCGCTTCCTCCCCGTCCGCCGCCTCGCCCACCACCTCGACGTCGGGGGCGCTGCCGAGGATCAGTACGAGGCCGGCCCGGACCGCCCTCTGGTCCTCGGCCACCAACACGCGGATCGGGCCCGGTCGGTGGTTCTCGTCGGCGGGCGACTGGGCGGGAGTTGGGGCGGGCGTCTGGTCGGGCATGGCTTCCTCCGGAACTCGGGTGGGTGGAACGGGGCGGGGTCAGGGGGTCGGGTCGTCGAGCGGGAGGGTCACGCGGACCCGCCACAGGCCCCCGTCCACGGGTCCGGCCGCGAACGAACCGTGCAGCAGCTCGGACCGCTCCCGGATCCCCACCAGCCCCGAACCGGAACCCGGGGCCCGGGGTCGCGAGGCGGCCGGGGGCAGCGGGCTGTCCACCTCCACCACCAGTTCGCGGCCCCCGCCCCGACCCCGCTCCGGACCGGTGGATTCGAGCCGGACCGGCACCGGACCCGGGCCCGCGTGCTTGAGCGCGTTCGTCAGGGCCTCCTGCACGATCCGGTACGCGGCCATCCCCACGGGCACCGGGACCGGCGTGCCGGGACCCGAAGCGGAACGCCCCGAGGGCTCCGTGATCCCCTCCGGATCCGACAGCGTCGGCTCCAGCCCGGTCGCCGTGCCCACCGCCCGGGCCCGCTCCACGAGGGAGCCGATGCCCGCCGGCGAGGGCACCGGCTCGGCGGGCGCCGGGGGACCGTCCGAGGCCCCCGCCGGCCGTGCGTCGCGCCCGAACTCGTCCTCCGGGCCCGCGCGCAGCACCTCGATCATCCGCCGCATCTCGGCGAGCCCCTGCACGCTGCTCTCCCGGATCACCCCCAGCGCCTCCCGGCTGGTGGCGGGGGAGTCCAGCGAGAGCGCGGCGGTGGAGTGCACGGCGATGGCCGACAGGTGCCCGGCCACCAGGTCGTGCAGCTCGCGGGCCATTCGCGCCCGTTCGTCCCGCACCGCCCGGCGCCGGTCCGACTCGGCCAGCAGGGCCGTCTGTTCGGCCCGCGCCCGGGCCTCCGCCGCCAGGTCGCGGTGGTTGCGGATCGCGATCCCGGTCTGCGCGGGCGTCACCAGGACCAGCCCGGCCAGCACGGCGAACAGCAGGGCGGTGGGCACCGAGGTCCACACCGGCAGCACCAGCGCCACCGTCCCGGTCAACACCCCGGTCAGCATCGGCAGCCGGCGGGCCAGGGCCGGGGGCCCGTACAGGGCCGCCGCGTACATCACGTCCGTGAACAACAGCATGGTCGTGGTGCTCCCGACCGTGAACTGGTCCACGACCAGCACCGGCACGGCCGGCAGCAGCGTCCACCCCGGGGCGATCCGCCGCAGCAGCGCCAGGCCCCCCATGGCCACCAGCGGCACCAGCGTGAACCAGGGCGGGAAGAACCCGCGGTTGTTGGTGCTGTGCACGCCCAGGGACCACAGCAGCACCCCGACGGCCACGCCGCCGGCGGCGAGCCACAGGTCGTGGGGGTGGGGGCGGCGGCGCGGGGGCGGGGCGCCGGGCGCCGGGGGAGTGCTTGTCACGGTCCCGATGGTCACCCTCCCATCCAACAGGGCGAACCCGCCCGGGAGGTAGCGAGCCGACCCCGGAACGACACCGGCCGCGAGTCCCGATCCGCGCGGGCCGAAGGGCCGGGCCCGACGGGACCGGGGTCCGTCCGCCGGACCGCCGGGCGGGACGGGGGCGGGACCGAGGTCGTCGATCGGGGGGTCGCAGGCCATCGATCGTCCCGAGTCCCGCCGGCCGCCGGCGGGCCCGGGGCGGGGTCCGGGGGCGGCCCGGACCCCGGCCGGCTCAGCGTTCGCCGCCGGGCACCCACAGCACGTCGCCGACCTCCTTGTTCGCCGTCCGCGCGAGGATGAACAGCAGGTCCGACAGGCGGTTGAGATAGGTCGCCGTGAGCGGGTTCATGGTCTCCCCGTGGGCTTCGAGCGCCGCCCACGTGGAGCGCTCGGCGCGCCGGACCACGGTGCACGCGTGGTGCAGCAGGGCCGCTCCCGGGGCCCCGCCCGGGAGGATGAAGCTGCGCAGCTTCTCCAACTCCTCGTTGAACCGGTCGCAGTCGGCCTCCAACTTGTCGACGTAGAACTGCTCGACGCGCAGCGGCGGGAACTCGGGCTCCTCGACCACGGGTGTGCACAGGTCCGCCCCCACGTCGAAGAGGTCGTTCTGCACGCGGGTCAGCACGGCCACGATCTCCTCGGGCAGGTCGCCGAGCGCGATGGCCGTGCCGAGCACCGCGTTGGCCTCGTTGGCGTCGGCGTACGCGGAGATCCGCAGATCGGTCTTGTGGGTCCGGCTCATGTCACCGAGGGCGGTCGTTCCCTTGTCCCCGGTACGGGTGTAGATGCGCGTCAGGTTCACCATGCGGCCAGCGTAGGCCCGGGCCCCGGCGCGCCCGCCCGAGCCCTCCCCCCGAGGCCCCGGCGTGGCGGGATCCCGGCCGGTGCGCGGCGGGTTCCCGGCGGGTCGGTGTGACGTCCGTCCAGTGAGACGTGACGCGTGTTACTTCCCGGTCACACCGGGCTGTTCGGGCGCTAGTCTCCGCCGGAGAGGCTACGAGAACGAGGGGTGTGCAGTGGCTGGGAAGCTCGCCGTCATCGGTGCCGGACTCATGGGTTCCGGCATCGCGCAGGTGTCCGCTCAGGCGGGCTGGGACGTGGTGCTGCGGGACGTCACCGACGCCGCCCTGGAGCGGGGCCTGACCGGCATCCGCGCCTCGTACGACAAGTTCGTCGCGAAGGGGAAGCTGGCCGCCGAGGACGCCGAGGCCGCGCTCGCCCGGATCACGACCACCACCGAACTCGACGCGGTCGGCGACGCGGACATCGTCGTCGAGGCCGTGTTCGAGAAGCTGGAGGTCAAGCACGAGATCTTCCGCGCGCTCGACAAGCTGACGCGCGAGGACGCCGTGCTCGCCTCCAACACCTCCGCCATCCCGATCACCAAGATCGCGGCCGTCACCGAGCGCCCCGAGCGCGTGGTCGGCACGCACTTCTTCTCCCCGGTGCCGATGATGGGCCTGTGCGAGCTGGTGCGCGGGCACAAGACCAGCGACGAAACCCTCGCCACCGCGCGGGAGTTCGCCGAGTCCGTGGGCAAGACCTGCATCGTCGTCAACCGTGACGTGGCGGGCTTCGTGACCACCCGCCTCATCTCCGCCCTCGTCGTCGAGGCCGCCAAGCTCTACGAGTCGGGCGTGGCCACCGCCGAGGACATCGACATCGCCTGCAAGCTCGGTTTCGGGCACGCGATGGGCCCGCTGGCCACCGCGGACCTGACCGGCGTGGACATCCTGCTGCACGCCACCGAGAACATCTACACCGAGTGCCAGGACGGCAAGTTCGCCCCGCCGGAGCTGATGCGCCGGATGGTCGACGCGGGCGACATCGGCCGCAAGTCCGGCCAGGGCTTCTACACCCACGGCTGACCCGCCCCGGTCCGGCCCCCACCTCCCGGGGGCCGCGCACCACCGCACCACCGCCCCACCGCACCTCCCGCCCCACCGCACCACCCACGGGACCCGCCGGTTCCACCCCGAACCGGCGGACCGGACGCCGCGCGCGTGACGCGTCGACCGGGCCCCGGCGGAACGCGCACACCGCACACCGCACCCCTCACGCGCGGGCGAACGGCCCCCTGGTTCACCCTCCGGGGTGAATCAGGTATCGGTTCGCTCACAGCCGGCAACTTTCTCGCCCGTCGGACAGTCATTTGTCGGTAAGAGCCTTGTGTTCGCCCGTGCACCCCGCGCCCCCACCTCCCGCGGGTCGGCCCCCTGTCGGCCGGGCCGGCGGACACGCCGTCACCATCGTTCGCGACACAGGCGCACGGCCCGATCCGTCGCCCACGCGGCGGAACAGCACGCACGCCGGGGAGTACACATGCACATCAGGGGCGACCACGCCGAACTCGCGGTCGGGGGCCGTCTCGACGTGCGCAGCGCGGCGGACGCCCGGACCGTCCTGCACTCGGCCCTCGACCGGGGCGACGGAGACCTCGTCCTGGACCTCACCGGACTCGACTCCTGGGACGCGACCGGACTCGGCGTCATCATGAGCGCGCACCGCCGCGCGGGCCGCACCGGCCGCCGGCTGGTCCTGCGGGGGGTCCCGCCGCAGTTGCAGCGACTTCTCGTCGCCACCCGTTTGCATCGTATTCTGGCCATCGAAGGCGGTCTGGAAGCCGAGTCGGTGCCGCGCGTCTGAGTTTGCTCCCCCCACGTCCGGCGCGTTGCAGAAACGTCACAGTCGGTGGTGAGGGTCGGTTCACGGGCACCCTGGCGTGCTCGCGACCGGGAACACCGTTTAATGTTCGGGCCAAAACCGGACCCGTGTCGACGACGGCGTGTGCGCAGGCCGGGAGGGTTTGGCAGCGGCGCGACAGGCGCGGACGGGGGACGGGGAATGGACCGGACACAGGGGCGGGCGACGGGGAAGGGCGGATCGGTGCCCCACGGGCCCGACGGACTGCCACGTCTGTCGCCGGCCCGGGTCGCGCGCTTCGTCGCGGGCGGCTACGAGGTGACCGTCAACCCCATCGACGGCAGCGAGATCGTCGCCCACCGGCCGCTCCTCGCGCCCACCACCACGGCCTCGGCCGGTCGTCCCGCGAAGCGGAGCGCCGAGGAGCGGGCCGCCCTCGCCGAGGACGCCCGTCCGCCCGTGCCGCCGGGCCCCGCCCTGCCCGAACTGCCCCTGCTGGAGCGCGCCGGCGCCCGCCGACGACTGCTGGACCTCCTGGGCCGGGGCCGCTCGGCCCTGCTCACGGGCGCGGCCGGCAGCGGCCGCACCACGCTGCTGGACTCCCTCGAACCCGACTGCGCGGACCTGTTGCCCGACGGGGTGGTCCGACTCGACGGCCGGGACCGGCGCACCGGCTCCGGCGAACTGCTCCAGGCCCTGCACGCCGTGGTGCACGACGCCCCCCGGGAGCGGCCCGACCGCGCCGAACTGACGGCGCGCCTGCGGGACGTGCGGGCCGTGGTCCTCGTGGACGACGTGAGCCTCGGGCCGGTCGGCCGGGCCGCCCTGCTGCGCGGGGCCCCGCGCAGCGTGTTCGTCCTGGCCGTGGACCCGGCCGGGGCGGACGCGGACGCGCCGTCCGACACGGAACCGGAAGCGGAGGGCGCCGAGGCGGACGCGGAGCCGACGGTCGGACTCACCGCGGAACTGCCGGCGCTGACCGAGGAGGACCTGGCCGGCGCCCGGTCCGGCCGGTTCGGGAGGTTCGGCGGGGCCGCGGCGGGCGCGAAGGAGCCGGTGGCACCCGCCGAGAACGAAGCGGAATCCGAGGAGCCCGCCGAGGTGCACCTGGCCGGGCTGAGTCGCACCGCCCACGCGGAGCTGGTGCGGGCCGCGCTCGGCCGGGAGCTGACGGAGGCCGAGGCGGAGTGGGCCGAGAGCCTGCGCACGGCCGGCGCCGGGCTGCCCCTGGAGGCCGTCCGCGCGGCGGCCCTGCTGCGCTCGCGCGGCCCGGTCCCCGACGCCGACGACGACGCCGACGCCGACGCCCCCGACGGTGACCGTGACGGCGACGACGACGAAAGCGCGGCCGCGCTGCCCACCCCCGAAGAGTGGGCCGAGGCCGCGCCCGAGCTGCTCGCGCGCTCGCTGAGCCCGGCCGCCCGGGCCGCGCTGCGGATGGCGTGCGCCCTGGAGGGCGCCGTGCCCCACCACGCGCACCTGCCGGCCCTGCTCGACGAGGACGACGCCGAGGAGGCCGTGGCCGAGCTCGTGGCCGCCGGTCTGGCGACGGCCTGCGGCCCGGGGCGCCGGCTGTCCGCCGGGGTCCTGGCCCGCTGCGGCGCCGACCTCACCGCCGAGGAGAGCGCGGCGGACGCCGAGAGCGCCGCCCGGCACTACACCTGGTGGAGCGGCCGTTCCACGGTGCCCCCCGAGCGCGTCGCCGACGAGGCGGAGGCCCTGCTGGCCGCGCTCTCGGGCGCCGGCGCGGCCGTGTCGCTGCGGCTGGCCCGCACCGCCGCCCCCGCCTTCGCCGCCGCGCTGCGCTGGGACGTGTGGGAGCGCGCGCTGCGGGCCGGCGCCGAGGCCGCGCGGGGCGCGGGCGCGGACGCCGAGCTCGCGTACTTCCACCACGAGCTCGGGGTCTTCGCCCTGTGCGAGAACCGGCTGGAGCAGGCCCGGACCGAGCTGGAGGCGGCGATCGCCCTGCGCGGGGCACTGGCCGACAAGAGCGGCACGGTGGCCGGACGCCGGGCCCTGGCCCTGGTGGCCGACCGCGAGCTGCGGACCGGGGTGGGGCGGTTCGCCACCCCGCCGTCCCTGGTGAAGACCCCGGCGGCGGGCACCGGACCGGGCGCGCGGCCGGTCGGCCGGCCCCCGGTGACCGAGGCGATCACGCAGGAGGTGCCGGTGGTCGACGGTCCGACCACCTCCGGCACCGGCAGCTCGGCCTTCCCCAAGCTGCTGCCCCCGGTGCCGACCGCCGCGACCCCGCCGCACGCCTGGGCGGGCGGCGCGGAGATCGACGGGGACTCCGAGACGCGCCCCGTGCCCACGATGCTGGCCGCGTCCGGTTCGCGGCTGGCTCCGCCCGCGCTGCTGGCCGAGAGCGGGGTGGCGGGACCGACCGTGCCCGGCCACGTGGGCTACCGGCCGGCGCCCCCGCCCCGGCGCAAGCGGTCGCGGACCCGGGCCGCCCTCGTGGCGACCTCCGGGGTGCTCGGCGTGGTCATCGCGGGCACCGCGCTCGGCATCGCGCTCGCCGGGATACCCGGGGGCGAGGCGGAGGGCAAGCCCAAGGTCCGGCAGTCCTCCGGGGCGCCCTCGCACGACCAGGGGGACGAGGGGGACAGCACCAGCAGTAACGATTCTTCAGGGGCGGACTCCTCCGGCACCTCCGGGGAGGGCGGCACCCGGCCCACCAAGGGCGCCGTCGGAGGGGACTCCACCGGCTCGACCGCGGGCACGAGCACCGGTTCCTCCGGCAGGCCCGCGGACCCGAGCACCTCGACCCCGCCGTCCCCGGGGCCCTCGACCGATCCCGACCCGGGCAAGCCCGATCCGGAGAAGCCGGACCCGGAGAAGCCCGACCCGGGCAAGCCGGACCCCGAGAAGCCCGATCCGGAGAAGCCGGACCCGGGCAAGCCCGATCCGGAGAAGCCCGACCCCGAGAAGCCGGACCCGGGCAAGCCGGACCCCGAGAAGCCCGACCCGGGCAACCCGGACCCGGAGAAGCCCCCGGTGGTGAACCCGGGCGCCCCCGTGACGGCCTGAGCCGCCCCCGGGAGGCCCCGGATCCTCCCGGGCCCCCGCAGGGCCCGCCCAGGGCCCCGGAGCCCGCCCAGGGCCCCGTACCGCCCCCGGCACGCCGAAGCGGCCCGACCCCCACGCGGGGGCGGGCCGCCTCGGCCTCGCGCGATCGGGCCCGGACCGGTCCCGCCCGGTCGGCCCGTCGGATCAGAACAGGCGCAGCTTGTCGTCCTCGATGCCGCGCAGCGCGTTGTAGTCCAGCACCACGCAGTCCATGCCGCGGTCGGAGGCCAGCACCCGCGCCTGCGGCTTGATCTCCTGCGCCGCGAAAATGCCGCGCACCGGCGCGAGGTGCGGATCGCGGTTGAGGAGTTCCAGGTAGCGGGTGAGCTGCTCGACCCCGTCGATCTCGCCCCGGCGCTTGATCTCCACGGCCACCGTGGCGCCCGAGGCGTCGCGGCACAGGATGTCCACCGGGCCGATCGCGGTCGGGTACTCGCGGCGGATCAGGGTCCACCCCTCGCCCAGGGTCTCGATGCGGTCGGCGAGCAGCTCCTGGAGGTGCGCTTCCACGCCGTCCTTGATCAGACCGGGGTCCACGCCCAGCTCGTGGCTGGAGTCGTGGACGACCTCCTCCATCGTGATGATGAGCTTCTCGCCCGCCTTGTTGACGACCGTCCACACGTGGGACTCGTCCCCGGTCCCCTCCTTGAGGGTGCACGGCGGGGACATCCAGTTCAGGGGCTTGTACGCCCGGTCGTCCGCGTGGATGGAGACGCTGCCGTCGGCCTTGACGAGGATCAGGCGGAGGGCGGAGGGCAAATGGGCGGTGAGCCGGCCCGCGTAGTCGACGGAGCAGCGGGCGATGACGAGACGCATGGTCGGCAACGCTACTCGACGGAGGCGCCCCCACGCGATTCGCCCCTGAAAGCCCCGTTCGCCGATGGCGCGTTGTATGCGCATTCTCCTGGTGCGGTTCCCGCGCGGCGCCTACGGTGTTGGCAGGAGGTTGTCGAGCGCGCACAGGGCGTTGCCATTGTGGGCGGTCGGCGCCTCCTTCCCTGCCCGTAAGGCTCCGGTCACCAAGCAGGCCGGGGTCGCGAGAGGAGAACCCATGTCGCTCGACGTCTCACCGGCCCTGTTGGAACAGGCCGAGCGAGGCGAGGTCGACGAAGCAGCCTTCGTCGACTGCGTCCGGACCTCCCTGCCCTTCGCATGGGAGATGATCAGCTCACTGGTGGCCCAGCTGAAGGTCGACGGCGGGGAGTTCGCCGACAATCAGACGCCGCCGCCGAACGAGCAGGCCCGGGGACAGCTGCTGCGCGCCCTGGCCAGCGACGCGATACGCGGCGCGCTGCAACGGCACTTCGGGGTCCGCCTGGCGTTCCAGAACTGCCACCGGGTCGCCGTGTTCCCGCTCGACCCGTCGTCCGACGACCGGCTCGCCAAGTTCACGTCGATCCGCGGGCAACTGCTGAACCAGTCGCCGGAGCTGCGCGACTGCTAGACGCCGCCCGGCACTCGGCGTCCCCTCTGACTCACGCGTCCGGCCGGCGGCCCTTGCGAGCCGCCGGCCGGGACCGGCGGGGACGGTGCTCAGCCGAGCAGGGGCAGCACGTCCGAGCCCAACCGGCGCACCGTCTCCTCCGTGGCGGCGAGGTCGCCCGAACCTTCCACGAGCAGTGCGAACCGGGTGATCCCGGTGCGGCGGGCGGTGGCGGTCAACCGCTCGGCCGCGAGTTCGGGCGTCCCCACCGCGTGCAGGGAGCACAGCAGCTCCGTGTACGCCACGGGGTCGCGCATCGCGCGTTCCCGTCCGTCCACCGTCACGTGCGCGTCCAGGCCCTGCCGCAGCCAGCCCGGCATGGCCTTCAGCAGGGTCTCGCGGGCCTCGGCCGTCGTGTCGGCCAGCTGGCAGACCCCCGCCGAGACGTGCGGCGCCTCGTGCGCCAGCTCCCGCGAGTGCCCGGCCGCCAGCGCCGTGCGCCGCCACAGCTCGGTCATCGCGGCCTTCTCCTCGTCCCCACTGTGCATCCCCAGCAGCATCGGCAGGCCGCGCTCGGCCGCCATCCGCACCGAGTCCGGGGAGGTGCAGGCGACGATCAGCTCCGGGGCCGGCGGATCGCCGAGGGCGTCGTCGGGCCGGGGGACCACGGCGACCTCCCGGAACGGGTGCCGCGCGGCCCCCTCGTTGCCCACCCGCGGCTCGGACAGCCAGCGCCGCAGCAGGTCCAGGTCCTCGGGGAAACGGTGGTCGTGGGCGTCGAGCCCGCCGCCGAACACCTCCAGGTCCACCCACGGCCCGCCCCGCCCCAGCCCCAGGGTGAACCGGCCCCCCGAGGTCACGTGCAGCAGGGCGGTCTGCTCCGCGAGGGCCACCGGGTGCGCGTTCGGCAACACGCTGATCGCCGTCCCCACCCGGATCCGGCGGGTCCGCCCCAGCAGCAGCGCCGCCAGAGTCACCGCCGACGGGCACACCCCGTACGGCACGAAGTGGTGCTCGGCCAACCACACCGAGTCCAGTCCGCTCCGCTCCGTCATCTCCGCGGTCCGCACCGCCCGGTGCAGAGCCTCTCCCGCCCCCTGACCCGGGAAGCGGGCCGCCAACACGAACGTTCCCACGCGCATCGCTCTCGCGACTCCTTTCGACTCCCCTCCTGCCGGCAACAACGTCCGACACGTGCCAAGGGCACGGGCCGGCCGGGAAGTTCTTGGGATTGTCGGGGAATCCTCCGCCGACCACCCTGAGGGCTCGGTACGGTGCTGCGCGTAGTCTGGAGAAAAGACCCCACCAGCTCGCGACCCGTGAGGTATACGTGTCCCCGCGCAACAACCGCCCCCGGAGGGGCGAGCCGTCCGAAGGAGGCGAGCGGTCCCCTCTGTCCCCCGACCGCTTCGGCCTCGAACGCGTCGAGGAGTACCTCGGCGAGGAGTGGCGGGTCCGGATGGTGTCCGGCGCGATGGCGGGCGGCAAGCGCTACCGCTGTCCCGGCTGCGACCAGGAGATCCCGGCCGGCACCCCGCACCTGGTGGCCTGGCCCGAGTACGGCGGCGTCGACGACCGGCGGCACTGGCACAAGGCATGCTGGAACGCCAAGGACCGCCGCACCTCGCGGGTGCAGCGGTCCAGGAACGCCCCCCGGTACTGAGCCGGGGCGGGGGAGCGGGGCCCGGCTCACAGGTCCCGGCGGCTCACCGTCCAGTAGGACGCGCACATGGTCGCGGCCGTCACCACCAGCAGCAGTCCGATCTGGGCCAGGTCGCTGGTCTGCCGGATCTCCCCGCCCTCCCCGGCCACGCCGAAGAGCTGGAGCAGGGCGACGGGCGCGTTGTACAGCAGGATCACCCGGCCCACCGGCTCCAGGGCCGGCCAGATGCTCAGCATCCCGCCGATCACCGGCGGCAGCGTCACCAGCCCCAGCATCAGCACGATGGTCCCGGCCGAGTGGCGCACCAGGCTGCCCACCGCCAGGCCGAGCACCCCGAGCAGGGTCACGTACGCGCAGCCCGCCAGCGCCCGCACCCACTCGGAGGAGGAGTGCGGGCCGGCGCCCGCGCCGCCGTTGACGATCGCCGCCGTCACGGCCACCAGGAACACGGCCCCGGTCACGGTCAGGAACGCGGTGCCGGAGAAGACCAGGTACTTGGCCGTGAGCACCCGCAGCCGGTCGGGGGCGGCCGTGAAGGTGCTGCGGATCAGGCCCGTGCCGTGCTCGGAGGTGATCGACAAAACCCCCAGCAGGATCACCGGGAGCTGCCCGACGAGCAGCCCGAACATGGCCGGCGCCGTGTACGGCATCCGCTGGTAGTCCTCGGGCCTGGTCAGCGACACGGCCAGCATCCCGGCCGCGACCACCAGGAAGGCCATCGTGCCCAGGGTCCAGACCGTGGAGCGCACCGAGATCAGCTTGGTCCACTCCGAGGCCACGGCGTGCGCCAGGCGCGGACGCGCGGGGGACGCCGGGGCGGGCGCGGGCGCGGGGGCGGTGGTCATCTGGGGTCCTCTGCGTCGGGTGCGGCGGGCGCGGGGGAGCGGAAGCGGGGGTCGGCGCCGGCGGCCGCGGGGGGCGGCGGGGCGAAGAACGCGGCGCTCGGCGCCTGCGGGACCTTCTCCCGGGCCTCCCAGTCGGGCAGGGCCCACGGGTCCGGCTCCTCCAGCTGCTCGCGGGGGTCGTCGGTGGAGGTGAACTCCACCTCGCCCCGGGTCAGCCGCATGTACGCCTCTTCCAGGGAGGCGTGGTGCGGGGACAGCTCCCACAGCCGGACCCCCGCCGCGTGGGCCAGGTCGCTGATCTCGGGCAGCGGCAGGCCGGTGACGCGCAGGGCCCCGTCGGGCTCCTGGAGCACCCGCCCCCCGGCCTTGGCCAGGGCCTCACCCAGCGTTTCCCGGCCGTTCGGGTCGGTTCCGGCCGGCCGCACCCGAGCGAATCCGGCCGAGTTGTGCGTGATGAACTCCCGCACCCCCATGTCGGCCAGCAGCCGGCCCCGCCCGATCACGATCAGGTGGTCGGCGGTCTGCGCCATCTCGCTCATCAGGTGCGAGGAGACCAGCACGGTCCGCCCCTCCGAGGCCAACCGGCGCATCAGCCGGCGCACCCAGCGGATCCCCTCCGGGTCCAGCCCGTTGACCGGCTCGTCGAACAGCAGCACGTCCGGATCGCCCAGCAGGGCCGCCGCGATCCCCAGCCGCTGCCCCATGCCCAGCGAGAAGCCCTTGGTCCGCCGGTCGGCCACGTCGGCCAGCCCGACCACGCCCAGCACCTCCTCCACCCGGCGCTCCGGGATCCCGGAGAGCTGGGCCAGCGCCCGCAGGTGCGTGCGGGCCTTGCGGCCCCCGTGCACCGCGTGCGCGTCGAGCAGGGCGCCCACCCGGCGCTGCGCGTCGGGCAGCTCGCGGAAGGGCACCCCGTCGATCGTGACCCGCCCGGAGGTGGGCCGGTCCAGCCCCAGGATCATCCGCATCGTGGTGGACTTCCCGGAGCCGTTGGGCCCCAGGAAACCCGTCACGTGACCGGGCCTGACCTGGAAGGAGAGGTCGTCGACAGCGGTCTTCGCACCGAACCTCTTGGTCAGCCCGACTGCCTCGATCATCCTGTTCGCCCCTTGCCGAAAACGGCGGTTTCGCGCCCGTGTAAGGGTTAAGAGGATAGCGAGCGGGCCTTGGTTCCCGAGGCCGGAGCGTCCCTGAGGCGACCCTGAGGCATCCCTGAGAGGCCCCTGAGTCGCCCCCGAGACGGCGCGGCGACGGTCCCCGAGGGGGATTGCCGGCGCGGCCCTCAGGCGTCGCGCTTGGCCAGCACCAGCCAGCCGCCCGCGACGGCCGCCAGCGCCCACAGGGCCATGATGCCCAGGCCGCCCCAGGGCCCGTACGGGGTCTCGGCCCCGCCCATCGCCCCGTCGACCACCTGCATGACCCGGCCGCCGGCCGCGTCGGGCAGCCACTGGGCCACCTTCCGGGTCGCGCTCACCGAGGTCAGGATCGGCGAGACCAGGAAGAACAGCGGCATCAGGACGCCCAGCGCCAGCATCGAACTGCGCAGCATCGTCGCCACGCCCATCGAGAACAGGGCGATCAGCGCCATGTACAGCCCCGCGCCGATCACCGCCCGCAGCACGCCCTCGTCCCCGAGCCCGGTGCTCCGGTCGCCCAGGATCGCCTGGCCCAGGAAGAAGCTCAGGAAGCTCGTCAGCAGCCCCACGGCCAGCGCGAGCGCGGTGGCCACCGTCAGCTTGCCGAACAGCAGGGCGCCCCGGCGCGGCACCGCCGCGAGCGAGGTGCGGATCATGCCCGAGCTGTACTCGCTGCCGACCACCAGCACGCCGAACGCGATCATCGCGAGCTGCCCCAGGCTCATGCCCGCGAAGCTGCCGGCCGTCGGGTCGAAGGTCGCCTGCTGCTCGGGCGGCAGCTGCGCGAAGGAGCTGTTCAGGAACCAGCACAGCAGGGCGCTGACGGCCACGGTCACGACGAAGGCCGAGGCCAGGGTCCAGACGGTGGCGGAGACCGTGCGGATCTTCGTCCACTCGGAGCGCAGTACGGCGGAGAGGGAACCCATGGTCACTCACCGTCCTTCTCGTGGGAGCCCCACGCGGGGACGTCGGCCGGGCGGGCGGGATTGTCGAGGGGCGCGGTGACGGGCCCGCCGAGCGGGGCGCCGGGGGCGCCCGTGTGCGCGTGGTACTCCACCGACTCGGCGGTCATCCGCATGAACGCCTCTTCCAGGGACGCCTGCTGCGGGCTGAGTTCGTGCAGCACGATCCGGTGTTCGGCCACCAGCTCGCCGATCCGCTCGATCGGCACCTCGTCCACCTCCAGCACCCCCGTGCCGGGCACCGTGATCGCGGTGATGCCCGCCTCGTGCAGCACGTCCTTGAGACGTTCCTGCTGCGGAGAGCGGAGCCGCACGAAACTTCGGGAGTTCTGACGAATGAAATCGGCCATGGAGGAGTCCGCCAACAGTCGACCCTGCCCGATCACGATCAAATGATCTGCGGTCATCGCCATCTCGGACATGAGGTGGGAGGAAACGAAGATCGTCCGCCCCTCCGCCGCAAGGCTTTTCATCAGATTCCTGACCCACAGAATTCCCTCGGGGTCAAGACCGTTGACAGGTTCGTCGAACATGAGGATCCGCGGATCCCCGAGCAGGGCCGCCGCGATGCCGAGTCGCTGCCCCATGCCGAGGGAATAGCCCTTCGACTTCTTGCGGGCCACCGGCGTCAACCCGACCAGGTCCAACACCTCGGAGACCCGGCGTTCGGGAACCCGATTGGACTGGGCCAGGCACAGCAGGTTGTTGTAGGCGCTGCGTCCGCCGTGCATGGCCTTCGCGTCCAGCAGCGCCCCGATGTACTTCAGGGGTTCCGGCAGGTCCCGGTAGTGCTTCCCGTCGATCCGGACCGACCCGCTCGTCGGGTTGTCCAGCCCGATCATCATGCGCATGGTGGTCGACTTCCCGGCCCCGTTCGGTCCGAGGAATCCCGTCACCACCCCCGGCCTGACCTGGAAGCTGAGGTGGTCCACGGCGGTTTTCGCGCCGAAACGTTTCGTGAGTCCCTCTAGCTCGATCATGCCCGCCACGCTATTGCGCCGAAGGGCCCCACGCCACCGACGAGGTGGCCCGGGGCCCTTCCGTTCCGCGTTCGTGACCGGGTGCGCGCACCCGTCGTGATCAGCGGCTCTGCTGCGCCGGCACGCCGCGGGTCACGGACTCGTCGTCCATGATGGGGTTGGCGGCGGCCACGGCCGCGCCGGTCAACGTGGCGAGCATCTCGCGCACGTTCGTCAGCTGCGCGTTGATGGAATCGCGACGGTTCGTCAGCGCCGCCAGCTCGCGCTCCGACTCGTTGCGGATCCGGTCGGCCTTCGCGTTGGCGTCCGCCACGATGTCCTCGGCCTGACGCTGCGCCGTCTCCACCGTCTGGCGCGCCCGGCGCTCGGCGTCGGTGCGGAGCTTCTCGGCCTCCAGGCGCAGCTGCTCGGCCCGGTGCTCGATCTCGGCCAGACGCTTCTCGGCCTTGGCCTGACGGCCGGCCAGGTCGCGCTCCGACTGCTCCCGACGCTTGGCCAGGTTCGTCTCGAAGTCCGCGGCGGCCTGGGCGGCCTTGGCGCGGGTCTCCTCGAACAGGGCGTCGGCCTCCTCGCGCTTGGAGGCCGCGTCCTTCTGGGCCTCGGCGCGCAGGGTCGCGGAATCGCCCTTGGCCTTCTCGACGATGCGGACGCCCTCGTCCTCCGCCTTCGCCTTGCGGTCCGCCGCGAAGGACTCGGCGTCGTTGCGCACCTGCTGCGCGGCCGACTCGGCCAGCTCGCGGTGCTGCTCGGCGGCGCGACGGGCCTCCTCGCGCAGGTCCTTCGCCTCCTCCTCGGCGAGCCGCAGGATCTTCTCGACCCGGGCACCGAGACCGGCGTAGGACGGCTCGGCGTCACTGACCTGGGCCTGGGCGTTCTGCGTTTCGAGGTGCAGTTCCTCGATCCGCTTTTCCAGCGAGTTGATTCGGCCGAGTGCGCTGTCCCGGTCGGCGACCAGCTTGGTAATGCGGTCGTCCACCTGACCGCGGTCGTAACCACGCCGCACGAGCTCGAAGCCGAAGGGGGAGGATGTGTCGCTCATGGGGTTCCTGTCGAAGTGAGACCGATGAGGTGCTGTGGGGGTGAGGTGTCCAGGGGAATCCTAGGCGCCCAAGCGGCGTGTCATCGAGTCAATCCGCGTTTGGCCCGGAGAATGACACCCCTTTTGAGTGGCAAGGCGACGGATTGCTTGTCGCTCATTCGCCTGAACCCCTCTCAGAAGCACACCTTCGCGCGGTCGGCCGGCCCTATGACGACTTGCCACCCGAACGAGTGGAACCCACCGACGCCCCGGCCTTCACGCCGGGACTCGAACCGCTGCCGGAGGACTTCCCGCCGCCCGTGGGCGCCTCGAATGATTCCAACGCCTCAAGAACGTCCTGGACACGGGAGATCTCCGCCTGAATGTCCTCCCGCCTGCGCACGAGCACCTCCAGCTCGCGCCGGCCCTCGTCCACCAGACGCTCCGCCTCGGCCCGCGCCTCGGTCAGCGCGGTCTCGGCCCGACGGCCCAGTTCGGCCTTCTTCTGCTCGGCCTCCTTGAGCAGGGTCTCGGCCTTGCGGACGGCCGCGATGCGGACCTTCGACGCCTCGCTGCTCGCGTCCGCCAACAGGTCCTTCGCCTTGGCCTCCGCCTCGACGCTCTGCTCCGTGGCCGCGCGCACCAGGTTGTCCACCCGCTCGCCGGCCGCCCGCATCTGCTCGGCGGACTCGCGCCGGGCCCGCTCGTGCAGCTCCTCGACCTCGGACTCCACGCGGGTGCGCAGCTCCTCGACCCGCTCCCTTATGGCGGCGGCGTCCGTGCGCGCCCCGACCAGCAGTTCGTCGGCGTCGGTCCGGGCCTTCTCCACGAGGCCGTTGCCCTCGACGGTGGCCTCGGAGGTGATCCGGTGGGCCTCCTGGCGGGCGGCGGCGACCATCGCGTCGGCCCGTTCCTCGGCCTTGGTGGTGGCGGCGAGGGCCTGCTCGGAGGCGTCGACGCGCAGCTTGTCGGCCTCGGCGGCGGCCTCGGAGACGAGCCGGTCCACCTGCTCGGCGGCCTCGGAGCGACGCTTGTTGGCCTCGGAGCGGGCCTCGTCGAGGACCCGCTCGGATTCGGCGCGGGCCTCGGCGCGGACCCGGTCGGCCTCCTCGGCGGCCTCGGCGGCGGCCCGCTCGGTCTCCCGGCGGGTCTTCTCGGCCTCCTGTCGGGCGCTCTCCAGGTCCTCGGCGCCCTCGGCGCGCAGCCGCTCGGCCTCGCCGGCGGCGTCGGACAGGGTGCGTTCGGCGGACTCGCGGGTCTCGGCGGCGAGCTTCTCGGCCTCGTGGGCGGCCTCGGAGACGAGGCGGTCGGCCTGTTCGGCGGCCTCCGAACGCAGCCGGTTGGCCTCGGCGCGGGCCTCGTCCAGGGTCCGGTCGGACTCCTGCTCGGCGGCGGCGAGGGTCTGGGCGGCCGCGGCGGCGGTGCGCTCGGCCTCGGCGGTGGCGTCGCCGACGATCCGGCCGCCCTCGGCGCGGGCCTCGGTCAGGACGCGGTCGGCCTCGTCGCGCAGTTGCTCGGCCCGGTCCGCGGCCTCGCCGAGGGTGCGTTCGGCGGCGGCGCGGGTGCGTTCGGCCAGGGCCTCGGCCTCGGCGCGGGCGCTCTCGACGGTGTCGGCGGCGGCCTGCTCGGCCTCGGTGAGGGCGGCCTCGGCGCGGTCGGTGAGGTCGAGGGCCTCGGTGCGGGCGGCCTCGCGGGTCGCCTCGTTCGCGGCCTCGGTCTCGGCGGTGAGGCGTTCGGCCTCGCGGGTGGCCCCGGCCAGCAGGTGGTCGGCCTGTTCGGCGGCCTCGGCGCGCAGTCGGTTGCCCTCGGCGCGGGACTCGTCGAGGACCCCGGCGGCCTCGGCCCGGACGCGTTCGGCGGCCTCGTCGGCGGCGGTCTCGACGGCGCGGGCGCGCTCGGCGGCGGCCTCCTCGACGCGCCGGCCGGCCTCCTCGGCCTCGGTGGTGATGCGGGCGCCCTCGGTGCGCGCCTCCTCCAGGGAGACGGCGGCCTCGGACCTTATGCGGTTGGCGTCGTCACGGGAGTCGGCCCGGGTGCGGGCCGCGTCGCGTTCGGCGGCGGCGAGGGCGTCGGTGGCCTCCGTGCGGATCCGCTGGGCGTACTCGGCGGTCTCGGTGCGGGTGCGCTCGGCCTCGGCGATGGCGTCGCCGACGGTGCGCTCGGCGAGTTCCTTGGCGGCGTCGGTCTCGGCCTTGGTGGAGGCCCGCAGGCGGGCGGCGTCCTCGTCGGCCTGCTGCCGGTGGGCGTACGCCTCCTCGCGGACCCGGTCGGCCTCGGTCTCGGCCTCGGCGCGGGTGCGCTCGGCGACCACCTCGGCGGCGTTGCGCAGCCCGGTGATCTCCTCCTCGGCCTGCTCGCGCAGGCCCGCCACGGACTCGCGGACCTCGTGGGCCTTGGCCTCGGCGGCGGCGACCAGCTCGGCGGCGCGGGTCTCGGCCTCCTCGGTCAGGCGCGCGGCCTCGACCTGGGCCTCCTCGACCCGCTTGCGGGCGGCGGCGAGGAGTTCCTCGCTCTGCTCCCGGGCCTGGGAGCGTTCGCCGTCGGCCTCGGCGCGAGCGGCGGTGAGGGTCTCGTCGGCCTCGCGGCGGCGGCGGGCGGCCTCCTCCTGGGCGGCGGCCAGGGCCTCGGCGGCCTCGGCGGCCAGCAGCTCGGCGGCGGTCTTGGCCTCGGCGCGGACCCGGTCGGCGGTCTCCTGGGCCTCGGCGCGGACCCGCTCGGCCTCGGTCTCGGCCTCGGTGCGCAGGCGGACGGCGACCTGCTCGGCCTCGGCGCGGGTGCGGCCCGCGTCGTCGGCGGCGTCGACGCGCAGCCGGTCGGCGTCGGTCTCGGCGTGCTCGCGCAGGGCGCGGATGCGTTCGGCGGCCTCGACGCGCAGGCGTTCGGCCTCCTCGCCGGCCTCGCGGCGCAGTTCCTCGGAGTCGGCCTTGGCGGTGCGCAGTTCCTCGTCGGCGGCGGCGAGGCGGGTCTCGGTCTCCTGGCGGACCCGGGCGTGCTCGGTCTCGGCCTCGGCGCGGCGACGCTCCAGGGCCTCGTCGGTCTCGGCGCGGCGGGCGGTGACGGCGGCCTCGGTCTCGGCGCGCAGCGTCTCGGCGTCCTCCTGGGCCTCGGCGCGCAGCCGCTCGGCCTCGGCGCGGGTGCGCTCCAGGGTCTCCTCGGCCTGGGTGCGCAGGGCGCCGGCGCGTTCCACGGCCTCGGTGCGGACCCGGTCGGCCTCGGCGCCGGCCCCGGCGCGCAGGGCGTCGGCGTCGGCCTTGGCGCGGGTGAGGAGCTCCTCGGCGGTGTTGGCGGCCTCCTCGATCTGGGAGACGGCCTCGCGGCGGGCCTCGCCGCGGATCCGCTCGCCCTCGGCGACGGCCTCGGCGCGCAGGGCCTCGGCCTCGCCGCGCAGCCGTCGGGCCTCCTCCTGGAGCTCGACGGTGCGGGCCCGGTACTCCTCGGTGTCGTCCTTGGCGGCGCCCTTGAGTTCCTCGGCGGTGTCGGCGGCCTGGGCGCGCAGCCGGTCGGCCTCGGCCTCGGCCTCGCGTCGGACCCGGTCGGCCTCCTCGGTGGCGGCGCGGGTGGTGGCCCGGGCGTCCTCGGACGCCTTGGTGAGGATGTCCTCGGCGGTGCGGGCGGCCTTGGCGAGCTGGGCGGCGGTGTCCTCGGCGGCGGCCGTGCGGGCCTTCTCGTCGGCCTCGGTGAGCAGGCGCTCGGCCTCGGCGCGGGCGTCGGCGATGGTCTGCTCGGCCTCGCCCTTGAGGGCCTCGGCCTCCTTGGTGGCCTCGCCGACGAGCCGGGCGACCTGCTCCTTGGCGGTGCGGGTGCGCTGCTCGTTGACGGACTCGACGGAGGCGAGCTGCCGGGCGGCGCTCTCCTTGGCGTCGGCGAGGAGGGTCTCGGCCTCGGCGCGGGCCTCGCGCAGGGTGCCGTCGGCCTCCAGGACGCGGGCCTCGGCCACGCGGCCGAGGTCGAGGGTCTGCTGTCGGGACTGCTCGGCCTCGGCGCTGCTGGTGGTGCGCAGCTTCTCGGCGTGCTCGGTGGCCTCCTGGGCCTGGGTGGAGGCGGCGGCCAGCAGGCGTTCGGCCTCCTTGCGGGCCCGCAGCAGGGTCTGCTCGGCCTCGGCGCGGCCGGTCTCGGATGCCTCGGCGATCCGGCGGCGGGTCTCCTCGGCCACGCGGGCGGCCTCGGCGCGGGCCGCGGTGAGGGCGGCCTCGGCCTCGGCGCGGGACTCGTCGAGGAGCCGGCGGGCCTGGGCCTCGGTGCGGGAGCGCAGCTGTTCGGCCCAGGCCACGTTCTCGTTGACGTGGGCCTCGACGGTCTGGCGGCGCTCGTTGAGCTCCTGGTCCAGGCGCTGGCGGCGGTTGACGGCCTCGGTGTGGAGTTCGGCCTGGAGCCGGGCCTGGTGTTCGGCGTGCTCCTGGAGGATGCGCTGGGTCTGGGCCCGGGCCTCGCGCAATTCGCGTTCGGCGTCCACGCGCATCTGCTCGGCCTGGATCTGCGCCTCGCGCAGCAGTTGCTCGGCCTGGTAGCCGAGGTTGCCGGCGTCGTAGGCGGGCCGGGAGGCCAAGGCGCGCCGGGCCTCGTGCAGTTTGGCGCGCAGCACTTCGACCTGGTAGCCGAGGTCCTCGGCGTGCTGGACGACCTTTCCGCGTTCCTTCTTCAGCCGTTCCATCTCGGCTTCGAAGAGCGAAAGGTGATCGGTCTCAGACTGCTGACTCTCCTGGCTTTCGTAGCCCCGCACCGCGCGGTCCCATCCGTCCCCTGGTCGCAAGCTCACTGTCACATGAGCACCGTCCGCCCGCTGAACGGCGCCCCCGGGGTGATGGTGTCAGATGCCGGGGCGCGGGTCACAAGCCCCGACCCCTTGTCCGCACCGATCCCCGGCCGAGCCTTGTGCCACTCTACCGGCCGGGGATCGGGGCGGTCAGTGGTCGGGGTTCGGCTCGGTCGCGGAGGTGACCAGCTCGGTCAGGACGCCGTGGCAGTCCTTGGGGTGCAGGAAGGTGATGGCGGAGCCCATGGAACCGCGTCGGGGGGCGTCGTAGAGGACCCGGACGCCCTTGTCACGGATGGCCTCGGACTCGGCGGTGACGTCGGCGGTGCCGAACGCGATGTGGTGGACGCCCTCGCCGTTCTTGGCCAGCCATTTGCCGACGGCGGAGTCCTCGCGCGTCGGTTCGAGGAGTTGGAGGTAGGAGGCGCCGCCGTCGTCGGTGCCGTTGATCCTCAACATGGCCTCGCGGACGCCCTGCTCTTCGTTGACCTCGGTGTGGAACACCTCGAATCCGTAGGTGGCACGGTAGAACTCGACGGTCCTGTCCAGGTCGGAACAGGCGATCCCGATGTGGTCGATGCGTGTCAGCATGAGTCAAGTGCACCGCCGGGGAGGGTGGTCACGCAACGTGCGCGCGATCACACTCACGCGCCGGTGACGGCGTGGGTACCGCTCAGTACATTCGTGTGAACCCTCGTTCACTCCTCATCCAAGGGGCTGTGCCTCATGTCCGGAACGAACAACACGACCTCGGTCATCGTCGCTGGGGCCCGCACCCCCATGGGGCGGTTGCTGGGCTCCCTGAAGTCCTTCTCCGGGGCGGACCTCGGTGGTTTCGCCATCAAGTCCGCGCTGGAGCGAGCCGGCGTCTCCGGCGACCAGGTCCAGTACGTGATCATGGGTCAGGTGCTGCAGGCGGGCGCCGGCCAGATCCCGGCCCGTCAGGCCGCCGTCAAGGCGGGCATCCCCATGAACGTCCCGGCCCTGACGATCAACAAGGTGTGCCTGTCCGGGCTCGACGCGATCGCCCTGGCGGACCAGCTGATCCGCGCCGGCGAGTTCGACGTGGTGGTGGCGGGCGGTCAGGAGTCCATGACCAACGCCCCGCACCTGCTGCCGAAGTCCCGTGAGGGCTTCAAGTACGGGGCGATCGAGATGCTCGACGCGATGGCCCACGACGGGCTCACCGACGCCTTCGACAACGTGGCGATGGGCGAGTCCACCGAGACGCACAACACCCGGCTGGGGCTGCTGCGCCCGGAGCAGGACGCGTTCTCGGCGCTCTCGCACCAGCGGGCGGCGGCGGCGCAGAAGAACGGCGTGTTCGAGGCCGAGATCACCCCGGTGGAGATCCCGCAGCGCAAGGGCGACCCGGTGCTGTTCGCCGTGGACGAGGGCGTGCGGCCCGAGACCACGGTGGAGTCGCTGGGCCGGCTGCGGCCGGCGTTCGCGAAGGACGGCACCATCACGGCCGGCTCCGCCTCGCAGATCTCCGACGGGGCCGCGGCCGTGGTCGTGATGAGCCGCGCGAAGGCCGAGGAGCTGGGCCTGGAGTGGATCGCGGAGATCGGCGCGCACGGCAATGTGGCGGGTCCCGACAACTCGCTCCAGTCCCAGCCCGCGAACGCGATCGTCCACGCCCTGGGCAAGGAGGGCCTCGGGGTCGAGGACCTGGACCTCATCGAGATCAACGAGGCGTTCGCGGCGGTGGCCGTGCAGTCAATGAAGGACCTGGGCGTGACCCCGGAAAAGGTGAACGTCAACGGGGGCGCGATCGCCCTGGGGCACCCGATCGGCATGTCGGGCGCGCGGCTGGTGCTGCACCTGGCGCTGGAGCTGAAGCGGCGCGGCGGCGGGGTGGGCGCGGCGGCGCTGTGCGGCGGCGGCGGGCAGGGCGACGCCCTGATCCTGCGGGTGCCCTCCGCCTGATCCCCACCTCCCCGGTGACCCGGGCCGGGCGGCGCCGGCCGACCCGCCCGGGTCCCCGGGACCGCCCGGCACGCGAACGACACGAGGAGCAGTGACCCGATGACGACGGTGGACGTCCCCACCCTGGTCGAGCAGGCCCGCGAGGGCCGTCCGCGGGCCGTGGCCCGGCTGATCTCCCTGGTGGAGGGGGCGTCCCCGCGGTTGCGGGAGGTGATGGCGGCGCTGGCGCCGCTCACGGGCGGGGCGTACGTGGTGGGGCTGACGGGTTCGCCGGGGGTGGGGAAGTCCACGTCCACCTCGGCGCTGGTCTCGGCGTACCGGGCGGCCGGCCGGCGGGTGGCGGTGCTGGCCGTGGACCCGTCCTCGCCGTTCTCGGGCGGGGCGCTGCTCGGGGACCGGGTGCGGATGTCGGACCACGCCTCGGACCCGGGGGTGTACATCCGGTCGATGGCCACGCGCGGGCACCTGGGCGGCCTGTCGTGGGCGGCGCCGCAGGCGATCCGGGTGCTGGACGCGGCCGGGTTCGACGTGGTGCTGGTGGAGACGGTCGGGGTGGGGCAGTCGGAGGTGGAGATCGCGGCGCAGGCGGACACCTCGGTGGTGCTGCTGGCGCCGGGCATGGGGGACGGGATCCAGGCCGCGAAGGCGGGGATCCTGGAGATCGGCGACGTGTACGTGGTGAACAAGGCGGACCGGGACGGCGCGGACGCGACCGTGCGGGAGCTGCACCACATGCTGGGCCTGGGCGAGGCGCGGGCGGCCGGGGACTGGCGGCCGCCGATCGTGAAGACGGTCGCGGCGCGCGGGGAGGGCGTGGAGGAGCTGATCGCGGCCCTCGACAAGCACCGGGCGTGGATGGAGGAGCACGGGGTGCTCGCCGAGCGCCGGGCCGCGCGGGCGGCGCGGGAGGTGGAGACGATCGCGGTGACGGCCCTGCGGTCGCGGATCGCGGACCTGAAGGGGGACGCGCGGCTGTCGGCGCTGGCGGGCCGGGTCGCGGCGGGCGAACTGGACCCCTACGCGGCGGCGGACTCCCTCCTGACGGGCATCACGGAGGGCTGAGCGCCCGGGCGCACGGGACGGGCCCGGCCGGAGGAGCTCCGGTCCGGGCCCGCGGGCTCACGTGTTGGGACGTTTGCCGTGGTTCGCGCCCTTCTTCTTGCGGGCCCTGCGCTTGTTGCCTCGCTTGGACATGCCCTGGCTCCTTCCGGTGCGCGATCACGGCGGCGGAGGGGCTCTCGCCGTGCCCGGTCAGCCTAGGGCGGGCCGGCGGTGATCACATGTCGGGCGGGCCCGGGAGGGCGGGGCTCAGAGCTTGCCGCGCGCCGTCCGCAGGTGTTCGGCGACCGGGCCGAGGGAGCCGCGCAGGGCGGTCAGGTCCTCGCCGGAGAGCAGGTCGATGAAGTGCCGGCGGACCGAGGCGACGTGGTGCGGGGCGACCTTGCGCATGGTCTCCATGCCCTCGTCGGTGAGGACGGCGAACAGGCCGCGCCGGTCGGACTCGCAGTTGACGCGGCGGACCAGGCCGGCGTTCTCCATCCGGGTGATCTGGTGGGAGAGCCGGCTCTTGGACTGCAGGGTGGCGGTCGCGAGGTCGCTCATCCGCATCCGCAGGTCGGGGGACTCGGAGAGGTTGACGAGGATCTCGTAGTCGTTGTTGGTGAGACCGAAGGGCTGGAGGTCCTTCTCCAGCTGGTGCATCAGGAGTCTGCTGACGTCGAGATGGGTGCGCCAGGCGCACTGTTCGGCGTCGGTCAGCCAACGGGTGGCGGTCTCGGTCTCGATCGTCTCCATGAGTGAACTCTACCCAAGAAGTTGAATTACGTACAAAAATAGGAAGATCACAGTCCGAAGCGCCGCTGGAGGTCGCCGAGCTGCCCCGGCATCCGCGGCAGGTTCACCTGGCCCGCGCCCCCGTGCCCGCTCCCGTGCCCGGCGCCGTGCCCCGGACCCGCGCCCGGCACGCCCGGCTCCGCCCCGACCGTGCCGGTGGCGCGCTCCGCCATCAGCGTCTCGGAGGACTGGAGCAGCACCGTCCCGGCGCCCACGAACTCGAACTGGTGCTCCTCGCCCGAGGTGCCGCCGATCCCGGTCAGCGCCCGCAGCCCGCCGATCACCCCGGACATGTACCCGTGGTCGTAGTGGTGGCACGGCGAGGGGCAGTCGGCCCAGCCCACCAGCGCCTGCGGGTCCACCCGCAGCGGCGGCTCCAGGAACACCACCGGCCCGTTCGACGCGGCCACGAACCGCCCCGTCCCGATCAGGGTCAGGAAGCCCGGCACGATCGACTGCTTCAACGCCAGCGTCGGCTCGTAGGCCAGCAGGTTCCCCGAGCGGATCGTCAGGTTGCCCTCGTCGAGGTCGTAGGAGTTCACGTCGAAGGCGCGGTCGGCCAGCAGCATCTTGCCCTGGCCCTCGGCCACCACCCAGTCGGCGGCGTGCAGGGGCGAGTGGAAGCTCGTGCGCAGGATCCGGTCGAAGCGCCCGTGCCCGATCCCGTCGAAGGTGATCCGCCCGTAGTAGGCGATCATCTTGCCCTTCTGGAGCAGCCACTGGCTGTTCTTGAGCTCCACGCAGAAGGTGTACGGGTTGACGTTGTCGTCCGAGGGCAGCGAGTGCGGATCGAGGACGGTGGGCCCCCCGGGGCCCGTCAGCGGCGCCGGGCCGTGGTTCACAGCTTCTCCTCCGATGCCTGCACGTAGACCGTGCCCTGGCCGGACAGTTCCAGTTGAAAAGCCTCGCCCGAACCGCGGCCGACCATGTCGCGCCAGCCCAGGGCCGTCGACAGCTTGTTGCGCACGTCGCCGTGGTGGGCCACGTACGCCTGCGGGTCCACGTGCACCGGGCGCTGCGGGGTGATCGGCAGTTCGACGACCCCGCCGTGCGCCATCACGGCCACCGAGCCGTGCCCCTGGAGGGTGGTGGTGAACAGGCCCTGGCCGGTGACCTGGCCCCGGACCAGGCCCATCACGCCGCCCTGCGAGCCCATGAACATGGTGCCCTGGCGCAGGGTGCCGTCGAAGGCCAGCAGCCGGTCGGCCTCCACGTACAGGGTGTCGCCCTGCAGGTTGATCACCTGGATGTGGTGGCCGCCGTGGCCGAACATCACCGTGCCCTCGCCCTCGACCGTCATCAGCGGGGTCTGCTCGCCCGCGATCCGCCGGCCGATCGCGCCCGTGATCCCGCCCTGGCCGCCCGCGAGGTCGGGGGTGAAGGAGACGGAGCCGCGGTAGGCGAGCATCGCGCCGCGCTGGCTGTACAGCTTCTGGCCGGGCACGACGCGGGCCTCGACCACCCGGGAGTTGATCTCGGTGAACGGCATCAGACGTCGCCCCCGAAGGTCGCCCGCTCGCTCGGTTGCACGTACACCAGGCCCTCGCCCTCGAACCGGATCTGGAACGCCTCGCCCGAGCCCTCGCCGATCAGGGTCCGGAAGGTGACCCCGGCCTGGAGCTGCTGGCGCAGGTTCCCGGTGTGCGCGATGTACGCGCCCGGGTCCACGGTCAACGGGTACTGCGCGGAGACCCGCAGCACCACCGCCGGCCCGTCCGAGAGCAGCGCGGCCTGGCCGGAGCCCTCCACGGTGGTGGTGAACAGCCCGTTGCCGCTCGACGCCCCGCGCAGCCCCGTGAAGGTGGTGCCGGTGCGCAGGCCCGAGTCCACGCACAGCAGGTTGCTCGCCTCCACGTGCAGCTTCTCGCCCTGGAGGCGGACCAGGCTGATCTCCGTGGCGCGGTCGGCGAACCAGCAGGTGCCCTGGCCCTGCACCTCCATCACGGTCATCTGCTCGCCGGTGAGGCGCCGCGTGACCATGCCGCGCAGGCCCTCGCCGCCGCCGGTCATCTTCTTGAAGGTCATCCGGCCGTCGTAGGCGACCATCGACCCGTTCTTCGCTTTGACGGTGTCGCCGGTCAGGTCGACCGCGAGCACCTTGCTCCCCTGGAGACGGAACTGAGCCACGGAGGAGACGGTATCGGGCGGCGGCCGGTGGGAACAGGGCGTGTGGCCCACATCGCGCCGTGCCGTCGGCTCCCGGCGCCGCCCCGGGTCAAGATCGCGCAAAACGGGCTGCGAGACTGGAGGGGTTCCGCGCCCGTCGCTCCCCCCTCCCCGAAGGTTGTCCGTGGACCTCAAGACCGCCTCCGCCCTGCACCGGCTGCGCCTCATCTCCGTCCCGGAGGCGCTCTCCTTCCCGGCCCTGCTGATCTTCGGCTCGCTGCTCAGCCGGATCTCCGACATCGACTTCCTGATGATGCCGCTGGGCATCCTGCACGGCATCCTCTTCGTGATCTACGCGGTGTTCCTGCTGGACGTGTGGTCCAAGGCGAAGTGGAAGTTCGGCAAGGTCCTGCTCTTCTTCGTGTTCGCCGTGATCCCCTTCGGCGGACTGTTCGGCGACCGGATCCTCAAGCGGGACGAGGCCGAGGCCGCCGCCCGCGGGCCGGTGGGCGAGACGGACCGGGAAGGGGCGGTCGCGTGATCGTCGCGTTCTCCGTGACCCCGCTCGGGGTGGGCGAGGAGGTCGGCGAGTACGTGGCCGACGCCGTGCGCGTGGTGCGCGAGTCGGGCCTGCCCCACCGCACCGACGCCATGTTCACCACGATCGAGGGCGACTGGGACGAGGTCATGGACGTGGTGCGGCGGGCCGTCGCGGTCGTGGAGGCGCGCGCGCCCCGGGTCTCGTTCGTCCTCAAGGCCGACATCCGACCCGGCGTCACCGACGGCATCACCTCCAAGGTCGAGACCGTGGAACGGCACCTGGCCGAGGGCTGAGCCCCGCCCGCGCGTACCACCGCAGGCCCCCGTGCCCCCGTGAGGGGACGGGGGCCTTCGTGTTCCCGTTCGGCGGTCGCCCTGTCGGCGGAGCCCCGTTGGACGCGCCCTCGTTTGTCGCCTTTTGTGGGGTTATCAAACCCATTGGCGAATCGAATGTGGGAGGGACCGTGCGGCCGGAAGGCTACGACTACGAGACCCACAGCCGCCTCGCCGGCCCGTTCGCGGAGCCGGAGAGCGGCGCCTACCGGGTGCGCTACCGCTCCCTGCTGTCGGGTGAGGCGCACCGAATACGAGCCGTCGGCCTGATGCTGCTCGCCCCCCTGGCGGCGGCCGGACTGCTGGCCTATCTCGTGTGGCCCTCCCACTGGACCGTCCGCGAGGGCGGCGACCGTTGGCTGGTCCGCTTCGACACCGTGATGCTGGTCTGCATCGCGCTGATCATGCTCTTCATGCTGGTGAACGTGGTGTCCATCGCCCACGCCACCCTCGTCGCCCGCGACCCGATCCCCGTGCCCCCCGAACCCGGCACCAAGGTCGCGTTCCTCACCACCTACGTCCCCGGCAAGGAACCCCTGGGCATGGTCCGGGCCACCCTGGAGGCCGCCCGCCGGCTCCGGCACGACGGCCCGCTCGACGTGTGGCTGCTGGACGAGGGCGACGACCCCGAGGCCCGCCTGCTCTGCGCCGAACTCGGCGTGCGCCACTTCACCCGCAAGGGCATACCCGAGTGGAACACCGCCAAGGGCGGACACCGCGCCAAGACCAAGCACGGCAACTACAACGCCTGGCTCGACGCACACGGCGACGACTACGAGTTCTTCGCCTCCGTGGACACCGACCACGTCCCGCTCCCCGAGTTCCTGGAGCGGATGCTCGGCTACTTCCGCGACCCCGACGTGGCCTTCGTCGTCGGACCCCAGGTCTACGGCAACTACACCAGCGCCGTCACCAAGGCCGCCGAATCCCAGCAGTACCTCTTCCACGCGCTGATCCAACGCGCCGGCAACCGCTACGGCGCCCCGATGTTCGTCGGCACCAACAACGCCGTCCGCATCAGCGCCCTGCGCCAGGTCGGCGGACTCGTCGACTCCATCACCGAGGACATGGCCACCGGGTTCGAGCTGCACCGCCGCCGCAACCCCGCCACCCGCCGGCACTGGCGCTCCGTCTACACCCCCGACGTCCTCGCCGTCGGCGAGGGCCCGGCCTCCTGGACGGACTTCTTCACCCAGCAACTGCGCTGGTCCCGGGGCACCTACGAGACCCTCTTCAAGCAGTACGGCAAGAGCTTCTTCCGGATGCCCCCCGGCCGCTGGTTCAACTACACGCTGATGCTGGTGTACTACCCCATGACGGCCGTCAACTGGCTGCTCGGCATCCTCAGTTGCGTGCTGTTCCTGTGGCTCGGCGCCTCTGGCACCCAGGTCTCGGCCTCGGTCTGGCTGATGCTCTACAGCGACGCCGCCGCCCTCCAGATCGGGCTCTACCTCTGGAACCGGCGCCACAACGTCTCCCCGCACGAACCCGAGGGCTCCGGCGGCCTCGCCGGGATGGCCATGTCCGCCGTCTGCGCCCCGATCTACCTGCGCTCGCTCGGCTCCGCCGTGCTGCGCACCCAGGGACGGTTCGTGGTCACCCCCAAGGGCGGCGCCGCCAACGCCGACCGGCTCGCGACCTTCCGCATCCACCTGTTCTGGGTCGGGGTGCTCGCGGTCTCGTTGCTCGCGTCCGTCCGCTACGACCACACGCACGCGGCCATGCGCACCTGGGCGTTCCTCGCCCTCGCCGTGGCCCTGGCCCCGACGGCCATCTGGGCCTGGACCGCCTGGCGCGACCACCGCCGGGCCGCCGCCCGGGCCCGCGCCGTGGCCCACAACCGGGTCGTCGTGCGCGGCCCCGAACCGGGCGACGAGCCGGAGCCGGCGTTCGCCACGACGACAGGAGGGAACTGAAGGTGATGGCCCCCCCGAACCGCTCCTCGCGCACACTGCGCAAGACGCTCCTGGGCGGCGGCGCCGCCGTCCTGCTGGTCGGACTCAACGCCCCCGCCGCCGTGTCCTTCGCCGAGGACCAGTACCACCAGTACAAGATCGCCCAGCCCTCGTACCGGATCCAGTACGGCTCCTGGGGCCTGGTCGACCTGCCGAAGCAGTACCGGATCAACGCGATGCACGCCGCCCTCCTGCACACCGGCAAGGTGCTGCTCATCGCGGGCTCCGGCAACAACCAGAAGAACTTCGACAAGGGCACCTTCGACACCATCCTGTGGGACCCCTCGAACGACACCTTCAAGAAGATCCCCACCCCCGAGGACTTCTTCTGCTCCGGCCACAGCCAACTCCCCGACGGCCGGCTCCTCGTGGCCGGCGGCACCGCCCGCTACGAGGTCCTCGACGGGAAGGTCACCCGCGCCGGCGGCGGCATGAGGGTCAAGAACGAGAGCCCCGACAAGGTGGTCCGCCTCAAGAAGGGCACCGTCTTCCGCTCCCCGTCCGGGGTCGAGTACGTCGCCAAGTTCGACGTGACCGTCCCCAAGGCCAAGCGCGAGTTCGAGATCGGCTACGGCAGCGGCGGCCGGATGCTGCCCTGGAAGACGAAGGTCACCGCCGCCGAGACCCGTGTGTTCGTCGAGGCCGTCAAGGACGGAGCCGAGGGACTCACCACCGAGGCCGCCCAGTACGAGGTCGTCGGGCTCACGGGCGAGGACGCCGAGAACGTCTACGGCCTCGCCGAACGCCTCAGCGTCACCAAACAGGACTTCCAGGGCATCAAGTCCGCCTACGAGTTCGACCCCAAGGCGGAGAGGTACATCCCGGTCGACCCCATGAAGGACGCCCGCTGGTACCCGACCCTGGTCACCCTCCAGGACGGCAAGGTCCTCGCCGTCTCCGGCCTCAACGACGTCGGCGACGTGGTCCCCGGCGACAACGAGATCTACGACCCGAAGACGAAGAAGTGGTCCCAGGGCCCCTTCCGCTACTTCCCCACCTACCCCGCCCTCTTCCTCACCCAGGGCGGAAAACTCCTCTACACCGGCTCCAACGCCGGCTACGGTCCCGCCGAGAAGGGCCGCGAACCCGGCCTGTGGGACCTCAAGAAGAACACCTTCACCAAGATCGAGGGGATGAAGGACGGCGACCAGCTCGAAACCTCCGCCTCCCTCCTCCTGCCGCCCGCCCAGGACCAGCGCCTGATGGTCCTCGGCGGCGGCGGGGTCGGCGAGTCCGCCCTGTCCACCCGGCGCACCGCCGTCGTCGACCTGAAGGCGAAGAACCCCGCCTTCCGCACCACGGCCACCCTCCCGCAAGGGGTGCGCTACCTCTCCAGCGTGATCCTCCCCGACGACTCCGTCTTCACCGCCGGGGGCTCCTCCGACTACCGCGGCCGTGGCGCCAGCGACCTGCTGCAGGCGCAGTTCTACCACCCGCGCACCGACCGCTTCGTGGCCGCCGCGGCCCCCACCGTCGGCCGCAACTACCACTCCGAGGCCCTGCTGCTGCCCGACGGCCGCGTGGCCACCTTCGGATCCGACCCCCTCTTCGCCGACAAGGACAACACCAAACTCGGCAAGTTCGAACACCGACTGGAGGTCTTCACCCCGCCCTACCTCTACCGGGACAAGGCCAAGCGCCCGATGCTCGGCGACGGCCCCCAGGAGGTCGACCAGAACGGCCGCGCCACCTTCAAGGCGACCAACGCCGACCGGATCGTGCGCGCCCGACTCATGCGCCCCAGCGCCGTCACCCACTCCACGGACGTGGAGCAGCGGTCGGTGGAACTCGGCCTGACCAAGACCGACTCCACCGTCACCGTCACCGTGCCGAAGGACCCCACCCTGGTCCCGCCCGGCTGGTACATGCTCTTCGTCGCCGACGCCGACGGCACCCCGTCGGTCGCCAAGTGGATCCAGATCCGGCCGCCGGCCCCCGCCACCGACAGCGACGCCCAAGGCGCCGCCGACGAGTGACGACGACCGGTCCGCGGTCGACCCGTCGGGTTCGGGGAGAGCGATTACCCCCGGGCCCGACGGGCCAAGCCCAGCGCGTACTCCGGCCACCAGCGGCCGGCGGCCGGCCCGCCCCGGCACTCGCCGTCCGACTCGCCCGGCCGCTTCACCCACAGATAGGCGTCCACCAACGGATCCCCGGTCCGGTCGGTGGGCGCCTTCCCCAGTGCCCGGCCCGGCGGATTGCACCACGCCTGGTCCCGACTGCCGGGCAGCGGCCCGTCGCCGTTGCGACTCGTGTCCAGCACGAAGTGCTTGCCGCCCAACGCCTTCGACAACCGGCCCCCGTAGGCCCGCCCGGCCTCGTCGGGCTGAAAGTTCGACACGTTCAAAGAGAACCCGTCCGCCCGCTCCACCCCCGCCCGCCGCAAGGGCTCCACCAGCTTCGTCGGATCCGGGATCCACGCCGGATTGCCCGCGTCCAGGTACACCTTCGTGCGCGGCCGGGCCTTGAGCCGGTCCACCGCCTCCGACAGCAGCGCGTACCGCTCCTCGTGGTGCTCGCCCTGGGTGCAGCCGTCCACCACGTGCGGCACCGCGTCCGGCTCCAGCACCACCACCGCCGGGGCCGTGCCCAGGTTGTCGGCGAACGCGCCGATCCAGCGCTGGTAGGCCGCCGCGTCCGCCGACCCGCCCGCCGAGTGCTGACCGCAGTCGCGGTACGGGATGTTGTACGCCACGGCCACCAGGGTTCGCCCGGCCGCCGCCGCGGCCGCCGAGGCCCGCCGCAGCTCCGGCCCCGGATCGTCGCCCGGCGCCCACAGCGCCATCGGCCGCTCCGAGATCCGCCGCAGCACCTCCGCGTCCCCATTGCGCCCCGCCGCCCGCCACTCGGCCACCTGCCGGGCCGCGTCGCTCCGGTCGTCCACCCAGTACGGGGAGTCCGGGGCGCCCGCCGGAGAGGCGCCGGCCCGCGAGGGGGCCGCCGAACCCGCCCCGCCCGGGTCCCGGCCCGGACGCTCGGGCCCCGGATCGGCGCACCCGGACACCAGCAGGGCCGGGAGCAGGAGCAGCGTGAGGGCGAGCCCCGCGGGGCGACCGCGGCGGGCGCGACCGGGCGGGAGGGTGCGGCCAGACATCCGGCTTCCTTCGGGATCTCGACGGCGAGGGCCCCGTGCGGGCGGGGTGGTGCGCCGAACCTACGCCCACGACCGGACGAAACGCCGCAAACCGCCGATCGTGGGCACGGTTGCGGAGGCGAGGTCAGGACCCGGGCAGATCGGAACCCGACACCAGGGCCCGGCCCAGCGGCGTCCACACGTACGGCACCTCCCGCCCCGCCCGCCCCGCGTCGAGCAGCCCCGCCGCCCGCAGGGCCCGCAGGTGCGCCGAGACCGAGGACGCCGCCATCCCCAACCGCGCCGCCAACACCGCCGTGGTCACCGGCTCCGCCGCCGCGCACAGCACCCGGGCCCGTCCCCGTCCCAACAGACCGGCCAGGGCCGCCGAGGGCTGCGGCGGGGCCCCGGCCCACAGATCGCCCACCCCGCGCGCCGGGTACACGAGCATCGGCTGCCAGGGCTCCTCCCAACCCGCGACCACATCCGGCCACACGAACACGCTCGGCATCAGCAGCAGGCCCGTCCCGTCGAGCACCCGGTGGTGCCCGCCCGTGCCCCGGCCGATCCGCAGGGTGGACGCCGCCCCGTCCCAGCGCACCTCCGGGTGGACGCCGGTGAACAGGGCGGCCAACCCGCCGCGCGCCGTCAGCCGCGTGTGGTGGGCGACGTCCGCCTCCAACAGGGCCCGGATCCGGGGCCAGTACGGCTCGACCAGGGCCCGCCACGCGGCCGTCAGCAGCTCCGCCAACTCCCGCGCCGCACGGGCCGGATCGGCGAGCATCCGGCGGCCGAGCTCCCCGTCCGCCGCGCCCGGGGTGCAGGCCAGGGCGCGGGCCAGGTCCTCGCGCACCCGGGCCGGATCGGCGGCCCGGATCCGGGCCGCCTCCTCGGCGAACCCCGCCGAGGGGGCGGTGGGCGCCGGGGCGAGGAAGTCCGGGTTGTGGCCGCGCCGGGGCATCAACAGCCACAGCGGACGCAGGTCCAGCCCCGCGCCCGCCGCCCGCGCGGCCCGCAGCCAGGGCAGGTGGTACGCCTGCCGCGCGGGCCGGGCCAGGGTGCGCACGGCCTCCACCGTCTCCCACAACGGGGAGGCGGCGAACCGGCAGCGCAGCAGGTCCGCCGGGGCCAGGGTCAGGCTGTAGTCGTACGACACGGGCCCAGCCTGCCGGCGTCCCGGGCCGGCGCCCGACCCGGGCCCGCGCCGCCGGATTCGGGCGGGGCCGAATCCGTGGCCGGGGGAGGGGCCGCGCGCCCATCGTCGGGGACATGCCCCCTGCCTCCCGCGACTCCCGCGACTCCCGGGCGGCCGGCGCCGCCGACGGTCCCGCCGTGCCCGCCCCCGGCCCGCCGTCCGAACCCCCGGCCCCGAGCGGGGCGCGTGGTTACGGGCCGGTGTTCCGGGTGCGGGAGTTCCGGGCCGTCTTCGCCGCGCACCTGCTGTCGGTGCTGGGCCTGGTCGTCGCCGAGATCTCCCTGACCGTGCTCGTGTTCCGCCTCACCGGCTCCCCGCTGCTGTCCGCGCTGACCTTCGCGCTCGGCTTCCTGCCCTACGCGGTGGGCGGGCTCGTGCTCGGCCGGTGGGCCGACCGGGTGCCGGCCCGCGCCACCCTGGTCGCCTGCGACCTGCTGTGCGCGACGGCCGCCGGGGCGATGGTGCTGCCCGGCACCCCGCTGCCCGCGCTGCGCGCGGTGATGTCCCTGGTGGCACCGTTGTTCGGCGGGGTCCGCGCGGCCTCGCTGGCCGAGGTCCTCGGCACCGGGGACGCGTTCGTGCTGGGGCGCTCGCTGCTGCGGACGGTCGCGCAGAGCGCGCAACTGCTCGGCTTCGCCCTCGGCGGGCTGCTCCTCGCCCTCGTGCCGCCGCGCGGGGCCCTGTCGGCCACGGTCCTCGGCTTCCTCGGCTCGGCGCTGCTGCTGCGCGTCGGCACCCGGGCCCGCCCCGCCCCGCGTCGGCGTGACGCCCCGTCCGAGGGCGCCCCCGCCGGCCCCATCGGCGGGGCGCCGCTGCTGCGGGACCGGCGGATCCGGACCCTCCTGCTGCTGTCCTGGCTGCCCCCGACCTTCCTCGTCGTCCCCGAGGCGCTGCTCACCACGTACGCGGCCGGGGCCGGCATCGGCACCTCCGCCCTCGGCCTGCTGATGTGCGCCCCGGCGGTGGGCACGATCGTCGGCGAGCTGTGGGCCGGGGCCCGGCTCCGGCCGGAGACCCGGGCCCGGATCACGCCGCCGCTCGCGGCCTGCGCGCTGCTGCCGCTGCTGGGCTGGGCGGCCGGCCCCGGGGCGCTCGTGACGGGTCTGCTGTTGTGCGCGGCGGGGCTCGCTCAGGTGTACACCCTCGGCCTGGACCAGTGGTTCGTGGCGGCGGTGCCGGCCGGGGACCGGGGCCGGGCGATGACCTGGCTGGGCACCGGACTGATGAGCTGCCAGGGCCTGGGGATGGCGGGCGCGGGGCTGGCCGCGGAGTTCTGGCCGGTGCGCCAGGTGGTGCCGGCGGCGGCCGTCCTGGGCACCTGCGCGACCCTGTGGCTGCTGCGGGAGGCACGTGCGGGCGGAGCCCGGGGCGCGCGCGGGCGCGCGCCGGCGACGCGGGGGGTCGAGTCCTGAGACGGGGGATGATCGGCAGATGACCGGCCGGTAAGGTCTACGCGTGCCCAAGCCCCTCAGCCTTCCCTTCGACCCCATCGCCCGCGCCGACGAACTCTGGCAGGAGCGGTGGGGACCGGTCCCCGCGATGGCCGCGATCACCTCGATCATGCGGGCGCACCAGATCCTGCTCGGCGAGGTGGACGCGGTGGTCAAGCCCTACGGGCTGACCTTCGCGCGGTACGAGGCGCTGGTGCTGCTCACCTTCTCCAAGGCCGGCGAACTGCCGATGTCGAAGATCGGGGAGCGGCTGATGGTGCACCCGACCTCGGTGACGAACACCGTGGACCGGCTCGTGCGGTCCGGGCTCGTGGCCAAGCGCCCCAACCCGAACGACGGCCGGGGCACCCTCGCCTCGATCACCGACAAGGGCCGCGAGGTCGTCGAGTCCGCGACCCGGGACCTGATGGCGATGGAGTTCGGACTGGGCGCGTACGACGCCGAGGAGTGCGGGGAGATCTTCGCCCTGCTGCGCCCGCTGCGGGTCGCGGCCTCGGACTTCGACGAGGGCTGACCCGCGTCAAGATCACGCAAAGCGGACGGTTAGGCTCAAGGGCATGAAGAAGAGCGTGCTGACCCGGTACCGGGTGATGGCCTTCGCCACCGCCGTCATGCTGTTGATCCTCTGCGCCTGCATGGTCGCCAAGTACGGTTTCGACACCGGCGCGACACTGACCCTGGCGGTCTCGCAGGTCCACGGCGTCCTCTTCATGATCTACCTGGTCTTCGCCTTCGACCTCAGCTCCAAGGCGAAGTGGTCCTTCGGCAAGATGATCTGGGTGATGGCCTCCGGGACCATCCCGCTCGCCGCGTTCTTCGTGGAGCGCAGGATCCGGGCCGAGGTCGCCCCGCTCGTGATCGACGACCCGGCGGCCGTGCCCGCGAAGGTCTGACCCGCCCGCACCGCACCCCCGTCCCCCGGCCGCTCCGACGCCGGTCGCCCCGCACCCCGTGCGCGCGGCGACCGGCGTTCGCCGTTCCGGGGCGGGCCGGCAGGATCGGAGGGTCGGCGGGTGGTCCGCCGGGAGGAGGAGCGGGCGGGTGCGCGAGGGAACGGTGGAGCTGCGGGCCGTGGTGGAGGCCGCGTTCGTGCCCGCGGGGTTCGGGCTGTGGCCGGTGGCGGACGCGATCGACGCCTTCGACCACGTGCCGCTGCACGGCGGGCTGGACGAGGAGGCCCTGGGCACCGTGCTGTACACCTTCGCCGTGTCGTGTCCGCACGATCCGGACGAGGTCTTCGCCGATCCGGCGGCGCGTGTGCGGGCATTCGCGGCGTCGCGGGAACCGGAGGCCCCGGGCGGGCTGTGGTGCTCGGACGGTGCCGGGCGGACGTGGGCGCCGGGCTGCTGCTCGGGGATCGAGGAGTGGCGGGAGGGGCGGCGGGTGCTCGCGAGCGGCCCGGAGGACCCGGTGTGGTTCGGGCACAGCCCGAGCGCGCACGGGGCCAGGGTCGGGGACCGGGTGCTGTTGACGGTGGACGCCGAGGAGCCGGACGGCCCCGTGATCGAGCTGGACGCGGAGGTGTACGCGCGGCTGCTCGACGGGGTCGAGGGCGAGCTGCGGGAGTTCCTGGGGCTGGTGGAGGGGTGGGCGCGGCGGGTGCTGCCCGCGCCGGACCGGGGCCCCTTCGTGGCGGCGGTCGCGCGGCTCGTGGACCTGTCCATTCCGGGTCGCGAGGGGTCCGGGACCTGATCTTCCCCGGTTTCGGCGGGGTTTTGCCATCGACATTTACTAGGACGTCCTAGTAAATTCGAAGCATGGACGCTGACGCCATCGAGGAGGGCCGCCGTCGCTGGCAGGCCCGTTACGACAAGTCCCGGACCCGCGAGGCCGACTTCACCACGCTCTCCGGCGACGCCGTCGAGCCGGTCTACGGACCCCGCCCCGGCGACACCTACGAGGGCTTCGAGCGGATCGGCTGGCCCGGCGAGTACCCGTACACCCGCGGCCTGCACGCCACCGGCTACCGGGGCCGCACCTGGACCATCCGGCAGTTCGCCGGCTTCGGCAACGCCGAGCAAACCAACGAGCGCTACAAGATGATCCTGGAGGCGGGCGGCGGCGGCCTCTCCGTCGCCTTCGACATGCCCACCCTCATGGGCCGCGACTCCGACGACCCGCGCGCCCTGGGCGAGGTCGGCCACTGCGGGGTCGCCATCGACTCCGCCGCCGACATGGAGGTCCTCTTCCGGGACATCCCGCTCGGCGAGGTCACCACCTCCATGACCATCAGCGGCCCCGCCGTGCCCGTGTTCTGCATGTACCTGGTGGCCGCCGAACGCCAGGGCGTGGACCCGGCCGTGCTCAACGGCACCCTCCAGACCGACATCTTCAAGGAGTACATCGCGCAGAAGGAGTGGCTCTTCGAACCCGAGCCGCACCTGCGCCTCATCGGCGACCTCATGGAGTACTGCGCGAGCGGCATCCCCGCCTACAAGCCGCTCTCCGTCTCCGGCTACCACATCCGCGAGGCCGGGGCCACGGCCGCCCAGGAGCTGGCCTACACCCTCGCGGACGGCTTCGGCTACGTGGAACTCGGCCTCTCGCGCGGGCTCGACGTGGACGTGTTCGCCCCCGGCCTGTCCTTCTTCTTCGACGCCCACCTCGACTTCTTCGAGGAGATCGCCAAATTCCGCGCCGCCCGCCGGATCTGGGCCCGCTGGATGAAGGAGGTCTACGGGGCCAAGACCGACAAGGCCATGTGGCTGCGGTTCCACACCCAGACGGCCGGCGTCTCGCTGACCGCCCAGCAGCCCTACAACAACGTGGTCCGCACCGCCGTCGAAGCCCTCGCGGCCGTGCTCGGCGGCACCAACTCCCTGCACACCAACGCCCTCGACGAGACCCTCGCGCTGCCCAGCGCCCAGGCCGCCGAGATCGCGCTGCGCACCCAGCAGGTGCTGATGGAGGAGACCGGCGTCGCCAACGTCGCCGACCCCCTCGGCGGCTCCTGGTACGTGGAGCAGCTCACCGACCGCATCGAGGCCGACGCCGAGCGGATCTTCGAGCAGATCCGCGAGCGCGGACTGCGCGCCCACCCCGACGGGGTACACCCCGTAGGCCCGATCACCTCCGGCATCCTGCGCGGGATCGAGGACGGCTGGTTCACCGGTGAGATCGCGGAATCCGCGTTCCGCTACCAGCGGGCGCTGGAGAAGGACGAGAAGCGGGTGGTCGGCGTCAACGTGCACACCGGCTCGGTCACCGGCGATCTGGAGATCCTGCGGGTCAGCCACGAGGTGGAGCGCGAGCAGGTGCGGGTCCTGGGCGGGCGCAAGGAGGCCCGGGACGAGGGGGCCGTCACCGCCGCCCTCGACGAGATGCTCGCCGCCGCCCGCGACGGCTCCAACATGATTCCGGCCATGCTCGACGCCGTCCGCGCCGAGGCCACCCTCGGCGAGATCTGCGGGGTGCTGCGCGAGGAGTGGGGCACCTACACGGAGCCGCCCGGCTTCTGAGCCCGGCCGCTCCCCCTCGACCCGCGGCCCGCCGCGCCCCGACTCCCCCGGGGGCGCGGCGGGCCGCGACGGCGTGCGGTCAGGGGGTGTCGGCGGCGGCCCCGCGCAGCCCGTGCATCAACAGGGCGGTGAAGGCCGCGACCCACTCGGCGTCCACGGACTCCGCGCTGACCAGCGCCCGGTGCACGACGGTGCCGGCGATCACGTCGAAGATCAGGTCGGTGGTCCGGGCCGCGAGGGCGGCGTCCGATTCGGCGGGCAGTTCCCCCCGGGCCTGGGCCCGTTCCCGCCCCAGTACCACGAGGCGTTTCTGACGGTCCACGATGGCCGTCCGGATCCGGTCCCGCAGGGCCTCGTCCCGGGTGGACTCGGCCACCACCGCCATCAGCGCGGTGCGCGCCTCGGGTCGGCGCAGCAGGGCCGCGAAGCTGAGCACGACGAATTCGACGTCGCCCTCCAGGGAGCCCCGGTCGGGCAGCTCCAGGCTGTCGAAGAGCTCCGCGACGGCGTCCACGACCAGCTCGTTCTTGCCCGCCCAGCGTCGGTACAGGGTGGTCTTGGCGACCCCGGCGCGGGCCGAGACGTCGCCCATGGTCAACTTGGACCACCCCAGTTCCACCAGCGCCTCGCGGGTCGCGGCCAGGATCGCGGCATCGGCGGCGGCGCTGCGCGGGCGCCCGAGGCGCCCGGCGCCGCCCTGGTCGGCAGGAGGGCGGGACGGGGACATGGCGGTGACCATACCCGTCGGTAGCCTCGCGGGCGCCGGGGCTCGCGCTGTGGTTCAGATCACGCCGGAGGGCCCGGACCGTCGACGCCGGCGGGAGTTACGCTACGGCTCGTAGCGTAAGAGCCGACCCGGTCGGCCCCGCGCGACAACCACACAGGCGCCGGGTGGGGACCGGGCGCCGACTTTTCGGATGGACGTCCGGCGCCGCGCTCGTCGCGGTGGTCCCGGCGGGCCATCTTGACATCGGTGGCCCGCCGCCGTGCGCACTCGGGGGAGGATGTACGCATGCAGCCCAGAAACATGTCCATGAGCGGCGTCGTCGACCTCGCCGCGGTGAAGGCGGCCGGCGAGGCCAAGGCCAAGGCGGAGCAGGCCCGTGTCGAGGCCGCCCGGTCCGGCGGACCGGCCGGGGTGCCGGCCTCCGCGCTCGTCGTCGACGTAGACGAGGCGAACTTCGAGGGCACGGTGCTCCGGCTCTCCTCGCAGGTGCCGGTGGTCATCGACTTCCGTTCCGAACGGTCCGAGGCGAGCGTGCGCCTCGGCGTCCTGCTGGAGCGGCTCGCGGTCGAGGCCGCCGGGCGCTTCGTGCTGGCCCGGGTCGACGTCGAGGCCAACATGGGCCTCGCCCAGCAGTTCGGCCTCCAGGCCCTGCCCTCGGTGTTCGCGGTCGTGGCCGGCCAGGCCCTGCCGCTCTTCCAGGACCTCCCGCCCGAGGACCAGATCCGCGACGTGCTGGCCCAGCTCGTCCAGATCGCCGAGGAGCGCTACGGGCTCACCGGCCTGGTCGTGGACGAGGCCGCGGGCGCCGAGGCCCCGCAGGAGCCCGCCGCGGGCCCGTACGACCACCTGCTGGACGCCGCCGCCGAGGCCCTGGACAACGAGGACCTCGACGGCGCGATCGCCGCGTACCGCGAGGTGCTGGCGCTCGACGCCAAGCACCCCGAGGCCCTGCTCGGCCTGGCCCAGGCCGAACTGCACGCCAAGGTGCGGGCGATGGACCCGGCCGCCGTGCGCGCCGCCGCCGCGGAGAACCCCAAGGACCCGGCCGCGCAGATCGCCGTCGCCGAGCTGGACCTGGCCGGCGGGCACGTCGAGGACGCCTTCGGGCGGCTCGTGGACACGATCCGCGTGGTCTTCGGGGACGACCGGGACACGGTGCGGGTGCGCCTGCTGGAGCTCTTCGAGGTGCTGGGCGCCGACCACCCGGCGGTGGGCCCGGCCCGCACCGCGCTGGCCCGCGTGCTCTTCTGAGCCCCGCGTTCCGCACCGTCGTGACGGGCGGGGCGATTTGTTGACACGGTGACCAACAGCGGCCGCGCTTTGCCAAATCTTGGCAATCGCGGCCGCTGTTACTCGTAGTAAGTCACGCTCCCCGAACTGCCGGGGGGCTCCTGTTTGCTCCCCATATGTCGTGGCCATGGGCGCCACCGTGCGTCGCCGCCCCGCCCCCCTCCGGCGTACCGCCGACACCCGACCGTTACCCGCCGGTAACGAACCCCCTTGTGCGGGCGCCGGGAATGGACCACGATCGGCGACGCTCGGTCCTTCCCCCTCGCGCCGCACCCCGACGCGGGGCCCGGAAGGGTCCCCACCGGGCAGGTCCGGTGGGCATGACACCGGACCTCACGGACAGGGGGGTACCCGCCGGATCCGGCGGGTCCTGTCCTTCGGGTCGTGCGAAGGCGCGGCCCCGTGGTTGTCGCTCGGGGGTGATCGCCGGTGGTGCGGACGCGGTTCACGCCGACATCTCCTGCACTCCTTCCCGAGGACTCGCAACTCCCATCCCAGGACGGGCTGCGCCCGGACCGGATGTACGTCCGAGAAGGAGGAGCAACACATGAAATCCCAGGTTCGCGGCGGTACGAGATGGAAGCGCTTCGCCGTCGTCATGGTCCCCTCGATCGCGGCCACGGCCGCCGTGGGCGTCGGCCTCGCGCAGGGCGCGCTCGCCGCGTCCTTCAGCGTCTCGGGCCAGGACTTCAAGGTCCGGGCCGACTCCCTGGTCGGTGAGAACCTGATCCAGTACGGCGGCGTCGCGCACGGCAACAACCTGGAGACCGGCAAGAAGGAGGACCACCCGGTCACCATCTCCGGCTTCAGCAAGGCCACCATCACCAACATGTGCCAGTCGCTGGTCACCCCGGTGCCGGGCATCGGCCCGATCACGCTCCAACTGCGCACCGGCACCGACCCGAAGAACCCGGCCGTCGCCACGAACATCTACCTGGACGTGGCCGAACTCGACGCCGACGCCTACTTCGAGAAGCTCGACATCGGCGTCGCGGCCGGCGACAAGTCGCACGTCACCCCGGCCCAACCGGGCACCCTGGCCAGCCCGTTCGCGTTCTCGCAGCGCGCCGAGAAGGCCACGCTCACCAAGGTGCGGCAGAAGGCATGGGCCACCACGGCCGGCACCTTCACCCTGCCGGACCTCAAGCTGCGGCTCGTCCCCGGTGACAAGCCCTGCTACGAGGACAGCGAAGTCAAGTAGCCGTCAGGCGACCGCACCGGGGCCGCGCGGGCGGCCGACGGCCGGCCAGACCGGCGGACGACGGGTCGTCCGCGCGGTTCCCGAGTGCGCCGAGCGTAGTTCTCCGTACCACCCGTACCTCAGGGAGCTGTTGTCGATGACCCGCCAGGCCCCGGCCCCGGTCCGCACCTCCGCGGACGACCACTGGCTCACCGCGGTGTACTACGCGATCCACACCTGGACCGGCAAGAGGCCGTTCTGGGCGGGGGTGTTCACGCTGTGCGCCGGGGTGCCGATCGCCTACCTTCCGTACGCCGACCTGCGCCTGGGCAACATCAGCATCGCCATGGCCACCACCGGCGGGGCGGGCGCCCTGATCATCGGCGTGCTGCTGATGACCCTCGGCATCGCCCTCTGGTTCCAGCAGGGCATCCGGGTCTTCGCCGGGGTCGCCACCATCCTGCTCGGCCTGGTCTCGCTGCCGGTGTCCAACCTCGGCGGCTTCGGCGTCGGCCTCATGCTGTCCCTGATCGGCGGCTCGCTGGCCCTGTCCTGGGCCCCCGGCACCCCGCCGGTCGAAGCGGCCGAGCCCGGGGCGCAGCCCGCGGACGCCGTGCCCGCGCCGGTCCCGGCCGGGGCGTACGCGCCCCCCGCGACGCAGCCGCTGCCCGGGGCCTACGCGCCCCCGCAGGGGCAGCCGGCGCCCGGACCCGGATACGGCGTCGACCCCGGCGCGAACACCTCGGTGCTGCCCCCGCAGCGGGGCACCGTGCCGCTGGAGAAGCACCCGTGGGCCCCGGAGGGCCACCGCACGACCGAGACGACCGGACACGCCGACGGCGGGAGGAACAGTGCGGGGTGACGAGGCGCGACCGGGCGAGGAGCCCGGGGCGCGGTCCCGTGAGAAGAAGAAGGCGCCGCGCCACGCGGCGCCCCGGAAATCACTGCTGACCAAGTTCAACCTGCCCGTCGGCAAGACCATGGCGCTCGCGGCGATGCCGACGGCCGTCCTGGTCGGCATGGGCCTGGCACCGAACCCGGCGGCGGCCGACGAGCACGACATCCCGTTCCTGCCCGGACCCTGCGTGACCCGCTCGGACGGGCCCTCGCCCTCGGCCTCCGGCTCCGGTTCGCCCTCGGGTTCGCCGTCGGGTTCGCCCTCGGCGTCCGCGAGCGGATCGGCGAAGCCCTCGCCCTCGGCCTCCGGTTCCTCCTCCGCCCCGGCCCCCGGCCCCTCGGGCTCGGCCTCGCCCTCGGCGAGCGCGAAGCCCGGCACGAAGCCGAGCACGAAGCCGGGCGGCGGAACCGGAACCGGCGGCGGCCCGTCCGCGCCGGCCGCGAAGCCCTCCGCCAAGCCCTCCGCGAAGCCCTCCGCCTCGACGAGCCGGGACCCGCTGGACCCGTTGGGCGTCGGGGACCGGATCAAGGAGTTCTTCGACGAGCTGGGCAACGTCCGGCCCGGGAAGACCCCGCCGCCGGGGATGACCCCGCCCGCGCCGAGGCCCTCCGGCTCCGCCTCGGCCAAGCCCACCCCCGGCAAACCCGCGCCCACCGCGAGCACCGGGACCGGCACGGGCCCGGTCACGCCGAAGCCCCGGCCCAGCGCCCCCGTCGATCCGCGCGAGCAGGCCATCCGGGACGCCGCCAAGGCCGCCGGCGTGGACCCCGAGGACCTGTCCGACGAGGTGAAGGACACCGTCACCACGCCCAAGGACGAGACCGACGGCGAGAACGGCACGGCCACCGAGGGCAAGCAGCCCTTCCCGTGCGCCACCCCCGACCCCGAGGCCCTCGCCAACGCCAAGCTCGACGCCGCCGCCCCGCTGCTGCCCGACGAGCCCTGGTACCTGTCGAGTTCCTGGCTGACCCTGTCCGGGCTGGACTACGAGGGCATCGTGGAGGTGCGCACCGCCGGCGGCAAGACGAAGAAGGTCCTGAAGTTCACGGCGGACTCCCTGGACATCAAGGACCTCTACCAGACGGTCGGCACGGGGGACCGGGTCGCGCACCTGAAATCCCGTCCCGGATCCACCTCGAAGATCCGCGACGGCAAGGTGACGATGTACACCGAGAGCCTCAAGGGCAAGATCTTCGGGCTGCTGCCGATCGAGTTCACCCCGGGCACCCCGCCCCCGTTGAACGTGCCCTGGGTCTTCTTCACCGACGTGAAGGTGGTGCAGGCCGGGCAGTTCGGCGGCAACCTGACCGTGCCGGGGCTGCGCAACTACATCGGCCCCGCCGAGTAGCGCCGGCGCCCGACCCCGCACGCGAGAACGGCCGAAGGCCCGGCTCCCGAGATCGCTCTCGGGGGTCCGGGCCTTCGGCCGTCGTTCCCGCTGCCCGGATCAGGCAGAGGTCGCGCCGCCACCGAGGTGGTGGACGCGCACCATGTTGGTGGTGCCGGGGACGCCGGGGGGCGAACCGGCGGTGATGATCATGGCGTCGCCCGCGTTGTAGCGCTTGAGCTTCAGCAGCTCGGCGTCGACCAGCTCGACCATCTCGTCGGTGTTGTCCACGTGCGCCACGACGTAGGTCTCCACGCCCCAGCTCAGCGCGAGCTGGTTGCGGGTGGCCGGGTCGGTGGTGAACGCCAGGATGGGCTGGCAGGCGCGGTAGCGCGACAGACGACGGGCGGTGTCACCGGACTTGGTGAACGCGACCAGGGACTTCGCGTCCAGGAAGTCCGCGATCTCGCACGCGGCACGGGCCACGGCGCCGCCCTGGGTGCGCGGCTTCTTGCCCGGGACCAGGGGCTGGAGGCCCTTGGAGAGCAGCTCCTCCTCGGCCGCCGCGACGATCTTCGACATCGTCTTGACGGTCTCGATCGGGTACGCGCCGACCGAGGACTCGGCCGACAGCATGACCGCGTCGGCGCCGTCGAGGATGGCGTTGGCCACGTCGGACGCCTCGGCGCGGGTCGGCCGCGAGTTGGTGATCATCGACTCCATCATCTGGGTGGCGACGATGACCGGCTTGGCGTTGCGGCGGCACATCTCGATGAGGCGCTTCTGCACCATCGGGACCTTTTCGAGGGGGTACTCGACCGCGAGGTCGCCGCGGGCCACCATGACGCCGTCGAAGGCGTCGACGACGGCCTCCATGTTGGCGACGGCCTGCGGCTTCTCCACCTTGGCGATGACGGGGACGCGGCGGCCCTCCTCGTCCATCACCTTGTGGACGTCCTTGACGTCGTTGGCGTCGCGGACGAAGGACAGGGCGACCAGGTCGCAGCCCATGCGGAGCGCGAAGCGGAGGTCCTCGACGTCCTTCTCGGACAGGGCCGGGACGTTCACCGCGGCGCCGGGCAGGTTGATGCCCTTGTGGTCCGAGATGACACCGCCCTCGATCACGATGGTCTTGACCCGGGGGCCCTCGACCTCGGTGACGCGGAGCTCGACGTTGCCGTCGTTGATCAGGATCTGGTCGCCCTTGGACACGTCGCCCGGGAGACCCTTGTAGGTGGTGCCACAGATGGACTTGTCGCCCGGGACGTCCTCGGCGGTGATGGTGAACTCGTCACCGCGCACCAGCTCGACGGGGCCCTCGGCGAAGGTCTCGAGGCGGATCTTGGGGCCCTGGAGGTCGGCCAGGACGCCCACGGCACGCCCGGTGTCCTCGGCGGCCTTGCGGACGCGGTGGTACCGCTCCTCGTGCTCGGCGTGGGATCCGTGGCTCATGTTGAATCGGGCCACGTTCATGCCTGCTTCGATGAGAGCTTTCAGCTGCTCATACGAGTCGACGGCGGGGCCCAGCGTGCAGACGATTTTGGAACGGCGCATGGAGCGGATCCTATCGGTTTGTTTCGTAGCGGAATATTCCGTCTGGTGGAATGTCCAAGTGACTACTGGGTAACCAGTGCGTACGCCTGGCCGGCGATCTCCAGTTCCTCGTCGGTGGGGACCACCGCCACGGCGACCCGGGCGTACTCCGCCGAGATCAGCCGCGGCTCGGGGGAGCGGACCGCGTTGGCGGCGGGGTCGAGCGCCAGGCCCAACTCCTCCAGCCCCGCGATGGCCGCCGTGCGCACGTCGGCGGCGTTCTCGCCGACCCCGGCGGTGAACGCGACCGCGTCCACCTTGCCCAGGACCGCCGAGTAGGCGCCGATGTACTTCTTCAGGCGGTGGATGTACGTCTCGAACGCCACCGCGGCCTTGGTGTCGCCCTCGCCGGCCCGGCGGAGCACCTCGCGCATGTCGTTGTCGCCGCACAGACCCAGCAGACCGCTCTTCTTGTTCAGCAGCGAGTCGATCTCGTCGATGGACAGGCCGCCCACCCGGGCCAGGTGGAAGATCACGGCCGGGTCCAGGTCACCCGAGCGGGTGCCCATGACCAGGCCCTCCAGCGGGGTCAGGCCCATGGAGGTGTCCACGCACACGCCGCCCTTGACGGCCGAGGCCGAGGCGCCGTTGCCCAGGTGCAGGACGATCACGTTCACGTCCTCGGGCGCCTTGCCGAGCAGTGCGGCGGTGGCCCGGGAGACGTAGGCGTGGGAGGTTCCGTGGAAGCCGTAGCGCCGGACGGAGTACCGGTCGGCGATCTCGGTGTCCACGGCGTAACGGGCCGCGTGCTCCGGCATCGTGGAGTGGAACGCGGTGTCGAACACGGCCACCTGCGGGAGGTCCGCGCGCAGCGCGCGGGCCACCTCGATGCCGGTGACGTTCGCCGGGTTGTGCAGCGGGGCCAGCGGGATCAGGTCGCGGACGGCGTCGAGGACCTCGTCGGTGATCACGGTGGGCTCGGTGAACTTCGTCCCGCCGTGCACGACGCGGTGGCCCACGGCGGCCAGCTCGGGGGAGTCCAGGCCCATGCCGTCGGCGGCCAGTTCGGCGGCCACGGCCTTCAGGGCGGCCTCGTGGTCCGCGATCGGGCCGACCTGCTCGCGCTTGCCCGGGTTCGGGCCGGTCAGCGCCTCGTGCACGAGCCGCGAGGTCTCCTCGCCGATCCGCTCGACCAGACCCACGGCCAGCCGGGAGGAGTCGGCCATGTCGAGGAGCTGGTACTTCACCGACGAGGAGCCGGAGTTGAGGACGAGGACTCGGGTGGCGGGCGTTGCGGTCACGGTGCGGGATTCCTTCGGTGGGGGAGGAGGGTCGGGGCGGGGCGGCGGGGTCGAACCGCCGCACCGCGGGGGCGGGCGGGGGACGCGGGCGCCCGGGGTCCTCGGGGCGCCCGCGTCGGCCTCACGCCCGCGGGGTGGGGGACTGGCCCTGCTGCTGGGCCTGGATCGCGGTGATCGCGACCGTGGTCACGATGTCCTGCACGAGGGCGCCGCGCGAGAGGTCGTTGACCGGCTTGCGCAGACCCTGGAGCACCGGGCCGACGGCCACGGCGCCGGCCGAACGCTGCACGGCCTTGTAGGTGTTGTTGCCCGTGTTCAGGTCGGGGAAGATCAGCACGGTCGCGCGGCCCGCCACGTCCGAACCCGGCAGCTTGGTCGCGGCCACCGAGGGCTCCACGGCCGCGTCGTACTGGATCGGACCCTCGATGAGCAGGTCGGGGCGCTGCTCGCGGACCAGCTCGGTGGCCTTGCGGACCTTGTCCACGTCGGCGCCGGTGCCCGAGGTGCCGGTGGAGTACGAGAGCATCGCGATCCGCGGCTCCACGCCGAACGCGGCGGCGGTCGCGGCGGACTGCACGGCGATGTCGGCCAACTGCTCGGCGTTCGGGTCCGGGTTGACGGCGCAGTCGCCGTAGACGAGGACCTTCTCGGCCAGGCACATGAAGAACACGGAGGAGACGATGGACGCCTCCGGCTTGGTCTTGATGATCTCGAAGGCGGGGCGGATGGTCGCGGCGGTGGAGTGCACCGAACCGGAGACCATGCCGTCGGCCAGGCCCTCCTGGACCATCAGGGTGCCGAAGTAGTTCACGTCGGTGACCACGTCGTTGGCGAGCTCCACCGTCATGCCCTTGTGCGCGCGGGCCTTGGCGTAGTACTCGGCGAAACGTTCCCGCAGCGGGGAGGTCAGCGGGTCCACGATGTCCGCGCCGGAGATGTCGATGCCCAGGTCGGCGGCCTTCTTCACGACGGCCTGCTCGTCGCCCAGCAGCGTCAGGTCACAGACCCCGCGCCGCAGCACCACGTCGGCCGCGCGCAGCACCCGCTCCTCGGTGCCCTCGGGCAGCACCACGCGGCGCCGGTCGGCCCGCGCCTGCTCCAGCAGCATGTGCTCGAACATCATCGGGGTGACGCGCTCGGAACGGGCCACCGAGATCAGGTCCCGCAGCTCGACGGTGTCCACGTGCCGCTCGAACAGGCCCAGGGCCGTCTCCAGCTTGCGCGGGGTCGCCGAGTTCAGCCGGCTCTGGAGCGAGAACAGCTCGGCGGCGGTCGGGAAGCTGTTGCCCGGCACCGACACCACCGGGGTGCCCGGGGCCAGCTTCGAGGCCAGCGTCAGGATGTCCGGGCCCGGGCGCTCGCCCAGGGTCAGCAGCACGCCCGCGATCGGCGGGGTGCCCGAGGTGTGCGCGGCCAGGGCGCCCACCACGAGGTCCGAGCGGTCGCCGGGGGCCACCACCAGGCAGCCCGGGGTCAGGGCCTTGAGGAAGTTCGGGAGCATCGCCCCGCCGAACACGAAGTCCAGCGCGTCACGCGCCAGGCCCGCCTCGTCGCCGAGCAGCACCTCGGCGCCCAGCGCGCGGGCGATCTGCGCCACGGTCGGCGCGGACAGCGACTTGTCGTCGGGCAGCACGTAGCAGGGCACGGGCAGCCGGGCCGCCAGCCGCTCCGCTATGACCTCGCGCTCCTCCTGCGCGACCCGGTTGACCACCATGGCCACCACGTGGCAGCCCAGCGAGGTGTAGGCGCGGTAGGCGTTGCGGGTCTCGGCGCGCACGGCCTCGGCCCCGGCCTTCGAACCGCCGACCACGGGCACCACGACGGCGCCCAGCTCGTTGGCGATCCGCGCGTTGAGGGCCAGCTCGTCGGGGAGGTTGGTGTCGGCGTAGTCCGTGCCGAGCACGAGCATCACGTCGAAGTCGCGGGCGGCGCGGTGGTAGCGGTCCACGAGCCGGGACACCAGCTCGTCGGTGCCCTTCTCGGCCAGGATCACCGAGGCTTCGCCGTACTCCATGCCGTAGGCCGTCGAGGCGTCCTGGTCCAGCCGGTAGCGGGCCTTCAGCAGGTCGAACAGCCGGTCCGGGCCGTCGTGCAGGAGCGGACGGTACACGCCCACCCGGCCGGTCTGGCGGGTCAGCAGCTCCATGAGACCCAGCTCGATGACCTGCCGGCCGTCCCCTCGCTCGATACCGGTCACGTACACGCTGCGCGTCACGCGTGCTCTCCGTCCATGTTCGCCGTCTGCGGTGTGGTCTCTGCGTCCCGGGCCCGGTGGCCCGGGCTCCGGTGGTGGTGCGCGGTCAGCGACGTCGGCGGAACCGCGAACGGTTCCGACGCCTTCGATGATCCGTCGAACGCCGTCCCCCGGCATGCCGACACGGCCGCGGGGGGCGGGGCAGGCCCGGACCGATCGCGCCGCCTCGGCGGGCCGGCGGCGGATCGGAGCTGTCGAAATAACCGGATAGTGTGGGCTTGCCCCCTTGACAATACCCTTGTGGCTGGATAGTGCGCCCGCCGGGAAAATGACCCGTTCGGCAGGGTCGAAAGACCCTGGGGCTCACTGCCACGAAGCGCGGGGGCCACGCATCGCGTGGAACAATCGGGCGGGGCGAAGCCACACGCCCTTCATCTGGAAGACCCTGTACGGCCCCGCGCCCGCACGCGCTCGGCCCCGTACGACCAGGATCAGGAGACACAGCACGATGCGTATCGGAGTTCTCACCGCAGGCGGCGACTGCCCGGGCCTGAACGCTGTCATCCGGTCCGTCGTGCACCGCGCGGTGGTCGGTCACGGCGACGAGGTCATCGGTTTCGAGGACGGCTTCAAGGGCCTCCTCGACGGCGCCTACCGCCCCCTGGACATCAACTCGGTCAGCGGCATCCTCGCCCGCGGCGGCACCATCCTCGGCTCGGCCCGCATGGAGCGCGCCCGCCTGAAGGAGGCCACCGACAACTGCGCCGAGCTGCAGAAGCGCTACGGCCTCGACGCCCTCATCCCGATCGGCGGCGAGGGCACCCTGACCGCCGCCCGGATGCTGTCGGACGCCGGGATGCCGGTGGTCGGCGTGCCGAAGACCATTGACAACGACATCTCCTCCACCGACCGCACCTTCGGCTTCGACACCGCCGTCGGCGTGGCCACCGAGGCCATCGACCGCCTCAAGACCACCGCCGAGTCGCACCAGCGCGTCATGGTCGTCGAGGTCATGGGCCGGCACGCGGGCTGGATCGCCCTGGAGTCCGGCATGGCCGGCGGCGCCCACGGCATCTGCCTGCCCGAGCGCCCCTTCGAGGTCGACGGCCTGGTCAAGATGGTCGAGGAGCGCTTCGCGCGCGGCAAGAAGTTCGCGGTCATCTGCGTCGCCGAGGGCGCGCACCCGGCCGAGGGCGCCATGCCGTACGAGAAGGGCGAGATCGACCAGTACGGTCACGAGCGCTTCACCGGCATCGGCACCCGCCTGGCCACCGAGCTGGAGCGGCGCCTGGGCAAGGAGGCCCGCCCGGTCATCCTCGGCCACGTGCAGCGCGGCGGCACCCCGACCGCGTACGACCGCGTGCTCGCGACCCGCTTCGGCTGGCACGCCGTCGAGGCCGTGCACCGCGGCGACTTCGGGCACATGACCGCCCTGCGCGGCACCGACATCGTCATGGCCCCCCTGGCCGAGGCCGTCACCGAACTGAAGACGGTCCCCGAGGACCGCATGTACGAGGCCGAGTCCGTCTTCTAGGACGAAACTTTGCGGAAGCGTTCCGCGCGGCCGACCCCCGCGCGGACCTTCGCCCCGGACCCCCGGGGCGAACGCCTCCGATCTCGTGCCGAACGGCCCCGATCCCACCCGCTCGACGGGCAGGACCGGGGCCGTTCGTGTTCCCGGGACGGGGGAGGCGGTGCGCGACGGACCGTCGACGCCGCACGCGCACCGCACCGCCCGGGACCCGACGCCGTCCCGTCGGGGGCCTTGGGGGCTCTGGGGGCTTGGGGGGCCGGGCGGGCTCAGCCGAGGCTCTGGGCCAGGGCCCAGAAGTGCGGCACGACCGAATCCAGGTACTCCCGCCCGGCGTCGCCCGTGCCGGCCCGGGTCTCGGTGTTGCCCCAACTCAGGGTGGCGACCATGGTCGACTGGTAGTCGTTGTGCATCCGCTCCAGCACCCGTTCCACGTGTTGCTTGGGCAGCGTCACCAGCTTGGTCACGGGTTTCACGTACCCCTGCCAGCGGGTGGAGACGGCGCTGCGCAGGGCCTCGGCCAGCTCCTCGCCCCGACCGGTGGCCGCGACGAACCGCGGCAGGTCGAGCCCGAGGGTGGAGGCGAGGGCGACGGACTGCCGCTCGTTGCCCTTCCAGCGGCCCGAGTCCTCCATCTTCTGGTACGAGGAGGTGTCCAGCCCGATCCGGCGGGCCAAGTCGTCCGCGCTGAGCCCCCGGGCCACCCGGTGCTCACGCAGGGTCACGGGCTCGGCGAGCAACTCGGCGGGCGAACACCACAGCACCCCGGCGAGCGCGGTCAGCTCCGCCTGCGTGGGCGAAATCTCGCCACGTTCCCATGCCATGACCGTCTCCGGCGCGACGAGCAGGCCGTACTGCGCGTTCAGGCCGTACGCCACGTGACCGGGAGCCATGCCCAGGGCCGCGCGGAGGCGTCGCGCGGCGGGGGCGTTGAAGGGTGGGCTGGAGTGCACGAGGCACACCGTAGAAGCGCACAGGGTTCGGCGACTACGGGTTGTTCGAACCAAGTCACAACTCGTAGGAACATCCGACGGACTGTTGCCCTTTGGGTCACTGTCCCCGAGAACGTCCGGTAATCGGAGATCCGTTCAACACCCCTGATCAGAGGGGCAGTAGGGATCGTTTTCGGCCGGCGGAGCCACCCGCACCACCGTAGTGGATCTCGGCGCGGATCGAACCCCTCCGTGCGCGGATCCGTGCAGCGAAGAGGCCGGGCCCTCACCCACGGGGGGCGCGAGGGCCCGGCCGCCCCTCCCCGACCCCCGCCACAGCCCGTCGCGCCCGTCGCACACGGTGACCGCGGACGCGGCCCGCCGGGGGCTTTCCTTCACGTCGAGGGCAAGGTCTAGCGTCGGGGTCATGCGGATCGGCGAACTGGCCCGACGGGCGAACACCACCACCAGAACCCTGCGGCACTACGAGGAACTCGGACTGCTCGTCGCGGGGCGGTCCGCCAACGGCTACCGCCGCTACGAGGAATCGGACCTGACGCTCCTGCGGCAGATCCGCACCCTCCAGGACCTCGGGTTCGAGCTGGAGGAGACCCGCCCGTTCCTCGACTGCCTGCGGGCCGGACACCCCAGCGGCGCCTCCTGCCCCGACTCGCTCGCCGCCCACCGCCGCAAGCTCGCCGACATGGACGAGCTGATCGGCCGGCTCGTCGACGCCCGCGAGACCGTGGCCCGACAGCTCGCCGAGGCCGAGGCCCTGCGCGGGGCGGTGGCCGTGCCGGCCTGCGAGTTCGGCGTGCGCTCCGGCCTGTCCGGGCCGTTCACCGACCGAACCGCCGCGCCCATACCCGTACCCGTACCGACCGCCACCGCCACCGCCACCGCCACCGCCACCGCACCCGAGCACCCGAGGGGGACCCGCCCGTGACCACCGTGCGCACCGTGACCGACGAGAGCTTCGCCGCCGAGGTCGAGAACACGCCCGACCCCAGACCCGTGCTCGTGGAGTTCGGCGCGCCCTGGTGCCCGCCCTGCCGGCAACTGCGGCCCGTGCTCGCCGCCCTCGCCGTCGAGGAGGCCGACCGGCTGCGGGTGGTCGAGATCGACAACGACACCGACCCGGCCGCCGCGATCCACTACGGGGTGATGGCCGTGCCCACCCTGATGCTGTTCAGGGCCGGGCAACCCGTCGCGACCTGGGTCGGCGGCCGCACCAAACGCCGACTCCTGGCCGACCTCGAAGAGCACCTGCGGTAACCCGCGCCCGACCCCGCCCGACCCCGCCCGGTCACCGGCGCAGGGCCTCCGCCGGTTGCACGCGCGCCGCCCGCCACGCCGGGTACAGGCCCGCGAGCACCCCCGTCACCAGCCCGATCAACGGGGCCGAGACCACCGTCAGCGGATGCAGCACCGGCGTCCACTCCCGGGCCAGTGCCACGCCCACCACCGTGAGCGTCCCCAGCGAGGTGCCCACCAGGCCGCCCAGCGCCCCCAACGCGCCCGACTCCGCCAGGAACTGCGAGGTGATGTGTCGGCCGCGCGCGCCCAGCGCGCGGCGCAGGCCGATCTCGCCCGTGCGCTCCAACACCGCCACCAGCGTCGTGTTCGCGATGCCGACGGCCCCGATGATCAGGCAGATCCCGGCGAGGACCAGGAACAACTGGTCGAGGTCCGAGGTCACCGAACCGCGCAGCGCGCGCGGGTCCGGCGGCGGTACGGCCTTCAGGTACTCCGGGTGGTCCGGCCGCATGGCCGTCGGGGCGAGTTCGGCCACCTGCCGCGCCGCCCCGATGTCCGTCGCGATCAACATGCTCGTCGTCCCGGCCGACTTCGGCTCTCCCCAGATCTCCAGCGCCGTCGTGCGCGGCACCATCACGGCCAGCAGCAGTTCCGACTTGCGGCGGACGTCCGAGATCACCCCCACCACGGTGAAGGGTTCGCCCCCGATGAACACCGCCGGCTGGGTCTCCAGGGTCGTGATCCCGAGCCGCGTCGCCACCGCCTCCCCGAGTACCGCCACCCGCTGCCGGGTCTTCTCGTGGTACCCGTCGTACAACCGGCCCGCCGTCAGCTCCGGCACCGCCGCCCGCAGCGCGCCCGGGGACGCGCCGAGCACCGTCGTGCGTTCGCCCGCCGCGCCGCCACCGCCCACGGGCGCCGCGCGCACCCCGCCGGAGTCCTCGTCCAACCGCACCTCGTGCACGACGCCCGCGTCGCGCACACCGTTCAGCCGGCCGACGCGCGCGTCCGCGTCGGCCGGGAACCCCGGTCCGGCGAACGGGCTTTGTTCCTGTGCCACGTCCGTGACCGTCACCTCCGTCGCCGACAGCACGCTGAACCTGCCGTCGATCTGCGACGAGGTCGTCGCCGTCAGCCCGAGCACGGCCACGAAGGTGCCCACGCCCAACACCGTGCCCAGCGCCGTCAACGCCGACCGGGCCGGCCGCTGCAACACCCCCGCCAGGGCCTCGGCCAGGGTGTCCCGCACGGTGATCCGCGAGGGCTCGATCCGGTGCCGCTCGATCCGGTGCCGCCTCATGGCCTGACCTCCTCGCGCAGTACGCCGTCGCGGATCGCGACGGTCCGGCCGCCCCGTGCGGCGACCTCCGGGTCGTGGGTGATGACGAGCACGGTCATGCCGTCCGCGTGCAACTCGTCGAGGAGGGTGAGCACGGTCTCCGCGTTGACGGTGTCGAGATTGCCCGTGGGCTCGTCGCACAGCAGCAGCGACGGTCGTGCCACCAGGGCCCGGGCGATCGCGACCCGTTGGCGTTCGCCGCCCGACAGGCGTGAGGGCAACGCGTCCACCCGGTGTCCCAGGCCCACCCGGGTCAGGGCCTCCCGGGCCCGCGTCGGCCGCCGCCCGCGCGGCACCCCGTTGTAGAACATCGCCAGGGCCACGTTCTCCCACGCCGAACGGTGCGGCAGCAGATGGAAGGACTGGAACACGAACCCGATCCGCCGCCCGCGCAGCGCCGTCCGGTCCCGATCGCCGAGCGCCCCCGTGTCGATCCCGTCGAGGAGGTAGCGGCCCTCGGTGGGCGCGTCGAGCAGGCCGGCGATGTTCAGGAACGTGGACTTGCCCGACCCGGAGGGGCCGATCACCGTCACGAACTCCCCGCGCCCCACCCGCAGGTCGCAGGGCCTGAACGCGGCCACCGGCGGCGGTCCGGGATAGGTCAGCCCCGCGCCCCGGAACTCGATCACGGGCGTGCCCGCGTCCGATGCCGGGGGCGTCGGGCACGGAAGCGGGGCATCGGCCTCCGCTGCGAAGCGGCCGGGACGGCGGCCACGCGGCCGGGGCAGCCACGCCCGGCTCACGGTGCGCCCCCGCCCGGACCACCGGAGTCCTTCTTGCCGGCCACTCCCGGATTGACGCCCGTCACCACGGAGTCCCCCTCCTTGAGGGAGCCGGACGCGGTGGGGCGTACTTCCACGAAGCCGTCCCCCGTCGTGCCCGGCCGCACCTCGACGCGGCGCTGTGTGCCCGCGCCGTCCACGACGGTCACCGAGGTCCGCCCGTCCGCGCCGGCCGACACCGCCGAGACGGGCACGACGAGCGCGTTGCCGTCCGTGGCGGCGGCCTCCACCGTCAGGCGGACGTCCTGCCCGATCAGCTTCGGATCCAGGGCCGCGAGCGGCTTGACGACCATCTCGTACCCGGCCGGACCGCCCTGGGGCGCGCTCCCCTGCCCCTCGCTCTCCCGACCCTGCCCCTCGGTACCGGAGCCGGCCCGGGGCGGGACCTGCGGGGTGTCCGCCACCGACAACACCTCGGCCGGCGCGGTGATCCCGCTGACCTCGCTGAGGATCTCCACCTTCCGGCCGGGCCGCACCAGACCCTTCTGGTGTTCCTGGAGCTGCCCGCGCACGATCGGTGCGCCCGCCGACAGGGACATGGCCACCCCGGTCGCGGGGGAGCCCGGCCGGACCGCCACCGAGTCGGCACGCGCAGGGAACGACTCCAGGAACACGACCTCACCCGCCGGCAGCATCGGCCCGGCCGCCGCGCGCGCCTCGGCGAGACGCTGCCGGGCCTTGGCGAGGTCCTCCCGGGCCCGGGCCAACTGCCGTACGCCGTCACCGGAGCCGGAGGCTCCGCCCACGGACTTGCCCCCGCCGGCGCCCCCGGCCGTGGTTCCCGCCCCCGTCCCCGCCCCCGTCCCGGAACTCGCACCGGAGCCCGCGGCGGGGGCGGGACGGTTCGCCGTACGGACGTCCTCCACGGTCCGTTCGGCCGCCGTGACCGCGTCCTCGGCGGCCTCCACGGCCTCGCCGCCGTCGGCCACGGCCGGTTTCGGGTCGTACCCGATCCCCCGGTAGAACGCCGTGAGCGCCGCCTTCGTCCCGGCGCCGAAGGTGCCGGCCGTGTCGGAGCCCGTGCCGTGCCCGAGCCCGGCCAGGGCCTTCTGGAGCTGCTTCACGTCGTTCCCCGTGGCCCCGGGCTTCAAGTCCCGGTACACGGGCACGCCGCCGGGCAGCGCGACCAGCGGCCGGCCCGACACCTCCATCAGCACCAGGCCCGCCGTGATCCGGTCGCCCGCCCGCACGCCGACCTTCGTCACCACCGGAGCCGCCCCGCCCTCGCCGGCGCCGGCCATCGGGGTGACCTGCACGGACTGAGCGGAAGAGACCGTTCCGCGCACGATGACGGTGTCCCGCAGCACCCGCCGTTCCACCCGCGCCACCAGCACGTCCATCGGCGGCGGCCCGGTCTCGGCGGCGACCTGGGCCGGGGACTTCACGACCAACGTCGCCCCGAACCCGGCCCCGCCGAGTACCACGGCCCCCACGACCACGACGGCGACCCACTTGCGCCGCCGCGACAGGCCCCCGCCGGCCGCACTCCCGCCGTCCCCGTCGTCGTCCGCGCCGTTCCCCCCGTCCCTCGGGGTTCGGGAGGGGATCACGGGGAGGATCGCGGTGCCGTCGTCGCCGTCTCCCCCGGTGTTCGAGCTCATGCCGATGGGCTCGGTGCCGCGCCGCCCTGTCCGCCCTGCCGGCACGCCGCTCCGGCGCGGCGGGCCTCCGGGCTCTCCTTCAGGTTCAGCCGCTCCAGGCCGAGGTGTTCCGCGGTGCGCGGATCGGGCTCCGGGAACGCGGACACCCCGTTGCGCCGCATGCAGGCGGTCAGTGCCCGGGCCTCGGACAGTTGTGCCTCGGTGGCCTGGGGGATCGAGCGTCGGCTCTCGCACGCCTTTTCGGCGTTCTTGATTGTGTCGACGGGGTTCTTCGTGGTGTCCGGGATGGAGATGCCGCTGCCGGTCTGTTCCATGACCAGGCCCTGCTCGCCGAGACACTTGAAGAAATCGGCCTGTTGTGGAGCCGGTTCTTTCTTCCCGTCGGCCGAGCCGGGAGAGACGGCGGGGGCGGCCTGGGACGGGGCGCCGGCGGAACCCGAACCGGAATCGGACCCCGAACATCCGGCCAGGAGAAACAGGGTCGCCGACACGGTGGGGACGAGTGCGAGTCGGAAAGTCGCCAAACGCATGAGGGGCCTCCTGGGGCAGCGTGGTCATGGGCACCCTAAGGGTGTGGGGGGTGCTGTGAGACCTGTTCTCCGGGACAGTTGTGGATCATGGCAATCGCGTGATCCACTGCGGACCTGTTCGGTTCGGGGTTTCGAAAAAGATCGACCGAAAACCTTTGGTCGAAAAACCTTCCCGAGGGGGGAATCTTCAATGAGATCTCGCAAGGTGTTACGTGCGATCGCCGCGGCCGGCATCGCGCTCGGGGCCGTCCTGGCCTCGACGGGCACGGCCTCGGCGGCGGAGAAGGACGGCTGGCTCACCAGCGGTGAGCTGGGTCTGTTCTGCAACTCGAACCAGAGCAGCTCGGTCTTCGACCTGTACTACGGGGACTTCGACTTCTCGGACGACTACTTCAAGGGCTCGCAGAGCTGCGCGGGCCAGAAGGTGAACGACAACACGGCGTCCTACGCCAACAGGGACGCCTACGACTGGACGGTCCACACCGACTGGAAGGGCAACGGCCAGATCAAGTACCTGACCTCCGGGGCGGCCGGGAACCTCACCGGCGAGTTCAAGAACTCGATCTCCTCGGCCTACATCGCGTAGCGAGGCGCCTCGCCACGCCGTCCCGCGCAGGGACGCGGTGGTCCCGCCCGCGAGTGCCGGGCGGGACCACCGGGATCCCGCGGCCCGCCCTCGTCCCGCTCGGAGTCGTGTCCATGCCCTCAGTCCGTTCCGCCCCTTCCGCCGTGACGGTCTCCGCGCTCCTGCTGGGGCTGGTGCTGTCCGGCTGCGCGAAGGCGGAGGCTCCCGCCGACCCGGAGCCGCCGATCGGGCAGGTCCCCGTTCTCCTGGAGAGCCGGGACCTGGAGTATCCGATCGCCGCCTACCTCCCGACCCTCGGACAGCGCGGCAGCCTGGCGGCGGCCCAGGACGTCCTGATCGACCAGTGCGCGCGCCGGTGGGGCTTCCGCTACGAGTTCCGCCGGAAGGTGAACCCGCGGGCGAAGTGGGACAACGGCCGGCGGTACGGAATCAGCGACCCCGTGCTCGCGGGGCGGCTGGGCTATGAGAACCCCGGGGACACCGGGCAGGCCAAGCCCCCGCCGGCTCCGGTGGGGCCCAACGAGAAGCTCGTGCTGTACGGCAAGGAGGTCGACCCCTCCGTGCGGACCCCCGAGAGCCAGGAAGAGGCCGAGACCTCCGACGTGGCCACGGTGGTGGTCGGGGGCAAGAAGGTGCCGGCGGGCGGGTGCCTGCGCGAGTCGGCGCTCAAGCTGCACTCCCCGAAGAAGACCACGATCGCCGACATGGACGTCCAGGCGTTCGACGGGGACGCCTACGCCAGGGCGCGGCAGGACAGCCGGGTGGTGGGGGTGATCAAGGAGTGGAGTGCCTGCATGAAGGAGGCCGGCCACGAGATGGCCAACCCGCTGGACCGTCCGCCGGGCGTCGAGGACGCCGCGGCCGGAGGGCCGCGGGCCATCGCGATCGCCAAGCGGGACATCGCCTGCAAGCGGCGGACGAACCTGGTCGGGATCTGGTACACGGTCGAAGTCGCCTACCAGAAGCGGCTGATCGACCAGAACGCCGAGCTGTTGGACCAGGCCAAGCGGGAGTTGGAGGAGCGTCTCCGGTACGCCTCGACCCTGGTCGCCCAGGGCGCTTGACCCGACCGGGCCGGGGGCGACCCGCTCCGGCCGGCGTTGTCGTCAGCTCGACCTCGGATCCGGCGCGCACCCCGGCCCGCGCGCCATGACGTGGTGGCAGACGGCGAGCACGGAGACCCGAATGCGGGAGAGGCCGCCGAGTTTGGCGCGCAGGTTGGCGACGTGGAATTTCACGGTCCGCTCGGCCATGCCCAGATGTCTCGCGATCTGCTCGTTCGAGGGGTCGTGGGCGAGGTATTCGAATACCTCTCGTTCGCGCTCCGTCAGATCCGGTATCAACGCGAGTCCGTCGGCGATCCAGCGGATCAGCGGGTCGGTGACGTCGTAGGGTGGTAATTCGCACAATGGTGCGCACGGTGCGGCGCGCGGTGTTTCGTGTGCGGGAATCATTTGTTCCGTCTCCCCCGGCGGTCCGGCAAAGGGCGAGTATAGGTGGCCGGTGGTCTCGCGGTGTCGGCATTTTTGCGACAAGTTCACGAGGTCCGCGTGACGGAATCGAATGATCATGTGCCTGATCGAATTCACTGCCGAGTTCAAGGAAGCGGGCCGCGCTCCCGGTGGGGAGGGCGGCCCGCGGCGTGTGTTCGGTGGGGTGTTACGGGGTGAGCCAGAGGGTGGCCATCGGGGGGAGGGTGAGGCGCAGGCTGTGGGCGCGGCCCTGGGCCGGGGTGGGGTCGGGGGTCAGGGCCCGGTCGTTGCGCACGCCGCTGCCGCCGAAGGCCGGGGCGTCGGTGTTGAGGGCCTCGTGCCAGCGGTCCACGCCCTCGGGGACGCCGAGCCGGTAGTCGTGCCGGACCACGGGGGAGAAGTTGCAGACCGCGAGCAGCGGGGTGCCGTCCTGGGCGTACCGCAGGAACGCGAAGACGTTGTCCTCCGCCGCGTCCCCCTCGACCCACGCGAAGCCCTCCGGGACGGTGTCCCGTTCCCACAGCGCGGGGGTGGCGGCGTAGATCCGGTTGAGCTCGCCGACCAGGTCGCGCACGCCCCGGTGGTCGGCCTCGGCCTCGTAGCTGGGGTCGAGCAGCCACCAGTCCGGGCCGTGGGCCTCGGACCATTCGGCGCCCTGCGCGAACTCCTGCCCCATGAAGAGGAGTTGCTTGCCGGGGTGGGCCCACATGTAGCCGAGGTAGGCGCGGTGGCAGGCGCGTTGCTGCCACCAGTCGCCGGGCATCTTGGAGACCAGGGCGCCCTTGCCGTGCACCACCTCGTCGTGGGAGATCGGCAGCACGTAGTTCTCGCTGTACGCGTAGACCATGCCGAAGGTCATGTCGTTGTGGTGGTACTTGCGGTGGACGGGCTCCTTGGAGACGTACCGCAGGGTGTCGTGCATCCAGCCCATGTTCCACTTCAGGCCGAAGCCCAGGCCGCCCTGGTCGGTGGGGCGGGTCACGCCGGGCCAGGCGGTGGACTCCTCGGCGATGGTGACGACGCCGGGGCAGGTGCGGTAGACGGTCGCGTTCATCTCCTGGAGGAAGGCGACGGCGTCGAGGTTCTCGCGCCCGCCGTGCTCGTTGGGCACCCACTCGCCGTCCTCGCGCGAGTAGTCCAGGTAGAGCATGGAGGCGACGGCGTCCACGCGCAGCCCGTCCACGTGGAACTCGCGGCACCAGTAGACGGCGTTGGCGACGAGGAAGTTGCGGACCTCGCGGCGGCCGTAGTCGAACTCCAGGGTGCCCCAGTCGGGGTGGGCGGAGCGGCGCGGGTCCTCGTGCTCGTACAGGGGTCGGCCGTCGAACTCGGCCAGGGCCCATTCGTCGCGCGGGAAGTGGGCGGGCACCCAGTCGACGATGACGCCGATGCCGGCCCGGTGCAGGCTGTCGATCAGGTACCGGAAGTCGTCGGGGGTGCCCAGGCGCGAGGTGGGGGCGTAGAAGCCGGTGACCTGGTAGCCCCACGAGGGGCCGTAGGGGTGCTCGGCCGGGGGCATGAACTCGACGTGGGTGAAGCCCAGGTCGCGCACGTAGCCGGGGAGCTGGGCGGCGAGCTGCCGGTAGTCGAGGCCGGGGCGCCAGGAGGCGAGGTGCAGTTCGTAGACGGAGAACGGGGCCTGGTGCGGGGCGAGCCGGCCGCGTCGGGCCATCCACTCCTGGTCGGTCCACGCGTGCCGGCTGACGGTGACGACGGAGGCGGTCGCGGGCGGCACCTCGGTCCGCCGGGCCATCGGGTCGGCGCGCTGGCCGAGCCGGCCGTCGGGCCGGTGGATCTCGTACTTGTACAGGGCGCCCTCGCCGACGCCGGGCACGAAGAGTTCCCACACGCCGGTGGATCCGAGGGAGCGCATGGGGTGGGCGACGGTGTCCCAGAGGGAGAAGTCGCCGGTGAGGCGGACGCCGCGGGCGTTGGGGGCCCAGACGGCGAAGCGGGTGCCGGTGACGCCCTGGTGCTCCATGACGTGGCTGCCGAGGACCGTCCACAGTTCCTCGTGCCGGCCCTCGCCGATCAGGTGCAGGTCGAGTTCGCCGAGGGTGGGCAGGAAGCGGTACGGGTCGTCGATCTCGATCTCGTCGGACTCGTAGCCGACGAGGAGGCGGTAGTCGGGCAGGGTGCGCAGTTGGAGCAGGCCCGAGAAGAGGCCGTCGCCGTCGTCGTGGAGTTCGGCGCGCAGGCCCTTGGCGATGACGGTGACGGAGCGGGCGTGCGGGCGCAGGGCGCGGAAGGCGATGCCGCCGCGCAGGGCGTGGGCGCCGAGGAGGGAGTGCGGGTCGTGGTGCCGGCCTTCGAGGAGGCGGGCGCGGTCCTCGGCGGGGAGCGCGGGCGCGAGCCGGACTCCGTGCGGCGGGGCGGCCTTGCGTGCCCGGGGGGTCCGAGCGGGGGCGCGGGGGGCCGGGGCCGGAGCGGGAGGTTCCGTTCGTGGTCCGGTGCGCGGGGTGCTCGGGGCGGGGGCGGCGGTGGCCTCGTCGCTGACGGTGGTGGACGGCGGTCGGGCGGCGCTCACGATGTGCGACCTCCTTCAGGGCTGCGTCGGGGTGTGCGGGGTGCGGGTCTCCGCGGCGAGCCGGTGGATGGCCGCGAGCGGGACGTGGAGCCAGTCGGGTCGGTGGGATGCCTCGTAGCGGGCCTCGTACACGGCCTTGTCGGTTTCGTAGGCGCGCAGCAGGACGGCGTCCTCGCGCGGGTCGCGGCCGCTCGCGGCGGCGTAGCCCGCGCAGAACGCGTCCCGGCAGTCGGCGGCCCAGTCGGGGGAGAAGGGGTGGCGGCTGCGGGCCGCGTAGTCGAAGGAGCGCAGCATCCCGGCCACGTCGCGGACGGCGGGTTCGGGGCGGCGGCGTTCGGCGAGCGGCCGGGCGGGTTCGCCCTCGAAGTCGATCAGGGACCAGTGGCCGTCGGGGGTGCGCAGGGTCTGACCCAGGTGCAGGTCGCCGTGGATGCGCTGGACGGGCACGCGCAGCCCGTCGGTGGCGGCGAGGTCGTCGAACGCGGTGCGCAGGCGGGCCGCGTAGGGCCGCAGTTCGGGGACCTCGCGGGCGGTGGCGGCCAGGCGTTCGGTCATGCCGGCGGCGAGGGCGGCGGTGGCCTCGGGGTCCAGTACGCGGGTGGGCAGGGCCCGGGCCAGCGCACGGTGCACCTCGGCGGTGGCGTGTCCCAGGGCGTGGGCCTCGGCGGTGAACGGGCCGTCGGCGGCGAGTCGGGCGAGGGCGAGCTGCCAGCCGTCGTGGGAGCCGGCGAGGTAGGGCTGGACGACGCCGAGGGTGAGGCGTTCGCCGTCGGGCCCGCCGTCGTGGGCCTCGTACCAGGCGACGGGCGCGGGCACCCGGGCGCAGCCGGCCTCGGCGAGGGCGCGGGGGAGTTCGAGGTCGGGGTTGAGGCCGGGGCCGACCCGTCGGAACACCTTGAGGATGTGGGTGTCGCCGTAGACCAGGGAGGAGTTGGTCTGCTCGCGGGAGAGGGAGCGGGGCAGGGCGCCGGCGGGCACGTGGGCGTGCGGGTCGCGTTCGAAGCGGAGCGGGCCGAGGGTGCCGGGGGAGCGCAGGCGTTCCCAGAGCAGTCCGGCCAGCCGGGGGTCGCCGAGGGCCTCGTACGCGGTCAGGCCGGTGTAGGGGCCGGAGTCGACACGGCCGACGAGGGCCGGGGCGAGGGCGGCGGGCAGCACGGCGCGCAGCCCGAGGAGGAGCTGGTAGACGTCCCCGTCCACGTCGACGAGGAGGTGGAGCAGGCCCGGGGCGCCGCCGGGGCGGCCGGGGGGCAGGACCTCGACGGCGGAGACGGGACGCAGCCGGCCCAGGGCGCGGCCCTTGGCCGCGAACCAGCGCTGGCGGGGGAGCCAGGCGCGCAGCAGGGGGTCGAGGGCGGCGAGCCGTTCGGCGGCGGCCTGCCCGGTGCCCCGTGCGTCCCGTCCGTCCCACGTGTCCCGGGAGACCTCCGCGGCCTCGCGTGGCGCGGGGGTGCGGTCCGGGGTGGTGCGGTCCGGGGTGGTGCCGGCATCGGGTCCGGCCCGGTGGCTCCGGGCGGAAGCTGCCTCCGACATGGCGTCGCGTCCTTTCCCCGGGCCCTGGTTGGCTAGCGCATTGTGTCCCGGCAAGTGCGGTGTGCTTCCGGTCGTGTGCGTGTGTCGGGTCGAGAGGGTGCGCAATACTCCGTACGGCGGCGGGCGATTGACCCATTCGCGCGCGCCCGCCCCGTACCGCTGTTCGCGTGTCGTCGCGGTGTGCGCCGGCGCTGTGCCCGGCGGTCCGCGGGTGCCGCTACTCCCTGGGGTCCTTGCGGAGGCGGAACCAGTAGAACCCGTGCCCGGCCAGGGTGAGCAGGTACGGCCACTCACCGATGGGCGGGAAGCGCACGTCGCCGGTCAGCTCCACCGGCACCCTCCCCTGGAAGGTGCGCAGGTCGAGCTCGGTGGGCTGCGCGAACCGGGAGAAGTTGTGCACGCACAGCACCAGGTCCTCCTCGTACTCGCGCAGGAACGCGAGCACCGCCGGGTTGGACGAGGGCAGTTCGGTGTACGAACCGAGGCCGAAGGCGGGGTTCGCCTTGCGGACCTCGATCATGCGGCGGGTCCAGTGCAGCAGCGACGAGGGCGAGGCCATGGCGGCCTCCACGTTGGTGACCTGGTAGCCGTGCACCGGGTCCATGATGACCGGCAGGTTCAGCCTGCCCGGATCGCAGGAGGAGAAACCGGCGTTGCGGTCCGGGGTCCACTGCATCGGCGTGCGCACCCCGTCGCGGTCGCCGAGCCAGATGTTGTCTCCCATGCCGATCTCGTCCCCGTAGTAGAGGATCGGCGAGCCCGGCAGCGACAGCAGCAGGGCCGTGAACAGCTCGATCTGGTTGCGGTCGTTGTCGAGGAGGGGGGCGAGCCGGCGCCGGATGCCGATGTTGGCCCGCATCCGCGGGTCCTTGGCGTACTCGGCGTACATGTAGTCGCGCTCCTCGTCGGTGACCATCTCCAGGGTCAGCTCGTCGTGGTTGCGCAGGAAGATGCCCCACTGGCAGCCGGCGGGGATCTGCGGGGTCTTGGCGAGGATCTCCGAGACCGGGTAGCGGGACTCCCGTCTGACCGCCATGAAGATCCGGGGCATGACGGGGAAGTGGAAGGCCATGTGGCACTCGTCGCCGCCCTTGGAGTAGTCGCCGAAGTAGTCGACGACGTCCTCGGGCCACTGGTTGGCCTCGGCGAGCAGCACCGTGTCGGGGTAGTGCGCGTCGATCTCGGCGCGGACCCGCTTGAGCAGGGTGTGGGTGCGCGGGAGGTTCTCGCAGTTCGTGCCCTCCTCCGCGTACAGGTAGGGCACGGCGTCGAGGCGGAAGCCGTCGATGCCGAGGTCGAGCCAGAACCGCAGGGCCGAGACGATCTCCTCCACGACGGCCGGGTTCTCGTAGTTGAGGTCCGGCTGGTGGGAGAAGAAGCGGTGCCAGAAGTACTGCTTGCGGACCGGGTCGTAGGTCCAGTTCGAGGACTCGGTGTCGACGAAGATGATGCGGGCGTCCTGGAACTGCTTGTCGTCGTCGGCCCACATGTAGTAGTCGCCGTAGGGCCCGGTGGGGTCCTTGCGGGACTGCTGGAACCACTCGTGCTGGTCGCTGGTGTGGTTCATGACGAAGTCGATGATCACGCGCATGCCGCGCTGGTGGGCGGCGTCCACGAACTCGACGAAGTCGGCGATGTTGCCGAACTCGGGCAGGACGGCCGTGTAGTCGGCCACGTCGTACCCGCCGTCGCGCAGCGGGGAGGCGAAGAAGGGCGGCAGCCAGAGGCAGTCCACCCCCAGCCACTGGAGGTAGTCCAGCTTGGCGGTGAGCCCCTTGAGGTCGCCCACGCCGTCGCCGTTGCTGTCGTGGAAGGAGCGGACGAGGACCTCGTAGAACACCGCCCGCTTGAACCAGTCGGGGTCCCGGTCCTTGGCGGGGGTGTCCTCGAAGGTGTCGGGGACGGGATCGTTGATCATCATGTGGCGGGTGACCCTCCGGTGGACGGGGACGGTCGCGGCGTGGCCAGGACGTGCGCGGGGGTCCGGCCGGGCTCCAGGCGCACGTAGTTCGCGCGACCCCAGTGATAGGTCTCGCCGGTGAGCTCGTCGCGCACCGCGAGGGACGCGTGCCAGTCGAGGCCGAGTACCGGCATGTCCAACGAAACCGTCGCCTCCTGGGTGTGGTGCGGATCGAGGTTGACGATCACCAGTACGGAATTGGCTCCGCTGTGCTTCGAATAGGCGATGACCTGCTCGTTGTCGGTCTCATGAAAATGGATGTCTCGCAGCTGCCGGAGCGCCGGATTGCGCCGCCGGATCCGGTTCAGCGTGGTGATGAGCGGGGCGATCGACGCGCCGGAGCGTTCGGCCGCGGCCCAGTCCCGGGGGCGCAGCTGGTACTTCTCCGAGTCCTGGTACTCCTCGCTGCCCTCGTGCAGGGGCGTGCCCTCGCACAGCTCGTACCCCGCGTACACCCCCCAGGTGGGCGAGAGGGTCGCGGCCAGCACGGCCCGCGCCTCGAAGGCCGGGCGGCCGCCGTGCTGGAGGTAGGCGTGCAGGATGTCCGGGGTGTTCACGAAGAAGTTCGGGCGCATGACCGAAGCCGACCGTTCGGAGGCCAGTTCGGTCGCGTACTCGGTCAGTTCGGCCTTCGTGTTGCGCCAGGTGAAGTACGTGTACGACTGCTGGAAACCGACCGAGGCCAGGGCCCGCATCATCGCCGGCCGGGTGAACGCCTCGGCCAGGAAGATCACGTCCGGGTCGGCCTTGTTGATCTGCGAGATCACCTTCTCCCAGAACACCACCGGCTTGGTGTGCGGATTGTCCACGCGGAAGATCCGCACCCCGTGGCCCATCCAGAACCGCAGCACCCGTACCGTCTCCGCCACGATCCCCGGCATGTCGGCGTCGAAGTGGATCGGGTAGATGTCCTGGTACTTCTTCGGCGGGTTCTCCGCGTACGCCACCGTGCCGTCCGGCCGGTGCCGGAACCACTCCGGGTGCTTGGCCACCCACGGGTGGTCCGGCGAACACTGCAACGCGAAGTCCAGCGCCACCTCCATCCGCAGGTCACGGGCCCGGGCCACGAAGGCGTCGAAGTCCTCGATGGTGCCCAGCTCCGGATGGACCGCGTCGTGCCCGCCCTCCGGCGAACCGATCGCCCACGGCACCCCCGGATCGTGCTCGGCGGCCTCCAGCGAGTTGTTCGGACCCTTGCGGAAGGTCCGGCCGATCGGGTGGATCGGCGGCAGGTAGACCACGTCGAAGCCCATCGCCGCCACCGCCGGCAGCCGCTCGGCCGCCGTCCGCAGCGTGCCGCTGACCGGCGCCTCGCCGGGCCGCACCACCGCCCCCTCCGACCGGGGGAACAGCTCGTACCAGGACCCGAACAGCGCCCGCTCGCGCTCCACCAGCACCGGCACCGGACGGGCCGCCGACACCAGCTCGCGCAAGGGCTTCAGGTCCAGCACGGCCAGCACCCCGGGGTCCAGCGCCCCCGCCAGCCGCGCCTCGGGCGCCACCGACTCCGAGCGCATCAGGTCCGCGGCGGCCAGCACCCGTTCCCGACCGTCGCGCTTGGGAATCCGAGCGGCGGCCCGCTCGTACAGCTCGGCGCCCTCCCACAGCACCAGATCGGCGTCGATCCCCGCCGGGATCTTGATCCCGGCGGCGTGCCGCCAGGTGGCGAGCGGATCGCTCCACGCCTCCACGGTGTACGTCCAGCGGCCCGGCACGTCGGCCGAGACCCGCGCCCCCCACCGGTCGGTGCCGGGGGCGAGCTCGCGCAGACGCACGGCCGGACGGATCCGACCGCCGGGATCTCGCATGACGACATGGGCGGCGACCGCGTCGTGTCCCTCCCGGAACACGGTGGCGGACACTTCGAAGACCTCGTCCACGACCGCCTTGGCGGGTCTGGCGCCGCAATCGACGGCGGGGCGGACGTCCTGCACGGGGATGCGACCGATCATGATTTCACCTGGGGGCTGTTCGCAGGGCTCGGTGACAACGATTCGGCCGGCGCCGCGACGCCGGGCGTCGGGCAGGCCGATGGTGCACGCTCTGTTCGCTCTTTTTCTAGCCGCTCGGTCGGCGGCTGGGCTGCGGGCATGGCCGCTCCTGTCCGCGTTCACTCGGGTGGCGGGGAGACGGGGGGTGCGGTGCGCCGTGCTCGGTACCCGCTCAGCCATTCCCACTCCCCGGGCGCCCAATCGTGGCGCCCGACACCTACTCACGCGTAGCGCCGGCTCGGCCGGAACCAGCCCGTTCGACACCGCGCCCCCGAACGTCAAACGGAAACCGCCGGCCCCTCCGGGGGATCCGGCCGAGCCGTACGGCCGACGGGTTTCGGCCGGCCCGCCCGGGCAGAAGCGGAGGTCGCACCGGACCGGAAGTGACGCGGGGGACGCCGGAGACCGGGGCCGGCCGACACGAGACCTCCCCCGAACGGCCGGAACCCGAGCCACCGGATACGTCGTCGACTACGCCGCCCGCAGGACCCCCCACCCCGTCCGGCGTACCGGGCCCCATGGTCCGCGCCCGCCCCGACGGCTAGCCTTCCGGGGGTGATGCGCGGGCACACAGCGTGGTGTGCCCGTTTCCGTCCGCGATCCCCTGCGAAGGTGGAACCCGTGAAGGCCATCCGACGATTCACCGTGCGCCCCGTGCTGCCCGAACCCCTGCTGCCCCTCGCGGACCTCGCCCGCAACCTGCGCTGGTCCTGGCACGCGGAGACCCGTGACCTCTTCCAATCCGTCGACCCCGACAACCGGCTCGCCGCCGCCGGCGACCCCGTGCGGCTGCTGGCCTCGGTCCCCGCGGCCCGGCTGGAGGAACTGGCCGGAGACCGCCGGTTCCTGCGCCGGCTGACCGCGGCCGCCGCCGACCTCGACGACTACCTCGGCGGTACCCGCTGGTACCAACAGCACCAGGAAGAACGCCGCCTGCCCGCCGCCATCGCCTACTTCTCGCCGGAATACGGCATCGCCGCCGCCCTCCCGCAGTACTCCGGGGGCCTGGGCATCCTCGCCGGCGACCACCTCAAGGCCGCCAGCGACCTCGGCGTCCCCCTGATCGGCGTCGGCCTGCTCTACCGGCACGGGTACTTCCGCCAGAGCCTGTCCCGCGAGGGCTGGCAGCAGGAGCACTATCCCGTCCTCGACCCCGACGAACTGCCCGTCACCCTGCTGCGCGAGGCCGACGGAACCCCCGCCCGCGTCAGCCTCACCCTCCCCGCCGGCCGCGTCCTGCACGCCCGGATCTGGCACGCGCGGGTCGGCCGCGTCCCCCTGCTGCTGCTCGACTCCGACGTCGAGGGCAACGACGACGCCGCCCGCCAGGTCACCGACCGCCTCTACGGCGGCGGCAGCGACCACCGGCTGCTCCAGGAGATGCTCCTGGGCATCGGCGGCGTCCGCGCCGTGCGCGCCTACTGCGCCCTCACCGGCCACCCCGAACCCGAGGTCTTCCACACCAACGAGGGCCACGCCGGATTCCTCGGCCTCGAACGCATAAGGGAACTCGCGGGCAGCGCCGGACTCGACTTCGACGCCGCCGTGGAGGCCGTCCGCGCGGGCACCGTCTTCACCACCCACACCCCCGTCCCCGCCGGCATCGACCGCTTCGACCGGGCCCTGGTCGCCCGCCACTTCGGACCCGGCGCCGAACTCGACACCCTGCCCGTGGACCGGATCCTCGGCCTCGGCGCCGAACACCACCCCGGCGGCGACCCCGCCGTGTTCAACATGGCCGTCATGGGCCTGCGCCTGGCCCAGCGCGCCAACGGGGTCTCCACCCTCCACGGCGAGGTCAGCCGCGGCATGTTCGCCGGCCTGTGGCCCGGGTTCGACCCCGCCGACGTGCCCATCACCTCCGTCACCAACGGGGTGCACGCCCCCACCTGGGTGGCCCCCGAGGTGATCCGGCTCGGCGCCCGCAAGGTCGGCGCGGGCCGGGCCGAGGACGCCCTCTCGGTCGGCGGCTTCACCCGCTGGGACGCCGTCGCCGACATCTCCGACCAGGCCATCTGGGAGGTCCGGCGGACCCTGCGCGAACAGCTCGTCGCCGAGGTCCGGACCCGGCTGCGCGCCTCCTGGCGCGACCGGGGCGCCGTGGACTCCGAACTCGGCTGGGTGGACTCCGTCCTCGACCCCGACGTGCTCACCATCGGTTTCGCCCGCCGCGTGCCCTCGTACAAGCGCCTGACCCTGATGCTGCGCGAACCCGAACGCCTGCGCCGCATGCTCCTCGACCCCGACCGCCCGATCCAGATCGTCGTCGCCGGCAAGGCCCACCCCGCCGACGACGGCGGCAAGCGGCTGGTCCAGGAACTGGTGAGGTTCGCCGACGACCCGCGCGTGCGCCACCGCATCGTCTTCCTGCCCGACTACGGCATCTCCATGGCGCAGAAGCTCTACCCCGGCTGCGACGTGTGGCTCAACAACCCCCTGCGCCCCCTGGAGGCGTGCGGCACCAGCGGGATGAAGGCGGCCCTCAACGGCTGCCTCAACCTCTCCGTCCTCGACGGCTGGTGGGACGAGTGGTACGAGCCCGACTTCGGCTGGGCCATCCCCACCGCCGACGGGGCCGCCGACGAGGACCGGCGCGACGACCTGGAGGCCGCCGCCCTCTACGACCTGATCGAACAGCGCGTCGCGCCCCGCTTCTACGAGCGGGCCGGCCGGGGCGGGGCCGCCGGACTGCCGGTGAAGTGGATCGGCATGGTCCGCAGCACCCTCGTCAACCTGGGACCCAAGGTGCTCGCGGGACGCATGGTCCGCGACTACGTGGAACGGCTCTACACCCCGGCCGCCCTCGCGCACCGCGCCATGGGCCCCGAGGCCGCCCGCGAACTCGCCGCCTACAAGGCCCGGGTGCGTGCCGCCTGGGAGGGCATCGGCATCGGCCACGTCGAGGCCGCCGCCGAGACCCCGGGCACCGGCCCGCTCGGCGACACCGCCGAACTCGGCCTCACCCTCACCCTGCGGGTGGAGGTCGCCCTCGGCGGACTCGCCCCCGAGGAGGTCGAGGTCCAGGCCCTCGCCGGCCGGGTCGACGCCGGGGACGTCATCGACGACCCGCGGGTCTTCCCCCTCAAGGCCACCGCCGGACCCGACCTGGAGGGCCGGTTCCGCTACGAGGGCCCGCTCGCCCTCGACCGCACCGGACCCTTCGGCTACACCGTGCGCGTGCTCCCCGGGCACCCGCTGCTCGCCTCCCCGGCCGAACTCGGGCTGATGGCGGCCCCGCAGGGCCAGGCGGCGGCGGGGACGGAGCCGGGGGTGACCCTGCGCTGACCGTGCCGGGGCCGGGTCCCGGGGCCCGTGCCACCCGTGTCCCCCGTCGTCGTGGTCAGGCGGCGAGGGACACGTCGGCGGGCGCGGCCCAGGCCCCGGGGGCGGTGTCGGCGCCGGTGTCGGCGTCGAGGAAGTCGTCGACCAGGTCCACGAACTCCCGCGCCCGCTCGAAGAACATCACGTGCCCGGCGTCCAGCTCCGCGTAGGCGCTGTGCGCGATCCCCGCGTGCAGGGCCCGGCTGTGCTCCACGGGCACGGTCGCGTCCTGGGTGCCGCCCACGACCAGGGTCTCGGCCGTGATCCGCGGCAGCAGCTCCCGCAGGTCCACCGCGAGGTCCAGTTCCACGTGCCGCAGGGTGCCGGGGGTGGGCGGCATGTTCGGGATCAGCGCCTCGAAGGCGTCCCGACCGATCGCGTTCAGGAAGCCCCGGCTGAACCCGGTCATCGCCACCGACCGGCCGAAGGCCGCCGGGTCGCTCGCCCCGAGCTGCCGCCACAGGGTGAACAGGCTCGTCAGGTACTCGTCCCCGGCGGTGTGCACCCAGCCCGCCACGAGCACCAGCCGCCGGAACAGGTCCGGGCGCAGCGCCGCCGCGGCCGCCGCGACCGTCGCCCCCATCGAGAACCCCAGCAGGTCCACCGGCCCGCCCAACGGGCCCCGGACCTCCTCGACCACGGCGATCACCTGACGGGCCAGGATCTCCACGCTCAGCGGCCCGCCGTCGTCGACGGTCGCGTCGGTGCCCGACAGATCCAGGGTCACCACGGGACGCGAGGGGGTCAGCAGGGGCAGCGTGGACCCCCAGTTCACGCCGGAACCGGCGGACCCGGTGCCGTGCACGAGCACCAGCGGGGTGCCGGAGACGGCCTCGTGACGCTCGAACCGGACCCGGGCGGACCCGACGGTGACGTGGCCGGTGGTGACCCGCGCGGTGGCGACGGGGGCGGTGGTGGTGACGGACATGGCGACTCTCCTTCGACGGGGCCGGGGCCCGCCGGGTGTTCCCGGCGGCGCTCCCTCGGCCGGACACCACATTGCCGCCGGGCGGAGCGGGCCGGCAGAGACCTCCTCAACCTGGGATCGGCGGTCCCTGGTTCGGCCCCCGAGGCCGCCGGCAGGATGGGCCGCGTGACGATCGACCGCGCCGCCCTCGCCGACTTCCTGCACCGCTCCCGCGACCGGGTCCGCCCCGCCGACGTGGGCCTGCCCGCCGGGGCCCGCCGCCGCGCGCCCGGCCTGCGCCGGGAGGAGGTCGCGCAGTTGGCGGGCATGTCCGCCGACTACTACACGCGCCTGGAGCAGGCCCGCGGCCCGCAGCCCTCGCCCGAGATGCTGGCCGCCCTCGGCCGCGCCCTGCGCCTGACCCGCGACGAGGTCGACCACCTGCACCTGCTGGCCGGCCGCCGGCCCCCCGCCGAGGCCGCCCGGGGCGACCACGTCAACCCCGGCCTGCTGCACCTGCTGGACCGGCTCGACACCACCCCCGCGCAGATCCTGGGCGACCTCGGCGACGTGCTGGCCCAGAACCCGGTGGCCGAGGCGCTGCTGGGCGGGGTGTGCACGGTCTCGGAGCACGGGCGCAACGTGGTCTGGCGCTGGTTCGCCGACCCGGCGCAGCGGGCCGCGTACCCGAGCGGGGAGCACGAGGCGATCGGTCGCGCGCACGTCGGCGACCTGCGCGCCGCCGTCGCGCGGCGCGGGGCCGGCGATCCGGCGGCGGCCCGGCTGGTGGCCCGGCTGCGGGGGGCGAGCGAGGAGTTCGCCCGGATCTGGGACCTGCACGAACCGGCCGTGCGCCGGGCCTCGCGGCTGCGCCTGGACCACCCGCTGATCGGCCCGGTCGAACTCGACTGCCAGGTCCTGCGGGCCCCCGAGGGCGAACAGCGGGTGGTGCTCTACACCCCGCCGGTGGGCGGGGACGCGGCGGACCGGCTGGCCCTGCTGCGGGTGGTGGGCACGGGCCAGTTCACCGGCCGCGCGGTGGGATGATCGGACCGGCGGCCGGGCCTGTGGACAACGGCGGGCGGCCGTTCGAGAGTTGACGCACTCTGGGCGGGCGGGCCGAACGGGTCCGCGACGGACACCGACCCCCGGAGGCCCCCGTGCCCCAGCGACCCCCGACCCCCGCACCCGCCCGTAACGAGGAGGGGGCGGACCGCGCCGACCCGTGTCGACGCACCCCGCCCCCGTCCCCTGTGCCGCGTGCGCGCGCGGCCGGCCGGCTCGATCCCGACCGCGCCCGGCGCCTGTGGCGGACCGCCCTACGAACCCGGGACCACCACGACCTCGTCGTGTGCCCGCCCCGCACCCTCACGGCCCGGCCCGCTCCCGGGCCCGTCCGTGCCGGGCCGGCCGCCGCGCTCCGCCGGCTTGCGTGGCCGGACCAGCGCGAAGGTCACCAGTGCGCCCAGCAGGCCCAGGACGGCGGAGGCGAGGAAGGTGTCCCGCAGGCCCGTCACGAAGCCCTGCTCGATCACCCCGGCCAGTTCGGGCCGGCCGGCCGTGAGCGCCGCGCCCTGACCGGCGGCCACGGGGCCGGCCAGGTCCCCGGCCGCCCCCAGCCCCCGGGTCAGCCCCGAGTGGAAGATCACGCCGAGCACCGCGATGCCGAGGGCGTTGCCCAACTGCCGACCCGTGTTCAGGGCCCCGCCCGCCATCCCGGCGCGGGCCGGGGCGACCGTGCCCATGGCCACCGAGGCCAGCATCGGGGTCGCGGCGCCGACCCCGACGCCCGTCAGGATCAGCCCCGGCAGCAGCGCGCCGCCGCCGTCGCCCACGTCCAGCATCAGCGCCTGCACGGCGGCGCCCGCGCCGATCAGCAGCAGGCCCACGCCGACGATCAGCCGGGCCGAGCGGCCGTGCAGGAAGCGCCCGGCCAGCGCCGAGACCACGAACGCGGCCAGGCTCAGCGGCAGGGTCACCAGCCCGGCCCCGATCGGCCCCATGCCGCGCACGGTCTGGAGCCACACCGAGACGTACAGCAGGTAGGAGAAGGCCGCGCCCGACAGCAGCAGCGAGGCCCCGACGATGCCGGCGAAGGTCCGGTCGCGGAAGAGCGCGAGGTCCACCATCGGCTCGGCGACCCGCGTCTCGACCAGCACGAAGGCGAGCAGGGCCAGCACGCCCACGGCGAAGAAGGCCAGCGGACGGGTGCCCGTCCAGCCGTCCTCGGCCACCCTGATGAACGCGTACGTGAGCGCGCCGGCGCCGAGGGTGAAGGTCAGCATCCCCGCGAGGTCGAAGCGGCCGGCGGTGCGCGGCGGCTTGGACTCGCGCACCGCGCGGAGGGTCACCAGCACCGCCAGGATCGAGATCGGCACGTTCACGAAGAAGATCCAGCGCCAGCCCACGTGCTCGGTGAGCACGCCGCCGAGGATCGGGCCGGCCGCGGCGGCGGCGCCGTTGACCGCGCCCCACACGCCGAAGGCGATGCCCCGCTCGCGCCCCTGGTAGGCCGCGCTCAGCAGGGCCATCGTGGTGGCGAACATGGCCGCGCCGCCGATGCCCTGCACGGCGCGGAACGCGATCAGGGTCGCCGGGCCGTCGGCGAGGCCGCAGGCCAGCGAGGCCAGGGCGAAGAGGACCAGGCCGGCCAGGTAGACCCGGCGCCGCCCGATCTGGTCGGCCAGCGAACCGGCCCCGAGCAGCAGGGCCGCGAGGGCCAGGGCGTAGCCGTCCATCACCCACTGGAGATCGGTGAACCCGGTCCCGGTGTCGGCGGCGATGTCGGGCAGCGCCACCGTGACGATGGTGACGTCCACCAACAACATGAACGCCCCCAGGCAGACCGCGACCAGCGGCAGCCATTTGCGCATGACGATTCTCCTTCGATGACGCCCGAGGAACCCGGGGTGCCGAGCCCGCGAATCCCCCCGGGCGGCTCGTCACACCATCGCGTCGAACCCACGGTTCCCCACAGCCGGCGCCCCTGGAGTGGCGGATTCCCACACCGAGCGGCAGGGCATGATGGAATCCGTGAACGCGCAGCCTTCTTTCGACGCCTTGGACCTCGCCCTGATCCAGGCCCTGCGGATCGACGGCCGGGCCACGTTCAGCAGGCTCGGGCAGGTGCTGGACGTCTCGGACCAGACCGTCGTGCGCCGCTACCGCCGACTGCGCGGGGAAGGGCTGCTGCGGGTGGTCGGGATGTCCTCCGGCGTGCGGGTCGGGCTCTTCGAGTCCTGGCTGCGGATGCGCTGCGCGCCCTCGGCCGCGCTGCCCGTGGCCCGCGCCCTGGCCCGCCGGCCCGACATCGCGTGGGTGACGATCAGCGGCGGCGGCACCGAGATCCACGGCATGACCCGCGCCCGGACCCGACAGGACCGCGACGGCCTGCTGCTGGAGCGGCTGCCCCGCACCCGGCAGATCAGCGACATCGGCGCTCACACCATCCTGCGCAAGTTCTTCGGCGGGCCGGACCCCTGGGACTGCATCGACGTCCTCGAACCGGCGCAGGTCGAGGCCCTCACCCCGCCTCCGCCACCCCCGCCCCCGCCCGGCCGGTACGTCCTGGACCCGGCCGAGACCGCCCTGCTGGCCCTGCTCGCGAAGGACGGGCGCACCGGCTACCCCGAACTGGCCCGGGCCGCCGGCCTCTCGGAGTCCACGGCCCGCCGGCGGGTGGAGCGCATGTACGAGGCCGGGGCCCTCTACTTCGACCTGGAGGTGCTGCCGAGCCACTTCGGCTTCGAGGCGGCGGCGACCCTGCTGCTGACCGTGGACCCGGCCCGACTCGCCGAGGTGGGCGTGGCCGTGGCCGCGCACACGGAGGTCCCCTTCGCGGCGGCCGTCACCGGACCGGCCGGGCTGCTCGCGATCGTGGTGTGCCGGGACACCGAGCACCTGTACACGTACCTGACCGAACGCGTCGGCACCCTGCCCGGGGTCCGCCAGATCGAGACGATCCCGGAGCTGCGCAGTCTGAAACGGGCCGGGATGCTGGTGGAGGACGACCGGTTGGTGGACCCGCCGAGCGCCCCGGGCCCGGGAGCCGACGGGCGCTGACGGCCCGCCGGTTCGGGCGGTCGGCTCGGGCGGGCGCGGCTCAGACCTCGGGGGCGCCCGCCGACATCCAGGCGACCACGTCGGCCGCCGTGTAGGGCTCGGCGTTGGGCGCGAGCTTCGGCAGGAAGGACAGGTCCTTGCCGATGGTGACCAACGGGGGCTCCACGCGGCCGCCGGGCCGGCGCTGGGCCAGGCCGATCGTGGCCAGCAGGCCGTTGCACAGGCAGTGCTTGCCCTCGGCCTCCGTCGCCTCGCCGCCCTTGCGGACGTACTGGGCCACGGGTTCGGCCGCGCAGCGGTAGACCAGGCCGCGCGGACCGCGCACGGCGGTGCGCAGGAAGCCGAGGTCGCAGACCCGGCGCCGCTCGGCGGCCACCTCCGGGTCCGAGACGCTGCCGGAGATCTCCGCGACCTTGAAGGGGAACGCGGTCGGGGAGGCGCTGGGGTCGTTGCGCACGGTCAGGGTGCCGCGGTGGGCGCGGTCGGTCAGTTCGCGGCGCAGGTGCTCGGCCATGCCGGACTCCTCGCACAGCGCGAACGCGCTGCCCACCTGCACGCCGGCCGCGCCCCGGGCGCGGGCCTCGGCCAGGGCCTCCGGGCCGGCCTGGCCGCCGGCCAGCCAGAACGGCAGGCCGAGCGCGGTCATCTTGGCGAGGTCGGGGTTGTCGCGGGGGCCGTAGACCGGTTCGCCGGCCTCGTCCAGGCGCAGCGGGCCGCGCGGCGGGGCGCTGTGGCCACCGGCCTGGCTGGTCTCGATGACGAAGCCGTCGGGTCGGGTGGCCTCGTCGCGGGCCAGGTAGGTGGCCAGGACCGGGAGGGAGACGATGGCCAGCACCCGGGGCCGGCGCAGCGGGCCGGGCAGGTGGCCGGCGAGGAGGGCCTGGGGGTCGAAGAGGTGGGGGAGGGGTTCCTCGTCTCCCTCCACGTGGATCATCGTCGCGCACGGTTGGTACCGGGCCAGGGCGGTGGCCAGGGCCGGGATCTGGCCGGGGACGCCCGCGCCGACCAGGACGTAGTCCACGCCGGCGAGGATCGCGCCGAACATGGCCGGGGCGGTCGCGAGTTGGATCTTCTCCAGGTAGTTGACGCCGACCGGACCGTCGTGGCCCTCCTTGGCCAGCCAGACCTCGACGAAGTTGGCGAGCACGGTGAGGATCTCGGCCTGTCCGCCGCCGGTGGCCCGCAGTCGGGGGGTGGTCCGCATGGCCTGTCCGTCCTCCAGGCCCTCGGGCCGGAAGTAGCAGTCCAGGGCGGTCTGGGCCAGTTCGGGGAGGGGGAAGGCGGCCAGGGCGCGGCGGACGTGGCCGCCGGGGTCGCCGGTCTGCAGGACGCGGGCGAGGACCACGTCGAGGGCGGTGCCCGAGACCACGCCGAGCTGCCCGGTGCGGGCCACCGCGCGGGCCAGGCGCCAGCCGGAGACGCCCACGCCCATGCCGCCCTGGATCAGCCAGGGCGTGGCGGCGGGGGTCGCGGTCGGCGCCGCCTCGACGAGGTGCGGCAGGGCGGTCGTGACGGGGCGGGCGACGGTCTGCGGTGCTGTGCCGGGCATGTGCTGGTCCTCGATCTCACCCGAACCTACGGTTCCGTAGGTTCGCTGGGACCAGTCTGTCGCCGCGGGCGCCGTTTGTCGGGCGCCGAAGGTCCCGGCCGTGGGGGCAACAGGTCCCCCGGGGGTCCGTGGGGGCGGAATCCGGGTCGGGACGTGGGACAGGGCCGCCCGGGGGGTACCTCCCGGACGGCCCCGCGTGGTGGGGAGTGCCCCGCGCCGGTCCCGGTGGGGAGCGGCGCGGGTCCTGCGTTGGGGATCTCACCGGTCAGGGGCTTGTCAGGCCCCCGGTTGGGAAGATCAGAAGGTGAGCTTCCAGCTGTTGATGTAGCCCGTGTCGGCCGCGTACTTGTCGGCGACCCGGAGCTTCCAGACCCCGTTCGCCGCGACCGCCGAGGCGTTCACCGTGTAGGTGGCGACCACGTTGTCCGCGGAGTCGGAGGTGGAGGTGTTCTTCAGGCGGTACAGGGTGCCGTTCGGGGCGACCAGGTCGATCTGGAGGTCACCGCGGTAGGTGTGGACGATGTTCACGTCCACCGAGAGGGCCGCCGAGGCGTTGCCGGAGCGGGTGACGGTGATCGGGGAGTCGACCTGACCCGAGTCCGGGATCTGGTAGTCGGCGGTGTTCTCGAACACGTTCGGCTGGGCGGTGCCCACCGTCCACGTGAAGGAGGCGGTGCCGGTCTTGTTCGCCGAGTCCTTGACGGTCACGACGACGTTGGAGGTGGCGGCCGTGGTGGCGGTGCCGGAGATCAGGCCGTTGGAGGCGTTGATCGACAGGCCGGCCGGCAGGCCGGTGGCCGAGTAGGTCAGCGCGCCCGGGTTGGTGCTGGTGGCCTGGACCTGGAGGCTGACGGCCGTGTTGATCTGGGTCTGCTGGTTGGCGATCGGGGTGACCGTCACGCCGTCCGAGATCCGGGCGCCGACGGCGATGCCGGCCCAGGCGTTGGCCACGTTGTTGTACGTGGCGGAGCCCTGGCCGTACAGGTCGGCGGCGGCCTGGAGGGTGGCGGTGCGGGCCGCGGCGTAGTTGGTGTTGGACTTGAAGTAGCCCACCGTCAGCGCGCGGAACCAGATCTTCTCGGCGGCGGCGCGACCGATGGCGGTCACGGGCAGCCCGTCGGCGGTCGGGGAGTCGTAGCTGACCCCGTTGACCACCTTCTGGCCGGAGCCCTCGGAGGCCAGGTAGAACCAGTGGTTGGCCGGGCCCGAGGAGTAGTGGACGTCGATGCCGCCCAGCCCCGAGTACCAGGAGTCCTTGGACGAGCCGTCCTTGCTCGGCTTGTCCATGTACCGCAGCGGGGTGCCGTTGCCGTTGATGTCGATCTTCTCGCCGACCAGGTAGTCGCCGACGTCCTGCGGGTTGTTGGCGTTGAACTCGACGGCCGCCGCGAAGATGTCGGAGGTCGCCTCGTTGAGGCCGCCGGACTCGCCGGAGTAGGTCAGGTTGGCGGTGACCGAGGTCAGGCCGTGGGTCATCTCGTGCGCGGCCACGTCGATGGAGGTCAGGGGCTTGGTGTTGCCCTGGCCGTCGCCGTAGGTCATGCAGAAGCAGGAGTCGTCCCAGAACGCGTTCACGTACGCGTTGCCGTAGTGGACCCGCGAGTAGGGGGCCACGCCGTCGTTGCGCAGGCCGTTGCGGCCGTGCACGTTCTTGTAGTAGTCCCAGGTCAGCTGCGCGCCGTACTGGGCGTCCGCGCCGGCGGTCTCGGCGTTGGAGGCGGCGCCGTTGCCCCAGATGTCGTCGGGGCCGGAGAACAGGGTGCCGGTGCCGGAGGTGCCCTTGTTCAGGTTGTTGGTCTTGTGGCCGCCGCGCGCGGCGTCGGTCAGCGTGTAGTTGCTGCCCGACTGCGAGCTGCCCAGGGTGACCTGGCCGCTGTACTGGGTGTTGCCGGTGCCGGTCTCGATGCCCTGCCACTCGGCTATCTTGGCGCCGGTCTTGGCGTTGGTCACCACGTGCAGCTCGCTCGGGGTGCCGTCGTGCTGCACCCCGCCGACGACCGTCTCGAAGGCCAGGACGGGAGCGCCCTCGGCGGCCCAGACGATCTTGCGGGCCGACTTCGACGCCTTGGCCTCCTTGCCGCCCTTCGCCTGGGCGAGGCCGACGGCCTGCTTCTCGGCGGCGGCGGGCGCGACGGCCGCGTCCGTGGTCGGGACCTTGATCTCGTGGTTGGTGGCCTTGGTCACGCTCTTGGTGACACCGCCCTTGGCGTGGACCGTGAGGTCACCGCCGAGCACGGGCAGACCCTTGTAGGTCCGCTCGTAGGTGGTGTGCGTGGTGCCGTCGGCGTCCTTGACCACATCGCGGACGACGAGCTTCTCGTCGTTCGCGAGGCCGAGGGACTTGGCGGCCTGCGCGGAGGTCGAGTTGGCGGCCGTGAGGAGCGTCGCACGCTCCGAGGGGCTCAGCTTGACCGACGCCGCGCCCGGGTTGGAGCGGGCGGAGACGGCCTGGCCGGTGTTGTCGGCGGTCGCGGAGGCGGATCCGGTCTGGATGCCGACCGCGAGCAGGGCGGCGGCGGCAACGAGCGCGCCGGCCGCGGTGGCACGCCGCTGGGGGGTGGGACTCAACGCAGACTCCTTCTGCAAGGGGGGTTCCGGACGGCTGGGTGGGCCTCCGGGCAGATCAGGGCAGTGCGATGAACGGATGGAACAGTGCCGGCTCCACGCCACTCCTGTCAGGGTCGCGTCAAAAGGTTGGCCGGAAATGGTTCGTTGTCCGAACCGTCACGTCCGTTATGCGAACCGTTCACCCGGCTGTGCAGAGGGAGGATCCCGCCATCCGGAACGGTGGCCACCGGTTGCTAACGAGTGAGCAACAAGAGGGCACGTTCACGTAAACGGCACTTACCGTACGGGTGTTTGTCGTACTGTTTTCCGGTGCGACTGATGTCCGCTGCCAGGGGAAGCCACGGACTCGCGCCACTGCCATAGACCACGTGCCAGGGGGGCCCATGAGGCATGTCCGTTTTCCTGCGCAACAAGTGACCGGCGAGGACGTCGAGACCGTCGTTCCCCGGCGCCGCCCGGCCGAGAAGGCCGGGTGGTACCTGCCCGCCGCGCTCCTCGTCGACGTGCTCGGCGCGGGCGTGCCCGTGGCCCTCGTCTTCGAGGCCGCCGGCCAGTCCCGACCGCTGCTCTGCGCCGTCGGCGCCGCGCTCGCGTGGCCCGCCGTCCAGGCGGCTCGCCGACGCTACGCGCGGCGGGCGCTCGGCGAGAACCGCGGTGTCCTGCCGGTGCTGCACGACTGGCTGATTCTGATCGGTGTCCTGGCCGTGGCCCGCGCCGCGATCGAGGAGAGCACCCCGCGCCTGGCCGCCCTCGGCGCCCTCGTGCCCGCTCTCCTGCTCACCGTCGCCCTGCGCAAACTCACCCATCGCCACCTCGCCGCCATCCGTCGCGAGGCCCAGTCCGTCAGCCGGGTGCTGGTCATCGGCGAACCCGCCGCCACCGAGCACGTGGTCGCGCACCTGGCCGCCCGCACCGACCACCCGTACGTGGTGGTGGGCGCCGTGCCGGTGGGCGCCGGCGGGCCGGCGAGCGGAGTGCCGGTGGCCGGCCGGATCGACGGCAAGGCCCCCGAGTCCCGCACCGAGGACGCCGCCGAGGTGCTCGCCGCCGTCGAGTCCCACCACGTGGACCTCGTGCTCGTCGCCCCGTGCGCCGGGTTCTCCGGCGAGCGGCTGCGCCGCGTGGCCTGGGCCCTGCACGACCGGGGGCTCGATCTGGCCGTCGTGCCCGGTCTGGTGGAGGTCTCGGTCAAACGGCTGGAGACCCTCTCGGCCGGCGGACTCGCCGTGCTGCGGGTGGCGCCGCCCGTGCGCCGCGGGATGCAGACCGTGCTCAAGTCCACCCTGGACCGGCTCGGCGCCGGCTTCGGACTGCTGCTCCTCGCCCCGGTCTTCCTCGGCATCGTCGCGGCCATCCGTTGCGGCAGCCGCGGCCCGGCCTTCTACAGCCAGCGCCGGATCGGGCGCGACGGGGTCCCGTTCGTGATGTGGAAGTTCCGCACCATGGTCGTGGACGCCGACCGCCGCAAGGCCGAACTCGCCGCGTCCAACGAGAACGACGGCCTGATGTTCAAGATGCGCCGCGACCCCCGGGTCACCCGGATCGGCCGCGTGCTGCGCCGCACCTCGATGGACGAACTGCCCCAGCTGCTCAACGTCCTGACCGGCCACATGTCCCTGGTCGGACCGCGCCCGCCGCTGCCCGAGGAAGTGGAGCGCTACGACGAGGTCGAACGCCGCCGGCTCACCGTGCGCCCCGGCATGACCGGGCTGTGGCAGATCAGCGGCCGCTCCGACCTGTCCTGGGACGAGACGATCCAGCTCGACCTCCAGTACGTCGACAACTGGTCCTTCACCAGCGACGTCGACGTGATGGGCCGCACGCTCCGGGCCGTCGTCGACGGCCGCGGAGCGTACTGAGGCCCCGGGTGAGCTCAGCCCCGACCGCCGCGCGCCCCGGAGCCGTCCTCCGGGGAGCCGGCCTCCGACTCCAGCCACCACCGGTAGGTGGCCGCGATGCCCTCGCGCAGGGCCACGTTCGGCTTCCAGCCCAGACCGGTCAACCGGGTCACGTCGAGCAGCTTGCGCGGGGTGCCGTCCGGCTTCGTGGTGTCCCAGGCCAGCCGACCGGTGAACCCGGTCACCTCGGCCACCGTCTCGGCCAGTTCGCGGATCGTGAGGTCCTCGCCGCAGCCGATGTTGACCGGTTCCGGCGCGTCATAGGAGCCGAGCAGGGTCACACAGGCCGCGGCCAGGTCGTCCACGTGCAGGAACTCGCGGCGCGGCGTGCCCGAACCCCACAGCACGACCTCCTCGCGCCCGGCCGCCGCCGCCTCGTGGAACCGGCGGATCAGCGCGGGCAGGACGTGCGAGCTCTCCAGGTCGAAGTTGTCCCCCGGCCCGTACAGGTTGGTGGGCATGGCCGAGATCCACGCCGCCCCGTACTGCTTGCGGTAGGACTGCACCTGCACGATGCCCGCGATCTTGGCCAGCGCGTACGCCTCGTTGGTCGGCTCCAGGGGACCGGTCAGCAGCGCGTCCTCGGAGATCGGCTGCGGGGCGTGCTTGGGGTAGATGCACGAGGAGCCCAGGAACAGCAGGCGCGGCACCCCGGCCGCGTGCGCCCCGGACATCACGCTGAGCTGGATCCGGAGGTTGTCCTCCAGGAACTGCACCGGGAAGGTGCTGTTGGCCATGATGCCGCCGACCTTGGCGGCGGCCAGCACCACCGCGTCCGGGCGGACCTCGGCGAGGAAGGACGCGGTGGCCTCCCCGTCGCGCAGGTCCAGCTCGGCGCGGGTGCGGGTGATCACCTCGTGACCGTCGGCGGTCAGACGGCGGGCGACGGCGGACCCGACGAGGCCGCGGTGACCCGCGACGAGGACACGGGCGCGCGGGGGCAGGAGCGACGAACTTGTCATACCGGCGATGATGCCAGGCCGCCGGTCCCCCGTGCCGGGGCGTCCGGGACGGGACCGAATCCCGCCCGTGCCGGCCCGCCCGCGCCCACCCGCGCCCGCCGCGCCGGCCCCGTCGGAGCCTGCCGCCCGACCCCACGAACACGCCCACACCACCTTTTCCCTGGGGGGAAGATCGCATGAGCAAGACCGCACTGATCACCGGCGTCACCGGTCAGGACGGCTCGTACCTGGCCGAGCTGCTGCTGTCCAAGGGCTACACGGTGCACGGCCTGGTGCGACGGTCCTCCAGCTTCAACACCGAGCGGATCGACCACATCTACCAGGACCCGCAGTCCCCCGACCGGTCCTTCGTGCTGCACCACGCCGACCTCTCCGACGGGGTGGCCCTGGTGAACCTGCTCCGCGAGATCCGACCCGACGAGGTCTACAACCTCGGCGCCCAGTCCCACGTGCGGGTCTCCTTCGACGCCCCCATGTACACCGGCGACGTGACCGGGCTCGGCGCGCTGCGGCTGCTGGAGGCGATCCGGGCCAGCGGGGTCGAGACCCGCATCTACCAGGCATCCTCCTCGGAGATGTTCGGCGCCACCCCGCCCCCGCAGAACGAGGTCACCCCCTTCCACCCGCGCAGCCCGTACGGCGCGGCGAAGGTGTTCGCGTACTGGACCACCGTGAACTACCGCGAGGCGTACGACATGTTCGCCGTCAACGGGATCCTCTTCAACCACGAGTCCCCGCGCCGCGGCGAGACCTTCGTGACCCGCAAGATCACCCGCGCGGTGGCCCGGATCAAGGCCGGGCTCCAGGAGCACCTGTACCTGGGCAACCTCGACGCCGTCCGCGACTGGGGCTACGCCCCGGAGTACGTCGAGGCCATGTGGCGGATGCTCCAGCAGGACGAGCCCACCGACTACGTGGTGGCCACCGGGGTGGCCGCCACCGTCCGCGAGTTCGTGCAGACGGCCTTCGCGCACGCCGGGCTCGACTGGAACGAGCACGTCCGCTACGACGCGAAGTACGAGCGCCCCAGCGAGGTGGACGCGCTGATCGGCGACGCCTCCAAGGCCCACCGGATCCTTGGCTGGAAGCCGACCGTCCTCGTGGAGGAACTCGCGCGGATCATGGTCGACGCCGACATTCGTCAGGTGGAGGACCAACTGGCGGGAGCGAACGTCCGGATCGATCGCTGAGAGGTATGTTTCTCCCCTAGGATTTGCCGTGTCCCGGTCATCCCGAATCGGTGATGACCGGCGCACATCCCTGCCATACCCGCCGTCTGTGCACGGTGCGGCCCACCTTCGCCCGTCTGCGGGACTCCTTTGGGTCCCAGCTTGACAAACAAGGGGTCAAGGACGCCGCCCGGGGTGAATCCCGCGCTCTAACCTGCGCCTGTACACACGGCTGTTCGGATATTTCCAGCCATACAACCGGGCGAAGCCCTGGGGGGCTCATGCACAGATCCAGAGGGCTGACCGCTGCCCTCGTCCTCTCCCTCGCCGGTGCGGGCACCGGCCTGGGACTGGTCCTGACGCCTGCGGCGTCGGCCGTCACGGCACCGGTGGCCTTCACCGCCGACGAGCTGCCCACCTGGCAGCCCAACGGCATCGTCTGGGCCATGGCCCAGACCGGGGGCACCGTGTTCGCCGGCGGGACCTTCTCCGCCGTCCGTCCCCCCGAGGGCGCGGCCGGCGACGAGCAGGAGGCCGTCAACTTCGTGGCGCTGGACGCCGCGACCGGCGTCCCCACCTCCTGCAAGCTCTCCTTCACCGTCGGCGAGGGCACCGCCACCGTGCGCGCCCTGACCGTCTCGAAGGACGCCAAGACCCTGTACGCGGCCGGCTACTTCGGAGCCGTCAACGGCACCCCGGTCTCCTCCGTGGCCGCCGTGGACATCGCGACCTGCGCCCCGAAGGCATCGTTCCACCCGAGCTTCCCCGCCACCGTGCGCGCGCTCGCGGTCACCGACGACACCCTCTACGCGGCCGGCGACTTCGGGACCGTCGAGGGCCAGACCCGGCAGCGGTTCGCCGCCGTCGACGCGAACACCGGCGCCCTGAAGCCGTTCACCGCCAACGCCGACGAGCCCGGCCGCGCCCTCGCGGTCAGCAACGACGGCTCCAAGGTCCTGCTCGGCGGCGACTTCTTCACCGTCAACAACAGCAACAGCCACGCCCTCGCCGTGGTCGACGCGACCACCGGCGCGGTCGCCAAGACCTACTCCAACATCCCGTCCAACTCGGTGGTCAAGCACATATCCGCCGACGGCACGGGCTACTACACCGGCAACGAGGGCTCCGGCGGCGGCGTCTTCGACGGCCGCATCGGCCTGGCGACCGACTTCAACGAGAAGTGGCGCGACCGCTGCCTGGGCGCCACCCAGTTCGTGCTCCCGTACGAGGGCGTCCTCTACAGCTCCTCGCACGCCCACGACTGCTCCACCGAGCTGGAGTTCCCCGACGGCCGTCGCCACCACCTGCTGGCGCAGCCCACCGACCACACCGGCACCGCGCCGGCCCCGGTCGACGGCTTCGTGCGCGGACCGGGCAAGCTCGGCTGGCTGCCGGACACCAACGACGGCCTCGGCGAGGGCATCGGCCCGCGGGTCATGGCGGTCGCCGAGAAGGACGCCGTCAAGTACATGTGGGTCGGCGGCGAGTTCACCGCCGTCAACGGCGCCCCGCAGCAGGGCCTGACCCGCTTCGCCTCCACCGGCGACGTCGGCGCGCCCACCACCCCGGTCGCCTCGGTGTCCTCGGTCAAGCCGGGCGAGGTCCAGGTCCGCTGGCGGACCAGCTTCGACACCGACGACTCCAAGATCACCTACAAGGTCTACCGCAACGGCTCCGGCACCCCGCTGGGCACCGTGACGGCCGACTCCCTGGAGTGGCAGCGCCCGCAGGCGTCCTTCGTGGACACCACCGCCAAGGCCGGCAACTCCTACGGCTACCGGGTCACCGCGACCGACGCCGCCGGCAACACCAGCGCGCTCTCGGCCACCGTCTCGGTCACCGTGCCCACCTCGCCCGTGGCCTACCCGGACCGGATCCGCTCCGACGGCGCCGAGCTGTACTGGCGCTACGACGACACCGTCAGCCCCTTCGTCGCGGACTCCTCCGCCGGCGACAACGGCGGCGTCCAGGTCGGCAACCCGACCCTGAAGGTCACCCCGGGCGCCGTCACCGGCACCTCCACCGCGATGGGCTTCAACGGCTCCTCGCAGCAGGTGTACAGCGACCGCCGCACCACCGTGGGCTCCTCCTACACCCTGGAGACCTGGTTCAAGACCAACACCTCCCGGGGCGGCAAGCTCATCGGCTTCGGCAACAACACCACCAACACCAGCGGGTCCTACGACAAGCAGATCTACATGACCAACACCGGTCGGTTGATCTTCGGCGTGTACAACGGCTCGACCCGCACCATCTCCACCGGCCTGTTCGACACCTTCAACGACAACAAGTGGCACCACGTGGTCGCCACCCAGGGCCCGAACGGCATGGCCCTGTACGTCGACGGTCAGAACAAGGGCACCAACAACATCACCACCCACCAGGCGTACTCGGGCTTCTGGCACGTCGGCGGCGACAACCTCGCCTCCTGGCCCAACCGCCCCACCAGCAACTTCTTCGCCGGCCAGCTCGACGAGACGGCCGTCTACCCGAAGGCGCTGACCCAGGCCCAGGCCAAGGCCCACTACGACCTGGCCAAGGCCGCCAACGACACCGTCACCGAGGTGACCGCGTCCGAGGACACCTACATCAACCAGGGCGCCCCCAGCACCGCCTACGGCACCGCGAACTCCCTCGCCGTGCGCGGCTCCGGCTCCCTCTACGAGAGCTACCTGCGGTTCACCCTGCCGGCCGCACCGTCCGGCCAGGTCCTCAAGGCCGCCTCGCTGCGTCTGAAGACCACCACCCAGACCGGGGCCGGCACCGCCGACACCGTCTCGGTGGTCCCCGTCACCGGTGACTGGACCGGCGCGGGCACGACGTTCAACAGCAAGCCGACCCTGGGCACCACCGCGCTGGGCTCCATCGCCGGGATCCCGGACGGTTCCGCCGTCCACAACGTGGACCTCGACACCGCCTCGGTGGCCGCGCTCCTCGGCACCACCAGCAGCCTGGGCCTCACCAGTAACGGCAGCGACCCGCTGTGGCTGTGGTCCTCCGAGGCCACCGCCGCGGACGCCACCCCCGAGCTCGTGCTCACCTTCGGCGCGAAGTAGGGTCCGCACCACGCACCACGCGACACCGGGCCCCGGGCCGGCCCACTCGGCCGACCCGGGGCCCTTCTCGCCCCACCGTCCCCTCCCGAGCCCCACCCCCGCACCGCACCTGGAGTCCCGTTGAAGAACCGACGAGCACGGCGCCCGGCGGCCACGGCCGCAGTCCTGTTGGCCGCGGCCCTGGTCCTGACCGGCTGCGGTTCCGGCGACGGCGACGGCGACGCCAAGTCCGACGCCGCCCGGGCCGCCGCCGAACAGGCCGCCCGCGGCGGCGCGAGCGCCAAACCCGACCCCGCCGACTCCCCGGCCCCCGCCCCCTCGGCCACCGTCTCCCAGGGCGCGGCCCTGGCCCCGGCCAAGCCGAGCGGCGACACCCTGCCCGACGAGGCCCTCAAGCCCGTCACCGGCAGCTTCACCGGCCAGGAGAAGAAGTACCTCAGTGGCCGGGTGCCCGCGAAGACCGACCCCGCCGCCGTCCTCCAGACCGGCCAGGAGTCCTGCCAGCGCGTGGCCCGCACCGCCAAGCGGGACAAGGACGCGGCCGTGGCCTCGGTGATCTCCGGCGAGATCAAGGGCGCCGCCGACGCCATCACCCTGCTCTGCCCGGACCAGAAGCCGGTTCTGGACGCGGCCCGCACCGGAATCGCCGACGGGGCCACCAAGACCCCCAAGGCCGGCACCTACCGGGCCGTGAACCCCAACCCCTCCTGCACCTGGCAGGCCCTCGACAGCTCCGGCGGCGTCCTCGCCTCCGGCCCCGGCCCCGGCACCACCCCCGGCACGAAGATCACCGCGAAGATCCCCGCCGGCGCCGCGAGCTTCACCTCCACCGGCTGCAACGCCTGGCTCCCCGCGTAACCGCCCCCCGGCCCGCGCACCCCAACGCCCCGCGAACGAGCCCGAGTCGGGCCGCTCGCGGGGCGTTTGCGCGGGGCGGACCCGGGCAGGCGCGCCGAGACGGGCGACGGCGCGAGCCGCCGCCGACAGCGCACCACCGAGGCACGACGGAGGCGATCGACATGGGCCTGGGCGGCTGCATCACCCTCATCGTGGTGGGGGCCATCCTCACCTTCGCGACCGACTGGAAGATGGACGGGGTCAACCTCACCCTGGTCGGCGTGATCATGATGGCGGTCGGGTTCATCGGCACCGCGGTCTACAGCAGCGTCCTCAAGCGCCGCCGCAGCGCCCACCTCACCGACACCATCCCGGTGGTCCACGACCACCACCGGCACTGACGGGCGGGCGCCCCGGGACTCAGCGGCCCCGGACCCGCGTGTACACGGACAGCAGGGTGTCCAGGACGGCGTCCATCGAGTAGGAGTCCGCGGCCAGTTCGCGGGCGGCCCGGGAGGCCGCCGCGTTGGTCGTCGGGTCGAGCAGGTCCAGCATTGCCTTGGCCACCGGGCCCGGGCCCGGCTCCACGGCCCGGCCCGCGCCGGCCTCCGCGATCGGGCGGGCCAGCCCGTTGGAGTGCGTGACCACGGTCGGCACCCCCACCGACAGGGCCTCCAGCACCGACATCGGGAAGGGCTCGTCCACGGACGGCAGCACGTACACGTGTGCCCGCCGCAGCTCCTCCAGCACCCGCTCCGAGCCGAGCGCCCCGGGCACCGTGAACGCGTCCGCCAAGCCCAGCTCCGCGATCCGGGCGCGGGCCGCGGCCGTCTCGCCCTCGTCGGGACCGGCCAGCACGAAGTGCGCGTCCGGGTGCTCGGCCAGCACCGCCGGCGCCGCGTCCACGAAGTCCACCGGCCGCTTGCGGGCCTGGAGTCGGGCCGCGTACAGGATCCGCGGCGCCCCCGAGGGCTCCGGGCGCGGCCCGGCCTGCCCGGGCACGCCGTTGACCAGCCGCACCGCCGACGCCAGGCCGCCCGCGCCGACCACCGCGTCCAGCCCCTCCCGCTCGTGCGGGGTCAGGTACAGCACCGCCCCCGCCCCGCGCAGCACCCGGCGCACCGCGAGCGCGTCCAGGAGTTTGGCGAGGGCCTTGTCGCTCGGGTCGACCATGCCGTGGGTCTGGAGCACGAGCGGGGTGCCCGCCCGCAGCGCCGCGAGCGCCACCGGCAGGGTCACGAGGTCCCGCGCGAGGTGCACGTGCACGAGGTCCGCGTCGCGCACCAGCCGGCCGGCCGCCGCCAGCAGCGCGGGCGAGGTCATGCCGCTGAAGCCGAGCGGCAACAGGCGCCGGGCCGGGAAGAGTTTGGCCGGAACCCCCTCCACGGAGGTGGGCATCGGATCGCCGAAGCCCTCGCCGAGGGCCACCAGCGCGGCCTCGTGACCGCGCTCGCGCAGCCCCTTCGCGAGGTTCAGGGCGACGCGGACCGGGCCGCCGAAGGCGTGCGAGGGGGAGTGCAGGGTGACGGCGTGCAGGACTCTCACTTGGGCTCCTCCACCGGGCGGCGCGCGCCGTCCCGGGTCTCCAGGGTCAACGCGGGCAGGTCCTTGTGGACCACCGCGCCGGCGCCGACCACCGCGCACCGCCCCACCGTCACCCCGGGCAGCACGGTGGACCGGGCCGCGACCCACGCGCCCTCCTCCACCCGGATCGGGGCGTTGCGGTAGCGGAAGTCGGTCGCCCGGTGGTCGTGCGAGCCCGTGCACAGCAGGGCTTCCTGGGAGACGCAGGCGTGCGCGCCGATCTCCACCGGCTCCAGGTTCAGGATCCAGGCGCCCTCGCCGATCCACGCGTGATCGCCGATCGACAGCTTCCACGGCCACAGCACCCGCACCCGGTGCCGGATGAACACGCCCTCGCCGATCCGGGCCCCGAACGCGCGCAGGATCCGGGGCCGCAGCCGGGGCGGGCAGAACCAGGCCGCGAAGACCGTGTTCATCACCCCGAACCACAGGGCCTGGCGCAGGATCCCGCGCCCCTTGTCGTAGCCGGCCAGGGTGAACGCGGTGAGGTCACGCGGCATCGGTGTCGGGCCCCCCTCGGGCATCGTGCGCGGTTCGGTGCCGGACGGCGCGGGTCACCGGGGGTCCTGGCAGGGACCGCCGGCGGGACGGACGCGCGGCGTCGGCGCGCCGACGCGGCGGCGCCCGCTCAGACTAGGGCATCACGTTCGATTCCCGGGCCGAGTCCGGGAGTCGGCCGGCGGCCCCTTCCCGAGCCCCCGCGACGCCGCCGGGAGGGCCCCGGGGACAAGGGCCGAAACGATTCGGCGCCCCGGCCCGCACCGGCCCGCGCCCGCCCTCCCCTTCGCGCCCCCGTCCGAACGGCATCGCCTAGACTGCGCGCGACACGCACAGGGGTGGGGGCACGAGTGGGAACCGACGCGCGCGAAGTACCGGCGCCTGGCGCCGTCCTCGCGGACCGGGGGCTCGTCCCCGTGCCGCCCCCGCCCAACGCCGACGCCCTCGAAGCCGCGAAATGGGGCCGCGCCCCGCTGCCCCGCACCCTGCTCTCGCGGGCCCTGTCGGTGCCGCTCGCCCTCGGCTTCACCGTCTTCCTGCCGCTGTTCGTGACCTCCCAGCCGGGCGCCGGCGCCCGGGACGCCGCGTTCTGGCTGCAACTGGCCCTCGCCGTGTACGCCGGCGCCCGCCTGTCGGCGATGGTGCTCACCAGCCGCCGCAAACTGCTCCAGGGCTCGTTCTGGCTGTTCGTGTACATGGCGCTGGGGGTCGCGCCGCTCGCCCAGGCCGTGCTCGGCCAGGTCCCCACCCCGGTCGTGGGCCCGCGCTCCGACCTGACCTGGGCCATCGCCCTGATCCTGATCGGCTGCATCGCCTTCGACGTGGGCGTGCTGCTGGCCCGGCACCGGCCCGCCGAACGCGCCGGCGGCTCCCGCAAGGAGCGGCAGCCGATCATGACCCACCGGCGCCGCATGTACCTGCTGGCGGTGCTCGCGTTCCTCGGCGGCGCCGCGTTCGTGATGAAGCTCGGCGGACCGGCGGTGTTCTTCAGCAGCCGGCAGGAGATCATCGCCGGGATCGAGGAGGCCGGGGTCTCCAACGACGACGGCCAGGCCGGCCAGGCCCTGCTGCGCGGCTTCGGCACCGTGCCCGCGCTGCTCGCCCTGCTCCTCTACACCCGCTGGCTGATCACGTCCTCGATCGCGCGCCGCAAGCCCGTGGTCATCGCGACCTGGGCCGGACTCGCGGTCCTCAACATCATCGTCAACAACCCGATCTCCAACCCCCGCTACTGGTTCCTGACCGTGATGTTCGCGCTGCTGTTCACGGTCTTCCCGACCAGCGCCGCCATGTACCGGGTCGCGCTGTCGATGGCGGTGGTCGTCGCCCTGCTGCTGTTCCCGTTCGCCGACCGGTTCCGCTACGACGAGAAGAACTACCGGCCCGTGGAGACCACCTCCTTCCTGGAGCCGATGGCCCTGAAGGACTACGACCAGGTCGGCATGTTCGCCAACACCGTCACCTTCTCCGACTCCGGCCCCGGCCACTTCTACGGCCGCCAGCTCGCCGGCTCGATCTTCTTCGCCGTGCCCCGCTCCCTGTGGGAGGGCAAGCCGAAGGACACCGGCGTGATGGTCGGCCAGTGGATGGGCACGGTCAACACCAACCTGTCCTCGCCGATCTGGGCCGAACTCTGGCTCGACTTCGGGCCGCTCGGGATGACCGCCGGGCTCATGGGCATGGGCTACGCCTCCGCCCGCGTCGACCGCCGCTACGCCCGCCGGGCCACCCGGCGCACCCCGCCGGGCAGCCTGATCTCCGTGGTGGTGCCGCTGGTCGCGGGCTATTCCTTCATCCTGCTGCGCGGACCCCTGCTCCAGGCATCCGGCCGGGTCGCGATCGCCGCGCTGTGCCTGGCCCTGGTGGCCACCCACCGCACCGACAAGGGCGCCGCGCTGCGCTGACGGGTGCCGCCGGGCCCCGTTCGGGGCAACCTCCGGGCCCCCGGAGCCGTTCACAGGCCACACGAACGCCCCGCCCCGACCCTTCCGGAGGTCGCCCATGAGCCCCGCATCCGTGCCCCGACCCCAGGGGGACCCCGAGGACCGGGACACGATCCTGGTCGAACCCGACGGCGTCCGCTACGCCGACACCCCCCGCGCCGCCCAGCTCGACCCCTGGTTCGAGGTGGTCCGCGAACGGGGCCCGGTCGAGGACGACCGGCTGTGGGAATCCGTCGACCGCTACCGCTGCGAGGTGTGCGGTGAGCCCGGGGACCGGGCGCCGGAGGGAATGCTGTGGGTGCTCGACGGGGAGCCGCCCGCGCCCTGGCCGGACTGGATCGACACCGTCCGCGCGCCCGTGTGCGCCTTCCACGCCCGCGACATCGCCGAGGAGGGCGGGCACTTCGCGCTCCGGGCCCGGCTCGTGGAGCCGGTCGGCGTGCTCGGCACCCGCTACGACCCGGACACCGGGCGGGCCCTGCCGGAGGAGGAGTACGCGCGCTTCCGCGACCCCGAGGGCCTGCGGCACGTGCTGGCCCGCCGGCTGGTGCTGCGGCTGACCGCCCCGGCCCCGGCCCCGTGGCCCACCGGGGAACGGGCGTGAACCGGCCTCAGACCGGGCCGGCCCCGGTCGCCGTCGCGCCCGCCTGCGCCGGCCCAGTGGCGTCGCCCGCCGCCGCCGGCGGGGCCGGGCGCACGCCGCGCACCCGCCACCAGGCCGCCGCCGCCTTGGCCGCCGACCCCAGGGCCAGGCCCCAGGCCGCGCCCGCCGCGCCGCCGAGGGCGTAGCCGGCGATCAGGAACAGCACCGACAGCACGGAGAACACCACCTGCACCGACAGCGTGGCCCGCGGCTCCAGCACCCGCAGGGTCAGCAGCGCGCACGTGCCCAGGGCCATCACGGCGTACTGGGTGCCCGTGGCCGGCAGCAGCGCCGCCGTCGCCGTCCAGGTGTCGCCCAGCAGTTCGCGCCCCCACCGCTCGGGGAGCGCGTACAGCAGCACCGCCCACGCCGCCGCGAGGAGCGCGAGCCCCCCGCCGAGGCCGAGCGCGGCCCGCACGGTGGCCCGCTTGCCGCCGACCCGCCCCAGGATCGGCGGGCCGAAGGCGTTGGCGGAGGTGAACAGCACGTTCAACGGCCCGAACAGGGTGCTCGCGCCGCGCAGCGCGCCCACCGCCAGCGGGGTCGCGAACACGCCGAGGCCGAGCACGGCCAGCTGGCTCGACCCGTTGCCGACGGCGAACTCCACCACGAACCGCTGCCCGAGGTGCCCGCGCCGCAGGTACGGGCGCAGCTCCGCGCGGGCCCCGCGCACCGAGGGCCACAGCAGCGCCAGGCCCAAGAGCAGCGCGGGCAGCGCCGACAGGCCCCACACGAGGATCAGCCGGGCCGGGGAGGCCCCGGCCGGTTGCAGCAGCAGCGCCGGCACCACGCACACCAGCCGCAGGGCGTCGGCGGCCAGCGCCCGCTCGGGCCGGCGCAACGCGGAGAAGCAGTAGCGCAGTCCGTCCTGGAGCAGCACGAGCGGCAGCACCAGGCCCAGGGCCGCGAAGGCATCCCCGGTCCCCGGGCCGCCGGCCGCCCGGGTCGTGAGGCCGAAGCCCACGAGCAGCAGCCCGGCCACACCGGCCGCGACCGCGGTGAACGCGCACGCCGACCGGCACACCCCGGCCAGCCGCCCGCCCTCCTTGACCAGCACCACCGTCTGTCCGACGTAGGCCATGTTCAGGCCCAGCAGCACCCCGAAGGTCACGTAGACCATGGAGAAGGACGCGAACCCGGCCGCGCTGGAGAGCCGGGCCGCAAGCACCAGCACCAGGATGTTGGTGGCGCTGGAGGCGGCCTGGTCCAGGACGGAGGCGAGCGCGGCGAGTCCGCGCCGGCTCACCGCTCGCCCGAGCGGACGGTCCGCAGCGCCACCGTGTCCGTGCCGTCGCCCAGGCCCGCGCCGGCCGGCTTGTCGGCGGCGCTCCCGCCGGACTCCCCGGCCCGGAACGGGACCCGCTCGGCGGCCGGCGGGGCCTGCGGGGCGGGCGCGGGCGGGTTCTGGCCCCGCCCGGCGCCCCGGGCGCCCTTGGACTTGCCGCCCCGGCCCTTGGCCTTCTTCTCGGACTTGCCCTCGCCGGCGAGCGGCCCGTGCAGCACGGCGCCCAGCACGGTGCCGCCGGCGCCGCTGATCAGCTCGCGGATCCGGGACAGGTCGGCGCGGTGCACGGCCCGCGGGTCGCAGACCACCAGCACGCCGTCCACCCGGTCCACCAGCGCCAGCGCGTCGGCGTAGCTGAGCACCGGCGGGGCCAGCACCACCACGGTGGAGTTGGGGGAGTCGGCCTCGGAGATCAGCCGGCTGGTGCGCTGGGAGGTCAGGGCGCGGGCCACGTTGCGGACCCGTTCGCCCGGGATCAGGTCGAAACTGCCGGACTCGCCGGCGTCCACCGCGAGCTGTCGGCCGCCGGGCCAGTCGGCCTCGCCGGCCGCCGATCCGGACAGTCCGGAGGCCCCGTGGTCCACGGCCGGCAGCCGGCTCCAGCGCGAGCGTTCCTGCGCGTCCACCGGCAGCTGCCCCGAGAGCACGGGGGTGCGCAGGTCGGCCTCGATCAGCAGCACGTCCTTGCCGGTCTCGGCGAAGGAGGCCGCCAGGTTCACCGAGACGGCCGCGGCCACCTCGCCGGCCCCGCGCGGCGCGACCACCAGCAGCCGCCGCCGGTCGGCGAACCGGGCGTCGTAGGCGAGCCGGAAGGCCACCGAGCGGTACTCCTCGGCCAGCCGCGGATCGGCCTCGCCGGCCGCCAGCAGCGGTCCGCCGCCCGAGCGGTCCCGGGGCAGGGTGCCCAGCACCGGGGCGCGCAGGGCGCGGGCCACGTCGCTGTCGGAGCGCGCCGCCGGGTCGAAGACCAGCCGCACCCAGGCCGCCAGCAGGCCCAGGGCCAGGCCCACGGCCGCGCCCAGGGCCAGCGACAGCGGCAGCCCGGGGCCGTCGGAGCCGGTGGGCGGGGTGGCGACGGTGGTGACGCGGCCCGGGGTCATGTCCAGGGCGGTCTGCTTGGTGATGTTCGCGTTCAGGCTGCCGACCCGGCTCTGGAGGTCGGTCTTGGAGGCGTATGCGGTGTCGCGGGCGGTGCCGGCGGGCATCCGCAGGATCTCGCGGTCCAGTTCGTCGATCTGCTTCTGGAGCGGGTCGCGCTGGTCCTTGTAGGACTTCACCATCTGGTCGCGGGTGTCGGTCAGCGACTGTTCCCGCTTGACGAGGTAGGCGTCGGTCATCGCGTTGGCGCGCTTGGCGGCCTCGGCGGGGGAGCCCGCGGTGTAGGTGAAGCGCAGCACCATCGACTGCGGCGGGTTGGTGACCTGGAGCCCGGAGCGCAGCGCGGCCAGCTTGGAGGCGTCGAGGCCGAGTTGTTTGGCGGCCTCCTTCGCGATCGAGCTGGAGAGCGCGGTCTGGCGCTCGGAGCCGATGTTGATGGCCTTCTCGGGGGCGATGCTCGGGTTGAACGGGTCGTCGGTGGGGGTCCGCAGCACGACGTCGGCGGTGGCGACATAGGTGTCCGCGGTGGAGATGCCGAGCCAGGCACCGCCGAGGAGGCCGACGCCGACGCCCGCGGCGATCAGCCGCCGGTAGCGGGTGAGCTGCCGGAACTGGTCCCGCAGCAGGTCGGGTTCGTCCTCGGCGGGCGGGGCGGCCGCCGGGCGGTGGGTCTCGATCACGGGCGGGATCCCCCCAGGGCTTCGTCGATCAGGGCGTCGATGCGGGCGAGGCCGGCCTCGCGGCCCAGGTGCGCGGCCACGTGCCGGGGTCCGGCCGCGCCAAGCGCGTCGGCGCCCGCCGGGTCCTCGGCGAGTTCGCGGACCGCGTCGAGCAGGGCGCCCGGGTCCTCCGGAGCGACCAGCACGCCGGCTCCCGAGCGGGTCACCTCCTGCGCGGTGCCGCCCTCGGCGGCGACGGAGGCCACGACCGGCCGGCCGGCCGCGAAGTACGAGGTCAGTTTGGAGGGCACACTCATGTCGAGGACAGCGGCGTGCTGCGTGACGGCGAGCACATCGGCCGCGGCCAGCACGTTCGGGAAGTCCCCGTCGGCGACCGGGGGGATGATCTCCAGGTTCGGCACGTCGGCGGACAGGCTCGCGAGCGCGGCGCGTTGGCTGCCGTCGCCCATCAGGACGAAGCGGACCTTCGGGTCGAGCCGGGCGGCGTGCACGAGCACGTCCAGGCCCTGCTTGAGGCCCATGTTCCCCGAGTGCAGGACCACGGTCTGGTCCGGGGCCCAGCCCAGGTGGTGCCGGGTCTCGCCGCGCGGCTGCGTGGGCGCCGGTACGTGCGACCAGTTGGGCACGAGCCGGATCCGCTTCTCGTCGACGCCCATGCGCACCACCCGGTCCACGAAGGTCTCGTGGATCACGCCGACCAGGGTGGCCCGGGTCAGGGCGTACGCCTCGGCCTTGCCGGCCAGGACGGCCGCCTTGTCCCCGCCGGCGATGCCGCTCTGTTCGGCGGCGGCGCCCATGAGGTCCTGGACCACTGGCACGAAGGGGACCTTCCAGCGGGCCGCGAGCCGGGCCGCCGTGATGCCGCCGGCCAGGCTGGGCATCTGGGCGAGGATCGCGTCCGGGCGGTTCATGCGGGGCGGGGCCACCGCGCCGTGCAGCAGGATCGATCCTTCGAACAGGGCCCGCTTCACGGCGGTCTGCCGGTCCGGGACGGTGTGCGCACGCCGGTGCACGAGCACCCCCGCGCGCCGTTCCGTGCGCCTGAGCGCCCCCTTGTACTCCGGCTCCAGGGACCAGGACGGGTAGTGCGGCATGCCCGCCAGGACGTGTGTTTCGTGGCCGGATTTCGCCCAGTGTTCGGCGATCTGTGTGGCGTACGGACCTATGCCCGCGTGCTCGGGAGCGTAATTGGTGGAAACCAGCAGCAGGCGCCGGTGGCCGGATGTGGACACTGAACGTCCCCTTCCCCCCTGATCGATGCGCACGTCACCCTAGTCGTTCACCAGTACGGCGCGGAACGTGCACGCTATTGTCTGCTAATCCGCCACACCGGGGGGTGTGGCCTCTGGGGGGTTACAGATGACGGAGCAGGAAATGCCCGAGTTCGCCGCGCCCGCGCGCAGGCCCTACCGCGTCGGCTACGCACCCGGGGCCTACGATCTCTTCCACATCGGCCACCTCAACATCCTGCGCCACGCCCGCAGCCGGTGCGACTACCTGGTGGCCGGCGTGGTCGCCGACGAGATGGTCGAACTGGCCAAGGGACGCCGCCCGATGATCCCCCTGGTGGAGCGGCTGGAGATCGTCCGCAGCGTGAAGTACGTCGACGCCGCGTTCGTCGAGACGGTGCCCGACAAGGTGGAGACCTGGAAGCAGGTCCGCTTCGACGTGCTCTTCAAGGGCGACGACTGGCGGGGCACCCCCAAGGGCGCGAAGTTGGAGGCCGATTTCGCGGCCGTGGGCGTGGACGTCGTGTACTTCCCGTACACCGTCCACACCTCCAGCACCCAGCTCCGCCACGCGCTCGACGTCCTGGACCAGCCCGCCGCCGGCCTCACCGCCGAACGGCGCTGAGCTCCCGGAACCACTTGGCGAGGAAGGCGAGCAGGAACAGCCCCGCCGCCACCGCGAAGGCCAGATAGGTCCAGCGGAACAGGACCCCGCCGCCCAGGGTGAGGAAGACCAGGCAGAAGACCCCGTAGTCCACCGGCAGCAGGGCCAGGGCGCGCACGGTCGAGGGCGCGGCCGCCGGAGTGCCGGGAGCCGGCCGGGGCTTCAGCTTCTCGGTCAGCAGGCCGCCGAAGAAGGTGACGATCGCGGCGAACTGGAAACCGAGCGGCAGCAGCAGCCAGGCCCGACCCCCGTCCCCGTCGAGACCGTACTGCGCCGGGAAGCGGAAGAAGGCGATCAGCACGCAGGAGTGCAGGGCCGTGAGCTTGGCGCAGTCCACCACGTGGTCCAGCCACTCGCCGGCCGCGCTGCCGCCGCCGCGCAGACGCGCCAGCTGACCGTCGGCCGAGTCGAAGGCGAAGCCCACCGCGAGCGCCGCCCACACCGCGACCCCCAGACCCCAGGAGGGCGGGCACAGGGCCACGGCGGCCACCGCCGCGAAGCTGAACGCGGCGCTGATCAGCGTCACCCCGTTCGGCGTCAGCCCCAGCACGTGCGAGCCGGCGGCCAGCAACCGGCCGGCCGGCCGGTTCGCGAACCGCGAGTAGAGCGAGACCCCCTTCGACGACTTCTGCGCCCCGCGCAGTTCGCTCAGCGCGGCGGTGAAACGGGACATGCGCCCCAACCCCCTGGATGTACGGCGCGCCGCCCCCGGCGCACTCGACCTGATGTTCACGCGGGCAGGTGTTCGCGTGGCGGCCACATCATCGCAGGGCGCCGAGGCCGATCCGTTCCGCTTCGGGGTCCGGTGTCCGGAATCGGGCGCTCCGAGGGATCGATCCCGGCCGGCGGGCCCGAACGTCTCAGTCCTCGGTCGCCCCGGTGGGCCAGACGGCCATGGCCAGCTCCGCCATCCGCTCCAGCTCGGCCCGGCCGGCCCCGTCCCGCGCCTGCTGGGACATGCCCTGGACCACCCCCGCGAAGTACACCGCCAGGGTGCGCGGATCGGCGCCGGCCGGCAGCTCGCCCGCCGCCTCGGCCGCCCGCAGCCGCTCCTCCAGGACCTCCCGGTTCCCGACCCGCACCGCCCGCAGCTCCTCCTCCACCGCCGTCGCGCCCGGTCCGCAGCTCACCGCGGCCGAGATCACCAGGCAGCCGCCCGGGTGCGCGGGGTCGGTGTACGAACGGGCCGCGGCCCGCAGGATCCCCGCGAAGGCGCTCCGCGCGTCGACCGGGCCGCTCCACGCGGCCCACAGCTCGGCCCCCCACTCCCGCCCGTAGTCGGCGACGATCTCGGAGAACAGGGACCGCTTGTCCCCGAAGGCCGCGTACAGACTCGGCGGGGAGATGCCCATGGCCCGGGTCAGATCGGCGATCGAGGTGCCCTCGTAGCCGTGCCGCCAGAACAGCAGGGTGGCGGCGCGCAGGGCCGCCGCCCGGTCGAAGGAACGCGGCCGGCCGCGCCGGGCGGCCGGTGGGGGCGGGGGAGCGGAGGCGGTCATGGGCCCATCCTAACGAGACCCCTAAGGACCGCTACAGAAATCCCGGGGCGGCCACCTCGGACCAGGCCCGGATCGGGCCCGGACCAGGCCCGGACCAGGGCCCCGGGCCGCCCTCCCTCAGTGCACCACCCGCAACAACAGCACCGCCCGCGCCGGCACCGTCACCGTCGCCCCCGCCCGGTGCCGCTCGCCTGGCTCCGCCTCCTGCTCCTCCCGCGAGGTGTCCACGACCACCTCGTACTCCGCCGCCCACGGCGCGTCCGGCAACACCCACGCCACCGGCCGCTCCCCGCCGTGCACGAGGGCCAGGAAGCTCTCGTCCGTGACCGTCTCGCCCCGCTCGTCCCGCCCCGGGATGTCCCGCCCGGACAGGTACATGCCCAGGCCCCGGGCCGGTTCCCACCAGTCCCGATCGGTCATCTCCGTGCCCGCCGGCGTGAACCAGGCCAGGTCCCGCAGCCCGTCCACCGCCTGCGGCCGACCCGAGAAGAACGCCCGCCGCCGCAACACGGGGTGCGCCTGCCGCAACCCGATCAACCGCGAGGTCAACGCGAACAGCTCCCGCCACCCCGGCGCGTCCCGCAGCGACCAGTCCACCCACCCGATCTCGTTGTCCTGGCAGTACGCGTTGTTGTTGCCGCCCTGGGTGCGCCCGAACTCGTCCCCCGCCACCAGCATCGGCACGCCCGTGGACAACAACAGCGTGGTCAGCAGATTGCGCAACTGCCGCCGCCGCAGCGCGTTGACCCGCGCGTCCTCGGTCTCCCCCTCCACCCCGCAGTTCCACGCCCGGTTGTCGTTCGTGCCGTCCCGGTTGCCCTCCCCGTTGGCCTCGTTGTGCTTGCGCTCGTAGCTCACCAGGTCCCGCAGGGTGAACCCGTCGTGCGCCGTGACGAAGTTGACCGAGGCGTACGGCCGGCGCCCGCCCCACGCGTACAGGTCGCTGGAGCCCGACAGCCGGTACCCCAGGTCCCGCACGTCCGGCAGGGCCCCGCGCCAGAAGTCCCGCACCGCGTCCCGGTACCGGTCGTTCCACTCCGTCCACTGCGGCGGGAACGACCCCACCTGGTACCCGCCCGAGCCCACGTCCCACGGCTCCGCGATCAGCTTCACCCGCCGCAGCACCGGGTCCTGCGCGATCACCGCCAGGAACGGCGAGAGCATGTCCACGTCGTGCATCGACCGCGCCAGCGCCGCCGCCAGGTCGAAACGGAACCCGTCCACCCCCATCTCCGTCACCCAGTACCGCAGCGAGTCCGTGATCAGCCGCAGCACGTGCGGACGCCCCGGGTGCAGGGTGTTCCCGCAGCCCGTGTAGTCCGTGTAGCGCCGCTGGTCGTGCTGGGTGAGCCGGTAGTAGCCCCGGTTGTCCAACCCGCGCAGCGACAGCGTCGGCCCCAACTCGCCCGACTCGGCCGTGTGGTTGTAGACCACGTCGAGGATCACCTCGATGCCCGCCGCGTGCAGCGCCCGCACCATCCGCTTGAACTCGCCGACCTGCTGCCCCGCCGTCCCCGACGCCGAGTACGCGGCGTGCGGCGCGAAGTAGCCGATCGAGTTGTAGCCCCAGTGGTTGCGCAAGCCCCGCCGCGCCAGATGGTCCTCGTGCGCGAACTGGTGCACCGGCAGCAGCTCCACCGCCGTCACCCCCAGCCGCGTCAGGTGCTCGATCGCCGCCGGGTGCGCCAGCCCCGCGTACGTGCCCCGCAGCTCCGGCGGCACCTCCGGGTGCCGCATCGTGAACCCGCGCACGTGCAGCTCGTAGATCACCGAGTCCGCCCACGGGGTCTTCGGCCGCACGTCGTCCGACCAGTCGTCGTCATCGTGCACCACCACCCCCTTGGGCACGAACGGCGCCGAGTCCCGGTCGTCGCGCACCGTGTCCGCGATGTACTGCTGCGGCCAGTCCCGCACGTGCCCGTACACCTCCGGCGGCAGCGAGAACTCCCCGTCCACCGCCCGCGCGTACGGGTCCAGCAGCAGCTTGGCCGCGTTGTGCCGCTGCCCCGTCCACGGATCCCAGCGCCCGTGCGCCCGGAACCCGTACCGCTGCCCCGGTCGCACCCCGGGCAGGAACCCGTGCCAGATCCCGTGCGTGAACTCCGCCAACGGCCGCCGGGTCTCCGCCCCGAGCTCGTCGAACAGGCACACCTCCACCAGTTCCGCGCCCTGGGCCCAGACCGCGAAGTTCGTCCCCGCCACCCCGTCCGGCCCGGACCGGTACCGGGCCCCCAGGGGATGCTCGGAGCCCGGCCACACCGCCGGCGCCGCTCCCGGCGCCGACACCGACACCGGGGCCCGGGCCGCGGCCGGGGTCCCGCCCCGTCCACCGGCCCGGCCCCCGACCAGGCCACCGGCCCGACCCGTACCCAACGGCGCGCCCGACCCGCCCGGACCACCGTCCGGTTCGGACCCGACCTCCGTCACCGCCTCTTGCTCGGCTGCGCTCGACACCTGCCCGCCTCCACGGCTCCGCGGTACCCGCGAGGGACTACGGGGTCCCCGGCGTCCCGGCCGGGGACCGCCCGCGTCGGGTCCTTCCCCCTGTTCTGCCCGCAACGGGGCCACAACTCACGTTTCCCGCGCCGGGGGGCGGTCGTTGGACGGGCGTGACACACGAGACGAGGCACGCGACGCGGCGCGCCGTGATCGGGATGGCCGCGGCGGCGGCGTGGGCGGGACTGCTGGGCGGACTGTCCGGCTGCACCCCGGGCGGCGGTTCGCCGGTGGAACTGGGCATGCCGGGCAAACCGCGCTCCCCGGACGAGGCGATCCGGGTGAGCCCCGAGGACAAGGCCACCGGGGTGCCCGCCGAGGGGCCGCTCGTGGTCAGCGTGCCCGAGGGCCGACTGGAACGGGTGCGGGTCACCCGGGTCGAGGACGCGCAGAGCGTCGAGGTCCCCGGCCGGATCGCCGAGGACGGGCTGAGCTGGAGCCCCGACCCGGAGGCCGGGAAACTCGCGCTGGCCGCGAAGTACACCGTGGACGCCGTCGCCGTCGACGGGCACGACCGCCGACAGGCCCGGCACACCACGTTCACCACCTTCGTGCCCGAGGAACGCTTCATCGGCTACTTCAAGCCCGAGAACCGCTCCACCGTCGGCACCGGCATGATCGTCTCCTTCAACTTCAACCGCCCCATCGAACGGCGCGCGGAGGTGGAGAAGGCCATCACCGTCACCGCCGAGCCCGCCGTGGAGGTCGCCGCCCACTGGTTCGGCAAGGAACGCCTCGACTTCCGGCCCAAGGAGTACTGGAAGCCGGGCACCAAGGTCACCGTCACCCTGCGGCTGCGGGACGTGGAGGGCGCCGACGGCTCCTACGGGGTGCAGGACAAGTCCGTCTCCTTCACCATCGGCCGACACCAGGTCTCCCTGGTCGACGCCGAGGCCCACACCATGGTCGTGCGCCGCGAGGGCGAGGTGCTCGCCACCGTCCCGATCAGCGCCGGCGCCCCCAAGAACACCACCTACAACGGCAAGATGGTGGTCACCGAGATGTTCGACGTGACCCGCATGAACGGCCAGACCGTCGGCTTCGGCGGCGAGTACGACATCCCCGACGTGCCCCACGCCATCCGCCTCACCACCTCCGGCACCTTCCTGCACGGCAACTACTGGGCCCCGCCGGACACCTTCGGCACCACCAACACCAGCCACGGCTGCGTGGGCCTGCGCGACGACAAGGGCGGCGGCTCCGACACCCCGGCCGGCTGGTTCTTCGACCGCACCCTCATCGGGGACGTGGTCGAGGTGGTGAACTCCCAGGACAAGATCGTGGCCGCCGACAACGGACTGGGCGGCTGGAACATGCCCTGGCCGGACTGGGTGGCCGGCTCGGCCCTGAGCTGAGCGGCCCGTCATCCCACTGACGAGTGAATAGTGTGATCGTTTTGCCGTAGCGCCCGGTGTCGCCCGGCCATTCGGCCCCCCGCTCCGCGCACCCTGCCGCGAGGGACGGTTCCTCGCCGTCCCCGGGTGAGTCGACGGACGGAGTGTCATGACAGTGAGCACGGTCGGCAAGCGGGCCCTGGGCCTGGCCACGGCGGTGGTGACGGCGGCGATGGTGGCCTCCGCCGTCCCCGCCGCCGCCACCGCCGGCGGACCACCCGGCACCCCGGACCGGGCCCTGCGCGCCCCGCTCCCCGACGGCCTCGGCCCCTGCGTGCCCGGCGACTGCCCCGACCCGTACCCCGAGATCGGCAACGGGGCCATCGCCGGCCGCGACAACGGCATCAACGTGTACGTGGGCGGCGACTTCCAGGTCCGGCGCGGGGCCGTCGAGGCCGAAGGGCGGGTGGTGGTGCTCGGCGACTTCGACCAGAACAAGGCCCGCACCGCCACCGCCTCCTACTTCGTCGGCATCGCCGGCGTCGGCTCCCGCGTCCCGCCGCCGGTCGGCGCCGACTTCCTCACCACCGGCGGGGACGTCACCGTCGCCACCGGCCAGACCCTGGTCGGCGAGGGCGGCGTGATCCGGTACGTCGGCGCCCTCACCGGCAACGTCACCGGCACCAAGACCAAGGACCCGGCCGCCGCCGACCCCTACCGGGGCATCCGGGCCAACCTCACCCGGTCCAGCAACTGCTACGCCGAGGACCAGGGCAAACCCCGCCCCGCGACCGGCACGGTCACCAAGAACGGCGACCTCATCACCTTCAAGGGCGACGCCAAGTCCGCCCTCCAGGTCTTCACGGTCGACTTCGACCTCGTCGGACCCAACGCGGGCGGCTCCTACCTCAGCTTCACCGACATCCCCGCCGGCGCCACCGTGCTCGTCAACGTGACCGGGACCTTCCCGACGCTCAACGTCAACAACGGCGACTTCCCCAAGGGGCTGCGCGAGAAGCTGCTCTGGAACTTCCCCTACGCCGACGCCGTGGCGCTCAAGGGCGGGGCCCAGTTCGTCGGCTCCACGCTGATCGGCAAGCAGAACTCCACCGCCACCGTCAGCATGATCGGCATGAACGGCCGCTTCTTCACCGCCGGCAACCTGATCCACACCAGCCCCACCGACAACACCGGCTTCGGCGCCGAGTTCCACGCGTACCCCTTCACCGGGGACCTGCCGAGGTGCGTCGTGACCATCAAGCCCCCGCTCGTCATCCGCAAGGAGGACGCGGACACCGGCGCCCCCCTGGCCGGGGCGAAGTTCGAACTGTGGCGGGAGACCAACGGAACCCCCGGGCTCCAGACCGACGGGGCGACGCCCGACACCAAGGTCGGACAGGAATGCACCACCGACGACACCGGCACCTGCTCGATCAGGCGCGGTGACGGCACCAGCTTCTACTGGCGGGAGACGGCCGCCCCGCCCGGCTACGAGCTCTCCGACCCCGACGTCATCCCCGTGGTGCTGACCCCGGGGGACGAGGACGAGACCGTCACCACGGTCGCGATGAACAAGAAGAAGCGCGAACCCGCGCGCGAGGTGCCGCTGAAGGTCCTCAAGACCGACGCCGACACCGGCAAGGCCCTGCCCGGCGCCAGGTTCGAGCTGTGGCGCGAGTCCAACGACACCGAGGGCCTCCAGACCGGCGGCGCCACGCCCGACACCAAGCTGCCCGTCACCTGCGTCACCGACGCCAAGGGCGGCTGCTCCGCCACCGTCGAGACCGGCCACACCTACTACTGGCGCGAGACCGCGGCCCCCGGCGGCTACGACCTGCCCCGGCCCGCCGTGTTCCCCGTGACCGTGGCCGCCGACGCCCCCGACGCCGGGGTCACCGTCACCGCCGCCAACCACAAGACCCCCTTCACCGGCTCCCTCAAGGTGCTCAAGAAGGACGCCAAGACCGGCCGGCCGCTGGCCGGGGCCGTCTTCGAACTGTGGCGGGAGAGCAACGGCACCAAGGGCCTCCAGACCACCGGGGCCCGGCCCGACACCCGCCTCGGCGACGGTTGCGCCACCGACCGCCAGGGCGTGTGCGTCTACCCCGGTCTCGCCGAGGGCTGGTACTACCTGCTGGAGACCGACGTCCCCGAGGGCTACAAACTGCCCGCCAACCGGGTCACCGGCCCGCTGGAACTGACCCGCACCACCCCCGGCAAGCAGGTGGTCGTCACCCTCGCCAACGAGCGCGACGACCACGGCAAGGACGGCAAGGGCTGACCCGCCCCCGACGGTGACCCCCGGCGGGCCCGCGCGCCCGCTGGGCCGGCGGGGTGAGCCCCTCACCCCGCCGACGCCCCCGGGATGCCGTGCTCCCCGGGCTCGGGAAGGGTGGGACGGGACCCTCCCGCCCCCCTCCCGCCCGAGGAGCCCCATGGCCCGCACCGCCGCGCGCCCCCCGGCCCGCACCCGGATACGCGCGACCCTGCTCGCCGCCGTCACCGCCCTGGCCGCCGTCCCCCTGCTCACGCCCACCGCCGGCGCCGCCGTCCGCCCGCGCGAACCCCTGGCCCCCGAACCCGCCTGCACCGCGCGCACCGGCCCCTACCAGCGCGAGCTGGAGGCCCACCTGCGCCGGCCCGTCGACGGAGTCCAGTCCCCGGCCGACTGCGTCGCCATCCGCGCCTTCCAACGCGAACGCCACCTCACCCCCGCGGACGGCCACGCGGGCGTCGCCACCTACCGTTCCCTCGTCGCCCTGCGCGCCGCCGCGAACCCGAACGCCGCCGGCCGCTGCCCGGTCCGCTCCCACCGGGTCACCTGCGTGGACCTCGACCGGCAACTCCTGTGGGTGCAGAAGGGCCGGAAGATCCTCTACGCCCCCGTCCCCGTCCGCACCGGACGCGACGACGAGGAGACCCGACCGGGGACCCACGAGATCTACTGGCGCAACAAGGACCACCACTCCACCCTCTACGACTCGCCCATGCCCTACGCCCAGTTCTTCGACGGGGGCCAGGCCCTGCACGGCCGCCACGGGGACCTGTACGGGCACGGCGGTTCGGCGGGCTGCGTCAACCTCACCGTCCCCGACGCCGCCCGGCTCTGGGACCTGCTCGTCGAAGGGGACGTGGTCCACATCTGGGGCACGAAGCCCGGCACCGAGGACTGAGCCCCTCGGACCCGCGCGTCGGGCCGGCCGGAACTCGCGGTGAGGGGGCGGTGATCAGTGGACGCGCGTCACCCCCACGGGCCCCCCGACCCCCTCGCGTCCCGGGCGTCGTCCGAGGTCCCGGCCCTGGAGCCGATGCCTCCGGTTCCCCTCCGGGCCCCCGCCGCCCCGTTGGAACGGAACGGTGACATGACCGTATCCGTTCGTGATTCCCCTGTGTGATTACCTGTCGCCATTGCGCGTCCATGCGAACGCGCGGGGGACATGGGGAGAATCAACGTGAACGTGCAGCCGATACGCGGCCGGGGCCGCGCCCGTACCGGTCTGTCGGCCCTCCTGCTCGGCGCCGCCCTCCTGTTCACCTCGGCGTGCAGCGGCGGTTCCACCGCCGGCGCCGGGGGGACCGGCGGTGCCACGAAGGGATCCGGCACGACCGGCAACGAGGCGTCGAAGGCGGTTGTGGCCGTCACACCGGAGAACGGTGCCAAGGAGGTCGCCACCAGCGGGGTCCTGAAGATCACCGCGACGGGCGGCAAACTGACCACCGTCACCGTGGCCGACACCAAGGGCAACAAGGTCGAGGGCAAACTCGCCGCCGACGGCGCCACCTGGGAACCGGCCCGCCACCTCGGCTCGGCCACCGAGTACAAGGTGCACGCCGTGGCCAAGGACGAGGCCGGCCGCGAATCCGCCAAGGACGTCACCTTCACCACCCTCACCCCGAAGAACACCTTCGTGGCCACCTACGCCCCCGAGGACGGCGCGACCGTCGGCGTCGGCATGCCGGTCACCCTCAACTTCACTCGGGGGATCACGAACCCGGAGGCGGTGGAGAAGGCGATCACCGTTACCTCCCAGCCCTCCGTGCCGATCGAGGGCCACTGGTTCGGCAACGACCGCCTCGACTTCCGCCCCGAGAAGTACTGGGCGGCCGGCACCAAGGTCACCGTCACGATGAACCTCGACGGGGTCGAGGGCCGCGAGGGCGTGTACGGCAAGCAGACCCGCACCATCGCCTTCACGGTCGGCCGCGCCCAGGTCTCCACGGTGGACGCCGAGGCGCACACGATGCAGGTGGTCCGCGACGACAAGCCGTTCAAGACCATCCCGATCACGGCGGGCGCCCCGTCGACCACCACCTACAACGGGCAGATGGTCATCTCCGAGAAGTACGAGGTGACCCGGATGAACGGTGCCACCGTGGGCTTCGGTGGCGAGTACGACATCAAGGACGTGCCGCACGCGATGCGCCTGTCCACCTCGGGCACCTTCGTGCACGGCAACTACTGGGCCGCCGACTCCACCTTCGGCTCGGAGAACGTCAGCCACGGCTGCGTCGGCCTGGCCGACGTGCGCGGCGGCTACGACGACCAGGCGCCGGCCGCGTGGTTCTACGACAACTCGCTCATCGGCGACGTGGTGATCGTGAAGAACTCCAAGGACAAGAACATCGCCCCGGACAACGGCCTGAACGGCTGGAACATGCCGTGGTCGGAGTGGATCAAGTAGGTCCCGCTCCTCCCGCACGGCCGACGGGCCGCGTGACCCCGCCCGGGGCGCGCGGCCCGTTCGTGTGTTCGGCAGTGACGCGGGACACCGGGACGGGGGCGGTTAACCGGCGCTAACCTCTGGGGTCATGAGCATCTCTCTCGAAGTCTCCGAAGGCGTCGGCACCATCCGTTGGGACCGGCCGCCCATGAACGCCCTCGACACCGCCACCCAGGACGGCCTGCGGGAGCTGGCGGCCGAGGCGGGTGCGCGCGAGGACGTGCGCGCGGTGGTCCTGTACGGCGGGGAGAAGGTGTTCGCGGCCGGCGCGGACATCAAGGAAATGCGCGGGATGGACCACGCGGCGATGGTCTCGCGCTCCCGGGCCCTGCAGGAGTCGTTCACGGCGGTGGCGCGGATCCCCAAGCCGGTGGTGGCGGCCGTGACCGGGTACGCGTTGGGCGGGGGCTGCGAGTTGGCGCTGTGCGCGGACTTCCGGATCGCCGGGGACAACGCCAAGTTGGGGCAGCCGGAGATCCAGCTCGGTCTGATCCCGGGCGCGGGCGGCACCCAGCGGCTGGCGCGGCTGATCGGGCCCTCGAAGGCCAAGGACCTGATCTTCACGGGGCGGATGGTGCGCGCGGACGAGGCCCTGACGCTGGGTCTGGTGGACCGGGTGGTGCCGGCGGCCGAGGTGTACGAGGCTGCGTTCGGGTGGGCGGCGAAGCTGGCGCAGGGTCCGGCGATCGCGCTGCGGGCCGCGAAGGAGTCGGTGGACGCGGGCCTGGAGGTGGACATCGACACCGGGCTGACGATCGAGCGGACCTGGTTCGCGGGGCTGTTCGCCACGGAGGACCGGGAGATCGGGATGCGGAGCTTCGTGGAGGAGGGGCCGGGCAAGGCGAAGTTCCTCTGAGGGGTGCTTCCTCCGCGCGGCCTTGCCTCAAGGGAACCTGAAGGCGGGCTCAAGGCCGGCTGAAGGGGGCGCGTCCGCTCGCGGGCGCCGGGGGCGCGCGACTCTCGTGCGCCCCCGATGTCCGCGCAGGTCGCGGCGGGTGCGGGGGGTCGCGGGGCGGGGATCGGCGGGGGAGGGGCGGGCGCGGGCGCGCGGACCCCGGCGGGCCGGGGGATTTCCGGCGGAACGCCTGCCGCCGCCGGTGCGGGGGGCCATGATGGGGGCCATGCCGGGTCTGGAGGGTGTGGAGCAGTCGCGGACGCGGGGCGCCGGTGGCGCCGCGTGGTCCTCGACGGTGTCGTCGGTGCCGGTGCAGCCCTCGGTGTCCGGGGGGCCGTTCGAGGACCGGTACACCCTGCGCGCCTTGGAGCGGCACGGCAATCCGGGTGATCACGAGGTGGAGCTGGAGTCGGTGCCGGGGGCGGCGCGGGACGCGCGGCGGTTGGCGCAGTGGGTGGTGCTGCGGTTCTGGGGGCTCTCCCCGCAGGTGGCCGATCACGTGGTGCTGCTGGTGTCGGAGCTGGTGGCGAACGCGGTGAAGCACACCGGGGCGCGCAGTTTCGGCCTGCGGTTGACGCGTCGGCGGGGCCGGTTGCGGGTGGAGGTGCGCGATCCCTCGCGCGGGCTGCCGTGTCTGCTGCCGGTGGGGGAGCTGGACGTGACGGGGCGGGGGCTGGCGCTGGTGGACCGGGTCTCGGACCGGTGGGGGGCGGATCTGTTGCCGCGCGGCAAGGTGGTGTGGTTCGAGCTGCGGGTGGCCGATCGCTGAACCGCCCCGGAACGCACCGAAGCCCCCTGTCGCCGGGGTGTGGCGCTGCGGGGGCTTCATGGTTCGCCGAGGATCAAGGGGGGTGTGTGATCCTCGGCGGGCGACTTCGCTCGGGTCAATGGGAAGCCGTGGTTCCGACTATGACAGACGCACGCCGGAACGCCAAAGGGCCCGAATGGTGCATAAGTGTGTAAACCGTAAGAGTTTCGCGTTAAATCGTTGGTGAGATGGGCCACTCGCCTCGTAATCAATGAATAAATATCGACCGCTCTGCGTGATTCGTTGATCGAATAGCGAACAGTCCACATGGTGGACCCTCGAATGGCCAAGGTCCCGAAGTGGGTCATTACTCGGTAAAACGGTCATCTCATCGTTAAATGGTGCGGTGATCGTCTTCCCAGACCGTCGTGCGGCCCTCCGGTTGGGCACCCTCGGGGCGCTCGCCGCGCTCGGAGCCGGATGCGCAGCCCGCCGCCCCGTCGGCCCCGCACCCGGCCCCTCGTCCCCGCCGAGCCCGAGCGGCGGCGCCCCGCGGCCCGCCCCCCAGCCGCGCCGGCTGCCCGGCCAACCCGAGGAGATCGAGGCCGGCCCCCGCACCCGGGACGCCGTGGCCCTCACCTTCCACGGCAACGGCGACCCGGCCACCGCCCGCGCCGCGCTGACCGTCCTCGAACGCGCCGGCGCCCGCGCCACCGTCCTCGCCGTCGGCACCTGGCTCGACGAACACCCCGAGATGGCCCGCCGGGTCCTCGACGGCGGCCACGAGCTGGGCAACCACACCCTGCGCCACCTCGACGTCAACGAGATGTCCGAGGCCGAGGCCCGCGCCGAGATCACCGGGTGCGCCGACCGGCTGCGCCGGCTCACCGGCTCCGTCGGCACCTGGTTCCGCCCCTCCCGCGCGAAGAACGCCACCCCCCTCGTGCGCCGCCTCGCCCACGCCGCCGGCTACCCGCACGTCCTCTCCTACGACGTGGACTCCCTGGACTTCACCTCGCCCGGCCCCGAGGTCGTGGTCCACAACGTCACCGAGTCCCTCCGTCCCGGCTCCGTCGTCAGCCTCCACTTCGGATACGCCGACACCGTCGCCGCCCTCCCCGACCTCCTCGACGCCCTCGCGAGCCGCCGGCTGCGCGCCGTCACCACCACGGAGCTGCTGACCTCATGACCCGTCCCCGCACCCGCGCCCGCCTGCGCACCCGCGCCGGCTCCCGCGTCCTCCTCGCCGGCGCCCTGCTCGCCGCCCTCGCCGGCTGCGGTGGAGCCGACGACCAGCCGCGGACCCAGGGCTCGCCCGGCCCCGCCCGCCCCGCCAAGGCCCTGCCCGTCGCGCCCCCCGGGCTGCCCGGCATGCCCCCGGTGCTCGACCCGAACGACGTGTACGCCGCCGACCGGCCCAACAAGCTCTCCCCGGTGGTGAAGGACTTCCCCTCCCGGGTCTACGTCCCCAACACCAACTCCAACACCGTCACGGTCATCGACCCCGCCACCTACAAGGTGATCGAGACCATCCCGGTCGGGATCCAGCCCCAACACGTGGTCCCGTCCTGGGACATGAAGACCCTCTGGGTCAACAACAACCGGGGGCACACGCTCACCCCCATCAACCCGGCCAACGGCAAGGCCGGCGAGGAGGTGGAGGTCCACGACCCGTACAACCTGTACTTCACGCCCAACGGCAAGTACGCGATCGTGATGGCCTCCCTCGACAAGGAGCTGGTCTTCCGCGACCCGCACACCATGGACCGGGTCAAGACCGTCCCCGTGGACTGCTTCGGGGTCAACCACGCCGACTTCTCCGCCGACGGCCGCTACTTCATCGTCAGCTGCGAGTTCTCCGGGGAACTCCTGAAGGTCGACACGGAGAAGATGGAGGTCATCGGCCAGCAGAAGCTCCCCTTCGACGGGGCCATGCCGCAGGACGTGAAGATCTCCCCCGACGGCAAGACCTTCTACGTGGCCGACATGATGGCCCACGGCATGTGGGTGCTCAGCGGCGAGAAGTTCGACGTGCCGAAGCTGCTGCCCACCGGCAAGGGCGCGCACGGCCTCTACATCAGCCGCGACTCGCGCGAGATGTACATCCCCAACCGGGGCGAGGGCAGCGTCTCCGTCTTCGACTTCAAGCAGAACAAGCTCACCAAGAAGTGGGAACTGCCCGACGGCGGCAGCCCCGACATGGGCGGGGTCTCGGCCGACGGCAAGGTGCTGTGGCTCTCCGGCCGCTACGACGACGAGGTGTACGCCATCGACACGAAGACCGGCGAGCAGCTCGCCCGCATCCCGGTCGGCGGCGGCCCGCACGGCCTGGCCGTCTACCCCCAGCCCGGCCGCTACAGCCTCGGCCACACCGGCATCTTCCGCTAGGTCGTCTCTTTTGGATCTTGCCGGTTAAGCCCGCGTCGTCTGGTGCCGTGCATCGCAAGGCGGAGGGGCGCCCTCGTACTGGGGTACGTGGGTGTTCCCGACAACGCGGCGAGGTGCGGTGCCAGGCGGCGCGGGTCAGGCAAGATCCGGAAGAGACGGCCTAGCCCGGCCAAAGCGCGGCGCACGTGAACGCGGGGCCTCGGCGGGGGACGGCCCGCCGAGACCCCGCGGGTCCCGTGCCCGGAGCGGGCCCGAACGCCTACCAGGCGATCGGGAGCCGTTCCGGCAGTCGCTTGATGAACCCGGTGCGCCACACCAGGTTCTCCGCCGGCACCGCGAGCCGCGCCGTCGGCAGCCGCTCCACCAGCACCTCCAGCGCGACCCTGGCGTGCGCCCGGGCCAGCGCCGAGGCCGGGCAGAAGTGCCGGCCCGCGCCGAACGCCAGGTGCGGGCCCTGGCCCTCACGCGTCACGTCGAGCCGCTCGGGGTCGGTGAAGGCCGCCGGGTCGAAGTTCGCGCCCTCCAGCAGCACCAGCACCAGGTCGCCGGCGCGGACCGTGACCCCGCCCAGCTCCACGTCGACCAGGGCGATCCGGGGCAGCCCGTCGCCCACCGACAGGTTCCAGCGCAGCAGTTCCTCCACCGCGCCGTCCATCCGCTCCGGGTGCTCGCGCAGGTACCCGATCAGCTCCGGGCGCTCCAGCAGCGCGAGCACCGCGAGGGTCAGGAACGAGGAGGTGGAGACGGCCCCGGCGCCGAACAGGGACACCGCCACCGTCGCGAACATCTCGTCGGTCAGGTGCGCCGACTCCGGGTCCGCCTCCCGCAGTTCCGCGAACCGCCCCAGCAGCCCCGAGCGCTCGGAGTCGGAGAGGGCCAGCTGGTCGCGGAACCGGGCCGCGAACCACTCCACGTCCTTGTACCAGTTGAGCGCGGAGTCGGCGAAGGGCTCCCGGGCCGTCATGAACGCCACGTCCAGCCCCGACATCAGCCGCCGCCACTCGGCGAAGGGCACCCCCAGCACCCGGCAGTGCAGGGCCGCCGAGAAGGGGTCGGCGAACCCGGCCCGCAGATCGGCTGGCGCCCCCTCCACCACCATCGCGTCGAGCAGCTCGTGCGCCGCCGCCCGCAGCCACTCCGTGAGACCCGCCTGGCGCGGGTTGAGGGACTTCATCACGGCCTGCCGCAGGCCCGCGCTGTTGATGTTGCCCATGTTGTTGACCACCTCGGGCGGGATGGTCAACGCGTACTGCCGGGGCACGCCCTCGTTCGCCGTGTCCTTGAGGCTGAACCGCTCGTCCTCCAGCACGGCCGTGGCCAGTTCGTGGCTGCTCACCAGCCAGGCCAGGTCCCCGGTCAGGGTCCGCACCCGCGCCACCGGGGCCTTCTCCCGCAGCCAGGGGCACTCGGAGGGCGGCACGTCCCCGCGCCGGGAGAGCGGGAAGTCGAGAAGGGCCTCGTCACGGGCCGGGGCCTCACGCGGCTCGACGGTCATCGGTGGTTCCTTCGGTCTCGGTCTCGGCGCGGGGGGCGTCCCCCGTGCCGTCGGGGCGCACCACGGCGTACGCCTGGTTCCTGGTCGCGCGCAGACCGCCGCCGCGGGCGAACAACAGCTCGGTCATCGGCATCGGGACGTGATAGGCCGCCACCGAGGACGGCACGTCGAGGATGCTCGGGGTGTCGATGAAGAACGGCAGTTCCGCCGCCATGTAATCGAAACAGACCCGCAACTGCTCGTCGGTGATGGATTCACCTTCCCGCAACTTCGACCCCATGAAGAGCTCGGCCATGCGCTCGCAGCCCTTGCGGAACTCGTCGTCGATTTCCAGAAAATGCAGAACGCGACGGTGCAGGAGCCGGTACACCGGATTGTCCTGGAATTCCGACAGGCCGCGCACCCGGATCTCCCCGAGCGGCGGACCGGAATCCGCGACCCCCTTCAGAATCCTCCGGCGGACCGCCTTGATCTCCTTGACGGACCGTTTCGCGGCGTGCTCGGCGGTGTAGCCGAAGCTCTCGAACAGCCGGTCCACGTGGAGGTCCGCGTAGACGAAGTCCACCTGGGCGAAGCGAGTTGTGGCCCAACGGGCCAGGCCGGCGACGCGCTCGGCACTGAAATAGCTGTTCCCGGGACTGACGCCGATCAACACGTGATCGCCGTCCTCCCAGATGTGTCGACACATGCGGGTGAAGGGCAGAACCTCGAATGAAGCGTCCGGGAGTGCGGCGGTCGTCATCGTCATCTGGAGTGAAAACGCCCTCGTTCGCCGCATGTCCCTGGGGGCCCTGCGCTCCCGGTGTGGCGGCGATGTCGGTACGTTATGCGGCGACACCGGAGCGTGACAAGTGGAGTCCGGAATCCTTGGCCGGAATTATCACTTCCGCATCGCGGAAATCAGTCGAGTCCCGATCTGTCGGTCGAACGATAAAGGCGACCGGCCGACGGAATTGCCCCCGATAATCCCGTGCAGGGGCCATCCAATCGGCATTCTCGGGTCGGGTGGGGCGAGACGGGCGGAAGGGACGAGTCCTCCGCCCCACCCCCCGGCCGGCGCCGGCCGAACCCGCCGCTACCATCAGCCGGTCAACACGCAGCACCGAGAAGGGGTGGACACCATGGCCGACATCGACACCGCACGCGCGACGTTCGACCGGTTCGACAAGGACGGCGACGGCTACATCACGGCCGCCGAGTACCGCGAGGCCATGGCCGTCATGGGCGACTACGCCGTGACCGGCCCGGTCGCCGAGGCCGTCATCAAGGCCAAGGACCTCAACGAGGACAACCGCCTCAGCTTCGACGAGTTCCGCTCCTCCCTGGGCTGACCCGCGTCGGCGTGACCGCCCCTGCCGGCCCTGATCCGCCCCTGCCGAGCGGATCAGGGCCGCGCGGCGTCCGCGCCGTCCTCCCGCAGGGCCACCACCTCGGCCAGCGCCTCCTCCAGCCAACTCACCCAGAACGCCTCCAGCGCCACCCCGCCGCGCAGCACGATCCGCCGCAGCCGGTCCGCCTCGCCCAGCCCCCGACCCGCCGGATAGTCCCGCTCCTCGAAGGCCCCGTACACCCCGGCCTGCGCCCGGTGCAGCTCCAGATGCCGCCGCAGCTCCGTCTCCAGCCCGGCCGAGCCCACCACCGCCGCCGCCCGGATCCGCAGCAACAGCGGATCGCGGATCACCTTCGGGTCCTGCCGCTCGCCCACCCACCGGGCCAGCTCAGCCGACCCCGCCGGCAGCACCTCGTACTCCTTGCGCCGCCCCCGCGCCGGCCGCTCCCCGGGCAGCTCGCGCACCCACTCGGCCGCCTCCAACCGGCTCAGCTCCCGGTAGATCTGCTGGTGCGTGGCCGACCAGAAGTACCCGATCGACCGGTCGAACCGCCGCGTCAGCTCCAGCCCCGACGAGGGCTTCTCCAACAGGGCCGTCAAAATGGCGTGCGGCAGCGACATGGCCCGATCCTAGTGCTGCGACCGCGAAGGTTCACCGCGTCACGGCGCCCGGCACGGCCCTTCGCGGCGTTGTCGGACCACCGAAGTACGTCCGGTACTCCCGGCGGTCCTCCGCCTTGCGACGCACCGCACCGAACACCGCGACCCGGCGAACCTTCCCGGCCACAGCACTAGACACTGTCCCCCGTCCCGCCCGCGAAGTGGGCCGCGAGCTCCTCCGGGGTGCGGGGGGTCGGCGCCCCGGCCGGCAGCAGGCCCCGGTCGCGCAGCAGGGCCGCCACCGTCGGCGCCCACGCGGCCCGCAACCCCGCCTCGGCCGGCAGCGTCGGATCCGCCAGCACCTCCGGCGCCGGCCCGCGCCGGATCCCCGACGGGGTGAGCACGGCCGCGTCGTCCGCCCAGCGCACCGCCAGGTCCACGTCGTGCGTGGCCATCACCACCGTGGTGTCCGCCAGCCCGTCCAACACCGCCAACAGCCGCTCCTGACCGTCCGGGTCCAGACCCGCCGTCGGCTCGTCCAGGATCAGCACCCGGGGCCGCATCGCCACCGCCCCCGCGATCGCCGCCCGCTTGCGCTGCCCGTACGACAGCAGGTGCGTGGGCCGGTCGGCGAGCCCGGTGATGTCCAGCGCGGCCAGCGCCGCCGCCACCCGCTCGCGCACCTCCGGCTCCGGCAGACCCAGGTTCAACGGCCCGAAGGACACGTCCTGCGCCACCGAGGCCGCGAACAACTGGTCGTCCGGGTCCTGCGTCACCAACTGCACCGACCGCCGCAGCCGGGTCAACCCCGCCCGGTCGAAACGCACCGGCTCCCCGTCCAGCACCACACCGCCGCCCGAGGGTCGCAGCCCCCCGCTGAGCAGCCGCATCAACGTGGTCTTGCCGCTGCCGTTGCGCCCCAACAGCGCCAGCGAACGGCCCGCCGAGATCCCGAAGTCCACCCCCGACCACACCGGCGGCCCGTCCTCGTACGCGAACGACACCCCCGACAGCCCCACCACGGCGCTCATGCCGCCCACCACACCCTCACTCCGTACGTGGCCCCGATCAGGCCGCCCGTCAACACCACCGTCGCGGCCAGGAACCGCCACGACACCCGGGACTCGGGCACCAGCACCCGCAGGGTCCCGTCGTACCCGCGCCCGGCCAGCCCCACCTGGAGCCGCGCGGCCCGGTCGAAGGCCCGCACGAAGGCCGTCGCGGCCAGTCCCGCCAGCGAACGCCAGGCCGCGGCCCGGCTCGTGTGCCCCAGCCGCGCCGCCTGGGCGCGCCGCACCCGGGCCACCGCGTCCCACAGCAGGAACCCGATCCGGTACATCACCAGGGCCACGTCCACCACCGGCGCCGGCACCCCGGCCCGCACCAGCCGCGGCAGCACGTCCGAGACCGGCGTGGTGAACGCGAACAGCAGCAGCCCCAGCGAGGCCACCGAGGTCCGGGCCAGCAACTCCGCCGCCTGCCGCGGCCCGTCCGGGGCCCAGGACAGCGGCCCGGCCGGCCCGCCCACGCTCACCAACAGCGGCAGCGCGCCCGTCACGCAGAAACCCCACGGCACCCGGAAGGCCCGCCACAGCAGCCGGCCCGGCACCCGCGCGGGCCCCAACAGCACCACCAGCGTCGCCAGCCCCACCAGCGGGGCCCCGGGCCACGGCGGCAGCGACACCGCCGACACCGTGAGCCCCACGCCCAACAGGGCCTTCTCCAACGGGTGCCGGCGGCGCCACCGATTGGTGTGCGCCGCCGCGTCGATCGGCAGCACCGGCTACGTCTCCGAACCCGTCACCGGCCGTTCGGCGCCGCCCGCCCCGACCTCCCGGGCCTCGGCCGCCGCTGCCGCCAGACCCTGGCGCCGGCCGCGCCGCACCCCGAAGTAATAGGCCAGCACCCCCGCGCCGGCCGCCGCCTGGAGCGCGAACAGCGCCGATTCGATCTCACCCGAGGGCGGCTCGTACAACGGGCTGAACCACGGCTCGTACTCCGGGCTCAGCTCCGTGATCGCCGCCTCCGCCTGGGCGTCGGCCCCGGCGAACGGCTCCTCCTTGCCCTCGCCCAGCCCCAGGGCCACCGGCAGCACCGCCAGCGCGGCCACCACCAGCAGCAGCAGCCCGTTGATCCTCGTGTCGCGCTTCACCGGGCGCTCGCCTCCGTCGTGACGGCGGTCGCGGCCGCGTCGGACCTTCCGGTGAGCCGGGCCACGCCCAGCCGCACCAGCTCGGACTTGCTGGAGCGCATCAGCAGGCGCATCACCAGCACCGTCAGCAGCCCCTCGCTGATCGCCAGCGGGATCTGGGTGACGGCGAAGATCCCGCCGAACTTGGCCAGCGAGCCGAGGAAGCCGCCGCTGGGGTCGGGGAAGGCCAGCGCGAGCTGCACGCTGGTCACGCAGTACGTGACCAGGTCGGCGAGGAAGGCGCCGACGAAGACCGAGCCCATCAGCGGCACGTTCCAGCCGCGCAGCAGGCGGTAGGCCCCGTACCCGGCCCAGGGCCCGGCGATGGCCATGGAGAACACGTTGGCGCCCAGGGTGGTCAGCCCGCCGTGCGCGAGGGCCAGGGCCTGGAACAGCAGGGTGATCGTGCCGAGCACCGCCATGATCGGCGGCCGGAACAGGATCGCGCCGAGCCCGGTGCCCGTCGGGTGGGAACAACTGCCCGTGACGGAGGGGATCTTCAGCGCGGACAGGACGAAGGTGAAGGCCCCGGAGGCCCCGAGCAGCAGGGTGCTCTCCGGATTGGCCCGGACCTCCCGGGTCAGGGCCCGGACGCCGTGGACGACGAACGGGGCGGACGCGGCGCCCCAGGCGACCGCGTGCAAGGGGGGCAGGAACCCCTCGGCTATGTGCATGATTCGGTGAGACCTCTCCAGCACCTCGTGGATGGACGACGCGCCTCGGCCGGTCTCCTGGCTCACGGGTGCTGATGCCCTGGCTCCGCCTTCCCGGGCAGCGCACGGTCTCCCGCGGCCGCCCAGTGGCCTCCCGCAGGAATGGAGCCGGACTTCCCGTTCACAGTGGCGAGGGCCGCACCGGTTCTCCACCGGTTTCCCGTACACCAAGGCCCGATGACACTAGTGGGCGTTCGGGCAGGTCACAACCCGACCCCGGCCGGGACCGGAGGTCGGGGCGGGGCCGGGTCGGGGGCGGGGCGGCTGTCGCGGGTGCGAACGGGGGGCCGGGGTCAGCAGGTCTTGGCGTGCGGGAAGTCCACGACGATCCGCTTGGGGTTGTCCAGGGTGAAGGTGCTCCAGGTGGGCTTGGTCGCGAAGGCGGTGCCGAAGGTGACGTAGCCCTCGAAGTCCCCGGTGTAGGCCAGGCCCTTGAGCTTGTTGTACGGCAGCGTGGTCAGGCGCGGGCCCTGGTAGGCGTTCTGGCCCTCGTCGGTGTGGCCCTGGGCCGGGTTCAGCCGGATCTCCAGGAAGAACTTGCCCGGCAGGTTCACCGGCTCGCCGGAGCCGTCGTGGTAGAGCTTGTCGACCGGGCGTATGGAGACCCCGGGCACGCTCGTGCCCTGCACGTCGATCACGAGCCGGTCGTAGGTGCAGTGGGAGCCGGTGCGCGCGTTGACCACCAGGGGCGAGAAGCTCGCGGCGGCCTTGGCGGCGGGCTTGACCGTGCCGGTCTCGCGATCGGAGGCGCCGGCGGGGGCGGCGAGGGCCACCGAGGCGGTGAGCAGGGCGCCGGTGACCGCGGCGATGGCGCGGCGTCGTCCGATGGTGCTGTACATGAGGCACTCCCCTGGGGACCGGGTCCTCACCGAGGGCCGGGCCCTTCCCGGCACGGACAGAGGACTCTGTCCACCATGACACCGATCCGCGCCGGCCGGTTCCCCGGGCCGCGACGCGCGAACGCGCCCTCCGAGCACGAGTGCGGAGGACGCGATGCGGGGGTGGGCCGGGGCCGCGGCCGGGAGGGGAGGTCTCCGAAGGGGTGGAGCGTGCTGTGTCCGTCTCCCGTGGACGCGGCGGGCCCGATCGGGCGGCGGCGCCGGCCGGGGGGCGGACCCCCGGCCGACGGCCGACCGAGAACGGCAGCCCGAGAGGGCTTCCGGGCAACGATTACGGGACGTTGACGGCCACGGAGTCGTTGTTGTTCGACTGGCCGATCGCGGTGAAGCCGGAGCCGTTGGCCTGGGCGGTGTTGTTCTGGTTGGAGGCGCCCCAACCGGTCGCACCCTGCTGCACGGTGCCGGAGTTGCCGAGGTTGTTGCCCCCGACTCCGCTGCCCACGAGGCTGGCGACCGTCGCGTTGGACGCGTTGGCCGCGCCGGCGCCGTTGTCGGCCTGCGCCACGCCCGCGAAGGCGGCGACGGCGAACGGGATCGAAGCGAGGGCCGACAGCACGCGGGTGGTGCGGATGCTTGCCATGTTCTTGTCCTCCAAGGACGAGAAAACCAAAGGTGGGGGTGACTGCGACGTCGCGTGTGACAACTGTGACGCATGTGGATCATCGCCAACCACCTCAGAGCGGCTTCTTCCCACTGAAGCGTGACCAACCGGTTTCAAACCCCAACCCGGGTGAAACGGCCTGAACTTGCCGTTACCGGAGGGTGGGTACGGACGTTGGACATTCTTCGCGACTCACGCGACCCGTGCCCACAAAGGGAAGTACCGTTACTTCCAGGGCTTCTTGGGGCCTTCCGCCAACCAGGGCACCCATGGCCGGAATCGGCCGGGCCACGGCGAGAATCCGCTCCCCGGATGGACGCGTCCCGCGTTGTCCCACCAGCCCCAACCGCCCCACCGCACACACGAGGCACCCGGTTCAACGACGCCGGCCCGCGATGCGCACGCCCGCGCCCCCGACGTCCCCCGCCCGGGCGGACCCGTCCCCCCACCCGTGACCTCCCCGCGAACGCGCGCACGCCCCGCCGGAGGGTCCGACGGGGCGTGCGCGGGAGGGGGCGTGCTCAGCACTCGATGACGTTGACCGCGAGGCCGCCGCGGGCGGTCTCCTTGTACTTGATCTTCATGTCGGCGCCGGTTTCCTTCATGGTCTTGATGACCTTGTCGAGGGAGACCTTGTGGCTGCCGTCGCCGCGCATGGCCATCTTCGCGGCCGTGACGGCCTTGACGGCGGCCATGCCGTTGCGTTCGATGCACGGGATCTGGACGAGGCCGCCGACCGGGTCGCAGGTCAGGCCCAGGTTGTGCTCCATGCCGATCTCGGCGGCGTTCTCGACCTGTTCCGGGGTGCCGCCGAGGACCTCGGCCAGGGCGCCGGCCGCCATCGAGCAGGCCGAGCCGACCTCGCCCTGGCAGCCGACCTCGGCGCCCGAGATGGAGGCGTTCTCCTTGAACAGCATGCCGATGGCGCCGGCGGCGAGGAGGAAGCGGACCACGCCGTCCTCGTCCGCGCCGGGCACGAAGTTCACGTAGTAGTGCAGGACGGCGGGCAGGACCCCGGCCGCGCCGTTGGTGGGGGCGGTCACGACCCGGCCGCCGGCCGCGTTCTCCTCGTTGACGGCCATCGCGTAGATGGTGGTCCACTCGGAGCGGTGCATCATCGGGTCGCCCTCGGTGCGCAGCTGCCGGGCGGTGGAGGCCGCGCGGCGCTTGACCCGCAGGCCGCCGGGGAGGATGCCCTCGCGGGACATGCCGCGGCCGACGCACGCCTGCATGACCCGCCAGATCTCCAGCAGCCCGGCCCGGATCTCCTCCTCGGTGCGCCATGCCTTCTCGTTCTCCAGCATCAGCGAGGAGATGGACAGCCCGGTCTCCCGGGTCAGGCGGAGCATCTCGTCGCCGGTGCGGAAGGGGTGCTTGAGGGGGGTGTCGTCGAGTTTGATGCGGTCCTCGCCCACCGCGTCCTCGTCGACGACGAACCCGCCGCCGACCGAGTAGTAGGTCTTCTCCAGCAGCGGGGCGCCGGCCTCGTCGTAGGCGAAGAGGGTCATGCCGTTGGCGTGGTAGGGCAGGGAACGACGCCGGTGCAGGATCAGCTGCGTGGGCTCGTGGAACGCGATCTCGTGGGCGTCCCCTATCTCGGTGGACAGCAGGCGCAGTCGACCGGTGGAGCGGATCCGCTCCACCTCGTCGTCGGCGCTCTCCACGTCCACGGTGCGGGGGGAGTGGCCCTCCAGGCCGAGCAGGACGGCCTTGGGGGTGCCGTGGCCGTGCCCGGTGGCGCCGAGGGAGCCGTACAGCTCGGCCCGGACCGAGGCGGTCTGGGCGAGCAGCCCGTCCTTCTTCAGTCGGGCCACGAACATGCGCGCGGCGCGCATCGGGCCCACGGTGTGGGAGGAGGAGGGACCGATGCCGATCGAGAAGAGATCGAAGACGGAGATGGCCACGGGGGAGACTCCCTTGTCTGCTCGTGGGTGGGAGGGGCAGGAGAGGTGGTGTTTCGCGGATTTTGTCCCGACGGACGAGCCTATCGCGTGTGCGTGAACGGCTCGTCCGTCGCGGGTCTCGGGAGGATGGCGGACCGGTCACGGATCACGTGCCCGGTCCGCCGCCCGCCAGGCGGGTGACCTCAGGCGTGGGTCAGCGCACCGGCATCCTCACGGGCGGGGCTCGTGGCCGACTCGGAGGCCGCCGGGGTCGGCTCGGCGCCCTCGATCACGGGCTCCGGGCCGGGCAGACCGGCGTGGTGGGCGCGGACGCCCGCGCGGACCGCCCAGAAGTACGTGCCCAGGGCCAGGGCCGCGACGAGCACGGCGTCCAGCCCGCCGGAGACCAGGCCCCGGCCGCCGAAGGCCGGGTCGCCGAGCCAGGAGATCAGGGACAGGCCGATCAGGAAGACCACGATCCACGCGGCGGGCGCGCACTGTCGGGCCAGGTTGCGGGTGCCCCGGCGCATCAGCACCAGCATCGCGATCGGGGCGGCGGGCAGCACCAGGGCGGTGACCACGCCGGTGTTCGGCCACTTCGACCAGTACAGGGCGAGGGCGGCGAAGACGAAGGTCAGCGGGCACAGCAGGCCGGCCATCGGCAGTCGGAACGGGCGGCGCAGCCCCGGCTTGGTGATCCGGAACACGCCGACCGCGATCGGGCCGATCAGGTAGGAGATCACCATGGCGGCCGAGATCACCGGCGCGAGGGTCTTCCAGCTGTGTCCGACGGTCACCAGCAGCAGCACCGAGAAGCCCAGGTTCAGCCACATCGCGGGACGGGCGGTGCCGTAGACCGGGTGGGTGTCCTTGAGCCGGCGCGGGAAGAAGCCGGTCTCGGCCAGGTTGCGGACCATGTAAGCGGCGGAGGCCACGTTGGCGATGTTGGAGCCGGCCGGGGAGATGAACGCGCCGAACTGGAGCATCACCACGACCCAGTGGATCATCAGCAGCTTGGCGAGCTCGGCGAAGGGGGAGTTGAAGTTGACCCCGGACCAGCCGCCGGCCTGCGCGAGGTGCTCGGGCGGGACCGAGCCGAGGTAGGCGGCCTGGAGGGCCAGGTAGATGACCAGGCCGAGGCCGAGGGCGCCGGCGAGCGCGATCGGGATGGCCCGGCCGGGGTTCTTGGCGGCGCCGCCGAGGTTGACCACGGCCTGGAAGCCGTTGAACGCGAAGACCACGCCCGAGGTGGTGACCGCGGTCAGCACGGCGGTCCAGCCCTGCGGGGCGAACCCGCCGTGCGCACTGAAGTTCTCGACGTGGAAGCCGGAGGCGATCAGGGCGATCACGGCGAGCACCGGGATCGCGAACTTCACCAGGGTCAGGGCGGCGTTGACGCGGGCCAGCAGCTGCACCGACCAGTAGCAGGACAGCCACAGCAGCACGGTCAGCAGCAGCGCCACCACCATGCCGGAGCCGGTCAGGTGGTGCGAGGCCGGGTCGACGAGGTCCTTGGCCCAGCCGAAGCTCCACGAGGACATGTACTGGGTGGCCGCGATGGACTCGATCGGGATCAGCGAGGCCACCGCGATCCACACCGCCCAGCCGGTGACGAAGCCGAGCACCGGGCCGTGCGAGAGGTGGCCGTAGCGGGCCATGCCGCCCGGGATGGGGTAGGCGGCGCCGACCTCCGCGTACGACATGGCGATCATGCCGATGAAGACCGCGCCGATCACCCAGGCGACGAGGGCCGCGGGGCCGGCGACCTGGGCGGCGGTGCCGGCGCCGAAGAGCCAGCCGGAGCCGAAGATGGAACCGATACCGATCATGATCAGCGCGAAGAGCCCGAGGCCCTTGCGATTCGCTGCGCTCATGTCCATGGGAGGGCGTGTCCGTCCTGAGGGGGAAACGTGGCGTGGGCTCCGTTGCCGCGGATCCTTACCTGGAGGCTACGTGCCGCACACCGGGTCAAGACCGGGCAAAGGGCAGCAGGACCGCGGGACCATCGTCACGAGGGGCTCGGACCCCTGTGGACAACGGCCCCGTGCCGGAACCGACCGCGTGCGCACCGTCACGCCGCTCCCCGCGCCGGCGCCGGCGGCGGGCCCGTACGGCCCGCTGCCGGCCCCGGCGCGCGGGGCTCAGAGCGAGGGGTACAGCGGGTGCTCGGCGGCGAGGGCGGAGACCCGGGCGGCCAGGGCCTCGGCGTCGTAGCTCGGCTTGAGGGCCTCGGCGATGATGTCGGCGACCTCGGCGAAGTCCTCGTCCCCGAAGCCGCGGGTGGCCAGGGCCGGGGTGCCGATCCGCAGGCCGGAGGTGACCATCGGCGGACGCGGGTCGTTCGGGATCGCGTTGCGGTTGACGGTGATGCCGATGCCGTGCAGGCGGTCCTCGGCCTGCTGGCCGTCGAGCTCGGAGTTGCGCAGGTCCACCAGGACCAGGTGCACGTCGGTGCCGCCCGAGAGCACGTCCACGCCCACGGCCTTGACGTCCTCGCGCACCAGGCGCTCGGCGATCAGCTTCGCGCCGGCCAGGGTGCGCTCCTGGCGCTCCTTGAACTCGGGGGAGGCGGCGACCTTGAACGAGACGGCCTTGGCCGCGATCACGTGCTCCAGCGGGCCGCCCTGCTGGCCGGGGAAGACCGCGGAGTTGATCTTCTTGGCGAGTTCCTGGGTGGAGAGGATGACGCCGCCGCGCGGGCCGCCCAGGGTCTTGTGGGTGGTGGTGGTCACGACGTGGGCGTGCGGCACCGGGTTGGGGTGCAGGCCCGCGGCCACCAGGCCGGCGAAGTGGGCCATGTCCACCATCAGGTACGCGCCGACCTCGTCGGCGATCCGACGGAAGGCGGCGAAGTCGAGCTGACGGGGGTACGCGGACCAGCCCGCGACGATCAGCTGCGGCTTGGACTCCTTGGCCAGGCGCTCGACCTCGGCCATGTCCACCTGGCCGGTCTCGTCCACGTGGTACGGGACCACGTTGTAGAGCTTGCCGGAGAAGTTGATCTTCATGCCGTGGGTCAGGTGACCGCCGTGGGCCAGGTTCAGGCCCATGATCGTGTCGCCCGGCTTCAGCAGCGCGAACATCGCGGCGGCGTTGGCCTGCGCGCCCGAGTGCGGCTGCACGTTGGCGGCCTCGGCGCCGAACAGGGCCTTGATCCGGTCGATCGCGATCTGCTCGACCACGTCCACGTGCTCGCAGCCGCCGTAGTAGCGGCGGCCCGGGTAGCCCTCGGCGTACTTGTTGGTGAGCACCGAGCCCTGGGCCTCCATGACGGCGACCGGAGCGAAGTTCTCCGACGCGATCATCTCCAGGGTGGACTGCTGACGCGCGAGCTCGGCGTCGACGGCGGCGGCGACGTCCGGGTCCAGCTCGTGCAGAGGGGTGTTCAGAACAGACATCAGGGGCTCCCTGGGATGTTTTGGTTCATCGCTGTCGATCGGGCGCCCGGTGCCCGACCCGCCGCGCCGGGGGTGCGGTCCCGGGCGGGCGCGTCGCGCGGGGGGCGCCGACCCGGGACGAGAGCCGGGGCCGGCCGCCCCGCGCGCGACGGGGTGGTGCCGGGAAGGCCGAGGAAAGCGGACTCAGCCGGAGGTGAGCTTGGCGTACGCCTCGGCGGTGAGCAGCTTGTCCTCGCCGCCCTCCACCACGCGCACCTTGAACAGCCAGCCGTCCTCGAAGGGGGAGGTGTTCACCAGCGCCGGGTCGTTCACGACCTCCTCGTTGGCCGCCACGACCTCGCCCGAGACCGGGGCGTACAGGTCGCTGACCGACTTGGTGGACTCCAGCTCGCCGCAGGTCTCGCCGGCCGTCACGGTGTCGCCGACGGCGGGCAGCTGGGCGTAGACCACGTCGCCGAGGGCGTTCGCGGCGAACTCGGTGATCCCGACCGTGACGACGCCTTCGGCGTCACCCTCGGTGACCCACTCGTGTTCCTCGGTGTAACGAAGCTGCTGCGGGGTGCTCATGAGCTGAATTCTCCTGTACGCGGGGGAGTGCTGGTGAACCACGGTCCCGTGGGACGAGACGGATGTGACGGACGCGACGGGCCCGCCGGCGTCACTTCCGACGCTTGTAGAACGGCAGGGCCACGACCTCGTAGGGCTCGTGGGTACCGCGGATGTCCACGCCGACACCGGCCGTCCCGGGCGCGGCGTGGCTCGCGTCCACGTACGCCATCGCGATCGGCTTGCCGAGGGTGGGGGAGGGGGCGCCCGAGGTGACCTCGCCGATCACCACGCCGTCGGCGACCACCGGGAAGCCCGCGCGGGGCACCCGGCGGCCCTCGGCGACCAGGCCGACCAGCTTGCGCGGGGCCCGCTCGGCGGCGCGCTCGGCGGCGGCCTCCAGGGCGGCGCGGCCCACGAAATCGCCCTCCTTCTCGAACTTCACGACCCGGCCCAGCCCCGCGTCGAACGGGGTCAGTTCGGTGGTCAGCTCGTGCCCGTACAGCGGCATGCCCGCCTCCAGGCGCAGCGTGTCGCGGCAGGACAGGCCGCAGGGGACCAGGCCGACGCCCTCGCCGGCCTTCGTCAGCGCCTGCCACAGCTCCACGGCGTGCTCGGGGGCCACGAACAGCTCGAAGCCGTCCTCGCCCGTGTACCCGGTGCGCGCGATCAGCGCCGGCACCCCGGCCACGGTGCCGGGCAGACCGGCGTAGTACTTCAGGCCGTCGAGGTCGGCGTCGGTGAGGGAGGCCAGGATGCCGGGGGACTCGGGGCCCTGTACGGCGATCAGCGCGTAGGCGTCGCGGTCGTCGCGGACCTCGGCCTCGAAGCCGGCCGCGCGCTCGGTCAACGCGTCCAGCACCACCTGCGCGTTGGAGGCGTTGGCCACCACCATGTACTCGGTCTCGCCGAGGCGGTAGACGATCAGGTCGTCGAGGATGCCGCCGTCGGCCCGGCAGATGTGGGTGTAACGGGCCCGGCCCACGCCCACCGTGGAGATGTTGCCGACCAGCGCGAAGTCCAGCAGGTTCACGGCCTGCGGGCCGGTGACGGTGATCTCGCCCATGTGCGAGAGGTCGAAGAGACCGGCCTTGGTGCGCACCGCGTTGTGTTCGTCGCGCTCGCTGCCGTACCGCAGCGGCATGTCCCACCCCGCGAAGTCGGTCATGGTCGCGCCGAGCGAGCGGTGCAGCGCGTCGAGGGCGGTCAGACGGGGGGCGTTGCTCATGGGTGGGGCTCCCAAAATGCCAAGGCGACGACAGGACGTGACGAGGACGATCCTCCCCATCTGTCATCGGAACCTGAGAGGTTCGCCGGGCGTGTCGCGCCACGGCTTGCACCTTGGGTGGAGCGCGCGTCCCGAGGGGCGGCGCTCGCTTTTCAGATCTGCCTCATCCGTGCGGTGCGGGGCCTGAGAGATTCAAGGGAGGGTCTTGCTCCTTCGGCGCCCGGCACACCACAGGTGCCCGGAACTCTCCCGCGCGGATTCAAGCGGCCGGTATGCAATTGGGTCGAGCCGGCCGGGCCGACTCGCGCACATCATTGCACGCCGGACCCGCCCGTGGGGGTCCGGGCCGAAAACGGTTTCGGGCGAATCGGGGCACTGCGGGCGACCCGGGTCCGAGGGGGGCCGGATGGGTACGAGACGGGGAACCGGGGGCGGCACATTACCGTCCCTTTACATTTGATGGGAGAGGGTCGAAAGACCCTTGAGACGGGGGAGGCGATCACGGTGTGGGGATTTCGGACGGCGACCGAGGAACGACACGAGGCCGAGGGGGAGACGGCGCGCACGGCGGACCCGACGGCGCGCGCCGTGACGGACCGTGAACCGGTGCCCGGGGTGCCCGCGCAAGCCCACGCCCGACCCCGGCCCGCCGGCCCCGTCCGCGACCTGCGCGGGCGCGTCCCCGGCCCGCTCGGCTTCCGCGAGGGCGACCTGATCGTCGTCTCCGGCCTGCCCGGCGGCGGCAAGAGCACCCTGATGCGCCGCGCCGTGCCCGCCGGCCGCGTCGTCGACTCCCAGGACACCCGCGAACGCTGGGAACGCCGGATCCCGGCCGGCCTCCCCTACGAGGTCTACCGCCCGCTGGTCCGGCTCGCCCACTACGCCGGCCTGTGGCGGGCCCTGCGCACCGGCCGCTCCCTCGTCGTCCACGACTGCGGCACCCACAGCTGGGTGCGCGCCCTGCTCGCCCGCACCGCCCGCCGGCGCGGGCGCGAACTGCACCTGCTGCTGCTCGACGTGGACCCGGCCCAGGCCCTCGCCGGCCAGGCCGCCCGCGGCCGCGGGGTCTCGGCGGCCGCCTTCGCCCGGCACCGGGCCGCCACCGGACGGCTCCTCGCCGCCGCCCGCGCCGGCCGGGTCCCGCCCGGCTGCGCCTCCACCCTGCTGGTGGACCGCCGGGCCGCCGACGGCCTCGGCCCCCTGGAATTCCGTCCCTGACGGGGCGGGTTAGCCTCGGAGGCGGCACGCACGACCGGGCCGCGCGCGCCGACCGGGGCACGCCGGCACACGACAGAACGAGGACCACATGCTCGGCGACGGCGGCGGCTGGCCCGCCAACGAACTGGAACAGGTGCTGGGCGAGAACCTGGAGCGCCCCGACGCGGGCGAACGGATCGTCGCCGCCCTGGCCCGGGCCCACGTGTGGGTCCCGCTGCCCGCCGGCGGCGGCCCGCAGAGCCCCTCGCTCACCCTCCCCACGATGGACATCGGCGGCCTGCCCTACGTGCCCGTCTACAGCTCCGAGAGCCAGTTCCGGATCTGCGTCGGCGACCACATGGGCTTCACCGTCGCCCCCGCCGTCGAATTCGCCCGCGGCCTGCCGCCGCAGCTCGGCATCGCCGTCAACCCCGACGGGGTGGTCGGCGTCCCGCTGCCGCCGCCCGCCGTCGCCCTGCTGTGCCGGGCCGACCGCACCGAACTCGACGGGCCCGGCGGCGGCCGGGTCCGCCTCTGGGAGCCGTACTGGCAGGAGGACCCGGTCGAGTTCCTGAACGCGGCGAGCGCCGAGTTCCGGGCCCTGCCCGGCATCCTCGTCGCCCACCGCTGCCTGGTTTCGGTGGAGGGGGACGAGGCCAACCTGTGCGTCGGCGTCCGCTTCGAGGGCCCCGACCCGTACCTGCGCGAACTCGCCCTCGACGCCCTCGGCCGCGCCCTGGGCCGGGTCCCGGCCCCCTGGCCGGTACAGCTCGTGGACCTCGACGCGGTCCGCGATCCGATGACCGACTGGCTCGGGTCGCGCGTACGCCCCTTCCACCAGCGGTAGCGCGCCTTAAGCTGGACTCGTTCCCGGGCACTCGTGTGTGCCCGGGCGCGTGTGTGGGACGACGGGCGGACGAAGAGGGGTACCGGGTGAGTGCGTCGGGCACGGCCGCGGCCGGACAGGTCGAGGACGCCATGCGTCAGGTGACCCCCGGGGGCTGGGAGGGGTACGAGCGGCTGCTCGGCGCCCTCGCCGAGGGCCGGTTGTGGATGCTCCTGTGGCACGGCCGCCCCGGCTCCCCGGAGGCGCAGTACGGCGGCATGGAGGTCGAGGGGCTCGGCTACGCGCCCTGCGTCACCTCCCCGCGCGAACTCGACGCCAGCGGCTGGAGCCGCGAGTACGAGGTGGTCACCGGCCGCGACATCGCCCGCGCCCTCTACCCCGACCGCTGGGGCCTGTGGCTGAATCCGCACGCCCGGGGCGGCGGCGTCGGCGTGCCCTGGGCCGACCTGCGCCGCATCGCCACCGGCCTCGACCGGATGCCCGCCGGACCGCTGCGGCTCTCCGACCCGGCCCTGGAACTGCCCCGGTTCTACGCCCTGCTGGCCCAGCACGCCCACCGCACCCCGGCCGTCCGCTCGCTGCGCCGCGCCTGGGTGCAACCCGCCCTCGGCCAGGCGTACCTCGCCGTCGGCCTCGACCTCTACGACGCCTCCGCTCCGGCCCTGGAATCGGTGCGCGAGATGATGCGCCAGTCCGTGGGCGTGGTTCCGGAGGGGGTGCCCGTGTGCACCGTCGCCCTCGGCGACGAACACGACCCGGTGGCCATGTGGATGCGGGCCCAGGCCCGCCCGTTCTACGACCGCGAGGGCCAGGCCCCCGGCTGGTGACACCCCCGCCCCGGACCGCCGGGGCACCGCGCGGGCCGCTGCCCGCATCCCGAGACGCGCGCCCGAGGCCGCGGCCGACCCACCGTCGGCCGCGGCCTCCGTCATGTCCGGAAACCAACGGTCCGCACCGCTCGCGGCGTGCCCGAACGCGCCCCGCACGCCCGGCTCGACGCCGATGTCCGATTGGGGCCGAACGACCGCTCTTGCTCCGCTGAGCCGACCCCTTCGTTCGGATACCGGGGACCGGGGCCGGATATTACGGTTGGGCATCCATTCGCGGGCGGCTCTGGTGGTTGCTCCGGGCAGGCATGAAGACTCCCCACCCAAGAGCGGTGGGTCACGTCGAGAAGTCGACACGAGTCCCGCGCACCGGCCCTCCGGACCGCTCCCGCGCACCACACGCACCGCCGGCACCACCCGTACCGCCTGCACGTTCGCACCGCCCGCACCACGGCACCGCCTGCACGCCCGTACCACCGGCACCACCGCACCACGCCCCGCCCGTCCCCGGCGCGCCCCGCTGCCGAGGACGACGCACGGGGCACCCGCGTCCCGCACCACGCACCTCCCGCACCCACGCACCAACGCCGCACCACCACGCCGCCCCGCGCGGCGGGCATGGGCCGACGCACCCGTCGGCCGAGAGGGGTCCCCACCACGATGACGGCACCACTGCACGACACGAGCGCGGAAACGCCCGCCCCGGTGGTCGTGGCCGACGTTCCGGCCAAGGCCATCGAAGGTCGTTCGCCCGGCCGGATCGCCTGGACCCGGCTCAAGCGCGACAAGATCGCGCTGACCGGCGGCATCGTCGTGATCCTGCTGATCCTCGTCGCGGTCTTCGCGCCGCTGATCGTCAAGTTGCTCGGCCACCCGCCGAACGAGTTCCACGAGGAGCTGCTCGACCCGGACCTGGGCACCCCGCTCGGGGCCTGGGGCGGGATGAGCTCGGAGCACCTGTTCGGCGTCGAACCCACCAACGGGCGCGACGTGTTCAGCCGGATCGTCTACGGCGCCCGGATCTCCCTGGTCGTGGCCTTCCTCGCCGCCTTCGTCTCGGTGGTCATCGGGTCCCTGCTCGGCGCCCTCGCCGGCTTCCTCGGCGGCTGGGTCGACGGCCTCATCAGCCGGGTCATGGACCTGCTGCTGGCCTTCCCGCAGCTGCTGTTCACCATCGCCCTGGTCTCGGTGGTCCCCAACTCCATCTGGGGGTTCGAGGGTTCGGGCGTGCGGATGGGCGTGCTGATCCTCGTGATCGGCTTCTTCGGCTGGCCCTACATCGGACGCATCGTCAGGGGCCAGACGATCTCGCTGCGCGAACGCGAGTACGTGGAGGCGGCCCGCAGCCTCGGCGCCGGGCGCGGACACATCCTGATCAAGGAGCTGTTGCCGAACCTGGTCGCCCCGATCCTGGTCTACGCGACCCTGATCATCCCGACAAACATCCTCACGGAGGCGGCCCTCAGCTTCCTCGGCGCCGGCGTCAAGCCGCCGACGGCCTCCTGGGGCAAGATGCTCGCCGACGCCGTCCCGGTGTACCAGGACGACCCGATGTACATGATCGTGCCCGGCCTGACGATCTTCGTCACCGTGCTCGCCTTCAACCTCTTCGGGGACGGGCTGCGCGACGCCCTCGACCCCAAGGGCAACTGACCCTCCCCCGGCCTTCCGGGGCCGGGCGGCACCCCTCGCACGCACCCCCCGCACGCTCCGTCCGCACCACCCACGCCCGACACCCCGTGTGCGGGCCGTGACACCCGTGTCATCCCAGGAGGTTGAACGCTCGTGATCCGCAGAAAGCAGGTGCTCGCGGCGACCGCCGTCGCCGCCGCCCTCGCCCTGACCGCCACCGCGTGTGGCGGTGGCGACTCCGACGGCGGTTCCAAGGGCGCCCCCAAGGGTCCCGGATTCGACGCGGCCGTGAACGCCGTGGCCAACCCGTCCACCGAGAAGGGCGGCGACCTGCGGCTGTGGAGCCCGCAGGACGTGGACTACCTCGACCCGGCGCGCGCCTACTACGGCTGGGTCTGGAACCTCCAGCGGCTCTACGTGCGCCAGTTGCTGGCCTACGACAGCAAGCCGGGCAAGGACGGCACCAAGGTCGTGCCCGACCTCGCCGAGGCCCTGCCCGTGGTCAGCAACGACGGCAAGACCTACACGCTCAAGCTGAAGGACGGCGTCAAGTTCGAGGACGGCACGCCGATCACCTCGAAGGACGTCAAGTACGGCATCGAGCGGACCTTCGCCCAGGACGTGCTCTCCGGCGGTCCCACGTACCTGATCGACATCCTCGACCAGGGTCAGAAGTACCCGGGCCCCTACAAGGACACCGACCCGGACAAGCTGGGCCTGAAGTCGGTGCAGACCCCCGACGACAAGACCATCGTCTTCAACCTGGCCACCGCCAACTCCGACTTCCCGTACCTGCTGGCCATGCCGACCTCCTCGCCGGTGCCCAAGGCCAAGGACAACGGGGCCACGTACACCAACAAGCCGGTGGCCACGGGCCCGTACAAGATCGAGAGCTTCACCGCCTCCAAGGGCGCGAAGTTCGTGCGCAACGACCAGTGGGACCCGAAGACGGACAAGATCCGCACGGCCCTGCCGGACACCGTCACGTACACGTACACCACCAACCCCGACGACATGGACCAGCGCCTGATCAGCGGGGACATCGACCTCGCCGTCGACGGCACGGGCATGCAGCAGGCCGGCAAGAACAAGGTCCTCAAGGACCCGAAGCTGAAGGCGTCGGCGGACAACCCGTTCACCGGCTACATCCGCTACTTCGCCTTCCCGCAGACGGTCGCGCCCTTCGACAACATCGAGTGCCGCAAGGCCGTCATCTACGCGGCCGACCCCAAGTCCCTGCAGACCGCGCGCGGCGGCCCGACCTCCGGTGACCTCGGCGCGAACATGCTGCCGCCCGGCGTGCCCGGCTCGGACAAGAAGTACGACCCCTTCGGTCTGACCGCGGGCAAGCCGCAGGAGGACAAGGCGAAGGCGGCCCTCGCCGCGTGCGGCAAGCCTGGCGGCTTCGAGACCACCATCGCCGTGCGCAACAACCGCGCCCCCGAGGTGAAGACGGCCGAGTCCCTCCAGGCATCGCTCGCCAAGGTCGGCATCAAGGCCAAGATCGACCAGTTCGACGGCAAGCTCTCCTCCTCCGTGATCGGTTCGCCCGAGAACGTGAAGAAGAAGGGCTACGGCATCATCGTCATGGGCTGGGGCGCCGACTACAACTCCGGCGCGGGCTTCCTCCAGCCGCTGGTGGACTCCGCGTTCATCCTGCCGAACGGCAACAACAACTACACCGAGCTCCGTGACAAGGAGATCGACGAACTGTTCGACAAGGCGGCCGGCGCGGCGAGCCCGGAGGCGGCCGCGGCCATCTACGCGGACATCAACAAGAAGGTCATGGAGAAGGCGCTCTACCTGCCGATCAACTTCGACAAGGCATTCGTCTACCACAACCCGCGGCTGACCAACGTCTACTTCAACGAGTCGATGGGCAAGATCGACCTCGCCACCATCGGCATCGCCGGCGGTTCGAAGAAGTAACGGGGTCCCGGGCCCCGGCCCGCGCCCCCGACCGTCGACCGGGAGGACCCGCGCCCCCGCCCCACCGGGCGGCGCGCGGGTCGCCCCGGAGGCGGACCGCAGCCCAGCGGGGTTCTGCCTCGCGCCTTCACCGCACATGCGCTAGTCCGAAGGGCAGGTGAAGGCCGCGGGCGGCGTCCGGCCCCCACCCGGGGCCGGGCGCCCGTCCGGCGGCCGACTGCAGTGCTCGTCTACCTCATACGGCGACTGTTCAACGTCGTCGCCACGCTGTTGGTGGTCTCCGTGGTCACCTTCGGCATCTTCTTCGCGGTGCCGAAGATCACCGGCTCCGATCCGGCCCTGATGTACGCCGGTCGCGAGACGAACGAGACGGCCCTGGCGGGCATCCGCGTCAAGATGGGCTTCGACAAGCCGATCTCCGAGCAGTACCTGCTCTTCGTCAAGGGCATCGTGGCCGGTCGCGACTACGACACCGGCAGCGAGGTCACGCACTGCCCGGCCCCCTGCTTCGGGTACTCGTTCAAGAACGAGACCCCGGTGTGGGAGCTGATGCTCGACCGGATCCCCGTCACCCTCTCGCTGGCCCTGGGCGCGGCGGTCATCTGGGTGATCGCGGGCGTGGCCACCGGCGTGATCTCGGCCCTCAAACGCCGGACCATGATCGACCGCACCGTGATGGTCGGCGCCCTCGCGGGCGTCTCGCTGCCCATCTTCTTCACCGGCATGGTGGCCCCGGCCATCTTCGTCTACGGCCTGGGCTGGCTGGAGGTCTCGGACTACCGTCCGCTGAGCGAGGATCCGGCGGCCTGGCTCAACAGCCTGATCCTGCCGTGGGTGACCCTCGCCTTCCTGTTCGCCGCGACCTACGCGCGCATCACCCGGGCCACGATGCTGGAGGTGATGGGGGAGGACTACATCCGCACGGCGCGGGCCAAGGGCCTCACCGAGGGCGTGGTCATCCGCAAGCACGCGCTGCGCTCCACCCTCACCCCGATCGTCACCATGTTCGGCCTGGACCTCGGCGGCCTCCTCGGCGGCGCGGTGCTGACCGAGACCACGTTCAACTTCCAGGGCCTGGGCACGGCGGCCGTGGCCGCGATCAGCGCCGGCGACCTGCCGGTGATCATGGGCGTGACCCTCTTCGCCGCGTTCTTCGTGGTGGCCGCCAACCTGATCGTGGACATGCTGTACGCCGTCATCGACCCGCGCGTGAGGCTCTCGTGACCGACAACCCGACCCCGCCCCCGTTCGTGCCCGCGCAGGGCGGCGACGCCGACGGGCGGGCCTTCCTCTCCGTCCGTGACCTCAAGGTGCACTTCCCCACCGACGACGGCCTGGTGAAGTCCGTCGACGGGCTCTCCTTCGACCTGGAGCGCGGCCGGACCCTCGGCATCGTGGGCGAGTCCGGCTCCGGCAAGTCGGTGACCTCGCTGGCCGTGATGGGCCTGCACCGGGCCGGGCAGGTCCGCAACCGGCCGCGGATCTCCGGGGAGGTGCTGCTCGACGGGCAGGACCTGGTCACCGCCGACCCGGACGCGGTGCGCCGGCTGCGCGGCCGCAAGATGGCCATGGTCTTCCAGGACCCGCTGTCTGCGATGCACCCGTACTACTCGGTGGGCCACCAGATCGTGGAGGCGTACCGCACCCACCACGACGTGGACAAGAAGACGGCCCGCAAGCGCGCGGTGGAGATGCTCGACCGGGTCGGCATCCCCGAGCCCGGCAAGCGCGTGGACGCCTACCCGCACGAGTTCTCCGGCGGCATGCGCCAGCGCGCGATGATCGCGATGGCGCTGGTCAACAACCCCGAGCTGCTGATCGCCGACGAGCCGACCACCGCCCTCGACGTGACGGTGCAGGCCCAGATCCTCGACCTGATCCGGGACCTCCAGCGCGAGTTCGGCTCCGCCGTCATCATGATCACCCACGACCTCGGGGTGGTCGCCGAGATGGCCGACGACATCCTCGTGATGTACGGCGGCCGGTGCGTGGAGCGCGGCACCGCCGAGAAGGTGTTCTACGAGCCCCGGCACCCCTACACCTGGGGGCTGCTCGGCTCGATGCCCCGGATCGACCGCGAACAGACCGAGCGGCTGATCCCGGTCAAGGGCTCCCCGCCCAGCCTCATCAACATCCCGAGCGGCTGCGCCTTCAACCCCCGCTGCCCCTACGCCGACCTGCCGGAGGGGAACGTGACCCGCACCGAGCGGCCCGCGCTGGCCGAGACCGAGACCGGGCACTGGTCGGCATGCCACATGGACGCCGGGCAGCGGACCCGGATCTGGACCGAAGAGATTGCGCCGAAGCTGTGAGCGAGTCCCCGGAGTTTTCCAAGGGCGCCGAGAGCGCCGAGAGCGCCGAGAGCGCCGCGCGCGGCGAGACCGCGACCGCCGAGCCGCTGCTGCGGGTGACCGGCCTGGTCAAGCACTTCCCGATCACCAAGGGCCTGCTGCGCCGGCAGGCGGGCGCGGTCAAGGCCGTGGACGGCATCGACTTCGACGTGCGGCGCGGCGAGACCCTGGGCGTGGTGGGGGAGTCCGGCTGCGGCAAGTCGACCATGGGCCGGCTGATCACGCGGCTGCTGGAGCCCACCGGCGGCACCGTCGAGTTCGAGGGCCGGGACATCACCCACCTCGGGGTCGCCGGGATGCGCCCGCTGCGCCGCGACATCCAGATGATCTTCCAGGACCCGTACGGGTCGCTGAACCCCCGGCACACCGTCGGCACCATCGTCGGCGCGCCGTTCAGGCTCCAGGGGGTGAACCCCGAGGGCGGGCTGAAGGCCGAGGTGCAGCGGCTGCTGTCGCTGGTCGGCCTGAGCCCCGAGCACTACAACCGCTACCCGCACGAGTTCTCCGGCGGGCAGCGCCAGCGCATCGGCATCGCGCGGGCCCTGGCCCTCAAGCCGAAGCTGGTGGTGGCCGACGAGCCGGTCTCCGCGCTGGACGTGTCGATCCAGGCGCAGGTGGTGAACCTGCTGGACGACCTCCAGGAGGAGCTCGGCCTGACCTACGTGATCATCGCGCACGACCTGTCGGTGATCCGGCACGTCTCGGACCGGATCGCGGTGATGTACCTCGGCAAGATCGTGGAGCTGACCGACCGCACCTCGCTCTACACCTCGCCCATGCACCCGTACACCAACGCGCTGCTGTCGGCCGTGCCGGTGCCCGACCCGCGCCGGCGGGGCGCCAAGAGCGGCCGGATCCTGCTCAAGGGCGACGTGCCCTCGCCCATCGCCCCGCCGCCCGGCTGCCGCTTCCACACCCGCTGCTGGAAGGCCACGGAGGTCTGCGGCACCCAGGACCCGCCGCTGCTCACGCTGAAGCCGGGGCACCAGGTGGCCTGCCACCACCCGGAGAACGCCGAGGGCCTCACCCCGGCCGAACCGGCCGCCGCGGCCGCGCCCGGCGCCGCGCCGAAGGCGTCCGCCGAGGACTGACCCGGCGGCCCCCGGACCTCGGGGCCCGGACGCGACCCCCACCGCGCCCGGGCCCCGAGCCCCGTCCGGGCGCGGCACAATGAGGCGTGCTCCACGATCTCTTCCCGCCCGAAATCCAGTACGCGCTGGACCTCGCGGGCATCTTCGTCTTCGCCCTCTCCGGCGCGCTGCTCGCCGTCCGCAAGAACTTCGACGTGTTCGGTATCGCCGTGCTCGCGCTGGTCACGGCGCTGGGCGGCGGTCTCTTCCGCGACCTGGTGATCGGCGCGGTGCCGCCGGCGGCCTTCGCCGAGCTCGGCTTCTTCGTGACCCCGCTGATCGCGGCCCTGATCGTGTTCTTCCTCCACCCCGAGGTGCAGCGGATCAACCGGGCCATCAACGTGCTGGACGCGGCGGGCCTGGGGCTGTTCTGCGTCACCGGCACCACGAAGGCGTACGAGTACGGGCTCGGGCTGACCGCGTCGGCCACCCTGGGGCTGGCCACGGCGGTGGGCGGGGGCGTGCTGCGCGACGTGCTGGTCAACGAGGTGCCCTCGCTGCTGCGGGACCGCGAGATGTACGCCGTGCCGGCGGTCGTGGGGGCCGCGATGGTCGCCGTCTTCCTCGCCTTCGACGCCCTGAACGCGTACACGAGCGGCCTGGCGGTGGTCACCACCTTCGTGCTGCGGCTGCTGGCCATGACCTACCACTGGCGGGCCCCGCTGGCGTGGAACCGGAGGTCGGCGGTGACGGAGCGGGAGGCGCAGGAGGCCGAGCTCTGAAAGCTACCGCTCAGTAGCCTGTCGGTGTACCGTCGGACCATGTCTCACGCAGCCATGGCCGCCTCCATCGGCGACAGCGAATTCGACCGCGACACCGCCCTCACCCCGCGCGCGGACGAACCCGGCGTGTACGACGCCCACCTCTCGGCGGGCTGGACGATCATCTCCGCCGTCAACGGCGGCTACCTGCTCGCCCTCGTCGGCCGCGCCCTCTCCCTCGCGCTGCCGCACCCCGACCCGTTCACGGTATCGGCCCACTACCTCACCTCCTCCACCCCCGGCCCCGCCGTCGTGCGCACCACCCTCGTGCGCGCAGGCAACACCCTCAGCACCGGCCAGGCATCGCTGTACCAGTTCGACGAGGACGGCCACGAGGTCGAGCGGATCCGCGTCCTCGCCTCCTACGGAGCCCTGGACGCGCTCTCCGACGAGGTGCGCACCAGCGCCCGGCCGCCCGCCGTCACCCCCTACGCGGAGTGCTTCAGCGCCGACGCCGGCCCTTCGCCCGTCCCCGGCAGCTCCGCCATCGTCGACCGGCTGAGCCTGCGGCTGGACCCGAACACCGCCGGCTGGGCCCTGGGCGCGCCCTCCGGCAAGGGCGAGATGCGGGCCTGGTTCGAGTTCGCCGACGGCCGCGACGCCGACCCGCTCTCGCTGCTGCTCGTCGTGGACGCCCTCCCGCCCACCTCCTTCGACCTCGGACTGATGGGCTGGACCCCCACCGTCGAGCTCACCACCCACGTCCGCTGCCGACCCGCCCCCGGACCGCTGCGGGTCTCGATCACCACCCGCAACCTCGCCGGCGGCTTCCTGGAAGAGGACGCCGAGGTCTGGGACAGCGCCGACCGACTCGTGGCCCAGTCCCGACAACTGGCCCGCGCCCCGCGCCCGCCGCGCCCCTGAGCCCACGCCCTGCCGGCCCCGGTCGATCCGCCCTCGACCGGGGCCGGGCGGGCGGCGCCCCGGGCACCCGTAGAATCGGGGCACCATGGTCTACCTCGATCACGCCGCCACCACCCCGATGCTGCCGGAGGCCGTCGCGGCGATGACCGCCCGGTTCGCCGAGACGGGCAACGCCTCCTCCCTCCACGCCGCCGGCCGGCGCGCCCGCCGAGCCGTCGAGGAGGCCCGCGAAAGCCTCGCCGAGGCCCTCGGCGCCCGCCCCAGCGAGGTCGTGTTCACCGCCGGCGGCACCGAGGCCGACAACCTCGCGGTCAAGGGCCTCTACTGGGCTCGCCGCGCCGCCGATCCCGCCCGCACCCGGGTCCTGGCCTGCCCCGTCGAGCACCACGCCGTCCTCGACGCCGTGCACTGGCTCGCCGAACACGAGGGCGCCCGGGTCGAGTACCTGCCCGTGGACCACCACGGCCGGGTGCACCCCGAGGCGCTGCGCGAGGCCATCGCCCGCGACCCCGCCTCCGTCGCACTGGTCACCGTGATGTGGGCCAACAACGAGATCGGCACCGTCATGCCGATCGCCGAACTCACCGCCGTCGCCGCCGAGCACGGCGTCCCCGTCCACTCCGACGCCGTCCAGGCATTCGGCCAGCTCGACGTGGACTTCGCCGCCTCCGGCCTGGCCGCCATGACCGTCAGCGCCCACAAGGTCGGCGGCCCCTACGGGGTCGGCGCCCTGCTGCTCGGCCGCGACCAGAGCCCCGTGCCGATCCTGCACGGCGGCGGCCAGGAACGGCACGTGCGCTCCGGCACCCTCGACGTGCCCGCCATCGCCGCCTTCGCCGTCGCCGGCGCGCTGGCCGCCCGCCGCCGCGCCGCGTTCGCCGCCGAGGTCGGGGCCCTGCGCGACACCCTGATCGCCGCCGTCCGCGAGGCCGTGCCCGACGCCGTCCTCGGCGGGGACCCCGTCGACCGGCTCCCCGCCAACGCCCACTTCGCCTTCCCCGGCTGCGAGGGCGACTCCCTGCTGCTGCTCCTGGACGCCCAGGGCATCGAGTGCTCCACCGGCTCCGCGTGCACCGCCGGCATCGCCCAGCCCAGCCACGTGCTCCTGGCCACCGGCACCGACCCCGAGCTGGCCCGGGGCACCCTGCGGTTCTCCCTCGGGCACACCTCCACCGCCGAGGACGTGGCCGCCGTGGCCGCCGCCATCGGCCCCGCCGTGGCCCGCGCCCGCTCCGCCGGTCTGGTCTGAGCCCACCCCGAGAACCCCGGGCGGGTCGACGCGCTCAGCGTGCCGAGGCCCCCGGGGACGGCTCGGCCAGGGCCCGGCGCACCAGCTCCAGGTACCGGTCCCAATCCCAGTGCGGCCCCGGATCGGTGTGGTCGGCGCCCGGCACCTCCGAGTGCCCCAGGAAATGCCGCCGGTCCACCGGTATCCCGTAGCGCCGGCAGATCCCGGCCGCCAGCCGCGCCGAGGCCGCGTACATCCGCGGGGTGAAGTCCTGCGGCCGGTCCACGAAGCCCACGTGCTCGATGCCCACGCTGCGCTCGTTGACCTGCCGGTTGTTCGCGTGGAACGCCACGTCCAGCTCCCGCACCAACTGCACCACCCGGCCGTCCTGGGCCACGATGTAGTGCGCCGACGCCTTGTGCAGCGGATTGCGGAACGCGTCCACCGACCCCTGCAGGCCACCCTGGGTCACGTGCACCACGATCCGGTCCACCGTGTAGTCCGCCGGCCGGTCCGCCCGGCGCCAGTTCGCCGGCGAGGCCGCCGTCCACACCGCCCCCGCGTGGTCCAGCTCACCCTCCTTGCGCGGCCGGTCCACCCCGGGCAGGGCCCACCACAGCCGCCCGATCTCGTCCCGGCCCCACACCGCCGCGCCCCCGACCAGCGCGAGCGCCCCGAGCAGCACCACCCGCCGCCCCGTGCGCCGCTTCGGCCCCGACCCCGGGCCGGCCGCCGTGTCCTCTTCCGCGCCCATGCGCTCACCCCCCGACGATCACAACGCGCTGTGAGCCCGACCGGTTCCCCCGTACCCTGGAAGGCGCTATGACTGACACCCTGCCGCGCACCACCCGCCCCCTCCGCGTCCTGGCCGCCATGTCCGGCGGCGTGGACTCCGCCGTCGCCGCCGCCCGCGCCGCCGAGGCCGGCCACGACGTGACCGGCGTGCACCTCGCGCTCTCCGCCAACCCCCAGTCCTTCCGCACCGGAGCCCGGGGCTGTTGCACCATCGAGGACTCGCGGGACGCCCGTCGCGCGGCCGACGTCATCGGCATCCCCTTCTACGTCTGGGACCTCGCCGACCGCTTCCGCGAGGACGTCGTGGAGGACTTCGTCGCCGAGTACCAGGCCGGCCGCACCCCCAACCCGTGCCTGCGCTGCAACGAGAAGATCAAGTTCGCGGCCCTCCTCGACAAGGCCCTCGCCCTCGGCTTCGACGCCGTCTGCACCGGCCACTACGCCACCGTCGTCGAGAACCCCGACGGCACCCGCGCCCTGCACCGCGCCTCCGACGCCGCCAAGGACCAGTCCTACGTGCTCGGCGTCCTCGACGAACGCCAGCTCGCGCACGCCCTCTTCCCGCTCGGCGACACCCTCACCACCAAGGGCGAGATCCGGGCCGAGGCCGAACGGCGCGGCCTGGCCGTGGCCAAGAAGCCCGACAGCCACGACATCTGCTTCATCGCCGACGGCGACACCCAGGGCTTCCTCGCCCGCCGCCTGGGCACGGCCGAGGGGGACATCGTCGACGAGGCCGGCAACCGCCTCGGCGGCCACGACGGCGCGTACGGGTTCACCATCGGCCAGCGCAAGGGCCTGCGGATCGGACACCCCGCCGACGACGGCAAGCCCCGCTACGTCCTCGACATCTCCCCGGTCACCAACACCGTCACCGTCGGCCCCGTCGAATCCCTCGACATCGGCGCCCTCACCGCCATCCGCCCCCGCTGGTGCGGCCCGGCCCCCACCGGCCCCGCCGACTACACCGCCCAGCTGCGGGCGCACGGCGGGGAGACCCCGGTGCGGGCCGAGATGGTCGACGGGGAACTGCGGGTGGACTTCGCCGAACCCGTGCGCGGGGTCGCCCCCGGCCAGGCCATCGTCCTCTACGACGGCACCCGCGTGGTCGGCTCCGCCACCATCGCGGGCACCACCCGGGCCGCCGCCACCGTCTAACCCGTCCGGCCCGTCTCGTTTCGGCCCGACGGCGGGGCGGGGTCGGTTCAGGACACGCTCAGCACGAGCTTGCCCGTCACCCGGCCCCGCTCGCCGATCTCGTGCGCCTTCGGGGCCTGCGCGAGCGGCAGCACCTCCTCGACCACCGGCCGCAGCCGGCCCGCGTCCACCAGCGCCGTCAGCTCCCGCAGCCCCAGGCCGTCGGGCTCCACCAGCACCCACTGGGCCGTGACCCCGGCCGGTACCGTCGCCGGCACCGCGTCCGGGCCCGGCAGCACGATCAGTCGGCCGCCCGGCCGCAGCACCCGCAGGGACCGCTCGGCGTTCTCCCCGCCGATCGCGTCCAGCACCACGTCCACCGGCGCCACGACCTCCTCGAAGCGCACCGCGCGGTGGTCCACCACCTCGTCCGCGCCCAGCTCCCGCACCAGCCCGTGCTTGCCCGCGCTCGCCGTCCCGATCACGTACGCCCCGCGCGCCTTCGCGATCTGCACCGCGAGGTGCCCCACCCCGCCGGCCGCCGCGTGCACCAGCACCCGGGTCCCGGGACCCACCCCGGCCGTGTCCACCAGCGCCTGCCACGCGGTCAGCCCGGCCAGCGGCAGGGCCGCCGCCGCCACGTGATCCAGGCCGGCGGGCTTCGGCGCGAACTGCCGCGCCGGCCCCACCACGTACTCGGCGTACGCGCCCGCCTGCGCCGGGAACGAGGGCATCCCGAAGACCTCGTCGCCCGGCCGGAGGTGCCCCACGCCCGGACCGACCGCCTCCACCACCCCGGACACGTCCCAGCCCACCGCCGGGACCGGCCCCCAGGAGATCAGCCCGCCGGAGGCCCGGGTCTTCCAGTCCACCGGGTTCACCCCGGCCGCCCGCACCCGCACCAGCACCTCGTTCAGCCCCGGCTCCGGGCGCGCCACCTCGCGCTCCACCAGGTGCTCCGGACCGCCCCACTCGTTCACGACCATCGCGCGCATCGTCGCCGCCTCGTCTCTCGTCCCGTCCTCGCCGCCGGGTCCCTCCCGACGGCACACCCCAATCTCGCCCCGGACGAGGCCGCCCGGTGTTGGCCGGACGGCCATCATCTGTCAGGATCCGGCCATGGACGATCCCTGGCGCGACGCGACCGACCCCGAGCATCCGCAGGACCCGGACGCCCCCCGACGACACCGGGTCGCCGTCCTGGCCCTGCCCGGCTTCCCGCCCTTCGAGCTGGGCATCCCCTCCCGGGTCCTCGGCAGCGCCCTGGACGAACGGGGCCGGCCGCTCTACCGGGTGGTCGTCTGCACCGTCGACGGCGGCCCCGTCCGCAGCGACGCCGGGTTCACCCTCCAGCCGGAGGCCGGCCCCGAGGCCCTCGAAACCGCCGAGACCGTGATCATCCCGCCCACCCACGCGATGCCCGAGCTGCTCGACGGCGCCCCCCTGCCCCCCGAGGTCGCCGCCGCCGTCGCCCGCATCCGCCCCGGCACCCGCCTGGTCTCCATCTGCAGCGGCTCCAACGTGCTCGCCGCCGCCGGCCTCCTCGACGGCCGCCCCGCCACCACCCACTGGAACCTGGCCCCCCACTTCCGGCGCACCTACCCCCGCGTCGCCCTCGACGAGGAGGTGCTGTTCGTGGACGACGGCGACCTGCTCACCTCCGCCGGCGTCGCCTCCGGCCTCGACCTGTGCCTGCACCTGATCCGCCGCGACCACGGCACCGCCGTCACCAACCGGGCCGCCCGCATCTGCGTCGTGCCGCCCTGGCGCGACGGCGGCCAGTCCCAGTACATCGACCGGCCGGTCCCCGAACCCACCGTCGCCACCACCACCGCCACCCGCGCCTGGGCCCTGGAACACCTCGGCGAAGCCCTGGGCCTGGCCGAACTCGCCGGCCACGCCCGGATGAGCCAACGGACCTTCACCCGCCGCTTCCGCGACGAGACCGGCATGACCCCCGGCCAATGGCTCACCGCCCAACGCCTCGACCTGGCCCGCCACCTCCTGGAGACCAGCGACCTGCCCGTGGACCTCGTCGCCCACCGCGCCGGCTTCGGCTCCGCCGCCTCCCTGCGCGCCCACATGCGCACCACCCTGGGCACCTCGCCCGTCGCCTACCGCCGCGCCTTCCGCCCCGCCGAGGACCCCGCGCCCGAGCACCGGAACCGCCCGCTGTCCGCATGACCTCCCGGGTAATCGCGGGCGCCCGCCGACCCCGGCAGGATCGTGTCCACGACGACGGCGGCCCGCACCGCCGGCCCCGCCCGCGCCCTGCCCGACAGGAGACCACCGTGACCGCCTACGCCATCGCCCACCTCACCCCCGGCACCCTCACCGAGGAGGTCTTCGTCTACATCGAGCGGATGCAGGCCACCCTCGACCCCTTCCAGGGCCGCTTCCTCGTCCACGGCGTCCGCCCCGAGGTCCTCGAAGGCCCCTGGGACGGCGACATCGTCCTCATCGGCTTCCCCGACATCGAGGCCGCCCGCGCCTGGTACGCGAGCGAGGGGTACCAGCGGATCCTGCCGCTGCGCACGAAGAACATCCCCTGCACCGTCGCCCTCCTGCCCGGCGTCCCCGAGGGCTACGACCCGGCCGCCACCGCCGCCGCGATGCGCGCCGCGACCACCACCGGCTGAGCCCCGCCCACGGGCGCGGCCGGGCCCGTGGGCGGGTGCGAGCATAGGGACCATGCCCACTCACCTGATCACCGGCGCCGGCTCCGGCATCGGCGCCGCCGTCGCCGCCCGCCTGCACGCCCGCGGCGACCAGCTCATCCTCCTCGCTCGCGACGCGGCCCGCGGCAAGGAGCTCACCGCCCGCCACCCCGGCAGCCGCGCCCTCGTCGCCGACCTCGCCGACCCCGACCGGATCTCCTGGGCCCTCTCCCACCAGGCCCTGCCCGACCGGCTCGACAGCCTCCTGCACGTGGCGGGCGTCGTCGACCTCGGGCCCGTCGGCGAACTGCGGCCCAAGACCTGGCACCAGCAGCTCAACACCAACCTCGTCGCCCCCGCCGAACTGACCCGGCTGCTGCTGCCCTCCCTGCGCGCCGCCAAGGGGCACGTGGTCTTCGTCAACTCCGGCGCGGGCCTGGCCGCCCACGCCGACTGGTCCGCCTACGCCGCCTCCAAGCACGGGCTCAAGGCCCTCGCCGACTCCCTGCGCCACGAGGAACGCCCCCACGGCATGCGGGTGACCAGCGTCTACCCCGGCCGCACCGCCACCCCCATGCAGGCCAAGGTCCGCTCCCAGGAGGGCGAGGGCTACGACCCGACCGACTGGATCGACCCCGAATCCGTGGCCACCACCATCGTGATGGCCGTGGACCTGCCCCGGGACGCCGAGGTCAACGACCTCACCGTCCGCCCGGGCGCCCGATGAGCCCGCGCGGGGCCACGGGCGTCGGCTCGCTGCCCGGCGGCGACGCCCGCGAGGCCGCCAAGACCGTCGTCGGCAGCTTCGAGACCTACCCCCACCTGCCCGAACTGCCCGCCCGCGGACCCGGCGCCGACATGATCGGCCGCACCCTCGGCCTCCTCGTCGACCTGTACGGGCACGTGGAGCCCAGCGGCTGGCGGATCTCCGACCGGCCCGGCCGCGACACCCGCCGCGCCCGCTCCTGGCTCGGCGAGGACCTCGACGCGCTGGAGGAGTTCACCCAGGGCTACGAGGGCCCCCTCAAGGTGCAGGCCGTCGGCCCCTGGACCCTGGCCGCCGCCCTCGAACTGCACGGCGGCGAGGCATTCCTGCGCGACCCCGGCGCCTGCCGCGACCTCGCCGGCTCGCTGGCCGAGGGCCTGCGCGGCCACCTCGCGGAGGTCGCCAAGCGGATCCCGGGCGCCGAGATCGTCCTCCAGCTCGACGAACCCTCGCTGACCGCCGTCCTCACCGGCCGGGTCCGCACCGCCAGCGACTATCGGACCTACCGGGCCGTGGACCGGCAGGTGGTCGAGGCGACCCTGCGCGAGCTGCGCGGGATCCACGACGGGGAGACCGTCCTCCACTCGTGCGCCCCCGACGTGCCCTTCGCCCTGCTGCGCCGCGCCGGATTCGACGCAATCTCCCTCGACTTCTCGCTGCTCACGGAGCGCGAGGACGACGCCATCGGCGAGAGCGTCGAATCCGGGGTGCGGCTGTACGCGGGAATCGTGCCCACCACCGACGGGGCATTGTCCGACCCGGGCGGTAGCGTCATGCCGGTCAGGAAGCTCTGGCGCAGGTTGGGACTGTCCCCGGGGATCCTCGCGGACTCCGTCGTGCTCACCCCCGCCTGCGGCCTGGCGGGCGCCTCGCCCGGGTACGCGCGTGCGGCCCTGGCGCAGTGCGTCAAGGCGGCGAGATCCCTCGCCGACAACCCTGAGTGACGGATGAACGGTCCCGACGGACCCACGGGAGGACACGGCAGATGGCAGCCGAACAGCAGGACACGACCGTACCGGCGGCCGTGCGCGAGCAGCACGCGGCGCTCGCCGAACAGGTGGAGGAGCACCGCTTCCGCTACTACGTCAACGACCGGCCGGTGGTCAGCGACGCCGAGTTCGACGTGCTCCTGCGCTCCCTGGAGGCCCTGGAGGAGCGGTACCCCGAACTGCGCACCCCCGACTCGCCGACCCAGAAGGTGGCCGGGAGCTACGTCACCGACTTCGCCTCGGTCGCCCACCGCGAGCGGATGCTGTCCCTGGACAACGCCTTCGAGGACGAGGAACTCGCCGCCTGGGCCGACCGGGTGGCCCGCGACGTGGGCACCCCGGACTTCCACTACCTGTGCGAGCTGAAGGTCGACGGCACCGCCGTCAACCTCACCTACGAACGCGGCCGGCTCGTGCGCGGCGCGACCCGGGGCGACGGGCGCACCGGCGAGGACGTCACGGCCAACGTGCGCACCATCGCCGGGGTGCCGGACCGGCTCGCCGGGGACCGGATCCCCGAACTGGTCGAGGTGCGCGGCGAGGTCTACTTCCCGATGGAGGAGTTCGAGGCGCTCAACGCCCGGCTCGTGGAGGCCGGCGACAAGCCCTTCGCCAACCCGCGCAACGCCTCCTCCGGCTCCCTGCGCCAGAAGGACCCCAAGGTCACCGCGAGCCGACCGCTGCGCATGGTGGTGCACGGGCTCGGCGCCCGCGAGGGCTTCGACATCGACCGCCTCGGCCACGCCTACGAGCTGCTGCGCGAATGGGGCCTGCCCACGGCCCGCCACAACAAGGTGGTCGGCAGCCTCGCCGAGGTCCGCGAGTTCATCACCCACTTCGGCGAGAACCGGCACTCCGTGGAGCACGAGATCGACGGGGTCGTCGTCAAGCTCGACGAGATCCCCCTCCAGGGCAGACTCGGCTCCACCGCCCGCGCCCCCCGCTGGGCCATTGCGTGGAAGTTCCCGCCCGAGGAGGTCAACTCCAAGCTGATCGACATCAAGGTCGGCGTCGGGCGCACCGGCCGGGTCACCCCCTACGCCCAGGTGGAACCGGTCACCGTGGCCGGCTCCGAGGTGGAGTTCGCGACCCTGCACAACCAGGAGGTCGTCAAGGCCAAGGGCGTGCTCATCGGCGACACCGTCGTGCTCCGCAAGGCCGGCGACGTGATCCCCGAGATCCTCGGCCCCGTGGTCGACCTGCGCGACGGCACCGAACGCGAGTTCGTCATGCCCGCCGACTGCCCCGAGTGCGGCACCCCCCTGCGCGCCATGAAGGAGGGGGACATCGACCTGCGCTGCCCCAACGCGCAGACCTGCCCCGCCCAGTTGCGCGAACGCCTCTTCTACCTCGTCGGCCGGCAGAGCCTGGACGTGGAGAACTTCGGCAAGGTGGCCGCCGCCGCCCTCACCGCGCCCCTGGAGCCCGCCGAACCCCCGCTGCTCGACGAGGGCGACCTCTTCGACCTCACCATCGAGCGACTGCTGCCGATCAAGGCGTACGTGCTCGACCCGGACAGCGGACTGCCCAAGCGGGACCCGAAGACCGGCGAGGAGAAGATCGTCACCGTCTTCGCCAACCAGAACGGCGAACCCCGCAAGAACGCCCTGGCCATGCTGGAGAACCTGGCCGCCGCCAAGGACCGGCCGCTGGCCCGGATCCTCAACGGCCTCTCCATCCGGCACGTGGGCCCGGTGGCCGCCGCCGCCCTCGCCCGCGAGTTCCGCTCCATCGACCGCATCGACGCGGCCACCGAGGAGGAACTCGCCGCCACCGAAGGGGTCGGCGCCATCATCGCCGCCTCCGTCAAGGAATGGTTCGCGGTGGACTGGCACCGCGAGATCCTCCGCAAGTGGCGGGCCGCCGGGGTCCGCGTCGAAGAGGAGGAGACGGAGGAGGACAGCGGGCCGCGCCCGTTGGAGGGCCTCACCGTCGTGGTCACCGGCACCCTGGCCCGGCACACCCGGGACGGGGCCAAGGAGGCCCTGCAGAGCCGCGGCGCCAAGGTGACCGGCTCGGTCTCCAAGAAGACCTCGTTCGTGGTGGTCGGCGACAACCCCGGCTCCAAGTACGACAAGGCCGTGCAGCTGAAGCTCGCGATCCTCGACGACGACGGCTTCGACGTGCTGTTGGAACGCGGCCCCGAAGCCGCCCGCGAGGTCGCCCAACCCCTCGAACAGCCACTCGCGGAGGACGCCGCCGAGTGAGCCCCGGGGCGGGGGAGTTCGGCGCCGGAGCGGAGAACGGCCGGTACCCGCCTGTACCACGACCGAAACCCTGTCGGATCATCTGACGGGTGATCGCAGGGTCTTGGGGCCGACTCACCCCATCGGCGGATACCGTACTGATGAGGATGGCCGGGTCGGGATCGGGCAACCGCCCCCGACCGCTGCCCCGGGACACCGGTCGCGGCCTACTGTGGTGACGGGGGTCGCCGTCGTGCCCGGTCACGTCGGCCCTCCTCGGCCGTGACGCCCCGACACCGGATCCGTCACGAGGCATCGGCTCCGCCGGCTGTGAGAGGGACGGTATGAAGCCCAAAGAGAGTGCCGCCCCCACGGGCCGGCGCGGACCGAGGCCCGCCGCGCGCCGAGAGCGGTCGGGCGCCCCGCCCCGCCCCGGCGAGGAACCCTCCCGCCCCGGCCTGCGCGCCTCCGGGGTCCTGCCGTACGCGACCGTCACCCTGGCCGCCGCCCTCCTCGGCCTCGGCGTCGCCCACGCCGTCGGCTCCGGCCACGCCCTGTTCCCGGCCGGCGCCCCCGGCTGGGGCCTCGCCCTGCTCACCGGCGTCATCGTCGGCCACCTCGTGGCCCTGGGCCGCGACCGCTGGTGGGGCGGGACCGGCTCCGGCTCCGCCCTCACCCTCGGCGTCCTCCTCCTCTACGGCTGGATACCGGCGACCCTGGTCTCCCTGGCCGTGGTCCTCCTCGTCGGCGCGGCCCGCCGACACCGCTGGCGCCAAGGACTGCTGTACGGCTCCGTCGACGTCCTCGGCATCGCCGCCGGCGCCCTCGTGCTCGTCCTCTTCGGCGACGCCCCCAGCGTGGAGCGGCCCTGGACCTTCCGCGACTGGTCCCCCGCGACCGTCCCCGAGGTGATCCTCGCCGCCCTCGCCTACCTCGCCCTCACCCGGCTGCTGCTGTGGGCGGCCGTCGCCCCCACCTCCGGCGGCGTGCCCACCGCCACCCGCACCGCCCTGGTCCGCCAGGCCCTCGTGGCCGGCGCCCTGCTGGGCCTGGCCCCCCTGATCAGCGTGATCGCCGTGGCCATGCCGATCCTGCTGCCGCTGTTCGCCGTGCCCCTGATCGCCCTCGACTCCACCCTGTGGATCGCCCGCGCCCGCGCCGAGGAACAGCTCAAGGACCCCCTCACCGGGCTCCCCAACCGCCAATGGCTGCTGGAGCGGGCCTGGAGCGCCCTCGACCAGGCCGAGGACCTCGGCACCCGCGCCGCCCTCGTCCTGATCGACCTCGACCGGTTCCGCGCCGTCAACGACACCCTCGGGCACCTCGCCGGCGACCGGCTGCTGCTCCAGATCGCCGACCGGCTCCGCCAGGCCCTGCCGCCCGACGCCGAGGCCGCCCGACTCGGCGGCGACGAGTTCGCCGTCCTCCTCCCGCTCGCCGACTCCACCACCAGCGCCCAGCGCGTGGCCCGACAACTGGTCTCCGCCCTCGGCTCCCCCCTCGACCTCGACGGGCTCACCCTCGTCCTGGAGGCCAGCGCGGGCCTCGCCGTCTTCCCCGACCACGCCCTCGACGCCGAGGGCCTGCTCCGCCGGGCCGACGTGGCCATGTACCAGGCCAAACGCGACCGCACCGGGGTGGAGGTCTACGAGTCCAAACGCGACAGCAACACCCCCGACCGGCTCGGCCTCCTCGGCGACCTGCGCCGCTCCCTGGACGCCGGCGAGGTGGAACTGCACTACCAGCCCAAGGTCCGCTTCGACGGGCAGGTCGCCGGCCTGGAGGCCCTGGTCCGCTGGGTGCACCCCGAACGCGGCCGGGTCCCCCCGGACGAGTTCATCGCCATCGCCGAGTCCTCCGGGCTGATGCCGCACCTCACCGAGTACGTGCTGGAGACCGCCCTGGCCCAGGTGGCGCGCTGGCGCGCCCAGGGCCTGAAGGTGCCCGTCGCCGTCAACGTCTCCCCGCGCGACGTGCACACCCCCGGGTTCGCGGGGGCCGTGGCCGCCCGCCTCGCCCGGCACGGGGTGCCCGCCGGGGCCCTGCAACTGGAGATCACCGAGCACGTGCTGCTGGAGGACCCGCAGCGGGCCGCCGACACCATGGCCGGGTTGACCGGGCACGGGGTGAAGATGTCCCTGGACGACTTCGGCACCGGCTACTCCTCCCTCGTCCACCTGCGCCGGCTCCCGGTCAGCGAACTGAAGATCGACCGCTCCTTCGTGGCCCGGCTCGCCGTGGACCCCCAGGACGCCGAGATCGTCCGCTGCACCCTGGACCTCGCCCACTCCCTGGGCCTGCTCGTCGTCGCCGAGGGCGTGGAGGACGACGAGACCTGGGAGCGGCTGCGGGACCTGGGCTGCGACGCCGTGCAGGGCTGGCTCGTGGCCGCCGCCATGCCGCCCGCCGAGGCCACCGCCTGGCTGCTGGCCCGGGGCGAACGCGGCTGGCGCAGGCCCTCCGAGGAGGCCGCCGAGGCGGCCGGCGCCCCCGGCACCGGCGGGGTCGCCGAACTCTCCCCGGCCCCCCGGACCTGACCGGGAGGGCCGCCGGGCGGGCGGCCGGGGGCGGGTGATCGCGGGCGGGCGGAGGCGGACGGGGGAAACCGTTTCACGCCCTCCTCCGCCCGCCCCCTAGGATTGAGCGGAAAACACCCACTCGCTCACCACCCTCAGAGGATCGCTGCATGCCTGGCATCACGCGCGAGGAGGTCGCCCACCTCGCTCGGCTGGCGCGTCTGGAGCTGAAGCCCGCGGAGCTCGAACACTTCGCCGGTCAGCTCGACGACATCATCGGCGCGGTCGCCCGCGTCTCCGAGGTCGCCGACCAAGACGTCCCGCCGACCTCCCACCCGCTCCCGCTGACCAACGTCATGCGCGCGGACGAGGTCCGTCCCTCGCTCACCCCCGAGCAGGCGCTGTCCGGCGCGCCCGCGCAGGAGCAGCAGCGTTTCAAGGTGCCGCAGATCCTGGGGGAGGACTAACACCCATGACCGACATCATCCGGCTCACCGCCGCCGAGACCGCCGCCAAGATCGCCTCCGGCGAGCTCACGGCCGTCGAGGTCACCGAAGCCCACCTGGCCCGCGTCGAGGCCGTGGACGAGAAGGTGCACGCCTTCCTCCACGTGGACCGCGAGGGCGCCCTCGCGCAGGCCCGCGCCGTCGACGCCAAGCGCGCCGCCGGCGAGAAGCTGGGCCCGCTGGCCGGCGTCCCGCTCGCCCTCAAGGACATCTTCACCACCATCGGGGTCCCGACCACCGTGGGCTCGAAGATCCTCGAAGGCTGGATCCCGCCCTACGACGCCACCCTGACGCGCAAGCTGAAGGAAGCCGACGTCGTCATCCTCGGCAAGACCAACATGGACGAGTTCGCCATGGGGTCCTCCACCGAGAACAGCGCCTACGGGCCCACCGGCAACCCGTGGGACCTCACCCGCATCCCCGGCGGCTCCGGTGGCGGCTCCTCCGCCGCCCTGGCCTCCTTCCAGGCCCCGCTGGCCATCGGCACCGACACCGGCGGCTCCATCCGGCAGCCCGCCGCCGTCACCGCCACCGTGGGCGTCAAGCCCACCTACGGCTCGGTCTCCCGCTACGGCATGGTGGCCTTCTCCTCCTCCCTCGACCAGGGCGGCCCCTGCGCCCGCACGGTCCTGGACGCGGCCCTGCTGCACGAGGTGATCGCCGGCCACGACCCGCTCGACTCCACCTCCATCGACGCCCCGGTCCCGCCGGTGGTCGAGGCGGCCCGCAACGGGTCCGTCGCGGGGATGCGCGTCGGCGTCGTCAAGCAGTTCGCCGGCGAGGGCTACCAGGCCGGCGTCGTGCAGCGGTTCAACGAGTCGGTGGAGCTGCTCAAGGAGCTCGGCGCCGAGATCGTCGAACTCGACTGCCCCTCCTTCGACCTCGCGATGGCCGCGTACTACCTGATCGCGCCGTCCGAGGCATCGTCCAACCTGGCCCGCTTCGACGCCATGCGCTACGGCCTGCGCGTCGGCGACGACGGCACCAAGTCCGCCGAGGACGTCACCGCCCTCACCCGTGAGGCCGGCTTCGGCGACGAGGTCAAGCGCCGCATCATCCTCGGCACGTACGCGCTCAGCTCCGGCTACTACGACGCGTACTACGGCTCGGCCCAGAAGGTCCGCACGCTCATCACGCAGGACTTCGAGAAGTCCTTCGAGCGGGTCGACGTGATCGTCTCCCCGACGACCCCGACCACCGCGTTCCCCATCGGCGAGCGGACCGACGACCCGCTCGCGATGTACCTCGCGGACCTGTGCACCATCCCGACCAACCTGGCCGGCAACGCCGCCATGTCGCTGCCCTGCGGCCTGGCGCCGGAGGACGGCCTCCCGGTCGGGCTGCAGATCATCGCCCCGGCGATGAAGGACGACCGGCTGTACAAGGTCGGTGCCGCCGTCGAGGCCGCCTTCGTCGAGCGCTGGGGTCACCCGCTGCTGGAGGAGGCACCGTCCCTGTGAGCACCAAGAGCGCACTGTCCAAGGCCAAGGGCTTCAAGAAGTCGAAGTCCGGCACCTACCTGTCGATCGGCACCACCGCCTTCGGCGCGATCAGCGTGATCAAGCAGGCCCGCAAGGCCCGCACCGACAACGACACGCTTCAGCTCGTCGACGCCGTCGTGTCCGCCGCCGCCATCGTCACCGGCCTCGCGATCCTGTACCGCGAGCTGAAGCGCCTGGGCGACGACGACGTCCTGCTGGGCTGAGAGGGAAAGTTTCACCGTGACCACCTTCACCGAACTGCTGTCGTACGAGGACGCCCTCGCGTCGTACGACCCCGTCATGGGCCTTGAGGTCCATGTCGAGCTGGGCACGCGGACCAAGATGTTCTGCGGCTGTTCCACCGAGCTGGGCGCCGAGCCCAACTCGCAGACCTGCCCCACCTGCCTCGGCCTGCCCGGCTCGCTGCCGGTCGTCAACGCGATCGGCGTCGAGTCCGCGATCAAGATCGGCCTCGCGCTGAACTGCGAGATCGCCGAGTGGTGCCGGTTCGCCCGGAAGAACTACTTCTATCCGGACATGCCGAAGAACTTCCAGACCTCCCAGTACGACGAGCCGATCGCCTTCAACGGTTACCTCGACGTGCAGCTGGAGGACGGCGAGGTCTTCCGCGTCGAGATCGAGCGCGCCCACATGGAGGAGGACACCGGCAAGTCGACGCACGTCGGCGGTGCCACCGGCCGCATCCACGGCGCCTCCCACTCGCTGCTGGACTACAACCGCGCCGGCATCCCCCTCATCGAGATCGTCACCAAGCCGATCGAGGGCGCCGGCGAGCGGGCCCCCGAGGTCGCCAAGGCGTACGTGGCGGAGCTGCGCGAGGTCATCAAGGCCCTCGACGTCTCCGAGGCCCGGATGGACAAGGGCCAGATGCGCTGCGACGTGAACCTGTCGCTGCGCCCGCACGGCACCGAGACCTTCGGCACCCGCAGCGAGACCAAGAACGTGAACTCGCTGCGTTCGGTCGAGCGCGCGGCCCGCTTCGAGATCCAGCGCCACGCGGCGGTGCTCTCCTCCGGCGGCAGCATCGTGCAGGAGACCCGGCACTTCCACGAGGAGGACGGCTCCACCACGGCCGGCCGCATCAAGGACAACGCCGAGGACTACCGCTACTTCCCCGAGCCCGACCTGGTGCCCGTGGCGCCGGCCCGGGAGTGGGTGGAGGAGCTGCGCGGGGGCCTGCCCGAGATGCCGCGCGTGCGTCGCAACCGGCTCCGCGAGGAGTGGGGCGTGAACGAGCACGACATGCAGTCGATCCTCAACGCGGGCGCCGTGGACTCCATCGTCGCCACCATCGAGGCCGGCGCCGACTCGACCGCCGCCCGCAAGTGGTGGATGGGCGAGCTGGCCCGCAATGCCAACGAGCAGGGCGTCGTCGTCGACGAGCTGCCCATCACCCCGGCCGACGTGGCGCGGGTCGCGGCGCTGGTCGCCGAGGGCGCGCTCAACGACAAGCTGGCCCGCCAGGTCATCGAGGGCGTGCTGGCCGGCGAGGGCACCCCGGACGAGGTCGTCGACAAGCGCGGCCTGAAGGTGGTCTCCGACGACGGCGCGCTCGGCACCGCCGTGGACGAGGCCATCGCGGGCAACGCCGGCATCGCCGACAAGATCCGCGGCGGCAAGGTCGCGGCGGTCGGCGCGCTGGTCGGCGCCGTCATGAAGGCGACGCGCGGGCAGGCCGACGCGGCCCGCGTGAAGGAACTGATCCTGGAACGCCTGGGCGTCTCCGAGGGCTGATCCGCGCCACGCGCACCCGAGGGCGGTGCCCCGGTCCGAGAGGGCCGGGGCACCGCCCTCTTCGCGTGCCCGCCGGCGCTTGACCCTGACACCGGTGACAGGGTTCGAGCATGGGGCCATGAACGAGAACGAGCGTGTGCACGAGGGCCGGCCGGCCCGGGTGGTCGTGGTGACGGGCGGCGGGACCGGCATCGGGCGGGCCACCGCGCGGGCCTTCGCCGAGGCGGGGGAGCGGGTGCTGGTCCTCGGCCGGCGTCCCGGACCGCTCACCGAGACGGCCGCCGGACACCCGCGGATCGACACCCTCGCGCTGGACGTGACGGCGACGGACGGGCCCGCGCGGGTGGCGGCGGCGGTCGGGGAGCGGTACGGCCGGTGGGACGTGCTGGTCAACAACGCGGGCGTGGTGCGGGCCGGGGCCCTGGGCGGGATCGGGGCGACCGGGGTGGCCGAACAACTCGCGACGAACCTGGTGGCCCCCGTGCTGCTCACCCAGGCCGCGCTGCCGCTGTTGGAGCGGTCGCCGGCCGCGGTGGTGGTGAACCTGAGCACGGCGGTGGCCGGCCGGGCCTGGCCGGGCTCCTCGGTGTACGCGGCCACGAAGGCGGCCCTGGAGACGCTGACCCGCAGCTGGGCGGTGGAACTCGCGCCCCGGGGGGTGCGGGTGGTGGGGGTGGCGCCGGGCGCGGTGGACACCCCGATCGGCGAGCACCAGGGGCTCGGGCCGCGACGGATGGCGGAGGTCCGGGCCTGGCAGCTCGCGCGCACCCCGCTGGGGCGGATCGGGCGGCCGGAGGAAGTGGCGGGCGCGGTGCGGTGGTTGGCGGAGCCCGGGGCCTCGTTCGTGACGGGTGCGATCCTGGCGGTGGACGGGGGCGCGGTGGTCGCCTGAGCGGTGGAGCGTGGGGGTGGGGCGGTGCGGATCGGTGAGGTGGCGCGGCGCGCGGGGGTGTCGGTGCGGTCCTTGCGGCACTACGAGGCGGCCGGGTTGATCGAGTCGACGCGGGAGGCCAACGGCTACCGCGACTACGGTCCGGCGACGCTCGCGCGGGTGGCCAACATCCGGGCGCTGTTGGGGGTGGGGTTGACGCTGGACGACGTGCGGGTGTTCCTGCCCTGCCTGGACGGGGACGTGTTCGGGGCGGCGGCGGGTCCCGGGGGGCCGTCGGCGGCGGGGGTGCGGGTGGCGCGGGAGCGGCTCGCGGTGCTGGACGCGCGGATCGCGGCGCAGTCGGCGGTGCGGGAGCGCCTGGCGCGGGCGTTGGGGGAGGGGTAGGGGGCGCAGATTTTTGTAGCGGTCGATACGAAAAGGCGTTAGGGTTCTTTTCGTAGCGACCGCTACAAGAGTGTGGAGTGGAGGGGGACGTCATGGTCGAGGCCGAGGTGGCGGTGCGCGCGGGGTACGCGCGGACGGTGCGGACCGGGAGTGGCGGGCCGGGGCTGCTGCTCGCGCACGGCGGCGGCGGTTCGGTCGAGGCCAACTACGGTCCGGTGCTCGAGGAGTTGGCCCGCGAGTTCAGCGTGGTGGCCGTGGACTACCCGGGCACCGGGGGCACCCCGAGGTCCGAGCGACCGCTCGCGCTCGACGAACTCGCGGACGAACTCGTGGCCGCCGCCGACGCCGAGGGCCTGGAGACCTTCGCGGTGCACGGCTATTCGCTCGGCGGGAACGTCGCGTTGCGCCTCGCCGCCCGCTACCCGGAGCGGGTCACGGCCCTCGTGCTCAGTGCCTCCTTCGTGCGCGCCGACGCCCGCTTGGACGCGATCGCCGAACTGTGGCGGGTGTTCGCGCGGCGCGGGGAATGGGCCGCGCTGTCCAGGCTGTTGACGCCCCTGGTGCTGGGCGAACCCACGCTGGGGAGGCTGTCGGCGGCGGAGCTCGCGGCCGTGCAGGAGGCCACGGCCGGCTCCTTCCCGCCCGGGGCCGGGGACCACGCGGCGCTGGTGCGCGGCGCGGACCTGCGGTCGGAGGCGGCCGGGGTGCGGGTGCCGACGCTCGTGATCGTGACCACCGAGGACGAGCTCGCGCAGCCCGCGCTGCAACGGGAGTTGGCGGCGGCCGTGCCGGGTGCGAAGGTCGCCGAACTGGCGACCGGACACCTGCCGTTCGCGACGGCGCCGGCCCGATGGGCCGCGCTGATCGCCGACTTCCTGCGGACGGCGGTCTGAACCGACGCCCCGGGCTACCGACGCCCGTGCGGGGGCCGGCCGCCCGGGGCCTCCACCAGGCCGGGCAGCACCTCCACGCGCAGGGCCCGCGCCGTCACCACCACGCTGCCCCCGTCGTCGCAGCTCAGGACCGTGCGCACGAGGTCGGGCAGGGGCGCCGCGCCCTCGGGGGCGGGGGAGAAGACCAGGTCCGAGGGGACCCGCAGGACGGCGGACGCGCACAGCCGTGGCACGGAGGCGCCGGCCCCCGGGTGCGGGCGGGTCACGCGGAACTCGCGCACCCCGGTCAGCGCGAGCCGTACCCGGGGGCGTTCGGAGTCGAGCCCGAGGGTGACGAGGGCCTCGGACTCCGGGCCGAACCCGTCGAAGGTCACGCCGGCCAGCCGGTGCCCCACGCAGCCCCGCAGCAGGTCCTCGGCGCGGGCCTGGTCCGGGTCCGGGCCGGGGACGGGACCGGGCGCGGAGCCGGGGTGGGGTCCGGGCGGAGGGGCGAGCAGAGTGAACGTTTCGCCGCGCGGCTCGCCGCCGTCACCGGACCCGCGCCCGCGCCCACCGACGGCCCCGGCCCCGGCCCCGGTCACGCGCCGACCGCTCCGTCGACGGCCTCGCGCACCAGGTCCGCGTGACCGTTGTGCCGGGCGTACTCCAGGGTCACGTGCAGCAGGACCGCCCGCACCGAGACCGGCCCGCCCCAGCGCGGCACGTCCACCGTCTCGTCCCAGGAGCCGAGCCGCGCCGCGACCTCCCGGGAGTGCGCCACCTCGGCCCGCCAGGCCGCGTACGCCTCCACCGGATCGGCCCCGGCCGCCTCGTAGGCGGCCTGGAAATCGCGGCTGTCGGACCACAGGTGCCCGACCTCCTCGTCGCCGCCCAGCACCCGCCGGAACCACTGGCGCTCCACCTCGCCCAGGTGCCGCAGCAGCCCCAGCAGGCTCAGCGTGGAGGGCGGGCTCGCGGGGCGTCGCAACTGCTCCGCCGTCAACCCCGAGCACTTCAGCTCCAGGGTCGCGCGCTGGAAGTCCAGGAAGCCGAGGAGCGTGGTCGGCTCGTCGGCGACGAGGGGCGGCGCGACCCGCTCCGGGCTGGGAACGGGCCGGGGCCGCGAGGTTTCGGTCATGATCGCATCCTGCCCCGGAACGGTCCCGGGGGAAAGACGGGCCCCCAAGTCGCCGCCCGCCCCGCCGTCCGGTCGCCGCCCCGCCGCCGCCCCGCCGGTCAGGGGGCCGTCGGGGCCGTCCACTCGTACGGGGTCGTCGTCCCCAGCACCGCGAAGCCCAGCCGCTGGAGGATCGGCCGCGAGTCCTCCGACGCGTCCACCTGCAACCACTCCACCCCGCGCGCCGCCGCGATCCGCGCCCGATGCGCGATCAGCGAGCGGTAGATCCCCCGACCCCGCCAGTCGGGATGGGTGCCGCCGCCCCACAGGCCCGCGAAGCCCGTGCCCTCCCGCAGTTCCATCCGCGCCCCGCACACCGGCAGCTCCCCGGCCATGGCCACCACCACGACCAGGTGCTCCGGATCGGTCTCCAGCCGGTGCCGGACCTCCGCCATCAGCGCGGGCCGCACCCGTCCGAACGCGGCCTCGTGGGCCCGCGCCAGCAGGTCCACGTCCCCCGGTGAGGTGATCTCCCGCAGGGTCACCCCGGCCGGCGGCGGGGCCTCGCCCACCTCGTCCAGCACCCGTTCCACCGCGCCCATCAGCACCGTCTCCCGGGTGTCGGCCACGAAACCGGCGGCCGACAGGCGCGCGCCCAGGTCGGCCGGCCCGTCGTGCCCGTAGGTCTTCCACTCGTACTCGGCGAGCCCCAGCTCCCGGCAGCGGGCCAGTTCGCCGGCGATCGCGGCGTCCGCGCCCGCCTCGTCCAGATCGGACCACAGCACCCCCGACCAGCCCTCGCCCGGCGCGGCCACCTGGCGCACCACCCGGCCGTCGGCGGAGGTCTCGATCCGGGCACCCGGTGAATCGGGCACGGCCTCGCGGCGGATCTCGCGGTCGAAGCGGGCGCGGAGCGCGGCGAGGCCCTCGGGCCCCGGCGTCGTGTTCTCGTTTCTCATCCCGCCCAGGGGACCAGGGTCGGACGGGCCCGGCAACCGGATTACCCTCGCCCCCATGGAGATCCACGTGGGCAAGGCCGGACCGGACGCGGCCCTGGACCGGGGCTGGCTGCTCGGGCACTTCAAGGACCCGGGGGACGTCCGGCACAGCACCGACGTGGAGATCAAATGGGGGGTGCACCCGCGGGGTGAGGAACGCGCGACCTGGGTGCGCGGGGAACGCCGCACCGCCCTCCTCGTGCTGATCGAGGGCCGGTTCACGATGCGCTTCCCCGATCGGGACGTCACCCTCGCCGAGCGCGGGGACTACGTGGTGTGGGGCAGGGAGGTCGACCACTCCTGGCGGGCCGAGGAGGAGAGCGTGGTCCTGACCGTGCGCTGGCCCTCCGTCCCCGGCTACCGGACCGACGCACCGACCGAACCGGGACCGGCCGAACCGGGACCGGCCGAACCGGAACCGGAAGACGCACGTCCCGCGCACCCCCGACCCAAGGCCCCCGCCGCTCCCCGCACCCCTGCCGACCGGCCCGGACCCAAAGTCCCGGGAGGGTCCGAGGGGCTGTGACCCTGCCCACGAAGCGGACCGACGATCACGGAACACTGAGATCGTGGGGCCCGGGACGAACGGGGTGATCCCCCCTCGAATCCCCGTCCGCGCCACCGCCCGCCGAACCACCCACCCGGGAGCACCTCCGTTGGCCGCACTTGCCCGCTGGTGTATGCGACACCGCCTCGCGACCGTCCTGTTGTGGCTCACGGCGCTACTGGGCACCGGACTCGCCGCGACCGTCGCCGGCTCCGCCTTCTCCAACGACTACGAGGTCCCCGGCACCGAGTCGGGGCACGCCGCCGATCTGCTGCGCGAGGGCTTCCCCGGTCTCGGCGGCGACACCGACACCGTGGTCTGGCGGGTTCCCGAGGGGCACAGCGTCCGCGAACCCGAGGTGGAGCGGCGCATGGGTCTGGCGCTGGACGCGGTCGGCGCCCTCCCCGGCGTCGGCTCCGTGGCCGGCCCCTACGGACCGGGCCCCGAGAGCGCGGCCATGATCAGCGCCGACGGCCGGACCGCCTACGCCGTGGTCACCTTCGACAAGCAGGCCGACGCCGTCCCCAAGGAGCAGGCCCGCGCCGTCGTCGAGACCGCGAAGAACGGGGCGACCGAGAAGGACGGCCTCCAGGTCGAACTCGGCGGCCGGGCCATCGGCCTCACCGAGGCCCCCACCTCGCACGTGGCCGAGGCCATCGGGGTGGCCGTCGCCGCCGTCGTCCTCTTCCTCGCCTTCGGCTCCCTCGCCGCCAGCCTGGTCCCGATCGCCACCGCCCTGGTCAGCGTCGGCACCGCCTACGCGGGCATCAGCCTGCTCGGGCACGCCATGGCCGTGGCCGATTTCGCCCCCATGCTCGGCACCCTCATCGGGCTCGGCGTCGGCATCGACTACGCGTTGTTCATCGTCACCCGGCACCGCACCGGCCTGCGCCGCGGACTCGACGTGCCGGACGCCGCCGAGAACGCCGTCGCCACCACCGGCCGCGCCGTGGTCTTCGCCGGCGCCACCGTCTGCATCGCCCTGCTCGGCATGCTCGTGCTGCGCCTGAACTTCCTCAACGGGGTCGCGATAGCCGCCTCGGTGACGGTGGTCCTCACCGTCGCCGCCTCCGTGACCCTGCTGCCCGCCCTCCTCGCCTACATCGGCCCCCGGGCCCTGTCCCGGCGCGAACGCCGCGAACTGGCCGAGCACGGGCCCCGCCCCGAGGCCCGCACCGGCTTCGCGGCCCGCTGGTCCGCGCTGGTCGAACGCCGACCCAAGACCCTCGGGCTGCTGGCCGTGCTGGTCATGGCGGTCCTCGCGCTGCCCGCGCTCTCCCTGCACCTGGGCACCTCCGACCAGGGCAACAACCCGGCCTCCTCCACCACCCGCAAGGCATACGACCTGCTCGCCGACGGCTTCGGCCCCGGCATGAACGGGCCGCTGACCCTCGTGGCCCGCCTCGACGGCGCCGACCCCGCCGCCGCCCGCCCCGCCCTCGACCGGCTCGCGGCCGACCTGCGCGCCACCCCGGGCGTGGCCTCGGCGGCCCCGCCCGTCCTCAACGAGGCCGGTGACACCGCCTTCCTCACCGTCGTCCCCGACTCCTCCCCGCAGTCCAAGGACACCAGCCGGCTCGTCGACCGGATCCGCGCCGATCTCGCGGCGAAGGCCGGGAGCGACGACGGCACCCCCCGGGTGTACGTGGGCGGGATGACGGCCGGCTACGACGACTTCGCCGACGTGATCGTCTGCAAGCTGCCGCTGTTCGTCGGGGTGGTCGTCGCGCTCGGCTGCGCGCTGCTGCTGCTCGCGTTCCGCTCCCTCGGGATCCCGATCAAGGCCGCGCTGATGAACGTGGCGGCCGTGATCTCCTCCTTCGGCGTGGTCGTGGCCGTGTTCCAGTGGGGTTGGGGCAGTGAACCCCTGGGCCTGGGCAGCGCCGGCCCGATCGAGCCCTTCCTGCCCGTGATCATGGTCTCGGTGCTCTTCGGGCTCTCCATGGACTACCAGGTGTTCCTGGTCAGCCGGATGTACGAGGAATGGCTCGCCACCGGCGACAACAAACGGGCCGTGCGGATCGGCCTCGCCGAGACCAGCCGCGTCATCAACTCGGCGGCCGTCATCATGATCTCCGTGTTCCTCGCCTTCGTGCTCAGCGGGGACCGGCTCATCGCGATGTTCGGCATCGCGCTCGCCGCCGCCGTCGCCCTCGACGCCTTCGTCCTGCGCACCCTCCTCGTGCCCGCCCTCATGCACATGCTCGGCGGCGCCAACTGGTGGATACCGAAGTGGCTGGACCGGGTGCTGCCCCGCATCAGCGTCGAACCCCCCGACGGGGCGCACGGACGTGCGACACTTCCGGCGCAGCGGCCGCACGAGGACGAAGGCGACGGCAGCCCCCGCGAGCCCGCCCGAACCCCGTCCGCCGCACGGTGACCGCACCCACCCGCACGAAGGACGACAGCATGTTCTCTCTGGCCCTCACCGACGACGCCGAACTCTTCCCGCTGGAGGTGTGGCACGCCGAGGAGTTCCTCGCCCACCTCGACCGCGGCCGCGAGTTCATCGGGCAGCACGTGAACTTCCCCAACCGGGCCACCGACCTCGACAGCGCCCGGGCCCTCCTCGCCGACAACGCCCTCAAGGCCGCCGCCGACGGCCCCCGCCTCTTCGGCATCCGGCTGGCCGGCACCCTGGTCGGCGGCGTGCTCTACCCCGCCTTCGACGCGGCCCAGGGCGTCGCCGAGGTCGGCTGCTGGCTGGAGCCCACCGCCACCGGCCGGGGCCTGATCACCCGGGCCTGCCGGGTCCTGATCGACCACGCGATCCACGAACGCGGCATACACCGCGTCGAATGGCACGTCTCCTCCGCCAACGCGCCCAGCATCGCGGTCGCCCGCCGGCTGGGCATGACCCGCGAGGGCGTGCTGCGCGAGCAGTACCTGTACCGGGGCGTGCGCCAGGACACCGAGATCTGGTCCGTGCTCGCCCCCGAGTGGAAGGCCGCGGCCGACCGCTGACGGCCGGGCGGCCGGGTCGGGGCCGGCGCGGGGGCGCCGGCTCCTCAGCCCTTTCTCAGACAGGCCGCCTACGGTGCCCCGCATGGACACCACGAAGACCGCCGACGCCGGCCCCGAACCCACCACCCCCGCCGGGACGGAGGAGGCCGCCGCCGTGGCCGCGGCGAAGCCCGCGAACCTCACGAAGACCACCGAGCCCGCCGAGGCCGCCGAGGTCGACTCGGTCGACGAGGACGAGTTCGACGACGAGGACCTCGCCGAGATCGCCCCCGTCACCCGCTCCACCGGCGTCGGCTCGGCCGCCGCCGCCGTGATCTCCGTCGCCCTCGCCCTCGTGGCCCTCGGCGGCACCTGGTTCGGGCGGGTCCTCGGCGAACGCCAGACCCTCGTCGGGCAGATCTCCAGCAGCAACGCCCCCGGCGCCGCCGAGAAGATCCAGGCCATCTACGTCGACGCCTGGCACGTGCAGGCCCTGGCCAACGGCTGCGTCTCCGCCGTCGCCCTCCTCGTCGGCCTCTTCGTGCTCCTCGCCCCCGCCTTCGGCGCCCCCGACCGCGAGCACCCGACCTGGGTCAAGGCCCTCGGCTGGGCCGGTCTCGCCCTCGGCCTGTTCGGCGTCCTGATGTTCGGCCTCATGTACCTCGACGTCCTCGCCGCCACCCCCAAGGCCGTCTGAACGGGCCGTCTGAGGCCCCGGCCGGGGACCGTCTAAGGCCCCCCGGCCGGCAGCCGAGGGCGGGCACCGACGAACCGGGACGGACCGGACGCCGGCGGGCCGGCCCGACCGCCGCCCGCCCCCGCCGCCGGCCCGCCTAAGGCGGGCCGGACCCGAGGTTGAGGGATCCGCCCGATGCGCGGCCGGCCCCTGGGAACGGAGTCTGAGGACACACCGAGAGCGGCCCGAACGGAAGGGACGCTCACCCAGGGGGGAACACCACCGTGTTCGAGTACGAGATCGCCACCGCCCGCCACGACGAGCTGCTGCGCGAGGCCGAGGAGTTCCGCCTCGTGCGGGCCGCCCGCGCCGGGCACACCGGCCTCATCGGCCGACTCCTCGGCCGCCGCGCCGCCGACGGCACCCGGCCCGAGGACCGCGACCGCTTCACCAAGGCCGCCTGACCGGCCCGCCCGACCCCGCCCGAGTGACGTCGCCGTGCCCGACGCCCACCGCCCCACCGGCGAGAACGCCGGTCCGATAACCAGTGCCCCGGCCGGGGACGGGTGTGCGATGCTCGTCCCCGTGGAGACCAGATCCGTCAGCCCGGTGTTCGTCGGCCGTGCCGCCGAACTGGCCCTGCTCACCGACGCCCTGACCGCCGCCGCGGCCGACGAGCCCCAGGCCGTCCTCCTCGGAGGCGAGGCCGGCGTCGGCAAGACCCGCCTCGTCGAGGAGTTCCTCGACGAGGCCGCTCGTCGTGGCGCCGTCGTCGCCCTCGGCGGCTGCGTCGAGATCGGCGCCGAAGGACTCCCCTACGCCCCCTTCTCCGCGGCCCTGCGCGCCCTCGCCCGCGGCCTCCCCGAGGAGTTCACCGAGGCCGCGTGCGGACAGGAGGAGCAACTGGCCCGCATCCTGCCCGAACTCGGCGAGGTCGACCGCGGCCCCCACGACGAGGGCAGCACCGCCCGACTCTTCGAACTCACCGGCCGGCTGCTGGAGACCATCGCGCGCCGGCACACCGTCGTCCTCGTCCTGGAGGACCTGCACTGGGCCGACACCTCCACCCGGCACCTGCTGTCCTACCTGTACCGCACCCTCGTCGGCGGCCGGCTGCTGCTCCTGGCCACCTACCGCTCCGACGACATCCACCGCCGCCACCCCATGCGGCCCCTGATCGCCGAACTCGACCGACTGCGCACCGTGCGCCGCGTCGAACTCTCCCGCTTCACCCACGACGAGGTCCGCAGCCAGCTCACCGGCATCCTCGACACCCGCCCCGACGACGGGTTCGTCGACTCCGTCTTCGAACGCTCCGACGGCAACGCCTTCTTCGTGGAGGAACTCGCCGTCAGCCACACCAGCGGCTGCTCCTCCGGCATGACCACCTCCCTGCGCGACCTGCTCCTCGTCCGGGTCGAAGTCCTCCCCGACACCGCCCAGGAAGTGGTCCGGATCGCCGCCGAGGGCGGCTCCACCGTCGAACACGCCCTGCTCGCCGCCGTCACCCGGCTCGGCGAGGACACCCTCATCCAGGCCCTGCGCGCCGCCGTCGGGGCGAACATCCTCCTCGCCGGCGACGACGGCGCCTACCGCTTCCGGCACGCCCTGGTCCGCGAGGCCGTCGGCGAGGACCTCCTGCCCGGCGAACGCGCCCGCGTGCACCGCCGCTACGCCGAGGCCCTCGAAGCCGACCCGGGCCTGGTCCGCGCCGACGAACGCGCCGTCCGCCTCGCCAGCCACTGGTACCAGGCCAACGACCCGGCCCGCGCCCTGCCCGCCGTGCTCCTCGCCGCCGTCGCCGCCCACCGCCGGCACGCCTACTCCGAACAGCTCCGCTTCCTCGAACGCGCCCTGGACCTGTGGGACAGCGTCTCCGACGAGGTCCGCGACGGACTGCGCCCGGCCGAGCACATCGAGGCGTACCCGCTGTGCGACGGCCGCCGCGCCACCGACCCGGTGCGCCGCATCGACCTCATGGCCGAGGCCGTCACCGCCGCCCGCCTCGGCGGCGAACGCGAACGGGCCCTGAAACTCGCCAAGACCGCCCTGCGGCTCCTCGCCGAGCGCGAGGACCCGCTGCGCGCCGCCTGGTTCTGGACCGAACGCTCCCGACTCGTCATCGCGCTCGGCCGCAGCGACGGCTGGGCCGAACTCGCCGAGGCCCAGAACCTGGTCCGGGGCCTGCCCCCGTCCCGGGTGCACGCGGCCGTCCTCATGTACGCCGCCGGATGGGGCATGCTCCACGACCCGGGCCCGCAGAACCTCGCGGACGCCGAACGCGCCGTCGAGTACGCCCACATGGTCGGCTCCGAGGAGATCGAACTCAACGCCCGCCTCACCGTCGGCGTCCTCCTCGTCGACAGCGGCGACCGCGAGGCCGGTTTCGCTCTCATGACCGAGGTCAGGGACACCGCCGCCGCGCGCGGCCACCGCGCCGTCGTCGGCCGCGCCCACGTCAACATCACCTCCCACCTCGAAGGCCACGGCCGCTCCGCCGAAGCCGTCGAACTCGGCCGGGAGGGCATAGAACTCGCCCGGCGCGCCCGGCTCCTGGACACCGAGGCATGGATCGGCGGCAACCTCGCCGAGAGCCTCTACAGCCTCGGCCGCTGGGACGAGGCGGAACAGACGGCGCTGAGCACCATCGCCGTCGGCCAGAGCGCCGCCCCCAGCGCCGCCGCCTGGTCCCGCCTTGCCTACCTCGCCGTCGCCCGGGGGGACCTGCCCCGGGCCGAGGAGACCCTCACCGAGGCCCGGAACCTGTTCGGCCGGCACAGCGTCCAACCCCAGCACGACATCCCCCTGCACCGGCTCGCCGTGGGCATCGCCGCCGGCCACGGCCGGATCGCCGAGGTCCGCGCCGAGATCGACGCGGCCATCGCCGCCGGCTTCCCCCTCGGCCAGCACCGCTACGCCTGGCCCCTGCTGCTCGCCGCCGCCACCGCCGAGGCCGACTTCCGGGGCCTGCCCGCGGCCGAGGCCGACCGCGACCGGGCCGTGGCCGTCCTGCGCGGGGCCGCCCGGACCCTGCACGCCCCGGTCCCGCTGTGGACCGCGCACGCCGAGTTCGTCCGCGCCGAACTGCGTCGCGCCGAGGGCGTGGACACCCCCGCCGACTGGGAGGCCGTCGAACTCGCCGTCCGCCCCCTGGAACGCCCCTACCTCCACGCCAGGGCCCGCCGCCGACTCGGCGAGGCCCTGCTGACGGCCGGAATCGACCGGGACCGCGCCGCCGACCTGCTGCGCCGTGCCCGCCGCGCGGCCGAGACCCTGGGCGCCCGCACCCTCGCCGAGGAACTCGACCTCCTCGCGGCCCGGGCCCGCCTCTCCCTCACCGCGGAAGCCGACCCCCGGCCCGTCCGGGACCCGATCCCGGACCCGGCCGCCGAACTCGGCCTCACCGGCCGCGAACGCGAGGTGCTCCGCCTGGTCTCCACCGGCTACAGCAACCGGCAGATCGCCGAGGAACTGTTCATCTCCCCGAAGACGGCCAGCGTGCACGTCTCCAACATGATGGCCAAACTCGGCGTCTCCGGCCGAGGCGAAGCCGCCGCCCTGGCCCACCGCCTCCGCCTCTTCACCCCCGCCGCCTGAGTCCGGGGCCGGGGGTGGGTCACTTCGGGGGTGGTGTGTCGCGTTTGGTGGGGACCGTGGGGGGTTCCGGGGTGGCCGGGGTGTCCGGGGTCAGGCGTATGACGACCTGGCCGGAGTCCAGGTTTATCGGTCCGCGCCCCGGGTCGCCGTCGTTGACGTCCACCCGGGTCAGCTCCAGGCGCTTGTGTTCCTCGTCGGTGTGCCGCCGTCCGGGCGCGAACAGCTCGTTGATCAGGTTGAACATCCCAAACCCCGTCCCTCGCCGTGTGCCGGTGCCTGCGTTCGTGCCTGCGTTCCATTCTGCGCCCGCGCGGGGTCAGCGGACGGTCAGCCGCAGGATCCGGTCGTCCTCCGGGCCGGGGGAGCCGCGGCCGTCGGTCTCGCTCGTGACCAGCAGCAGCTCCTCCGGCCCCACCGCGAGCACGGTCCGCAGTCGGCCGTACTCGCCCTGGAGGAAGGGCTGCGGCGGGGCCGCCGCCCGGGTCCCCGCCAAGGGCACCCGCCACAGGCGCTCGCCCCGCAGCCCGGCCACCCAGATCGACCCGTTCGCCCAGGCGATCCCGCTCGGCGATGCCTCCGAGGTGCGCCACCGCGCCACCGGGTCCCGCAAACCGGGTCGGCCCGCCGTGCCCTCGACCTCCGGCCACCCGTAGTCCCCGCCGGGCTCGATCAGGTTCAGTTCGTCCCACGTGTCCTGGCCGAACTCCGACGCCCACAGCCGCCCCTCGGGGTCCCAGGCCAGCCCCTGCACGTTCCGGTGCCCCCGGGACCAGACGAGCGAGCCGGCGTCCGGATTGCCCTTCGCGGGCCGCCCGTCCGGGGTCATCCGCAGGATCTTGCCCGCCAGGGACCTCGGATCACGGGCCAGGGCCCGGTTCCCGGTCTCGCCCGTGCCCGCGTACAGCATCCCGTCCGGGCCGAAGGCCAACCGGCCCCCGTTGTGCGTGAACCCCTTGGGGATTCCCCGCAACACCACGTCCGGCGCCCCCAGCCGCTGCCCCGCCGGCCGCCGCTCGTCGTAGCGCAGCCGCGCGATCCGGTTGTCGGACTCGGTGGTGAAGTACGCGTACACCAGCCGGTCCGCCGCGAACGAGGGGGACAGCGCCAAGCCCAGCAGACCGCCCTCACCGGCCGGCGCGACCCCGGTGACCTCGCCGACCACCTCCACCGCCCCGCCCTCCCGGGCCACCCGCGAGATGGTGCCCCGGTCCCGGGAACCCACCAGCAGGTCCCCGTCCGGCAGCGGGGCCAGGCCCCACGGCGAGGACAGCCCCTTCGCCGTCTCCCCGAGCACCGTCACCGCGCCCCGCGCGGGCGGTGCGGACGGGGTGCGCGCCGTACCGCCCGAGGGATCCGGCGGCGGGGCCCCGCCCGAGGAGGTCCCCGCCCCCGCCCGGGGACCGTCGCTCCCCGACGCGCAGCCCGCCACCAGCGCCCCGCACAGCAGCAGGGCCACCACGCCCGCCGCCCCGCGCGCCCACCGGGCCAGGCCCGGCCCCCCGAGCCCGCGCGCCGCCCCCGCCGGCGGGCCCACCCTCCACCGCACGCCCTGGTCCACGACCGCTCCCCTCACGTCCCGGGCCCCGTCGACCCGTAACCGTTCAACACCAGGGGCCCGGCCCGCGGTTCCGGTGTTCGTACACTCGATCGAGTGAGTTCGCGCCCGGATCGCCGGGGTAGGGCGCCCGCGCCCTCAGTCCCACCCGTACCCCCAGCCGTCGATCGGCAACGCCGCTATCTCGTCCAGATCGGCCCCCGTCAGCGCGAGCCCCGCCGCCTCCGCGTTCTCCGCGACCCACCGCTCCCGCCCGCTCCCCGCCACCGGCACCACGTGCGGCCCCTGCGCCAGCACCCACGCCAGCGCCACCTGCGCCGCCGTCACCCGCGGCCCGTGCCGGCGGGCCACCCGCCGCAGCCCCGCTATCACCACCTGGTTGCCCGCCATCGCGTCCGCCGTGAAACGCGGGTGCCGGGCCCGCACGTCGCGGTGCTCGAAACCCGCGCCCGGCCGCAGCCGCCCGGCCAGGAACCCGCTGCCCAGCGGCATCGCGGCCAGCACCCCCACCCCGCGCGCCGCGCACCACGGCAACAGCGCCTCCCGGGCCTCCGGGGACCACACCGACAGCTCGGCCTGCACGGCCGAGACCGGGAACACCTGCTGCATCCGCTCCAGGACCCGCAGCGTGGCCCCGTACCGCCGGTCCCCGGTCCGCCCGGTCCCCGGCCCGGCGCCCGCGCCGAGCGCGCTGTAGCCCAGGGCGCGGACCTTGCCCGCCGCCACCAGCTCCGCCATCGCCCCCCAGGTCTCCTCCACCGGCACCTCGGGATCCACCCGGTGCAACTGGTAGAGGTCGATGACGTCGGTCCGCAGCCGGCGCAGCGAGGAATCGCAGGCCCGGCGCACGTACCCGGGCCGGCCGGTGGCCACCACGTGCGCCTCCCCGACCCGCAGCCCCACCTTCGTGGCGAGGAAGGCGTCGGCGCGGCGTTCGCGCAGCACCCGGCCCAGCAGCAGCTCGTTGGTGAACGGGCCGTACATGTCGGCCGTGTCCAGCAGGTTCATGCCCAGGTCCAGGGCGCGGTGCACGGCCCGCACCGATTCCTCGCCGTCGCGCTCGTCGGCCGCGTACGCCCAGCTCATCGGCATGCAGCCGAGGCCGATCGCCCCCACTCGCAGCGCGCCCGCACCGACCGACCTGCGCTCCACCGCGTCCCCTCGTCCACCGGCCCCGGGGGCCGCGCACGGACGCGCGCGTCCCGGGCCCCACCGTCTCGGGGGTCAAAACTAACCGCTGTGCGTCCCGGGCCTCGCATAGCCTCGTGATCATGAACGCGACGCACCCCGCCCCGCCGCCCGCCGACCCGGCCCGCCTCCCCGAGGTCTGGCTGCCCTATCCCGCCGCCGAGGTCCCCGGCCTGCCGGCGGGCTTCGCGTACCGCACCTGGGACGGCGAGCCCGAGTTCCCCGCCGATCCCGCCGACTGCGTCTTCTACGTCACCCCCTACATGAAGTCCCCCGAGACCACGCTGCGCCCGGTGGCCGGGATGTCCCGCCTGTCGGTGATCCAGACCCTCACGGCGGGCGTGGACCACGTCCGCGACGGACTCGGGGACGTGCACGCCGGCGTGCGGCTCTGCAACGCCCGGGGGGTGCACGAGGCGAGCACCGCCGAACTCGCGCTGTTGCTCACCCTCGCCGCCCTGCGCGAGCTGCCGGAGCTCGTGCGCGGCCAGGACCGCGAGGAGTGGCGCGGGGGCTTCTACGGGGCGCTGGCCGACCGCACCGTCCTGATCGTGGGGTACGGGGCCATCGGCGAGGCCATCGAGGAGCGTCTGCGCCCCTTCGAATGCGCCGAAGTGCTTCGAGTCGCCCGGAGCGCGCGCACCGGCGCGCACGGGCCCGTGCACGCGCTCGCGGACCTCCCCGATCTGCTGCCGCGCGCCGACGTGGTGATCCTCTCCACCCCGCTCACCGAGGCGACCCGGGGACTGGCCGACGCGCGGTTCCTGGCCGCGATGCGCGACGGGGCCCTGCTGGTGAACGTGGCCCGGGGCCCGGTGGCGGACACCGGCGCCCTGCTCGCGGAGCTGGGCTCGGGCCGGCTGCGGGCCGCGCTCGACGTGACCGACCCCGAGCCGCTGCCCCCGGGCCACCCGCTGTGGTCGGCCCCGGGCGTGCTGATCACCCCGCACGTCGGCGGCAGCAGCTCCGCCTTCGAACCGCGCGCCAAGCGGCTGATCGCCCGCCAGCTGACCCGGTTCGCCGAGGGGCTGGAGCCCGAGCACGTCGTGCACGTGACCGGCTGATCCGCCGGCCGGCCCGACGAACCTCGCGAATCACCCGGTCGGACCGTTTCGGATCGAAACGGGACGCCGTGCGCACCATGCGTGTGCGAACGTGCGCAGGGCGTGTCCACGACTCCGCTGATCGTCACGGAGCGTAGAGACGCTATGTCCCTGAGTGACGAAAGTGGTGTATCGTCCGGTTCAGGGGCCGCGCCCTGCACACCGGGCGCGGATGATCGAACAGCTTGGGGGCGACGGGCGATGCGCGGCCAACGGATGCACGGCCAATGGACGAACAACCCGACACGGCACGGGCGTCGGAGGCAGCGATGGGGTGGGCCGAATCCGGCGGGGGAGACCCGGTGAGCGCCCCAGGGGCGCTGTCGGCCCCCTCGCCCCTCACGGCGGGCTCCAAGGGGATCGCCGTCCAGCTCGCCCTCGCCGTGGTCAGCGCCGGCTACGCGGTCGGCGCCGCGGTCGGCTGGGGCTCCCGGGACCTGGCCCAGGTCATGGGCGACTTCGGGCTCAGTGCCGCCGGCCTGCTGGCCGCCGTCTCGTGCGGGGTGTACGCGCGCACCCGCCCCGGGCGCGAACAACCCGCCTGGCTGCTCTTCTCGTTCTCCTCCCTCATGGGCAGCCTCGGCAACGCGGTCTGGGGCTGGCACGAGGTGATCCTCGACGAGGCCGTGCCCTCGCCCTCGCTCGCCGACTTCGCCTTCCTCTGCTTCGCGCCCCCCGCCATCGTCGGCCTGCTCATGCTGGCCAAACGCCCGGTCAGCCGCTCCGGTTGGGTCTGCCTGGCCCTCGACTCCTGGCTCATCGCCGGCTCCCTGATCACGCTGTCCTGGAGCCTGGCCCTCGCGCAGACGGCCCGCACCGCGAGCGAGGAACTCACCGGCAGCGTCCCCCAGGCCGCCCTCGGCCTGGCCTATCCGATCCTCGACATCGCGCTGGTCTCCACCGTGCTCGTGCTGCACTTCCGGCGCTCCGCCGCCAACCGCTCCGCCGTGAACACCGCCATCGCCGCCCTCGCCCTCACCGTGCTCAGCGACGCCCTGTTCACCTCGCCGCTGCTGCGCGCCTCCTACCACTCGGGCCAGTTCCTCGACGCCGGCTGGTTCGCGGGGGCCCTGCTGCTCGCCTACGCCCCCTGGGGGGCCCGCCGACACCCGGCCGGTCCGCTCGTGCCGGTGGAGCGGCCCCATTCGCGCCCGGTGCCGCACCCGCGCCGGTTCTCGCCCGCCGCCCTCACCCCCTACGCGGCCGCCGCCGTGTGCGTCCTGGGGATCCTCTTCAACGCCGTGGAGGGCCGCAAGATCGACCGGGTGGTGCTCTTCGCGGCCGGCACCGTGGTGCTCGCCCTGCTGGTGCGGCAGGGCATCACCCTGTTCGAGAACATGGGCCTGGCCCACGAGCTGGCGCAGAAGGAGAACCACTTCCGCTCCCTGGTGCAGGGCTCCAGCGACGTCATCATGATCGCCGCGCCCACCGGCACCCTGCGCTACGTGAGCCCGGCCGCCGCCGGGGTCTACGGGCGCGAGGCCGAGGACCTGGTCGGGACCGAACTGTCCGCGCTGATCCATCCCGAGGACCTCGGCCCCTTCGTCCACGAGATCCGCCGCTTCCTCGCCGCCCCCGCCGCGGAGGAGCCGACCACCCGCGTCGAGTGCCGCTTCGAATCGGGCGCGGGCGCCTGGTTGCACGTGGAATCCACCATCAACCGGCACCAGGGCGGGCTGCTCCTCAACAGTCGTGACGTCACCGAACGGGTCCGCCTCCAGGCCCAGCTCCAGCACAGCGCCGAACACGACGCCCTCACCGACCTGCCCAACCGCTCCCTGTTCACCCGGCGGGTGCGCGGGGCCCTCTCGGGCCGCCGGGCCGGGGACGCGCACACGGCGGTGCTCTTCATCGACCTCGACGGCTTCAAGGCCGTCAACGACACGATCGGCCACCAGGCCGGGGACGAACTCCTCGTCGAGGCCGCCCGCCGGCTCCAGGACTCCCTGCGCACCGGGGACACCGCCGCCCGGCTCGGCGGCGACGAGTTCGCCGCCCTGGTCCTCGGCGACCCGGGCACCGACCGGCCGGCCCGCGAGGCGCAGGTCGGGGAGATCGCCGACCGGCTCCGGCTGGCCCTCTCCCGCCCGTACCGGATCGCCGGCACCGAGGTCCGGGTCGCCGCCAGCATCGGCGTCGCGTTCGCCGACCCCGGCATCACCCCCGCAGACCTCATGCGCAACGCCGACCTCGCCATGTACCGGGCCAAGGCCGGCGGCAAGGACCGGGTGGAGATGCACCGGCCCGGCCTCGGCGCCGAAACCCTGCCCCGGGTCCCCGAGCGCGGCGCGGCCCGCGGCCCCGCCCTCGCGGCCGTCGGCCGCTCCGCCTCCCGCCTGCCGGGCCGGCCGGGCCCCGGCGGCCCCACCGGTCACGGGGGCGCCGGCACGGTGGCCCGGGTCCGTCCCGCCCCCGGCCGACCACCCTTGCCCGAGGGCGAGTTCACGCTGCTGCACCAGCCGGTGGTCGCCCTCGCCGACGGGCAGGTCACCGCGATCGCCGCCCAGCCCCGGTGGCGCTCCACCCAGGGCATCCTCTTCACCCCCGCCGACTTCCTGCGCTCCCAGGACCGCTCCGGCCGGTCGCTCGCCCCCGAGCCCTCGCCCGACCCTCCCGCCGGCTTCCCGCGCGATGCCTCCGAACTGGCCCGCCGGCTGCTGGAGGACGCCGTCGAGATGGCCGCGGACCGTCACCGGGCCGGGCACCACACCCCCGTCGTGATCCGGATCGGGGTCCGCCGGCTGCTGGAGCGCGATCGGCCGCTGGGCTCGGTGGAGGCCGTGCTCACCCGGCACGGGCTGCCCCCCGGCGGCCTGATCCTCGAACTCGCCGACAACGACCCCCGGGTGCCCGTCGAGGAGCTGGAGCGGCGCCTGAGCTGCCTGCGCCGCTCCGGGGTCCGGATCGCCCTCGACGGGATCGGCGGCGGTTACGGGGCCCTCGGGGCCCTGCGCAGGCTGCCCCTGGACCTCGTCACCCTGGACCGGGGGCTGGTCGAGGGGGTGGTCGAATCGGCGAGACTGCACAAGATCACCTCCGGGTTGTTGCGCATTGCAAACGATCTGGGCATGCAATCGGTGGCGGACGGGATCGAGCTGCCCGAGCAGGCCCTCGCCCTGCGCGCCATGGGCTGCACCCATGCCCGCGGGACGGCGTTTTCCGGCCCCCTGGACGAATACCGGCTGCGTCGGGCCCTGGTGCGCGGTAGCTTTCCCCTGTCGGGTCCGGACACCCCCGCGGGACCCCTGAAAGCCGGTGTGACCGGCTCTTCACGGATCCCCCACAGGGGCTCACATAATGAGACTCCCGTCCCACCCACTTGACATCCCCCTCCCCCCGGAGGGAGGGTCAGTGCCATGCGCACCCGAATTCTCGTACTTGGAAAGCGCGTCGGCTGAAGCCGGGCCTCTCACGCCCCCGCTCATCGCACCCGACGCGCTCCCCTCGCTTGCCATCCGGCACGAGGGGTTTTTTGTTGCACTGGCATACGCCGACCTCGCAGACGAACCCTTTGCGAAAACCCTCAGCTTCGAGAAGAGACGACGATGACCGAGCAGGCCACCGGGGCCCCCCATCCGCAGCCGCGGGCCCGTTCCGGCGGGCAGCAGCCCGCAGCAGTTGAGCACGTCACGGGTGCGCAGTCCCTCATCCGTTCTCTCGAAGAGGTGGGGTGCGACACCGTCTTCGGCATCCCCGGCGGCGCGATCCTCCCCGCGTACGACCCGATGATGGACTCGACCCGGGTCCGGCACATCCTGGTCCGCCACGAGCAGGGCGCCGGCCACGCGGCGACCGGCTACGCCCAGGCCACCGGCAAGGTCGGCGTCTGCATGGCCACCTCCGGCCCCGGCGCCACCAACCTCGTCACCCCGATCGCCGACGCCCACATGGACTCGGTCCCGCTCGTCGCGATCACCGGCCAGGTCGCCTCCAAGGCCATCGGCACCGACGCCTTCCAGGAGGCGGACATCGTCGGCATCACCATGCCGATCACCAAGCACAACTTCCTGGTGACCAAGGCCGAGGACATCCCGCGCACCATCGCCGAGGCATTCCACATCGCCTCCACCGGCCGCCCGGGCCCCGTCCTCGTCGACATCGCCAAGGACGCCCTGCAGTCGAAGACCACCTTCTCCTGGCCCCCGACCCAGGACCTGCCCGGCTACCGCCCGGTCACCAAGCCGCACGCCAAGCAGATCCGCGAGGCCGCGAAGCTGATCGTCCAGGCCAAGCGCCCCGTCCTGTACGTCGGCGGCGGCGTCATGAAGGCCGGCGCCACCGCCGAGCTGAAGGTCCTCGCCGAACTGACCGGCGCGCCGGTCACCACCACCCTGATGGCGCTCGGCTCGTTCCCCGACAGCCACCCGCTGCACGTGGGCATGCCCGGCATGCACGGCGCGGTCACCGCCGTCACCGCCCTGCAGAAGGCCGACCTGCTGATCGCCCTGGGCACCCGCTTCGACGACCGAGTCACCGGCCGGCTGGACAGCTTCGCCCCGTTCGCCAAGGTCATCCACGCCGACATCGACCCCGCGGAGATCGGCAAGAACCGCGCCGTCGACGTCCCGATCGTCGGCGACGCCCGCGAGGTCATCGCGGACCTGGTCCAGGCCGTCCAGGCCGAGCACACCGAGGGCCACGTCGGCGACTACGCGCTGTGGTGGAAGGACCTCAACCGCTGGCGCGAGACCTACCCGCTGGGCTACGAGATCCCCGCCAACGGGATGCTCTCCCCGCAGCAGGTCATCGAGCGGATCGGCAAGCTCGCCCCCGAGGGCACCGTCTACGCGGCGGGCGTCGGCCAGCACCAGATGTGGGCCTCGCACTTCGTGGACTACGAGCAGCCACGCACCTGGCTGAACTCCGGCGGCGCCGGGACCATGGGCTACGCGGTCCCCGCCGCGATGGGCGCCAAGGTCGGTATGCCCGAGCGCACCGTCTGGGCCATCGACGGCGACGGCTGCTTCCAGATGACCAACCAGGAACTGGTCACCTGCGCCCTCAACGACATCCCCATCAAGGTCGCCATCATCAACAACGGCGCCCTGGGCATGGTCCGCCAGTGGCAGACCCTGTTCTACAACCAGCGGTACTCCAACACCGTCCTGCACAACGACGAGACCGGACACGGCACCGTCGGCTCCCAGCTCGGCGAGTCCGAGGGCCGCCGTCAGGGCACCCGCGTCCCGGACTTCGTCAAGCTCTCCGAGGCCATGGGCTGCGTCGCCCTCCGCTGCGAGGACCCCGCCGACCTCGACCGGGTCATCGCCGAGGCCAACGCGATCAACGACCGCCCCGTCGTCATCGACTTCATCGTCCACGAGGACGCCATGGTGTGGCCGATGGTCCCCGCCGGCACCTCCAACGACGAGGTCCTGGCCGCCCGCGGGATCCGTCCCGACTTCGGCGACGGCGAAGACGACTGATCAGGCAATCCGGCAGCCCGGCAACGAGCCCCACAAGAGAGAACGACTGACATGTCCAAGCACACGCTCTCGGTCCTGGTCGAGAACACGCCCGGCATCCTCGCCCGGATCGCCGCCCTGTTCTCGCGTCGCGGGTTCAACATCGACTCGCTCGCGGTCGGTGTCACCGAGCACCCCGACATCTCCCGGATCACCATCGTCGTCAACGTCGAGGACCTCCCGCTGGAGCAGGTGACCAAGCAGCTCAACAAGCTGGTCAACGTCCTCAAGATCGTCGAGCTGGAGCCCTCGCACGCGATCGAGCGCGAACTGGTCCTCGTCAAGGTCCGCGCCGACAACGAGACCCGCTCGCAGATCGTCGAGATCGTACAGCTGTTCCGCGCCAAGACCGTCGACGTCTCCCCGGAGGCCGTCACCATCGAGGCCACCGGCGGCACCGACAAGCTGACCGCCATGCTCAAGATGCTGGAGCCCTTCGGCATCAAGGAGCTGGTCCAGTCCGGCACCATCGCCATAGGGCGTGGCGGCCGGTCCATCACGGACCGCAGCCTGCGGGCCCTGGACCGCAGCGCCTGATCCCCCTCGTCCCGTGTGCGGCGGGCCCCCGCCGGCCCGCCCACATGACGAGACCCCGAGACTTGAATTCCGCATCCCGCCGTACGGTGGGAGCAACACCAGCGCACCAAGGAGATACCAGTGGCCGAGCTGTTCTACGAGAACGACGCCGACCTGTCCATCATCCAGGGCCGCAAGGTCGCGGTCATCGGCTACGGCAGCCAGGGCCACGCCCACGCGCTGTCCCTGCGTGACTCGGGTGTCGACGTCCGCGTCGGCCTCCAGGAGGGCTCCAAGTCCAAGGCCAAGGCCGAGGAGCAGGGCCTGCGCGTGGTCTCCGTCGCCGAGGCCGCGGCCGAGGCCGACCTCATCATGATCCTGACCCCGGACCCGATCCAGGCCCAGGTCTACGAGGAGTCCATCAAGGACAACCTGAAGGCCGGCGACGCGCTGTTCTTCGGTCACGGCTTCAACATCCGCTACGGCTTCATCAACCCGCCGGCCGACGTGGACGTCGCCCTCGTCGCCCCGAAGGGCCCGGGCCACCTCGTCCGTCGTCAGTTCGAAGAGGGTCGCGGCGTCCCCTGCATCGCGGCCGTCGAGCAGGACGCCTCCGGCTCCGCCTTCGCCCTCGCGCTCTCCTACGCTGCCGGCATCGGCGGCACCCGCGCCGGCGTCATCAAGACCACCTTCACCGAGGAGACCGAGACCGACCTGTTCGGTGAGCAGGCCGTCCTCTGCGGTGGCGCCTCCGCCCTGGTCAAGGCCGGTTTCGAGACCCTGACCGAGGCCGGCTACCAGCCGGAGATCGCCTACTTCGAGTGCCTCCACGAGCTGAAGCTCATCGTCGACCTCATGTACGAGGGCGGCCTGGAGAAGATGCGCTGGTCGGTCTCCGAGACCGCCGAGTGGGGCGACTACATCACCGGCCCGCGCGTCATCACCGACGCCACCAAGGCCGAGATGAAGAAGGTCCTCGCCGAGATCCAGGACGGCACCTTCGCCAAGACCTGGATGGCCGAGTACCAGGCCGGTCTGCCCAAGTACAACGAGTACAAGAAGGCCGACGAGGAGCACCTGCTCGAGACCACCGGCAAGAAGCTGCGCAAGCTCATGAGCTGGGTCGACAGCGAGGACAACTGATCCTCGCGCGGCGGGGCCGGGACGCGTGTCGTCCCGGCCCCGCCGCGCTCTCGGCACCGGACGGTGCGACGGGCGAGCGGGGGGCGCCTTGTCCACCGCGTCCAATCCCGGACGGGTGATCCTTCCGGGCAGGTGGAAAACCCGGAGCCCCGCGCCACTACACTGCTCAACACATACGCGTCAGGCCCACAGTGTCGTGCGTCTTCCACGCGGCTACCCCCTCCACCGCCTGCGGCCGTCGGGACGGCCGTCCGCACTGGATTTGTGAGGACCCACGTGAGCTCGAAACCTGTCGTACTCATCGCCGAGGAACTGTCGCCCGCCACCGTGGAGGCGCTCGGCCCCGACTTCGAGATCAGGCACTGCAACGGCGCCGACCGCGCCGAACTGCTCCCCGCCATCGAGGACGTCGACGCGATCCTGGTCCGTTCCGCCACCAAGGTGGACACCGAGGCCATCAACGCGGCCAAGAAGCTGAAGGTCGTGGCCCGCGCCGGCGTCGGCCTCGACAACGTGGACGTCGCCACCGCCACCAAGGCGGGCGTGATGGTCGTCAACGCGCCGACCTCCAACATCGTCACCGCCGCCGAGCTGGCCTGCGGCCTGCTCATCGCCACGGCCCGCAACATCCCGCAGGCCAACACCGCCCTGAAGAACGGCGAGTGGAAGCGGAACAAGTACACCGGCGTCGAACTCAGCGAGAAGGTCCTCGGCGTCGTCGGCCTCGGCCGCATCGGTGTCCTCGTGGCCCAGCGCATGTCCGCGTTCGGCATGAAGGTCGTCGCCTACGACCCCTACGTGCAGCCCGCGCGCGCCGCCCAGATGGGCGTCAAGATGCTCGCCCTCGACGAGCTGTTGGAGGTCGCGGACTTCATCACCGTGCACCTGCCCAAGACCCCCGAGACCCTCGGTCTCATCGGGGACGAGGCCCTGCACCGCGTGAAGCCCTCCGTCCGCATCGTCAACGCCGCGCGCGGCGGGATCGTGGACGAGGCCGCCCTCTACACCGCGATCAAGGAGGGCCGCGTCGCCGGCGCCGGCCTCGACGTGTACGCGAAGGAACCCTGCGTCGACTCCCCGCTGTTCGAGCTCGACCAGGTCGTCTGCACCCCGCACCTCGGCGCCTCCACCGACGAGGCCCAGGAGAAGGCCGGCATCGCCGTCGCCAAGTCCGTGCGCCTAGCGCTCGCCGGCGAACTCGTGCCGGACGCCGTCAACGTCCAGGGCGGGGTCATCGCCGAGGACGTGCGCCCCGGCCTCCCGCTCGCCGAGAAGCTCGGCCGCATCTTCACCGCCCTCGCCGGCGAGGTGGCCGTCCGCCTCGACGTCGAGGTCTGCGGCGAGATCACCCAGCACGACGTCAAGGTGCTCGAACTCTCCGCGCTCAAGGGCGTGTTCGAGGACGTGGTCGACGAGACCGTCTCCTACGTCAACGCCCCCCTGTTCGCGCAGGAGCGCGGGGTCGAGGTGCGCCTGACCACCAGCTCGGAGTCGCCCGACCACCGCAACGTGGTCACCGTGCGCGGCACCCTCTCCGACGGCCAGGAGGTCGCGGTCTCCGGCACCCTCGCCGGCCCCAAGCACCTCCAGAAGATCGTCGGCATCGACGAGTACGACGTGGACCTCAACCTCGCGGACCACATGATCGTGCTCCGCTACACCGACCGTCCCGGCGTCGTCGGCACCGTCGGCCGGGTCCTCGGCGAGGCCGGCCTGAACATCGCCGGCATGCAGGTGGCCCGCGCCGAGGAGGGCGGCGAGGCCCTCGTCGTCCTGACCGTCGACGCGGCCGTGCCCGCGACGGTGCTCGCCGAGATCTCCGAGGAGATCGGCGCCGAGTCCGCCCGCACCGTCAACCTCGGCTGATCCGGGCTCACCCCCGAACGGACGAGAACACCCCGGGCCGGGCCCGGCGGGGACACTCCCGCCGGACCCGGCCCGCGGCCGTGCCCGCCCCGCCGCGCGCCCGCGCTCACCCGCCCGGCCGCACCTGGCCCGGACGGATCACGACCGCCCGCCCGGCTCAACGCAGCCGGGCCGCCTTGATCGCCATGTGCAGCAGCAGCCGGTCCTCGCCCTCGTCGAGGTCCAGGCCCGTCAACCGCTCCACCCGCTCCAGCCGGTAGTACAGGGTCTGCCGGTGGATGCCGAGGGCCGCCGCCGCCCGCCCCGCCTGCCCCGCGCAGTCCAGGAAGACCTCCGCCGTCCGGGCCAGTTCCGGATGGGCCGGCCCCAGCAGCTCGCGCGTCGCCGGATCCTCCCCGCCCCGCGCCGCCAGCACCGACAACATCCGGTACGGGCCGATCGCCGACCACCGGGCCACCGGCCCCAGCCCCGGCCGGGCCCGGGCCGCCCGAGCCGCCGCCACCGCCTGCTCCCAGGTGCCCGGCAGCCAGGCCGGTCCCGGCCTGCCGTACGAGACCCCCGCCGTGCGCCCCGGCTCGGCCTCGCGCACCCGTTCCACCGCCGCCAGCGTCGCCGCCGGCAGCTCCGTCCCGCGCGGGCGCACCAGCACCGCCAGCGCCGTCCGCCCCGCCCCGCCGCCCATCAACCCGCCCGTCGGCCCCGGACCGCCCGGCGTCCCGGCCGCCGGTACCGCCACCGAGGCCACCGCCACCGCCCCGGGCACCGAGGCCGGCGCCTCGCCCTGCCAGGGATCCACGCACACCAGGGCGTACGCCGCCCCCGGAGCACCCGCCGCGCCCTCGGACCCGCCCTCGCCCCGCCCCTCCGCGCTCCCGGGCTCCGGTTCGCCCAAGGCCCGCGCCAAGGCCGCCAGGGCACGCTCCCGGGCCGGCCCGGGAGCGGCCGTCAGGGCCGCCGCCAGCTCCCGCGAGAGGTCGGCACCGGCCCGGGCCTCGGCCGCCAACTGCCGTCCGATCCGCTCCGCCACCGCCATCGCCGCCGCCAGCGCGGCGGGCCCCGGCCCCGGCTCCGCCCCGTCCGTCGCCCGGGGGCCGTCCCGGTCCAGCAGCCACACGTACCCGTGCACGATGCCCCGGTGCCGCACCGGCAGGCAGATCCGCCCCCGGAACACCCCGGCCTCCGGCGCCGCCGGGATCCGCACCGGGCCGGTGGCCCGCGTGATCCCGAAGCCCTCGAACCAGGAGCGCACGGCCGCCGTGGACTGCCGGGTCAGGATCGACCGGGTCCGCACGGGGTCCATCGCGAGGTCGTCGTCGCTGTCGTGCGCGCCGAAGGCGATCAGACGGAAGTCCCGGTTCTCCAGCGTCGCCGGGGCGCCGAGCAGCGCCGAGATCTCGTCCACCAGCTCCTGGTAATCGCCCTTCACTGTGGCATTCTCCCACCCCGACACCCCGCCCTCATACATCTGTATGAGAACCGGGGCGCGGATGCGTGACAGTTGTAGATGGTCGAGGATCGTGCCGATTCATAGATTTCACGGTGGTTTTACTTGCGTTCCGCGTATACCGGGCGGCCCGTTCCCCCACGGTCCGTACCGCCCTCTCTGCCATCCGTTGGAGGTACCCGTGCTGGGTCCCGTGATCCTCGCCGCCTCGCGCAGCGGGAAGATGCGCCGCATCGTCTCCGCCGCCCCCGTCACCAAACCGGTGGTGGACCGCTTCATCCCCGGCGAGACCGTCGATCAGGTCGTCCCGATCGTCACCGACCTGGCGGACAAGGGCCTGGAGATCACCCTCGACGTGGTCGGTGAGGACATCACCACCGTCGAGCAGTCCCACGCGGCGCGCGACGCCTACCTCGAACTGATCGAGCGCCTGAAGGACCTGGGTCTGGGCGAGAAGGCCGAGATGTCGGTCAAGCTCTCCATGTTCGGCCAGGCCCTGGACGGCGGCCACGAGCTGGCGCTGGCCAACGTGCGCCCGGTGGTCGAGGCCGCCGCCGCGATCGGCACCACCGTCACCCTCGACGCCGAGGACCACACCACCCTCGACTCGATGTTCGCCATCCACGAGGAACTGCGCCGGGACTTCCCGCGGACCGGCTGCGTGATCCAGGCGTACCTGTTCCGCACCGAGGCCGACGCCCGTCGACTGGCCGCCGCCGGCAGCCGGGTCCGGATCGTCAAGGGCGCCTACAAGGAGCCCGCCGAGGTCGCCTACCAGGACAAGGCCGAGATCGACAAGGCATACGTCCGGATCATGAAGACCCTCATGCGCGGCGAGGGCTACCCGATGATCGGCTCCCACGACCCGCGTCTGATCGCGATCGCCCAGGAGCTGGCCCGGGAGGCCGGCCGCAAGCTCGACGAGTACGAGTTCCAGATGCTCTACGGCATCCGCGGCGACGAACACCTGCGACTGGCCGCCGAGGGCCACCGGATGCGCGTCTACACCGCGTACGGCACCGACTGGTACGGGTACTTCATGCGCCGCCTCGCGGAGAAGCCCGCGAACCTCCTCTTCTTCCTCCGCTCGATGATCACCAAGAACTAGGGAGTCCACACCCCATGGACGCAGTGACCCAGGTCCCCACGCCGGTCAACGAGCCGGTCCACTCCTACGCCCCCGGCAGCCCGGAGCGCGCCCGCCTGGAGGAGCAGCTCAAGCTGCTCGCCGAGAACCCGATCGAGCTGCCGATGACCATCGGCGGCGCCAAGCGCATGGGCGGCGGCGAGCGCTTCGACGTCGTGCAGCCGCACGCCCACGCCCGGGTGCTCGGCACCTACGCCAACGCCACCGAGGACGACGCCCGCGAGGCCGTCGAGGCCGCCCTGGCCGCCGCCCCCGCGTGGCGCTCCATGGCCTTCGACGACCGCGCCGCGATCATCCTGCGCGCCGCCGAGCTGCTGGCCGGCCCCTGGCGCGAGAAGCTGGCCGCGTCCACCATGCTCGGCCAGTCCAAGACGGCCCAGCAGGCCGAGATCGACACGCCCTGCGAGCTGATCGACTTCTGGCGCTTCAACGTGCACTTCGCCCGGCAGATCCTCGCCGAGCAGCCCGCCGCGAACTCCGCCGGCGTGTGGAACCGCAGCGACCACCGCCCGCTGGAGGGCTTCGTCTACGCGATCACGCCGTTCAACTTCACGGCCATCGCGGGCAACCTGCCCACCGCCCCCGCCCTCATGGGCAACGTGGTGGTCTGGAAGCCCTCCCCGACCCAGACCCACTCGGCCGTGCTGCTGATGGAGCTGCTGGAGGAGGCCGGGCTGCCCAAGGGCGTCATCAACCTGGTGACCGGCGACGGCATCGCCGTCTCCGAGGTGGCCCTGAACCACCCCGAGCTGGCCGGCATCCACTTCACCGGCTCGACCAAGACCTTCCAGTACCTGTGGAAGACGGTCGGCAACAACATCGAGAAGTACCGCTCCTACCCCCGCCTGGTCGGCGAGACCGGCGGCAAGGACTTCGTCGTCGCCCACCCCTCGGCCGACCACGCGATCCTCAAGACCGCCCTGACCCGCGGCTCCTTCGAGTTCCAGGGCCAGAAGTGCTCGGCCTCCTCGCGCGCCTACGTCCCGGCCTCCATCTGGAACGACGGGTTCAAGGAGCGGTTCGCGGCCGAGGTCGACTCCATCACCATGGGCCCGGTCACCGACCTGTCGAACTTCATCGGCGCCGTCATCGACGAGCGGTCCTTCGCCAAGAACAAGGCCGCCATCGACCGTGCCGCCGCCGACCCGACCTGCACCATCGTCGCGGGTGGCACCTACGACGACTCGGAGGGGTACTTCGTGCGCCCCACCGTCATCGAGTGCACCGACCCGACCAACGAGGTCTTCACCACCGAGTACTTCGGCCCGATCCTCGCCGTGTACGTCTACGACGACGCCGACTACGAGGCCATGCTCGCCCAGATGGAGTCCGTCTCGGCCTACGCCCTGACCGGCTCGATCATCGCCGCCGACCGCTACGCCGCGGCCGACGCGATGGAGAAGCTGCGGTTCGCCGCGGGCAACTTCTACATCAACGACAAGTCCACGGGCGCCGTCGTCGGCCAGCAGCCCTTCGGCGGCGGCCGGGCCTCGGGCACCAACGACAAGGCGGGCGCGGCCTCCAACCTGCTGCGCTGGACCTCCACCCGCTCCATCAAGGAGACCCTGGTCCCGCCGACCGACTACACCTACCCGCACCAGGGCTGAGGTCGACCGGGCCGCGCGGCGTACCGCCCCGCACGGCCCGGCCGCACCCGCCCCGCGCACCCCGCCCCCGCTCCGGTACCCCCAAGTCCGGAGCGGGGGCGGTCCCCTTTTTCCGGCCGTCAGACCTCCACGAGGACCTGGTCCAGGGACTTGCGCACCAGGTCCGGCACCTCGCAGTCGGCCGCCGGGTACCCGACCGGGATCACCGCGAACGCCTTCTCGTTCTCCGGCCGCCCCAGCACCTCGCCGAGGAAGCGCATCGGGCTCGGGGTGTGCACGAGGGCCGCGAGCCCGGACAGGTGCAGGGCGGAGAGCAGCATGCCGACGGCGATGCCCACCGACTCGTCCACGTAGTAGTGCTTGCGCTTGGCGCCGTCCGGGCCGAGCCAGTACCGCTGCTGGAAGACCACCACCAGGGCCGGCGCGTCGGTCAGGTGGGTCTTGACCGCGTCCGTGCCCAGCGGGCGCAGGGCCGCCAGCCACTCCTCGCCCAGCCGCCCGTCGTAGGACAGCCGCTCCTCCTCCTCGGCCGCCTCCCGGATCCGGGCCCGCACCTCGGGGTCGCGGACCAGCACGAAGGTCCACGGCTGCTGGTGGGCGCCCGAGGGGGCGGTGGCCGCGCACGCTATCGCGTCCCGCACCGCCTGCTCCGGCACCGGGTCGGGGGAGAAGGCGCGCACGGTGCGGCGGGCGTCCATGCGGGCGCGCAGCTCGGCGGCGCGCGCCAGGGACTCCTCGGCGGGCACGCGGTCGGGCCGGTACGGCACGCCCCGGTAGGGGTCGCCGTGGGTGGGGATCCACTGTGTGGTCTCGGGTGACATGGGCAGATTCTGCCCGGGGCACGGCGCGCGGTGCCGGCCCCGTCGCGGACAGCGGGAGCGAATTCCGGCCGAAGATCGTTCGGTATCCGAAAGCGCGGAGAAGAGGGGTGCGGGATGGGCGTGCGCGTGGCGCACACGGCGGAGTTGACCGCCTGGGAGCGGGCCGAACTGCGGGAGTTCCTCGACGGGGCCTTCGCCGGCCGGTTCTCCGACGAGGACTTCGAGCACTGCCTCGGCGGGCTGCACGTGCTGGCCCGAGAGGGCGCGGACGGGGCCCTGGTGGCGCACGGCTCGGTGGTGCAGCGGCGGGCCTCGCTGGGGGAGCGGGCGCTGCGGGTCGGGTACGTGGAGGCGGTGGCGGTACGGGCGGACCGGCGCCGGTTGGGCTGGGGCGGACGGGTGATGGGCCGGCTGGAGCGGGTGGTGGACGGCGGGTACGAGCTGGGGGCGCTGTCGGCCTCGGCGGCGGGCGCCGGGCTGTACGCGGCGCGCGGTTGGTGGGTGTGGCCGGGCGAGGTGGGGGTGCTCGGGCCGCGCGGGCCGGAGCGGCTGCCCGAGGAGGAGGGTTCCACGTGGGTGTGGGCCCCGGCCGGGACGTTCCGGCCGGGTCCGGTCGGTCGGCTGAGCTTCGACTGGCGGGACGGGGACGTGCTCTAGCGGCGCGCCCGTCAGCCGTGCGTCCGCGCCCGTCAGCCGGAGACGCTGGGGGCGCCGGTCTCGATGTGGCCGGTGTAGCGGCGCGACCAGGTGCCGTCGATGTCGGCGAGGACGGTCATGTCGTACCAGCCGTCGGAGTAGGCGACGGCGTTGAAGAAGTCCTCCCGGGTCCCGCCGGCGGGCACGGTGTAGGTCCAGGGGCCGTCGGTGCGGTAGGCGTTGGGGCGGACGGTGAAGGTGACGGCGCGCGCGGAGCGGTTGACGAGCTTCAGCCACAGCGCGAGCTTGCCGGTGCCGGGCTCCACCGCGTAGCGCCCGGCCACCTCGACGTCCTTGCCGGCCTTCGAGGCGTCGCCGAGGAAGCGGCGCAGGAAGCGGTTGGGGCCGTACAGGGATATGTCGTACTTCCCGGAGCCGTTGCCGAGGCCGATGTTGAGGAAGTCGGAGGCGGTGGCGCCGGGCTCGACGGTGTACTCCCAGGCGTTCGTGGCCCGGTACTGGTGCGGGTGGAGGGAGAAGTGGGCGGGGCGGCGGGCCTGCTCGCCGGTGTTGCCCATGGAGAACCAGGCCAGGATCTTGCCGCCGGAGCCGAACTCCAGCCGGTCGAGGTCGCCGGTGGGCTGGTAGGGCAGGGCGCGGGCGGGCCGGGTGCCGGGCTCCTGCGCGGGCAGGGCGTTGTTCTGCGGGGCCGGGTTGGGCAGCGGGGCGCAGGTGGACTGGCCGATCACCTTGGCGGTGCCGGGCAGGCCGGCGGGCACCCCGTACACGGGTCGGGCGAAGTCGAAGCAGCCGGTGAGGTCGCCGACCACGCGGCGCCGCCAGTCGCTGATGTTCGGGCAGGCGGCCGGGGTGCCGAGCGCGGCCGTCCAGGTCTCCATGAAGCGCAGCACGGAGGTGTGGTCGAAGACCTCGGAGCTCACCCAGCCGCCCCGGGTCCACGGGGACATCACGAGCATGGGCACGCGGAAGCCGAGCCCGATCGGGACCCCGTCCAGGTACTCGCCGGGGGTGCCCGGCGGGGCCACGGGCGGGGCGACGTGGTCGAAGAAGCCGTCGTTCTCGTCGTAGTTCAGGAACAGGACGGTGGAGTCGAAGACCTCGGGGTCGGCGGCCAGCGCCCGGTACACCAGGTCCACGAAGTGGGCGCCGTCCCCGGGCGGGGCGTAGGGGTGCTCGGAGAACGCCTCGCTCGCCACCACCCAGGAGACCTGGGGGAGGGTGCCGGCGAGGACGTCGGCGCGGATGGCGGCGGCGATGTCGTCGGGGGTGGAGCCGGTGACCCGGGGCACGGAGGCCATGCCCCGGTCCCACAGCGGGTCGCCGGGTCCGGCGTCGGTGAACCGCTTGAAGTAGGCCAGCCCGTTGTCCCCGTAGTTGTCCTGGGCGTTCTGGTAGACCTTCCAGCTCACCCCGGCGCGTTGGAGGGCCTCGGCGTAGGTCTCCCAGGTCAGTCCGGACTCCTCGCCGCCGTCCTTGCTGCCGGCGTCGACCTTGCCGCTCCACAGGAAGGTGCGGTTGGGGCCGGTGGCGCTCAGGGTGGAGCAGAAGTAGGCGTCGCAGATCGTGTAGTGGTCGGCGAGGGCGTAGTGGAAGGGGATGTCGGAGCGGTCGAGGTGGCCGAGGGTGCGGGTGTTGCCGACCCCGGTGACCCAGTTGTCCATCCGGCCCTGGTTCCAGGCGGAGTGCTGGGAGGTCCAGCTGTGCGGGAGGTCGCCGGTGCACTGGGCGAGGGTCTCGCCGTCCACCCCGCCGGCGGGCGGGGTCGCGGAGAGTTTCCACGGGTACTGCCGGCCGCCCCAGTTCGGCTGCTGGAAGGTGCTCCAGCCGCCGGGGATGTTGCCGGCGGCCCGGTCGCCGAAGCCGCGCACGCCCTTCAGCCGGCCGAAGTAGTGGTCGAAGCTGCGGTTCTCCTGCATGAGGACCACCACGTGCCGCACGTCGGTGATGTCCCCGCGGGCGGCTCGGGCCGCGGCGGAGAGGACGGCGGGGCGGGCGCCGGCCGCGCTCGCCCGTTCGGTCAGTCCCGCGCCGGCCGCCAGGCCCGCTCCCACGCCGCCCACGAATCCTCTTCGACTGATCGGTGTCACTGACCGCTCGCTCTCCGCTCCGGTGCCCGGTCGGCACGTCGGCGGACAGACTCCTCGTCCGGCCCGCAAAGGTCCACGGCCGTGCGGTAAGGAAACGGTGAACATCCGGAGCGCGGGTTCCGCGCGCCGGTCCGGCACGGTCGCGGGACGTTCCGGGTGACGCTGTCGCAGGTCGGGCGGGGGAGCGCGCGGCGCGCGGGAACGGGTCGGGAACGCTCCGGCCGGCCGTTTTTTGGTGCGGATTCGGACCAATGGGCCCGTCGGCGGTCGCGGGGAGTCGCGGGGGAGGGCCTTTCGAGGGGTTCGGCGTCTCAGATAGTAGGAAGTCCGAGTAATTTCGGAGACATACAGCCCGAAGCGGTCTAGCTTTGTATGAGCCGAACGACTCGCCGATCCGGCGAACGGCGGACGAGAGCCCGTGCCCCGGCAGGCAACCCCTGCGGCACACCGCTCCCCGCCCCTTCCGGCGCCTTGAAGGAACCCCTCATCCGCGACGGGCCCGTGCCCGCTCGCGCCGTGATCTCAAGGAGTCGATCACCATGCACACCACCTCCCCCGCACGTCGTCGCACCCGCCGTTCCGCTTCCGCCGAGGCCGACCGCAAGAACGCCGCGGCCGCCCTGCAACGCGCCCTCGACCGCCGGGACAACGGCGGCTCCACCGGCCACTGACCTCGGATCCCCCGTCCCCGCCCCACCCCGCCCCGCGCCGCCCGGACATCCCCGGGCCCCGGGTCGTCCCCGCGGACACGTTCCGCTTCGGGTTCGGCCGGACCGGCGCCGAGGCTCCGCCCGTGTCCACATCATGGACGCCGGAAGCCCGAAGGGTGGGACGAGGAGTAGGGTTCAGCCATGTCGACCAGCATCAATCTCGCAGTGATCCCCGGTGATGGCATCGGACAGGAAGTCGTGGCTCAGGGCCTCAAGGTCCTCGCCGCCGTCCTGCCCCAGGATGTGAAGCTGGAGACCAAGGAGTACGACCTCGGCGCCAAGCGCTGGCACCGCACCGGCGAGACCCTGCCGGACGCGGAGCTGGCGGCCCTCAAGGGCCACGACGCCATCCTCCTCGGCGCGATCGGCGACCCCTCGGTCCCGTCCGGCGTCCTCGAGCGGGGCCTGCTGCTCAAGCTGCGGTTCGCCTTCGACCACTTCATCAACCTGCGGCCCTCGAAGCTGTTCCCGAACACCGCCACCCCGCTGGCCGGCGCCCCGGAGATCGACTTCGTCGTGGTCCGCGAGGGCACCGAGGGCCCCTACACCGGCAACGGCGGCGCGCTGCGCGTCGGCACCCCGGCCGAGGTGGCCACCGAGGTCAGCGTGAACACGGCGTACGGCGTGGAGCGCGTGGTGCGCGACGCCTTCGCCCGCGCCGCGGCCCGCCCCCGCAAGAAGCTGACGCTGGTCCACAAGAACAACGTCCTGGTGTTCGCCGGCGGCATGTGGAAGCGGATCTTCGACGCCGTCGCCGCCGAGTACCCCGAGGTGAGCACGGACTACCTGCACGTGGACGCGGCGACGATCTTCTTCGTCACGCAGCCCGAGCGCTTCGACGTGATCGTCACCGACAACCTCTTCGGTGACATCCTCACCGACCTCGCCGCCGCCGTCACCGGCGGAATCGGCCTGGCGGCCTCCGGGAACATCAACCCCACCGGCGCCTTCCCGTCCATGTTCGAGCCCGTCCACGGCTCGGCCCCGGACATCGCGGGCACCGGCAAGGCCGACCCCACGGCGACGATCCTCTCCGTCGCCCTCCTCCTGCGGCACCTGGGCCACGAGTCCGAGGCCGCCCGCATCGAGGACGCCGTCAGCGCCGACCTGGCCGAGCGCGACGGCACCTTCCGCAGCACGGACCTGATCGGCGACGCGATCGCCGCCCGGGTGGCCGGCTGACGGCAGCCGCACGGCACGACGGCGACGGCCGTCCGGGACCTCGGGTCCCGGGCGGCTGTTCCGGCACGGCCCCGGGTGCCACCATGCCCGTGGGCCGCAATCGCCGACGCCCCGTTTCTGTCCGGCCACCCCACGCGCGATAATCGAACGCGAGGCCGCGGAATACGGGGAAGTTCGGACGTCCTGGTACTTCCGTACGGGGTACGCAATGAGCGCGGTCCGCCATTACACAACCGGTGAAGGACAAGCACTCATGACGACGCCCACGATCGAACTCAAGCCCTCCTCCCACCCGCTGTCCGAAGCGGAGCGCGAGACGATCCTGGCCAACCCCGGGTTCGGCCGCCACTTCACCGACCACATGGTCACGGTCAAGTGGACCGAGGGCCGCGGCTGGCACGACGCCGAGCTGGTGCCGTACGCCCCGCTGTCGATCGACCCGGCGAACATGACCCTGCACTACGCGCAGACCATCTTCGAGGGCCTCAAGGCGTACCGGCAGCCCGACGGCTCCGTGGCCACCTTCCGCCCGTTCGCCAACGCCGAGCGCTTCAACGCCTCGGCCCGGCGCATGGCCATGCCCGAGCTGCCCACCGACCTGTTCGTCGCCGCCTGCGACGCGCTGGTCACCCAGGACCGGGCGTGGGTGCCCAGCTCCGGCGAGGCCAGCCTGTACCTGCGCCCGTTCATGTTCGCCTCCGAGGTCGGCCTCGGGGTCCGCCCGGCCAACGAGTTCACGTTCATCGTGATCGCCTCGCCCGCCGGCGCCTACTTCCCCGGCGGGGTCAAGCCCGTCTCGGTCTGGCTCTCCGAGGAGTACGTGCGCGCCGCCAAGGGCGGCACCGGCGCCGCCAAGACCGGCGGCAACTACGCGGCCTCCCTCGTGGCCCAGGCGCAGGCCGCCTCGCACGGCTGCGACCAGGTGGTGTGGCTGGACGCCGTCGAGCACCGCTGGATCGAGGAGATGGGCGGCATGAACCTGTACTTCGTGTACGGGGACCGCATCGTCACCCCCGAGCTCACCGGCTCCCTGCTGCCCGGCATCACCCGCGACTCCCTCCTCACCATCGCCCGCGACCTCGGCCACACCGCCGAGGAGGGCCGCATCACGGTCGAGGACTGGGCCCGCGACAACGAGAACGGCACCCTCACCGAGGTCTTCGCCTGCGGCACCGCCGCCGTGATCACCCCCGTCGGCTCGGTCAAGTCCACCCGGCAGGCATGGGTGCAGGGCGACGGCGAGCCCGGCCCCGTCACCATGAAGCTCCGCAAGGCCCTCCTGGAGCTCCAGACCGGCCACGCGGCCGACACGCACGGCTGGATGCACCCGCTCGGCGGCTGAGCCGGACCGCGCCGACCGGCGCACGCGCACGAGGCCCCCGTCACGACCGATCGCGGTCGCGGCGGGGGCCTCGTGGCGTCCGGACCCGGGGCGGGCGCGGATCGGGCGGGCGGATCAGGCGCGCGCCGCGCCGTCCGCGCCGCCCTCGCCCTCGTCCCGGGCCCTGTCCTTGTCGCGCTGGGACTCGATGCGCCGCTCCACCGCGTACTCCACCGCCACGTCCCCGCCCATGCCCAGCAGGGTGCCCAGCCCCCGGAGCGCCTTGCCCGCCACGTACGCCAGTTCCTCCACGACACTGCCCCCTCGTTCCTCGTCCGGTCCCGGGCCGTGCCCGGTCACGGGGAAGGACGCCGCGCAGGGCCCGCGGGTTGACCGCCGGGCGTGATCCGTCAGGTCCCACCGAGTTCGAGCGTCGCTCGATGCGACGCGGCACATGCTCCGCCCGCACCCTTGGTCCCGTGCGCACCGGCAAGTTAGAGTGGTGTTCTAAACCTCGCCCGTCCGCCCTCCCGCCAAGGACCCGCACCCGCCATGAGCCCGCACCCCGCACCCCGCGCCACCCCCGCCGCCGACGGCTACCGGATGCCCCCCGAGTGGGCCCCGCACGAGCGCACCTGGATGGCCTGGCCCAGCCCCAACCCCACCTTCACCGACGAGGACGAACTCGCCGGGGCCCGCGCCGCCTGGGCCGCCGTGGCCCGCGCCGTCCGCGCTCACGAACCCGTCACCCTCGTCGTGGCCCCCGGAGACGCCGACGGCGCCCGCGCCCTCGTCGGCCCCGAGGTCGAGATCGTCGAACGCCCCCTCGACGACGCCTGGATGCGCGACATCGGCCCCACCTTCGTCACCGACGGCGCCGGCCGGCTCGCCGCCGTCGACTGGACCTTCAACGGCTGGGGCGCCCAGGACTGGGCCCGCTGGGAGCACGACGCCCACATCGCCCGGCACGTCTCCGACCTCCTCGGCACCCCCACCTACTCCACCCCCCTCGTCAACGAGGGCGGCGCCATCCACGTGGACGGCGAGGGCACCGTCCTCCTCACCGACACCGTGCAACTCGGCGCCGGTCGCAACCCCGGCCGCACCCGCGCCGAGGTCGAGGCCGAGATCCACGCCCACCTCGGCACCACCAAGGCCATCTGGCTGCCCTACGGCCTCGTCGGCGACTACGGCACCTACGGCACCCAGGGACACGTGGACATCGTGGCCGCCTTCGCCCGCCCCGGCGTCGTCCTCGTCCACTCCCAGCCCGACCCCGCCCACCCCGACCACGAACGCGGCAAGCTCATCGCCGACCTGCTGCGCTCCGAGACCGACGCCCGGGGCCGCCGCCTGGAGGTCGTCGAGGTCCCCGCCCCGACCGTCCTCCAAGAGGACGGGGAATGGGTGGACTGGTCCTACATCAACCACTACCTGTGCAACGACGGCGTCATCCTCTGTTCCTTCGACGACCCCCGCGACGCCGAGGCCGCCGAGATCTTCCGCCGGCTCTTCCCGGAGCGCACCGTGACCCTCGTCGACGCACGTACGATTTTCGCCGGGGGCGGCGGCATCCACTGCATCACGCAGCAGCAGCCGAAGGTGTGAGGGCACGGGGCCCGCACGCCCCGACCCCACCCCACACGACACAGGAGCGACCATGGCTGCGGGCGGCACGGACGCGCACCCCGAGACCACCCCCAGGGCCCGGGCGGCCCGGCGCAACGCCCCACCCCGCGCCGACGTGCTCGCCGCCGCCATGGCCACCATCGCCGAACGCGGCCTGGACGGCCTCACCATGGCCGGCCTCGGCCGCGAGGTCGGCATGAGCAGCGGCCACCTCCTCTACTACTTCCGCAGCAAGGACGAACTGCTCCTGCAGACCCTCGAATGGAGCGAGGCGTCCCTCGGCGAACGCCGCCGCGCCCTGCTCTCGCGCCCCGGCCCCGCGGTCGACCGGATCCGCGCCTACGTGGACCTCTACGTGCCCACCGCCCCCCGGGACCCGCACTGGAGCCTGTGGCTGGAGGTCTGGAACCGCTGCCAGGACGCCGGCCCCGCCGAACGCGCCCGCCAGAGCGCCATCGAGGGCGCCTGGCACCGCGACCTCGTCGCCCTCCTCGCCGAGGGTGCCTCCCGCGGCGAACTGCGGGCCGGGGACAGCGACCGGATCGCCGCCCGACTGCGGGCCCTGCTCGACGGCTTCTCCATCCAGCTCGCCGTCGGCCTGCCCGGTGTCGACCGCGCCGACATCCTCGCCCACGCGAACGAGTACCTCACCGAGGCGATCGGCCCCTGACCCGCCCCTGAGCCGGACCCGACCGGCGCCCGCGTCCGCATCCTGGGACGCGTGTCCGCCGCCGGAGGGGATGTGACAGACTGCCGACGTGTTCGCTCAGACCGTGATTATCGGCGGCGGCGCGCCGGTCCGCGATGACCGTTGACCCGTGGTGATCCACGGGATCACGGGCACCGTGCCCCAGACCCGCGCGCAGACCTCTCGCACCCGCGAGGGGTTTTTTCGTTTTCGGGCCCGCCACCGACCGGGACCGCAGGGCGCGCGATGATGGAGCAAGTGGAACCCGGAACTCTCGGACCCACTCATCCGACAGGAGCCAGATCAGCATGACGACGACCGAGGTCCCCGACGACAGCTTCCACGTCTTCGACACCACACTGCGCGACGGCGCGCAGCGCGAAGGCATCAACCTCACGGTCGCCGACAAGCTGACCATCGCCCGCCGGCTCGACGAGTTCGGCGTCGGGTTCATCGAGGGCGGCTGGCCCGGCGCCAACCCCCGTGACACCGAGTTCTTCTCCCGCGCCACGACCGAGATCGAGTTCCGGCACGCCCGCCTCGTGGCCTTCGGCGCCACCCGCCGCCCCGGCGCCACCGCCGCCGAGGACCCGCAGGTCCGCGCCCTCCTCGAATCCGGCGCCCCCGTCATCACCCTGGTCGCCAAGTCCCACGACCGGCACGTCGAACTCGCCCTGCGCACCACCCTCGAAGAGAACCTGGAGATGGTCCGCGACACCGTCTCCCACCTCGTCGCCCAGGGCCGCCGGGTGTTCGTGGACTGCGAGCACTTCTTCGACGGCTACCGCGCCAACCCCGAGTACGCCAAGTCCGTGGTGCGCACCGCCCACGAGGCCGGCGCCGACGTGGTCGTGCTCTGCGACACCAACGGCGGCATGCTGCCGGCCCAGATCGGGGCCGTCGTGGCCACCGTCCTCGCCGACACCGGCGCCCGGATCGGCATCCACGCCCAGGACGACACCGGCTGCGCGGTCGCCAACACCCTGGCCGCGGTCGACGCCGGCGCCACCCACGTGCAGTGCACCGCCAACGGCTACGGCGAGCGGGTCGGCAACGCCAACCTCTTCCCCGTGGTCGCGGCCCTGGAGCTGAAGTACGACCGCCGGGTGCTGCCCCCCGGCACGCTGACCGAGATGACCCGCATCTCGCACGCCATCGCCGAGGTGGTCAACCTCGCCCCCGCCACCCACCAGCCCTACGTGGGCGTGTCCGCCTTCGCCCACAAGGCCGGGCTGCACGCCTCCGCGATCAAGGTGGACCCCGACCTCTACCAGCACATCGACCCCGAGCGGGTCGGCAACACCATGCGGATGCTGGTCTCCGACATGGCCGGCCGGGCCTCGATCGAGCTCAAGGGACGCGAGCTGGGCGTGGACCTCGGCGAGGACCGCCTCCTGGTCGGACGGGTGGTGGAACGGGTCAAGGAACGCGAGCTGGCCGGTTACACCTACGAGGCCGCCGACGCCTCCTTCGAGCTGCTGCTGCGCGCCGAGGCCGAGGGCCGGGCCCGCCGCTACTTCCGCGTCGAGTCCTGGCGCGCCATCACCGAGGACCGCCCCGACGGCACCCACGCCAACGAGGCCACGGTGAAGCTGTGGGCCAAGGGCGAGCGGATCCTGGCCACCGGCGAGGGCAACGGCCCGGTGAACGCCCTGGACAACGCCCTGCGGGTGGCCCTGGAGCCCTTCTACCCGCAGCTCGCCAAATTCGAGCTGCTCGACTACAAGGTCCGCATCCTGGAGGGCAAGCACGGCACCGAGTCCACGACCCGGGTGCTGATCTCCACCAGCGACGGCAACCGCGAGTGGTCCACGGTGGGCGTGGCCCCGAACGTGATCGCCGCCTCCTGGCAGGCCCTGGAGGACGCGTACACCTACGGCCTGCTGCACGCCGGCGTGGAGCCCACGGAGTAGGCGGGACGCAAGGGGCGAAGGGCTCTCACGGCCGCCGAACGGGCGATTCGGGTAACTTCGGTGGTATGAGCCGAACCGCCCCGAGTCGCCCGTCCCGGATGTCCTCCCGCGCGTGGGTCCGGTCGCTGCCCGCCTCGGTGGTCGCGGTGCTCGCGCTGTGCCTGGGCACGGTCGCGTTCGCCCCGGTCGCCCACGCGGCGAGCGGCCCCGTGGCCGTGGGGGAGGCGTTGCGGGAGAACCCCGTGTACGTGGACCCCCGGGTCACCGACCAGCTCCCGCCCGATCGGGCCGAGGCCCTGGCCAAACGCATCAAGGACGCCGACAAGCCGCTGTTCGTGGCGGTGCTGCCGGCGACCTCCGAGTTCCCGCCCAAGGACCTGCTCGGCGCGATCCGCACCGGCGCGGGGATCACCGGCACCTACGCCGTCCGGCTCGGCACCGGCTTCAACGCCGGCTCCGACCCGAGCGTGCTGAGTCGCAGCGCGACCGCCAACCTGACCGCGGCCGTCAAGGCGGGCGGGCCCGTCTCGGCCGCCGACCAGCTCGACGCCTTCGTCACCCAGGCCCTGCCCCAGCTGAAGGGGAAGGCCCCGGCCTCCTGGGGCGGCGGGGGCGACACGGCGGACGGGGTCGGCGCGGGCGCCCTGATCGGGTTCGCCGCGGTGCTCGTGGCCGGCGGCGGCGCCGGCTACGCCCTGGTGCGCTCGCGCCGCCGCAAGCAGGAGGCGGCCCGCGCGGAGGCGCTGGCCCGACTGCGGGTGGTCGTGGACGAGGACATCACGGCCTTCGGCGAGGAACTGGACCGGCTGGACTTCCACCCGGGCGAGCCCGGCGCGGACGACGCGATGCGCGCGGACTGGGAACGCGGCCTGGACTCCTACGAACGGGCGAAGGCGATCATGGCGCGGGTGACCCGCCCCGACGAGGTCACCGGGGTCACCGAGGCGCTGGAGGACGGCCGTTTCGCGCTGGCGAGCCTGGCGGCCCGCCGCGAGGGCCGACCGCTGCCCGAGCGGCGCACGCCCTGCTTCTTCGACCCCCGGCACGGGGTATCCGTCGAGGACGTGGAGTGGACCCCGCAGGGCGGGGCGGCGCGCACGGTGCCGGTCTGCGCGGCGGACGCCGTGCGGCTGCGGGAGGGGCGGGAACCGATGGTGCGCACGGTGGAGACGGCGGAGGGCCGGCGGCCCTACTACGACGCGGGCCCGGCGTACGGGCCGTGGGCGGGCGGCTACTTCGGCGGCGGGATGCTGCCCGGCCTGCTCGTGGGCACGATGCTCGGCTCGATGATGGCGACCCCGGCCTACGCCTCGGACTTCGGCGGGGGCTTCGGCGGCGACGCGGCGGGCGCGGGCTTCGAGGGCGGGGACGTGTCTGGCGCCGACTTCGACCCCTCGGCCTTCGGCGGCGGCGACTTCGGCGGCGGTGGTGGCTTCGGCGGTGGCGGGGACTTCGGCGGTGGCGGCGGCTTCGACTGACGGGCGACCGCCACGGGGCGGGGCGGCGCGCGACGGCGGTCGCGCGCGTTCGCCCGTCCGTGCGGCGCCGCTCAGCCCTGCTTGATCGCGGAGATGTCGAAGGTCAGCTTCACCTTGTCGGAGACCATCACGCCGCCCGCCTCCAGGGCCGCGTTCCAGGTCAGGCCCCAGTCGGAGCGCAGGATCTCGGCGGCGCCCTCGAAGCCCACGCGCAGGTTGCCGTAGACGTCGGTGGCGGAGCCGGTGAACTCCAGGTCGATCGCGAGCGGGCGGGTCACGTCCTTGATGGTGAGGTCGCCGGTGATCCGGTAGAGGTCCCCGCCGAGCTGTTCGGCGCGGGTGGAGCGGAAGGTCATCAGCGGGAAGTTCTCGGCGTCGAAGAAGTCGGCGCTGCGCAGGTGGCCGTCGCGGTCGGCGATGCCGGTGTCCACCGAGGCGATGGTGACGTCGATGGCGGCGGTGGACCGGCCCGGGTCGGTGCCGTCGAGGTGCAGGGTGCCGGTGTGCTCGGTGAAGGAGCCGCGCACGTTGGTGACCATGGCGTGCCGGACGGTGAAGCCGATGTTGGTGTGGCTCGGGTCGATGGCCCAGTCCCCGGTGAGGGCGGCGAGGGCCGGGTTCACCGGGGTCTCGGCGACGGCGACGGCGGTGTTCTGGTGGCGGCGGGTGAAGAGACCCATGACATCCTCCTCGGACGAGTTCGTTTAACCTTCAACGAAAACCAGCCTAGGCCCATTCCGTTCAAGTTTCAACTTCTTCGACCCCGTGTCGGGCCGCTTTGTCGGAGTCCCACAAAGGACGAAGGTCCCAGCTGGTGGGGTCCGTCCCCCGCACCCCCCGTATGTGCGGCCCACACAGCGGACAGCGCCGGACACTGTCCGGTGTCGACGGAGAGATTTCTTGGGCCCTCTTCGTAAGGTCATTACATGACCGTTGTCGACCAAACCTCCAGTGAGCCCACGGACGCGCGGGGTCGCGTCGCCGAACTGCACGCCCTGCGCGAGCAGGCCGAGCGTGGACCCTCCGAGCGCGCAACCGAGGCGCAGCACGCCAAGGGCAAGCTGACCGCCCGCGAGCGCATCGCCCTGCTCCTGGACGAGGGGTCGTTCCACGAGGTCGAGCAGCTCCGCCGGCACCGCGCCACGGGCTTCGGCCTGGAGGCCAAGAAGCCCTACACCGACGGAGTCATCACCGGCTGGGGCACCGTCGAGGGCCGCACCGTCTTCGTCTACGCCCACGACTTCCGGATCTTCGGCGGCGCCCTCGGCGAGGCCCACGCCACCAAGATCCACAAGATCATGGACATGGCCATCGCGGCCGGCGCCCCCCTGGTCTCCCTCAACGACGGCGCCGGCGCCCGCATCCAGGAGGGCGTCTCCGCCCTCGCCGGCTACGGCGGCATCTTCCAGCGCAACACCAAGGCGTCCGGGGTCATCCCGCAGATCTCGGTCATGCTCGGCCCCTGCGCCGGCGGCGCGGCCTACAGCCCCGCCCTCACCGACTTCGTCTTCATGGTCCGCGACACCTCGCAGATGTTCATCACCGGACCCGACGTGGTCCGCGCGGTGACCGGCGAGGAGATCACCCAGAACGGCCTCGGCGGCGCCGACGTGCACGCCGAGACCTCCGGCGTCGCGCACTTCGCGTACGACGACGAGGAGACCTGCATCGCCGAGGTCCGCTACCTCATCTCGATGCTGCCCTCCAACAACCGCGAGAACCCCCCCGTCGTCCAGGGCGACGACCCCGCCGACCGCCGCTCCGACGTCCTCCTGGACCTCGTGCCGGCCGACGGCAACCGCCCGTACGACATGCTCAAGGTCATCGAGGAGATCGTCGACGACGGCGAGGTCCTGGAGATCCACGAGCGCTGGGCCCGCAACATCATCTGCGCCCTGGCCCGCCTCGACGGCCAGGTCGTCGGCATCGTCGCCAACCAGCCCGGCCACCTCGCCGGCGTGCTCGACATCCACGCCTCCGAGAAGGCCGCGCGCTTCGTCCAGCTCTGCGACGCCTTCAACATCCCCATCGTCACCCTCCTCGACGTCCCCGGCTTCCTGCCCGGCGTCGACCAAGAGCACGGCGGCATCATCCGGCACGGCGCCAAGCTGCTCTACGCGTACTGCAACGCGACCGTGCCCCGGATCTCGCTCATCCTGCGCAAGGCGTACGGCGGCGCGTACATCGTCATGGACTCCCAGTCCATCGGTGCCGACCTCACCTACGCCTGGCCCACCAACGAGATCGCCGTCATGGGCGCCGAAGGCGCCGCGAACGTCATCTTCCGCAAGCAGATCGCCGAGGCCGAGGACCCCGAGGCCATGCGCGCCCGCATGGTCAAGGAGTACAAGGCGGAGCTGATGCACCCGTACTACGCGGCCGAGCGCGGCCTCGTGGACGACGTCATCGACCCCGCCGACACCCGCCACACCCTCGTCGGCGCCCTGGCCATGCTCCGCAACAAGCACGCCGATCTGCCCTCCCGCAAGCACGGCAACCCGCCGCAGTAAGGAGCCTGCCCCGCATGAGCACCGCCACCGACACCCTGTTGAAGGTCGAGAAGGGCACCGCCGCGCCCGAGGAACTGGCCGCGATCACGGCCATCCTCATGGCCCGCGCGGCCGCCGAGCCCACCGCCGCCGTCGTCGGCCCCCGCCGGTCCACCGCCGGCTGGCGCCGGCTGGAGCGCACCCCGGGCTTCCGGGCGCCGCACAGCTGGCAGGGCTGAGCCCCGCGCGTCACCACGAAGGCCGCCGTCCCCGCGAGGGGGCGGCGGCCTTCCGCGTGTCCGGCCCCGATCCGCCGGGCACGCGGACGAGGCCGGGACCCGGCCCCCTTCGCGGGGGCACGGGCCGTCGGCCTCGTGTGGACGCGTGCGCGCGGCCGCGCGCCGCTCGTTACCGCAGTCGGGCCATGAGGGCGTGTTCGACGAGGGTGATGAGGGCGCTTTTGGCGTCGGCGCGGTGGCGGGCGTCGGTGGTGATGATGGGGGCGTCGGGGCCGATTTGGAGGGCTTCGCGTACTTCTTCGGGGGTGTAGGGCTGGTGTCCGTCGAAGCCGTTGAGGGCGATGACGAAGGGGAGGCCGCTGTTTTCGAAGTAGTCGACGGCGGGGAAGCAGTCGGCGAGGCGTCGGGTGTCGACGAGGACGACGGCGCCGATGGCGCCGCGGACGAGGTCGTCCCACATGAACCAGAAGCGGTCTTGGCCGGGGGTGCCGAAGAGGTAGAGGATGAGGTCTTGGTCGAGGGTGATGCGGCCGAAGTCCATGGCGACGGTGGTGGTGGTTTTGTCGCCGGTGTGGGTGAGGTCGTCGATGCCGGCGGAGGCGCTGGTCATGACGGCTTCGGTGCGCAGGGGGTTGATCTCGGAGACGGCTCCGACGAACGTGGTCTTGCCCACGCCGAAGCCACCCGCCACCACGATCTTCGCGGAGGTGGTGGAGCGAGTCGCTCCGCCGTCAGAGCTTGCGAAGTCCACTGAGCACCCTTTCGAGCAGTGTCACGTCTGGCTGACCGCCGGCGGAATCGTCCCCGCCGGGCTGGTGAATGGCGACGAGGCCCGCCTCGGCCAGATCGGCTACGAGGATGCGGGCGACGCCAAGCGGAATGGAGAGCAGTGCCGAGATCTCCGCGACGGACTTGATCTCCTGGCACAGGCGGCAGATCCGCTGGTGCTCGGGCAACTGCCCTTGCAGCAGGGCCGGATCGGCCGTGGTGCTGACCAGTGCCTCGATGGCGAGCTGGTAGCGGGGTCGGGTCCGACCACCCGTCATCGCGTACGGGCGCACCAACGGGTTGTGCGCCTTCGGAGCGGCCGGCTGCGAGGGCCGGTGCGTCGCTCCGGGGTGCTGCCGCTGTTGCTGCCCGTACGGCTGCCCGGGGGGCGGGGGCGGTGATTGGGGTGGATACTGCGGGTGCCCCTGGTCCTGACGGTAGGGCTCCTGCTGCTGGTACGGGTTCTGCTCCGGGGAGGGCTGACGGCTGGGCGCCGAGGGGAAGTTGAAGCGGTTGTGGTCGTGCCCACCCTGCGGCTGGGCGCCGCCATAGGGATGTTCTCCGGGTGTTGTCACGTTTCCTCCTCCGACTCCAAGAACGCAGTACTCCCTGTGGAGCCGCGCCACCGCACCCTAATGGTGCGATGACGCGAACCGCACTGCCTGTCTGTCAGTTGAGAAGGCTTCCCTGGAGTTCGGCGCGCAGGTCCGGGGTGAGGACGTTGCCCGCGCGGTCCACGAGGAGGGCCATCTCGTAGCCGACGAGGCCGATGTCGCACTCGGGGTGCGCGAGCACGGCCAGCGAGGAGCCGTCGGAGATGGACATGAGGAAGAGGAACCCTCGCTCCATCTCGACGACGGTCTGGTTGACGGCGCCGCCCTCGAAGATGCGGGAGGCGCCGGCGGTCAGCGAGGTGAGCCCGGAGGCCACCGCCGCCAACTGGTCGGCGCGGTCCCGGGGGAAGCCCTCGGACATGGCCAGAAGGAGGCCGTCGGCGGAGACCACCACCGTGTGCGACACCCCGGGGGTGTTGTCCACGAAATTGGTGATCAACCAGTTCAGGTTCTGTGCCGCCTGGCTCATCGGGCTCACACTAACGCTCCTGGTCATAGCTGGTACTTGACTGCTCCGAACCCGCGCTGCGGCCCTGTTGGACACCGCGTCGCAGGTTGCTCAACCTGCCCCGCACGTCCTCCGGAGCGCGGGAGACCGAGGGGCCTCCCTGCGGGGTCGATTCCGCGGTGCCCTCGACCAGGTTGGCCTTGGGAACCCGCCGGGGGAGACCGGACGGGGTGACCCCGCCGGCCTTCGGCTCGCGAAGCTTTCCGGCCTGTGCCCAGCGCTCGTCGTTGCGAGAGCGCCAGCCATTGCCGTCCTCCTCCGCCTCCGACTCGGCCGGCTGGACCTTCCGGCCTTCGAAGAAGGACTTGGGGGACTCCGCTTCCTGCTGCGCCGGCTGCCACTGCGATCGGCTGCCGCGACGCGGGAGACCCGCGCCGGTCAGCTGATGGCCGGTGTCGTCAGTGGTGTCCGGTCGATCGAAGCCTACGCGTTCCGGAGCCGGTTCGGGAGCGACCGGGGATTCCGATTCGGTCCCGTGATTGTGCTGGTAGGAGGCCGGAACCGGGTTCTGATCCGGCCACTGCCCGGAGGCCGGGAACGATTGGCCGGCCACCTCGTACACCTGCTCGGTGCCCGGGGTCCCCGGGGTGCCGGAGGACGGGTCCTGCCAACCCTCGACCGGGTGCGACCGGCCCGCGTCCGCACCGGGACCGTTGTCGTACGCGGGCTGCCATCCGTCGCCGTACCCGGGTTCGACCGCGGGGGCGTATCCCGGCCACGGGGAGGGGGAGTTCTCGGGTGCCGGAGCGTTCCAACCCTGGCCGAAATCCTGCTGTTCCAGGGCGCCGGGGAGGGGGGCCGCGGGGGCCTCCGGGGGGAAGGAGGGCTGCTGTTCCAGGGCCGGGAAGGGCTGGGCCGGGGTGTGCGGCTGCTGCCAGTCCGGCGCGACCGGCGCCGGGTGGGTGCCGGTGCCCTCGGGCTGCCAGGGCTGTTCCCAGCCGGCCTGCTGCTGTCCGAACTGCCCCTGTCCGGTGCCGAATTCACCCGGGGCGCCGTGCTGCGGCGCGGGCTGCTCGCCGGTCCGCTCGGGCTGCCACCCGTGTTCCTGCGGCTGCTCCGGGGACTGGCGGCCGACCTGGGCCTCCAGCGCGGCGCGGCGCTCCTGGTGCGTGAGCGAGCGCTGCACGGCGTCGGCCTCGCCCTGGTAGCGCGAGTCGTCGAAGCCGAGTTCGGCGGCGGTCGGGGCGTGCCCGGCGGGGCCGGTCGGGGCGCCGCCGAAGGGGCCCGGCGCCTGCGCGGGGATGATCGAGGAGACCGTGAAGTCCCCCTCGGGCACCTGCTCGCCGCCGCCACCGTGGGTGATGACCTCGGGGAGCATGACGAGCGAGGTGGTGCCGGCGGCCTGCTCGCCGGAGGGGCGCAGCTGCACGCGGATGTTGTGCCGGTCGGCCAGCCGGCCGACCACGAAGAGGCCCATGCGCTGGGAGACCGCGGCGTCCACGGTGGGCGGGTCGGCAAGCTTGTTGTTGATGTCGGCGAAGTCCGCCGCTGTCAGGCCGATGCCCTTGTCGTGGATCTCGATCATGACGCGGCCGTCGGGCAGCCGGGTGGCGTTGACGCGGACCTTGGTCTGGGGGGAGGAGAAGGTGGTGGCGTTCTCCAGCAGCTCGGCGAGCAGGTGCACGAGGTCGGTGACGGCGCGGCCGTGGATCTCGGCCTCGCTCACCCCGGAGAGCTCGATGCGCTCGTACTGCTCCACTTCGGAGGAGGCGGCCCGCAGCACGTCCACCAGCGGGACCGGCTGGTCCCAGCGGCGGCCGGGCTCCTCGCCGGCGAGGATGAGCAGGTTCTCGCCGTTGCGGCGCATGCGGGTGGCCAGGTGGTCCAGCCGGAACAGGTTCTCCAGCTGGTCGGGGTCGGCCTCGTTGTTCTCCAGGTCGGTGATGAGGGTCAACTGGCCCTCGATCAGCGACTGGTTGCGGATCGAGAGGTTGGTGAAGATCGCGTTGACGTTGCCCCGGAGCAGGGCCTGCTCGGCGGCCAGCCGGACGGCCTCGCGGTGCACCTGGTCGAAGGCGCGGGCGATCTCGCCGATCTCGTCGCGGGAGGTGATGGGAATCGGGGCGACCCGGGTGTCCACCTTGCCGGGGTCGGTGCGCGAGAGCTGGTCGACCAGGCCGGGCAGGCGCTGTTCGGCGACCTCGAAGGCGGCGCCGCGCAGTCGGCGCATGGAGCGGCCCATCTGGCGGGCGACCATGGCGGCGAGGAGGAAGGCGACGGTCAGGGCGATCACGACGATGGCGCCGGTGAGGATCGCGTCGTTGCGGGCCTCGTCGGAGACGGCCACGGCGTCGGCGAGGGCCTTGTCGAGGAGTTCCTTCTCGATCTCGGCGTAGCCCTCGAACTTGGCGGTCGCGGCGGCGTTCCACGCGGGGGCGGTGGTGCCGCCCTCGGCGAGCGCGGTCGGCTTGGCGCCGCTCGCGATGGCCTCCGTCATGCCCTGGAGCGGGGACCCGTCCACGGTGGGCGGGGCCTTCAGGGTCTTCCCGGCGTCCCGGGCCTGCTTCTGCGCCTCGGCGAGCCGGGCGGCGCCCTCCTGGGAGCGCTTCGACATGACCTCGACGAGCCGGTCGGTGTCGGCCTGGGTGCCGGCGGCCACGTACTCGCCGACGGCTATCTCCTCCAGGTAGGCGTACGAGGAGAAGGCGACGAGCTGGCTCTTGCGGACGTCGTCGTCCTCGCTCGGCCGCACCAGCAGGTGGGTGCCGATCGACCGCTGGAGGGAGCCGGCGGCCTTGGCGAGCTGGAGCGCGTAGACCATGCGGCCGTAGGAGGTGACGTTGCCGGTGCCCAGGCCCAGTTCGTTGGCGAACTGCATCAGATAGTGCTGGACCAGGACGTAGCCCTCCTCGGTCGGCACGGGGCCGGCCGCGGCGGGCAGCTTCTTCTTGGCGGTCTCGGGCTGGGCGAGGTAGGCGGACTCGCGGAGCTTGGCGAGCTTGGGCTCCTCCTGGCGGAAGAGCTCCAGACGTCGTTCGAGCCCCTGGCCGGTGGGCATCCCGACGAGGGACCGGTCGAAGGCCGTCTTGGCGGCGTCGGTCGCGGCGTACGCCTTGGCCACCGCCGGGTCCTCGCGCTTGCCGGCGAGCAGGGGGGCGGCGGTGAGGTCGCGTTCGTTGAGCAGGGCCTCGCCGTAGGCGGCGGCGGCCTGCACGATGCGGGCGGTCTTCTCCGCGTCCTTGGCCTCGTTCCAGGTGTCGACGGAGCCCTTCACCTGGAATCCGCCCATGACGAGGCCGACGAGCACGGGCAGCAGCAGGATGGCGTTCAGTCGGGTGGGCACGCGCCAGTTGCGCGGGGAGAACCGGCTCCCGGAGCCGGCGCTCGGCGCGGGCTGCGGGTCGGGCGCGCCGGGACCCGGCACGGCCGCGCGCTGCGGCGGGGTGAAGTTGCCGCGCGCGGGTTCCTCCGCGGTGCTTGCGTTGCTTCGCCTCACTCGACCAACAACCTCTCGGCGGTGCTACCGGCTGGTTTTCATTTGAATTCCAGCACGGTCGGCGGCCGTGGTCCAAACACCTGAAATCGGTTGTTGCCCGGGACAGTTCTTCACCGTAAAACGGACATAAGGAGCTTGTGGCGCCAAATATCGGTCCCGCTGTGCGCTCTGAGGCACCGGCCGGTCGCCCGGAGTCGCGATCCGGGGTCAATTCTCTGTCGAAACGTTATGAACGAGCGGGCGGGCCGTGTCCTATGACACAGCCCGCCCGTCGGGTTGGGGATCGCCCGATCCCCCCGGTCACTTCAGTCGGGCCATGAGGGCGTGTTCGACGAGGGTGATGAGGGCGCTTTTGGCGTCGGCGCGGTGGCGGGCGTCGGTGGTGATGATGGGGGCGTCGGGGCCGATTTGGAGGGCTTCGCGTACTTCTTCGGGGGTGTAGGGCTGGTGTCCGTCGAAGCCGTTGAGGGCGATGACGAAGGGGAGGCCGCTGTTTTCGAAGTAGTCGACGGCGGGGAAGCAGTCGGCGAGGCGTCGGGTGTCGACGAGGACGACGGCGCCGATGGCGCCGCGGACGAGGTCGTCCCACATGAACCAGAAGCGGTCTTGGCCGGGGGTGCCGAAGAGGTAGAGGATGAGGTCTTGGTCGAGGGTGATGCGGCCGAAGTCCATGGCGACGGTGGTGGTGGTTTTGTCGCCGGTGTGGGTGAGGTCGTCGATGCCGGCGGAGGCGCTGGTCATGACGGCTTCGGTGCGCAGGGGGTTGATCTCGGAGACGGCTCCGACGAACGTGGTCTTGCCCACGCCGAAGCCACCCGCCACCACGATCTTCGCGGAGGTGGTGGAGCGAGTCGCTCCGCCGTCAGAGCTTGCGAAGTCCACTGAGCACCCTTTCGAGCAGAGTCACGTCCGGGGTGCCGCCCGCCTCGCCGTTGCCGGGCTGGTGAATGGCGACCATGCCTGCCTCGGCGAGGTCGGCCACGAGGATGCGCGCGACGCCGAGCGGCATCGACAGCAGCGCCGAGACCTCGGCGACCGACTTGACCTCGCGGCAGAGGGTGCAGATGCGCTGGTGCTCGGGCAGCAGCCCGGACAGGTGCATGGGATCGGCGGTGGTGCTGACCAGCGCCTCGATGGCGAGCTGGTAGCGGGGCCGGGTGCGGCCACCCGTCATCGCGTACGGGCGCACCAGGGGTTGGTCGCCTTCCGCGTACGCGTCGTACGCGTCGGGATAGGCGGGGGGCGGGGTCATGGATCCTCCGGGCTGGACAGCATCGGGTCAGCGTGCCGTCGGACGGGGCCGGTGGGGGGACGGTTCTCGCGGCCTGACGGGGGTACTGGGGCCGGGGACCAGGGAGGGCCCCGGGGTCCCGGTCGGCGCTACCGGCCGGCCGGGAGGTTCACGGTCAGATGAGAAGGCTTCCCTGGAGTTCGGCGCGCAGGTCCGGGGTGAGGACGTTGCCCGCGCGGTCCACGAGGAGGGCCATCTCGTAGCCGACGAGGCCGATGTCGCACTCGGGGTGCGCGAGCACGGCCAGCGAGGAGCCGTCGGAGATGGACATGAGGAAGAGGAACCCCCGGTCCATCTCGACGACGGTCTGGTTGACGGCGCCGCCCTCGAAGATGCGGGAGGCGCCGGCGGTCAGCGAGGTGAGCCCGGAGGCCACCGCCGCCAACTGGTCGGCGCGGTCCCGGGGGAAGCCCTCGGACATGGCCAGAAGGAGGCCGTCGGCGGAGACCACCACCGTGTGCGACACCCCGGGGGTGTTGTCCACGAAATTGGTGATCAACCAGTTCAGGTTCTGTGCCGCCTGGCTCATCGAGCTCAACTAACGCTCCTGCCGGTGAGTGGGGTCGATGGGGTGACTGCCGGTCGTCGGTCCGGTTCCGGCCTGACGGCCTTGCTGGATACCCCGGCGGAGGTTGGTGAGCCGGCCCCGGACGTCGTCGGGGGCGCGGGAGACCTGCGGACCGGCGGCCTGGCCTTCGGTCTGCTGGGCGGCGGTGCCGGCGACGAGGTTCGCGCGCGGCACCCGGCGCGGGAGGCCCGAGGTGGTGACGCCGCCGGCGGCGGGCTGACGCACGCGCTCGGCCTGCCGCATGAGTTCGTCGTTCGGCGAGGGCTTCCAGCTGACCGTCGGGTTCGCGGCGTCCGCCCGGTGCGGCTCGGCGACCCGCTCCGGGCCGCGCGGCTCCAGCGGCTGCTGGGGCACGGACAGTCCGGGCACGGGCTGCGGGCGCTGCGGCGCGGGCGGGATCGAGGTGCCCGCGGGGGCCCACTCGTTCTGCTGCGGGGGCTGCGGCTGCCCGTACTGCTGCCCGCCCGGGTAGCCGTACCCGCCGAGCGGGTCGGACTGCCCGTACTGCCCGTTCTGCGGCGGGTTCTGCTGCGCGTACTGCTGGTTCTGGTGCTGCTGCTGGTCCTGGTACTGGCCGTTCGGCTGCTGCGCGGCCGGGTACTGCTGGTACTGGCCGGTCTGCTGCGGCTGCGCGGTCGGGTACTGGCCGGTCGCGGTCGGGTCGGCCTGATGGGTCGGGTAGCCGTACCCGCCGGTGAACTGCGGGTACTGGCCTGTGGTCGCGGACTGCGGCTGCTGCGGCGGGGTCGGGTAGCCGTACCCGCCCGGCTGCTGCGGCTGCGCGTACTGACCGGTGGTGCTCGGGTCGGGCTGCTGCTGTTGCGGCTGCTGCTGCGTCTGCGTCTGCTGCGGTCGGCCGGGCTGCGGGAACCCGCCCGCGGCCGAGGGGTCGCCGGGCAGCGCGTACTGGCCGGTGGTGGTGGGCGAGGCGGGGGCCGGGGGCTCGCCGGGGAGGGCGAACTGTCCGCCGCCGGCCTGCGGGAAGGCCCCGGTGCTCGCCGGGTCCCGACGGTCGCCGTGCTCGAAGCCGGCGGTCGGGTCCGGGGTGCGGCGCGGCAGCGGGGAGCCGAGGTCGGGACGGGCGAACTCGGCGGTGGAGCCGGGCCCGGAGAGCTCGTCGTGCCCGCGCGGGGTCCGCTCGGCACCGGGCCAGTCGTCCGCGCCGCGCCGCGCGGCCGGCGGCGGGGCGAGGTGGAAGCCGCTGGTCTCGGCGGGGTCGGTGTGCGGGGACGAGAGGTCCGCGGTCGGGATCCCGCCGCCCTGCCCGCGGGCGGGGAGCTGGGGTCGCGGGGCGGCCGGGGCCGGCGGCGGCGTGGGCCGCTCGAAGCCGGACTGGGGCGCGAGGCCGGCCCGGTCGCCGGGGCGCTGCTCGCCGCGCGAGGGCAGGGCGGGGGCGCCGTTCGGGTTCTGGGCGGCCCGCTGCGGCTGCGGGACCTGCGGCGGCTGCGGGACCTGCGGGGTGCGCGGGGGCAGCGGGGCGGGTGCGCCGGGCACGCCGCCCTGGTTCGGGCCGCCGGGCAGGGCGGTCCGGGGACCGCCGCCGACCTGCCCGCGCTGCGGGGCCGAGCCGACCGGGGTGCGCTGCGGGGCGCCGCCGACCCCGGGGGCCTCGGCACGGTTGCCCGCGCCGGGCACCGGCGGGACCTGGCCGGGGACGCCGCCCTGGTTCGGGCCGCCGGGCTGCTGCTGACCGGGCTGACCGGGCTGCCCCGGCTGACCGGGCTTGCGGCCGCCCTGGGCCACGTCCACCGGGAGCATGACCAGCGCGGTGGTGCCGCCGGAGTCGGAGGGACGGAGCTGGATGCGGATGCCGTGGCGCAGCGAGAGTCGACCGACCACGAACAGGCCCATGCGGCGCGAGACCGACACGTCCACGGTGGGCGGCGCGGCGAGCCGCTCGTTGATCGCGGCCAGGTCCTCGGGGGAGAGGCCGATGCCGGTGTCGTGGATCTCGACCAGCACCCGGCCGTCGGGCAGCGCGTGACCGGTGACCTTGACCTTGGTCTGCGGGGAGGAGAACGAGGTGGCGTTCTCCAGCAGCTCGGCGAGGAGGTGCACGAGGTCGTTGACGACGCGGCCGGCGACCTCGGTGGTGGGCACCGAGGAGAGTTCGATCCGCTCGTACTGCTCCACCTCGGAGGCCGCGGCGCGGAGCACGTCGACGAGCGGCACGGGGCGGGTCCAGCGTCGGCCCGGCTCCTCGCCCGCGAGGACGAGGAGGTTCTCGCCGTTACGGCGCATGCGGGTCGCGAGGTGGTCGAGCTTGAAGAGGGAGGACAGCTGGTCCGGGTCGGCCTCGCGGGACTCCAGCTCGGAGATGAGCGAGAGCTGGCGCTGGATGAGGCCCTGGGAACGCCGCGAGAGGTTGGTGAACATCGCGTTGACGTTGCCCCGGAGGAGGGCCTGCTCGGCGGCGAGTCGGACCGCTTCCTGGTGCACCTCGTCGAAGGCCGCGGCCACTTGGCCGATCTCGTCGCGGGAGTGCACGCCGACGGACTCCACGGAGGTGTCCACGTCCTGCGGGTCGGACTCGGAGAGCTGCTTGACGAGCTCGGGCAGCCGGTCTTGGGCGACCCGGGTCGCGGTGTCCTGGAGGCGACGGAGCGAACGGATCATGGACCGGGCCATGACGAAGGCACCGGCCGAGGAGATGCCGATGACGAGGAAGATCAGGACACCGTTGATCCAGGCGTCGGTGGTCGCCTCGTTCTTCAGAAGGCGCGCGCTGTCCTGCATGTCGTTCAGCAGGGTCAGCTCGATCTTCTTCATCGTCGCGATCTTGACGTCGTCCGAGTCGTACCAGTCCGAGTTGGACCGGTTGGCTTCCTTGGACAGGGCGTCGGGGGTGCTCAGCACGCGGCGGACGTAGTGGTTCGCGGTCGCGATCTCGCTGTTGCCGCTGTTCAGTGGGGCGAGCAGCTCGTTGGCGTCACCGCCGTTGGCGCTGTAGACGAGGCCGAAGGTGCGCAGCGCGGCGGCCTCGGAGACGAAGGCGTTCTGCGCGTACAGCCGGTCGGCCTCGGACATCTTGCCGGGGGTGGTGGGCTGTTCGGGCAGGGCCGCGGCGATGATCGCGCGCTGGATGGAGGCGTTCTCCTTGGCGGAGGAGAAGGCCGCCAGCGCACGGGTCTTCTTGATCATGACCGGGTTCGAGGTGGCCTGCGCCATGTCCTGGGAGAGGGACAGCAGGGCGGCGACGATCCGGTTGTAGGAGGTCACCGTCTGGAAGGTGTTGTTGCCTTCCTTGTAGGCGTCCTTGCGGGTCTGCTCGATCTGGCCGAGGCTGCGCGAGATCTGCAGGATGTTGTTGCGGATCGACGCCAGGGTCTCGTCCTGGCCGGCCGCCCCGCGCTTGTCGTTCACCGGGTCGGTGGCCTGGATGAACGCGTCGATGGCGGTGTCGGTCTGGGCGCGGACGCCGTTGACGATCGAGTTGGTCTTGCCCTTGTTCGCGGTCATCGGGCCGGCGGAGCGGTCGCGCTCCTCCTGCAGGGCCGCGGCCAGGTTGGTGGCCTGGTTGGTCATCGTGGTCAGCAGCTTCATGTGTTCGAGCTGCTGGATGTCGTCGCGCGAGTCCATGATGCGCAGGACGCCGAGGCTGGTGGCCGCGACCACGGGGAGGGTCAGCAGCGAGACCAGTCGGGTGCTGATGCGCCAGTTCTGGACGGCGAGGCGGGAGCCGGTGGAGCGGGGCGCGGCGGACGCGGGGGGCGTGGCGGGGTCGGTGTCGCTCTGCACGGGGCCGGCGGCGCCGCTCTGCGGGGCGGAACCCTCGGCGCCCTTGCCCTTCTTGGCGGCGCGGCCCTTCGGGGGCTTGGGGTGCGGGGCGGCCTTGGCCTTGCCCTTGCGCTTGCCCTTCTTGCCCTCGGGCTCGGGGGCGACCGGCGGGGCCGGGATCCGGGGGCCGGGGACGCGCGGTCCGCCGGGGCCGGGTATGCCGGAGCCGCCGGGGCCGGGTATGGAGCCGCCGGGGCCGGGCACGGGGCCCGCGCCGCCGGGACCGACGATCGGGTTTCCGGGGCCGCCGGTCGGACCGCCCGCGGGTCGCCCGCCGCCGAAGGCCGCGGCGCCGAACGCGTCCGCTCCCTCGGCGCCGGGGCCGCGGTTCTGGGCGTGCTGGGGCGAGGACCCGCGCTCGTTCCCGCCGCGCGGCTCCTGCCCCGCCGCGGCGTTGCCATCCCTCTTGAAACGTCCCTGCACTGGCGTCGCAACCTCTGGACCAGGCGTCCCGCCGGTGAGCGGCGAAACGGTGTCGAGTCATCGGGGCCGGTGCCCCTGTGGTCGTCGGTGACCGGCGCGTTCGTTCCTTTCCGCGCCCTGCGCGCGCGGAGCGTTGTCGCACCCTCGCGCGCCGGCTCATTCTCGCGGCGGTCCCGCGAATTCCAGCACAGTGCCGGATCTCCAACAAGGTGCGCCGGCGCCCTCACGGAGGCGGTCACACGGGGTGACTCGGAGATTACCCCAAGTGGAGCCCTTATCGGCATGAAACGGACTATCCGCCCGTAGTTTTCGTGGTCAATCCGAGCCCTCGTGTCCGATGATCACGAGTGGAATATTGCATTCAGTGACGCAATGTCCGTTTCCCTGAGCGGAATTGACCGCCGGGAATGACCGGTTTGTCCGATCACGGGTGAGCAAACTCACACGCCGGGAAGCCCTGTCGGCTCGTTCTCCCGGGTAATCCGATGTTTAGCCTGAATCTTTACAGGGATGGCCCATCCGCCCGTCGGCGCCCCCCGCGCCGACCCCACGACGAGGTTGACGAGAAGTCGATGAACGAGACGACGCCCACGGACCGCACCACGGCCAACCCGCGCCGCACCACCCTCATGCACCTGGAGAACGCGACCAGCCTGCTCCCGGAGACCCGCGAGTACTCCGTGGACCTGCCCGCCGTGACGGCCAACCCGCGCCGCACCGTCCTGATGGTCGCGCCGCAGACCCCCGTCGCCTCCTGAACCACCCCGCAGCACCCGGCCGGCGGCCGGCGCGACCCACCCGGTCGAGCCGGCCGCCGTCGTCGTCGCGCGAGCCGACGCCCCCGTCGCGTTAGCCTGGGTCCCGCAGACTTCGGCTCACCGCCGCCGCCCCCCGGGGCCCGGCGGCGGCATCACAGAGGGGCAGGCGCCGGCCTTGCGCATCGCCAGATTCTCGATCGACGGAAACGTCGCCTTCGGCGCCGTGCAGGGCGAGGCTCCCGACGAGCTCGTCCTCGACATCATCAAGGGCATCCCGTTCGCGGACTTCGAGCTCTCGGGCACGAAGGTCCCGCTGAACAAGGTCCGCCTGCTGCCCCCGGTCCTCCCCAACAAGGTCGTGGCCATCGGCCGCAACTACGCGGAGCACGCCGCGGAGCTCGGCAACGAGGTCCCCGAGGTCCCGGTCACCTTCTTCAAGCCCTCCACCTCCGTGGTCGGCCCCGGCGACCCGATCGTCTTCCCCTCCTTCGCCGGCGAACTCCACCACGAGGCCGAGCTGGCCGTCGTGATCGGCCGCATGTGCCGCGAGGTCCCCCGCGAGCGAGTCAAGGACGTCATCCTCGGCTACACCTGCGCCAACGACGTGACCGCCCGCGACGTGCAGCGCCGCGAGAGCCAGTGGGCCCGCGCCAAGGGCTTCGACAGCTCCTGCCCCCTGGGCCCGTGGATCGAGACGGACCTGGACCCGAGCGACCTCGTCGTCGGCTGCACCGTCAACGGCGAACAGCGCCAGCTCGGCCGCACCGCCGAGATGGTCCGCCCGATCGAGGACCTGATCGTGCACATCACCGAGGCCATGACGCTGCTCCCCGGCGACGTCGTCCTCACGGGGACCCCGGCCGGAGTCGGCCCCCTCAACGTCGGCGACGAGGTCGCCGTCACCATCGAAGGTATCGGCACTCTCACCAACAAGGTGATCAAGCGTGGCTAGCGCATCTCCCGTCCGCGTACGGTTCTGTCCCTCCCCGACCGGCAACCCCCACGTGGGCCTGGTCCGGACCGCCCTCTTCAACTGGGCCTTCGCCCGGAACCAGGGCGGCTCCTTCGTCTTCCGCATCGAGGACACCGACGCCGCCCGTGACTCCGAGGAGTCCTACGAGCAGCTCCTGGACTCCCTCAAGTGGCTCGGCTTCACCTGGGACGAGGGCCCGGACGAGGTCGGCGGCCCGCACGCCCCCTACCGCCAGTCCCAGCGGATGGACATCTACGCGGACATCGCCGGCAGGCTCCTGGCCGCCGGTCACGCGTACCACTGCTACTGCACCACCGAGGAGCTCGACGAGCGCCGCGAGGCCGCCCGCGCCGCCGGCCGGCCCTCCGGCTACGACGGCCACTGCCGCGCGCTGACCGCCGAGGCCAAGGCCGGGTACGAGGCCGAGGGCCGCGCCGCGATCGTCCGCTTCCGGATGCCCGACGAGCCGATCACCTTCACCGACCTGGTGCGCGGCGAGCTGACCTTCACCCCGGAGAACGTGCCGGACTACGGCATCGTCCGGGCCAACGGCGCCCCGCTGTACACCCTGGTCAACCCGATCGACGACGCCCTCATGGAGATCACCCACGTCCTGCGCGGCGAGGACCTGCTCTCCTCCACCCCCCGCCAGATCGCCCTCTACAAGGCGCTCATCGAGCTGGGCGTGGCCAAGGAGATCCCGGCCTTCGGACACCTGCCGTACGTCATGGGCGAGGGCAACAAGAAGCTCTCCAAGCGCGACCCGCAGGCATCGCTCAACCTCTACCGCGAGCGCGGCTTCCTCCCCGCCGGCCTGCTGAACTACCTCTCCCTGCTCGGCTGGTCCTTCTCCGCCGACCAGGACCTGTTCACGCTGGACGAGATGGTCGCCAAGTTCGACATCGCGGACGTCAACGCGAACCCGGCCCGCTTCGACCTCAAGAAGGCCGAGTCCATCAACGCGGAGCACATCCGCCGGCTGGACCCGAAGGAGTTCGCCGAGGCATGCCGCCCCTGGCTGCGCGCCCCGCACGCGAACTGGGCCGAGGCCGAGTTCGACGAGGCCGCGTGGCAGGCCATCGCCCCGTACGCGCAGACCCGCCTGACGGTGCTCTCCGAGATCACCGCCAACGTGGACTTCCTGTTCCTGGCCGAGCCGGTCTTCGACCAGCCCTCCTGGGACAAGGCCATGAAGGGCGAGCCGGCGGCCCTGCTGACCACCGCCCGCGAGCACCTCGACGCGGCCGACTGGAACGACCCGGAGTCGCTCAAGCAGGCCGTGCTGACCGCCGGCGAGGCCCACGGCCTCAAGCTCGGCAAGGCCCAGGCCCCGGTCCGCGTCGCCGTCACCGGCCGCACCGTCGGCCTGCCGCTCTTCGAGTCCCTGCAGATCCTGGGCAAGGAGCGCTCGCTGGCCCGCGTGGACGCGGCCCTGGCCCGCCTCGCCGCCTGACGCACGTCCCGGCACCCCCGAGGGCCGGTCGCGACGCACCCGCGCCGCGACCGGCCCTCTCCCGTTCCCCCGCCATCGCGACCCGCGCGGACGTAGGCTCGGTCCCATGCCGATCCGAGCCGTGCTCTGGGACGTGGACGACACCCTCTTCGACCACACCGGCGCCGACACCGACGCCCTGGTCGCCCTCCTCGCGCGTTCCGGGCCCACCGCCCCGCGCCACGGGAGCCCGGCCGCCGCGCTCGCGGCCTGGCGGGCGGCCACGGCCCGGCACTGGGCGCGGTTCGAGGCCGGGGAGCTGACCTTCGAGGACCAGCGGTTGCACCGGGTCCGCGAGTTCCTGGCCGCGCCCCACCTGAGCGACGCCGAGGCCGGGGCCTGGTTCGCCGGGCACCTGGAGCGCTACGAGGCATCCTGGCGGCTCTTCCCGGACACCCTGCCCACCCTGGACGCCCTCGCGGCGAGCCACCGGCACGCGATCCTGTCCAACTCCGTGAACCCGATCCAGCACCGCAAGCTCACGGCCCTGGGCATCCGCGACCGCTTCGAGCTGCTGCTCTGCTCCGACGACCTCGGCCGCGCCAAACCCGACCCCGGGGCCTTCCACGCGGCCTGCGCCGCCCTGGGCCTGCCGCCCGCCGAGGTGCTCTACGTCGGCGACCAGCCCGAGACCGACGCGCGGGCCGCCCACGCCGCCGGGCTCGCGGCCGTCTGGATCGACCGCACCGGCTCGGACGCCCCCGTGCCCGAGGGCGCGCACCGGATCCGCGGCCTCTCCGAGCTCGCGGAGGCGAGCGGCATCGATACCCGTTTTGGAGCACGGTCAGGCATCCGGTAATGTTCTTTCTGCGCCGCCAAGCGGGCCGAAAGGGCCGGAAGGAGGCGCAACCCGAACGAAGCCCCCGACAAGGGGTTGAGTTTTGGTGGGGTATGGTGTAATTGGCAACACGGCTGATTCTGGTTCAGTTGTTCTAGGTTCGAGTCCTGGTACCCCAGCGCAGTGCGCATGCAGTGCTTGCCCCCGTTGTGTAGCGGCCTAGCACGCCGCCCTCTCAAGGCGGTAGCGCCGGTTCGAATCCGGTCGGGGGTACAGATCCTTCCCGCGAAGTGTCCAGGGTCGCACCCGGATGTTTTGATGCAGGATCGCTAGGGCCCCCGTTGTGTAGCGGCCTAGCACGCCGCCCTCTCAAGGCGGTAGCGCCGGTTCGAATCCGGTCGGGGGTACCAACTGGTCTTCCAGCCAGTGGCCTATGGTGTAATTGGCAGCACGACTGATTCTGGTTCAGTTAGTCTTGGTTCGAGTCCAGGTAGGCCAGCGGATCTCCAAGATCTTGCCCCCGTTGTGTAGCGGCCTAGCACGCCGCCCTCTCAAGGCGGTAGCGCCGGTTCGAATCCGGTCGGGGGTACACGAGGGAAGAGCCCCTTCGACGACAGTCGAAGGGGCTCTTCCTTTTTCGCGTTGCGTGTTCCCCCGCCCCCGGACGTGAGAAGGCCCGGGGGCGCGCTGTGCGGACGTGTGCGGCGTCGTGCGCGCCCCCGGGCCGGGGGAGTGGGGGAGTGGGGAAAGGGTCAGCCGGAGCGGCGCAGGGCCTCCGTGAGGCGCGCGGCGGCGTCGATCACGGCCTGGGCGTGCATCCGCCCCGGGTGCCGGGTCAGGCGCTCGATCGGCCCGGAGACCGAGACCGAGGCCACCACGCGGTTGGAGGGGCCGCGCACCGGGGCCGAGACGGAGGCCACACCGGGCTCCCGCTCGCCGATCGACTGCGCCCAGCCGCGCCGGCGCACGCCCGAGAGGGCCGTGGCCGTGAAGCGCGCGCCCTGGAGGCCGCGGTGGAGCCGCTCGGGCTCCTCCCAGGCCATCAGGATCTGGGCGGCCGAGCCCGCCTTCATCGGGAGCGTGGAGCCCACCGGGACGGTGTCCCGCAGGCCCGAGAGCCGCTCGGCCGCGGCCACGCAGATCCGCATGTCGCCCTGGCGGCGGTAGAGCTGCGCGCTCTCCCCCGTCACGTCGCGAAGATGGGTGAGTACCGGTCCCGCCGTGGCCAGCAGGCGGTCCTCGCCGGCCGCGGCGGCGAGTTCCGCCAGCCGCGGTCCGAGGATGAACCGTCCCTGCATGTCCCTCGCCACCATCCGGTGGTGTTCCAAAGCCACGGCCAGCCGGTGTGCCGTGGGTCGTGCGAGCCCTGTCGCCGCGACCAGCCCGGCGAGGGTGGCCGGACCGGACTCCAGTGCGCTCAATACCAGAGCTGCCTTGTCGAGAACGCCGACGCCGCTAGAGTTGTCCATGCAACGATATTCGCGTCTCACACTGTGAAACGCAAGTTCAAATTTTCCAAGAACCCGACAGTCTGTATGTACGGGCCCACGAACCACTGGGTTCGGGATCTCCAGCAGCGCCGACGTGGGCCGTCGGCCGAAGGGAAAGCGATGGCCAGGACACTCGCGGAGAAGGTCTGGGACGACCACGTCGTGCGACGTGCGGAAGGCGAGCCCGACCTCCTCTACATCGATCTGCACCTGCTCCACGAGGTGACCAGCCCCCAGGCGTTCGACGGGCTGCGCCTGAGCGGACGCGGGGTCCGGCGGGTCGACCTCACCATCGCGACCGAGGACCACAACACCCCGACCCTCGACATCGACAAGCCCATCGCCGACCCGGTCTCGCGCGCCCAGTTGGAGACCCTGCGCAAGAACTGCGCCGAGTTCGGGGTGCGCCTGCACCCGCTGGGCGACGTGGAGCAGGGCGTGGTCCACGTGGTCGGCCCGCAGCTCGGCCTGACCCAGCCCGGCACCACCGTGGTCTGCGGCGACTCCCACACCTCCACCCACGGCGCGTTCGGCGCGCTGGCCTTCGGCATCGGCACCAGCCAGGTCGAGCACGTGCTGGCCACCCAGACCCTGCCGCTGGCCCGCCCGAAGACGATGGCCATCACCGTCACCGGCGAGCTGGCCGAGGGCGTCACCGCCAAGGACCTGATCCTCGCGATCATCGCGAAGATCGGCACCGGCGGCGGCCAGGGTTACATCCTGGAATATCGCGGCGAGGCCATCGAGAAGCTGTCGATGGAAGCGCGGATGACCATCTGCAACATGTCCATCGAGGCCGGCGCGCGGGCGGGCATGATCGCCCCCGACGCCACCACCTTCGAGTACCTGCGCGGCCGCGACCACGCCCCCGTCGGCGCCGACTGGGACGCCGCGGTCGCCTACTGGGAGACCCTGCGCACCGACGAGGACGCCGTCTTCGACGCCGAGGTCGTCATCGACGGGGCCGCGCTGGCGCCGTTCGTCACCTGGGGCACCAACCCGGGCCAGGGCGCCCCGCTGTCCTCCTCCGTGCCGGACCCGGCCTCCTACGAGGACCCCTCGGAGCGGCTGGCCGCCGAAAAGGCGCTGGAGTACATGGGATTGACCGCCGGGCAGCCGCTGCGGGAGATCGCCGTGGACACCGTGTTCGTCGGCTCGTGCACCAACGGCCGGATCGAGGACCTGCGGGCCGTGGCCGAGGTGATCGGGGGCCGCAAGGTCGCCGAGGGGGTCCGGATGCTCGTGGTGCCGGGGTCCGTCCGGGTGGCGCTGCAGGCCGTCGAGGAGGGCCTGGACAAGGTGTTCAAGGAGGCCGGCGCGGAGTGGCGACACGCGGGCTGCTCCATGTGCCTGGGCATGAACCCCGACCAGCTGGCCCCCGGTGAGCGCTCGGCGTCCACCTCCAACCGCAACTTCGAGGGCCGGCAGGGCAAGGGCGGACGCACCCACCTGGTCTCCCCGCCGGTGGCCGCCGCCACCGCCGTGCTGGGCCGGTTGGCCTCGCCCGCCGACCTGACCGACGCCCCGGCCGACACCGCCCCCGCAGGAGTCTGAGAACCATGGAAGCCTTCACCACCCACACCGGCCGGGCCGTCCCGCTGCGCCGCGGCAACGTCGACACCGACCAGATCATCCCCGCCCACTGGCTGAAGAAGATCACCCGTGACGGTTTCGAGGACGGGCTCTTCGAGGCATGGCGCAAGGACCCGGAGTTCGTGACCAACCGGCCCGAGCGGCAGGGGGCGACGGTCCTGGTCGCAGGTCCCGACTTCGGCACCGGTTCCTCCCGCGAACACGCCGTCTGGGCGCTGCAGAACTTCGGTTTCAAGACCGTCATCTCCAGCCGCTTCGCCGACATCTTCCGCGGCAACTCGCTGAAGAACGGGCTGCTGACGGTGGTGCTGCCGCAGGAGACCGTGGACCGGCTGTGGGCCCTGACCGAGGCCGACCCGACCGCCGAGATCACCGTGGACCTGGTCGAACGCCGGGTCGTGGCCGAGGGTATCGAGGCCGCTTTCGAACTCGACGACAATGCCCGTTGGCGCCTGCTGGAGGGGCTGGACGACATCTCCATCACCCTTCGGAACGAGGCCGAGATCGACGCCTACGAATCGAACCGACCGGCCCACAAGCCCCGGACGCTGACCGTCTGATTCCGCTGTGACCAGGGATTGTTCACCGATCCCGAAGTGAACTCATCCGCGATGCCCCTCGCCTTCCCGGCGGGGGGCATCCGCGTTTGTTGAGGGCCCATGAGGCGACAACTCGCCCCAGATGGCACAATCTGTGCATGGAACGCGACAGTCAACTCAAGCTCACCGAACTCGTCGCGGACCGGTTGAAAGAAGCACACGCAAGGGTGCGCACACTGCAAGTCCCGGAGGGCGTAAGGATGACGCTGTCCCGGAAGCTGTTGGTCGTCACGGCCGCGGCGAAGCACGATCTCGCCGATGCGGCCAGACGTCTGGACAGGTTGATGAAGGACCTCGACGAGGGCCGATTCCCTGAAGGCGACTGATGCGAAGGAACTCCGCGACGGCTCACGTCGTTGCGGCACTAGGGTGATTAGCCCGTTTCGTGTTTGATTTGCGGTATATATCCGCCTACCGTGCGAAATAGCTTGAACAGATTCGTTCTGGCGATGTCTCCGAAGGGGAAGACGTGAACAAGGCGCAGCTCGTAGAAGCGATTGCCGACAAAATGGGCGGCCGTCAGCAGGCCGCCGACGCCGTCGACGCGGTGCTGGACGCCATCGTCCGCGCCGTCGTCGCGGGCGACCGGGTCTCGGTCACGGGCTTCGGCTCGTTCGAGAAGGTCGAGCGTCCGGCGCGGTACGCCCGCAACCCGCAGACCGGCGAGCGGGTCCGGGTCAAGAAGACCTCCGTGCCGCGCTTCCGGGCCGGTCAGGGCTTCAAGGACCTGGTCAGCGGCTCCAAGAAGCTGCCCAAGGGCGGCGAGGTCTCCGTGAAGAAGGCCCCCAAGGGCAGCTTGACCGGCGGGGCCTCGGCCACCGTCAAGAAGGCCGCCGCCAAGAAGACCACGGCCGCCAAGAAGGCCGCGGCCGCGACCAAGGCCCCCGCCAAGAAGGCCACCGCGACCAAGGCGGCGGCCAAGAAGACCACCACCGCCGCCGCCAAGAAGGCGACCACGGCCACGAAGAAGACGACCGCGGCGGCCAAGAAGGCCACCCCGGCGAAGAAGACCGCGACCAAGGCGGCTCCGGCGGCGGCCAAGAAGACCACCGCCAAGAAGACCGCCCCGGCCGCCAAGAAGGCCGCGGCCGCGACCAAGGCCCCCGCCAAGAAGGCCACGGCGCGCAAGACCACCGCGAAGAAGACGGCCACCCGCAAGAAGTAAGGGTTCTCCCGTCACGGCGTCGGGCCGGCCTCCCCTGTTCCGGGGAGGCCGGCCCGCGGTCGTTCCCGGCGCCCGCCCTGGTCAGAAGGTCTGCAGCGTGATCAGGTCGATGTGCATTCCCGCGCCCTCGCCCGAGGTCTCGATCCGCACCCGCTGTCCCGGCCGCAGCAACAACAGGCCGCCCGCGTCGAACGCGGGCGCCTCGAAGGGCACCGGGGTCCCGTCGTCCAGGAGCACGCTCCCGTGGCGGGTGGAGGGGTCGAAGGTGTACGCCGTCGCTTGCACGGAGCCACTGTAACGGGACGTGTGCGGGCCCAATCCCAGCCGCCGCGCGGCCGTCAGGTCCTCCCACGTGTCCACGTCCCGCCGCACGCTCGGCACGTCCGCCAGCGTGATTTCCCTCGCACCCGAGGCGATATGACGAGCGCGCGACGCACCGCCGAACGAGGGGCGCAATTCCTCGTCCGGAGCAGCGGAAAGCAACGTCGTGCCGATTCCCGCCGCGTCCGCGAGAAAAGCCCTCGGAAATAGCTCCGCATTGTCGAGCACCCGTTGCAATTCCGCCGGCCGGAGCGCGGGCAGGTCCGCGTTCAACGTCGCCACCCGGGCCCCGGGCCGCAGCGCCCGCACCCGGTCCGCCCCGTGCGCCAGCGCGGCGTTCAACCCCCCGTCGCCCGGCGGGTCCGGCAGGATCCGGGCCCCCAGCGCCCGCAGCGCGCGACGTGCCCGGGGATCGTCCGTGACCACCGCCACATCCAGCACCGACGGACAGGCCGCGACGGCCGCCACGGTGTCCCTCGCGAACGCCAGCGCCCACTCCGACCTCCGGCCCCCCACCGCCGGTGCCAGGCGGCTCTTGGCCGCCTCCAGCCGCTTCAGCGGCACCACCACGCTCCATCCCGTGCCCGTGACGGCCCCCTTCCCTCGACGCCCCCAGGCCGCCCGGAGGGGCCCGGGCGGCCCCCATTGTCACTCGTCGCCGCACGGGCCCGGAGCCCCCGGGGCGCGCGCGGGGCGTACGGTGTTCTCGACACGCGACCGGAGCGAGGCCAGACTTGTCCGGCTCGCCGAGCCCCCCACACGGCGCCGGCGACACCGGTCGGATGTCCTCGATCCCCGAGAACCCGCCGTTCGAAGAGGAAGGTGCGCGCGTGTCCCGCCGCAGAATCGGCTTCTGGTACCGCCTGGCGGCGGTCATCGCCAAACCGCCGCTGGTCGTGCTGTTCCGACGGGACTGGCGTGGCACGGAACACATCCCGACCGACGGCGGTTTCATCACGGCCGTCAACCACAACTCGTACCTGGACCCGCTGTCGTACGCGCACTACCAGTACAACACCGGCCGGGTGCCCCGCTTCCTCGCCAAGGCCGGACTGTTCAAGGGCGCCTTCGTCGGCGCGATCCTGCGCGGCACCGGCCAGATCCCGGTCTACCGCGAGACCACCAACGCCCTCGACGCGTTCCGGGCCGCCGTGAACGCCATCGAGAACGGCGAGTGCGTGGCCTTCTACCCCGAGGGCACCCTCACCCGCGACCCCGACCAGTGGCCGATGGCCGGCAAGACCGGCGTGGCGCGGGTGGCGTTGCTGACCAAGGCGCCCGTCATCCCGGTCGCCCAGTGGGGCGCGAACCTGGCGATGCCGCCGTACGCCAAGGAGAACAAGCTCAACCTGTTCCCCCGCAAGACCCTCACGGTGCTCGCCGGACCGCCCGTGGACCTCTCCCGCTTCCACGACCTCGAACCCACCCCCGAGGTCCTGCGCGAGGCCACCGAGGCCATCATGGCGGCCATCACGGCCCTGCTGGAGGAACTCCGCGGGGAGAAGGCGCCCGAGCGCCCCTACGACCACCGCCAGGCGCGGGCCGAGCAGCGGCGCAGGGCCGCCGGGGAGGACAAGCGGTGAACGCGAACGACACCAGGTCCGGCGGCCCGAGGGTCGCCGTCTACGGAACCGGCTCCTGGGGCACCGCCTTCGGCATGGTGCTCGCCGACGCGGGCTGCGAGGTGACCCTGTGGGGCCGCCGCAAGGAGCTCGTGGACGCCGTCAACGCCGAGCGGGTCAACCCCGACTACCTGCCCGACGTGCCGCTGCCCGACGGGATCCGGGCCACCACCGACCCCGCCGAGGCCGCCGCCGGCGCCGAGTTCGTCGTGCTCGCCGTGCCCTCCCAGACCCTGCGCGGCAACCTGGCCGCCTGGGCCCCGCTGCTGCCCGCCGACAGCGTGCTGGTCTCCCTGATGAAGGGCATCGAGCTGGGCACCGCCAAGCGCATGAGCGAGGTGGTCCGCGAGGTCGCCGGGGTCGCCGCCGAGCGGGTCGCCGTGGTCACCGGCCCCAACCTCGCCCGCGAGATCGCCGCCCGGCAGCCCGCCGCCGCCGTCGTCGCCTGCCGGGACGAGGAGGTCGCGCGCCGGCTCCAGGCCGCCTGCCACACCCCCTACTTCCGCCCGTACACCAACACCGACGTGATCGGCTGCGAACTCGGCGGCGCGGTCAAGAACGTCATCGGCCTCGCCGTCGGCATCGCCGACGGCATGGGCCTGGGCGACAACACCAAGGGCTCCCTGATCACCCGCGGCCTGGCCGAGACCACCCGGCTCGGCCTCGCCATGGGCGCCGACCCGCTCACCTTCTCCGGCCTCGCCGGCCTCGGCGACCTCGTCGCCACCTGCTCCTCGCCGCTCTCCCGCAACCACACCTTCGGCACCAACCTCGGGCGCGGCATGAGCCTGGCGGAGACCATCGCGGTCACCAAGCAGACCGCCGAGGGCGTCAAGTCCTGCGAGTCCGTCGCCGACCTCGCCCGCCGGCACGGGGTGGAGATGCCGATCACCGACACGGTCGTCGACATCGTCCACCACGGCAAGCCGCCGCTGGTCGCCCTCAAGGAGCTGATGGGACGCAGCGCCAAATCGGAAAGGCGCTGACCCCGTTCGGACGTGCGAGCGGGTACCCTCGTGGCGATATGAGCAGCGAGAACCTCCCCCAGACCCCGCAGTCGGGCGGCCGCAAGCCGCGCGTGGCCCTCGTCTTCGGCGGCCGTAGCTCCGAGCACGCCATCTCGGTGGTCACCGCCGGTGCCGTCCTGCGCGCCATCGACCGGACCCAGTACGAGGTGCTGCCGGTCGGCATCACCACCGACGGGCGCTGGGCGCTCACGGCCGACGCCCCCGAGCGGATGGCCATCGCCGACCGCAAGCTGCCCGAGGTCGCGGAGCTGGCCGAGTCCGCCGACGGCACCGTCGTGCTCTCCGTGGACCCCGCCAACCGCGAGGTCCTCTACACCGAACCCGGCGCCGTGCCCAAGGTGCTGGGCGAGGTGGACGTGGTCTTCCCGATGCTGCACGGCCCCTACGGCGAGGACGGCACCCTCCAGGGGCTGCTGGAGCTCTCCGGGATCCCCTACGTCGGCTCCGGCGTCCTGGCCTCCGCCGTGGGGCAGGACAAGGAGTACATGAAGCGGGTCTTCGAGTCCTTCGGGCTCAAGGTCGGCCCCTACCTCACCGTCCGCCCCCGCGAATGGGACAACGACGCGGCCGGCGCCCGCGCCCGGATCCTGGAGTTCGCCGGGGAGCACGGCTGGCCGCTGTTCGTGAAGCCCGCCCGCGCCGGCTCCTCCATCGGCATCACCAAGGTCGACGACGAGTCCGGCCTGGACGAGGCGATCCGCGAGGCCCGCCGCCACGACCCGAAGGTGCTGGTCGAGGCGCTGCTGCGGGGCCGCGAGATCGAGTGCGGCGTCCTGGAGTTCGAGGACGGCCCGCGCGCCAGCGTCCCCGCCGAGATCCCCCCGGTCTCCAGCCACGACTTCTACGACTTCGAGGCCAAGTACATCGACTCGGCCTCCGGGATCGTCCCGGCCCCGCTGACCGAGGAGCAGATCGCCGAGGTCCGCGCCCTGGCCGTGGCCGCGTTCGACGCCGCCTCCTGCGAGGGCCTGGTCCGCGCGGACTTCTTCCTCACCGAGGACGGCGAGTTCGTCATCAACGAGATCAACACCATGCCCGGGTTCACCCCCATCTCCATGTACCCGCGCATGTGGGAGGAGACCGGGGTGTCCTACCCCGAGCTGGTCGACCTGCTGATCAAGGCCGCGCTGCGCCGCTCCACCGGCCTGCGCTGACCCCTCCCGGCACGCCACGCGCGTCCGCCCGCCCGGTCGAGGAGACCCGGGCGGGCGGACGCGCGTGAGGGACGGGCCCCGACGGGGACCGGGCGGGCGTCAGTACGAGGCGATGCCCTCCGGCACCGTCTTCGCCACCGCCGCCGATATCCCCACCAGCAGACCGGCACCCCGGTCCTTCGCGGTGGCCGCGTCCACCACCACCTCGGTGTACGCGACCCGCAGACCGGTGGTGAAGCGGAACCGCCCGCCGTCGAGGGGCTCCAACAACCACGACACCCCGTTCACCTCGACGCCGTCCTGATCCGGATCGGCCATCCTGGGGGGCTTGGGGATCCCGCACCGCAGTACGATCGCGGAGCCGCCCCACGCGGCGGTCAGTTCGGAGTCCGGATCGGTGTCGCTCCGGGCGGCCCCCGCCACCTCCTCGGGAAGCTCCCCGTGCAACGCCGCACAGTGCTTCGCGACGTCGGCCGGCGGAGTGGGCGGGGGGTCCACGCGAGTTCGGGCACCGCAGCCCGCGAGGGCCACCAGGGCGACGAGGACGAGCAGGCGCGAGGGCGGCCGGCGGTGCGAGAACATCACCGGCCCAGACTAGACGGGGCTACAGATGGACGACCGGGCAGGTCAGGGTGCGGGTGATGCCGTCCACCTGCTGGACCTTGGCGACCACCATGCGACCGAGTTCGTCGACGGTGTCGGCCTGGGCGCGCACGATCACGTCGTACGGACCCGTCACGTCCTCGGCCTGGATCACACCCGGGATCTCGCCGATGGACGCGGCGACCGTGGACGCCTTGCCCACCTCGGTCTGGATGAGGATGTACGCCTGAACCACGGGACCTCCAGGAGGGCCATGAGGGGTGGATCCCCCGGCTGTCGTCGACCCCCGACCCGCGCCGTGAGGGCGAGGCGGACGGGGGAGGACCCTCGGGTGAGCGGCCCCGGGGGAGAAGAGACGCCACGGTACCGCGCCACCCCGTGCCACGGGGAGACCCGGACGTCCGTCGCCGCGCGCCCCGGGGCGCGCGCACCGCACACGTTGACGTATCCGTTGACGGTACCCACCCCGGCGGCGGCCCGCGACCGCAGGCCCGCCGGGCCGGAAGGAGCACAGCGATGAAGGGCACCGTGGGCGAGCTGGGGGAGTTCGGGCTCATCCGAGAACTCACCGCGCGCCTGACCACCACCCCGGCCGTCCGGGTCGGACCCGGCGACGACGCCGCCGTGGTCTCGGCCCCCGACCGTCGGGTCGTGGCCAGCACCGACATCCTCATCGAGGGCCGGCACTTCCGCCGGGACTGGTCCACCGCCTACGACGTCGGCCGCAAGGCCGCCGCGCAGAACCTCGCCGACATCGCCGCGATGGGGGCCGTGCCCACGGCCCTCCTTCTCGGTCTCGTCCTGCCCGCCGAACTCCCCGCCGCCTGGCCCACCGAACTCATGGACGGGCTGCGCGACGAATGTCAGGTCGCGGGCGCGGCCGTGGTCGGCGGCGACGTGGTGCGCGGCGACACCATCACCGTCTCCATCACCGCCCTCGGCGACCTGCGCGGCCACGAACCGGTGCTCCGCTCCGGGGCCCGCCCCGGCGACGTGGTCGCCGTCACCGGCTGGCTCGGCTGGTCCGCCGCCGGACTCGCCATCCTCCAACGCGGCTTCCGCTCCCCGCGCGCCTTCGTGGAGGCCCACCGCCGGCCCGAACCCCCGTACCACGCGGGCCCGGCCGCCGCCGCCCTCGGCGCCACCGCCATGACCGACGTCAGCGACGGCCTCGTCGCCGACCTCGGGCACATCGCCGAGGCCAGCAAGGTCCGCATCGACCTGCGCACCGCCGCCATCGACGTGCCCGGCCAGATGCACGACATCGGCACCGCCGTCGGCGTCGACCCCTACCAGTGGGTCCTCACCGGCGGCGAGGACCACGCGATCGTCGCGACCTTCCCCCGGGACGTGAAGCTCCCCGCCCGCTGGAAGGTGATCGGCGAGGTCCTGAACGTGTCCGCGCTGCCGCAGGTCACCGTGGACGGCGCGGCCTGGACGGCGGCCGGCGGCTGGGACCACTTCGGCGGGGCGACCGACGAGACCGGCCGCTGAACCGCCCCCCGCCGGCCCCGGCCCCCGCCCACCGGGGCCGGGGCCGGCGGGGGGAAACTACGATGACGCCGACGGACACCGCCCCCGGCCGGTGAACCCCGGCCCGCACAAGGAGGAACACCCGGTGCCGCACGAGCCCCAGACCCCGACCGGCGTGCTCGACGCGGCCGCCGTGCGCGCCTGGACCTCCCTGGTCTCGGCCGGTCTCGGCCGGGCCCGGGCCGACCTCGACGCGATCAACGTCTACCCGATCGCCGACGCCGACACCGGCACCAACCTGGCCCTCACCGCCGACTCCGGGGCCGCCGCCGTCGCCGACCTGTGGCGGACCGCCGACACCGACCCCGCCGCCCCCCACCCCACCCTCGACGCCACCGTCCGCGCCTACGCCCGCGGTGCCCTCCTCGGCGCCCGCGGCAACTCCGGCACGATCCTCGCCCAGCTCCTGCGCGGGGTCGCCGACGGCCTCACCGCCCCGACCGCCGAGGGCCCCGACGGCGACCCCGGCCCCGACCTGGCCCGCGCCCTGGGCGACGCCGCCGACGCCGCCTACCGGGCCGTGGCCCACCCCGTCGAGGGCACCATGCTCACCGTGGCCCGCGCCGCCGCCGACGCCGCCCGCGAACTCCCCGCCGACGCCGGCCCGCTGCCCCGCGCCCGCGCCGCCCACGACGCCGCCCGCACCGCGCTCGCCCGCACCCCCGACCAACTCGCCGCCCTCGGCCGCGCCGGGGTCGTCGACGCCGGCGGCTGCGGACTGGTCACCGTCCTGGACGCGCTGTGCCAGGCCCTGTCCGGGGAACGCCACGACCCCGAACCCGTGCCCGGCCCGGCCGTGCCCGTGGTCCCGCAGCCCGGCACCCCCTGCGAACGGCAACTGGACGGGCCCCGCTTCGAGGTGGTGTACCTCCTCGACGCCGAGGAACCGGCCGTCGACACCCTGCGCACCCGGCTCGACCGGCTCGGCGACTCCCTCGTCGTCGTCGGCGGCGACGGCCTGTGGAACGTGCACGTGCACGTCGACGACCCCGGCGCCGCCGTCGAGGCCGGGGTCGAGGCCGGCCGGCCGCACCGGATCCGCGTCACGCACTTCGGCGACGCCCACGACCGCGCCCGCACCCGCGCCACCCGCACCGGCCGCACCGTCGTCGCCGTCCTGCCCGGCGAGGGCCTGGCCGAACTCTGCGCCGCCGCCGACGCCCACCCCGTCCCCGCCCACCCCGACACCCCGCCCTCGGCCGCCGAACTCGCCGCCGCCCTCACCGCCACCGGCGCCGCCGAGGTCGTCCTCCTCACAGGCCTGCCCGAACTGCGCCCCGCCGCCGCCCTCGCCGCCGAGGAGGCCCGCGCCGACGGGATCCGCGTGGCCGTCATCCCCACCCGCTCCCCGGTGCAGAGCCTGGCCGCCCTCGCCGTCCACGATCCCGCCGGCGGCTTCGACGAGGACGTCATCGCCATGACCGCCGCCGCCGGCGCCACCCGCCACGGCGAACTCACCGTCGCCGCCGCCCGCTCCTTCACCTCCGCCGGAATCTGCCAGGCCGGCGACGTGCTCGGCCTCATCGACGGGGACGTGGCCGTCATCGGCACCGACCTCGCCGACACCGCCGTCACCGTCCTGGACCGGATGCTCGGCCCCGGCGGCGAACTCGTCACCCTCGTCCTCGGCGAGGACGCCCCCGAGGACCTCGCCGCCCGACTCGAAGGGCACGTCCGCGCCCGGCACCTCGCCGTGGACACCGTCACCTACCGGGGCGGCCGGCACAGCGCCCCGCTGCTCATCGGCGTCGAATAGCGCGGGGGCCGACCCCGACTGTCGGCCCCATGGTGTGCAATGGACCGGTGCACGCGCTCAACGAGACCCCCGCCGACCCGTTCGCCGAACCCCTGCGCAAGACCCTCGGCGCCGCCACCGCCAAGGTCCTCGCGGACCACCTCGACCTGCACACCGTCGGGGACCTGCTCCACCACTACCCGCGCAAGTACGCCGAGCGCGGCGAACTGACCCCGCTCGCCGAACTCTCCGACCAGATCGACGAGCACGTCACCGTCGTCGCCCAGGTCGCCGAGGCCCGCGTGCTCACCTTCAACGGCGGCCGCGGCAAACGCCTGGAGGTCACCCTCACCGACGGCTCCGGCCGGCTCCAGCTCGTGTTCTTCGGCTCCGGGGTGCACAAACCGCAGAAGGAACTGCTGCCCGGCACCCGCGGCATGTTCGCCGGCAAGGTCGGGGTCTTCAACCACCGCCTCCAGCTCGCCCACCCCGCCTACCAGACCCTCGGCGGCCCCCTCGTGGACGCCGACGGTGCGGCCGCCGACGCGGCCGCCGTGGACGCCTTCGCCGGCCGGCTCCTGCCGCTCTACCCGGCCTGCAAACAACTGGAGTCCTGGAAGATCGCCAAGGCCGTCGACGCGGTGCTGCCGCGCGCCGCCGAGGCCGTCGACCCGCTCCCGCCCGCCCTGCGCGCCGGCCGCGGCCTGCAACCCCTGGCCGAGGCCCTGTACGCCGTGCACCGGCCCCGCACCAAGGCCGAGATCGAGACCGCCCGCCAACGTCTCAAATGGGACGAGGCGTTCGTCCTCCAGGTCGCCCTCGCCCGCCGCCGGCACGCCGAGACCCAGATCCCCGCCGTCGCCCGCCGCCCCGTGCCCGGCGGCCTCCTCGACGCCTTCGACGCCCGACTGCCCTTCACCCTCACCGAGGGCCAGCGCACCGTCAGCGCCGAGATCTTCGCCGACCTGGCCACCGAACACCCCATGCACCGGCTGCTGCAGGGCGAGGTCGGCAGCGGCAAGACCATGGTGGCCCTGCGCGCGATGCTCGCCGTGGTCGACGCCGGCGGCCAGGCCGCGATGCTCGCCCCCACCGAGGTCCTCGCCCAGCAGCACCACCGCTCCATCGTCGAGATGATGGGCGACCTCGCCGAGGCCGGCCTGCTCGGCGGCTCCGACCTGGGCACCAAGGTGGTCCTGCTCACCGGCTCCATGGGCGCCGCCGCCCGCCGCCAGGCCCTCCTCGACCTCGTCACCGGGGAAGCGGGCCTGGTCATCGGCACCCACGCCCTCATCGAGGACAAGGTCACCTTCCACGACCTCGGCCTCGTGGTGGTCGACGAACAGCACCGGTTCGGCGTGGAACAGCGCGACGCCCTGCGCGCCAAGGGCAAACAACCCCCGCACCTGCTCGTCATGACGGCCACCCCCATCCCGCGCACCGTCGCCATGACCGTCTTCGGCGACCTGGAGACCTCCGTCCTCGACCAGCTCCCGGCCGGCCGGTCCCCGATCGTCACCCACGTGGTGCCCGCCCGCGACAAACCCCACTTCCTGACCCGCGCCTGGGAGCGCGTGCGCGAGGAGGTGGAGGCCGGCCACCAGGCGTACGTGGTCTGCCCCCGCATCGGCGACGAGGAGGACGACCCCAAGGCCGGGAAGGCCGCCAAGACGGCGAAGGCGGTCAAGGGCGCCAAGGCCCGGCCGCGCGCCGCCGAGGAGGCCGACGGGCCCGACGGCGACGACAAGCGCCCCCCGCTCGCCGTCCTCGACATCGCCGCCCGACTGGCCGGAGGCCCCCTCGCCGGACTCGTGGTCGAGGTCCTGCACGGCCGCATGGACCCCGCCGACAAGGACGACGTGATGCGCCGCTTCGCCGCCGGCGAGGTGCACGTGCTGGTCGCCACCACCGTCATCGAGGTCGGCGTCAACGTCCCCAACTCCACCGTCATGGTCATCATGGACGCGGACCGGTTCGGCGTCTCCCAGCTCCACCAGCTGCGCGGCCGGGTCGGCCGGGGCTCCGCGCCCGGCCTGTGCCTCCTGGTCAGCGAGGCCCACGAGGCCGGCCCCGCCCGAGCCCGCCTCGGCGCCGTGGCCGCCACCCTCGACGGCTTCGAGCTCTCCCGCGTGGACCTCGAACAGCGCCGCGAGGGCGACGTGCTCGGCCAGGCCCAGTCCGGCGTGCGCTCCTCCCTGCGCGTCCTCGCCGTCATCGAGGACGAGGAGGTCATCGCCGCCGCCCGCGAGGAAGCCACGCGCGTGGTGGCCGAGGACCCCGAACTCCTCGGGCTGCCCGCTCTGCGCACCACCCTCGACGCGCTGCTCGACGCCGAGCGCGAGCGCTACCTCGACAAGGGGTGAACCCCGCGCAGGCCATATCGTGGACGGGCGGGGGTCACCACCGACCCCGCCCGTCCCGTTCCCGAACCGCAAGGACCCGCAGATGACCCGCGTGATCGCCGGCACCGCCGGCGGCCGACGCCTGGCCGTGCCCCCCGGCACCGGCACCCGCCCCACCTCGGACCGGGCGCGCGAGGGCCTCTTCTCCACCTGGGACTCCCTGCACGAGATCGCGGGCGCCCGCGTCCTCGACCTCTACGGCGGCTCCGGAGCCGTCGGCCTGGAGGCCCTCTCGCGCGGCGCCGCCCACGCCCTCCTCGTCGAGGCCGACCCCAAGGCCGCCCGCGTGATCCGCGAGAACATCGCCGCCCTGCGGCTGCCCGGCGCCGAGGCCCGCACCGGCCGCGCCGAGCAGATCGCCGCCGGCCCCGCCCCCGCCGACCCCTACGACCTCGTCTTCCTCGACCCGCCCTACGCCGTCGAGAACGCCGAACTGTGCGCCATCCTGCGCGCGCTGGCCGACGGCGGCTGGCTCGCCGAGGACGCCCTGATCACCGCCGAACGCGCCACCCGCGGCGGCGTCTTCCCGTGGCCGGAGGGCTTCGAACCACTGCGCTCGCGCCGCTACGGCGAGGGCACCCTCTGGTACGCCCGGGCCGTCGACGCCGGGTGACCGGCGCCGCGTGACCCGGCCGGGTCCGCGCGCCGTCCCGCGCCCGGACCCGCAACCGCACCACCCGCACCACCCGTCCCGCATCCGTCCCGAACCCCAGGAGTCCCGTTGCGCCGCGCCGTCTGCCCCGGATCCTTCGACCCGATCACCAACGGGCACCTCGACATCATCGGACGCGCCTCCAAGCTCTACGACGTGCTCCACGTCGTCGTCATGATCAACCCCAAGAAGCAGGGCCTGTTCACCGTCGAGGAGCGCATCGAACTGATCCGCGAGGCCACCGCCGACCTCGGCAACGTCGAGGTCGAGTCCTTCCGGGGCCTGCTCGTCGACTACTGCAAGGAGCGGGAGATCGCGGCCATCGTCAAGGGGCTGCGCGCCGCCTCCGACTTCGAGTACGAACTCCAGATGGCCCAGATGAACCACGGGCTCACCGGGGTCGAGACCCTGTTCATGCCCACCTCCCCCACCTACAGCTTCCTGTCCTCCTCCCTGGTGAAGGAGGTCGCCGGCTGGGGCGGGGACGTCTCCCCGATGCTGCCCCCCACCGTGCACACCGCCCTCCTGGAGCGCCTCGACCGCCACTGAGCGACGCCGGGACGACACGCGCCCCCTTCGGTGTCCCCCGTTCGCGCGGTTGTGGCCCGCACACCCCCGTCGGCGGGCGGGGACGGCCCTACAGTCGTCCCCGCCCGTCTCGGGAACCACCCGAGGCCGAGAGAGTGCGAGTCCCCATGGACATGCGGAAGGCCCCCGGCCACCCGACGCCCGGCCCGAGCGGCGCCGGCCCCGACGACAGCCCGGTCCGTCGGCCGCTCGACGCCGCCGTCGCCCTGGTCACCCACGCGCGGGCCGTGCCCGTGTCCGCCTCCTGCGTGGTCAACCGGGCCGAACTGCTCGGACTGCTCGCCGAACTCCGCGCCGCCCTGCCCGGAGCCCTCGACCGGGCCGCCGACCTCCTCGCCGGCCGGGACCACCTGGTCGCCGAGGCCCGTCGGGAGGCCGACCGGATGCTGTCCGGCGCCCGTACCCGCCGCGAGCACCTCGTCTCCGAGACCGAGGTCGCGCGCGGGGCGCACGCCGAGGCCGAACGGGCCCTGGCCGAGGCCCGCGCCGAGGCCGCCGTGATCCGCGCCGAGGCGGAGGACTGGGTGGACGCCAAGCTCGCCAACTTCGAGGCCGTGCTCGCCAAGACCCACGGCTCCGTCGTCCGGGGCCGGGCCCGGCTCGCCACCGGCGCCGTCGACCCCCTCGACCCCGCCGACCCGGCCCCGCCCGAGCCCACCGGCGACCCGGCCGAGGCCCGCCGGCGCGCCGACGCCTACGCCGACGCCCGGCTCGCCTCCCTGGAGGCCGTGCTCGCCGACACCCTCGACGCCGTCGGCCGGGGCCGGGCCAAACTCCAGGGCCACACCGCCGGCGACGGGCTCGGCGCCCAGCTCGCGGCGCGGGACGCGGCCGAGGCGGCGGCCGGCGGCCGGGCCCGGGAGGCGGGGAGCGACGCCGAGTTCCTGGCCGGGCTGGCCGCCCCCGACCCCGAGCCGCTCGCCACGACCGGGTACGCCCCGGCCGCGACCGGCGGCGCGCACGAGGCGCCGTACGAGGCGCCGTACGACCCCGCGTACGGCCGGGCCCCCGAGTACGAGGTGTACGCCCCCTCCCTCGGGCCCGCCTACCCCGACCCCTACGGGCCCTACGAGACCTGGGGCGGCCTGCCCGGCCAGAACGTGGTGCCGGCCGGTACGCCCGGCGCCGCGCCCTCGGCCCCCGGCTCGGGGTATCCCGACCCCTACGCGGGCACCCTGGACGAGACCAGCCTCTTCGACACCTCGATGATCGACCTCTCGCGCTTCCCGCACCCCCCGGACCACCGCTGACCTGCGGCGGAAGGGGGTGCAGGGACCGGATTGGGCGCATCGGGCGGTGCCGGGTATCCTGGCTGTTCGGTCGCGCATGTGCGCGGCTGATTCGTGTGCCCGAAGTCGGCGATCTCCGGTCGCCCCCGGGCGCCCGTCACGGATCGCAACGAAAGCAGGAACGGCCCTGAACACCCGCCTCGACCACCGAAACCCCCTCGTGTTCGACACGCACGAGCTGGGTCGGCGTCCCGGTGGCATTCAGCGGCTGTCCCGCACCGTCGAGGCCCCCGCGGACCTCGGCCTCGAGACGGTCATCGGGGTGCCGGTCGGCGCCCCCGTGGAGCTCGACCTCCGCCTTGAGTCGGTCATGGAAGGGGTGCTTGTCACAGGCACCGCCCGTGCATCGGCCGTGGGGGAGTGCGTAAGGTGTCTGGAGACCGTGGAGCGCGAGCTCGAAGCGGATTTCCAGGAACTGTTCACGTACCCTGACGCCGACGACCGGGGCCGCAAGGCGGAACCGGCCGACGACGCCGAGGACGACGAGGACAGGTACTTCCTCGAGGACGGCTTGTTCGACCTCGAACCCCTGCTGCGGGACTCGGTGGTGCTCGCACTGCCGCTGCAGCCGGTGTGTCGGCAGGACTGCCTGGGACTGTGCCCCGATTGCGGGATCGGTCTCAACGCGGACCCCGACCACCACCATGACGCCGTCGACATTCGATGGGCGGCATTGCAAGGACTCGTCGCGACCGATCAGGACGACGAGAAGGACAACATGAGCGGCACTGCATCTGACGGAGTTCAGAGCGCCGCCGAGAAGCAGGAGAAGTAGCCGTGGCTGTTCCGAAGCGGAAGATGTCGCGCAGCAACACGCGCCACCGCCGGTCGCAGTGGAAGGCTGCGGTCCCCACCCTGGTTTCGTGTGAGCGTTGCCAGGAGCCGAAGCAGCAGCACATCGCGTGCCCCAGCTGCGGCACCTACAACAAGCGCCAGGTCCTCGCGGTCTGAGCGGCTGGTGAGAGGCGCAATGTCCGATCTTGCCGGCGAGAAGAAGCAGGCAGACAACAACGCGGCCTCGTCCCACACGCTTCTGGAAGGGCGGCTCGGCTATCACGTCGAGACCGCCCTTCTGGTGCGTGCGCTGACCCACCGTTCGTACGCGTACGAGAACGGCGGTCTGCCCACGAACGAGCGACTGGAGTTCCTCGGGGACTCCGTGCTCGGCCTCGTGGTCACGGACACGCTGTACCGGACCCACCCCGATCTCCCGGAGGGCCAGTTGGCCAAGCTCCGGGCCGCGGTGGTCAATTCTCGGGCGCTCGCGGAGGTCGGTCGCGGTCTGGAACTCGGCTCCTTCATCCGGCTCGGCCGCGGTGAAGAGGGCACGGGTGGCCGGGACAAGGCATCGATCCTGGCCGACACCCTCGAAGCGGTGATCGGCGCGGTCTATCTGGACCAGGGCCTCGACGCGGCCTCGGAGCTGGTTCACCGGCTCTTCGACCCGCTGATCGAGAAGTCCTCCAACCTCGGTGCCGGCCTGGACTGGAAGACCAGTCTCCAGGAGCTCACGGCCGCCGAGGGTCTCGGCGTACCGGAATACCTGGTGACCGAGACCGGCCCGGACCACGAGAAGACCTTCACAGCTGCCGCCCGCGTCGGTGGTGTCTCGTACGGCACCGGCACCGGCCGCAGCAAGAAGGAAGCGGAGCAGCAGGCCGCGGAGTCCGCTTGGCGGGCCATCCGTGCGGCCGCCGACGAACGGATCGCGGCGCAGGCCGCGGCCGAGGTCGGCGAGGTCGGCACCGGAGCGTCCACCGGGGCCTGAGCCCCGTGAGCGCGCCGTCCGGTCTCGGCTCCCTTCCCCGAGCACGGTCCCCGTACCGTCCCCGTGTCCCGTCGCCCCCTCGGGGGAGGCGGGACACGGGTGTGTCCGGGGTCGTTATCGTGGGCCGACGGCGCGACCCGGGCCGAGGTGGCGCGGGCGGCCGGTGAGCACAGGGGAGGACGCGCGTGCCCGAGTTGCCCGAGGTGGAGGTCGTCCGGCGGGGACTGGAACGCTGGATCGCGGGGCGGACCGTGGCCGGGGTGGAGGTGCTGCACCCGCGCGCGGTGCGCCGGCACCTGGCCGGCGGCCCGGACTTCGCGGCCCGGCTGACCGGACGGACCCTGGGGGTGCCGAGCCGACGGGGCAAGTACCTGTGGCTGCCCCTGGACGGCGACCTCGCGGTGCTGGGGCACCTGGGGATGAGCGGGCAGTTGCTCGTGCAGCCGTCGACGGCCCCGGCGGAGAAGCACCTGCGGGTGCGGATCGGGTTCGCGGACGGGGCCGACACCGAGCTGCGGTTCGTGGACCAGCGGACCTTCGGCGGCCTGAGCCTGCACCCGACCACGCCCGAGGGGCTGCCCGACGTCATCGGGCACATCGCCCGCGACCCCCTGGACCCCCTCTTCGACGAGGAGCTCTACCACCGGGCGCTGCGGGCCAAGCGCACCACGATCAAGCGGGCGCTGCTGGACCAGTCGCTGATCAGCGGGGTCGGCAACATCTACGCGGACGAGTCGCTGTGGCGCGCCCGGCTGCACTACGAGCGGCCCACAGCCGGGATCTCCCGGGCCAAGAGCGCGGAACTGCTCGGGCACGTGCGGGAGGTCATGTCGGCGGCGCTGGCCGTGGGCGGCACCAGCTTCGACAGCCTGTACGTGAACGTCAACGGCGAGTCGGGCTACTTCGACCGGTCGCTGGACGCGTACGGGCGCGAGGACGAGCCGTGTCGGCGCTGCGGGGCGCCGATCCGGCGACGGCCGTGGATGAACCGGTCGAGCTACTTCTGTCCGCGCTGTCAGCGACCGGCGCGCGCGTCGTAGGACTCGCGGGCGCTGAGGACGCCGGGCATGGCCTCCTCCAGGTGGTCGATCATGACGAGGAGCTTCTCGGCCACGCCCCGCCCGGCCTCGGTCAGTTCGTAGTCCACCCGCGGCGGGTTGGTGGGCTGGGCCTCGCGGCGCACGAGCCCGTCGCGTTCGAGGGCGTGCAGGGTCTGGGAGAGCATCTTCTCGCTGACGCCCTCGACGCGGCGGCGCAGCTCGTTGAAGCGGTGCGCGCCGTCGTGCAGGGCGGTCAGGGTCAGCGTGCCCCAGCGGCCGGTGACGTGTTCGAGTACCTCGCGGGAGGGGCAGGCCCGCGCGAAGACGTCGAAGGCGAGGGCGCTCGCGCAGGCCGCTTCGTCGAGCGCGGGGTCGGCGGCGGGCGGGGCGGCCTCGGGGCGGGGGGTCGAGTCCATGGAGCAAGCGTACTCCCGGGCAGCGCTGTGTACAGGATTGCGCTTTCTAAAAGTTAGTGCTTTCCTTTTCGCAGTGCTCGACGGTGCCGGCCCCCGGTCGTCCCGGCCCGCGCACCGTCCTGCCCGTCACCGCTTTCACAGGAGCCCCTCGTGTCCGAGAACACCGCCGCCCCCGTCGTCTCCGTCGCCTACCACTCCGGCTACGGCCACACCGCCGTCATCGCCGAGGCGGTCCGCGCCGGCGCCGCAGACGCCGGTGCCACCGTCCACCTCGTCGCCGTGGACACCATCACCGAGGAGCAGTGGGGGCAGCTCGACGCCTCCGACGCCATCGTCTTCGGCTCGCCCACCTACATGGGCACCGCCTCCGGCGCCTTCCACGTCTTCGCCGAGGCCACCTCCAAGCGCTGGTTCGGCGACGCCTGGCAGGACAAGCTCGCGGCCGGCTTCACCAACTCCGGCTCCAAGAGCGGCGACAAGCTGCACACCCTCCAGTTCTTCCAGACCCTCGCCGCCCAGCACGGCATGACCTGGGTGAACCTGGGCCTCAAGCCCGGCTGGAACTCCTCCACCGGCTCCGAGAACGACCTCAACCGCCTCGGCTTCTTCTCCGGCGCCGCCGCCCAGTCCAACTCCGACGAGGGCCCGGACGCCGTGCACAAGGCCGACATCGCCACCGCCGAGCACCTCGGCGCCCGGGTCGCGCGCGCCGCCCTGGTGCGCAACGCGGGCCTGGCCGCGCTGGCCGCCGCCTGATCCGCGCCCGTTCCCGCGCACACGCCGAAACGGCGGGCGCCGACCCCCTCCTCCCGCGTGGGAGTGGGGGTCGGCGCCCGCCGTTTCGCGCGTCCGACCGGCTCAGAAGCCGAAGAGCTGGGTCCACCAGGGGCCGCCGGAGCCGGTGGCCACGCCCACGCCGAGGGTGCGGAATTCGCAGTCGAGTATGTTCGCGCGGTGCTCCGGATCACCCATCCAGGCCGCCATCACCGAGGCCGCGTCACCCTGCCCGCGCCCGATGTTCTCGGCCGCCAGGCCCGAGATCCCGGCCGCGTCGGCCCGGTCCCAGGGGGTCCGGCCGTCGGGGTCGACGTGGTCGAAGAACCCGCGCTCCTTCATGTCCTTGGAGAAGGCGCCGGCCAGCGCGGCCAGCGGCGGATTGGCCCGCACCGGCCGGCAGCCCACCTTGGCCCGCTCCACGTTGACCAGGGCCAGCACGGCGGCCTCCTCGGCCGAGTGCCCCGTGTCCACGCTCGGGGAGGAGGACGGGGAGGGCTTCGCGGACGGGCTCGCGCTCGGCGAGGGCCTCGCGGCCGGGGTGTTCGCGACGGCGGCCCCCGGGGTCGCGCTCGACCTCGGCTCCGACTTCGGCTTCGGCGGGGTGACCGGGGCGCTCGTGGCGCTCGTGCTCGGGGCCGCCGGGGCGGCGGTGCTCGCGCTCGGCGAGGGCTTCGCGGCCGGAGCGGAGGGCGCGGGCGAGGCGGAGGGCGCGGCGGGGGAGGGGGAGGCGGACGGGGTGGGGTCCGCGCCCCGACCCGACAGGCTCGCGAGCCCGTCCTGCCCGTCCACCGCGTTCTGCGGGGCCGGGCTCGCCTGCGCCCGGGCCTCCTCGGCGGAGCTCGGCTGCCGGCCCACCCAGGGGAAGGCGTCGCCGACCGGGACCAGGCCGCCCGCGACGGCGCCGGTGCCCAGCACCACGCCCGCCGAGAGCACGACCAGTCCGTTGCGCACGGCGCCGGCGCGGCCGGGGCGGCGAGGGGCGGGGTTGCGGTGACGTCCCATCGTCGGTCCTTCCGGGCGGGGCGCGAGAAGGCGGCCGGCCCGCGGGAAGGGGGGCCGCCGCGCTCACCCGAACGGGTGAGGGGTATCAGACGGCGACCCTACGGCATGGGGACGGGGGCGGGAGGTGTGGCGAAGGCGACGCTCCGGTTAGCGTTCGGGCATGAACGAGGACGTCCGGATGACCGCGTGGGTACGCGGCCGTGTACAGCGCGTGGGGTTTCGATGGTTCACCAGGGCAAACGCTCTGGAGATCGGGGGGCTGACGGGTTTCGCCCTCAACCTCGACGACGGTCGGGTGCAGGTGGTGGCCGAGGGGCGACGTGAGAATTGCCACCGCCTGCTGGAGTGGCTGCACTCCGACGACACGCCCGGACACGTGGAGGGCGTCACCGAAATCTGGGGACCCGCGCGCGGCGGCTACGAAGGGTTCGCGATCCGCTGATCATCGTTCCATCGGATCCGCCTACTGTCCGTATGGATCTCCAGACCCGTCCGGAACTGCGCGTTTGTGCTCGCGCGGGTGACCGGGTCCGTTGCCGACGGGGCCGCCGGCCGGCACCCTCGAAGGGTGGGCACCGGCCCGGAACCCTTGGGGGGAACGGGCGCGGAGCCGAACCCGGGCGTGATCGTGTTGACCGTCAAACTTTTTGGTGAGACGCTGGAAGCCCCGCGCACCTGAGCCGTTCCGACAGTGCCCACAGTGCGAGCGCAGTTACTGAGAGGTACTGGCAGGACGTCGCGGGTGCGATTCCCTCACGACCCACACCACTTCGGTCGGTCACTCAGTGTGGAGGACCATCCATCATGGCAAAGGCGCTTCTCGGTTACGTCGGCGGCTCCGACCCGCGACTCCTCTCCGAGATGCGACGGCTTCAGCAGCGCGTCCAGGACCTCGAATCCGAGCTCGTACGGATCCAGTCCGAGAACGACGCGCTCAACGCTGCCGCAGCTCAGCACGGAGACTCGCTGCTGGACATGGACATCGACGTTTCGGCAGAGCCCGCGCTCACCTGATTCCCGTTGTCGTCCCGCCGCCCGACCCCGCCGCGCACGCTCGCACCACAGCACGGCGCACCACCCGCATCACGGCAGTACCACGCAACCTCGTGATCACGCGGCACGTCGGGCACCACCGCTCGTCGGCATGACCCGCACATGATCTGCAAGGGGCGCTCCGGCGTCCCTTCTGTCATGTCCGGGGTCTGCCCGACGCCCGGTCCGCCGGCCCCGGCCGGCCTCTTCCGCCTCCCCCGCCCGGGGCAATCCCGGGCCCCTCACGATCCTTGAGGTCTTCTCTGCCCTGTGCCTTCCCCGGCGAAACCGAAAGGCCCGGGTAGAGTCCGGCGGCGTGCACCTCAAGGCCCTCACCCTGCGGGGATTCAAATCCTTCGCCTCCGCGACCACCCTCCGATTCGAGCCCGGCATCACCTGTGTCGTGGGACCCAACGGCTCCGGCAAGTCGAATGTGGTCGACGCCCTTTCCTGGGTGATGGGGGAGCAGGGGGCGAAATCCCTGCGCGGCGGGAAGATGGAGGACGTGATCTTCGCCGGCTCCGGCGGCCGACCCGCCCTGGGCCGGGCGGAAGTGTCCCTGACCATCGACAACACCGACGGGGCCCTCCCCATCGACTACGCCGAGGTCACCCTCACCCGCACCATGTTCCGCAATGGCGGCAGCGAATACCGGCTCAACGGGGACACCTGCCGGCTCCTCGACATTCAGGAACTCCTCTCGGATTCCGGTATCGGCCGCGAGATGCACGTGGTCGTCGGACAGGGACAACTCGACTCCGTCCTGCACGCCGACCCGATGGGCCGCCGCGCCTTCATCGAAGAGGCCGCCGGAGTCCTCAAGCACCGCAAGCGAAAAGAGAAGGCGCTGCGGAAACTCGACGCGATGAAGGCGAATCTCGCGCGGGTCTCCGACCTCACCGAGGAACTGCGCCGGCAGCTCGGGCCGCTGGGCCGGCAGGCCGCCGTGGCCCGGAGGGCCTCCGTCATCCAGGCCGACCTGCGCGACGCCCGCCTGCGGCTGCTCGCCGACGACCTGCTCGTGCTGCGCCGCGCCCTGGCCGCCGAGCTCGCCGACGAGGCGGCCCTGCGCACCGCGAAGGAGAAGGCCGAGGCCGAACTCGCGACCGCCCTGCGCGAGGAGTCCGAGCTGGAGGCGGCGGTCCGGGAGCTCGGGCCGCGCGTGGCCGCCGCCCGACAGTGCTGGTACGACCTGTCGGGGCTGGTCGAACGGGTCCGGGGCACCGCCGAGCTCGCCGAGGCCCGGGTGCGCGGCGCCGTGGCCCCGGTGGAGGAGGAGCGACGCGGCCGGGACCCCGAGGAGCTGGCCCGGGAGGCCGAACGGGTCCGGGAACGCGAGGCCGAACTGGCCGGGGCCGCCGAGACCGCGCGGGCCGTGCTGGAGGAGGCCGTGGAGCGCCGCACCGCGCTGGAGGAGGAGCTGGCGACGGAGGAACGCCGGCTGCGCGACGCCGCCCGGGCCCTGGCCGACCGCCGCGAGGGCCTGGCCCGGCTCACCGGCCGGCTGGGCGCGGCCCGGTCCAGGGCGCACGCCGCCCGCGAGGGCATCGAGGGGCTGGAGCGGGCCCGGGACGCGGCCGTGCGCCGGGCCGCCGAGGCCGGTGCCGAGCACGCGGCCCTGGCCGAGATCGTGGCCGCTCAGGAGGGCGAGGAGGCGCAGACGGCGCGGGTCCACGAGGAGGAGCGCGCCGAACTCGCCGCGCGCGACGCGGCCCTGGGCGTGGCCCGCGACACCCTCGTGGACCTGGAACGCCGGGCCGCCGCCGGCGCGGCCCGCCGCGAGGCCCTGGCCCTGGGGCTGCGCGGGGCCGACGGCTCCGAGGCGCTGGCGACGGCCGGGCCGGCCGGGGTGCTCGGCCCGGTCGCGGACCGGTTGACCGTGCTGCCCGGGCACGAGCCGGCGGTGGCCGCCGCGCTCGGCTCGGCGGCCGAGGCGCTGACGGCCGGGTCCACGGCGGACGCGGCGCGCGCCCTGGCCTGGCTGCGGGCCCAGGACGCCGGTCGGGCCACCCTGCTCATCGCCCCCGGCGCCGGGCCCGTGCCGCCGGCCCGTCGGGACCCGGCCGGGATCGGGACCGCCGGGGCCGGGGCCGAGCGGGGTGTGGGTGTGGTGCCGAGACCGCAGGCGGCCGCCGACGAGCGGACCGAGGAGCGGACCGGGGGGCCGGGCACGGCGCTCGCGGGAGCGGGGGCCGCGGCCGTGCTCCTCGACGACGTGCCCGCCCGACCGGTGCTGTCGGTGCTGGGCGGGGAGGAGTCGGTGCTGCGTGCGGTGGGCGCGCTGCTCGAAGGGCACGTGCTGGTGCCCGATCTCGCCGCCGCCGAGGAGTTGCTGCGGACCCGCCCGGAGCTGGTCGCGGTGACCGCCGAGGGCGATGTGCTGGGGGCCCGGATCGCGCGCGGCGGGGCGGCCGGCGCCCCGGGCGCCCTCCAGGTGCGGGCGGCCGTGGACGCGGTGGACGCCGAACTGGCCGAGCTGGCGGACCGGATCGCCGAGCTGACGGCGGCCCGGGAGCCGGCGCTCGCCGAGCGGGCCGAGCTCGCCGAGCGGGTGGAGGCGGGGGCGGCGCGGCTGCGCGAGTCCCAGCGGGCCCGGGCCGAGGTCGCCGCCCGCCTGGGCCGGCTCGCCGGACAGGCCAAGGGCGCGGCGGAGGAGGCCGAACGGGCCGAGTCGGCGGCGGCCGGGGCCGCCGGGGCGCTCGCCGGGGCGGAGACCGAGGTCGAGGAGTGCGCGGCCCGGCTGGCGGCGGCCGAGGAACTCTCCGGAGACGGGGACGCGCAGGAGGAACCGGACCGGACCGAACGGGACCGGCTGGCGGCCGCCGGGGTCGCGGCCCGGCAGGTGGAGACCGACGCGCGGCTGCGGCTGCGCACCGACGAGGAACGGGTGGCCGCGCTGGCCGGCCGCGCCGACTCCCTGGACCGGGCGGCCCGCGCCGAACGGGAGGCCCGGTCCCGGGCCGAGGCCCGCGCGGCCCGGCGGCGGCGCGAGGCGGAGGTGGCGCGGGCCGTCGCGGTGGGCGCCGGGGTGCTGTTGGCCCGGGTGGAGTCGGCGCTGGCCGAGGCGGCCGAGACCCGGGCCGGGGCCGAGGCGGAGCGCGGGGTGCGGGAGACGGCGCTGGCCGGGGCCCGGGACCGGGGCCGGGCCGTGAAGGGGGAACTGGACAAGCTCACCGACTCGGTGCACCGGGGCGAGGTCCTGGGCGCGGAGCAGCGGATGCGGATCGAGCAGGTGGAGACCCGGGCCCGGGAGGAGCTGGGCGTGGACCCGGAGACCCTGGTGGGGGTCTACGGGCCGGACCTGCCGGTGCCGGTGGTGCCCGAACCGGACGCGCCGGCCGACGCCGAGCCGCGCACCGTGCCCTTCGTGCGGGCCGAGCAGGAGAAGCGGTTGAAGGCCGCCGAGCGGGCCCACGAGAAGCTGGGCAAGGTCAATCCGCTGGCCCTGGAGGAGTACGCGGCCCTGGAGGAGCGGCACGCCTTCCTCGGGGAGCAGCTCGCCGACCTGCGCAAGACGCGGGCCGATCTGCTCGGCGTGGTCAAGGAGGTGGACAGGCGGGTGGAGCAGGTGTTCTCGGAGGCGTTCGCGGACACCGCGTGCGAGTTCGAGGGCGTGTTCGGGCGCTTGTTCCCGGGCGGCGAGGGCCGGCTGGTGCTGACCGACCCGGAGAACATGCTGACCACCGGGGTGGACGTGGAGGCCCGGCCGCCGGGCAAGAAGGTCAAGCGGCTCTCGCTGCTGTCGGGCGGGGAGCGCTCGTTGACGGCGGTGGCGCTGCTGGTGTCGATCTTCAAGGCGCGGCCGAGTCCCTTCTACGTGATGGACGAGGTGGAGGCGGCCCTCGACGACACCAACCTGCAACGGCTGATCGGCATCATGGCGGAGCTGCGGGAGAGCTCGCAGCTGATCGTGATCACGCACCAGAAGCGGACGATGGAGGTGGCCGACGCGCTGTACGGGGTCTCGATGCAGGGCGACGGGGTGTCCAAGGTGATCAGTCAGCGTCTGCGGTGAGCCGCGCGGGGGCCGCCCCCCGTTGGCGATGTTCGGCTGGTGCCGGCCCGTTTCGTGTGCGCCACTGGAGGAACACGAGAACGCGGCCCGTCTCCCGGCGGGCGCGTTCGGTGTCGGAGCCCGTCCCGCCCGGACCTTCGTCCTGCCCCCTCCCAGGAGCATTCGTGACCAGCTCTCCGAACGCGCCGGCCGCCGGCCCCGCCGGGTCCGCGCGACCGCCCGAGCACCTCGGGCACGTCGTCTTCATCACCGCCGCCGCCGCGATGGGCGGCTTCCTCTTCGGCTACGACAGCTCCGTGATCAACGGGGCCGTCGAGGCCATCAGGGGACGGTTCGCGATCGGCTCGGAGGCCCTGGCCCAGGTCATCGCCGCGGCCCTGATCGGGTGCGCGATCGGCGCGGCCACGGCGGGCCGGATCGCCGACCGGATCGGCCGGATCCGGTGCATGCGGATCGCGGCTGCCCTCTTCACGGTCAGCGCCGTCGGCTCGGCCCTGCCCTTCGCCCTGTGGGACCTGGCGATGTGGCGGGTCTTCGGCGGCTTCGCCATCGGCATGGCCTCGGTGATCGGCCCGGCGTACATCGCCGAGGTCTCCCCGCCGGCCTACCGGGGCCGGCTGGCCTCGTTCCAACAGGCCGCCATCGTCATCGGCATCGCGGTCTCCCAGCTCGTCAACTGGGGGATCCTCGGGATGGCCGACGGCGACCAGCGCGGCAAGGTGGGCGGGCTGGAGGCGTGGCAGTGGATGCTCGGGGTGATGGTGGTCCCGGCGCTGCTGTACGGCCTGCTGTCCTTCGCGATCCCCGAGTCCCCCCGGTTCCTGATCTCGGTGGGGCGGCTGGACCAGGCCAAGAAGGTGCTCGCCGAGGTCGAGGGCGAGAACGCCGACCTCGACGGGCGGGTCGCCGAGATCCGCAGGGCGATGCGCTCCGAGCAGAAGTCCACCTTCCGCGACCTGCTCGGCGGCCGGTTCGGACTGCTCCCGATCGTCTGGATCGGCATCGGCCTGTCGGTGTTCCAGCAGCTCGTCGGCATCAACGTGATCTTCTACTACAGCTCCTCGCTGTGGCAGTCCGTGGGCATCGACCCGAGCAGCTCCTTCCTGTACTCCTTCACCACCTCGATCATCAACATCATCGGCACCGTGATCGCGATGCTGTTCGTGGACCGGATCGGCCGCAAGCCGCTGGCGCTGATCGGCTCGGTGGGCATGACGGTCTCGCTGGGCCTGGCCGCGTGGGCCTTCTCCTACAAGACCGGCAGCGGGGACCACATCACCATGCCGGACGCGCAGGGCACCACGGCCCTGATCGCCGCCCACGCCTTCGTGCTGTTCTTCGCCCTGTCCTGGGGCGTGGTGGTCTGGGTGCTGCTCGGCGAGATGTTCCCGGGCCGGATCCGGGCGGCGGCCCTCGGCGTGGCCGCCGCCGCCCAGTGGGTGGCCAACTGGCTGATCACCGTCACGTTCCCGACCCTGTCGGACTGGAACCTGTCCGGGGCCTACGTGATCTACACCGTCTTCGCCCTGCTCTCGATCCCCTTCATCCTCAAGTGGGTGCCCGAGACCAAGGGCAAGTCGCTGGAGGAGATGGGCTGAGCCGCGGGCCCCGGCCGCCCGGCCCCGTCCCGCCCCGGCTCAGTCCCGCAGCCGGGGCAGGACCTTCTCGCCCAGCAGGGTCAGGCTCCGCCACCCCTCCTCGATCGGCATCCCGCCGCACAGGGGGTGCAGCACGAGGTTGCCCGCGTCCCCCGCCTCCCGCGCGTGCGCCACCGCCTGGTCCGGGGTGAGGATCCGGTACACTCCCTCCGCCCGCAGCTCCTCGACGGTGCGCGCCGTGGAGGAGACCGCCGAGCGGATGTCGGCGGACTGCCAGGAGGCGTAGACGGACGCCTCGTGCAGGAAGTGTCGGCCGTACTCGGCCCAGGCCCGGTCCGGGTCCTCCGCCACGTGCAGCAGCGGGGTGACGGGCGCGGGCATCATGCAGAAGCCCTCCGTGCCGTGCGCGGCGAGCCGCTCCTCGTAGAACTCGCGCAGCTCGGGCAGGTGCGCGCTCGGGAAGAAGGGCAGGCCCAGCCGGGCCGCCCGCTCGGCCGCCGCCCGGGAACTGCCGCCGACCAGCAGCAGGGGGTGCGGGCGGGTGAACGGCACCGGGGTGACGCGCACCGTGCGGCCCCGGAACTCGAAGGGCTCCCCGGTCCACGCCTTCAGCAGGGTCTCCAACAGCTCGTCTTGGAGCCGGCCGCGCCGCTCCCAGGGGACGCCGTGCTGCTCGTACTCGGCCCGCCGGTAGCCGATCCCGGAGACCGTCACCAGCCGGCCGCCGCCGATCAGGTCCAGCACGGCGATGTCCTCGGCCACCTTCAGCGGGTCGTGCAGCGGGCCGATGATCGCCGAGACGGTCACCGCGATCCGGTTGGTGGCGCCGAACACGGCGCCCGCGAAGACGAAGGGGGAGGGGATCCAGTGGTTGTCGGTGCCGTGGTGCTCCTCGGTCTGGATCGTGTCGATCCCGTGCGCGTCCGCGTAGCGGGCCATCTCCAGCGCGGCCTGCCAGCGCGCGGCCAGCGACTCGCGGGTGCCCTCGGGGTCGACGAGGTTGAAACGGGCCACGGTGATGGGCATGGGCGTGTGTCCCCTCGGCCGACGATGGTGCGCCGACCGTAACTGACGAGACGTCAGATTCCCAGGGGGTCGCCCCCCGCCCACGGCGTTCGGGCGACCTCGCGCCGCCTACCGGTGCCGCCCCGCGCCCGTGGCCGATACTGGAGCGGTTATGGACATCGTCATTCTCGCTGTAGTCATCGCCCTGGTCGCGGTCGTCGCGGTCGGCGGACTCGTGGTGGGGAGCCGCCGCAAGAAGCAGCTCCCCCCCTCGGCCCCCACCGCCACGCCCACCATCACCGCCCCGCCCGCCGAACCGAGCGTCGGGGAGGACGCGGCCGACACCGCGCCCGAACCCCGCCGCACGGTCGAGGAGGTCGTCCTCCCCGACACCGAGGCCGCCCCCACCGAGACCCCGGTCGCGATCGAGGACCCGGTCGTCGAAGCGCCCCCGGCGCCCGAGATCGAGGTCCCCGAGCCCACCGCCGGCCGCCTGGTCCGGCTGCGCGCCCGGCTGGCCCGCTCGCAGAACTCCCTCGGCAAGGGCCTGCTCACGCTGCTCTCCCGCGAACACCTCGACGAGGACACATGGGAGGAGATCGAGGAGACCCTCCTCATCGCCGACGTGGGCGTGATCCCCACCCAGGAACTCGTGGAGCGCCTGCGCGAGCGGGTCAAGGTGCTCGGCACCCGCACCCCCGAGGAACTGCGCGCCCTGCTCCGCGAGGAGCTGATCACCCTGGTCGGCCCCGACATGGACCGCGCCGTGCGCACCGAGTCCGGCCTGGACACCCCCGGGGTCGTCATGGTCGTCGGCGTCAACGGCACCGGCAAGACCACCACCACCGGCAAGCTCGCCCGGGTCCTGGTCGCCGACGGCCGCAGCGTGGTCCTCGGCGCCGCCGACACCTTCCGCGCCGCCGCCGCCGACCAGCTCCAGACCTGGGGCGACCGGGTCGGCGCCCGCACCGTGCGCGGCCCCGAGGGCGGCGACCCCGCCTCCATCGCCTTCGACGCGGTCAAGGAGGGCATCGCCGAGGGCGCCGACGTGGTCCTCATCGACACCGCCGGCCGGCTGCACACCAAGACCGGGCTCATGGACGAGCTCGGCAAGGTCAAGCGCGTGGTCGAGAAGCACGGCCCGCTCGACGAGGTGCTCCTCGTCCTCGACGCCACCACCGGCCAGAACGGCCTCACCCAGGCGCGCGTCTTCGCCGAGGTCGTCGACATCACCGGCATCGTCCTCACCAAGCTCGACGGCACCGCCAAGGGCGGCATCGTCGTCGCCGTCCAGCGCGAGCTGGGCGTCCCCGTCAAGCTCGTCGGACTCGGCGAGGGCGCCGACGACCTGGCCCCCTTCGAGCCCGAGGCATTCGTCGACGCCCTGATCGGCGACTGACCCCACCCGCCCCGGCGCACCCGCCACGAGGCCCCCGCGTCCCATGGGACGCGGGGGCCTCGGCCGTGTCCGGCGCGGGGGAGGAGGGGAGGGGCTCAGGCGCGGAAGCGGTGCGAGCTGTACGCGAGGGTACCCAGCAGCAGCCGGGCCTCCGGCGGCCGACCGCCCGAGTCCAGGGCCGGCGAACGCAACCAGGCCACCGGCCCGTGCCCGCCCAGATCGGAGGGCGGGGCCGTCAGGTGCGCCCCGGACCCCAGGGCCCGCAGGTCCAGCCCCGCGTCGTCCCAGCCCATCCGGTACAGCAGGGCCGGTAGCTCGACGGCGGCCCCGGGCGCGACCAGGAACTGCGCCCGGCCGGTCGGGGTCACCAGCGCCGGCCCGAGCGGCAGCCCCATCCGCTCCATCCGGGCCAGCGCCCGCCGCCCGGCCTCCTCGGCCACCTCGATCACGTCGAAGGCGCGTCCCACCGGCAGCAGCACGGCCGCGCCCGGGAACTCGCCCCAACAGCCCGTGACCTCGTCCAGGGTGGCGCCGGCCGCCACCTCGGCCGCGAAGTCCAGGGGGTGCGCGCCGGGGGCCGCGCACCGCGCGTCCCCACAGGAGCAGTCCCGTCCGGGGCCGGCCGCCCGGGCCCCGGGGACCACGTCCCACCCCCACAAGCCCGTGTACTCGGCCACCGCCGTACAGTCCGAGGTCCGGCCGCGCCGCCGCGAGCCGGACCGGAACTCCCTGGTGCCACGGCTGCCGCCGATCGTGAAGCCCATGCCCATGCCCCCTCCAACGGGTCGAACGCGCCGGTGGTTACGAGCGGTCGTCCGCCGGCGGCCGCGGCGTGCGGTCCGGCGGCAGCGGTCCGCCCCCGGCGCGCGAGAGCCCTCGCGCGCCCCCTCGTGCACCGGTCCACCCGGTCGATGTCTGCCGCTGTCAAGTGAATCGCGCCCGGCCGGCGGCGGGTTCATTCGAAGGGGTGGCGAATGGTGGCGTTTCACGGATCGACTCACCGCGGGGGTGATCGTAGGATTACTTTCGGTACACGAACCTCGGCCGGCACATCCATACGTGGGTATGCCGGAGGCAATCGGTGAAGGGCTTGTGAAGGTCCCGGGCGGCCGGTGCGATCCCTAGCAGGGTTTCGTGTGAAGAGGCCGATCGGGGCGGATGGGGGCGTTCTCTACGTGAACGGCAGCGGCGGCGAGGACGGGGCCGACGGCACGGGCGGGGACCCCACCGGCGGACGCAACGAGAAGCTGACCGACTGGTTCGTCCGCAGCGGCTGGTCCAAGGGCGAGCTCGCCCGCCAGGTCAACCGCCGCGCCCGCCAGGTCGGCGCGCACCACATCAGCACCGACACCAGCCGGGTCCGCCGCTGGCTCGACGGCGAACAACCCCGCGAACCCGTCCCCCGGATCCTCTCCGAACTCTTCTCCGAACGCTTCGGCTCCGTCGTCGCCATCGAACACCTCGGCCTGCGCACCGCCCACCAGACCCCCTCCCTCTCCGGGGTCGACATGCCCTGGGCCGCCGCGCACACCGTCTCCCTGCTCGGCGAGTTCTCCCGCAGCGATCTCATGCTCGCCCGCCGCGGCTTCCTCGGCAGCTCGCTGGCCCTCGCGGCCGGCCCCTCCCTCATCGAGCCCATGCAGCGCTGGCTCGTACCCACCCCCGGCGGCGAGGGCAGCCCCCGCGAACTCCCCGGCAACCGCAACGCCCGCCTCTCCGGCCCCGAACTCGACCTGCTGGAACAGACCATCGTCATGTTCCGCCAGTGGGACGCCCAGTCCGGCGGCGGACTGCGCCGCAAGGCCGTCGTCGGCCAGCTCCACGAGGTCACCGACCTGCTCCAGGAGAACCACCCCACCGCCGTGCGCCGCCGGCTCTTCAAGGTCGCCGCCGAACTCGCCGAACTCGCCGGCTGGATGAGCTACGACATCGGCCTGCACCCCACCGCGCAGAAGTACTTCGTGCTCGCCCTGCACGCGGCCAAGGAGGCCGGGGACAAGCCGCTCGGCTCCTACATCCTGTCCAACATGGCCCGCCAGATGATCCACCTCGGCCGGCCCGAGGACGCCCTGGAACTCGTGCACCTCGCCCAGTACGGCAGCCGTGACTGCGCCGGCGCCCGCACCCAGGCCATGCTGCACGCCGTCGAGGGCCGCGCCTACGCCAACATGGGCCAGGCCGCGCGCTGCAAGCGGGCCGTCCGCATGGCCGAGGACACCTTCTCCGACGCCGAGTTCGAGGACGCCGCCGAACCCGACTGGATCCGCTTCTTCTCCGAGGCGGAGCTCAGCGGGGAGAACTCCCACTCCTACCGCGACCTCGCCTACGTGGCCGGCCGCTCCCGGCTCTACGCCGCCCACGCCGAACCGATCATGGCCCGGGCCGCGGAGCTCTTCGCCAAGGACGGCAAGCACCAGCGCAGCCTCGCCCTCAACCTCGTCGGCATGGCCTCCGTCCACCTCCTGAAGAACGAACCGGAACGCGCCACCACCTGGCTCGACCAAGCCCTCGACGTGGCCAAAAAGGTGCGCTCCGAACGCGTGAACTCCCGATTGCGGACAACCGTCGACACGGCCGTGCGTGAATACGGTCGGGTCGCCGAGGTCCGCTCCCTCACCGAGCACCTCAGCGCCCGGCTCCCCGAGACCGCCCAGGCGGTCTGACCCCCGACCCCGGTCGCGGCAGCGACCCCGATACGCCCGATCAGGCTCCCCCGCCAGGTCATCCGGGCCCTGCCGCGACCGGCCCCACCCCCGCCGGCCCCCGCCCGCGGACCCCGCCGGCGTTCCCCCGAACGGCCCGCGACCGACCGGCCCGGCGTTCACGGCCGCGTAACACGCCCCGGTCCTTCGTCACCCCGGTGAAACACCCCACGGCGCCATCCGAAACCGGCGCGCGGGAACCTCGGGGCTCACAACCGGCCGGCTCCCGTCCCGGTTGCCCCCGCCCCGCCCGCGCCGCCGCCGGCGGTTCCCCCGCTCGCCCGCACAGCGAGCGCCACCACGACGAGGAGACGCCGATGGCCTCAGCCATCACGAACCTCGCCGCAGACACCCCCTCACTGTCTGCGGCCAACACGGGGTTCATGCTCATCTGCTCGGCCCTGGTCATGCTGATGACCCCGGGCCTCGCCTTCTTCTACGGGGGCATGGTCCGCGTCAAGAGCAGCCTCAACATGCTGATGATGAGCTTCATCAGCCTCGGGATCGTCACCGTCCTGTGGGTCCTCTACGGCTTCAGCCTCGCCTTCGGCGCCGACGTCGGCTCCGTGATCGGCTGGTCCGGGGACTACCTCGGCCTCAGCGGCATCGGGATCACCGAACTCTGGGACGGCTACACCATCCCCGTGTACGTCTTCGCCGTCTTCCAGCTCATGTTCGCCGTGATCACCCCGGCCCTGATCAGCGGCGCCCTCGCCGACCGCGTGAAGTTCGGCGCCTGGGCCCTGTTCATCACCCTGTGGGCCACCCTCGTCTACTTCCCCGTCGCCCACTGGGTCTGGGGCGCCGGCGGCTGGCTCTTCGAACTCGGCGTCATCGACTTCGCCGGCGGCACCGCCGTCCACATCAACGCCGGCGCCGCCGCCCTCGGCGTCATCCTCGTCATCGGCAAGCGCGTCGGCTTCAAGAAGGACCCGATGCGCCCCCACAGCCTCCCGCTGGTCATGCTCGGCGCGGGCCTGCTGTGGTTCGGCTGGTTCGGCTTCAACGCCGGCTCCTGGCTCGGCAACGACGACGGCGTCGGCGCCGTCATGTTCGTCAACACCCAGGTCGCCACCGCCGCCGCCATGCTCGCCTGGCTCGGCTACGAGAAGATCCGCCACGGCGCCTGCACCACCCTGGGCGCGGCCTCCGGCGCCGTCGCCGGCCTCGTCGCCATCACCCCCTCCGGCGGCTCCTGCTCCCCGCTCGGCGCCATCGCCATCGGCGTCATCGCCGGCGTGGCCTGCGCCATGGCCGTGGGCCTGAAGTACCGGTTCGGCTACGACGACTCCCTCGACGTGGTCGGCGTGCACCTCGTCGGCGGCATCCTCGGCTCCCTGCTCGTCGGCCTCTTCGCCACCGGCGGCGTCCAGTCCGACGTGGCCGGCCTCTTCTACGGCGGCGGGTTCGCCCAGCTCGGCAAGCAGGCCCTCGGCGTGGTGGCCGTGCTCGCCTACTCCCTCGTCGTGTCGGCGCTCCTCGCCCTCGTCCTCGACAAGACCATGGGCATGCGCGTCCCCGAGGACGACGAGGTCTCCGGCATCGACCAGGCCGAGCACGCCGAGACCGCCTACGACTTCAGCGGCGCCGGCGGCGGCTCCGCCCGGTCCGCCGCCGGCGGCGCCGTGCCCACCCCGAACACCAGGAAGGTGACCGCGTGAAGCTGATCACCGCCATCGTCAAACCGCACCGCCTCGACGAGATCAAGGAGGCCCTCCAGACCTTCGGGGTCCAGGGCCTGACCGTCTCCGAGGCCAGCGGCTACGGCCGGCAGCGCGGCCACACGGAGATCTACCGGGGCGCCGAGTACACCGTGGACCTCGTCCCCAAGATCCGCATCGAGGTCGTCGTCGACGAGGAGGCCGCCGAGGACGTCATGAACATCCTCGTCAAGGCCGCCCGGACCGGGAAGATCGGCGACGGCAAGGTGTGGAGCGTCCCCGTGGACACCGTCATCCGGGTCCGCACCGGGGAACGCGGTCCCGAGGCCCTCTGACCCCCGAGAGATCCCGAGACCCAGCGACCGAGAGACCCGAAGACCGAGCCCGGGGCGCCCCCACGCGCCCCGGGCCGGTGCGCCACCGAACCGACGGGAGCCCCCGGTGACCCCAGCCGACCAGCCCGCCCCCGACGCCGGGTACGCCGAGGCCCGCGCCGCCCTCCTCGCCGACCCGTCACCCACCGGCCCCGCCCGCCGCGCCGCCCTCGCGGCCCTCACCGACCGGCACCTCGCACGGGCCTTCGACACCGCCGTCCGCGAGACCGGCGTCACCGGCGCCGCCCTCGTGGCCGTCGGCGGCCACGGCCGCGCCGAACTCTCCCCCCGCAGCGACCTCGACCTGCTCCTCCTGCACGACGGCGGCGCCGACCGCAAGGCGCTCACGGCCCTCGCCGAACGCCTCTGGTACCCCCTGTGGGACCTCGGCCTCGACCTCGACCACGCCGTCCGCACCCCCACCGAGGCCCGCAAGGTCGCCGCCGACGACCTCAAGGCCCACCTCGGCCTCCTCGACGCCCGCCCCGTCGCCGGCGACCACACCGCCGTCACCGCCCTGCGCAGCCGGATCCTCACCGACTGGCGCAACCGGGCCGCCGCCCGCCTCCCCGAACTGCGCGAGCTGTGCCGCGAGCGCGCCGACCGCGCCGGCGAACTCCGCTTCCTCCTCGAACCCGACCTCAAAGAGGCCCGCGGCGGCCTGCGCGACCTCACCGCCCTGCGCGCCGTCGCCGCCTCCTGGCTCGCCGACGCCCCCCGCACCGGACTCGAACGCGCCCGCCGCCGGCTCCTCGACACCCGCGACGCCCTCCACCTCACCACCGGCCGCGCCGGCGACCGCCTCACCCTCCAGGAACAACCCGAGGTCGCCCGCCGCCTCGACCTCCCCGACGGGGACGCCCTGCTGCGCGAGGTCTACGAGGCCGCCCACGTCGTCTCCTACGCCGCCGACCTCACCTGGCGCGAGGTCGACCGCGTGCTGCGCGCCCGCGCCGCCCGCCCCCGGCTGCGCGGCCTGCTCGGCGGCCGGTCCGCCCCCGCCGCCCGCAGCCCGCTGGCCGAGGGGGTCGTGGTCCAGGACGGCGAGGTCGGCCTCGCCCTGACGGCCCGCCCCGAACGCGACCCCGTCCTCCCGCTGCGGCTGGCCGCCGCGGCCGCCCGCGCCGGCCTGCCCGTGGCCCCGCACGCAGTCCGCCGCCTCCTGGAGCACGGGGCCCCACTGCCGGTGCCCTGGCCCGCCGAGGCCCGCGAACAACTCCTCACCCTCCTCGGCGCCGGCCCGCCCACCGTCCCGGTCTGGGAGGCCCTCGACGCCGAGGGCCTGATCACCCGCCTCCTGCCCGACTGGGAACGCGTCCGCTGCCGCCCCCAACGCAACCCCGTGCACACCTGGACCGTCGACCGGCACCTCATCGAGACCGCCGTCCACGCCGCCGCCCGCGCCCGCCGCGTCCACCGCCCCGACCTCCTCCTCATGGCCGCCCTCCTGCACGACCTCGGCAAGGGCTGGCCCGGGGACCACAGCGTCGCCGGCGAGACCATCGCCCGCGACCTCGCCCGCCGGATCGGCTTCGACCCCGCCGACACCGAGACCCTCGCCGTCCTCGTCCGCCGGCACCTGCTCCTCGTCGACACCGCCACCCGGCGCGACCTCGACGACCCCGCCACCATCCGGCTCGTCGCCGACGCCGTCGGCGACACCGGCACCCTCGAACTCCTCCACGCCCTCACCGAGGCCGACGCCGCCGCCACCGGCCCCGCCGCCCGCACCGCCTGGCGCGCCGGCCTCGTCACCGACCTCGTCGGCCGCGTCGCCGCCCACCTCGGCGCCTCCACCCCCGGGCCTCCCGCCCCCCACCCCCACACCGACCCCGCCGAGACCGAACGCCTCGCCCTCGAAGCCCTCCGCACCGGCGCCCCCGTCCTCACCCTGCGCACCCGCGCCCACCCCGGGACCGGCCCCGACGCCGACGCGGGCCCGCTCGGCGACCACGACCCCGAGATCGGCGCCGAACTCCTCGTCGCCGTCCCCGACCGCCCCGGGGTGCTGCCCGCCCTCGCCGGGGTCCTCGCCCTGCACCGGCTCACCGTGCACGCCGCCGACCTCCGCGAGGTCACCCCGCCCGACACCACCGGCCTCACCGGCGAGGCCCTCGTGCTGCGCTGGCGCGTCGCCGCCGAGTACGGCACCCTCCCCGAGGCCGCCCGACTCCGCGCCGACCTGCTGCGCGCCCTCGACGGCACCCTCGACCTCGGCGCCAAACTCGCCGCCCGCCGCGCCGCCGCCCCCCGCCGCCGGGGCGCCCGCCCGCCCGAACCCACCGTCACCGTGCTCGCCGAGGTCTCCGCCACCGCCACCGTCCTCGAAGTCCGCGCCCCCGACGAGGTCGGACTCCTGCACCGGATCGGCGCCGCCCTCGAAGGGGCCGGCGCCCGGGTCCGCAGCGCCCACGTCTCCACCCTCGGCGGCAACGCCGTCGACTCCGTCTACGTCACCGACCCCGACGGCAAACCCCTCACCGCAGAGGCCGCCCGCGCCCTCGCCGGCCGCGTCGCCGAGGCCCTGCGCGCCGACTGACCGTCACGGGCGGCCCACCCCCACCCACCGCACCCGCCCCGAGCGCCGGGCCGGATACCCTGGGGGGCGACGACACCGCCCCCGACCCGAGGAATCGCGACCACCGTGTTCGATACGCTTTCCGACCGCCTCAGCGCGACCTTCAAGAACCTCCGGGGCAAGGGCCGCCTCAGCGAGGCCGACATCGACGCTGCGGCCCGGGACATCCGTATCGCCCTCCTCGAGGCGGACGTCGCCCTGCCGGTCGTGCGGTCCTTCATCGCGAACGTCAAGGAACGGGCCCGCGGCGCCGAGGTCTCCAAGGCCCTCAACCCCGCCCAGCAGGTCCTCAAGATCGTCAACGAGGAGCTCGTCGGCATCCTCGGCGGCGAGACCCGCCGGCTGCGCTTCGCCAAGACCGCCCCCACCGTGATCATGCTCGCCGGCCTCCAGGGCGCGGGCAAGACCACCCTCGCCGGCAAGCTCGGCCACTGGCTCAAGGGCCAGGGCCACTCCCCGCTGCTCGTCGCCTGCGACCTCCAGCGCCCCAACGCCGTCAACCAGCTCTCCGTGGTCGCCGAGCGCGCGGGGGTCGCGGTCTACGCCCCGCAGCCCGGCAACGGCGTGGGCGACCCGGTCCAGGTCGCCAAGGACTCCATCGAGTACGCGAAGAACAAGGTCCACGACATCGTCATCGTGGACACCGCCGGTCGCCTCGGCATCGACGCGGAACTGATGCGGCAGGCCGCCGACATCCGTGACGCCGTCAGCCCCGACGAGATCCTCTTCGTCGTCGACGCCATGATCGGCCAGGACGCGGTCAACACCGCCGAGGCGTTCCGCGACGGCGTCGGCTTCGACGGCGTGGTCCTCTCCAAGCTCGACGGCGACGCCCGCGGCGGCGCCGCGCTGTCCATCGCGCACGTCACCGGCAAGCAGATCATGTTCGCCTCCAACGGCGAGAAGCTGGACGACTTCGACGCCTTCCACCCCGACCGGATGGCCGGCCGGATCCTCGACATGGGCGACATGCTCACCCTGATCGAGAAGGCCGAACAGACCTTCAGCCAGGCCGAGGCCGAGAAGATGGCGGCCAAGCTGGCGAAGGGGCCCAAGGAGTTCACGCTCGACGACTTCCTGGCCCAGATGGAGCAGGTCCGCAAGATGGGCTCCATCTCCAAGCTGCTCGGGATGCTCCCCGGCATGGGCCAGATCAAGGAGCAGATCAACAACATCGACGAGCGCGACGTGGACCGCACGGCCGCCATCATCAAGTCGATGACCCCGGCCGAGCGCCAGGACCCCACGATCATCAACGGCTCCCGCCGCGCCCGCATCGCCAAGGGCTCCGGCGTCGAGGTCAGCGCCGTCAAGAACCTCGTCGAGCGCTTCTTCGACGCCCGCAAGATGATGTCCCGCATGGCCCAGGGCGGCGGCATGCCCGGGATGCCCGGCATGCCGGGCATGGGCGGCGGCCCCGGCCGGCAGAAGAAGCAGATCAAGCAGGCCAAGGGCAAGCGCAAGAGCGGCAACCCGATGAAGCGCAAGGCCGACGAGGCCGCCGCCGCGGCCCGCCGCGAGCAGGGCCCCGCCGAGATCGCGCCGGCCGACGGCAGCAGCCCGTTCGGCCTGCCCACCGGTCAGGACGGCAACTTCGAACTCCCCGACGAGTTCAAGAAGTTCATGAAGTGACCCCGCCGGGGTGAACCACCCCGCGCGCACGACGGCCGCGGGGCCGGGAGCGGCCCTCGGGCGACTCCCGGCCCCGCGGCCGTCACGTCAGCGGGACTGGCGCGCCAGCACCGCCAGGTGCATCCCGAGGAAGTTGACCTCCGAGGCCGGCAGGCTCGCGCCCAGCGCGAGCGCCGCCCGGTCCGCCAGCGCCCGCGCCCGCGCCGTCGCCCCCGGATGCCCGGCCAGCTCCGCCGTCACCGCCTCGTCGGTCAGGAACCGGGTGACGGGCTCGCCGTCCGCCAACCGGGTCAACGCCATCGCCAGGTGACCGGTCAGCATCCCGGCCGTGGTCTCCGTGACCACGTACCCCTCCCGCGCGAGCAGCCCCAGCTCCTCGCCGACGAAGGAGGCCACCTCCGGCGGCACCCGTCCGCTGTCCCGCAGGAGTTCCAGGCGCAGTGCGAGCCGCTCGTCCATCGGGGCCCTCCTCTCGTCCGTTCGGCTGATTCGACAGTAGCCGGCGGTCCCCGACCGCGCCGGGTGGCCTTGGTCCCGACCTGCCAGGGCCGAAGGGGACGGGGGTCGGCCGGATCGCGCCGTCGCACACCCCCGCGCACGGCCGGAAATCCCCCGCCCGGCGGACGCGTCGTGCGCGCCGGACCTCACCCCGGACCGCACCGGCCACGCACGCGCGCCTGCCGCATCGGGCCCACCCCACCCGGACGCCGCCCCGCGCGGACCCCGCGCACACGCCCGCGTCCGGGCCCCGACGGGACCCGGACGCGGGCGGAGGGCGACGGACGCGCCGGGCTCAGGGAACCCGGGCGATCACGTAACGGAACACGTTGGGCAGCCAGACGGACCCGTCGGGCCGTCCGTACGGGTGCAGGGCCTCGGCCAGCTCCTTCTCCGCCTGCACCGGGTCGGAGAGGTCGTACAGCCCGGTGGAGGCCAGGCCCCGCACCGCGCTGTGCGCGTCGGCGTACCCGAACGGACAGAACACCCGGCCCGAGCCCTCCGGCCGCAGCCCCACCCCCTCCACCACGGCGTCCAGGTCCTGCGGCGCGGGCCCGCCGCCCAGCACGCTGGGCACCGTGCACCGCTCGGCCGGGCCCCAGCCCGCCACCACCACGGCCCCGCCCCGCCGCACCAGCGGCAACGCGTCCGGCACGGCGTCCACCCCGGCCGGGGAGAACGCGGCGAGCACGTCGTACCCGGCCCCCGCCTCCGCCGGCTCCGGCGGCTCGGCCCGCACCGCCAGCGCCCGCTCCCGGGCCAGCGCCCGACGGGCCGGATCCTCCTCGACCCCGGTCGCGCGCACGCCCCGGGACGCGGCCAGCAGCAGCGCCAGCCCGGTCCCGCACGCCGGTCCGAGCAGACGATCGCCCGGACCGGCCTCCAGCCGTTCGTAGACCGCCTCGTAGAGCGGTACCAGCATCCGTTCCTGGATCTCGGCCCAGTCCCGGGCGACGAGCGTCGCCGTCGACGTCGATGTCATCGAAAGAAAGCTCCTGATCCTTCTCGCCCCCTTGCCCCCCAGTTGTCAGGGAACTCCGCAATCGCCCCCGCGTCCAGAGGAGCGTCCGACCCGATTCACGCTCACGGGGCGAGGCGCCGTACCATTCGCGCCATGGCAAAGGCTCCCGTTCTCACCCCCCAGGCGGAGGATTTCCCCCGCTGGTACCAGGATCTGATCAACAAGGCCGAGCTGGCCGACAACGGGCCGGTTCGCGGCACCATGGTCATCCGACCGTACGGCTACGGGCTGTGGGAGCGGATGCAGCAGGAGATGGACGCGCGCATCAAGGACGCGGGCGCCCAGAACGCGTACTTCCCGCTCTTCATCCCGCAGTCGTACCTGACGCGCGAGGCCGAGCACGTCGAGGGCTTCGCCCCCGAGCTCGCCGTCGTCACCCACGGCGGCGGCAAGGAGCTGGAAGAGCCGGTCGTGGTCCGGCCCACCTCCGAGACGATCATCAACGAGTACTTCTCGAAGTGGGTGCAGAGCCACCGCGACCTGCCCCTGCTCATCAACCAGTGGGCCAACGTCGTCCGCTGGGAGATGCGTCCGCGCGTGTTCCTCCGGACGAGCGAGTTCCTGTGGCAGGAGGGGCACACCGCCCACGCCACGTACGAGGACGCCCGCGAGTACGCGGCCCGGATCCACCGGGACGTCTACGGCGACTTCATGACCAACGTCCTCGGCATCGACGTGGTCCTCGGCCGCAAGACCGCCAAGGAGCGCTTCGCCGGGGCCATCAACACCCTCACCCTCGAGGGCATGATGGGCGACGGCAAGGCCCTCCAGATGGGCACCAGCCACGAGCTGGGCCAGAACTTCGCCAAGGCGTTCAACACCACGTACCTCTCCAAGGAGAGCAAGCAGGAGCTGGTCTGGCAGACCTCCTGGGGCGTCTCCACCCGCATGGTCGGCGGGCTGATCATGTCCCACGGCGACGACAACGGCCTGCGGGTCCCGCCGCGCCTGGCCCACGTCCAGGTCGTCGTCATGGCGATCAAGGGCGACGAGGCCGTGGCCAAGGTCCGCGAGCTCGGCGACCGCCTCAAGGCCGCCGGCATCCGCGTGCACGTGGACGACCGGGTCGAGACCCCCTTCGGCCGCCGCGCCGTGGACTGGGAGCTCAAGGGCGTGCCCGTGCGCGTCGAGATCGGCCCGCGCGACCTGGAGAACGGCACCGCGATGCTGGCCCGCCGCATCCCCGGCGGCAAGGTCGCCGTCAGCGTCGACGAGCTGGTCGACCTGCTCCCGAAGGTCCTCGACGAGGACCAGGCGCAGCTGCTGCGCGAGTCCCGCGATCGTCGCGAGTCCCGCACCAGCGACGTGAGCACGATCGAGGAGGCGGCCGAGGTCGCCATCGGCGGCGGCTGGGCCCGCATCCCGTGGGCCGACCTCGGCCCCGAGGGCGAGGCCAAGCTCGGCGAGCAGGCCGTCTCGGTCCGCTGCCTGATCGCGGAGGACGGCTCGGTGCCCGAGGCCGACGACGCCCCCGGCACCGTGGCGATCGTGGCCCGCTCCTACTGAGCGGACCGGTCACGACCGTGACAGCGACCCGGGGCCCGGTGGACCACGTCCGCCGGGCCCCGGTGTGTACCGAGTCCTCCACAGATCCGCGCACCCGCCCTCGTCCACGTGCATCAGGCCGAACTGACTGGTAAGTGCAAAAGAATTTGGAATGGACGGGAATCGGAACACCGGAGCCCCCCGGCTCGTTGTCACGACGTGAGCACGACACCACCTGTCCTCGCCGCAGAGCTGGCGCAGGCGTGGGCCGACATTCAACGGCACCACCCCGAGCTGCCGGACCTTGCCGCACCCGAATCCCTGATCGGGGAGTCCTCGTCCGCCTGCGGTCACGAGCTCTCCTTCGAGCGGCTGCTCCACGAGGCCGTGCACGGCATCGCCGCCGCGCGCGGCGTCCGTGACACCTCGCGGGCGGGCCGCTACCACAACCGCCGCTTCCTCGCGATCGCCGAGGAGATGGGGCTCGACCACTCCGAGGAGCCGCACGCCAGCAGCGGCTTCTCGCTGGTCACCCTCAACCCCGAGGCCAAGAAGCGCTACCGGCCCACCATCGAGAGGCTCCAGCGCGCACTCAAGGCGCACGACGCCGCCACCAGCGCCGACACCAAGCGCAGCTTCCGCGGGCCGGCCGCCCGGCACGGCTCCTCCGGGGGCGGCGTCCGCGTCAAGGCCGTCTGCGACTGCGGGCGCAACGTCCGCGTCGTGCCCTCCGTCCTCGCCCAGGCCCCGATCGTCTGCGGCGGCTGCGGCAAGCCCTTCCGGATCCCGGAGGCCGCGGTCGCGGCGGCGGCCTCCTGACCCCCGACCCGTCCGCGCCCCACGCGCCCCGGACCACCGCCGCGAGGCGGCCGGCCGGGGCGTGCGCGCGCTCCCGGCCCGGGTAGGGGCCCCGGCGGGTGTGTGGCACAATGGGCAGCTGTACTCGACAGTCGCACAGGAACCCTCTCGCCTCCGGCTGACGCGTCCATCGGGCCACCCGAGTACCACAACCCCACGTGGCATCAACGGTGCCCCACCACGTCAAGTTCAGGAGACACCACTCCAGTGGCAGTCAAGATCAAGCTGAAGCGTCTCGGCAAGATTCGCCAGCCCCACTACCGCATCGTCGTCGCCGACTCCCGCACCCGCCGTGACGGCCGTGCGATCGAGGAGATCGGCCTCTACCACCCGACGTACAACCCGTCGCGTATCGAGGTCGACTCGGAGCGCGCGCAGTACTGGCTCTCCGTCGGCGCCCAGCCGACCGAGCCCGTCCTCGCCATCCTGAAGCTGACCGGTGACTGGCAGAAGGCCAAGGGCCTGCCGGCGCCGGAGAAGGGCCTGCTGGCCCCGGCGACCAAGGAAGACAAGCGCCGCTCCTTCGACGAGTTCGCCAAGGCCCTCGAGGGCACCGAGGCGAAGGGTGAGGCCATCACCCAGAAGAAGAAGGCCGACAAGAAGGCGGACGAGGCCGAGGCCGCCGCCGAGTCGACCGAGGGCTGAGCATGCTCGAGGAGGCCCTTGAGCACCTTGTGAAGGGCATCGTCGACAACCCCGACGACGTGCAGGTCGCCTCGCGCAACCTGCGGCGCGGCCAGGTGCTGGAGGTCCGGGTTCACCCCGACGACCTCGGCAAGGTGATCGGCCGCAACGGCCGCACCGCGCGTGCGCTGCGCACCGTCGTGGGCGCCATCGGCGGGCGGGGGATCCGCGTCGACCTCGTCGACGTGGACCAGGTTCGCTGAGCAGTGCGGAACACCGGCACGGGCCGGGGAGGGCAATCGCCCGCCCCGGCCCGTCGTCGTATGGACAGGAGAAGGAAGAGTGCAGCTGGTAGTCGCGCGGGTGGGCCGCGCCCATGGCATCAAGGGTGAGGTCACCGTCGAGGTGCGCACCGACGAGCCCGAACTGCGGCTCGCACCGGGCGCCGTGCTCGCCACCGACCCGCCCTCGGTGGGACCGCTGACGATCGAGACCGGTCGGGTGCACAGCAGCCGGCTGCTGCTGCGGTTCGCCGGTGTCACCGACCGCACCGGGGCCGAGGCCCTGCGCAACACCCTCCTCATCGCGGAGGTCGACCCGGAGCAGATGCCGGAGGACCCCGAGGAGTACTACGACCACCAGTTGATGGACCTCGACGTGGTCCTCGTCGACGGCACCCCGGTCGGCCGGATCACCGAGATCTCCCACCTGCCCTCGCAGGACCTGTTCATCGTGGAGCGCGAGGACGGCTCGGAGGTGATGATCCCGTTCGTGGAGGAGATCGTCACCGAGATCGACCTCGCGGAGCAGCGCGCCGTCATCGACCCGCCGCCCGGCCTGATCGACGACCGGGCCGAGGTCGCCTCCGCCCGTGAGACGGCCGCGGAGGCCGAGGCCGCCGAGCGCGCCGGGGACGCCCCCTGATGCGCCTCGACGTCGTCACGATCTTCCCCGAGTACCTCGACCCGCTCGACGTCTCGCTGGTCGGCAAGGCCCGCCGGCGCGGCAGCCTGGACGTGCACGTCCACGACCTGCGCCGCTGGACCCACGACCGGCACAACACGGTGGACGACACCCCGTACGGCGGCGGCCCCGGCATGGTCATGAAGACCGACCCGTGGGGCGACTGCCTCGACGACGCGATCGCGGCGGGCTACGAGGCCGGCGCGCACGGCCCGGCCCTCGTGGTCCCCACCCCCAGCGGCCGGCCGTTCACCCAGGAACTCGCCGTCGAACTCGCCGCCCGGCCGTGGTTGATCTTCACCCCGGCCCGGTACGAGGGCATCGACCGCCGGGTCACCGAGGAGTACGCGACGCGGATGCCCGTGTACGAGGTCTCCATCGGGGACTACGTGCTCGCGGGCGGGGAGGCCGCCGTCCTCGTCATCACCGAGGCCGTGGCCCGACTGCTGCCGGGGGTGCTCGGCAACGCCGAGTCCCACCAGGACGACTCCTTCGCCCCCGGGGCCATGGCCAACCTGCTGGAGGGCCCCGTCTACACCAAGCCCCCGGAGTGGCGCGGCCGGGGCATCCCGGAGGTGCTGCTCAGCGGCCACCACGGGAAGATCGCGCGCTGGCGCCGGGACCGGGCGCTGGAGCGCACCGCCGCCCACCGCCCCGACCTGATCGAGCGCACCGACCCGAGGACCTTCGACAAGAAGGACCGCGAGACGCTCTCGATCATGGGCTGGTCGCCCAGCCCCGACGGCCGGTTTTGGCGTCGGCCGCAGGACGTGGAAGAATAGGCGGCTGTCGTACGCCCGTGTGCGCCCCTGCCACAGGGGGACCGTCGCCCGTCGGGTGGCACGACTGACGAAATCTCTCCGAAAACCCGCTCGGCGACCTGTGGCGTCGTGCGAAGAAAGCAGACGAAGAACATGTCTCACCTGCTCGACGGCATCAACGCCGCCACCCTGCGCTCGGACCTCCCGGCCTTCCGCCCGGGTGACACGGTCAACGTGCACGTCCGCGTGATCGAGGGCAACCGCTCCCGTATCCAGCAGTTCAAGGGTGTCGTCATCCGCCGCCAGGGCTCGGGCGTCTCCGAGACCTTCACCGTGCGCAAGGTCTCCTTCAGCGTCGGTGTGGAGCGTACCTTCCCGGTCCACTCCCCGATCTTCGAGAAGATCGAGCTGGTCACCCGCGGTGACGTCCGCCGCGCCAAGCTGTACTACCTCCGTGAGCTGCGCGGCAAGGCCGCGAAGATCAAGGAGAAGCGCGACCGCTGAACCCGCGCCCGGATCCCCGGGAGGGCCGGTTAGGCTCCTCCACGATGGACACCGACGCACGTTTCACGCCACGCGACCGCACCGAACCCGGGACCGACCCGGGGGAGGAGCGGTCGCGTTCGGCGTTTCCGGGGTCCTGGGTACGGCTCGGGTCCTGGTCCCGGCGGCGCCGGTGGGCGGCGGTCCTGGTCGGCTGCGTGCTGCTGACCCTGGGGGCCTGCGCGTTCGTGGCCCGACCCTTCCTCATCCCCAGCCGCTCCATGGAGCCGACCCTGGCGGTCGGGGACCGGGTGCTGGTGAACCGCCTGGCCTACGCGTTCGGCGAGGAGCCGAAACGCGGGGACGTGGTGGTCTTCGACGGCACCGGGTCCTTCGTGCGGGAGTCGGCGGCCGACGCGGGGTTCGGCGCGCTGCTGCGACGGGTCGCGGCCGCCGCCGGCCTGGTGGAACCCCCGGACACCGACTTCGTCAAGCGCGTGATCGGCGTGGGCGGGGACTCGGTGGTGTGCTGCGACGCGGTCGGACGGCTCCAGGTGAACGGGACCTCGATCGGGGAACCGTATCTGCGGGCCGGGGACGCGCCCTCGCGGGTCCCGTTCCGCACGCTGGTGCCGGAGGGCCGGCTGTGGGTGATGGGGGACCACCGCGCCCAGTCCCGCGACAGCCGTGACCACCTCGGGGACCCCGGGGGCGGCACGGTGCCGGTGGAGAAGGTGATCGGGCGGGCCGCGTGGGTGGTGTGGCCGGCGGGCCGCTGGGGCGGGCTGCCGGAGCGGCGCCCCGAGCCCGTGCCCGGCTCGGTGCCCCTGCCGGAGCCCTCGCGGGCCGGCGAGTGGACCCCGCGCGCCGAACCGACCCCGGGTGCCGGGGCCGGCGCCGGCGGTGCGGGCGGTCAGGGGTGAACGAGATGACAGGGAGACCGGGGCCGCACGAGGAGGGCGCGGAGCCGTCCCCGCCCGGGGGCAGGGCCCAGCGCCGCCGCAAGGCCCGCCGGGACAAGCGGGTGCGCCGCACCAAGCGGGTCGGCGAGATCCCGCTGCTGGTGGTGATGGCGCTGCTGATCGCGCTCGTGCTGAAGACCTTCCTGGTCCAGGCGTTCTACATCCCGTCCGGGTCGATGGAGCAGACGATCCGGATCGGGGACCGGGTGCTCGTGGACAAGCTGACCCCGTGGTTCGGCAAGGAGATCCGCCGGGGCGACGTGGTGGTGTTCGAGGACCCGGGGAACTGGTTGCAGGGGGAGCAGGCCCGGCCCGCCCCCGATCCGGTGGTGATCAAGCAGGTCAAGGAAGTGTTGACGTTCATCGGCCTGCTGCCGTCGGCGGACGAGCAGGACCTCATCAAGCGCGTGATCGGGGTCGGCGGGGATCGGGTCACCTGCTGTGACGCGCAGGGGCGGGTGAGCGTCAACGGCACGCCCCTGGACGAGCCCTATGTGATGGCGGGGAACGCGCCCTCGGAGATCCCCTTCGACGTGACCGTCCCCGAGGGCCGGCTGTTCGTGCTCGGCGATCACCGTTCGAACTCGGCGGACTCCCGCTACCACCTCGACGAGGGCTTTCGCGGCACGATCGACGTCGGCAAGGTCGTGGGGCGCGCCTTCGTGATCGCCTGGCCCACCGGACACTGGGCCTCCCTCGACGACCGGGGGACGTTCGCGCGGGTCCCGGAACCCGGCCGACGCGGCCGCCGGCGGCGTCGCGCGGCCGCTCCGGTCGCATAGTGTGTTCTCCGTCTCCCGACCCTTGGGGAACTCCCGCTCGTTAGGGGGAGTGGAGGTACCGTGCCGCAGCTCGGCGCGGGCGACGAATCGGCGTGAGGAGTTGGATGTGGGGGACGTGGCGGTAGGCGCGCGATCCGGTCGCGAGGAGCCCGAGGAGAAGCCCGAGCAGAAGATCGAGGGCGCCGCCGAGGGCGAGGTCGCCGACGACGAGGACGCGGAGCCGCAACCACGGTCCTTCTGGAAGGAACTGCCGATCCTCATCGGCGTCGCGCTGGTCCTGGCCCTCCTGATCAAGACCTTCCTCGTGCAGGCGTTCTCCATCCCGTCGGACTCCATGCAGAACACCCTGCAGCGGGGCGACCGGGTGCTCGTCGACAAGCTGACGCCGTGGTTCGGGTCGGAGCCGGAGCGCGGCGAGGTCGTCGTCTTCCACGACCCGCTGAACTGGCTCGCCGGTGAGCCCACCCCGGAGCCGAACATCCTCCAGAAGGGCCTGAGCTGGATCGGCCTGATGCCCTCGGCGGAGGAGAAGGACCTGATCAAGCGGACCATCGCGGTCGGCGGGGACACCGTCTCCTGCGCCAAGGGCGGTCCGGTGATCGTCAACGGCAAGGAACTGAACGAGCCGTACATCTTCCCCGGCAACTCGCCCTGCGACGACAAGCCCTTCGGCCCGCTGACCGTCCCCAAGGGGCACATCTGGGTCATGGGCGACCACCGCCAGGACTCCTACGACTCGCGCTACCACCAGGAGGACCCCACCCGGGGCTTCGTGCCGGTGGACAAGGTCGTCGGCCGGGCCGTGGTGATCGCGTGGCCGGTGACCCGCTGGGCGACCCTGCCCGTGCCGGACACCTTCGACCAGCCGGGCATCGGCACCAAGGCCGCGGCCGCCGCCGTCTCCCTGGCTCCGGCCGGCGCCGGGCTCGCGGGAGCCGTGCCGATCGTGCTGTGGCGCCGCAAGCGCCGGATCGAGAACACCCGGTCCGCCGCGGGGCGTACCGCCGAGTAGCCCCGCCCGGTAGATTGCGCCCGTCAGCGTGTGCCGAGGCTGGGGGCCGACATGGGCGGAACGACGGAACCGGAACGCGATGGCCGCGGCCGGCTCGGGAACGTGATTTCCGGGCTGGCCGTGGCCATCGGCTTTGTGCTGTTCCTCGGCGGGTTCGTGTGGGGCGCGCTGGTGTACCGGCCCTACACCGTCCCGACGAACTCGATGGAGCCGACCGTCATGGCCGGTGACCGGGTGCTCGCGCAGCGGGTGGACGGCTCCGAGGTGCGGCGCGGGGATGTGGTCGTCTTCACCGACACCGTGTGGAGCAACGTGCCGATGGTCAAGCGGGTGGTGGGCGTGGGCGGGGACACCGTGCGCTGCTGCGGCCCGGACGGCCGGCTGCTCCTCAACGACGCGCCCCTGGACGAGGACTACCTCGGCTCCGACGCGCGGCCCTCGGACATCCGGTTCGAGGTGAAGGTGCCCGCGGGCCACGTGTTCCTGCTCGGCGACCGGCGGACCGGCTCCCTGGACTCGCGGGCCCACCTCCAGGAGGCCGGGCAGGGCACCGTGCCGGTGGGGGCGATCACGGCCCGGATGGACGCCGTGGTGTGGCCCCGGCAGTCGATGCCGGCGCGGCCGCAGGTGTTCGCGGGGATGCCCGGCGGGACCTCGGAGCCGGGGCCCGTGCTGATCCAGCTCGCGGCGATCGTGCTCGGCGGGGTGTTCGTGCTCGGCGGCGCGGCCTGGGGCCCGGTGGCGAACCTGCTGGCCGGCCGGCGCGGCGGTCGGGGTGGGGACACGTTCGCGCGCGGGGACGGGAGCCGGAATTCCGATGTCGTCCACTGAGGCGGGCGGCGCGGGGGAGGTGCGGCGGGTCTCGCGGGTGGTCCTGCTCGACCCCGAGGACCGGATCCTGCTGCTGCACGGGCACGAACCCGAGGACCCCGACACCCGGTGGTGGTTCACCCCGGGCGGGGGACTGGAGGGGACGGAGACCCGGGCGGAGGCGGCGCGCCGGGAACTGGCCGAGGAGACCGGGATCACGGAGGTGACCCTCGGCCCGGTGCTGTGGCGCCGGCACTGCGGGTTCCCGTTCGCGGGACGCTGGTGGGAACAGGACGAATGGTTCTTCCTGGCCCGGACCGAGCACACCGGGACGGTCGCGGACGGGCAGACGGAACTGGAACGGCGCAGCGTCAGCGGAGCGCGTTGGTGGAGCTGCCGGGAACTGCGGGCCACGCGTGAGACGGTGTACCCGAACGGACTCGCCGAGCTGCTCCGCACGCTGCTCGACGACGGGCCCCCCGGGGAACCGTTGGTCCTGGCGTCGGAATTTCGTTCTGGGACGCACGGGGCCGGCGCACAATAGGGGGACGCACGGCTGAAGGGGAACATGCCATGAGCGCCGAGGACCTCGAAAAATACGAGACCGAGATGGAGCTGAAGCTCTATCGGGAGTACCGCGACGTCGTCGGGCTGTTCAAGTACGTCATCGAGACGGAACGTCGCTTCTATCTGACCAACGACTACGAGATGCAGGTGCACTCCGTCCAGGGCGAGGTCTTCTTCGAGGTCTCCATGGCCGACGCCTGGGTCTGGGACATGTACCGGCCGGCCCGGTTCGTGAAGCAGGTGCGCGTGCTGACCTTCAAGGACGTGAACATCGAGGAGCTCAACAAGAGCGACCTGGAGATGCCCGGCAGCTGAGCGGGACGGGGACGAGAGCGGGGACGAGGGCGCCGCGGGGGTGGTGTGACACCGGAGGGTGAACGGGTTTTCCACAGGCCCGGAGTTGTCCACCAAGATCCACAAGCCTTCGCGGAATCACGGAGAGTCAGGGCCGGAGGTGGTCCCGATGACCCGACAGAAGACCGACCGCGCACCCGACCCGCGCACGCCCCATGCCCCGCACAGCGGCCCCCCGCCGACGACCGCACCCGCGCCCGCGACCGGGCCGACGGCCCCGGCGCAGGCCGCGCCGCCACCCGAACCCGCCGGTGATCGCGCGCCCGCTCCCGCGCCCACGGCCCGGGCCGAGCGGGCCCGACGGGCTCGGATGCTGGGCCGCTGGGGCGAGGACCGGGCCGCCCGCCTGCTCACCGAGACCGGCCTGACCCTGCTGGCCCGCAACTGGCGGGCCGGTCGGACCGGCGAGGTCGACATCGTGGCCCGGGACGGGGACACCCTCGTCATCTGCGAGGTCAAGACCCGCCGCGACGGCCGCTTCGAGGCGCCCTGCGAGGCCATCCGTCCGAGCCGCGCCGCCCGGCTGCGCCGGCTCGCCGAGCACTGGACCGCCGCCCACGGCCCCGCCCCGGCCGGCGGGGTCCGCATCGACCTCGTCGCCGTCACCCTGCCCCGCGCCGGCGCCCCGTTCGTCGAACACCTCAGGGGCGTGGCGTGATGGCCTTCGCCCGTACCTGTTCCGTCGCCCTGACCGGGGTCGAGGGGGTGCTCGTCGAGGTCCAAGCCGACCTCGAACCCGGGGTCGCCGCGTTCACCCTGGTGGGACTGCCCGACAAGACCCTCACCGAGAGCCGCGACCGGGTGCGCGCCGCGCTCGTCAACTCCGGGGTGCCCTGGCCGCAGAAGAAGCTCACCGTCGGCCTCAGCCCGGCCTCGGTGCCCAAGAGCGGCGCCGGTTTCGACCTCGCCATCGCCGGCGCCGTCCTCGCGGCGGCCGAACACGTGGATCCGCGCGGCCTGGTGGACCTCGTGCTCATCGGGGAACTCGGGCTCGACGGTCGGGTCCGGCCCGTGCGCGGGGTGCTGCCCGCCGTGCTCGCCGCCGTCGACGCGGGACACCGCCGCGTGGTCGTCCCCCGGGCCTGCGCCGCCGAGGCCGCGCTCGTCCCCGAGGCCGAGGTGCACGGCGTGGACCACCTGCGCGGACTCATCGCGCTCCTGAACGGCGATCCGGCCCCCGATCCCGGGCCCCCGCCCGGCGGGCCACCCGACACCGCCGGCGCCGACACCACCGCCCGCACTCTCCTCGACCCCGCCACGGGCCGCCGCGACCCCCTCGACCTGCGGGACGTGGCCGGTCAGACCAGGGCCCGGCGGGCCCTGGAGATCGCCGCCGCCGGCGGCCACCACCTCGCGCTCACCGGACCGCCCGGGGCGGGCAAGACCATGCTCGCCGAACGCCTCCCCGGCATCATGCCGCCGCTCACCCGGCACGAGGCCCTCGAAGTCACCGCCGTCCACTCCGTCGCCGGGATCCTCCCCGACGACCAACCCCTCGTCACCACCGCGCCCTACTGCGCGCCCCACCATTCCGCGACCATGCAGGCCCTGGTCGGCGGCGGACACGGACTGCCCCGACCCGGCGCGGTCTCCCTCGCGCACCGCGGCATCCTCTTTCTCGACGAGGCGCCCGAGTTCGCCCCGCGCGCCCTGGAGGCCCTGCGCCAACCCCTCGAATCGGGGCACGTCACCGTGGCCCGCGCCGCCGGCGTGGTCCGGCTCCCGGCCCGCTTCCTGCTCGTGCTCGCCGCCAACCCCTGCCCCTGCGGCCGGCACGGCGGCCCTGGGCCGGCCTGCGACTGCGGCCCCGCCGCCGTCCGCCGCTACCGGGCCCGGCTCTCCGGGCCGCTGCTCGACCGCGTGGACCTGCGGGTGGTCGTCGAACCCGTGACCCGGGCCGAACTCCTCGGCGTCGCCCGGCGGGAGGAAGAGGACTCCGCCACCGTCGCCGCCCGGGTCGGCGAGGCCCGGGACCGCGCCGCCGCCCGCCTCGCCGACACCCCCTGGCGGATCAACGCCGAAGTCCCCGGCCACCAACTGCGCACCCGCTGGCAGGCCGCTCCCGGCGCCCTGCGCGCCGCCGAACGCGACGTGGAACGCGGCGCGCTGACCGCCCGCGGTCTCGACCGCGTGCTGCGGGTGGCCTGGACCGCCGCCGACCTCCGGGGGGTCGACCGTCCCGAAGCCCGCGACGTGCTCCTCGCGTTGGAACTGCGCACCGCGATCTCCCGGGGGGTGGCGGTGTGAACGCGGACCCGGACACCCCCGAAACCCCCGAAGCCCCCGAACCCGCCGAGTGTCCCGAGGGCCCCGACGAGGAGACCCTCGCCCGGGCCGCCCTGACCCGGGTGCTCGAACCAGGCGAGGCCGCCGGCGGGCGCTGGCTCGCCGCACACGGCGCCCGCGCCCTCCTCGACCTGCTCACCGGACCCGAGGAGAGTGCCGAGGCCGCGCTCACCGGCGTGCGCGCCGAACGGCTCGCCGGCTGCCGGGCCCGCGCCCGGGCCGCCGACCCGCACCGCGACCTCGCCCTCCACCAGGCCCTCGGCGGGCGCTTCGTCCACCCCGGAACCCCCGAATGGCCCACCCAGTTGGACGACCTCGGCGACGCCCGCCCCATCGGACTGTGGCTGCGCGGCCGACCCCACCTGCGGCTGTGGTGCCTGCGGGCGGTGGCCGTCGTCGGCGCCCGCGCCTGCACCCCGTACGGGGCCCACGTCGCGGGCGAACTCGGCGCCCAACTCGCCGAACACGGCTGGACCCTGCTCTCCGGCGGCGCCTACGGCATCGACGCCGCCGCCCACCGGGGCGCCCTGGCCGCCGCCGGGGCCACCGGCGCCGTCCTCGCCTGCGGACTCGACACCCCCTACCCCCGGGGCCACGCCGAGCTCCTCGCCCGGGTCGCCGACAGCGGACTCCTCATCGGGGAACTCCCACCCGGCGAACACCCCACCCGGGCCCGGTTCATCACCCGCAACCGGGTCATCGCCGCCCTGTCCCGGGGCACCGTCGTGGTCGAGGCGGCCCACCGCAGTGGCTCCCTGTCCACCGCCCGGCACGCCCTCGCCCTCGGCCGGCAGGTCATGGGCGTCCCCGGCCCCGTCACCAGCGGCATGTCCGCCGGGGTGCACGAACTCCTGCGCACCGGTGGCGGACACCTGGTGACGAACGCGGCCGAGATCGTGGAGATGGTCGGGGCCATCGGCGAACTCGCCCCGAACCCGCCCCCCGAGGCCCGCCCCAGGGACCTCCTCGACCCCGACACCGCGCGTCTCCTGGAGGCGTTTTCGGCCGGCGCCGAACACCCTCCGCACTGGCTCGCCCGGGCCTCGGACACCGCGCCCGACGAGGTCATCGGCAGACTGTACGAACTTCACTCTCTGGGGTTCGTCGAACGCGTGGGCGATCGGTGGCGGCTGGCCCGCGTGTCGCGCGCTCGGGCCGCGGAATCCGACCCGGACCGGCGAGCCGCGTCGTGACCTGGGGCGTTCCGGTGAAAGGGTGAACCCGATGAGCGACGGGGTCTTGCGAACGGGTGCACCCGGGACGGCGCGTGGGGCGCCGGACCCGGACGCTTCCCGCGAGGACGGGGCCCCGTCCCCGCCCCGGGATCCCGTACTCTGCGCGGACCGCGACATTCCAGTCACGCCACGCTCCCAAGGAACCCCGCTCCGGCAAAGGCGACACATGCCCCAGCACACCTCAGGGTCCGACCGCGCCACCGCCACCGCGCCCCCCGCCGCACGCGGCGGCGAGCGGTCGACCGCGCCCTCGTCCCTGGAGAGCCTGTGGCGCGCCTACAAGAGCAGCGGTGACGAACGCCTGCGCGAGCAACTGATCCTGCACTACTCGCCGCTGGTGAAGTACGTGGCCGGGCGGGTCAGCGTCGGCCTGCCGCCCAACGTGGAACAGGCCGACTTCGTCTCCTCCGGCGTCTTCGGCCTCATCGACGCGATCGAGAAGTTCGACATCGAGCGCTCCATCAAGTTCGAGACGTACGCCATCACCCGCATCCGCGGCGCCATGATCGACGAACTGCGGGCCCTGGACTGGATCCCCCGCTCCGTCCGACAGAAGGCCCGCGCGGTGGAACGCGCCTACGCCACCTTGGAGGCCCGACTGCGGCGGACCCCCGGCGAGGGCGAGGTGGCCGAGGAGATGGGCATCGCCGTCGAGGACCTGCACGCCGTCTTCAGCCAGCTCTCCCTGGCCAACGTCGTGGCCCTCGAAGAACTCCTGCACGTCGGCGGCGGCGAGGGCGGCGGGGACCGGCTCTCCCTCATGGACACCCTGGAGGACACCGCCGCCGACGACCCCGTCGAGATCGCCGAGGACCGTGAGCTGCGCCGACTCCTCGCCCGCGCCATCAACACCCTGCCCGAGCGGGAGAAGACCGTCGTCACCCTCTACTACTACGAGGGCCTCACCCTGGCCGAGATCGGCAACGTGCTCGGGGTCACCGAGAGCCGCGTCAGCCAAATCCACACCAAATCCGTCCTCCAACTGCGGGCAAAGCTGGCGGATGTCGGTCGGTGAGCTTGCGCCCGCTCCGTAGAGTGGAAGGGTGCCCAGGATTCGAGCGGCCTCGGTGGCCGAGCACCGGACCATGCAACGCGGCGCCCTCTTGGACGCCGCGCGCTCCCTCCTGTCCGAAGGAGGGACCGACGCCCTGACCTTCCCGGCCCTCGCCGAACGGACCGGGCTCGCCAGGTCCTCCGTCTACGAGTACTTCCGCTCCCGCGCCGCCGTGGTCGAGGAACTCTGCGCGGTCGACTTCCCCGTCTGGGCCGCCGAGATCGAGGCCGCGATGGAGGCCGAGGAGTCCCCCGAGGGCAAGATCGAGGCGTACGTGCGCCACCAGCTCACCCTCGTCGGCGACCGCCGGCACCGCGCCGTCGTCGCGATCTCCGCGGGCGAGCTCGACGCGGGCGCCCGCGAGAAGATCCGGGCCGCCCACGGCGGACTCGTCACCATGATCGTGGAGGCCCTCGCCGCCCTCGGCCACGACAGCCCCCGCCTCGCCGCGATGCTCCTCCAGGGCATCGTCGACGCGGCCGTCCGCCGCATCGAACTCGGCGTGGACAGTGACCCCGAGGCGATCACCGAGACCGCGGTCGCGATGGCCCTGCGCGGCGTGCGCGGCTGACCAGCAGGCGCGGGACCGGACGCGGCAGCAGGGGCAGCGGGTCCTCGTACCGGTCCGCGCGCAGCACCCCCCAGTGCAGACAGGCGACGTTCGGGCCGCAGTGCGAGGCCGCCGAGGACTCCAGGACCGCCACCACCTGACCGGCCCGGACCCGCGCGCCCGCCCGCACCAGCGGGCGGACCGGCTCGAAGGTCAGCCACAGATCCTCCGCGAGGGCCAGCGACAGCACCCCCCGGCCCGCCACCGGGCCCGCGTGCCGCACCAGGCCCGCCGCCGGGGCCCGCACCGGTGATCCGGCCGGTGCCCGCAGGTCCACTCCCCGGTGCCCCGCCGCGTACGGCGAGGGCGGCGGCTCCCACCAGCGCGCCACCACCAGCGGCGCCGGCAGCGGGCGGACCACGAGCCGGGGCGCGGCGGCCCCGGGCAGCGCCAGGGCGAGGGCGAGGAGCGGCGGGACCAGGGCCGTGAGCAGTGCGTTCATGGCGGGAGACTGCCGGATCCGGACACGGAGCGTACGCGACTGTGGACAACCCGACGGCTGTGGACAACCGGAGGTGGGGCGGAGAACACCCGTCAGCCGGCACACCGCCGGGTCCCGTACACTTCTTGTGGCGATCCGGGTCACCGGGTCGACTTCGCACGCCCCAGCGCCGACCGTCTCGGTCGAGCGACAGCGTCTCTCGGTCCCTGTATCCAGGGGCAGGGCGCGTCGGGGCGTCAGGAACCAAACCGAGAAAACAAGGAGATGGCCATGGCCGTCGTCACGATGCGGGAGCTGCTGGAAAGCGGCGTCCACTTCGGTCACCAGACCCGTCGCTGGAACCCGAAGATGAAGCGCTTCATCTTCACCGAGCGCAACGGCATCTACATCATCGACCTGCTCCAGTCGCTGTCGTACATCGACCGCGCCTACGAGTTCGTCAAGGAGACCGTCGCCCACGGCGGCTCCATCATGTTCGTCGGCACCAAGAAGCAGGCGCAGGAAGCGATCGCCGAGCAGGCGACCCGCGTCGGCATGCCCTACGTGAACCAGCGCTGGCTGGGCGGCATGCTCACCAACTTCTCCACCGTCTACAAGCGCCTTCAGCGTCTGAAGGAGCTTGAGGCGATCGACTTCGAGGACGTGGCCGCCTCCGGCCTCACCAAGAAGGAGCTCCTGGTCCTCTCCCGCGAGAAGGCCAAGCTGGAGAAGACCCTCGGTGGCATCCGCGAGATGCAGAAGGTGCCGAGCGCCGTCTGGATCGTCGACACCAAGAAGGAGCACATCGCCGTCGGTGAGGCGCGCAAGCTCCACATCCCGGTCGTCGCGATCCTCGACACCAACTGTGACCCCGACGAGGTCGACTACAAGATCCCGGGCAACGACGACGCGATCCGCTCCGTCACCCTGCTCACCCGCGTGATCGCCGACGCCGTCGCCGAGGGCCTCATCGCCCGTTCCGGCGTGGCCACCGGTGACTCGAAGCCGGGCGAGAAGGCCGCCGGCGAGCCCCTCGCCGAGTGGGAGCGCGACCTGCTCGAGGGCGACAAGAAGGCCGACGAGACCGTCGAGGCCCCCGCCGCCGAGACCGCTGAGGCCCCCGCCGCCGAGGCCCCGGCCGCCGACGAGGCGCCCGCCGCCGAGGCCGCCGCCGAGACCACCGAGGCGCCCGCCGCCGAGGCCCCGGCCGCCGAGCAGGCCTGACCCACTGAGGGGGCCCGGCGTTCACCCGCCGGGCACTCGCAGAACGGACGATGACGGCGGGGGAGGGCGTGCCACGAGCGCGTCCGCCCCGCCGTTCACCCGTAGATTCACGACTTCGAGAGAGAATCACAGACTCATGGCGAACTACACCGCCGCTGACGTCAAGAAGCTCCGCGAGCTCACCGGCGCCGGCATGATGGACTGCAAGAAGGCCCTCGACGAGGCCGACGGCAACGTCGACAAGGCCGTCGAGGCGCTCCGCATCAAGGGCCAGAAGGGCGTCGCCAAGCGCGAGGGCCGTTCCGCCGAGAACGGTGCGGTCGTGTCCCTCATCGCCGACGACAACACCGCCGGTGTTCTGGTCGAGCTGAAGTGCGAGACCGACTTCGTCGCCAAGGGTGACAAGTTCCAGGCCGTCGCCAACGAGATCGCCGCGCACGTCGCCGCCGCCAAGCCGGCCGACATCGAGGCGCTTCTCGCGTCCGAGATCAAGGCCGGCCAGACCGTCCAGGCGTTCGTGGACGAGGCCAACGCCAACCTCGGCGAGAAGATCGTCCTGGACCGCTTCGCGCAGTTCACCGACGGTTTCGTCGCGGCCTACATGCACCGCACCATGCCCGACCTGCCCCCGCAGATCGGCGTCCTCGTCGAGTTCGACAAGGAAGACGCGGCCCTGGCCAAGGGCATCGCCCAGCACATCGCCGCCTTCGCCCCGAAGTACCTCTCCCGCGAGGACGTCCCGGCCGAGGTCGTCGAGACCGAGCGTCGCGTCGCCGAGGAGACCACCCGCGCCGAGGGCAAGCCGGAGGCCGCGCTCCCGAAGATCGTCGAGGGTCGCGTCAACGGCTTCTTCAAGGAGGCCACCCTCCTGGGCCAGCCCTACGCGCTGGACAACAAGAAGACCGTCCAGCAGATCCTGGACGAGGCCGGTGTCACCCTGAAGCGCTTCACCCGCATCAAGGTCGGCATCTGAGTCCGTCCGTACGCGACGGACACCGGACCCCGGTAGGGTCTGAGGCAGTCGTCCGCGTTCGCGCCGGACGACCGCAGATCTGACGAGGAGGCCATTGCCGCAGTAGGGAACCCACGAGGACCCACCGGCAATGGCCTTCTTCGTATGTGCACGAGGAGATTCCATGAATCAGGGCGTTGACCCCCACACCGCTTCCCCCGACAAGAACGACCCCGAGAAGAGGGGCGGGCGCTTCATGCTGAAGCTGTCCGGCGAAGCCTTCTCCGGCGGCGGTGGCCTGGGAGTCGACCCAGACGTCGTGCACGCCATCGCACGGGAGATCGCCGCCGTGGTCCGGGACGGGGCCGAGATCGCCATCGTCATCGGCGGCGGCAACTTCTTCCGCGGCGCCGAGCTCCAGCAGCGCGGCATGGACCGGGCCCGCTCGGACTACATGGGCATGCTCGGCACCGTGATGAACTGCCTCGCCCTCCAGGACTTCCTGGAGAAGGAGGGCATCGACTCTCGCGTCCAGACCGCGATCACCATGGGTCAGGTCGCCGAGCCGTACATCCCGCTGCGCGCCGTGCGCCACCTGGAGAAGGGCCGCGTCGTCATCTTCGGCGCCGGCATGGGCATGCCCTACTTCTCCACCGACACCACGGCCGCCCAGCGCGCCCTGGAGATCGACGCCGAAGCCCTCCTCATGGGCAAGAACGGCGTGGACGGGGTCTACGACTCCGACCCCAAGACCAACCCCGACGCCGTCAAGTTCGACGCGCTCGAATACGGCGAGGTCCTCTCCCGCGACCTGAAGGTCGCCGACGCCACGGCCATCACCCTGTGCCGGGACAACCGGCTGCCCATCCTCGTCTTCGAACTCCTCGCCGAGGGCAATATCGCCCGCGCCGTCAAGGGTGAGAAGATCGGCACGCTGGTCAGCGACCAGGGCACCCGCGCCTGACCCACCCCGTGGGCCCGACGGCCCCGCCCGCCCGCACGCACCATTCACACGAGACATCCAGGAGCACGTGGTGATCGAAGAGATTCTTCTCGAGGCCGAAGAGAAGATGGAGAAGGCCGTCGTGGTCGCCAAGGAGGACTTCGCCGCGATCCGCACCGGCCGTGCGCACCCGGCGATGTTCAACAAGATCGTCGCCGACTACTACGGTGCCATCACCCCCATCAACCAGCTGGCCTCGTTCTCGGTCCCCGAGCCCCGCATGGCCGTGGTGACCCCGTTCGACAAGACGGCCCTGCGCAACATCGAGCAGGCCATCCGCGACTCGGACCTCGGCGTCAACCCGAGCAACGACGGCAACATCATCCGCGTGGTCTTCCCCGAGCTGACCGGTGAGCGCCGCAAGGAGTACATCAAGGTGGCCCGGACCAAGTCCGAGGACTCCAAGATCTCCATCCGCGCCGTGCGCCGCAAGGCCAAGGACGCCCTCGACAAGCTCGTCAAGGACAAGGAAGCCGGCGAGGACGAGGTGCGCCGCGCCGAGAAGGAGCTCGACGACACCACCGCGAAGTACGTCGCCCAGGTGGACGAGCTCCTGAAGCACAAGGAAGCCGAACTCCTCGAAGTCTGATGAACCACTCATCCCGGGGCCCGGAGCCGGCCACGGCGGGTCCCGTCCACGATGTGCCCGCAGGACCGCAGACTCGGCCCATGCCCATCGTGCCCGACGCCGCCGGCCGTGACTTCGACGACCGGGACGCACACGACCGGGGGGCCGCCGCACACGGCGGCCCCCGGCCGGTGCCGGAACACCTTCGCAGGAGCCCATGTCCACGCCACCGCCGCAGGCCCCCCAGGACGCCCCGTCCCCGCCGCAGAAGAAGCGGGCCGGGCGAGACCTGCGCGCCGCCATAGGGGTCGGGGTCGGCCTCGGCGCGGTCATCTTCGCGTCGCTGCTGATCGTCAAGGCCGTCTTCGTCGGCGTGATCGTGGCCGCCGTCGTCGTCGGACTGTGGGAACTGACCTCCCGGCTCAAGGAGAGCAAGGGGATCAAGGTCCCGCTGGTGCCGCTCGCCGTCGGCGGCGCCGCGATGATCGTCGCCGGCTACGTCCGGGGTCCCGAGGGGGCCTGGGTCGCCATGGCGCTGACGGCCCTGGCCGTCCTCGTCTGGCGGATGACCGAACCGCCCGAGGACTACCTCAAGGACGTCACCGCGGGCGTGTTCGCCGCGTTCTACGTGCCCTTCCTCGCCACGTTCGTGGCCCTGCTGCTGACCGCCGAGGACGGCCCCCAGCGGGTCATCACCTTCCTCGTGCTCACGGTGGTCAGCGACACCGGCGCCTACGCCGTCGGCTGGCGCTTCGGCAAGCACAAGCTGGCCCCGCGCATCAGCCCCGGCAAGACCCGCGAGGGGCTCTTCGGGGCCATCGCCTTCGCCATGGTCGCCGGCGCCCTGTGCACCGAGTTCCTCATCGACGGCGGCAGCTGGTGGCAGGGCCTGGTCCTCGGCCTCGCCGTCGCCGTCAGCGCCACCCTCGGCGACCTCGGCGAGTCGATGATCAAGCGGGACCTCGGCATCAAGGACATGGGCACCCTGCTCCCCGGACACGGCGGGATCATGGACCGACTGGACTCCCTGCTCCCCACCGCGCCCGTGGTGTGGCTGCTGCTCGCGGCCTTCGTCGGCACCGGCTGAGCCGGGCGGGTTACCCTGGAAGGCGCGTCGCATCCGTGCGGCGCGCCTTTTGCCGTCCCCGCCACGACGCGGGGCCCACCCCCGCGAGGTCCACTCCGGTCGAGCCGATCCGGCCCCGAAGACCGCCTCGACCCCTGGAGGAGAACCGCTCATGGCCCCCCGTCCTGCCCCGGGAGAACTCACCTTCGTGGCCCCCCGAGGGGTCAAGAAGCCCCCCCGGCACCTCGCCGACCTCGACCCCGCCGAACGCCGCGAGGCCGTGGCCGAGATCGGGGAGAAGCCCTTCCGGGCCAAGCAGCTCTCCCAGCACTACTTCGCCCGCTACGCCCACGACCCGGCCGAGTGGACCGACATCCCCGCCGCCGCCCGCGAGAAGCTCCGCGACGCCCTGCTCCCCGAGCTGATGAGCGTCGTGCGGCACATCTCCTGCGACGACGACACCACCCGCAAGACCCTGTGGAAGCTGCACGACGGCACCCTCGTGGAGTCCGTGCTCATGCGCTACCCCGACCGGGTCACCATGTGCATCTCCTCCCAGGCCGGCTGCGGCATGAACTGCCCGTTCTGCGCCACCGGCCAGGCCGGGCTCGACCGCAACCTGTCCACCGCCGAGATCGTGCACCAGATCGTCGACGGGATGCGCGCCCTGCGCGACGGCGAGGTCCCCGGCGGCCCGGCCCGCCTCTCCAACATCGTCTTCATGGGCATGGGCGAACCGCTGGCCAACTACAAGCGGGTCGTCGGCGCCATCCGCCGCCTCACCGACCCCGAGCCCGACGGCCTCGGCCTGTCCCAGCGCGGGATCACCGTCTCCACCGTCGGCCTGGTCCCCGCCATCCACCGGTTCGCCGACGAGGGCTTCAAGTGCCGGCTCGCGGTCTCCCTGCACGCCCCCGACGACGAGCTGCGCGACACCCTCGTGCCCGTGAACACGCGCTGGAAGGTCCGCGAGGTCCTCGACGCGGCCTGGGAGTACGCCGAGAAGTCCGGCCGCCGGGTCTCCATCGAGTACGCCCTGATCCGCGACATCAACGACCAGGCATGGCGGGGCGACCTCCTCGGCCGGCTCCTCAAGGGCAAGCGGGTCCACGTCAACCTGATCCCGCTCAACCCCACCCCCGGCTCCAAGTGGACCGCCTCCCGCCCCGAGGACGAGCGCGCCTTCGTGGAGGCCATCGCCCGCCACGGGGTCCCCGTCACCGTCCGTGACACCCGCGGTCAGGAGATCGACGGCGCCTGCGGGCAGCTCGCCGCCTCCGAACGGTAGAACCGGACGGCGTTCGAACGAGTTCGGCCACGGGGTACGCTGTGGCCGAACAACCACAGATTCCGACAGGGGAGCGCCACAGCGCTGAGAGTGCGGCCCCGCGCCGCAGACCCTCTGAACCTTGCCCGGGTCATTCCGGGTAGGAAGTTCGGTCACCACCTCAAGCTGTTGCGCCCTGCCCGGCCCCGCCCCGTGCGGCCCGCCGGGCAGGGCCGCGTCTTCTCCTGGACACCCCAGGAGGAATGAAGCAATGAGCACCACCACCCGGCGCGCGGGCCTCGCCCTGCTCACCGCCCTCGGCCTCACCGCGAGCCTCGCCGCCTGCGGCGGCTCCGGCGGCTCCGGGGACAAGGCCGACCCGGGCGCCTCCGGCCCCGCCGGCGGCAAGACCGTCACCCTCGTCAGCCACGACTCCTTCAACGTCACCCCCGCCGTGCTCAAGGAGTTCGAGAGCGCCAGCGGGTACACCGTGAAGGTCCTCAAGTCCGGCGACGCCGGCGCCGCCCTCAACCAGGAGATCCTCACCAAGGGCTCCCCGCGCGGCGACGTGTTCTTCGGCGTCGACAACACCCTCCTCTCCCGCGCCCTCGACAACGGCGTCTTCACCCCCTACGAGGCCAAGGGCCTCGACACCGTCAAGCCCGAGTTCGTCCTGGACAAGGCGCACCGGGTCACCCCTGTGGACTCCGGCGACATCTGCGTCAACTACGACAAGCAGTGGTTCGCCGACAAGAGGATCGCCCCGCCCGTCACCCTCGACGACCTCGCCAAGCCCGAGTACAAGGACCTCCTCGTCGTCGAGAACGCCGCCACCTCCTCGCCCGGCCTCGGCTTCCTCCTCGCCACCGTCGGCAAGTACGGCGAGAACGGCTGGAAGGACTACTGGAGCAAGCTCAAGGCCAACGGCGTCGAGGTCGTCGACGGCTGGGAGCAGGCGTACAACGAGCGCTTCTCCGGCTCCGCCGGCGGCAAGAAGGCCAAGGGCGACCGGCCCCTCGTGGTCTCCTACGCCTCCTCCCCGCCCGTCGAGGTCCTCTACGCCGACCCCCGCCCCGCCCAGGCCCCCACCGGCGTGGCCACCGGCACCTGCTTCCGGCAGATCGAGTTCGCGGGCCTCCTCAAGGGCGCCGAGAACGAGGCCGGCGGCAAGGCCCTGATCGACTTCCTGATCGGGAAGCGGTTCCAGGAGGACATGCCGCTCCAGATGTTCGTCAACCCCGTGGTCAAGGACGCCAAGCTGCCCGAGCTGTTCACCGAGCACGGCGTCACCGTCGACAAGCCCGAGACCGTCGCCCCCGACGTCATCGCCGCGAACCGCGAGAGCTGGATCCAGGGCTGGACCTCGCTCGTCGTCAAGTGAGCACCCCCCGCACCGCCCGGAAGGCGACCCGCGCGGTCGCCTTCCGGCTCGCCCTCATGGCCGGCCCGCTCGCCTTCTTCGGGCTGCTCTTCGCCTGGCCCGTCGGCGCGATCCTCGCCCGCGGCCTGCGCACCGACGCCGGCTGGCGGCCCGGCCGGCTCGTCGAGGTCCTCACCCGACCCGACATCCTCGACGTGCTGTGGTTCACCACCTGGCAGGCCCTGGCCTCCACCGCCCTCACCCTGCTCGTCGCCCTGCCCGGCGCCTACGTCTTCGCCCGGTTCGAGTTCCCCGGCAAGAACGCGCTGCGGGCCCTGGTCACCGTGCCCTTCGTGCTGCCCACCGTCGTGGTCGGCTCCGCCTTCCTCGCCCTCGTCGGCCGCCGCGGACTCCTCGACGAGCTGTGGGGCCTGCGGCTGGACACCAGCGTCTGGGCCATCCTCCTCGCGCACGTCTTCTTCAACTACGCCGTCGTCGTGCGCACCGTCGGCGGGCTGTGGGCCCAGCTTGACCCCCGGCAGGAGGAGGCCGCCCGCATGCTCGGCGCCGGCCGCCTCAGGGCCTGGCTCCGCGTCACCCTCCCCGCCCTCGCCCCCGCCGTGGCCGCCGCCGCCCTCATGGTCTTCCTGTTCACCTTCACCTCCTTCGGCGTCGTGCAGATCCTCGGCGGACCCGGCTACGCCACCCTGGAGGTCGAGGTCTACCGGCAGACCGCCCAGCTCCTCGACCTGCCCACCGCCGCCGTCCTCACCCTGGTCCAGTTCCTCGCCGTCGGCCTCGTCCTCGGGGTGCACGCGTGGACCGTGCGCCGCCGCGAGACCGCCCTAAGGCTGGTCGACCCCGCGCACACCGCGCGACGGCCGCGCGGCGCCGGACAGCGCGCCCTCCTCGGCGGGGTGCTGCTCAGCGTGCTGCTCCTGATCGTGCTGCCGCTCGCGGTCCTCGTCGAACGCTCCCTCGCCGGCCCGGAGGGGTACGGCCTCGGCTACTACCGGGCCCTGGGCGAACTCGGCGCCGGCGGCACCTTCCTCGTGCCGCCGCTGGAGGCCATCGGCAACTCCCTCGAATACGCCCTCGCCGCCACCGCGATCGCCCTGACCGTCGGCGGCCTCGCCGCGGCCGCCCTCACCGTCCGCGGCGGCCGCGACCACGCCCCGCGCGGGCTGCGCGGCCTGCTGCGCGGCTTCGACGCCCTGCTCATGCTGCCGCTCGGGGTCTCCGCCGTCACCGTCGGCTTCGGCTTCCTCATCACCCTCGACGAGCCCCCGCTGGACCTGCGCACCTCCTGGATCCTGGTGCCCCTCGCGCAGGCCCTCGTGGGCGTCCCCTTCGTGGTCCGCACCATGCTGCCCGTGCTGCGCGCCGTCGACGACCGGCTCCGCCAGGCCGCCGCCGTGCTCGGCGCCTCCCCCTGGCGGGTCTGGCGCGAGATCGACCTGCCGCTGGTCCGCCGGGCCCTGCTGATCTCCGCCGGCTTCGCGTTCGCCGTCTCCCTCGGCGAATTCGGCGCGACCGTGTTCATCGCCCGCCCCGACCACCCCACCCTGCCCGTCGCCGTCGCCAGGCTCCTGGGCCGCGCCGGCGAACTCAACCAGGGCCAGGCCATGGCGCTCAGCACCATCCTGATGCTCGTGTGCGCGCTCTCCCTGCTCGCGCTGGAACGACTGCGCCCCGACAAGACCTCCGGAGAGTTCTGATGTCCCGCGACCCGCTGTCCGACGCCGCCCCGCTGGTCGAGCTGGCCGGGATCACGGTCCGCTTCGGGGACCGCGACGTGGTCACCGACCTCGACCTCGACGTCGCCGAACACGAGATCGTCTGCGTGCTCGGCCCCTCCGGCAGCGGCAAGTCCACCCTGCTGCGCGTCCTCGCCGGCCTCCAGCCCACCACCGCCGGCACCGTCCGCCTCGCCGGCGCCGACCAGGCCGGCGTCCCCGCGCACAAACGCGGCGTCGGCCTGATGTTCCAGGACCACCAGCTCTTCCCCCACCGGGACGTGGCCGGGAACGTCGAGTTCGGCATGCGGATGCGGGGCCTGGGCAAGGCCGAACGCGGCCCCCGCACCGAGGAACTCCTCGACCTCGTCGGCCTGCCCGGCGCCGGCGCCCGCGCCGTCGGCTCCCTGTCCGGCGGCGAACAGCAACGCGTCGCCCTCGCCCGCGCCCTGGCCCCCGAACCCCGCCTGCTGATGCTCGACGAACCGCTCGGCCAACTCGACCGGGGGCTGCGCGAACGGCTCGTCGTCGAACTGCGCGAACTCTTCACCCGCCTGGGCACCACCGTCCTCGCCGTCACCCACGACCAGGGCGAGGCATTCGCCCTCGCCGACCGGGTCGTGGTCATGCGCGACGGACGGATCGCCCAGAGCGGCCCGCCCGCCGAGGTCTGGAGCCGCCCCGCCTCCGAGTTCGTCGCCCGCTTCCTCGGCTTCGACAACGTCATCGCCGTCGAGGTGGCCGAGGGCCGCGCCCACGGCGCCTGGGGCCCCGTGCCCGTCGCGAAGGACGCCGCCCCCGGCCCCGCGAAACTCCTCGTGCGCCCCGCCGGGGTCCGGATCCTCCCCCCGGACGCGGAGACCGGGACCGGAGAGCCGGCCCTCGCGTGCACCGTCGCCGCCCGCACCTTCCGGGGCAGCCACGTGGCCCTCACCCTGACCCCCGACGAGGGCCCCGCGCTGGAGGCCGAGTGCGAGCTCGGCGCGGCCCCGACCGCGGGCGACCACCTCCGCGTCACCTTCGACCGCGCCGAGACCGTCCTGCTCCCCGCCGAGGACTGAGACCCCCAGGCTCAGGCCGTCTCTTCCGGATCTTGCCTGGCCCGCGCCGCCTGGCACCGCACTCCCCCAGGCTCCGCCCGGGGGTACCCCCACGCCGCGTTGTCGCAACACCCTCGTACGCCCAGTACGAGGGCCTCGTCCCCCGGCCCTTGGGGGCCGGGAGGTGCCCCCACCGCCTTGCGATGCACGGCACCAGACGGCGCGGGCTTAACCGGCAAGATCCAAAAGAGACGGCCTAGGCGCGGCCCGCCGGGTGGGGGGTCGGATCCTCGGTGGGATCACCCGAGGGCTCCGGGATGCGGCCCGTCACCGGGTCGGTCGGTGCCGGGTCCGTGCCCTCGTGCTTGCCGTACCAGGCCACCGCCACCGCGCCGGCCACCGCCGCCACGAAGCCCAGGATCGCCAACCAGCCGAAGCCCGGCCGCGAGGCGTCGCCCAGCCACAGCACGCCGATCGCGCCCGGCAGCACCGTCTCGCCCACCACCAGCGCCGCCGTCGCCCCGTTCACCGAACCGATCTGCAGGGCCACCGTGTGCAGGTACATGCCACCGGCGCCCGCCAACACGATCGCGTACAGCGCCGGGTCCGCGAGCAGGGTCGGCAGGTGGAACGGCGCCACCCCGTCCAGGATCCGCACCCCCACCCCCAGCGCGCCGAAGCCCAGCCCCGACAGCAGACCCGCCAGGATCGCGGCCCGACCGCCCAGCAGCCGCACCGCCACCGTGCCACCCGCGATGATCACCGCGGTGACGGCCAGCAGCCACCAGTGCGTGGCCCGCGAGGTGTCCCCGCCGCCCTCCGCGCCCGCGGCCGTCGCCAACAGCACCAGGGCCAGGCACACCACCGCGATCGAGGACCACTCCTTGCGGGTCAGCCGCAGCCCCAGCATCCGCACGCTGAGCACCGCCGTGACCACCAGGTTCGCGCTGATCACCGTCTGGGACAGGAACAGCGGCAGCAGCCGGGCCGCCAGCGCGCCCAGGCCGAAGCCCACGAAGTCCAGGACCGTGCCGACGATGAACTCCCAGGTCGTCGCCGCCTTCGCGGTGGCCGCCAGGGTGGGGCCGCCGTGTGCGGTGACCCCGGCGGCCACCGGGTGGGCACGGGCCGCGCGCCGCGATCCCACGGCTTGCAGGACCGAGCCCGTGCCGTAGCACAGGGAGGCGGCGATGGCGGTGAGCAGGCCGATGAGCACGAGGGGCTCCGTTCGGGTCGGGCAGGAGACGGATACCTCTGCCAGACGACGGAACGGGCCCTCAGGTTGCGCGCAGCCGCGTCAACATCGCGGGGACCTCGTCGGGGGAATCCACCAAGGCGATCCGCGCGGCCATCGGACGGCCCTTGGCCAGGGCCGTCAGCAGCGGCCACACCGGCAGCTCCTTCGTCCAGTGCGCCCGGCCCACCAGGATCATCGGGGAGGGTTCGCCACGCGAGCCGTAGTAGTTCGCGGTGGCGGTGTCGAAGACCTCCTGGACGGTGCCGGCGGCCCCCGGCAGGAAGATCACGCCGGCGGTGGACCGGGCCAGCAGGCCGTCCTCGCGGGTGGCGTTCGCGAAGTACTTCGCGATGTGCGTGGCGAAGGGGTTCGGCGGCTCGTGCCCGTAGAACCAGGTGGGGATCGCCACCGAGGGCCCGCCCTCGGGGTGGGCGCGGCGCACGGCGAACGCGGCCCGCGCCCAGTCGCCGATCGAGGGGCTGAAGGAGGGGGCCTCGGCGAGCCGGGCCAGGGCCTCGGGCAGGGCGGAGTCGGGGGCCGGGGCGAGCCAGGCGCCCAGGTTCGCGGCCTCCATGGCGCCGGGGCCGCCGCCGGTGGCCACGGTCAGGCCGGACCGGGACAGCGCGCGGCCCAGGGCGGCTGCCCGCGCGTACTCGCTCCCGCCGCGGACCAGGGCGTGGCCGCCCATGACGCCGACGACCTCGCGGCCGACGAGGTGTTCGTCGAGGGCGTCGGAGACGGCGTCGTCGTGGATGGCGCGGAGCATCGAGGAGAGCACGTCGCCGTCGCCGAGGGACTCGCGGAACCAGGCGTAGGCGCGGGCGTCGGGGGTGCGGTGGTAGCCGGCGTCGAGATCGGCGTAGAGCTCGTCGGCGGTGTACAGGGCGGCCCGGTAGGGGTCGAAGGGGAGGGCCGGGACCGGCGGGAAGACCAGGGCGCCGTCGGCGCGGACCTTGGTGTCGGCGTCGGCGGTCATGGCGCAGCCGAGGAAGACGGAGGCCGAGGTGTCGGCGGCCAGCAGGGCCAGGGTGCGGTCGGTGAGGTCGAGGGCCTGGAAGCGCCGGCCGCTCAGGGCGCCTGCCTCGGCGGCCGCGTCGAAGGCGTCGAGGGTCTCGATCTCGGCGTCGGCGCGCACCCGGCCGGTGCCCCCGGCGTCCGCGTCCCGCGGCGGCGGGGCGCGGTGCGGACGGGCCGGGGGCCGGTCGCGGTCGGGGATCGGCCGGGTCCGGTTCTGGTCGTGCGCTGCGGTGCCCATTCGCGTCACCCTAAGGGCCGATCCGGTCAGCGGGTGAGCGTGAGCGAGGTCAGATACGCCACACCCCAGGCGAGCGGGGCGCCGGTGGCCAGGAGGGCGGCGGCCCGCAGGACGGCGGCGGAGCGGAGGGTCGCGGCGGGCACGCCGTGCTCGACGAGGGTGGCGCGGGCGGCGTCGCGGGTCTGGCGGATCTCCAGGGCGGTGCTGAGGACGGTGGCGATCACGCAGCCGGCGACGAGGGCGGCGGCGGGCGCGGTCAGCGGGCCGAGGGGGGCGGAGCCGGTGACGCCGAGGCCCGGGCGGAGCAGGGCGGTGATGCCGACGGCGGCCACCGCGCACAGCAGGCCCAGCGGCCGGCCCACGCGGACGGCCTCCTCGCGCAGGGTGCGGCCGGCGAGCAGTCGCAGGGTGCCGGGGCGGTGCAGTTGCAGCAGGGTGCCGGCGGCGTGCACGAGGGCGGGGCCGACGAGGGTCAGGCCCAGGGCGGTGACGAGGAGCCCGGCGAGGGTCCCGGTGGCGGAGGGGCCGGCGGCGGCCTCGACGGCGAGGCCGACGGCGGTCGCGGCGATCCCCCAGGGCAGCAGGGCGAAGGGGGAGCGCTCGGCGGGGGCGGGGCCGGTGGTGCCGTCCTCGCCGGGGTGCTCGAAGGGGGCGGGGCGGGGGCGCAGGACGAGTCCGGCGGCGCCGGCGCCGATCAGCGGGGGGAGGCTGACGAGGGTGAGGGCGGCGGCCAGCGGCAGCGGGCGGTCGGCGTGCAGGAGGTCGGCGCCGGCGCCGTCGAAGGGCAGTCCGCTGACCTGGCCGCGCAGGTGGAGGAAGACGGCGAGGGCGAGGACGCTGCCGAGGGCGCAGGCGACGCCGGTGGAGACCCCGGCGATGAGGGTGCGGTGCAGGGGGCCGAGGCCCGCGGCGTCCAGTCCGGAGCGGGGCCGGGTGGCGGGGTCGGTGCGGGCCACGGCCACCGCGAACAGGACGGTGGCGGCGAGCGGCACCAGGGCCCACAGCATGCGGGGGAAGGAGCCGCCGGGGTGGTCCACGGCGGCGACCAGCGCGTACAGGAGGAGGAAGGCGCTGCCCGCGGAGGCGGCCGCGACCAGCAGCCGGCGGGCCTGGACCAGGGGGTGGGAGCCGGTGACTAGACGGAGAGCGAGCACGCGGGGCGGTCCTCCGGGGCGTGGGGGTCGCCCGCGCCGTCGGCCGGCCGGCCGTCGAGGAGGGCGAGCCGGCGGTCGGCGGCTTCGGCGACGTCGAGGTCGTGGGTGGCGAGGACCACTGTGATGCCGTGGGAGCGGGCGGCGGTGGTGAGGGTGCGCAGGAGGCGGGCGGCGTCGGCGCGGTGCAGGGGCGCGGTGGGCTCGTCGGCGAGGACGACGGCGGGCTCGTGCACGAGGGCGCGGGCCAGGGCCACGTGCTGGCACTGGGCGCGGGTCAGGGCGCGGGGGCGTTTGCGGGCCAGGGCGCCGAGGTCGAGGCGGTCGAGCCATTCGCGGGCGGCGCTCTTGGCGGCGCGGCGGCCGGCGCCGAGGGCGAGCAGCGGCAGGGCGGCGTTCTCCCAGACGGACAGCTCGGGCAGGAGCAGCGGGTCGGGGCCGATCCGGCCGTAGCGTTCGCGGCGCAGGCGTTCGCGGGCGCCGGGGCCGAGGGCGTGCAGGGGGATCTCGTCGAACCAGACCTCGCCCTCGTCGGGGCGCAGGCGGCCGGCGAGGCAGCGCAGCAGGGTGGTCTTGCCGCTGGCTCGGGGTCCGGTGACGGCGAGGATCTCGCCGGCGCGGACCGTGGCGTGGACTCCGGCCAGGGCGGGGGCGCCGGCGTGGGAGTGGTGCAGGTTCAGGGCCCGAAGCAGCGGGTTGTCCGGGGGAGCCGGCATCAGCGTTCTTTCGCGGGACCACCGACCGGGGGACGGTGGGAGGCGGACGGTGGACGTGCGGAGGCCGGGCGCCTCGCGGGGGTGCGCCCTCCTTCGGGGCGGCGGGCCGTGGGGCCCGGGGCCGGGGGTGGGGCGCGCGGCCTGTCGTCCGGGGGAACGAACCGGGGGCCGTTCGGTCACTCGCGCCGTGGGACCCATCCAAAACGATGAACAGCGGTGACGAATGTGAAAAGCGGCCCGGGGCCCGCCGTTCTCACTCGAACGGAGGGCCCCGGGCCGCCTGATGGAGCACAGCCGGCGGGCCGGTGCGCGCGCCGCGTCGCGCGTCACCGACCCGCCGGTCGCGGGGGGAGGTGCTGAACCGTTACAGCTTGGTCCACGCCTCGGTGAGGACCGAGCGGAGGATCTGCTCGATCTCGTCGAACTGCTCGGGGCCGGAGATGAGCGGCGGCGCGAGCTGGATGACCGGGTCGCCGCGGTCGTCGGCGCGGCAGTAGAGCCCGGAGTCGAAGAGGGCCTTGGAGAGGAAGCCGTAGAGCACGCGCTCGGTCTCCTCGTCCGTGAAGGACTCCTTGGTGTCCTTGTCCTTGACGAGCTCGATGCCGTAGAAGAAGCCGTTGCCGCGGACGTCGCCGACGATCGGCAGGTCGTGCAGCTTCTGGAGGGTCTTCAGGAAGGTGCTCTCGTTGTCCAGCACGTGCTGGTTGAGGCCCTCCTTGTCGAAGATGTCCAGGTTGGCCAGGGCCACGGCGGAGGACACGGGGTGGCCGCCGAAGGTGTAGCCGTGCAGGAAGGTGTTGTCGCCCTGGTAGAAGGGCTCGGCGATGCGGTCGGAGACGATGCAGGCGCCGATGGGGGAGTAGCCCGAGGTCATGCCCTTGGCGCAGGTGATCATGTCCGGGACGTAGCCGAACTTGTCGCACGCGAACATGGTGCCGAGCCGGCCGAAGGCGCAGATGACCTCGTCGGAGACGAGCAGCACGTCGTACTGGTCGCAGATCTCGCGGACCCGCTGGAAGTAGCCGGGCGGGGGCGGGAAGCAGCCGCCCGCGTTCTGCACGGGCTCCAGGAAGACGGCGGCGACGGTGTCGGGGCCCTCGAAGAGGATCTCCTGCTCGATCTGGTCGGCGGCCCAGCGGCCGAACGCCTCGGGGTCGTCGCCGTGGATCGGGGCGCGGTAGATGTTGGTGTTGGGGACCTTGTGGGCGCCCGGCACCAGCGGCTCGAAGGGGGCCTTGAGGGCCGGCAGGCCGGTGATGGAGAGCGCGCCCTGCGGGGTGCCGTGGTAGGCGACGGCGCGGGAGATGACCTTGTACTTCGTGTGCTTGCCCTTGAGCTTGAAGTACTGCTTGGCCAGCTTCCAGGCGGTCTCGACGGCCTCGCCGCCGCCGGTGGTGAAGAACACCTTGTTGAGGTCGCCGGGGGCGTAGTTCGCCAGGCGCTCGGCGAGCTCGACGGCCTTGGGGTGCGCGTAGGACCACACGGGGAAGAACGCGAGTTCCTGGGCCTGCTTGTAGGCGACCTCGGCCAGTTCCTTGCGGCCGTGGCCGGCGTTGACCACGAACAGGCCGGCGAGCCCGTCCAGGTAGCGCTTGCCCTTGTCGTCGTAGATGTAGGTGCCCTCGCCCCGCACGATGGTGGGGACGGGGGAGTTCTCGTACGAGGACATGCGGGTGAAGTGCATCCACAGGTGGTCGTACGCGGTCTTGGACAGGTCCTGGGTCACGGTTATCGGGTTCCCCACATGTAGGTCTGCTTCTTCAGCTTCAGGTACACGAAGCTTTCGGTGGATCGCACGCCGGGGAGCGCGCGGATCTTCTTGTTGATCGTCTCCAGCAGGTGGTCGTCGTCCTCGCAGACGATCTCCACCATCAGGTCGAAGGAGCCGGCGGTCATCACCACGTACTCGCATTCGGCCATCGCGGTCAGCGCGTCGGCCACCGGGTCGAGGTCCCCCTCGACGTTGATGCCGACCATGGCCTGGCGGCGCAGGCCCACCGTGAGCGGGTCGGTGACCGCCACGATCTGCATCACGCCCTGGTCGAGCAGCTTCTGCACGCGCTGGCGGACGGCCGCCTCGGACAGGCCCACGGCCTTGCCGATCGCCGCGTAGGGGCGGCGTCCGTCCTCCTGCAGTTGCTCGATGATCGCCAGGGACACAGCATCGACTGAGGGGGACGGTTGCTTGTTCCTGGCATCTGAGCCGCTTCGACTGACCACGCCCTCACTGTGCACGAGGTCTGCGCGGTTCCGCAAGACGGAACCGAGGGAATCCGTTGTGAGGGATCTCCCGGAGCACTGATTTCGCACTTCTTGACGTTCGACCCTGTCGAAACCGTCCGCGCTGGGACTAAGGTAGGTGGTTGTCCCATACTTTGGACACAGACTTCAGACCTTGAATTCTTGACTTGACGGGCTTAATCGACAGGAGGGGTGGCCGTGACCACCGAACTGCGTCGGCTGCGCAACTTCATCGGCGGCGAATTCCGGGACGCCGCCGACGGACGGACCAGCGATGTCGTCAACCCCGCGACCGGTGAGGTCTACGCGACCGCCCCGTTGTCCGGCCAGGCGGACGTGGACGAGGCGATGGCCGCGGCCGCCGCCGCGTTCCCCGGCTGGCGCGACACCACCCCCTCGGAGCGGCAGAAGGCCCTCCTGAAGATCGCCGACGCCTTCGAGGCCCGCGCGGCCGAGCTGGTCGCCGTGGAGTCCGAGAACACCGGCAAGCCGCTGATCCTCACCGCGAGCGAGGAGATCCCGCCCGCCGTCGACCAGATCCGCTTCTTCGCCGGCGCCGCCCGCCTGCTCGAAGGCCGCTCGGCCGGCGAGTACATGGACGGCATGACCTCCATCGTCCGCCGCGAGCCGGTCGGCGTCTGCGCCCAGGTCGCGCCGTGGAACTACCCGCTGATGATGGCGGTGTGGAAGTTCGCCCCGGCCCTGGCCGCCGGCAACACCGTGGTCCTCAAGCCCTCCGACACCACCCCGGCCTCCACCGTGCTGATGGCGGAGATCATGGGCGAGATCCTGCCCGCCGGCGTGTTCAACGTGATCTGCGGCGACCGCGAGACCGGCCGCGCCATGGTCGAGCACAGGACCCCGGCGATGGCCTCCATCACCGGCTCCGTCCGCGCCGGCATGCAGGTGGCCGAGAGCGCCGCCAAGGACGTCAAGCGCGTCCACCTCGAACTCGGCGGCAAGGCCCCGGTCGTGGTCTTCGAGGACGCCGACCTGGCCAAGGCCGTCGAGGACATCTCCGTGGCCGGCTTCTTCAACGCCGGCCAGGACTGCACCGCCGCCACCCGCGTGCTCGTCCACGAGTCGATCCACGACGAGTTCGTCACCGCCCTGGCCAAGGCCGCCGCCGACACCAAGACCGGGCAGCCCGACGACGAGGACGTGCTCTACGGCCCGCTCAACAACCCCAACCAGCTCGCGCAGGTCTCCGGGTTCATCGAGCGGCTGCCCGCGCACGCCAAGATCGAGGCCGGCGGCCACCGGGTCGGCGACAAGGGCTTCTTCTACGCCCCCACCGTGGTCTCGGGCCTGAAGCAGGACGACGAGATCATCCAGAACGAGGTCTTCGGCCCCGTCATCACCGTCCAGTCCTTCACCGACGAGGCCGAGGCCCTCGCGCACGCCAACGGCGTGGACTACGCCCTGGCCTCCTCCGTCTGGACCAAGGACCACTCCCGCGCCATGCGGATGTCCAAGAACCTCGACTTCGGCTGCGTGTGGATCAACACCCACATCCCGCTCGTCGCCGAGATGCCCCACGGCGGCTTCAAGAAGTCCGGCTACGGCAAGGACCTCTCCGCCTACGGCTTCGAGGACTACACCCGCATCAAGCACGTGATGACCTCGCTCGACGGCTGATCCGTCACCGCGGCACCCACCGGGGCCGTTCCCGCGCAGCGCGCGCGGGGACGGCCCCGGCGGCGTTCCGGGGGGCGCCGCGCGGGCGGGGCCGGCACGGCGCGGTGCCCGCGCGCAAGCCCGCACGGGCCCGGACGCGCACGACGGAGGTCCCGTCCGCCGGGGCCCAACGCCGGGGTTCGGTGCCGGGCCGGGAGCACAGAATGGGGCAACGGATTTTGCGTTCCTTTTACCTCCGTCGGCGCGGTCCCCCACGACCCGCGACGGACTCCCGAGCCCCGACGAAGGTGTCCCCATGGCCGTTGCCACCCCCGATGCCCCCAAAGCCCCGGACGGGGCCACCGACCTGCGCGACCGGATCGAGCGCCTGATCGAACTGGTCGGCGGCGCGGCCAACGTCTCCACCGTCAGCCACTGCCTGACCCGGCTCCGCTTCGTCCTCGCCGACACCGCGCTCGCCGACCCCAAGGCCATCGACGAACTGCCCGGGGTGAAGGGCTGCTTCAGCACCGGCGGACAGTTCCAGGTGGTCATCGGCAGCGAGGTCGAGACCTGGCACAAGGAGCTGACCACCCGCCTCGGCGAGTCCTCCGCGAGCAGCAAGGACGAGACCAAGCACGCCGCCCGCGCCAACATGCCCTGGTGGGAACGCGGCATCTCGCACCTCGCCGAGATCTTCGTGCCGCTGCTCTTCGCGATCATCACCGGCGGTCTGATCCTCGGCTTCCGCAACGTCATCGGCGACATCCGGATGTTCGACGGGAAGACCCTCGTCGAGACCAGCACCTTCTGGGCCGGCACCCACAGCTTCCTGTGGCTGATCGGCGAGGCCATCTTCCACTTCCTGCCGGTCGGCGTCTGCTGGGCCACGGTCAAGAAGATGGGCGGCACCGAGATCCTCGGCATCGTCCTCGGCATCACCCTGGTCTCCCCGCAGCTGATGAACGCCTACGCCATCGGCCAGGAGACCCCGAAGGTCTGGGACTTCGGCTTCGCCCAGATGCCCATGGTCGGCTACCAGGCCCAGGTCATCCCGGCCGTCCTCGCCGGCCTCTGCCTGGCCTTCCTCGAACTGCGCCTCAAGCGGATCGTGCCCGCCGCCCTCTACCAGGTCGTCGTGCCCTTCGTGGCCCTGGTCACCACCGTGATCCTCGCCCACGCCGTCCTCGGCCCCGTCGGCCGCGAACTCGGCGACCTCGTCGGCAGCGGCGCCAAGGCCATGCTCACCGGGGACATCGCCCCCCTCGGCGCCGTGGTCTTCGGCTTCTTCTACGCCCCCCTGGTCATCACCGGCATCCACCACACCACCAACGCCGTGGACCTCCAGCTCATGCAGGACATCGGCGGCACCCCGATCTGGCCGCTGATCGCCCTCTCCAACATCGCCCAGGCCAGCGCCGTCGTCGGCGTCCTGCTCGTCAGCAAGCGCGCCAAGGACCGCGAACTCGGCGTCCCCGCCACCGTCTCCGCCTACCTCGGCGTCACCGAACCCGCCATGTACGGCATGAACCTGCGGCTGAAGTACCCCATGTTCGCCGCCATGGCCGGCTCCGCCTGCGCCGCCCTCGTCTGCGGCATCGCCGGGGTCATGGCCAACGGCATCGGCGTCGGCGGCCTGCCCGGCATCCTCTCCATCCAGCCGAAGTACTGGGCCGTCTACGCCCTGGCCATGGCCGTCGCCGTGGTCGTCCCCCTGCTGCTGACCTCGTACTTCGCCCGCCGCCAGGCCCGCAAGGACGCCGCCGGCACCGAGACCGCCCAGACCGGGACCCAGACCACCGAGACCGCCGGAGCGAGCGCGTGAACACCCCCGAGGAACTGCCCTGGTGGCGCACCGGGACCGTCTACCAGATCTACCCCAAGTCCTTCCAGGACACCACCGGCAGCGGCACCGGCGACCTCCGGGGCGTCGTCGACCGCCTCGACCACCTCGTCGAGCTCGGCGTGGACGCGGTCTGGCTCACCCCCGTCTACCGCTCCCCGCAGATCGACAACGGCTACGACGTCAGCGACTACCGGTCCATCGACCCGGCCTACGGCACCATGGCCGACTTCGAGGAGCTCGTCGCCGAACTCCACGCCCGCGGCCTGCGCCTGATCATGGACATGGTCTTCAACCACACCTCGGACCGGCACGCCTGGTTCGCGTCCTCCGTCGCCGACCCCCAGGGCCCGCACGGCGAGTTCTACATCTGGCGCGACCCCGCCGAGGACGGCGGCCCGCCCAACAACTGGCGCTCCAAGTTCGGCGGCCCCGCCTGGACCTTCAACGAGACCCGCGGCCAGTACCACCTGCACCTCTTCGCCCCCGAACAACCCGACCTCAACTGGGAGAACCCCGCCGTCCGCGAGGCCGCCGCCGAGGTCGTCGCCTTCTGGGCCGACAAGGGCGTCGACGGGGTCCGCCTCGACGTGGTCAACCTCGTCTCCAAGACCGACGGACTGCCCGACGCCCCCGGCACCGACGGCCGCGAGTTCTACACCGACGGCCCCCGCGTCCACGAGCACCTCGCCGAGTTCAGCGCCCGCGCCCTGCGCCCGCACGGCCTGATGAGCGTCGGCGAGATGTCCTCCACCACCCTGGAGCACTGCCGCCGCTACGCCGCCCTCGACGGCTCCGAACTCTCCATGACCTTCAACTTCCACCACCTGAAGGTCGACTACCCCGGCGGCGACAAGTGGACAGTCGCCCCGCCCGACCTCGTCGCCCTCAAGGCCCTGTTCACCCACTGGCAGCAGGGCATGCACGAACACGCGTGGAACGCGCTGTTCTGGTGCAACCACGACCAGCCCCGGATCGTGTCCCGGTTCGGCGACGACGGCCCCCTGCGCGAACCCGCCGCCAAGGCCCTCGCCATCGCCCTCCACGGCCTCCAGGGCACCCCGTACGTCTACCAGGGCGAGGAGATCGGGATGACCAACCCCCGCTACACCTCCCTCGCCGACTACCGCGACGTCGAAAGCCTCAACCTGCACGCCGAACGCACCGCCGCCGGCGTCCCCGAGGCCGAGATCCTCGCCGTCCTCGCCGCCAAGTCCCGCGACAACGGCCGCACCCCCATGCAGTGGGACGACACCGTCAACGGCGGGTTCACCACCGGCACCCCCTGGCTGCGCCCGTCCCCCGACACCGGCGCCGTCAACGCCGCCGCCGCCCGCAAGGACCCCGACTCCGTCTTCCACACCTACCGACGGCTGATCGCCCTGCGCAAGACCGAACCCGTCCTCACCCACGGCGACTACCTCGACCTGCTCCCCGAGGACCCCCGCCTCTGGGTCTACCTGCGCCGACACGGGGAGACCGAACTCCTCGTCGTCGCCAACCTGAGCGGCGCCGCCACCCCCTGGACCCCGCCGGCGGCCGTCGACGGCGGCGGCTGGGAGACCCGCGCCACCAGCCACCCGCACGTGCTCGGCGGCCCCGAGGGCGGCACCCTGCGGCCCTGGCAGGCCGCCCTGTGGACCCGCACCACCTGAACACCGGCCCCCCGGGACCTCGACAGACTGTCGCCGGCAACGGACACCGCGCTGGACGCGGCGTCCATTGCCGGGCCCCCGCGCCCCCCGGCATCCTGCGCCCATGCGATCGACGCCCGGGGGCGCCGCCCCCCGCCCCGCCCGAGCCCTGTCCCGTCGCACCGCCCTGCGCGGGCTGGGCGCGGCCGGGGTCCTGGCCGCCCTCGCCGGGTGCGGGGTGCCCGCCGCCACCATCCCCGAGGACCGACGCGGCGGGCCCGACGCCTCGGCCGCCGAACGGACCCTCGCCTTCTCCAACTGGCCGCTCTACATCGACGTGGACGAGGAGGACGAGTCCCGCCGGCCCACCCTGGAGCAGTTCACCGAGCGCACCGGCATCGGCGTCCGCTACACCGAGGACATCAACGACAACGACGAGTTCTTCGGCAAGGTCGGCCCGGCCCTGATGAACCGGCAGAGCACCGGCCACGACCTGATCGTGGTCAGCGACTGGATGGCCGCCCGCTTCGTGCGCCTGGGCTGGGCCCAGCGCATGGACCGCGCCGCCCAACCCCACGTCACCGAACACCTCGACCCGCAGCTCTCCCGCCCCGGCTTCGACGAGGGCCGGCTGCACAGCGTGCCCTGGCAGTCCGGGATCACCGGCATCGCCTACAACCGCAAGGCCCTGGGCCGCGAGATCAGGTCCACCGCCGACCTGTGGCACCCCGACCTCGCCGGCCGCGTCACCCTCTTCTCCGGCCTCGACGAGTCCTTCGCGCTGCTCATGCAGGGCGACGGGGTGGACGTCACCCGCTGGACCGCCGACGACTTCCACCGCATGTGCGACCGGGTGGAGCGGATGGTCCGCGAGAAGCGCATCCGGCGGTTCACCGGCAACGACTACACCTCGGACCTCGGCAAGGGCGACGTGCTCGCCTGCCAGGCATACAGCGGGGACGTGATCCAGCTCCGGGCCGACAACCCCGACATCGAGTTCGTGGTCCCCGAGGAGGGCGCCGAACTCTGGGCGGAGAGTCTGCTCATCCCCGACCTCGCCCGCCACAAGCGCAACGCCGAGGCGCTGATCGACCACTACTACCGGCCCGAGGTCGCCGCCGAACTCGCCGCCTACGTCAACTACGTGTGCCCCGTGCCCGCCGCCCGCGAGGTGCTGGCCGCCTCCGAGGACGAGGAGACCGCGGCCCTGGCCGAGAACCCGCTGATCTTCCCCGACACCGCGATGCGCTCCCGGCTCGCCGTGGCCCGCGACGTGGCCGCCTCCGAGCGGCGGGAGTTCGCCCGCCGCTGGAACGGCATCGTCGGCCTGTAGGCCGCGCGGCCGGGAGCGGGCTCAGTCCTTCGGGTCCCGGTCGCGCACCGCCACCGCCACGTCCGGCCGGTTGGTGGTGATCGAGTCCACCCCCGCCGCCGCCAGCGCCCGGATCGACCGCTTGGTGTCGGCCGTCCACGCCGACACCAACAGCCCGTCCGCGTGCAGCGCCGCCACCAGCTCCGGCGTCAACAGACCGAAGCGGTAGTTCAGGAACCGGGGGGAGACGGCGTCGATCAGCGGCCGGCGCGGCGGGTTCAGGCTGGTCCAGGTCAGGGCGATCTCCGCGCCCGGATCGGCCGCCCGCACGGCGACCATGGCGTCCGCGCCGCCGCAGTACGCGACCCGGTCCCGGGCGCCGTTCTCCCGCACCTGGTCCACGATCCGGCGCACCGTCGGCCCGTCGGCCCCCGGCAGGTCGATCCACACCCGCCCGGCGCCGGCCGCGGCCAGCGCCGCCCGCAGGGTGGGCACCCCGTCCTGGCACAGCTCGACCAGGTCCGAGGAGGACACGGCGTCCACCCGCACCTCGTGGCCCCACAACCGGGCCAGGGTGTCGTCGTGCAACAGCACCGGCACCCCGTCCCGGGTCGTGCGGACGTCGATCTCGACGGCGTCCGCCCCGCGCGCGAACGCGGAGCGGATCGAGCCGAGGGTGTTCTCGCGGACTCGGTAGGGGTCGCCACGGTGCCCGACCACGGTAAAGGCGTTCATGGCGCCATTGTGCCCGGATCGGGCGCCCGCACCGGCCGGCCCGGCGAACGGGTCAGCGGGCCAGCCACGCCTCGGTGTACGCGTCGATCTCGGCCGTGATCCGGGCCTTGCCCGCCGGGTCCAGGAACGATGCCTCCACGCCGTTCTTCGCGAGCGCCGCGATGCCGCGCTCGTCGAGGTCCAGCAGCCGGGCCGCGACCGCGAACTCGTTGTTGAGGTCCGAGCCGAACATCGGCGGGTCGTCGCTGTTGATCGTCACCAACACCCCGGCGTCCACCATCCGCTTGATCGGGTGGCTCTCCAGGTCCTTCACGGCCCGGGTCGCCACGTTCGAGGTGGGGCACACCTCCAGCGCGATCCGGTGGTCGGCCAGGTACTTCAGCAGCTCCGGGTCCTCGGCCGAACTGGTGCCGTGCCCGATCCGCTGCGCGCCCAGCAGGTTGATCGCGTCCCACACGCTCTGCGGGCCGGTGGTCTCGCCCGAGTGCGGCACGCTGTGCAGACCGGCCGCGCGGGCCCGGTCGAAGTACGGGGCGAACTGCGGGCGCGGCACCCCGATCTCCGGGCCGCCCAGCCCGAACGAGACCAGGCCCTCGGGCCGCAGGTCCAGCGCGAGCCGGGTGGTCTCCTCGGCCGCCGTCAGCCCGGCCTCGCCGGGGATGTCGAAGCACCAGCGCAGCACGACGCCCAGCTCGGTCTCGGCGGCCTTGCGGGCGTCCTCGATCGCGGCCATGAACGCGCGCTCGTCGATGCCGCGCCGGGTCGAGGACCAGGGGGTGATGGTCAGCTCGGCGTAGCGGATGTTCTGCCGGGCCATGTCCCGGGCGATGTCGAAGGTGAGGTCGCGGACGTCCTCGGGGGTGCGGACCAGGTCCACCACGGACAGGTACACCTCGATGAAGTGCGCGAAGTCGGTGAAGGTGAAGTAGTCGGCGAGGGCCTCCGGGTCCGTGGGGACCTTGGAGTCGGCGTGCCGGGCGGCCAGCTCGGCCACGATCCGCGGGGAGGCGGACCCCACGTGGTGGACGTGCAGTTCGGCCTTGGGCAGACCGGCGATGAACGGGTGCGGATCGGGCATGGGTACTCCGAGGACGCGACGGGCAGGTGCCCGCTCATCGTAGGCAGGGCCGGCGGCGCCGCGGCCGGCGCATAGCATGGGTGTACGAGCACGACAGGGGGCGACGCACATGTCGGAACAACCACCGGGCGCATCGGGAACGGGACCCGAGGACCCCTGGGCCCCACCGGCCCGCCCGTCCTTCGACGCGGGCGAGGGCACGCGCGGGACCCCGCCGGGGACCCCGTACGGGCCGGGCGTCGCCGACCAGCCCACCATCGGCGCCGGCGGCCACTGGCACGAGGGCTTCGCCGGGTACCAGGGCCCGCCGCCCCCCGGGTACGGCGCGCCGGGCCCCGACCCCACCGCGTACGGCGCCCCGCCGTACGGCGCGGCCCCCTACGGCCTCCCCTACGGCGGGATGCCGCCCTACGCGCCGCCCGCCCGCAACGGCTTCGGCGTGACCTCCCTCGTGCTCGGCATCGCCTCGCTGGTGCTCTGCGTCACCAGCTGGTTCGCGTTCGTCCTCGGGGTGCTGGCCGTGGTCTTCGGCGTGCTCGGACAACGGCGGGTCAAGCACGGGGAGGCGAACAACGGCGGCGTGACCCTGGCCGGCATCATCACCGGCTCCGTCGGCACCCTGCTCGGCCTCGTGCTCGGCGTCTTCGTGATCCTGGACCTCTCCGGGGCCCTCGACGAGTTCGGCGGGTCCACCGACGACGGGATCGACGAGTACCGCGCCCCGAACTCCGTCTCCCAGGTCCTCCACCGGCACTGAGCCGCCCCCCGGCCTACCCCGCCTCCGGCCCCGCCCCCGCGCGGAGCCGGGAGCGGGTCTCCATCAGGGCGAAGCCCAGCAGGTTCAGCCCCCGCCAACGGGCCGGGTCCAGCGCCGCCGGATCCTCCGGGGCCAGCCCCACGCCCCAGATCCGGTCCACCGGACTGGCCTCCACCAGCACCCGGTCCCCGGTCCCCAGCAGGTACGCGCGCAGCTCCGGCGTGCTCGCGAACTTGTGCGTGCCGCCCCGCACCACGAGCTCGAAGCGCTCCCGCACCCACACCTCCTCGTCGAAGCCCCGCACCAGCCGGCCCGCCGCCTTGGCCGCGCCCGGGGTGCGGGCCGCCAGCACCGCCCGCTCGGCCTCGGCGTCGCCGAACAGCCGGGCCTTCCCGGCCATCATCCAGTGCTCCGCCGTCGGATACGGAACGTCACCGACCGTGAACGGAGCCGGCCACCACTGGCTCAGACAGCTCGGCCCCAACCGCCCGTCCGGCCTGGGCCGGTGCCCCCAGAACGGCAGGAACTTCACGCGTTCTCCCGCGTTGACCTGCTCCATCAGCTTGTCGATCAGCTCCATGCACGCGAGTCTGACAGGGGCCACGGACACTTCGTATGGGTTTTGCGGTCTGCCTCGACAGATGGTCGACGCATTCCGTCGCGTAATCAAAAGGCAACAACGGAATCACTTGGCCGGGTGATTTCGCTCTGTCAGGATCGGCACTCAATTCGAGCTGGAGCTACGGAGAGCGTGATGGGCAACCGCATCCGGATCAAGGACCGCTTCGCGCGGGGCGCGCAGTACGTCGACGGCACGTGGACCACCGGCACCTCGGGCCGGTCGCACACCGTCGTCGACCCCGCCACGGGCGCGGAGGTCCTCACCTACGAACTCGCCGGCGCGGCCGACGTGGACGCCGCCGTCGCGGCCGCCGTCCGCGCCTTCCCCGGCTGGGCCGGCACCACCCCGGGGGAACGGGCCGAGCTGATGCACCGCTGGGCCGGGATCCTCGCCGACCGGGCCGCCGAGTTCGCCGAGGTCGAATCGGTGCAGTGCGGCAAGCCGCTCAAGCTGAGCACCGAGTTCGACGTGCCCGGCACCGTGGACAACACGGCCTTCTTCGCGGGCGCCGCCCGGCACCTGCCCGGCCAGGCCGCCGGCGAGTACTCCGGCGACCACACCTCCTACGTCCGGCGCGAGCCGATCGGCGTGATCGGCTCCATCGCCCCCTGGAACTATCCGCTCCAGATGGCCGCCTGGAAGATCCTCCCGGCCGTCGCCGCCGGCAACACGATCGTCCTCAAGCCCGCCGAACTCACCCCGCTGACCTCGCTGCTGTTCGCCGAGGCGGCCACCGAGGCCGGCATCCCGGCCGGGGTGGTCAACGTGGTCTGCGGCACCGGCAAGGAGGCCGGCGAACGCCTCGTCTCCCACCCCGACGTGGCCATGACCTCCTTCACCGGCTCCACCGCCATCGGCAAGCGGGTCGCCGAACTCGCGGTCGCCGGCGTCAAGCGCCTCCACCTCGAACTCGGCGGCAAGGCCCCCTTCGTGGTCTTCGACGACGCCGACCCCGAGGCCGCCGCCCACGGCGCCGTGGCCGCCTCCCTCATCAACACCGGCCAGGACTGCACCGCCGCCACCCGCGCCTACGTCCAGCGCCCCCTGTACGAGGGCTTCGTGGCCCGCGTCGCCGAACTCATGGGCACGGTCCGCCTCGGCGACCCCTTCGCCGCCGACACCGACCTCGGCCCGCTGGTCTCCCACGCCCAGCGCGACCGGGTGGCCGCCATCGTCGACCGGGCCCGCGCGTACGCCACGATCGTCACCGGCGGCGAGGCCCCCGGCGGGGAACTGGCCGCCGGCGCCTACTACCGGCCCACCCTGATCACCGACGCGCCGCAGGACAGCGAGGTGGTGCAGGCGGAGATCTTCGGCCCGGTGCTCGTCGTGCTGCCCTTCGACACCGACGACGAGGGCCTCGCCCTCGCCAACGACACCCCCTACGGCCTGGCCGCCTCGGCCTGGACCGGCGGGGTCTTCCGGGCCCAGCGCGCCACCCGCGAACTGCGCGCCGGCTGCGTGTGGATCAACGACCACATCCCGATCATCAGCGAGATGCCGCACGGCGGATACAAGGCGAGCGGCTTCGGCAAGGACATGAGCGTGTACTCGTTCGAGGAGTACACACAGGTCAAGCACGTGATGTTCGACAACACGGCGGTGGCCGCGAAGGACTGGCACCGCACGATCTTCGGGGACCGATAACAGCCGCCGGGCCGGCGGCACACCCATACCTCCTTGTGGAAAGGGCACGGCCATGGAGCAGCACGAGCACCCCGAAGCCCCCCTGTCGGCGGCCCGACTCGCCGCCGTACGCCGCACCCTGACCGGCGGTCGCGGCGCCCTCACCCGGCGCTCCCTACTGCGCGCCGGCGGGGTCGGCGCGCTCACCCTCGGCGGGTTCGCGGCCCTGTCCGGCTGCGGGATCCCGCCCGCCAAACGGGCGGACGGGGCCGCCGCCTCGAACGACCGCTCGGCCGCGGAGAAGACCCTCGCCTTCTCCAACTGGACCGAGTACATGGACGTCTCCGAGGACGAGAAGTCCCGCCCCACCCTCGACGCCTTCACCCGCCGCACCGGCATCAAGGTCAAGTACACCGAGGACATCAACGACAACGTCGAGTTCTTCGGCAAGATCCGCCCCCAGCTCGCCGCCGGCCAGGACACCGGCCGCGACCTGATCGTCGTCACCGACTGGCTGGCCTCCCGCATCATCCGGCTCGGCTGGGCGCAGAAGCTCGACCCCACGCACCTGCCGCACGCCTACGCCAACCTCGCCCCCCAGTTCCGCACCCCCGACTGGGACCCGGGCCGGGCGTACAGCTATCCGTGGACCGGCATCTCCGTGGTGATCGCCTACAACAGCAAGGCCACCGGCGGGCGCACCGTCGACTCCGTCACCCAGCTCCTCGACGATCCTTCCCTCAAGGGCCGGGTCGGCTTCCTCACCGAACTGCGCGACACCGTCGGGATGGTCCTGCTCGACCAGGGCAAGGACCCGGAGAAGTTCACCGACGCCGATTTCGACGCCGCCGTGGGCCGGCTCCAAAAGGGCGTGGACACCAAGCAGATACGTCGCTTCACCGGCAACGACTACACCGCCGACCTCGACAAGGGCGACCTCGCGGCCTGTCTCGCCTGGGCCGGCGACGTGATCCAGCTCCAGGCCGGCAACCCCGACATCAAGTACGCCGTCCCCGCCGCCGGCTACATGACCTCCACCGACAACCTGCTCGTCCCCGCCGGCGCGACCCACAAGACCAACGCCGAGCGGCTGATCGACTACTACTACGAGCCCGCCGTGGCCGCGCGGCTCGCCGCGTACATCAGCTACGTCTGCCCGGTGGACGGGGTCAAGGAGGAGCTGGCGAAGATCGACCCGGCCCTCGCCGACAACCCGCTGATCGTCCCCGACAAGGCCATGGCCGCCAAGTCGCACTCCTTCCGCTCCCTCTCCGCCGAGGAGGAGACGGCCTTCGAGGAGAAGTTCGCCAAGCTCATCGGGGCCTGACCGGTCGCCGCGGCCCGCCCCCGGGCCGCACCCCTCCCTCCCGCACCGCACCCGCTGCCGCTTCCACCCACAAAAAGGGCGCCCTGTACATGACCGACACGACGACGACCGAGGGCGGCGACGTCCGCCTCACCGGCATCAGCAAGCACTACGGCGAGTTCACCGCCGTCCACCCCCTGGACCTGACCATCCCGCAGGGCTCCTTCTTCGCCCTCCTCGGCGCCTCCGGCTGTGGCAAGACCACCACCCTGCGGATGATCGCCGGCCTGGAGGAGCCCTCCACCGGCACCGTGCACCTCGGCGAGCAGGCCGTCACCCACCTGCCCCCGCACAAGCGGCCGGTCAACACCGTCTTCCAGAGCTACGCCCTGTTCCCGCACCTGACCATCCACGAGAACGTGGCCTTCGGACTGCGCCGGCGCGGGATCAAGTCGGTGAAGAAGCCGGTGGACGACATGCTCGACCTCGTGCAGCTCGGCCAGTTCGCCGCCCGCAAACCGCACCAGCTCTCCGGCGGGCAGCAGCAGCGCGTGGCCGTGGCCCGGGCCCTGATCAACCACCCCCGGGTGCTGCTCCTCGACGAACCGCTGGGCGCCCTCGACCTCAAGCTGCGGCGCCAGATGCAGCTCGAACTCAAGCGGATCCAGACCGAGGTCGGCATCACCTTCGTGCACGTCACCCACGACCAGGAGGAGGCCATGACCATGGCCGACACGGTCGCGGTCATGAACGGCGGCCGGGTCGAACAGCTCGGCGCGCCCGCCGAGCTCTACGAGAACCCGAGCACCACCTTCGTCGCCAACTTCCTCGGCACCTCCAACCTCATCGAGGCCGAGGTGGTCGAGACCGGGGACACGGTCGGCGTCAAGGTCGCGGAGACGGCCCTGAGGCTGCCCGCCCGGCGATGTTCGACCACCCCCCGGGCCGGGGGGAAGCTGCTGGTCGGGGTCCGTCCCGAGAAGATCTCGCTGGTCCCCGCCGCCGAGGCGGACGGCATCGCGGCCGGCCGCAACCGGCTCACCGGCCGGATCCTCGACTCCTCCTTCATCGGGGTCTCCACCCAGTTCGTGATCGACAGCCCCGTCTGCCCCGAACTGGAGGTGTACGTCCAGAACATCGAGCGGGACGCGCGCCTGGTCCCCGGCGCCGAGGTGATCGCGCACTGGAACCCCGAGCACACCTTCGGCCTCGACGCCGCCCAGGACATCGACGCCGGAGCGCAGACCGCGGCGGTCGAGGCGTGAGCGCCCCCGCACCCGCGGCGACGGCCGGCGCGGCGGCGGACGCCGAACCGCCCGTGCACCGGCCCTCGCGCCGCAAGCGGCTCGTGCCCTACTGGCTGCTGCTGCCCGGGGTGCTGTGGCTGCTGGTCTTCTTCGTGCTGCCGATGCTCTACCAGGCATCCACCTCGATCCAGACCGGGTCGCTGGAGGAGGGCTTCGAGGTCACCTGGCACCTGGCGACCTACTGGGACGCGTTCACCGAGTACTGGCCGCAGTTCCTGCGCTCGCTGCTGTACGCGGGCACCGCCACCGTGCTGTGCCTCGTGCTCGGCTACCCGCTGGCCTACCTGATCGCCTTCAAGGCCGGCCGGTGGCGCAACCTGCTGCTGATCCTCGTCATCGCCCCGTTCTTCACCAGCTTCCTGATCCGCACCCTGGCCTGGAAGACGATCCTCGCCGACGGCGGCCCCGTGGTCGGCGTCCTCGACTCCATCGGCTTCCTCGACGTCACGAGCTGGCTCGGCATGACCGAGGGCAACCGGCTGCTGGCCACCCCCCTCGCGGTGGTCTGCGGCCTGACCTACAACTTCCTGCCCTTCATGATCCTGCCGCTGTACACCTCCCTGGAACGCATCGACACCCGCCTGCACGAGGCGGCCGGCGACCTCTACGCGAGCCCCGCCACCACCTTCCGCAAGGTGACCTTCCCGCTGTCGATGCCCGGCGTGGTCTCCGGCACCCTGCTCACCTTCATCCCGGCGAGCGGCGACTACGTCAACGCCGAACTCCTCGGCTCCACCGACACCCGCATGATCGGCAACGTCATCCAGTCCCAGTACCTGCGGATCCTGGACTACCCGACGGCCGCCGCCCTGTCCTTCATCCTCATGGCCGTCGTCCTGGTGATGGTCACGATCTACATCCGCCGCGCCGGGACGGAGGACCTGGTCTGATGAACTGGCTGCGCCGCAACCTCGTGGTCATCGCGGGACTCGCCACCCTCGGGTACCTGATCCTGCCGAACCTGGTGGTCACCCTCTTCTCCTTCAACAACCCCACCGGGCGCTTCAACTACGCCTGGCAGGAGTTCTCCCTGGACGCCTGGAAGGACCCGTGCGGGGTCGCCGACATGTGCGGCTCCCTCGCCCTCTCCCTCCAGATCGCCCTGTGGGCCACCCTCGGCGCCACCGCCCTGGGCACGATGATCGCCTTCGCGATGGTCCGCTACCGCTTCCGCGGCCGGGCCGCCGTCAACTCGCTGATCTTCCTGCCGATGGCGATGCCCGAGATCGTGATGGCGGCCTCGCTGCTCGCCCTCTTCCTCAACATGGGCGTCGAGCTGGGCTTCTGGACCATCCTCATCGCCCACGTGATGTTCTGCCTCAGCTTCGTCGTCGCCGCCGTCAAGGCCCGCGTGCTGTCGATGGACCCGCGCCTGGAGGAGGCCGCCCGCGACCTCTACGCCGGACCCGTGCAGACCTTCCTGCGCGTGACCCTGCCGATCGCGGCCCCCGGCATCGCCGCCGGCGCGCTGCTCTCCTTCGCGCTCTCCTTCGACGACTTCATCATCACCAACTTCAACTCGGGCAACACCGTCACCTTCCCCATGTTCGTGTGGGGCTCGGCCCAACGCGGGACGCCCGTGCAGATCAACGTCATCGGCACCGCGATGTTCGTCATCGCCGTGCTGGTGGTCGTCGCCGGTCAGGCGATCGGCAACCGCCGCAAGAAGGCACAACCCCAGTAGACCTTTCGTAGGGAGTTGGAAGCCATGGCCCCCGTAGCCATGCGAACCGCCGCACGATCCCTCTCCGAGGCCCGCCCGGTCTCCTTCTGGCTGGACGACCCCGGCCGCCCCGCCCCGCTGCCCGCCCTCACCGAGGACGAACGCTGCGACCTGCTGGTCGTCGGCGGCGGGTACAGCGGCCTGTGGACGGCGCTCATCGCCAAGGAGCGCGACCCCGACCGGGACGTGGTCCTGGTCGAGGGGCACGAGGTGGGCTGGGCGGCCTCGGGCCGCAACGGGGGCTTCTGCGCCGCGTCCCTGACCCACGGGATCGCCAACGGCATGGCCCGCTGGCCCGGGGAACTCGCCCGGCTGGAGGAGCTCGGCGCGGACAACCTGGACGCCATCGAGGCCGCCGTCGCGAAGTACGGCATCGACTGCGATTTCGAGCGCACCGGCGAGATCGACGTGGCCACCGCCCCCCACCAGGTCGCGGAACTGCGCGAACTGCACGCCGAGGCCGAGCGACTGGGCCTCGCGGGCAACTCCGTCTGGCTGGACCGCGACGCCCTGCGCGCCGAGGTCGACTCGCCCACCTTCCTCGGCGGGCTCTGGGACCGCGACGGGGTGGCCATGCTGCACCCCGCCAAACTCGCCTGGGGCCTGAAGCGGGCCTGCCTCGACCTCGGCGTGCGCATCTACGAGAACACCCGGGCCACGGAACTCGTCAACGCCGGCCCCGGCATGATCGTGCGCACCCCCTACGGCCGGATCCTGGCCCGCCGGGTCGCGCTCGGCACCAACGTCTTCCCCAACCTCGTCAAGCGGGTCCGCCCCTACGTCGTCCCCGTCTACGACTACGCCCTGACCACCGAACCCCTCACCGGGGAGCAGCTCGCCGCCATCGGCTGGAAGAACCGCCAGGGCCTGGGCGACAGCGCCAACCAGTTCCACTACTTCCGGATCACCGCCGACAACCGGATCCTGTGGGGCGGCTACGACGCCATCTACCCCTACGGCGGCCGGCTCGACCCGGAGCGCGACCGGCGCCCCGAGACCTACCTCAAGCTCGCCGAACACTTCTTCGCCTGCTTCCCCCAGCTCGCCGGGGTCCGCTTCACCCACGCCTGGGGCGGGGCCATCGACACCTGCGCCCGCTTCTCCGCGTTCTTCGGCGCCGCCCACCAGGGCAAGGTGGCCTACGCGGCCGGCTACACGGGCCTGGGGGTGGGCGCCACCCGCTTCGGCGCCGAGGTGATGCTCGACCTGCTGGCGGGGGAGCGGACCGAGCGCACCGCGCTGGAGATGGTGCGCACCAAGCCGATGCCCTTCCCGCCCGAGCCCTTCAAGTGGACCGGGATCGCGCTCACCAAGTGGTCCCTGGCCCACGCCGACACCCACGGCGGGCACCGCAACCTGTGGCTGCGGACCATGGACCGGTTCGGGCTCGGCTTCGACAGCTGAGAGGACGAGGACCGGGGCGGCGCGGGCTTCGACGCGCGCGCCGTCCCGAGGGCCGTGCGCGCCCCGGCGCACTCCCCCACCGGTCGCGTCCGCCCCGTTCACTCCCACGGGTGGTCACAACCCGCGTCACGACGGGGTCCGGGGCCGCTCTCTCTCCCGGAGGATGCCCCCGCACGGGTCGGGGCCCCGGATGTGATGGGAAGTGTGGCGATGTCGATGCCGGGCGCGGAGATCAAGGCCGCCGTGGAGTGGTTGGTGGCGACGGCCCCCGACCCCGAGGGCTGCCGTTGGGACTGGGAGCGCAACCCCCTCGGGGTGGTGCTGCTGCCGGCGGGCCGGAACTGGGACGTGCTGATCCTCCCCGGTGACCTCGGGCGCGGCACCTTGGAGGTGCTCGGCCTGCTGCTGGAGCGGCCCGGGCCGGTGCTGGCCGATTCGGGGGACGCGCGGGTGGGCTTCTTCGTGCCCGTCGGCACGGCCGCCGGCTGGCTCGGCACCGGCATCCGGGCCGCCGGCCGGGGCACCTGGATCGCCGTGCCGCACCCCGGGCGCACGATCGGGGCCCGCTGGCTGGTGCTGCCGGACGGCGAGGGCACGCTGACCGACCCGGCCGTGCTGGAACTGGCCGTGCACGAGGCGGCGGCGCGCGGGGCGCTCGGGGCCCGGCCGCGACGCGGCGGGCCCTCGGAGCCCAAGGGGCCCGGACGGCAGGGGAGTTCCTTCGGTCGCCACCCTTGACAGGCGCATTGGTCTGGACCATCTTGGGCGCCACTTCGGATCGCGGATCCGGGCCCGGTCACGCCAGGACCGGACCCGGCGCCCCGGCCTGCCCACCCTCCCCCCACCCCGGAGGAACTCGTGCGCCGACGCCCCACCGTCCCCCTCCTCGCGGCCCTCGCCCTGGCCGTCGCGGGCCTCCTCACCGCCGGACCACCCGTGGCCGCCGCCGACACCGCCGACACCGACCTCGTGCGCAACGGCGGCTTCGAATCCGGCCTCGCCCCCTGGACCTGCTCCGGCGGCAGCGGCGCCGTGGCCACGGGCACCGCCCACGGAGGCACCGCCGCCCTCAAGGCCACCCCCGCCGGCCAGGACAACGCCCGCTGCGGCCAGAGCGTCGCCGTCAAACCCGACTCCACCTACACCCTGAGCGCCTGGGTGCAGGGCGCCTACGTGTACCTCGGCGCGAGCGGCACCGGCACCACCGACCCGTCCACCTGGGCCCAGACCCCCGGCGCCTGGAAGCAGCTCACCACCACCTTCCGCACCGGCCCCGCCACCACCTCCGTCACCGTCTACACCCACGGCTGGTACGGACAACCCGCGCACCTCACCGACGACGTCACCCTCGTCGGCCCCGACCCCGGCGGCCCCACCACCCCCACCGCCCCCGCCACCCCCACCGGACTGGCCGTCGGCGCCGTCACCACCTCCTCCGTCGCCCTGAGCTGGAACCCCGTCGCCGGCGCCGCCTCCTACCGGGTGGTCCGCGACCCCGGCGGCGTCTCCACGACCACCACCTCACCCGCCCTGAACGTCACCGGCCTGGCCGCCGGCACCGCCTACAGCTTCACCGTGCGCGCCGCCAACGCCACCGGCGAGTCCGCGCCCAGCGCCGCCGTCCCCGCCACCACCGGCGGCACCGACCCCGGCGGCCCCGGACCCGGCGCCGGCCTGCCCCCGCACGCCCTCGTCGGCTACCTGCACAGCAGCTTCGCCAACGGCTCCGGCTACGTCCGCATGGCCGACGTGCCCGCCTCCTGGGACGTGATCAACCTGGCCTTCGGCGAACCCACCTCGGTCACCTCCGGCGACATCCGCTTCGCGCTCTGCCCGAAGACCGAATGCCCCAACGTCGAGACCGTCGACGAGTTCAAGGCCGCCATCAAGGCCAAGCGCGCCGCCGGCAAGAAGGTCCTCATCTCCATCGGCGGCCAGAACGGACAGGTGCAGCTCGCCACCACCGCCGCCCGCGACGCCTTCGTCGCCTCCGTCGGCCGCATCATCGACGAGTACGGCCTCGACGGCCTCGACATCGACTTCGAGGGCCACTCCCTCTCCCTCGACACCGGCGACACCGACTTCCGCAACCCCACCAGCCCGGTCGTCGTCAACCTCATCCAGGCCGTCAAGACCCTCAAGGCCAAGTACGGCCCGAACTTCGTCCTGACCATGGCCCCCGAGACCTTCTTCGTCCAGCTCGGCTACCAGTTCTACGGCTCCGGCCCCTGGGGCGGCCAGGACCCGCGCGCCGGCGCCTACCTGCCCGTCATCCACGCCCTGCGCGACGACCTCACCCTGCTGCACGTCCAGGACTACAACTCCGGCCCCATCATGGGCCTCGACAACCAGTACCACTCCATGGGCGGCGCCGACTTCCACATCGCCATGACGGACATGCTGCTCACCGGCTTCCCCGTCGCCGGCGACGCGAGCCGCTTCTTCCCCGCCCTGCGCCCCGAACAGGTCGCCATCGGCCTGCCCGCCACCACCAACGCCGGCAACGGCCACACCAGCCCCGCCGAGGTCACCAAGGCCCTCGACTGCCTGACCAAGAAGACCAACTGCGGCAGCTACACCACCCACGGCACCTGGCCCGCCCTGCGCGGCCTGATGACCTGGTCCATCAACTGGGACCGCTTCGGCGGCTGGGAGTTCAGCCGCAACTTCGACGCCTACTGGCCCTGACCCACCCGGGCCGCCGCCCGGACCCCGTCCACGCGCCGCGCCCATCCCACCCCGCACAACAAGGGCAGGCACAACAACACGCTGCCCAGCACGTCCAGGGGCCAGTGGAACCCCCGCAACAGCAGACCGGTCACCGTCGCCGCCACCAGGCCGGCGGCGGTGACCACCGGCCACGCCCACCGGGTCCACGCCCCCAGCAGCAGCGCCGCCCCGCCGTAGGCCACCAGCGCCGTGGCCGTGTGCCCGGACGGGAAATAGCCCGCCGCCCACGGCTCCAAGGGCCCCGGCCGCGCCGTCCAGTCCTTCAACGGCACCACCAACGCCGGCACCAGCGCCATCGCCGCCCCCGCCGCGACCGGCGCCCACCGGGCCCCGCGCCGCCACGCCCACACCATCGCCAGCAGCAGCACGGGCAGCGCCACCGGCACGTTCCCCAGGTCCGCGAGCCGCTCCGTCACCGCGTCCGGCGCCGACCGCGCCAGGCGCGCCCCCAGCCGCTCGTCCGCCCGCGCGAGCGGCCCCGCCGTCAGCACCTGCCAGGTGACCAGCGCGAACCCGAGCCAGCACGCCAGGACGGCCGCGAGCAAGCCGAAGGGCCGACCGGCACGGGGCCGACCGGCTCGCGGGGAGGATCCGGGAGGAGGAGGGGCCGGCCGCCCCGGAACAGGGGGGATGGTTCCGGGACGGCCGGCCGGATCGGCGGATCGGGCGCCCCGGGGGGTGTGGGGCGCGCGACCGTCCGATCGGAGAGGAGGAGTGCGCCCGGAGGCACGCCCGTTCCGGTGCTGGGGAAGCGCGGGACCGGGATCGCCCCCGGAGGTCCGGGAGCGGTGTTTCTCACTCACTCGAAGAAACCGTACGGCACGCGACGGGGGGCCGACAGCGGGAACGGTCCCCCGCCATCGGCCCCCCGCAACTTCTTCACACCGCCCGACCGTTACCGTCGGTAGGGTCGGCGTGGGGCGCCCCGCGCGTCGAGCGCGCGTGCGACCGGCACGTGCGACCGGGGCGACTACAGGGTCGCGAAGGCCGCCTCGATCACGTCCAGGCCCTCGTTCAGCAGGTCCTCGCCGATCACCAGCGGCGGCAGGAAGCGCAGCACGTTGCCGTAGGTGCCACAGGTCAGCACGAGCACGCCCTCCGCGTGGCACGCCTTCGCCAGGGCGCCCGCCGCCTCCGGGTTCGGGGTCTTCGACTCCGCGTCCTTCACCAGCTCGATCGCGATCATGGCGCCGCGACCGCGGATGTCGCCGATGATCCCGTACTTCTCCTGCATCGCCGACAGGCGGGCCTTCATGACCTCCTCGATGCGGCGGGCCTTCGCGTTGAGGTCCAGCTCGCGCATCGTCTCGATCGAACCGAGCGCGCCCGCGCACGCTACCGGGTTGCCGCCGTAGGTGCCGCCCAGGCCGCCCGCGTGCGCGGCGTCCATGATCTCGGCGCGACCGGTCACCGCGGCCAGCGGCAGACCGCCCGCGATGCCCTTCGCCGTCGTGATCAGGTCCGGGACGATGCCCTCGTCCTCGCACGCGAACCACTGGCCGGTGCGGCAGAAGCCGGACTGGATCTCGTCGGCCACGAACACGATGCCGTTGTCGTTGGCGAACTTCACGATCGCCGGCAGGAAGCCCTTGGCCGGCTCGATGAAGCCGCCCTCGCCGAGCACCGGCTCGATGATGATCGCGGCGACGTTCTCCGCGCCGATCTGCTTGGTGATCTGGTCGATGGCCTGCGCGGCGGCCTCCGGGCCGCAGTTCTCCGCACCCGTGGGCCAGCGGTAGCCGTAGGCCACCGGCACCCGGTACACCTCGGGCGCGAACGGGCCGAAGCCCTGCTTGTACGGCATGTTCTTCGCCGTCAGCGCCATCGTCAGGTTGGTGCGCCCGTGGTAGCCGTGGTCGAAGACCACGACGGCCTGCCGCTTGGTGTGCGCGCGGGCGATCTTCACCGCGTTCTCGACGGCCTCGGCGCCCGAGTTGAACAGCGCCGACTTCTTCGCGTGGTCACCGGGGGTCAGCTCGGCCAGCGCCTCGCACACCTCCACGTAGCCCTCGTACGGGGTCACCATGAAACAGGTGTGGGTGAAATCGGCCAGCTGCGCCGCCGCCCGCCGCACCACGGCCTCGGCGGACGCGCCCACCGAGGTCACCGCGATGCCGGAACCGAAGTCGATCAGACGGTTGCCGTCCACGTCCTCGATCACCCCGCCACCGGCGCGCGCCGTGAACACGGGCAGCACCGAGCCCACGCCACCGGCCACCGTCTCCAGACGGCGGGCCTGCAGCTCCTGCGACTTGGGGCCGGGGATCGCGGTGACGATGCGGCGCTCCTGCGGGACAGCGGTCATAGGGGGCTCCTGAGGGGGTATTCGGACGCACTTGTTCCTTTGGTCGCAGGCTAGGCCCGGACGGGGACCCCCGGCATGTGCCGTTCGGGAGTGAAGCCGGCGTGTCGTTGTCCGCGACGGACATAGGACACCCCGGACCCGCCGGGACCCGCACCGGGCCCCCGGGCACTAGATTGAGCGGCGCGCGCACCCGCGCGCACCTGGGTGGACAAGGCGACAGCGGCTCGGCACGGGGGCAGGGGCAGGCACATGGGCGGCGAACACACACACGACGAAGACATCCGCGGCACGACCGGCGCGGACACCCCCGGACCCGTACCGCCCAAACCCCGCCACGCCCCCGACGCCGCCCGGCGCGCCGCCCCGGCCCCGCACGCCGCGGACACCGAGGGCGGGGCCGCCGCCCTCGACACCCGCTTCACCCGCTGGCTGCGCGCCCCCCGCCCCGAGGTCGAGCCCGGCACCTGGCGCCTGGGCCACCGGCCGCGCGCCCAACGCGCCCCGGAGGCGGGGGAGGAGCGTTCGCTGGCCTCCGGCGCGATCCTCACGTTCCTGGTCTGCGTGCTGCTGTGGTCCCTGTACGCCAACGGCTACGTCCCCTACGCGACCGTCCCTGTCCGCCTCTTCACCCCCCGCGACTGGTGGGGCGGCCTGGAGTTCACCCCGGTCGACGGCCGGGGCCGGGCGGCGCTGGAGATCTACCACATCCTCGTCGCGGCGGCCCTGCTGTGGGGCTTCGCCCGACTCGGCCGCTGGCGCACGGCCTTCGACCGTCTCATCGCCGCCCGAGGCCGCACGGCCCGAGCGGCGGGCGCGGCGACGGGCGCGGCGTTCGTGCTGCTGATCATCTTCACCGGCACGGTCCCCGTCTACGACCTCCTGTACGGACACCTCTCCTACGCCCCGGAGGACGCCGCGCTCACCGGCGCACTCAGCTATCCGATCCTCGCGGCGATCTGGCTCGGTGTGCTCGTGCCCTTCGCGCGGCTCGGCGGGGTGCTGCCCTGGCGGCGCGGGGGCCGGCCCGCCGCCGGGCCCGAGCGGGCCGGGGCGCAGGCGCGGGACGCCTCGCAGGCGCCGGTGCCCGCCGGGGACCCGCGGGATCCGGCCGGGTGGCCCGCGCTGCGCGCCGCCGGGCTGCTCGACGCCGCCGAGCGGCTCACCGCCGAGATCGGCGCCGACCGCATGAACGACGTGGACTGGCTGCGGATCCGGCGGGCCTTCGACGGGGTCGTCGCCGACCCCACCCGCCGTCCCGCCTTCGCGGGCGCCGTCCGCGACCGGGGCGCCGCCGCCTGCGTGCACCCTTCCGGTGACCGCGACCTGCCCGCCCGCGCGGCCCGGCACGATCTGCTGACCCGGCAGGTCCGGCTCGGCACCGTCGCCGACACCGACCGCAACCCCTGGCCCCGCCGGGGCTCCGGCGTGGCCCTGGACCCGGAGGTCCTCGGCACCTCCCTGCTCGCCGTCGGCCCGGCCGGCAGCGGCAAGACGGCCCGCCTTGTGCGGCCCGTGGTGGAGTCCCTCGCCCTGCAGGCCCTCGCCGGGCACGCCGCCGTGATCGTCGTGGCCGCCGCCGGCACCCGGCTCGGCGAGGACGCGGCCTTCGACGTGGTGGTCCGGCTCGGCGACCCGGGCTCCGCCCACGACCTCGACCTGTACGGCGGCGCCGGGGACCCCGACGAGGCGGCCTCCCTCCTCGCCGAGGCCCTCGTCGGCGACATCGCCGGCGTCGACACCCGTCGCGCGGCCACCGTCCTGGCCCAGCTCCTCGGACCGTTCCGCACCGCCCACGGCCGCTACCCGGCCGTCCCCGAACTGCGCGAACTCCTCGACCACCTGCCGCCCGCCCTCGACCGGCTGCGCCGCGCCCTCGAAGGCACCGGCCAGAGCGGGATGCTCCGCGAGCTCGACGCCCGCGAACGGCAGTACGGCGGCGCCGGCGACCCGGGCCCGCTGCTCGCCGACCGGATCGCGCTCCTGGACCGGCCCGCGTTCGCCGAGTTCTTCGACACCTCCGGCCGGAGCCGGCCCTTCTCCCTGCGCTCCCTCGAACACCCGCTGCGGGTCCGCGTGGACCTGCCCGAGCGGGCCCACGCGGAGGCATCGCGGATGCTGGCCCGGCTGGTCCTGGCCCAGTTCACGGCGAGCGTCGCCGCCCGCACCGACCGTTCCCTGTTCGCGTTCCTCGTCCTCGACGACGCCGCCCACACCCTCACCCGGGAGGCCGTGCGCGGCATCCAGCGACTGCGCACCGCGCACGCGGGGGTGCTGCTCGCGCTGCGGTCGCTGGACGACGTGGCCGAGGAGCTGCGGACCCCGCTGCTCGGCGCGGTCGGCGGCCGGATGGCCTTCTCCGGGGTCACCACCTGGGACGGCAAGCGGTTCGCGGAGGCGTGGGGCACGGAATGGGTGGAGACCCGCGACGTGACCAGCCGGCAGGTCTTCGCCGACCAGCCCCTCACCCGCGCCATCCACTCCTTCCGCAAGCTCGTCACCGGCAAGGCCGTCACCACCGACGCGGTCACGGTCCGGCAGGTGGAGCGGGAACGGTGGTCTGCCTCCGACCTCGCGCACGCCGTTCCCGCCGGTGCGGCCGTCCTCTCCCTGACCACCGTGCGCGGCGAGCGCTGCGCGCCCCTGCTGGTGGAGCTCGGCGACGCGTGAGCCGTGCCGGGCGGCCGACGTCGAGCGCTCGACCCGCCGGGATGTACGCCGTGCCGGCAGAATCGACACCACCGGTTTCGCCACGACGGCGAAACGGGCCTCCCCGTTCCTCAGCGCCCGCGAAAGCCCCCGATGCCGCTCACCCTCGCCTCCCTCGTCCACCACTCGGCGCTGAAACTGCGGGTCCGGGCCGGTGAGGGGCGGCTGGACACCCCCGTCCGGTGGGCGCACGTCAGTGAGCTGGCCGATCCCGTCCCCTATATGGAGGGCGGGGAGCTGCTGCTCGTCACGGCGATGAAACTCGACGCGGAGGACCCCGCCGAGATGCGCCGGTACGTGCGCCGGCTGGCCGGGGCCGGGGTGGTCGGGATCGGGTTCGCGGTCGGGGTCAGCTACGACGAGGTGCCCGAGGCCCTGGTGGCGGCCGCCGTCGCGGAGGACCTGCCGCTGCTGGAGGTGCCCCGCCGGACCCCGTTCCTCGCGATCAGCAAGGCGGTCTCCGCCGCCCTCGCCGCCGACCAGTACCGGGCGGTGACCGCCGGCTTCGAGGCGCAGCGGGAGCTGACCCGGGCCGCGCTCTCCGCCGACGGCCCCACCGAACTGCTGACCCGGCTGGCCGCGCACGTGCAGGGCTGGGCGGCGCTCTACGACGCGGCGGGCGCCGTGGTGGCCGCGGCCCCCGACTGGGCGGCGCGGCGCGCGGCCCGGCTGGTGCCGGAGGTGGAGCGACTGCGGGACCGGCCCGCGCCGGCGGGCGCCGTGATCGGGGACGCCGAGGACCGGGTGGAGCTGCAGTCGCTGGGCACCGGCCGCCGGGCCCGGGGCGCGCTCGCCGTCGGCACCGGGGCCCCGCTGGGCACGGCGGAGCGGTACGCCGTGCACTCCGCCGTCGCCCTGCTGACCCTGACCACCGAGCGCTCCCGGGCCCTGGCCGAGGCCGAGTCCCGGCTGGGCGCGGCGGTGCTGCGGATGCTGGCGGCGGGGGAGGGCGGGCACGCCCGGGAGGTGGCGGGGGAGCTGTACGGGGAACTCCTCGACGGCCCGTTCCGCGCCCTGCTCGTCGAACCCGCCCACCCGGCCCCGCCCGCTCCCGCCGGCGCCGCCCCCGCCGGCCCGGGCGCGGAGGCCCTGGCCCGGCTCGCCGACGCCGTCGAGTCGGCGGCGGCCCGGCACGGGGAGCCGGTGCTGGTGGCCGTCACCCCCGAGCGCCTCACCCTCCTCGTCGCCGAGGACGGGGCCGCCCGCCGGGCCTGCGCCGAGCACGTGCTGTCGGCCGCCGACCGGCGCGCCGCCGAGGCCGTGCCCGAACCCGGCGAACTCGTCGTGGGACTGTCCGCGCCCACCGGCGCGGCGGGCGCGCCCACCGCGCTCGGCCAGGCCGAACAGTGCCTGGCGGTGGCCCGACGGCGCGGCCGGCCCCTGGTCGAGCACGAGGACCTGGCCGCCGGATCCGTGCTGCCGCTGCTCGCCGACGACGCCGTCCGGGCCTTCGCCGAGGGCACCCTGCGGGCGCTGCGCGAGCACGACGCGACCGGCCGCGGCGACCTCGTGGCCTCGCTGCGGGCCTGGCTGTCCCGGCACGGCCAGTGGGACGCCGCCGCCGCCGACCTCGGCGTGCACCGGCACACCCTGCGGTACCGGATGCGCCGGGTCGAGGAGATCCTCGGCCGGTCCCTCGATGACCCCGACGCCCGGATGGAACTCTGGCTGGCCCTCAAGGCGGCCGACACCACCCCCCTGCCCTGAACCACCGGCCCGGCCCCAGCCCGGGCCCGTGCGGGCGGGAGGCGGACACTGACAAACCGGCGCACCCGAACCGGTCCGCACTCCAGCGCGGACAAGCCCGTCCGTCGCCCCGGGGTCCTACGGTGGGGAGGTGTCGGGCCGCAGCGTCGTGCCCGCGCGCCGCAGCCGCCACCGCACCGTCTCGAAGGGCCCGGGATCCGCATGACCTCCACGCACGCCTTCTGGCTCGCCGGCCGACAGGCCACCGGCGAGGACTCCTTCGACGTGACCTCCCCCTGGGACGGCCGCGTCGTCGGAACCGTCAGCGTCCCCACCGACGCCCAGGTCGAGGAGGCCGTCGCCGCGGCCCACGCCTCGACCGCCGAGTTCTCCGCCACCCCGGCCCACGTGCGCGCCGCCGCCCTGGACCACGTGTCCAAGCGGCTCGCCGAGCGCACCGAGGAGATCGCCCTGCTGATCTCCGCCGAGAACGGCAAGCCCATCAAGTGGGCCCGCGGCGAGGTCGGCCGCGCCGTGTCCGTGTTCCGCTTCGCGGCCGAGGAGGCCCGGCGCTTCAACGGCGGCGAGGCCCAGCGCCTGGACACCGAGGCCGGCGGCAACGGCCGCCTCGCCCTGACCCGCCGCTTCGTCAAGGGCCCGGTCCTCGGCATCGCCCCGTTCAACTTCCCGCTGAACCTGTGCGCCCACAAGGTGGCCCCCGCCATCGCCGTCGGCGCCCCCATCATCCTCAAGCCGGCCCCGGCCACCCCGCTCTCCGGCCTGATCCTCGGCGAGCTCCTCGCCGAGACCGACCTGCCGGCCGGCTCCTGGTCCGTGCTGCCCGTCGCCAACGACAAGATGCCCGCCCTGGTGCAGGACGAGCGGCTGCCCGTGATCTCCTTCACCGGCTCCGACACCGTCGGCTACGCCATCCAGCGCTCGGTGCCGCACAAGCACTGCACCCTGGAGCTCGGCGGCAACGCCGCCGCCGTCGTCCTCGCCGACTGGTCCTCCGACACCGACCTGGACTGGGCCGCGACCCGCATCGCGACCTTCGCGAACTACCAGGCCGGCCAGTCCTGCATCTCCGTGCAGCGGGTCATCGCCGACGCCTCCGTCTACGACCGGCTCGTGGAGAAGGTCGTCGAGAAGGTCCGCGCCCAGGTCACCGGCGACCCGAACGACTCCGCCACCGACGTCGGCCCGCTGGTCAGCGAGGACGCCGCGCGCCGCGTGGAGTCCTGGGTGGACGAGGCCGTGGCCGGCGGCGCGAAGCTGCTCACCGGCGGCTCCCGCGAGGGCGCGACCTACGCCCCGACCGTGCTGGCCGAGCTGCCCGCCGGCGTCACCCTCGCCGTCGAGGAGGTGTTCGGCCCGGTCCTGACCCTGCACAAGGTCGACGGCACCGACGCCGCCTTCGCCGCGGTCAACGACTCGAAGTTCGGCCTCCAGGCCGGCGTGTTCACCCACGACGTGCAGACCGCGTTCCGCGCCCACCGCGAACTGGAGGTCGGCGGCGTGATCATCGGCGACGCCCCCTCCTACCGCGCCGACCAGATGCCCTACGGCGGCGTGAAGCAGTCCGGCGTCGGCCGCGAAGGCGTCCGCTACGCGATGGACGACTACACCTACGAGCGGGTCCTGGTCCTCACCGGCCTGGCCATCTGACCCGCCCCGCGGACCGGCGGCCCGAACCCACTGTGCGGGGGTTCGGGCCGCCCTCGCGTTCCCGGGCCGCCCGGCCGGTTGCTCCGATTCGGGGTGGGTGGGTGTCGGGTCTTTTCCGGGTGGGTGTGGCCGGGTACGTGTTCGGGGCAGGAGCCCGACACCCGGGGGCCGCGACGCCCGGGTGCCCGATCCACCCGACTCGGCGGCGAGGTGACCCGCATGTCCGCACGGCCCGGCCCCACCCCCTCCGGCCCCACCCCCTCCGCGCCCCCTCCCACCCCCAAGGTGACCGAACGGGAGGCCCGGCAGGTCGCCGAGGCCGCGCGCGAGACGGACTGGCGCAAACCCAGCTTCGCCAAGGAGCTCTTCCTCGGCCGGTTCCGCCTGGACCTGCTGCACCCCTGGCCCGAACCGGACGCCGAGGAGAACCGACGGGGCGAGGAGTTCCTGGCCCGACTGCGCGCGTTCTGCGAGAGCGAGATCGACGGGGCCCGCATCGAACGCGAGGACCGGATCCCCGACGAGACCATCCGCGGCCTGCGCGAACTCGGCGCCCTCGGCATGAAGATCGACCCCGAGTACGGCGGACTGGGCCTGACCCAACTGCACTACAATCGGGCGCTGGCCCTGGTCGGCTCGGTCAGCCCGGCCGTCGGCGCCCTGCTCTCCGCGCACCAGTCCATCGGCGTGCCCCAGCCCCTGAAGATGTTCGGCACCCCCGAACAGAAGGCGACCTGGCTGCCCCGCTGCGCCCGGCACGACATCAGCGCCTTCCTGCTCACCGAACCCGACGTGGGCTCCGACCCGGCCCGTCTGGCCACCACCGCCGTCCCCGACGGCGAGGACGGCTACGTGCTGGACGGCGTGAAGCTGTGGACCACCAACGGGGTGATCGCCGACCTGCTCGTGGTGATGGCGCGGGTCCCGGCCGCCGAGGGCCGGCGGGGCGGGATCACGGCCTTCGTGGTCGAGGCCGACAGCCCCGGCGTGATCGTCGAGCACCGCAACTCCTTCATGGGCCTGCGCGGCCTGGAGAACGGGGTGACCCGGCTGCGCGGGGTCAGGGTCCCGGCCGCGAACCGGATCGGCCCGGAGGGCGCCGGCCTCAAGATCGCGCTGACCACCCTCAACACCGGCCGGCTCTCCCTGCCCGCCATGTGCGTCGGCGCCGGCAAGTGGTGCCTGAAGATCGCCCGCGAATGGTCCGGGGTCCGCGAACAGTGGGGTCGGCCGGTGGGCCGGCACGAGGCCGTCGCGCTGAAGATCTCCGGCATCGCCGCCACCACCTTCGCCCTGGAGGCCGTCGTCGACCTGGCCTCCCGGATGGCCGACGAGGACCGCAACGACATCCGCATCGAGGCCGCCCTCGCCAAGCTGTACGGCAGCGAGACCGCCTGGCGGATGGCCGACGACCTGGTGCAGATCCGGGGCGGACGCGGGTTCGAGACGGCCGCCTCCCTCGCTGCCCGCGGCGAACGCGCCGTCGCCACCGAACAGCTCCTGCGCGACCTGCGGATCAACCGGATCTTCGAGGGCTCCACCGAGATCATGCACCTGCTGATCGCCCGCGAGGCCGTCGACGCCCACCTCTCCGTCGCCGGCGACCTCATCGACCCCGACAAGGACCTCGGCGACAAGGCCCGGGCGGGGGCCCGCGCCGCCGGGTTCTACGCCCGCTGGCTGCCCACCCTCGCCACCGGCGCCGGACAGCTCCCCGGCGCCTACCGGGCCTTCCACCCGGCCGGGCACCGCGACCTCGCCGGCCACCTGCGGTACGTGGAACGCGCGAGCCGACGGCTGGCCCGCTCCACCTTCCTCGCCATGTCCCGCTGGCAGGGCCGGATGGAGACCAAACAGGGCTTCCTCGGCCGGATCGTCGACATCGGCGCGGAACTCTTCGCGATGAGCGCCGCCTGCGTGCGCGCCGAACACCAACGCGCCGCCGACGACCACGGCCGCGAGGCATACCAACTCGCCGACGCGTTCTGCCGGCAGGCCCGGCTGCGGGTCGAGGAACTCTTCGGCCGGTTGTGGGCCAACACCGACGACCTCGACGGCACCGTCACCGCCGGCGTCCTGTCCGGCACCTACGCCTGGCTGGAGGACGGGATCCTCGACCCCTCCGGCGACGGCCCCTGGATCGCCGACACCGATCCCGACCCCGACGACCCCGACACCCCCGACCCCGGCCGCTCCGTGCACCGCCCGATCCCCTGACGGGACCGGGGGAGAGGGTGTGGAATGGCGTCATGACCGTCTTCCTCTGCGCCCGCTGCGGCACCCCCCTCACCCCCGACCTGCGGGAGCTGCCGGTCCTCCCCGAGCCCGAGGAGGACCCCCGGGACCGGGACGCCGACACCGCCGCCGCGCCCGCCGCCGTCGCGCGCGGGGCCTACGCCGTCGACCCCGAGCCCTGGGCCGGCCCCGCCTGGCTCACCGCCGACCGCGCCCCCACCGGCGGCGCCCCGGTCCCCGCGCCCGGCCGCGCCCCCGGCCGGGTCCCGGAGGACCCCGACGCCGCCGACGCCCCCGCCGGCACGATCGTGCTGCACCCCGCCGACGCCCCCGCCCTCACCCTTGCTCCCGGCCGCGCCTCCCAGGGCTGCTGCGGGCCCCGGGGCGACAGCGGCCGCAACCTCCTGTGCCCCTGCGGAGCCCGCCCGGCGACCCTGGTCGCCGACTGCCTCGGACCCCGTGAACTGCGCCTCGACCCCTACCGGATCCACCCCGTCCGCGCCGAGAACCTCATCTGACGGCCATCCCCCGGCCACCGCGCCGGCCGCCCGCCCTCCCGCACAATGCGAACACCACACGCCACACGCCACGCGTCAGCCCCCCGCCCCCGACCCGTGCCCGCATCGAGCACCCCCGGACCGCCATGACCCACGTGCCGCCCCCGTCCGCCGCCGACGCCGACCGGCTCGGCCGGCGCCGCGCCGAGGCCCTCGCGCCGCTGCTCCGGCACGCGCCCGACGCGGTCTCCCGGGCCCTCCTCGCCGCCGAGGGCCCGGTGGCCGTCGACCCCGCCACCCGACGCCGGCTCTGCCGCGACCAACCGCTGCCCGCCGGCGCCGTCACCCTCCTGCTGCGCGAGGGCACCGACCGCGACCGCGAACTCCTCGCCCGCAACCCCTACGTGCTCGGCCGGCCGCTGCCCGGGCTGCCCGGGGCCGCCCGGTACGCCGCCGCCGAGCGTCGGGGCCGCCGCACCGCCCCCGCCGGCCGGCCCGCCGCCGACCCCGGCCGCTCCACCGCCCTGCTGCGCGCCCACGGCGGGGCCCGGCCGCGCGGGGCCCTGGCCGTGCTGCGTGCCGCCCGCGCCGCCGGCGTCCCCCTCGACCCGGCCGCCCTGCTGCCCGCGCACGCCACCGCCCCGCTGCCCACCGGGGCGGTGGAGGCCGTGCTGCTGTTGTGCGAACCCGCCCCGGACGTGGCCCTGGCGCTGCTGGCCCGACCGGGCCGGCCCACCGGGCGGGACTGGCGACGGCCGGCGGTGCGCGCCGTGCGTTCCGGGCTGCTCACCCCCGAGGAACTCGTCCGCGGGCTGCCGGCCGCGCTGCGCGACGCGCTGTGGGAGCGGCCCGGCCCGCGCGCCCGGGGACCGCGCTGGAACCTCGACGAACTCGCCGAGTACCGCGGCGCCGTCACCCGCGTGACGGCCGAGACCGGGGCCGGGACCGGGACCCCCCGCCCCGACCGGCGCGGGCCGGACCCGGTCCCCGGCGTCGACCGCGAACTGGCCCTGGCCGAACTCTCCCTGCCCCACCCCACCCTCGCCGAGGACCTCGCCGCCACCCGCCGGCACCTCGACCTCGGGCTGATCACCGGCGCCGACGTGCTCCGTTCGAAGGTCCCCGGCTGTTGGGCCCTGGACGAGGCCCAGTGGCTGGGCACCGTGGACCGGCCCGACCGCTTCGACCGCCCGGCCGCCGTGCTCGCCGCCCGCGCCGAGGCCGACCGGCTGCTCGGCGCGGGCCTGGGCACCGACCCGGTGGCCTGGTGGTGCGCCGCCCGCGCGCTCCCCGAGTTCGTCGGAACGCTCCCGGAACTCCTCGACTCCCTGCGCGCGTCCGGCCGCCGGTGACCGGGGGGCGTCGGAGCAGTGGGCCGGGGCGGTGACAATGGGGGGATGAGCGACAGCCCAGCCCCCCTCGCCGATCCGCACCTCCTCTTCGACCCCGCGGCCGGCCGCCGGGACCTCGTCGTGCTCGGGTCCACCGGCTCGATCGGAACCCAGGCCGTCGACCTCGTGCTCCGCAACCCCGACCGGTTCCGCGTCACCGCCCTGTCGGCGGCCGGCGGACGCCCCGAGCCGCTGGCCGAGCAGGCGCACCGGCTGCGGGTCGAGACGGTGGCGGTGGCCCGGGAGGACGCCGTGCCCGCGCTGCGCGAGGCGCTGGCCGCCCGGTACGGGCCGGGCGAGCCGCTCCCGGGGATCCTCGCCGGCCCCGAGGCCGCCGCCGAACTCGCGGGCTCCGCCTGCCACACCGTCCTCAACGGGATCACCGGCTCGATCGGGCTCGCCCCCACCCTGGCGGCCCTGCGCGCCGGTCGCACCCTGGCCCTGGCCAACAAGGAATCGCTGATCGTCGGCGGCCCGCTGGTCAAGGAACTGGCCGCGCCCGGACAGATCATCCCGGTGGACTCCGAGCACGCCGCGCTCTTCCAGGCCCTGGCCGCCGGCACCCGCGCCGACGTGCGCAAGCTCGTGGTCACCGCCTCCGGCGGCCCCTTCCGCGGCCGGACCCGCGCCGAACTGGCCTCCGTCACCGTCGAGGACGCGCTCGCGCACCCGACCTGGGCCATGGGCCCGGTGATCACCGTCAACAGCGCGACCCTGGTCAACAAGGGGCTGGAGGTGATCGAGGCCCACCTGCTGTACGACATCCCGTTCGAACGGATCGAGGTCGTGGTCCATCCGCAGTCCTACGTCCACTCGATGGTGGAGTTCTCGGACGGCTCCACGCTGGCCCAGGCGACCCCGCCGGACATGCGCGGCCCGATCGCGATCGGCATCGGCTGGCCCGAGCGGGTCCCGGACGCGGCCCCGGCCTTCGACTGGTCCACGGCCTCCACCTGGGAGTTCCTGCCGCTGGACACCGAGGCGTTCCCGGCCGTGGACCTGGCCCGGCACGTGGGCGCCCTCGGCGGTACCGCACCGGCCGTGTTCAATGCGGCGAACGAGGAGTGTGTGGCGGCGTTCCTGGCCGGGCGGCTGCCGTTCACAGCAATCATGGATACCGTCGCTGCCGTGGCAGACGAGCACGGCGTGCCGGCGGCGGGGTCCTCCCTGACCGTGTCGGACGTCCTCGAGGCGGAGACCTGGGCCCGCGCCCGGGCCCGGGAACTGGCGGCCGGAGCCGCCGTGGAGGCGAACGCATGACCGTACTCATGACGGTGCTCGGGATACTGATCTTCGTCGTCGGCCTGCTGGTCTCGATCGCCTGGCACGAGCTGGGCCACCTGTCGACGGCCAAGCTCTTCGGCATCCGGGTGCCGCAGTACATGGTCGGGTTCGGCCCGACGATCTGGTCGCGCCGCAAGGGCGACACGGAGTACGGGATCAAGGCGATCCCGATGGGCGGCTACATCCGCATGATCGGGATGTTCCCGCCCGGAGAGGACGGCCGGATCACCGCCCGCTCCACCTCCCCGTTCCGGGCGATGATCGAGGACGCCCGCTCGGCGGCCTACGAGGAGCTCCAGCCGGGTGACGAGAAGCGGCTGTTCTACACCCGCGCCCCGTGGAAGCGGGTCGTCGTCATGTTCGCCGGGCCGTTCATGAACCTGGTCCTGGCGCTGCTGGTGTTCTTCGGCGTGTGGATGACCTTCGGCACCAACCAGACCACCACCACCGTCTCCTCCGTCTCGCCCTGCGTGATCCAGGCCAGCGAGAAGCGCGACGTGTGCAAGGCCGGCGACCCCGCCTCCCCGTCGAAGGCCGCCGGCCTCCAGGCGGGGGACCGGATCACGGCCTTCGACGGCAAGCCGATCGCCGATTGGACCGCGCTCCAGCAGCGCATCCGCGACACCATCGGCCCGGCCACCGTCACGGTGGAACGCGCGGGCCGCGAGCTGGTGCTGCCGGTGACCCTGATCGAGAACACCGTGCCGAAGACCGACGGGCACGGCGGCTACGTCAAGGGCGAGTACCTCAAGGCCGGCTGGCTGGGCTTCTCGCCCACCAACGAGATCCTCCCGCTGACCTTCGGCCAGTCCCTGTCGCACATGGGCGACGTGGTCGACAACAGCGTCGAGGGCCTGCTGCGGCTGCCCGCCAAGATCCCGGCCCTGTGGGACGCGGCCTTCGGCGGCGCCGAACGCGAACCGGACTCCCCGATGGGCATCGTCGGCGCGGCCCGGATCAGCGGCGAGATCGCCACCCTGGACATCCCGGCCGAACAGCGCCTGGTGTTCTTCCTCCAGCTCGTCGGCATGTTCAACCTGTCGCTGTTCCTGTTCAACATGCTGCCGCTGCTGCCGCTGGACGGCGGGCACATCGCGGGCGCGCTGTGGGAGTCGCTGCGGCGCAACCTCGCCCGGCTGTTCCGCCGACCCGACCCGGGCCCCTTCGACGTGGCCAAGCTGATGCCGGTGGCGTACGCGGTGGCCGGGGTGTTCGTCTGCTTCACCCTGCTGGTGCTGGTGGCCGACGTGGTCAACCCGATCCGCATCACCTAGACGCCGACCGGCGACGAAACCCATCCGACGATCGGATGGTGGGCCGGTCATACGAGCGTATGTACGGGGGTCGGGCACGCATCGTGCCCGACCCCCTACGTTCGGGTGGCACGCCCCGGCGGGTGCGCGACGCGTGCGTCCGTTGGCGTAGTCTCGAAGGCTGGAGCCCGCCGATACCGGGACCTCGATCCACACCTTGGGGTTGCACAGCAGATGACTGCCATCTCACTCGGAATGCCGTCCGTGCCGACGAAGCTCGCCGACCGACGGGTCAGCCGCAAGATCCAGGTCGGATCCGTGGCCGTCGGTGGAGACGCCCCCGTCTCGGTGCAGTCCATGACCACCACGCGCACCTCGGACATCGGCGCCACCCTCCAGCAGATCGCGGAACTCACCGCCTCCGGCTGCCAGATCGTCCGCGTCGCCTGCCCGACCCAGGACGACGCCGACGCCCTCTCGGTGATCGCCCGCAAGTCGCAGATCCCGGTCATCGCCGACATCCACTTCCAGCCGAAGTACGTGTTCGCCGCGATCGAGGCCGGCTGCGCCGCCGTCCGCGTCAACCCCGGCAACATCAAGCAGTTCGACGACAAGGTCAAGGAGATCGCGAAGGCGGCCAAGGACGCGGCCACCCCGATCCGGATCGGCGTCAACGCCGGCTCCCTCGACCGCCGCCTGCTCCAGAAGTACGGCAAGGCCACCCCCGAGGCCCTCGTCGAGTCCGCGCTGTGGGAGGCGTCCCTCTTCGAGGAGCACGACTTCCGCGACATCAAGATCTCGGTCAAGCACAACGACCCCGTCGTCATGATCGAGGCGTACCGGCAGCTCGCCGCCCAGTGCGACTACCCCCTCCACCTCGGCGTCACCGAGGCCGGCCCCGCCTTCCAGGGCACCATCAAGTCCGCCGTCGCCTTCGGCGCCCTGCTCTCCGAGGGCATCGGCGACACCATCCGGGTCTCCCTCTCCGCCCCGCCGGCCGAGGAGATCAAGGTCGGCATCCAGATCCTGGAATCCCTCAACCTGCGCCAGCGCCGGCTGGAGATCGTCTCCTGCCCCTCCTGCGGCCGCGCCCAGGTCGACGTGTACAAGCTCGCCGAGGAGGTCACCGCCGGCCTCGAGGGCATGGAGGTGCCCCTGCGCGTCGCGGTCATGGGCTGCGTCGTCAACGGCCCCGGCGAGGCCCGCGAGGCCGACCTCGGCGTGGCCTCCGGCAACGGCAAGGGCCAGATCTTCGTCAAGGGCGAGGTCATCAAGACCGTCCCCGAGTCCAAGATCGTCGAGACCCTCATCGAAGAGGCCCTCAAGATCGCCGCCGAGATGGAGCGCGACGGGGTCGCCTCCGGCGAACCCACCGTCGCCGTCGCCGGCTGACCTCCCGCCCCTCGGCCCCACACGCCCCGCCGCACGCCCCCGCGCCGCCCACCGGCCCGGGGGCGTGCCCGGTTCCCCCGGTCCGTGACGAGCCAAGGCGACGGACCTGCGGGTACAGTGCGGAAATCAGCAGACTCGCATGGTGAGGCCCCAGTGTTGACGCAGACCACCACCCGAGTGCTCGACGTCGGCGACCTCGACGCCGCCCTCGTCGTACTCGGCCGCGACCCGGTCGCCAACGCCTTCGTGACCTCCCGCGTCCGGGTCGCCGGCCTCGACCCGTGGCGGCTCGGCGGCGAGATGTGGGGCTGGTATACCGACGGCGAACTCCGCTCCCTGTGCTACTCCGGCGCCAACCTCGTGCCCGTCGGCGCCGGCCCCGAGGCCGTCCGCGCCTTCGCCGACCGCGCCCGCCGCACCGGCCGCCGCTGCTCCTCCATCGTCGGCCCCAGCGACGCCGCCGGCCCCCTGTGGCGCCTCCTGGAACCCCACTGGGGCCCCGCCAGGGAAGTCCGCGCCCACCAACCGCTGATGCTCGCCGACGCCCCCTCCGCCGAGATCACCCCCGACCCCCTCGTGCGCCGCGTCCGACGCGACGAGATGGACCTCATCCTCCCCGCCTGCGTCGCCATGTTCACCGAGGAGGTCGGCGTCTCCCCGCTCGCCGGCGACGGCGGCCTGCTCTACCAGGCCCGGGTCGCCGAACTCGTCGGCACCGGCCGCTCCTTCGCCCGCATCGAGGACGGCCGGGTCGTCTTCAAGGCCGAGATCGGCGCCGCCACCCCCGAGGCATGCCAGATCCAAGGCGTCTGGGTGGCCCCCGAACACCGCGGCCGCGGCCACTCCGAGACCGGCATGGCCGCCGTCCTCGCCCACGCCCTGCGCGAGGTCGCCCCCTTGGTCAGCCTGTACGTCAACGACTACAACACGGCCGCCCGCGCCGCCTACCGACGCGTCGGGTTCCGCGAGATCGGCGCCTTCACCAGCGTCCTGTTCTGACCCCCGCCGCGACCGTGACCCACGACCCCGCCCCACCCGCCCGGCCGGGGCATTAGGGTCACGTCATGTCGCGCGATCACGAGCTCCCGCCCACCCCCGCCGGCCTGAGCCTGGGCCCCCTCGACCTCGCCGCCCGCGCCGACGAGGCCCTCGCCGTCCAGGCCCTCGCCTTCGGCCTCGGCCCCGAAGAGGTGGCCATCCGCCGGCACATCGTCCGCCGCCACATGAGCGCCCCCGGCGCCCGCGCCCTGGCCGCGTACACCCCCGACGGCGCCATCGCCGGCTTCGTCTACGGCATGCCCAACGACCGCGCCCACTGGTGGTCCACCATCGTCGAACCCCACCTGCTCACCGGCGGCCTCGACCACTGGCTCGACGAGTCCTTCGCCGTCACCGAACTCCACGTCCACCCCGACCACCAGGGCAAGGGCGTCGGCCGCGCCCTCATCACCCGCGTCACCGACGCCTGCGGACTGCCCCGTTCCATCCTGTCCGCCATCGACGTGGACAGCCCCGCCCGCGCCCTCTACGCCCGGCTCGGCTACGTGGACCTCGCCCGCCGCGTGCACTTCCCCAGCGCCGCCCGCCCCTACGCCGTGATGGGCGCCCCGCTCCCGCTGCGCCGCTGGTGACGGGCGGGGGAGGGGCGCGGCGGGCTCACAACGGCGGGCTCACAACCAGCCCGCGTACTCCAACAGCAGCTCCCCGTCGCGCCGGCGCCCCACCGTCAGCGCGCGCACCCCCGACTCCACCGCCCGGAACAGGGTCCAGCCCCGCAGCCGGTCCCGGTCCAGCTCCAGCGAATCGGCCAGCCGGTTCATCCGGCGCCGCGCCGTCCCCGGACCGCCCGAGCCCGCGATCTGGTCCTCCAACCGGTCCCGCACCAACCGCGCCAGGTCGTAGGCCCGTTCGCCCACCACCGGCTCCGGACCCACCGTCAGCCACGGGGCCCGGTCCCCGGCCAGCACCTTCCCCTGCCGGAACGCCCCGTGCAGCAGGAACTCCTCCGGCTCCGCCGCCGCCACCAACTCCTCGCGCACGGCCCGCGCCACCCGCACCAGCGGCCGCGCGACCTCCGGCGCCGCCTCCCAACCCGCGCTCTGCCGCGCCGTGCGCTCCGCCACCGTCTCGAACGGGTGCCCCGGCTCCACCGGCACCCACAGCCGGCGCACCGTGCCCGCCGCCTCCAACAGGGCCTTGGCCTCCGGCAGCGAACGCAGCGACACCTCCGGACGCAGCCGCTCCAACAGCAGCTCCCCGCCCTCCCGGTGCCGGTCGTCCAACAGCCGCACCGCCCCGAAACCGCCCCACCGCTCCAACGCGGCCCGCTCCGCCCCGGGCCGACCCGCCGGCGGCGCCAGCTTCACGGTCGCCGGGGTCCCGTCCGGGTACCGCACGAGCACCACCAGGGAGCTGCGCCCACCCGGCGCCTGCACCCGTTCGGCCCGCACCTCGTGCCGGGCCATCGCCTCCTCGGCGAGCCGGGGCAGCCGCTCAAGCCACTGGTCGGTCGCGGTGGGGTCCGGCAGTTCGCCGAGCGCCCGGACAAGCCGCTGCGGCGGTTCGAAAGCCATGCGTGCGGGTTCCCTTTCAGCTCTCCGTGGCTCGATTCTTTCGTTCCGCGAGCCCAGGGAAGGCTACGCCGACACCGCGCCACCGCGCCGCGCGCACCGCCGCCGCGCCCAGCGCGTCCGCCGCCTCGCGCCGCAGGGACCCCCGGGCGGCCCGCACCAGATCGGCGCAGGCACCCGCCACCCCGTCCTCGATCCCGGCCGCCAGGCGCACCGCGTCGGCCGCCGTGTCGGGCCGGAAGGGCAGGGCGTACGCGGCCTCCGCCGCCACCGGCGCCGCCCCCAGTCGGCGCACCGTCCGCGCCAGCGAGTCCCGCCGGGTCACGTGCGCCTCGTGCGCCTGCCGGGCCTCGTCGCGCCGCTCCTTGGCGACCCGGGCGCCGATCACCCCGTACGCCCACACCGCCGCGTGCTCGGCCGCCAGCGCGGCCTGCGCCGCCTCCAACGCCGCCGCGTCCGGGCCGGCGGAGCCGGTGGGGGCGGGGCTCGGGTCGACCGGGTCCGCGTCCCGTCCTCGCTGGAACATCTCAGGCACCGTCCTTCGGGGTGGGGGAGTCCGGGCCGGCGGTCAGCAGGTGCTGGTGCACCAGGCCGGCCGCCGCCAGCGAGGCCAACAGCCGGGCGGGTTCGCCGGGCGCCTGCCCGAGCGCGACCAGCCGGTCCTCGGCCAGTCGCCGCTCCGCCGCCGCCAGCTCCCGCACGGCCTGCTCGGGCCGGGCCGCGACCGGCGCGGGCGCGGCCCCGGAGGGCGCGCCGTCCGCTCCGGCGGCCCCGCGCGCCGGCGAGGGGGAGGCGGAGACGCCGGCGGGCTCCTCCAGCGCGGCCAGGTGCGCGGCCACGGTGGCCCGCAGCGGGGCCAGCCGGGCGGTCAGCGCGGGGTGCGCCGCCGCCGTGGCCTCGTAGCGCGCCAACAGGGCCCGGCTCGCCTCGGCCGCCGTGCGCCGTACCCGCAGGTCGGCCAGGACGCCGGCCCGTTCGGCGGCCCGTCGGGCCTCCTCGGGGCCGGAGGTGCAGCCCGACAGCAGCGCGACGCCGGCCGCGCCGGCGGCCCCGACGAGCAGGCTCCTTCGGGAGGGCAGGGTCTCGGGCACGGCGGGATCCTCGTCGTTCGGGGCCCGGGGCGCCCGGGACCGGATGTGTCGGTGATCACGGTACCGGGGACCCCGGTCGGGGCGCGGACGGCAACACCCCGCCGGACCGGATACCCTTTGACCTGACACGCGACCCACGCGCGGTCCGATCCACAACAGCACACGCGGCCGAGGAGTCACCCGGATGAGCACCACCCAGAGCGACAGGCTGCGCGAACTGCTGGAGCCACTGGTACTCGCCAAGGGCCTCGACCTCGAGGAGATCGAGCAGTCCCGGGCCGGCCGCCGACGGATGCTGCGGATCATCGTGGATTCCGACACCGGCGTGGAACTGGACCTGTGCGCCGAGCTGAGTCGTGAGATCTCCGACCGGCTCGACGAGACCGAGGCCATGGGCGAGGACGAGTACGTCCTGGAGGTCAGCTCCCCGGGCGCCGACCGCCCTCTCACCGAATCGCGCCACTACCGGCGCGCCACCGGCCGCCTCGTCGCCTTCAAGCTGGGCGACGGCGCCGACCTGGTCGCGCGGATCCTCGGCGTGGACGAGGAGGGGCTCGACCTGGAGGTGCCCGGCGTGAAGGGCCGCAAGGCCACCACCCGCCGGCTGACCTTCGCCGAGATCGCCAAGGCGCGTGTCGAGATCGAGTTCAACCGCAAAGACAAGAACGACGGCGTTCAGGAAGAAGAGGAGGCGTAGTCGTGGACATCGACATGAGTGCCCTGCGGGGTCTGGTCCGGGAGAAGGAGATCTCCTTCGACCTCCTCGTGGAGGCCATCGAGTCGGCCCTCCTCATCGCGTACCACCGCACCGAGGGCAGCCGCCGCCGGGCCCGGGTCGAGCTGAACCGCACCAACGGTCACGTGACCGTGTGGGCGAAGGAGGACCCGCAGGACCTGGAGGAGGGGCAGGAGGCCCAGGAGTTCGACGACACCCCGTCGGGCTTCGGCCGGATCGCCGCCACCACCGCCAAGCAGGTCATCCTCCAGCGTCTGCGCGACGCCGAGGACGACCTGACCTTCGGCGAGTTCGCGGGCCGTGAGGGCGACGTCATCACCGGCGTGGTGCAGCAGGGCAAGGACCCGCGCAACGTGCTGGTGGACATCGGCAAGCTGGAGGCCATCCTGCCGGTGCAGGAGCAGGTCCCGGGCGAGGAGTACACGCACGGGCTGCGGCTGCGCACCTACGTGGTGCGCGTGGCCAAGGGCGTGCGCGGTCCCTCCGTGACCCTCTCGCGCACCCACCCCAACCTGGTGAAGAAGCTGTTCGCGCTGGAGGTCCCCGAGATCGCCGACGGCAGCGTCGAGATCTCGGCGATCGCCCGCGAGGCCGGCCACCGCACCAAGATCGCGGTCCGCTCCACCCGCTCCGGCCTCAACCCCAAGGGCGCCTGCATCGGCCCGATGGGCGGCCGGGTGCGCAACGTGATGGCCGAGCTGCACGGCGAGAAGATCGACATCGTGGACTGGTCGGACGACCCGGCCGAGATGGTCGCCAACGCGCTGTCCCCCGCCCGGGTGACCAAGGTCGAGATCGTGGACCTGTACGCCCGGTCCGCCCGGGTGACCGTGCCCGACTACCAGCTGTCGCTGGCGATCGGCAAGGAGGGCCAGAACGCCCGCCTCGCCGCCCGCCTCACCGGCTGGCGCATCGACATCCGTCCCGACACCGAGCCCGCCGACGCGGACGCGGACCGGGGCCGGGAATAAACCGGTACCGTTCGGGCCTTCCGCACGGTACACAGGACAGTGGACGCACGGCGTCCGCGGCGTTTCACACCCGCCCGGACGCCCCACGCCACGACGACATCCGTTCGATTTCTCGCCCGAAGGGGTGAGGTCGGTGCGGGGAGGTAGACTTCATCGTGTCTGGCCGGACGCAGACCCGCGCATGCCCCGAACGCACCTGCGTGGGGTGCAGGGAGCGAGCGGCCAAAGGCGATCTGCTGCGCATCGTGGCGATCGAGGACGACTGCGTCCCCGATCCTCGCGGTACGCTGCCCGGCCGGGGTGCGTACCTGCACCCCGCCGCGACCTGCCTCGACAAGGCGGTGCGCCGCCGAGCCTTCCCCCGGGCCCTCCGGTCCGCCGGAGCGCTCGACACGACACGACTGCGACAGGTCGTGGAAACCGCACCGTGAACGGTGCACAGCACGTTGTACGGCACGGAGACCTTCCGTGCGGTCAGGTACCTCGCGAGTTGGAAGTAGGTCGAGATTGCGATGAGCACTCGATGAGTACGCGATGAGTACGCCCATGAAGTAGCGACGGTCCGGCGTAACCCGGACCTCAAAGGAGCGAAGTGGCTAAGGTCCGGGTATACGAACTCGCCAAGGAGTTCGGAGTCGAGAGCAAGGTCGTCATGGCCAAGCTCCAAGAACTCGGTGAATTCGTCCGTTCGGCGTCCTCGACGATCGAGGCGCCGGTTGTACGCAAGTTGACTGACGCTTTGCAGGGTCCCGGCTCCGCCGGCAAGACCGCTGCCAAGCCCGGTGCGCCCCGCAAGACGGCGCCCTCCCCCGCGAAGCCCGCCGCGCCCTCCCCGGCCGCCGCGGCTCGCCCCGCCGCCCCCAAGCCCGGTGCCCCGGCCCCCAAGCCGGCCACGCCCGCGGCCCCCGTGGCGAGCGCCCCCGCGGCCCCCGTGACCCCGGCCGGTTCCGGCCCGCGTCCCGGCCCGCGTCCGGCGCCGAAGCCCGCTCCGGCGGCTCCGGCTCCGGTCGTCCCCGAGTTCACCGCGCCGCCGGCGGCCCCCGCCGCCTCGTCGCGTCCGGCTCCGGGTCCCCGTCCGGCCGCGCAGCAGCGCCCCGAGCGTTCCGAGCGCCCCGCGCCCGGCGCCGGTCAGTCCGGCCCCCGTCCCGGCGGTTCCCGTCCGGCTCCCGGCCAGGGCGCCGGCGGTCAGGCCCCGCGTCCGGCCGGTCAGGCCCCCCGTCCCGGTGGTGCCCGTCCCGCGGGTCCCCGTCCGGGCAACAACCCCTTCACCTCCGGTGGTTCCACCGGCATGGCCCGCCCGCAGGCTCCGCGCCCGCAGGGTGCCCCCCGTCCCGGTGCCCCCGGCGCCGGTCAGGGTGGCGGCCCGCGTCCGCAGGGCGCCGGCGGCGGTCCCCGTCCGCAGGGCGGCCCCGGCCAGGGCGGTCCCCGTCCCTCGCCGGCCGGCATGCCGCGTCCGCAGGGCGGGCCGCGTCCCGGTCCCGCCGCGGGCGGCAACCGTCCGAACCCCGGCATGATGCCGCAGCGTCCGGCCGCGGGCCCCCGTCCCGGCCCCGGTGCCGGCGGTCGTGGTCCCGGTGGCGGCGCGGGTCGTCCCGGCGGCGGCGCCGGTCGTCCCGGTGGCGGCTTCGCCGGTCGTCCGGCCGGTCCGGGCTCGCGTCCGGCCGGTGGCGGCTTCGGCGGCCCGCGTCCGGGTGGCGGCGGCTTCGGCGGCGGCCCGGGTGCCGGCGCCGGTGGCGGCGGTCGTCCCGGTTTCGCCGGGCGTCCCGGCGGCCCCGGTGGCCGCGGTGGCACGCAGGGTGCCTTCGGTCGTCCGGGCGGTCCCGCCCGGCGCGGTCGCAAGTCCAAGCGCCAGCGTCGTCAGGAATACGAGGCCATGCAGGCCCCGTCCGTGGGCGGCGTGATGCTGCCGCGCGGTGGCGGCGAGACCATCCGTCTCTCCCGCGGTGCCTCCCTCACCGACTTCGCCGAGAAGATCGGCGCCAACCCGGCGTCGCTCGTCGCGGTGATGATGAACCTCGGCGAGATGGTCACGGCCACCCAGTCGGTCTCTGACGCGACCCTGGAGCTGCTCGGCACGGAGATGAACTACGTCGTCCAGATCGTCAGCCCCGAGGAGGAGGACCGCGAGCTGCTCGAGTCCTTCGACCTGGAGTTCGGCGAGGACGAGGGCGGCGAGGAGTACCTCGTCGCGCGTCCGCCGGTCGTGACCGTCATGGGTCACGTCGACCACGGCAAGACCCGACTCCTCGACGCGATCCGCAAGACCAACGTGGTCGCGGGCGAGGCCGGCGGCATCACCCAGGCCATCGGCGCGTACCAGGTCTCCACCGAGGTCAACGGTGAGGACCGCAAGATCACCTTCATCGACACCCCCGGTCACGAGGCGTTCACCGCCATGCGTGCCCGCGGTGCGAAGTCCACCGACATCGCGATCCTCGTGGTCGCGGCCAACGACGGTGTGATGCCGCAGACGATCGAGGCGCTCAACCACGCCAAGGCCGCGGACGTTCCGATCGTGGTCGCGGTCAACAAGATCGACGTCGAGGGCGCCGACCCGGTCAAGGTGCGCGGTCAGCTGACCGAGTACGGCCTGGTGGCCGAGGAGTACGGCGGCGACACCATGTTCGTCGACATCTCCGCCAAGCAGGGTCTGCACATCGACTCCCTGCTGGAGGCCGTGGTCCTCACCGCCGACGCCTCGCTCGACCTGCGGGCCAACCCGGAGCAGGACGCGCAGGGCATCGCGATCGAGTCCCACCTCGACCGCGGTCGCGGCGCCGTCTCCACGGTCCTGGTGCAGCGCGGTACCCTCCGCATCGGTGACACGGTCGTCGTCGGCGACGCCTACGGCCGCGTCCGCGCCATGCTCGACGACAAGGGCAACAACATCGAGGAAGCGGGTCCGTCGACCCCCATCCTGGTGCTGGGTCTCACCAACGTCCCGGGCGCCGGCGACAACCTCCTCGTCGTCGACGAGGACCGCACGGCCCGTCAGATCGCCGAGAAGCGGGCGGCGCGCGAGCGCAACGCCAACTTCGCCAAGCGCACCCGTCGCGTGTCCCTCGAGGACCTCGACAAGGTGCTCAAGGCCGGTCTGGTCCAGGAACTCAACCTCATCATCAAGGGCGACGCGTCCGGTGCGGTCGAGGCCCTGGAGTCCTCCCTGCTCCAGCTCGACGTCGGCGAGGAAGTGGACATCCGCATCCTGCACCGCGGCGTCGGTGCGGTCACGGAGTCCGACATCTCGCTCGCGATGGGCTCCGACGCCATCGTCATCGGCTACAACGTCCGCGCCGCGGGCCGCGCGGCGCAGATGGCGGAGCGCGAAGGCGTGGACGTCCGGTACTACTCGGTGATCTACCAGGCCATCGAGGAGATCGAGGCGGCCCTGAAGGGTCTGCTCAAGCCGGAGTACGAGGAGGTCGAGCTCGGCACCGCGGAGATCCGCGAGGTCTTCCGCTCGTCCAAGCTCGGCAACATCGCCGGTGTCCTGGTCCGCTCGGGCGAGGTCAAGCGCAACACCAAGGCGCGCCTGCTGCGCGATGGCAAGGTCATCGCGGAGAGCCTCACCATCTCGGGCCTGCGCCGCTTCAAGGACGACGTCACCGAGATCCGCGAAGGCTTCGAGGGCGGTATCAACCTCGGCAGCTTCAACGACATCAAGATCGACGACGTCATCGCCACCTACGAGATGCGCGAGAAGCCGCGCGGCTGACCAGCCGGGCTTGCCCTCGCACCCGGAACCCCGGGCCACGCCGCGACCCTCACCGGTCGGGGCGCGGCCTGGGGCCCGGGAAGCACGGGACCGTGACGTGACCGGGGCCGGTCGACGGGGAGAAATATCCGTCGATCGGCCCCGGCCGTTGCGTGTACGGTTTCGATGTCCCTGACGGGCGGCTGCCCCTCAGGTCGTCGAACCCGAACCGGCGGGACATCCGGCACCACATGTACGTGGGGACCCTGTCCTTCGATCTGCTCCTCGGTGACGTCCACTCGCTGAAGGAGAAACGCTCCCTCGTCCGGCCCATCGTCGCCGAGCTCCAACGCAAGTTCTCCGTGAGCGCGGCGGAGGTGGGCGACCAGGACCTGCACCGGCGCGCCCGTATCGGGGTCGCGCTGGTCAGCGGGGACGCGGGATTCGTGTCGGACGTGCTCGACCGCTGTGAACGGCTGGTCGCGGCCCGTCCGGAAGTGGAACTGCTGTCGGTGCGCCGGCGGTATCACGGGGATGAAGACTGAGGTGTCACCCCCGGGCGCGTCCGCGCGCCCGGACGACGACACGCACGCAGGAAAGCAACATGTAAGGAGACGGACCAGTGGCCGACAACGCGCGGGCGAAGAAGCTGGCGGACCTCATCCGCGAGGTGGTCGCCGAGAAGCTCCAGCGGGGGATCAAGGACCCCCGACTGGGCACTCACGTGACCATCACCGACGCCCGGGTCACCGGCGACCTCCGGGAGGCCACGGTCTTCTACACGGTCTACGGCGACGACGAGGACCGGGCCGGCGTCGCCGCGGGCCTGGAGAGCGCCAAGGGCATGCTCCGCTCGGCCGTCGGCCGGGTCGCGGGCACCAAGTTCACCCCCACCCTGACCTTCGTGGCGGACGCCCTCCCGGACACCGCCAAGACCATCGAGGACCTCCTCGACAAGGCCAGGCTCTCCGACGCGGCGGCCCGCCAGGCCGCCGCCGGTGCCGCCTACGCGGCCGGTGCCGACCCGTACAAGAAGCCCGCGGACGAGGACTCCGACGCGGGGGAGACCGCCGAGGACGAGGGCAAGCGCGCCTGATGACCACGCAGCCCCCGACGCCGGACGGCCTGGTCATCGTCGACAAGCCGTCCGGCTTCACCTCGCACGACGTGGTCGCCAAGATGCGCGGGATCGCCAGGACCCGCCGCGTGGGCCACGCCGGCACCCTCGACCCCATGGCCACGGGCGTGCTCGTCCTCGGCGTCGAGAAGGCCACCAAGCTCCTGGGACACCTCGCGCTCACCGAGAAGGAGTACCTGGGCACCATCCGGCTCGGCCAGGACACCCTCACGGACGACGCGGAGGGCGAGATCACCACCTCCACCGACGCCTCGGCCGTGACCCGCGAGGCCGTGGAGGCCGGGGTGGCCAAGCTGACCGGCGAGATCATGCAGGTCCCGTCCAAGGTCAGCGCCATCAAGATCAAGGGCGTGCGCTCCTACAAGCGCGCCCGTGACGGCGAGGAGTTCGAGATCCCGGCCCGTCCGGTCACGATCTTCTCCTTCACGGTCTACGACGTGCGCCCGGCCACCGCAGAGGACGGCACCCCCGTCGTCGACGTGGTCTGCTCGGTGGTCTGCTCCAGCGGCACCTACATCCGGGCCCTGGCCCGCGACCTCGGCGCCGACCTCGGCGTCGGCGGCCACCTCACCGCCCTGCGCCGGACCCGGGTCGGCCCGTACAAGATCGACCGGGCCCGCACCCTGGACCAGCTCCAGGAGGAGCTGACCGTCATGCCCATCGGCGAGGCCGCCGCCGCCGCGTTCCCGCGCTGGGAACTCGACGGACGCCGCGCCGGGCTGCTGGTCAACGGGGTCCGGCTGGAGATGCCGGACGAGTACGCCGACCGGGGTCCGGTCGCCGTGTACGACCCGAGCGGGCGACTGCTCGGCCTGGTGGAGAGCCAGAAGGGCAAGGCCAAATCGCTGGCCGTGTTCGTCTAGCCGCTTCGTCCGGCCGTTTCGTCCCGCGGAGTTTCGCGGTGCGTCGGGGTCCGGTCCCGGGAGGTTCACGGGGTCGGGCCCCGACGCGTGTCCGGGGTCCCGGGCCGGTCTTGACGTGGAGCGGTGAGCGCGTGACCTCCGCCGCTCACCGCTCCACGACTCCCCTCCGCCCCTGGTCCTGTCCACCCGAACGGCCCAACTCACCCGTCCGGGCGGGCGCGCGGAGTGACTGGGGGAGCGCAAGGGGGCGCGTTCGCCTCGGGAGGCTTTCCGCCCGATCTTCGCCGACCTACGGTTCGGACCATGGAACGCGCGGCGCACCCGGTGGTCATCCTCGACGAGGCCGGGCGGGTCCGGGGCAGCGGCTTCGTCGCCGACGGCCACGGCACCGTGCTCACCGCCGCCTCCGTCGTCGCCGGCGCCGCCACCGCCCGGGTCCGCCTCGACGGCCGTGAACTCACCGGCCCCGTCGAGACCTGCGGCCCCCTCGCCGTCGTCCACTGCGGCCTGCCCACCCTCCCGCGTCCCGTCGCCGCCCCCGAGACCCCCACCGCCCCCGGCGCCTACGTCCGCCTCTGGGCCGCCGGCCCCCGCCAGGCCCGGATCCTGGCCGCCGGCCCCGACGCCGGTCTCACCCTCGCCCTCGGCACCGACGGCACCGACGCCCTGCGCACCGCCGCCGAGACCCCCGGCGGCCCCGTCTGGGACCCGAGCACCACCGCCGTCCTCGGCGTGCTCCTCGCCCCCGACCCCACCGGCCCGGCCCGCGCCGCGGACCTGCGCGCCCACGTCCTGGCCGCCCCGCACGGACCCGTCGCCGCCGCCCTGGCCCGCGCCGCCCACCGCCCCGGCCCGATCCCCGACGCCGCCGAGGCCAGCACCCTGGCCGCCCTCACCACCGCCCCCGCCGCCCTGCCCGCCGTGCACGTCCAACGCCCCGACCTGCGGGCCGAGTTCGGGCCCGGACAGCGGGTCCTGAGCTGCGTGGGCCGGCCCGGCAGCGGCCGCAGCACCCTCCTCGCCGCACTCGCCCGCACCCGCACCGACGCCGGACTGCCCACGCTCTGGCTGCGCGGCGCCGAGATCGACCCCACCGACCGCGACCTCGACGCCGCCCTCGACCGGATCCTGGCCCGCGCCGCCCGACATGCCGACCTCCCCGTCCACGACACGCCCGGCGTCACCACCGCCCTGCGGGCCGCCGGCCGGGAACCGTGGATCCTCCTCGACGGCCCCGAGGAGATGCCCCCGGCCGTCGTCGACCGCCTCCCCGCCTTCCTCGCCGCCACCACCGCCCGACTCCTCGCCCACGGCGCCCGCCTCGTCCTCGCCACCTGCCCCGAGTTCCACGAACAGGCCGCCCCCCACCTCCCCGCCCCCCTCCGCGCCCCCGACCTCACCGTCGGCCCCCTCGGCCACCCCCAGGCCCACGAACTGCGCACCCGCCTCGGCCTGCCCGCCGACTCCCTCCCACCCGCCGATCGCCGCCACCCCCTCGCCCTGCGCGCCCGCGCCGAGATCGCCGCCGCCGGCGCCCCCCTCGGCGCCCCCACCCGCCCCGAGCTGTACGCCGCCCACCTCGCGCTCGGCTGCCTGCGCGCAGCCGGCCGGATCGCCGCCCACACCGGCCGCGAGCACCCCCGCGAACTCACCCGCGAGGCCCTCCGAATCGAGGGCGCCCTGCACGAGGCGGCCCGCCGCTGCCTGACCCACGGCGCCCTGCGCCGCGCCGACTTCGAGGAACTCCTGCCCTGGCGCACCGGCCGCGCCGCCGCCGTCCTCGCCGAGGGCCTCCTCGTCCCCGCCGGCCCCGACTACCGCTTCGCCGACGAGGAGTGCGCCGACTGGCTCCAGGCCCGCCACCTCGACCTGCCCGCCGCCCTGCGCGCCCTCCTCGTCGACCCCGGACTCGGCCCCGTCCCCCCGCACCGCGTCGGACCCGTCGCCGCCGCCCTCCTCACCCTGACCCCCACCGCGCTCACCCCCTGGCTCCGGTTGTGCGGGCAGGCCCTCGACGCCCCCGACGCCCGCCGCTGGTGGGCCCACCGCCTGCTCACCGGCACCCTCACCGCCCTCCCCGACGCCCGCCCCCACCTCCCCCTGCTCACCGCCCTCGCCGCCGCACACCCCGACGGCCCCCTCACCCCCGCCTTCTGGCGCGAGCTCCCCCTCCCCGACCCCGGCCTCCCCGACGAACTCGCCGACACCCTCGCCACGACCCCCGGAACCGCCGCCGCCCACCTCCTCGACCGCCTCGCCGACGCCCACGACGTGCACCGCTGGGCCCACGACCCCCGACCCGAACACCGCGCCCACGCCGCCGCCCGGGCCCCCGCCGTCGCCGCCCGCGCCCGCCCCGAGGACCGGCCCCTGCTGCGCGCCGCCGCCCACGCCCTCCTCGCCCACGCCCGGTCCCCGCACCCCGCCGCCCTCGCGGTCCTGCTGCACGACCCGGGCACCCGACCTGACGTTCTCACCGGCCTCGAAGCCCCCGACGCCCCTCCCGCCGACCCCCTCGTACGCGCCGCCCTGGCCGCCGTCCTGCCCGGCTTGTCCGAACCCGAGGCCGGCCGGGTCCGCGCCCTGCTCGCCCCCGTGCCCACCGATGCGGGCGCCCGCACCGGGACATGGCACCCTTAGAGCTGCAAGAACACCCCTGCAACACGACATCGGGCGAGGAGCGGTCACAGTGCAGCGCTGGCGCGGCTTGGAGGAGATCCCCCAGGACTGGGGGCGCAGCGTCGTCACCATCGGCTCCTACGACGGCGTCCACCGGGGACACCAGATCATCATCGGGCGCACGGTGGCCCGCGCCCGCGAACTGGGCGTGCCCTCCGTGGTCGTCACCTTCGACCCGCACCCCAGCGAGGTCGTCCGGCCCGGCAGCCACCCGCCGCTGCTGGCCCCGCACGGCCGACGGGCCGAGCTGATGGCCGAACTCGGCGTGGACGCCGTGCTCGTCCTGCCCTTCACGGCCGGGTTCTCCCAGCTGTCGCCGGCGGAGTTCATCGTCAAGGTGCTGGTGGACCGGCTGCACGCGCGGGCCGTCATCGAGGGCCCCAACTTCCGCTTCGGCCACCGCGCCGCCGGCGACGTGGCCCTCCTCGCCGAACTCGGCACCGACCACGGCTACGAGGTCGAGGTCGTCGACCTGGTCGTGCGCGGCGAGGCCGGCGGCGGCGAGCCCTTCTCCTCCACCCTCGTGCGCCGACTGGTCGCCGAGGGCGACGTGACCGGCGCCGCCGAGATCCTCGGCCGCCCGCACCGGGTCGAGGGCACCGTGGTGCGCGGCGCCCAGCGCGGCCGCGAGCTGGGCTACCCCACCGCCAACGTCGAGACCCTGCCGCACACCGCGATCCCCGCCGACGGCGTGTACGCGGGCTGGCTGACGGCCGACGGCGAGCGGATGCCCGCCGCGATCTCGGTCGGCACCAACCTCCAGTTCGACGCCACCGAGCGGACCGTCGAGGCGTACGCCATCGACCGCGTCGGCCTCGACCTGTACGGCATGCACGTCACCGTCGACTTCCTGGCCTACGTGCGCGGCATGGCCCGCTTCGAGTCCCTCGACGGCCTCCTCGACGCCATCGCCGACGACGTCAAGCAGGCCCGCGCCCTCACCGACGGCCACGACCGCGTCTGACCCCCCGCCCCGCGCCGCCCCCACCCGGGCGCGGCGCGGAGCGGCCCGGGCCCCGGCCCCGGGCGGGCCTCAGGGCCGGTCGCCCGCGAAGCCCTCCGCCACCAGCGCCGCCAGCTCCAGGTACGCCGCCCGCGTGCGCGGCCGCAGCCGCTCCGGCTCCACCTCGGCGCCCGTCGCCAGGTGTGGATCGAAGGGCACGACGACCACCCCTGCGCACCGGCTCTCGAAGTGCCGCACGATGTCGTCCACCCGGATCAGCCGGGAATCGCTCTCCCGCACCCCCGAGATCACCGTCAGCGCCCGCCGCGCCGGCTCCGCCCGCCCGTTGGCCGCCAACCAGTCCAGGGTGGTCGCCGCGCTCGCCGCCCCGTCCACCGACGGGGTCGTCACCACGATCAACCGGTCCGCGAGGTCCAGCACCGCCCGCATCGCCGAGTGCAGCAGCCCGGTGCCCGAGTCGGTCAGCACGATCGGGTACTGCCGGCCCACGGTGTCGATCGCCAACCGGTAGTCCGCCTCGTCGAAGGCCGTGGACAGCGCCGGGTCCAGATCGCCCGCGACCACCTCCAGACCGCTCGACGACCGCGAGGTGAACGGGCGGACGTCCATGTACGAGCGCAGCCCCGGCGCCGCCCGCACCAGATCGCGCACGGTCGCCCCGCTCTCCCGCCGCACCCGCCGCCCCAGCGTCCCGGCGTCCGGGTTCGCGTCCAGGGCCAGCACCCGGTCCCGGCGCTCCGCCGCCAGCGTCGCCCCCAGGGCCAGGGTGGTCGTGGTCTTCCCCACCCCGCCCTTCAGGCTGATCACCGCGATCCGGTGACAGGTCCACAGCGGCGTCCCGATCAGCTCCCGCCGACGCCGGGCGGCGGCGCCCCGGGCCCGCCACGGCAACCACGCGGCCGGCCCGCCCGGCCGGCGCACCAACCGCCGCGCCGACAACTCCGGCTCCACCCCGTACCCGGCCCCGGACACCGGCCCCGACCCAGCACCCGACCCGAACACCGGCACCGGCGTCGGCACCGGCCCGGGTGAGACCGGCCGCGCCCCGCCGGCGGGCGTCGGCCAGGCACCCGGCCCGGGGGAGGGCACGGCCCGCGGCGTCCACAACCCGTACCCGGCCGGCCGGGGGTCGGGACGCACCTCGTCCCCCGCCTCCACCTCCAGCCCCGACCACTCCTCGGGCGCCACGATCCCGTCCCCCGAACCCACCCGTTCGGCGCAATCCCCCGACCCCGCCCCAGGCCCCCCACCGGCCGCCGGAGCCGGCAGGAACACCCCGCCCCGGGGCAGCGGCGGCAGCCCGTCCGGCACCGGCACCCGCGCGTACCAGGGCGCCGCCCCGGGATCCGGGGCCGGCCCCCACCAGGCCCCGTCCCGCGCCCCGCGCCCGTCCCCCACCTGCGCGATCACCGGATCCGGGGCCGCCCGCGCGACCCCGCCCGCATCCGCCGCGTCCCCGTACCCGCCCGTGTCCCGCTCCATCCGGCCTCCGTGCCGCCGACCCCGTGCGACCGGGCGCGCCCCTCGCGCCGCCCGCCGCCACCGCCGCCCGACCCGGCGCGCGGCGGCGCCACCCTACTGCCGCACGGCACGGAAAACGGGGCGGCCGGCGCCGCGCGCCGACCGCCCCGTCGTCGTCCCGTCTCACTCCGCCGTGCGGTGCCGGTCCAGGTCGAACTCGCCGTCCCGCGCGCCCAGCACGAAGGCCCGCCACTCGGCCTCCGTGTACCGCAGCACCGTGTCCGGGTCCAGCGAGGAACGCATCGCCACCGCCCCGTCGGGCAGCCGCGCGATCTCCACCCGCTCCTCGTCGTTCTCGGTGCCCGGCGCCCCCGACCACTCCACGTCGGAGATGTCCAGGGCGTACAGCTCGTCCTTCACCCGTTCCCGAGCGGCGGCCCGCTCCTCGTCCGACTCCTCCACGGCCTGCACGGCCTCACTCGCGTCGCTCATCGGCGGGTCCCTCCCGGGTGGTGCGGATCACTCGAACAACCTTCGCGGCATCGTACGCAGCACGCCCCGGCCCGCGCAGCCGTACTCCGCACCGCCCCCGGCACGGGTGACCCCGGCCCCCCTCCCTCTCGATATTCGAGACACCCCCACCCGGCGTACTGGTACGCTGTGTGACGGCCGTCTGTGTACGCGCTTTCCGGACACCTCCGGAGCCCGCGCCCGACGGACCTTGCCGCCTCCCGAGTTTCGGAAGATCCCCAGAGATTGAGACCTGGGGCACTCGGTGGCCCCGAAGACATCACTGAGGAGTGCACGTGTCGCTCGACACCGCCACGAAGAAGCAGATCATCGCCGAGTTCGGCACCAAGGAGGGCGACACCGGCTCCCCCGAGGTCCAGGTCGCCATGCTGTCCCGCCGCATCTCGGACCTGACCGAGCACCTCAAGACCCACAAGCACGACCACCACTCCCGTCGTGGTCTGCTGATCCTGGTCGGCCAGCGTCGCCGTCTGCTGCAGTACCTGGCCAAGAAGGACATCCAGCGCTTCCGTACGCTGGTCGAGCGCCTCGGCATCCGCCGCGGTGCCGCCGGCGCCAAGTAAGACGTCAGTGAAGGGAGCGGTTCCCACATCGAGGGGGCCGCTCCCTTCGCCGTACGTGCGGGACTCACCGGACCCTTTGTAGTCTGGTACGTGCGCGCCCCGCACGCCGCGGCCTCTGCCGCACGCGCGCGCACAACCGAAGAAGGGGGAAGCGCCCTCCCTACGCCGCCGGTCCTCGGTAGTGGCACCCGGAACGCCCGCACGGGCACGCACCCGGATGCTTCGATCGAAGACCGGCCCGCACGCAAGGCGCGCTTCTCCTGACCGTCCGCCGCCACACGGGTGCCGGACGGAGACGACGAAAATGGAGAAAACGCTAGTGGAGAACGAGACCCACTACGCCGAGGCCGTCATTGACAACGGCGCTTTCGGCACCCGCACCATCCGCTTCGAGACGGGCCGGCTCGCCCGTCAGGCCGCCGGCTCCGCCGTGGCCTACCTGGACGACGACACCATGGTCCTCTCCGCGACCACCGCGTCCAAGAAGCCCAAGGACCAGCTCGACTTCTTCCCCCTCACGGTGGACGTCGAAGAGCGCCAGTACGCCGCCGGCAAGATCCCCGGCTCCTTCTTCCGTCGCGAGGGCCGGCCCTCCGAGGACGCGATCCTCACCTGCCGCCTGATCGACCGCCCGCTGCGCCCCTCCTTCAAGAAGGGCCTGCGCAACGAGATCCAGGTCGTCGCCACCATCATGGCGCTCAACCCGGACCACCTCTACGACGTCATCGCGATCAACGCCGCGTCCGCGTCCACCCAGCTCGCCGGCCTGCCCTTCTCCGGCCCGATCGGCGGCGTCCGCGTCGCGCTGATCCGCGGCCAGTGGGTGGCGTTCCCGACCCACACCGAGCTCGAGGACGCCGTCTTCGACATGGTCGTCGCCGGTCGCGTCCTGGAGGACGGCGACGTCGCGATCATGATGGTCGAGGCCGAGGCCACCGACAAGACCATCGCGCTCGTCAAGGGCGGCGCCGAGGCGCCCACCGAGGAGATCGTGGCCGCCGGCCTCGACGCCGCGAAGCCCTTCATCAAGGTCCTGTGCAAGGCCCAGGCCGACCTCGCCGCCAAGGCCGCCAAGCCCACCGGCGAGTTCCCCGTCTTCCTGGAGTACCAGGACGACGTGTACGCCGCGCTGGCCGACGCCGTCCGCGGCGAGCTGGCCCAGGCCCTCACCATCGCGGGCAAGCAGGACCGCGAGGCCGAGCTGGACCGCGTCAAGGAGATCGCCGCCGAGAAGCTCCTCCCGGCCTTCGAGGGCCGCGAGAAGGAGATCTCCGCCGCCTACCGCTCCCTGACCAAGGCCCTGGTGCGCGAGCGCGTCATCAAGGACAAGGTCCGCATCGACGGCCGCGGCGTCACCGACATCCGCACCCTGGCCGCCGAGGTCGAGGCCATCCCGCGCGTGCACGGCTCCGCCCTGTTCGAGCGTGGCGAGACCCAGATCCTGGGCATCACCACCCTCAACATGCTCCGCATGGAGCAGCAGCTCGACACCCTCTCCCCGGTGACGCGCAAGCGCTACATGCACAACTACAACTTCCCGCCGTACTCCGTCGGCGAGACCGGCCGCGTGGGCTCGCCCAAGCGCCGCGAGATCGGCCACGGCGCCCTCGCCGAGCGCGCCATCGTGCCCGTCCTGCCGACCCGCGAGGAATTCCCCTACGCGATCCGTCAGGTCTCCGAGGCCCTCGGCTCCAACGGCTCCACCTCCATGGGCTCCGTCTGCGCCTCCACCATGTCCCTGCTGAACGCCGGTGTGCCCCTCAAGGCCCCCGTCGCCGGCATCGCCATGGGCCTGATCTCCCAGGAGATCGACGGCAAGACCCACTACGTCGCCCTCACCGACATCCTCGGTGCGGAGGACGCGTTCGGCGACATGGACTTCAAGGTCGCCGGCACCAAGGAGTTCGTCACCGCGCTCCAGCTCGACACCAAGCTCGACGGCATCCCGGCCTCCGTCCTGGCCGCCGCCCTCAAGCAGGCCCGTGACGCCCGCCTCCACATCCTCGACGTGATGATGGAAGCGATCGACACCCCGGACGAGATGTCCCCCAACGCCCCGCGGATCATCACCGTCAAGATCCCCGTGGACAAGATCGGCGAGGTCATCGGCCCCAAGGGCAAGATGATCAACCAGATCCAGGAGGACACCGGCGCCGAGATCACGATCGAGGACGACGGCACCATCTACATCGGTGCCGCCGACGGCCCGGCCGCCGAGGCCGCCCGCGCCACGATCAACGGCATCGCCAACCCGACCATGCCGGAGGTCGGCGAGCGCTACCTGGGCACGGTCGTCAAGACCACCACCTTCGGTGCCTTCGTCTCCCTGCTCCCGGGCAAGGACGGCCTGCTGCACATCTCGCAGATCCGCAAGCTCGCCGGCGGCAAGCGCGTCGAGAACGTCGAGGACGTCCTCGCCGTGGGCTCCAAGGTGCAGGTCGAGATCGCCGAGATCGACCAGCGCGGCAAGCTCTCCCTGATCCCCGTGATCGAGGGCGAGGACGCCGAGGCCGAGAAGGACGACGCGACCTCGTGACCTCGCGCAGTGCCCGAGTGACGGCCCGCCCCTCCACCGAGGGGCGGGCCGTCGCCCGTACCCAAACCCTGCTCAAGGGCGAGAACGGCATCGGCACCGTCCGACGCACCGTCCTCCCCGGCGGCCTGCGCGTCGTCACCGAGACGCTCCCCTCCGTCCGCTCCGCCACCTTCGGCATCTGGGCCCACGTCGGATCCCGCGACGAGACCCCCACGCTGAACGGGGCCACCCACTACCTCGAACACCTCCTCTTCAAGGGCACCGCCAAGCGCACCGCCCTCGACATCTCCGCCGCCCTGGACGCGGTCGGCGGCGAGATGAACGCCTTCACGGCGAAGGAGTACACCTGCTACTACGCCCGCGTCCTCGACACCGACCTGCCGCTGGCCATCGACGTGGTCTGCGACATGCTCACCGGCTCCCTCATCGAGGAACGCGACGTCGACGCCGAACGCGGCGTCATCCTCGAAGAGATCGCCATGACCGAGGACGACCCGGGCGACATGGTCCACGACCTGTTCGCGCAGACCATGTACGGGGACACCCCCCTGGGCCGCCCCGTCCTCGGCACCGTCGACACGATCAACGCCCTCACCCGGGACCAGATCGCCCGCTTCTACCGCAAGCACTACGACCCCCGCCACCTCGTCGTCGCCGCCGCCGGCAACGTCGACCACGCCAAGGTCGTCCGCCAGGTCCGCGCCGCCTTCGAACGCGCCGGCGCCCTGAACCACCCCGACGCCGTCCCCGTGGCCCCCCGCACCGGACACAAGCGGATCCGCACCGCCGGCCGCGTCGAACTGGTCAACCGCAAGACCGAACAGGCCCACGTCGTCCTCGGCATGCCCGGCCTGCCCCGCACCGACGAACGCCGCTGGGCCCTGAGCGTCCTCAACACCGCCCTCGGCGGCGGCATGTCCTCCCGCCTCTTCCAAGAGGTCCGGGAGAAGCGCGGACTGGCCTACAGCGTGTACTCCTACACCTCGGGCTTCGCCGACACCGGCCTCTTCGGCGTCTACGCCGGCTGCCGCCCCGGCCAGGTCCACGACGTACTGCGGATCTGCCGCGACGAACTCGACAAGGTCGCCGCCGAGGGCCTCACCGACGACGAGATCCGCCGCGCCGTCGGCCAGCTCTCCGGCTCCACCGTCCTCGGCCTGGAGGACACCGGCGCCCTCATGAACCGCATCGGCAAGAGCGAACTGTGCTGGGGCACCCAGATGTCCGTCGACGACCTCCTCGCCCGGATCGCCTCGGTGACCCCGGACGAGGTCCGCGAGGTCGCACGCGATGTACTGACCGCGCGCCCCTCGCTCGCGGTGATCGGCCCGCTCAAGGAGAAGCAGGCCGCCCGCCTCGACGAGGCAGTCGCCTGAGCCGGCGCGCGCACGTCGCGGCGGGCGGGCCGTCGACCCCGCACCCCGCGGGGCCGACGGCTCGCCCGACCGCCGCGACACCGAACCACAAGTGGAAGCGAAGGAAGCACGCATGAGCAGCAAGCTGCGGGTCGCGGTTCTCGGTGCCCAGGGCCGCATCGGCTCCGAGGCCGTCAAGGCCGTCCGGGCCGCCGAGGACATGGAACTGGTCGCCGCCCTCGACCGCGACGACAAGCTCGACGCCCTCGTCGACGCCGGCGCCCAGGTCGTCGTCGAGCTCACCACCCCCGCCTCCGTCATGGGGAACCTCGACTTCTGCGTCCGCCACGGCATCCACGCCGTCGTCGGCACCACCGGCTGGACCGACGAGCGCCTCGACACCCTGCGCACCGCGCTGGCCGCCTCCCCGGGCACCGGCGTCCTGGTCGCCCCCAACTTCTCCATCGGCGCCGTCCTCACCATGACCTTCGCCGCCCAGGCCGCCCGCTTCTTCGAATCGGTCGAGGTCATCGAGCTGCACCACCCCAACAAGGTGGACGCCCCCTCCGGCACCGCCGCCCGCACCGCCCAGCTCATCGCCGCCGCCCGCGCGGAGGCCGGCTGCGCCCCGCAGCCCGACGCCACCGAGACCGCCCTCGACGGGGCCCGCGGCGCCCTCGTGGACGGCGTCCCCGTGCACTCCGTGCGCGCCCGCGGCCTCCTCGCCCACCAGGAGGTCCTGCTCGGCGGCGTCGGCGAGACCCTCACCATCCGCCACGACTCCCTGCACCACTCCGGCTTCATGCCCGGCATCCTGCTCGGTGTGCGTCGCGTCACCACCACCCCCGGTCTGACCCACGGTCTGGAAAACTTCCTCGACCTGTAAAGACCCCAGCGAAAGCCCCGGCATGCGCGCCAAGATCACCTACCTCGTCACCGCCGCCGCCCTGGTCCTGTACTTCCTCCTGGTCGGCAGCCGTGGCGTGGCCCTGCTCCGGCACGGCACGGCCCTCACGATCGCCTTCGGGCTCGCCGTCCTCGTCCTGCCCTTCATCGGCGTCTGGTTCCTCTGGGCCAACACCCGCTTCGTGCTCCGCGCGGGCGCCCTGGCCGCCGAACTGGAGGCCGCCGGAGAACTCCCGCCGGACGAACTCGAACGCGACCAGTACGGCCGGATCACGCGCGAATCCGCGGACCGGGTCTTCGCCGCCCGCAAGGCCGACACCGAGGCCGCCCCGGGCGACTGGCGCCGCTGGTTCGCCCTGGCCACCGCCTACCACGACGCCCGCGACACCCCCAGGGCCCGCAAGGCCATGCAACGCGCCATCGCCCTGCACCGGGCCGAGCACGCCCGCGGCGCCGCCGGCTGACCGCCGAGGGCCCCGCGTACACGAGGGCGGCCCGGATCCGATCGGATCCGGGCCGCCCTCGTGCGTTCGCGTCCCCGCTCGGGACTCAGGCCGCGACCGGCCCGTACTCCCGCGCCCAGGCTTCCACCACGCCCGCGGCCCGGTCGAAGGCGTCACCGCGCGAGAGGAAGTCGGCGTTGTGGTCGGTCAGCAGCACCGGCACCGCCGCGCCGCCCGCCCGCGTCACCGTCAGGGCCTGGCCCTGCACCCGACGCGGCAGCCCGAGCCACCGCACCGGCTGCTGCACGGTCCGCACGTCCACGACCTGCTCCCAGCCCATCCGACGGGTCCGGAAGAACGTCACCCGCCGCAGCCCGGCCCGGCTGACCCAGATCCCGGTGCGCAGCAGCCGCAGCGCGGCCCCCAGCACCAGCAGGGCCGCGCCCAGGCACACGCCCGCGCCGACCCACGCGCCGACGAAGGCCACGATCATCGTCGCGAGCAGCATGAACGAGGAGAGCAGCAGCATCAGGGCCGCCGTCCCCACCCGCCACGGGCCGGGCCGGTAGGGCCGGCGCCAGCGGTCGTGGTCCTCGTGGGGCAGGGCTTCGTCGAGCTCCGCGGAGCTGTCGTCCGCGGACAGGAAGGGCAGGGGCACGGTGGTTCCTCGGGCTCTGGTGCGTGTCGGTCGTGTGTGGGGCGCGGACCGATCGAGCCGGTCGGGACGCACCGCGTCAACGGCCCTGGGACGCCTCTGGCTGGTGCGCCTTCTCGGGCGTCTTCGCGGGCTGCAGGGCGGGGACGCCGAACAGCAGCGAGCCGACCAGACCCGCCACGACGGTCAGTCCGACCAGACTACGTGTGGCGATCTGACCGAAGCTCGGACGCTCCCGTGGCGGAGGAGTGACGTTACTGCGGAATCGATCTGCCTCGGCGACGAAGGCGAAGGGAACGGGCTCGCGCCGGCGGAACATAAAGGGACACTCCTCACGGTTCAGGCCTGGAGGGCCGGGGGCGGCAGGGGGGTGGGTGTGCGCTGTCACAAAGTAGGACGTACGACCGGCCCGTTTGGTGCCGTCCTCCGGGTACTTCCCCCGAAATTCCGAGGGAATCCGTCCGGAGGTCCCGACGGAGGGCGGACCCTCCGTCAGGTCCCCTTCCCCCGGCCGCCGTCGCGCTCGAAACACCGGCGGACGGGTGACGGGGTGGCCGGGCCGCCCCGCCCGGCGCCGTAAAGTGGACGGGCCCCCCTCCCCCCGTTCGCCGGAAGGATCTCGTGACCGAGACCGCAACCCCCGACCCGAAGCCGACCTTCCGCAGCGACGTCACGGTCGAGCTGGTGAAGCACGCCGCCGCCGACTCCGACGTCCTGTGGGCCGCCCGGGTCTCCACCGCCGGAGAGCAGTCCCTGGACGAGCTGTCCAAGGACCCCGAGCGCTCCAAGGGCCTCATCAACTACCTGATGCGGGATCGGCACGGCAGCCCCTTCGAGCACAACTCGATGACCTTCTTCATCAGCGCCCCGATCTTCGTCTTCCGCGAGTTCATGCGGCACCGCGTCGGGTGGTCCTACAACGAGGAATCGGGTCGCTACCGGGAGCTTCAGCCGGTCTTCTACGTCCCCGGCACCGACCGCAAGCTGGTCCAGGAGGGTCGTCCGGGCAAGTACGTGTTCGTCGAGGGCACCGAGGCCCAGGCCGACCTGACCGCCCGCGCCATGGAGGACTCCTACCGCCAGGCGTACGAGGCGTACCAGGAGATGCTGGCCGCCGGCGTGGCCCGCGAGGTCGCCCGTTCGGTCCTGCCCGTCGGACTGTTCTCGTCGATGTACGCGACCTGCAACGCGCGCTCGCTCATGCACTTCCTGGGCCTGCGCACGCAGCACGAGCTGGCCGCCGTGCCCTCGTTCCCGCAGCGCGAGATCGAGATGGTGGGCGAGCGGATGGAGGCCCACTGGGCCCGGCTGATGCCGCTCACGTACGCGGCGTTCAACGCCAACGGACGGGTCGCGCCGTAGAAGACCGAAGTGTCCGTATTGCGGCGTTTCGTGAAGTTCATCTAGGCTGATCAAACGGACCCGGCACTGCTTGAACCCCCGAGCAGGCAGTGCCGGGCTCCAGCACCCCGGCACGCCCCCCGAGGCGTCCGACCGAGCGTGGCAGCGAGTAGCGTGTTACCCATGGCTCCGATCTCGACTCCGCAGACCCCCTTCGGGCGGGTCCTCACCGCCATGATCACGCCGTTTACGGCGGACGGCGCACTCGACCTCGACGGCGCGCAGCGGCTCGCCGTCCACCTGGTGGACGCAGGCAACGACGGCCTGATCGTCAACGGCACCACCGGCGAGTCCCCGACCACCACCGACGCGGAGAAAAACGACCTCGTACGAGCCGTACTCGAAGCCGTCGGAGACCGCGCCCACGTGGTCGCCGGCATCGGGACCAACGACACCCGCCACACCCTGGAGCTGGCCAAGGAAGCCGAGCGCGTCGGCGCCCACGGCCTGCTCGCCGTCACCCCGTACTACAACAAGCCCCCGCAGGAGGGCCTGTACCGTCACTTCACGGCGATCGCCGACGCCACCGAGCTGCCGGTGATGCTGTACGACATCCCGGGCCGCAGCGGCGTCCCGATCAACACCGAGACCCTGGTCCGACTCGCCGAGCACCCGCGGATCGTGGCCAACAAGGACGCCAAGGGCGACCTGGGCCGGGCCAGCTGGGCCATCGCCCAGTCCGGTCTCGCCTGGTACTCGGGTGACGACATGCTGAACCTTCCGTTGCTGTCCGTGGGAGCCTGCGGTTTCGTCTCCGTGGTCGGCCACGTGGTCACCCCGGAGCTGCGGGCCCTGCTGGAGGCGCACCTCTCCGGCGACGTCCGCAAGGCCACGGAGATCCACCAGAAGCTGCTGCCCGTGTTCACCGGAATGTTCCGCACCCAGGGCGTCATCACCACCAAGGGCGCCCTCGCCCTCCAGGGGCTCCCGGCCGGCCCGCTGCGCCTGCCCCTGGTCGAGCTGACCGCCGAAGAGACCGCCCAGCTGCGGGTCGATCTCGCCGCCGGTGGGGTACAGCTCTGACATCGAGCCTTCACAACTGAACAAGCAGGACCGACAACCGCACATGCACGAATGTCACACGCGCCACGTGCCACAAGGGGTACGTGGCGTGTGTGGTGAGGAGAGTCTTTTGAGTCATCCGCACCCTGAACTCGGCCCGCCGCCGAAGCTCCCCAAGGGCGCCCTGCGCGTCACCCCCTTGGGCGGTCTCGGCGAGATCGGCCGCAACATGACCGTCTTCGAGTTCGACGGCCGTCTGCTGATCGTCGACTGCGGCGTGCTCTTCCCCGAGGAGGAGCAGCCGGGCATCGACCTGATCCTTCCGGACTTCACGTCCATCCGTGACCGCCTCGACCAGATCGAGGGCATCGTGCTCACGCACGGTCACGAGGACCACATCGGAGCGGTCCCGTACCTGCTCCGCGAGAAGCCGGACATCCCGCTCATCGGCTCCAAGCTGACCCTCGCGCTGATCGAGGCGAAGCTCCAGGAGCACCGGATCCGCCCCTACACCCTGGAGGTGAAGGAGGGGGAGCGCGAGCGCCTCGGTCCCTTCGACTGCGAGTTCATCGCCGTCAACCACTCCATCCCGGACGCCCTGGCCGTCGCCATCCGCACCCCCGCGGGCATGGTCGTCGCCACCGGTGACTTCAAGATGGACCAGTTGCCGATGGACAACCGGCTCACGGACCTGCACGCGTTCGCGCGCCTCAGCGAGGAGGGCATCGACCTCCTGCTGTCGGACTCGACGAACGCCGAGGTCCCGGGCTTCGTCCCGCCGGAGCGCGACATCTCCAACGTGATCCGCGGCGTGTTCGCGGGCGCGCAGAAGCGGATCATCGTGGCCTCGTTCGCGAGCCACGTGCACCGCATCCAGCAGGTCTTGGACGCCGCGCACGAGTACGGCCGTCGGGTCGCGTTCGTGGGCCGCTCCATGGTCCGAAACATGGGCATCGCCCGTGACCTGGGCTACCTGCGGGTCCCGGCCGGCCTGATCGTGGACGTCCGCTCGCTGGACGACCTGCCGGACGAGGAAGTGGTGCTGGTCTGCACCGGTTCGCAGGGCGAGCCGATGGCCGCGCTGTCGCGCATGGCCAACCGCGACCACCAGATCCGGATCGTCCCCGGCGACACCGTGATCCTGGCGTCCTCGCTGATCCCCGGCAACGAGAACGCGGTGTACCGCGTGATCAACGGCCTGACCCGCTGGGGCGCGAACGTCGTCCACAAGGGCAACGCGAAGGTGCACGTCTCGGGCCACGCCTCGGCCGGCGAGCTGCTGTACTTCTACAACATCTGCCGCCCGAAGAACCTGATGCCGGTGCACGGCGAATGGCGCCACCTGCGGGCCAACGCCGAGCTCGGCGCGATGACGGGTGTCCCCAAGGACCACATCGTCATCGCCGAGGACGGCGTGGTCGTCGACCTCATCGACGGCAAGGCCCGCATCTCGGGCAAGGTCCAGGCCGGGTACGTGTACGTGGACGGCCTCTCGGTCGGCGACGTCACGGAGGCATCGCTCAAGGACCGCCGGATCCTCGGCGACGAGGGCATCATCTCGGTGTTCGTCGTGGTCGACAGCAGCACCGGCAAGATGGTCAGCGGCCCGAACGTCAACGCCCGCGGTTCGGGCATCGAGGACTCCGCGTTCGCCGGGGTGCTCCCGAAGATCGAGGAGGCCATCGCCCGTGCGGCGGCCGACGGGGTCGCCGAGCCGCACCAGCTCCAGCAGCTGATCCGCCGCATCGTCGGCAAGTGGGTCTCGGACAGCTACCGCCGCCGCCCGATGATCCTTCCGGTCGTGGTCGAGGTCTGACCGACCGAGCCGGCCCCGAGCCGACTCGACACGAACGACCGAGCGGGGCCCCGGATTTGCGTCCGGGGCCCCGCTCCAGTACGTTTACTCACCCACCCCCCGTACGGACTCGGCGCAGAGATGCGTCCGACGGTTCGTCATGGGTCGGTTGTGGGAATTCCGGATCGGCCAGGGAAACCTGATAGTGTCCGGACGCCTCGAAAGAGGAAACAAGCCCTTCCGACGGGCATTGGAATTCGATTCCGAACCGGAAACGGTGCGGAAAGGATCTGATAGAGTCGGAGCCGCCGGAAAGGAAATCGCGAAAGCGAGGAACTGGAAAGCGCCGAGGAAATCGGGCCGGAAACGGTGTGATAGAGTCGGAAACGCAAGAACGAAAAACAAGAGCAAGAACGAAGGAAGCGCCCGGAGGGCCCGGAAACGGGAACGAAGGAAGCGTCCGCACCTTGAGAACTCAACAGCGTGCCAAAAATCAACGCCAGATATGTTGATACCCCGTCTCTTCGGAGACGAGGTTCCTTTGAAAAGTCCTCGGACGATCCTCTTCGGATCGTGTGAGGCAACCACACAGCGAGGACGCTGTGAACGAGTCGACCACATTCCGGTCCATGACTCGTTCCGCTCAACGCGAGTGGGCACCGGATTACCGGTAAACATTCACGGAGAGTTTGATCCTGGCTCAGGACGAACGCTGGCGGCGTGCTTAACACATGCAAGTCGAACGATGAAGCCCTTCGGGGTGGATTAGTGGCGAACGGGTGAGTAACACGTGGGCAATCTGCCCTTCACTCTGGGACAAGCCCTGGAAACGGGGTCTAATACCGGATACGACTCGGGAAGGCATCTTCTCGGGTGGAAAGCTCCGGCGGTGAAGGATGAGCCCGCGGCCTATCAGCTTGTTGGTGGGGTGATGGCCTACCAAGGCGACGACGGGTAGCCGGCCTGAGAGGGCGACCGGCCACACTGGGACTGAGACACGGCCCAGACTCCTACGGGAGGCAGCAGTGGGGAATATTGCACAATGGGCGAAAGCCTGATGCAGCGACGCCGCGTGAGGGATGACGGCCTTCGGGTTGTAAACCTCTTTCAGCAGGGAAGAAGCGAAAGTGACGGTACCTGCAGAAGAAGCGCCGGCTAACTACGTGCCAGCAGCCGCGGTAATACGTAGGGCGCAAGCGTTGTCCGGAATTATTGGGCGTAAAGAGCTCGTAGGCGGCTTGTTACGTCGGATGTGAAAGCCCGGGGCTTAACCCCGGGTCTGCATTCGATACGGGCAGGCTAGAGTTCGGTAGGGGAGATCGGAATTCCTGGTGTAGCGGTGAAATGCGCAGATATCAGGAGGAACACCGGTGGCGAAGGCGGATCTCTGGGCCGATACTGACGCTGAGGAGCGAAAGCGTGGGGAGCGAACAGGATTAGATACCCTGGTAGTCCACGCCGTAAACGTTGGGAACTAGGTGTGGGCGACATTCCACGTCGTCCGTGCCGCAGCTAACGCATTAAGTTCCCCGCCTGGGGAGTACGGCCGCAAGGCTAAAACTCAAAGGAATTGACGGGGGCCCGCACAAGCGGCGGAGCATGTGGCTTAATTCGACGCAACGCGAAGAACCTTACCAAGGCTTGACATATACCGGAAACGGCCAGAGATGGTCGCCCCCTTGTGGTCGGTATACAGGTGGTGCATGGCTGTCGTCAGCTCGTGTCGTGAGATGTTGGGTTAAGTCCCGCAACGAGCGCAACCCTTGTCCTGTGTTGCCAGCATGCCCTTCGGGGTGATGGGGACTCACAGGAGACCGCCGGGGTCAACTCGGAGGAAGGTGGGGACGACGTCAAGTCATCATGCCCCTTATGTCTTGGGCTGCACACGTGCTACAATGGCCGGTACAATGAGCTGCGATACCGTGAGGTGGAGCGAATCTCAAAAAGCCGGTCTCAGTTCGGATTGGGGTCTGCAACTCGACCCCATGAAGTCGGAGTCGCTAGTAATCGCAGATCAGCATTGCTGCGGTGAATACGTTCCCGGGCCTTGTACACACCGCCCGTCACGTCACGAAAGTCGGTAACACCCGAAGCCGGTGGCCCAACCCTTGTGGAGGGAGCTGTCGAAGGTGGGACTGGCGATTGGGACGAAGTCGTAACAAGGTAGCCGTACCGGAAGGTGCGGCTGGATCACCTCCTTTCTAAGGAGCACAGTACCGATTGCAGGCGAATGTTCTGCACGGTCAGCTCATGGGTGGAACGTTGATTAGTTGGCACGGTCCGGATGGATCCCTCACCAGTACTGCTTCGGCGTGGAACGTGATGAGGTCCGTGAAGGGTCGTGCTTGGCACGTTGTTGGGTCCTGAGGGTACGGCCGGTTGGTCGAACCTTCGGATTCCGGCCCCAGTGAACTCGAACCGTTTGGTTTGGGGTGGTGGGTGGCTGGTCGTTGTTTGAGAACTACACAGTGGACGCGAGCATCTGTGGCCAAGTTTTTAAGGGCGCACGGTGGATGCCTTGGCACCAGGAACCGATGAAGGACGTGGGAGGCCGCGATAGGCCCCGGGGAGCTGTCAACCGAGCTTTGATCCGGGGGTGTCCGAATGGGGAAACCCGGCAGTCGTCATGGGCTGTCACCCGCTGCTGAACACATAGGCAGTGTGGAGGGAACGAGGGGAAGTGAAACATCTCAGTACCCTCAGGAAGAGAAAACAACCGTGATTCCGGGAGTAGTGGCGAGCGAAACCGGATGAGGCCAAACCTGTGATGTGTGAGACCCGGCAGGGGTTGCGTCATGGGGGTTGTGGGAATGAGCTTTCACGATCTGCCGGTCGTGAGGCGAGTCAGAAACCGTATGGATAGGCGAAGGACATGCGAAAGGTCCGGCGTAGAGGGTAAGACCCCCGTAGCTGAAATCTGTACGGCTTGCTTGCTCATCTCCCAAGTAGCACGGGCCCCGAGAAATCCCGTGTGAATCTGGCGGGACCACCCGCTAAGCCTAAATATTCCCTGGTGACCGATAGCGGATAGTACCGTGAGGGAATGGTGAAAAGTACCGCGGGAGCGGAGTGAAATAGTACCTGAAACCGTGTGCCTACAAGCCGTGGGAGCGTCGGAACGAGGCTTGCCTTGTTCTCGTGACTGCGTGCCTTTTGAAGAATGAGCCTGCGAGTTAGCGGTGTGTAGCGAGGTTAACCCGTGTGGGGAAGCCGTAGCGAAAGCGAGTCCGAACAGGGCGTTTGAGTTGCACGCTCTAGACCCGAAGCGGAGTGATCTAGCCATGGGCAGGTTGAAGCGGAGGTAAGACTTCGTGGAGGACCGAACCCACCAGGGTTGAAAACCTGGGGGATGACCTGTGGTTAGGGGTGAAAGGCCAATCAAACTCCGTGATAGCTGGTTCTCCCCGAAATGCATTTAGGTGCAGCGTCGTGTGTTTCTTGCCGGAGGTAGAGCACTGGATAGGCGATGGGCCCTACCGGGTTACTGACCTTAGCCAAACTCCGAATGCCGGTAAGTGAGAGCACGGCAGTGAGACTGTGGGGGATAAGCTCCATGGTCGAGAGGGAAACAGCCCAGAGCATCGACTAAGGCCCCTAAGCGTACGCTAAGTGGGAAAGGATGTGGAGTCGCAGAGACAACCAGGAGGTTGGCTTAGAAGCAGCCACCCTTGAAAGAGTGCGTAATAGCTCACTGGTCAAGTGATTCCGCGCCGACAATGTAGCGGGGCTCAAGCGTACCGCCGAAGTCGTGTCATTGCAGCATTAGGGCCAACGCCTGCTGTGATGGGTAGGGGAGCGTCGTGTGCCGGGTGAAGCAGCACCGGAAGGTAGTTGTGGACGGTTCACGAGTGAGAATGCAGGCATGAGTAGCGATACAAGAGTGAGAAACTCTTGCGCCGATTGACTAAGGGTTCCTGGGTCAAGCTGATCTGCCCAGGGTAAGTCGGGACCTAAGGCGAGGCCGACAGGCGTAGTCGATGGACAACCGGTTGATATTCCGGTACCCGCTTTGAAACGCCCAATATCGAATCCTCTGATGCTAAGACCGTGAAGCCGTCCTGGAGCCTTCGGGCAAAGGGGAGTGGTGGAGCCGTTGATCCAAGGTGGTAGTAGGTAAGCGATGGGGTGACGCAGGAAGGTAGTCCAGCCCGGGCGGTGGTAGTCCCGGGGTAAGGGTGTAGGACGCACGGTAGGCAAATCCGTCGTGCACATAGTCTGAGACCTGATGCCGAGCCGATTGTGGTGAAGTGGATGATCCTATGCTGTCGAGAAAAGCCTCTAGCGAGTTTCATGGCGGCCCGTACCCTAAACCGACTCAGGTGGTCAGGTAGAGAATACCGAGGCGTTCGGGTGAACTATGGTTAAGGAACTCGGCAAAATGCCCCCGTAACTTCGGGAGAAGGGGGGCCACGTCTGGTGATGAGTCTTGCACTCTGAGCTGGGGGTGGCCGCAGAGACCAGCGAGAAGCGACTGTTTACTAAAAACACAGGTCCGTGCGAAGCCGTAAGGCGATGTATACGGACTGACGCCTGCCCGGTGCTGGAACGTTAAGGGGACCGGTTAGTGACCTTTCGGGGTTGCGAAGCTGAGAACTTAAGCCCAGTAAACGGCGGTGGTAACTATAACCATCCTAAGGTAGCGAAATTCCTTGTCGGGTAAGTTCCGACCTGCACGAATGGCGTAACGACTTCTCGACTGTCTCAACCATAGGCCCGGTGAAATTGCACTACGAGTAAAGATGCTCGTTTCGCGCAGCAGGACGGAAAGACCCCGGGACCTTTACTACAGTTTGATATTGGTGTTCGGTTCGGCTTGTGTAGGATAGGTGGGAGACTGTGAAGCGGCCACGCCAGTGGTTGTGGAGTCGTCGTTGAAATACCACTCTGGTCGTGCTGGATGTCTAACCTCGGTCCGTGATCCGGATCAGGGACAGTGTCTGATGGGTAGTTTAACTGGGGCGGTTGCCTCCCAAAGAGTAACGGAGGCGCCCAAAGGTTCCCTCAGCCTGGTTGGCAATCAGGTGTTGAGTGTAAGTGCACAAGGGAGCTTGACTGTGAGACCGACGGGTCGAGCAGGGACGAAAGTCGGGACTAGTGATCCGGCGGTGGCTTGTGGAAGCGCCGTCGCTCAACGGATAAAAGGTACCCCGGGGATAACAGGCTGATCTTCCCCAAGAGTCCATATCGACGGGATGGTTTGGCACCTCGATGTCGGCTCGTCGCATCCTGGGGCTGGAGTCGGTCCCAAGGGTTGGGCTGTTCGCCCATTAAAGCGGTACGCGAGCTGGGTTTAGAACGTCGTGAGACAGTTCGGTCCCTATCCGCTGTGCGCGTAGGAATATTGAGAAGGGCTGTCCCTAGTACGAGAGGACCGGGACGGACGAACCTCTGGTGTGCCAGTTGTCCTGCCAAGGGCATGGCTGGTTGGCTACGTTCGGGAGGGATAACCGCTGAAAGCATCTAAGCGGGAAGCCTGCTTCGAGATGAGTATTCCCACCTCCTTGAGAGGGTAAGGCTCCCAGTAGACGACTGGGTTGATAGGCCAGATGTGGAAGCCCGGTAACGGGTGAAGCTGACTGGTACTAATAGGCCGAGGGCTTGTCCTCAGTTGCTCGCGTCCACTGTGTTAGTTCTGAAATAACGAACTCCCGTTTGCCGGTTGAGTTCAGAATTTCATAGTGTTTCGGTGGTCATAGCGTTAGGGAAACGCCCGGTTACATTCCGAACCCGGAAGCTAAGCCTTTCAGCGCCGATGGTACTGCAGGGGGGACCCTGTGGGAGAGTAGGACGCCGCCGAACAACCCGCCCTTTTAGCTCAGTCGGTAGAGCGTCTCCATGGTAAGGAGAAGGTCAACGGTTCGATTCCGTTAAAGGGCTCCATGTGAGAAGGCCCCCACCATTCGGTGGGGGCCTTTTCGCGTTTCCGGGGTCCTGTGCGCGCCCGCCGTTCGGGTCGGAGGATCGTCGTCGTGATCCCCCGACCCCGCACCGGTCAGCGGCGTTGTTCGGGGACGCGCAGGGCCAGGATGGCCATGTCGTCCGAGGCCGGGGCCGCCGCGAAGCGCTCCACCGCGCGCAGGACCCGGGCCGCGACCGCGCCCGCCGTGAGGCCCGTGCACGTGGTGAGGACCTCGGCCAGGCCGTCGTCACCGAGCATGCGCAGGCCCTCCCGACGTTCCGTCACCCCGTCCGTGACGCACAGCAGTACATCACCCGGGTCGAGGACCACGGTCTGCTCGTGCAGCTCCAGGTCGTCCATCACGCCGAGGAGCGGCTGCGGGTCCGCCGCCGAGGTGACCTCGCCCGTGGGGCGCAGGCGCAGCGGCAGGGGGTGGCCGGCGCAGACCACGCGGAGTTCGGCGCCGCCGTCCTCCCGCGGTCGCAACTCGCCGTACAGGAGGGTCAGGAAACGGGACCGGGTGCCCTCGTCGAGGATCGCCGCGTTGAGGCGTTCCAGGACCGCCGGGCCGCCGAGGCCCTCGCGGGCCAGCAGGCGCAGCGCGTGCCGGGCCAGGCCCGTGACGGCCGCGGCCTCCGGGCCGGTGCCGCACACGTCGCCGATCGCGAAGCCGTACACGCCCTCGGAGATGGGGAACACGTCGTAGAAGTCGCCGCCCACCTCGTTGCCCTCGCCGGCCGCCCGGTAGATCACCTCGACCTCCATGCCGGGGATCGCGGGCTCGCCCGGGGGCAGCAGGCTGCGTTGCAGGGAACGGCTGATGGCCATCCGCTCCGAGTACAGGCGGGCGTTGTCCAGGGCCAGGGCGGCCCGGCGGGAGAGGTCCTCGGCGAGTTCGAGGATCTCCTGGCGGAAGTGCTCGTCACCCGAGGTGCCGAGGACGAGCATGCCGATCACGCGGTTGCGGGCCAGCAGCGGCAGCACCACCACGTCGCCGCCGGTGGCGGTCTTGGCCGCGTCCCACACGAGGGCGCCCGGCTCCTTGACCGGCAGCGGCGGGGCCATGCCGCGCAGCAGGTCCCGCAGGTCGTCGATCCGGTCCTCGTCCTCGTGCAGGACGAAACCCAGCACCGGCTCGGCGTCCTGCTCCGCGATCGTGTACACGGCGCACCAGGGGGCCAGGGCGCGGACCGTCATCTGGGCCATCAGGGCCAGCGTCTGGTCCCGGTCCAGGGTGCCCGCGAGCAGGTCCGACGCCTCCACCAGGAAGGACAGCGAGCCGCGGCGCAGGCGCTCCAGTTCGCTGAGGCGGGCCGACTCCACGGCCAGGGCCAGGCGGTCGGCGGCGAACTGCAGACGCAGGGCCTCGTCGTTGGTGTAGCGGCCGGGGACCTCGGCAGCGACGCCGAGGGAGCCGGTCAGCCGGCCCTCGATCTTGAGCGGCACGGTGATCACCGAGCGCATGCCGGTGCCCTCCAGCAGCGGGACGGCGCCCGGGGTGGCGGGCAGGTCCTCGTGGACGGCGGGCATGCGGGCCGAGCCGTAGCGGGCCGTGCCGGCCTCGACGGGCACGCGGGCGAAGCGCTGACGGGCCGAGGGCAGGCCGGTCGAGGCGCGGACCTCCAACTCCGTCTCGTCGTCGGTGGCGAGGAGCAGGAACGCGGCGTCCGCGTCGAGCATGTCCCGGGCGCGTTCCACCGTGCGCTGCAGGAGGCTGTCGAGGTCGTCGGGGGCGGGGGAGCCGACGAGGACCTCGAAGGGGTCGGTGGCCCGGCCCTCGGGGCCGTGGCTGTCGTCGGGCGCGGCGGCCGGGCCGCGGGAGGGGGTCTGCAGGACGGCGCGCTCGTCGTCGTGGACGAGCAGACAGACCGTGGAGGGATCGCCGTGGGCGTCACGGACCCGCAGGTGGGAGCCGTAGACGGGGATGACGCGGCCGTCCGCCGCGCGCATCCCGTAGGAGCCCTCCCAGCGGGACAGGGCGAGGGCCTCGGCGATGCCGGTGCCGGTGCCGGGGGTCTGCGGCCAGGCCGCGAGGTCGAGGAGCGGACGGCCGAGGACCTTGGCGGCGGGGTGGCCGAAGACGTGCTCGGCGTCCTCGTTCCAGGTGGTGACGTTGCCCGCGCCGTCGACCTGGAGGACCGCGACGCGGACCCGGGTGTCGGCCAGCGGCAGCATCCGGTCCGGGAGGGCGGGACCGGCGGCGCGGGTGCCGACCGGGCGGTCGGGGAGGTCGAGCCGGAACCAGACCTGTTTGCGAGTGGCCGTGTACTCGACGCCCCACCGGGTGGCCAGGGCCGCGCAGAGCATCAGCCCGCGGCCGCTCTCGCGGTCCGGATCGGCGTAGGGGCGGTCACCGGGAGGAGTCAGCGGAAGTTCGCGTTCCGGGTAGTGGTCGGCGACCTCGACGCGGACCCCGCCCTCGGCGCGCAGGCACAGGACGTCGGCGCGGGTGCCCGCGTGCACCACGGCGTTCGTGACGAGTTCGCTGGTCAGGACCACGGCGTCGTCGACGATGTCGCCGAAGCCCCAGCCCTGGAGGGTGTCACGGACGAAGGCGCGGGCGCCGGCGACCGAGCGTCCGACGGGATCGAAGCTGGCAGCCGCGCGTGCCGTGATCACGAGTCTCCTTCGACGCGGTGGACGATCGAAAGGCCAGGTTACTTACCTTCGGGGCCTCGGGGGCGGGGTCCCGGTCGAATCCACTCGCGAGGTGGGCGGGGCGGGGGGAAGACTTCCAAGTGTTGTGGCCGGGTTCGATGGGAGTGAAACACTGGGAAGGCTCGAAGGACCGGGTCGCGCCTCGCGGCGGGTCCGGTGTGGAACACAGGTCGACCCTTTCGGGAGGGACACGGTGGAGGCTGGTGCGGCGACGCGGCGCACGGGGACGCGCGCGAAGAGTGGGCGGCCCCGACGGAACGGGACGACGGAGGTGGACTCCGCGGCCCTGCAGCGTCTGCTGACCGCTCTGGTCTCCATGCGGGACGGGAACTTCCGCAAGCGGCTGACGGTCTCCGGCGACGGGGTCATGGCGGAGATCGCCGCCGTGTACAACGAGGTCGCCGATCGGAACCTGCACCTGGCCTCCGAGCTGTCGCGGGTGCGGCGGATGGTGGGGCGCGAGGGCAAGCTCAGCGAACGGTTGGAGACCGGGCCCTGCGAGGGCGCCTGGGCGGCGTCCATCGACGCCTCGAACCAGCTCGTCGAGGACCTGGCCCGGCCGGTGTCCGAGGTCAGCCGGGTGCTGACGGCGGTCGCCGACGGTGACCTGGAGCAGCGCATGGACCTGCGCTCGCCCGGGCCGGACGGGGCCGGGCATCCGCTGCGCGGGGAGTTCCTGAAGGTCGGCCGGACCGTGAACAACCTGGTCGACCAGCTGTCGGCGTTCACCGACGAGGTGACGCGGGTCGCGTTGGAGGTCGGCACCGAGGGCAAGCTCGGCGGGCAGGCGCAGGTGCGGGGGATGTCGGGGTCCTGGAAGGACCTCACGGACTCCGTGAACACGATGGCGTACCGGCTGACGGCGCAGGTGCGGGACATCGCGCTGGTGACGACGGCGGTGGCCAAGGGCGATCTGTCGCGCAAGGTCACCGTGCACGTCTCGGGCGAGATGCTGCAGCTGAAGAACACCGTCAACACGATGGTGGACCAGCTCAGTTCGTTCTCCTCCGAGGTGACCCGGGTGGCCCGCGAGGTGGGCACCGAGGGGGCGCTCGGCGGGCAGGCGAAGGTGCCCGGGGTGGCCGGGGTGTGGAAGGACCTCACCGACTCGGTCAACACGATGGCCGGCAACCTCACGGCTCAGGTGCGGGGGATCGCGGAGGTGACCACGGCCGTGGCCCGCGGCGACCTGTCGCGGAAGGTGACGGTCAGCGCGCGCGGCGAGGTCGCGCAGCTCGCGGAGACCATCAACCAGATGACCGAGACCCTGCGGACCTTCGCCGACGAGGTCACCCGCGTCGCGAGCGAGGTCGGGGCCGAGGGGCTGCTGGGCGGTCAGGCGCAGGTGCCGGGGGCCGCGGGGACGTGGAAGGACCTCACGGACTCCGTGAACACGGTCTTCCGCAACCTCACCACGCAGGTGCGGGACATCGCGCAGGTGACCACGGCCGTGGCCAGCGGTGACCTGTCGCGGAAGGTGACCGTCAACGTCTCCGGCGAGATGCTGGAGTTGAAGAACACCGTCAACACGATGGTGGACCAGCTGTCGGCGTTCGGCGCGGAGGTCACGCGGGTCGCGCGGGAGATCGGCGTCGAGGGCGAGCTGGGCGGACAGGCGCAGGTGCCGGGGGCGGCGGGGACGTGGAAGGACCTCACCGATTCGGTGAACACCGCGTTCCGCAACCTGACCGGACAGGTCCGCAACATCGCGCAGGTGACCACGGCGGTCGCCACCGGTGACCTGTCGCAGAAGGTCACCGTGGACGTGTCCGGCGAGATGCTGGACCTGAAGAACACCGTCAACACCATGGTGGACCAGCTGAGTTCCTTCGCCGACGAGGTCACGCGGATGGCGCGGGACGTGGGCACCGAGGGCCGGCTCGGCGGTCAGGCGCGGGTCGAGGGCGTGTCGGGCACGTGGAAGGAGCTGACCGATTCGGTCAACTTCATGGCCGAGAACCTGACGGCGCAGGTCCGCGAGATCGCCCAGGTGACCACGGCGGTGGCCCAGGGCGATCTGTCGCAGAAGATCGACGTGGACGCGCGGGGCGAGATCCTGGAGCTGAAGAACACCATCAACACGATGGTCGACCAGCTCTCCGCCTTCGCCGAGCAGGTCACCCGGGTCTCCCGCGAGGTGGGCACGGAGGGCCGGCTGGGCGGGCAGGCCGACGTGCCGGGGGTGTCGGGGACGTGGAAGGACCTGACCGACTCGGTGAACGGGATGGCCGAGAACCTGACCGGGCAGGTGCGGGAGATCGCGCAGGTGGCCACGGCCGTCGCGCGCGGTGACCTGTCGCAGAAGATCGACGTGGACGCGCGGGGCGAGATCCTGGAGCTGAAGAACACCATCAACACGATGGTCGACCAGCTCTCCGCCTTCGCCGAGCAGGTCACCCGGGTCGCGCGGGAGGTCGGCACCGAGGGCATCCTCGGCGGGCAGGCCGAGGTCAAGGGGGTCTCCGGGACCTGGAAGGACCTCACGCAGTCGGTCAACTTCATGGCCAACAACCTGACCTCGCAGGTGCGCAACATCGCCGAGGTCACGACGGCCGTCGCGCGCGGCGACCTGTCGAAGAAGATCACGGTGGACACCAAGGGCGAGATCCTGGAGCTGGTGACCACCGTCAACACGATGGTGGACCAGCTGAGTTCCTTCGCGGAACAGGTGACCCGGGTGGCCCGTGAGGTGGGCACCGAGGGCCGGCTGGGCGGTCAGGCGCACGTGCCCGGGGTGACCGGCATCTGGAAGGACCTCAGCGACAACGTCAACACGATGGCGGAGAACCTGACCCGGCAGGTGCGCGGGATCGCGCAGGTGTCGGCGGCCGTCGCGCACGGTGACCTGACCAAGAAGGTGCAGGTCGAGGCGCGGGGCGAGGTCGCGGAGCTGGCCGACACGGTGAACACGATGGTCAACACGCTGGGCTCGTTCGCCGACGAGGTCACCCGGGTGGCCCGTGAGGTGGGCACCGAGGGCCGGCTGGGCGGTCAGGCGCACGTGCCCGGCGTGTCGGGGACATGGAAGGACCTCACGGACTCGGTGAACGGCATGGCCGACAACCTCACCGGGCAGGTCCGGCAGATCGCCATGGTGACCAGCGCCATCGCCAAGGGCGACCTCACCAAGAAGATCGACATCGACGCGCGCGGCGAGATCCTGGAGCTCAAGACGACCATCAACACGATGGTCGACCAGCTCAGTTCCTTCGCCGAGCAGGTCACGCGAGTGGCCCGGGAGGTGGGCACCGAGGGGGTCCTCGGCGGTCAGGCCCGAGTGCGGGACGTGGACGGCACCTGGCGCGACCTGACCGAGTCGGTCAACGAGATGGCCGAGAACCTGACCCGGCAGGTGCGGGCGATCGCGAACGTGGCCACCGCGGTGACCCGGGGCGACCTCAGCGTCAAGGTGGACGTGGACGCGGCCGGGGAGATCCTCGCGCTCCAGGACAACATCAACACCATGATCGTGAACCTGCACGACACGACCATGGCCAACAAGGAACAGGACTGGCTCAACGCCAACCTCACCCGCATCTCGGGTCTCATGCAGGGCCGCAGGGACTTCGAGGACGTGGCCTCGCTGATCATGAGCGAGGTCCCGCCGGTGGTCTCCGCGCTGCACGGCACGTTCTACCTCACGGTGGACGGTCCGGAGGAGGAGGCGGTGGAGCTGCGGCTGTGCGGGGAGTACGCGAGCCGGCCGCAGATGCCGGTCGCGTTCCGGGTGGGCGAGGGCCTGGTCGGGATGGTCGCGCAGGAGAAGCGGACCGTGCTGATGGAGAGCGCGCCCCCGCTCTACCTGCGGATCCAGTCCGGGCTGGGGGAGGCGCCGCCCTCGCACGTGATCGTGCTGCCGGTGCTGTTCGAGGGGAAGGCGCTCGGGGTGATCGAGCTGGCCGGCTTCTCGCCGTTCACGCAGATCCAGAAGGACTTCCTGGAGCAGATCGCCAAGATGATGGGGACCACGGTCAACACCATCGGCGCGAACACCCGTACCGAGCTGCTGCTCAAGCAGTCCGAGGAGATGACCGAGCAGTTGCGCGAGCGCTCCGACGAGCTGGAGCACCAACAGGCCGAGCTGCAGTCCGCCAACCAGGAACTGGAGGACAAGGCCGCGCAGTTGGCCAAGCAGAACCGGGACATCGAGGTGAAGAACACCGAGATCGAGGAGGCCCGGCAGGTGTTGGAGGAGCGGGCCGAACAGCTCGCCGTATCCATGCGCTACAAGTCCGAGTTCCTGGCCAACATGTCGCACGAGCTGCGCACCCCGCTCAACTCGCTGCTGATCCTGGCCAAGCTGCTCGCCGACAACGCCGAGGGCAACCTGTCGGGCAAGCAGGTCGAGTTCGCCGACACCATCCACGGGGCCGGCTCGGACCTGCTCCAGCTGATCAACGACATCCTGGACCTGTCGAAGGTCGAGGCGGGCAAGATGGACGTCTCGCCGACCCGGATCGCGCTCGTGCAGCTCGTGGACTACGTGGAGGCGACGTTCCGGCCGCTGACCGCGGAGAAGGGCCTGAACTTCTCGGTGCGGGTCTCCCCGGAGCTGCCCGCGACCCTGCACACCGACGAGCAGCGGCTGCTGCAGGTGCTGCGCAACCTGCTCTCCAACGCGGTGAAGTTCACCGACGGCGGGGCCGTGCAACTGGTCATCCGACCGGCCGGCGCGGACGTGCCCGTCGAGATCCGCGAGCAGCTCCTGGAGGCGGGATCGCTGCGGGACGCGGACGGGGACCTGATCGCGTTCTCCGTGACCGACACCGGCATCGGGATCGCCGCGAGCAAGATGCTGGTGATCTTCGAGGCGTTCAAGCAGGCGGACGGCACCACCAGCCGCAAGTACGGCGGCACCGGGCTCGGGCTGTCGATCAGCCGGGAGATCGCCCGCCTCCTCGGCGGCGAGATCCACGCCTCCAGCGAACCCGGCAAGGGCTCGACGTTCACCCTGTACCTGCCGCTGCACCCCAGCGAGCTGCCCCCGCAGGGGTACGCCGCGCCGCAGACCGGCGGGGCCGGGACCCGGGGCGAGCAGCTCCGACGGGGGCCGGCGGCGCTCCCGGCCGGTGGTGACGGCGCGACGCCGGCGCCCGCGCCGACGCCCGTCGAGGACGTGCGGCCGGCCGGGGACGGGAGCGCGGCCGGGGCGCCGGCCGAGAGCGCGCCCGCGCCCGTGCCCGTGCCCGCGTCCGAGGCCCCCGTCGCCGCGGCGGCCGACTCGGGCACGGGGGAGGCGGCGCCCGCCGAGGATGGGACCCGGCGCGCGGGCGCGAACGGGAGCCGCCCGGCGCCCGCGCCCCGCCGCGAACACAACCTGCGCGGCCTGAAGGTGCTCATCGTCGACGACGACGTGCGCAACGTCTTCGCGCTGACCGCCGTCCTCGAACAGCACGGCCTGGAGGTGCTGTACGCCGAGAACGGGCGGGCCGGGCTGGAGGTGTTGGAGCAGCACGACGATCTGACGATGGTGCTGATGGACATCATGATGCCGGAGATGGACGGCTACGCGACCACGGCCGCGATCCGCCGGATGCCCCAGTTCGCGGGCCTGCCGATCATCGCGTTGACGGCCAAGGCCATGAAGGGGGACCGGGAGAAGGCCATCGACTCCGGCGCCTCCGACTACGTGACCAAGCCGGTGGACCCCGACTACCTGCTGACCGTGATGGAGGAGTGGATGCACGGGAAGTGACCGCTCGGGCGCGGATCGCGCCCGGGTCGCGACGTGTGGTGACGAAAGCGGCGCGTGCGGGAACCTTCCCGGCACGCGCCGCGTTTTCGGTGCGGGTACGGTGACATCTCGGTGACAGGGTGTGGCGATCCGGAGACTGGGGCTACGATGGCCGGCACGGGGCGGACGGCGTGAGGATGCCGTGCGCCGGGGCGGGATCCGGTGGCTCGGGCTGCACAGGCGATCGGACGTGGCCCCGTGTCGGGGCTGAGGAGGACAGGGCATGGTGCAGAAGGCCAAGATCCTCCTGGTCGACGACCGGCCGGAGAATCTGTTGGCGCTGGAGGCCATCCTCTCCGCGCTCGATCAGAGCCTGGTCCGTGCGTCGTCGGGGGAGGAAGCGCTCAAGGCGCTGTTGACGGACGACTTCGCCGTCATCCTGTTGGACGTCCAGATGCCGGGCATGGACGGCTTCGAGACGGCCGCGCACATCAAGCGGCGGGAGCGGACCCGGGACATCCCGATCATCTTCCTCACCGCCATCAACCACGGGCCGCACCACACCTTCCGGGGCTACGCGGCCGGCGCCGTGGACTACATCTCCAAGCCCTTCGACCCGTGGGTGCTGCGCGCCAAGGTGTCGGTGTTCGTGGAGCTGTACACGAAGAACTGCCAGCTCCGCGAGCAGGCCGCGCTGCTGCGCTCGCAGCTCGACGGCTCCCGCAACGGATCCGGGCCCGGCCCGGACGGGGGTCGCGAGACGGCCGGGCTGCTCGCCGAGCTCTCCGCGCGGCTGGCCGCGGCCGAGGAGCAGGCGGAGGCCCTCACCAAGCAGCTGGGCGAGGAGACCGGAGGCGCCGCCCTCGTGGCCACCGCCGCCCACCTGGAACGGAAACTGACCGGGCTGCGCCGCGCGCTCGACGCCCTGGAGCCCGGCTCCCCGAGCGTCGACGAGGCCGCGCCCGCCGGAGTGCTGCCCGCCCAGGGCTGAGCCAGGGCATCGGGCGCGGGGGCCGGGCCGCCGGTCCGGTCGAAACGGTTCCGGTTGCCCCTCCGCTCGTCCGTCGGCCGCGTCCCGCCGCCGGATGAGTGGCCGTCAGTTCGGACGCTGCGTCATATCGGGTACGACGCGGACGACACGAACGGGTGAAGGGGTCCACAGCGTGTCCGCCGGCGCGGGCGCGGGTACCCTCGCCCCCATGGCCTCACGTACCTCCGGCAGCAAGGGTTCCCAGAGCGCCGCGGGCACCGCGAAAGGCCGTTCCGGCCGTACGGGCGCGCCCGCGAAGAAGACGACGAGCCCGGCGAAGCCGCCGGCGCGCAAGGCCGCCGCGCCCGCCCGGCGCGCCCCCGTCCGCAAGGTCCCCGCCAAACCCGCGCCCTCGCCCACCGGCGGGATCGTGCGCATGGTGCGGGCCCTGTGGCTCGGGCTCGCGCACGGGGTCGGGGCCGTGTTCCGGGGCATCGGACGCGGGGCCCGCAACCTCGATCCCGCGCACCGCAAGGACGGGATCGCGCTGCTGCTGCTCGCGTTCGCGTTGATCGTGGCCGCCGGGACCTGGTCGAACCTGAGCGGTCCGGTCGGGGACCTGGTGACCATGCTCGTCACCGGTGCCTTCGGCCGGCTCGACCTGCTCGTGCCGCTGCTGCTCGGGGTGATGGCCGTCCGCTTCATCCGCCACCCGGACCGCCCCGAGGCCAACGGGCGGATCGGGATCGGCCTGTCGGCGCTGGTCGTCGGGGTGCTGGGGCAGGTGCACATCGCGTGCGGCGCGCCCGGCCGGGACGAGGGGACCACCGCCATACGGGACGCGGGCGGCCTGATCGGTTGGGCCGCGTCCAAGCCGTTGATCTTCACCATGGGCGCGCCGCTGGCGGTGCCCATGCTCGTGCTGCTGACCCTGTTCGGGCTGCTCGTCGTCACCGCGACCCCCGTGAACGCGATTCCGCAGCGGCTGCGGCGGCTCGGGATCTGGCTGCGGGTGATCCAGCCCGGCGAGCACGACGAGATGCACCCGGAGGAGGCGCGGGCGGCGGCCGAGGAGCGGCGGCGGGCCTGGGCCGAGCACGAGGGCGAGCGGCCGCAGAGCGCTTCGACGGCGGAGGAGGAGGCCCTGGCCCGTCGCCGGCGTCGACCGCGTCGGGCCTCGGGCAACGGGTCGATGGACGCGGTGGACGTGGCGGCGGCCGCCGCGGCCGCCCTCGACGGGGCCGTCTACGGCGGGCTGCCGCCGTCGCCGGTGGTCGCCGACCTGACCCACGGGATCGGTCCCGGGCGGGACGGGGAGCCGACGACCCCGGTGCCGGCGGCGCCGACCAGGCCCGTGCCCTCGGCGCGGGGCGGGGCCCCGGCCCCGGGCCGGCATCCGGGCACGATCGCGGGCACCCCGGCGCCCGTCACCCCGGACCCGGTCGGGTCGGGGGAGGGGGCGGAGGCCGAGGGGTACGAGATCGAACTCGACCTCGACGCGGCCGGCGCGAGCGGCGCGGCCGGGGGTTCCGCTTCCGGTTCCGCGAGCGCCCCGACCACGGCCGCCGCGGGCGCGTTCACCGTGCCCGACCTGACCAAGACCCCGCCGCCCGAGAGCGAGCGGGCGCTGCCGGTGCGGGCCGAGCAGTTGCGGCTGCGGGGGGACGTCACCTACGCCCTGCCGGCCCTGGACCTGCTGGAGCGGGGCGGGCCGGGCAAGTCCCGCAGCGAGGCCAACGACGTGGTCGTCGCCTCCCTGCGGAACGTGTTCTCCGAGTTCAAGGTCGACGCCGACGTCACCGGCTTCACCCGGGGCCCGACGGTCACCCGCTACGAGGTGACCCTGGGCGCGGCGGTGAAGGTGGAGCGGATCATCGCGCTGACGAAGAACATCGCGTACGCGGTGGCCTCGCCCGACGTGCGGATCATCAGCCCGATCCCGGGCAAGTCTGCGGTGGGCATCGAGATCCCGAACACCGACCGGGAGATGGTCAACCTCGGGGACGTGCTGCGGCTCGCGGACGCGGCCGAGGACGACCACCCGATGCTGGTGGCGCTGGGCAAGGACGTGGAGGGCGGCTACGTGATGGCCAACCTCGCGAAGATGCCGCACGTGCTGGTCGCGGGCGCCACCGGTTCGGGCAAGTCCTCGTGCATCAACTGTCTGATCACCTCGGTGATGGTGCGGGCCACCCCGGAGCAGGTGCGGATGGTGCTGGTGGACCCCAAGCGGGTGGAGCTGACCGCGTACGAGGGGATCCCGCATCTGATCACGCCGATCATCACCAATCCGAAGCGGGCCGCCGAGGCCCTGCAGTGGGTGGTGAAGGAGATGGACCTGCGCTACGACGACCTCGCGGCGTTCGGGTTCCGGCACATCGACGACTTCAACGCGGCGATCCGGGACGGGAAGGTGAAGCTGCCCGAGGGCAGCGAGCGCGAGTTGCAGCCCTACCCGTACCTGCTGGTGATCGTGGACGAGCTCGCCGACCTGATGATGGTGGCGCCCCGGGACGTGGAGGACGCGATCGTCCGCATCACGCAGCTGGCGCGCGCCGCCGGCATCCACCTGGTGCTCGCCACCCAGCGGCCCTCGGTGGACGTGGTGACCGGTCTGATCAAGGCGAACGTGCCCTCGCGGCTGGCGTTCGCGACCTCCTCGCTGGCCGACAGCCGGGTCATCCTCGACCAGCCCGGCGCGGAGAAGCTGATCGGCAAGGGCGACGGGCTGTTCCTGCCGATGGGCGCCAACAAGCCGACGCGGCTCCAGGGCGCGTTCGTCACCGAGGACGAGATCGGCAAGGTGGTCGCGCACTGCAAGAAGCAGATGGAGCCCGTGTTCCGCGAGGACGTGACCCTCGACGCGAAACCGCGCAAGGAGATCGACGAGGAGATCGGCGACGACCTCGACCTGCTGTGCCAGGCCGCCGAGCTGGTGGTCTCCACGCAGTTCGGGTCCACCTCCATGCTCCAGCGCAAGCTGCGGGTGGGCTTCGCGAAGGCCGGCCGGTTGATGGACCTCATGGAGTCGCGGGGCGTGGTCGGGCCCAGCGAGGGCTCCAAGGCGCGCGACGTGCTCCTCAAGCCGGACGAGTTGGACGGTGTGCTCGCGGTCATCCGCGGGGAGGCTTCCGGGTAGCGCGCCGGGGGAGGGCTCGCCTGTTCGGGCGGGCCCGGCCGTTTCCCCCCGGCGCCCGGGCCGGTTGAACGGGGGCGGGGGGCCGCGCGCGTGCGGGTTCCGCGCCGTCGAGGGGTACGGCGAGGGGGCGGGTCGAATCGTGACATTCGGATGGCGTAGGCACGGCTCCCAGCGGTTGCCCCACCCTTTCCCCACCCCCCTAGACTGGTCTTCCGGCAGGTGGCTCCACGCTCGAAAGGCGCCCTCGTGTCCATCGGCAAATCCAACTCCCCTGAAGACGACCGCCCTTCGCCGAGTGGTGACGACCGGTCGACCGACCTCCCGAACCCGCCGTCCTTCTCCATCGGGACGGCCCTGAAGAAGGCCCGGATCGCCGCCGGGCTCACCGTGGACGAGGTCAGCGCCGTGACCCGCGTCCGCATCCCGATCGTCCACGCGATCGAACAGGACGACTTCACGCGCTGCGGCGGCGACGTCTACGCCCGCGGCCACATCCGCACCCTCGCCCGCGCGGTCCGCCTCGACCCGGCACCGCTGATCGAGGAGTACGACGACGCGCACGGCGGGCGGCCGGCGCCCACCCCCGCCGCCCCGCTGTTCGAGGCCGAGCGGATCCGCCCGGAACGGCAGCGGCCGAACTGGACGGCGGCGATGGTCGCGGCCATCGTGGCCGTGGTCGGCTTCGTCGGGTTCACGGCGTTCCGCGACGGCGACGACACCCAGAAGCGGCCGCTGGCGGAGGGGGCGGCGACCCCGCAGCCCGCGCCCAAGCAGACCGGGAAGCTGATCACCCAGCCCCCCAAGCCCACCCCCAAGCCGGTGCCCTCCGACAGCCCGATCGCCGCCGCGCCCAAGGACGTGGTGACGGTGATGCTGACGGCGGTCTCGGCGGAGAGCTGGATCTCGGCGACGGACTCCTCCGGGGAGGTCGTCTTCGACGGGACGCTGGAGCAGGGCGACACCAAGACGTTCACGGACAAGAACAAGCTGGACCTCGTGCTCGGGAACGCGGGCGCGGTGAAGCTGTTCGTGAACGGCAAGGAGGTCAAGGACAAGTTCGAGGTGGGTCAGGTGGAGCGGCTGACCTACACCAAGGACGATCCGGCCCAGGGGCCCGCGCGGGCGGGCTAGCGCGCGGGACGCCGAGAGTGGGGTGCGGGGGTTCGGGAGACCGGGCCCCCGCACCCTTGTGTGCGGTGCGTGAGGGGCGGGTGTGAGTGAGGTGACGGAGCCCGCCGACCGGGCCCGGGGCACGGAACGATCTGTTCCGATCGGATCACGACCGGTTTGTCCCCCGGTGGGCGCCCCGGCCGGGCCCCGACCGGCGCTCCGCCCGTGCCCCCGCGGCCCGGGTCCGCCGGCGCGGCCGGCTTCGCGAGGGGCGCGCGGCAGGTGCCGGCGTCGGGACGAAGTAGTCTTGAGTCCATGCCCGAACGCCGTACCGTCGCCCTTGTCACTCTTGGCTGCGCCCGTAACGAGGTGGACTCGGAGGAGCTCGCAGGCCGCTTGGCGGCGGATGGCTGGGAGCTCGTCGAGGACGCCTCCGACGCGGACGTCGCCGTCGTCAACACCTGTGGCTTCGTCGAAGCCGCCAAGAAGGACTCCGTGGACGCGCTCCTGGAGGCCAATGACCTGAAGGACCACGGCCGCACCCAGGCCGTCGTGGCCGTCGGGTGCATGGCCGAACGCTACGGCAAGGAGCTGGCGGAGGCGCTGCCCGAGGCCGACGGCGTGCTCGGCTTCGACGACTACGCCGACATCTCCGACCGCCTGCAGACCATCCTCAGCGGTGGCGTGCACGCCTCGCACACCCCCCGTGACCGGCGCAAGCTGCTCCCGATCAGCCCGGCCGAGCGGCAGGACGCCGCCGTGGCCCTGCCCGGACACGCGCAGGTCCAGGCCGAGGAGCCCGCCGAGGCCCCCGCCGACCTGCCCGAGGGCCTGGCCCCCGCCTCCGGCCCGCGCGCGCCGCTGCGCCGCCGGCTGGACGCGAGCCCCGTCGCCTCGGTGAAGCTGGCCTCCGGCTGCGACCGGCGCTGCTCCTTCTGCGCCATCCCGTCCTTCCGCGGCTCCTTCGTCTCGCGCCGTCCGAGCGACGTGCTCGGCGAGACCCGCTGGCTGGCCGAGCAGGGCGTCAAGGAGATCATGCTGGTCTCCGAGAACAACACCTCGTACGGCAAGGACCTCGGCGACATCCGCCTGCTGGAGACGCTGCTGCCGGAGCTGGCGGCCGTCGACGGCATCGAGCGGGTCCGGGTCAGCTACCTCCAGCCCGCCGAGATGCGCCCCGGCCTGATCGACGTGCTGACCTCCACCGACAAGGTGGTCCCCTACTTCGACCTCTCCTTCCAGCACTCGGCGCCCGACGTGCTGCGCGCGATGCGCCGCTTCGGCGACACCGACCGCTTCCTGGAGCTGCTCGACACGATCCGCTCCAAGGCCCCGCAGGCCGGTGTCCGCTCCAACTTCATCGTCGGCTTCCCCGGCGAGACCGAGGCGGACTTCGCCGAGCTGGAGCGTTTCCTCACCCACGCGCGGCTCGACGCGATCGGCGTCTTCGGCTACTCGGACGAGGACGGCACCGAGGCGGTCGGGTACGAGAACAAGCTGGACGCCGAGGTGATCGCCGAGCGGCTCGCGCACATGCAGCGGCTCGCCGAGGAGCTGACCACCCAGCGCGCGGAGGAGCGGATCGGTGAGACCGTGGAGGTCCTCGTCGAATCCGTGACCGCGTTGGACGAGGACGACGAGGAGCGCGGCGGCTACGGCCGGGCCGCGCACCAGGCGCCCGAGACCGACGGGCAGGTCGTCTTCACCGACGCGGCCGGGCTCAAGGTCGGCGAGTTCGTGACGGCGAAGGTCGTCGGCAGCCTCGGCGTGGACCTCGTGGTCGAACCGCTGTTCACCGGGGCCGGTGACGACGTGCACGGTGAGGAGGCGGCCGGATGACGGGTATCCCGGCATCGGCGGCGAGCGGAGCCGCGCGACGGCCCGGGCCCGGCGGGAAGCTGGGCGCGGCGGCCGTCAACCAGGCCAGCCTGTGGAACATCGCCAACATCCTGACGATGATCCGCTTGTTGCTGGTGCCGGGATTCGTCGCCCTGCTGTTGGCGAACGGGGGCTACGACCCCGCGTGGCGGTCGCTCGCGTGGGCCGCGTTCGCCATCGCCATGATCACGGACCTGTTCGACGGGCACCTGGCCCGGACGTACAACCTGGTCACCGATTTCGGGAAGATCGCGGACCCGATCGCCGACAAGGCGATCATGGGCTCGGCGTTGATCACCCTGTCGTGGCTGGGGGACCTGCCCTGGTGGGTCACGGGTGTGATCCTGGGTCGGGAGCTGGGGATCACGCTGTTGCGGTTCTGGGTGATCCGCTACGGGGTCATTCCGGCCAGTCGCGGCGGGAAGATGAAGACCCTGGCGCAGGGCACGGCGGTCGGCATGTACGTGCTGGCATTGACCGGGCCGCTGGCCACGTTCAGGTTCTGGGTGATGGCCGTCGCCGTGGTGTTGACGGTGGTCACCGGTTTGGATTACATCCGGCAGGCCGTGGTGCTGCGTCGTCGGGGCATGGCGGCCGAGCGGGCCGCCCGGGCCGAGGCGGAGCGGGCGGCGCTGTGAGCTCGCGGGCGGCCGACGGGGGCGCGGACACGGGAGAGGGCGCGGACGCGTCCGGACCGGCCGCCGCCGCGCTGGCCGCCCTCGTCCTCGCCGGGCAGACCCTGGCGGTGGCCGAGTCCCTCACGGGCGGGCTGGTGGCCGGTGAGCTGACCGGGGTGCCGGGGGCCTCGCGGGCCTTCCGCGGTTCGGTCACGGCGTACGCCACCGAGATCAAGGCGAGCGTGCTGGGCGTGCCGGCGGGACTGCTGGCGGAGCGGGGCGCGGTCGACGAGGACGTGGCCGCCGCGATGGCGGCGGGCGTGCGGGAGCGGCTGGGCGCGCACTGGGGGATCGCGACCACGGGAGTGGCCGGTCCGGACCCGCAGGACGGGCGGCCGGTGGGCACCGTGTACGTGGCGGTCGCCGGCCCGGCGGGAGTGAAAACCCGCCGACTGTGGTTGAACGGCTCCCGTGCGGACATTCGTAGGGAGAGTGTCCGTGGAGTGCTCGAACTCCTCTTGGGAGAACTCCGCGGGAATGCGCGGGGGCAGGATACGGAACGGAACGGGGGGATTTGATGTTTGCAGCCCTGAGTGAACACGTCATCGCTCCCCGCACGGCCGCGTCGCGAGGCGGTACGGTGGGGCGTGAAGGTTGCGGCTATACGGTCAGAGGAGGGAGCCACCGATGATTCTGCTCCGTCGCCTGCTGGGTGACGTGCTGCGTCGGCAGCGCCAGCGCCAGGGCCGTACTCTGCGCGAAGTCTCCTCGTCCGCCCGAGTCTCGCTCGGCTATCTCTCCGAGGTGGAGCGGGGGCAGAAGGAGGCATCTTCCGAGCTGCTCTCCGCCATCTGCGACGCGTTGGATGTACGGATGTCAGAGTTGATGCGCGAGGTCAGCGACGAACTGTCGCTCGCCGAGCTCGCGCAGTCCGCCGCGGCGACCGATCCGGTCCCGGTGCCGGTCCGACCCATGCTGGGCACCGTTTCGGTGGCCTCGGTCACGGGCGGTCCGGATCGGGTCACGATCAAGGCGCCCGCGGAAGCGGTGAACGTCGTCGCCGCCTGAGTGCTGTGCGGTGCCGTCCTGACGGCCGCCCTGTGGGGTGGCCGCCGTGACGGACGAGTTCGTCACGCGGCCCCGGCCGGTGCCCCCTCGGGTACCGGTCGGGGTTTCGCGCTGTTCGGGGTGCGTGGCCCGGAGGGCTGCGGGAGGATGACGGGGCGACGCGACGACGAGCAGCGGTGACCGACCCCGGGAGGCAATGTGCGGCGGCCCCGGCGAATATCCGCACCGGTACCCGCACCGGTATCCGCACCGGTCCTGGACCCCGCGAGCGCCCCGGCGACCTCCCCCGGCACCCGTGTGAAACGTTTCCTCGCCCCACGCGCGGTTCTGTCGCTGCTCGGGCTCGCCCTGTGGTGCTGGATGGTGTGGCGGGTGACGGGAGGGCCCGGTGCCGGCTCCCTCGCGCTGCCCCTGGGCACGGTGGGCGGCTTCGAGGCGCCCGGCCCGGATCCCGGGGAGCAACTGGCCCTGGCGGCGGGGTGGGGGATCACGCTGATACCCGTGCACTGCGCCCGGCGTCGGCGCCGGCGGGGCGGCGGCCGGGTCACCAGGGCATCGCGATCCCGCCGTTCGGGCGGATGATCTGACCCGTGACGAAGGACGAGGCGTCGGAGGCCAGCCACAGCACGGCGCGGGCCACGTCCGCGGCCTCTCCCACCCGTTTGAGGGGGGTCAGCCGGGTCATGGCGGCGGCGGTGCGGTCGCGGACCTCGGCGCCGTGCCGGGCGGTCATGGGGGTGTCGATCCAGCCGGGGGCGACCACGTTCGCGCGCACCCCGTACGGCCCGAGTTCGGTGGCCAGGGTCCGGGTCAGCTGGACCACGGCCACCTTGGCCACGCTGTAGCAGAGCAGGCTCTCCTGCGCGGTGTCCACGGCGCCCGAGGCCATCGTCACCACCGAGCCGGAGCCCTGCTCCCGCATCACCCGACCGGCCTCCCGGCACACGTGCAGCACCCCCCGGAAGTTCACGTCCCACACCCGGTCGAGGTCCTCGTCGCGGGTGTCGAGGACGGTGCTGCTGTGCATGATCCCGGCGATGGCGGCGACCACGTCGAGCCGGCCGGTCTCGGCGCGGGCGCTCGCGACGGCGGCGCGCACGGCCTCCCGGTCGGTGACGTCGGCGGGATGGGCGACGGCCCGGCCGCCGGCCTTCCCGACCAGTCGCACCGTCTCGGCGAGCCCGTCGGCGTCCCGGTCCAGCAGGTGGGTGGCGGCCCCGGCGTCGGCCAGCAGCAGCGCGGCGGCGCGGCCGATGCCGCTCGCTGCGCCGGTCACGAGGGCGGTGCGGCCGGTGAGGTCCTGGAGGTCCCGCCCGGGGGCGGACGAGGGCTCGGGTGTCGTGGGCATGCCGGGACGGTACGTCCGTATCTGACGGACCGTCAACGGTGGGGGCGGTGCGGGATCACGCCGGGCCGGGCGCCGGACCCCGCTGACAGCTCGGGCACCAGTACGTCGGCCGCTCCTCCCGCCACGCCTTGCGCACCGGCGTCCCGCACCGGCGGCAGGGCCGGCCGCCCCGCCCGTACACGAACAGCTCCCGCCCCGGCACCCGGCTCCCGGTCGTCGACCGCACGGGTCGCGGGGAGCGCGCGGGCCATACGCCTCCCGGCCCCGGCCCCGGCCCCGGCCCCGGCCCCGGCTCCACCACCGCGTTCGCCAGCAACAGCCGGCGCGCGGCCGCCACGATCCGGGCCGGCTCGGGCCCCTCGCCCACCGGGGTCCACGGGGTCACCCCCGCCAGATGACACAGCTCGCACATGAAGATGTTCCCGACCCCGGCCAGATTGCGCTGGTCGAGCAGGGCTTCGCCCAGGGGCCGCCCCGGATCCGCCGCCAGCCGGCCGGTCGCGACCCGCGCGGCCTCCGCGTCCCAGTCCGGGGCCAGCAGATCGGGTCCGAGCGCGGCGAGCACCGGGTGCAGGCCCTCGGCCGCCGTCCGCACCACCTCCACCACCGGCAGCCGCAGCCCCAGCGCCAGCCGGTCCGCCGTGGCCAGCACCACCCGCACCTGGTGCTCGGCCCCCGGCCACGGAGCCCGGGGCGGCAGCAGCCGCCAAGCCCCTTCCATGCCGAGGTGCGTGTGCAGGGTCAGGCCCCCGGACACCCGGGTCAGCAGGTGCTTCCCGAGCGGCACCGTCTCCAGCACCTCGCGCCCGACGAGGTCCACGGTCGCGAAGCGGGGCACCCGCAGCTCGCAGCGCGTGATCCGGCGCCCGCTGAGCGCCTCCTCCAGACGCCGAGCGGCGCGCCAGACGCTGTCACCTTCGGGCATCCCCCCATTGTGCCGGGGCCGCTCCCGCGGACCGGCCCGTCACGGCCGCAGCCGCAGCCCCCGGGGCGTCGCGTGGAACCCCGCCACCTCCAGCGACGGGGCCACCGGCGAGGTCAGGGCCGAGACCGTGTTCACGCGCTCCACCGTCAACGGCGGAAGCAGACCCGCGCGGGTCGCGTCGGCCAGCGCCGCGAGCGCCGCCGCCCACACCGGGGACTCCGGCTCGGGCCAGACCAGCAGCGTCCGCCCGCCCCGCTCCAGGTAGCCCGCCAACTCGCCGTCCACCAGGACCACCGTGGACCCCGCCTTGCGGCCCGGCTTGTGCGTGACCCCGGCCGGCGGCTCCGGCCACGGCAGGGCCGCGCCGTAGGCGTTCGCCGGATCACAGGCCGCCAACACCGTCGCCCGCGGCTCCCGACCCTGCGGATCGAAGGCCCGCAGCCGATCCACGGCCCCGTCCATCGCGAACTGCGCCGCCCCCAAGCCCTCCACGACGTACCCCCGCCGGGCCTGACCGTTGTCCTCGAAGGCCGACAGCACCCGGTACACGGCGCTGAACCCGCCCGGCACCCCCTCCGCCTGCACCGCCCCCCGGGTCACCACCCCGTGCCGGTCCAACAGGGTCCGGGCCAGGGCGTGCGCCCGCAGGGTCGGGTCCCCGGCCCGCTCCGGCAGCAAGGACCAACGCCCGGCCACCGTCGGCGAGGACTGCCGGGCCGCGCCGAACCCACCCGCGCCGAACCCGCCGGAGCCGCCGGAGCCGAACCCGCGCGATCCGAGGGCGCCCGTGAGCGACCCGTACCGGCCCCGGGGCACGGGACGCCGCGCCCGGTGCGCCGTGGACCCCGCCGTGCGACCCGAACCGAGCAGGGCGCGCAGCGGGCCCAGGGAGTCGTTCGTGACCCGCCCCGACCACACCAGCTCCCACAGGCCGGCCGTCAGCTCCACATCGGAGACCTCCGGCCCCCCGTTCTCGCCCGCGCCCTCGGCCGAGCCCGCCGCCAGGGCGCGGCGGGCCGCGTCCGCGAGCTGCCGGTAGAACAGCCCGTACCCCCCGGCCAAGGCCCCCAGCAGGGCCCGGTGCACCGGCGTGAGCTCCAGCGGCCCCGGCTCCGGCAACAACAGCGGCGCCGTGTCCGCCGGGTACAGCGCCACCCAGCCGTCCTTGCCCGGCAAGGCCCCCGCGCCCGCCCACACCAGCTCCCCGCCGGTCGTCAGCTCGTCCAACAACGACGGGTCGTAGCCCGCCACCCGACTCGGCAGCACCAGCCGCTCCAGCGCCGAGGCCGGCACGGCCGCCCCCTGCAACTGCTCCGCGGCCCGCAGCAGCCCGTCCACCCCCCGCAGGCCCGTGTCCAGGTGCTGCCAACGCGGCAGGAACGCGGCCAACGCCGCCGGCGCCACCGGCTCCAGCTCCTCGCGCAACGCGGCCAGGGACCGGCGCCGCAGCCGCCGCAACACCGTCGCGTCGCACCACTCCTGGCCCGTGCCCGCCGGATGGAACTCGCCCCGCACCAACCGACCCGAGGCCGCCAACCGGTGCAGCGCCCCCTCCGTCACCGCCGGGCCCAGCCCGAACCGGGCCGCCGCCGCACCCGTCGTGAACGGCCCCCTGGTCCGCGCGTACCGGGCCAACAGATCACCGAGCGGATCCGCCACCGGCTCGGTGAACGCCTCCGGCACCCCCACCGGCAGGGCCGTGCCCAACGCGTCCCGCAACCGGCCCGCGTCCTCGATCGCCGCCCAGTGCTCGACCCCCGCGATCCGCACCCGGATCGCCCGCCGGGCCCGCCCCAACTCCGGCGCCCACTCGGCCGTCGCCCCGCGCTCCGCCAACTCGGCGTCCGTCAACGGACCCAGCAGCCGCAGCCGGTCCGCGACGCCCTCCGCGTCCCTGACCCGGCGCTCCTCCGTGGACCAGGACAACTCCCGCTCCAGCTCGGCCAGCACCTCCGGATCCAACAACTCCCGCAGCTCGGCCTGCCCCAGCAGCTCCGAGAGCAGCCGGGAGTCCAGGGACAGGGCCGCCGCCCGCCGCTCCGCCAGCGGCGAATCCCCCTCGTACAGATACTGGGCCACGTACCCGAACAGCAGGGAGCGCGCGAACGGCGAGGGCTCGGTCGTGGTCACCTCCACCAACCGGACCCGGCGCGCCTCCACATCCCCCATCAGCTCGACCAGCCCCGGCACGTCGAACACGTCCTGAAGGCACTCGCGCACCGCTTCGAGCACGATCGGGAACGAGCCGAACTCGGACGCCACCTGCAAGAGCTGCGCCGCCCGCTGCCGCTGCTGCCACAAGGGTGTGCGCCGCCCCGGATCGCGCCGGGGCAACAGCAGGGCGCGGGCCGCGCACTCCCGGAACCGGGACGCGAACAGCGCGGACCCGCCCACCTGCTCCGTCACGATCCCCGACACGTCCTCCTTCGCGAACAGCACGTCGCCCGCCCCGACCGGCGGCGCCCCGTCGGCGTCCAAGGGGAACGCGGGACGCGGGAACGCCCCGCCCGGGGCGGCGGGATCGTGGTCGAGGAGATCGGTCGGCCCCGCCCCCGCGCCCTCCGACCCGCCCGCGCCCTCCGCCCCCCAGTCGCCCAACAGGTCCGCGTCCGGCAGCCGCAGCACGATCCCGTCGTCCGCGTGCATCACCTGCGCGTCCATCCCGAACCGCTCCGCGAGCCGCGCTCCCAGCGCCAGCGCCCACGGCGCGTGCACCTGCGCCCCGAACGGCGAGTGCACCACGATCCGCCAGTCGCCCAACTCGTCGCGGAAACGCTCGACCACGATCGTCCGGTCGTCCGGCACGTGCCCGCACGCCCGCTTCTGCTCCGCCAGGTACGCCAACAGGTTGTCGGCGGCCCACGTGTCCAGCCCCGCCGCCGTCAACCGCTCCCGCGCCGCCGGCTCCGGCGCCGCGTGCACCTCCCGCAGGAACGCCCCCAGCGCCCGCCCCAACTCCAGCGGCCGCCCCAACTGGTCGCCCTTCCAGAACGGCAACCGCCCCGGCACCCCCGGCGCCGGCGAGACCAGCACCCGGTCCCGCGTGATGTCCTCGATCCGCCACGAACTCGTGCCCAGCGTGAACACATCCCCCACCCGGGACTCGTACACCATCTCCTCGTCCAGCTCCCCGACCCTGCCCCCGCCCTTCTTCGGGTCGGAGCCCACGAGGAACACCCCGAACAGGCCCCGGTCCGGAATGGTGCCGCCGGAGGTGACCGCGAGCCGCTGCGCGCCCGGCCGGCCCGTGATCGTGCCCGCGATCCGGTCCCACACCACCCGGGGCCGCAGCTCGGCGAACGCGTCCGAGGGATAGCGGCCCGCCAGCATGTCCAGGACGGCGGTGAACGCGGACTCGGGCAGCGCCGAGAACGGGGCGGCGCGCCGCACCAGCGCCAACAGCTCGTCCACCTGCCACACGTCCATCGCCGTCATCGCGACGATCTGCTGCGCCAGCACGTCCAAGGGGTTGGCCGGCACCCGCAGCGCCTCGATCGCCCCCGCGCGCATCCGCTCCGTGACCACCGCCGCCTGCACCAGGTCACCCCGGTACTTCGGGAAGACCACCCCGGTGGAGACCGCGCCCACCTGGTGCCCGGCCCGCCCCACCCGTTGCAGCCCCGAGGCCACCGACGGCGGCGACTCCACCTGCACCACCAGGTCCACCGCGCCCATGTCGATGCCCAGCTCCAGACTGGACGTGGCCACCACGGCGGGCAGCCGGCCCGCCTTGAGGTCCTCCTCCACCAGCGCCCGCTGCTCCTTGGACACCGAGCCGTGGTGGGCGCGCGCGAGCACGGGCGGGGCTCCCTTGGCCGCCCCCGACTGGGCCATGATCTCCGCGGGCGGGGCCGCCTCCGGCAGGGCGGCGCCGGCCGCGCGTTCGGCCGTGATCTCGTTCAGCCGGTTGCACAGCCGCTCGGCGAGCCGGCGGGAGTTGGCGAACACGATCGTGGAACGGTGCGCGCCGATCAGGTCCGTGACACGCTCCTCCACGTGCGGCCAGATCGACGGACGGTCCCCGCCGTCGGCCCCCTTCGACCCCGCGTCGGCGGCGGGCGCCGCGCCGACCTCGCCGAGATCGGGCACCGGCACGACCACGGACAGGTCGAAGCGCTTCGTGGACGGCGGCTGCACGATCTCCACCCGGCCGCGCGGCGCGAGGAACCGGGCCACCTCGTCCACCGGCCGGACCGTCGCGGACAGCCCGATCCGGCGGACCGGCCGGGCCACCAGCGCGTCGAGCCGCTCCAGGGTCAGCGCGAGATGGGCGCCGCGCTTGGTGCCCGCGACGGCGTGCACCTCGTCGAGGATCACCGTCTCGACCCCGGTCAGGGCCTCCCGCGCGTTCGAGGTCAGCATCAGGAAGAGGGACTCGGGGGTGGTGATCAGGATGTCCGGCGGCCGGGTGGCCAGGGCGCGCCGCTCGGCGGGCGGGGTGTCACCGGACCGGATCCCGACCCGGATCTCCGGCTCCGGCAGCCCCAGGCGGACGGCCTCCTGCCGGATCCCGGTCAGCGGGCTGCGCAGATTGCGCTCCACGTCCACCGCGAGGGCCTTCAACGGGGACACGTACAGGACCCGGCAGCGTTTGCGGGGCTCGGCCGGGGGCGGGGTGGAGGCGAGCCGGTCCAGGGAGGCCAGGAACGCCGACAGGGTCTTGCCGGACCCGGTCGGCGCCACCACCAGCACGTCCGAGCCCTCGGCGATGGCGCGCCACGCGCCCTCCTGGGCGGCCGTCGGCGCGTCGAAGGCCCCCGAGAACCAGGAACGGGTGGCGGGGGAGAACTGATCCAGCGCGCGGTCGGCCATCCCCCCATCGTGCACCCCGGCACCGACAACGCCCCCGGGCCGCCGCGCCCGGGGGCGCGGAGAATGGGGGGATGGGCACGGACGAGGGCACGGGCACGGGCGCGGGGAACGCGCGGGGCGGGGACGGGCCGCCGCGCGGCGACGGGCTGGGCACGGGTGGTCCCGGCACGGGTGGGCCGGTCGTCGATGGGCCGGTCGTCGACGGGCGGCGCGCCGACGGGGAGTGGGCGCGGCACTGGCGCTCGCCGCACCTGCCGGACCTGCACCTGCTCAGCGCCCGCTACGTGCGCCACACCTTCCCCCGGCACGCCCACGACGGGTACGTGCTGGGCGCCGTCACCCGGGGCGTGGAGGAGATCGGCCTGCCGGGCGGCGGAGTGCGGGCGGTGCCCGGCACCATCGCGATGATCAACCCGGAGGTGCCGCACAGCGCGCGGGCGGCCGGCCCGGAGGGCTGGGCGTACGCGACCCTCTACCCCGGGCGGGCCCTGGTGGGCGAGGTCGCGGCGGAATGGGGGGTGCGCGCGGGCGGGACCGCGCCGCCGCTGTTCCGCGAGTCGCTGGTGGTGGACCCGGAGGCGGCGCGGACCGTGGTGGCGGTGCACCGGGCCGCCGAGGCCGGGCAGGCCACGGCGGCCGACACCCTGCTGCGGGGAGTGGTGGCCCGGCTGGTCACCCGGTACGCGGCCCCGACCTCGGCCCGGACCCCGGCGGCGGCCGGGGCGAGGGCGGCGGAGCTGGCCCGCGAGATCCTCACCGAACGGATGGCGGACCCGCCGACGCTCGCCGAACTGGCCGGGGAGCTGGGCACGGGCTCGTTCGCGCTGCTGCGGGCGTTCCGCGCGCGGTACGGGATGCCGCCGCACACGTGGCTCACGGACGCCCGGGTGCGCCGGGCGCGCGTGCTGATGGAACGGGGGACGGGGCCGGCCGCGGTGGCCGCGCTGGTGGGCTTCTCGGACCAGCCGCACCTGAACCGGCACTTCACCCGGATCGTGGGGGTGCCGCCGGGGGCGTACCGGCGCGAGCACGGGCCGACGGAGGGCGGGGCGGGGGCCCGCGACGTGCAAGAACGTACAAGACCGCGCGGGACCGATCTGCTTGGCTGAGCCGGTGTGGGAGGTCGGTTAATGATCGAGGAACGGGACGCGGTCGCGTCCGGAGCGATATCGGGTCGAGGGCAGGACCAGGACCAGGACCAGGGCCCGGACGCGGGCGAGGGCGCGGGTGCGGATGTGGAAGGGCGACGGGCCGTCGTGCGGGACGCCCTCGGCGTGGGTGTGGCCGTCGGCCTGTCCGGGTTCGCGTTCGGGGTGACGGCCGCCGGATCGGGACTGAGCGTCTGGCAGGCGTGCGCGCTGAGCCTGCTCGTGTTCACCGGGGCCTCCCAGTTCGCGCTGGTGGGCGCGCTGGCGGCGGGCGGCAACCCGTTCACGGCGGCGGCCGGGGCCTTTTTCCTCGGCACCCGCAACGCCTTCTACGGGCTGCGGCTGTCGCAGCTGCTGGCCCTGCGCGGGGCGGTCCGTCCGTTCGCCGCGCACTGGGTGATCGACGAGACCTCGGCGGTGGCCCTGACCCGCCGCGACCGCGACTCCGCCCGGCTCGGCTTCTGGGTGACCGGGCTCACCCTGTACGTGCTGTGGAACCTGACGACGCTGCTCGGCGCGCTGGGGGCCGAGGCCCTGGGGGACACCTCCGCGTGGGGCCTGGACGCCGCCGGGCCCGCAGTCTTCCTCGCCCTGCTGGCGCCGATGTTGCGGGGGCGGACGGAGCGGCTGGTGGCCCTCGTGGCCCTCGTGCCGGCACTGGGACTGCTGCCGGTGCTGCCGGCCGGACTGCCGGTGCTGATCGCGGCCCTCGCCGCGCCGGCCGTGCTCTTCCTGACCGGCCGCGACCGGGCCGTACCCGTGAACGAGAACGAGAACGAGGACGTCGGCGTGGACGAGGTCGACGTGGACGAGAAGGACGGAGGGGCGCGGTCGTGAACGTGTGGATCACCATCGGCGTGACGGCCGTCGGATGCTACGCCGTCAAACTCGCCGGCCTGCTGGTGCCCGCCGGGGCCCTCGAACGCCCGTGGGTGCGCCGGCTCGCGGCCCTGTTGCCGGTCGCCCTGCTCGCCGCGCTCACCGCGCAGCAGACCTTCGCCGCCGGTCGCGACCTGGTGCTGGACGCACGGGCGGTCGGGCTCGCCGCCGCCGCCGTCGCGCTGCTGCTGCGCGCACCGTTCCTGCTGGTGGTCGGGGTGGCCGTGGCCGTCACCGCAGGGGTGCGGGCCCTGACGGGCTGAGGCCGCCGTCCGCCGCGTCCCCCGAGTCGATCGCGCCCGGGCCGGGCCCGGTCGGGGCGGCGGAGCCCTGGTCGGGCAGTCGTCCGTAGGCCCGCAGGGTCAGCAGGGCCTCGATCGTCGCGATGGGCCGCTGTTCCAGCACGGCGCCCGCCGTCCAGCCGCGCCGCCGCGCCGGCCACCCGCCGTCCTCCTGCTGCTGCGCCGCCAGGTGGGTGAGGGAACGATCCATCTCCTCGTCCGTGAACCAGGCGCGGGCCGCCGAATCCGGCCGGGGGGCGACCTCGTGCGGCAGCAGGGGGGAGGAGGGTCGGGCGGCCGGGCCCTGACCGGCGGGGGGCCTCGGCGCGGGCGGACCGCTCGGGGTCGGGCCGCTCGGGGCCGGGCGGGGGAGCGGATCGTCCGGGTCCAGCGTCACCAGGCCCCGTTCGCGCACCACACGCCCCAGCCGGTCCGCCGCGGCGGCCGCGCGGCCCGGATCGGGGGCCCCGTCGAGGAAGGCCACGGCGGCGGGGATCTCCGACAGCCGCGCCGGTCTCGCGCTCTCCACCCGCTGCCAGCAGAAGTCGGTGGCACGGAACAGCCAGGCGTGCCAGATCCGGTTGCGGTGCAGGAGGCCGACGACGGGCCCGGTGGCGACGAGGTCGGCGGGCAGGTCCACCGCCGTGCGGTGCTGCGGGGCCACGGGATGGGAACGCGGGACCGGCAGCACGGAGGGCAGCGCGCCCTCGGGGGTCGAGACCTGCGTCAGGTGCCGGCAGACGCGTTCCACGCGCCGTCCCTCGCAGCGCCCCAGGGAGTCCAGGACGCGCAGCGCGTGCAGGGTGTGCAGGGGCTGGCTCAGAGGACCCCGAAGGTCCGGATCGAGGGCGTGACCGTAACCGCCGTCGGGGTTGAGGTAGGGGCCGAGGGCCGTCTCGACCGGATCGGCCTCGGCACCCAGGAAGTGGAACGCGAACCGTCGCTGCTCCAGGACCCGCGCCGTCAGCCAGATGAACTGCTCGGCCCGGGCGAGGGCGAGCGCTGCCGCTTCGTTGCCTGCCATGGGAACACGCTAGGGTCCCGGGCGGTGACACGGTGACGAAACGGCACGAGTGCACTCTTTGGGGTTTCTGTCCGAACCCGAACCCGGATCCGCGTGGGGCGGGCGTGGGACGATGTACGCATGCGGTTGACGATTTTCTGGGAGCGGATGGCCGAGCACTTCGGGGCCGGTTACGCCGACTCCTTCGCGCGGGACCACGTCATGGCGGAGCTCGACGGGCTCACCGTCCACCAGGCCCTCGAACAGGGCTGGGAGACCAAGGACGTGTGGCGCGCGGTCTGCGCGGCCGTGGACATCCCCGCGTCGCTGCGCTGAACCCGACCGCCGCTCGCGCCGGGCCGGTCCCGGTGATCTTGTGCGTGAGACTGGTGGGGTGGCTGGAACAGAGGAACGGGCAGGCGGCGCGGCGGACGAACCGGAAGGCGCCGGGACGTCGGGCGTGAGGCCCGACGCCGGGAACGGCGGATCGGGCGACGGGGCGGCCGGCGGCGTGGGCGGCGCTGTCGCGGATGGTGGCGGCGGGGGCGGCCGGGGCGGTCGGGACGGCGGGGGTGACGGCCTCGGGCACGTGCCCCGGTCCTCCCGGGACGGCGGGGCGGGGAGCCCACCGGGGAACGCGGGGGTCCGGAGCGGGTTCGGGGGGTCGCGGATGCCTCGGTGGTTGCCGCGCGCCGCGCTCCTCGTGTTCGCGCTGTACGCCTGCTACACCCTCGCCTCGTGGGCCTTCTTGCAGGTCACCGGCTTGCTCGTGAACATCCTGATCGCGTTCTTCCTGGCCCTGGCCGTGGAACCCGCCGTCGCGCGGATGGCGGCCCGGGGAATGCGGCGCGGACTGGCGACCTTCCTGGTCTTCCTCGCGATCCTGCTCGCCTCCCTCGGGTTCGTGGTGCTGCTCGGGTCCATGCTCGCCGGCCAGATCGTCGACCTCGTCGCCGACATGCCCCGGTACCTGGACTCCGTCATCGCGTCGGTGAACCGCACCTTCCACACCGAGCTCTCGCGGCTGGAGATCCAGGACAGCCTGCTGCACTCCGACTGGCTCCAGAAGTACGTGCAGAACAGCGCGGGCGGTGTGCTGGACGTCTCGGCGACGGTGCTGGGCGGGCTGTTCCGGCTGCTGACGATCGCCCTGTTCTCGTTCTACTTCGCCGCCGACGGGCCACGACTGCGGCGCGCCCTGTGCTCGGTGCTGCCACCGGCCCGGCAGGCGGAGGTCCTGCGGGCCTGGGAGATCGCCGTCGCCAAGACCGGCGGGTACCTGTACTCGCGGGGGCTGATGGCGCTGATCTCGGGGATCGCGCACTACGTGCTCTTCGAGGCCCTCGACGTGCCGTACGCGCCGGCCCTCGCGGTCTGGGTCGGCCTGGTCTCGCAGTTCATCCCGACCATCGGCACCTACCTGGCGGGCGCGCTGCCGATGCTGATCGCGTTCACGGTGAACCCCTGGTACGCGCTGTACGTCCTCGGCTTCGTGGTGATCTACCAGCAGTTCGAGAACTACCTGCTCCAGCCGAAGCTGACCGCGCGCACCGTCGACATCCACCCCGCCGTCGCCTTCGGCTCGGTGATCGCCGGCACCGCCCTGCTCGGCGCGGTCGGGGCGCTCATCGCGATCCCGGCCGTCGCCACCCTCCAGGCGTTCCTCGGCGCGTACGTGACCCGCTACGAGGTGGCGGAACGATCCCTCGACGGCGCCGGCTGAGCACACCGGCCCGCCTGTGCTCGGGCGCGGGCCGGTCCGGTGCGCTCGACGCCGTGCCCCGGACGGGCCGCTCGGAGGTCCGGCGCGGGGAAGGAAGGGGCGGACCGGGGGAGGGGTCCCGGGTCGGTGGGGTCACTCGGCGGTCGGGGCGTCCCCGGGAGTGAGCGCCCCGAGGGCGGAGAGGGTGGCCGCGACCGCTTCCTCGGTCCTGGTCTTGTCCACGCCCAGGTCGGCGAGGGCGCCCGCGCCGTTCTCCTGCTCCAGGAGGGCGAGCAGCACGTGCTCCGTGCCCACGTACTCGTGGCCCAGGCGCAGGGCCTCGCGGAAGGTCAACTCCAGGGCCTTCTTGGCCTTCGGGTCGAACGGGATGAGGTCCGGCACCGTCTCGCCGGGCTCGGGCAGTCGGGCGAGGACGGCGGCGCGCGCCTCGGCCGGGTCCACGCCCTGGCCGCGCAGCACGTGCGCGGCGAGGCCCTCGGATTCGGCGAGCAGCCCGAGGAGCAGGTGTTCGACGCCGATCTCGGCGTTGTGGGCCTTGCGGGCCTCGCTCTGCGAGGCGACCACGACGTTGCGGGCCCGGGGGGTGAACCGGCCGAAGTTCTGGCTCATGTCGGTCGGGCTCTCGCCGGGCTTGTCGCTCTTGGGCACGAAGCGCTTCTGGGCGGCCTGGCGGGTGACGCCCATGCTGTGGCCGATGTCGGTCCACGAGGCGCCGGAGCGTCGGGCCTGGTCGACGAAGTGGCCGATGAGGTGGTCGGCGACGTCGCCGAGGTGCTCGGCCGCGACCACGGCGCCGCTGAGCTGTTCCAGGGCGTCCGGGTGGGTGTTCTTGATGGCGTCGATCAGATCGTCGAGCCGGACGTGGTGGTTCATGCGGACGGGTTCCACGGGAGGGTTCGTCATGGTGACAACCTTAGGTTGACAGTTCGGTGACTGTCAACCATGGGTTGTCAGTGGGTTGTGGAGGGGTGCGCTTGACACGGAATTCGAACATCCGTTCAGGTGAGTTATCCACAGGTGCGAGGGCGTGGAGGCGCATTGTCAGTGGCACGCGCTAGCGTCGTCGACGTGAAGCGATCGACTCAAGTAACCCGGGTGGAACCCATGGCAGGCACCGACCGCGAGAAGGCGCTCGACGCCGCTCTCGCACAAATCGAGCGACAATTCGGCAAGGGCGCGGTGATGCGCCTGGGCGACCGCCCCAACGACCCCATCGAAGTCATCCCCACCGGGTCCACCGCCCTCGACATCGCCCTCGGCGTCGGCGGTCTGCCGCGCGGCCGAGTGGTCGAGATCTACGGCCCGGAATCCTCCGGCAAAACCACCCTCACCCTGCACGCCGTGGCCAACGCGCAGCGCGCGGGCGGCACCGTCGCCTTCGTGGACGCGGAGCACGCCCTCGACCCCGAGTACGCCAAGGCGCTCGGCGTCGACACGGACAACCTCATCCTGTCCCAGCCTGACACCGGTGAGCAGGCCCTGGAGATCGTGGACATGCTCGTCCGCTCCGGTGCCCTCGACCTCATCGTCATCGACTCCGTGGCGGCCCTCGTGCCGCGAGCGGAGATCGAGGGCGAGATGGGCGACTCGCACGTGGGTCTCCAGGCCCGCCTGATGAGCCAGGCCCTGCGCAAGATCACCAGCGCGCTCAACCAGTCCAAGACCACCGCGATCTTCATCAACCAGCTCCGCGAGAAGATCGGCGTCATGTTCGGCTCGCCCGAGACCACCACCGGTGGTCGCGCGCTGAAGTTCTACGCCTCGGTCCGCATCGACATCCGCCGGATCGAGACCCTCAAGGACGGCACGGACGCGGTCGGCAACCGCACCCGCTGCAAGGTCGTCAAGAACAAGGTCGCGCCGCCGTTCAAGCAGGCCGAGTTCGACATCCTCTACGGGCATGGCATCAGCCGCGAGGGCGGCCTGATCGACATGGGCGTGGAGCACGGCTTCGTGCGCAAGGCCGGCGCCTGGTACACGTACGAGGGCGACCAGCTCGGCCAGGGCAAGGAGAACGCCCGCAACTTCCTCAAGGACAACCCGGCCCTGGCCGACGAGATCGAGCGGAAGATCAAGGAGAAGCTGGGCGTCGGCGTGCGCAAGCCGGCGGCGGACGCGGAGACCGCGACCGACACGGCGGCCGCGGGCGCGGGCGCGGCGGAGGGCACCGACGAGGCGAAGGCCGCGACGGCGACCGCCGCCAAGGCCAAGCCGGCCAAGGCCGCGACCGCCAAGAGCTAGGCCCGGACCGTGTTCGGCCACGGACGGGAACGCGGACGCCGGTTCGGACCGGCCCGGGAGACCGGGCCGGTCCGGGGGCGGCGGCCGCGGTGACGATCCGCCGGCGGACAGGTCACGGCGGGGGGACGAGTCGATCCGGCTTCGGGCATTCGGCCGGGGCGGGCGGGGCGTGTCGGGCGTGTGGGGCGTGCAGGGCGTGCGGGGCGGGATCGGAGAGTTGAACGTTCGCGAGGACTCGGGGACGGGGGTGGGACGGTGACGCCGTCCGACCCCCCGACGGAACGGGGACCGCGGGCGAGAGCGGTCGGGGCGACCCGACGGAGGAGAAGGCGTGGTCGACTCGTTCGACGATGAGGGACCGGCCGGGGCGAACACCGCGTCCGGGCCGCCGGACTGGTTCGCCGCGGCCGTCGCCGACGGTGGCGCTGTGGCGGACGGTGGACACGAGGGTGGTGGGCACGAGGACGGCGGCGGCCGGGACGGTTGGGACGGTCGGGACGACGACCGGAACGCCGGGGGCGGTCGGGCACGGGAGTACGGGCGGACGCGCTCGCGAGCGTTCGGCGAGTCGGGCCGCTCGGGTCGGGGGCGTAGTGCGCAAGGTCGCGCGCGAGAGCGCGCGCGAGAGCGCGTGCGTGACGGTGACGCGGACGCGGACGTGGGCGTGGACGGTGCGGGCGCGAAGGGGCGCCGGGCGCGAGAGGAGTCGAGCCAGAGCCCCGAGGAGAAGGCCAGGGCGATCTGCCTGCGCCTGCTCACCGGATCCCCCCGGACCCGCCGGCAACTCGCCGACGCCCTGAAGGCCCGGGACATCCCGGACGAGGTGGCGGAGGAGGTGCTCTCCCGCTTCGAGGAAGTGGGACTCATCGACGACGCGGCCTTCGCCGGAGCATGGGTCGAATCCCGCCACCACGGCCGGGGCCTGGCCCGCCGCGCCCTGGCCCGCGAACTGCGCACGAAGGGGGTGCAGGGGGACGTTGTCGAGGAGGCCCTGGGACGCCTCGACTCGGACCGGGAAGAACAGACGGCCCGAGAACTCGTCGACCGCAAACTCCGCACGACCCGGGGCCTGGACCGCGACAAACGCATCCGCCGCCTGGCCGGAATGCTGGCCCGCAAGGGCTACCCGGAGGGCATGGCCCTACGAGTGGTCCGCCGCGCGCTGGAGGAAGAGGGCGAGGAAACGGACGACCTGGGCCCCACCTGGTAGCCGGTCGGGCCGAACCGGGGGCGCTGGGGGTGGTGGAGGTGGTGGAGGTGGTGGCGGCAGGCGGGGCCGCGCGAACCGGGCAGTGCGCGAGCCCAACGAACGCCTGACACCAGGCCGGGGCACACGCTGTCGGTCGCAAGACCCCAGGCGGACAAGGGGAGGCGACCACCCCTGAGGCCGATCCACCTGGGCGGGGTGGGTGGGAGGGAGGAGGGGAGGGGGAGCGATGGCCCCTGTTGGTGCACCACCCCGCCCACGGCCCGAGACCGTCAGGCGCCGTCGGCGGGGTGCGGGTGGGTTGGTGGCTTGGTGGGTGGCTGGGGTGGTGTCGGGTCGCTCCCGTCAGCCCGATCGTCTTTCACCGGCGGGGCCGGCTTCAAGGGCGCTCCCTTCGGTCGCGTCGCTGCGCGATGGCGCAAGCGCCACCCTTGACCCCGTCCCCACCGGCGCAAGCCAACCGCTCTGCCGGCACCGCCCCCTATCCGAAAGAAACGTGCCGGGCGGAGGGGCCACCTGTGCCCAAGCCCGTCCCCTGCCTGCGAGTCGGCCCGTGGAGTCGCACCAGGCCCGCCCACGCCCAAGACGCCCACGCGCCAGACGGCTGAGGCATGTGGCAGCGCACCAGGCCCAGCTGAGCCTGAGACGCCCATGCGTCATACGGCTGGGGCGCGTGGCAGCGCGCCAGCCCGGCCGTGCCCGGGACGCCCACGCGCCAGACGGCTGGGGCATGTGGCAGCGCACCAGGCCCGGCCGCGCCTGGGACGCCCATGCGTCAGACGGCTGCCCGACGTGGCGACACGCCGGGTAGGACGCAGTTGGGCCCGCTCGGTGTCAGACGGCCGCCCGTGGCGGCACGCCGGCCCGGCCGCTGCCGAGCCCGCCAGGTGCCAGGTGGCCGCTCGACGTGGCGACACGCCGGGCTGGTCGTAGTCGGGCCCGCCAGGTGTCAGGCGGCCGGGGCTTGTGGTGCACGACGGGCCCGCACGCGCCCGAGACCGCCCGGTGAGCGCGGCGGGTGGCGGGGCGCACGGTCGCAGTTCATGGAGCAGACCACCCCAGTCGCCCCTGGGCCTCTCGCTTGCCGTGGACCTACCCCGGCCCCGAGCGGACCGGCGAACGGCTACGGACCCAGGCCCCGGCCCCCCTCCGCCGCCCCTGGGAAAAGCTTTTGACTTGCCCGCCGCCGGCAGGCGGCCACCCCAGCCCCACCCAACCGCCCCGTGCGCGACAACCCGAACCCATCCCGACGTACGCACCCCACCGGCTGCGAAAATCCGTGGCGATAACAACCGAACGCGCCGCCCTAACGAAGATCCCCAGAGGCTTAAGGACCCCGTAATGCCCGGAATGTCGCGATCTTCAATCCTTGCTCAAAACCCCTCCCGGCCGCCACAAACCCGCAGGTGAAAGACCCGCCCCCCCCGCGCACGCGGGGATGAACCCCCGGCGACGATCTCGACTGGAGTCTGCGGCGTCCGCCCCCCCGCGTACGCGGGGATGAACCCGGGAAACGGTGCGGCTCTATGGTCCGGGCATGCCCCCCCCCGCGTGTGCGGGGAGCGGGCCGGTCGGGGTGGGGTGGGGGTTAGGTGGGGGGTGTTGTGGGGTGGCCTGTGGATTTCCAGGCTTGGTAGCCGCCGATGAGGTCGGTGGCGTGGGTGAGGCCCAGGGTGTGGAGGGAGACCGCCGCGAGGGTGGAGGCGTAGCCCTCGTTGCAGACCACGATCCAGGGGCGGGTGTGGTCCACGGCCTCGGGGAGTTTGTGGGTGCCCTGGGGGTCCAGGCGCCATTCCAGTTCGTTGCGTTCCACGATCAGGGCGCCCGGGATGAGGCCGTCGCGGTCGCGGAGGGCCTGGTAGCGGATGTCGACCAGGAGGGCGCGGCCCGTGGTGACGGCCTCGTGGGCCTCGGCCGGGGTGAGGCGGGTGTAGGTGGTGCGCAGGCGGTCGATGAGGTTGTCGATGCTCTCGGTCACTGCCAGTCCTCCGGGATCTCGACCTGCTCCAGGCGCAGCACGGGGCCGGTGCGGCTGTAGCGGCGGATGCTGGGGAGCGGGGGGTGGTAGGCGTGCACGGAGATGGCGTGTTCGGTGTCCGAGGGGTTGAGGACCTCGTGGACGTGGTGTTCGTTGAAGGCGCGGCCGGTGCCCTCGGCGAGGGTGCGGGTGCGGTCCACGTCCGGTTCGAGTTCCAGGGAGCGCCAGCCCGTGGTGGGGATGCGGACGGCCAGGGAGTGTTCGGTGAGGCGGCCGCGGGCGGTGGCGAAGGCGCCGCGGGATTCGGCGTGGTCGTGCCAGCCGGTGCCGGTGCCGGGGGGCCAGCCGATCAGCCATGCCTCGCTGCCGCCCGGTCCGTCGAGGCGGATCCAGGTGCGGCCCTCGGGGTCGAGGGGGAGGCGGGCGATGACCTCGGGGTCGGCGGCGGTGCGGCGGGCGAAGTCGAGGAGTTCGGCGGCGGAGGGGCCGGGGTGGGCGCGCAGGGGGGTGGGCAGGGTGGGGGCGTGCGTCGTCGGCATGGCGGGGTGACCGTCCTGGGTTCGCGTGGGCGCGCGCGGCGGCGTCGACGGCCCGTGGGGCACGGGCGGACGTGGCGGGGCGCGGGGAAGGGGGCGAATCAGCAGGAAGGGCGACAGACGCAGCCCGCGAATCGGAGCAGGTCCACATGGACCCTCCGCCACAGGTGTACGTCGTTGCCGGTCATGGGTCGGAGTGAACCACGGCCGGCTCGTCGGGTCAATCGATCACGGCTCCGGACGGTGTCGTGACGGGGTCGGGTTCGGCGTGCGGGGTCTCGTCGGGGTCGGTGCGGGGGCGGGGCGGGCGGGGGAGTTCGGTGCCGCCGGTGCGCAGGGCGTCGGCGGCGGCGAGGAGTTCGGCGGGGCGGACGCCGGCGAAGGTGTCGGCGAGGTGGCCGTCGGGGCGGATCAGGAGGACGGTGTGGGCGGGGGCGCCGGGGTAGCCGTCGGCGACGACGAGTTCGGCGGGCAGCGGCAGGGATTCGACGGTTTCGGCGAGGCGGGGCATGAGCCCGGCCCGGGCCCAGTGCCGGCGGTCCCAGACGCCGGTGCCGGGGGCGACCAGGACCACCAGGCAGGTGCCGCGGCCGATGAGGTCGGTGAGGGGGACGGTGGCGCCGTCGGAGGTGGTGACGGGGACGTCGGCGACGAGTTCGCCGAGGGGGGTGTCCACCGGGACCTCGCAGGTCGCGCCGGGTGGCGCGTAGCAGGGGGCGGCGCCCAGGGCGCCGCGGCCGAGGTGGGCGTCGGCCAAGAGGGATTCGGCGGAGCGGGAGGCCCCGGGCAGCCAGGGGCGCAGTCCGCCGCCCCCGCGCAGGGCGGGCATGGCCGAGTCCACGGCGCGCAGGCGGGCGGCGACGGCGGCGCGGCGTTCGGCGCCGTAGCTGTCGAGGAGGGCGTCGGGGGCGCCCTGGCGCCAGTCCAGGGCCAGTTTCCAGGAGAGGTTCGCGACGTCGCGCAGGCCCTCCTCCACCCCTTGCACGCCGAGGGCGCCGAGCAGGTGGGCGGCGTCGCCGGCGAGGAAGGCGCGGCCGACGCGCCAGGTGCGGGCGAGGCGGTGGTGGAGGGTGTGGACGCCGGTGTCGACGAGGTCGTAGGGCGGGGTGGCGCCGCCGCACCAGCCGGCGAGGGTGTCGCGGATGAGCAGGACCAGGGCGTCGGGGGTGACGAGTTCGCCGCGGGCGGGCAGCAGCCAGTCCAGGCGCCACAGGCCGTCGGCGAGGGGGCGGGCGGTGACCTCGGCGGCGGGGCCGGACAGGCCGCGGTGCAGGACGGCCTCGCCGGGCCAGGGGAGTTCGGTACGCAGGGCGGCGACGGCGTGGCGTTCGACGGCGGTGCGGCCGGGGAAGCGGATGTCGAGGAGTTTGCGGACGGTGGAGCGGGCGCCGTCACAGCCGACCAGGTGGCTGCCGCGCCACCAGGTGGTCTCGGCGCCGCGGGTGTGGGCGCTGACCCCGCGTTCGTCCTGTTCCAGCACGTCCACGCGGACCTGGTCGACGCGGGTGATCAGGGGGTTTCCGGCGGCGGCGGCGCGCAGGGCGCGGGTGAGGGCGTGCTGGGGGAGGTGGAGGGGGGCGGTGTGGTCCTCGAAGGTGACGCGGCCGGTCTCCTGGCGTCGGCGCAGGGTGCGCCAGGCGGTGTAGCGCACGGCCTCGTCGTGGAGGGTGACGCAGCCCTGGCGGCGGAGGGCGGCTGCGGTGTCGGCGTGCAGGACGACGGTGCGGGCCGGGCGGGGCTCGTCCTTGCCCGGTCCTTCGTCGAGGAGGACGGAGGGCACGCCTTGATCGGCGAGGGCCAGGGACAGGGAGAGTCCGACGGGGCCCGCGCCGACGACGATCACCGGGTCCAAGGCATGGCTCCCGATGTCCGGTATGTGATCACAGAACGTATGCAACCCACTGGAGGTGCGCCCGTCAAGTGACACAGGTCCGGAAACGGTCGTGGTGCGGCGGAAGGTTCCGCCGCACCACGATACGGGAGGTGTCGGTGTGTCAGACGGCGCGCCCCGAGGCGGCGTCCTCGACGGATCCGGCGGACAGCACGGCGCCGGTGCTCTTGGTGGAGCGGCGCAGGCGGGACTCCAGGCGGCTCGCGAAGGTGGTCAGGGCGAAGTTGACCGCCACGTAGATCAGGGAGATCACCACGAGGGTGGCGATGGGGTTGCTGTAGTTGGCCGCGATCTGACGGTTCATGGAGAGCAGTTCGGTCAGGGCCAGCAGGGAGCCGCCGAGGGCGGTGTCCTTGAGGATGACGACGAGCTGGCTGACCAGGGCAGGGAGCATCGCGGTGACGGCCTGCGGGATCAGCACGTACGCCATGGTCTGGCCCTTGCGCATGCCGATGGCCTTGGCGGCGTCGCTCTGGCCCCGGGGCAGGGACTCCACGCCGGCGCGGACGATCTCGGCGATGACGGTCGAGTTGTAGAGGACCAGGCCGGTGACGACGGCGTACAGGGGGCGGAACTCCGAGCTGACGCTGCTGTACGTGGCGTACAGGACGTTGCCGAGGAACATCAGCACGAGCACCGGGATGGCGCGGAAGAACTCGACGAAGGCGCCGACCGGGACCCGCACCCAGGCGTGGTCGGAGAGCCGGCCGATGCCGAGGAGGGCGCCCAGGGGCAGCGAGATGGCCATGGCGATCACGCCGGCGAGGAGGGTCTGGCCGATGCCGGGTATCAGCCAGGTGGTCCAGATCCGGCCGTCGGTGACGAACGGGGTCCACTTGTCGGCGTCCAGCTGGTTCTTGTCGGCCATCCGCGCGAGGATCCACCACAGGGCGGCGCCGAAGAGGACGACGAACGCGGCCGTGTACAGGTGGTTGCGGACCTTGGCGCGGGGCCCCGGGGTGTCGTAGAGGACGTTGGTCATCGCTTCACCGCCATGCGTCGGGCGAGCCGGCCCAGGAGCAGGCCGGTGGGCAGGGTCAGGAGGACGAAGCCCATGGCGATGACCAGGAAGACGGCCATGATCGAGTCGGCCTCGTTCTCGTTCATCTCCTTCATCAGCAGCGCGGCCTCGGTGACGCCGATGGCGGCGGCCACGGTGGTGTTCTTCGTCAGCGCGATCAGCACGTTGGCGAGCGGGGCGATCACGGCCCGGAATGCCTGCGGCAGCACGATGAGGGTGAGGACCTGGAAGAAGCCCAGGCCGAGGGCGCGGGCGGCCTCGGCCTGCCCGACCGGGACGGTGTTGATGCCGGAGCGCAGGGCCTCGCACACGAAGGTGCCGGTGTAGGCGACCAGGCCCAGGATGGCGAGGCGGAAGCCGATGGACTTGAAGTCGCCGCCGCCCAGGGTGATGCCCAGGGTCTGGTTGAGGCCGAGGGAGCAGGCGATGATCAACACGGTGAGCGGGATGTTGCGCACGATGTTGACGTAGCCGGTGCCGAAGGCCCGCATGACCGGGACGGGGCTGACCCGCATGCCGGCCAGCGCGGTGCCCCAGACCAGGGATCCGGCCGCCGACCAGAGGGTGAGCTGCACCGTCACCCAGAAGGCGCCGAGCAGGTCGTACCGCCCGGACTCAAGAAACTCGAACACGTTGTCCTGCGCTCTCCCCAGTGACGGGTCAGGCCGAGGGGGCCCGGAGCGCCGCCGCAGGCAGGTCGGCGGCGTTCCGGGCCCCTATCGGGAGGTCAGCTGCCCTCGGTGATCTTCGGGGCGGGCTCGTTCTTGTAGTTGGCCGGGCCGAAGTTGGCCTGGACGGCCTTCTCCCAGGACCCGTCCTCGACCATCTTCTTCAGCGCGGCGTTGATCTTGGTCTGGAGCTCCTTGTCGCCCTTCTTCAGACCGATGCCGTAGTTCTCGTTGCTCAGGCTCAGGCCGACCAGCTTGAACTTGCCGCGGTTCTTCTCCTGGGCGGCGAAGCCGGCGAGGATGGAGTTGTCGGTGGTCAGCGCGTCGACCGCCTTGTTCTCCAGGCCGGTCAGGCACTCGGAGTAGCCGCCGAACTCCTGGAGGTCGGCCTTGGGGGCCAGCTTCTCCTTGACGTTCTGCGCGGAGGTCGAGCCGGTCACCGAGCAGAGCTTCTTGGAGTTCAGGTCCTCGGGCTTGGTGATGCCCGTCTCGTCGGCGCGGACCAGCAGGTCCTGGTGGGCCAGGAGGTACGGGCCGGCGAAGTCGACCTTCGCCTTGCGCTTGTCGTTGATCGAGTAGGTGGCCGCGATGAACTTCACGTCGCCGTTCTGGATCAGGTTCTCGCGCTCGGCGCTGATGGCCTGCTTGAACTCGATCTTGTCGGCGGAGTAGCCCAGCTCCTTGGCGACGTACGTGGCCACGTCCACGTCGAAACCGGAGAACTTGCCGTCGGGGCTCTTCAGGCCGAGACCGGGCTGGTCGAACTTGATGCCGATGACGATCTTGTCGCTGCCGCCGCCGGAACCGGCGTCGTTCTTGCCGCACGCGGTCGCGGTCAGGGCCAGCGAGACGGCGACGGCGGCGAGCGCGCCGACCTTCGTGAACTTCATCGTGAACTTCCCTCGAATCAGACGTTGTTGGTGTGACGAGCACCGAGCCGACGCGGCGCGCCGATCGGGGGCGGGCCCCCTACCTGTACCGGACGGGAGGGCTCAGTGGTGCAGGATCTTCGAAAGGAAGTCCTTGGCGCGGTCGCTGCGCGGGTTGCTGAAGAACTGCTCCGGGGTGCCCTGTTCGACGATCTTCCCGTCGGCCATGAAGACCACACGGTCGGCGGCGGAACGGGCGAAGCCCATCTCGTGCGTCACCACGACCATCGTCATTCCCTCGGCGGCGAGTTGCTGCATGACCTCCAGCACCTCGTTGATCATCTCCGGGTCCAGGGCCGAGGTCGGCTCGTCGAAGAGCATCACCTTCGGGCCCATGGCCAGGGCGCGGGCGATCGCCACCCGCTGCTGCTGGCCGCCGGAGAGCTGCGCCGGGTACTTGTCGGCCTGGGTGCCCACGCCGACCCGGTCCAGCAGCTCACGGGCCTTGCGCTCGGCCGTCGCCGCGTCGGTCCTGCGGACCTTGAGCTGCCCCAGCATCACGTTCTGGAGCACCGTCTTGTGCGCGAACAGGTTGAAGGACTGGAACACCATGCCCACGTCGGCGCGGAGCGCGGCCAGCGCCTTGCCCTCGGCCGGCAGCGGCCTGCCGTCCAGGGTGATCGTGCCCGAGTCGACGGTCTCCAGCCGGTTGATGGTGCGGCACAGCGTGGACTTGCCGGAACCGGAGGGTCCGATCACCACCACCACCTCGCCCCGCGCGATGGTCAGATCGATGTCCTGCAGCACGTGCAACGCGCCGAAATGCTTGTTCACCCCGCTCAACACGACCAGGTCGCCGCCCTCGGCGACGGCGGCCTCGTCCCGCACGTCCCCGGTACCGGACTCTGCGCTCATCGGTCCCCGCTCCGTCCTCCTCGATTGGGAGGACAGTAGTGAGGGTTTGCGCAGGTCGTCATCACATCTGAGGGACATTTGAGCATAACGATCCGGACTCGCGCGGATACGCTGCGTACGGGATCCGCTCGCGCGCGACCCCGCGGGCGCGAGCCGGGTACCGGGTCCGTAACGACACCGCGTGGCGAACCGGAACCCCCTTGACGGGCGGCCCCCGATCGGCGTGGATTCAGATGGGACAGCCGCGCCGCGATCCGGCGCCGACCACGAAAGGGGGCACACCCGTGAGACTGCTGCTCGTCGAGGACGACGACCACGTGGCCGCCGCCCTGTCGGCGGTCCTCGCCCGCCACGGCTTCAAGGTGACCCACGCCCGCGGCGGCGAGGAGGCCCTCCAGGCCCTGCTCCCCACCACCGGGGCCGGCGCCCCCAACCCCGCCTTCGACGTGGTCCTCCTCGACCTCGGCCTGCCCGACCAGGACGGCTACGAGGTGTGCGGACGCATCCGCAAGCGCAGCTCTGTGCCCGTCATCATGGTCACCGCCCGCGCCGACGTCCGCTCCCGGATCCACGGCCTCAACCTCGGCGCCGACGACTACGTGGTCAAGCCCTACGACACCGGCGAACTCCTCGCCCGCATCCACGCCGTGGCCCGCCGCACCCCCGGCCCCGAGGAACCCGCGCCCGCCCCGAGCGCCCCCGGCCCCGGCGAACCCGGGCTCGACCTCGGCGGCGTGCGCGTGGAGACCGCCACCCGCCGCGTCACCGTGGACGGGGTCGAGATCCCCCTCACCCGCAAGGAGTTCGACCTGCTCGCGCTCCTCGCCGGCCGCCCCGGCGTCGTCTTCCGCCGCGAACAGATCATCAGCGAGGTCTGGCGCACCAGCTGGGAGGGGACCGGCCGCACCCTGGAGGTGCACGTGGCCTCGCTGCGCTCCAAGCTCGCCATGCCCCGCCTGATCGAGACCGTGCGCGGCGTCGGCTACCGGCTCGTGGCCCCCGCCCCCTCCGCCCCGCACTGACCGCGGCCCACCCGTGCGCACCAGGCTGCTGCCCCTGCTCGTCGTCCTCATGGCCGGCGTGCTGCTCGCGCTCGGCCTGCCGCTCGCCGCGAGCCTGGCCGCCGCCGCCCAACAACGCGTGGTCGTCGACCGCATCGACGACAGTGCCCGCTTCGCCGCCCTCGCCCAGTTCGTCGTGGACGCCGAGAGCTCCCGCTCCAGCGGCGCCGACGAACGCCGCGACACCCTCCAGTTCGAACTCCAGCGGTACCAGGAGCTGTACGGGATCCGGGTCGGGATCTTCTACCGCGACAACAACGCCATGGTCCGCGCCCCCGGCTGGTGGGAACTGCCCACGCCCGAGCAGGGCGGCCCCGGACGCACCGCCTTCGACGAGGCCCTCACCGGCCGGCGCAGCCACGACCCGCCCCAGGTGTGGCCCTGGCAGCGCCGCGGCACCCTCGTGGTGGCCTCCCCCGTGGTCCTCGACGGGGACGTGGTCGGGGTCGTCGTCACCGAATCGCCCACCGACCGGATGCGCTCCGACGTCCTGCACGGCTGGCTCCTCATCGGAGCCGGGCTCTGCGCCGCGATGCTGCTGGCCTTCGGCGCCGCGCTCCGCCTCACCGGCTGGGTCCTCAAACCCGTCCGCACCCTGGACGCCGCCGCCCACGGCATCGCCACCGGCCGGCTCAACTCCCGGGTCGCCGCCTCCTCCGGCCCGCCCGAACTGCGGCGGCTGGCCCGGTCCTTCAACGAGATGGCCGACAACGTCGAGGACGTCCTCGAACAGCAGCGGGCGTTCGTCGCCGACGCCTCCCACCAGCTGCGCAACCCGCTCGCCGCCCTCCTGCTGCGGATCGAACTCCTCGCCCTGGAACTCCCCGAGGGCAACCCCGAGATCGCCTCCGTGCGCACCGAGGGCAAACGCCTCACCAGCGTGCTCGACGACCTCCTCAACCTGGCCCTGGCCGAACACGCCGCCGGCTCCCGGATCAGCCTCGTCGACGTCGGCGAACTCGCCGCCGAACGCGTCGAGGCGTGGCTGCCGCTCGCCGAGGACAAGGAGGTCGCGCTGCTCTGGCAGGGCGACACCGGCGTCACCGGCTGGGCCGACCCCGTCGCCCTGTCCAGCGCCCTGGACGCCGTCGTGGACAACGCCCTGAAGTTCACCCCGGCCGGCGCGCCCGTCGCCGTCTCCTGCGCGGTGCGCGGCGGGCACGCCGAGATCGTCGTCGCCGACTCCGGCCCCGGCCTCACCGAGGAGGAACTCGACCGGATCGGCGACCGGTTCTGGCGCAGCGGCCGCCACCAGAACGTCAAGGGCTCCGGGCTCGGCCTGTCCATCTCCCGCAGCCTGCTCGCCGCGGGCGGCGGGTCCCTCTCCTACGAGACGAACCCGCCGCACGGGCTGCGGGTCACGGTCGCCGTCCCGCGCACCGGCCCGCGATCCTGACCCTCAGCGGCTCCGCGCGAACCGCAGGGTCAGGAGCTCGAACGGGCGCAGCTCCAGCTCCAGCTCGCCCGCCACCAGCGGCGGGGCCTGACGCCGGCCCTCGGCGCCGGCCGCCGTGGTCTCCCACGGCCGCTCCAGCAGGTCCGCGGCCACCACCGAGTCCGCGGCGAAACCGAGCCGCAGCCGCGCCCCCGACACCCGGGCCCCGGTCGCCTCGTAGACCCGGGCCACCACGTCGCCCGAGCCGTCGTCCGCCAGCTTCAGCGCCGACAGCACGATCCGGTCGTCGGACAGCGAGACCAGCGGCTCGGTGACCCGCGTGCCGCGCGTCACCCGCTCCGGCAGGTTGATCCCGGCGCCCTCGCGGACTGCCTCCGTCAGCCCCGCCCCCGGCACCAGCGCGTAGCCGAAGCGGTGCCGGCCCTGGTCGGTCTCCGGGTCCGGGAAGCGGGGCGCCCGCAGCAGCGACAGCCGCACGGTGGTCGTCGTGCCCGAACCGTCCGCGCGGACCGAGCGGGTCACGTCGTGCCCGTACATCGAGTCGTTGACCAGCGCCGCGCCCCAGCCCGGCTCCGCCACGTGCAGGAACCGGTGGTGGCACGCCTCGAACTTGGCGGCCTCCCACGAGGTGTTGGTGTGGGTGGGGCGGTACAGGTGCCCGAACTGGGTCTCGGACGCGTACCGCTCGGCGTGCACGTCGAAGGGGAAGGCCACCTTCAGGAACTTCTCCGTCTCGTGCCAGTCCACCTCCGTCACGCAGTCCAGCCGGCCCGAACCCGCCGCCAGGGTGAGCCGCTGCTCCACCCGCGAGGCGCCGAAGGAACGGGTCACCAGCACCGAGTCCGGGCCGACCGGCTCCACCGCGTCCACGTCGACCAGGTCGGTGACGGTGTTGCGGTAGAAGGAGTCCACGTCCCACGCGTCCCACATGTTCGGGAAGTCGGGGTGGATCTGGAGCAGGTTCGCGGCCTGCCCCGGCGCCACCGACTCCCGGCCCGAGGCGTGCTCGCGCACCGAGACCACCAGGCCGCGCCCGTCCACCTCGACCCGCAGCAGGCCGTTGTCCAGGACGAACCCGCCGTCCTCGCGGGCCGTCACCGCGGTGGGCTCGCAGGCGGGGGCGGCGGAGCGGGGGGCGCTCCCGCCGGCCAGGACCCCGGCCCGGGTGTGCGGGGCCGCGTTGAAGACCAGCTCGACGGCGTCCGCGGCCTCGGGGTCCCCGGCCAGGGCGCGCTGGGCGTCCTCGATCAGCGCGCGGAGCTCGACGGCGACGGCCGCGTACGTGGCCTCCGCCTCGCGGTGCACCCAGGCGATGGAGGAGCCGGGCAGGATGTCGTGGAACTGGTGCAGCAGCACGGTGCGCCAGATCCGGTCCAGGGTCTCCTGCGGGTAGGGGTGCCCGGCGCGCACGGCGGCGGTGGCGCACCACAGCTCGGCCTCCCGCAGCAGGGACTCCGAGCGCCGGTTGCCCTGTTTGGTGCCGGCCTGGCTGGTCAGGGTGGCCCGGTGCAGCTCCAGGTACAGCTCGCCCACCCACACGGGCGGCTCGGGGTACTCGGCCTCGGCCTTCTCGAAGAACTGCGTCGGGGTCTCCCACGCCACCCGGGCCGAGCCCTCCAGGTCCCGCAGCCGGCGGGCCTTGGCGATCATCTCGCGGGTGGTGCCGCCGCCGCCGTCGCCCCAGCCGGTGGGGGCCAGCGAGTGCCGGGCCACGCCCTTGTCCTTGAAGTTGCGGGCCGCGTGGGCGATCTCCCGGCCCGAGACCGAGCAGTTGTAGGTGTCCACGGGCGGGAAGTGGGTGAAGATCCGGGTCCCGTCGATGCCTTCCCAGCGGAAGGTGTGGTGCGGGAAGGAATTGATCTGCGACCAGGAGATCTTCTGCGTCAGCAGCCGGCGGGAGCCGGCGGCGCTGATGATCTGCGGGAGACCGGCGGCGAACCCGAAGGTGTCCGGCAGCCACGCCTCCTCGTTGTCGACGCCGAACTCCTCCAGGAAGAAGCGCTTGCCCTGGACGAACTGCCGGGCCATCGCCTCCGAGCCGGGCATGTTGGTGTCGGACTCCACCCACATGCCGCCCGCCGGCACGAACCGGCCCTCGGCCACGGCCTCCTTCAGCCGCGCGTACACCTCCGGCCGGTGCTCCTTGATCCACGCGTACTGCTGGGCCTGCGACATCGCGAACACGAACTCGGGTTCGTCGGCGAGCAGGGAGGTCATGTTGGAGGTGGTCCGGGCCACCTTGCGGACCGTCTCGCGCAGCGGCCACAGCCAGGCCGAGTCGATGTGCGCGTGGCCCACGGCGCTGATCCGGTGCGCCGAGGCGTTCGCGGGCGCGGCCAGCACCGCGGCGAGTTCGGCGCGGGCGGCGGCGGCCGTGCCCCCGACGTCGGTCAGGTCCAGGGCGTCCAGGGCGCGTTCCACGGCCCGGACGAACTCGTGCCGGCGGGCGGTGTCGGCGGGCAGCTCGGGCAGCAGCTCCTCGATCACCTCCAGATCGGTCGCCAGCTCCCACACGGTGCGGTCGAAGACCGCCAACTCGATCCGCTCCAGCCGGTACTGGGGCTCGTCGCCGGCGGTGTGCCGGTCGCCCAGGCCGGTCGGGCGGAAGGGCTCCACCTCCAGGATCACCGGGTTCGACGCGGCCTCCAGGTGCCACTCCACCCGCTCGCCGCCCGCCACCGGCTCCGCGCCGGGCCGCACCCGCACCCACTGGTTGCGCGGGTTGATCGCCTTCACCGGGGTGCCGTCGGGCCGGTACACCAGGGCCTCGCACTGGAAGCCGGGCATCCGCTCGTCGAAGCCGAGGTCGATCCGGGCCTCCACCTCCCGGCCCGCCCAGTCGGCGGGCACCTCGCCGGTGACCTTGAACCAGGTGGTGTCCCAGGGCGCGCCCCAGGCGTCGCCGACCGCCACCGGGGTGTGCTCGGCGGCCAGGCCCTCGGCCACCGGCACCGGTTCGCGGCCGGGCGCGGTCCACGCCGAGATCTCCAACGGGACGGCGGCCGGGTACACGGCCGGGCGGACCCGCTCGTTCAGGACCCGGCGCAGGCGGGCCTCGACCAGGGTGCGGTCGTCGTGCATGGGGGTGCTCTCCTTCGGGGGCCCGGGGCGCCGGCGACGCGGCGCCCCGGGGGAGGTGGGGGGAGGGTGGGCGGTGCTACCAGGCGTGGGTGACGCGGACGGGGCGCGAGGCCGCGTGCAGTTCGTCCACGGCCCGCACCTCCAGCACGGCCGCCCGCTCGGTGCCCGCGCGTTCCAGGCTCGTGAGGAACAGGGCCTCGCCGGGGGTGCCGCCGAGGTAGCGGCGGGTGCCGTCGGGGAGCACGCGGTGCACCTCGTGCGCGCGGACCGGGCCGGGGGCGGCCGTCCACAGCAGCCGCAGGTCCGTGCCCCGGCCGGCGCCGGCCGGCGCGCTCGCGGTGATCCGGGGCGCGGTCGGGGCGGCGGGGGCGGGGCGGGTCCCGTCGTGGCCGGCGATCCGGCCCAGTCGCCAGTTCAGCGGCTTGTGGCCGCGGGCGGTCAGGCGGACGGCGAGGCCGTGCGCGGTCTTCCCGGCGAGTCGGGCGAGGGAGACGCGGTTGGTGCGCCAGCCCTGGCCGGCGCCGAGGTTCTCGGCCTTCAGCCAGGTGTACGGGACGGGGGCGCCGGGGCGGGCGGGTTCCGCGTCCGCCACGCCGATCTCGACGGCCACCGGGCCGCCCTCGGTGCGGTGGGTCAGCTCCAGCACGGTGTCGCGGGTGACGGGGAAGCGGGTGGCGTGCAGGCCGACCGTGACCGGCCCGTCGACCTTCCCCGCGACCAGCAGGCTGGAGCCGCCGCGCCAGGCGTCCGCGAAGTCGAGGGTGACCTCGGGGCGGGCGGCGCCCTCCGCGTGGGTGTCCAGGACCCAGCGCCGGCCCGGGAGCCGGTCCTGGAGCCCGAGGTGGTTCCACGGGGTGGTGGAGACCCGCCGGCCGTTCTCCCACCAGCCCTGGCCGTGGCCGGTGTTGAAGGAGCAGGCGAAGGGCAGGGCGGCGATCGTGCCCCGGTCGGCGACCACGGTGGCCGGGGCCCGCCAGGGGCCGTCGGGGGCGGGTCGGGCCGGGTCGAGGGACTCGCCGGTCCAGAACCGGTCGTCGGCGGCGTGGAAGGCGCCGGGGGAGCGGTCGGCGAGGTGGTTGCGGGTCCACTCGGGCCGGTAGAAGCCGTAGCTCACGACGTGCTCGCCGGTGCGCGGCACGATGGCGTCCCAGCGGTCGCGGGAGTTCCAGCCGTTGGCCTCCACGTCCACGCCGGCCCACAGTTCGTAGCGGCCGCGGCCGGCGAGGCCGTCGGCGCGGGCGGCGGAGTCCAGCAGCCGCTGGGGGTTCCAGCGGAAGTCCACGAACATGGTGTCGGCGACCTTGCCGGCGCGGTCCTCGAAGAACTCCTGGTTCTCCTGGTTCAGGGCGCCCTGCCAGCCGACCTTGCCGGTCCGGTTCATCGCGTCGTACCAGGTGATGTGCAGGCCGCGGGGTTCGCCGGCGGCGCGCAGGGCGCGCAGGAAGCGCTGCATGCGGCTCGCGAGTTCGCTGTCGCCGCCGTCGGTCTCGGCGTTGACGAACCAGCCGTCGAAGCCGTGGGCGAGGGCCACCTCCACCATCTTCTCGGCCACCGGGAAGCGGCCCAGGGCGTCGCTCTGCACCAGGTCGCGGGTCCACTGGAGGTCGCCGCCGTAGGGCACGGGCGGCAGGAAGACGTTGCCCATGACGCGCACGCCGTTGCGGTGGGCGGCGTCCACGACGGGCGCGTTCGGCGCGAGCACGATGCCCTCGCCGGAGGAGCCGCCCCAGAAGACCAGCTCGTCGATGTACGCCCAGTGGGTGAGGGCGTAGTAATCGGCGGTGGGGGAGCCCTGGGAGGGGCTGCCGGCGGTGTTCCCGAAGGACACCAGGGAGGCTATCCGGGCCTGGTCGGCGCGGGCCGTCACGTTGGGCGGGGTGGGGGTGAAGCGGGGGGCGAGCGGCACGGTGGAGCGGTTGAAGGGCAGGTCCGGGTCGGTCTCCGGGCGCCAGTCCAGCAGGGAGCGCCAGACGATGCCGGGGCCGGGCTGCCCGGCGGGCAGGTGCTGGGGGAACCAGTACGAGGCGTACGGGGCGATGTCGGCCGCCGCGCCCCGTGCGCCGTCCGCGCCGGGGGTGGTGGGGGCGGCCGTCGCGGTGCCGGTGAGGGCGGGGGAGGTGAGGAGGGCGGCGGCGCCGGCCGCGCCGGCGCCCGCGAGCAGGACGCGGCGCCGGGAGGGGGAGGTGCGAGTGTCGACGCCGTTGTCGGACTCGGCCATGTCAGGGGCTCCTTCGGGAGGTGACGGGGGTGCTGCGGGTGACGCGGATGGTGCGATGGGTGCTGATCGCGCCGCGGGGGGGCCGGACCGGGCCGGCCCCCGCGCGGTCGTTCTAGCGAGCGGTGGGCGGGGTGGGGCTCAGACCACGTCGGCCGGGAGGATCAGCTCGGTGATCCCGCGCGCCGCGAGGTGCTCGGCGTCCTCGGCGCGTTCGGCCAGCACCACCGTCGGGCGGGCGCCCTGGGCGGTGAGCCGGGCCCATGCCTCGAAGACCTCGCCGCCGGGGGCGCACACGGAACGTCGCGGGGCCGCCTCGGCGCCGCCCACGTCGGCCACCAGGCCCACGGTGCGGGGGGCGGGCGCGTGCTCGCGGCCCTTCCACTCCTCGACGATCGCCGCGATGGTCGCGCCGGCCGGCTTGACCACGCGGTCGTTGGTGAGCAGGCCCAGGCCGTACTCCAGCTCGGGGAAGTCGGCCAGCTCGCGGGAGACGTCGTGCGAGCACCACCAGGTCACGCCCCACACGTCCGGGCAGTCCAGGGCGTTGGCGACGGTGGCGGAGGTGAACTCGGCGGCGTGCTCGGGCTGGATCAGCGGGGCGGGCGCGCCGACCTCCTGGAGCCAGACCGGGCGGCGCGGGTCGCGGGCGTGCGCCTTGGAGAGCTCGATCATGTAGGCGGCGTGGTGCTCGGTGGCGGTGCCGGTGCGGCCGTGGCGCTGGGCGGTGCCGTTGAACACCCAGGAGTGCACGGCGGTGGCGCCGCCGAGGTTGGCGGCCTGGTCGACGGTGAAGGGGTGGCCGTCCTGGTACCAGGCCGCGTCGTACTCGGCGTGCAGGTGGAACTTGCCGGGGGCGCCGGCCTCGCACGCGGCGAGCATCCGGGTCAGCCAGGTCTCGGCCTGCTCGCGGGTGATCCGGTCGGGGTCGGGGTGCGGGCCGTCGGAGAACTGGTTGATCTCGTTGCCCAGGGTCATGCCGAGGAAGTTGGGCCGGTCGGCGAGGGCGGCGGCCAGGGTGCGCAGGTACTCCTCCTGCCCGGACAGCACGTCCGGGTCGGCGAAGATGTTGCGCCGGTGCCAGGTCCGCGTCCAGGCGGGCAGGAAGTCGAAGCTGGACAGGTGTCCTTGGAGGCCGTCCACGTTGACGTCGAGGCCGCGTTCGGCGGCGGCGTCGGCGAGGGCCACGAGCTGCTCGACCGCGCGCGGTCGGATCAGGGTCCGGTTGGGCTGGAACAGCGGCCACAGGGGGAAGACCCGGACGTGGTCGAGGCCGAGGCCGGCGATGGAGTCGAGGTCGGCCTTGACCTCGTCGAGGTCGAAGTCGAGCCAGTGGTGGAACCAGCCTCGGGTCGGCGTGTAGTTGGCGCCGAACCGGAGCGTGCGCGGGGTTCGGGGGGCGACGTCGGAGTCGTGCATGGAGGGTCCTGGGGTGGTGGGCGAAACCGCGGGGACGAGGAGGGGCGGGTCGGCGCGGGGGCCGGGGCCGGGACGCGTGGGCGTGCGGGGCGGGCGGGAGGTGCGGGGACGGCGACGGGCGCGGACGCCCCCGGTGCCGCGTGCGGAATTTCTCCGGGCGTGCCCAACCTGCCGCGCCGTGCGGGGGAAAGTCAACATGGCCCTTATCTCTGAACGTCCCGACTTGAAAGGATGAAAGTCCCTACCCGGGGTGACACTCGGACTTAAGCGCTTCAGTCCTGTTGACAGCAGGGTTCCAGAGGCTGAGTCTGATGGCGCTAATGCGCTTTAGTTGAACGGCTTGAACTGTTCCGCCGGGCGCTTCACCTGCAATTTCCCGGTGCGTCGTACAAGGAAGTGGGCGGAAATGGACACGGGTATCACCCTGGTGGGGGTCACCACCCCCGCCCTCTTCACCGGCACGGCCGAGTCGCCCCGGCAGGTGGTCCGCGTCCGGATCCGCCGCACCCGCCCCGCCGGCCCCCTGCACGTCACCGTCGACGGCCCCGGCCTGCGCACCCCGCACCCCCGCGTGGTCCGCGCCGACACCGCCGAGGCGTACGCCGGCACCGACGCCCGCGCCGCGCTCGCCGACTCCGACACCGGCCGCGACGGCCTCGAATCCGTGGTCGAGGTCTCCGTCGAGCACACCGGCGCCGAGGCCCCCGGCACCGCACTGCCGGCCGTCGCCCGCGTCACCACCCCCGACGGCCGCCCGCTGGCCGCGCTCGACTTCCGGTACGTCGTCGCCGAACCCGGCTGGACCGTCCGCCTCGTCCCTCACTTCCACTACGACCCCCTGTGGTGGAACACCCAGGCCGCCTACACCGCCCTGTGGGACCGCCCGCTGCGCCCCGGCGAGGCCGAACGCGGCTGGGAGTACACCGGCGTCCCCGCGTTCACCCTCATCCCGCTGCACCTCCAGGCCGCCCGCGACGACCCGGCGTACACCTTCGTCATCTCCGAGGTCGACTACCTCAAGCCCTACTGGGACGCCCACCCCGAGGACCGGGCCGAACTGCGCGCCCTTATCGACGCCGGCCGCGTCGAGGTGGTCGGCGGCACCTACAACGAGCCCAACACCAACCTCACCGGCGCCGAGACCACCGTCCGCAGCGCCGTCCACGGCCTCGCCCTGCACCGCGACGCCCTCGGCGCCGACCCGCGCACGGCCTGGCAGCTCGACGTGTTCGGCCACGACCCCTCCTTCCCCGCGCTGATGGCCGGCGTCGGCCTCGACTCCGTGGTCCTCGCCCGCGGCCCGCACCACCAGTGGGGCCCGATGATGGACACCTGGGGCGACACCCTGCGCCCGCCGACCGCGATGCAGCTGCCCGCCGAGTACGAGTGGATCTCCCCCGACGGCACCGGCCTGCTCATGCACTACCTGCCGGCCCACTACTCCTGCGGCTGGTTCTCCAATGCCGCGCCCGACGCCGAGACCGCCGCCGAACAGCTCCTCGACCTGTACGAGCTGCTGCGCGTCGGCGCCGCCACCCGCAACGTCCTCATCCCGCTGGGCACCGACTTCTCCTGGCCGCACCAGTGGGGCCTGGACGTGCAGCACGCCTGGAACCGCCGCTACCTGTGGCCCCGGATGGAACACTCCGGCCCTCGCGCCCACTTCGACGCCGTCCGCGCCGAACTCGCCGAGCGCGGCGAGGCCCCGCTGCCCGTCACCCGCGACATGGGCCCGATCTACACCGGCAAGGACGTCACCTACGTGGACGTCAAGCAGGCCCACCGCGCCGCCGAGAACCGGCTGGAGGCCGCCGAGACCTTCTCCGCCCTCGCCTGCGCCGAGGGCTTGGTCGACCACCCCGAACAGAGCCTGTCGCTGGCCTGGCGCCACCTCCTGCACGCCTCCCACCACGACGCCGTCACCGGCACCGTCTCCGATCAGGTCTACCTCGACCTGCTGCCGACCTGGCGGGAGGCCGCCGACCTCGCCGACGCCGTCCGCGACCGGGCCCTGGCCGCGCTCACCGCCGCCGCCGACACCGCGGGCCCCGGCCCCCTCGCCGTCACCGTCCACAACCCGCTCTCCTTCACCCGCACCGACCTCGTACGGGCCTGCGTGGCCCTCGCCGACCTGGGCCTGGGCCCCGCCCCGGCCGACGCCGCCCGGATCGCCCTCGTCGACGCCGCCGGACACCAGGCCCCCGTGCACGTGGACGCCTGCGCCGACGGCCGCGCCGAACTCCGCTTCCGCGCCGTCGACGTGCCCCCGCTCGGGCACCGCACCTGGTGGCTGCGACCCACCGAAGAGCCCCTGTCCGGGGGCTGGGAGCCCGTCGAGGGCCCGACGCGGGCCATCGAGAACGAACACCTGCGCGTCGAGGCCGACCCGGAGCGCGGCGGCGGCCTGTGCCGGATCCTCGACCGGCGCACCGGACGCGAGGTCCTGGACCCCGGCGCCGTCGACGAACTCGTCGTACAGGACGAGTACGACCAGCACCCCTACTTCGAGGAAGGCCCCTGGCACCTGCTGCCCAAGGGCCCCGGCACCGGCTCCGGCGCCGCCCCCGCCGAGTCCTTCCGCGTCGAACGCGGCCCGCTCGGCGCCCGGATCGTGGCCTCCGGCCGCACCGGACCCGTCGCCTGGACCCGGACCAGCACCCTCTGGGACGGCCACGACCAGCTCGAACTGAGCACCCGCGTCGACGAGTTCACCGGCAGCGACCAACTGCTGCGGCTGCGGATCCCCGCCGACGTGCCCGGCGCCGTGCCTGTCGTGGAGACGGCCGCCGCCGCCATCGGGCGCGGCTTCGGCTTCCCCGAGGCCGACACCGGCGTCGACCACACCCGCGCCCCCCGCACCCTCGACAGCCCCTGCCTCAACTGGTTCGGGCTCTCCGCCCCGCTGCGCACCGCCCTCGGCGACGGCACCGACGCCGAGCCGACCCCCGGACGCGCCGTCGGCGCCGCCGAGATCGTCCTCGGTGCGAGCGGCGCCCCCGAGGACCTGCGCGAGCTGGTCACCGCCCTCGGCCGGCGCGGGGTCACCGCCACCCCCACCCGCGCCGACGGCCCCCGCTGGGGCGACATCGCCGTCGACAGCTCCCTGCCCGACCTGCGGATCGCCCTCGGCGGCCCCGAGACCAACCCCTTCACCGCCCGCGTCCTGGCCGCGGCCGACCCCGCCCACGCCGAGGCCCTGCGCGCGAGCGGACGGGTCTGGATCCCGGCCCGCGCCGGCCTGCGCGAGACCTGGGAACCCGGCTGCGACCTCACCGACCCCCGCGCCCTGCCCGTGCTCGTCCTCACCGACCCGGCCGCCGACCTCGCCGCCGACCTCGACGCCCGCGGCCGACTGGACGCCGTGCGCCCCGGCACCGACACCGGCGCCCCCGTCGACCCGGACCGGCCCTGGGCCGGACACACCGTGGCCCTCCTCACCCGCGGCGTCCCCAGCTGCGTGATCGACACCGAGGGCCGGCTGCACAGCACCCTCATGCGCTCCTCCACCGGCCGCCCCAGCGCCGAGTGGATGGACCCGCCGCGCCGCACCCTCCCCGACGGGGCCTCCTTCCAACTCCAGCACTGGACGCACGAGTTCGAGCACGCCCTGGTCGCGGGCGCCGGGGACTTCCACGAGCTCGACCTGGCCCGCCGGGGCCGCGCCTTCAACAAGCCGCTCACCGCCGTCGTCACCCAGCCCACCGCCGGACCGAACCCGTCGGCCCGCAGCCTCCTCACCGTCGAACCCGCCGACCGGGTCCTGGTGGAGACCGTCAAACGCGCCGCCGGCCCGCGCGGCGAACTCGCCGTCCGGCTCCGCGAGACCCACGGCCGCCCCGCGACCGTCTGGACCGAGTACGCCACCGACCCCTCCGCCGAGGCCGACCTCCTCGACCGCCCCGTCGGCCCCTTCGACGGCCGGATCCCCGGCGGCGCCACCCGCACCGCCCTCCTGCTCACCGAATCCGGGATGCCCCTCGCCGACCCCGTCCGCGACCGCACCGAGACACCCGTCTTCAGCCGGTACTGGCTGCACAACACCGGCACCGCCCCGCTCGGCGACGCCCCCTGGACCGTGACCGCCGAGGGCACCCCCGAACACCTGCGGGTCCGGGTCTCCGCCCACGGCGCCGGCGGCCCCGTCACCCTCACCGTCACCGCACCCGAGGGCTGGACCACCGGCTGGAGCGAACACGAGACGGAGCTCGCCGACGCCGGCCACGCCCTCCTCGACCTCGCCCTCACCCCCGCCCCCGACGCGGCCCCCGGCGAACACCCGGTCCGGATCACCGCCCACACCCCCGCCGGCCCCTTCGAGGACGTGTACGCCGTCCTCGTCCCCGGCCTCGACGGCGAGATCCCCGACGCGGCCCGACTGTGGGTCGAGGCCGACCGCGACCCCGCCGAACCGCTGTGCGTCGCGCCCGGCGCGCACGCCCCGCTCACCGCCCGGATCGGCTCCGAAGGACTGCGCGGACCCCTGCGCGGCACCGCCCTCCTCGTCTCGCCCTTCGGGACGTGGGATCTCGCCGGACCCGCCGCCCTCCCCTTCCGACTGGACCCGGACCACCCCGAAACGGTCCAATTCGATGTACGGCCCCCTCCGGGCACCACCCCCGGGACGTACTGGGCGGCCGTCAAGGCGGTCGGCGATGGCCGGATCGCGTACGGTCCGGCCATCGCCATCCGAGTCACCGAGGGATAGAACACCCATGGCCCGCAGACCCACCATCAAGGACATCGCCCGGCAGGCCGGGGTGTCGGAGAGCGCCGTCTCCTTCGCCCTCAACGACCGGCCCGGGGTCTCCCGCGAGACCCGCGCCCGGATCCGCACCGTGGCCGAGGAACTCGGCTGGCAGCCCAACAGCGCCGCCCGCGCCCTCTCCGGCGAACGCTCCGGCGCCGTCGGCCTGGTCCTCGCGCGCCCCGCGCACACCCTCGGCGTGGAGTCCTTCTTCCTCCAGCTGGTCTCCGGCATCCAGGAGGTCCTGGCCGCCGACCGCACCGCCCTGCTCTTCCAGGTGGTCGAGGACATCGACGCCGAGTGCGCCGTCTACCGCCGCTGGTGGGCGGAGCGTCGGGTGGACGGGGTCCTCGTGGTGGACCCCCGCTCCGAGGACCCCCGCCCCGCCCTCCTCGCCTCCCTGGGACTGCCCGCCGTCGAGGTCGGCGAGAGCAGCCCCGCCCCCGCCCTCTCCTCGGTCTGGGCCGACGACGCCCAGGCCATGACCCAGGTCCTCGACCACCTGCACGCCCTCGGCCACCGCCGCATCACCCACATCGCCGGCATGCCCGACCTCGCCCACACCGCCCGCCGCATCCGGGCCCTGCGCGACGAGGCCGAACGCCTCGGCCTCAGCCCGGACCAGGTCCGCTCCGTGGTCACCGACTACTCCGACACCGAGGGCGCCGCCGCCACCCGCCGGGTCCTCACCGCCGGAGCCGCCGCCCCCACCGCCCTGATCTACGACAACGACGTGATGGCGGTGGCGGGCGTCGCCGTCGCCGGCGGCCTGGGCATCCCCGTGCCCGGCCGGGTCTCCGTCGTGGCCTGGGACGACTCGGCCCTGTGCCGGGTCACCCACCCCCGCCTGACCGCCCTGGTCCGCGACACCGCCGATTTCGGCCGGCTCGCCGCGCGCGAACTCCTCGCCCTGCTCGCCGGCGGCACCCCCCGCGCCGTCGAGGCCGAACAGCCCCGGCTGACCCCCCGCGAGTCCACCGCCCCGCCGCCCGCCCCGCCCGCGCCCCCGTCCGCCGCACACTGAGAACCACCCCACCCAGGAGCGTCCCGTGACCACCCCCACCCCCGCCCCCTCGGTCCCCGGCCCGCGCGCCGCGCGGCGCGGCGGACTCACCGTCGCCATCGACATCGGCGGCACCAAGATCGCCGGCGCCCTGGTGCACGACGACGGCACGATGAGCGTCCGCGCCCGGCGCGACACCCCGCGCGGGGTGTCCGGGGACGAGGTCATGGCGGCCGTCGAGGAGGTCGTGGCCGAACTCGCCGCGGCCCCCGCCTGGAGCGAGGTCACCCGCTGCGGCGTCGGCTCCGCCGGCCCCGTGGACGCGGTCACCGGCACCGTCAGCCCGGTCAACATCACCGCCTGGCGGCAGTACCCGGTCCGCGCCCGCACCGAGGCCGCGCTGACCCGGCACGGCGCCGACGTCCCCGTGGTCCTCGTCGGCGACGGGGTGGCCATGACCGCCGCCGAACACCGCCACGGCGCCGCGCGCGGCCACGCCAACGCCCTGTGCATGGTCGTCTCCACCGGGGTCGGCGGCGGCCTCGTCCTCGGCGACCGACTCCTGCCCGGCCCCACCGGAAACGCCGGCCACATCGGCCACATCAGCGTGGACGTGGCCGGCCCGATCTGCGGCTGCGGTGGCCACGGCTGCGTCGAGGCCATCGCCTCCGGCACCGCCATCGCCCGCTGGGCCGCCGAACAGGGCTGGACCCCCGCCGCCGGCGACCGCGCCGACGCCGCCGCCGTGGCCCGCGCCGCCGACGCCGGCGACCCCGTGGCCCTGGCCGCCTTCGACCGCGCCGGCCGCGCCCTGGCCGCCGCGATCGCCGCCACCGCCACCCTCGTGGAAACCGACATCGCCGTCATCGGAGGCGGGGTCGCGAGCGCCGGCGAGACCCTGTTCGGGCCCATCCGCCGCCACCTCGCCGACTTCGCCACCCTCGGCTTCGTCTCCGGTCTCGCCGTGGTCCCGGCCGCCCTCGGCACCGACGCCGGCCTGATCGGCGCGGCGGCCGCCGCCGGCGACCTCATCCCCACCGCCCCCGCCGGCCGCTGAACCCCGTCCGCTCCCCGTCGGGCCTGACGGGGAGCGGACGGCACGGCCGCACGGGATCAGGGCTTGACCGAGCGGTAGTACGCGGCGGCGCCCTCGTGCAGGTCCAGCGGATCGGTGTAGATCGCCGTGCGCAGGTCCACGAGCTGCGCGGCGTGCACCTCGCCCCCGATCGAGGGGCGGCTGTCGATCACCGTGCGGGTGAACCGCTCGGTCAGGCGCGCGTCCTGCCGCTCCGTGGTGACCAGCAGGTTCGGCACCGCGAGCGTGGGCACCGGCTCGGTGTTGCGGATCTTCGCGTACGCGTCCTGCGGCATCGCCGCCGCCCGGTAGTAGCGCGCCGGCCCGCCCTGGGCCTGCACCGAGGCCACCAGGTCGCCGAGCGGCACCAGCCGGATCTCGTACCGCTCCGACAGCTCCTTCACCGAGTTCGTCGGCAGACCGCCGGACCAGAAGAAGGCGTCGATCCGGCCCTGCTCCAGCTCGGTGGGCATCGTGTCGATCCCGATCGACACCGGACGCACGTCCTCGGCCGGATCCAAGCCCGCCGCCCGCAACATGCGCTCCGCTATCAGCCGCACCCCCGACCCCGGCTGCCCCACGGCCACCCGCTTGCCCCGCAGGTCCGCCGTGCTCCGCACCGGGGAGCCCGCCGGCACCACCAGCTGCACGTAGTCGTCGTACAGGCGAGCGCACCCGCGCAGCCACACCGCCCCGGGCCGGCCGTCCAGGCGGTACTTGGCCACCGCGTCGGCCGTGGCCACGGTGAAATCGGCCTCGCCCGAGGCCACCCGGGCCAGGTTCTGCTGCGAACCCTCGCTCGGCTCCAGGCGCACCGAGACCTCCGGCATGTCCTGCGCCAGGTGTTCGCGCAGCAGCTCCCCGTACCGGTGGTACACCCCGGTGGGCACCCCGGTGCTGAACGTGAGCGTGCCGCTCGGCTCCTTCGGCGCGGTCGGCCACAACCACCAGGCCACCAGCGCGCCCACCACCAGCAGCGCCACCGCCGGCAGCCGCAGCCGGGCCCACCGGGCGCCGGCGCCGACCGGGGACGCGTCGACGGGGGGCGGGGCGGGGGAGTGCGACATGCCCGCGATCCTGCCGGCCCCCCGGCGCCCTGTCACCACCCGAGCGGAGCCGTGCGCTCCGCCCCGGCCCGGGTCGGGCCCGTCCACGACCGGCCGGGAGCCCCGGGGCGAAGCCTTACCCTTGTCGGGTGAGTGTTGAGGGCGAGGCGACAGCAGTGAAGACCTACGAGGTGCGCACCTACGGGTGCCAGATGAACGTGCACGACTCCGAACGGCTCTCCGGTCTCCTGGAGGGCGCGGGGTACGTGCGGGCCCCCGAGGACACCCCCGACGGCGGGGCCGACGTGATCGTCTTCAACACCTGCGCCGTCCGCGAGAACGCCGACAACCGCCTGTACGGCAACCTCGGCCACCTCGCCCCGATGAAGGCCGCCCGGCCCGGGATGCAGATCGCCGTCGGCGGCTGCCTGGCCCAGAAGGACCGGGACACCATCGTCAAGAAGGCCCCCTGGGTCGACGTGGTCTTCGGCACCCACAACATCGGCAAGCTGCCGGTGCTGCTGGAACGCGCCCGGATCCAGGAGGAGGCGCAGGTCGAGATCGCCGAATCGCTGGAGGCGTTCCCCTCCACCCTGCCCACCCGCCGCGAGTCGGCGTACGCGGCCTGGGTGTCGATCTCGGTCGGCTGCAACAACACCTGCACCTTCTGCATCGTGCCCGCCCTGCGCGGCAAGGAGAAGGACCGCCGGCCCGGCGACATCCTCGCCGAGATCGAGGCCCTGGTCGCCGAGGGCGTCTCCGAGATCACCCTGCTCGGGCAGAACGTCAACGCCTACGGCTCCGACATCGGCGACCGCGAGGCGTTCTCCAAGCTGCTGCGCGCCTGCGGCAGGATCGAGGGCCTGGAGCGGGTCCGCTTCACCTCCCCGCACCCCCGCGACTTCACCGACGACGTGATCGCCGCCATGGCCGAGACGCCCAACGTGATGCCGCAGCTGCACATGCCGCTCCAGTCGGGCTCCGACCCGATCCTCAAGGCCATGCGCCGCAGCTACCGCCAGGACCGCTTCCTCGGCATCATCGAGCGGGTCCGCGCCGCGATCCCGCACGCCGCGATCTCCACCGACATCATCGTCGGCTTCCCCGGCGAGACCGAGGAGGACTTCGAGCAGACCCTGCACGCGGTCCGCGAGGCCCGGTTCGCCAACGCCTTCACCTTCCAGTACTCCAAGCGCCCCGGCACCCCCGCCGCGACCATGGACGGACAGGTGCCCAAGGCCGTGGTCCAGGACCGCTACCTGCGGCTGGTCGCCCTCCAGGAGGAGATCTCCTGGGAGGAGAACAAGAAGCAGGTCGGCCGCGTCCTCGACGTGATGGTCGCCGAGGGCGAGGGCCGCAAGGACGGCGCCACCCACCGCCTCTCCGGCCGCGCCCCCGACAACCGCCTCGTGCACTTCACCAAGCCCGCCGAGGAGGTCCGCCCCGGCGACGTGGTCACGGTCGAGATCACCTACGCGGCCCCGCACCACCTGCTCGCCGAGGGCGAGGCCACCGCCGTCCGCCGCACCCGCGCCGGCGACGCCTGGGAACGCCGCAACGCCGCCCCCGCGCAGCCCGCCGGCGTGATGCTCGGCCTGCCCGGCATCGGCGCCCCCGCCCCGCTGCCGGCCGCCACCGGCGGCTGCTCGGTCGGCTAGCCGCACAGCACCCACGCGCGCACGGACCCCCGCCCGGCCCACCCGCCGGGCGGGGGTTCGCGCGCGTCGGCCCCGGGAGCGGGCCGGGGGCGTAGGCTGACGATCATGTTCACCGCAGCCGCCGTGTGCCCCGCCGCGCCCCTGCTCGTGCCCGAGGTCGCCGCCGGCGCGGCCTCCGAACTCGACGACCTGCGGCGCGCCGTCGTCGACGCCCTCGGCGTCCTCGCCGCCGCCCGCCCCGACCGGCTCGTGGTCGTCGCCTCCGCCGAGGCCGCCCGCGCCGGCGAATACCCCGAGGGCAGCCCCGGCTCCTTCCGGGGCTTCGGGATCACCGGACCCGCCGCCGAGGTCCGGCTCGGGCCCGCCGGCGACCTGAGCCCCGCCGCCCGCACCCTGCCCACCGGCCTGGCCGTCGGCGCCTGGCTGCTGGACCACGTGGCCTGGGCCGGCGCCCCCGTGACCGGCCTCGCCGTGGCCGACACCGCCACGCCGCAGGAGTGCGCCGCCCTCGGCGCGGACCTCGCCGGGTCCGCCGGCCGGGTCGCGCTGCTCGTCCTCGGCGACGGCAGCGCCCGCCGGACCCTGAAGGCCCCGGGCTACCTCGACGACCGGGCCGCCGCCCACGACGCCGCCGCCGCGGCCGCCCTCGGCTCCGCCGACACCGCGGCCCTCGCCGCCCTCGACCCGAACCTCGCCCACGAACTCCTCGTCGACGGCCGGGCCCCCTGGCAGGTCCTCGCCGGCGCCGCCGCGCCCGCCGCCCCGGCCGGCCGGCTGCTGTACGAGGACGCGCCCTACGGCGTCGGCTACCTCGTGGCCACCTGGTCCTGACCCCGCCGTCCGCCGCGCCGTCCGCCCGCCGGACCCGGACCCGGACACGCGAACGGGGCGGGTCCCGATGCCCTGAGGCACCGGGACCCGCCCCGTTTCCGCGCGCGAATCCGGTCAGGAGGCCGGCGGCGGGGTCGGCGGCCGCTGCGTGCCGTCCGTCCCGTCGGTGCCGTCCTGGTGGGCGACCTTGCCCAGCGCGTCCTTCGCCTTGTCGGCGCCGGACGCGATGCGGTCGCTGTACTTGCCCTTGGTCTTGGCATCCACGACCTGGGCGACCTTGTCGAGGCCCTGGCCGATCTTCCCCTCGTGCTGCTGCGCGAGGTCACCGACCTTCTCCTTGGCCGGTCCCAGCTTGGCCTTCAGATTGTCCAGCAGTCCCATGGAACACCTTCCCGATCGGTGCGCGGCCCGGCCGCGCTCACTGTGTACGGGCGGCCTCACCGGCGGCCACCGCCTCGGCCGGCGCGTTCGCGCCGCCCTGACGGGGGATGCCCACCGACTCGACCTCCGCCTCGACCTCCGCGTCGGTCCCGGCCCGCGGACCGCCGTCGTCCTCCGCCTCCGCGTCGGCCCCGGCCGTGACCTCCGCCGCGACCGCGACGTCGTCCTCGGCGTCGACCTCGACCTCCGCGTCGGTCTCCGTACCGGCCACGGGCTCCGCGGCGCCCGCCTCCTCGGCGACCTCCGTCACCTCGGCCGCGGGCCCCGTCTCCGGCTCCTCGACACCGTCCCGGGGCGCCGAACCGGTGTCGACCGCCGCGGACACCTCCTCCGCCGCGGGCTCCACCACGGTCTTGCGCCGTCGAAACAGGTCGAATACGCCCATGTCCACTCCCAGTAACGTTACTCGTCGGGGTGAGGTTCCCGCCGGCGCGGACACGCCCGTTCGGGCAGGTCACGACGGGTGCGCCCGAGCCCGGAACCCCGAGAGGGGAACGAGCCCCGACCACCCCCGTCACCTCGCCCGATCGGGTGAGGCGCGCGGGATTTGCGAGACTGGGGCGGTGAGCACCGCATCCCCCAAGCCCCGGGTCATCGCCGTCGTCGGCCCCACCGCCGCCGGCAAGTCCGATCTCGGCGTCGCCCTCGCACGTCACTTCGACGGCGAGGTCGTCAACGCCGACTCCATGCAGCTGTACCGGGGGATGGACATCGGCACCGCGAAACTGACGCCCGAGGAACGCGGCGGCGTCCCCCACCACCTCCTCGACGTGTGGGACGTCACCCGCACCGCGAACGTCGCCGAGTACCAGAGCCTGGCCCGCGCCGAGATCGACCGGCTGCTCGCCGCCGGCCGCGTCCCCGTCCTCGTCGGCGGCTCCGGCCTGTACGTGCGCGGCGCCCTGGACGCCATGGAGTTCCCCGGCACCGACCCCGAGGTCCGCGCCCGCCTGGAGGCCGAGGCCGCCGAGCACGGCCCCGGCCCCCTGCACCAGCGGCTCGCCGCCCTCGACCCGGCCGCCGCCGCCGCGATCCTCCCCGGCAACGGCCGGCGCATCATCCGCGCCCTGGAGGTCATCGAGATCACCGGCCGGCCCTTCACCGCGAACCTCCCCGGCCACGACTCCGTCTACGACACCGTGCAGATCGGCGTCGACGTGGAGCGCCCCGAACTCGACGCGCGGATCGCCGACCGCGTCGACCGCATGTGGGCGTCCGGGCTCGTCGACGAGGTCCGCGCCCTGGAGGCCGAGGGGCTGCGCGAGGGCCTCACCGCCTCCCGCGCCCTGGGCTACCAGCAGGTGCTCGCGGCCCTCGCCGGGGAGTGCACCGAGGAGGAGGCGCGGGCCGAGACGATCCGCGCCACCAAGCGCTTCGCCCGCCGCCAGAACTCGTGGTTCCGCCGTGATCCCCGGGTCCACTGGCTCAGCGGGGCCGCCGCCGACCGGGGGGAACTCCCCGGGCACGCGCTCTCGTTGCTCGAACGAGCGGTCACAGCCTGATCACGTGATGGCATCGGGACGTCTCGGGCGTCCTTGGGCGGCCCCCGGCCGTGCCATCATCGAATTCCGCCGGTGTGGTCACCGGCGGTGAACGGCGGCGATACGAGGTCCTGGTGGGGAGGGCGCGTGGCGATGGAGGCCGGCCCTCGCGACACCGGGCGCGACGACGACCGGGGCGAGCGCGCTGACGAGGTGCTCGGACTGCCCGCCGACCCCGGCAGGCTCACCTCCGACGGACCCGACCCGGTCGAGACGGAACTGGCCGCCGGTCCCGCCGTCGAGGTCGAACTGCGGCCCCAGCGCCGGCTGCGGATCTGGCAACTCGCCCCCATCGTGATGCTCGCCGCCGCCGGCTCCCTCATGTTCGCCTTCCCCCTCGCCTTCGAGTTCGGCGACGGCGGCGCCGTGGTCGCCATGCTGGGGCTGCTGATCAGCTCCTGCGCGGGCGGCTGGGGCATGATGGCGGCCCGCCGGGTCGGCCACAGCTGGCCCGGACTGCCCCCCCGGGGCTCCGGGATCCGCCCGGACTGGCGGATCCTGGCCCTCTACACCCTCGTGGTGCTCGGCGTGGCGGCCCTGGCCGTGTGGCGCGTCGCCCGGCTGCGCTGACCGGCCCCGCCCGCGTCCCACACCCCGGTCCGCTCCGCGCCCCACCCGTCGCCCCCGTTACCATGGCCGCGTGACCAGCAACCTCCGCTTCCTCAAGGGCCACGGCACCGAGAACGACTTCGTCATCGTTCCCGACCCCGACAACGCCCTCGACCTGCCCGCCGCCGCCGTCGCCCGCCTGTGCGACCGTCGGGCCGGGATCGGAGCGGACGGCGTGCTGCGCGTGGTCCGCTCGGCCGCCCACCCGGAGGCCCGCGCCATGGCCGACGAGGCCGAGTGGTTCATGGACTACCGCAACAGCGACGGCTCGATCGCCGAGATGTGCGGCAACGGCGTACGGGTCTTCGCCCGCTACCTCGCCCACGCCGGCCACGTCGAACCCGGGGACTTCGCCGTCGCCACCCGCGGCGGGATCAAGCGCGTCCACCTCGACAAGAGCGGGGACGTCACCGTCGCGATGGGCCGCGCCGCGCTGCCCGCCGAGACCGCCGAGGTCACCGTCGGCGCGCACACGTGGCCCAGCCGGAACGTGAACATGGGCAACCCGCACGCGGTGGCCTTCGTCGACTCCCTCGACCAGGCCGGCCCGCTGCTCGACGCGCCCCTGGTCACCCCGGCCGCCGTCTACCCCGAGGGCGTCAACGTCGAGTTCGTCGTGGACCGCGGCCCCCGGCACGTGGCCCTGCGGGTCCACGAGCGCGGCTCCGGCGAGACCCGCTCCTGCGGCACCGGCGCCTGCGCCGTCGCCGTGGCGGCGATCCGGCGCGACGGGCTCGACCCCGCCGTGACCGGAGAACCGACCACCTACACCGTCGACGTCCTCGGAGGCACCCTGGTGATCACCGAACACCCCGACGGCCTGATCGAGATGACCGGACCCGCCGTCATCGTCGCGGAGGGCGAATTCGACCCGACGTGGCTGACCGAAACGGCTTTCGCCCGCTGATTCCCTCCAACGGGTGATCCATTTCACGCTAAGCGAGACCAGGACTGCGCCACGTGGTGGGGTCGGTAACATCTAACACCGGCCCCGAGGGCTCACCCCCCGCCCGCCACCGCCGGTCGACGTCGCCGGAGGTGCCCCATGAGTGCAGAGGCCACGAACCCCGAAGCACGCCCCGAGTTCCGCAGACGCAGCCGCACCAGGCTGGACCTGCGACGACTCGGGCGCGCCGCCCTGCTCGGGCCGACCCCCCGGGACCGGCTGCCCGACGCGATCAGTCACGTCGCCGAAGCCCACCGCGCCCACCACCCCGACGCCGACCTGACCGTGCTGCGCCGCGCCTACGTCCTCGCCGAGCACTCGCACCGGGGCCAGATGCGCAAGAGCGGCGAGGCGTACATCACCCACCCCCTCGCCGTCACCCTGATCCTGGCCGAGCTCGGCGCCGAGACCACCACCCTGACCGCCTCCCTCCTCCACGACACCGTCGAGGACACCCCGGTCACCCTGGAGCAGGTCCGCGAGGAGTTCGGGGCCGAGGTCGCGTTCATCGTCGACGGGGTCACCAAACTGGAGAAGGTCGACTACGGGGCCGCCGCCGAACCCGAGACCTTCCGCAAGATGCTCGTGGCCACCGGCAACGACGTGCGCGTCATGTCCATCAAGCTCGCCGACCGGCTGCACAACATGCGCACCCTCGGCGTGATGCGCCCCGAGAAACAGGCCCGGATCGCCAAGGTCACCCGCGACGTCCTCATCCCGCTCGCCGAACGCCTCGGCGTGCAGGCCCTCAAGACCGAGCTGGAGGACCTGGTCTTCGCCATCCTCCACCCCGAGGAGTACGAGCGGACCCGCGCCCTCATCGCGAGCCGCGCCGGCGAGGAGGACCCGCTGCCCCGGATCGCCGAGGCCGTCCGCACGGTCCTGCGCGAGGCCGGCCTGAGCGCCGAGGTCTCCATCCGGCCCCGACATTTCGTCTCCGTGCACCGCGTGGCCCGCAAACGCGGCGAGATGCGCGGCTCCGACTTCGGCCGGCTGCTGGTCCAGGTCACCGAGAACGCCGACTGCTATGCCGTCCTCGGCGAACTCCACACCTGTTTCACCCCGGTGATCTCCGAGTTCAAGGACTTCATCGCGGCCCCCAAGTTCAACCTCTACCAATCCCTGCACACCGCCGTCGCCATCCCCGACGGACAGGTGGCCGAGGTCATCGTCCGCACCCGCCGCATGCACCTGGTGGCCGAGGCCGGCGTCGTGGCCCTGGGCAACCCCTATACCGGCGGGTCCCTCGCCGCCGCCGCCCTCGCCGGCGCGGAGGACGAACGCGTCGACCCCACCCGCCCCGGCTGGCTCTCCCGCCTGCTGGACTGGCAGCAGGCCGCGCCCGACCCGGACACCTTCTGGAGCCAGCTGCGCGCCGAACTCGCCGAGGACCGCGAGATCACCGTCTTCCGCGCCGACGGCGGCGGCACCCTCTCCCTCCCCGCCGGCGCCACCTGTATCGACGCGGCCTACGCCCAACACGGCGAGGCCGCGCACGGCTGTGTCGGGGCCCGCGTCAACGGCCGGCTCGCCTCCCTCACCAGCCGACTCGCCGACGGCGACACCGTCCAGGCCCTCCTCGCCGACCCCGCCACCCCCGAGGCCGGCCCCGCCCTCGACTGGCTCGACCACGCCCGAACCCCCGCCGCCCGGATCGCCATCGCCGACTGGCTGCGCCGGCACCCCGAGGGCCCCGCCGCCGAGGCCGGCGTGCCCCGGGCCCCGCTCTCCCTGGTCAACCTGCGCCCCGGCGGCGCCACCGCCGTCACCGGCCGCCCCGGCGCCCCGGTCCGGCTGGCCGGCTGCTGCACCCCCGTGCCCCTGGACGAGATCGCCGGGTTCCGGGTCCGCGGCGGGGCCGTCACCGTGCACCGCGAGGTCTGCCCGGCGGTGGCCCGGATGCGGGACCTCGGCCGGACCGAGGAACCCGTCAGCTGGGAGGCCGGCGGGGACTGCCGGGTCACCCTCGTGGCCGAGTCCTTCGGCCGCCCGCACCTGCTGGCCGACCTCACCGAGGCCATCGCCCGCGAAGGGGTCGAGGTCATCTCCGCCACCGTGGAACCCCCGGTCGCCGGCCGGGTCAAGCACACCTACACCCTCCACCTGCGGGACGCCGGCGGACTCGTCGCCCTGATGCGCGCGATGCGCGAGGTCCCCGGCGTGTACGACGTGGACCGGGCCGCCGGCCCCGTCTGACCCGCCGCCCCCGACCCGGTGTGGGGGACGGCCGGGTCAGCACGGCTCCGGCCCGGGGCACCGTTCGGGTGGAAGCGGTGCGCGTCGGACCGGCCCCGGAGCGGTCCGCCGGTATGCGTGGGGGATGCACCAGACCCCCACCCGCCGCGCGCGCCGGGTCGGCGGCCGGCTCGCCGTGCTGGCCGCGACCTCCCTCGCCCTGGTCGCGGCGGCCCTGCCCGCCCCCGCCCCCCTCGGCATCGGCGACCCCCTGTTCCCGACGCTCGGCAACCCCGGGTACGACGTCCTCGCCTACGACCTCGACCTCACCTTCCACGACAACCGCACCCCGCTCGACGCGGTCACCGTCATCGACGCCCGGGCCACGACCGCCCTGGACACGATCAACCTCGACTTCACCCACGGCACCGTCTCCGCCGTCGAGGTCGGCGGCCGACCGGCCCGCTTCGAGAGCGCCGGCGAGGACCTCGTCCTCACCCCGGCCGCCCCCGTGCCCGCCGGAGCCACGCTGCGGATCACCGTCCACCACACCAGCGACCCGCGCGGCCGGGCGAGCGACGGCGGCTGGGTGGTCACCGCCGACGGCCTCGCCATGGCCAACCAGGCCGACGCCGCCCACCGCGTGTTCCCCGGCAACGACCACCCCTCCGACAAGGCGTTCTTCACCGTCCACGTCACCGCCCCCGAGGAGTACACGGTGGTCGCGAGCGGGGTCGAGGCCCTCGCCCCCACCCGCGTCCGCCGCGCGGCCCCCGGCACCCGCACCTGGAACCACCGCTCCCTGCACCCGATGGCCACCGAACTCCTCCAGGTCTCCATCGGCCGCTCCGCCGTCGTGCGCCGCGAGGGACCGCACGGACTGCCGCTGCGCGACGTGGTCCCCGCCGCCGACCGGGACCGCCTCGAACCCTGGCTGCGCCGCACCCCCGGCCACGTCGCCTGGCTGGAGGAGCGCCTGGGCCGCTACCCCTTCGAGAACTACGGGGTCCTGGTGGCGACCGCCGACACCGGCTTCGAGCTGGAGACCCAGACCCTCTCCCTCTTCGAACGCGGCCTGTTCACCGGCACCGGCCGCCCCGCCTGGTACGTCGAATCCGTGATGGTCCACGAACTGGCCCACCAGTGGTTCGGCGACAGCGTCTCCCCCCGGGACTGGTCCGACCTCTGGCTCAACGAGGGCCACGCCACCTGGTACGAGGCCACGTGGGCCGAGGAGCACGGCGGCACCACCCTGGAGGAGCGGATGCGCGTGGCCTACACCCGCTCCGACCGCTGGCGCGCCGAGGGCGGCCCGCCCGCCGCCCCCCGCCCCGCCGCCCCCGGCCAGAAGATCGGCCTGTTCCGGCCCGTGGTCTACGACGGCGCCGCCCTGATCCTCTACGCCCTGCGCGCCGAGGTCGGCGCCGCCGCCTTCGACCGGATCGAACGCCGCTGGGTCGCCGAGCACGCCGACGGGGTCGCCGACACCGCCGACTTCGTGCGCCTGGCCTCCGCCGAGGCCGGCCGCGACCTCGGCCCCTTCCTGCGGCCCTGGCTGTACGGGGAGAAGACCCCGCCCATGCCCGGCCGTCCCCAGTGGAGCTCCGACCCCGCCCGTCCCCGACCGTGAAAAGGGTGTGACCCGCCCCCGGCGGGCATGTCACCATCGTGAGGTCGGCGACGCGGCCGGCCGCCCGGGAATCTTCGGACGGCGGACGGCGTTGTACCGACGCGGAACACTCCCACGACGTAAGGATCCAATGACCTCCTCCTCTTCCTCCGCTTCCCGTGACGCGCACACCGAGGACGCGCCGGACGCGCAGAGCCGCACCGAGAGCCTTCGTGCCGATGCCCTGATGGAAGAGGACGTCGCCTGGAGCCACTCCGTGGACGGCGAACGGGACGGCGACCAGTTCGACCGCTCCGAGCGCGCCGCCCTTCGCCGCGTCGTCGGCCTCTCCACCGAACTCGAGGACGTCACCGAGGTCGAGTACCGCCAGCTCCGCCTGGAGCGGGTCGTGCTCGTCGGCGTGTGGACCTCGGGCACGGCGCGGGACGCCGACAACTCCCTCGCGGAGCTCGCCGCCCTCGCCGAGACCGCCGGCGCCCTCGTCCTCGACGGGGTCGTGCAGCGCCGCGACAAGCCCGACCCGGCCACCTTCATCGGTTCCGGCAAGGCCCGCGAGCTGCGCGACATCGTCGTCGAGTCCGGCGCAGACACCGTCGTCTGCGACGGCGAGCTCAGCCCCGGCCAGCTCATCGCGCTGGAGGACGTCGTCAAGGTCAAGGTGGTCGACCGGACCGCCCTGATCCTCGACATCTTCGCCCAGCACGCCAAGTCCCGCGAGGGCAAGGCCCAGGTCGCGCTCGCGCAGATGCAGTACATGCTGCCGCGACTGCGCGGCTGGGGTCAGTCGCTCTCCCGCCAGATGGGCGGTGGCGGTGGCGGTGGCATGGCCACCCGCGGCCCCGGTGAGACCAAGATCGAGACCGACCGGCGTCGGATCCGCGAGAAGATGGCGAAGATGCGCCGGGAGATCGCGGAGATGAAGACCGGCCGCGACCTCAAGCGGCAGGAACGCCGCCGCAACAAGGTGCCCTCGGTCGCCATCGCCGGCTACACCAACGCCGGCAAGTCCTCCCTCCTCAACCGGCTCACCGGCGCCGGCGTCCTGGTGGAGAACGCCCTGTTCGCCACCCTGGACCCCACCGTCCGCCGCGCCGAGACCCCCACCGGCCGCGTCTACACCCTGGCCGACACCGTCGGATTCGTCCGACACCTGCCCCACCACCTGGTCGAGGCGTTCCGCTCCACCATGGAGGAGGTCGGCGACTCCGACCTCATCCTGCACATCGTGGACGGTTCGCACCCGGCCCCCGAGGAGCAGCTCGCGGCCGTCCGCGAGGTCATCCGCGAGGTCGGCGCGGTCGACGTGCCCGAGATCGTGGTGATCAACAAGGCGGACGCCGCCGACCCGCTCACCCTCCAGCGGCTGATGCGCGTCGAGAAGCACTCGATCGCCGTATCCGCCCGCACCGGCGCCGGCATCGAGGAACTCCTCGCGCTCATCGACGCCGAACTCCCGCGCCCCGCCGTCACGGTGGAGGTGCTGGTGCCCTACACCCACGGCGGCCTCGTCGCCCGGGCCCACGCCGAGGGCGAGGTGCTCTCCGAGGAGCACACCGCCGAAGGCACCCTGCTCAAGGCACGGGTCCACGCCGAACTCGCCGCGGACCTCGCGCCGTACGTGCCGGCCGCCCACTGAGGCGACCGCACGCGGACGCAGAACGGGCCGGTCACCCCTCGCGGGGTGACCGGCCCGTTCGCGTGCCCGGCGCGAGCGCCGAACCCGCCACCACCACCGCTACTGCTTCTGCTTGGCGAACTTGTCCGAGACCGCCCGGAACACGCCCTTGGCCTCCGGACCCAACCGCGGACCCGCCAGCCACCCGGCCGTCGCCGGACCGATCGAGGTGTTCGACACCAGCGCCGGCTTGCCGTCCGGCCCCGCCGCGACCCAACCGCCGCCCGAGGAACCGCCCGTCATCGAGCACCCGATCCGGTACATCACCGGGTCCGTCGCGTTCAGCGACAGCCGACCCGGCTTGTCGGCGCAGGAGTACGCCAACTGACCGTCGTAGGGCTTCGCCGCCGGGTACCCGGTCGCCGTGATCTTCGCGATCTGCGCCACCGCCGGAGCCTCGAAGGACACCGGCAGCGCCGTGCCCACCGTCTCCTCCAACGACTTCGTCGCCCCCTTCTCCGGGGTCACGTGCAGCACCGCGAAGTCGTACGGAGCGCCCGCGCCGCCCGTCGGACCACCCGTGGAGATCCACTGGTCCGAGGTCTGCGCCCAGTCGCCCCACCACACCCCGTACGGGGCGATCTGCTCACGGGAGGCGCCCTCCAGCGCCGAGGCCGGCCGACCCGCGTCGTTGTACGAGGGCACGAACGCGATGTTGCGGTACCAGCCGCCCTTCGCGCCCGCGTGCACGCAGTGCCCCGCCGTCCACACGAGGTTCGACTTCCCCGGGTTCGCCGGGTCCTTCACCACCGTCGCCGAGCAGACCATCGAACCCTCGGGCCCGTCGAAGAACACCTTCCCCGAGGCCGGCGCGCTGCCGTGGTACGGGGCCTTCACCGCCGAGGCCCGCACCGGGACCGGCGTCGGGTCGGTCTTGCCCTTGTCCGCGCCGAGGTCGGGCGCCGCCACCGGCCGCTCCTTGGGCTGCTCCGCCTCCCGCATCCGGTTCGAGTCCCACAGGTCCTCGATGATCGGGTTGACGAACTCGTTGGCCTCGCGCAGCCAGTCGTCCTTGTTCCAGTTCTTCCACGCACCCCCCTTCCACTTGTCCAGGTCGAAGCCGTGCTCCTTGAGCTTGTTCTTCAACTCGTCCGGAATGGTGATGCCGCCCACGCCGGACGGGTCGCTCGCCGCCACGGTCGGCTTGGCGTCCCCGCCGGCCTCGTCGTTGCCCGGGCCGCAGGCCGCCGCCGTGAAGGCGAGGGCCGCCGCGCACAGCACGGCGATGACCGGTCGTCTCGGTCGCATGTCGTGAATCCCCCTGGTGATTCGAGGCGAGGTGTGCAAATGCGGTACCCCACTATGCCGCCGGAGACGGGGACGGCGTGCGCCGGGTCCGCGGTTCCCCCGCCGAGCCCGCTCGCGTGCGCCCCCTTGGCCCTCTTCAAACCCCTTTCGGGCCAAGGATCTTGGCCCGACCCGTGATCCCCCGTCCGCCCCGTCGTTGGTACGTACGGGCGAAGCACGCCCGCAGTCCGCCCGCGGACGCGCATTCAGGAGGATCGAGACTCGTGGCCGTGTTCGACCAGGCAGCCGGCGCGGCGACGGGCACCGCCCCCGCCCCCGACCTCCCCCCGGCCCGCCGCCCCGTCACCGGACCCACCAGCCGGGGCCTGGCCACCGCCGGCCGCGACGGCGCCACCGGGGACACCGGCCCCGCCGCCATCCTCCGCCGACAACGCGCCCGCGAATCCGCCGCCCGCACCTACGCGCGCCACCTGCCCGTCGTGCCCGTCCGCGCCCGGGGCCTGACCATCGAGGGCGCCGACGGACGCCGCTACCTCGACTGCCTCTCCGGCGCCGGCACCCTGGCCCTGGGCCACAACCACCCCGTGGTGCTGGAGGCCATCCGCGCCGTCCTCGACTCCGGCGCCCCGTTGCACGTGCTGGACCTGGCCACCCCCGTCAAGGACGCCTTCACCAGCGAACTCTTCGCCACCCTGCCGCCGGCCCTCGCCGCCGACGCCCGGATCCAGTTCTGCGGACCGGCCGGCACCGACGCCGTCGAGGCCGCCCTCACCCTGGTCCGCGCCGCCACCGGCCGCACCGGACTGCTCGCCTTCACCGGCGCCTACCACGGCATGACCGCCGGGGCCCTGGCCGCCTCCGGCGGCGGCCGCGACAACCGCGTCACCCGCCTGCCCTTCCCCCAGGACCTGCGCTGCCCCTTCGGCGTCGGCGGCCCCGAAGGCGCCCGGCTCGCCGCCCGGTGGACCGAGACCCTGCTCACCGACCCCAAGAGCGGCATCGCGGAACCCGCGGCCCTCCTCGTCGAACCCGTCCAGGGCGAAGGCGGGGTGCTGCCCGCCCCCGACGCCTGGCTGCGCCGGATCCGCGAGCTGACCCACGCCCACGACATCCCCCTGATCGCCGACGAGGTCCAGACCGGGGTGGGCCGCACCGGCGCGTTCTGGGGCGTGGACCACGCCGGGGTCGTGCCCGACGTGATGGTCCTGTCCAAGGCCATCGGCGGCAGCCTCCCGCTGGCCGTGATCGTCTACCGCTCCGGACTCGACGTGTGGGGTCCCGGGGCGCACGCCGGCACCTTCCGCGGCAACCAGCTCGCGATGGCCGCCGGCGCCGCCACCCTCGCCTTCGTCCGCCGTGAGGGCCTCGCCGCCCGCGCCGCCGACCTCGGCGCCCGCATGCTCGGCGTCCTCGGCCCGCTCGCCGACCGGCACCCCTGCGTGGGCGAGGTGCGCGGCCGCGGGCTCATGATCGGCCTGGAGATGGTCGACCCCGACCACCCCGACGCCGCCCACGGCCCGGCCCCCGCCGCGCCCCACCTCGCCGCCGCCGTCCGCCGGGCCTGTCTGGACCGGGGCCTGATCGTCGAACTCGGCGGCCGACACTCCGCCGTGGTGCGCCTGCTGCCCCCGCTCACCCTCACCGACGAACAGGCCGGCGCCGTCCTGGACCGGCTCGCCGACGCCGTGGCCGCCGTGGACCGCGACCGCACCCGCGTCGCCCCCTCCCGCACCCTGCTGCGGGTGCCCGGCCCGGCCGCCCCCGCCCCGCCCACCGCCCCCCGGCCCTGACAACTCCACAAGGAACCAGGTCATCGTGAGTGCCCACCCCAGTCCCGAACCCTTCTCCGCCGACGACACCGAGACGACGGCGGCGGGATCCCCGCCGGACGCCCCGGGCCTCGTGCCCCGGCAGAAGGACAACGGGCCCCGTCGGGCCGAGACGGGAGTCGCCGTCCCCACCCCGGACCCCCTCGACGATCCCGACCCGCAGCGGGCCGCCGAGGCCGCGGCCACCGAGAACCTGCTGCGCTGCTGGGTCCGCGAGACCGGCCCCACCCGCCCGCCCGGCGCGGCCGGGGACCCGCTGCGGATCCCGCTGCCCGCCACCGGCACCGCCCTCCTCGTGCCCGTCCGGCACTGGTCGCCCACCGGCTGGCACCGCTTCGGACCGGCCCGCGTCGAAGGCGCGCCGGCCGAGGCCCCGAGCGTGGACGCCGTCACCCTCGCCGCCCTCCTCGCCCGCGAGGGCGGGGCGTACGGCCCGGCGGCCGGGGACCTCGTGAGCCGGGTCGCCGACTCCACCCGCCGCGTCGCCGGGTTCCTCGCCGCCCGCCGGGCCCGGCCCGTGCCGCCCCCGCAGGTGGCCGCCGACCCCTTCCTGCACGGCGAGCAGTCCCTCGTCCTCGGCCACGGCCTGCACCCCACGCCCAAGAGCCGGGAGGGGCTCGGCGAGGCCGAGGGTCGGCTGTACTCCCCGGAACTGCACGGGGCCTTCCCGCTGCACTGGTTCGCCGTCGACCGGTCGGTCCTCGCCACCGACTCGGCCTGGACCGAACGCGGCCGGCCGGTCCGGGCCGAGGAGCTGCTGTCGCGCCTGGCCCCCGGCCTGCCGCTGCCCGACGGCACGGCCCCGCTGCCCCTGCACCCCTGGCAGGCCCGCGAGGTCCTCACCCGTCCCGCCGTCCGCCACCTCCTCGACACCGGACTGCTGCACGACCTCGGACCGCACGGCGGCCCCTGGCACCCGACCTCCTCGGTCCGCACCGTGCACCGCCCCGGCGCCCCGGTCATGCTGAAGCTCTCCCTGGGCCTGCCGATCACCAACTCCCGCCGCGAGCACCTGCGCAAGGAGCTGCACCGGGGGGTGGAGGTGCACCGGCTGCTGCGTTCCGGTCTCGCCGACGCCTGGCAGGCCCGGCACCCGGGCTTCGACATCGTGCGCGACCCGGCCTGGATCGCCGTCGACGGGCCGGACGGGCTGCCGGTGCCCGGACTCGACGTCCTGCTGCGCCACAACCCCTTCGGCCCCGGGCAGGACGTGTGGTGCCTGGCCGCGCTGGTCTCGCCGCGTCCCCGACCGGGCCGGGCCGCGCTGGGCTCGCGGCTCGGGGAGCTGGTCACGGCGCTGGCCGAGGGCACGGGGCGGCCGCCGGCCGCGGTGGCCGCCGAGTGGTTCCTGCGCTATCTCGACGCGGTCGTGGCCCCGATCCTCGCCTTCGACGCCCTGGCCGGCATCGCGCTGGAGGCCCACCAGCAGAACACCCTGGTGGTGCTGGACCCGGCGGGCTGGCCGGTCGGCGGGCGCTTCCGCGACAACCAGGGCTACTACTTCCGCGAGTCCCGGCGCGCCGAGCTCGACGGGCGGCTGCCCGGCATCGGAAAATCCAGCGACACCTTCGTGGCCGACGCGGTCGCCGACGAGCGCTTCGCCTACTACCTGGGCATCAACAACGTGCTCGGCCTGATCGGCGCCCTCGGCTCCCAGGGCCTGGCCGACGAACGGGTCCTCCTCGCGGCCTTCCGGGGCTTCCTGACCGAGCGGGCCGCCGGCGGCGCGCACGGCCGGCTGCCCGAGCAGCTCCTGGCCGCCCCCACCCTGCGCTGCAAGGCCAACCTCCTCACCCGGCTCGGCGGCCTGGACGAACTCGTCGGGCCCGTCGACACCCAGTCCGTGTACGTCACCCTCGCCAACCCGCTGCACCACTGACCGCCCCTCCCCCCGAGAGACCCCTCATGCCTGCCGTCACCCCCGGTCCCCTGCCCGCCCCCGCCGTCCCCCCGCCCCCGACCGGTCAGGTCCGGGTGCCCTACGCGGCGACGGGCGGCCCCGTCACCCTCCTGTCCGCCCCCATCCCCGCCCCGTCGCGGGAGGCGCTGCCGCTGCTGGCGGAGGCCGAGCTGCTGGACTCGCCGGTCGAATGGGGCGCGGTCGACACCCCGGTCGGGGTGTTCCGGCTCGTGCCGGTCCGCCTCGCGCGGGACCTGGGCCTGCTGGGGCGGTGGATGAACGATCCGGCGGTCGACGCGTTCTGGGAGCTGGCCGGACCCGAGGAGGTGACGGCGGCGCACGTGCGGGGGCAGGTCACGGGGGACGGGCACAGCGTGCCCTGCCTGGGGCTGCTCGACGGAGTGCCGATGAGCTACTGGGAGGTGTACCGGGCCGATCTGGAACCGCTGGCCGCGCACTACCCGGCCCGGCCGCACGACTGCGGTATCCACGTGCTGATCGGCGACGGGGCCGACCGGGGGCGCGGGCTGGGCACGGCGCTGATCCGGGCCGTGGCCGATCTCGTCCTGGACCACCGGCCGCGCTGCGAGCGGGTGATCGCCGAGCCCGACGTGCGCAACGGGGCCTCGGTGGGCGCGTTCCTCGGGGCCGGTTTCCGGCGTGCGGGCGAGCTGGAGCTGCCGGAGAAGCGGGCGGCGCTGATGATCAGGGACCGGTCGCTGCGCGGCCTGCTCTGACGCCGGGGTCCCCCGTACGGGCGGCGGCGCGGGGTCCGACGACGGGTCGGCGCCGGGTCGGCGGGGGGGTGAAGCGAGGGGAAGCGGGGGCCGCTGTCGGCGGCGCCCCGTAGGCTGGTCGGTGCTATGACGAAGCCCTCCCTCCCCGATCTGCTCCATGCCGCCGTCTCCGCCGTCGGCGGCACCGAGCGTCCCGGCCAGGTGGCGATGGCCGAGGCCGTCGCCGAGGCCGTGGACGCCGGCGAGCACCGGCTCATCCAGGCCGGCACCGGCACCGGAAAGTCCCTCGGCTACCTGGTCCCCGCCCTCGCGCACGGCGAGCGGGTGGTGATCGCGACCGCGACGCTGGCCCTCCAACGCCAGCTCGTGGAACGGGATCTGCCCCGCACCGTGGAGGCGTTGCAGCCGCTGCTGCGGCGCCGGCCCGAGTTCGCGATGCTCAAGGGCCGCTCCAACTACCTGTGTCTGCACCGTCTGCACGAGGGGGTGCCGCAGGTCGAGGAGGAGGGGTTGTTCGACCCCTTCGAGGCGGCGGCCCCCACCAGCAAGCTGGGCAAGGACCTGCTGCGGCTGCGGGACTGGGCGGACGAGACGGAGAGCGGGGACCGCGACGAGCTGACCCCGGGCGTCTCGGACCGGGCCTGGTCGCAGGTGTCGGTGACCTCCCGGGAGTGCGTGGGCGCGAGCAGGTGTGCCTATGGGGCCGAGTGTTTCGCGGAGGCGGCGCGGGAGCGGGCCAAGCTCGCCGACGTGGTCGTGACCAACCACGCGCTGCTCGCGATCGACGCGATCGAGGGGGCGCCGGTGCTGCCCTCGCACGAGGTGTTGATCGTGGACGAGGCGCACGAGCTGGTCTCACGGGTGACCGGGGTGGCCACCGGGGAGCTCACCCCGGGGCAGGTCAACAGGGCGCTGAAGCACTCCGCGAAGCTGGTGGACGAGAAGTCGGCGGACGCCCTGCTGACGGGCTCCGAGTCCTTCGAGCGGATCATGGAACTGGCCCTGCCGGGGCGGCTGGAGACGGTGCCGGAGGAGCTCGCGCACGCGCTGGCGCTGCTGCGGGACGGTGCGCGGGCGGTGATCACGGCGTTGGGCGGTTCGCGGGACAAGTCGCTCTCCGACGAGGACGCGCTGCGCAAGCAGGCGCTGGCGGCGGTGGAGAACGTGCACGCGGTGGCCGAGCGGGTGCTGATCGGCTCGGAGTACGACGTGCTCTGGTACGAGCGGCACGACCGGTTCGGGGCCACGCTGCGGGTGGCGCCGCTGTCGGTGTCGGGGCTGCTGCGGGAGAAGCTGTTCGCGGAGCGGTCGGTGGTGCTGACTTCGGCGACCCTGAAGCTGGGCGGGGACTTCAACGGGGTCGCGGCCTCGATGGGCCTGGCCCCGGAGGGCGTGGCCGAGGGCGCGGGGGAGGACGGCGAGGAGCCGGTGTGGCGGGGCCTGGACGTGGGCTCGCCCTTCGACTACCCCAAGCAGGGCATCCTCTACGTCGCCCGGCACCTGGCCGTGCCGGGGCGGGAGGGCACGCGCGGGGACATGCTCGACGAGCTCGCGGAGCTGATCGAGGCGGCCGGCGGGCGGACCCTCGGGCTGTTCTCGTCGATGCGCGGGGCGAAGGCCGCGGCGGAGGAGCTGCGGGGGCGGATCGAGCACCCGATCCTGCTCCAGGGGGAGGAGACCCTGGGCGAGTTGATCAAGAACTTCGCGGCGGAGCCGAAGGTCTGCCTGTTCGGGACCCTGTCGCTGTGGCAGGGCGTGGACGTGCCGGGGCCGAGCTGTCAGCTCGTGGTCATGGACCGGATCCCGTTCCCGAGGCCGGACGATCCGCTGATGAGCGCGCGGCAGAAGTCGGTGGAGGAGCACGGGGGCAACGGATTCATGGCGGTGGCGGCGACGCACGCGGCGCTGCTGATGGCCCAGGGCGCGGGCCGGCTGGTGCGGGCGACCGGGGACAAGGGGGTGGTCGCGGTGCTGGACCCGCGGCTGGCCACGGCCCGGTACGGCTCGTTCCTGCGGGCCGGGCTGCCGGACTTCTGGTACACCACGGACCGCAACCAGGTGCGGCGCTCGCTGGCCGCGATCGACGCGATGGCGGTGGCGGACGGGGCCTGAGGCCCGGAGCGCGCGAAGGCCCCGGAACGACGGGCTCCGGGGCCTTTCCGCGTGCGCGCGTGCATGGCGGTGGCGGGGCGGCGGGCAGGCGAGGGCCCCGGGACCGGCGCAGGGGTCCCGGGGCCGTCCGGTGGGGCCGTCGGAGGGCCCGTGGTGCTCGCCGCGGCCGGGCTTCAGAGCCTGCGCAGGACGGCGACGACCTTGCCGAGGATGGTGGCCTCGTCGCCGGGGATGGGCTGGTAGGCGCTGTTGTGGGGGAGCAGCCACACGTGGCCGTCCTCACGCTTGAAGCGCTTCACGGTGGCCTCGCCGTCCAGCATCGCGGCCACGATGTCCCCGTTCTCGGCCACGGGCTGGCGGCGGACGGTGACCCAGTCCCCGTCGCAGATCGCGGCCTCGATCATGGAGTCGCCGACCACCTTGAGGACGAAGAGCTCCCCGTCGCCGACGAGCTGCCGGGGGAGGGGGAAGACGTCCTCCACGGACTCCTCGGCCAGGATCGGGCCGCCGGCGGCGATCCGGCCCACCAGCGGCACGTAGGAGGCGGCGGGCTTGCCCGTGGTGTCCGTGGGCTGCGAGCTGGGCTGGTCCGAGCCGCGCACCTCGTAGGCGCGGGGGCGGTGCGGGTCGCGGCGCAGGAAGCCCTTGCGCTCCAGCGCCATGAGCTGGTGCGCGACGGAGGAGGTGCTGGACAGGCCGACGGCCTGGCCGATCTCGCGCATGGACGGTGGGTAGCCCCGCCGCTGCACGGAGTCGCGGATGACCTCGATCACGCGCCGTTGGCGGTCGGTGAGTCCGGAACTGTCGGCGCGAATGCCGGGAGGGCGACCGGGCAGTGAGCGGGTCGGTCGATTGGCCTCGGATTCCCCGTGGCCCGGTCCCTCCAGGGGCGCATTCTGGGAATGCTGGGAATGCGCGGAATTCGCGTTGGTGTGCATTGTGTTCATCCCCGGGACGCCGCTCGTGGCATGGGTGTTCCCGGGGTTGCCCCCGGTGTGAGCGGGTTCGACTCGGCCCTGGGAGCGGTGCTGAGCGGTGATGGTCGCGCTGTCTGCGGTGGTGGTCACGTCGGCCCCTCTCGAAATGTTCTCCCTGGCTGGACAACGGTAGTTGCTTTCGAAAGGTTGCGCCAAACACACGTTCGAGTGAAAAAAGGAGGATAGGTCGTCGCGGTCACATGAAGCGGTGTATGGACGATCGGAAGATCGAACGCCGGTTCGGCGTGACCTCCCGCACGTGCGGTACCCTTCCGGGTCGTGCCCCGCAGTGGCGCGTCTCCCCTGAAGGTACGGCTCAAACGCCGATTCCAGGCCATCCCGCATGTCGACACGCCGTAGGGCGTGTTTCCTGCGCAACCCAAGATCTAGTGGTTGGATGGGCGACGCGTCCCACAAGTTGTGGTCCTCGGGTCTGCCGAGGGGCTCGGGATCGCATATGCTGGTGACCGCTTCACCAACCCCCGCAGAGTCTTGCCTCTGCTCCCCACGGGGTTGTGTGGGCTGTTCAGTCGTGCCGCGAGAGAGGGTAAGGGAACCGTGCACTGCCCCTTCTGCAGGCATCCCGACAGCCGTGTCGTCGACAGCCGCACCACGGACGACGGCACGTCGATCCGCCGGCGTCGCCAGTGCCCGGACTGCTCTCGCCGTTTCACGACGGTCGAGACCGCGTCCCTCATGGTGATCAAGCGCAGCGGGGTCACCGAGCCCTTCAGCCGCACCAAGGTCATCTCCGGGGTGCGCAAGGCGTGCCAGGGCCGGCCGGTCACCGAGGACGCGCTCGCCCAGCTCGGGCAGCGGGTCGAGGAGGCGGTCCGGGCCACGGGCAGTGCCGAGCTCACCACGCACGACGTGGGGCTGGCCATACTCGGCCCGCTCCGGGAACTCGACGTGGTCGCGTACCTGCGGTTCGCGTCCGTCTACCGGGCTTTCGACAGCCTTGAGGACTTCGAGGCGGCCATCGCCGAACTGCGCGAGGGCCGACCTCACAGCACCGACGAGTGCGAGCACTGCGGGAACCCCACGGTTCCCGTGCCCGCCTCCGCCGCCGACTGATCCGGCCCGCCGCGCTCCTGCCGCGCGTCCGGACGTCAGGCGAAGTACACAGTCACAGTTCACGACCGTGCCAGTGGGAATAGTGCTGGCACTTCAGGGCGTTTTTGCCCGCATATGGGAGGCGGCATGACAGAGACGGCGAGCGGTTCGGCACGTGGTTCCCGCGCCAAGGGAGCCAAGGCCAAGGGCCTGCGCATCGAGCGCATCCACACCACCCCCGGCGTGCACCCGTACGACGAGGTGGTCTGGGAGCGCCGTGACGTCGTCATGACCAACTGGCGCGACGGCTCGGTCAACTTCGAGCAGCGTGGCGTCGAGTTCCCCGACTTCTGGTCGGTGAACGCGGTCAACATCGTCACCAGCAAGTACTTCCGCGGCGCGGTCGGCACCCCGCAGCGCGAGACCGGTCTCAAGCAGCTCATCGACCGCATCGTGAAGACCTACACGAAGGCGGGCGAGGAGCACGGCTACTTCGCCTCCCCGGCCGACGCCGAGATCTTCGAGCACGAGCTGACCCACGCCCTGCTGCACCAGATCTTCAGCTTCAACTCCCCGGTCTGGTTCAACGTCGGCACCCCCCAGCCCCAGCAGGTCTCCGCCTGCTTCATCCTGTCCGTCGACGACTCCATGGAGTCGATCCTCGACTGGTACAAGGAAGAGGGCATGATCTTCAAGGGCGGTTCGGGCGCGGGCCTGAACCTGTCCCGGATCCGTTCCTCCAAGGAGCTGCTGTCCTCGGGCGGCAACGCCTCCGGCCCGGTCTCCTTCATGCGCGGCGCCGACGCCTCCGCCGGCACCATCAAGTCCGGTGGCGCCACGCGCCGCGCGGCCAAGATGGTCGTGCTCGACGTGGACCACCCGGACGTCGAGGACTTCATCGCCACCAAGGTGAAGGAAGAGGAGAAGATCCGCGCCCTGCGCGACGCGGGCTTCGACATGGACCTCGGCGGTGACGACATCACCTCCGTGCAGTACCAGAACGCCAACAACTCGATCCGCGTGAACGACGAGTTCATGACGGCCGTCGAGAACGGCACCGAGTTCGGCCTGCGCGCCCGCATGACCGGCGAGGTCATCGAGAAGGTCGACGCCAAGGCCCTGTTCCGCAAGCTGGCCGAGGCCGCGTGGGCCTGCGCCGACCCGGGCATCCAGTACGACGGCGTGATCAACCGCTGGCACACCTGCCCCGAGTCCGGCCGGATCACCGCGTCGAACCCGTGCAGCGAGTACATGCACCTGGACAACACGTCCTGCAACCTCGCCTCCCTCAACCTCATGAAGTTCCTCGACGACGACGGGGCGGGCACCCAGTCCTTCGACGTCGAGCGCTTCGCGAAGGTCGTCGAGCTGGTCATCACCGCGATGGACATCTCGATCTGCTTCGCCGACTTCCCCACCGAGAAGATCGGCGAGAACACCCGCGCCTTCCGCCAGCTCGGCATCGGCTACGCCAACCTCGGCGCCCTGCTGATGGCGACCGGCCACGCGTACGACTCGGACGGCGGCCGCACCCTGGCCGCGTCCATCACCTCGCTGATGACCGGCACCGCCTACAAGCGGTCCGCCGAGCTCGCGGCCGTGGTCGGCCCCTACGACGGCTACGCCCGCAACGCCGAGCCGCACCAGCGGGTCATGAAGCAGCACGCGGACGCCAACGGCGTCGCCCCCCGCGGCGACGACCTGGACTCCCCGATCTGGGCCGCGGCCACCGAGGCGTGGCAGGACGTCGTGCGCCTCGGCGCGAAGAACGGCTTCCGCAACTCCCAGGCGTCCGTCCTCGCCCCGACCGGCACCATCGGTCTGGCGATGTCCTGCGACACCACCGGTGTCGAGCCGGACCTGGCCCTGGTCAAGTTCAAGAAGCTCGTCGGCGGCGGCTCGATGCAGATCGTCAACGGCACCGTGCCGCAGGCCCTGCGTCGTCTGGGCTACCCGGAGGAGCAGGTCGAGGCGATCGTCGCGCACATCGCCGAGAACGGCCACGTGGTCGACGCCCCCGGCCTGAAGACCGAGCACTACGAGGTCTTCGACTGCGCCATGGGCGAGCGTTCCATCTCCGCGATGGGCCACGTCCGGATGATGGCCGCGATCCAGCCCTGGATCTCCGGCGCCATCTCCAAGACCGTCAACATGCCCGAGACCGCCACCGTCGAAGAGGTCGAGGAGATCTACTTCGAGGCGTGGAAGCTCGGCGTCAAGGCGCTCGCGATCTACCGCGACAACTGCAAGGTCGGCCAGCCGCTGTCGGCGAAGAAGAAGGACGACAAGGTCGAGGAGACCCCGGCTCCGGCCGCGGCCGCCGCGCCCGTCGCCCCGGCCGTCCAGAAGGTCGTCGAGTACCGTCCGGTCCGCAAGCGCCTGCCCAAGGGCCGGCCCGGCATCACCACCTCCTTCACCGTGGGTGGCGCCGAGGGCTACATGACGGCCAACACCTACCCGGACGACGGTCTGGGCGAGGTCTTCCTGAAGATGTCCAAGCAGGGCTCCACCCTCGCGGGCATGATGGACGCCTTCTCCATCGCCGTCTCGGTCGGCCTCCAGTACGGCGTGCCGCTGGAGACCTACGTCGCGAAGTTCACCAACATGCGCTTCGAGCCGGCCGGCATGACGGACGACCCGGACGTGCGGATGGCGCAGTCGATCGTCGACTACATCTTCCGTCGCGTGGCGCTGGACTTCCTGCCCTTCGAGACCCGCTCCGCCCTCGGCATCCACTCCGCCGAAGAGCGTCAGCGGCACCTGGAGACCGGCTCCTACGAGCCCCTGGACGAGGAGCTCGACACCGAGTCCCTGGCCCAGTCGGCCCCCGTCTCGGCCGCTCCGACCACCCCGCGTCCGGTCGAGATCCCGGCCCCGGTGACCCGCACGGCGCACAGCAACGCCGAACTGGTCGAGATGCAGCTCGGCGTCTCCGCCGACGCCCCGCTCTGCTTCTCCTGCGGGACGAAGATGCAGCGCGCCGGCTCCTGCTACATCTGCGAGGGCTGCGGCTCCACCAGCGGCTGCAGCTGATCCACCCCGGCGCACGGCACCCCGCCGCGCGCCGGGCACCGCACCACCCGTGAGGGCGTCGACCGCGAGGTCGGCGCCCTCACGGCGTTCGCGCGGACACGCGTACGGGCCCCGGACGGGTGCTCGGGACGAATCGGGGCCGGCGGGGGGCGAGGAGCCCCGGGGGACTGATGCGGGGCGGCCCGCGCCCGTACGATGGCGCGGTGCTGGTCAAGTGGATTCGGTGCACGGTGACGGACCGCCGAGGGTTCGAGCGCGGGCAGCGTAAATGGGCGGGGTTGCCGGGGGAGCCGGGCTTCCGCGGGCAGGGCGGCGGCTGGAGCCGGAGCCGACCGGGGATCGCGCACGTCTTCGCGTTCTGGGAGAGTCGCGCGTTCTACGACTCCTTCATGGCGCGCGCCCACGACCGGCTCGCCGCCGCCCAACAGGGCACCTACGCCGGCCTGCGGGCCGACCTCTTCGACCACCGCTTCGACGTGAAGACCGGCTTCGAGCCGAGGTTCGGCGACGCCGACGTGGTCCGGGTCGCGCACGCCCGGGTGCGCGAGGGCCGCGACGAGCACTTCGCGCTGATGCAGGAGAAGGTCTGGAACCCGGCCATGGCGGGCTCACCGGGCATGGTGCGCGGCCTGTTCGGGGCCGCGCCCGGCGGCGAGTTCCTCGTCCTGTCCATGTGGCGCTCGGCCGCCGAGCACGGCAAGTACCGCGAGGAACGGGTGGAACGGCTCTCGCTGCGGGCCCGCACCGAGGCCGACGTGGCCGCGCTGACCGGCGACGTCGTCGACCTCGAACCCTCCTGGACGGTGTGAGGGACGGCCCCGCGTCACGCGGGGCGCGGGGGCGTGCGCGCAGCGTGAGCGGGCGCCCGGCGGATCGGAACACGGGCGGCGCGCCCGGTCGTCGCGGCGCGCCGGGGCGCCTTAGGGTCGTGGGATGGTAAGACCGCGGCGCATCGTTCTCGTACGGCACGGCGAATCGGAGGGCAACGTCGACGACACCGTCTACGAGCGCGAACCCGATCACGCCCTGCGCATGACCCCCCGCGGCCACGCCCAGGCCGCCGCGACGGGGGAGCGGCTGCGGGAGTTGTTCGGCGACGAGGGCGTCAGCGCGTACCTCTCGCCGTACCGGCGCACCCTGCAGACCTTCCGGGAGTTGGGGCTCGACCCCGGCCGGGTCCGGGTGCGCGAGGAGCCCCGGCTGCGGGAGCAGGACTGGGGCAACTGGCAGGACCGGGACGACGTGCGGCTCCAGAAGGCGTACCGCGACGCCTACGGGCACTTCTTCTACCGGTTCGCGCAGGGCGAGTCGGGCGCGGACGTCTACGACCGGGTGGGCTCCTTCCTGGAGAGCCTCTATCGCAGTTTCGAGGCCCCCGACCACCCGCCGAACGTGCTGCTCGTGACGCACGGGCTCACGATGCGGCTGTTCTGCATGCGGTGGTTCCACTGGTCGGTGGCGGAGTTCGAGTGCCTGTCCAATCCCGGGAACGGCGAATTCCGGGTACTGCGACTCGCCGAGGACGGCCGCTACCGGCTCGATCGCCCGTTTGAGCGCTGGACCACACCGGAACCTTACGACCTGGACGGCTAGGCTGATCGGCGATGACCATCCCTGACACCTCCACCGACGCGCGCCTCGGACGCGCGCTGGCGTCCCTGCGCGGGCTCGCCCTCGGGGACGCCCTGGGCTCCCAGTTCTTCGTCCCCGTCAACTACCCGCTGCTCAAGCGCCGGGAGCTGCCACCCGGCCCGTGGCAGTGGACCGACGACACCGAGATGGCGGCCTCCGTCGTGGCCGTGCTGGCCGCGCACGGCCGCGTCGACCAGGACGCCCTCGCGGCCTCCTTCGCCCGCCGGCACGACTTCGACCGGGGCTACGGTCCCGGGGTGAACCGGATGCTGCGGCTGGTGCGGGAGGGCGGCGACTGGCGGACCCTGGCCGCCGAGCAGTTCAACGGGCAGGGCTCGTGGGGCAACGGGGCCGCGATGCGGATCGCACCGCTCGGCGCCTGGTACGCCGACGACCCGGTCCAGGCCACGCACCAGGCGGAGATCTCGGCGTACACCACCCACCAGCACCGCGAGGCGGTCTGCGGGGCGATGGCGGTGGCCGCCGCCGCCGCGCTGGCCGCCCGGGCCGGAGGCCCGCCGGCCGCCGGGGACCTGCTGGACGGGGTGATCGACCTGGTGCCCCGCAGCGCGGTGGGCGCGGGGCTGCGCCGGGCCCGCAACATGCTCGACTACGGGGACGCGAACACGGTGGCGGCGGTGCTCGGCAGCGGCCGGCGCACCAGCGCGCACGACACGGTGCCCTTCGCCCTGTGGTCCGCGGCGCGCGCCCTGGGCGATTTCGAGACGGCGTTCTGGACGACGGCCTCGGTCGGCGGGGACGTGGACACCACCTGCGCCATCGTGGGCGGGATCCTGGGCGCCGCCGGGACGCCGCTGCCCACGATCTGGGACGCCGAGACCGAGGCGCTGCCGGCCTGGCTGGTCGGCAAGGGATCTACGGGGTCCTCGGGCACGTGACCTGAGGCACGGCGCCGGCCCGGCGCCGCGCGCCGGTCATCCTTCGCGAATGCGACACGGGTGCGACGGGGCTGTGGCGCGAGCGTGCTGCCTGGCGGGGCCGGTCGGCCGGTTGACCGGGCCCCTGCCTGTGTGTGCAGGGGGTGTGGGTGGGGTCGTGTCCCGGGTCCGGGCGGGCCGGCGGGGCCGGGATCGAGGTGCTCCGGGGTGATGCGATGTGTGTGCGAAGGCGAAGGGGTGGACGATGCGCGGGAGCGCGCACGGAGCGCGCGCCGGTTCGCGCGACGCGGCCGGCGAGAGGGGCGTGCCCCGGGGTGTCGCAGCCCCCGGGGATCGGCGTAACCTTGCAGTCGCCATGCCGTACGAACCACCCACCCACACCGTCGAGCGCTCACTTCGCGCCACCACCGGCGCACGTGTCGTCGCCGGCGTCGACGAGGTCGGACGAGGTGCCTGGGCCGGCCCCGTCACCGTGTGCGCCGCCGTCACCGGACTGCGCCGCCCCCCGGAGGGGCTGACGGACTCCAAACTGCTGACCCCCAAGCGTCGCGACGCCCTCGAACGCGAGCTGCTGGACTGGGTGACCGCCCACGCCCTCGGCCACGCGAGCCCCGAGGAGATCGACGCGCTCGGGATGACCGCCGCCCTGCGGCTGGCCGCCGTCCGCGCCCTCGAAGGGCTCCCGGTCCGCCCCGACGCGGTGATCCTCGACGGCAAGCACGACTACCTCGGCGCCCCCTGGCGGGTCCGGACGGTGATCAAGGGCGACCAGTCCTGCGTCTCGGTCGCCGCGGCCTCCGTCATCGCGAAGGTCCACCGGGACCGCGCCATGGCCCAACTCGGCTCTCCCGACGAGGACATCACGGAGTTCGGCTTCGCAGCCAACGCCGGTTACCCCTCGCCGGTCCACCGCGCCGCCCTGGAGCGGCGCGGCCCCACCACGTTCCACCGGCTCTCGTGGTCCTACCTCGACGCACTGCCCCGCTGGCGCCACTTGAAGAAGGCGCGCCGCTCGGCGGAGTCGGCGGAGTTGGAAACCGGAGGCCAACTCGGCTTCGATTTCTGATCGCACACGGGTGCCGATCACCGGTACCTTTCGCACCGATGTTTGATGGACAACGACACATGCCTCTCAACCCCGCCTTCGAGGAGCCTCCGATTCCCGAGAGTGCCCAGGGTTCCGGCGCCGCGCCCACCACGAGCCGCGCCGCCCAGACCCCCCGCCCCGTACCCGGTCCGCGTCCGGCCCCCGTGCCCCGGCCCGCACCCCGCCCCGGCCCCGCCGCCCGGGTGACCCCCGCCGCCGGACCGGTTCCCGGCCCCCGGCCCACTCCCACCCCCGAGCCCTCCGTCTCCGGCGCGGTTCCCCAGGTCCAGCTCATCCCGGCCTCGGCCGAGGGTGCGCCGGCCGCCGCCGACGAGGCGGTCGATCTGCTCCTGGACTCCGGTCGCGCCCCCGGCGAGATCCTCGTCCTGACCACGGGCGAACTCCACCCGTGGGCCGCGCACGAGCTGTCCTTCGGCGAGGCCGGCTACTGGGCCCAGCAGGCGGCCGCCGACGACGTGTTCCACGCCGACGCGCGCGAGAGCGGACGCCTCACCGGCCGTCCGATCGTCGTGCTCGCCGTCAACGGCGACGCCGGGGCGGCGGCCCGACTGCTGCCCGCCGTGCGCGCCCTCGCCGGCACCCTCCTGGTCGTGTGCGGGGACTCGAAGGTCCTCGACACCGCCCCGGTCGCCGGAGTCTGAGGACCCGTCGGCGAGGGTCGTCGGGTACGGGCCGCGCCGCCCGCACCCCACGACCCCGCCGGGTCCGTCAGCGGGCCGCCGTGTGCCGCAGCGCCTCGACCACTCCGCCGCCACCGCGGGTCATGGCCGGGGGCGCGAACTCCGCGTGCGCGTCGCCGAGGGCGGAGGGCCGTGAGCCGGCGTGCGGATGACGCCCGCCGCGTCCCTCGCCGACCACCCGCCATCCGTCGTCCGTCACGGTGATGTACGCCCCGCACCGCAGCCCGTGCAGGGTGCAGGCGTCCCGCAGGCCCCACATCCAGGCCCCGTCCTCCTCCGTCCACCGCTCGTCACCGGACCGGCAGTACATCAACACCGCCGTCCGCACGGGGGAACGGCGCCGCAGGTCGTGCGGGAGCACCCGCCGCAGCCGCGACAGCAGCGCGTTGCGGTACTCCCAGCCGTCCGTGGACACGGTCCGTTGGACGAAGGAGGCGCTGGCCTCCAGCCGGTCCTCCGGCCCGAACACCGCGATCACCGCCGTCGACGGCACCGGCGCGTGCCGGGCGTGCAGACCGCTGACCACGTCCCGCGGATCGCGCAACAGCGGCACACCGGCCGCCGTCCACTCCGCGGGCTCCAGTGAGCGGCCGTGCCGGGGAGCCCCGGCGGTCAGGGACGAGAAGGACGCAGAGGGCCCGGCGAATCCGAAGGTCACGGTCCTCCCTTCGGGTACACGCCCGCTGGCGACGGGCACGGCTGGGTGGGGGCACACCGCGGCACGGCCCGAGTGGGATGCCGAAGAGCCGAGCGGGAGCTGCCTCGATTCTCGCGCGGGCCCCGACCGCGCGGCAACGAGCAATTGGTCCCGCCGCCCGCATATGGCCGGTATGCCTTTCATATCCCTGCCCCCTCAACCCGGTCGTGACGCCTCGTTCACGGTTGGACGGCCAACACCAGCGGAAAGACCTCCGCCGCCCCGGCCCGTCGCAGCAGTCGGCCGGCCACCGCGAGGGTCCAACCCGTCTCCGCGCGGTCGTCGACCAGCAGCACCGGACCCGCCGTCTCCGCCAGGGTCGCGGCCAGCGCAGGAGGCACGGTCAAGATGCCGTCCAGTGCCCGTACCCGCTGCGCGCTGTTCGAGGACGGCAACCCGAACTCCGGCGGCTCCACCGCGTACTCCAGGGCCCCCAGCAACGGCAGCCGACCCACCTCCGCGATCCGCGCCGCCAGCGAACCCACCAGCGCGGGCCGGCTCCGCGAGGGCAGTGCCACCACCCCCACTGGCCGGGCCGGCGCGTCCGGCGCCCCGGAGGCCCAACCGCCCGGCCCCCGCGCCCAGTCCGCGAGCACCGTCACCACCGCGTCGGCCACGTCGGCCGGGACCGGACCGTCCGGCGCCTCCCGGGCCAGCAGCGGCCGCAGCCGGTTCCCCCACCCGATGTCCGACAGCCGGCCCAGGGCCCGGCCCGGCCGCGTGACCTCACCGGCCGGGATCCGCCCCCGCAGCTCCACCCCGACGGCCGGCAGCCCCGTGGGCCACATCCGACGCGGGTCCAACTCCACGCCCGGCCGCCCCAGTTCCCCCCGGGCCGTGTCCAGGGCCGCCGCCGAGACCTCGCCGGTGAACCGGGACCCGGCGCAGTTGTCGCACCGACCGCAGGGCTCGGCCCCCTCGTCGTCCAACTGCCGGCGCAGGAACTCCATCCGGCACGCCGACGTGCCCGCGTACTCCCGCATGGCCTGCTGCTCCGCGGCCCGCTGCCGGGCCACCCACGCGTACCGCTCCGCGTCGTACGCCCACGGCTCGCCCGTGGCGGTCCACCCGCCCTTGACCCGGTGCACCGCCCCGTCCACGTCGAGGACCTTCAGCATCGTCTCCAACCGGCTGCGCCGCAGGTCCACCAGCGGCTCCAGCGCGGGCAGCGACAACGGACGCCCGGCCGCCGCCAACACGTCCAGGGTCCGCCGCACCTGCTCCTCCGGCGGGAAGGCCACCGAGGCGAAGTAGGCCCAGATCGCCTCGTCCTCCCGCCCCGGCAACAACAGCACCTCCGCGTGCCGCACCCCACGACCGGCGCGCCCCACCTGCTGGTAGTACGAGATCGGCGAGGACGGCGAGCCCAGGTGCACCACGAACCCCAGGTCCGGCTTGTCGAAGCCCATGCCCAGCGCCGAGGTCGCGATCAGCGCCTTCACCCGGTTCGCCTGCAGGTCCTCCTCGGCCTGCTGCCGGTCCGCGTTCTCCGTGCGCCCCGTGTACGAGGCCACCGGGTGCCCCCGGTGCCGCAGGTAGGCAGTGACCTCCTCGGCGGCGGCCACCGTGAGCGTGTAGACGATGCCCGACCCCGGCAGGCCGTCGAGGTGGTCGGCGAGCCAGGCCAGCCGGTGCGCGGCGTCGGGCAGGTTCACGACACCCAGGCTCAGGCTCTCCCGGTCCAGCGGGCCGCGCAGCACCAGCGCGTCCGACCCCGCGCCCGTCCCCAACTGCTCGGCCACGTCGGCCGTCACCCGGGCGTTGGCGGTGGCGGTGGTGGCGAGCACCGGGACCCCGGGCGGGAGATCGGCCAACATGGTCCGCAGTCGTCGGTAGTCCGGCCGGAAGTCGTGCCCCCAGTCGGAGATGCAGTGCGCCTCGTCCACCACGAGGAGACCGGTGGCGGCGGCCAGCTTGGGCAGCACCTGGTCACGGAAATCGGGGTTGTTGAGCCGCTCCGGGCTGACGAGCAGCACGTCCACGGCACCCTCGGCCACCTCGGCCTGGATGGTCTCCCACTCCTCCGGGTTCGCGGAGTTGATGGTCCGGGCCGTCACCCCGGCCCGCGCGGCCGCGTCGACCTGGTTGCGCATCAGGGCCAGCAGCGGGGACACGATCACGGTCGGCCCGCCGCCGGCGGCCCGCAGCAGCGAGGTCGCCACGAAGTACACGGCCGACTTGCCCCACCCGGTGCGCTGCACCACCAGGGCCCGCTGCTTGCGCACGACGAGGGCCTCCACGGCCCGCCACTGGTCCTCCCGCAAGCGGGCGGTGCCCGTGGGGTCCCCGACGAGACGGGCGAGCACGGCATCGGCGGTGGCCCTGAGATCTGCGTTCATGCCCCCATGGAACCCGATCCCTCGGACACCGCGCCGGCGACCGCCCGCGCCTGTGGACAACCGACGGGCCGACCGCGAGTTATCCACAGGGGTTGAGCCCGGATTCGATCACCCCCAGCCTGTTGTTCATGACACACAGTGACGAACCCCGTACGAACCACACCCCCCACGAGGCCCTCCCCGGGGCGGCCGCCGAGCCGCCGCCGGGAGTGGCGCTGCGCGACCCCGGCGAGCTCGCCGACGCGCTCCCCTACCTGCTCGGCTACCACCCGACCGACTCCCTGGTGCTGCTCGGCCTCCGCGACGACCAAGGGCGCCTCGGCGCCCGCCTGCGGGTCCCCCTGCCCGAGGACCCGCGGCGGTGGGACGCGCTCGCGGAACAGGTCGCCGCGTGCCTCGTCGAGGGCAGCGAGCGGCACGGCGCCCGGCCCCGGGGCGCGGTCCTGTACCTGTGCCGCGACCCCCGGCCCGGACAGGACCCGGTCGAGGTGGCGCGAGGGCTCGAACCCCTCGCCCGGCGAGTCCGCCTCGCCTGCGGGTCCCGCGAGGTGCCGGTGGTCGAGGCCCTCTGCCTCGCGGCGGGCCGCTGGTGGTCCTACCTCTGCCCGGACCCCGGCTGCTGCTCCCGCGCGGGCACCCCGCTGCCGCCGGCCGGCAGCTCCGTCATGGCGGCCACCGCCACCTACGCGGGACTGCGCATCCGGGGCACCCTGCGCGACCTGGAGGCCGACCTGGCGCCCGTCGAGGGGCCCCGGGCCGAGGAACAACTGCGCGCCCTGGACCGGGCCGCCGGCCGACTGGTGCCCCGGATGCTGAACGACGCGGTCGCCGCCGAGGAGATCCGGGCCGAGACCCTCGCCCTGGCCGAGGAACTGATGCGACGCCTCACCCGCTTCCGCCCCCGCCCCGGATGGGGCGCGGACCCGGCCCGGGACGAGGCCCTGATCGACTGCGACGAGGCGGCCACGCTGATCCTGGGACTCCAGGACCGCGACACCCGGGACGCGGCCGCCGAGTGGATGGAGGGCGCGGAGGCGGCGCCGGCCCTGCGGCTGTGGCGGACCCTGGCCCGCCGCTGCGTCGGCGCGTACGCCGAGCACGCCGCCGCCCCGCTCGCGCTGGCCGGCTGGGTGTCCTGGTCCACCGGCGACGAACCGACCGCCCGGATCGCCCTGGGACTGGCCCTGCGCGCCGACGAGCGGTACCAGTTCGCCCGTCTGCTGCACCACGCCTGCAACGAGGGCCTCGACCCCGAGCGGCTCCGCACCTGCCTGCGCGAGTCCCGCGCCGCCCGCGCGGCGGCCCCCGCCCGCCCGAAGGGAGGACCCGGGGGCCCTGCCGGGGTCCCCCGGCCGCGCACCGCGCCGGAGGCCGTCGACGGCCCGCCCGAGGGCCCTTCCGGCGGCCCCCGGACCCGCGTCCGGCCCCGGCGCCGGCCGCCCGTGCCCCGATCTGGCCGGACCCGGGCCCGCACCGGGCCCGCCCGGCCCGGGCCGGCCCGCGCTCCCGGGCGACCCGGCCGGGGCGGCCCCGCCGAACACCCCCGCGAGCCCGAGCCGGTGTCGCCGGGCCAACTGACCCTCTTCGCACCGGCCCCGGCCGCGCCCCCGCGCACCGGCCCCGAGACCCCGGGCCGACCCCGCCCCGAGACCGGAGGCCCCCGCCCGTGATCCCCACCCCGGCCCGCCCGGCCCGAGACGGGCCGGGGGCCGGGCGTGACCGAGGGGGCGGTGCCCGCGTTGACCGGGCGGGGGAGGGCGCTTCGGGCCGCTCGGGCCCTCGTAGGCATCGAGCGTGGGCGAGGCGACGCATGACACATCCGCACCCCCCGGGCCGGCGGCCCGAACTGCCCCCCGTGCACGGCGCGCTGGTGTGTGTGGCCGTGCCGTGGGTGGCGATCTCACCGGAGCACGGGCAGCTCACCGGACGCGGGGCCGACGGGATCTACCGCGACGGGCGCCGGCTGCTGTCGAGGGCGCTGCTGCGGGTCGCGGGACGCGATCCGGTGGCGGTGCAGGCCCGTTCGCTGGGGGCCGATCGGGCGGTGTTCGTCGCGACCGTCCGCACCGGGGCCGATCCCGGGCCCGATCCCGACATCGGGGTCGAGCGGGTCCGGCACGCGGACGGCACCGAGCGGATCACGCTGCGGAACTGGGCCGGCCGCCCGGTGCGGCTGCCCGTCGAACTGTCCCTGGGCACCGACCTCGCCGACCTCGCCGCGGTGGCCGCCGGCAGGGCGGGGGAGGAGGTGCCGGCGGGGGTGCACGCCGCCGGCCTGCACTGGACCACCGCCCACGCCCGCGCCGTCACCACCGCCGAACCCGCCCCCGACGACGCCATCGCCTCGGCCGGCCTGCTCCGCTGGCACCTGGACCTGGCGCCGGGACAGTCCCGCACGATCGAACTGCGGACCGGGCAGGACCGGATCCCGCGCCCCACCCCCGTGGCCGGCCTGCTGGGCGAGGCGCGGGCCGAGGGGGAGGACCCCCGGGTGGACCGGTGGTTGCGGGCGGCCGTCGACGACCTCGGCGCCCTGCTCGTGCGGGACCGCGAGGAGCCCACCGACGTGTGCTTCGCCGCCGGGGCGCCCTGGCGGTTCGGACCGGCCCCCGCCGAGTCCCTGTGGGCCGCCCGCATGGCGCTCCCGCTCGGCACCGCGCCCGCCGCCGGCACCCTGCGGATGCTGGCCCGCACCCGGATCCGCGACCAGGGCCCGGACGCGGGCCGACTGCCGGGGCCCCTGCGCGGCTCCTGGCCGGGACTGCCGCCCGCCTGCACCGGCACGGAGGCCACGCTGGCCTTCCCCGTGGTCCTGGCCGAGGCCCGCCGCTGGGGCCTGTCCGAACGGGAGGTCGCCGAACTCCTGCCGGCCGCCGAGGACTGCCTGGGCTGGCTGCGGCGCGCTCTCGACGGGGGCGGGCTGCTCGCCGATCCCGGCGGCGGCCCGCGACGCTGCGAGTTCCAGGCCCACGCCCACCGCGCGGCCCTCCTGGGCGCCGAGCTCCTCGCCGATCACGACCGGCCCGGCGCCGCCGAATTGCGGGACCTCGCCGTGGACCTCCGGGTCCGGTTCCGCGCCGAGTTCTGGGTGGACGGCCCTTCCGGCGGGCTGCCCGCCGCCGCCCTGCACGCCGACGGCCGCCCCCTCGCCCTGCTCACCGGCGCGGCGGCCCACCTCCTGGACACCGGGCTCACCGCCGGCGGCACCCTCGCCCCCGGACTGCTGGACTCCGTGCGCACCGAACACCTGGCCCGGGCCCTGGGCACCCCCGCGATGGACTGCGGCTGGGGCCTGCGCAGCCTGTCCTCCCGGGAACCCGGCCACAACCCCTTCGGCCACCACTCGGGCGCCGTCCGCGCCCACGAGACGGCCCTCGCGGTCTCCGGACTGGTCGCCGCCGGGTACGAGAAGGAGGCCGCCGGTCTGGCCCGGGGCCTCCTCGACGCGGCCGAGGCGTTCGACCACCGGCTGCCGGAGATGTACGCGGGGGAGCAGCGCACGGCGGGGGCCGCCCCCTGGCCGCACCCGGCGGCCTGCCGGCCCGCCGCCGTGGCCGCCGCCGCCGCGGTGCACGTGATCACCGCGCTCGTCGGTCCGCGCCCGGACGCGCCCGCCGGCACGGTCACGCTGGTGCCCGCCGGCACGGCCCCGTTCGGCGCGCTCGGGCTGTCCGGGCTGCGGCTGGCCGGGGAGCCGTTCGCGGCGCGGGTCAGCCGGATGGGACTGGGGATGGTGGAGGAGGCGGCCGGGTCCCTGCGGCTGTCCGTGTGATCGTCGCTCCTCGGGTGCGGACCCGACCGAGGGGCTGTTTATCGTCAGGGAGACGACTATGATCGACGGCATGTCGCCCTACGACCCGTCGGCCTTTCCGCCCTTCGCCGTCACCGTCGACCTGGTCGTGCTCACCGTGCGCCATCACGCCCTCTGCGCCCTGGTCGTCCGCCGGGGGGAGGCGCCCTTCCAGGGGCGTTGGGCGCTGCCCGGCGGGTTCGTGCGGGGGGACGAGGACCTCGGCGCCGCCGCCGCGCGCGAACTCGCGGAGGAGACCGGGCTCGCCGTGCACGACCCGGACCGCCCCGAGTCCCCGAAGAGCGCGCACCTCGAACAGCTCGGCACCTACGGCGACCCCGACCGGGACCCCCGGATGCGGGTGGTCAGCGTGGCGCACCTGGCGCTGGCCCCCGACCTGCCCGCGCCCCGCCCGGGCGGGGACGCCGACGGGGCCCGGTGGGCGCCGGTGGGCGAGCTCGTGCCGCTGACCGACGGCGCGGGCCCGGAGCCGCTGGCCTTCGACCATTCCCGGGTGCTCGCGGACGGGGTGGAGCGGGCCCGGTCGAAGATCGAGTACTCCTCCCTCGCGACCGCCTTCTGCCCCGCCGAGTTCACGGTCGGCGAGCTGCGCCGGGTCTACGAGGCGGTGTGGGGGGTGTCCCTGGACCCGCGCAACTTCCACCGGAAGGTGACGGGCACCCCGGGCTTCCTGGTGCCGGCGGGCGGGACGACGACCCGTCAGGGCGGGCGGCCGGCACAGCTGTTCCGGGCGGGCGGGGCCACGCTCCTCAACCCGCCGATGCTGCGACCCGAGGTCTGAGCGCCGGGCTCCGAGGTCGGCGGCGCGCGTTCCTACACGCCGTCAGATGGTCATATACGTCGCAAATAGGATTTGCGGGGCTATGGTGCCGGTGGTACTCACACCACCACGCCCCAGCCGTCCGCAGAGCGGTCCGACCTCCCCGCGAGAGAAGCGATGCTCCAGGCCATCGGACTCACCGGCGCCCCCCGCCGAGACCTGCCCCCCGCCGTCGACAACCTCTCCTTCGAGCTCGCCCCCGGCACCGTCACCGCCCTCCACGGCCCACCCGGCTGCGGATCGACCGAGGTCCTGCGCCTGATGCTGGACCTCGACCCCGGGCGCGGACTGACCGCCTACGGGGGCCGCCCCCTGCACCGGGTCGAGCACCCCGCCCGGGAGGTCGGGGCCGTCCTCGGGGACGTGCCCGGACACCCCTCCCGCACCGTGCGCGGACAATTGCGGATGGCGTGCGCCGCCGTCGGCGTCCCCGCCGCCCGCGCCGACGCCGTGCTGCGCGCCGTGGGCGCCGGGGCCCTGCGCGACCGTCGACTCGGGGTCCTGCCGCGTGCCGCGGACCGCCGGGTCGGCCTCGCCGCCGCCCTCCTCGCCGACCCCCGCGTGCTCCTCCTCGACCGGCCCACCGCCGGTCTGACCCCCCGTGAACAGGTCTCCCTCCACGCCCTGTTGCGCGCTCACGCCCGACGCGGCGGCATCGTGCTCTTCGCCACCGAGGACCCGCGCGAGGCCGCCCGGTTCGCCGACCGGGTGCTCGCCCTCGACTCCGGCCGGCTCGTCGCGGACGTGTCGGCCGCCGAGTTCGCCCGCACCCGACTGCGCCCCCGGGTCGTGGTCCGCACCCCGTACGCGGCCCGGCTGGCCGAACTCCTCGACCGCGAGGCGCGGGCGGGCCGGCGGACCGTGGAGGTGGTGCGCGAGGGCGGCAGCCGGCTGTCGGTCTACGGCGGGAGCTGCGCGGAGGTCGGCGACGTGGCGTTCCGGCACGGGGTGCTCGTGCACCGGCTCGCGGACGAGGTCGGCGCCGAACCGCGCCCCGCCCCGGCCCCCGTCGTCGTCGTCGCGGGCCCCGACCCGGAGCCCGAGGGGGCGCGCGGGCGGCACCGGCGTCCGGCGGCGTCGCGCGCGCCCGGTGTGGTCGCCGTCGCCCCGCCCACCGGCCCGGCCCGACCCTGGCGGTGCGAACTGCGCCGGGTGTTCGGGGTGCCCGGGCCCTGGCTCGTGCTCGCGCTGACCCTCCTCGGGTCCGCCCTCGCCGCGCTGCTCGCCGCGCGCACCGCCGGAACCCCCGTGGCCCAGGCCGTCTCGGGCCGTCCGGACTGGTTGCCGCTGCCGCCGACGGCCCTGGGGGCCGGGCTGTTGGGGGCCGCCGCCTTCGGCGAGGAGCACCGGCATCCCACCCTCGGCGCCGAACTCGGCCTCTCGGGCCGCCGACTGGGCACCCTGCTCGCCAAGACCGGGATCGCCACCGGGATCGCGGTCGGCCTGGTGCTCACCGCCGCCGCCCTCGATCTCGGGCTGCTCGCCCTGGTCTGGGGCGAGGCCCTGGACCTGCCGCCCGCCGACGGGCCCGCCGCGCTCGCGGGCTGGCTCGCGCTCTCGGTGGGCTGCGCCTGGGCCGGACTCCTGGCCGGCGCGGTGTTCCGGGCCACGGCGGCCGGGTTCGCCGCCGTCCTCGCGATCCCGGTCCTCGTGGTCCCGGCCTGTCGCGCCCTGCTCGCCGGGCCCGCGCTGCGCCCCGCCCCCGGACTCGCCCACCGGCTGCGCGAGGTGGGCCTCGGGCACTGGCCCGCGCCCTGGGAGGGGGCGCCGGAACAGCTCGCGCGGGCGCTCGCGCACCCGGTCGGCGCCGCCGTGTTCGTGTCGCTTCTCGCCCTGATCTGCGTGTACGGGATCATCGGCCTGCGCGGAAGGGCCCGTTGGTGACCGGATGTCCGCGTGATGGGCGGAGCCCTTGCGCAACTCCCCCGAAAAGGCACGGTTCTTTACGATAAGTCGTCAATTGCGCAGGGGGCACCGATCACCCTTTCGTGTGCTTTTCACCAAAGCCCTCAAGGGTGGCCGGAACACGGCCGACAAAGGATTCGTGAGTACCCTTGCGCACACCATGATGACCGCCGCCCGCCACGCCGAATCCGGCCTCGCCGGCGCGGGCGAACTCGACCGCTACCCCTACCCGGAGGCCCCCGCCGCCGACCGCGTCGGCGTACCCCACTGGGACGGCCCCGACGTGGAGTTGGGTCGGGTGGGTCGCCGTGCCGCCGGCAGTCGCGGCCGCGGCCTGCACGGCCAACTCGTCCAGCAGCTCGGCCAGATGATCGTCTCCGGCGACCTGGGCGCCGATCGCCCCCTGGTGCCCGAGGAGATCGGGCAGCGCTTCGAGGTCTCGCGCACGGTGGTCCGCGAGTCCCTGCGCGTCCTGGAGGCCAAGGGTCTGGTCAGCGCCCGGCCCAACGTCGGCACCCGGGTCCGCCCCGTCGCCGACTGGAACCTGCTCGACCCCGACATCATCGAGTGGCGCGCCTTCGGCCCGCAGCGCGACGACCAGCGCCGCGAGCTGAACGAACTGCGCTGGACCATCGAACCCCTCGCCGCCCGCCTCGCCGCCGGCCACGGCCGTCCCGACGTGCAGCAGCGGCTCGCCGACATGGTCGAGATCATGGGCCACGCCCTCGGGCAGGGCGACGCGATCACCTTCTCGCGCGCCGACACCGAGTTCCACGCCCTGCTGATCCAGCTCGCCGCCAACCGGATGCTGGAGCACTTGTCGGGGATCGTCTCCGCCGCCCTCCAGGTCTCCGGCGGACCCGTCACCGCCTGCGACCGCCCGGGCGAGACCTGCGTCGCCCACCACGCGCGGATCGTGGAGGCGCTGGCCGCCGGCGACGCCTCGGCCGCGGAGAACGCCATGCGCCAGCTGCTGACCGTGCACCCGGAGGTCGAGCGGGTCGTGCCCGCGCCGCGCGAACACTGAGGTCGCGGCCGGGGAGGGACGGGCGGGCGCCGAGCGGGGCGCCCGCCCGTCCGCGTGCCCGCGTCGAACGACCGTTCCCCGTACGGCCGGCCCAAGTCGACAGGTGTCGGGGCCCGCCGCGCGGGGTAGGCGCGCGGCACAGGTCCCGTCGATTCCGAGGCCGCCGGCGCGCCCCCTCCGGGCCGGGTCGGGGTTTCGGGCGGCCCGTCACGGCGTGGCGCGCGCGAGGGGCGTCCCTGTGACTGTATGACCGTGTTTCGGAGGAATCGGGGTGTGACTCGGGCCACGAAGATTGGGCGTAACGCTCCGCGAGGTCTCGCGATGACCTAAGAGGTGGTGGCCGATGGAAACGAGCAGCACCCTGCGAGAGTCCGGTGTCGCGCGATTCCCCGGTTGTCCTGCCGCGCCGCCGGCCCTTCCCGTCGGTGGTCGTCGAACCCGGTGCGCACCTGACCGGAGTCGAAAGCCGTTCCCATCGTTCCGAGAGGTTGTTCGTGTCGGCCAGCACATCCCGTACGCTCCCGCCGGAGATCTCCGAATCCGAGTCTGTGATGGCGCTCATCGAGCGGGGAAAGGCCGAGGGGCAGATCGCCGGCGATGACGTGCGTCGGGCCTTCGAGACCGACCAGATTCCGCCGGCCCAGTGGAAGACCGTCCTGCGCAGCCTCAACCAGATCCTGGAGGAAGAGGGTGTGACGCTGATGGTCAGTGCGGCGGAATCGCCCAAACGCGCCCGCAAGAGCGTCGCGGCGAAGAACCCTGTCAAGCGGACGGCCGCCAAGACCGCCGTGACCACCACCACGACCACCACCCGGGCCGCCGCCGAGGCGGCCGCCCCGACCGCCGTCGACCCGGAGCCGGCCGAGGCCCCCGAGGCCGGCGCCGACGAGGCCGCGCCCGCGAAGAAGGCCACCGCCCGCAAGACGGCCGCCAAGAAGGCCGCGCCGGCCAAGAAGACCGCCGCGAAGAAGACCACCGCCCGCAAGACGGCCGCCAAGAAGGGCGAGGAGCCGGGCGAGGACCCCGGGGTCGTCGACGAGGCCGGCGGCGCGGGCAAGCCGGGCGAGGACGAGGAGGAGGAGACCGGCGGCGAGGCCAAGGGCTTCGTCCTCTCCGACGACGAGGACGACGCGCCCGCCCAGCAGGTCGCCGTCGCCGGCGCCACCGCCGACCCCGTCAAGGACTACCTCAAGCAGATCGGCAAGGTGCCCCTGCTCAACGCCGAGCAGGAGGTGGAGCTCGCCAAGCGGATCGAGGCCGGGCTCTTCGCCGAGGACAAGCTCGCCAACTCCGACAAGCTCGCCCCCAAGCTCAAGCGCGAGCTGGAGATCATCGCCGAGGACGGGCGTCGGGCCAAGAACCACCTGCTGGAGGCCAACCTCCGCCTCGTGGTCTCGCTGGCCAAGCGCTACACCGGCCGCGGCATGCTCTTCCTGGACCTGATCCAGGAGGGCAACCTGGGCCTGATCCGCGCGGTCGAGAAGTTCGACTACACCAAGGGCTACAAGTTCTCCACGTACGCCACCTGGTGGATCCGGCAGGCGATCACCCGCGCCATGGCCGACCAGGCCCGCACCATCCGCATCCCCGTGCACATGGTCGAAGTGATCAACAAGCTGGCCCGCGTGCAGCGCCAGATGCTCCAGGACCTCGGGCGCGAGCCCACCCCGGAGGAGCTGGCCAAGGAACTCGACATGACCCCCGAGAAGGTCATCGAGGTCCAGAAGTACGGGCGCGAGCCGATCTCCCTGCACACCCCCCTCGGCGAGGACGGCGACAGCGAGTTCGGCGACCTCATCGAGGACTCCGAGGCGGTCGTCCCGGCCGACGCGGTCTCCTTCACCCTGCTCCAGGAACAGCTCCACTCGGTGCTCGACACCCTCTCCGAGCGCGAGGCGGGCGTGGTCTCCATGCGCTTCGGCCTCACCGACGGGCAGCCCAAGACCCTCGACGAGATCGGCAAGGTCTACGGGGTCACCCGGGAGCGGATCCGGCAGATCGAGTCCAAGACCATGTCGAAGCTGCGCCACCCGTCCCGCTCGCAGGTGCTGCGCGACTACCTCGACTGAGGGCCGGGGGCCGGCCCGAACGGCCCACCACGCCCACTGACGGGCCCGGAGCGCACCTCGCGCGCCGGGCCCGTCCGCGTGTGCCCGGGGGTCGCCGGTACGGGTGGGGGCGGGGGCGTGCGGGTGCGCGGTGAGCGCGATCCGCTCACTCTGGGTTCAGGCAACCCGCACCCGGAGTCAGGAGAACCCGTGCGTCGCATCCTCGCCCAAGCCCTGGTTGGCGCCCTCGCCGTGACGGTGGTGGCCGCGGTGGGTCCCCCCGACCGGCTGAACCGGGCCGCCGCCGACGGGGTGGTGATCGGCGGGCGGCCGGTGTCGGTGACGGAGCACCCGTGGGTGGTGGCGCTGGCCAGCCGCGACCGGTTCGGCTCCACCCGCGGCGGGCAGTTCTGCGGCGGGGTGCTGGTGGGGCCGGCGACGGTGGTGACGGCCGCGCACTGCCTGAACCCGGCGGTGCTCGGCGGCCCGGCCGAGAAGGTGCGCGACTTCCGGGTGATCGTGGGCCGCACCGAGCTGGCCCGGGGGGAGCAGGGGCGGGAGGTGCCGGTGGCGGAGGTGCTGGTCAACCCGGGCTACGACGCGGCGGCCAACGCGGGGGACCTCGCCCTGCTGCGGCTGGCCCGGCCCCTCACGGACGTTCCCGTGCTGCCCCTGGCCGCCGCGGGCGATCCGGGGTACCGGGAGGGCGCCGAGGCCACCGTGTACGGCTGGGGGGACACCAGCGGCTTCGGGGACTACGCGTACGGGCTGCGGGCGGCGCGGGTGGACGTGCTCGCGGACGGGGTGTGCGCGCGGGCCTATCCGGGCGGGCCCGACGGCCGCTTCCGGGCCGAGTCGATGCTCTGCGCGGGTGACGAGCGGGGCGGGCGGGACGCGTGCCAGGGGGACAGCGGCGGGCCGCTGGTCTCCGGCGGGCGCCTGATCGGGTTGGTGTCCTGGGGCCGGGGCTGCGGTCAGGCCGACAGCCCGGGGGTGTACACGCGGATCGCGCCGCTGGCGGAGTTCGTGGCGGCGGCGGGGGCGCCGGCGGCGGAGCCGGGGGCCCGGACGCGCCGCTGAGGGGCCCGAGCGGCGAGGCCGGGACCGCCGGAGGGCGGGAACGAGTACGGGCGGCACCCCTGGGTCTCAGGGGTGCCGCCCGTCGACCGGCCTGGGCCGGTCCTGGCTCGTCGGATGCGAAACGAGGTGGTGTCAGCGGTCCTCGGTGTCGGCCGAAGCCGGAGCGGCGTTCAGTCGCTCGGTCTCATCCTGTATTTCCGCGGCGATCTTCTTGAGTTCCGGCTCGAACTTGCGCCCGTGGTGGGCGCAGAAGAGCAGCTCACCGCCGCTCATCAGGACGACGCGCAGATATGCCTGGGCGCCGCAGCGGTCGCATCGGTCAGCGGCCGTCAGCGGGGTCGCGGGTGTCAGAACAGTAGTCACGTCGCCTCTTCTCTAGCTCGACGAGCTGTCGTACCAGGGTCAACATCCAACCAGGCCGAAAACGTTCCCGCTCGCGGCTTTTCCTCGAAACTTCCTTCCGAAGCTGGCCGGCTGTTGCCGGTTGGCGGCGAAGGAGCCGTATTGCGTTGCTTTACGGTTTCGCGGGGCTTGCTTGTCGGTCGTGCAGCAGGTTCGGTCCTCCCCGGCGGGAGTGCCGGTTGTTGATGAGGACGTGCCCGAACCATAAATGGTTCATGCCGGGAAGGGAACGTGATGTTTGCTTCACCCGTCCGGGGGATCGAACACGCGTGCGCATCCCGGCTAGGGTGGATCGGTCGATCCGATGGCGTTACATGGGCTCTACCTGGGCTCGGTACCCTCGGAGCGGCGAACGAGCCACCGCCGCGCCCGACCGGGCCGGCAGAGAAATTCAGCGAGGAGCGAACTGCGTGACCGCCGACACGTCCGTGCCTTCGAACGCGCTGCTGACCGGGGCAGACCGGGACGGCTCCAACTACACCGCGCGGCACCTGCTCGTCCTCGAAGGACTCGAGGCCGTCCGCAAGCGCCCCGGCATGTACATCGGGTCCACCGACAGTCGTGGCCTGATGCACTGCCTCTGGGAGATCATCGACAACGCGGTCGACGAGGCCCTGGGCGGCTTCTGCGATCACATCGAGGTGGTCCTGCACGAGGACGGCTCGGTCGAGGTCCGTGACAACGGTCGCGGCATCCCGGTCGACATCGAGCCCAAGACCGGCCTCTCCGGGGTCGAGGTCGTCATGACCAAACTCCACGCCGGCGGAAAGTTCGGCGGCGGTTCCTACGCCGCTTCCGGCGGTCTGCACGGAGTCGGAGCCTCCGTCGTCAACGCGCTCTCCGCGCGTCTCGACATCGAGGTCGACCGTTCCACCACCCACTCGATCAGTTTCCGCCGCGGTGTTCCCGGCGCATTCTCCGGAGCGGGCCCCGACGCCCCCTTCGAAGCGGGCAACGGGCTGCGCAAGGGGAAGCGGGTTCCGAAGGGGCGCACGGGAACGAGGATCCGCTATTGGGCGGACCGCCAGATCTTCCTGAAGGAGGCCCGGCTCTCGCTGGACACGCTTTACCAGCGGGCCCGACAGACCGCCTTCCTGGTGCCCGGTCTGACCATCGTGGTGCGCGACGAGCGGGCCGTCGACGGGGCGGGCAAGACGGAGGAGGTCTTCCGTTTCGACGGGGGCATCAGCGAATTCTGCGAGTACCTGGCGCAGGACAAGGCCGTGTGCGACGTGCTGCGGCTCTCCGGCCAGGGCACGTTCAAGGAGACCGTCCCGGTCCTGGACGACCTGGGCCACATGACGCCGACCGAGGTCACCCGCGAGCTGGGCGTGGACATCGCGCTGCGCTGGGGCACCGGCTACGACGCGCACGTCAAGTCCTTCGTGAACATCATCGCGACGCCCAAGGGCGGCACCCACGTCTCGGGCTTCGAACGGGCGATCACCCGCACCGTCAACGAGGTGCTGCGCTCCTCCAAGCTGCTGCGCGTGGCCGAGGACGACGTGGTCAAGGACGACGCCCTGGAGGGCATGACCGCCGTGGTCACCGTCCGCCTGGCCGAGCCGCAGTTCGAGGGGCAGACCAAGGAGGTCCTGGGCACCTCGGCCGCCGCCCGGATCGTGGCCGCCGTGGTCTCCAAGGAGCTCAAGGCGTTCCTGACCTCCACCAAGCGGGACGACAAGCAGCAGGCCCGCGCCGTGATGGAGAAGATCGTCGCGGCGGCCCGGACCCGGATCGCGGCCCGGCAGCACAAGGACGCGCAGCGCCGCAAGACGGCCCTGGAGTCCTCCTCGCTGCCCGCGAAGCTCGCCGACTGCCGCAGCGACGACGTGGAGCGCAGCGAGCTGTTCATCGTCGAGGGCGACTCGGCCCTGGGCACGGCGAAGCTCGCGCGCAACTCCGAGTTCCAGGCGCTGCTGCCGATCCGCGGCAAGATCCTCAACGTCCAGAAGTCCTCCGTCTCGGACATGCTCAAGAACGCCGAGTGCGGGGCGATCATCCAGGTCATAGGAGCCGGCTCGGGCCGCACCTTCGACATCGACGCGGCCCGCTACGGCAAGATCGTCCTCCTCGTCGACGCCGACGTGGACGGCGCCCACATCCGCTGCCTGCTGCTCACCCTCTTCCAGCGGTACATGCGGCCGATGGTGGAGGCGGGCCGGGTCTTCGCGGCCGTGCCGCCGCTGCACCGGATCGAGCTCGTGCAGCCCAAGCGCGGCCAGGACAAGTACGTGTACACGTACTCGGACAACGAGCTGCGCCAGACCCTGCTGGAGTACCAGCGCAAGGGGATCCGCTACAAGGACTCCATCCAGCGCTACAAGGGCCTCGGCGAGATGGACGCCGACCAGCTCGCGGAGACCACGATGGACCCGCGCTTCCGCACCCTGCGCCGGATCAACATCGGCGACCTCGACTCCGCCGAACAGGTCTTCGACCTGCTCATGGGCAACGAGGTCGCCCCCCGCAAGGAGTTCATCACCTCCTCCGCCGCCACCCTGGACCGCTCCCGCATCGACGCCTGAGCCCCGACGGGCCCGCCGACGGCCCCCGTTCGACACCCGGACCGCGCCCCAGGGCGCGGTCCGGCGCGTTCACGGCCCGTTCCGCGGGCCGTCCGCGTCCACTCCCGTCCGCCCCGTTCCCCGATTCGAGCGAGCGATCGGATGGCTCGGGCACCTCGAAAACCCCGGGTACATCACCTGTTGGGGTGAAGAGTCCGCCGACCCGGCCCCACTCGGCCGAACGGCCCCCATCCTTGGGGCGCGCGGCCGGTGCGGCCGCGGACAAGGAGTGAGCGGTGGACAAGCACGAAGGCCGCGATGCCGGAACGATCCGGCTCGACGACCCCTGGCAGGAGGAGCCGGCCACCGGCTGGGACGGGGCCGAGACGGCCCGCCCGAGGCGGCGGCGGACGAGCCCGACCACCGGCGCGCGCCCCGGCCCCGAGCCGACCGCGCCGCCCGGCCCGCGCGGGGGAACGGCGGACGCCGGGGCCGCGGGGGCCCCGGCCGGCGCCGACGCCCCCGCCGACCCGGCGGCCGACGGCCTCACCGACGCCGCCCGCATCTACCTGGAGGTGCAGCGCAGCCCCGCCTTCCAGGAGGTGCGCCGCAACTACCGGCGGTTCGTCGTGCCCGCGACCGCCGGGTTCCTGCTCTGGTACCTCGGCTACGTGGTGGCCGCCACCGCCGTTCCCGAGCTGATGTCACGGCCCGTGTTCGGCGCCGTGAACGTGGCCCTCCTCGCCGGCCTCGCCCAGTTCCTCACCACCTTCGCGCTGACCTGGGCCTACGCCCGGCACGCCCGGCTGCGTCGGGACCGGGTCGCCCTCGACCTGCGCTGGAGCGTCTTCGAACAGGAGCGGGACCGGGGCCGTGCGCGGTCCGCCGCCGCCGAGACCCGCCCGGAGGCCGGCGCGTGAGCACCTCCCACCACACCCTCACCCTCGTCCTGTTCACCCTCTTCATCGCCGTCACCCTCGGCATCACCGCCTGGGCCGGCCGCAACCGGCGCGGCTCCACCGAGGAGTTCTACGCGGGCGGCCGGCTGTTCTCCCCCATGGAGAACGGTTTCGCCATCGCCGGCGACTACATGTCCGCCGCCTCCTTCCTCGGCATCTCCGGCCTCATCGCCCTCTTCGGCTACGACGGCCTGCTCTACTCCGTCGGCTTCCTCGTGGCCTGGCTCGTCGTGCTCTTCCTCGTCGCCGAGCTGGTCCGCAACTGCGGCCGCTTCACCCTCGCCGACGTGGTCGCCGCCCGGATGAGCGAACGCCCCGTGCGGGTGGCCGCCGGCACCTCCTCCGTGGTCGTCTCGATCCTGTACCTCGTGGCCCAGATGGTCGGCGCCGGCAGCCTCGTCGGCCTGCTCATCGGCGACTCCGGCACCGGGGCCCGCACCTGGACCGTGATCGGCGTCGGCGCCCTGATGGTCGTCTACGTCTCATTCGGCGGCATGCGCGCCACCACCTGGATCCAGATCGTCAAGGCCGTGCTGCTCACCGGCGGCGCCATCACCCTGACCGTGCTCACCCTGATCCACTTCGGCGGGGACTTCGACCGGCTGCTGCGCACCGCCGCCGACCGCAGCGGTCACGGCGCCGCGTTCCTGGGCCCCGGCCTGCGCTACGGCGCGGACTGGACCTCGCGGATGGACTTCATCAGCCTCGGCCTGGCCCTCGTGCTCGGCACGGCCGGCCTGCCGCACATCCTCACCCGCTTCTACACCGTGCCCACCGCGCGGGCCGCCCGCCGGTCCGTGGTGTGGGCCATCGGGCTGATCGGCGGGTTCTACCTGATGACGATCGTGCTCGGGTTCGGCGCGGCGGCGCTGGTCGGCCCGGAGGAGGTCAAGGCGTCCAACGCGGCCGGCAACACGGCCGTCCCGCTGCTCGCCGCCCATCTCGGCGGCGGCGCGGAGTCCACGGGCGGGGCGGTGCTCTTCGCGTTCGTCGCGGCCATCGCCTTCGCCACCATCCTGGCCGTGGTCGCCGGCATCACCCTGGCCTCCTCCGCCTCCGTCGCCCACGACCTGTACGCCTCCCTCAAGCGCCGGCACGCCAAGCAGTACCGGGAGGTGTCGGTGGCGCGGGCCGCCGCCGTGGGCATCGGCGCCGTCGCGATCGCGCTCAGCCTGCTCGCCCAAGAACTGAACGTGGCCTTCCTGGTCGGCCTCGCCTTCGCGGTCGCGGCCTCCGCGAACCTGCCGGTGCTGATGTACTCGCTGTTCTGGCGCGGGTTCACCACCCGGGGGGCGGTGTGGTCGGTCTACGGCGGCCTCGTGCCGGCCGTGGTGCTCGTGGTCTTCTCCCCGGTGGTCTCCGGCGCCCCCGCCGCGCTCTTCCCCGGGGTGGACTTCGCCCTGTTCCCGCTCCAGAACCCGGGCCTGGTCTCGATCCCGCTGGGCTTCCTCGCGGGCTGGCTGGGCACCGTCACCTCCAAGGAGGAGCCGGACATCGCCCGGCACGCCGAGACCGAGGTCCGCGCCCTGACCGGCGCCGGCGCGGTCTGACCCGGTCCGGCGCGGTCTAACGGGGGTCCGCAGGCGGGTCGGGGCTCGGGCCGGGACGCCAGGTGTAGCGGTGCTCCGGCCGGCCCGCGCCCTCCCCGTAGCGCAGGCTCAGCTCCACCCGCCCGGCCCGCTCCAGCAGCTTCAGGTAGCGCTGCGCCGTCTGCCGGCTGATGCCCGCGCGTTCGGCGATCCGCTGCGCCGACAGCGAGTCCCCGCCGGCCGCCCGCAACACCCCGCGCACCAGCTCCGCGGTGCCCGGGGAGTGGCCCTTGGGCAGCTCGGGCGGGCCGGTCGCGGCGGCCAGGGTGGAGAACAGCCGGTCCACCTCGGCCTGCTCCACCTCGGCCGGCGCGCCCGTCGCGTCCGCCCCGGCCAGCTCCCGCCGCAGCTCCGCGTAGGCCGTCAGCCGGGTCCGCAGGGCCGCGAAGCCGAAGGGCTTCACCAGGTACTGGAGGGTGCCCAGGCGCAGCGCGGCCCGCACGGTCGCCAGGTCCCGGGCCGCCGTCACCATGATCACGTCGGGGTGCGGGTCCACGCCGCGCAGTCGGCGCACCAGGTCCAGGCCGGTGCCGTCCGGCAGGTAGTGGTCCAGCAGCACCAGGTCCGCCGGGGCCTCGGTCAGGGCCTCCCATGCCTGCGCCACCGAATGGCACACGGCCGGCACCCGGAAGCCCGGCACCCGCGCCACCTGCGCGGCGTGCAGCGCGGCCACCCGCCGGTCGTCGTCGACGACCACCACCGACAGCGGTTCGGGGGGCTCGGGGGAGGGGCTCATCGCAGGGCCTCCGGGAGGACGACGGTGAACTCGGCGCCGCCGCCCGGCCCGGGCCCGACGCCCGCCCGGCCGCCGTGGCGTTCGGCGAGCCGCCGCACCAGGGCCAACCCCAGGCCCCGGCCCCGGTGCGCGGCGGGCCGCTTGGTGGACCAGCCCTCGGTGAACACGTCCTCCCACCGGTCGGCGGGCACCCCGGGCCCGCTGTCGCGGACCCGCACGAGCACGGTCCGTTCCGCCGCCCGCAGATCCACCTCCACCCAGGGATCGGCGGAGCCGACGGCCGCGTCCAGCGCGTTGTCCACGAGGTTCCCGATGATCGTGACGAGGTCGCCGGGGGCGCTGAGCCGGTCCGGCAGGTCGGAATCGGGCGACAGCCGCAGGGCCACGCCGCGTTCGGCGGCCACCGTGGCCTTGCCCACGAGCAGGGCCGCCGGCAGCGGGTCCCGGACCTTCTCCGTGACCTGTTCGGCGGTGCTGCGGTGGGCGCCGACGATCTCGGCGAGGTAGTCGGCCGCCTCGCCCGGCAGGTCGAGTTCGAGCAGGCCGAGGAGGGTGTGCAGCCGGTTGGCGTGCTCGTGGTCCTGGGCCCGCAGGGCCTCGATCAGGCCCCGGGTCGCGTCCAGCTCCCGGCCCAGGTGCTCGACCTCGGTGCGGTCGCGCAGGGTGATCACGGCGCCGCCGTCCTCGGTGGGCATCCGGTTGGCGACCAGCACCCGGGGCCCGCGCACCGTGAGCAGGTCCGCGCCCGTGACCCGGCCCGCCAGCACGTCCGCCGCCCGGCCCGGCCCGAGCAGCGCCTCCGGGGTCAGGCCGAGGGCGGCGGGCCCCGGGGCGGCGGGGGCCAGCAGGCGTTCGGCCTCGTCGTTGACGAGCCGCACCCGGCCCGCGCGGTCCAGGGCCACCACCCCCTCGCGGACCGAGTGCAGCATCGCCTCCCGCTCCGCGAGCAGCCCCGAGATATCGGAGAAGGCCAGGTCACGGGTCTGGCGGTGGATCCGGCGGGAGATCAGCCAGGCGGCCAGCGCGCCCACCGACAGGGCCCCGCCCGCGTAGGCCAGCAGATCGGGCACGGTGCCCAGCAGCCGGTCGCGCACCCCCTCGTAGCCGATGCCCACCGAGACCGCGCCCACCACCTCGCCCTCGGCGTCGAGCAACGGCACCTTGCCGCGCGCCGAGCGGCCCAGGGTGCCCTCGTCGATCTCCATCACCTCGTGGCCGGCCAGGGCGCGGCCGGGGTCGGTGGAGACGGGGCGGCCGATCCGTCCGGGTTCGGGGTGCGAGCGGCGGATCCCGGCGCGGTCCACGACCACGACGTACTCGGCGCCGGTGGCCCGCCGGATCCGTTCGGCGGCGGCCTGCACCGGGGTGTCGGGGGTGGGGCGGGTGCGCAGCAGGTCGGGGGCGAGGGAGGGGTCGGCGGCGGCGCTCTGCGCGATGGCCAGGGCCCGGCGCATGGCCTGGTCGTCGAGCTGGGCACCGAGCGGGGCGAGGAACAGGCCGGTGGCCAGCAGGGTGACCCCGGCCGCGATCGCGAGCTGGGTGAGGAGGATCTGCGAGACGGCCCGTCGGGGCAGCCCGGGGCGCCAGGTGCTCATGGGCGGCCACGCTACGGGGACGGCCCGATCCCGCGACAGGGCGGGGGCCGCCCGGCCCGCCGACCCCGGTGCCGGTGTCCCACGCCTGACGTGTGCGGGGCCTTCGGCGCGCGGTTCTAGACTCGGGGGTCATGGCCAGGCGACCCGTTCCCGTCGTGGTGCTCGCCGGATTCCTCGGATCCGGCAAGACCACTCTGCTCAACCACCTCCTGCGCGGCAGTCGCGGCACCCGGATCGGGGTGCTCGTCAACGACTTCGGCGCCATCGAGGTCGACGCGATGGCGGTGGCCGGGCAGGTCGGCGACTCCTCGATGGTCTCCCTCGGCGGCGGCTGCCTGTGCTGCGCCGTCGACGGGGCCGACCTCGACGCCTGCCTCGACCGGCTCGCCGCCCCCGAACACGGCATCGACGTGATCGTCATCGAGGCCAGCGGCCTGGCCGAACCGCAGGAACTCGTGCGCATGCTGCTCGCCAACGAGAACCCGGTCCTCACCTACGGCGGCGCCGTCGAGGTCGTCGACGCCGCCGAGTTCGACGCCACTCGCGCCCTGCACCCCGAGATCGACCGGCACCTCGCGGTCGCCGACCTCGTGGTCCTCAACAAGACCGATCGCGCCGCCCCCGCCGACCTCGACCGGCTGCGGGAGCTGATCGGCCGGCTCGCCCCCGGCACCCCGCTGGTCCCCGCCGACCACGGCCGGATCGACCCCGAGCTGCTCTTCGACCGCCGGCCGTGGACCGAGACCAAGGGCCAACTCTCCTTCGAGGACCTGCTCGCGGAGGCCGCCGAACACGAGGACCACGCGCATGGGGACCACGCGGGGACCCACGCCCATCCGCACAGCGGCTACGAGAGCCTGTCCTGGACCTCCGGCGCGGCCCTCGACCCCCGCGCCCTCATCGCCTTCCTCGACTCCCGCCCGCCCGGCCTGTACCGGATCAAGGGCTGGGTCTGGTTCGGGCTGCCCGGCCACGGCGAGAAGTACGAGGTGCACGCCGTCGGCCGCTTCCTGAGCTTCGTCCCCCGGCCCTGGGAGCCGGGGGAGGAGCGCGGCAGCGGGCTGGTGCTGATCGGCCGCGACGTCGACACCGCGGGGCTGGCCCGCGCCCTCGACGCCTGCCCCGCACCCGACCCCGCCGCCGTGCCGCCCGAGGCGATCTGGGGCGTGCTGCGCTACGTGCCCGAGCCCCTGCGGCCGCGCACCGAGGCGTGGGAGGCCCCGCGCGAGGACCCCGAGGACCTCGTGGACCCCTACCCCGAGGACCCGTTCGGCTGCCGGCACCCGGGCGACCCCGAGGAGGACTGACCGGCGGCCTCAGGCCACGTCCACCCCGTGGTCCGCGAGCAGCGCGGCCAGCCCGTCCCGGTAGCCGCGCCCGCCGGCCACGAAGTCCCAGTCCCCGTTCGCCCGCCGGCGGAACGAGCCGAGCACCAGGGCCGTCTCGCCCGCCCGCCCGTCGGACACCTCCAACTCGCCCAGCTCCGAACCGCCCTCGTCCAGCAGCCGGATCCGGGCGCGGGTGAAGCCGGTCAGGTCCGAACCGGCCGGCGCCCGCTCCTCGTCCACCGCCGCGACCAGGACCAGCCGGTCCGCGCCGGCCGGCAGGGCCTCGAAGGCCACGTCCAGGGCGGCCCGGTCCGGCGGCACGTGGGCCCGTGAGCGCACCGAACCGTCCGGCGTGCTGGGGTTGTTGAAGAACACGAACCAGGACTCGTCCAGCACCCGCGAGCCCGTGCACACCAGCGCGCACACGTCCAAGGGCACCGGGCCCGACCAGGACAGGCCCAGCACGTTGCGCTCCGGGCCCTCGGCGGCGGGCGCGGGCGCGCTCGCGGGGGCCTGCCGGGGGCGCGGCGGGACGGCCGGCGAGGGCGCGCCGAAGGAGGTGTCCACCAGGGTCGGCGCGGCGGCCGGGGGCGGCGCGGGGGAGGGCATGACCACCGTCGGCGCCGCCGGATCCACCGCCGGCGCGCCCCCGCCCGTGCCCCCGGACCCACCGCCGCCGGGCCGGTCGCCGAGCCGGCCGCGCAGCCCGTGCTCCCGCAGCAGTTCCACCAGCCGGTCGCCCGGCAGCAGCTCCAGCGGCTTGCCCTCGGCGAACGCGTACGAACCGGGTCCGAAACCGGAGGTGGCCACCAGGACCCCCTTGTTGGCGCCCTTGTCCTGCACCGTCCCGTACAGATCGCGCACGGCCGTCGGCGGCACCGTGTTGCGGTATCGCTTGACCTGCACCACGATCCGGCCGCCCCGGATCGGCGTCGGGTCCTCGGCCTCCACGTCCACCCCGCCGTCCCCGGACCGCACGGTGGTCACCGCCCGCATGCCCATGGCCCGGAACAGCTCGGCCACCAACTCCTCGAAGGCCAAGGGGTCCATCGTGAACAGGTCCGGGCCCTCCCCGTCCTCGCCGGCCGCCCCGCCCGGGCCGTCCCCGTGCGTGACCACGTGCCCCACCTCGTCGGGCCGCCGGCCCGGGGCCACCGCCGCCAACTGGTCGGGCCGCGCCGACAGGCGCCCGCCCAGGGCGTCCCCGAGGCAGTCCACCGCGCTGACCTGCGCCAGCCGCAGCACCTCGAAGGCCGAACGGGAGGCCGTCACGGAGGCCAGCACGATCTCGGCCCGCCGACCGGTGGCCGGATCGTGGTCGTCCACGAACCCGTTGACCACCACCGACTCCACGGCCCCGAACTCGTCGGCCGCGAACACCTCCCGCAACACCAGCAGCACCGACTGGGCGATCAGCTCCCGGTGCGCGGCCCGGCGTCGCGTCGCCGGCAGCGGGGTCTCCTTGTCCTGGTCCAGACTCGGCTGGTAGCGGACCGACTTCACCTCCGGGACCACCGCGAACCCCGGCAGCTCCCAGTCCAGCACCAGCCGCCGCGGCCCCGGCTCGTACCCGGCGCTGACGGCACGCGGCAGTTCGCGCGGCCAGGCCGGCGAGGCGTACAGGGCCGCCGTGAAGTACTCCACCACCGCGTCCGGATCGCCCGCCCGCAGCCCCCGCGCCGTCTCGGCCAGCCCCTCGTTGTGCCGCCGCACCTCCGCGAGCTGCCCGGCGGCCCACTCCTCGTACTCCCGGCGGTACGCGTCCAGCGCCCGCAGCCGTTCGCCCTCCGCGTCCTGCGCGGCGTGCCAGGCCAGGGTGAAGCGCTCGTACGCCTCCCGCTCGGCCCGTTCCCGCCGCGCCGCCGACATCGCCCAGCCGGTCTGCGGCGGGAACTGCTCCTGCGAGGGCATCGGCACGGGCCGGCCCAGGTCCCCGGGCGCGAAGGGCTCCACGTGTTCCGGGCGGGTCAGCGCGCCCAGGCGGAACGGGGGCAGCCGGTCGGCGCCCGCCAACAGGCCCGTCAGCTCGGCGAGCCGGGTCTCCAGCTCGGCGGTCCGGCGCCGGGCCTCGGCCTCCCGGTACTGCCGGTACGCGGCCTGTTGCTCACGCCGGTCCCGCGCGGCCTCCCGGGCGTGCGCGGCCTCCCGGCGCGCCGCCTCCCGTTGGCGCAGCGCCTCGTCGCGCTGGTGGGCGCGCTGCGCCTCCGCCCAGATCCCGATCACCTGGCTCGTGGTCGACCGACGACTCATCTCTTCCCGACTCTCCCCACCCACCTGCGACGACGATCCGACTGTACGGTCTTCGCACGGTTTCGGGGGATGGGTCGGACAGACCGGTACCGGGCGGTTCGAGTCCGGTCCTCGGGCACGGGAACGGGGGTGCCGGATCGATCCGGCACCCCCGTTCCCCGCTCGTCGTCCGGGCGCTCCTACAGGGCGTCCCCGGCCACCGCCACGATCGTCGGACCCGACAGCGGGCCGCCCGAGCCGTCGCGGCGCGGGTCCGCGGCCGGCAGTTCGGCGGGCGCCCCGTTCGCCGCCGCCGCGCGGGCCGGGGCGTGCCCGACCCAGGCCAGGGTCAGCACGTCCTCGCCCTTGAGGAACCGCTGGCAGCGCACGCCACCGGTGGCCCGGCCCTTGCGCGGGTACTGGTCGAAGGGGGTCAGCTTGATCGACGTGGCCCCCGCCCCGGACAGCGTGTCGCGGGCCCCGGCCACGCTCAGCACCATGGCCTCCCGCGCCGGGTCCACCGCCGCGAAGTGGATCACCTTCGCGCCGGCCGCCAGCTTCACACCGGCCATGCCGCCCGCGGGTCGGCCCTGCGGGCGGACCTGCCCGGCCGGGTAGCGCAGCAACTGCGCGTCGTCCGTGACGAAGACCAGGTCCTCCTCGCCGGTGCGCAACTCCACCGCGCCCACGATCCGGTCGCCGTCCTTGAGGGTGACGACCTCCAACTCCTCCTTGTTCGCCGGATAGTCCGGCACCACCCGCTTGACCACGCCCTGTTCGGTGCCCAGGGCCAGGCCCTGGCCGGACTCGTCCAGCGAGGTCAGGCAGACCACCGTCTCGTCCGGGGTCAGCCCGGAGACGAACTCGCCGAGCGGCGCCCCGCCCGCCAGGTTCGGGGCGGCGGCCGTGTCGGGCAGTTGCGGCAGGTCGATCACGGCGAGCCGCAGCAGCCGGCCCGCCGAGGTGACCACCCCCACGTCGGCGCGGGCCGTCGTGGCCACCTGGGAGATCACGGCGTCGTGCCGGGACCGGCCGGCCTCCTCGGTGGGCAGCCGGTCGGCGTTGGCGGTGCGCGCCAGCAGCCCGGAGGAGGAGAGCAGCACCCGGCACGGGTCGTCGGCGACCTCCAGCGGCACGGCGGCCGGGGAGGTGCCCGCCGACTCCAGCAGCACGGTGCGGCGCGGGGTGCCGAACTTCTTGGCCACGGCGGCCAGCTCGGCCGAGACCAGCTTGCGCAGCTCCGCGTCGGACTCCAGGATCCCGGTCAGCTCGTCGATCTCGCCGGTCAGCCGGTCCCGCTCGGACTCCAGCTCCAGCCGGTCGAACTTGGTGAGTCGGCGCAGCGGGGTGTCGAGGATGTACTGGGTCTGGATCTCGCTCAGCGAGAACCGCTCGATCAGGTTGGCCTTGGCCTCCGCGGAGTTCTCGCTGCCGCGGATCAGCCGGATCACCTCGTCGATGTCGACGAGCGCCACGAGCAGGCCCTCGACCAGGTGCAGCCGGTCGCGGCGCTTGGTGCGACGGAACTCGCTGCGGCGCCGGACCACGGTGAACCGGTGGTCGAGGTAGACCGACAGCAGGTCCTTGAGGCCGAGGGTGACGGGCTGCCCGTCCACCAGGGCCACGTTGTTGATGCCGAAGGACTCCTCCATCGGCGTCAGCTTGTAGAGCTGCTCCAGCACGGCCTCGGGGTGGAAGCCGTTCTTGATCTCGATGACCAGCCGCAGCCCGTGCGAGCGGTCGGTGAGGTCCTTGACGTCGGCGATGCCCTGGAGCTTCTTCGAGCCGACCAGGTCCTTGATCTTCGCGATCACCTTCTCCGGGCCGACGGTGAACGGCAGCTCGGTGACGACCAGGCCCTTGCGGCGGGCCGTGACGTTCTCCACGGCGACCGTGGCGCGGATCCGGAAGGTGCCGCGGCCGTTCTCGTAGGCGTCCTTGATCCCGGCCAGGCCGGTGATCCGGCCGCCGGTGGGCAGGTCCGGGCCGGGCACGAAGCGCATCAGCGCGTCGAGGTCGGCCTCGGGGTGCCGGATCAGGTGCCGGGCGGCGGCGATCACCTCGCCGAGGTTGTGCGGCGGCATGTTCGTGGCCATGCCGACGGCGATCCCGGAGGCCCCGTTGACCAGCAGGTTCGGGTAGGCGGCGGGCAGCGCCACCGGCTCGCGTTCCTGGCCGTCGTAGTTGGGGGTGAAGTCGACGGTGTCCTCGTCGATGGACTCCGTCATCAGCGAGGTCGCGTCGGCCATCCGGCACTCGGTGTACCGCATCGCGGCCGGCGGGTCGTCGTTGCCGAGCGAGCCGAAGTTGCCGTGCCCGTCGACCAGCGGCAGGCGCATCGAGAAGGGCTGGGCCATCCGCACCAGCGCGTCGTAGATCGAGGAGTCCCCGTGCGGGTGCAGCTTGCCCATCACCTCGCCGACGACGCGGGCGCACTTGACGTAGCCGCGGTCGGGCCGCAGGCCCATCTCGTTCATCTGGTAGACGATCCGCCGGTGCACGGGCTTGAGTCCGTCGCGGGCGTCGGGCAGCGCCCGGGAGTAGATCACCGAGTACGCGTACTCCAGGAAGGAGCCCTGCATCTCGTCGACGACGTCGATGTCGAGGATGCGCTCCTCGAAATCCTCCGGCGGCGGGGTCTTCGTGCTGCGGCGGGCCATCGCTGCGCGGCTCCTTGGCTGGGGTGTCCGGATGGGGTGTCCGTGGAAGGGGGGATGGGTCTGACGCCGTCCATTGTGGCCCGACGTGCTGACAACGCCGACTCCGACCCAGGGGTGACACCGTCGTGACACCGGCGGGTGACGCCTCGTTCCGCCGGGAACTTCTCCGCCCGTCGGCGCGCTTGCATACAGTGACACCTTCGGACGCGATCCGGCCGGCGGTGTCGGCCGGGCCCCGGGTCCGGGCACGAAGGCACGAGACAAAGCAGCATCGGCATCGCGAGCGAAGGGACCACATGCCCATGGGTCACACGGCCACAGAGGCGTCGGCCGGTTCCGGCGGCCTGACAGCGACCGAGCACCGGCTGGCCAACGGCCTGCGCGTGGTGCTCTCCGAGGACCACCTGACCCCGGTCGCCGCGGTCTGCCTGTGGTACGACGTCGGCTCCCGGCACGAGGTCAAGGGCCGCACCGGCCTCGCCCACCTCTTCGAGCACCTGATGTTCCAGGGCTCGGCGAGCGTCAAGGGCAACGGGCACTTCGAGCTGGTCCAGGGCGCCGGCGGCTCCCTCAACGGCACCACCAGCTTCGAGCGCACCAACTACTTCGAGACCATGCCCGCCCACGAGCTGGAGCTGGCGCTCTGGCTGGAGGCGGACCGGATGGGCTCGCTGCTCTCCGCCCTCGACGACGAGTCGATGGAGAACCAGCGGGACGTGGTCAAGAACGAGCGCCGGCAGCGCTACGACAACGTGCCCTACGGCACCGCGTTCGAGAAGCTGACGGCCCTGGCCTACCCCGAGGGCCACCCGTACCACCACACGCCGATCGGCTCCATGGCCGACCTCGACGCGGCCTCGCTGGAGGACGCCCGCGCGTTCTTCCGCACCTACTACGCGCCGAACAACGCGGTGCTCTCGGTGGTCGGCGACATCGACCCCGAGCAGACCCTGGCGTGGATCGAGAAGTACTTCGGCAGCATCCCCGGCCACGACGGCAAGACCCCGCCGCGCGACGGCACCCTGCCCGAGGTGATGGGCGGCGAGCTGCGCGAGGAGGTCGTCGAGCAGGTCCCGGCCCGGGCCCTGATGGCCGCCTACCGGCTCCCGCACGACGGCACCCGCGAGTGCGACGCGGCCGACGTGGCGCTGACCGTGCTCGGCGGCGGCGAGTCCTCCCGCCTGCACAACCGCCTGGTGCGCCGGGACCAGACCGCCGTGGCGGCCGGGTTCGGCATGCTGCGCCTGGCCGGCGCGCCCTCGCTGGGCTGGCTGGACGTGAAGACCTCCGGCGGCGTGGAGGTGCCGGCCATCGAGGCCGCCGTGGACGAGGAACTCGCGCGGTTCGCCGCCGAGGGCCCGACCGCCGAGGAGATGGAGCGCGCCCAGGCGCAGCTGGAGCGCGAGTGGCTGGACCGGCTGGGCACCGTGGCCGGCCGCGCCGACGAACTGTGCCGCTACGCGGTGCTCTTCGGCGACCCCCAGCTCGCCCTGACCGCCGTCTCCCGGGTGCTGGACATCACCGCCGAGGAGGTGCAGGCGGTGGCCGCGGCCCGACTGCGGCCCGACAACCGGGCGGTGCTCGTCTACGAGCCGCTGCCCGCGGACGCCGCCGAGGACGAGAACACCGAGAACGAAGGGGCGCAGCAGTGACCGCCGAGCCCGCACTGACCAGCATGACCTTCCACCCGCGTCCCACGGGCGGACAGCCCCGCCCCTGGGCCTTCCCGGCGCCCGAGCGCGGCACGCTGCCCAACGGGCTGACGGTGCTGCGCTGTCACCGCCCCGGCCAGCAGGTGGTCGCGGTGGAGATCCACGTCGAGGCTCCGCTGGACGCCGAACCGGCCGGGCTGGACGGCGTGGCCACGATCACGGCCCGCGCCCTGTCCGAGGGCACCGACAAGCGTTCGGCCGAGGACTTCGCGGCCGAACTCGAACGCTGCGGGGCCACCCTCGACGCGCACGCCGACCACGCGGGCCTGCGGGTCTCCCTGGAGGTCCCGGCCTCCCGGCTGGCCAAGGCCCTGGGCCTGGTCGCCGAGGCCCTGCGGGCCCCGGCCTTCGCCGACGCGGAGGTCTCCCGGCTGGTGCGCAACCGGCTCGACGAGATCCCGCACGAGCAGGCCAACCCGCAGCGCCGGGCCGCCAAGCAGCTCTCCTTCGAGCTGTTCCCCGCCGAGTCCCGCATGTCGCGGCCGCGGCAGGGCACGGAGGAGACCGTCGGACGGATCGACGCGGCGGCCGTGCGCGCCTTCCACGAGGCGCACGTGCGCCCGACCCACTCCACCGCCGTGGTGGTCGGCGACCTGACCGGCATCGACCTCGACGCGGTCCTCGCCGAGAGCCTCGGCGCGTGGACCGGCGGGCCGGCCGTGGCCCGCGAGGTGCCGCCGGTGACGGCGGACGACACCGGGCGCGTGGTGATCGTGGACCGGCCCGGCGCGGTCCAGACCCAGCTGCTGATCGGGCGGATCGGCCCGGACCGGCACGACCGGGTGTGGGCGGCGCAGGTGCTCGGCACCTACTGCCTGGGCGGGACCCTGACCTCCCGTCTGGACCGGGTGCTGCGCGAGGAGAAGGGCTACACCTACGGGGTGCGGTCCTTCGGCCAGGTGCTGCGTTCCACCGAGGACGGCCGGGGCGCGTCGATGCTGGCCATCAGCGGCTCCGTGGACACCCCGAACACCGGGCCGGCCCTGGCCGACCTGTGGCAGGTGCTGCGGACCCTCGCGGAGGGCGGACTGACCGACGCCGAGCGGGACGTGGCGGTGCAGAACCTGGTGGGCGTGGCCCCGCTGAAGTTCGAGACGGCGGCCTCGGTGGCCGGCACCCTCGCCGACCAGGTCGAGCAGCGGCTGCCGGACGACTTCCAGGCGCACCTGTACGCGCGGTTGGCCGAGACCGGCACGGTGGAGGCCACGGCGGCCGTGGTCGCCGCGTTCCCCGTGGACCGGCTGGTGACCGTGCTGGTGGGTGACGCCGCGCAGATCGAGGGACCGGTGCGGGAGCTCGGCATCGGCGAGGTCACGGTCGTCGCCAACTGATCCGACCCACCGTCGCCCGCGCGCCGGGGAAGGCCCCCTGAGGGGTCGTCCGGGGGCGCGGGCGGGTGTCGCGGGCCCGGACCCCCGGGAAGGGGGGCCGGGCCCGCGTGCGTTCGGCCGTGGCCCCCGCCGGGGGCCGGCGGGGGAGGAAGCGGGGTGATCCGGGTGTTCGGGACGCGGGCCGGGGTTCGGGCGGCGCGCGGGCCGAGGGCGGGTCGTGGGCGGGTCGAGGGGGGATCGTGGGGCGGGAGGGAAAGAGGGCCGAGGACCTCTTTTCATCGTTCCGCGGTCCCTTCCGTCCCCTTCTGACGGTCCGTGCGCCATCTCGTGCCGCGGCACGATCGGGACGGTCCGGGGTTGGCGGGTGACGGTCCGTTCGGCCGGCCCTTTTGGCCCCGGATGTCCCGAACTCTGCCGAGGTTACGGGTATGCCTTGTGTCGTGGGTCACAAATTGGGCCGTCTGTTTGGTGATTGCCCGAGCCGCCGCCTAGCGTCGGCCCTGCTGTTCGTTCGCTGTGAGCCGCACCCGCGGCACCGGACAGCAATCGCCGAGTCCCCGTCAGGCGCGAGCCTGGGGAGCCGGGGACCCATCAAGTCCCTGGGGTGAATCGGACCGCCTCGCCAGAGGGGGCCCGTAGGAGACCTTCCTGCTCCGAACCCGTCAGCTAACCCGGTAGGCGAGAAGGAAGGAAAGGACGCGCCACACATGGCCTTCGGCAGCACCACCCGCGCCCCCGGCAAGCACCGTGGATCCAGCCGGCTGAGCCGCAAGACCGCGGGCATCGCGGGTCTCGCCGCGCTCGCCACCACGGGTGTCGTGGGCACGCTGGCCGCGCCGGCGTTCGCCGCCGACAACAAGGACATCACCCCGCCGGTCGACGAGACCCTGGGCACCGTCGTGGCGCTGGACACCGTCTCCGCCGAGCTCGACGCGCAGGCCGACGGCCAGCGTCTGGCCGCCGAGCAGGAGGCCGCCAAGGCCAAGGCCGAGTCCGACGCCCGTGAGCGCGCCGCCGAGGCCAAGTCGAAGGCCGAGATCCAGGCCAAGGCCGAGCGCGAGGAGGCCGAGAAGGCCGCTCGCGAGGAGGAGCGCAAGCTCCTCAACTCCTTCGTGGCCCCCGTCGCCAACGCGCTGGTCACCACCCAGTACCGCGCCGGTGGCGCGATGTGGTCCTCCGGCAGCCACAGCGGCATCGACTTCCAGGCGTCCATGGGCACCTCCGTGCACGCGGTGGGCGCGGGCGTGATCGTCGAGGCCGGTGACGGCGGCGCGTACGGCAACAACATCGTCATCAAGCACAACGACGGCACCTACACCCAGTACGGCCACCTGTCGCAGATCCTGGTCTCCGTCGGCCAGCAGGTCACCCCGGGCCAGCAGATCGGCCTGTCGGGCTCCACCGGCAACTCCAGCGGCCCGCACCTGCACTTCGAGGCCCGGACCGGCCCGGCCTACGGCTCGGACATCGACCCGATCGCGTACCTGCGCGGCAAGAACGTCTCGCTCTGAGCCCACCCCGTCCTCCCGTGAAGGCCCCGGCACCCGCCGGGGCCTTCCGGCGTTCCGGGGCGTCGCGCGGGTGTGCGGGCGTTTCCGCGTGGCCCCTCGTGTTCCCGTGTGGTCCCGTGTGTTCGAGGGCCGGCGCATTTCGGCGTTCTCGGAATTCCGCTCGTGTTGTCATAGAGTCCTCGTGAGGACGTGACCGAGTGGAGGTCGAATTGCGAATTCCCGCGCACGCGGTCTGCACGGCAATCCGCGATGACATCGTCGTGGGCCGTTTCGAGCCGGGCTCCCGGCTCACCGAGGAGGTGCTGGCCCGCCGCTACGGGGTCTCCCGGGTGCCGGTCCGCGAGGCCCTGCGGACCCTGGAGTCCGAGGGCTTCGTCACCACCAGACGGCACGCGGGCGCCTGCGTGGCCGAGCCGGGCCCGCGGGAGGCCGCCGATCTGCTGGAGCTGCGGGTGCTCGTGGAGCCCCTGGCGGCGGCCCGGGCGGCCCGTCGGCGCACCGAGGGGCACCTGCGGGTGCTGCGCGGACTGGTGCGGTTGGGGCAGGAACGGGCCCGGGAGGGGCGTACGGAGGAGCTGAGGGCCCTGGGGGGCTGGTTCCACGAGACGCTGGCCCAGGCGGCCGACAGCCCCGGCCTGATCGATCTGCTGACCCAGCTGCGGGCGAAGATCGCGTGGATGTACGAGCCGCCGTCGAGCCAGCGCCCCGCGGACTCCTGGGCCGAGCACGGCGCCCTGGTGGACGCGCTGGCGCGCGGGGACGCCGAGCGGGCCCGGACCGTGGCCGCCGCGCACGCGACCCGCACGGCCGGCGAGCACCGGTTGCGCGTGAGGACTCCGCAACCTGCCGTCAACATGTCGCGCGGCGGGGCGTAACACCGATCGGGTAGAAATGAATTCAGGCGGGGATTCCCCCGGCGCGGATTCCGGATGCGGTGTCGATTCGTGTTCCTTCGGTGATTCAGGTCCACCGGGATTTCTTTTCGGCACCCTTTTCGGGGGCCCGTGCCGACTCGTCTGCGGGTGACGAAAAAAGGACCGGCCCGGTCCGCCGACCGAAGTCGGTGGACCGGGCCGGTCCCGAGTCGAACCCGAGGGGGATCAGACGGTCTCGGGGAGCTCTTCGAGGCCCTCGGCGACCAGCTTGGCCAGACGGTCGAGCGCGGCGTCCGCACCCTCGGCGTCCGACGCGAGCACGATCTCCTCGCCGCCCTTGGCGCCCAGGCCCAGGACCGCCAGCATGGAGCCGGCGTTGACCGGGTCGCCGCCGGCCTTGGCGATGGTCATCGGGACGCCGGAAGCCGTCGCCGCACGGACGAAGATCGAGGCGGGACGAGCGTGCAGGCCCTCGGCCCAGCCGACGTTGACGCGGCGCTCTGCCATGGTGATGCCCTTCAGGTTCTTACGGTTGTCTAGACCAGTCTCTCACGGCACTCGGAATGGTCGGTCCGACCTTCGACCCCAATCCGCGGCCGTTCGGCCTTCCCCAGCTTGCCCGGGTTTGGACCAGCTTGCAGCATCCGCCGCGCGGAGGACAAACGAGCACCCCGACCGGGGGACGCCCCGCCCCCGCCACGCTTAGGGTGAGCTCCATGACGACCGCGTCGGATCCCGCGTACCCGGCCCACTGGGAGGCGGACGTCGTGCTGCGCGACGGCGGCACCGCCCGGATCAGGCCCATCACCCCCGACGACGCCGGCCGGCTGGTGGACTTCTACGAGCAGGTCTCCGACGAGTCGAAGTACTACCGCTTCTTCGCGCCCTACCCCCGGCTGTCCGACCGCGACGTGCACCGCTTCACCCACCACGACTACGTGGACCGCGTGGGCCTGGCCGCGACCGTCGGCGGCGAGTTCATCGCCACCGTCCGCTTCGACCGGATCGGCCCCGACGGCCGCTCCGCCTCCGGCCCCTCCGCCGAGGCCGAGGTCGCCTTCCTCGTCCAGGACGCCCACCAGGGCCGGGGCGTGGCCTCCGCCCTCCTCGAACACATCGCCGCCGTGGCCCGCGAACGCGGCATCCGCCGGTTCGCCGCCGAGGTGCTCCCCGCCAACACCAAGATGATCAAGGTGTTCAAGGACGCCGGCTACCAACAGCGCCGCAGCTTCGAGGACGGCTCGGTCCACCTCGCCCTCGACCTCGAACCCACCGCCGAGTCCCTCGCCGTGCAGCGCGCCCGCGAACAGCGCGCCGAGGCCCGCTCCGTCCAGCGCCTCCTCGCCCCCCGCTCCGTGGCCGTCGTCGGCGTCAGCCGCGCCGGCACCGGCGTCGGCGCGACCGTGCTGCGCAACCTCCGCGACAGCGGCTTCCGCGGCGAGCTGCACGCCGTCAACGAGGCCGTCGACACCGAGCTGCTCGACGGGGTCCCCGCCCACCGCCGACTCGCCGACATCGGCCCCGCCGGCCACGTGGACCTCGTGGTCGTCGCCGTCCCCGCCGACCGGGTCCCCCAGGTGGTCGAGGAGTGCGGGGCCGCCGGCGTCCAGGGCCTCGTCGTGCTCTCCGCCGGCTACGGCGAGACCGGACCCACCGGCCTCGCCCGCCAGCGCGAACTGCGCCGCCGGGTCCGCTCCCACGGCATGCGGCTCGTGGGCCCGAACGCCTTCGGTATCGTCAACACCGCCCCCGAGGTCCGCCTCAACGCCTCCCTCGCCCCCGTCGCCGACCCCCCGCCCGGCCGGATCGGCGTCTTCACCCAATCGGGCGCCATCGGCATCGCCCTCCTCGCCGGGGTCGTGCGGCGGGGCGGCGGGGTCTCCTCCTTCGTCTCCGCCGGCAACCGCGCCGACCTCTCCGGCAACGACTGCCTCCAGTACTGGTACGAGGACCCCGCCACCGACGTGGCCCTGCTCTACCTGGAGACCCTCGGCAACGCCCGCAAGTTCACCCGCCTGGCCCGCCGCACCGCCGCCGTCAAACCCGTGGTCGTCGCCAAGGGCGGCCGGCACACCGGCGCCACCCCCGCCGGCCACCCCGTCCCCACCACCCGGCTGCCCGACGCCACCGTCTCCGCCCTCCTCGCCCAGGCCGGCGTGATCCGCGTGGACACCGTCACCGAACTCGTCGACACCGGCCTCCTGCTCGCCGCCCAACCCCTGCCCGCCGGCCCCCGCGTCGCCATCCTCGGCACCTCCGAATCCCTCGGCGTCCTCGCCTACGACGCCTGCCTCACCGAGGGCCTGCGCCCCCTGCCGCCCCGCGACCTCACCACCGCCGCCGACACCGACGCCTTCCGCGCCGCCCTCGCCGAGGCCCTCGCCGCCGACACCTGCGACGCCGTCCTCGTCACCGCCCTGCCCCGGGTCGGCGGCGAGGGCCCCGCGAGCACCCCCGAGGAGGTCGCCCGCGAGCTCGTCGAGACCGTGGCCGAGGTCACCGCCGCCCACCCCGGCAAACCCGTCTGCGTGGTCCACGTGGAACTCGACGCCCTCGCCGACCAGGCCCGCGTCCCCGCCTACCCCGCCGCCGAACGCGCCGTCCGCGCCCTCGCCCACGCCGTCCGCCACCACGACTGGCGCCGCGCCGACGCCGAGGCCGGCTCCGTGCCCGAGTTCGAGGACATCGACGAGGAGGGCGCCGCCGCCCGCCTCGCCGCCCTGCTCGCCGGCCGCCCCGCCGGCTCCGTCACCACCCTCCCCGACGCCGAGGGCCGCGCCCTGCTCGCCCGCTACGGCATCACGGTGCTGCCCGCCGTGCCCGCCCCCGACGCCGACGCGGCCGTCGCCGCCGCCGAGGCCCTCGGCTGGCCCGTCGCCCTCAAGACCACCGCCCCCCACCTGCGCCACCGCGCCGACCTCGGCGGGGTCCGGCTCGACCTCGCCGACGCCGCCGACCTGCGCCGCGCCTACCGGGAGCTGACCGGGGCCCTGGGCAAACCCGTGGAGCTGCTGCCCGTGGTCCAGCCCATGGCCGCGCGCGGGGTGGACACCGTGGTGCGCTCCGTGATCGACCCGGCGGTCGGCGCCGTGCTCTCCTTCGGCCTCGCCGGCGTGCCCTCCGAACTCCTCGGCGACACCGCCCACCGCCTCGTCCCGGCCACCGACCGCGACGTGGCCGCCCAGGTCCGCTCGCTGCGCGCCGCGCCCCTGCTGTTCGGCTGGCGCGGCAGCGACCCGGTGGACACCGCCGCCCTCGAAGAGCTCCTGCTGCGGGTCTCCCGGCTCGTCGACGACCACCCCGAGGTGGTCGGCGTGGACCTCGAACCCGTGGTCGTCGCCGCCGCCGGCCTGTCCGTGCTGAGCGCCGCCGTCCGCATCGCCCACCCCCCGGCCCGCACCGACCTCGGCCCCCGGACCCTGCCCAGCTGGTGAGCCCGCGGACCCCTCGGGCACCGGCGATCCCCGACGTCACGGCAGGTCGGAGGAGTCCGTCCGGGCCTTAGGATGGACCCCATGGCGAAATCCGGTACGACGACCCAGGGACTGCGCACGGCGATCGAGCGCAGCGGCTACTACCCGGCCCTCGTGGCCGAGGCGGTGGAAGCCGCGGTGGGCGGGGAGCCGATCTCGTCGTACCTGGTGCACCAGGAGACCACGTTCGACGCGAACGAGGTCCGCCGGCACGTCACCGTCCTCGTCCTCACCGACAACCGGTTCATCGTCAGCCACACCGACGAGCAGGCCGCCGACGCGGGCTCCCCCTCCCCGTACGCGACCACCTCCACCGAATCGGTCAAGCTCGGCACCATCTCCTCCGTCGTGCTCAGCCGGGTCGTCGCCAACCCGGAGTCCTACACCCCCGGCACCCTGCCCCGCGAGGTCGTCCTGACCATCGGCTGGGGCGCCGTCTCCCGCATCGACCTGGAACCGGCCGCCTGCGGGGACCCGAACTGCGACTCCGACCACGGCTACACCGGCAACTCCACCGCCGACGACCTCAGCCTGCGCGTCAGCGAGGCCGGCGACGGGCCCGAGGCCGTCCGCCAGACCCTCCTGTTCGCCCAGGCCCTCTCCGAGGCCACCGCCGCCGCCGGCGCGGGCCGTCGATGAGCGACACCGCCACCCGCGGCTGGCCCGAGTACGAGGCCGACCCGGAACTCCTCGACCCCGCCGCCGCCCCCCGGCCCGCCTACGGCGCCCGCTCGCTGTCCGACCTGCTGCCCACCCTCGCCGCCGGCATGGGCGTGCCCGGGTACGAGGCCGTCATCCCCGAGCTGGCCCCCGCCGACCGGGCCTGCGTCTTCCTCGTGGACGGACTGGGCTGGCGACAGCTCCTGGCCCACCCCGACGAGGCCCCGTTCCTGACCTCGCTGCTCGGCAGCTCCGTCGGCGGCACCGGCGAACCCCTCACGGTCGGCTTCCCCGCCACCACCGCCACCTCCCTGGCCTCCTTCGGCACCGGCCTGCCCCCGGCCCGGCACGGCCTGCCCGGCTACACCGTCCGCAACCCCGCCACCGGCGAGCTGATGAACCAGCTCCGCTGGCACCCGTGGACCGAACTCGCCCCCTGGCAGCCGTACCCCACCGTCTTCGCCCACGCCGACGCCGCCGGCGTGGCCACCGCGCAGGTCTCCGCCCCCCACTTCGAGACCACCCCGCTCACCCGGGTCGCGCTCAAGGGCGGCACCTTCCACGGCCGGCTCACCGGCGAGGAACGCGTGGACCTCGCCGCCGACCGGCTCGCCGCCGGCGACCGCGCCTTGGTCTACACGTACTACAGCGAGCTCGACGGGGCCGGACACCGCTTCGGCACGGACTCCGACGCCTGGCGCGGCCAGCTCATGACCGTGGACCGGCTCGCCCAGCGCCTCGCCGAACAGCTCCCGCCCCGCACGGCCCTGCACATCACCGCCGACCACGGCATGGTCGACATCCCGTTCACCGAGGACGCCCGGATCGACTTCGACGAGGACTGGGAGCTCGGCGCCGGCGTCGCCCTCCTCGGCGGCGAGGGCCGCGCCCGTCACGTGTACGCCGTCCCCGGCGCCGCCGAGGACGTGCTCACGGTCTGGCGCGAGGTGCTCGGCGACCGGTTCTGGGTCGCGAGCCGGGACGAGGCCCTCGACCTCGGCTGGTTCGGCCCGCCCGGCGAGGTCGACGAGCGGGTCCGCGGCCGACTCGGCGACGTGATCGCCGCCGCCGCCCTCCCCGACGTGGCGATCACCGCCTCCGTCAAGGAGCCCAACGAGTCCGCGATGACCGGCATGCACGGCTCGATGACCCCCGAGGAACAGCTCGTGCCCCTCATAGAGGTCCGCACCTGACCCTCCGGCCCCGCCCGGCCGCCCCCGCGCCCCGCCCCTGCCGAACACCGCCCACCCAGATCCGAAAGGCCCCTTTCCTCCCATGTCCGAGCTGGTCTTTTTCTCCGGAACCATGGACTGCGGAAAGTCGACCCTGGCCCTCCAGATCACCCACAACCGGTCCGCGCGCGGCCTCCAGGGCGTGATCTTCACCCGCGACGACCGCGCCGGCGAGGGCAAGCTCTCCTCCCGCCTGGGCCTGGTCACCGAGGCCGTCGAGGCCGCCGAGGGCATGGACCTGTACGCGTACCTCGTGGAGCAGCTCTCCAAGGGCGGCAAGGCCGACTACGTGATCGTGGACGAGGCCCAGTTCCTCGCCCCCGAGCAGATCGACCAACTCGCGCGCGTCGTCGACGACCTGGGCCTGGACGTGTTCGCGTTCGGCATCACCACCGATTTCCGCACCAAGCTCTTCCCCGGCTCCCAGCGCCTGATCGAACTGGCCGACCGGCTCGAACAGCTCCAGGTCGAGGCCCTGTGCTGGTGCGGCGCCCGCGCCACCCACAACGCGCGCACGGTCGGCGGGGAGATGGTGGTGGAGGGCGCCCAGGTCGTCGTCGGCGACGTGAACCGCCCGGCGGAGGAGATCGGCTACGAGGTCCTCTGCCGCCGCCACCACCGCAAACGCATGACGAGCGCGACCTCCCACTCGGCGGCCCTCTCCCCGGACGTCCTCCCGGTCACCCCGGGCTGACCTCCGCGCGGGGTCTCAGCGGGTCAGGACGAAGCGGTCCACGTCGGTGTCACGGGACTCGTGGACGAAGCCGGCGCGCAGCAGGACACGGCGGGACGGGGTGTTGGAGACGAGGGCGCGGCCCACGATCCGCTCCACGTCCGGCCGGTCGAGGGCCCAGCGGGTCAGCGCGGTCAGCGCCTCCCCGGCGTGACCCACGCCCCGGCAGGACTCGGCGAGGCCGAAACCGACCTCGACCGCGCCGTCCCGCGGCGGGGCGTGGAAGCCCATCTCCCCGATGACCAGGCCGTCGTGGGAGCGGACCAGGTGGTACATGCCGAAGCCGGGGAGCAGTTGCCCGGGGGTGCGGCGGCCGAAGCCGCCCGCCGGGTACTTGGTGCCGGCCAGCGGATAGTCGGCCACCCAGCCCGCGGACCGGGCCCCTTCGTCGAGCAGGCCCGCGACCTCGTAGGGGGTCAGCTCGCGCAGCGTCAGTCGCCCGGTGACGAGGGTGTTGCCGGGGGGCGCGTCCGCCGGGTCCGCCCCGCCCGGTATCGCTTCGGTCCGGGCCGCCCCCAGGTGCTCCAGGCAGTCCCGCTCCCCGCCCCGGAACCCGGTCGGACGCCACCCGGCGGGCAGCTCCCGGCCGATGGGCCAGGTCGAGTACCGGCCGGCGGCGTTGACGACGACATCGTGGGTCACGTTCCTGCTCCAAGCGGGGGACGGGTGGTACCCGAACTGTGCCAGAGGGGTGCGGGAACGTGGACGGTGCCCCTCCGGCACGGTGGTGGGGGCGCCGGCTCAGGCGCCGTGGGCCGCGTGGGGGGCGATTGCGGTCGGGGGGGTTTCCAGGACCGTGAACACCGCGCCCTCCGGGTCCGCGAGCACCGCCGGCCGGCCCGGCTGGGAGGTGTCCGGCGCGTGCAGCACCCGGCCGCCGTTCGCCTCGCACACCTCCGCCGCCCGCTCGCTGTCGGCGACCAGGAACGAGATCATCCAGTGCGGCCCCCGGTCGTGCGGCAGGGCCCGGCCGACCCCGAGCACCGAGGCCACCGGGCCCGCGCCCAGGTGCAGGGTGCGGTGGTCCTCGCCCGGTTCGGCGCCCTCGCAGGCGCGGGCCTCGTGACCGAAGACGGTCTCGTAGAACTTGGTCACCGCCGAGCACTCCTGGGTGATCAGCTCGTTCCACACCGGGGTGCCCGGCACCCCCGACAGTCGGGTCCCGGGGTGGTCCCCGGCCTGCCAGATGCCGAAGACCGCGCCCAGCGGGTCCGCGCAGATCGCGACCCGGCCGGCCGTGCCCGCGTCGAGGGGGCCGACCGCGACGGTGCCGCCGCAGGCCCGGATGGTCTCGGCGGTGGCGTCCGCGTCGTCGGTGGCCAGATAGGGGGTCCAGGTGACCTGGAGGTGTCGGTCCGGGGTCAGCCGGCCGATGCCCGCCACCTCCTTGCCGTCCAACAGGGCGCGCACGTACGGCCCGAGCTGGTCGGGGCCGGGCACGAACTCCCAGCCGAACAGGGCCGTGTAGAAGTCCTCGGTGGTGCCCAGTCCGTGCACCATCAGGCTGACCCAGCACGGGGTGCCGGGGATGCGTGGGGTCGAATGGGCCGCCGCTTGGGTCATGGTCCCGCTCTCTTTCCGTCGAGCCGAGTGGAAGGGGGGTCTGGGCGATGGTTCCACTCCGGGGCCGCCGGCGGGCCCGGACCGCGCCGTACGACGCGCCGTACGACGCGAGATGACCGAATCGAGACCGACGGCGGATGTCCGGTGTGTGACGCGCCGCGCCGCCGGGAGGGGGAGGATGGGGTCATGCGACCCACCACCGTGATCATCTCCGCCGACCGACTGCGCGCCGAACTCGCCGAGGCACGGCCCCCGGTCCTCCTCGACGTCCGCTGGCAGTTGGGCGGCCCCGATCAGCGTCCCGCCTACGAGGCCGGACACCTGCCGGGCGCCGTCTTCGTCGACCTCGACCGCGAACTCGCCGGCCCCGCCGGCGCCGGCGGCCGGCACCCGCTGCCCGATCCGGAGGAGTTCGGCGCGGTGATGCGGCGTGCCGGCGTGGGCGCGGGCACGCCCGTGGTCGTATACGACGGCGGTCAGGGCTGGTCCGCCGCCCGCGCCTGGTGGTTGCTGCGCTGGACCGGCCACGCCGACGTGCGCGTTCTCGACGGGGGACTGCCGGCCTGGCAGGCCGCCGGGGGCGGGCTGAGCACCGAGGAGCCCCACCCGGTCGAGGGCGATTTCAAGCCGGCTCCGGGCGGGCTCGGACTGCTCGACGCGGACGCCGCCGCCGCGTTGGCCCGACGCGGGGTCCTCCTCGACGCGCGGGCCGGCGAACGCTACCGGGGCGAGGTCGAGCCCATCGACCCGGCCGCCGGGCACATCCCGGGCGCCCTGTCCGCGCCCACCACCGAGAACCTCGGCCCCGACGGCCTGTTCCGTTCCCCGCAGGAGCTGCGGGCCCGGTTCGCGGACTTCGGCGTGAGCGGCCCGGACTCCGAGGTCGGCGTGTACTGCGGGTCCGGGGTGTCGGGGGCCCAGCAGGTGCTGGCGCTGGCGGTGGCCGGGATCCCGGCGGCCCTGTACGCGGGCAGCTGGTCGGAGTGGTCGAACGACCCGAACCGGCCGGTGGCCACGGGACCCGCGCCCGAGTAGTCGCGGGGGCGCGGCGGGGGAGGGGCGAGCGCGCCCGTCCCCTTCCGCGCGCCCCCGCGTCCGCTACTCCTGCTTCTTGCGTCGGGTGCCGAAGACGATCTCGTCCCAGCTCGGCACGGCCGCGCGCCGGCCGGGGCGGACCCCGTCGGCCTCGGCCTGCCGGTCCGTGGTGCCGGTGAGGCGTTCACGGTGACCCGCGATGGTGCGGGGCATGAGCACGTCGGCGTACGCGGCCCCGGCGGAGGCGGCGGCCGGGGGCTGCTGCTCCTCGGCCTCCCGCTCGGGTTCGGGTTCGGCCCGCTCGGGCACCACCAGGTCGCCCCGGAAGCTGGGCACCGCCTCCAGCAGGCTGGTCAGCGAGTCCCGTTCCTCGTCCGGGTCGGGCACGGGGGTGACCGGGGGCAGGGCGCGTTCGGGCAGCCGGTCCAGGGTGCGGTCCAGCGGCCGGTCGCGCGGCAGCCGGGCGATCCGGGGCACGAAGGGGAAGGTGGGCTCGGGGGCGGTGGGCAGCTCGTCGGTCTCGCCGATCAGCGCGCGGGCCTCGTTGTCCACGGCCGTCACCAGTCGGCGCGGCGGGTCGTAGCTCCAGCTCGCCGCGTGCGGCTCGCCGGCCACCCGGTAGACGAGCAGCACCTCCCAGGTGCCGTCGTCGCGGCGCCAGGAGTCCCACTGCACGGACTCCTTCTCGGCCCCGCGCGTCGCCAGCCGTTCGGCCACGGCCTCGCCGAGCTGGGGTCCGGTGTTCTCGCCGGGCCGACGCACGGGGGTCTTGCGGGCGCGCTCGGCCATGAAGGCCCGTTCGGCCAGGACCGGCCCCTCGAACCGACGGACCCGGTCCACCGGGATGCCGGCGAGCTGCGCGACCTCCTCAGCGGAGGCACCGGCTCGTATCCGCGCCTGGATGTCACGGGGCCGGAGGTGGCTCTCGACCTCGATCTCGATCTGGCCCAGTCGCGCGCGATCGTTGCGGACGGCGGCCCGCAGCCGTTCGTCGATCGGGAGGGTGTACTCCGTGCTGTCGGCAGCCTTGAGCACCAGTCGTGTGCCGTCATTTGAGACGGCCACGACACGCAGTTCGGGCATGGGGACCTCCCGGGTGGTGCCTGCCGACGTCACGTGCGTCGCTGCTTCCGTAGTCGAGTGTGACCTGCCCGGGTGCAGCCTGCCACAACCTTGCCGAGTTGAACCGGCGTGTCGGGCGTGAGCCCTTGATCGACGGTGTGGCACGGTTGCCTGTTGGCCACTCAACGTGACCGTTCGTCACTCTGTGCAGCAGGACCCCGTGCGATGCCGCGATGTCGCCGGTTCGCGAGTGCCGCTCCGTCAGCCGTCGGCCCCCTCTCCCGAGGTCGTTCATCCGGCAGGACGTACGGCCTCAGGGTTCGTCACAGTACTCCATTCGGGCCATGGGGGTGGACCGGCACGCCGCCGAACTTGTCCGGCCGGACGGGAGTTGATGGCGCCTCGGACGCCTCTCACCTGCGATCCGGGCCGTTTTGAGGTGTCTTGCTTCACAGAATCGCCAGAAATGGAACTATCCGCTTCGCTGATCTGTCAGTAACTGCTGTAAGAGGCGACAGGCAACGAGACAGGGCACCGCGAAGGATGGGGATGGGGCGCAAGTCGACGCAAGGGACCGAGCCGTACACGGACCTCCGGGAGGCGCTCGCCGAGGCCGAGGCGGCGCGGGAGGAGTCGAAGGAGAAGCCCAAGCTGGACCTGAGCCTCACGCAGATCGTCGGCAGCTCCCTGGCGACGGTCGCGGCGGCGCTGCTCGCCTCCGAGCTCGGCGTGTACGGCACCATCCTCGGCGCGGGCGTGGTCAGTGTGGTGGCCACCGCCGGCGGCCCCGTCATCCAGCACCTGTTCCGACGCGGCGGCGCCGAACTGCGCGACGCGACCCGGCCCAAGGCCCGACAGGTGCCGCTGCCCGACACCGCCGCCGACCCGGCCCGCACCGCGATGTTCCCGGCCGCCGACCCGACCCTCGCGCAGGGCGCCCCCGTGGCCGACCCCTACGGCACGCCCCCGGCCTTCGGCGCGCACGGCACGGGCGCCCCCTACGGCACGCCGCGCCCGCCCGGCGACGGCGAGTTCGGCGCGCCGACCACGCACGCGAGCGGCACCCGCCGCTGGAAGCGCACGGCGATCGGCGCGGCGCTCACCTTCGCCGTCGCGATGGGCGGCATCGTCACCTACGAGCTGGTCGCGGACAAGCCCTTCGGCGCTTCGGACAGCAGCGTGACCGGCGCCGTCACCGGCGGCGGCTACACGAGCGGGGCCGAGCGCAAGGCGAACGAGGAGAAGAAGGAGAAGGAGGGGGAGAAGGGCGGCCGGAAGGAGAACCCGGGCACCCTGCCCTCCGGCGACTCCTCGCCCGGCTCCGGCACCGGCGGGGACAAGGGCGAGGAGGGCAAGCGCCCCGAACCCTCCGGCTCCCCCTCCACCAGCACCCCGCCGACCACCCCCACCCCGGGCCCCTCGGCCAGCCCGAGCCAGTCCGTCAAGCCGCCCGTGCCGCCGACCCCGGACCCCGAGCCCTCCGGTGACACCTCCAAGCCGCCGGCCGGCGGCGGCGCCGGCGGCGCGGGTGGTGCCGGGGAGCAGAACGCGGACCCGAACGCCGGTCGCTGAGACCGGCGCCGGGCCCGCGCCCGGCGGTCAGAGCCGGGCCGGGCGGCCGGTGGTCGGGCGCCCCGGGTCAGTCGCCCAGGATCCGGCGCAGGTGGTCGTTGCCGAAGACCCGCCGCGGGTCCAGCCGGTCCCGCAGCGCCAGGAACTCCCCGAACCGGGGGTACGCCTCGGCGAACCAGGCCGCGTCCCGGGTGTGCAGCTTCCCCCAGTGCGGCCGGCCGCCGTGCGCCGTGAAGATCCGCTCGGCGGCCGTGAAGTACCCGTGGTACGGCGTGCCCCGGTACATGTGCACCGCGATGTACGCGCTGTCGCGGTCCGAGGCCGTGGACAGGGCGATGTCGTCGGCGGGGGCGGTGCGGACCTCCACCGGGAAGCTGATCCGCAGCGGCGAGCGCTCCACCATGGCCCGCAGCTCGCGCAGGGCCGGCACCAGCGCGGCGCGCGGCACCGCGTACTCCATCTCCACGAACCGGACCCGGCGCGGACTGGTGAACACCTTGTACGGGACGTCCGTGTAGGTGCGCGCCGACAGGGCCTTGCTGGCCACCTTCGCGATGCTCGGGATGGTCGCGGGCACCGCCCGCCCCAGCGAGTTCACCGCCTGGAAGAGCCCGTTGGACAGCAGCTCGTCCTCGATCCACCCGGCCACCGCCCCGGGCGGCGCCACCGGGGCCGTGGTGCGGTTGTTGCGCTTGGTGTTGCAGTTGCCGGTGTGCGGGAACCAGTAGAACTCGAAGTGCTCGTTCTCCGCGACCAGCGCCTCGAACTCCTCCGTCACCCGCTCGAAGGGCATCGGCTCCTCACGGGCCGTCAGGTGGAAGATCGGCTCCACCGCGAGGGTCAGCGAGGTGAGCACGCCCAGCGCCCCCAGCCCCAACCGGGCGACCGCGAACACCTCCGGGTTCTCCGTCGCCGAACAGCGCAACAGCTCCCCCTCGGCCGTGACCAGCTCCAGGGCCCGGATCTGGGCCGCGAGCGAGGCCGAGTCCCGACCGGTGCCGTGGGTGCCGGTGCTGGTGGCCCCGGCCACCGTCTGCTCCATGATGTCGCCCATGTTCGTGAGCGACAGGCCCATCCCGGCCAGCGCCACGTTCAGGTCCTTCAGCGGCGTGCCCGCCGCCACCGTCACCGTGCCCGCCGCCCGGTCCACGCCGAGGATCCCGCGCAGCGCCTGCGGGCGCAGGAGTATCCCGTCCGTGCTCGCGACCGGGGTGAAGGAGTGGCCGGTGCCGACCGCCTTCACCCGCTGCCCCCGCTCCGCCGCCCGCCGCACGGTCTCGCGCAGCTCCGCCACCGAACGCGGCTCGGCCACCCGCTCCGGAGCGGCCGACACGTTCCCCGCCCAGTTACGCCACCCGGTCGCCGTCCTGCGCGCGCCCGGACCGTTCTTCCCTGCCGTCACCGTTGCCATGAGCTTGCGGTTCCTCCCCTCGCGCCGACCTCGTCAGCCGGCGATACCCCGCGAACGCAACCGCCACCGCCGTCGCACCCGCCGCGACCGGGACCACGTACGCCGTCCGCGCCCCGGCCCCGTCGATGACGAGCCCGGAGGCCGAGGACCCGAGCGCGATGCCGACCGCGAGGCCGGTGCTGATCCACGTCATGCCCTCGGTCAGCTTCGCGCGGGGTACGTGCGCCTCGATCAGGGCCATCGTGGTGATCATCGTCGGAGCGATGGCGAGGCCCGAGACAAAGAGCGCCACGGTCAGAACCGGAAGGTTCCCGACCAGTAGGAGGGGGATCATACTCACGGCCATCGCGCAGATGCCCAGCAGCCAACGGCGTTCGGGCCGGCCGGTGAAGTGCCGCAGCCCGAAGGCGATGCCCGCCAGACAGGATCCGGTCGCCCACACCGCGAGCACCAGACCGGAGAGGTTCTTGTGCCCCTGCTCCTCGGCGAAGGCGAGGGTGACCGCGTCGGTGGAGCCGAAGATGGCGCCGGTGGCCACGAAGGTCAGGCAGAGCACCTGGAGCCCGGGGGAGCGCAGGGCCGAACCGCTGCGCTCGCCCTTGACCCGGGGGTGCGGCTCGGGCTCGGTCTCCTTCAGCGAGGTCAGCCACCAGACGCCGACCAGCAGGCACACCGCCGCGACCAGCGGCGCGGCCTCCGGGAACCAGGCGGTGGACAGGGTCACGGCCAGGATCGGGCCGAAGATGAAGCAGACCTCGTCGAGCACCGACTCCAGCGAGTACGCCGTGTGCAGCTCGCGCGGGTTCGCGCGGTGGATCGCGGTCCACCGGGCGCGGACCATCGAGCCGACGCTCGGCACGCAGCCGATCACCACGCAGAAGGCGAACAGGGTCCACGCGGGCCAGCCGTAGGCCGCCGCCACCAGCAGGGCCGCGATCGCCGCCGCCGCGACCACGGCGGCCGGCCGCAGCACCCGGCGCTGCCCGTACTGGTCCACCAACCGCGAGACCTGCGGGCCGATCAGCGCCGCCGACAGGGCGACGGTGGAGGTGAGCCCGGCGGCCAGGGCGTACCGGCCGGAGAGCTCGGAGATCATGGTCAGGATGCCGATGCCCACCATGGACAGCGGCATCCGGCCTATGAGCCCGGCGGTCGTGAAGCTCTTGGTGCCTGGTGCGTCGAAGAGGGCGCGGTAGGGACTGGGCAAGGAACCCTCCGTAAGGGACGTGATCGGCCCATACAGGTTACGTCCGCCCATACGGGACCCGCAGGGGGATCATTCCGGCCGGCCGCGCGGCCGGCCCGGTTCCCCGGAAGGCCGGCGGCGGTGGCAGGATTCGAGACATGTCAGACCAGCTCTCGGCCCCCGAATACGGCCCCGCCGCCCCCTACGACGCCCTGCTCCTGCTCTCGTTCGGCGGCCCCGAGGGCCCCGACGACGTGGTGCCCTTCCTGGAGAACGTCACCAAGGGCCGCGGCATCCCGCGCGAGCGCCTCAAAGAGGTCGGGCAGCACTACTTCGGCTTCGGCGGGGTCAGCCCGATCAACGCCCAGAACCGAGAGCTGCTCGACGCCCTGCGCAAGGACCTCGCCGACCACGGCCTCGACCTCCCGGTGTACTGGGGCAACCGCAACTGGGCCCCGTACCTCACCGACACCCTGCGCACCATGCGGGCCGACGGGATCCGCCGCGTCGCCGTCCTCGCCACCAGCGCCTACGCCTCCTACTCCGGCTGCCGGCAGTACCGCGAGAACCTCGCCGACTCCCTCGCGGCCCTGCGCGCCGAGGGCGTCGCCGACGCCGACCTGCCCCGCGTGGACAAGCTGCGGCACTACTTCGACCACCCCGGCTTCGTCCGCCCGATGATCGACGGGGTGCTGGCCGCCCTCGCCGAACTGCCGGCCGAGGTGCGCGAGGGCGCGCACCTGACCTTCACCACCCACTCCATCCCCACCGCCGCCGCCGACACCTCCGGCCCCGTCGAGGAGCACACCCTCGGCGAGCGCGCGGGCGAGGGCGGCGCGTACGTGGCCGAGCACCTGGAGGTGGCCCGGCTGATCCGCGAGGCCGTGGCCGCCGAGACCGGGGTGGAGCGGCCCTGGCGGCTGGTCTACCAGTCGCGCAGCGGCGCCCCGCACATCCCGTGGCTGGAACCCGACGTCTGCGACCACCTGGAGGAGCTGCACGCGGCTGGCTCCCCCGCCGCCGTCGTGATCCCCATCGGCTTCGTCTCCGACCACATGGAGGTCCTCTACGACCTCGACACCGAGGCCGCCGCCAAGGCCGCCGAACTCGGCCTGCCGATGGTCCGCTCCGCGACCGTCGGCGCCGACCCCCGGTTCGCCGCCGCCGTCCGCGAGCTGCTGCTGGAACGGGCCGCGAGCGAACGCGGCGAGGACCCCGAGCGGTGCGCGCTGAGCCGCTTCGGCCCCACCCGCGACCTGTGCGCCGTCGGCTGCTGCCCCGGCCGCGCCGAGCGCCCCGCCGCCGCCGGCGTGGACAGCCCCTTCCCGACCGGAGCGGCCCGATGAGCGCCCCGACGGACCCGGCGCGCGAGGAACTGCTCGACGAGCTGCTGGACGTGGCCCTGGAGGCCGCCGAGCGGGCCGGTACCCTGCTCCGCGACGGCCGGCCCGCCGACCTCGGCGTCGCCGCCACCAAGACCAGCGCCGTCGACGTGGTCACCGAGATGGACCTCGCCGCCGAGAAGCTCATCACGGAGATCATCGGCCGCCGGCGCCCCGCCGACGGACTGCTGGGCGAGGAGGGCGCCGACACCCCCGGCACCAGCGGGGTGCGCTGGATCGTCGACCCTCTCGACGGCACGGTCAACTACCTGTACGGCCTGCCCGCCTGGGGGGTGTCCATCGCCGCCGAACTCCGCGGGGAGGTCGTGGTCGGCGTGGTCGCCGCCCCGATGCGCGGGGAGACCTGCCGGGCCGTGCGCGGGCGCGGCGCCCACCTCGGCGACACCGTGCTGCGCTGCCGCGAGGACGCGCCGCTGGAGCGGGCCCTGGTGGCCACCGGCTTCGGCTACGTGCGTGCCCGCCGGGTGCGGCAGGCCGCGATCGCGGCCGAGGTCATCCCGCTCGTGCGCGACGTGCGCCGGGCCGGGGCCGCAGCCCTAGACCTGTGCGACGTGGCCGCCGGTCGGCTCGACGGCTACTGGGAGCGCGGCCTGAACCCCTGGGACCTGGCCGCCGGGGTGCTCATCGCCGAGGAGGCCGGGGCCCGCACCGGTGGCCGGCCCGGCCGACCCGCCTCGGGCGAACTGGTCGTCGCCGGCAGCCCCGGGGTGCACGCCGCGCTGACCCCGATCCTGGAGGACCTCGGCGCCTGGCACGACTGAGGCGCACGCGCCGGGGCCCGGGCCGCTCCCCGTGAGGGAACGGCCCGGGCCCCGGGTGTGGTGCGCGGTGCGGGTGACGCGGATCCGTCGGCCTCAGGCGGCCGTGACGTGGACGCCGTGTTCGGCGGCCAGCCGGTGCAGGTCCTCCAGCTCCGCCTGCTCGACCTCGACGAGGAACTCGTCACCGGTCTCCTCGGCGAGACGGAGGTCCGTCCGGGTGGTCTGGATCCGCTGGAGCAGCCCCGCGGTGAATGCGTCCATGGTTGGTGCGCCCCTTCTTCGTGGGTCGGCGACGGGCATCCGGCACGTGCCGGAGGCATGGGCACGGGTGCGCGCCGCTGTCGGGGTTGAGCCGAGACGGCCCGGGGGGGTGTGTGACCTCCTCCTCCCCTCCCCTCGCGCACCGGAAACCTCGGGAGGTGAGGGAATCCTCACCTCCGCCCGCGCCGGCCGTCCGCCACGCCCGGCTTACATCCGGTTTACCGAGGAAACGGGCAGGATGGACGGGCACCACACACGCCCGTGAGGGCTCGAAGGAAGGACGTCGACGTGCGTGTTCTCGTCGTCGAGGACGAGCAGCTGCTCGCGGACGCGGTGGCCACCGGGCTGCGCCGCGAGGCCATGGCCGTGGACGTCGTGTACGACGGAGCGGCCGCCCTCGAACGCGTCGGGGTCAACGACTACGACGTCGTCGTGCTCGACCGGGACCTCCCGCTCGTGCACGGGGACGACGTGTGCCGCAAGATCGTCGAACTGGGGCTGACCACCCGCGTGCTGATGCTGACCGCCTCCGGCGACGTCAGCGACCGCGTGGAGGGGCTGGAGCTGGGGGCCGACGACTACCTGCCCAAGCCCTTCGCGTTCACCGAGCTGACCGCCCGGGTCCGCGCCCTGGGCCGGCGCACCACGGTGGCCCTGCCGCCGGTGCTGGAGCGGGCGGGCATCAAGCTGGACCCGAACCGGCGCGAGGTCTTCCGCGACGGCCGCGAGGTGCAGCTCGCGCCGAAGGAGTTCGCGGTGCTGGAGGTGCTGATGCGCAGCGAGGGCACTGTGGTCTCGGCCGAGCAGTTGCTGGAAAAGGCGTGGGACGAGAACACCGACCCCTTCACCAACGTGGTGCGGGTGACGGTCATGACGCTGCGCCGCAAGCTGGGCGAGCCCCCGGTCATCGTCACGGTGCCCGGCTCCGGCTACCGGATCTGACCCCCGGTGGCGACGACCCCCGCCTCATCGCAGGTGCCGGCCAAGCCGACCTGGGACCCGCTGCCCCAGTCGGAGGGCCCGTTCCCGTGGCTGCGGCCCACCATCCGCATACGCCTGACCCTGCTGTACGGCGGCATGTTCCTGATCGCGGGCATCCTGCTGCTGTCGATCATCTACCTGCTGGCCGCGCAGGCCCTCAACGCCGGCAACGCCGTGCCGTTCACCATCGAGTCCGGCAGCGTGCAGGTCTCCAGCACCACCTGTCCGGGCGTGGGCTCGATCAGCGGCGGCTCCGTCACGGAGTTCAACAAGACGATCATCGACTGCATCGCGACCCAGCGGAAGCACGCCCTCGACGACCTGCTCAGCCGGTCGCTGATGGCCCTGCTGGGCCTGAGCATCATCGCCTTCGCCTTCGGCTACGCGATGGCCGGCCGGGTGCTCTCGCCGCTGGGCAAGATCACCCGCACCGCGCAGCGCGTGGTCGGCTCCGACCTCTCGCGCCGGATCGAGCTGGACGGCCCGGACGACGAGCTGAAGGAACTCTCCGACACCTTCGACGAGATGCTCGACCGGCTGGAGCGGGCCTTCACCGCCCAACAGCGGTTCGTGGCCAACGCCTCGCACGAGTTGCGCACGCCGTTGGCGATCAACCGGACCCTGCTGGAGGTGCATCTCGCCGATCCCGGGGCCCCGTTGGAGCTCCAGCAGCTCGGCAAGACCCTGCTGGCCACCAACGAGCGCAGCGAACAGCTCGTGGAGGGCCTGCTGTTGCTGGCGCGCAGCGACAACCAGATCGTGGAGCGCAAGCCCGTGGACCTGGCGGAGGTGGCCTCGCGGGCGCTGGACCAGGCACGGTCCGAGGCGGACGCCAAGGGCGTGGAGCTCCGGGGCGAGCGGGGCCTGGCGGTGGTCCAGGGCAACGGCGTGCTGCTGGAGCGGATCGCGCTGAACCTGGTGCAGAACGCCGTCCGGTACAACGTGCCGGAGGGCGGCTGGGTGGACGTGACCACGGAGGTGCGCGGCGGGCAGGCGGTGCTGAGCGTCTCGAACACGGGTCCCGTCGTTCCCGCGTACGAGATCGAGAATCTGTTCGAGCCGTTCCGCAGACTGCGGACGGAGCGCACGGGGAGCGACAAGGGCGTGGGTCTGGGGCTCTCGATCGTGCGTTCGGTCACGCGGGCGCACGGCGGACGGATCCAGGCCGAGCCCCGCGAGGGCGGTGGCCTCGTGATGCGTGTCACGCTGCCCATGTGACACGCCCGCCCGGATTTCGCCGTGGGCGAAAAGATCCACCGGCTCGCGTGGTCGATTTCTGTGTGATCGATCACAATGTCGAGAGCGCCCAGTGGCGTGTTCCATGCCCCTCGAAAGGGGTCGAAGGCCCGGAAAGTCCGGGTTTCCGACCCCCCGGGGGGAGGGAAAGACACGGGAGGACCCTCGTGCGAGACGCCCGCCGGACCGTGTACGGTCCCCGTCGACATCCCGGCCCGTCGCCCCTTCAGGCGTGCGACTGGGTGTCGATTGAGTAACAGACCTTGATGTGAGGCAAAATCTCCGCCTCAGGTCGGGCACAAGTCCGACCTCTCGCGCGTTACGTGCGCTGAGACAACCGCTAACACCCAGAGGGGGAGAGCGAACACTATGGCAACGGACTACGACACCCCACGCAAGACCGACGACGACGTCGACAACGACAGCCTTGAGGAACTGAAGGCTCGACGCAACGAGAAGTCGTCCTCGTCGGTGGACGTCGACGACTTTGACGCCGCCGAGGGCATGGAGCTCCCGGGCGCCGACCTCTCCAACGAGGAACTGGCCGTCCGGGTGCTGCCCAAGCAGGCCGACGAGTTCACCTGCATGAGCTGCTTCCTCGTGCACCACCGCAGCCAGCTCGCGCGCGAGAAGAACGGCCAGCCGATCTGCCGCGACTGCGAGTGAGGGCGGTCGGCCGTGGCAGGCGCGACACCCTTCCGGAAGCGCCGCTTCCGTAAGCAGGAGCAGGACACCTCGGTGACGCCGTTCGGGGAGTCGACGGGCCCCGACCGGGGCCCCGGACTCCCCGCGGCCCCGGACCCGTCGGACACCGCCGTCGGGTCCGACGCGTCCGCCCCGGCGGATCCGGACGGCCCGGCGACCGGCCCCGGCCGGTTGCGCGCGGTCGGCCGGAGCGTGCGCACCGGGGTGCGCAGGAGCGGCGACGGCGCACGCGCCGCGACGCTCTGGGTGGCCGACCGGATCATCGAGAACGCCCCGCGCGTGCCCGTGCGGGACCTGGCCACCCTGCGCCGACAGTTCCCCGGTCTCGGGCCGGAGGAACTCGCGGACAAGCTCGTCGCGGGCGCCGCGAACGGCAGCTCCACCGTGGGCGCCGGAATCGGCGCCGCGGCGATGTTGCCCGTGCCGCCCGCCATGCCCGCCGAACTGGCCGCCGAGATCACCGGGGTCGCCGCGATCGAACTCAAGCTGATCGCCGAACTCCACGAGGTCTACGGACTGCGCCCGCCCGGCGCCCTGCGGGAGCGCAGCATGGCCTACCTGACCGCGTGGACCGAGGAACGGGGCGTGGACCTGACCAAACCCACCACCCTCAACGCGGCCCTCGGCGGTCAGATGAAACGAGAGCTGCGCCAACAGATCACCAAGCGCATGATCCGCAACCTGCCGAACCTGATGCCCTTCATGGTCGGCGCCGCGGTGGGCGCGTTCATGAACCGGCGCGACACCCGCAAGCTCGCCGACAAGATCCGCGCCGACCTCCGTCGACGCGCGGTGCCCTGGTCGGCGCTCCCGGAGCCCCTCGAACCCGGACCCGCGCGGTCACTGCCCCCGGGCCACGGCCCGAGCGGCCCCTGACCGCAAAAACGTATCCCCGAAGACGAAGCGCCCGCCGACACACACCGGCCGGGCGCTTCTCACCGTCCGGGACCCGCGCACGGACCCCGACCGGCTCAGCCCGCCGCGCCGCCCCGCGCCGCCTCGATCGCCGCCGCCAGCTCCACCGGCCGCCGCGTCGACAGGTACAGGTACGGGGTGGGGTCGGCCGGATCCGTCACCGGCACCCGCACCGCCGTCGGCACGTAGCTGCGCATCAACATGAAGGCCCGCGGATCCGCCTTGTACGTCCGCCAGGCCCGCGCCTCCTCGGCGTCCAGCACCTCGGCCGCGCCCAGCGCCGCCACCGGCACCCGCGCCTCGCCCGCCGCCAGCGTCCCCGCCACCACCCGGATCCGCGCCGAACCGTAGGAGGAGACGAAGAACCCGGCCACGGCCAGCCCGCAGACCAGCCCGACCAACAACGCCGGCGTCCCCAGCGGCAACCCGATCAGGCCACCCGCGACACCGGTCAGGAAGACGATCAGCCACCAGGGGCGGGGCGCGCTCAGACGTTCGTCGTGGCGCGGGACGGAGGACTGCGCGGTCTGCATGCCCCAAGCCTGCCAGAGGCCGCGCCCCGGGTGCCGACGCGGGTAAGGTCAGCGGCTGTGAGTGGACGAAACACGAGCCTGACGCCGCCGGCCGACGCCATACCGCCGGTTCGGCACCCCGACGCCCCCGCCCCGGGCGAGCCCCTCGGCGCCCATTACGAGCACTGTTTCGGCTGCGGCGCGGGCCAGGCGCACGGGCTGCACCTCGACGCGCGCGCCGGCGAGGGAGTCAGCGTCACCGCCGAGTTCACCGTGGCCCCCGCCCACCAGGGCGCCCCCGGCCTCGCCCACGGCGGGGTGCTGGCCACCGCCCTCGACGAGACCCTCGGCTCCCTGAACTGGCTGCTGCGGGTCATCGCCGTCACCGGCCGGCTGGAGACCGACTTCGTGCGCCCCGTGCCCGTGGGCACCGTCTTGCACCTGACCGCCGAGGTCACCGCCGTCGCCGGACGCAAGATCTACTCCACCGCCGTCGGCCGGATCGGCGGGCCCGAGGGGCCCGTCGCGGTCCGTGCCGAGGCCGTCTTCATCGAGGTCAAGGTCGACCACTTCATCGACAACGGTCGACCCGAGGAGATCCGGGCGGCCATGGCCGACCCGGACCAGGTCCGGCGCGCCCGCGCCTTCGAGGTGAACCCCTGATGTCCCAGCACAGCGTCGACCCCGTCGACGTCCTCATCCGCCGCGTGGACCCCGAGGTCCCCCTCCCCGCCTACGGCCACCCCGGCGACGCGGGCTGCGACCTGGTCACCACCGAGGCCGCGGAACTGGCCCCGGGGGAGCGCGTCGTGCTGCCCACCGGCATCGCGATCGCGCTGCCCGACGGGTACGCCGCGTTCGTGCACCCCCGCTCCGGACTCGCCGCCCGCTGCGGCCTCGCGCTGGTGAATGCCCCGGGGACCGTGGATGCCGGGTACCGTGGGGAAATCAAGGTGATCGTGGTCAACCTGGACCCGCGCGAGAGCGTCCGGTTCGAACGATTCGACCGCATCGCCCAGCTCGTCGTCCAACGTGTCGAGAAGGTCCGCTTCCACGAGGTCACGGACCTGCCCGGCTCGGCCCGGGCCGAAGGGGGGTTCGGCTCCACCGGAGGTCACGCGGCTGTGGCCGGATCGCACGCAGGCGGACGGGCTGGCAGTGGCTACGCTTCGGTCGTACCCGACCGGGAAGGACAGTGACGTGTTCGGACGTCGCAAGAAGAACGACATCGGCGACGAGGCCGAGCAGGTCGTCGACGGTCTCGGCACCGACGTGACCCCCGCCGAGGAGAGCGGTACCGGCCGGCGGGTCAACCTGCCGCCCGCCCCGCGCCCGGACGGTCCCTGGGACCTCGACGAGGTCCCCGGCAACCCGGCCGACGGCCGGGTCGACCTCGGCGGCATCCTGGTGCCCGGCGTCGAGGGCATGGAACTGCGCGTCGAGGTGGCCGGTGACGCCATCGTCGCCGCCACCGTCGTGCTCCGCGACAGCGCCGTGCAGCTCCAGGCGTTCGCCGCGCCCAAGAAGGAGGGCATCTGGGGCGAGGTCCGCGACGAGATCGCCTCCGGCATCACCGCCCAGGGCGGCGTCATCGACGAGATCGAGGGCTCGCTGGGCTGGGAACTGCGGGCCCAGGTGCCCGTCCCGCTGCCCGACGGCACCCGGGGCGCGCAGATCGTCCGCTTCATCGGCGTCGACGGCCCCCGCTGGTTCCTGCGCGGGGTGATTTCCGGCCAGGGCGCGGTGCACCCCGAGTCCGCCGGGATCCTGGAGCAGATCTTCCGCGACACCGTCGTCGTCCGCGGCGACGGCCCGATGGCCCCGCGCGACCCGATCGTGCTCAAGCTCCCCGAGGACGCGCAGATGGTCCCCGACGGGGTCCAGACCCCCGAGCCCGAGACCTCCCGGTTCTCCGGCGACATGGGCCGGCTGGAACGCGGACCGGAGATCAGCGAGATCCGCTGACCCTCCCCTCCCACAGGCCCCCCGGCCGCCGCACGAGCCCACGACGGGCCGCACCCCTCCCGGGCGCGGCCCGTCGGCCGTTCCCGGCCCCGGAGGCCCGCCGGACGCCCCGGGGTGTCAGGGAAGCGTCAAGAGGGCCCCGGGCGCCGTATGAGGGCCGTCAACGGGGCCCGGAACCGGCCGGCCCGGGCGTTCCATCGAGTGTCGGCCCGCCCACGGCCGAGGGTCGCGGCGCAGGTGAAAGACAATGAGGACATGGCACGCGGAAAGCTACGGATCTACCTCGGCGCGGCACCGGGAGTCGGCAAGACCTACGCGATGCTCTCCGAGGCCCACCGGCGGGTGGAGCGCGGCGCCGACTGCGTGGTCGCCCTCGTGGAGCACCACGGCCGGCCGCGCACCGAGGTGATGCTGCACGGCCTCGAACAGCTCCCGCGCCGCGAGCTGACCCACCGGGGCACCGTCTTCGCCGAGATGGACGTGGACGCCGTCCTCGCCCGCCGCCCGGCCGTCGCCCTCGTCGACGAGCTCGCGCACACCAACGTGCCCGGCTCCCGCAACACCAAGCGGTGGCGGGACGTGGAGGAACTGCTCGGCGCCGGCATCGACGTGATAACGACCGTCAACATCCAGCACCTCGAATCCCTCGGCGACGTGGTCGAGTCGATCACCGGGGTCCGCCAGCGCGAGACCGTGCCCGACGAGGTGGTGCGCCGCGCCGACCAGGTCGAACTCGTGGACATGTCCCCGCAGGCCCTGCGCCGCCGGATGGCCCACGGCAACATCTACAAGTCGGACAAGGTCGACGCGGCCCTCTCCAACTACTTCCGCCCCGGCAACCTCACCGCCCTGCGCGAACTCGCCCTGCTCTGGGTCGCCGACCGGGCCGACGACTACCTCCAGCAGTACCGGGGCGAGCACGACATCCGCTCCACCTGGCAGGCCCGCGAACGCATCGTCGTGGGCGTCACCGGCGGCCCCGAGGGCCGCACCCTGATCCGGCGCGCCGCCCGGATGGCCGCCAAGACCTCCGGGGCCGAGATCCTCGCCGTGTACGTGGCCCGGGGCGACGGGCTGACCTCCGCCTCCCCGAAGGAGCTCGCGGTCCAGCGCAGCCTCGTGGAGGACCTCGGCGGCACCTTCCACCACGTCATCGGCGACGACGTGGCCGCCTCCCTGCTGGAGTTCGCGCGCGGCGCCAACGCCACCCAGATCGTGCTCGGCGTCAGCCGCCGCCGGCCCTGGCAGTACGTGCTCGGCCCCGGGGTCAGCTCCGGGGTGGCCCGCGCCTCCGGCCCCGACCTCGACGTGCACCTCGTCACCCACGACGCCGTCGCCAAGGGCCGCGTCCCGCTCCCCGGCACCCGCACCGCCGGCCGGCTCGGCCGCCGCCGGGTGCTGTGGGGCTGGGGAGTCGGCGTGCTCGGCCCGCCCGGCCTGTGCCTGCTCATGACGGCCCTGGCCGACGCCCCCGGGCTAGCGAACGACATGCTGCTCTTCCTCGCCCTGACGGTGGCCGCGGCCCTCCTGGGCGGGCTCTGGCCGGCGCTGGCCTCGGCCGCGTTCGGCTCGCTGCTGCTGAACTACTTCTTCGCCCCGCCGCTGCACCGGTTCACGATCTCCGACCCGCGCAACATCCTGGCCCTCGCCGTGTTCTTCGGCGTGGCCGTCTCGGTGGCCTCCGTGGTGGACCTCGCGGCCCGCCGCACCCACCAGGCGGCCCGCTCGCGGGCCGAGTCCGAGATCCTGTCCTTCCTCGCCGGCAGCGTGCTGCGCGGCGAGAACAGCCTGGACGCCCTGCTGGAGCGGGTCCGCGAGACCTTCGGCATGGAGTCCGCCGCCCTCCTCGAACGCGCCGACGACCACACCCCGTGGACCAGCGCCGGCGGGGTCGGCCCGCACCCCGTCACCCGCCCCGAGGACGCCGACGCCGACGTCCACGTCACCGAACACCTCGCCCTGGCCCTCTCCGGCCGGGTGCTGCCCGCCGAGGACCGCCGGGTGCTCGGCGCGTTCGCCGCCCAGGCCGCCGTGGTCCTCGACCGGCGCCGGCTGCTCGGGGAGGCCGAGGAGGCCCGCCGGCTCGCCGAGGGCAACCGGATCCGCACCGCCCTGCTGGCCGCCGTCAGCCACGACCTGCGCACCCCGCTGGCCTCGATCAAGGCATCCGTCTCCTCGCTCCGCTCCGACGACGTCGAATGGTCCGAGGAGGACCGCGCCGAACTGCTCGCCGGCATCGAGGACGGCGCCGACCGGCTCGACCACCTCGTGGGCAACCTCCTCGACATGTCCCGCCTCCAGACCGGCACCGTCACCCCCCTGATCCGCGAGATCGACCTCGACGAGGTGGTGCCCATGGCCCTGGGCGGGGTGCCCGAGGACAGCGTGCTGCTCGACATCCCCGAGACCCTCCCCATGGTCGCCGTCGACCCCGGGCTGCTGGAGCGCACCGTCGCCAACGTGGTCGAGAACGCCGTCAAGTACAGCCCCGCCGGCGCCCCCGTCCTGGTCGCGGCCAGCACCCACGGGGACCGGGTCGAGGTCCGCGTGGTCGACCGCGGCCCCGGGGTCCCCGACGAGGCCAAGGAGGCGATCTTCGCCCCCTTCCAGCGCCACGGCGACGCCCCGCGCGGCGCCGGCGTCGGCCTCGGGCTCGCCGTGGCCCGCGGCTTCGCCGAGGCCATCGACGGCACCCTGACCGCCGAGGACACCCCCGGCGGCGGCCTCACCATGGTCCTGACCCTGCGCACCGCCGAGACCGGCGCGCCCGACCCGCGCGGGACGCGGGCCGAACCCCTCCGAGAGAAAGCAGGCGAGAGATGACCCGGGTCCTCGTGGTGGAGGACGAGCCGCAGATCGTCCGCGCCCTCGTGATCAACCTCAAGGCGCGCAAGTACGAGGTCGACGCGGCCCCCGACGGCGCCACCGCCCTGGAGCTGGCCGCCGCCCGCCACCCCGACGTGGTCGTCCTCGACCTCGGCCTGCCCGACATGGACGGCGTCGACGTGATCCGCGGGCTGCGCGGCTGGACCCGGGTGCCGATCCTCGTGCTCTCCGCCCGGCACAGCTCCGACGAGAAGGTCGAGGCCCTCGACGCCGGCGCCGACGACTACGTCACCAAGCCCTTCGGCATGGACGAACTGCTGGCCCGGCTGCGGGCCGCCGTCCGCCGCGCCGAACCCGTGGCCGGGGCCGGCGAGGACGAGGTGGTCGTCAAGGCCACCGGGTTCACCGTGGACCTCGCCGCGAAGAAGGCCCACCGCGACGGCCGCGACGTGCGCCTGACCCCCACCGAGTGGCACCTGCTGGAGGTCCTGGTGCGCAACGCGGGCAAACTCGTCAGCCAGAAGCAGCTCCTGCGCGAGGTCTGGGGCCCCACCTACGGCACCGAGACCAACTACCTGCGGGTCTACATGGCGCAGCTGCGCCGCAAACTGGAGGCCGACCCCTCGCACCCCGTGCACTTCATCACCGAACCGGGCATGGGCTACCGCTTCGAGAGGGAGTGAGCACGCCGGTACGCTTCCCTGTATGAGTGCTGAACCGCGTCCCGAGAAGTCCGCCAGGCCGGCCCCCAAGGCCCGCCCCGCGGGCCGGTTCCGCCGCATGATGGAGCGCCTGTCCTCCTCCCAGGAGGACCTCCACTCGGCGGAGCTGCAAGAGGACGCAGAAGCCGCGGGATGCACGCGGATCTGCGACTGCCACGACCGCCAGATAGTCAAGGTGACGGGCACCCTGCGCACCGTCACCCTGCGCCCCCGCGCGGGAGTGCCGGCGCTGGAGGCCGAGCTGTTCGACGGCTCCGCCGCGCTCGACGTGGTGTGGCTCGGGCGTCGCTCGATCGTGGGAATCGAACCCGGCCGCCGCATGATCGCGTCCGGGCGGATCTCGATGAGCCACGGCCGGCGGGTGCTGTTCAATCCGAAGTACGAACTCCGACCGTATGGACAGGAGCACTAGCCGGTGAGTTCCGTGGAGAACCAGACGCCGCCCGGCCCGAGGCCCGGGCGCGGCGCGCACCGGGCCGGGGACGCCCCGGCCGGCGGCCCCGAGGCGGAGGCCCGGGAGGTCACCCAGGCGGCGCTGTTCGACGCCTTCGGCGGCATCCGGGGCACGATCGAGACGATGCTCCCCGGCCTGCTGTTCGTGATGATCTACACGATCAACAAGAACGTGCAGGTCTCGGCGATCGCGGCGGGCGCGCTGGCCGTGCTGCTCGTGATCGTGCGGCTCGCCCGCAAGGACACCGTCAAGCACGCCTTCAGCGGGGTCTTCGGGGTGGGCGTGGGCGTGGCCTTCGCCCTGTTCACCGGGGACGCCAAGGGCTTCTACCTGCCGGGCATGATCTACGGCGTCTTCCTCGGCGCCGCGTTCACGATCTCGGCGCTGGTGGGCTTCCCGCTGCTCGGCGTGGTGCTCGGGCCGGTGTTCAAGGAGAACCTGTCCTGGCGCACCCGCAACCCCGGGCGCAAGAAGGCGTACATCAAGGCCAGCCTGGCCTGGGGCCTCATCTTCCTCGCCAAGTACGCGATCCTCTTCCCGCTGTACTGGTGGGGCGACGAGACGCAGCTCGGCTGGCTGCTGATCGCGCTGAAGCTGCCGCCGATGGTGCTGGCGGTGTACTTCACCTGGCTGTTCCTGGCCAAGGCGCCGCCGCCGATCGACGTGTTCGCCGAGATGGAGGCCGAGGAGGCCGCCGAACGGGAGCGCGAGCGCGCGGCGCGCGAGGCGGGCGGCGACCCCGGCCGCTGACCGGCCGCCCGATCGGTCGCCGATCGGCCGAAGACCCGCGCCGACGTCGACCGGGTGCACGCCGAAGGCCGCCGTCCGGCCCCTGTACGGGGTGGACGGCGGCCTTCGGCGTGTCCGGGGCCTCCCGGGCGCGGCCCGGGGTCCGGGGAGCCCGAGGGCTCAGCGGCGGGCCTGGAGCAGGTCCTCCAGCTCCTCCTCGCGCGACTGGGTCGCCACGAACAGCAGCTCGTCGCCGGCCTCCAGGGTCTCCTCCGGGTTCGGGGTCAGCACCCGGTTGCCGCGGATGATCGTGACCAGGGAGGTGTCCTGCGGCCAGCGGATCTCGCTGATCTGCGTGCCGACCACCGAGGACTCCGGCGGCAGGGTCAGCTCGACCAGGTTGGCGTCGCCGTGGCTGAAGCGCAGCAGGCGCACCAGGTCGCCGACGCTCACCGCCTCCTCCACCAGCGCCGACATCAGGCGCGGGGTGGACACGGCCACGTCCACGCCCCAGGACTCGTTGAAGAGCCACTCGTTCTTCGGGTTGTTGACCCGGGCCACCACGCGCGGCACCCCGTACTCGGTCTTCGCCAGCAGCGAGACCACGAGGTTGACCTTGTCGTCGCCGGTGGCGGCGATCACGACGTTGCAGCGCTGCAACGCGGCCTCGTCGAGCGAGGTGATCTCGCACGCGTCGGCCAGCAGCCACTCGGCCTGCGGCACCCGCTCCACGGAGATGGCGGTGGGCGCCTTGTCGACGAGCAGGACCTCGTGACCGTTCTCCAACAGCTCGCCCGCGATGGACCGGCCCACGGCGCCGGCCCCGGCGATGGCGACCCTCATGCGTGTGCCTCCTCGGGCCCCTCGGCGAAGACTTCCTCCACCTTGTCGATCTCGTCGGTCCGCATCATCACGTGGACGAGGTCGCCCTCCTGGAGGACCGTCTGGGAGGTCGGCAGCATCGCCTCGCCCAGCCGGGTGAGGAACGCCACACGCACCCCCGTCTCCTCCTGCAACGTGCTGACCTTGTGCCCGATCCACGCCGGGGAGGTGTGCACCTCCGCGAGCTGGACCGCGCCGCTCGGGTCCCGCCACAGCGGCTCGGCCCCGGAGGGCAGCAGCCGGCGCAGCATCTGGTCGGCGGTCCACCGCACGGTGGCCACGGTCGGGATGCCCAGCCGCTGGTAGACCTCCGCGCGCTTGGGGTCGTAGATGCGGGCGGCGACGTTCTCGACCCCGAACATCTCGCGGGCCACGCGGGCCGCGATGATGTTCGAGTTGTCGCCGCTGCTGACCGCGGCGAACGCGCCCGCCTCCTCGATGCCGGCCTCGCGCAGGGTGTCCTGGTCGAAGCCGACTCCGGTGACCCGGCGACCGCCGAAACCGGCGCCCAGGCGGCGGAACGCGGTGGGGTCCTGGTCGATCACGGCGACCGTATGCCCCTGCTGTTCCAGGGTCTGCGCGAGGGCGGAGCCCACCCGTCCGCAGCCCATGATGACGATGTGCACGGCCGTCCTTCCGGCTGTCAGCTTCGATTAGCTGGTTTTCAGCCTCGTTACATGCTCAGGCTTCACAGGGTCTCAGATCATGGCCCAAGCTACACACGCGCGGTCACCGGTGTGAGTTTTCGCGCGCCGGGAAGGCCCTCGGACCACGCCGGAAAACCCCGTTCGCACGTCGTTCGGCCGTCCCGGGCCCCGTCCTTCGCACCCCGCCGCCCGGTCCGGCCGGCCTCCGCCGCCCCGTCGGAGGTCCCGCGGGGGAGGGGCGCCGGGGCGTGCGGGAGACGTGCGCGAAGGGTGCGGCGGGGTGTGCGGCGGGGTGTGCGACGGGGGGTGCCGGATCACGGAATTCCCCGGCGGAACCCGGACCGGACCGTGAAATGGCGGCGCCCCGTCCGGAAATCCGCGGAAGATCGCCCGGGAGGTCCTTCGGAGAACACGGGAAGATCGCCGACAAACCGCGGCCCGAGAACACCCGATCACCATCCGATCACCGTCCGCCGATCCCGGCGCGACGGCCGGGAACTCCGGCCCGCGACGCGACGGGGGTGGGGTTGGTCGGGCCGATTTCGAACGCTTACGATCCTCTGCGTGTCCAAACTGACCGACGTGCCCAAACGGATCCTGATCGGCCGGGCGCTGCGAAGCGACCGCCTCGGGGAAACCCTTCTTCCCAAGCGGATCGCCCTTCCCGTCTTCGCCTCCGACCCCCTCTCCTCGGTCGCCTACGCGCCCGGCGAGGTCCTGCTGGTCCTGTCGGTCGCCGGCGTCTCGGCGTACCACTTCAGCCCCTGGATCGCGGTCGCGGTCGTGGTGCTGATGTTCACCGTCGTCGCCTCCTACCGCCAGAACGTCCACGCCTACCCCAGCGGCGGCGGGGACTACGAGGTGGCCAACACCAACCTCGGCCCCAAGGCCGGTCTGACCGTCGCGAGCGCCCTGCTCGTGGACTACGTGCTGACCGTCGCCGTGTCGATCTCCTCCGGCGTCGAGAACCTGGGCTCGGCGGTGGACTTCGTCATCGAGCACAAGACGCTCTCGGCGATGATCATGATCCTGCTGCTGACGCTGATGAACCTGCGCGGCGTCAAGGAGTCCGGCAAGCTCTTCGCGATCCCGACCTATGTGTTCGTCGGCGCCGTCTTCGTCCTCATCGCCTGGGGCGCCTTCAAGGGCCTGGTGCTGGGCGACGAGATGAAGGCCCCCACCGCGAACATGGAGATCAAGCCCGAGCACCAGGGCCTGGCCGGCTTCGCGCTGGTCTTCCTGCTGCTGCGCGCCTTCTCCTCCGGCTGCGCGGCCCTCACCGGCGTCGAGGCCATCAGCAACGGCGTGCCCGCGTTCCGCAAGCCCAAGAGCAAGAACGCGGCCAGCACCCTCGCCCTCATGGGCGGCCTCGCCGTCACCATGTTCTGCGGGATCATCGGCCTGGCCATGGCCACCGGCGTGAAGATGGCCGAGAAGCCGGCCACGGACCTGCTCGCCAACGGCACCCCCGTCGGCGACTCCTACGTGCAGCACCCGGTCATCAGCCAGGTCGCCGAGGCCGTCTTCGGCGACGGCAGCTTCCTGTTCATCGTGCTGGCCGCCGCCACCGCGCTCGTGCTCTTCCTGGCCGCGAACACCGCCTACAACGGCTTCCCGCTGCTCGGCTCGATCCTCGCCCAGGACCGCTACCTGCCCCGCCAGCTCCACACCCGCGGCGACCGCCTCGCCTTCTCCAACGGCATCGTGCTGCTGGCCGGCGCCGCCATGCTGCTGGTGTGGATCTACGACGCGGACTCCACCAAGCTGATCCAGCTGTACATCGTCGGCGTCTTCGTCTCCTTCACCCTCAGCCAGATCGGCATGGTCCGGCACTGGAACCGGCACCTCGCGAGCGAACGCGACCCCGCCGCCCGCCGCCGCATGCACCGCTCCCGCGCCATCAACGCCTTCGGCGCCTCGTTCACCGGCCTCGTGCTCGTCGTGGTCCTCGCCACGAAGTTCACCCACGGCGCCTGGGTCGCCCTCCTCGGCATGGTCATCTTCTACGGCACCATGACCGCGATCCGGAAGCACTACGACCGGGTCGCCACCGAGATCGCCGCAGCCGAGGGCCCCTCCGAGGACAGCGTGCGCCCCTCGCGCGTGCACTCCATCGTCCTCGTCTCCAAGGTGCACAAGCCCACCCTGCGCGCCCTGGCCTTCGCCAAGCTCACCCGCTCCGACACCCTCGAAGCGCTCAGCATCAGCGTGGACCCGGCCGAGACCAAGGCCCTGCGGGCCGAATGGGAACGCCGCGGGATCAACGTGCCGCTGAAGATCCTCGACTCGCCCTACCGCGAGATCACCCGACCCGTCATCGAGTACGTCAAGGGCCTGCGCAGCGAGAACCCGCGCGACGCGGTCAGCGTGTACATCCCCGAGTACGTGGTCGGCCGCTGGTACGAACACCTGCTGCACAACCAGAGCGCCCTGCGCCTGAAGGGTCGGCTGCTCTTCACCCCCGGCGTCATGGTCACCTCCGTGCCCTACCAGCTGGAGTCCTCCGAGCTCGCCAAGCGGCGGGCCAAGCGGCGCGCGGACTGGAACGCGCCCGGCGCGGTCCGACGCGGCCCCGTGGACACCCCGCGCCGCGAACCCGCGAAGAAGGACTGACCGACCGACGGGGCCGGGCGCCGGGGCGCCCGGCGTCGGGCGGCGTGCGTCGGGCGGCTCCCGGCGACGATTCGTGCGGCCGGACGACACCCACGTAGACTGGTGGGTCGGTCGTCCGGCCGTTTCGCCTGTCGCCCCCCGAGCGCTTGGAGTACCCCGCACCATGACCCCGTCCCCCGCCCCGACCCCGCGCGACACCGACGAGAACTCGCTCATCGGGCAGGAGTACGAGGTCGAGGTGGGCCCCGTGGCGCACGGCGGCCACTGCATCGCCCGCACCGCCGAAGGCCGCGTCCTCTTCGTCCGGCACGCCCTGCCCGGCGAGCGCGTCGTGGCCCGCGTCACCGACGGCGCCGAGGACTCCCGCTTCCTGCGCGCCGACGCCGTCACGATCCTGGACGCCTCCAAGGACCGCGTCGAGGCCCCCTGCCCCTACGCCGGCCCCGGCCGCTGCGGCGGCTGCGACTGGCAGCACGCCAAGCCCGGCGCCCAGCGCCGGCTCAAGGGCGAGGTCCTCACCGAACAGCTCCAGCGCCTCGCCGGGATCACCCCCGAACAGGCCGGCTGGGACGGCACCGTCGTACCCGCCGAAGGCGACAAGCTGCCCGCCGGCGAGGTCCCGCAGTGGCGCACCCGCGTCCAGTACGCGATCGACGAGGACGGCCGCGCCGGCCTGCGCCGCCACCGCTCCCACGACATCGAACCCGTCGACCACTGCATGATCGCGGCCGCCGGCGTCAGCGAGCTCGGCGTCGAGAAGCGCGAATGGCCCCAGCTCGCCACCGTCGAGGCCATCGCCGCCTCCGGCTCCGGCGACCGCCAGGTGGTCCTCACCCCGCGCCCCGGCGGCCGACTCCCGCTGGTCGAACTCGACAAGCCCGTCTCGGTGCTCCGCGTGGAGGAACGCGACGGCGGCGTGCACCGCGTCCACGGCCGCCCCTTCGTCCGCGAACGCTCCGACGGCCGCGTGTACCGCGTCGGCATGGGCGGCTTCTGGCAGGTCCACCCGCAGGCCGCCGACACCCTGGTCAAGGCCGTCATGCAGGGCCTGATGCCCCGCAAGGGCGAGATGGCCCTCGACCTCTACTGCGGCGTCGGCATCTTCGCCGGCGCCCTGGCCGAACGCATCGGCGAGACCGGCGCCGTCCTCGGCATCGAGTCCTCCAAGCGCGCGGTGGAGGACGCCCGCCACAACCTGGCCGACTTCCCCCGGGTCCGCATCGAACAGGGCAAGGTCGAACAGGTCCTGCCGCGCACCCGCATCTCGGAGGCCGACCTCATCGTCCTCGACCCGCCCCGCGCCGGCGCCGGCAAGGCCACGGTCCGCCAGCTCGCCGGCCTGGGCGCCCGCCGCATCGCGTACGTGGCCTGCGACCCGGCCGCCCTGGCCCGCGACCTGGCCTACTTCCGCGAATCCGGCTACAAGCCCCGCCTCCTGCGAGCCTTCGACCTCTTCCCGATGACCCAGCATGTCGAGTGTGTCGCGATCCTTGAGCCTGCTGAAAAGGGCGTCTGACCTGCAGGTTAGGTCAATGTGCATTATGGGCACTGTGTGCGTTGTGGGCGATATCTTGACGCTGATTCGACGCTCGTGACGCACGTTTGACGCACGCGATCAGAAAATTCTGACGCTCCGTCAGTAGCGGATGGGTGCCTCCCGTGGCAGCTTGTGGTCTTGCCGCGGGAGGCGCCCTTCTTGGCGTTGGGCAGTCGAGGCGGGTCTGTGTTGGAGCCAGATTCTGGCCGACCTCGCCGAACACGTTCCGTGACAATGTCAGGGTGTCTCGCTTCTAGAAGCCGGGCCCGTAGGGGTTCCATCCGTGCAGGAACGGCTGGAGATCATCGGCGCGAGGTTCGGGAATATCCGGCAGGCGGAGCGTCCCGTTGAGTGGGTTCAGCCGCTGCACGTGGCCCGAGGCCCAAGCGATCCATGCCTCGGCTCCGTCCCTCTCCGTACCAGTCGGCAGGTTCTGTGTGTGGAGGCGGAGGGCGTCGATGTACTCGGCCAGGTCCGCTGCGCGACGCCATGCCTTTTCTTGCGCTTCGAGTCGCCGGACACGGACTGCCTCGGCGTAGTCGATCTTTGCCTGTTCCATTGCGGCTTCCCACCGGAGCCTCTTCTCCTGGGCGGCCTCCAGGTCGGCCAGCCGTTTGCGCTCGGCAGCCTCACCCCTGAGCCCCACTTCCTGCACGATTTCGGCGAGCTGGTGCTCAAGAGGGCGTGCGGCCGTGTCGGCCCACTCGTCGGCCCTGTGTCGTGACCCGCCGCTGATGCAGATCCTCAGGCGTTCAGCGGGGGAGTAGTCGTACCGAGGAATCCGCACCCAGGAGTGCTTCTCGGCGTCCGAGAGCTCCTTCTTCGTGGGAATGTGATCGGTCCGGTCCTGTTCTTGCAGGATGAGGAAATCGCATCGCTGGCCCTGGGCTGTGATGGTGAAGTGGGGAGCGCCGCCGCGCCGGCGATGAGGGGCGGGTGAACTCTCGGCTGTACCGAACGCGCTGACGTACCCCAGCTTCTGCGTTGCCGTGAGCAGCGCGTGGATGAGGCGGAAGGCTCTACCCTGCACGGCTTTGGTCAGTGCCATGGGTTTGGGGTGCGCCTGCAGAGCTCTGACCACGGGGTGTGGAGTGGGGAGCCGTGCCGGTACGGAAACGGGTGACAACACGGCCAACCGCCAGGCGGGGGTGTCGACCAACCGGATCTCGTATCCGTCGCGGCACCAGCCCGCGTGCAGTTCCTTGGCTGCAGGGATCTTTCCCGACCGCCGTGCTGCGGCAACACGGATCGGCCATTTCTCGGTCTCCCGGCCGTTGGCTTCGCGTTTCACGATTCGGCCGCCGGCTTCGGCAAGCTCCTCCAGGAGCTGCTCTGTGACGGTCTTGGCCTTCTTCCGCGGGAGGGGGCTGATTCTCGGCGATGGCAGCACAGGCGCGGCTGCCTTGACGCTGGACTTCTCACCCTCGGCTACATCAGGTGGCTGGAGTCCAGCCCGTGGCGCGGGCACGGCGTCTCTGCTGCGAGGCTGTTCCGGGGGAGGAGATCCGTCGTCCAGGTACTGCTGGCCGGCCTTGGTGAGGGCGACGGACCACCGCCCCTGGCGCCTGGAGACTCTGACAAGTCCCCGGCTGTGAAGGGCTTGGCAGCTCAGTTTGTGCGCGGTCCCCTCCCACACGCCGTCAGGGCAGCCTTGACCGACCCATTGCAGCACCTGTTGCTGCCGTTCGTTGAGCTCTCGCGGCACCTGAACTCCCCACCGTGCGAATGCCTTCACGGGCATGCTCTCAGTCGCACTCCGCCTGGCGCGGGTGGAAGGGGAAGGGGGCGGCAGGCGGCGATGAAGATTCGGACAGATGTAGGCACGGCCGCTTGTGGTGGCTAGGCTCGCAGTCGTTCGTTGGTGGCCGCCGCGGACGCTTGCTGGTCGGCCAGTGACGGGTGCTGGCCGTTTCGCGATCATCCGACGAGGTGGCCGCCGGCGTACGAGTACCCGTACTAGCCTGGGCATCCGTGCTGAGGCGTCCCGTGTCTCGGGCAGGGGAACGCTGGTTAGGCGGTCTATCCCGCCTGGCTGCGGCCGGGAAGGGACTGGCGAGTGCATCGTGTGAACGTGAGCCACTCGTGCTCCCGGTGATGGGGGCCTGAGGGTAAGCAGGGGCGTGCAGACGCTCCCTAGACGAGGGTGTCAGTTCGAAACGAGAGCGGGTCGGTTCATGTCGGTCGTGGCGCGAGAGCAGATGGATGTCGTCGCCGGTGCGCTGGCTCCCTGCGACCTCGTGCCCTGCGAGGCGAAGCTCGCGCTCGTCGAAGCCTTCGGGACGGAAGCTGTTGTGGCCTATCGGTATGACGGGCCCGAGCGGGAACGGCGGGCAGCTGAAGGGATGCCGCCGCTGACGCGACCTGACGTGCTGGATCTCCTCATGTCGCTGCCCCTGGGCGAGCCGGTTCCTGCCGGCTCCATGAGCGAGAGGGAGCGGCGGGTGCTGAAGTCCCTTCCGAAGGGCGCGGTGGTCCGCAGGGACGGTGCGATCACCCGTCGCGCGGCGCAGCCTGTCCACATCGACATGGCGTTCGTGCCCGGCCGAAGCTGGGAGTCGGCGATGGAGAAGGCGGAGCGATTTACTCCGTTCTGTTCTCGCGCGGTGGTGGTGGACGGTGCATTGCGGCGCAAGGACGATGCTGTGCTGCGCGCTGAGTTCTTCGGCATCGGCCTGCTCACGCTTCAAGGGGACTCGGTGGAAGTGGTGGTGCCGCCGCGCCCCTTCGAGCGTAGACGTCATACCGTCGCTGGCTGGAAGTTCCTGGAAGACGTTCACCGCCAGCTCCCCTGAGCGCTCGACCCGCGGCTCGCTACGGGCCGACAGGGAGTGTCGCCCATGCTTTGAGCGGCGCGGGCACCTGGAATCCGGACCTGGGGCTGGCGCCCAGGCCTATGCGCTGGTTCTCCAATGCGTAGCGGTCGATCGCGGCCGCGCATTTGTCGCGCCACCACGACTTGCGCGGGGTGCCTGGCTGGTAGCCGGCCATTTCGGTGACCCAGTCGCTCCATGTGAGGACGGTGTGATTGTCGGCCTCGCGCCTGGTTTCGCCGTCAGGTAGGAAGAAGCGATCGAGACCACGCCCGTCGCACTCCTCGCAGGAGCAGGTTGCGGGATCCACGTTGCCGTACAGCCTGGCGAGGGACTCGGCGCCCTTGAAGCACATGAGCTCCGGCATCAGCACGTTCGGGTAGGTGGGGCCGGCCTTCCTGATCTGAGCCTTCTCGCCGGGCGGGATCGCGTGGCGGAGTGAACTCTGAACGCCGATGCCGGCGCAGAAGGCGCCATGAGCGATCGCATCAAGCGCAGCGAGGTCGGTGCGCAGGAGCGCCACGTGCTCGACCTCGGCCAGCAGGCGGCGCAGATTGGCAGGCATGTCCTTGGTCTGTTCCAGCGGATCGAACTGGCGGAAGAGGACGAGGGCCTTCGGGTGCCAGATCTTCGTGCAGACCGCGATGAGTTGACCGATGTTCTCGCGGTTCAGCCACGTGACGTCGATCGGGAGCGTCACGACGGTGTCGGCGCGTTCGATCTTGTTGGCCTCGCGTATCACTGCCTTGAGCGTCTTGGAGTCCGCGGGCGGAATGTAGCCGGTCGGGGTCAGTGCTGCGCTCGCTCCGCGTGCCTTCTGGAAGGCCAGCGAGGTGTCCACTGAGGCGAACAGCTCGTCGGTGGGTGCCATGAACGGCTCGTCCGCCGTCGCGACGTAGGTGGTGTAGGGGGCGCTGTCGATCAGCAGGGTGCCTTCGTAGCCGGCCGTGCTGCGAAGGTGGAAGGCACGCTCGTCGGCTTTCGTTCCGGTCATCACGACGCCGCTGAAGTCGTCATCGAGCGTGTGGCGCGGTCGTGGAAGATTGACGGCATTCTCGTGGAGCAGCACCCGCCCTTGGAGAAGGGGTACGGCGGGAACGGTGTGGTCGAGCGTCTTCAGGGCGGGCTGTCGCCGCCTCGGGGAGGGAGTGTCGCTCATGAATCACCTCACAGAAGAGTCCGGCACGCCCTTGTGTCCGGACGGAGAAGAAGCGCACAAGTAGATCTCGTGGAACTCCTCGCGACCCAGGCCCGCCAGGTGGGCGGTCTCGGTCGGACTGAGGTGGAGCCGCTCCTCAAGCCGGGTGACGGCTTGAGCGAGATGGTGCGGGGTTTCGCGCCGGATGGTGGTCGGTTCGTTGGTGCGGTAGCCAAGGGCGGACAACTCGACCATGAGCGTGCGGTACTGCCATTCGCTGACAACGCCCAGGTCCATGGCTCGCCTGATGAGAGCTGCCATGGACACCCCCCACCTCGCCTTGAGGTCTAGCAGGCGCGATACGTCGATGCCTGGCTTCAGCTCGGGCAGGACGGCGTCGTGGGGCATGAGGAATTCGGCGGCGAACCGATTGGCCTGGTCTTCCTGCACGCGCCTCTCGCCAGGCTCGCCGTGCATCACCAGGTGACCCAGCTCGTGCGCGAGACTGAAGCGGGAACGGTCAGCGGAAGCAATGGAGTTGACGAGCACCAGTGGCGCTTTGTCCGCAGGCCACTGGCTCACGGCATCGAGTGCGGTAGTGCCGAGGTTACGGACTACGACCAGTGCGCCGGCACCTTCGAGCAGGGCGACCATGTCATCGATGGGACCTGTGGGGACGCTCCACTCCTCGCGCACCGTTTCAGCCGCGTCCGCAGGGGTGTCAAAGTTGTTGACCTCAATACGCCGGAACTGGATGCGGCGATGAAAGTTTGCCGCCTGGGTCAGGGATTCCACCTGGAGACGGGTGAGCGCCAACGTCGCATGGATCCGACGCAGGGCAGGTGTCCCCATGGAGGCGCGCTTGCGGTGATGGATCAGCCCAACGCCTGCCCCGGCAGTTTCGGAAGTGCGGCACAGCAGGTCGGCGGTGTAGCGGAGCGCGTCGGCGAACAGTTGTACGCGCCCATCCCTGACGGGGACGCGGCCCGCTTCAGCTCGGCTGACGTACCCCTGAGTGATGCGGGTGCCTTCGAGTCGTGACAACTGGAGGGCAAGGTCGGACTGTGTCCAGCCGCGCGAGTCGCGGGCCAGCGTGAGCATGGCGGGATCCGCCACCAAGCTGCTCCGGTCGCGCACCGTCCACCTCCAGCCCTGGCGATGTCAACTCTCCAGATGGTACTCGATTTTATGCCAAAGAATATTCCGCAGATGATCCGTGGGTTGCTGCAGTTCCAGGTGTACCAGGCCCCACTGACAGTCCAACTCTGATCCGACGTGGATGAGCATGCTGCCGAACAGCAGGCGTCGGAAAGGAAGAAGCTCCGTTCCCGCCAAGGAGCTTGGCTCGGCCGGGGTCGGTGAAGCTGCCACGGGAGAGCGTCGGCGCGGTGTGCGGTCAGCTGGAGATGCAGTCGCGCAGCTCGCCCTGGATGGCAGCCTTGGGCTTGGCGCCGACGATGACTTTGACGACTCTGCCGCCGACGAACACGTTCATCGTCAGGGTGAACTTGACCCGTAGACGGTGGCCGCTTCCGGGCCTAGACCGCGGATCGACGAGGTGGCGGCGGTATCGGTCACCCGCTGGGAGTGGGGCACCGCACGGAGGCTCCGCCGAGAGGCCCCGGTGCGGTCAGAGGACCCGAATCAGGACCCGCTGGCGGAGACGTCTGCCGGGCTGGAGTACTTGCAGACCCGACATCCATCACCGCTCGGTTGACGAGGCCCGGCTGCGTCGTCTGCTGAGCGCCCCCACCCTTGACTGGCTGGTCAACCGAATACGTCAGCGCCTGGAGCGTGAACAGCCTCTGACCGGAACGGTTTCTCTCAGCGCGCTCACGTCGGCGCGACGGGCATCGGCCGAGCAGCGGCCGGACATCCCGCCACTCGCAGGGCAACCGGCCGAGGCTCCCTGGGACCCGGTGACGGAGATGCGGACCTGCGGCCATCACCGATCCCTGCTCGGTTGTCAGTGCAGTTTGATAAGTCTGTCGGCATTGGTGATCGATGTTCAAGGGGATGGGGCTGGAAGTGGCCGAACAACCGGTGTTCCTGCTGGGTGGGGGACTGAACGCTCTGGAGCCTGCCCCTTTCGACACCGAGGCCGAGTTCCAGGCGCTGCTCGCACGCCATCCCCGGATCCTGGACTTCGGTTCGCTCGCTGACGGCCGACCCCTTCGGCTCGTTCTCGTGGCGCGCGAGATGAGAGTCCCCACCAGCAACCAGAGCAACGCCACGTACTGGCTGGACCACCTGTTCGTAGATGCGGACGGTGTCCCGACCCTGGTGGAGGTCAAGAGGGCGGCCGACACCCGCATACGACGGGAAGTCGTGGGCCAGATGCTCGACTACGCCGCCAACGGGGCGCGTTACTGGCCTGCCGCGCTGCTCCAGCGGACCTTCGAGGAAACCTGTGCGGTGGACGGGCGGCCTCTCGAGGACGCCTACCAGGAGCTGCTGGGCGGCCAGTCGCCCGAGGAGTTCTGGACGACGGTCGAGGAGCGGCTCGCGGCCGGTCGGATGCGGCTGCTCTTCGTGGCGGACCGGATACCTCTGGAACTGAGGGCTATTGTCGAGTTCCTGAACCGGCAGTTGCGGCAGACCGATGTCTACGCGGTCGAGCTGACGCAGTACAAGGGCAGCGGTGATCACCGTGTGCTCGTCCCGAGGGTCCACGGCGAGGTGGCCACCGCGAACAAGACGCAGTCGAGGTCCGGCCAGGCGGGCCGAAGGTGGACAAGGGCTGACGTGGACGCGGCGCTGCAGAGCCGTAGCCCCGAGCTGCGGCAGGCAGCCCTCGCGTTGCTCGACCACGCAGAGGCGGCGGGGCGCACGGTGGGCAACAGGGCTGCGTACCCCAGCGTCTCTGTCTACTTCCCGGCTTCGGGAAGGGACGTGCCCGTCTGGACGCTTTCTCTGCGCGAGGACCCGGACAAGGACGACCTTGCCTTCAGCTTCGGGTCGATCACCCACCACCTGGGACGTGACGCGACGTCTGCCTTCGCAGACGCCCTGCCGGCTGTGGAAGGGCTTCGGCAGAAGATCGCGGTGCAAAGGGACAAGGGGTTCACCGGCTGGCCGGCGGTTTCGCTGGCAGTGCTGTCCACCCAGCCGGAGGCGCTGGGCCAGGTGCTGGCGGCTATCGAACAGCTGATGAGCGAGGACAGCACCTGATCGCAGGGCTCTGCACATGACCATGCACACCGCATGGTTCCGAGAAGGCGCGCGATAGGCTCTACCAGGTGGTTTGCCCGTCTGGTTGGGCGCGGGGTGCGATGGAGGCCGGAAAGTGACAGCAGCGGGAGGAAAGCCGGTACCCAAGCCCGGCCCGCCGAAGCCCGTCCAGCAGTGGTTCCAGGATCGGCCCTCCCCCTATGCCTGGGAGCAGGAGGCGCTGGACCACGTACGGAGACTGCTGCCTGCGGCTGAGCCGTACCGCGCCTGGGCCACCTTCTCCTTCACCGCGCACTCGGGGCGGATCAATGAGTGCGATCTTCTCGTCGCGGTCCCGGCCGGCCTGTTCCTGATCGAGATCAAGAGCCACCCCGGAGAGCTGCACAACACCGGCTCCACCTGGAACTTCCGCGGCAGTGACCGCACGCGGACCATCAACAACCCGCTGCACTTCAACGACCTCAAGTCGAAGGAGCTGCGCAGCCAACTGCGCTGGGCCGCCCGCAAGCTCGGCATGGACGAACGGGTCGTTCCGCGGATCGAGCCCGCCGTTTTCCTGTCGGCCCCCGACCTCGTCAGCCACCTGGACGAGGTCCAGCGCATCCGCGTGTACGGGCGGGACGGCGGCGGCAGTGGCCTGGATCGCATCTGGCAGGACTTCCTGGGGCTGCCCCCTGACCGCCCGGAGCGGCGGATCACGCCCGAGTTCGCCCGGCAGACGCTGCCGCAGCTGCTCCGGACCATCGGCATCCGGCAGTCCACGGGGCACCTGCGGTTCGGTGATGCCTGGAAGCTGCGCCCGCATCCGCTCGATGCCGGCGCGACCTGGGAGGACCGTCTCGCCACGCGCGACGACGGCCTGGTGCAGGAAGAGGGACGGGTCCGGATCTACCTGGTCAGCCAGGGGGCGACCGAGGCGGCGCGCAAGTCCACGGAGCGTGCCGCGCGGCGCGAGTACCAGGTGCTGCAGGGCATCAACCACCGCGGAATCGTCGACGCCGTGGAGTTCCGGGAGCACGAGGCCGGACCGGCCATCCTCTTCCGTCATCGGCAGAGCGATCTGCGCCTGGACCAGTATCTGGACACTTACGGCGGCAAGCTCACCCCTGAGATGCGGCTCGACATGGTCCGTCAGCTCGCCGAGGCCGTCCGCTACGCCCACAACCGGTCCCTGTACCACCGCGCGCTGGCAGCGCGGTCGGTCTACGTCTCCTTCCGCAGTGAAGGGTCCGCCCCCGAGCTGCGGATCACGGACTGGCAGACCGCGGCACGCGACTTCGACAGCAATGCCACCTTCTTCCGGTCGATCGGCGGTTCGGCGCTCGATGCTGCCCTGATCGAGGACGAAGCCCGCGTCTACCTCGCCCCGGAGACGGACCAGCCGTACGCCGATCCGGCGGATCTCGACATCTTCGGCCTCGGTGCGGTCTCCCACCTCATCCTGTCCGGTCAGCCGCCGGCACCGCAGCGCAGCGTGCTGACCGAACGCCTCCGTGCAGACTCCGGCCTGCATCTGTTCGCCGTGGCCGACGGCGTTTCGGAGGCCCTGGACACGCTGGTCTATCAGGCGACCCGTTCCGATGTGAACGACCGGCTGAGCTCCGCAGAGGCGTTCCTGGACCTGCTCGACGAGGCGGAACGGGCCGGTGTGCTGCCCGACTCCCCGGAAGCAGCCGCAGCGGACCCGCTGGAGGCGATGCCGGGGCAGGCGATCGACGCCGAGTGGTCGGTACGCCGGGTCCTCGGCACCGGAGCCACGGCGCGTGCCCTCCTCGTGGAGCGGGCGGTCGAGGACGAGGACGGCAAGGTCCGCATCGACGAGCACGTCTTCAAGGTCGCGCTGGACGAGGAGAAGGCGGAGCGGCTGCGCGCCGAGGCCCGCGCTCTCAAACTCGTCGGCGGCGGAGCCGTGGTGCAGCTGCGCGGCGAGGAGCTGCGCGAGATCCACGGGCGGACGATCCTCGAGCTGGAGTACGCCGGCGAACAGTCGCTCGGCGCCCGGCTCCGCGGCAAGGGGAAGCTCACTTACCACGAGCTGGAGCGTTTCGGTGAAGACCTCTTCCAGGCGCTCGACCAGCTCGCCGGCCACGGAGTGCGCCACCGCGACATCAAGCCCGACAACTTCGGCATCCAGCGACGCAAGGATCGCACCTGGCAGCTGAAGCTCTTCGACTTCTCCCTGACCGACGCCTCGGACCGTGATGTGAAGGCGGGCACCCGCGGCTACCTCGACCCGTTCCTGGGCTCGGTGCGCCGCAGCCACTACGACGATCATGCCGAGTACTACGCGGCAGCCGTCACTCTGCACGAGATGGCCAGCGGTGAGCGCCCCGTATGGGGTGACGGCCAGTACGACCCGCTCACCAACGAATCCGCCGAACTTCACATCGCCAATGAGCTGTTCGAACCCGCGCTGGCGGAAGGCTTCCGGGCCTTCTTCGAGCGGGCGCTGCATCGTGAGATCGAGCAGCGTTTCGACACCCTGCGGCAGATGAAGGACGCCTGGCAAGAGGTCTTCCGGGCGGCGGACGCGGCCCGTCCCACCACCACGCCCTCCACGGTCGGCACAGTCGCCGAGGACGCCGAAGAGGCGCGGGAGAGTGCGGCCGCGGCAGCCGACGCCACCACTGTGCTGGAGGCCGCGGGCCTGTCCCCCCGCGCGGTTTCCGTCGCCAACGGCCTTGGCGCGACGACCGTCGGCCAGCTGCTGGACATCCAGCCGTACGCCATCTCCAAGGCCCGAGGCGCGGGCGCCCTGGTCCGCAAGGAACTCAACCGGCGCCGCAAGCAGTGGGCGGCTGCCCTCCGTGGCAAGCCCGGCAACGGGACACCGTCCCGGACCTCGACCCTGACCGCCGCGCCGGATGCGGGTCCCGCCGACGTCCCGGGTGCGGAGATGGCCCGCATCCTGTCCATAGACGACATGGCGGCGCTGCTGACTCCCGCATCCGGCCGCAAGGGATCCCACCGGGAACAGGTCGTACGGCTCACCCTGGGGCTTCCGCCCGAGGAGGGTGGTCTTTCCCCGCTGGGTGCCTGGCCCGTACAGGCGCGCATCGCCGATCACCTGAAGATCAAGCAGCCGCCGGTCTCCCGACACCACCGCATCGAAATCAAGCAGTGGGCGGAGGCGGAATGGCTGGCGCCGGTCCGCTCAGAACTCGCGGACATCCTGGAGACCTCGGGTCGTGTGATGACCGCCCCCGAGGCGGCGGCCGAACTGCGCGCCCGGCACGGGGCCGATGACGACACCCCCCAGCGGACCCTCGCGCGCTCGCTGGCCGTCGTACGCGCAGCGGTGGAGGCGGAGACCGGCGACGAGGCGGAAGGACACGAGCCGCGGCTCGCAGTCCACCGGCGCGGCGACACCATCCTGCTCGCCTCGGAGTCCCTGCCGGGTACCGACGACCCGAGCCCCCGGGAGCTGGCCGACTACGCCTCCGCGCTCGGCGCCACCGCCGAAGGGCTTGCCCGCCAGGAGCCGCTGCCGGGCCGGGCAGAGGTGGTCCGCGAGCTGAGGGCCGTACCGACCCCGGAGGGCTTCGCGCCGCTCGCCGACACCCGCCTCGTCGCACTGGCCGCGGCCATCGCGCCGGCCGTAGAGGTCACGCCGCGCCTGGAGCTGTACCCGCGGGACCTCGGGCTGGAGCGTGCGCTGCGCATCTCCCAGGCGGGCGCGGGCGTACGGCCCGACCGGGGCATCAACCCGGCGGAGCTGGTGGCACGGGTCAAGGCACGCTTCCCCGAACTCCAGGTGCTGTCGGGGGGCCAGGAGCCGACCCACGTCGAGCTGGAAGACGCCTTGCAGGCGGCCAGGTTCGACCTCCGCTACGACCTCGACACTGACACCTTCCAACTGCCGGCCGCCAGGACCGCGCACCCCGTGACGGCTTCCGGCGGCCTGACCAGCCTCCTGCCGCCACCCCGAGTCACCCGCATCGAGCGGGAGGACCCGCACGGCCCGGTCCGCGAACGCCTCATGGCGACTGCCCGGCGCGGCGGCTTCCTCGCCCTGACCGTGAAGGGCATCCGGCTGCCGGGCGTCGCGGACGCCGTGGCCGCCGCTTTCCCGGTCCTGCCCGTCGACCTGGGCGCCGTCTTCTTGGCGGAGTTCCGGAAGCTGGTGGAGGAGAAGGGCCAGGACTGGCAGACGGTGCTGCGCGCGGACAGCGCCTCCGCACCCGGCCGGATCAAGCCGGGCCTGGCCACCTTCGTACGCGCCGTCTGGCACCGCGTCGGGGAGGACCTGCAGGCTCGCTGCGCGGCCCCGCGCACGGTGCTGTTCCTGCACGACGCCGGCCTGATCGCCCGCTACTGGGACGAGGGCGGCCACGCCTTCCTCGTCGGCCTTCAGGGCGCTGCCCGCCGCCCGGTCGAGAACCCGCACGGGCTGTGGCTGCTGTGCCCGGTGGAGACCCGGTCGCAACTGCCGCACCTGGACGGCCGGACCGTCGAGGTGATCGGCGGGGACGGGGAGCAGGCGCACCTGGACGGGGCGTTCCTGGAGACGCTGGCGAAGGGGTGAGGGCGGGGTGCTGTTCCTGGGCTTCGGCCGGGAACAGCACCCCGTAGCCGCATCATCCGTCGGTCAGGTCACGGGCTTGCGTGCGACCCCGCCCTTGCGGCCGATGTCGAAGGCGAGCCGGTAGACGTCTGGCAGGTCGATCGCGCCGTTGGTGCGCCTGGTCATGACACCCAGTTCCAGCAGCTCTTCGAGGATCGCGGTCGGATTGTCGATCTTGCGGGGACCGCTGCCCTGCTTTACGTCCTCCAACAGCTCCACGATCCTGCCCGAGAGCCGGTTGCTCTCCCATGCGAACCGCACGGCCGACGGCTCCATGGGTACCTGGCTGCCTTCGAGCAGCTTGACGGCGAGTGCCGCCCACCCGATGTCGTCCTTCAGCTCATCGACGCGGTTCTTGGACGAGCTGCTCAGACTCTCGCGGATCGCGTCGTAGTGCAGGGGGAGCGGATGGCCCGCGTACCGCTCGGCGGTCAGCTGCGCCGACCGGAAGAGCGTGTGCAGCCATGTCCTGGGGCTGACCCGGCCGAGACCGTCCTGAAGATGGTTCGGCACCCAGGTGTAGGTGTGCCCCTTGCGGCGGTCCGTGCCCATGTAGGGTCCGGCCAGAGTGACGAGGACTTCCTCCTGTCGCTTCTGGTCGGCGATCACGTCGACGGGCGCTATGTAGCGACCCTCGCCCTCCGGCCGCCATGCACCGGTCGCCTTGCGGAACGCCTTTGCCTGATCGCTGGTGTGGTTGCCCAGCTGATGGAAGAGCAGCCCGTACAGGTTCTCCCGGCTCCAGCTGAGGTCGGTGGCGTTCGCGCCGAGCTTCGAGGCGTCCGCGAAGGCCTTGGGGGCGCTCTCGTACATGTCCGGCCGTACGAAGATCTTGGCGCGCAGTGTTCCCGTGGTGAGTCGGAGTTCCAGAGCCACCTCGAAGAGGCCTGAGAGCAGTTGGTCGAGATGCTCGCGATCGTTGTGCAGGTGGTCGAGCGCGTCGAATAGCAGGACCAGCGTCTTGCCTTGCTCCCGAGTCTGCCGGTCGGCCCGGCGCAGTGCGTTCTCGTACGCCTCGCCGTTCTCCCGCGTCCAGCGGATGCGCTCGGACCAGGTCGTGATCGCGAGGACCTCCGGCACCTTGAGCGCGGTGAGGACGACGGCCGACCACAGGTCCTTCGGGTCGACACCCTGGGTCACCAGGTCGGCGAGCGTCCGCTTCCCCGGAAACGCCGGCTCGTCACCGCCTTCGAGCGCGAACGCGGTGATCACCTCGATACGGCCCAGCCTCGGCATCATGTAGGAGGCGGAAGCGACCTCACGCAGTTCGGGGTCGGTGAGGGCCTTGGCCCAGTACGTCTTGCCGGTGCCGCGGGCCCCGCGGACCACCGTCACGTCCGGGTCCAGTGCGAGCCGGTGGGACGAGGGCGTGAACATGGTGCGGAGGTCGGGGCTGCTGGTGTTCGCATCGGGCGCAGAGCCGAGTGCGTTGATCAGCAGAGTGCGGGTCGCCTGGACGGCGGGGTCGTTCATGACTTGTCCTCGTACGGGTCCAGCACCAGTTTCTCCACCGTGTCGACGAACTCCCGGTAGGCGGCCTTGACGAACGGCAGCTCGGGCCAGTTGCGGCTGCGCAGCGGGTCCAGCCCCACCAGATCGTTGCCGAAGAGGATGGGGATGGGGGCGTAGGGCTTGTCGTCCACCTCACCCTTCTCGGGGAGGAAGGGCTCCTCGTAGTCGTCGTCGGGCAGGTTGTAGAGCGTCTCCATGAAGACGTCATAGGCGTGCCGGCGAAGGGTGTTGAGCCGTTCTATGTCCCCCGCGGAGTGGAACATGGCGGCCACGATCCGGATGCGGTCGCGCAGGGCGCGGGCACGATCGGGCCGCAGCTTCCACTGCGACAGGAGCATCCGGTAGCCGTCCCAGGTGGACGGGTTGTCCACGGCGAAGAGCAGCGCCTGGTCGCAGAGCTTGGTCAGGGTGACGGCCGCGATGTCGTGGATACCGGCCCGGCTGTCGAGCAGCACGACGTCGGGGCGGCGGCCTTTCTCCTCCACCTGCGCCTCGCAAGCGGCGATGGCGTCCTCTAGCCGCTGGGCGAAGGGGCGGGGCGCGCCTCCGGGCTCGTCTGCGGGGAGGTCGCTGTAGATGCGGTTCAGCTTGGCGAGGTAGTCGTACGGCCGCCCAGCGAGCGGGGTGCCGGCTGCCGGGGCTAGCCATACTTCGCCATTGCCCTGCTCGGGCGGGAGGACGGAGGAACGGGTGACCAGCTCCAGGCCGTCTGTGTTCCCGACGGCCGACTCCACCAGGTGGTCCACGATGCCGTGCGGGGGAGTGGCCCCGGGCTCGGCGAGCAGGTTGGACACGCCGGGGGATTCGAGGTCCAGGTCGACGACGAGCACGCAGTGGCCGTGCTCGGCGAGGCTGCGGGCGAGGACGGTGGTCGCGGTGGACCGGCCGACGCCGCCCTTGAAACCGTAGAAGGCAACGCGGCGGGTTTGGCGAGCCGGCTGCTGCTCGACCTCGGCGCCGATGGCGGCCCAGTCCCCACCGACGACGGTGCGTTCGAGTACGGCGACCTGACCGGGGCCGTTCTGCTCGCGCTCCTGCAGCACGATGAGCTCAGGCGCGCCGAAGAACATCTCCGGGACGAAGACAGAACTGGCCACCTGGACGGGATCATCGCCCGCGAAGGGGTGGACCTTGTCTGTGAACTCCTCGCGGAGCGCCACCGCTGTGTCGGAATTGAGGTCCAAGGGTTTGGCATCGCGGCGGTCGTCGATCAGGAGGGTGGCCTGACCGGAGAGGTCGCGGACGAGCACGACGTCCCGTCCCTCCCGGGCGGCCAGGCGGGCGAGACCGCAGGCGGCTTCCCAGGCTTCGTCGAACCGAGGGAGTGAGGTCATCAGGTCGCTTCTCTACTTCGCATGTCTGTAGGCGGTGATCAGGCAGAGCGCGGCTGCGAGATGCCGGGCAACGCGTTGGGACGTCAATGTCGCGCCATCACGGTACCGGTGGCCCTCGTTCCATTCGTCAGACTGCGTCTTGAACGGGTTCTGCCGTGGAATGTGCCTGCGAATCTCAGCACCTCGTCGCCCATGCGCCAGGAGCACCAGGTGATCCCACGCTCCGGGCATGTGGCCGTGGCTCGCCTTGAACTTGTTCATGCCCTGCTGGTTCAACAGAGTGCGACTGTACGGCTTGGCATCGGGCGAGTCCTGCACCGAGCCGAAGAAGTCGATGAGCATCGCCTTTGCCACGCACTCCGCGGCAAGTCCGGCCAGGTGATCGGTGGGGCCGGGGAGCGCGCCACCGTTCGACAGCTGGAGCGCAGCTTCGTAGAGGTCGTGGCCCGCCTTGAGGAAGGTGTGCCGAGGGAGCGTCGGAGGGGTCGGAGCCGTCACGACGATCACTTTATCCGGGTGATCAAGAACGGGGTGGGGTTTTGTGGGAGCGAGGGGCCGCAGGTGGGGTCCGGGGGCTGGCAGGATTGACTACCTCAGCCGCAGGCCATGCGGCAAATGACGCAGTGCGGCGAGAAGGAAGCGAACAGTGACGGACACCACGGCCGGTGCGGATCGGGCGGAGCGCTTGAAGGATCTGGTGAAGGATCTGAAGCGGCAGGTCCTGCTTCTGGAGGACGACCTGCGGGCTCGCACCGAATCCGAGGACGAGATCCGCACCCGCCTGGAGACCGAGTACCAGCAGGCGAAGGAGTCGCGTCGTACAGCGGCCCGGTACGAGTCCTGGCGGGACGAGCGTGTCACCCAGTCAGCTGCGGCCTGGGTGCTGGCCTGTGTGTTCGTCCGCTTCTGTGAGGACAATGGCCTGATCGACGAACCCTTCATCGCCGGTCCCGGCGACCGGCTGGCCGTGGCCGAGGCCCGTCATGAGGCGTTCTTCCGCGAGAACCCGAGGCTCAACAACCGTGACTGGCTGCTTGCGGCCTTCGACCACGTCTCCAAGGCGAACACCACCGCCGCCGGCCTCTTCGATCGCGAGCACAACCCGCTGTGGGACATCACTCCGGGGTACGAAGCGGCGACCGAGCTGCTTTCCTTCTGGCGCCGGTGGGGCGCGGGAGGCGAGATCCGCCACGACTTCACCGACCCGGAATGGGATACCCGCTTCCTCGGCGATCTGTACCAGGACCTGAGCGAGCACGCCCGTAAGACTTATGCGCTGCTCCAGACCCCGGAGTTCGTGGAGGAGTTCATCCTCGACCTCGCCCTTGAGTCGGCGGTCTCGGATCACGAGTTCGGCCTCAACCCGGTGTGGACTGGCCCGGACGGCAAGGAACACCGCGGCCTGCGCACCATCGACCCGGCGTGCGGATCGGGCCACTTCCTCCTGGGTATCTTCCACCGGCTGATGGACAAGTGGCGCGTGGCCGAACCGGGCACGGACGTATGGACCCTGGTCCGCCGTTCCCTTGAGTCCGTGCACGGGTGTGACAAGAACCCCTTCGCGGTGAGCATTGCGCGGTTCCGGCTGCTGGTCGCGGCGATGCGCGCTGCGGGTTCACGGCGGCTGGCGGACGCGCCACCGTTCCCGATCAACGTGGCGGTGGGGGACTCGCTGCTGCACGGGCGGGGCGCGGCGGGTATTCAGACCGACCTGGACACGCTGTTCGCGGAGATGACAGTGGGACGCGAGCGGGGGGCATTCGCGTACTCCACGGAGGACGTGTGGGACTACGCGAAGCGGGTGGACCTGCTAGGGCGGGGGTCGTACCACGTGGTGGTGGGAAACCCGCCTTACATCACCGTGAAGGATAAGCAGGAGAACGATAACTACCGAGCAGCGTACAAGGATGTGTGCGCGGGGACGTACGCCCTGTCCGTGCCGTTCGCGCAGCGGCTGTTCGACCTTGCGGTCAGGGGGCCGGGAGGGCGGCTCGGCGGGGGCGGGTTCGTCGGGCAGATCACGGCGAACTCCTTCATGAAGCGTGAGTTCGGCAAGAAGCTCATCGAGGTCTTCTTCCGGAACCGGGCCGAACTGTCGCATGTGATTGACACGTCGGGGGCGTACATCCCGGGACATGGCACGCCGACGGTGATTCTGGTGGGGCGGAACCGGATCCCGAACCCGGAGAGGACGGTTCGGGCGGTCTTGGGGGTTCGAGGTGAGTCTGTTCAGCCGAAGGTTGCGTCGGAGGGGGCTGTCTGGCGCTCCGTTGTTGGACAGGTGAACTTGCCAGGTAGTGAATCAGAGTGGATCTCCGTTGAGGATGTAATCGCGCTAGGATTTGGTAGTCATCCGTGGTCGCTCAGTGGTGGCGGCGCTGGCTCGCTTCTGAATCGAGTGGAGTACGGGAGCTCTCTTCTTGCTGATTCCATCTCGAAGCCTATCGGGCGTGCAATTCGAGCTGGGGCGGATGAGGCCTATATGCGCCCTCTGCGCCGCTCGTATTATGAGGGGCGCTCGCAAAAAGGCCTGAAGCCGCTCCTTACTGGCGACGCTGTGCGAGATTGGTCAGAAAGCCCGGATGTGGCTATTTGGTACCCATCGGAGGCGGCGGCGGAAGGCGGTCTTCGCGAGGAACTTTGGCCATGGCGTGCAACCCTCAGAGCTCGGAGAACGTTCCAGGGTGATATGGAAGATGCTGGCCTTGAGTGGTGGGACTATATGCAGCGCACAAGTTCCGCGTACAGTACACCGCTCTCAATTTCTTTCGCTTTTGTTGCCACGCATAACCACTTCGTACTTGATCGTGGCGGGAAGGTTTTCAATCGCTCAGCCCCCGTGATCAAGCTGCCTGAAGGTGCCCCCGAGGATGCGCACCTTGAGTTGCTGGGGGCGCTCAATTCATCGACCGCTTGCTTTTGGCTGAAGCAGGTTAGTCAAGATAAGGGGAACCGGGGTGGTGAGCGTTCTACGGGGCGCTATGCGTGGGAGAGTTTCTATGAGTTCACCGGCACTAAGCTCCAGGATTTTCCGCTGCCTGAGAAACTTCCGTTGGAGCTGGGGCGGGAGCTCGATTCGCTTGCGCAAGAGGTTGCAAATTTGGAGCCTGGAGCGCTTGTCGAGCGAGGCGTTCCTCTCCGAGATGCGCTTGATGAGGCTCGTGCCAGCCACGGGCGTACCCATCAGCGGATGGTTGCCGTCCAGGAAGAGTTGGACTGGCAGGTATACGGCCTGTACGGGCTGCTAAGCGAAGCAGAAGTATCGCGGACCGTGACGCCTCTCCGCGATGGATTTACCCCACCCGAGGTCCGTCTCGGAGAGCGTGCGTTCGAGATTGTGATCGCGCGGGCTGAGGCAGATGAGGCCGTTGAGCAGTGGTTCAAGCGACACGGATCCACCGCCGTCACCGAGATTCCAGCTCGCTGGCCCGACTGGTACCGAGACATCGTTCAGGCCCGCATCGACCTCATCAACCGCCAGCCCAAGGGCATTGGCCTGATCGAGCGGCCGGAGCACAAGCGGCGCTGGTCCGCCGAGTCGTGGGATAAGAAGGAACGTGCCGCGCTGCGGACGTGGCTGCTGGACCAGATCGAGAACGCCGACCTCTGGTACGAGGTCCGCGATGGGCTGCAGCGTCCGCGCCCCATGACCGTCAACAACCTCGCTGACCAGCTCAGCACGGACGAGGAGTTCGCCTCCGTCGCCGCGCTCTATACGGCCGACCACCTCGGCAAGCCCGACCTTCCCCTCGCGCAGGTGCTGTCCGAGGTCGTCGCGGACGAGCACGTGCCGTATCTCGCTGCCATGCGCTACAAGGACTCCGGTCTGCGTACGCGCAAGGAGTGGGAAGACGTCTGGGAGTTGCAGCGCAAGGAGGACAGGACGGGGGAGCGGCTCGACATCGATCTGCCGGCCAAGTACAAGCCCTCCGACTTCCTGCGCGCCTCCTATTGGTCGAACCGAGGCAAGCTCGACGTGCCCAAGGAACGGTTCATCTCGTACCCCGAGGCCGGTCCGGATGCCGACTCGACGTTGATGCTCGGCTGGGCCGGGTGGGACCACAAGGATCAGGCGCAGGCGCTGTTCGACTTGCTCAAGGCGCGTACCACTCGGGACGGCTGGGACACCGAGCGGATCGTTCCGCTGTTGGCCGGCCTGCGTGAGGTCATGCCGTGGGTCCTTCAGTGGCACGGCGCATACGACGACGAGTGGGGCGACGTCCCGGCGGAGGAGCTGGTGGCCGAGTACGAGGAGCAGCTGCGCAAGCATCAGGTTGGTGCGGCGGAGCTGATCGCGTGGCGACCGGTGAAGAAGACCCGGGGGCGTAAGCCCGTCCGGCAGGCGGCTCTGGACGACGAGTAGGACCGGGCAACCGGGTGGCGGCGGCGTGGACGCCGTCGTCACCCGGCCGGTTTGTCTCAGAGGTGGGTGTCAGCGGCGTGCGCCGCGAAGGTTGACCATGCGTCGCGGGACACAGCGAGCGGTCGCAACCGGGTGTCCTTGGAATCCCGGACGAGGATGGTCTCGGGGTGCACTCCAACCTCGACGCAGTTGTCGCCGGAGCTGCCGCTGTAGCTGCTCTTGAACCAGGCCAGTTCGATGGTGCTCATAGTGCTCCTCGCATCTGCTCCAGCAGGCTTACTGTGGCTTCGCGGCCGAGGGCCTGCGACCGCAGCTTGCCATAGCGCTGGAGCATTGCGCTCACGTCTTTCGGGTCGGTAATGAGGATGCTTGACTGTTGGCCTTCTGAGTAGCCCACCCACTGGTGCTGAGGTGTCTCGGCGAGGTACATGAGGCCGTCGACGCCTGCGTGATCCTCCTGGCGCAGAGGCATGATCTGGATCTCAATGTTCCGGCGTGCCCCTTGGGCCAAGAGATGGTCCAAGAGGCAGCGAGTGACTTCCACGCCGCCCATGTTTCGTTCGAGCAGCGCTTGCTCGATGATGAAGCTGAAGGCCGTGTTCGGCCGGTTCACCAGGAGCTGCTGACGTTCTAAGCGGGCGGTCACCTGCCGCTCGATCTGCTCCTCGGAGAGTGGTGGCAATCGACGATCGAAGATCGCGCGAATGTATGCCTCGGGTTGCAGGAGCCCAGGGATTGCCCGGCACTCATACGCGTAGAGGGACACTGCTTCCTCTTCGATCTCCGCCCACTTGTGGAACCACGACGCCAGTCCGGCCTTCCGCGTCAGGCTCCGCGCAGCCGCCGCCAGCACCTTCGCCGCCACTACCCCCAGCGGTTCCTCCGCCCGCTCCGCCAGGTCGCCCGGCGGGAAGCGTTTGCCCTGCTCGATCTTGGCGATGTAGTGAGCTGAGTACCGTACCCGAGGCGCGAACTCCTCCTGAGTCAGGCCCGCTTCCTCCCTCAGTACCTTCAGCACCGCCCCGAAAGTCTTGAGGCTGTCCGAGAGTTCTGGTTCATTGTTGGTACCGCCGCCGTGGTCCTCGTTCATCACACAGCCGCCCCTCCGCACGCGCACCCGCCCGACCGGTCAATGCTCACTGGCAGTTACCCGCCCAGTCCAGCGCGTGAACCAGTACAGAGCGATCTGTACCAGTGTCATCCCTGCCGACCAGGGCCGATGGCCGGAACGCTGAAGCCCATGACAGCTCCCCACGCCCAAGCCCCCGTCACCGTACGTGTGTTCACCCAGCGGTTCTCCGCCACCCGCCGTGGCGCGCGCCTCGCCCGGGCGCTGGCCGAACTCGAGGCCGTAGCCTGGGGCATTCCACGAGGTTCGGCCGCCTTCGACTCGTTCACGCTCGTCGTCGCCGAACTCACCTCCAACTCCGCACTGCACGGCCGGGTCCCCGGCCGGGACTTCGAGCTGCGACTCCTGCTCACTCCCGACGGAAGCGCCGTACGCGTCCAGGTGTCCGACACGCACCCCCGCCGGCCGGTGGCGCCGCCTGCAGAGTGCCCGCCCGTTCCCGGCGAGGAGGGCGGCCGGGGCCTGGTGATCGTTGACGCCCTCGCGCTCCGGTGGGGCGTGCGGGAACGGGTCGGGCCGGGCAAGACCGTGTGGGCCGACTGCCCGCTGCGCCCGGAGCAGCCGCACCCCCACTGAAGACGGGCTCAGCGTGAGCCCGGCAGCTGGATGTCCTTGGTCCAGGCGTTCGAGCCGCCCGACGGGGTGGTCTTGCAGGCGGTGGCGTAGCAGCGCCAGACCCAGTTGCGTTGCTTGTAGCGGCGGATCTCGATCTCCGTGCCCTTGCAGCGGCCGCACTTCGGCGGGCGGGCGAACACCTCCGCGTGCTCGTGCTCCAGCAGCTTCCGCGCGAAGTGGGAGCCCCGCATCGTCAGCATCACCTCCCGTGTGTCGTGCTGTGAGAGCGCGTTGAGGCTGCCGAGCATGACCGTGCGCTCGTCGATCACCGCGATCTTCTGGTGCATCACGTACATCGGGACGACTGTGTGGACCACAGCACGCAGGTCCGCGATGAGCGACTGGTTGCTATCCTGGCGCTGGAGCTTGTCCGTGTCGTCGCGGATGAAGACGGTGACGCGGACTCCGCGGGCGACCGCATCCCGCAATTCGGGCAGCAGGGAGCGGAGCCGGTTCGCGACCCACGGGGCCCAGAGCCACAGCGACTTGCGTGCCTGCCGGATCTGGTCCGTGAAGGTGCGGTAGAAATCGCGCTCGTCCTCGATGCCCGTCACCTCGACATGCCGGCTCAACACCTCGGCGAGCGCGGTCCCGAACTCACCCCGGTACGTGGTGGGTGCGTGCGGCGGGGTGATCAGGTGCTTGGCCTGGAGGCGTCGGACGCCCGGGGTGCCGATCATCCCGGCCAGCTGGGCGAGGGCCGTTCCTGCCTTGGCCCCGCGGATGCGTTCCCAGCTGCCGATGATGTAGAGCCGGGTCTTGACGCGGGTGACGGCGACGTTGAAGAGCCGGACGCCGTTGCGCCGCCACTCGTCGGCTCCGGGCTGGCGGTGGGCGAGGGCCATCCACAGTTCCCGGCTGTCGGCGCCCTCCACGGTGTCGAAGATGACGACGTCGAACTCGCGCCCCTGGAACCGGTGTGCCGTACCCACCTCGGCCAGGGGCTGCCCGGAGCCCTCTGCATCCCGCAGAGCTTCCAGGGTGGCCTCGGCCTGGACTCCGTACGGGGTGACGATGCCCGCGTCCTCGCCGTTCTCCCGGTGCAGCTCCACCAGCGCCCGGGAGATGAGCGAGCCTGCCGGCCACCACCCCTTCCGGCTGCCCGTCAGATGGGCTCTCGCCAGTTCGTGCAGGCCGTCGGTGTCGATGAGGACGATCTCGGGGTCGTCCGCCGGTCGCGCCGCCCGCGCCTGGCTGCCGCCGCGCAGCACGCCCCCGTACGCCAGGTCGTTGGCCAGTTTCATCACGGCCGGTCCGAAGCGGTGCTGCTCGGTGAGGGTGACGCAGGCCGGGTGGGTCTGTGCGTCCGCCGGTTCGATGATCCCGCAGTGCTGGAAGACGTCGGGGAGCAGCCATCGCTTGATGTCGTCCCGGTTCTGCTCCTTGAGGGAAGGCGGTATGACCGGGCCCAGCTGCATGAAGTCCCCGAGCAGGACGGCGGCTCGGCCGGCCTTTCCCGTGGCGAGCAATACCTCGGGCAGGGTGGCGGCGCCCGCCTCGTCCACCAGGACGACGTCGTACGGGCCCTCGAAGACCGCCCGGTTGGTGCGGAATCGGGCGAGGGTGGTGGCGACCAGCTTCGCGCCCTTGATGATCTCGCCCTGTGCGTTGCGGGCGAGGCGTTCGTACTCCTCCTGGACCTCCGCGTACTGCTTCTCCAGGGCGGGGCGCCTGGCAGCGTCGCCTGCCACGACCGAGCGCAGTCGCTGAGCCCGGTCGTACTGCAGCGGCCAGCCCTTCCGGTCGACCACTGCGGCCAGATCGTGCGCCGCCTGCGCTTGCGAAGCAGCCTGGGTGGCTTTCGCCGACTCCTGCTCCCAGGTCTGGCACGCCCCCTGGGCGCGTTCCGCTGCCGCCAGTTTGGCTTCCACATCGGCTGCGAGGCTGTTGATCTGCTGCGGGGTGTACGGGATGGCGGTTGTCAGCGCCGCGATCTGCGTGTCGAGGGTCGCTATGTGGGTGGTCGCCGTCGTACGTGCGTCCTTTGCCGCACGGCGGTCGCTGGACGCGTGCCGCTCGGCGTCGCGGACCCGCTGCTGGAGCTCCGTGATCTTCTCTCGCTTACGCCATCGGGCCACCGAACCCAGGGCTTCGAGCTCCCGTAACTGTTCCTGCAGCTCACCGCAGGAGTCCTCCGAGAGCAGCGCGCCAGCTTCGCGGCGTTCCGCCGCCAGCCGGACCCGGGCCTGCTCCTTACGTAACTCGTCGACCTGCTCCCACTGCTCGCGGGACGCATCCGTGGCCTTGCTGCGGTCGAACGCCTCCTGCGCCGCCCGGGCGGCTTCCTCGAAGCTCTCTTCCGCTTCCGCCCACCGGGCCTCGACCGATGTCACCCGCCCCAGAGCGGAATCCAGGTCGCGGCCCGGGGTGCGCAGCAGCTTCAGCGCAGCGAAGTAGGCGGAGGGATCGAAACCGGCCAGAACCGTGTCCAGGGCGGCCAGCTGTTCTGCCCGGTCTCGCAAGGCAACGAGCTCGACCTCGAGCGCCCGGCGGCGCACGGCCACCTCTGCCAGGCGCTCCCGGACCATTAGCGGCAGGGACACCGAGGCGTCCTCGGCGACTTCCCGCAGGTGGGGCGGGCCCACACGGACGATGTCACCCGGGCTGTGGCGCTTCTCCCGGACCACCCCGAGTAGGGCGTTGTCCACGGCGATATTGGTCGCGGAGACCAGCAGCACCCGGTCGCCCCGGGCGACCAGGTCACCGATGGCGCGCTTGAGGACGGTGGTCTTGCCAGTGCCGGGCGGCCCCCACACCAGCAGGACCCCCGAGCCGAGGCAAGCCCGGTACGCGTCCCCCTGCGCGGGATGGAAACCGGGCGGGTCCGGGTCCTGCGCGGGCGTCCCGCCGATGGCCCGGCCAGCCAGCGCCGTGGCCAGAGGGGCCTCGCCGAGCCCCGCGATACCGTCACGCAGTGCCTCGATGAGGAAGGTGGGCGGCTGCTTCAGCATCCACAGGTGCGGGTCCGCGACATCGGCGAACTCGGCCACGCGCAGGGTGAGCAGCGAGCCGTTCTGCACCGCCTCAGATACAGAGAAGCCGTTCGCCTCGATGTCGTCCGCTTCAGGGCCGGAGAGCCTCAGGCCGTCGAGCTGGTCCGGTCCGATGTCGGAGCCGCGGAGGTCCACCGCGAACCCTCCGGGCTCACCGGTGCGGACCGCGCGCGCGATGCGCTGCCATCGGGGCGGCTTGCCCGCACCGCCTTCGATCGCGATCCACTCGCCGAGCGCCGTAGCGATCTCCTCGCGCCACCCCACGTACCGCCCCCGCCCCCGTCGGAACCCCGTACCCCGGCGGCCAATCTACCCAGCGGCACGGAGCGTGACCCCTGATGGGGGAGAAGTGACCGAGGGTGCCGTGGAGTGGCGTGGATCTTGCGAGGGCCGGGTTCCGCCTGCCGTGGGCCTGGCAAGATTGACCCGTACCGACCAGCGCACACCGTGTGACGCACGCCAAGCCACCGACCGAGGGACTGATCGCCTGATGCCTACGAGCGAGCTTTTCCTGAAGGATGTCATCGACATCAAGGAAGACGTCCATGCGGGCGACTTCAAGATCGAGCTCTCTCAGGGATTCAGCGAGACCGACGCTCGCGTTGCCGAGTACGTCGTCACCGAGCAGCTTCAGGACGCTTTCCGGCGCGCGCTGAGCATCGTGTCGAACGCGGTCCGTACGGGGAACTCGCACGCGGCCTATCTGCACGGGTCCTTCGGTTCCGGTAAGAGTCACTTCCTGTCCGTGCTACACGCGGTGCTCAACAACCACTCGGCGGTCCAGGCCAAGCCCCGCCTCATGGAGGTGGTCGCCCCGCACCAGGACTGGCTGCGGCAGAGTCGGTTCCTGATGGTCCCCTACCACCTTGTCGGCTCCACCGACCTCGACTCGGCGCTGCTGGGCGGCTACGTGCACACCGTGCGCGAGCTCCACCCCGACAAGCCGCTGCCCCCCGTCTTCCGGGCTGACGCACTGCTCGCCGACGCCGAAGCCCAGCGAGCGTTCCTGGCCGACGACGCGAAGTTCCTGCAGTGGCTGGGCAAGGGGGCGGCGGCGCTCGCCCCCAGCAGTGCCGCACCCGTGGAAGCGGATCCCGACGACATGCCGCCGCTGGACGCGGGTACCGGCGTACCGGCTGCGGGCGGGTGGACCGGCGCCGACTTCGACCGTGCATTCACCGCTTCCGCCGTGGACGACCCGTACCGGGAGAAGCTGGTCTCCGCGCTGCTGGCCGGGCCCATGGCCTCGTACGCCCAGGGCGTCCGCGGTGAGGCAGGGGCCTACGTGCCGCTGGAGAACGGTCTCAAGATTATCTCCCGGCACGCTCAGTCCCTCGGCTACACCGGTGTCGTGCTTTTCCTGGACGAGTTGGTGCTGTGGCTTCAGGCGAACATGGGCAAGCAGGACTTCGTCCGGGACCAGGTGCAGCGGCTGGTCAAGCTGATCGAGTCCGCGGACAGCAGCCGACCGGTGCCGATCGTGTCGTTCGTCTCCCGCCAGCGGGACCTGTCCCAGCTCATCGGCAGCGATGTGGCCGGCGCCGACGTGGAGAACCTCGAGCAGCAGATCGAGTACCTCGCCGAGCGCTTTGACGTCGTCGATCTCGAAGACAGCAATCTCGTCGAGATCATCAAGCACCGTGTGCTGTCCCCCAAGCCGGGCATGGAGTCCGTCCGCGACGACGCGTTCAAGATTGTGGAGTCGTCGAACGACGAGGTACGGCAGGTCCTCCTCGACGCGCAGGGCCGCACCGAGGCCAGCTGGGACGACTTCCGCGAGCTCTATCCGCTCTCCCCGGCCCTGCTGAACGTACTCGTCGACCTCTCAGGTGCCCTGCAGCGCGAGCGGACCGGCCTGAAGCTGGTGCAGGAACTGCTGCGCCGCCGTCGGGACGACCTCAAGCTCGGAGAGCTGATCCCGCTCGGAGACCTGTACGACGTCATCGCGGACCGCACCGGCGCCGCCTTCACGCCGAAGCTGCGCCGCGAGTCGGAGATCGCACACCGCTTCCACGGTCGGGTCAAGGACACCCTCCTGGAGAAGTACAAGTCGAAGGACGACAAGCGCTTCCAGACCGACGACAGGCTGGTCAAGACGCTGCTGCTGGCCGCTCTGGCACCCAACGTGCCCGCGCTGACCCGCCTCACCGGCAGTCGGCTCGCCGCGCTGAACCACGGCGCGATCCGCACCCGGGTCGGGGACGCCGGCTCCGTTGCCGTCAAGCGGCTGCGGGACCTCCAGGTCGACTACGACGGAGAGCTGCGCAGCGAGGGGGACACCAGCGACCCCGTCTTCCACCTGCACCTGTCGGACCTGGACGTGGAGCCCCTCCTCGAAGAGGTGCAGGGTGCCGCCGACCAGCTCGGGTACCGCCGCCAGTGGATCAAGGACCAGCTGTGGCGGGCGCTGGGCGTCAAGGACACCGAGTCCTTCGTCTGCGAGCGGGAAGTCGTCTGGCGCGGTACCAAGCGCGGGGTCGAGTTCGTCTTCGGGAACGTGCGCGACAGCCACCTGCCGGACGAGGAGTTCACGCCGCAGCTCCCCGGCAACATCCGCATCGTCTTCGACTACCCCTTCGACGACGCCGACCACTCGCCGATGGACGACCTCCAGCGCGTGGACAAGCTCAGGCGGGCAGGCTGGAACGAGCCCGTCCTCGTCTGGCTGCCCGACTTCTTCTCCGAGCAGACGGGGCGGCAGCTCGGCCGCCTCCTGAAGATCAACTACCTGCTGGAGCGGGACCGGCTGGAGGACCACACGGCCACCCGCCCCGCAGAGGAACGCACTCAGATCCGCAACCAGCTCAAGGCCTCGCGGGACAGCCTCACGGAGCGGCTCACCACCTCGCTCCTGGAGCTGTACGGGATCAACCGGGCAGAGCCCGGGACGGTCGGGGCGCAGGTGCCGGAGGGGCAGCACCTGATCTCCCTCCAGCGCGGCTTCGAGCGGACCCGGCCCGAACCTTCCATCGACTTCGAGAAGAACCTGCTGGTGCTCGCCGACGAGATGTACGCGGCGCGCTATCCCAAGCATCCGGATTTCGACCCCCGGTTGAGCCGCAAGGCCATCACCCTGGGCGACCTCAAGATCACTCTCCAATGGATCACCCGGGCGATGGAGGACGGGTCGCGCCGTGTGGTGGTCGACGGCCACCATCTGGAGAAGGTCCGGAAGATCGTGCACGCCCTCGGTCTCGGCGAGGTGCACGACGGTCCCCTCGTCGTCACCAACGACTGGCGGCTGCGCATCAACAAGCGGGCGGCGGAGAGTGCCGATGCCGACGGCGACATCGCCGTGGAGACCATCCGTACGTGGATCTCCGAGATGGGTTACGAAGGGCTCGACCGGCACGTGAGCAACCTGCTCATCGCCTCCTACGCCCTGCTCGACGACCGCACGTGGATCTACCAGACTTCCACGCTGCCGCAGGCGCCCGAGCTCGACAAGATCGGCCCCGGCTACGGGCTGCGGGCCGTGCCGTTGCCGGACGACGATGCGTTCAGCAGCGCCTTGCGCCGCGCGGGCGTCATCTTCGGGGTGCACGTTTCGCCGGTGCTCTTCGCCCGTAACGTCGCCCAGCTCGCCACCAAGGTGCGGGGCGTCGCGGACGAACACCGCAAGGCCGTTGCAGGTGCGCGTGACCTGCTGCAGAAGCACGCCGGCCGCCTGGGCCTGGAGGGACCGGGCGGTGCTCAGGCACCGCGTCTGCAGTCCCTGAAGGCTGCCGCTGATCTCATGGCACGCGTACTGCGCACCGGCGATCCGACCCTTGTGGTCCAGGAGATCTCGAGCGTCGCCTACGAGGTCACTGACGAGGAGATCGGTGCTGCCCTCAAGCAGGCGCCCGACGTGCTCTCCGCGCTCCACTCCGAGGAGTGGCCGCCGTTGCTCGACACGGTCCACGAGCTGTCGACGCGTGACGACTCCGTCGGCGACCGGGCCCGAGGGCTCTTGGCCACCGTCCAGCGCGTGGCGAACAGCCACGAGTCCCCGGACGAGTCGCTCGCCCCGGTCCTCGCCGGCATCCAGGGATCGGCCATGGCGCTGATGCGGGAGGCCACCCGGCTCGCACAGGCGGCTCAGCCGACGACGCCGCAGCCGGCCCCGGTGCAGCCGACCGCCGAGGACATCCGGCTCACGCAGCACGGCAAGCCGTCCGTGCCCACCGTCTCTCCCCAGGTGGTGGACCCCCGACAGGGAACGCAGTGGCCGGCGCCTGCTGTTCCTGCCCCGCCGGTCGCACCCACCCCCGGCCCGACGGGCTCCCACGGCACGTACCTCGTCGAACCGACGCGGCTCGAAGCCACTCTGGCTGCGACCGTCGCGGATCTCAGCAGCGAGCTCCGCACCTTCCTCACCGCTCATCCCGGGGCACGCGTCCAGGTTTCCTGGCAGGTCGTCGAGGCCGATGCCGGGGCGGCCGACACCGAAGAGGCTGACAACTGATGGCACAACCTCTTCCGCAGGTCGGCCGCCGCACGATCGAGGCCCTGCTGGAGAAGAACGCCTCCGCGCTGCGCGACCGCTCTCTGATGCTGATTCACGGCCGTTACGCACCGGGGGCCGCCGGTGCCTTCACGGCCACGGTGGGCGGTGAGCCGCGGCGGGTAAGCGTGCGCGACGAGTCGTCCGTCCTCGGGCTCCTCGCTGCGTGGCAGGAGCACCGAACGGACGCGGCCCCGGGCAGCCTGCTCGTGGTCACCACCGGAGTGGACGACGCAGACCTCGGCTGGGACCTGCGCGGACACGCGGTGCGCCGTCGCACGCTCACGGTGGACAGGGCCGAGATCGTCCTGCAGCGCTTCGGTGCCGCCGGCCTGGACATGCGGATGTACCGCGAGGACTGGCTGCTGGAAGCGCTGCTCGACGCCGAACCCGCCGAAGGTGGCTGGCCGAGAGCCGCAGGAGTACTCACCCGGGACTCGGCCCTGCGCGCCCTGGTCGTCGAACGCCTCGGGCTGGCCCGGCCCGCAGGCTCCGCGGACACGTCGAGGGAAACTGCCATCGACGCGGACTCCCTGCTCGCCTGGTCCCGCACGACCGCAGGACCCCGCCGGTTCGCCGAACTCAAGGAGGTCGAGCGGAGCGAGCTGAAGAAATGGCTCGGCGAGGTCGCCGGCCCGGCCGTACCGGTGCTGCTCGCGCTCGCGGAAACGGGGCGGGGAACCGACGCCATGGCACTCGGACTGCTCGGCGCAGCACTGCGTGATCCGGCTGCGAGCCCGGACACGGTCCTCGCCGTCGGCGGTCTCATCGGTCAGGCACGCCCCCGGCGCGCCGAACTCACCGCTTTCACCGATGCGGTGGAAGGGACCCTGATCCGCTGGATCTCCGAGGCCCGCAGCAGTGACAGCGCCAGACAGCGCGTTTTCGCGGTACTCGACCGGGCTGACGAACTGGCACGCGACGCGGGCCTTACGACTGGCTTGGCCGCCAGCCGTTTCCTGCCCTCCAGCTTCGCAGCCCAGCTGGGGGCGGTGATCGCCGCGGCCCGCCAGTCTCCCGAAGCAGGCGAGAACGAACTCGCAGACCTGACCGGGCATGCCCTGGCCGGGCTCTTCCCCGACCGTGTAAGGGTCGCGGAAATGGCCGTACGCCTCTCACGCTGGTTGCGCCTGCCCGTACCCACCGTCCCCGGGGTGGCAGCGGGTGTCGCAGCGCATGTGGCCGACTGGGGCTGGGCCGACCGGGCACTCACGGTGCTGTGGAGCGGAGACCCCGGCGGCGACCGAGAGGTTGCGCGGCATCTGCGCGCGCTGTATGCCGAGGGACGGGACCGCCGGGAAGCACTCGATGAGGTGTTCGCCCGGCAGCTGGCGGGCTGGACGCTCCATGCCACTGCTCAGCAGCCGGACGGCGCTCTGGTCGTCGAGAACGTCCTGGAGACCATAGTGCGACCGCTGGCCGCCGGCGCGCCTCCGCTCCTCATCGTGCTGGACGGCATGAGCAGTGCCGTTGCGGCCCAGCTCGGAGAAGAAACGGAACGCGAGGGCTGGCGGGAGATCGTTCCGCGTCCGGAACAGGGCGAACCGGCACAGCGCCTGGCGGCAGTCTCGATGCTCCCCTCGGTGACCCAGGCGAGCAGGGCCTCGCTGCTGACAGGATCCGCGACGGCGGGCGGTCAGTCGGTGGAGGCCTCGGGCTTCGATGCCTTCTGGAGGAAGCGCCGCAAGAACGCACACCTCTTCCACAAAGCCTCGATCGGTGGCGACGCGGGGCACTTCCTCGCCCCGGAACTGCTGCTCGCCCTCGCCTCGGACGCCGTGGTCGGAGTCGTCCTCAACACGATCGACGACGCTCTCGACTCCGGACAGCAGGGCCAGCGCACGGCGTGGTCGCTGCACGACGTCACCTACCTTCGCGAGCTGCTGGCCGCGGCCCGCAGTTATGGACGGCCCGTCGTCCTGACGTCCGACCACGGACACGTTCTGGAGCGCGAACCGGGCAATGGTCCGGTCGAGGTGACCGGCCCGGTCGGGTCCGCCCGCTGGCGGCCCGGCACGGACGCCCGGGAGGGGGAAGTGAACCTCAGTGGCCCCCGCGTGCTGGACGCGGACGGGGCGATCGTCGTGCCTTGGCGCGAGAACATCCGCTACTCGGGTCGTCGGGCCGGATATCACGGCGGTGCCGCCCTGGCAGAGGTGACCGTGCCCGTGCTGGTCCTCGCGCCCTCGGCTGAAATGGTGCCCCAGGGCTGGGATCCGCTTCCCCGGGAGCAGGCCGCACCGTTGTGGTGGCGGGCCTCTGTCGCCGTCGCACCGGCTGCGGAGCCCGTTTCGTCAAGCGAAGGCACGTCCCCAAAGCCCAGGCAGAGCAAGCCTCGGAAGCAGTCCGAGGAACTGTTCACAGACGCGGACGTGGTCACTGCCGATGAGCGCGGGGGCGAGGAATCCCTGGCCGCACCGCTCAGCCTTGGCGGCCAAGTGGTGGCGAGTGAGGTCTACGAGGCGCAGAAGGCGTACGTGCGCAAGGCGCCGGAAGCGAAGATCGTGGCAGCCGTGATCGATGAGCTGGTGGCGGCGGGCGGCACCATGTCCCCGGCCGCCCTGGCAGCGGCGATCTCGGCGACCGGACGCGTGCGACGAAACATCGAAGGCTTCGTCGCCACTCTTCAGCGGCTGCTGAACGTCGAGGGGTACCCCGTTCTCGGATTCATCGACGGCGGTCACACGGTGAAACTCGACGAGACGCTGCTGCGCGGGCAGTTCCTACCGACTCAGGGGTCGCGATGACGGGCCCGGTGTCCCAAGCCAGCGCGGTCCGGAGGCGCGAGGTCATCGACGCACTCCGGCGCGGAACCGTACCCCAAGCGGGTCTCGATCTCTTGGCGGTCGGCCTCGGCCGATTCGAAGTGGCGCTCGACGACGATCTGGCGACGGCCTCGCGGGGCGGGGCCGCCTTCCATGCCATTCGTGGTGACTACGGTTCCGGCAAGACCTTCTTCGCCCGCTGGCTCGCCGAGCGCGCGAAGAGGGCAGGCCTCGCCACGGCCGAAGTGCAGATCTCCGAGACGGAGACGCCCCTGCACCGGCTCGAGACGGTCTACCGCAGGCTGACCGAGCGGCTGACCACCGCAACGCATCAGCCCAGTGCCCTGCGAGCGGTGGTCGATTCGTGGTTCTACACCTTGGAGGAGGAGGTCCTCGACGCCGGAGAGGTCGACGAAGAGGACGAGGCGGGGCTTGCCGAGGCGGTCGACGCGCTGATGGAACGAAGGCTGGCGGAAGTCGCCCGCACCACGCCTGCTTTTGCCGCTGCGCTACGCGGCTACCGGAGGGCCGTCGCGGCCGGGGACGGGGCCACCGCCGAAGCCCTCATTGCCTGGCTGGGCGGACAGAAGTCCGTCGCAGCCTCTGCGCGCCGTACGGCTGGCGTCCGTGGCGACCTCGACCACTTTGCGGCGCTCGGCTTTCTCCAGGGGCTCCTCACCGTGCTGCGTGACTGCGGACACCCCGGTCTCCTTCTCGTCCTTGACGAAATCGAAACGCTGCAACGTGTCCGAGGTGACGTCCGTGAAAAGGGGCTCAATGCCCTGCGGCAGCTCCTCGACGAGATCGACGCCGGACGCTTCCCCGGACTCTTCCTCGTCATCACCGGCACCCCAGCGTTCTACGACGGCCAGCAGGGCGCTCAGCGTCTGGCCCCCCTCGCGCAACGACTCGCCACGGACTTCACCACGGACCCGCGGTTCGACTCCCCCCGGGCGGTCCAGCTTCGTCTGGCGGGCTTCGATCTTCTGCATCTCGGCGAACTCGGCCGGGCGGTGAGGAACCTGTACCGGGAAGAGGCGCGCCATCCCGACCGGATCAGTGAGCGGGTCAACGACGCGTACATCGGTGATCTTGCCGTGGCTGTCACCGGCGGACTCGGCGGGAAGGTCGGAGTCGCACCGCGGGTATTCCTGCGGAAGCTGGTCGCCGACGTCCTGGACCGGGTGGACGAGTTCGAGGACTTCGACCCCCGACTGCACTACGCCTTCACCGTCACCTCGTCCGAACTCACGGAAACAGAGCGCAATGCGGCTGCCGGAAGCGCGGACGACATCGAGCTGGAGCTGCCGTGAGTGTCTCCGGAGAGCTCGATCCGGCGCTCGTCCACCACATCGTCAACACGCTGGGCTGGCGCAGCCTGCGCCCGCTTCAGGAGGAGTCGGTAGCCCCACTTCTTGCAGGTGACGACGCCGTGCTGCTGGCTCCGACGGCCGGAGGAAAGACGGAGGCGGCGTGTTTCCCCCTCCTCTCACGCATGACGAAGAACCGGTGGACCGGCACCTCGGTGCTGTATGTCTGCCCGCTCAAGGCCCTGCTCAACAACCTGCTTCCGCGCCTGGAGAACTACACGTCATGGCTGGGACGCACAGCCGCGCTCTGGCACGGCGACACCACCGCCGGGGCAAGGAAGCGCATCCTGGCCGAGCGTCCGGACATCCTGCTGACCACTCCGGAGTCGCTGGAAGCGATGCTGGTCAGCGCCAACGTCGACCATGAGTCCTTCTTCTCGGGGCTCAAGGCAGTGGTGGTCGATGAGGTGCATGCCTTCGCCGGCGACGACCGGGGGTGGCATCTCCTCGCGGTGCTGGAGAGGATGCAGCGGGTGGTGGGCCGGCCCCTCCAGCGAATCGGGCTCTCGGCGACGGTCGGCAACCCGGAGGACCTGCTCGCGTGGCTACAAGGCTCGGGCGCAGGGAAGCGGCCGGCCCGGGTCGTAGCCCCGCACCTCTCCGGACCGGCGCCTTCGGAGACGGGGGCTGCCGCAGCCCTGCCACCGGGCGACATTCAGCTCGACTACGTCGGTTCCCTCGACAACGCGGCCACCGTCATCGCCTCGCTCCACAAGGGTGAGAAGCGTCTTGTCTTCTGCGAGTCCCGAAGGCTCGTGGAGGAACTGGGCGAGAAGCTCCGGGCGAAGGGGATCACGACCTTCCTGTCCCATGCCTCGCTGTCCCTCGACGAACGCAAACGGTCGGAGACGGCCTTCGCGGAAGAGCGTGACTGCGTCATCATCTCGACGAGCACGCTGGAACTCGGTATCGACGTGGGCGATCTGGACCGGGTGATCCAGATCGACGCGCCGTCGTCGGTCGCTTCCTTCCTCCAGCGGCTCGGTCGCACCGGGCGCAGGGCAGGCACCCTGCGAAACTGCCTTTTCCTGGCACTGGACGAATCCGGGCTTTTGGACGCGGCCGGGTTGCTGCTGCAGTGGTCGCGGGGATGGGTAGAGCCTGTGATCGCCCCTCCGGAGCCGCGGCACATCGTTGCGCAGCAATTGCTTGCTCTCTGTCTGCAGGAGCATCGGGTTGGCGAGAACCTGTGGCAGGAGTGGTGGAACGGTCTCGGCCCCTTCGGTAGCGCTGCCGAACCGATCGCGCGACATCTTGTCGACGAGGGCTATCTGGACCGGGACGGGGGGCTCCTGTTCATCGGCCCCGAAGCCGAACGGCGTTTTGGCCATCGCCATTTCATGCACCTCACGGCAGTCTTCACTGCGCCTCCGCAATTCACCGTGCTGCACGGTCGATCGGAGATCGGTCGAACCGATCCCAGCCTGCTCACAGAGCGGGTGAGCGGGCCGCGCCGCCTGTTGCTCGGCGGGCGGAGTTGGCTGGTCACGTACATCGACTGGCGGCGAAAGCGCTGCTTCGTGGAGCCCGTGGACGGGGGAGGAAAGGCGAAGTGGAGCAGCGCTGGATTCGGTCCCGGAGCATCGTTCGAAGTGTCGCGGGCGGTACGCGAAGTGCTGCTTGGTGCAGATCCGCCTGTGACACTCACGCAGCGGGCGGTCCGATCCCTGAGTGAAGCGCGTGGGCATTTCCTGGAACGAGTACATCCGGGAGGCACGCTCGTCATCCGGGACGCTGATGGCCTCACACGCTGGTGGACGTGGGCGGGCCACCGGGCCAATGCCACACTGGCGGCCACCCTCGATGAGTTGGCGGTGCCCGGCCAGCGCATCAACGATCACTGGATTCGGCTACGTGAGGACGTGACGCCGGCATCCTGGAAGAGTCTCACCGGAGGAGCGGCGGACAGGCTCTGCCTTCCGGCGGTCGATGAGCGAGCCGTGCGAGGCCTGAAGTTTGCGGAGGCGCTGCCGCCGAGGCTGGCGGAAGCGACGCTCTCCGCCCGGTTGGCCGACCTGGGTCGTGCGGTCGCCGTGTTGGCCGAATCCGTGCGATTCACCTCGGTTGCTGAGCCCTGAGGCGCACGTGCATTCAGCACCCAGGAGGATCGAAGGGCTACAGGCGCAGGGTGGTGCTGCGTGACTCGTACAGCTTGATCCAGCCACGATCGCTGTAGTTCCGGTCGACAGCCGTGGTGACGTTTCTCGGCAAGGCCAGGCCCTACCTAAGATCACCACAACCGAATTGCGGCCCGACGGGCTTCCAGAACAGGACATGCCCCCACCCGCACGAGTCACTCGTGCCCTGGGGGAACCACCTCGTGTCCATGCTCCTGCTGAAGTTGTCAGCGCAAGATCTGCTCACCCTGAACGCACGCCGTCGCATGGTTCCGCACCTTGCTGCCCGGTGGCGGCACTTCCGCGGGGCCGAGGCATCGTTGTCGGAGCGGTCCGCCTGGGCGGAGAGCCTGGTCCGTCTCGCGAACGATCTCGTTGCCGCAGAGCGTGGAAACGTCGAAATGATCGTCGAGTGCGCCGCGACGATCGACGAAAGCAACCGTCCCGGTGATCCCCGGCTCATCGACGTCGTCCTGGTGGGTCGGCATCCAGAGGAGAGCCGCCCGTCCGTGCAATTGGTCGAGCTGAAGCGCTGGTCGATGGTGACCAGGGTGGAGCGGGCCACCGCGGAGCTGGTGCACGTGCCGGGCATGGGGGAGAAGAAGCACCCGGCTCTGCAGTTGCGCGAGTACTACCGGGCCTTCACGAGCGAGCGCGGCCCGTTCGGGAAGGTCGATTTCGCCTGCGGTGGCTTTGCCTACCTGCACAACGCCACGGACGAATCGGTGCGCCCCCTGATCGACGTGGACGCACCGACGGGTGCCTACGCACGCGTGTACACGGGTGACCGACGCGATCAGTTGCTGTCCGACCTCCGGAAGGATTTCGGGGAGGACGGGGCGGCGTCCGAGGCCGAGAGGATGCTGCAGCTCATGGGCCTGCGCAACACGCCACTGCTCGACGCGATGATCAGATCCCGCGGTGAGGACACCGTCTTCACCCTGCGAGGAGATCAGAAGGCGGTTGCCGATCAAGTCCTGGAGACGGCCGCCAAGGTGCTCCCGGACCCCGAGCGTCCGGCACTCGCCCCGGACGAGCGACGAGTGATCTTCCTCGTCACGGGCGGTGCAGGCACGGGGAAGAGCGCGATCGGCCTCCAGATCAAGGCAGAACTGGAGGCGCAGGGGCGGACGGTCAAGTACGCGAGCGGTAGCCGGGCCTTCAACGGGGCGCTCCAGCAGCACGTGGGCTACGGAGACCGGGAGTTCAGGGAGTCCTTCACCTACTTCAGCAACTACGTCACCCCACCGGACCCGCCACTTGACGTGCTGATCTGCGACGAGGCGCACCGTCTTCGTGACCGGTCCACCAACCGGTTCTGGAAGCCCGAGGACTGGGGCACGGGCCCGCAGGTGGACGAGCTCCTTGCAGCGTCGCGCCTCACCGTCTTCTTCCTGGACGAGGGCCAGTCGGTCAGGCCGAACGAGGTCGGGACCGTCGCCCTCATCGAGGATGCGGCCTTGCGGCACGACGCCGTACTGGTCCCGAGCAACCTCCGGGAGCAGTTCCGCTGCGGTGGCAGCGACGCCTACATCCGATGGGTACAGGCGGTGCTCGGCGTGTCCGGCGAGCCGGTCGAGCAATGGAGGCCAGACGGATTGATGCACATCGAGGTGGCGGACACGCCGGAAGAGCTCGAACAGATCATCCGGACCGAAGCGCTGGCCGGCGCCTCCGCGCGCATGGTCGCGGGCTACTGCTGGCCCTGGACGAAGCCGCTCGGCAAAGAGAGGCGACTGGAGCCCGATGTCCGCATCGGCGAGTGGCACCGCCCTTGGAACGCAGACAGCGACAGCTACTGCGAGGGGGGCCAAGTGCCGCCGGCGAAGACCTGGTCCGTCGAAGAGAATGGTCTCGGTCAGATCGGCTGTGTGTACACGGCGCAGGGCCTTGAGTGGGACTGGTGCGGGGTGATCATGGGTGAGGACATGGTGCGCCGCGGGGACAAGTGGGTCTTCCGTAGGGGAAAGGACCGCAAGGAGGAGGGCTCGGGGATCAAGAGGGTCGATCGGCCCGGGTCCTTCGACCCGAAGGTGAAGCCCGGCAGCGTCGACGACGAGGAATTCGCCCGGCTCGTGCGCCACGCGCACCACGTGCTGATGACTAGGGCCAGCCGTGCGACTGTTCTGTACTCCACGGATGCCGAAACGCGGGCGTACCTGAAGAAAGTCGTCGGAGAGGTCGAGATCCACGACTTGCGCCCCACATGGGCCAATCTGCCCCCAGAAGCCCGCAAGCCACATCTGCCCCGACCTCGTAAGGGGGCGGGCGGACGAGGCAAGAGGAAGCGGAAGCAGAGCCAGGCGAAGGGACCAGATCTGCTGCTGTTCTGACGGAGAGCGCTGAGGGGATGGGGTGGCGGGCTCACCGGGCCCGCCACTTGCCTGCGTCAGAAGAGCAGGCGCGCCATCGTTGCGAGTGCCGCCACCAGAAGATTGGAGACGACTCCCGCAGCGATGTCGATCAGGATCTCGCGGATCCGCTCACGACGCGCAGACTTGTACTCGACCGAGGTCATGGCCACTCCAGAGCAGTGAGATGGGGAATGGCAGGGGGACGCCCTACCGGGCATCCACGCTCACGTCGTGTGTCACCACACGACGGGCACAACCATTCGTCACTCACAGCCTGTTCGGGCCTGATGAATGAACCGCAGCCTCGTACCCTCCGGGAAGGTGCGCAGCGAGATCATGATATCGGCCGAGGGGTGCCGTGACTCAGGAAATGAGCGAGCGCAGCTTCTCGCGCGTCTCGGGGTCGGTCGAGTAGACGATCGTGCCGATCATGCCGCGAGTCAGCAGTACTTTGTAGGTGTTGCGGATGAGACGGTCTACGTCTTCGTCGGGCGTCGCCTTGGTGAACGAAGGGTCTTTCGAAGCCGTGCGGTCGATCACCCATCGGTCGGTCCGCCAAACCAGGTCCGGGCCCATGATCACGCCCGACCAGTCGTACTCGAAGCCCTGCGCCGTGTAGACGCACCCGATCTGTCCGAACCCGGCAGGGTCGGTGGCCCAGAGAGGCGCGGGCGGGGCGCCGAGCAGGGCGCGGTCGCCGAAGAGGTTCCATGGCCTGGCCCAGTGGCCGATGACCACGTCGGTGGGCAGGGCGTGCATGTTGGAAGTGACCTTCGTCGTCCACTTCCAGCAGTAGCCGGCGGACATGCGAGCGCTGTAGCCCTGGGACTTTTGAGTGGCCAGGAAGTCCTCCAGTTCCTGGGGGCTGTCGGCAGTCAGGAGCTTCACTTTGCCGTCCGGCTCCCACGCGCTGGGCGCGTTCCCTTCGATCCCCAAGAAGTCGACCACCCACCGCAGGTAGGCATCGCTGCCCCCGCATCGGAACTGGCTGTCGAGCTCCACCACCGAGCATTCCAGGCCCAGTTCGGCTGCGGCATCCTGGATCTGTTCCACGGTTCCCATCTCGCCCGGACGTACTACCTGGTGCTGGTCCAGCAGGAACACCGGAACACGAGCCGCGTCCATCAGCTCAGCAACCTGAGGGCGGCCGGTCCGCAGAGTTGCCTTGGCGTAGCGGTTGGCGGAGGTCTTGCGGAGCCGGTGCGCCTCGTCGCATACGAGCACGTCGAGGTCGTTCGGCTCGGACTCCATGAAGCTGTTGAAGTAGCGGAAGAGCCGTTGGACCTCGGGTTTGCGGGCCCCGGCAACCTTGCGCATCGTCTTGGTGAAGGACTGCGAACCGGTGGCGTGTAGGGCCGGCACACCGCGCCGATATAGGTCGCCCAACAGGGAGAGGGCGATCACGCTCTTGCCGGAACCCGGCCCGCCGGCCACGATGACGACCTGCTTGTGGTTGGACCGGCGAGCCTGGCGCACTGCCGACATGACCGTTTCGTAAGCCAGCCGCTGTTCGTCCAGCAGTACGAACTGCTCCCGATCGCGCACCTCTTCGGCGGCAACGGCCATCAGCTGCCGTGACGGCCGAATCTTGCCCTGCAGCAGGGCATCGGCCGCTTCGGCACCCGGCTTCGCCGCAAGCCTCGAGCGGAGGTAGCCGAGGAAGGCACCACGCTGGTCACCGGTGAACATCCGGCCGTGATCGTCTTCCGTGACGGCGCGGAGCCCGGCCACCCCGAAGTCGGTTGCGTTGTGCAGGTAGGCGACCCCCACGACCGAGTCGGGAATCTGTTCCAACGCTCCGTTGAACGAGATGAGGTAGTCGCAGTAGCCGCGTACCTGCTCGATCGGGTTGAGGACCGGATCCGGGTAGGCATCGATGCGGCACAGCAGCGGATCGTCCTCCTCGGGATAGGCCTCGCTCCACTGCTTCAGCTCGACCACCACGTAGGAGGGCTCTCCGGTACTCGGATGAACACCGGCAAGTATCACGTCCGCGCGCTTGCTGGTAAGGGGCAGCGCGTACTCCAGCATCATCTCGACTTCGCCGAGCCCCGCTTCGACGAGCGCGTTGGTGAGCGCCGGGATGCTCCGTTCCCAGGAGCGCACCTCCGACGGGTGGGGCCGGTGGCGGTGCCTGTGCAGGAAGTTCTCGCTCAGGATCTCGGCCAGCCGTCCTTCAAGATGGGTGCGGCTGGCCAACGACGCCGCGGACTCACGGAACAGCAAGGAGGTGCCCCCAGGCAGCACGAAGTAGCTCGTGCGGGTGGGGGCATGTCCTTCGGTTCCACAGAAGTGGAGCGGAAGCCCGTCGGGCCGCTGAGATGGTCTTCGCCATCCTAGAACAGGACGTGGATCACGCGCCTGAGCTGGTCAGCAGCCTCGTATTTGGGGAGACGGCGACGCTTCGCTGACGCACACAGTTCCCTTGGTTGACGAAACGGGGGCGCTGACCTGTGACTTTGTCCAGTCTCCTGCTCTTCAATGCGTTCTCAGGGACCCACCACCTGGAATGCGTGGCGATCCTGGAACCGGTCGAAAAGAGCTACTGACCGTTTGGCATCGAGTGCCCGGTCGACCGGATCCCGGAAGGGGGATTCGGGCGACCGGGCATTTTTCGTGCGCGTCGGCCGGGTGCCCACGGGGCGTGTGGCGTGGGGCGTGTTCGTCCGTGAGGTTCGGGTCGGACCCGCCGTACCGGAGGCTTTCGGACAGCGTGGCGGCCACGTGGCCGACGAACGGCACAGTGGTTTCCGGATCACCCCGCGTGTTTCCTAGGATCGGCGACACCGAATGCGGCCCGCCGGGCTTCCTCAGAGGACACGCCCCCACCCGCGCGAATCACTCGTGCCCTGGGGGACCGCGCCGTGTCCATGCTGTTGTTGAAGCTGTCCGCTCAGGACCTGCTCACCTTGAACGCTCGGCGACGCATGGTTCCGCACCTCGCGGCTCGATGGCGACACTTCAGGCAGAGCGAGGCGTCCCTGTCGGAGCGGATGGCGTGGGCCGAGAGCCTCGTGAATCTCGCCGAGGACTTGGTGGCGGCCGGTCGGGGGAATGTCCAGATGATCGTCGAGTGTGCCGCCACCCTCGACGAGATGGAGAGGGCCGAAGGCCCCCGCCTCATCGATGTGGTGTTGGTCGGACGGCATCCGACGGAGGACCGGACCTCGGTCCAACTGGTGGAACTCAAAAGGTGGTCGACGGTCACGCGCTTGGAACGAGCGGTGTCGGCCATGGTCGGGGTGCCGGGAATGGAACCCAAGCGGCATCCGGCACTCCAGCTGATGGAGTACCACCAGGCGTTCATGAGTCCCAGAGGACCGCTGGCCGGCGCCGATATCGAATGTGGGACCTTCGCCTACCTGCACAACGCCACGGAGGATTCCGTGCGGCCGTTGTTCGACTTCGAGGCGCCGGGCGGAGCTCTCACCGTTCTGTACACCGGAGACCACCGCGAGCGCCTGTTGGAGGACCTCCGTGAGCACTTCGCGGAGGACGGCGCGAAATCGGAGGCGGAGACGGTCCTCAGGGGGTTGGGACTGAGGAACGTTCCGCTCTTGGACGCGATGATCGATTCGCGAGGCGCGGACACGGTGTTCACGCTGCGGGGTAGGCAGAAGAAGGTCGTGGACCGCGTGTTGGACAAGGCCACGCGGGTGCTCCCCTCTCTCGACGCGCCGATGCTGCTGCCGGAGGAGAAGCGCGCGGTGTTCTTGATCACGGGTGGCGCCGGGACGGGGAAGAGTGCCGTCGGACTCCAGTTGAAAGCGGAGCTGGAGTCTCGAGAGCGTTCGGTGCTCTACGCCAGCGGCAGCCGCGCGTTCAACGGGGCGCTGCAGGAGCACGTCGGGTTCGGCGATCGCCAATTCAAGGAATCCTTCACCTATTTCCATGACTTCGTGAAGCCGCCCGTTCCTCCGCTGGACGTCCTCATCTGTGACGAGGCGCACAGAATCAGGGCGCGTACGACCAACAGGTACTGGAAGAAGGATCGATGGGGTGTCGGGCCGCAGGTGGACGAGCTGGTTCAGGCGGCCCGCATGACGGTCTTCTTTCTCGACGAGGGACAGTCCGTGCGCCCACTGGAGGTGGGAACCGCCGCGCTCGTCGAGGACGCCGCGGCTCGGAACGGCGCGTCATTCGTCCGATGGGACCTGCGTGAGCAGTTTCGGTGCGGCGGCAGTGACGCCTACCCCCGTTGGGTACAGGCGGTGCTCGGCATGTCCGGCGGCGACACGGACGTGTGGACGCCGGACGGACTGATGCACGTCGAAGTCGCCGATTCCCCGGAAGACCTGGAGCGGATCATTCGCGCGGAGGCGTCCGCGGGGGCGAGTGCTCGGATGGTGGCCGGATACTGCTGGCCGTGGACCAAGCCCCGCGGCGCTGAGCGTCGTCTGGAAGCGGACGTGCGCATCGGCTCTTGGCACCGGCAGTGGAACGCGGACTCCGACTCGTTCTGCGAGAACAAGACGGTGCCACCCTCGCGGATCTGGGGCGTGCACGAGAACGGCATCGGGCAGATCGGCTGCGTGTACACGGCACAGGGTCTGGAGTGGGACTGGTGCGGGGTGATCATGGGCGACGACATGGTGCGGCGGGACGGTGAATGGGTCTTCCGTCGAGGCAAGGCGACCAAGGGGTCGGACGGGATTCGGCGGGTTCGGCTCCCGGGTTCCTTCGACCCCAAGGTTCGTGCGGGCAGCGTCGACGACGAGGAATTCGCCCGATTGGTACGGCACGCCTACCACGTGCTCATGACCCGAGCGAGCCGTGCGGCCGTTCTCTATTCCACGGACGAGGAGACGAGGGCATACCTCAAGGAGTGTGTCGGCGAGGTGGTGGTGGCGGGCTTGCGTCCCACCTGGGAGCAACTCCCGCCGGAGGCGCGCATCCACCATCTGCCACGTCCCGCACGGAAGGGCAGGAAGAGGTCGAGGAAGTCGTCCCGGAAGACCAAGCCCGGCTCCGGTACGGAATTGTTCCTCTTCTGAGGAACCGGTGAGGTGTGGGGGACGGGCTCGCCGGGCCCGCCCCCCGTCTGTTCAGAAGAACAGGCTCACCATCGCCGTCAGACCCGTCACCACAAGGTTCGAGACGGTTCCGATGACGATGTCGATCAGGATCTCGCGGATCCTTTCACGACGCGCAGGCTTGTACTCGTCCGCGTCCATGGCCACTCCAGAGCAGTGAGATCGGAATGGAAGGGGATTCCCTACCGGGCGTCACCGCTCGCGTCGCGCGTTTCCGCGCGACGGGCTCGACCATTCCTCGCTCACGTTCCCTTGAGGTACCGAGAACCACGGCTCCGTACCCTCCGGGAAGGTGCGCAGCGGAGGCAAGGGTAGCGTCGGGAAGCCTGGTGCGTCACCGGCGGCAAGTGGTGCCGGCCGGATCTCGCGGGTCGGTCAGGGTTGCCGGGGGACGAGTGTGCGGAGTTTCTCGCGGGTCTCGGGGTCGGTCGAGTAGATCGCCGTGCCGACCATCCCTCGGGTGAGCAGCACTTTGTAGGTGTTGCGGACGAGGCGCTCCACGTCCTCGTCGGGGGTGGATTTGGTGAACGCGGGATCCTTCGAAGCGGTCCGGTCCACCACCCACCGGTCGGTGCGCCACACGAAATCGGGCCCCATGATCACCCCTGACCAGTCGTACTCGAAGCCCTGGGCGGTGTAGACGCAGCCGACCTGCCCGAAACCCGCGGGATCGGTGGCCCAGAGCGGCGCGGGCGGCGCGCCCAGCAGGGCGCGGTCCCCATAGAGGTTCCACGGTTTGGCCCAGTCACCGATGGTCACGTCGTTCGGCAGGTGGGTCGACCCCGGCGGGATCTTGGTGGTCCACTTCCAGCAGTAACCGGCCGACAGCCGTGCCCCGTAGCCCTCGGCGCGCTTGGCCGTCAGGAGCTCCTCCAAGGCGTCGGGACTGTCCACGGTGAGCAGCGAGACCTTGCCGTCGGGTTCCCACGGGTGGATCGGCTCGTCCTCCAGGCCGAGGAGGCCCGTCACCCAGCGCAGGTAGGCGTCACTGCCGCCCATGCGGAACTGGCTGTCGAGTTCGACCACTTCGCAGTGCAGACCCTGCTCGGCCGCGGCGTGGCGGATCTCCTCGACGGTGCCCATCTCACCGGGGCGGACCACCTGGTGTTGGTCGAGGAGGAAGACCGGAACACGGGCGGCGTCGATGAGTTCGGCGAGCTGCGGACGGCTGGTGCGCAGTGACGCCTTGGTGTAGCGGTTGGCCGAGGTCTTGCGCAGCCGGTGGGCCTCGTCGCACACCAGGACGTCGATGTCGTTGGGCTCGGCCTCCATGAAACTGTTGAAGTACCGGAACAGCTTCTGGACCTCGGGCTTGCGGGCGCCGGCGACCTTGCGCATCGTCTTCGTGAACGACTGCGACCCGGTCGCGTGCAAGGCCGGAATGCCACGTCGGTACATCTCGCCGAGGAGGGAGAGGGCGATGACGCTCTTGCCGGAACCCGGGCCACCGGCGACGACGACCACCTGTTTGTGGTTCGAGCGGCGGGCAGCGCGTACGGCGGACATCACGGTCTCGTAGGCGAGGCGTTGTTCGTCGAGGAGAACGAACTGTTCGCGGTCCCGGACCTCGGCCGCGGCCACCGACATGAGTTGGCGAGAAGGACGGATCCGAGCCTGAAGGAGTTCGTCGGCGGCCTGGGCACCGGGCTTGGGCGCCAGCCGCGATCGCAGATGGTCCATGAGAGCGCCCCGCTGTTCGCCCGTGAACATGCGGGCATGGCGGTCCTCCGGTACCTCTCGCAGTCCCGCGACACCGAACTCCGTGGCGTTGTGGAGGAACGCGACGCCGGTCACCGCGTCGGGCGACTGATCGAGTGCCCCGTTGAAGGAGGTCAGGTATTCGCAGTATCCCCGGACCTGCAGGATCGGGTTGAGGGCGAGCCGGGGCAGTGACGGCACACGACAGCGCAGAGGGTCGCCGTCCTCGGGGTGGGCCTCGCTCCACTGTTTGAGTTCGACCACCACGAACGAGGATTCCCCGGTGGTCGGGTGGACACCCGCCAGGACGACGTCCGCGCGCTTGCTGGTCAGGGGGAGGCCGTACTCGAGCAGCACCTCGACGTCACCGAGCCCGGCCTCGACCAGGACGTTGGCCAGCACGGGGATGCTGCGTTCCCAGGAGCGGATCTCCGAGGAGGAGGGGTTGTGTCCGTGTCGATGGCGGAAGTTCTCACCGAGGAGTTCGGCCAGTCGCCCCTCGAGAGGGGTGCGCGCGGCCAGGGACGCCGCGGACTCACGAAACAACAAGGCAATGCCCCCAGGCAGCACGAAACGACTCGTGCGGGTGGGGGCGTGTCCTCGGTCCACGGGGTGGAACGGAAGCCCGGCGGGCCGCTGAGATGAACACCGCCATCCTAGAACAGCGCCTCGGAACGGGGTTCCCGCGTTTGCACAGCCCCCGCCGACGCCGGTCGAGGCGGAGCGGGGGTCCGCGGGCCGGCGGCGGGCCGTGTCGGGTCAAGGGGTGGGGATTCTGGGTTTGGGGTGGGTGGGTTTGGGTGGGGTGGGGTGGGGGGGTTTGGTGAGGGGGGTGAGGGTGGGGCCTGTGAGGGCTGTGGTGGTGAGGGCCATCAGGACCAGCATCGTGAAGAGGTCCGGGCCGATGACGCCCAGTTCCAGGCCCACGTTGAGGACCACCAGTTCCGTCAGGCCGCGGCAGTTCATCAGGGAGCCGATGGCCAGGGACTCGCGCCAGGGGCGGCCCATGGCGCGGGCGGCCGTGGTGGCGCCGCCCCATTTGCCGAGGACCGCCACGGCGAGGATCGCGCCGGCCCAGAGCCAGAGTTCGGGGGAGAGGCCGCCGATGTCCGTACGCAGTCCCGTGTGCACGAAGAACAGGGGCAGCAGGACGGGGACCGTGAACGCGCGGATGCGCGCCGCCGCGGCCTCCACGCGCCGGCCGCCGCGGGGGGTGATCACCCCGAAGAGGAAGGCGCCGAACAGGGCGTGCACGCCGATCAGGTCCGTGGCCAGGGCCGACAGGCTCAGGCCGCTGAACAGGACCACGAGGACCACGCCGTCCTGGTGCCGTTCCGCGCGAGCCGCCCAGCGGGCCAGCAGGGGTTTGACCACGTGCAGCATGGCCAGGGTGAAGAGCACCGCGAGGGCCGCCGCGGTGAGGGCCTCCAGGGGGGAGCCGGCGGTGGACAGGGCCACGACCAGGGCCAGCAGGCACCAGGCCACCACGTCGTCCACGGCCGCGCAGGCCATGGCCAGCGCGCCCAGCGGGGTGCCGTACAGGCCGCGGTCGATGAGGATCCGGGCCAGCACCGGGAAGGCCGTGATGGCCATGGCCACCGCGATGAAGAGGGTGAAGGGCATCCGGCCGACGCCGTCCGGCGCGAGGCGCGGGTACATCGCGGCGGCGAGGAGGGCGCCGAGGGCCAATGGCAGCAGCATGCCGGCCTGACTGACGGCGACCGCGACCCGGGTGTGGCCGCGCAGGTTCTTCAGGTCCAGTTCGAGACCGACGAGGAACATGAACGCGAGCAGGCCGAGTTGGCCGAGGGCCGAGGTGTAGGGGAGCACGGCGGGCGGGAACAGCCAGCCCTGCGCCTCCGGCCAGAGCCGGCCGAGGAGGGAGGGGCCCAGCAGGATGCCGGTGGCGATCTCGCCGACCACCGGGGGCTGCCCGAACCGGCGGAAGAGGGTGGCGCCGGCCTGGCTCGCGAGGATCACGGCGGGCACGGCGATCAGGAGGGCGGGCAGCGGGTCAGTTGCCGACACGGCCGACCCCCAGGCTGCTCGGAGCGGGTCTGCGCGGGTGGGCCGGGGGTTGGGCGGGCACGGGCGCGGGCGTGGGCGCGGGGGAGGGGGGCGGCGCGGTGGTGGACCAGGCGCCGTAGCGGCGCAGCCCGTACAGCAGGGGGGCGGGGTCCTCGCGGACGGTGACGCGGGAGACCCGCGCGAACACCGCCGTGTGGTCGCCGATCCGCAGGGCGCGTTCCACGGCGCAGTCGGCGAAGGCGTGCGCCGACTCGATGAGGTGCGGGCCGCCGGCCCCCAGGGGCAGGCGCCAGTCGACGTGGTCGAAGCGGTCGGGGTCGCCGGAGGCGAACAGGTCGGAGACGGCGCGGGCGCCCTCGTGCAGCAGGTTGAGGGTGAAGCGGCCCTGGGCGAGGAGGACGGCGAGGGTGGGGCTCGCGGTGCGTATGCCCACCATGAGGGTGGGCGGGGCCAGGGCCACGCTCGCCACGGAGCTGCACGTCAGGCCGTGCGGGCGGGCCTCGGTGTCGACGGTGGTGACGACGGACACGCCGGTGGGGAACGCGGCCATGAACGGGCGCAGGTCCACCGGGCCCGGCCCGCCGGCGGGCGGCTCCGGGGGCTCGGGCGGGGTGGGCGGCGGGGGCGCGGTGTGCTGGGGCATCTCTTCGCTCCTGGGGTGGAGGGAGGCGGGAGGCGGTACGCGCGCCGCGGCCCGACGGCGGCCGGTGGGCCGTGCCGTCGGGCCGCGGTGGTCGGTGGTCGGTGGTCGGGTGTCGTGCGGGAGTCGGCGCGTGGGCTCTTGGTGTCCCGTTCCGACCCGTCGGCCGGGCCTCGCCGGCCGGACCGTGCGGCAGCGGTTACGCGCCGTGGAGCCGGCGGAGGTAGTCGTAGGCGCTGGGGAGGGTTTCGAGGAGGTTCTGCTGCTGGCGCTTGACGGTGTCGAAGAGGGGCTCGGCGCCGGCGACGGACTCGGGGCGGTGGGCCAGGGAGGGCAGCGGGGCGTCCGGCTCCAGGCCGAGGCCCGCGAAGATGCAGTAGTAGCTGCCGTTGGTCCAGAAGTTGCGGAACTCGGCCTCGAAGTTGCCGTAGTAGGTGGACTCGTCGGTGATCGGCGAGTTGATGGGCAGGCCGGCCTTGTAGGCGGAGATCTTCTGCCGGATGTTCTCGGGCAGGGTCAGTTCCTTGTTGGCGCGCCAGAAGGGGGTGTCGTCGCGGGGGGCGTAGAAGAAGTGCGCCTGGATGAAGTCCCGGGTGTCGTCGAACATCAACTCGATCTCGCGGTTGAAGCTGTCGGTCAGCCCCGGGTTGAAGGTCTTGTCCGGGAAGTGCTTGGCGAGCTGGTAGATCGCGGCGGTGATGAAGTAGATGCCGGTGGACTCCAGCGGCTCCAGGAAGCACGAGGACAGGCCGATGCTCACCACGTTCTTCACCCACGCCCGCCGGTTGCGCCCGACCCGGAAGCGGATGTGGTTGAACTTGGTCTCCGCCGGGTCCAGCCCCCACATGTTCGCGAACTCGGCGGTCGCGGTCTCCTGGTCGGCGAACTTGCTGCTGTACACGTAGCCGGTGCCGAAGCGGCCCAGCATCGGGATCTTCCACGCCCAGCCCGAGGACATCGCGATCGCCGAGGTGTACGGCTCCACGCCGCCCGCCTCGTCGTCGTGCGGGACGGCGGTGGCCACCGCGCTGTCGCACAGCAGGTGGTCGCTCATGTCGATGAAGGGCTCCTCCATGGCCTGGTTGATGAGCAGGCCGCGGAAGCCGGAGCAGTCCACGAACAGGTCCGCGTCCAGGGTCAGCCCGCCCTTGGTGTGCAGGGCCTTGACGTACCCGCGCTCGTCGAGCTCGGCCCGCGTCATCTCGTCCCGGACGTGGTTGACGTCCTGCTTCTCGGTGGCGAAGCGCCGCAGGAAGTCGGCCACGAGCTGGGCGTCGAAGTGCCACGCGTACCGGGTGGCCGGCCGGCCGTCCAGCCAGCGCGGGGCCTTCATCGCGTCCATCACGGGGGGTTCGCGGAAGCAGGCGTAGTCGAAGGGCTCGGTGGTGCGGCCCTCGTGCTTGCGCTTGAACCAGTAGTGCGACAGCGGCGTGTGGTCGTAGTCCGGGAGCAGGCCGAAGGGGTGGTAGAAGTGGTCCGGCCCGCCGCCCGGCAGCTCACGGGCCCCGGACTCGCCCTGCCCGCCGGTGCGCCAGTTCACGAAGCGCACGGCCATCTTGAAGCTGGCGTTGCACTCCCGCATCCACTCGTCCTCGGCGATCCCGAGGTAGTCGAAGAAGGACCGCTGGAGGTTGGGCACGGTCGCCTCGCCCACGCCGATCCGCGGGATGGACGGCGCCTCCAGCACGGTGATGTCGACCGTGCCCTGGAGGGCCTTGCCCAGGTAGGCGGCCGTCATCCAGCCGGCCGTGCCGCCGCCGAGGATGACGACCTTCTGGAGCCGGGTGTCGCTGCTGGTCATGGAAACAGCCCTCGTTTCGGGGTCGGCGGTGCGGGGTGGTCGTGCCGAGAAATGTGCGCGACGGGCCTTTCACCGGCCTACAACGCCGTCCGGCCCGCCGTTGTAGGGCGGTGAAAGGCCGCCCGCGCACACTCCTCGCAGACCACCGGGGCACCGGCCGCGGTGCGGGCGGGGAGACGAGAACGGGGAGGGCGCGATGACCACCGCGAGGACCGACGCGACGAGCACCGCCACGATCGCCACGGGCGTCGGGATCGCCTCGGGCGCCTCGGCCGGCGCGACGGGCGGGCCGGCCGGTCCGGGGCCCGCGGTCCGGGTCCGGTTCCTCGGCGACTTCCGGCTCACCGTGCGCGGCGAGCCCGTGGACCGATGGCGGGCCGGCAAGGCCCGCGGGCTGTTCCAGTTCCTCGTGCTGCACCGGGGGCAGGTCCTCACCCGCGACCGGTTGCACGACGCCCTGTGGCCCGGCGCGGCCGGCGGCAGCTCCCTGAAGGTGGCCGCGCACGCCCTGCGCCGGGTCCTGGACGCCCACCCCGACCGGCCCGGGGACTCCGGGATCCGGCTGCTGCACCGCGACTTCGGCTACGTGCTGCACGTGGACGGGCTCTGGTCCGACCTGGAGGCATTCCGCGAGCTCGTGCACACCGGGTTGCGCGCCGCAGCCCGAGGCGACACCGCCGCCGCCCGGGGCCCGCTGCGGGCCGCCCTCGACCTGTACGGCGGGGAGTTCCTGCGGGGTGAGGACGCCGACTGGGTGGTGGAGCAGCGCGAGTACCTGCGGGCCCTGGCCCTGCGCGCGCTGACCGTGCTGCGGGCCGACGCGGAGGCCCGCGAGGACGGCGGCGAGGTCATCGAACTGTGCCGGCGGGCCCTGGCCGTCGACCGGCACCACGAGGAGACCTACCGCGCGCTGATGGCCGCCCACGGCCGCCGGGGCGAACTCGCCTGCGTGCGCCGCTGGTACGAGCTGTGCGCCCGCCGGCTGCGGGAGGAACTCGCCGTGGACCCCGCCCCCGAGACCCGCGCCCTGCTGCGCGCCCTGGTCCCCGCCGCCGCCCCGCGCGCCCCGGCCGGCGGCGGGGGCCCGATCCGCGCCGCGCGGTCGGCGGGCCGCCGGGGCACCGGGCACGGGGTCGAGCCCTGGGCCGCCGGGCTGCCGGCCCGACCCGCCCGCCGGGCCCGCGCCGACACCCGCGCCCGCGCGGCGGCCCCACCCGTCCCCGCCGTCGACTGAGCACGAGCCGAGCCGAGCCGGGCCGGGCCGGTCCGCCCCGAGCCGCAGCCCCGTGCCCCGCCCCGCCCCGCCCCGTCCGCGCCGACCGAGCCCGAGCCGATCCGCCCCAACGCCCCGTGCCCCGCCCCGTCCCGTCCCGCCCGCCCCGTCCGTCCGCATCACTGATCGGGCCCGAGCCGATCCGCCCCACCGCCCTGTGCCCGCCCCGCCTCGCTCGCCCGTCCGCGTCGCCGATTGAGCCCGAGCCGATCCGCCCCACCGCACCGCCCCACCGCCCGCACGTCCGTGCGGAGCCGCCCCGCACCCCGCGTCACGAGACCCCGTGAGGAACCCCGTCATGACCGTGTCGACCGTGAGACAGGACCCGCCCGCGACCGCCGCCCCGGCTCCCGCGCCGCCGCACCACGGCGACCAGTGGATCGGCGGGGCCTGGACCGCCTCCGACGCCGAGGACCGGATCCTCGTCACCGACCCCGCCACCGAACTGCCCCTGGCCACGGTCGCCGCCGGCACCGCCCGGGACGCCGATCGCGCGGCCCGCGCCGCCGCCGCGGCCTTCCCCGGCTGGTCCGCCACCCCGCCGCGACAGCGCGCCGCCCTGCTGCGCCGCGTGGTCGCCGCCATGGAGGCCCGCGCCGACCGTTTCGCCGACACGATCACCGCCGAGGTCGGCGCGCCCATCCGGATGGCCCGGCAGACCCACGTGGGCCTCTCCCTCGGCATGGCCGCGCACTGCGTGGAGACCGCCGCCTCGCACGTGTTCGAGGAGCGGATCGGGCACTCGCTGGTGGTCCGCGAGGCCGCCGGCGTCGCCGCCTGCGTCACCCCGTGGAACACCCCGCTGCTGCTCACCGTGCAGAAGGTGCTGCCCGCGCTGGCCGCCGGCTGCACCGTCGTGCACAAGCCCAGCGAGCTGACCCCGCTGCACGCCCGGCTGCTCGCCGAGGCCATGGCCGAGGCCGACCTGCCGCCCGGGGTGTTCAACGCGGTCGTCGGCACCGGCGAGACCGTCGGCGCCGCCCTCGTCGAGCACCCGCTCGTGGACACCGTCTCGCTGACCGGCTCCACCCGCGCCGGCCGCGACGTCGCCGCCCGCGCCGCCGCCGGGATCAAACGCGTCCACCTCGAACTCGGCGGCAAGAACGCGAGCCTGGTCCTCGACGACGCCGACCTCGCCCGCGCCGTCGCCGCCACCGTCGACCAGGTCCTCTTCAACAGCGGCCAGACCTGCCTCCAGTGGAGCCGGCTGCTGGTGCCCCGCGCCCGGCAGGAGGAGGCGCTCGCGCTGGCCGCCGAGGCCATGGCCGGGTACGTCACCGGCGACCCCCGCGACCCGGCCACCGACCTCGGCCCGCTGGTCTCCGCCGCCGCCCACGCCCGCGTCACCCGGTACGTGGAACGGGGCATCGCCGAGGGCTCCGGGCGGCTCGTGTTCGGCGGGCCCGGCCGCCCCGAGGGCCTGACCCGCGGGTATTACGCCCGCCCCACGATCTTCGCCGACACCGACCCCGCCTCCGACCTCGGGCAGGAGGAGATCTTCGGCCCCGTGCTGTGCGTCGTGCCCTACGACGACGAGGAGTCGGCCCTGCGCGTGGTCAACGACACCCACTACGGGCTGCACGGCGCCGTCTGGTCCGCCGACCCCGCCCGCGCCGAGCGCGTCGCCCGGGGTTTCCGCACCGGGCTCGTGGACGTCAACGGCGGCCAGTTCAACCCCGCCGCGCCCTTCGGCGGCTTCAAGCAGTCCGGCATCGGCCGCGAGTGCGGGACCGCCGGCCTGGAGGCGTTCCTGGAGACGAAGTCCCTGCAACTGCCTCAGGGCGACGGGCGGGTGGTCGGCCCCCGACTGCGCGCCACCGACCCCACCGACCCCACCGGAGCCACCGCGCCCGCCGGACCCGCCGCGCCCGAAGGGGACCAGACCCGATGAGCACCCCCGTCACGCACCCGGCCGTCACGCACCCGGCCGAGACCCTCCCGCCGCTGTTCGCGCGGCTGGAGCGGTGGACCCGCGAACTGCCCGACGCCACCGCCGTCCGCGCCGTCGACGGCACCCACACCTACGCCGCGCTCACCGCCCGCACCGCCCGCTGGGCCCGCGCCCTCGCCGAGGCCGGGGTCGGCCCCGAGGTGCCCGTGGCCCTGCTGCTCGGCCGCTCCCGCGAGAGCGTCCCGGCGCTGCTCGCCGTCTGGAGCCTGGGCGCCGTGGCCGTCCCCCTCGATCCGGCCCACCCCACCGAACGCCTCGGGCACGTGCTCGCCGACGCCGCGCCCGCCGTCCTCGTGGCCGCCGCAGTCCCGCCCGGCCTCGACCGCGGCGGGCTGCGGCTGCTGACCCCCGCCGACGCGCGCCGCGCCGCCCCCGGCCCCCTCGTCGTCACCCCGCCCGACCCCGAGGACCGCGCCTACCTGATCCACACCTCCGGCACCACCGGCCGCCCCAAGGGCGTCGAGATCACCCACCGGGGTCTCGACACCTTCGTCACCGCCCTCGCCACCCTGGACCTGCCCTCGGGGGGCCTGGGCCTGAACGCCGTCTCGCCCGCCTTCGACGGCTGGCTGTGGTGCACCCTGCTCTACCTCGTGCACGGCCAGGGCATCGCCCTCGTGGACCTCTCCCTGGAGGGCCTGCGCGAGGCCGCCGCCGCCGACCGCGAGCCCGTTCCGGCCGGCCTGCGCACCGTCTCCCTCACCCCCTCCCTGCTCGCCGCGCACGGGCACGCCCTGGAGTCCGCCGAGGTGATCGTGGTCGCCGGCGAGGCATGCCCGGCCGCCCTCGCCGAACGCTTCGCCGCCGGCCGCCGGCTCCTCAACGTGTACGGGCCCACCGAGGTCGCCATCGCCGCGACCTGGGCCGACAGCGCCCGAGGCGACGACGTCACCGGCATCGGCCGCCCCCTGCCCGGCTACCACGCGCACGTCCTGGACGAGGAACTGCGGCCCGTGCCCGACGGGGTCGAGGGCGAACTCCACCTCGGCGGACCGGCCGTCGCCCGCGGCTACCGGGGCCGCCCCGGACTCACCGCGAGCCGTTTCCCGCCCGACCCCTTCGCGGGCGCCGGCGCCCGCATGTACCGCACCGGCGACCTCGTGGTCCGCCACCCCGACGGACAACTCCACTACCGGGGCCGCCGCGACGACCAGGTCAAGGTCCGGGGCCACCGGGTGGAACTCGGCGAGGTCGAACGGGTCGCCGCCGAACTCCCCGAGGTCCTCGCCGCCGCATGCGCCCCCCTCGGCTCCGGCGAGACCCTGGGCCTGGCCGTGGTGGCCGCGCCCGGCGCCGAACCCGCAGGACTCGCCGACCGGGTCGTGGAGCACTGCCGCAAACAACTGCCCGCCGCCGCCGTCCCCACCGTGGTCCGGGTCCGCGACCGGATCCCCACCCTCGGCACCGGCAAGGCCGACCGCGCCGCGATCGCCGCCGACCTCACCGCCCCCGAGGCCCCCACCGGCCCCGAGCGGGCCGGCACCCTCACCGAGGGCCTGGTCACGGGCGTGTGGGCGGAGGTCCTCGGAATCCCCGTGCCCGGCCCCGACGCGGACTTCTTCGAACTCGGCGGACACTCCCTGGCCGCCGCCCGCGTCGTCTCCGAACTGCGCCGCGTCACCGGCCTCAAACTGGGCCTCGGCGCCCTGCTGGCCCGCCCCACCGCCGACGCCCTCGCCGCCGAACTCGACCGGCTCGCCGCCCTGCGCGACACCGCCGAAGCCGAAGCCGAAGCCGAAGCCGACGCCGTCGAGGCCGGCGCCGGCCACGACACCCGGGGGGCCTGAGCATGGGCAGCTGGATCTCCACCTGGAGCACCGACCCCGCCGACGCCACCCGCCCCGCCCTGCTCTGCCTCCCGCCCGCCGGCGCCGGCTGCCAACAGTTCCGCGCCTGGCAACCCGCCCTCGCCGGCGCCGCCCAGGTGTACGGCGTGCAACTGCCCGGCCGCGAGAACCGCTGGCGCGAACCGATGCCCGAGACCTTCGACGAGGCCGTCACCGCCGTCGCCGCCGAACTCGCCGACACCCTCGCCCCCGGCCGCCCCCTGATCGTCTTCGGCCACAGCTTCGGCGGCCTCATCGGCTACGAGGTGGCCCGCCGGGTCCGCCCGCACGCCCTCGTCGTCAGCGGCTGCCGCGCCCCCTGGTACTGGGACGGCGCCGGCCGGGGCATCGTGGACGACGAGGCCGAACTCGACAAGCTCTTCGACACCGCCGGCCTCGACCCCGAACTCCTCGACGCCGACACCCGCGCCCTCATGGTCGCGATGCTCCGCAAGGACGCCCGGCTCTCCGTCGGCTACGCCCACCGCGCCGGGGACCCGCTCGACGTGCCCGTGCACGCCTGGGGCGCCGACGGGGACGAGACGGTCAGCGCCGAGGAACTCGACGGCTGGGGCGCGGTCACCACCGCCGGCCTGCTGCGCCGCACCGTGCCCGGCGGCCACCACGCCGTGCTCCGCCGGCCGCGGGCCCTGCTCGACCACCTCGCCGGCCTGCTCCGGGAGGCCGCCGGCGCCACGACCGGCGCCGTCCGCGACTGACCGCCGCGCCGCACCCGAACCCGCCGCACCCGAACCCGTCGCACCCGAACCCGCCCGAGCCCGGAGGCCCCCGTGCCCACCACCCACCAGGTCCTCGTCAACCACCGGGGACAACACGCCCTGTACCCCGCCGGCCGCGCGGCCCCGGAGGGCTGGAGCCCCGCCGGCTTCGAGGGCGACGAGGAAGCCTGCGCCGCCCACGTGGACGCGCACTGGACCGACACCCGCCCGCGGCCCGCCCGAGGAGCCTGACGTGAAGATCGACCTGCTCGACCCGGGCCCCTTCGGGCGCAACGACTTCTGGGACACCTTCGCCTGGCTGCGCGCCCACGACCCCGTCCACCGCCACCCCGAACCCGACGGCGAGGGCTTCTGGGTGCTCAGCAAGCACCGCGACATCGTCTCCGTGTACGCCGACGGGGACACCTTCAGCTCCGCGAGCGGCATGCGCCTGGGCAGCGACCCGGCCGCCGTCGCCGCCGTCGCCAACCGGATGCTGATCGTCTCCGACGTGCCGCACCACACCCGCCTCAAGCGGGCCCTGTACACGGCGTTCGCGCCGGCACGGATGCCCCGCCAGGAGGCGATGGTCGACGCGGTCGTGGGCGAACTCGTCGCCGAGGCACTGGAACGCGAGAGCCTCGACTTCATCGAGCTCGCCAAACAACTGCCCAACCGGGTGGTCTGCGCCATGATGGGCATCCCCCGCGCCGACTGGTCCTGGATCGGCGACCTCACCACCGACGCCTTCGACTCGCCCGACGAGTCCGTCCGCGCCGCCGCCCACTCCGAGATCTTCCTCTACTTCATCGAACTCCTCGCCGAGCGCCGCACCACCCCCGGCGAGGACCTGATCAGCGAGATCGCCCACGACACCCTCGTCGACGAGGGCGACGGCACCGCCCGCCCGCTCAGCGACCAGGAGATCGTCTTCAACCTCAACGGCGTGCTCTCCGGCGCCAACGAGACCACCCGCTACTCCGCCGCCGGCGCCGTCCACGAGTTCGCGCGCCGGCCCGAGCAGTGGCGGCTGCTGCGCGAGAGCGGCCCCGCCGGCATCGGCCCGGCCGTCGAGGAGGTCCTGCGCTGGACCACCCCCGGGGTGCACGCCCTGCGCACCGCCGTCCGCGACACCGAGATCGGCGGCCGGCACATCGCCGCCGGCGACCGCGTCACCCTCTGGAACGTCTCCGCCAACCGCGACGAGGACCTCTTCGAGGCCCCGCACGAGTTCCGCGTCGACCGCCGCCCCAACCGGCACATCGCCTTCGGCCACGGCCGGCACCTGTGCCTGGGCGCGCGCCTGGCCCGGCTCGAACTCGGCGCCCTGCTCGCCGGGCTGCTGCCGGTCCTCGACGGCTTCGAGGCCACCGGCCCGGCCACGTTCAACTCGTCCAACTTCACCTGGGGGATCAACAGCCTCCCGGTCCGGCTGCTGCGCAGCCGCGTCGCCGCCTAAGCCTCCGGAAAGGGCCCCCACCGTGACCACCGCGCTCGTCGACCACAACCGCACCGACGCCGAGTTCCCCGGCACCGACTACCCCGGGCTGCTCGCCGCGCTCGCCGCCCGCGCCCCCGGGGCCACCGCCCTCGTCCAGGGCGCCCGCCGCTGGACCCGGGCCGAGTTGGAGACCGTCACCAACCGGCTCGCCCACGCCCTGATCGCCCGGGGCGCCGCGCCCGGACAGCGGATCGGGCTGTGCCACCCGCGCGGCGCCGAGTACGTGATCGGCTCCCTCGCGATCCTCAAGACCGGCGCCGCCGTCGTGGCCCTCGACCCCGTCAACCCCGACGACCGGCTCGCCGCGATGATCGCCGACTCCGGGCCCCTGCTCGTGCTGGCCCCCGCCGACCTGGCCGGCCGGATACCGGACGGGGTCGCGCACGCCGAGATCGAGGCCCTCACCGCCGATCCCGACCTGCCCGCCGACGCCCCCGGGGTCGCCCTCGGGCCCGACACCGTCAGCCACCTGATCTACACCTCCGGCTCCACCGGCGTGCCCAAGGCGGTGCTGGAACGGCACGGGGCGCTCACCAACCTCGTGCACTGGACCCGCCGCGCCTACGGGGTCCGCGAGGGCGACCGCGCCTCCTGGACCTCCACCCCCGGCTTCGCCGTGCAGATCATGGAGTGGCTGGCCTACCTGCCGGCCGGCGCCGCGATCCACATTCCCGAGGCCGGGGAGGCCCGCACCCCCGACCAGATCCGCGACTGGCTGGTCCGCGAGGGCATCACCCACACCATGCTCGTGGCCGCCCTCGCCGAATCCGTGTGGGGGCTGGAGTGGCCCGCCGCGACGGCGCTGCGGATCCTGGTCACCACCGCCGAACGGGTCCACTCCTGGCCGCCCGTGGACACCCCGTTCCGGGTGGTCATGACCTACGGCACCACCGAGACCACCAACGTGCTCTCCTGCCTCGACCTCGGCGCCGGCGTGGACCTCACCAGCCAGACCACGCCCGACGAGGTCAAGGCGGCCCGGCAGGTCCCGGTCGGCGTGCCCATCGCCAACCTGCGCGTCCACCTCCTCGACGAGGACGGCCGGCCCGTGCCCGACGGCGAGGTGGGCCGGCTGCACGTCTCCGGCGCCGGACTCGCCGCCGGCTACCACGGCCGGCCCGGGCTGACCGCCGAGAAGTTCCTCCCCAACCACCTGCCCGAGGACCCGCACCCGGTGCTGTACGCCACCGGCGACCTCGCCCGCCGCCGCGAGGACGGCGCCGTCGAACTCCTGGGCCGCTCCGACTCCCAGGTCAAGATCCGCGGCTTCCGGGTGGAACTCGGCGAGGTCGAGACGCACATCGCCCGCCTCGACGGCGTCGCCGAGGTCGTCGTCGTCACCGTCGAGCACGGCCCCGGGGACACCCGCCTGATCGCCTACGTGGCCCCCGCCGAGGGCGCCGCACCCGACCCGGCCGCCATTCGCGCCGAGGTGGCCCGCACCCTGCCCTACTACATGGTCCCCTCCGCGCTCCTCGTGCTGCCCGCCCTGCCCCGACTGCCCAACGGCAAGGTGGACCGGCGCAGCCTGCCCGAGCCGCCCGAGGGCCGCGAGGCCGCCGGCGTGGGCTACGAGGCCCCCCGCGACGAGATCGAGGACGGCCTGGCCCGCATGTGGGCCGAGGCGTTCCGCGTCGACACCGTCGGCATCCACGACAACTTCTTCGAGAGCGGCGGCCACTCCCTGCTGGCCTTCCGACTCATCGACGAGATCCGCCGCCGCTACGGCGTCGAACTCAGCCTCTCCGACCTCTCCGCCCGCCCCACCGTCGCCGAGCTCGCCGAACTCGTCACCGCCGGCGACGGCGGCTCCCGCGGCTCCTTCGGCGGCCTGCCCGCGATCGTCCCCGACCCCGCCGCCCGCTTCGAGCCCTTCCCGCTGACCGAGAGCCAGCAGGCCCTGTGGATCGGGCGCGGCGGCCTCGTCGACCTCGGCAACGTCGGCTGCCACGGCTACTTCGAGTGGGAGAACGAGCGGCTGGACCTGGCCCGGTTCGACGCGGCCTGGCGCGCCCTGGTCGCCCGGCACGACGCGCTGCGCACCCGGGTGCTGCCCGACGGCACCCAGCAGGTCTTCGAGGAGGTCCCCGCCTTCGAGATCCCCGTCACCGACCTCGGCGACCTCACCGAGGAGGACCGGACGCGGGCCCTGGCGGAGCTCCGCGAGACCCTCTCCCACCAGGTCCTCGACGGGGACTCCTGGCCGCTGTTCGACGTGCGGATCAGTCTGCTCGGCGGGGGCCGGGCCCGGATCCACCTGTGCCTGGACTTCCTCGTCGCCGACGCCTGGAGCTACTTCCAGGTCCTCGTGCCCGACCTGGTCAGCCTGTACGCCGACCCCGACACCGCCCTGCCGCCGCTGGAGCTGACCTTCCGCGACTACGTGCTGGCCGTCGGGAACACCCTGCGCGACAGCGAGCTGTACCGCCGCTCCGAGTGGTACTGGCGGGACCGGCTGGAGACCCTGCCGCCCGCCCCCGAACTGCCCGAACGCCCCGCCGACGCCCCCGAACTCCCGGTCCGCTTCGCCCGCCGCACCCACGTCGTGGACCCCGCGCTGTGGGCCCGGATCCAGGAGCGCGCCCACGCCCGTGAGGTCACCCCCTCCGGGGTGCTGGCCGCCGCCTACGCCGAGATCCTCGGCCGGGCCTCGGGCCGGCCCCGGTTCACGATCAACTTCCCGTTGTTCAACCGGCTGCCGCTGCACCCGCAGGTCAACTCGCTGCTCGCCGACACCACCACCACCCTGCTGCTGGCCGTGGAACAGACCGAGGGCAGCTTCGCGGGCCGGGCCCGCGCCGTGCAGAGCCGGCTGTGGGCCGACCTCGAACACCGCTACTTCAGCGGGGTGCAGGTGCTGCGGGAACTCACCAGGCTGCGCGGCTCGCTGGCCCCGGCCATGCCCGTGGTCATGACCAGCCTCGCCGGACACCCCCCGCAGTACGAGGAGAACCTGCTCGGCACCCCCGTCCACGGCATCTCCCAGACCCCGCAGGTCTCCCTCGACTTCCAGGTGTTCGAGAAGCCCGAGGGCCTGCTCTACAACTGGGACTTCCTGCCCGCCGTGTACCCCGACGGCCTCGTCGAGGGCATGTTCGAGGAGTTCACGGCCCTGCTGGAGTCCCTCGGCGAGGACGCCGCCTGGGAGGCGCCCTCCGCCCCGCCCGGGGCCGAGGAGGCGCCCGCCGCGGGCGCCGTCGCCCGTGACACCGGCGACAACTGGGAACGCTACTGGGCCGGGGTCCGGCGGACCGGGCGCGGCGGCGACGTCATCTGGGACGCCGACAGCGACGAGGAGTTCCGGTGGCTCCTCGACCAGGCCGACCGGCACTTCGAGCCCGGGCTGCCCGTCATCGACCTCGGCTGCGGCAACGGCCGCTACAGCCGCGAACTGGCCTCCCACCACCCGCGGGTGGTCGGCGTGGACGTGTCGGCCAGCGCCATCGAGCACGCCCGGCGGGAGGCCGCGGGAGTGCCCGGCGTGGAGTACCTGGCGCTGGACATGACCGACGCCGAACAGGCGAAGACCCTCGGCGCGGGCCCGTACAACATCTTCGTGCGCGGGGTCTTCCACGTCCTGGACCAGGAGGCCCGGGCCCGGCTCGCGGCCGTGGCCGCCGATCTCCTCGGCGACCGGGGCACGCTGATCGTGCACGAGCCCGACTACTCCGGGAACTCCTTCGGCTACCTCGGTTTCGTCGGCGGCAAGCGCGGCCGGGCCGAGGACCTGGTCGGCCCGCTGGAGGCGGCCGGGGTGCGGCACTCGCACCGTTTCACCCGGCCCGAACTGGACGCGGCCTTCGGCGCTCAGGGCTGGGAGGTCGTCGCGGACGAGGCGATCGAACTGCACGCCATCGACCCGCGCTCGGACGCCGACGCCCTGCTGCTGCCCGGGTACTACGCGGTCCTGCGCCGCGCCCGCTGATGCCCGCTCCCGCACGCGGCCCGCACCCACCGGCGGCCCTCCCGCCGGTGGGTCTGGTGTGGGCCGGGAGCACCGGGGCCGTGCTCGCCGAGGCCGGGCCGGACCCGTGGTCCCTGCTGACCGGGGTGGAACGGGCCCGGGCCGAGGGCTTCCGCGCGGACGCCGACCGCGCGGACTTCCTCGCCGCGCACGTGCTGGTGCGGTTGTGCGCCGGTCGGCTGCTGGGCCTGCCGGCGGGCGCTCTCACCCTCGTGCAATCCTGCGGGAGCTGTCCCCGGCCGCACGGCCGGCCCCGCCTCGTGGAGGCGCCCGGCCTGGGCGTCAGCCTCGCCCACACCCGGGGTCGGGTGGCCGCCGTCGCGGCCCCCGGCCCCGTCGGCGTGGACGTGGAGGAGCTCGCCGGGCCGGCCCCGGACCCGCGGCTGGTCGCGCGGGCCTGCACGCGGGAGGAACGGGCCGCGTGGACGGCGGCGGGCGGGAGCCGGGAGGTGTTCCTGCGGCAGTGGGTGCGCAAGGAGGCCCTGGTGAAGGCCGGAGCGGGCAGTCTCGACGAGGCGGCCCGCATCGACGTTCCCGTGCACGGCCGGGGCCCGGCCCGCTGGCGCGGCCGGCGCCTGACGGACTGGACGCGGGCCGGGGCGGTGGGCTGCGCCGCGACCGCGGGCCCGGTCCGGCTGCGGCTGCTGGACCCCGACCCGCCCTGAGTAGCACCTTGACGACAAACACCACGCACCAAGCACGACGCACGAAGCACGACGAGAGAACGGTGAGGCACGTGGAACGAGGCACAGCGGAGCGGGTGGCCCGCGCGGCGGCCCAGGCGGTCGGCGGGCAGGTCCGCGAGGAGGGGGTCGAGGGGGTCCTGGCCCGGGTGTTCGCCGTGCAGGCCCAGGACCTGCCGGCGGCCGAACTGGGCCTGCGGGTCCGTTCGACCGGCCTGACCCGGGCCGCCGTCCACCGGGCCCTGGACACCGACCGGACCCTGCTGCGCGGCTGGTTCATGCGCGGCACCCTGCACCTGGTGCCGGCGGCCGACGCCCGCTGGCTGCTCGCCCTGTACGGACCCGCGCAACTCGCCCTCGCCGCCCGCAGACTGCGCGAACTGGACCTCTCGCCCGAGCTGTGCGAGAGGTCCGAGGAACTGATGGCACGGGCCATCGCGGACGAGGGGCCGCTGACCCGGGCCGAACTCACCGCCCGGCTCGGCGCCCTGGGGGTGCCGGGCACCGGGCAGGCCGCCTTCCACCTGATCCGCCGCGCCGCCCTGACCGGCCGGATCTGCCACGGCCCGCTGCGCGCGGGCGAACCCGCCTTCGCACTCCTGGACGCGTGGCTGCCGCCGGCGGGGCCGCCCGCGTTCACCGGCGCCGCCGCCCACCGCGAACTGGCCCGCCGCTACCGGATCGGCCACGGACCGGCCGACGCCGCCGACTTCGCGCACTGGTCCGGGCTGCGGACCGGGGAGGCCAAGGAGGCATGGGCCGCCTCGGCCCGGGACCACACCGACCCGGGCCCCGCGCCGGCCCCCGACCCGGACGCCCCCGACGTGCGGCTGCTGCCCGCCTACGACGACCACCTCGTGGCCTACCGCACCCGCGAACCCACCGTGCCGGCCGCCCACGAGAAGCGGGTGTGGCCCGGCGGCGGGATGATCCGGGCCACGGTGCTCGTGGACGGTTTGGCCGTGGGCACGTGGACCCGGGGCGGGGGAGCGGGGGCCGCGCCCCGGATCGAGCCATTCCCGGACACCGCCCCGCTCACCCCGGCCGCGACCGCGGCCCTGACCCGCGAGGCCGAGGCCGCGGCCGCCTTCACCGGCTGAGCGCGCCCGCCGCCCGGGGGCGTCGTGGCCGGTCCGGGGACCCGGTCTCCACCGTGTCCACGACGCCCCTACAACCGTCCTACAACCGCCGGATTTCATAACCGCCCGCTAACTCCGGATTCCTAGCGTGAGTGCCGCTCCACACTTCCGTCCCCCATCAGAAAAGGCGTCGACATGGCACTCGGTCGGCATTCCGATTTCAATCGCCTGTGGTTCGGGCAGACCGTCAGCAACTTCGGCGACAAGATCTCCCTCCTCGCGCTCCCCACCCTCGCGGTCGTCGTCATGGACGGGGGAGCGTTCGAGGTCGGCGTCCTGGGAGCGCTCCGCTTCCTGCCCTTCCTGCTGCTCGCCCCGATCGCCGGCCTCGTCGCCGACCGGGTCTCGCGCCGCACCGTGATGATCGTGGCCGACCTCGGGCGCTTCCTGGCGCTGGCGACGATCCCGCTGGCCTTCGCCCTCGACTCGGTGAGCATGGCCCACATCTACGCGGTGGCCGCCGTCACCGGCGTCCTGACCACCTTCTTCGAGGTCTCCTACCAGTCCTGGCTGCCGCAGCTGATCGGCACCGAGAACCTCATCGAGGGCAACACCAAGCTCCAGATCAGCCGCAGCGTGGCCGAGGCGGTCGGCGCCGGCGCCGGCGGCGCCCTGATCCAACTGCTGGGCGCGGCCCGCGCGATCACCGCCGACGCGTTCACCTTCCTGATCTCGCTGGTCGCGCTGCTGGTCATCCGCCACCGCGACGTGCGCGAGCGGACCGAGGAGCGCAAGACCTCGGCGAAGGCGGAGCTGAAGGAGGGCCTGAAGACCCTGTTCGGCAACCCCGTGCTGCGCGGCCTGTTCACCGCGAACGTCGTCGTCAACCTCGGCGCGGCCATGGGCGACGCCCTGCTGATCGTCTACGCGTACAAGGTCCTGAACCTCAGCCCCGGCCAGGTCGGCGCGGCCTTCGCCGTGATGTCGGTGTTCGTCATCGTCGGCGCGGTCCTCTCCGAGCAGGTCACCAAGGTCCTCACCCTGGGCCGGGTGCTGGTGCTGACCGCCGTGGTCCTCGGCGCCGGCTACATCGTCGTCCCGACCGGCGGGGCCATCGGCGGGTTCGTGGGCCTGATGGTGGTCCAGGCGGTCATCGGCTTCGTCTCCCCGATGTTCGACATCCACGTGCTGAGCCTGGTGCAGGGCGTCACCCCGAACGAGCAGATGGGCCGGGTCTCCGGCAGCGCCCTGTCCGCCGTCTACGGCGCCCTCTCGCTCGGCTACTTCGCGGGCGGCGCGCTCGGCGAGGCGATCGGACTGACCCCGGCCCTGGCCGTTGCCGGCGCCGTCACCATCCTCGGCGGCCTGACCCTGCTGGCCGGCCCCGTCGCGAAGATCAAGGAGATGCCGACCGGCCCGGACGCCGCGCCGGCCGAGGGCGCCGAACCGGCCGCCGCGCCCGCCGGCGAGAGCAAGATCACCGCCTGAGCGCTGTCCCGGGGCCGGTGCGGCGCACGGCCGCCCGCGCCGGGCGCCCGCCCGCACCGCCCCGACCGCCCCACCCCTTCCCCGCCGCAACCCGTCCCCCCTTCCCGCACGGAGGCTCCAGGTGAGCGAGTCCCTCGCCGAACGCATAGCCGCACTGCCGAAGTCCCGCCGGGCCCTGTTCCAGGCCCTCACCGGTCGGGGCGGCGGGCGCGCCGCCGCGCGCGAGGACGCCGAACCCGCCCCCCGGGATCCCGCCGCCCCGCCCGTGCTCTCCTTCGCCCAGCGCCGGCTGTGGTTCGTCGACCAGCTCCAGCCCGGCAGCCCCGCCTACAACGTGCCCGTCGCCACCCGGATCCGCGGCCCCCTCGACGTGCCCGCCCTGCGGCTCGCGCTCCAGGAGATCGTGGACCGGCACGAGGTGCTGCGCACCGTCTACCACCACCGCGACGGCGCAGCCGAGGCCGAACCGCGCGTGATCGACGGGTACCGGCTGCCGCTGCCCGTCACCGAACTCGCCGACGAGGCGGCCGTGCGGGCCTTCCACGACGCCGACGCCCACGCCCCCTTCGACCTCGCCGGGACCGTCCCGCTGCGGGCCCGCCTCGGGCGCCTCGCCGAGGACGAGCACGTGCTCCTCCTCACCCTGCACCACATCGTCACCGACGGTTGGTCCATGCGCCTGCTGTACACCGAACTGGAACGGGCCTACGCGGCCCGCGTCGGCGCCCCCGCCGAACAACTCCCCGCCCTCGCCCTCCAGTACGCGGACTTCGCGAGCTGGCAGCGGACCCGGATCACCGGCGAGCGCCGCGAACGACTCACCTCGTTCTGGCGGGAGGAACTGGCCGGCGCCGCCCCCGTGGACCTGCCCATCGACCGGCCCCGCCCGCCCGTCTTCGGCCACTCCGGAGCCTCCCGCTATCTCGACCTGCCGCCCGAACTCATCACCCGACTGCGCGAGTTCGGCCGCTCCGAGGGCGCCACCCTCTACATGACGATGCTCGCCGGCTTCGCCGCCACCCTGCGCCGCTGGACCGGACAGGACGACCTCGTCGTCGGCACCTCCGTCTCCGGCCGCGACCACCCCGCCTTCGGCGACCTCGTCGGCTTCTTCGTCAACACCCTCCCGCTGCGGGTCCGCACCGGCGGCGACCCCGGATTCGCCGAACTGGTCCGCGCCACCCGGCAGACCACCCTCCGGGCCTACGCCCACCAGGAACTGCCCTTCGACCTGATCGTCGACGCCCTCGCCCTGCCCCGCGACCCCAGCCGGCCGCCGCTGACCTCCGTGATGTTCCTGCTCGACGAGACCCCCGACACCGCGCCCGCGCTGGCCGGCCTGGACACCGAACCCCTCGACTTCTCCTCCCGCGCCACCAAGTACGACCTGATGATCAGCGTCCACGACACCGGCAGCGCCGTCCGCGCCCTCGTCGAATACCCCACCGACCTCTTCGACCCCGAGACCGTGGACCGCCTCCTGGGCCACTTCCTCACCACCCTCGACGCCGCCGTCACCGCCCCCCAGAGCCCGTTGTCCGCACTGCCCCTGCTCACCCCGGCCGAACGCACCGCCGCCCTCGACACCTGGAACGCCACCCGCGCCCCGTTCCCCGACACCGCCTGCCTGCACCACCTCTTCGAGGCCCACGCCGACCGCCGCCCCGAGGCCCCCGCCGTGGTCCTGGGCGGCGCGGGCGGGTGGAGCGTCACCTACCGCGAACTGGAGGAACGCGCCAACCGGCTGGCCCGCCGGCTGATCGCCGCCGGCGCCGGACCCGACCGCACCGTCGCCCTGTGCCTGCGGCGCGGACCCGGCCTGGTCACCGCGATCCTCGCCGTCCTCAAGGCCGGCGGCGCCTACGTGCCCCTGGACCCCGACTACCCGGCCGAACGCCTCGCCCTGCTGCTGCGCGACGCCGCCCCGCCGCTGGTGGTCTCCGACTCCGAGCTCATCGACCGGATCCCCGTCCCCGCCGGCGCCGCCCGGGTCCTCCTCGACACCGACCGGGCCGAGCTCACCGCCCTGCCCGCGACCCGCCCGACCGTCCCCGTCACCTCCCGCGACCTCGCCTACGTCATCTTCACCTCCGGCTCCACCGGCGCCCCCAAGGGCATCGCCCTCGAACACCGGGGCGTGGTCAACAACCTCCTCGACCTCAACCACCACCACGGCATCGGCCCCGGGGACTCCGTCCTCGCCCTGTCCTCGCCCAGCTTCGACATGAGCGTGTACGAGACCCTCGGCATCCTCGCCGCCGGCGGCACCCTCGTCCTGCCCGACCCGGCCGCGGCCAAGGACCCCGCCCACTGGGCCGACCTCCTCCACCGGCACCGGATCAGCGTCTGGAACTCCGCCCCCGCCCTCCTCGGCCTGCTCCTCGACCAGCTCGACCACGCGGGAGGCCCGGCCCTGCCGCACCTGCGCACCGCGTTCCTCGGCGGCGACTGGATCCCCGTCACCCAACCCGACCGGATCCGCGCCCACGCCCCCGACCTGCGCTTCGTGGCCCTCGGCGGCGCCACCGAGGCATCCATCCACTCGATCGAGCACGAGGTGGACCGGGTGGAGGAGGGCTGGACGAAACTGCCCTACGGCCGCCCCATGGCCAATCAGCTCGCCTTCGTGCTCGACCCGCACGACCGGATCGTGCCCGTCGGCGTCCCCGGCGAACTGCACCTGGGCGGGGTCGGCCTGGCCCGCGGCTATCTGGGCCGGCCCGAACTGACCGCCGAACGGTTCGTCACCGTCGAACTCGCCCCCGGCCGCGTCGAACGCCTGTACCGCACCGGCGACCTCGCCCGGTACGGGGCCGACGGAACTCTCGAACTCCTCGGCCGCACCGACTTCCGGATCAAGCTCAACGGGCTGCGGATCGAACCCGGCGAGGTCGAGAGCGCCCTGCGCGACCTGCCCGGGGTCCGCGAGGCCGTGGTGACCGCCCGCCGGACGGCCGGTTCCGACCGGCTCGTGGCCCACGTGGTCCCCGCCGACCCCGCGCCCGACGCCCCCGAGCGGCCCGAACCCGCCGCGCTGCGGGCCGCGCTGGCCCGCGTGCTGCCCCCGCACTGCGTGCCCGCCGAGATCGTGCTCCTGGACCGGCTGCCGCTGAGCCCCAACGGCAAGGTGGACCGCACGGCCCTGCCGGATCCGCGTACCCCGCACCCGACCCCGGCCCTTCCCCCGGCCCTGGCACCGACGGCGACACCGGCCGAAGCCCCCGCCGCGCGCACCGACTCGGCCGCCGATCCCGTCGTGGCGCGGGTGGCCGTCGTGTGGGGCGAGGTGCTGGAGGTGCCCGCCCCCGGGCCCGACGCCGACTTCTTCGCCCTCGGCGGGGACTCCTTCGCCGCCGTCCGCACCGTCCGGGCCGTCGCCGCCGCCCTCGCCGACCACCCCGGCGCCGCCGCCCTGCGCGTCGTCGACCTCTTCGGCCGCCCCACCCCCGCCGGCCTCGCCGCCCGGATCGTCGAACTCGACGCCGGCGCCGAGGACCCGGGCGCGCACCGACTGCTGCACCGCCTCACCCCCGACCGTCCCGCCGGCGGGACCGCCCTCACCCTGGTCTGCTTCCCGCACGGCGGCGGCGACGCCATCGCCTACCGGCCGCTGGCCGAACACCTCCCGCCGCACGTGGAACTCCTCGCCGTCTCCCCGCCCGGCCACGACCCGCTGCGCCCCGGCCCGATGCTGCCCGTGCCCGAGTTCGCGGAACTCGCCGCCGCCGAGATCGCCCGCACCGTCACCGGCCCCTACGTGGTCTACGGGCACTGCGCGGGCGTGGTCACCGCCCTGGCCACCACCCACGTCCTGGAACGCCTCGGCCGGGCCCCCGTCGCCCTCGACCTCGCCGCCGCCCTGCCCGACGAGGACCCCGAGCACGCCCTGGAGATGGAACGGGTCTCCGGCGACGAGGAGCTCGTGGCCTACCTCACCGGCATGGACGGCTTCGACGGCGTCCTCGACGACCGCGACCTCGGGGCCGTGCTCCGCATGGTCCGGCACGACATGACCGAGGCCGCCCGCTTCTTCGCCCGCACCCCCGACGGCTTCGACCGCCCCCTGACCACCCCCCTGACCTGCGTCATCGGCGACGCCGACGAGGCCACCGCCGGATACGAGCAGGGGTACCTGGCCTGGGGCCGCTACACCGTCGACCTGCGCCTGGCCGTGCTCCCCGGCGGCCGCCACTACTTCGCCAAGCACCTGCCGGACCGGCTCGCGGCCCTGCTGACCGACCTGCACCGCAACGGAGGAACCCATGTCTGATCTCGCCGAACGGCTCGGCCGGCTGCCCCAGGGCCAGCGCTCCCGCCTGCTGGGCCGGATGCGCAACCAGATGACCGCCGGCGTCGGCCGGCGCGTCGAACTCGCCCGCGCCGACCACGGCCCGCGCTCGCGCTCCTCCTTCCAGCAGGAGCAGATGTGGTTCGTCGACAAGCTCGGCGCCGGCAAGGCCCGCAACAACATAGCCCTGGCCGTGAAACTGACCGGCCCCCTCGACAGAGCCGCCCTGCACGAGGCCCTGAACGCCGTCGTCGCCCGCCACCAGGTCCTGCACAGCAAACTCGTGGAGATCGACGGGGTGCCCTGGCAGGAGCCCGTGCCCTCGTTCGTGCTCGGCGTGCAGGCCACCGACCTGTCCGCGAGCCCCGAGGCCGACCGCGACCGCGAACTCGCCGAACTCACCGCGAGCTGCGCCGCCGCCGCCTTCGACCTCGCCGCCGCCCCGCCCGTGCGCGCCCACCTGATCCGACTCGCCCCCGAACGGCACCTGCTGCTGTGGGTGGTCCACCACGTGGCCTGGGACCCCGGCTCCACCCGCATCTTCACCGAGGAGCTCACCGCCGGCTACGCCGCCGCCGCGGCCGGCACCCGCCCCACCGGGCCCGAGATCGCCGTCGAATACGCCGACTTCGCGGCCTGGCAGCGCGCCAAACTCGACCAGGGCGAGCACGGCCGGGCCCTGGCCGCCCAGTGGCGCCGGCTGCTCGCGGGCGCCGCCGCCACCGAGGTCATGCCCGACCACCCGCGCGGCCCCGCCACCAAGGGCGACGGACGCGGCCTGAAGCTGGGCCTGGACCAGGATCTCCTGGGCCGGCTCACCGCTCTCGCCGAGGAGCAGAACACCACCGTCTTCACCACCCTCCTCGCCGCGTTCAACGCCCTGCTGCGGCATTGGACCCGCTCCGAGGACGTGGTCGTCGGCACCGCGAGCGCCTCCCGCCCGCACCCCGACCTGGAGAACGTCATCGGCTGCTTCGTGCAGATGATCACACTGCGCACGGAGGTCACCGACACCCTCTCCTTCCGCGAGCTCCTCGCCCGCACCGCCTCCTCCGTGATGGACTCCTTCACCCACAGCGAGCTGCCCTTCGAGCAGGTCGTGGACGCCGTCCGCCCGGTCCGCGACCCGCTGCGCCACCCCCTGTTCCAGATCGAGTTCACCTCCCTGGGCCGCTGGGGCACCCACACCACCAGTGCCGCCGGAGTCGAGTTCGCCATCGACCAACTCCACGACGGGGCCGCCAAATTCGACATGAGTTTCCTCGTCGGCGAGAACGACGGCCTGGAACTCTCCCTGGAGTACAACACCAGCCTGTACCGGCACGGCACCGCCGGCGCCCTCCTCGACGCCTTCCGCCGGGTCCTGGAGCAGATCGCCGAGGACCCCGACCGCACCGTCGGCGACCTCGGCCTGGTCGAGGAGCCCGCCGCCTCCCGGCACGCCCGCGAACTGTCCCGGGGCGGCCCCGTGGACGACGCGGCCTGGACCACCACCCTCGACCGGGTCTTCCGCGAACGCGCCGGCATCCACCCCGAGGCCCCCGCCGTCCGCCACGGCGCCACCCTCCTCGACTACGCGGCCCTGGACCGCTGGTCCGAGGCCATCGCCCACCGGCTGCGCGACCGGGGCGTGCACCCCGGCGACCCGGTCGCCGTGCGCGTGGCCCGCGGCCCGGCCGCCGTCGCCGGCGTCCTCGGCGTCCTCAAGGCCGGCGCCCACTACCTGCCGGTGGACCCGGGCGCCCCCGCCGCCCGCACCCGCACCGTCCTCGCCGACGCCGGGGTCCGGCACGCCCTCGTGGACGACGGGGCCGAGCTGCCCGTCCCCCTCGAACTCGTCACCACCGGCACCGCCGCCCCGGTCCGCGAAGTGCCCTCCCTGGCCCCCACCGCGAACCCCGGCGACCTCGCCTACGTGCTGTACACCTCCGGCAGCAGCGGCACCCCCAAGGGCGTCATGATCGAGCACCGCTCCGTCGCCCACTTCGCCAAGAGCATCGCCAGGGCCTACGAGATCCGCGACCGCGACCGGGTCCTGCACTTCGCCCCGCTCACCTTCGACGTGTCCGTGTTCGAACTGTTCACCACCCTCCTCGCCGGCGGCTGCCTCGTCATCGCCTCCGACGAGGAACGCCGCGACCCCGCCCTGCTCCAGGCCCTCATGCGCCGCGAGGCCGTCACCGTCGCCGAACTCCCGCCCGCCCTGCTGCCCCTCCTCGACCCCGCCGACCTGCCCGACCTGCGGCTGGTCTCGGTCGGCGGCGAGGCGTTCCCGGGCCGTCTGGTCGCCGAGTGGACCGGCGGGGAGCGCCGCTTCGTCAACGGCTACGGCCCCACCGAGGCCACCGTCGCCGTCACCCTCATGGACTGCGCCGGCTCCTACGACCGCAACCCGCCCATCGGCCGCCCCATGCCCGGCCACCAGGCGTTCGTCCTCGACGAGCGGCTGCGCCCGGTGCCGCCCGGCGTCCCCGGCGAACTCTGCGTCGCCGGACCCGGCGTGGCCCGCGGCTACCTCGGCCGGCCCGAGCTCACCGCCGAGCGCTTCGCCGACAACCCCTACGCCGACGGCCCCGAGACCGCCCGCCTGTACCGCACCGGCGACCTCGTGCGCTGGCTGCCCGGCGGCAACCTCGACTTCCTCGGCCGCACCGACCGCCAGCTCAAGGTCCGCGGCCACCGCATCGAACCCGGCGAGGTCGAGACCGTCCTGACCGAACACCCCGCCGTCCGCCAGGCCGTCGTCCTCGCCCAACCCGCCGCCGGCGGGGAGCGGATGCTCACCGCGTACGTCACCGTCGAACAGGTCGGCGCCTACGCCTCCGAGGTCGCCGACGCCGAGGCCCTGCGCGCCTGGGCGGCCCAGCGCCTGCCCGGCTACATGGTGCCCGTGGTCCTCGTCCTCGACGAACTGCCGCTCACCCCGCACGGCAAGGTCGACACCGCCGCCCTCCCGCTGCCCGGCGACCTCGACACCGCCGACGGCACCGCCCCGCGCGACGCCGTCGAGGAGCAGATCTGCCGCGACATCGTCACCCCGCTCCTCGAATGGCGCAGCCCCGACGTGGAGGGCGACTTCTTCGCCCTCGGCGGCAGCTCCCTCCAGGCCACCATCGTGGTCTCCCGGGTCCGCGCCCTGTTCGGCATCGACATCGCCCTCGCCGACTTCTTCGGCCACCCCACCGTCGCCGCCCTCGCCGAGCTCGTGCGCGCCGCGCAGGCCGAGGCCGCCGGCGAACAGGACCGACTGCTCGCCGTGTTCGAGCAGATCGAGAACATGAGCGACGAGGAGGCCGCGGCCCTCCTCGGCTCCCTCCAGCACCCGGACGGCCCCTGATGCCCGCCCCCACCGGGGTCGAGGACGCGCTCGCCGCGCTCCCCGAGGCCAAACGCGAACTGGCCCGACGCCTGCTCGCCGCCCGCCGCCCCGTGCCCGCCGCCCCGGCCCCGCGCTCCGGCGCGGGGCCGGTCCCCGCCGGCGGCCTCCAGATCCGGCTCTGGCGCCGGCAGCCCGCCCACCCGGCCGCCGCCACCGGCTCGCACGCCCTGCGCCTGCACGGCCCCCTCGACGCCGACCGGCTCACCGCCGCCCTCGCCGGGGTGGTCGCGACCCACGAGGCGCTGCGGCTGCGGCTGCGCCCGCCCACCGCCGCGCACGGGCCGGCCGCGCACGCCCGCCCGCTGCTGGAGCCGGTCACCGGGCCCGGGCCGGTCCCGCTCCGGGTGGACCTGAGCGCGTTGCCGCCCGGCCCGGCGGCCGAGGCGATGGCCCTGCACCTGGCCGAGAGCGCCGCCGAGGCCCTGGACCCGGTCACCGGCCGCACCATCGCCTTCCGGCTGCTGCGCCTGGCCCCCGACGAGCACGTCCTCGTGCTCGCCTCCCATCTCGCGGTCTTCGACGGCTGGTCCTCCGGGGTGTTCCTCGCCGACCTCGCCACCGGCTACCGCGCCGGCCCCGCCGCGATCCCCGCCCCCGCCCTCCAGTTCCCCGACCACCTCGACTGGCAGCACCGCCGGCTCGCGAGCCCCGAAGGAGCCGCCGAACTGGCCGCCACGCGGGCCGCGTTCGCCGGGGACCCGCCGGCCCGTCTGGCCCCCGGCGGCTTCGAGCGCGGGCACCTGCCCGTGCGGCTCGCGCCGGAGGCGGTGCGGGCCGGGTTCGCGCTGGGCGCGGCCGAGGGCGTCACCCCCTTCATGACCCTGCTCGCGGGCCTGGCCGTCACCCTGGCCCGGCGCACCGGCCGGCCGCGCGCGGTGATCGGCGTCCCCACCGCCGGCCGGTTCTCCGGCCCGCTGGAGGGGGCCGTCGGGCAGTTCAGCACCGTGGTGCCCCTCGGCATCGACCTGACCGGCCGGCCCGACGCCCGCACCCTGCTGCGCCGGGCCCGCACCGCCGTCGCCGAGGCCCTCGGCCGGCAGCGGCTGCCGGTGGACGCCCTGTGGCCCGACGGCACCCCGCCGCCCTACGAGGTGCTGTTCGCCCTGCACAACTACCCCGAGGTCCCCCTGGACCTGCCCGGGATCACCGTCGGCCGGCTGCCCGGCCCGCCCGCCCGGCACCTGGAGCTGTACAGCCCCGACCCGGCCGCCGCCCTGGCCTGCGTCGGCCTGGTCGAACGCGACGGCGAGATCTCCGGCACCGCCGAGTACAACCGGCGGGCCGGCACGGCCGAGGAGGTGCGCGGTCTGCTGACAGGCATCGAGGAGGTCCTGGCCCGCGCCGCCGCCGACCCCACCGCCCCGCTCTACGAGTCCTCCTAGGAGCTGCCCGTGCTCACCACCGAGTTCCACCGCGCGCCCGCGGACTGTGGGCTCGTCCGGAGCGGGGGAGAGGTCCCCCGCACCCCGATGCGGGCCCTGCGCGAGGAGATCCACGACGCGATCGTGGCCGCCCCCGTGGCCGAGGCTCGTCGCACCCGCGACCCCCGGCCCGTGCACCGGGCCCTGGGCGAACACGGCCTGCTGGCCCCCCAGTGGCCCACCGAGTACGGCGGCCGGGGCACCGGGCACGTGGCCGCCGCCGTGCTGGTCGAGGAGCTGGCCATGCACGACGTGCCCGACCTGCTGCACACGCTGACCGTGCAGATCGTCGGTGCCACCCTGCTGAGCGTGGCGAGCGAGGAGATGAAGGCCCGGCACCTGCCCGGGTTCGCCGCCGGCACCTCCTTCGGCTGCGTGCTGTTCAGCGAGCCGCAGGCCGGCTCCGACCTCAACATCCTCTCCACCCGGGCCGTCCCCGACGGCCGGGGCGGCCACCGCCTGTACGGCACGAAGGTGCACTCCCTGTTCGCCCGGTTCGCCGATTACGGCCTGTGCCTGGCTCGCGGCGAGGACGAGGCGTTCAGCCTGTTCCTGGTGCCGCTGCGACAGCCCGGGGTGACGATCCGGCGGATCCCCGGCCTCCTCGACGACGCCTTCCACGAGGTGGTCCTGGACGGGGTGGCCGTCACCGCCGACGACGTGGTCGGCGAACTCGGCCAGGGCTGGGCCATCGTGGTCAAGACCCTCGCCTTCGAACGCACCGGCCTCGACTACTACGTGAAGGCGCTGCGCTGGTACCGGGCCGCGCTGGACCGGCTGGAGGGGGACGGGGAGCGGCTGGAGGCCGGGCAGCACGACCAGATCGGGCTGGCCCGGCTGGGCGCCCGACTGCTCGCGGCCGGCACCCTCGTGCGCCGGGTCCTGACCCGGCTGGACCGGGGCGACCTCAACGAGGACGAGGCCGCCGCCGCCAAGTGGTACACCACCGAACTCGCCGCCGAGGTCGCCTGGTGGGCGGCGGAACTCGACGGGGACCACAGCATGACCCTCGACGACCCCACGGTCGACGGGGTGCCACACCCACTGGATTCGGCGGTGCGCGAGGCCCCGGGCATGCGCATATCGGGCGGCACCGCCGAGATGATGCTGGAGACGCTGGCCCGACTGCGTCTCGACTCCGGGGCGGAGGTCCGACCGTGACCGCACAGACCGAGACCGCGAAGAGCGAGCGGTGGCGGGAGCGGGAGGACGAGGACGCCCTCTTCCGCCGGCTGCGACTGACCGTCCGCGGCGCCCTGGAGGTGGACGGGGCGAGCGCGCCCGGCGCCTGGGAGGCCCTCACGCAGGTCGGGGCCTGGGAGTTCGCGCTGCCCATGGACCAGGACGGCCTCGACCTCGGGCAGGCCGTCGCCGCGATGGTCTGCGAGGAGGCCGGGAACGCGACCCGGACCGTGCCCGTCGTGGACACCCTCCTCGCCCTCGACCTGATCTCCGGCCTCGGCCCCCTGGCCCCGGCCGGGGCGCAGGCCCTCGTGGACCGGGTCCGGGCCGGGGAATCGCCGATCGCCGTGCCCGGCCGGCTGCCCGATCCGCGCGGGCACGTGCCCCCCGGGGTGGTCTGGCGGGCCGAGGGCCCGGCCGGCGGGGTCCGGCTCACCGGCACCGGCGGCCCCTTCGCCGCCGGGGTGGACGCGGGCGCCCTGCTGGTCCTGGCGACCGGACCCGAGGGCCCCCTGGTGGCCCTGGTGGAACCCTCCGCGCCCGGGATCTCCGTGCGCCCGCTGCGCGACCACGGCGGTGGGGCCGTCGCGGGCGTCGTCTTCGAGGACGCGCCGGTGCCGGCCGAAGCCGTGCTGCTGCGCGGCCTGGCCGCCGAACAGGCCCTGGCCCGGGTGGGGCCGCGGGCCGCCGTGCAGCAGGCCGCGCTGCTCTCCGGGATCGCCGCCGCCGCCCTCACCGCCGTCGTGGCCCGGATCCGGGGCCGGCAGCAGTTCGGGCGGGCCCTGGTCGCCCACCAGGGGCCCCGACTGCGGGTGGCCGGGTACCTGGCCCGCCTCGACGCGGTGCGCTGGGCCGTCGGCGACGCGGCCCGCGACCTCGACGAGGACCGGCTCGCCCCGGGTGAGGCCGCCGGGCTGATCGCGCTGACCGCCGAGACCACCCTCGACATCACCCGCGACGCCGTCCACCTACACGGTGCCTCCGGCCTGGCCCGCGACGCCCTCGTCGCCGGCTGCTACCGGCGGGCCGCCTGGGAGGCCCTGCGCTGCGGGCGGCCCGCCGGGCTGTGGGACCTGGCCGCGCACACCCTCTGACCCCGGACACCGCCGGCCCCGGGCGCACGGGAAGGGGGCTCCCCGCCGCATCCGGCGGAGAACCCCCTTCCCTCCCTCTTCGGGTCGGGTGCCCGGCTCGGGCGCCCGGCTCAGTCGAGGTCGAGCCGCACCACCCAGCGGTGCCGCTTGTCGCTCTTGGCCTCCGTGCGCGTCATCCGCCGGAAACCGGCCCGCTCGAACATGTCCATCGTGCCCACGTAGGCCAGGGTCGGGTTGACCCGCCCGCCCTCCGGGTCCACGGGGTAGCCCTCGATCGCGGGCGCCCCGTGCGCGCGGGCGTGCTCCACCGCCCCCGCCAGCAGGCCGGAGGCGACGCCTTGGCCGCGGAACTCCTTGCGGACCACGAAACAGGTCACCGACCACACCGGCTTGTCGTCGACCGGCAGGATCGTCTTCGACGAGGTCAACCGGTCCAACTGCCGGCGCGGCGCGACGTTGCACCAGCCGGCGACCTCCCCGTCCACGAAGCCCAGCACCCCGGGCGGCGGATCCGCCTTCTGCGTCAACTCCCGCAGGTGTTCACCGCGTTGTTCCGCCGACATCCGGCCGTACTCGCCGGTGGACAGCCGCCAGGCCATGCACCAGCAGGTGTGCGCGCTCTTGCGCGGCTGCAACACCTTGCGGACGTCGTCCCACACCTCGGCCGTGGCGGGCCGTACCTCAAGACTCATCGTGCCGTGCTCTCTCGTGTCGATCGTGCGGATCCTGTCGATCCCGTTGCGTCCAGCACCTTCACCAGCACCTCCAGGGCGCGTTCGCACGCCCGGCGGTCCACGTCCAGGTGCGTGACCAGCCGGACCGTTCCCGGGTCCGGCGCCGTCACCCCCACCCCCTCCCGTGCGGCCCGTGCGACGACCTCCTCGGCGCCGGCCGCGGCGACGAGGACGATGTTGGTCTCGGGCGGGGCCGCGTCGAAGCCCGCCCCGCGCAGTCCCGACGCCAGCAGCGCCGCGTGCGCGTGGTCCTCGCCGATCCGCTCCACGTGGTGTTCCAGCGCGTACAGGCCCGCCGCCGCCAGCATGCCCGACTGCCGCATCCCGCCGCCCAGTCCGTGGCGCAAACGGCGTGCCCGGGGCAGGAGTTCGGCCGAACACAGCAGCAGCGAGCCGACCGGCGCGCCCAGCCCCTTGGACAGGCACACGGCGAGGGTGTCCGCGCAGGCCCCGTACGCGCGGGCCCCGGTGCCCGTGGCCGCCATCGCGTTCCAGATCCGCGCCCCGTCCACGTGCACCGCGATCCCCGCCGACGCCGTCGACTCGCGGATCTCCCGCAGGTCGGCCAGGGGGTGCACGGTGCCGCCGGCGCGGGTGTGGGTCTGCTCGACCGCCACCGCCCGGGTGCCCACCGTGTACGGGTTCCCGACCCGCACCACCCGGGCCAGGGACGCGGCCGTCAGCAGGCCCCGTACCCCCGACACGGTCCGGGTCTGGATCCCGCCGAGCAGGGCCGGCGAGCCCTCCTCGTGCGCCAGGACGTGCGCCTCCTGCTCGCACACCAGCTCCTCGCCGGGGGCCAGCAGCAGCCGCAGCGCGAGCTGGTTCGCCATCACCCCCGAGGGGGTGAACAGGGCGCCGGGGAAACCGAACAGGTCCGCGACCCGCTCCTCCAGGGCCCGCACGCTCGGGTCCTCCCCGAACAGGTCGTCGCCCACCTCCGCCGCCGCCATCGCCGCCCGCATCGCGGGCCCGGGCCGGGTCACGGTGTCGCTGCGCAGGTCCACGAGATCCGTGCCGCGCGCCGCTCCGCCGCTCACGCCGGGGCCTGGGTCGCGGTCGGCCGGGGCGCGGGGGTCAGGCCCTGCTCCGCGCACCACCGCAGCAGCGGCCCGGCCAGTTCCCAGGTCTCGCGCACGAAGGCCCCGGCCCGCGCCGTGTCCAACCCCTCGGCCGGGCCGAGCCGCCGCCACGCGTCGATCTTGCGGTGCCGCAGCAGCTCCAGCCGAGGATGATCGGCCGGCACCCCGCGCGGCCGGGACTTCAGCCGGTCCCCGCCCATCGTGAACCCCTCCTCCTCCAACACGGCCACCAGCGCGGCCAGTTCCGCGCCCGCGGTCTCGTCCGTCACGGCCGCCCGGTAACGGTCCACCTCGGCGCCCGCGTACGGGTACCAGCGGCCCGAGGCGTACAACCCGTCCCGGTCCAGGTGCACCCACAGCCCCAGGCAGGGCAGCAGGTCCAGCCACGCGCCCTGGTAGGTCTTGTACGGGGACTTGTCGTGGGACATGCGGGTGTCGCGCACGGGACCCAGCACCCGCACGCCCCCGCCGCCCGGGAAGACCTCCGACAACTCGGCGGCCAGCGCCTCCATCGGCGCCCGCACCTCGCGTTCCCAGCGCTCCCGGAACCGCGTGTGCCACGCGGCCCGGTCGTTGTCCGCCGCCAGCTCCGCGTACAGCCGCGGAGCCGACGGCGGGAATCCCGTGAAGCTCACGCCGGGTACCCCGGCAGCGGGTGGGCGGCGCACAGCTCGGACACCCGGGCCCGGACCCGGGCCCGCGTGGCCTCGGGCAGGGCGCCGTGCGCGACCAGGTCGTCCAGCACGTCGGCCACCAGGTCGGCGCACTCCACCACCGTCTCGCGCCCCATGCCGCGCGCGGCGAGGGTGTTCGTGCCCAGCCGCAGCCCGCCGGTGACCCGCACCGGGGTGCCGTCCCCGGGCACCCGGTTGCGGTTGACGACGATCCCGCACGCCTCCAGCGCCTCCTCCGCCACGTCCCCGGTGACCCCGGTGCCGCGCAGGTCCACCAGCACCATGTGGGTGTCGGTGCCGCCCGTCACCAGCCGCCGGCCGCGTGTCCGCAGCCGTTCGGCGATGGCCTGGGCCCCGTCCGCGAGCCGTTTGGCCAGCTCGGCGAATTCGGGGCCGGCGACGAAGTCCAGCGCCCGCGCCTTGGCCGCCACCGACGCCAGGTCGGGGGTGCCCTGGGTGAACGGGAACACCGCGCGGCGCAGGGTCGCGGCCAGGGTGCCGCGCTCCGGGCCGGCCCGGTCGGCGTCGCGGCCCAGCAGGATCAGCCCGCCGCGCGGCCCGTACAGCTGCTTGTAGGTGCTGGTGGTGGTGACGTGCGCGTGGTCGACGGGGGACTGGTGCAGCCCGGCCGCGACCAGCCCCGCGATGTGCGAGATGTCCGCCACCAGGTAGGCGTTGGCCTCGTCGGCGATCTCCCGGAACCGGGCGAAGTCGATGGCGCGCGGGTAGGCGCTGGCGCCGGCCACGATCACCTTCGGCCGGTGCGCCAGGGCCAGTTCGCGGATCGCGTCGTAGTCCAACAGGCCCTCGGGCGTGACCCGGTAGCCCACCGAACGGAACCAGCGGCCGGTGACCGAGGCGGGGGAGCCGTGCGTCAGGTGCCCGCCGCAGTCGAGGTCCAGGCCCAGCAGCACGTCACCCGGGTTCAGCAGGGCCGACAGCACGGCCAGGTTCGCCGAGGACCCCGAGTGCGGCTGCACGATCGCGGCCCGCGCCCCGAACGCCGTCTTGGCCCGCTCGATCGCGAGCCGTTCGATCTCGTCGGCCACCTGGCAGCCCGCGTGGAAGCGGTTGCCGGGATAGCCCTCGACGGTCAGGTTGCCCAGGGTGCTGCCCGCGCAGGCCAGCACCGAGGGGTCGCCGACGCTGGAGGCCGCGACCATCATCAGGGTGTCGCGCTGACGCGCCGACTCCCGCGCCAACAGCCCGTACAACGCCGGGTCCAGGTGTCTCAGCCGGTCCGCCGCGTGACCCGCGAACACCGCCGGATCGGGATCCGGGGCCGGGCGCGGCACGGCGACGGGCGCGGGCAGGGTCAGACTCATCGGGGCTCCTCGGGAGAGGGGGAACAGGGCAACGGGGCGGGTGGGGCGGGTGAGGTGCGGCGGGCGGGCCGCGGCGGGTCGGTGGGGTCGGTCAGGAGTCGGGGGCGCCGGCCTCCTCCGGGTCCAGCGCGGCGAAGGCCGCCGCCGCCTCGCGGGCCGCCGCCCCGTGCTCGGGGTCCTCGGCGATCCGGGCGGCGAGTTCGACGATCACCGGGGTCCGGAACACCGTCTTCACCGGCACCGGCACCCCCAGCAGCTCCCGCAGCAGCCCGGCCAGACGGGTCCCGCTGAGCGAGTCCCCGCCCAGGCTGAAGAAGTTGTCCGTCGGGGTGACGGCGTCCAGCCCGAGGATGTCGCCGACGGCCGCGCACAGCACCAGCGCCAACGGGTCCTCGGACCCCGCCGGGTCGACGTCGGCGGCGGGACCGGTCGGGGCCTGCGGTTGCCGGCCGGCCTCGGCCGCGAGCCCGAGCCGGTCCACCTTGCCGTTGCGGGTCAGCGGGAACGCGTCGAGCACGGTCAGCGCGGCGGGCACCATGTACGCGGGCAGCACCTCGGCCAGCCGCGCCGAGATCGCCGGGCCCGCCTGCGGTCCGGCCGCCGGGTCCTCGGCGACCACGAAGGCGTGCAGCCGGCGCACCCCGTGCGCGCTGGTCGGGGCGACCACCACGGCCGCCGACACCCGGGGGTCGCGACGCAGCACGGCCTCGATCTCCCCGAGTTCGATCCGGTGCCCCTGCACCTTGACCTGGAAGTCGTCGCGGCCCAGGATCTCGATCGCGCCGTCCGGCAGGTACCGGCCCAGGTCCCCGGTCAGGTACGCGCGCTCCCCGGTCTCCGGCAGGTGCGTGAACCGGGCCGCGGTGCGCTCCGGGTCCCCCCAGTAGCCCAGGGCCAGGCCCACGTCGCTGGCCACGGCCATCTCGCCGACCACTCCGAGGGGCCGCTCGTGCCCGGCCGCGTCGACCACGTAGTAGCGCTGGTTGGTGATGGGCCGGCCGTAGGGGATGCTCGTCCACGTCGGGTCCACGGCGTCGATCGGCTGGAACAGCGACCAGCAGATCGTCTCGGTCGGACCGCCCGAGCCCACCACCGCGATCCGCGGGCTCTGGGCCCGCAGCCGGTCCGGCAGGGTCAGCGGGATCCAGTCCCCGGACAGCACCGACAGCCGCAGCGACTCCAGGGCCCGCCCGCCGCCGCGCCGCTCCCGGGTCTCGGCCTCCCCGACCAGCAGTTCCATCAGCACCGGCACCGAGTTCCACAGGGTGACCCGCTCGGTGCGCACCAGCTCGGCCCACACCTCGGGCTCGGCGTGCTCGAACGGCGGCGGCAGCACCACCGTCCCGCCCTGGGTGAGCACCCCGAACACGTCGTAGATCGAGGCGTCGAAGTGCAGCCCGGAGATCGCCAGCAGCCGGTCCTCGGGGCCCACGGAGAACCGTTCGGCCACGTCCCGGACCAGGTTGACCACCCCGATGTGGTCCACCATCACCCCCTTGGGCTCGCCCGTGGAACCCGAGGTGAAGATCGTGTACGCGAGGTCGGCCGGGGTCTGCGCGGTCTCGGGCCGGGAGGAGTCACCGGACTCGAACTCCCGGTCCACCGCGTACCGCCGCACCCCCGCCGGCCACGCGATCCGCCCCTCCAGCCGGGACTGGGTCAGCACCCGGGTCACCCCGCCCTGCTCCAGCAGCCGGGCCAGCCGCTCGGCCGGCACCGAGGCGTCCAACGGCAGGTAGGCCGCGCCCGAGGCGAGGATCCCGTAGACCGCCGCGTACTGCTCCCAGCCCTTCTCGGCGACCACGGCGACCAGCTCGCCCGGCCGCGCCCCGTCGGCGCGCAGCGCCCGCCCGATCCGCCAGGCGTACCCGGCGAGCTCGGCGTAGCTCAGCCGGCGGCCGGCGTCCACGACGGCCTCGGCCTCGGGGGTGCGGGCCACCTGATCGGCGAACAGCTCGTGCAGGGTGGTCCACGGGATCTGGCCGGCGGTGTCGTTGACCTCGCGGCGCAGCGCGCGTTCGGCCGGCGGCACGAGGTCGAAGCGGGGCGCGCGCAGCGCGGCGGGGTCGGCGATCAGCAGGTCCAGCAGGTGGACGTACCGGTCGAAGGCGGCGGCCGTGAACCCGGGCGCGAAGGCCCCGGCCACGTGGTCCCAGATCACCCGCAGTTCGCCGTCCAGTTCGCGCAGTTGCACGTCGAGGGAGACCTGCGGGGTCTGCGAGATCGAGTACACCTCGCGGCCGAGGTCGGTGACGGGCCGGCGCACCGGGTGGTCGAGGAGGCTGGTGACGACCACGGGCATCGCGTTGCCGGCGCCCGTGCCGTGCCGCCGGGTCAGCTCGCGCAGCACCCGCACCCCGTTGAAGTCGCCGTGCGCGGCGTCCCGCGCCAGCTGGTCGCGCAGGGCGTGGGCGCGGTCCAGGAAGGTGCGGCCGGAGCCGTCGGCGACCAGCAGGACGGCGTTGGTGAAGTCGCCGAGGACCCCGTCGATGTCGGGGTGGACGGGCGGCCGTTGGAAGATCGGGTAGTTGATCGTGAAGTCGACTTCCTCGGCCCAGGCCCGGACCACCTCGGCGAAGGCGGCGGTGAGCAGGATCGACGGGCTCACGCCGGCGCCGGCGGCCCGGTCCCGCAGCCGGGCCCAGTCGGCGGCGGGCAGCCGGTGCTCGTGCCGGTCGAAGCGGACCGGGCCGGTGGGCGCGCCGGCGGCGGGCGCGGGCAGGGTGGGGGCGGGCGGCAGGTCGGCGAGGCGGTCGGTCCAGTAGGCGCGGGCTGCCCGGTAGCCCTCGGTGCCGGGCAGGGTCTCGGCGCGCCAGCGGGCGTACTCGGCGAAGCCGATGCCGGGTTCGGGCAGCTCCGCGTCCGGGTCCTCGTACAGGTCGACGAGTTCGGGGAAGAGGACCTGGAAGGCGCTGGAGGCGTCGAGGACCTGGAGGTCGATGCCCAGGTGGACGCGGCCCGGGGAGTTCGGGCCGTCCAGGCGCACGATCCGCAGGTCGAACAGGGGCCAGGCGCCGATGGGGAAGACGGTGTGGCTCATCTCGGCGCGCAGCGCGGCCAGCCGCTCCTCGGCCTGCCCGGGGGCCAGGTCCCGCAGGTCGAGCACGGGCACGTCGAAGGGCAGGGGCTCGGCGGGCAGGGTCTGCGTCCCGTCGGTGGAGCCGATGGCGCGCAGCATGTCGTGCCGGTCCACGAGCCGGCGCCAGGCCCGCTCCAGCCGCCGCGGGTCCAGCTCCTCGCGTTCCCATTCGAAGTACCCGTAGCAGCCGATGCCGCCGAGGTCCACGCCCTCCCCGCGGCCGATCATCAGGGCCTGCTGGGTCTCGGTCATGGGGAAGGACACGGCGCTGTCCGCGCGGGCGGGCAGGAGCTCGGTCATGGTGCGACTCCAATCGGTGGTGCGGGGCGGACGGCGGGCCGTTCGGCGGGCAGGGGGCGACGCTAGGGGCGGGCGGTTAGCCGGGGGTTATGCCCGGCCGCGGGGCCGGCGGGCGTCGGGTCGGCCTCGCCCAGGCAGCGGGCGAAGAGCCGCACGAGCGGGTGGAACAGGTAGCAGGGCCGGCCCTGCTCGTCGGCGCCGCTGACCTCCAGCAGCGCCGCGTCGGCCAGCGCCTCCAGCAGGCGTTCGGCCTCGGCCTCGGACAGGCCCAGCGGGCCGGTCGCGGCGGCGGCGGGGAAGGGGTGCGGGCCGAGCCGGGCCAGGACGGGGAACGCGGCGCGGACCGCCGGGCGCAGCCCGCGCCAGGACAGCAGCAGCGAGGTGTGCACGTCGAGGTCGCCGAAGTGCAGTTCCCGCAGCCGGGCGCCGGGGTCGGCGAGCCGCCGGGCCAGTCGGTCGGGGGTGTAGTGGGGGCGGGCCGCGATCCGGGTGCCGGCGATCCGCAGGGCCAGCGGCAGGCCCGCGCAGTGGTCGACGATGGCGTCGGCGGCCCCCGGGTCGGCGGCCAGCCGGTCCGGCCCGGCCGCCAGAGCCAGCAGCTCCCGCGCCGCGCCCCGGTCCAGTCCGGTCAGGGCCACGGTGTGCGCCCCGGCCACGGTGGGGAGGGCGGTGCGGCCGGTGACCAGGACGGCCGGTTCGGGGGTGTTGGGCAGCAGCGGGCCGAGCTGGGCTGCGCCGGCGGCGTTGTCCAGCACGATCAGCAGCCGCCGGCCCCGGGTCCGCTCCCGGTACAGCCGCACCAGCTCCTCCTGGTCGGCGGTCTCGGGCACCTCCTCGGCCGGGCCGAGGGCCCGCAGCAGGTGCGGGAGCACCTCGGCGGGCCGGCGGGCGGTGCCGTCGGGGGCGCGCAGGTCGGCGTAGAGCTGGCCGTCGGGGAAGTGCGGGCGGCAGCGGTGCGCGGCGTGCACGGCCAGCGCCGTCTTGCCCAGCCCGGCCATGCCCGTGACCAGGACCCGGCGGGGCCGGTCGGGGGCGTGCCGGGTGGGGGCCAGGGCCCGGCACACCAGGTCCAGTTCGCGGTCGCGGCCGGTGAAGTCCACAGTGTCGGGGGGCAGCATCCCGGGCGTCCCGGCGGTTCGGGCGGGGCGGGCGGCCGGCCGGGACCCGGCGGCGGGTTCGGCGGTGCGCGGGGGGCGGCCGAGGGTGCCGTCGAGGAGGGCGCGGTAGGTCCCGCGCAGTTCCTCGCCCGGGTCGACGCCGAGCTCGTCGGCCAGCACCCCCCGCCCGTGGTGGTAGAGGTGGATGGCCTCGGCCTGCCGGCCGGAGCGGCACAGGGCGGTCATGAGCTGGCCCCGGATCCGTTCGCGCAGCGGGAACTCGCCGACCAGCCCGGTCAGCTCCCCGGTGATCCGCTCGTGCCGGCCCAGGGCGAGGTCGGCGGCGATCCGGTGTTCCAGGGCCACGGCGCGGGCCTCGGCGAGCCGGGGGGCCTCGGCCTCCGCGAGGTGTTCGGTGGTGTTGGCGAACGCGGGCCCGTTCCACCGGCCCAGGGCCTCCCGCAGGAGGTCCCCGGCGCGTTCGAAATCCTCGCGGAGCAGGCATTCGCGGCCTTCTTCCGCGAGCTTCTCGAATTCGATCAGATCGAGGGTGGAATTGCCGATGCTCATGGCATATCCCGGCGGGCGGCGGTCGATGAGGACGCCGTCGCCCAGGATCTTGCGCAGTCGCGAGACGTAGGTGTAGAGCTGCGCGCTGACCGTGGCCGGCGGGTCCCAGCCCCACAACAGGCGGCACAGGCGCTCGTCGGAGACCACCTCGCCGCGGGCCGCGAGCAGGGCCCCGAGCACGGTGTGCAGTTTCGCCCCGGAGAACGCGATCCGCCGGCCGTCCCGTCGGGCCTCGACAGGCCCGAGCACTCGGAATTCCATGACCGCCCCCATCCGTGATTCGTGGCGATGAATCTCGGAACGAGACTGGAGGATTCCGTTGTCCTCTCGATATCGTGTCGATTTCACGGCGGGGGAGGGACGCGAAATCGGCGGTTCATCGAACGGATAAGCGGTGCGACGAGTGTTCGTCTCGGCACCGCAGCAGCGGCGCCGAAGCCCACGGAGAGGGACTCCCGATGCGCAGCACCCGCACCGCGAAGATGGCCGCCGTCACCCTGGTCGCCCTCGCCGGCCTGGTCACGGGAACGGGCACGGCCCTGGCCGCCCCGGCCGGCGCCCCGGCCGGCGCCCGCACCGCGGACATGCCCTGGGGCGTGGACATGCCGTGGGGTTCGGACATGCCGTGGGGCTCGGGCAAGCCGCACCACCCCCGGCACGGGGGCGCCGCCCAGCAGGACATGCCCTGGGGCTGAGCCGCCGGACCGCCGGGCCGCGCGCCCGGTTCAGTCGGTCGGGTGCGCCAGCAGCGCGGTCAACTCGGCCGGGGTGAACACCCGGCCCGGGCCCACCGCCCCGGCCCCGCCCACCGCGCACGGGTCACCGGCCCCGCCGTCGCCCCCGCCCCGCACCGCCCGCAGCAGCCGGCCCGCCTGGGCCCGCCAGGGCTGCGCCCCGACCTCCCCGAAGGCCGCGCAGGCCCGCCGGAACCGCTCCGCCGCCTCCTCGGTGTCCCCGTCCAGCGCGGCCACGCAGCCCAGGTCGGTCTCCACCCGCGCGGACAGGAACCGGTCCGCGAGCTCGTCCGTGATCTCCAGTGCCCGCCGCAGCGTCTCGCCCGCCGCCCGGGACAGACCCTGGCTCCACTGGGTCTGCCCCAGGCCGTGCAGCGCGTGCGCCTCCCCGACCCGGTCGCCCTCGCCCCGGGTCAGCCGCAGCACCGTCTCGAAGGCGGCCGCGGCCCGCGCCGGCTCCCCGGCCCGCAGCCGGACCTCGGCCAGCCGGTAGTGGGACTGGGCCTCGGCCCGCACCGAACCGGTCCGCCCGCTCAGGGCCACGGCCCGTTCGGCCAACGGCAGGGCGCGGGCCACCTCGCCCCGGTCGAGTTCGATCTGCGCCCGGAAGCCCACCAGATGCGCCTCGTTGCCGATGTCGCCGAGCGCGTGGAACCCGCGCAGGGCCTCCTCGCACGAGTCCAGCGCCCGTTCCCAGTCCCCCTGGAAGCGGGCGCACATGGCCAGGTTGCGGTGGGCCAGCGCGGCCCCGGCCGTGTCCCCGCTCCCGCGCAGCAGCCGCAGCGCGGCCATGGTCCAGCCCTCGGCCTGCTCGTAGCGCCGCTGGTAGATGGCGAGCGAGCCCAGCAGCCGCAGCATGGTGGCCTCGCCGGGCACGTCCTCGGCGGCGCGGGCGGCGGCCAGCGCGCGCACCGCGCACCGCTGCCACTCGTCGAGGTGGTTGCGGGTCTCGAAGTGGGGCACCGCGCTCTCGGTGAGCATCCACGCCTGGCGGGCCCGGCCGGACTCCGCCGCGTGCTCCACCAGGTCCGTCACACAGCCCCGCTCCGAGTCGAACCAGTCCATCGGCGCCCGCAGCAGGTCATCGGCCACGCACCCCAGGAAGACGGGCGCGGGCGCGGCGGGCCGGCCGGTCGGGTACGGACGCCCGTCCAGTCTCCGGTGCGCCTCCTCGGCCAGCCACAGCCAGGCCGCGAAGGCCCGTTCCAGCGCGGCGTCGGCCTCGCCGACCGGCTCGTCGGCCTCGGCCCGCTCCCGGGCGAAGAGCCGCAGCAGGTCCTGGAAGCGGTAGCGGGGCGCGCGGTCGGGGTCGGTCTCGGCGAGTTCGAGGAGCTGGGCATCGACGAGCTGGTCCATGAGGTCCTCGGCGTGCCACACGTCGGTGTCGGCGACGGCCGCGCCCGCCCAGGCCGCGAAGTCGGCGGTGCGCAGCAGGCCCAGCCGGCGGTACATGCGGGCGGCCTCGGGGGTCAGGTCGCGGTAGGTGAGGCGGAACCCGGCCCGCACCCCGCCCTCGCCGGGGCTGAGCACGTCCAGCCGGCCGCGCTGGTCGCGCAGCCGTTCGACCAGGCCGCGCACGCTGAGGTTGGGTTTGGCGGCCAGCCGGGCGCCCGCGATCCGCAGGGCGAGCGGCAGCCGGTCGCAGAGGGTGCCGAGCTGTTCCACGGCCACCGGGTCGCCGCCGAAGCGGTCGGCGCCGGCGAGCCGGGTGAGCAGGGCGGTGGCCTCGGCGGGCTCCAGGGTCCGCAGTCGGATGTTGAGGGTGGTGTGGTCCCCGGTGAGGTCGCCGAGGCTCTCGCGGCTGGTGGCCAGCACCACGCTGCGGCCGGCCCCGGGCAGCAGGGGGCGCAGGGCGCGGAAGGAGCGCACGTTGTCGAGGAGGATGAGCATGGCGCGGGTGCTGAGCAGGCTGCGGAAGAGGGCGGCCCGTTCGTCGGCGTCGGTCGGTATCTGCGGGGCCTCCACGCCCAGGGCCCGCAGGAAACGGTCGAGGACGGCGGCCGGCGAGACGGGGGCGTGTTCCTCGTCGTAGCCGCGCAGGTCGGCGAAGAGCTGCCCGTCGGGGAAACGGTCGGCGACCTGGTTGGCCCAGTGCACGGCGAGGGCCGTCTTGCCGACCCCGCCCACCCCGACCACCGTGGCCAGGGGCGGGATCCGGGGGTCGTAGGGCTCCTTGAGCAGCCGGTCCAGGGCGGCCAGCTCGCGCTGCCGGCCGGTGAACGCGACCACGTCGGCGGGGAGCTGGGCGGGCACGGGGCCGGGCGCGGGGGCGCCGGCGGTCGCGGTCGGGGTCGGCGGGCGGGTCAGTTCGGGGGAGTCGCGCAGGATCAGGTCGTGCAACTGGCGCAGTCCCGGGCCGGGTTCGATGCCCAGTTCCTCGATGAGCAGCCGCCGGCCCTCCAGGAACACGTCCAGGGCCTCGGCGCGTTGGCCCGAGCGGTACAGGGCGAGCATGAGGTGTTCGCGGGACTGCTCGCGCAGCGGGTGCCGGCGCACCAGCTCGGTCAGCTCCCCGCCCAGGGCCCGGTGCCGGCCCAACTGGAGCATCAGGCCGGCCCGTTCCTCGATCAGCGCGAGTCGCAGCTGTTCCAGGCGGACGGCCTCGGCCTCGGTGCGGGCGCCGGCCGGTCCGTCGAGCGCGGCCCCGCGCCAGACGCTCAGCGCCTCCTCGAAGAGGGAGCACGCCTCCTCGGCCCGCCCGTGTCGGGCGGCCTGCCGGCCGCGTTCGGAGGTCTCCAGGAACTCGTGCAGATCCAGGCGGTGTTCACCCTTCGCGAGCAGATAGCCGGGCGGGGAGGTGACGAGCAGGTCGTCCACGCCGGCCTGCTTGAAGGTCTTGCGCAGTCCCGCCACGCAGATGGCGATCTGATTCCGGGCGGTGGCGGGCGGCGCGTCGGGCCACACCTCGTCCACCAGCGCGTCCACGGAGACCACCCGGTCCGCGTTCAACAGCAACATGGTCAGGACCACCACCGGGCGGCGGCCGTTGATCCGCAGGGGTCCGTTATCGGTCTGGACGAGCAGTGGCCCCAACACTCTGAAGACAAACTGATTCAAAAGGTCCCCCGGCCTTGAAACCGCACGTCAGGCCGGAACGGTACCGCAAAGCCGATGCCTTGGTGCAGTCAACAGATGGGAAAAACAGGGGCGGTTTCCGGCCAGATGCACCGGCTTGTGGGTCCGCGTCACGGGACACCCCCGTCCCATTCGGCGAGAAGGCCCCGCCCCGTCCGGCCCCCGGGTCGATCCGGTTTCCGCCGATTCGTCGGACCCGTCGGCGGCTTCCGCTTCGCCACCCGGGGCCCGGTCGCCACCGGCCCGCCGGCCCCGGTCCCGCAGGTCCGACGGACGCGAAGACGCTCCGCCCCCGCTTCGCTCCCGCAACGCCCGGCCGGCGCGGCCCCGCGGCCGAACCGGTGCCGTCGCGCTCCCGGCCCGTCGATCGGGAGCCCCCGTCCCGCCGGCCGGGAGCCGCGCATCCGGCGCCGCCCCGAAAACGGGACGGGGTCGGTGCCTTCGACCCTGGCGCCGCCCCCACCCGTCGCGATCATGGAAAGGGCCGCCCGTTCCACCCCCCGGAGTACCGCCCCGCCATGAGTGCGCCCGAGCCCCTCGCCGCCGCCCGTCTCGTCGACGTGCTGCCCGCCCTGCGGCACGTGGACGAACGCCTCGTCGCCGAGCGGCTGGAGGACGTGCGCCTGACCGCGGGCTGGTGGGCCCGCACCCCGCTGACCGAGGTCGAGCGGGTGATCGGACGCGAGGCCCTCACCCACGTCGTCGCCCTCACCCTGCGGGCCCTGTGGCCGCACACCCCGATCGGCGAGGCCCTGCCCGTGCTCGGCTCCGAGGACGGGCGCACCGTGGCCGTCGTCGCCCGCTCGGCCGGCGCCGGGCTCGCCGCCGGGGACCGGGCCCTGGCCCGCCTGTTCGGCCGGGTGCTGGAGACGCTGCCCGTGATCCTCCCCGGGAGCGTCGCCGCCGACGAGGTCGAGGTGATCGCCCGCTGGCTCCCCGACACCGCGCCCGAGGAGGTGCGCCGCGCCCTGGAACGGCTGCGGGGCCGGCTCACCCCGCCCCCGGCGCCGGCGCTGCCCGATCCGCTGGAGGCCGTCGAACGCCTCGTCTCCGGCTGGGAGGAGCGGATGCGGGTGATCGCCGCCCGGCGGCTGTTCACCGCCCGCCCCGACACCCTCGCGGCGCTCGGCCACCGCTTCCTCATCACCCGCGAACGGGCCCGCCAACTCGAACGGCACGCCGCCGAGCGGATCGGCCACTGGCTCATCGGTCGCGGGCCGCACGCCGCCGAGGGCCGGGCCTTCGCCGGCCACCTCGCCGAACTCGGCGACCGGTTCGGCGCCGTCGCCCGCCTCTCCGAGGTGTACGAGGCTCATCCCCGGCACGTCGTCCGGGTGCCGGGGCTCGACGTCCGGCTCGGCGAGGTCGTCGCCCGCCTGCTGCCCGACCGCGAGGCGACCGGCGCCTGGGTGGTGCGCGGGGATCCGGGCCGGCTGCGCACCGAGACCCGGGCCGCGCTGCTCGCCGTGTGCGAGCACGGGCCCGTGCCCTGGGAGCGGGCCGAGGAGGTCGGCGCCCGCTTCGGGATCCGGCCCGAGGTACTGCCCGAGTGGGTCCTCGACCTGGGCCGCTTCCGGATCCTGGACGGGCTGTTGGCGCACTGGTCGCGGTCGGTCGCCGACCGGGCCGCCGTCGTCCTCGCGGTGGTCGGCCGCCCGCTCGCCTTCGACGAACTGCACACCCGGCTCGACGACGGCACCGCCCCGGCCAGCCTGCGCAACCAGATCACCGGCGACCCGCGCTTCCTGCGCGTGGACCGCAACCGGTACGGGCTGCGCGCCTGGGGCGGCGAGGAGTACCTCGGCATCCGCGAGATGATCACCCGCGAGATCCTCCGGGCCGGCGGCGAGGCCGAGGCCCACGCCGTGGTCGAGGCCCTCACCGAACGCTTCGACGTCACCGCCTCCTCCGTCCGCAGCAACCTCCACCACCCCGAGTTCGCCCGCGCGGGCCGCGGCCGGGTGCGGCTGGCCGGCGCCGAGGACGACCGCCCCGCCGAGGCGTACCGGCCCCGGCGCGACGTGGCCGGCACCCGACGCTGCTTCCGGGGCGTCGACGGCCGCTGGTGGTACCGCCTGGAGGTCGGGGTCGAGCACCTGCGCGGCTCGGGCACCTCCGTCCCCACCGGCTGGGCCGTGCACATCGGCGGCTCCCCGCTCGGCGAGCCCGTCACCTTCGCGCACCTCGCCGGCGAGACCACCCTGCAATGGCGCACCCAACCCATCCTCGGCACCCTGCGCCCGCTCCTGGAACACCTCGGCGCGGGCCTGGGCGACCTCGTCTTCCTCAACGTCGCCGACGGCCGGCTCGACGCGCTGCGCCTGCCGCACACCGGCCCCGACCTCGCCCCCGCCCACGCCGCCGCCCGCCTCACCGGCTGGGCCGCCCCCGCCGACCGGACCGAGGCCCTGGCCCTGATCGCCCGCCGCGTGGACCTGCCGGGCGCCGACGAGGTCGCCCTGATCGACCGGCTGCTGGAGCGCGGCGACCGGGACGTGGCCCACCTGCTGCGCGCCCCCCGCCCCGCGCTCAGCGGTCCACGGGGTACCCCAGCGGCTCCTTCACCCGCTTCATGATGATCTGCGAGTTCACCTCCGTCACCCCCGACAGGGCCGTCAACTGCTCGATCCACAAGCGCTCGTAGGCCCGCAGGTCGGCCACCGCGATCCGCAGCAGACACCCGGGCGACCCGAACAGCCGGTACGCCTCGATCACGTCCGGGATGTCCTGGAGCGCGGCCTCGAACGCCTCCACCGCCTCCCGGTCCCGCTTCACCTCCACCGACACCAGCACCTCGAACCCGCGCCCGATCGCCGCCGGATCGATCACCGCCCGGTACCCGGTGATCACCCCGTCCTCCTCCAGTTGCCGCACCCGCCGCATGCACGGCGACGGGGTCAGCCCCACCCGGGCCGCGAGCTCCTGGTTGCTCAGCCGGCCGTCCTGTTGCAGCTCACGCAAGATGTGTCGATCGATGGCGTCCATGGCGCAATCATCGTGCGTCGAACATGAAATCGGCCCACAAACTCGCAATCGTGTTGCGCGTCGATGTTCCTATCATTGCGGGCGGTGTGCTCGGGGGAGCCTTTCGCACCACTTCGACGACAGGAAGGGCGGGCCGTGGGCCGCATCGTGGTCATCAGCACCGGCGGAACGATAGCCAGCCGCTGGCAGGGTTCCGGATTCGCCGCCGACGCGGACGGCAACGAGGTCATGGCCACCGCGCCGCTGCCCGAGGGCGTCACCGTCGACGTGGTCGACCTGTTCAGCGTGAACAGCCCGCGGCTGACCACCGCGCACCAGCTGACCCTGCTGCGCACCGTGCACGAGGTCCTCGCCGACCCCGCCGTCGACGGCGTCGTCGTCACCCACGGCACCGACACCCTGGAGGAATCCGCGTTCCTCCTCGACCTGCACCACGACGACCCGCGCACCGTGGTCCTCACCGGCGCCCAGAAGCCCATGGGCAGCGAGGACGCCGACGGCCCCGGCAACCTCTACGACGCCCTGCTGACCGCCGCCACCACCCGCGGCCTCGGCGTCCTGATCGCCTTCGGCGGCCGGATCCACGCCGCGCGCGGCACCGTCAAGACCCAGACCATCGCCGCCGACGCCTTCGCCGACCCCTCCGGGGACTGGCTCGGCAAGATCGGCTTCGGCAAGGTCAGCGTCGTGCGCACCCCGGCCCGCTCCACCCCGCTGGCGCTGCCCGCGATGCCGACCGTGCCCCCGCGCGTGGACATGGTCATGCACCACGCCGACGGCGACCCGGTGCTGCTGAACGCGGCCGTCGCGGCCGGCGCCAAGGGCCTCGTGCTGGTCGCCACCGGCGCCGGCAACGCCACCCCCGAGATCGTCGACGCGGTCCGCGCCGCCATCGCCCAAGGGGTGCTGGTCGCCCTCACCACCCGCGTGCAGGCCGGACCCGTCACCGAGATCTACACCCACGGCGGGGCCGTGGACCTCGTCGCCGCCGGCGCCGTGCCCACCGGCACCCTGCGCGCCGGCCAGGCCCGGATCGCCGTGCTGTCCGCGCTGCTCGCCGACGCGGCCCCCGCCGAGCGCCCCGAGATCCTGCGCCGCGTCCTCAGCGACACCACCCAGGTCCTCGCCGGCCTCTGAGCCGACCGCGCGGACGGGCGGGCCGCCGGCCGGGAACCCCCGGCGGCGGCCCGCCCGCTCACGTGGCGACGTCCGCGTCGCCCGTGAACGCCGCCAACAGCTCCTCCGCCGCCAGCGTCGCCGTCAGCGCGCCCGAACGCACTCTCTCCGCCAATCCCGGCGCCAGCGACCGCACCCGCGGATCGGCGTGCAACCGGGCCAGCAGCGTGTCGTGCACCATCGACCAGGTCCACGCGATCCGCTGCTCGCTGCGCTTGGCCTCCAGCCGGCCGCCCGCCTCCAACACCGCCCGGTGCGCCTCCAGCCGCTCCCAGACCTCCGCGAGCCCGGTGTCCTCGCGCGCGCTGCACGTCAGCACCGGCGGGGTCCACGCGGCCTCCACCGGGTGCATCAACCGCAGCGCCCCCGACAGCTCCCGGGCCGCCGCCCGCGCCTCCCGCTCGTGCGGCCCGTCCGCCTTGTTCACGGCGAGCACGTCGGCGAGCTCCAACACGCCCTTCTTGATGCCCTGCAACTGGTCCCCGGTCCGGGCCAGGGACAACAGCAGGAAGGAGTCGACCATCCCGGCCACCGCCGTCTCCGACTGCCCCACCCCGACCGTCTCCACCAGGACCACGTCGTAGCCGGCGGCCTCCATCACGATCATCGACTCGCGGGTCGCCTTCGCCACCCCGCCCAGGGTCCCGGCCGAGGGCGAGGGCCGCACGAAGGCCGCCGGGTCCACCGACAGCCGCTCCATCCGCGTCTTGTCGCCCAGGATCGACCCCCCGGTCCGGGTGGACGAGGGATCGACGGCGAGCACCGCCACCCGGTGCCCGGACCGGGTCAGCAGCGTCCCGAACGCGTCGATGAAGGTGGACTTCCCCACCCCCGGCACCCCGCTGATCCCGATCCGCCGGGCCCGCCCCGCGTGCGGGGTCAGCTCGGTCAGCAGCCGCTGCGCGGCCACCCGGTGATCGGGCCGGGTGGACTCCACGAGCGTCACGGCCCGGGCGATCCACGCCCGCTTGCCGTCCAACACGCCCTTGGCGTACGCCTCGACGTCCACGACCCTGCTCGGCGGCATCCCGCGTCGCTCCCTTCCCGACCGGCCGGCGCCGGCCTTCAGCCCCGGTCCGCCGACTCCGAGGGCTCGACCAACTCGTGCCCCAGTTCCTCGCCCAACCGTACGACCAGGTCGTAGGCGGCGTCCGGGATCACCGTCCCGGGCGGGAACACGGCGGTCGCGCCCATCTCCAACAGGGTCGGCACGTCCTGCGGCGGGATCACCCCGCCCACCACGACCATGACGTCCTCACGGCCCTCCTCGGCCAGCTTCTCCCGCAGCGCCGGCACCAGCGTCAGGTGACCGGCCGCCAACGAGGAGACGCCCACCACGTGCACGTCCGCCTCGACGGCCTGCCGGGCCACCTCCTCCGGGGTCTGGAACAGCGGGCCCACGTCCACGTCGAAGCCCAGGTCGGCGAAGGCCGTCGCGATCACCTTCTGCCCGCGGTCGTGCCCGTCCTGCCCCATCTTGGCGACCAGGATCCGCGGCCGGCGGCCCTCCGCCTCCTCGAACCGCTCCACCAGCGCCCGCGTGCGCTCCACCGACGGGGACTCCCCGGCCTCGTTGCGATACACACCCGAGATGGTACGGATCTGGCTCGAATGCCGCCCGTACACCTTCTCCAGGGCGTCGGAGATCTCCCCGACCGTCGCCTTCGCCCGCGCCGCGTCCACCGCCAGGGCCAGCAGATTGCCCTCCAGACCCGGCCCCGAGGCCCGCCCGGCGGCCTCGGTCAGCGCCCGCAGCGCGTCCTGGGTGACGGCCTCGTCCCGCTCCGCCCGCAGCCGGCGCAACTTCGCGATCTGCTGCTCGCGCACCGAGGAGTTGTCGACCTTCAGGACCTCGATCTGCTCGTCGGAGTCCACCCGGTAGGCGTTCACGCCGATCACCGGCTGCCGCCCCGAGTCGATCCGCGCCTGCGTCCGCGCCGCCGCCTCCTCCACCCGCAGCTTCGGGATGCCCGCGTCGATGGCCTGCGCCATCCCGCCGGCCGCCTCCACCTCGCGGATGTGCGCCCAGGCCCGCCGGGCCAGGTCGTGGGTGAGCCGCTCCACGTACGCGCTGCCGCCCCACGGGTCGATCACCCGGCAGGTCCCCGACTCCTGCTGGAGCAGCAACTGCGTGTTGCGGGCGATCCGCGCCGAGAAGTCCGTGGGCAGCGCCAGGGCCTCGTCCAGGGCGTTGGTGTGCAGCGACTGGGTGTGCCCCTGCGTGGCCGCCATCGCCTCCACACAGGTCCGGGTCACGTTGTTGAACACGTCCTGCGCCGTCAGCGACCAGCCCGAGGTCTGCGAATGCGTGCGCAGTGAGAGCGACTTGGAGTTCTTCGGCCCGAACTCCCGCACCAACTTCGCCCACAGCAGGCGCGCCGCCCGCAACTTGGCGACCTCCATGAAGAAGTTCATGCCGATCGCCCAGAAGAACGACAGGCGCGGCGCGAACGCGTCCACGTCCAGCCCCGCCTCCCGCCCCGCCCGCAGGTACTCCACCCCGTCCGCCAGGGTGTACGCGAGCTCCAGATCGGCCGTGGCCCCGGCCTCCTGGATGTGATAGCCCGAGATGGAGATCGAGTTGTAGCGCGGCATCCGCTGCGAGGTGAACGCGAAGATGTCGGAGATGATCCGCATCGACGGCTTCGGCGGATAGATGTAGGTGTTGCGGACCATGAACTCCTTGAGGATGTCGTTCTGGATGGTCCCCGCCAACTTCTCCGGCGGCACCCCCTGCTCCTCGGCCGCCACGATGTACAGCGCCAGCACGGGCAGCACCGCGCCGTTCATCGTCATCGACACCGTCATCCGGTCCAACGGGATCCCGTCGAACAACTGCCGCATGTCGAGGATCGAGTCGATCGCCACCCCGGCCATGCCCACGTCACCCGTGACCCGGGGGTGGTCGCTGTCGTAACCCCGGTGCGTCGGCAGGTCGAAGGCCACCGACAGGCCCTTCTGACCCGCCGCCAGGTTGCGCCGGTAGAAGGCGTTCGACTCCTCCGCCGTCGAGAACCCCGCGTACTGCCGGATCGTCCACGGCTGGTTCACGTACATCGTCGGGTACGGGCCCCGCAGGTACGGCGCGATGCCCGGCCGGGTGTCCAGGAAGTCCAGGCCCTCCAGGTCCCGCGCCGTGTACAGCGGCTTGACCCCGATGCCCTCCGGGGTCTCCCACAGCAGATCGTCGGCGGCCGTCCCGGTCGCCTCCTTCACCGCCGCCCGCCACCGCTCCTCCGCGCCCGCCGCCCCGGCCCCCGAAGGACCGGACGCCGGCGAACCGGCCCCGCCGTCCCGCCACGCGATCCGCGAGAAATCGGGGATCCCGGAACCACCGCTGCCGCTCACCGTGCCACACCCATTCCGTCCAGGACCCCGCCGAGCACCGCCGGCGCGTCACACCCCGCGAACACCCACGCGTCCACCGCGCCCTCGGCCGTCCCCGGCCGACCGGCCAGGAACACCGTCCGCGCCCCGGCCGCCCGCAACGCCGCCGCGACCCCGGCCGCCGACTCCTCGTAGAGCGCGTCGCTCGAACACAGCACGGCCACCCCGTCGGCGCCGCTCGCCGCGTACGCCGCCCCGGCGCCCTCCGCGTCCACCGACACCGGATCGTGCACCGGCTCGATCCCGCCCGCCTGGAACAGGTTCGAGGCGAACGAGGCCCGCGCCGTGTGCGCGGCCGCCGGACCCAGCGCGGCCAGGAACACCCGGGGCCGCGCCCCGGTCGCCGCGAGGTGCGCGTCCGACCGGGCCCGCAACTCCTCGTATGCCTCGTCCCGGCGCACCACCGGCAGGCCGCCCGGCCGCCCCGCGCGCACCGGACCGCCCACGGGGGCGGGCCGTTCCACCGGCTTCTCGGCGAGGAACGGGAACTCGCTCACCCCGGTGATCGGCTCCCGGCGCGTCGCCAGCCGCCGCGAGCGCCTCGCCCACCCGGCGGCCAAGCGCTCGCGCACCAGCCCGGACCGCAGCGCCGCCGGCAGCCCGCCCGCGGCCTCCACCTCTTGGAAGAAGCCCCAGGCCGTCTCGGCCAGCCGGTCCGTCAGCTCCTCCACGTACCAGGAGCCGCCGGCCGGGTCGATCACCCGCGCCAGGTGCGATTCGCGCACCAGCACGGTCGAGGTGTTGCGGGCGATCCGGCGCGCGAAGGCGTCGGAGGCGCCGAGTTCGGAGTCGAAGGGCAGCACGGTCACCGCGTCCGCGCCGCCGACGCCCGCGGCCAGGGTCGCGATCGTGGTCCGCAGCATGTTCACCCACGGGTCCCGACGGGTCATCATCACCGAGGAGGTCACGGCGTGTTGCCGCTGCGCCCCGGCCTCCGCCGCCCCGCAGGACTCGGCCACCCGTGCCCACAGCCGGCGCGCGGCCCGCAGCTTCGCGATCGTCAGGAACTGGTCCCCGTCGGCCGCGTACCGGAACTCCAGCTGCCCCAGGGCCGCCGGCACCTCCAGCGCGCCGCCCTCGGTCAGGGCGCGCAGCGCGGCCACCCCCGAGGCCAGCGACAGGGCCAACTCCCAGGAGGGGGAGGCCCCGGCCTCGTGATAGGGCAGCGCGTCCACGACCAGGGTCCGCACGTGCGGCAGGCGCGCCGAGACCTCCGCCGCCAGGGCCACGCCCTCGGCGATCACGGCCGGATCCGCCTCGATCCCGGTCCGGGCCTCCCGCCCCAGCCAGTCCACGCCCAGGGTGCCGCGGGCCTCCTCGGGCGCGGTGCCGCGCGCCTCCCACAGCCCCAGCAGGGCCCGGCCGGGGGCCGAACCCCCGTCATGGGGCTCCAGGACCACCGGTGCCAGGTCCAGGTACACCCCGCGCAGGGCCCGGTCGAGGAACCCGGCCGGGTCCTGCGAGGCCCCGGCGTCCAGGGGCAGCCACAGGGAGGTGGTGCCGTTCTCCAGATCGGCCAGCACCGCCTCGTTCAGGCGGGCCGGATCGGGATCGGCCAGCCGCTGGCGCACGTCCCACCCGGCGACGACGTTCCCCTCCGCCCGGCCGCCGCGCGAGAACGGGGCGTGTCCCGGGAACTCCGGCTCGACGCCCGCCTCCGGCCCCCCGGGGTCGGCGCCCGGGGCGGGCGCGGTGTAGAGCGGGCGGGTGCGAAGCCCGTCCTCCAACTCGGTGGACAGCGCGTCTTCCGCCTCGGCGCCGGAGACTTCCTTGCCCGACTTGCGCAGTACGCCTTCGACCAGGCGCTGCCACTGCTCATGTGTCGCGTCAGGGAACTCGGCGGCCAGGGAGAGCCCGTCGTCAGGCAGGACCGTCATGACTGTGATGCTAGGGCGGTCGACGTGTGAACGCCCAGAGCCACCCGATGTGATCTGTCCCTCTCGTTTGAGCCGTACGGGGTCTCGAAAGAGCAGGTCGGAGCGGGTAGGGCGGGCGCGCGCGCCGACAACGCGCGCCCGGCACTCGTTCCGCGCCCCCCGGCCCGCCGAGTTCCGGCCATGATCGGGGCTCGATCACGACCGGATCGGGGGCGGTCAGTCCCGCCGGGCCAGTACGTAGCCCTGCGGCCCCTGGACCGGCCCCTCGTCCGGATACGGCTCCCGTTCGGTGCGCGCCGTCACCCGCAGCCCCGCCCCCGCGAGCATCCCCGCGACCAGGTCCACCGGGTGGTGGTGCACGGGCATCGGGGGCTCCAGCTCGTGCCCGTACGCGGACCGCAGCAGCCGGGCCGGTCGCAGACCGGACTTGAAGGCCACCACCAGCGTCCCGCCCGGCGCGAGCACCCTGCGGAACTCGGCGAACAGCGGCGGGAGTTGCCCCGGCGGGGTGTGCACGGTCGCGTACCAGGACACCACCCCGTCCAGCGAGCCGCTCGCGAAGGGCAGTTCGGCCGCCCCGGCCTGGAGCAGGGGGACGGCGGGCAGCGCGGCCCGGGCGCGGCGCAGCATCCCGTGCGACAGGTCCACCCCCACCACGTCGAGACCGGGCCGGTCCGCGAGCCGGCCGGTGATCCGGCCCGTGCCGCAGCCCACCTCGGCGACCCGCGCGCGCCCGCCCCTCACGGCCCTCGCGGTCTCGGCCGCGAACACGTCGAGCACGGCGAGGTCCCAGGGGTTGCGCTCCAGGTGGCCGTCGAGCAACTCGGCGTAGGCCCCGGCGACCCGGTCGTAGGCACGGCGCACGGCGGGGTCGGGGGCAGGCGCGGGGGTGGGGCGGGGGAGGGGAGGAAGGGTCATGCCGCCCACCCTGCCGGCCGGTCCGGACACCGGGCGCGGGACTCGGGCACGTGTACGGAATGTGGCGTGCGGGGCGCGGCTGTGGCGGCCGCGTTGCCGGGCTGTGAAATCCGGGCGGGCCCACCGCGCCCCCGGGCCCGCCGGTTCGGGTGGAAAGCGCAGGTCAGGGCCGGTATGCCGGGGTCGCTTCGAGCTCGGTCGACCGGGCCGGACGGGCCTTGACCGGGTCTTCGGGCGGCCGGCAAGGTCGTGGCCATGACCGCAACCGAGCACCGGGCTCGTGACCTGCGGCTCCACACCGCACTCGGCGTCCTTCGGGCCCCGGGCGCCGGTCCGGGCCGCTGTCCGGCCCGCCCCTGTCCCTGACCGGACGCCACCGCACCCGCACCGCACCACCGCCCCCGCCGTCCGCCCGCCCGTTGTGGGCCCGCGGGGCGCGGCCGCCGTCGCCCCGTCCCGGTCCGACCGTCCCGCACGGCCGGACCCACCCTGACCCGCACGGGCCCCACCGGGCTCGGCGCCGGGGCCGACGCGCCGGACGGGCCCCGGACCTCACACACCGGGAGCCCGCGCCGGTCGGATCCGCAGACCCGCGATGAACGCACCGAACCCGTTCGGTGGGGTCGCGCGGACCCGCACCCCGGGGCCGGAGGGGGCTCCGGCCCCGGGGGCATCAGCCGACGAACCCGTCGCGCCCGCCGGCCGCCCGCCCCGCCGCCGTCACGCTGTCACCCGTACCGCCGTCACCGCCGTCACCGCCTTCGTCCCACCGCGCGCACGATCCGCCGATCACGCCGCCCGCAGGCCCGGGGCGGGTCCGTGCCGCCCGCCGCGCCGCATCCGCCCTCGCGAGGAGAACCGCCCATGGCCACCGCCACCGCCCAGAGCTCCGCCCACGCCGCCGTGCCCGCCGTGCCCGTCCCGCCGGCCGAGTCGATCGAGCGGGCCGAGCGGGCCGCCGAGAAGGCCGGGATCACCGTGACCCGCGTGGGCGGCCGGATCGGCGCGGTGCTCGACGGCGTGCGCCTGGCCGGGGACCTGCCGGCCGAGGCCGTCGACGCGATCCGCGCCGCCCTCCTCGCCCACAAGGTCGTCTTTTTCCGGGGTCAGGACCACCTCGACGAGGCCGGGCACGAGGCGTTCGCGGCCCTGCTCGGCACCCCCGTGGCCCACCCCACCGTGCCTTCCGCCGACGGCCGCTACTCCTTCGGCGTCGACTCCGCGCACGGGGTCCGCGCCAACCAGTGGCACACCGACGTCACCTTCGTGCCCGCCTACCCGGCCTTCTCCGTGCTGCGGGCCGTCACCCTGCCGCCCTACGGTGGGGACACCCTGTGGGCCAACACGGCCGCCGCGTACGCCGCGCTGCCCGAGCCGCTGCGCCGGCTCGCCGAGGACCTGCGCGCCGTGCACACCAACACCTTCGACTACGCCAACCCGCCCGCCGGGGTCGCCCCCGAGGCCGTCGCCCGCTACCGGGAGGTGTTCGCCGCGACCGTCTTCCGCACCGAGCACCCCGTGGTCCGGACGCACCCCGAGACCGGGGAGCGCGCGCTGCTGCTGGGCAGCTTCGTCGAGCGGATCGCGGGCCTGAACCCGGCCGACTCCCGGGCCCTGATCCGCCTGTTCCAGTCCCACGTGGAGCGCCCGGAGAACACCGTCCGGCACCGCTGGAGCGCCGGGGACGTGGCGATCTGGGACAACCGCGCCACCCAGCACTACGGCACCGACGACTCCGACGACCACGAGCGGGTGCTGCGCCGGATCACGGTGGACGGCACCCTCCCGATCGGCGCCGACGGGCGTCCCTCCGTGCTGCTGACCCCCACCGAGGTCCCCGCGCCCGCCTTCGGCGCGGCCGCCGGCGCCTCCGCGCCCGCCCTCTGACCCGCCGTCCGACCCCGTACGACCCAAGGAGCTCCACCGTGTCCCGTCTGCTCGTCGTCACCGCCAGTCCCTCGCAGCACTCCCGCACCGCCGTGGTCGCCGATCACGTGCTGCGCCGGCTCACCCACGCGGGCTTCGAAGGGGATCTGCTCGCGATCCGCGACCTGCCGGCGGCCGATCTGCTCGCCGCCCGCACCGGGCAGCCCGAACTTCGGCGCGCGCTGGCGGCGGTGGCGGAGGCGGACGGGGTGGTCATCGCCACCCCCGTCTACAAGGCGGCCTATACCGGCCTGTTGAAGGCGTTCCTCGACGTGCTCCCGCAGGACGGCCTGGCCGGCAAGGTGGTCCTGCCGCTGGCCACCGGCGGCAGCCTGGCCCACGTGTTGACCGTGGACTACGCCCTGCGGCCCGTGCTGGCCTCGCTCAACGCCCACCACGTGACGGCCGGCCGGTTCGTGCTGGACTCGTTCGTGGAGCGCGGGGACGGGCCCGACCGGCTGCGGCCGGAGGCGGAACTCGACCTGTTCCAGGTCGTGGACGAGTTCGGGGACGCGGTCCGCGCGCACCGCGCCGCACGCGCCCTGGCGGCGGGCCGGACCCTGCCCTCCCCGGCCGCCGCGCACTGACCCGGGTGCCCGCTCAGGCGGGCAGGGAGTTGCGGTGGGACATCCGGCGGGCCTTGGTCAGCAGCGCCTGGATCTGGGCGCCGGACTGTTCCACGTCCTCCAGGGGGGAGGCGAAGGGCAGGCGCACGTCGCGGTCGGCGGCGGGGTCGGCGCCCTCCAGGCGCAGGGTGACCCCGTGCCGGTCCAGGGCCAGCGGCAGGGCGCGGCGGACCCCGGTGAGGGCCGCCGGGGGCACCAGCCGCAGCAGCAGGGTGACGAGTTCGCCGTGTTCGTCGAGGAGGTGGGTGAGCATCCCGGACTCGAAGGCGGCGAGCGGGTCGGGGTGGGCGGTGTCCAACTCGTCGAGGCCGAGGACGAACCGGCCCTCGGCGCTCTCCAGTACGGCCTGCCCGTACTCGACGCACACGCTGTCGCCGACCTCCCCGGTGTAGGGGGTCAGCAGCAGGCCGGTGACGGTCACGCGGGCCCGGACCCGGTCGCGGACGGGGGTGGGGGCCACGTCGGTGAACTCCATGGTGACCCGGGGGCGTCCGATGACCTCGGCGGGGGTGGGGCCGGGGCCGGCGGGGTGCAGGTGGAACCGCCCGAGCACGTCGGATCCGTCCAGTTGGCGGATCTCGGTGCGGACGCCCTCGGTGACGAGGGTCATGGAGTGCGCGGCGACGAGCACCGACCGCACCCGCTCGGCGGCGGTGGGCCGGGTGGGACGGTCGATCGGGGCTGCGGGGGCACCGAACATGCGCATGCGGGGGTCTCCATCGTCCGGAACGGCTGACTTAGGTATGCCTAACCTAACTCATCTCGTCCTCGTGGCGCACCGTCCCGACCGGATCCGGCCGGCGGCGCCCGGAGCGTTCGGAGGGCGCGCGCCCCCGGATCCCGCTCCCGCGTGACCTGCGGGCGGGGTGTGGCGCACGGGAATCGGGGAACCCGGGGTGCGGGGGCGGGTGGGGCCGGTAGCGTCCTGCGGGGTTCGGCGACGACACGCGCGGAGCGGGTCCGTGTCGCTGTTGGGCCGAACGGGTGAAACGCGAGAGGATGGCCGGATGCACAAGCAGCGTGGGCCCGAGGTGGCCCGGTGAGCAGGTACGACGTCACCGACGAACAGTGGGAGGGGCTCGCGCAGGTCGTGCCCCTGCGCAGCCGCAACGAATGGCCCTCGCGCGTGGACCACCGCACCATCCCGCGGGCCGCCGAACAGGAGGCGCAGCGACGGATGGTGGTGATCCGGGTGCAGGTCTTCGCCGACGCCCGCGAGGTCGCCGAGTACCTGATCGCCCAGATCCCGGTCCTGCTCGACCTGACGAGCGCCGACACCGACGTGGCCAAGCGGATCCTCGACTTCAGCAGCGGTGTCGTCTTCGGCCTCGGCAGCGGCATGCACCGGGTGGACCGGAACGTCTTCCTCCTCGCCCCGGTCGGCACCGAGGTCGACGGCATGGCGGCGGCCGTCCCCCGATCGTAGGAAGGTCGCGGCGGCGGAACGGTTCCGCACCCGGGCCGGGTTCCGGGCGGCCCTAGCGTCCGCCCATGGACCTCACCGCCGCCGGCCCGCCCGCCCTCCGCCCCGCCGGCGCCCGCCGCGCCACCGTGCCCGACCCGCGCCCCGCGCCGGTCGGGCCCGCCGAGGGCGGAGCGGACCGGGCGGGTCACGTCCGGCTCCCGATCCGGCCCGCCGTCGCGGAACTGCGGCTCTCCGGCTACCGCGCGCACCGGGGCGCCCGGTTCGCGCTCGGGCCCGTCACCGTCGTCACCGGGCCCAGCGGCAGCGGCAAATCACAGATCGTCGAGGCGTACGAGGCCCTCTCCCGGCTCGGCGCCGGCGACACCCTCGCCGAGGTCTTCCCCGACCCCGGGGCCTGCGTGCCCGAGGGCGCCCTGCCCGACGCGCAGGGCCGGCGCGGATTCCGCCTCGGCTGCACCGTCGAGGGCCCGGCCGGCGTGGTCCGCCTCGACCTCGCCGTCCAGGCCGAGCCCGCGTTGCGGATCGCCGGCGAACGACTCAGCGCCGGCGGCCAGACCCTGCTCACCACCGCCCAGCGCGACCCGGGCCGGCGCACCGTGCAGGCCGCCTGGCTCACCGGCGGCGCGACCGGCGTCACCCGCGCCCCGCTGCCCGACGACCGGCTCGGCACCGCCCTGCTGCCCCTGCGGGTGGCCGGCAGCACACCGGGGCAACGGACGGTGCTGGCCGCCGCCGAACAAGTGGTGGTCGCGCTGCGCTCGGTCTTCGCCTGCGGCCCGAGCCCGGAGCGGATGCGGGCCCCGGTCCCGACGGCCGGCGGCCGGCTCGCGCGCGACTGCGCCAACCTCGCCGACGTGCTGCGCCGGACCCGGGCCGAGTGCGGCACCCGGCACGGGCTGCTGGTGGGCGCGGCCGGACGGGCCTGCGCGGGCCCCGTCACCGACGTGGTCACCCGCGCCCCCGGGGAGGGGCTGGTCCTGGCCGAACTGGTCCGCGAGACGGGGCGCGCCACCCCCTTCGGCCGGCTCGGCGACGGCGAACTGCGCTTCCTCGCCCAGGCCCTCGTCCTGCTGACCGGCCCGGGCGTGCTGGAGGTGGACCCGGCGGCGGAACTGCTGCCGGCCCGGCAGGCCCTCTCGGTGCTGTTCGACGGCATGGACCGCGACCTCGATCCCCGGCAGACCCTCGAACTCCTCCACCTCGTGGAACTGGCCTGCGCGCGCGGGCAGGTGCGGGTGCTGGCGACGGCGGGGGAGGCGGGGGCGAGGGCCGCACGGGCGCTGCCCGGGGTCGCGGTGGTAGACCTGGGGGCGTGAACGAGACGACGGAAGCGGCGGACGGACAGGCGCGGGACCGGGTGGCCGCGCTGCGGGCCCGGTTGGCGGGCTTCGCGGCGGCGCGCGGCTGGCAGCCCTTCCACACGCCGAAGAACCTGGCCGGGGCGCTGAGCGTGGAGGCCGCCGAACTGCTGGAGATCTTCCAGTGGCTGACGCCGGAGCAGTCGGAGCGGGTCATGGAGGACCCCGAGACCGCGCACCGGGTCGAGGACGAGGTGGCCGACGTGCTCGCCTACCTGCTCCAGTTCTGCGAGGTGTTGGGGGTCGACGTGCTGGAGGCGCTGGACCGCAAGATCGACCGCAACGAGCACCGGTTCCCGGTTCCGGAGACCGAAGCACCCTGATGTCACTCTTCGGAGTGATCCGGTTATCCACAATCGCGATTGTGTCCACAATTTTTCCGATACCCCTGGCTTTACCGGGCCATTGCCCTCACTCTGGGTAGTGGTCAGAACGACGGAATGTCGTGCGGACGGGGGACGACATCATGGATGCGGTACGGCTCATCGAGGCCGGCCGGACTGCGCTGGCGCGGAGTGGGGCGGCGATCGAGATGGTGGGCGAGGCTTGGCAGACCCAGGCCCTCGCCCAGGGCGTGGGAAGTTGGCTGGCGGCCGTCGGGCCGCCCGAACTGAGAGCGGAGGCACGGGGGCTGGCGGAGGCCGGCGGCCGGGGCTGCGGCGTGCTCGGCCGCGCCGCGGACCGGGGCGAGGGCCTGCTGCCGGAAGGGCCGCCCCGCGCGGCGGCCCTCACGGGCATGGCGGACATCCGCCGCACCCTGGAGGGACTGCGGGAACTCCTCGGGGACGTGGGGATAGCCCTCGTCGGCGTGGCGGTGTCCACCGACGACGAGGGCCTGTACTGGCAGTGCATCGAGTCCATCGACGCGGCCGACGAGGCCGGGGACCGGGTCACGGCCGTCCTGCGGCGACTGACGGTCCGGGAACGGGGGTCCACCTCGGGGGTCCCGTGACCGATCTCCCGAATCGTTCCCTCACCCGTGGTGGGCGCGGCACACGCCCCGCCCACCACGGGCCCGGAACGACACCGCCCGAAACCGGCCGGCCGGCGCCGGCCGGCCCGGCGCCGGACCCTCAGCGGGCCGAGGCCGAGGGCGTACCGAGCGGGCCCGCGAGACTCGCGATGCCCGCCGGACCCACCCGACAGCACCCGCCGATCAGCCGGGCACCCAGCGCACGCCACGTGTCCAGCGGCCAGGACAGCTCCGCCGGGGAACCGGGCGCGCCCTCGGGCGCGTGCCAGGTGGACGTCGCGGCCTCCCACCGGGAGCCGTCGTTCGGATAGGCCACCAACGGCTTGTCCGTGACCCCGGCCGCGATCTCCAGGGCCGTGGCCACCTGCTCGGGGGCGCAACAGTTCACCCCGGTCGCCACCACCCCGGCACTCGCCCCGGCCAGGGCGAAGGCATCGGCCAAGGGCTGACCGGCCGCGGTGTGCCGACCGTCCTCGGAGAGGGTGAACGTCAACCAGGCCGGCACCCCCACCTCCGACAACAGCCCGGTCAGGGCCTCGGCCTCGACCAGGTCCGGCACGGTCTCCACGGCCAACACGTCCGCGCCCGCCGCCGCCAGCGCCCGCAGTCGCGGCCGGTGCCAGTCCGCGAGCTCGGCCCGGCTCAGCCCGTAGCGGCCCCGGTACTCCGAGCCGTCACCCAACACGGCCCCGTATGGGCCCACGGACGCCGCCACCCACGTCGCCCGCCCGGCCGAGGCCGCGACCTCCGCCGCCAACGCCACCGACCGCTCCCACAGGGCCTCCAACTCCGCCCGGTCCGGACCCGCCCCGACCGGAACCCCGGACCCCACCTGGTAGGAGGAGGTGGTCAACACCCGCGCCCCGGCCGCCGCGTACGCCGCGTGCGCTGCCCGGATCGTCCCCGGCTCCTCCCGCAACACCCGCCCCGTCCACATGCCGCCGGACAGATCGGCGCCCAGATCGAGGAGGACATTGCTGAGCCCCCCGTCCAACAGCACCGGGCCCGCCGCGAGCGCGTCCGCGAACGACCCCGTCGCCCGGCTCACAGGGCACCGGCCGAGGGCAGCACGCGCGAGGCGATCAGTTCCAGGTGGTCCAGGTCGTCGAGGTCGAGGACCTGGAGGTAGACCCGCGAGGACCCGACCCCCGCGTACGCGCCGAGCCGGTCCACGACCTCCTCGGGCGACCCCGCCAACCCGTTCGCCTTCAACTCCTCCACGTCCCGCCCGATCGCGGCGGCCCGCCGGGCCACCTCCGCGTCGTTTCGACCCACGCACACCACCAGCGCGTTCGAGTACACCAACGCGTCCTCCGCGCGCCCCACCGCCCGGGCCGCCTCCCGCACCCGCCCGAACTGCCGCTCGGTGTCGGCGAGCGACGCGAACGGGATGTTGAACTCGTCGGCGAACCGGGCCGCCAACCTCGGGGTGCGTCGCGCCCCGTGCCCCCCGATCAACACCGGCACCCGCTCCTGGAGCGGCTTGGGCAGCGCGGGGGAGTCCCGCAGCCGGTAGTGCGTGCCCTCGAAGTCGAAGGTCTCCCCGACCTCCGTCGCCCACAGCCCCGTCACGATCTCCAACTGCTCCTCCAGCCGCGCCATCCGCTCGGCCGGGAAGGGGATGCCGTACGCCAGGTGCTCCCGCTCGAACCAGCCCGCGCCCAGACCCAGCTCCACCCGGCCGCCCGACATCCGGTCCACCTGCGCCACCTGGATGGCCAGCACCCCCGGGTGCCGGAAGGTCCCGGCCGTCATCAGCGTGCCCAACCGGATCCGCTTCGTCTCGCGGGCCAGGCCCGCCAACGTGATCCACGCGTCGGTCGGCCCGGGCAGACCCGAGCCCGAACCCATGCTGAGGTAGTGGTCGGAACGGAAGAAGGCGTCGAATCCGAGGTCCTCCGTGGCCCTGGCGACGGCCGACAGGGTCTCGTAGTCGGCGCCCTGCTGCGGCTCGGTGAAGATGCGAAGATCCATGTCACCATCCTGCCGCCTCCACCCCGCCCGAGTGAATCGGTGTCAATCCGGCGAGCCGCCCCCGGACCCGCCGGTGACCAGGGTCAACGGGGATCGTTGACTCCGTCGGAGCCGGACCGCCCGGCCCGCGCGCCGGCTGCCGACGCCGGACGCGACCACCGCGCCCTTCCCCCCGGAAGGGCCAGGGCCGAGGAGGCCGCCATGTCCCAGGAGTCCGCGATCGAGTACCCCGGACAGCCCGGACAGGCCGCACACGACCACGCGCAACCCGCGCCCAAGGGTCTCTTGCAGCAGATGGAGGAGCTGATGGCGGCGCTCAACGCCGACCTCTCCCGGCTCGACGCCGACCTCCAGTCCTCCGGGGACCGCCCCGGCCCCGCCGGCCCCTCCGCCGACCGCGGCCACACCGGCTGACCCCGTCGACCGGGCGCGGTCGCGGGGGCTCCCACCCGAACCCCGGCGACCGCCCGGCCCCACGCCGCCCGGCCGGCCGTCAGCCCGCGACCGCCCGACGGGCGGCGAGCTCGCGGAGCTCCTCGGCCGTCAGCGCGATCCCGAACACCTCCCGCAGGGTCGCGTCCAGGGCCTCCGGGGCGATCTCCACCGTCGTGCCGGTGCCGTCGGGGAGGGTGGTGACCAGCGTCAGGTCGTCCAGGCTGTGATGGGCGGCCGGGGTCATCCGCTGGGCGAAGAGCCGACGGACGAACGGCGACCGCGGATGCGTCCCCACGAAGTGACTGCCGACCACGTAGTCGATCGGGTACTGGGCGGTCAACGTGAAGGTGTGCCGGTCGATCCACGCGGTCGGCGCCCGCTCGGGGTCCTTGTCCGGCCCGGCCGGACCGGGGGAGGTCTGGTACAGCCACCACTGGTCGATCCCGCGGGCACCCGGCCGCCGCTCCAAGCGGTGCCGCCACCCCCCGTGCTCGATCCGCGCCCCGTCGGCCAGCTCGATCGGCCCGAGCGGACCGGCCCCGAAGCCCACGTCGCACAACCACACCCGCTCGTCGTCCCGGGCGGTCACCGCCAACAGACCGTGGGTGGCCGGCAGCACCTTGGGCGCGCCGAGACTGATCCGGCCGATCAGCCCGGTCACGTGGAACCCGAGCCGCTCCGCGGCGGCGGCGAACAGCAGCACGTGCTCGAAGCAGTACCCGCCCCGCCGGGCCCCGACCAGCCGGGCCTGCACGGACTCCAGGTCCAGGGGCAGCGGCCGGCCGAGGACGGCGTGCGTGTTCTCGAAGGGGATCCCGGTGGTGTGCGCCCGCTGGAGAGCGCGCAACACGTCCAGGGTGGGCTCGCGGGGCCCGTCGTACCCGATCCGCCCCAGATAGGCGTCAAGATCGAGCACCTCCCCGGACCACCGGTCCCCCCGGTGATCGGTGGGACTCGGAGAGGGCACGGGCACGAACCCCTCGTCGGACGGGCGCGCGCCCGCGGGGGTGTCGGTGCCGCTATCGGTGTCGCTGTCGCTGTCGCTGTCGGTGGGACGATCGCTCATGATCCCAGCCTCCTCCCTCAACCCCACATGAGGTCAAGCCGGCCCCCCGCAAGCCCCGGAACTCAGGTCCGGGCAGCCGCCTTGCGGATCGGCCCGGCCGGAGCGCAGGCTTCGCCCGACACCGGCAGGAAGGAACACCCGCCATGATCCTCCCGAAGGTTCGGGATCCCCGCTTCGTGACGATCCGCCGGGGCGGGACCCTCACCGACGCGGACCACGGTCTGCTCGCCCTGTGGGCCGCGACGTGCGCGGAACACGTCCTCGGCCACTTCGAGGCCGCCCGTCCCCTCGACCCCCGGCCCCGCGAGGCGATCGAGCACGCCCGCGCCTGGACGCGCGGCGAGGTCGCGATGATGCGGGCCCGCGCGGCGGGCGGGCACGCGATGGGCGCCGCGCGCGACCTGCGGGGCGCGGCCCGGTTCGCCGCGTACGCCGCCGGCCAGGCCGCCGTCGTCGCGCACGTCGCCGCGCACGAACTCGGGGCGGCCGCCTACGCGATCAAGGCCGTCCGCGCCGCCGCCCCCGACGGTGACGGCGAGACCGCCGGACGGGCGGAGTGCCGGTGGCAGCGCGAGCGGCTCCCGGACCCGATCCGTGAGCTCGTCCTCGACGATCAGCGCCTACGGGACGACATCTGTTGGCGGGCCTTCGACTGTTGACCGCCCCCGGCCGCGGCCCGCTCGCCGGCCCGTGACCTTCCCTAAGCTGGTCGCATGATCGATCCCCCCGCCACCCCCGTTCCCGACACCGAATCCGTTCGCGCCGTGGTCGTGCCCGCCGAGGCCCGGTGGGGGGAGGTCGGGGGGCGGTTGTGTCGGGTGTTGGGCGGGGTGCTCGGGGCGGGGGCCGTGCACGTGCGGCACATCGGGAGCACCGCCGTGCCGGGGATGGCCGCCAAGGAGGTCTTCGACCTCCAGGTGTCCGTGCGGGATCTCGACGCCGCCCGCGCCGCGTTCGCCGGGCCCCTGGAGCGGCTGGGTTTCCGGCCCTCGTCGGCCGTCCGCGACCACGCCCCCGCCGGCCTCCCGGACCGTCCCGAGGACTGGGCGAAGGCCCTGTGGACCCGGCGGCCCGCGGGCTCCGAGACGGATTCCGCTTCCGGGTTCCCGGAGGTCTCCGTCAACCTCCACGTGCGCCTGCTGGGGGGACCCGGGGAGCGGATCGCGCTGCTGTTCCGGGACTGGTTCCGCGCCCACCCCGAGGCCGTCCCGGCGTACGCCGCGTTCAAGCGGGGCCTGGCCGCCGCCGTGCCCGACACCGGGACCTACGCGGAGGTGAAGGACCCGGTCGTGGACCTCGTCATCGCGGTCGCCGAGCCCTGGGCCGAGGCCGTCGGATGGGCCCCGCACGAGGGCGCGCGCGCCGAATAATCCCGCGCGCCGGCCCGTACCCGCGTTCCATAATCGCGGGGTGTACCTGACGATCTCACTCACCAGCACCCCGGACCATCCCGCGACCGACCTGGGCTTTCTGCTGCACAAGCATCCCGACAAGTCCCAGTCGTTCCCCACCTCCCACGGCCTCGCGCACGTCTTCTACCCCGAGGCGTCCGCGGAGCTGTGCACGGTCGCGCTGCTGCTGGAGATCGACCCCGTGGCGCTGGCCCGCAAGGCGCGCTCGGGCGGCAGGGGCGGGCGGGAGAACCCCGCCGACGGGGCCCTCGCCCAGTACGTCAACGACCGCCCCTACGCCGCCTCCTCCCTCCTGGCCGTGGCCCTGGGCCAGGTGTTCCGGACCGCGCTGCGCGGCGACTGCGTCCTGCGGCCGGAGCTGCCGGAACAGGTCCGGCCGGTCCGGGTGGAGATTCCGGTTCTGCCCGCGCGCGGCGGCCCGGAGCTGGTCCGCCGGCTCTTCGGGCCGCTGGGGTGGCACACGGTGGACGTGACGCCGCTGCCGCTGGACGAGACCTACCCCGAGTGGGGCGAGTCCCGCTACGTGCGCCTGGTGCTGGAGGGCGAGGCCCGGCTCGCCGACGCGCTGCGGCAGTTGTACGTGCTGCTGCCGGTGCTCGACGGGGCCAAGCACTACTGGGTCTCGGCCGACGAGGTGGACAAGCTGCTGCGCGCCGGCGAGGGCTGGCTCGCCGACCACCCTGAGCAGGCCCTGATCGCCGCGCGTTACCTGGCCCGCCGTCGCAACCTCACCGAACGCGCCCTGGAACAGCTCGAACTGGCCCGGCTCGCCGAGGTCGACGACGCGCCGGAGGAGCAGGACCCCGAGGGCGAGGACGAGCCGGGCGACGACGGGACGCCCGCGGCCGAGCCGCCCGCCGACGCCCCGGCCGACGCCCCCGTGCGGCTCGCCATGCGCCGCCGCGAGGCCCTGCTCGACGTGCTGCGCGCCACCGGCGCCGCCCGGGTCCTGGACCTGGGCTGCGGGGAGGGGCAGTTGCTGGGCGCGCTGCTCAAGGAGAAGGGGATCACCGAGATCGTCGGCACCGACGTCTCCACCCGCTCCCTGACCATCGCCGCCCGCCGGCTGCGCCTGGACCGGATGGGGGAGCGGCAGCGTTCCCGGATCACCCTCTTCCAGGGCTCGCTCGCGTACACCGACGCCCGGCTCGCCGGCTACGACGCGGCCGTGCTCAGCGAGGTGATCGAGCACGTGGACGAGGAGCGGCTGCCCGCGCTGGAGTACGCGGTGTTCGGCGCGGCCCGGCCCCGGACGGTGCTGGTGACCACCCCGAACGTCGAGTACAACGTGCGCTGGGAGACCCTGCCCGCCGGTCGGCACCGGCACGGCGACCACCGGTTCGAATGGGACCGGGCCACGTTCCGCGCCTGGGCGCGGGGGGTGGCCGCGCGGCACGGCTACGGCGTGACCCACCTCCCGGTCGGCGACGAGGACCCCGAGGTCGGCCCGCCGACCCAACTCGCCGTCTTCACCCTCGACCCCACCGCCGCCGACACCACCGACACCCGTGAGACCCCGCTGGAGGGGAGGACCGCATGAGCACCGCACCGCACGACGACGCCCACACCGACACCGACACCGACACCGACACGATCCCCGACACCGCGCCCCGGCCGCGCCGGCTGCCCGTCACGGACCTGTCCCTCGTGGTCCTCGTGGGCGCCACCGGATCGGGCAAGTCCACTTTCGCCCGACGGCACTTCAAGCCCACCGAGGTGCTCTCCTCCGACGTGTGCCGCGGCCTGGTCGCCGACGACGAGAACGACCAGAGCGCCACCAAGGACGCCTTCGAGGTGCTCCACCACATCGCCGGCAAGCGGCTGGCCGCCGGCCGGTTGACCGTCGTGGACGCCACCAGCGTGCAGCGCGAGGCCCGTCGGCAGCTCGTGGACCTGGCCCGCGAGCACGACGTGCTGCCCATCGCGATCGTCCTCGACCTGCCCGAGGAGGTGTGCGCGGCCCGCAACGCGGCCCGTCCCGACCGGGCCGGGCTGCCGCGCGCCGTGATCCGCCGGCACCGCCGCGAACTCGGCCGCTCGCTGCGCGGCCTGGCCCGCGAGGGCTTCCGCAAGGTGCACGTGCTGCGCTCGGAGGCCGAGGTGGACGCCGTGGAGATCGTCCGCGAACGCCGCTACAACGACCTGCGGCACCTGACCGGGCCCTTCGACATCATCGGCGACGTGCACGGCTGCGCCTCCGAACTCGACGCGCTGCTGGCGAAGTTGGGCTACGTGGACGGAGCCGCGCACCCCGAGGGGCGGACCGCCGTGTTCGTCGGGGACCTCGTGGACCGGGGGCCCGACAGCCCCGGTGTGCTGCGCCGGGTGATGGGCATGGTCGCGGCGGGCACCGCCCTGTGCGTGCCCGGCAACCACGAGAACAAGCTCTCCCGGCACCTCGGCGGTCGGCAGGTGCAGTTGACCCACGGGCTGGCCGAGACGGTGGAGCAGCTGGACCGCGAGAGCGAGGGCTTCCGGGCCGAGGTGCGGACCTTCCTGGCCGGGCTGGTCAGCCACTACGTGCTGGACGGCGGGGACCTGGTGGTCTGTCACGCGGGCCTGCCGGAGAAGTACCACGGGCGCACCTCGGGCCGGGTCCGTTCGCACGCCCTGTACGGGGACACCACGGGGGAGACCGACGAGTTCGGGCTGCCCGTGCGCTACCCGTGGGCCGAGGACTACCGGGGCCGGGCCGCGGTGGTCTACGGGCACACGCCGGTGCCGACGGCCGGGTGGGTGAACAACACGCTGTGCCTGGACACGGGGGCCGTGTTCGGCGGCCGGCTGACGGCGCTGCGCTGGCCGGAGCGGGAGCTGGTGGACGTGCCGGCCGAGCGGGTCTGGTACGAGCCGGTACGCCCGCTGCTCGCCGAGGGCGCGGACCCGGACGCGGCCGTGGAGGCCCCGCCGGCGCGCCCGCCGGCCCTGACCGATGTGGCCGGGCGGCGCGGGGTGGAGACGGCCCTGCTGGGGCGGGTCACGGTGCGCGAGGAGAACGCGGCCGCCGCGCTGGAGGTGATGAGCCGGTTCGCGGCCGATCCCCGGCTGGTGCCGTACCTGCCGCCGACGATGGCCCCCTCGGCCACGTCCCGCCTGCCCGAGTTCCTGGAGCACCCGGCGGAGGCATTCGCCGAGTACCGGGCGGCCGGGGTGGAGCGGGTGGTGTGCGAGGAGAAGCACATGGGCTCGCGGGCCGTGGTGCTGGTGTGCCGGGACGCGGACGCGGCGCGCCGCCGGTTCGGCCTGGCCGCCGGGGCGACGGTCACGGGCGCGGTGCTGACCCGGACCGGGCGCCGGTTCCTGTCCGACGCGGCGTTGACCGAGGAGCTGCTGGCCGGGGTCCGGCGGGCGGCGGACGGGGCCGGGCTGTGGGAGGAGTTCGGCACGGACTGGCTGCTGCTGGACGGCGAGCTGCTGCCGTGGTCGCTGAAGGCGGGGGCGTTGCTGCGCGAGCAGTACGCGTCCGTGGGCACGGCCGCCGCGCACGTGCTGCCGCCGGTGGTGGCTGCGCTGGCCGCCGCCGGTGAGCGGGGGGTGGACGTGGCCGGGCTGCTGGAGCGGCAGCGGGACCGGGTCCGGGACACGGACGCGTTCACGGCCGCCTACCGGCGCTACTGCGGGCGCACCGAGGGCCTGGCCGGGGTGGGCTTCGCCCCGTTCCAGGTGCTCGCGGCGGAGGGCCGCAGCCTGGCGGCGGTCCCGCACGACGAGCAGCTCGCGTGGCTGGACCGGTTGGTGGCCGCCGACCGGGCCGCCGGGTCCGCGCTGCTGCGGGAGACCCGCCGGGTGTACGTGGACACCGCCGACGAGACCTCGGTGAAGGCCGGCACGGACTGGTGGCTGGAGCTGACCGGGGCGGGCGGGGAGGGCATGGTCGTCAAGCCCCTCGGCGCGGTGGTCCGTGACGGGAAGGGACGGTTGGTGCAGCCGGGGCTGAAGGTGCGCGGGCGGGAGTACCTGCGGATCGTCTACGGTCCGGAGTACACGCGTCCCGAGCGCCTGGACGCCCTGCGCGAGCGGTCCCTGGGCCGCAAGCGGTCGCTGGCGTTGCGCGAGTGGGCGTTGGGCCTGGAGGCCCTGGACCGGTTGGCGGCGGGTGACCCCTTGTGGCGGGTGCACGAGGCCGTGTTCGCCGTGCTGGCCCTGGAGTCCGAGCCGGTGGACCCCCGGCTCTGAGCCGGGCCCGGGGCCCGGCCCCGGGCCCGCCCGGATCCCCCCGGGGCCGTCGACCGGCGGCCTCGGGGGTCGACCGTATGAGGGAAATTCCGGCCGGAAGGCCCGGGAACGGGGTGGCGGGATCGTTCAACCATCAGCAGCGGAGGGTCCGCGAGCCTGGAAGAACGGAATGTCGGATATGAAGATGACCGCGCGCGGAAGCATTGCGGCGCTCATGACCTGTATGGCCGCAGCGGCTGCGGTGACCCCGGCGGCCGCGGCCTCCGTCCCGGTGGACGTGCCGCTCGGCGGTGCGTTGAAGTCCTCGCTCGGCCTCGACGCCCCCCAACTGACCACGGCGGTGCCGGTGCCGATCGTGGGCACGCCCGAGACCCCGGTGCACCACCAGGGCAACATGCTGCCCACCCCGCTGCTGCCGGCCGTCCCCGTCGGGGCGGACCTCGGCGGCACCACCGTCACCTCGCCGGTGCCCAACCTGCTGGGGGACCCCAAGACCGACCAGGCGGGCGGCATCGAGTCCACCGGCGGCCGGTTGCTGGCGCGCGGTCCGGAGGCCGCCGTCCAGGCCCCGCTCACCATGCCCAACGCCGAGAACTTCGGCCTGCCGGACCTGACCACCCCCGACCTGGGCGTGGTCACCCCGGCGTTGAGCGGCGACCCGGTGGCCCTGCTGGGCCTGGGCTGACCGGGCGGGGCCCGGGCCCCGGCCCCCGGCCCCGGCCCGGTGGGCGGCGCGCGGGGGAACGCGACGAACGCCACATCGCACGGCCGTCCGGTCTGGGAATGTGTACGTCATGGGATTCCATGTCGATTCCGAGACCGGGCGGCTGCGCCGCGTCATCCTGCACCGGCCCGATCTGGAGCTGAAGCGGCTGACCCCGAGCAACAAGGACGCGTTGCTCTTCGACGACGTGCTGTGGGTGCGCCGGGCCCGCGCGGAGCACGACGGGTTCGCCGACGTGCTGCGGGACCGGGGGGTGGCGGTACACCTGTTCGGGGACCTGCTGCGCGAGACCCTGGAGATCCCGGAGGGCCGGCACCTGGTGCTGGACCGGGTCTTCGACGAGAAGGAGTACGGTCCGCTGGCCACGGACCACCTGCGGGCCGCGTTCGACTCCCTCGGCCCCGACGCGTTGGCGCGGGCGCTGATCGGCGGGGTCACCAAGCGCGAGTTCCTGGAGGGGCACGCGGAGCCGGCCTCGGTGCGCTTCCACGTGCTGGAGCCGGACGACTTCCTGCTCGGCCCGCTGCCGAACCACCTGTTCACGCGGGACACCTCGGCGTGGATCTACGACGGGGTCTCGGTCAACGCGATGCGGTGGCCGGCGCGGCAGCGCGAGACGGTGCACTTCGAGGCGATCTACCGGTACCACCCGCTGTTCACGACGGGCGGCCCGTTCCGCTACTGGTCGCGGGGGCAGGAGGACTACCCGTCGACGATCGAGGGCGGGGACGTGCTGGTGATCGGGAACGGGGCGGTGCTGATCGGGATGAGCGAGCGGACCACCCCGCAGGCGGTGGAGATGCTGGCGCGGGGACTGTTCGCGGCGGGCTCCGCGCACACGATCGTGGCCCTGGACCTGCCGAAGCGGCGGGCGTTCATGCACCTGGACACGGTGATGACGATGGTCGACGGGGACACCTTCACGCAGTACGCGGGGCTGGGGATGCTGCGCTCGTACACGATCCGGCCCGGGGTCGGGGGCCGGGACCTGTCGGTGGAGGACCACGCGCCGGAGCACATGCACGCGGCGATCGCGGCGGCGCTGGGGCTGGACCGGATCCGGGTGCTGACGGCGCGGCAGGACGTGCACGCGGCGGAGCGCGAGCAGTGGGACGACGGGTGCAACGTGCTGGCGGTGGAGCCGGGGGTGGTCGTGGCCTACGAGCGGAACGTGACCACCAACACGCACCTGCGCAAGGAGGGGATCGAGGTGATCGAGATCCCGGGCAGCGAGCTGGGACGGGGTCGCGGCGGTCCGCGCTGCATGAGCTGTCCGGTGGAACGGGACGCGGTGGGGTGACGGCGTGAGGGAGTGAGGGGGCGGGGCGGGTGCGGGACGGGGGAGGTGTGTGGTGTGCCGCACGGATGAACCGTCCCAATCCGGGCAATCCCCCATAATGGGGTTCGGTCGGGGGGTGGAGTGCGAGGTCAGAGCGATCCCGGCTCTGTATATCGATGCAAGGCTTCGTATAGACTTCCAGCATTCCCTGCCCGTCCACCCGTCCCCTGGAGAGCCCATGGCCCCGGCCCCCGACCTCGTCGGCCGCAGCTTCCTGAAGGAGCTCGACTTCACCGCCGCCGAATTCCGCGCGCTGGTCGAGTTCGCAGCCGAGCTGAAGGCGGCCAAGAAGGCCGGGACCGAGGAGCGCCGACTGACCGGCCGCAACATCGCGCTGATCTTCGAGAAGACCTCCACCCGCACCCGCTGCGCCTTCGAGGTCGCCGCCGCCGACCAGGGCGCCCACACCACCTACCTCGACCCGAGCGGCTCCCAGATGGGCCACAAGGAATCCGTCGAGGACACCGCCAAGGTGCTGGGCCGGATGTTCGACGGGATCGAGTACCGGGGCGACTCCCAGGACACCGTCGAGACCCTCGCCGCCCACGCCGGCGTCCCCGTCTGGAACGGCCTCACCGACGAGTGGCACCCCACCCAGATGCTCGCCGACGTGCTCACCATGACCGAGCACTGCGCCAAGCCGCTGGAGCGCATCGCCTTCGCCTACCTCGGCGACGCCCGCTTCAACATGGGCAACTCCTACCTGGTCACCGGCGCCCTGCTCGGCATGGACGTGCGGATCGTCGCCCCCCGCGCCTACTGGCCCGCCGAGTCCGTCGTGGCCGCCGCCCGCGCCCTGGCCGCCGAGAGCGGGGCCCGGATCACCCTCACCGAGGAGATCGAGGAGGGCGTGGCCAAGGCCGACTTCGTCGCCACCGACGTGTGGGTCTCCATGGGCGAGCCCAAGGAGGTCTGGGACGAGCGGATCAAGGCCCTGGGCCCCTACGCCGTCACCATGGACGTGCTGCGCGCCACCGGCAACCCCGACGTGCGCTTCCTGCACTGCCTGCCGGCCTTCCACGACCTCGGCACCGCCGTCGCCCGCGACATCTTCGACCGGTACGGGCTGGAGTCGCTGGAGGTCACCGACGAGGTGTTCCGCTCGGCGCACGCCGTCGTGTTCGACGAGGCCGAGAACCGCCTGCACACCATCAAGGCCGTGCTGGTCGCCACCCTCGCCGGCCGCTAGAGCGCCGGCCCACCCACCCCCGCCCGGTCGGCCCCGCGCCGACCGGGCGCCCCGCACCACCGCACGATGAGCACCCCCCGCACCTGCCACCACCCCCGGCACCCCCGTACCACCGGCCCCACCGAGGCCGGCCCGCACCACCAGGAACGAGAACCACCCCCATGAGTCCTTCCCCCGGACTGCGCGTCAAGGCCCCCTCCCAGCTCGTCGCCGAGGCGGGCGCCGACCTCGAAGGCCACGGACTGCGCCGCACCATGGGCCTGTTCCAACTCGTCTGCTTCGGCGTCGGCGCCATCGTCGGCACCGGCATCTTCGTCGGCCTCGCCGACAGCGTCGGCGCCGCCGGCCCCGCCGTCGTCGTCTCCTTCGTGCTCGCCGCGATCACCTGCGTGCTCACCGCGTTCTCCTTCGCCGAACTCGGCAGCGCGATCCCCGTCTCCGGCAGCTCCTACTCCTTCGCCTACGCCACCCTCGGCGAACGCGTCGCCTTCCTCACCGGCTGGTGCCTGCTGCTGGAGTACGGCATCTCCATGTCGGCCGTGGCCGTCGGCTGGGGCCAGTACCTCGACGAACTCCTGCACAACCTCACCGGCCTGCGCCTGCCCCACGCCCTGGCCGCCGGCCCCACCGAGGGCGGGATCGTCAACGTCCCCGCCGTCCTCGTGATGCTGCTGGCCGCCACCCTGCTCGTGCGCGGCATCCGCGAGAGCGCCGGCGCCACCGCCGCCATGGCCGTGGTCAAGATCGCCGTCCTGCTGCTGTTCTGCGGGATCGCCTTCACCGCCTACGACGCCGGCAACCTCACCCCCTTCATGAGCCACGGCGCCGCCGGCGTCACCTCCGGCGCGGCCCTCGCCTTCTTCTCCTACATCGGCTTCGACGCCATCACCACCGCCGGCGAGGAGGTCAAGAACCCCCGCCGCAACATCCCCCTCGCCATCCTCATCTGCATCGGCGTGGTCACCGTCCTGTACTGCGCGGTCGCCCTCGCCGCGATCGGCGCCATGTCCGCCGACGAGGTCGCCGGCAAGCCCGCCGCCCTCTCCCTCATCGTCGACTCCGTCACGGGCACCAGCCTCGGCGGCGGCGTGATCGCCTTCGGCGCGGTCGTCGCCATCGCCTCCGTGGTCCTCGCCGTCATGTACGGCCAGACCCGGATCCTGATGTCCATGTCCCGCGACGGACTCATCCCGCGGGTCTTCGAACGGGTCTCCCCGCGCACCGCGACCCCCGTCGCCAACACCTGGATCGTCGCCGGCGTGTTCGCCGTCCCCGCCGCCTTCGTCCCCCTGGACGTGGTGATGAACCTGACCACGATCGGCACCCTCGCCATCATGGCCGTCGTCAACATCGCCGTGATCGTGCTGCGCCGCCGGCACGGGGACGAGGCCGCCCCCGGCACCTTCCGCACCCCGCTGTTCCCGATCACCCCGCTGCTCGGCATCGTCTTCTGCCTGTACCTGATCTACGGCACCGGCTGGACCACCTGGCTCCAGTTCGCCGGCTTCCTCGCCGTCGGCGCCGTGCTGTACGAGGTCTACGGCCGCCGGCACTCCCGGCTCGGCGCCTCCCTCACGGCGTCGGGCGCGCCGACAACCTGAACCACACGGCCTTGCCGCGTTCCGTGGCCCGGTGACCGCAGGAGGAGCTGAGCGCGCGCAGCAGCAACAGGCCGCGCCCGTCCTCCCGCCACAGGTCCAGGGGGCAGGCCAGATCGGGATCGGTGTCCGAGACGTGCCCCGGCGCGTGATCGGGCACCGGTCCCGTTCCCGTTCCCATCTCCGACGCGGGTCCCAATTCCGGTTCCGGCGCGAGGAGACCGCCGGGCACCCGGGCGTCCCCGTCGTGGACCTCCACCAGACAGCCCCAGCCGTCCGGGCCCGCGACCAGCTCCACGATCAACTCGATGCCGCCCGCGTCGTCGTCGGCGACCCGCCCGCCCGGTCGCGCGTGCTCCACCGCGTTGGCCACCAGCTCGGCCGTCAACAACTCCGCCGTGTCCCGATCGGCCACCGCCCGCCCCGAACCCGCCGGCTCCCGCTCACAGGCGTCCGCCAACGCCGTGCGCACCAGCGCCCGCGCGATCGGCACCGCCACCGCCGACCGCGGCAACGACAGCCGCCGACCACCGGCCCCCGACACGGACTCCGGCACGGGCACGGGACCACCCCTTCGTCTCGTCGGTTCGACACGCCCCGGCGCACCGAACCCGGCCGCCGGCCCCCACGATACGGAGCCCCGCCCGCCACTCCCAGGCCGGCCCGGCCCCCGACGCCGACGCGACGGGAGAACGACCCGCCGCGCCCGCCGAAGGTCCCCGCGCGTCGGTGACGGAGGTCACACCCCGGTGATACCGTCGCCGAGTGAGCCCATTCACCGGTTCCGCCTCCGGCACCCCGCAATGGCAGCACATCCGCGTCACCCGCACCGAGGACGAGGTCGTCACCGTCACCCTCGCCCGCCCCGAGCGTCTCAACGCGCTCACCTTCGGCGGCTACGCGGACCTGCGCGACCTCCTCGCCGAACTCTCCAGAGAACGCACCACCCGCGCCCTCGTCCTCGCCGGCGAGGGCCGCGGGTTCTGCTCCGGCGGCGACGTCGAGGAGATCATCGGCGCCACCCTCGCCCTCGACACCGCCGCCCTCCTCGACTTCAACCGGATGACCGGTCAGGTCGTCCGCGCCCTGCGCGAATGCCCCTTCCCGGTGATCGCCGCCCTGCACGGGGTCGCCGCCGGCGCCGGCGCGGTCCTCGCCCTCGCCGCCGACTTCCGGATCGCCGACCCCACCGCCCGGTTCGCGTTCCTCTTCACCCGCGTCGGCCTCTCCGGCGGCGACATGGGCGCCGCCTACCTGCTGCCCCGCGTCGTCGGCCTCGGCCACGCCACCCGACTGCTGATGCTCGGCGACACCGTCCGCGCCGAGGAGGCCGTCCGCATCGGGCTGCTCTGCGACCTCGTCCCCGAGGGCGGGGCCGACGAGGCCGCCGCCGCCCTCGCCGCCCGACTCGCCGCCGGTCCCACCCTCGCCCACGCCCAGACCAAGGCCCTGCTGACCGCCGAACTCGACATGCCGCTCGCCGCCGCCGTCGAACTCGACGCCACCACCCAGGCCCTGCTCATGACCGGCGAGGACTACCGCGAGTTCCACGCCGCGTTCACCGGCAAACGCGACCCGCGCTGGACCGGGAGGTGACCTTCAGGTGAGGGTCGCGATCGTCGGCGGCGGCCCCGGGGGCCTGTACGCCGCCCTGCTGCTCGCCCGCCAGGGCCACGAGGTCGAGGTCTGGGAACGCAACGCCCCCGAGGACACCTTCGGCTTCGGCGTGGTCCTCTCCGACGAGACCCTCGGCGGCATCGAACGCGCCGACGCCGCCGTGCACACGGCGCTCGCCGCCGAGTTCGTCCGCTGGGACGACGTGGAGATCCTGCACCGGGGTCGGCTGCTCACCTCCGGCGGCCACGGCTTCGCCGCCCTCGGCCGCCGCCGGCTCCTGGAGATCCTGCACGCCCGCTGCACCGCCCTCGGCGTCCGCCTCCGCTTCCGCGCCGAGGCCCCGCCCGCCTGGGCCCTGGCCGACGCCTACGACCTGGTCGTCGCCGCCGACGGGGTCCGCAGCCGCACCCGCGCCGCCGGAGCCGACTGCTTCGCCCCCACCGTCACCACCGGCCGCTGCCGCTACCTGTGGCTGGCCGCCGACTTCGCCCTCGACGCGTTCCGCTTCGAGATCGCCGAAACCCCCCACGGCGTGTTCCAACTCCACGCCTACCCCTACGCCCCCGACTCCTCCACCGTCATCGTGGAGACCCGCGAGGAGGTGTGGCGGGCCGCCGGCCTCGACCTCTGCGAGGAGAACGAGTCCGCCGCCCGCTGCGCGAAGATCTTCGCCGAGACCCTCCAGGGCCGGCCCCTGCGCGGCAACCGCTCCGCCTGGACCGGATTCCGCAACGTCACCTGCGCCCGCTGGTCCCACGGCAAGGTCGTCCTCCTCGGCGACGCCGCCCACACCGCCCACTTCTCCATCGGATCCGGCACCAAACTCGCCGTCGAGGACGCCCTCGCCCTCGCCGAGGCCCTCGCCGCCGCCGACCTGCCCACCGGCCCCGAGGCCCGCGTCGACCCCGACGCCCTCGGCGACGCCCTCACCGCCTACGAGAGCGCCCGCCGCCCCGCCGTCGCCTCCACCCAGCGCGCCGCCCTCGCCAGCATGCGCTGGTTCGAGGAACTCGCCGACCACGTCGACCAGCCCCCGCGCCGCTTCGCCTTCAACCTCCTCACCCGCAGCCGCCGCGTCACCCACGACAACCTGCGCCTGCGCGACCCCCGGTTCACCCGCTCCGTCGAGCGCGAGTTCGGCTGCCCCGACGACGACACCCCGCCCATGTTCACCCCGTTCCGGCTCGGCGGCCTCACCCTGCGCAACCGGATCGTGGTCTCGCCCATGGACACCTACCGCGCCGTCGACGGGATCCCCGGCGACTTCCACCTCGTGCACCTCGGCGCCCGCGCCCTGGGCGGCCCCGGACTCGTCATGACCGAGATGGTCTGCGTCACCCCCGAAGGCCGCATCACCCCCGGCTGCTCCGGCCTGTGGAACGAGGACCAGGCCGCGGCCTGGCGCCGCGTCGTCGACTTCGTGCACACCGAGGCCCCCGGCACCGCCCTCGGCGTCCAACTCGGCCACAGCGGACGCAAAGGCTCCACCCGCCTCATGTGGGAGGGCATGGACGACCCCCTGCCGGCGCCCGAGGACAACTGGCCGCTGATCGCCCCCAGCGCCCTCCCGTACCGGCCCGGCGTCTCCGCCACCCCCCGCGCCCTGCGCACCGAGGAACTGCCCGCCCTGCGCGAGGCGTTCCGCTCCGCCGCCGCCCGCGCCGCCCGCTGCGGCTTCGACCTCCTCGAACTGCACTGCGCCCACGGCTACCTGCTGTCCTCGTTCCTCTCCCCGCTGACCAACCTCCGCGAGGACGGCTACGGCGGCCCCGCCCTCGCCGACCGGCTCCGCTTCCCGCTGGAGGTCTTCGACGCGGTCCGCGAGACCTGGCCCGCCGACCGGCCCGTCACCGTCCGGATCTCCGCCACCGACTGGGCCCCCGGCGGCACCACCCCCGAGGACGCCATCGGCATCGCCGAGGCGTTCCGCGCCCACGGCGCCGACGCCGTCGACGTCTCCACCGGGCAGGTCGTCGCCGAGGAGGAACCCGAGTTCGGCCGCTCCTACCAGACCCCCCACGCGGCCCGGATCCGCGCCCGTACCGGCATCCCCGTCATCGCGGTCGGCGCCATCTCCTCCTGGGACGACGTGAACTCCCTGTTGCTGGCCGGCCGCGCCGACCTGTGCGCCCTGGGCCGGCCCCACCTGTACGACCCGCACTGGACCCTGCACGCCGCCGCCGAACAGGACTACCGGGGCCCCGGCGCGCCCTGGCCGGCCCCCTACCGGGCGGGCAGCCGCCGCCCGCCCACCGGCAAGGGCGCGTGAGCGGCCACTACGGTCGGGGCACGGGAGCCAACACCACCCGCTCGGTGACCGGGAGGTAGCCCAGCCGCCGGTACACGCCGTTGCTCGTCGGATTCGCGAGGTCCGTCCACAACAGCACCTCCGCCGCGCCCGCGGCCCGCGCGGCCCGGGTCGCGGCGGTGGTGACGGCCGCCGCCAGACCCCGCCGGCGCGCCTCGGGCGGGGTGTAGACGTTCATCACCCGGGCCGTGCCCGCGATCACCGGACTGTGGCAGGCCATCGCCACGGGCTCCCCGTCCCGCTCCCACAGCGACTGCCGGCCGGATTCCACGAGCTCCGCGAGAACCGTCTCGGCGGGCGGCGCCGGATCCCCGACCGCCGCCGCGTACCGCGCGTACCAGGCACGCAGCAACGGCAGATCGCGGGCCTCGGCCGGCCGGGCCGCGCCGGCCGGCGCCGGGTCCGGCGGCACGAGGGTCCCCAACCGGTGCAGCCGCAGCCGCTCCACCTCCCGCAACGGAAGCCCCCAGCCGGCGGCGAGGGCGGGCGCGTCGGCGGCCGACACGTTGAGCGAGCCGTCCAGGAGGTCCGGGCGGGCGACGGCGAGGGCGGCCGGCAATGCGGTCGCGGCGCCAGGGGCCAACGTCCCGCAGAGGAAGGGGAACGGCGGGGTCCGCACCACCGTGCCGCCGACGGCGCCGGCTCCCGCGCCCTCGTCCCCCGTCCACCACCCGAAGACGGGCTCCGGGCCCTCCGCGTCGCCGTACGCGTGCGGTCCGCGCCGCAGACAGGCGTCCAGCACGGACAGCAGATTGGTGTGGGCGACGGGATCGGCGAGGAGCGCGGGGCGCGCGGCGGCGGCGAACACGGCCGGGTCCGCGGTGAAAGTCCAGGTCATGACCCATCGTCAATCCTCAACGCGGCCCACCTCAAGCGGTTTTCGAGCCCTGTCCGTCGTTTGAACCGAACCTCGATCGCGATCTTCTTCGTGTGATCCTCCCATGCGAACTCCGGCCGCCGGATGAGGAGACTTTGAGCCACGGGCCGCGGTCGAACGGAAGACCGACGCCGTGAACACGGGGAGAAGACTCATGAGCGAGCAGCTGTACGACGAGATCGGCGAGGCATTCGAGGGCTTCAAGAACCTGCCGCTGGCCCGCTACGGCGAGGTCGCCGGCACCCTCGCCCTCGTCGGCGACGTCAAGGGCCGGTCCGTCCTCGACCTGGCCTGCGGAACCGGTTTCTACAGCCGCGAACTGAAGCGGCGCGGAGCCTCCCGCGTACTCGGCGTCGACATCTCCGGCGAGATGATCGCCGTCGCCAACACCATCGAAGAGGCCGAGCCGCTCGGCATCGAGTACGCCGTCGGCGACGTCGCCGAACTCCCGCGATACGAAGAGCCCTTCGAGGTCGGCCTCGCCGTCCAGGCGTTCAACTACGCCCCGGACGTGGCCACCGTCGAGCGCATGTGTCGCGCCATCCACGCCAACCTCGTCCCCGGCGCCGACTTCTTCCTCTTCGTCATGTCCCCCGAGTACGACTTCTCCGGCCCCTCCCTGGAGAAGTACGGCTTCCTGTGCGACAAGCTCGGCGAGAACGAGATCGGCACCCACATCCGCCTCACCGCCCTCCTCGACCCGACGCCCGTCTCCTTCGAGGCGACCGTCCCCAGCCGCGAGGTCTACGAGAACTCCCTCACGGCCGCCGGGTTCACCGACGTGACCTGGGTGCCGCTGGAGATCTCCGAGGCGGGCGTGCGCGAACACGGCGCCGAGTACTGGGAGGCGTTCCTCGCCAACCCGGCCCTCACCCTCCTGCGCTGCCGCGCCTGACCCCCTCGCCCCGCCCGCCCCGGGGTCCGGGACCCGGGACCCGGGACCCGGGGTCGGGGTTCCGGGGGGCCCTGAGCAGGCCCGACCCGATCCGGCCACGACCCCGGCCGGATCGGGTCGGGCCGCGCGGCCCGTTCGGCAGGCCCCGTTCTTCGGCAGGCCCGTTCGCCCCGCCCCGGTCAGCCCGGCAGCGGGCTCTCGCAGGCCGCCTCGCGCAACCGGTGCCGTTGCAGCTTGCCCGTGTTCGTGCGCGGCAGCTCCGGCACGAACACGAAACGCCGCGGGCACTTGTACGGCGCCAACTCGGCCTCCATGTGCCGCCGCAACTCCGCCTCGCCCGGCGCCCGCACCCCCGCCCGCGCCACCGCGTACGCCACCACCACCTGCCCGCGCCGCACGTCCGGCAGCCCCACCACCGCCGCCTCCGCCACGTCCGGATGCCGCAGCAACGCCTCCTCCACCTCCGGGCCCGCGATGTTGTACCCCGCCGACACGATCATGTCGTCGGCCCGCGCCACGTACCGGAACCGCCCGTCGGCCTCCCGCACGTACGTGTCCCCCGTCAGGTTCCAGCCGCCGCGCACGTACTCCGCCTGCCGCGGATCGTCCAGGTACCGGCAGCCCACCGGGCCGCGCACCGCCAACAACCCCGGCGTGCCGTCCGGCACCGGCCGCCCGGCCGCGTCCACCACCCGCGCCGTCCACCCCGGCACCGGCCGCCCGGTGCGCCCCGGCCGGCTGTCCTCGGGCCGGTCCGAGATGAAGATGTGCAGCAGCTCCGTCGCCCCGATCCCGTCCACGATCCGCAACCCCGTCCGCTCGCGCCAGGCCCGCCAGGTCGCCGCCGGCAGGCTCTCGCCGGCGGACACGCACAACCGCAACGCCGACAGATCCAGTGCCCGCCCCGCCGGCTCCCGCAGCGCCTCCAGCATCGCCCGGTACGCCGTCGGCGCCGTGAACAGCACGCTCACCCGGTGCCGGGCCAGCGCCGGCAACAACCGGCCCGGCACCGCCCGGTCCATCAGCAGCGCGGAGGCCCCGCACCGCAACGGGAACACCACCAGCCCACCCAGCCCGAACGTGAACCCGAGCGGCGGACTGCCCGCGAACACGTCCTCCGGCCCCGGCCGCAGCACGTGGGCGGCGAAGGTGTCCGCGATCGCCAGCACGTCCCGATGGAAATGCAGACAGCCCTTCGGCCGGCCCGTGGTCCCCGAGGTGAACGCCAGCAGCGCCACATCGTCCGCCGAGGTCGCCACCGCCCGGAACCCCGGCCCGCCCATCCGGGCCGCGACCCGACGCGACAGGTCCCCGGGCGCGTCCCCGCCGTAGTCCAGCACCCGCAGCCCCGGCAACCGCGCCCGGTCCAGCTCCGCGCGCGCGTCCACGTGACACAGCGCGTGCCGCACCCGCGCGATCTCCCCCATCACCGCCAGCTCCGAGGCCCGCGCCTGCGGCAGCACCGTCACCGCCACCGCGCCCGCCTTCACCACGGCCAGCCAGCACGCCGCCAGCCACGGCTCCGTGGGCCCCCGCAACAACACCCGGTTGCCCGGCACCACCCCCAGCTCCTCCACCAGCACGTGCGCGATCGCGTCCACCCGCGCCCGCAGCTCCCCGTACGACCACACCGTGCCGTCCTCGGCGTGGAACGCGGGCCGGTCCGGGGCCGACCGGGCGAGCACGGGGGACAGCAGCTCGGCGGCGCAGTTCAACCGCTCGGGGTAACGGGGCAGCGCCGGATCGTCCAACGACAGCAGCGGCCGGGCGGCGGGCGGCGGCAGCCGGTCCCGGGTGAAGGTGTCGACGTGGGCGGAGGGCAACAGGTCCGAGACGGGATGCACGACGGGATCCAAGGCGGTTCGCCCCCTGGGGACGGGCCCGTCGGGCGGACGCGCGAGCGCGCGGGCCGACGGGACGGGGTCGGCGGCGCGCACGGGGGTCGTGACGGGGTGGGCCGGCGTGCCGAGCGGAGGTCCGGGGTCCTGCTTCGGAGCGTAGCGCCGGGGTGACGCCAGTCAACCGCAGGCGATACAACGGGAACGACGGCCCGCCGCGAACCGCCGGCGGCCGGGAGCGAGGAAGGCGTGTCGCATGGGCGGATTCGCGCTCGACCCGGACCAGGAGGCCGCGTGCGCGCGGTGGCGGACCCTGGCCGCCGAACGGCTGAACGACCTCGCGAAGGCGGGCGAACCCGGCCGCGTCAACCGGCCCCTGCTCGCCGAACTCGGCGCGCTCGGCCTCCTCGGCCGGGCCCTGGACGCGGGCGCGCTGGAACTGTGCCTGCTGCGCGAATCCCTCGCCCACGGCTGTACCGAGGCCGAGACCACCCTCGCCGTCCAGGGCCTCGGCTCGCACCCCGTCCTCGCCCGGGGCACGCCCGCACAGCGGGACCGCTGGCTGCCCGAGATCCGCGCCGGCCGCGCCGTCGCCGCGTTCGCCCTCTCCGAACCCGGCGCCGGCTCCGACGCCGCCGCCCTCGAACTGCGCGCCCACCCGGACCCGGCGGGCGGCGGATGGCGGCTGCACGGGGCCAAACGGTGGATCTCGCACGCCCCCGAGGCCGACGTGATCACCGTCTTCGCCCGCACCGGCGAAGAGCCCGGCGCGCGCGGGGTCACCGCGTTCCTCGTCCCCGGCGACCGGCCCGGACTCTCCGGCGAACACCTCGACATGCTCTCCCCCCACCCGATCGGCTCCCTCGCCTTCGACGGGGTGCCGGTCGGCCCCGAGGACCTGCTCGGGGAGCCGGGGGAGGGGTTCCGGGTCGCGATGGGCACCCTCAACCGGTTCCGGCCCAGCGTCGGCGCGTTCGCGATCGGCATGGCGAGCGCCGCGCTCGACGCGACCCTCGCCCACACGGCCGAACGCCGCGCCTTCGGCGGCGTCCTCGCCGACCTCCAGACCGTCAACCACACCCTCGCCGAGATGGCCACCCGCATCGAGGCGGCCCGGCTGCTGGTGTACGCGGCCGCGCAGGCGTACGACGAGGACCCGGCCGGCCCCCGCGTCCCGGCCCGCGCGGCCATGGCCAAACTCCTCGCCACGGAGACCGCCGGCTGGGTCGTCGACCAGGCCGTCCAACTCCACGGCGCCACCGCCCTGGCCCGCGGCCACCTCCTGGAACACCTCTACCGAGAGTCCCGCGCCCCCCGCATCTACGAAGGCGCGAGCGAAGTCCAACGCGACATCATCGCCAAACACCTCCGCCGAGAGAAGGCCCAGCCCCGATGACGCCACCGAACACCGAACACGGCGAACAGCACACCGAGGCCGGCGGCGGGGCCGAAGGCCCGGCCGGGGCCGAAGGCCCGGCCGGGGCCGAAGGCCCGGCCGGGGCCGAAGGCCCGGCCGGGGCCGAAGGAGGGCCCGAGGCCGAGGACCGGGCCGGCGGCGGGGCCGAGGCCGACGCGGAGAGCCGGGCCGGGAGTGAGGGCCGGGCCGGGGTTGAGGGCCGGGGCGGGGCTGAGGGCCGGGCCGGGGTTGAGGGCCGGGCAGGGAGTGAAGGCCGGGCCGGGGCTGCGGGTCGGGCCGAAGGTGACGGGCGGGTGTGGCGGGTGAATCCGTCCACGTTGGCCCCGCCCACCGGGTTCTCGCACGCCACCGTCGTCACCGGCAACCGCATGGTGCTGCTGGCCGGTCAGACGGCCCTGGACGAGAAGGGTCGGATCGTCGGCGCGGACCTCCCCGCCCAGTTCTCCCGCGCCCTCGCCAACCTCCTCACCGCCCTCGCCGCCGCCGGCGGTACCCCCGCCGACCTGGCCCGCGTCACCGTGTACACCACCGACGTCGCCGCGTACCGCGCCCACGCCCCGGAACTCGGCCGCATCTGGCGCGAGGCCGCCGGCCGCGACTACCCGGCGATGGCCCTCATCGGCGTGGTGCGGCTCTGGGACGAGGAGGCGCTGGTCGAACTGGACGGCATCGCGGCGATCGCCTGACCGGCGCGGTCGCGGCGGGCCGGGTCGGGGCGGGCCGGATCCGGTCGGGTCGGGGCGGGAGGGGGTGCGCCCTCACCGGTTCAGCGCGACGCCCCCTCGGGCCACAGCACCCGGACCGGAACCCCGGTCCGTTCGGCGTACGCCACCACGCCGGCGGTCCCGCCGTACCCCCACGCCGGCTTTCCGTCCCACACGGCCCACAACTCGTCCACGAGCCCCACGAGGACCTCGCTCCCCGCCATGTGCGCGGCCGAGTCGGACGCGGGCATCCCGGTCCGGTGCACCTCGGCGGCCCGCCCCAGCAGCGCGTCGTACACGGCCAGTGCTCCTGGGGCAGCCCGTCCCGGTACTCCTCGGCCGGCAGCACCACTTCCAGTCGGCCGCCGTGCGCGAGCACGTACTCGGCTAACCAGGCGTCGGGCCCGTCGGCGATGCACGACACCCCCACCAACGCCTCCCCGCCCCGCTCCCGCAACCCCGCGTCGAGCAAGCCCCGAACCTCCCGCTCCACCCCGGCCCCCAACCTCCGATGCCCCGTGATTCCGATCCGCATCAGTCGAGGGGGATGGCCTCGTGGGCGGCGACGATCGTGTCGATGCGGAGATCGAGGTCGGGGTGGTGTTGCACGCGGCGCGCGCGGTCCGCGATGGTCACGATCGTGGCGACCCCGGCGTGGAACCGGATCGGATACGTCCGCGAGATCGCCTCCCCCACCCGCCCCCACCCGGGCAACTCGGCGAGAGTCGCCGTGATGTGCTCCTGACTCAACGCCTCCGGCACGCTCATTGGTCGCCCTCGTGATCGCACGCGCATGGGCGCCGAAGCCGTCCCCCCACGCCTAGGCTGTTCGGTGACGAGCGCGCACAGAGAGGGGCAAGGCCGTGTCAGCTGATGCTACTCCGGACCCGTACGCCGACCGGCTGGTCGTCGGACAGCGAACGCAGATCCTGCGGCAGCGACGAGGGCTCACGAGAGAACAGCTCGGGGGGCTCGTCGGGCGCTCCGGGTCGTGGGTCAAGGCCGTGGAGACCGGCCGGCTGAAGACCCCCGCGCTGCCCGTCCTGCTGCGGATCGCGGAGGTGCTGCGGGTCCGGGACCTCGCCGAGCTCACCGGCGACCAGAGCGTGCGCATCGACCTGTTCACCGGCGCCGGACACCCGCGGCTCGCCGCCGTCCAGGCCGCCGTCAACGCCCTGCCGCTCGGCTCCTCCCCGAGGCCCGCGCCCCCGACCGCCCACCTGAACGCGCGGCTGGCCCGCGCCTGGGAAGCCCGGCACCGGGCCCCCGACCACCGTGAGGTGATCGGCCGGCTGCTCCCGGACCTCATCCTCGACGCCCAGGCCACCGCCCGCGAGGCCGATACCCGAGCCGAGCGGCGGGCCGCGCAGGCGGCTTTGGCCGAGGTCTACGCGCTGGCGCAGTTCTTCGCCGCGTACCAACCGGACCCGGCCCTGTTGTGGCGGCTCGCGGACCGGGGGATGCTCGCGGCCCGCGAATCGGAGTGCCCGCACGCCATCGGGGTGGCCGGCTGGCTGCTTGCCCAGGCCCACCGTGACGGCGGACCCGCGCACTTCGACGCCGCCGACCAGGTCACCCGTGACGTGCTCGCCCACCTGGAGCCCCTGCTGCCCGAAGCCGACCCCGAGGTGCGGGCCATCACCGGGGCCCTGATCTTCGAGGCGGGGTACACGGCGGCCCGGCGCGGTGAGACGGGGGTCGCGTGGGCCCACTGGGACAAGGCCGAGCGCGTGGCCCTGACCCTGCCGGCGGACTACTACCACCCCGTCACCAGCTTCGGCCGTGCCGTCATGGGGGCTCACGCCGTCACGGTCGCCGTGGAACTGCGCACGGGCGGCGAGGCCGCACGTCAGGCGGCACGCTCGGACCGGACCGCGATCCCCTCCCGCCCCCGCCGAGCCCGCCACCGCATCGAGATGGCCCGCGGCTACCACCTCGACGGACAACCGGACACGGCACTGGCCACCCTGGAACAGGCCCACGAAGCCGCCCCCGAGACGATCCGGTACAACGGCTACGCGAAACGCATCGTGCTGGAGGAGTGCGAATCCAAGAGCCCGACCCGCAGGCGCCGCGCCTCTGAACTAGCGCTCAAACTGGGCGTGTTGGCGGCCTGACGGGCAAGGGGCACAAACTGTGCCCCTGCCGTGGCGAGCCCACTCCTACCGTCGTTTCCGCACGTACGGAAACCGACGGTAGGGAGTGCGGGATGACCGAGTTGTGGCGTGAGTTGGCGCATCCGTTGTTGGGGAAGACGGTGGTCGACTCGTTGTCGGGGCGGGTCGGGGTGCTCAAGGTGGTGATGACCGAGGCCGAGGTGAAGCCGTACACGCCCACTCGGTACGTGGCGAAGGCGCACGTGCGGATGAGCAGCGGCTACGAGTTCATGACCCTGCCCGAGTACCTCTCCGAGGGCGAGCCCGTCGCGGAGGAACCCGGGCGGTTCTGCCGTCGCTGCGACCGGCCGATCCGCGCGGGGGAGCGCGGCGACACGATCCACCCGGACTCCATGTCCGGCGCCGAACCACCCGTGCACCTGCACCGGGGGCCGTGCCCCACGGGGGACTGACGACCCGGTCGGCGAGGCGCGGCGCCGGGGGTTCGGCCTGAGCCGGGCGCGTCGTCTTCGCGCCCGTGCGCGGCCCGCCGGGCGGGTCCCGGTGCGGGCCGTCAGGGCCGGTCGGCCTCCGCCTCCTCCGCCTCCTCCGTCGCCTTCGCGACCTCGTCGCCGTGGGCGAAGGCCCAGGCGCCGAGGGTGCCGATGGGGGCCAGGAGGGTGCGGCCGAGGTCGGTGAGGGCGTAGTCGACGTGTGGGGGTGCGCCCGGGTGGGCGGTGCGGGTGATCAGGCCGTGGGAGCGCAGGCGGCGGAGGGTTTCGGTCAGGACCTTCGCGCTGATCCCGCCGATGCGGGACCGCAGTTCGCGCGGACGCCGGGGGCCGTCCCGCAGTGCCCACAGGACCACCGGGTTCCAGGTGTTGGAGAGCAGGTCGAAGGCCAACCGGGCCCGGCAGTCGGCGAGCAGGGGGTCGGGGTCGGGGGTCACGTACCGAATGGTGCCCGAGCGGCCTCCGATGATGGGCGGGTCCGATCGGGTCGTTCACGGGAGGCTGGCGTGCGGGTGGGTGTGTTGGGGGCCGGGAACATGGCCGAGGCATTGGGCCGGCACTGGGCGCGGGCCGGGCACGAGGTGTTCGTCGGCGCGCGGGATCCGGGGCGGGCGGTGCGGCTCGCGGAGCGGATCGGGGGCGTGGGCGGGGGCGGCGTGCGGGAGGCGGCCGGGTTCGGGGACGCGGTGCTCGTCGCGTTGCCGTACGGGGCGGGGGCCGAGGTGGTGGGTTCGCTGCGGCGGGAGTTGGCCGGGCGGGTGCTCGTGGACTGCTCGAATCCGGTCGGGCCCGGGTTCCGGTTGTCGACGGGGGGCGGGCCGTCGGCGGCGCAGCGGTTGGCGGCGGCGGCGCCGGGGGCGCGGGTGGTGAAGGCGTTCAACCTGTGCCACGAGGACGTGTGGCGGATGGACCCGCCCGTGTTCGACGGCGTGCCCCTCGCGGTGCCGGTGTGCGGGGACGAGGAGGGGGCGGTGGCCCTCGTGGGCCGGCTCGTGCGGGACGTGGGCGCCGAGCCGGTGGCCGCCGGCGGGCTCGATCGGGCGGGGTTGGTGGAGGCGACGGCGGCGCTGTACATCGGGCTGTGGGTGGGGGAGGGCGCCGACGTCCGCGCCCTGGCCCCACCCCTCACCCACGCCGCCGGCCCACCCCGGGCCCGCTACTCCTGAGCCCGTTCGCCCGGCTCGCCGGCAGGACCGGCCGGTCCGGGGGCGGTCGTGCCCCGAGCGCGGCCGTGGCCCGGGGGCCGACCCGGCACCATCCCGGGTGCGGGTGCGGGTGCGGGTGCGGGTGCGGGTGCGGGTGCGGGTGCGGGTGCGGGTGCGGCCCGTGCGGCCCCGTGCCGCCCGGTCCCCGATGAGTCCCGTCGCCGCCCGCTCAGGGCTCGTCAGTCCTCGCGGAGGGTGGCCATCCAGGTTTCCACCGCGTCCGGGGTGCGGGGGAGGGCCGAGGACATGAGGTGGGCGCCTTCGGCGGTGATGACCAGGTCGTCCTCGATGCGGACGCCGATGCCGCGCAGTTCGGGCGGGAGGGTCTCGTCGTCGGGCTGGAAGTACAGGCCGGGTTCGACGGTGAGGACGTGGCCCTCGGCGAGGGGGCCGGCGGTGTAGGTGCTCGCGCGGGCCTTCGCGCAGTCGTGCACGTCCAGGCCGAGCATGTGCCCGCTGCCGCACAGGGTGTAGCGGCGGTGCAGGTCGCCGTCGGCGTGTTTGAGCATGCCCCAGTCGACCAGGCCCTCCGTGATCACGGCCATGCACGCCCGGTGGAACTCGCGGAACTCCACGCCCGGCCGCAGCGCGTCGATGCCGGCCTGTTGCGCGGCCAGCACCAGTTCGTACACGCGGCGTTGCACGGGGGAGAAGCGGCCGGAGAGGGGGAGGGTACGGGTGATGTCGGCGGTGTGGAGGGTGTCGACCTCGACGCCCGCGTCGAACAGCAGCAGGTCGGCCGGGTCGAGCCGGCCGTCGTTGCGGGTCCAGTGCAGGACGCAGGCGTGGGCGCCGGACGCGGCGATGGTCTCGTAGCCGGTGCCGTTGCCCTCGGCGCGGGCGCGCAGGTCGAAGACCCCTTCGAGCCAGCGCTCGCCGCGCCGGTGCGCGAGCGCCGTGGGCAGGGCGCGGACCATGTCGGTGAAGCCGGTGGTGGTGTGGTCCACGGCCTCCTGGAGCCGGGCCAGTTCCCATGCGTCCTTGATCAGGCGGAGTTCGGCGAGGGCGGCGTCGAGTTCCGGATCGCGGCCGAGGAGCAGACCGGGGGCCCGGGTGGGGTCCGTGCCGGTGCCTGCGCCTGCGCCCGCAGTGCCGTCGGTGAGGGGGACGCAGCGGATGCCGGTGAGGGACTCGACCTCGTCGACGTCGGGGCGGCGGCCCACCCACAGTTCGCCGTGGCGCCGGTCGCGGAAGAAGGCGTCCTGGCCGGGGCCGCGCGGGGAGCGGGGGCGCACGTGCAGGACGGCCTGGTGGCCGGGGCCGTCGGGTTCGAGGACGAGGACGTGGTCGGCCTGGGTCTCGTCGGTGAGTCCGGTGAGCCAGGCGTAGGCGCTGTGCGGGCGGAAGCGGAAGTCGCAGTCGTTGCTGCGGACCGCGACCCGGCCGGCGGGCACGATGAGCCGGACGCCGGGGAAGCGGGCGGAGAGGCGGGCGCGGCGGCCGGCGGTGTGCTCGTGGCCGGGGACCCGGGCCGCGGGGTCGAGGGGGGTCGGGGCCCAGTTCAGGCCCATGGCGGCGGCCAGTTCGGGGGACGGGTCGAGGTCGTGGCCGGCGGTGACGGGACGGTCTGACACGAGGCTCCTCGCGGGGGGTGAACGACAACGGAAAGGGTCGTACGGGCAACTGACGACCGCCCAGGTCTTGTCAGTGCAATTTCACATTACTATGTTACTGCCTCGTGCGGAGCCGGTGAGAGATCCCGGCGCGAGAGCCAACTCCCGTACGCAGTAGCCCAGTTCGCGCACCACCCCCCACTCTTCCGCCCGTTCCGAACGGAGTCCTCCGGTGCCGCAACACAGAACCGCGCGCTCGATCGTGCTCGCCGCCGCCGTCACGGTCACCCTCGTCGGCGTCACGGGGCAGACCCTCGCCGCCCCCGCCCCCGGCCCCGCCGCGCACCCCAAGCCGGCCGCCGCCCCCACGGCGGCCCCCACACCCGCACCGACCACGGCCCCGACCACGGCACCGAACCCGCACGACGAGGTCGACCGCCTCGCCCGCGCCCCCAAGCCCACCGCGAGCCCCGCCCCCGCCCCCGGCGGCCGCACCGAGGCCCGCGTGCCCGGCGCCGTCGGCGGCAAGGCGACGGCCCGCGCCCGGGGCGCGGCCCCGGCCCGCACCCTCGCCGGAGTCCCGTGCACCCTCGACGGGATCACCGGCCTGAGCCCCGAGCGCTTCGCCGACTTCCTCGCCGACCCGGCCGTCAAGGCCGACGGCTGTCTGCGCGAGCTGCTGTGGACCTGGGACGCCCGCCTCGTCCCCGTGATGTCCGACGCGCACGTGCAGGCCGTGTCCCGCCGCGCCGAGAGCCTCGCCGCCGGACACGACGGCACCGGGGCCGCGCACCTGGAGGAGATGTTCACCTACCTGCACGCGGTCGCCTACCACGACTTCTCCCGCACCGAGATCGACGTCACCGACGCCCCCACCGTCGACGCCATGCGCCGCGCCGTCGCCGCCTTCGGCACGGCCCCCCGCACCTTCGACGTGACCGCCTCCAACGCCAACACCCTGCGCGAGGCCCTCTACGCGGCCAGTTCGCCGGGCCTGCGGCAGCACCAACTCCCCCTCATCGTGAAGGTGCTCGCCACCATGGGCCCCGACCGGCCCGCCACCCACAAGGACGCCGCGTGGGCCGGGGCCGCGCTCGCCGCGCTGTCCGTCAACTACCTCGGCGTCTACCCCGGCAACCAGGACTCCGCCTTCCACGCGGCCGTCGCCGCCGACCCCGCCTACCGGGCCGCGTTCCGCGCGTTCGCCGGCCACACCCACCTCAAGGGCACCGCGAACGCGTGGGTCGTGCGCGACGCGCTCTCCGAATACGGCCGCTTCGGCCAGATATCCGGGCTGCGCGACGAGACCGTGCGCGGGGTCGGCGGGCTGGTCGCGCAGGTCAGCGCGAACTTCGGCGAGGGCAGCGGCCCGTGGGCCTCACTGGTCAACTGGCTCAACTACTACGACGCGTGCGCCGCGTACGGGGTCTGCAAGGCCGACATCGAGGCCCGGATCTTCCCCAACACGTACGTGTACGACGGCGGCGCCATCAAGGTCCGCACCGGCCTGGACCGGGCCACCGTCGACCAGCTCTACTACGCGAGCAAGCAGGTCAAGGCCCAGTTCCTGCGCGTGCTCGGCACCGAGACCCCCCTCGCGGGCGACCCGAACACCTCGCTGAACATCGTCCTGTACGCCTCCCGCTCCGACTACGAGGTCTACCACCCGATCCTCACCGGCATGGGCACCGAGAACGGCGGCGTGTACATCGAGAGCGGCGCCACCTTCTACACCTACCAGCGGCGCGTCCCCCAGGACTCCTCCCTCACCCTCGAAGAGCTCTTCCGCCACGAGTACACCCACTACCTGAACGGCCGCTGGGCCGTCCCCGGTTTCTTCGGCGAGGGCCCCTGGTACGAGGGCGACCGCACCACCGCCATGGACGAGGGCACCGCCGAGTTCTTCGCCGGCTCCACGCGCGACAACGGCGTCGCCGTCCGCAAATCCCTCGTCCGGGGCGTCATCAACGACACCGCCGGCGGCGGGCCCCGCATGAGCGTGCGCGACCTGCTGCACGCCGAGTACGAGCGCGACGGATTCCGCTTCTACAACTACGCGGGCACCTTCTTCGAGTTCCTGTGGACCCGCAAGCCCGCCGAACTGCGCCGCATGTACACCCTGCTGCGGGCCGGGGACGTGGCCGGCTACGACGCGTGGCGGGACCGGCTGAGCGCCGACACCTACCTCCAGCGCGACTACGACCGCTTCCTCGACGAGCGGATCGCGGAGGTGGACCGGCTGTACGTGCCCAACACGACGTACAACACGGACGACCGGCTCCGCGAGACCACGGCCGCCGCGATCCGCTCCGCGTTCGCCGCCGCCACGTCCAACACCCCCGACTGCGTGGAGAACGGCGGCCCCGGCAAACGCCGCTTCACGTGCACCGGCCGGATCACCGCGAACCTCGCGGACTGGCGCAGCGAGGACAAGGTCTTCCAGGACATGTCGGAGACGGTCGACTACTTCATCCTCGACCGGGCGGGCGCGGCGTCCCCGAACCTGGCGGACATGAACTGCCGATTCGGGGGCGTGGAGATCTGGTCCAACAAGGTCGCGGGCACGGCGGACTTCGCCTGCGACGGGCCCTTGCGGGGCTGATGGCGGGGGACGGGGCCGGGGCCGGGGGCCGGGGGCCGGGCCTTGGCCTCGGCCCGGGCCCCCGGCCCCGGCCCGGGGCCGGGCTTCGGTACCGGCCCGGGCCCCGACCTTGGCCCCGGCCCGGTCCGGGCTCCGGCCTCGGCTCCGGCTCCGGTTCGGGCCTCGGCCCCGGCCTGGGGCAGGGCCTCGGCCCCGGCCCGGGGCAGGGCTTCGGCTCCGGTTGGGGCCTCGGCTCCGGTCCCGGCTCCGGCCTCGGTCCGGGCCTCGGCCCCGGGCCCGGCCCAGGCCACGGCCACGGCTCGGGCCTCGGCCACGGCCCGGGGCAGGGTTTCGGTACCGGCTCGGTCCGGGCTTCGGCTCCGGCGCCGTTCCGGGCCTCGGCCACGGCCCGGCCCAGGCCCGGCCCCGGCCACGGCTCGGGCCACGGCTCGGGCCACGGCTCGGGCCTCGGCCACGGCCCGGGGCAGGGTTTCGGTACCGGACCGGTCCGGGCTTCGACTCCGGCACCGGTTTGGGCCTTGGCCCCGGTTCGGGCCCCGGCCCTGGTACCGGCTCTGGCTCCGGCCCGGGCCTCGGCTCCGGTACCGGCCCCGGTCCGGGCCCCGGTACCGGGCTTCGGTGCCGGCCTGGGTCCGGGGTCTCGGTGCCGGCCTCCGGCCCGACCCCGACCCTGGCCCGGCGCCGGAATCGTGCTCCGCGCTGGGGATGGGCGCCGGGGGCGGTGCCGGGAGCCCCGGGCTTCGGGCCCAGTGCCGTCCGGCCGCGTGAACGGTCGGCACCTGCCCCGCCTGGGAGGTGATGCCCGCCGCGCGGGCGCCCGGATCCGGCCCGCGGATCCGGACGGCCGGGTTCACCGGCCCGGATTCGGTTGGCCCCGGGTTTGGTTGGCCCGGGTTCGGGCGGGCCGGATTCGTCGGCCCCCTGGCTTCGGCAACCTCCGGGCCGGCCGTGCGAGACCCCGGGACCGGGGGCTCGCCTGCGACACCTCCGGCGCGCACCCGTGAGGTCCCTCGGGCCTGTGCGGCCTGTGCGGCCTGTGCAGCCCGTCCGGCCTGTGCGGCCCGTGCAGCCCGTCCGGCCCGTCCGACCTGTGCGGCCCGTCCGGTCCGTTCGGCCTGTGTGGTCGGCCCCGTGGGTCGGCCGGGCTCCACCCTTACCCCGTTCCCGACCCCTCTGCGAGAGTGACGCCCATGTCCCCGACCCCCGCTCCCGACCTGCTGATCATCGGTGCCGGCGTGGTCGGCGCGGCCTGCGCCTTCGCCGCGTCCCGGGCCGGGTTGCGCGTCACCGTCGTCGACCGCGGGTTCCCTGCCGGCGGCACCACCGGCGCCGGCGAGGGCAACCTCCTCGTCTCCGACAAGGGCCCCGGTCCCGAACTCGACCTTGCCCTGCACTCCACCCGGCTGTGGCGGGCCTGGGCCCCGCTGCTCGACCCCGACGTGGAGTACGAGGCCAAGGGCGGCCTCGTCGTCGCCGAACGCCCCGCCGACCTCGCCGCCCTGCTCGCCTTCGCCGCCGCCCAACGCGCCGCCGGCGTCACCGCCGACGAGGTCCCCGGCGACGAACTGCGCCGGCACGAACCCCACCTCGCCCCCGGCCTGCCCGGCGGCGTCCACTACCCGCAGGACGCCCAACTGCACCCCGCCCGCGCCGCCGCCCGCCTCCTCGCCGCCTCCGGCGCCCGACTGCTGACCGGCCACGAGGTCCACGAGATCACCCGCGCCGCCGACGGCCGCGTCACCGGTGTCCGCACCACCGGGGGCCGGCTCGCGGCCGGCGCCGTCCTCAACGCCGCCGGGACCTGGGCCGGGGAGGTCGCCCGGATGGCCGGCGGGCACCTGCCGGTGCTGCCGCGACGCGGATTCGTGCTGGTCACCGAGCCGCTGCCGCGCGTCGTGCGACACAAGGTGTACTCCGCCGGCTACGTCTCCGACGTGGCGGGCGACGGCCCCGAACTCCAGTCCTCCGCCGTCGTCGAGGGCACCCCCGCCGGCCCCGTTCTCATCGGCGCCACGCGCGAACGCGTCGGCTTCGACCGCCGCCCGTCCCCCGAGGCCCTCGGCCTGCTCGCCGCGCAGGCCACCGCGCTCTTCCCGGTGCTCGGCCGGGTCCGCGCCCTGCGCGCCTACCACGGCTTCCGCCCCTACCTCCCCGACCACCTGCCGGCCATCGGCCCCGACCCCCGGGTGCCGGGCCTGCTGCACGCCTGCGGTCACGAGGGCGCCGGCATCGGCCTCGCCCCCGGCACCGCCGCCCTCGTCCTGGCCCACCTCACGGGCACCCCGACCCCCGATCCGGCCCTGTCCGAGGTCGGCGACCCCCCGGTCGCTCCCGCGCCCTTCCTGCCCGCCCGTTTCGACCCCCCGCCCGCCGGGGCCGCAGCCCCGTCCGTCCCGCACGCCCAGGAGGCCCGCCGGTGACCCCGCCGCTCTTCCCCCGCCGAGCCCGTCGGCCGGGCAGCCCCGCACCGGCACCCGATCCGCGCGCCCTCGTCGGCGGGACGCCGCACGCCGTACTCCGGCTGCGCGTGGACGGCCGCGAGGTGCCGGCCGAGGCCGGCCGCAGCGTGGCCGCCGCCCTGTGGGCCGCCGGCTTCACCCACTGGCGCACCACCCGCACCGACGGCGCTCCGCGCGGCCTGTTCTGCGGGATCGGCGTGTGCCACGACTGCCTCGTCACCGTCAACGACGAACCCAACCTGCGGGCCTGCCTCGTACCGGCCCGCGACGGGGACCGGATCACCACGCAGGAAGGGCACGGCCATGCCGACCTCACCGTCTGAGCCCACCAGCCCCACCAGCCCCACCAGCCCCACCGGACGCACCGAGGGCGCGGAGGGCGTGGAGGGCGCCGTGCGCGCGGAACCAGCCGTGCCCGCCGCTCGACCCGAGCACGCCGAACCCACCGTACGTGCCGAACCCGCCGCGCCCACCGTGCACATGGGGTCCGCTGCTCGCGCCGAGAGCGTGGAACCGACCGAGTCCGCCGAACATGCAGTGCCCGCCGCTCGGCCCGGGCATGCCGAACCCACCGCACGCACGGAGCTTGCCGCGTCCGTTGATCACGCGGGGCTCGCCGCTCGCGTCGAAGGTGTGAAACTGACCGAGTCCGCCGGACATGCGGTGCCCGCAGCTCAGCCCGGGCACGCCGAACCCCCCACCGTGCGCGCCGAGCTCGGCGCTCTCAGCGAGCACGTGGGGTCCGCTGCTTGTGCCGAGGGCGAGGAGCCGACCGAGTTTGCCGGGCACGCCGTGCCTGCCGCTCGGTCCGAGCATGCCGAACCCCTCACTGCGCGCGCCGAACTCGCCGTGCCCACCGCGCATATGGGGCCCGCCGCACGCGCCGAGGGTGTGGAAGCGACCGAGTCCGCCGAGCACGCCATGCCCACCGCTCGGTCCGAGCACGCTGAACCCCGTACCGCTCGCGCCGAGGGCGTGGAACCGCCCGAGTCTGCCGGGCACGCCGCGCCGACCGCTTGGTCTGAGCAGGCTGAACCCCCCACCACGCGAGCCGAGTTCGGCGCTCCCAGCGAGCACGTGGGGTCCGCCGCACGCGCTGAGGGTGTGGATGTGCCCGGGTCCGCCGGGCACGCCGAACCCTCCGGAGGGGCCGAGCGTGCCGAACCCGCCGCGTCCGCCGAGCGCGTGCACCCGGTCGAACCCGTCGTGCCCGCCTCACGCATCGTGCCCGGGAATCCCGCGGTGCCCGGCGAACCTGCCGCATCCGGCGGGCTCGCCGTGTCCGCCGTGCCCGGCGGGCGTGTGGGGTGGGCCGTGGGCGTCGGCGGCCATGCGTCCGGGCCGGTCGCCGATCTCGCGATCGTCGGGGCCGGGCCGGCGGGGCTGGCCGCCGCCGACACCGCCGCTCGTGCCGGCCTGCGCGTGCTGCTGCTCGACGGCGCCGCGCACCCCGGCGGCCAGTACTGGCGCGGCCCCGACCCCGCGCTCGGCGCCCGACGGCCCGAGCGCCTCCACCACCACCGCGCGGACCGTGCCCGGCTCCTGGCCGCGCTCGACGCGCACCGCCGGACCGGCGCCGTACGGTTTCTGCCCGGCCGCCAGGTGTGGGCCGTCACGGGTGAAGCGGGCGCGTGGACGGTGCACACCACCGCGACCGTCCCGGCCGGCACCGGGGTCGGCGGCGAGGGCGGTTCGGACGCCGGTCTCACGGTCCTGCCGGCCCGCGCGCTGCTGCTCGCCGCCGGGGCGTTCGAGCGGCAGCACCCGTTCCCCGGCTGGACCCTGCCCGGGGTGCTCGGCGCGGGCGGGGCGCAGGCCCTGCTCAAGGGGCAACTCGTCGTGCCCGGTCGGCGGGTCGTCGTGGCGGGCACCGGTCCGCTGCTGCTCGCCGTCGCGGACTCGCTGGCGGCGGCCGGGGTGCGGGTGCCGGCCGTGGTGGAGTCGGCGGGCGCGGGCGACTGGCTGCGGCGGGCCGGGGCGCTGCTGCGCAGCCCCGACAAGCTCGTGGAGGGGGCCCGGTTCGGCCTCGGGCTGGCCCGCCGGGCCACGCGGGTGCTGACGGGTCACGCCGTGGTCGCCGCCCACGGCACCGACCGGGTCGAGGCCGTCACGGTGGCCCGGGTGGACGGGTCCGGGCGGCCGGTGCCCGGCACGGGACGCCGCGTCCCGTGCGACGCCCTCGCCGTCGGGCACGGGCTGCTGCCGCGCCTGGACCTCGCCGTCACCCTCGGGTGCGCGGTGCGGACCGGACCGGACGGGGCGCCCGCGCTCCGCGTGGACGGCCGGCAGGCCACCGACGTGCCCGGGATCTGGGCGGCGGGGGAGACCTGCGGGGTCGCGGGGGTCGGCGCGGCGCTCGCCGAGGGCGAGATCGCCGCGCTGGCCGTCGCCGGCCGCCCCGTCCCGGCGGGCGCGTTGCGCCGGCGGGACCGGCAACGGGAGTTCGCGGACGCCGTCGCCACCGTGCACCGGCCGCGTCCGGGTGCGGTGGCGGCGTTGCCCGCGCACACCGAGGTCTGTCGGTGCGAGGGGGTGACGGCCGGGGAGATCCGGACCGCCGCGGCCGATCTCGGGGGCGGGGACGTGCGCACGGTGAAGCTGCTGACCCGGGCCGGGATGGGCTGGTGCCAGGGCCGCACCTGCGGCCCGACGGTCGCGGCCCTGTGCGGTCGTCCCCCGACCCCGGACCGCCGCCCCCTCGCCGACCCCGTCCCCCTCTCCGAACTCGCCGCGCTGGCCCCCGCTCCCGCTCCCGGCCCCGTCTCCGTCTCCGTCCCCGGGGTGGCCCGTGGCGGCGACGCCGCATCCTGACGCAACGTCAAGAGTCTTTTCTCCCAAGGCCCTTGTGGCCTCTTCGCACGGCTCAGTAAAATGTCACACCTCACCTCAGGGAGTCCTGCCATGACCCACCCGCACACCCCCGAGCCCCTCACCGCCACCCCCGCCGCCGTCGTCACCGCCGACGAGCGCGAGGGGCGCCCCTGGCGGGGCGTGATGGTCGCCACCGCCCTGCCGTTCCGCCCGGACGGCGCCCCCGACCTCGACGCCTTCGGCGCGCACGTCGCCTGGCTGATCGCCGAGGGCTGCGACGGTGTCGTGCCCAACGGCTCGCTCGGCGAGTACCAGACCCTCACCGACGCCGAACGCGCCGACGTGGTCCGCGTCGCCATCGAGGCCGCCGGCGACGGGGCCCGCGTGATGCCCGGCGTGTCCGCCTACGGCAGCGCCGAGGCCCGCCGCTGGACCGAGCGCGCCGCCGAGGCCGGCGCCGGCTCCGTCCTCGCCCTCCCGCCCAACGCCTACCGCGCCGACCCCGACACCGTCCGCGCCCACTACGTCGAGATCGCCGCCGTCGGCCTGCCCGTCGTCGCCTACAACAACCCGCTCGACACCCGCGTCGACCTCGCCCCCGACCTGCTGGCCCGCCTGCACGCCGACGGGTCGATCGTCGCCGTCAAGGAGTTCACCGGCGATGTCCGACGGGCCTGGGAGATCGCCGAACTCGCCCCGGAACTGGATCTGTTGATCGGCGCGGACGACGTGCTCCTCGAACTCGCCCTCGCCGGCGCCGTCGGCTGGATCGCCGGCTACCCCAACGCCCTCCCGCGCTCCTGCGTCGCCCTCTACCGCGCCGCCCGCGCCCACGACCTCGACGCCGCCCTGCCCCTCTACCGGGCCCTGCACCCGCTGCTCCGCTGGGACTCGCGCACCGAGTTCGTGCAGGCCATCAAGGCGTCCATGGACCTCGCCGGACGCGTCGGCGGCGCCACCCGCCCGCCGCGCGCCCCGCTCGCCCCCGCCTCGGCCGCCGCCGTGCGCGCCGTCACCGAGAAGGTCCTCGCCGACGGGCACCGCTGAGCCACGTACCGCCGAGCTACGTACCTCCGAGGCCCGTACCGCCGAGGCCCGCGTCCACCCGCTCCGCCCCGTCGCGCCCCGTCGCGAGAGCCCGCGTCCGCGCCCGAGCCGAGAGGCCCCGCACCCATGCGCACGAGAACCGTCCTGACCTCCGTCGAATCCCACACGGAGGGCATGCCCACCCGCGTGATCACCGGTGGCGTCGGCGTCATCCCCGGCGCCACCATGGCCGAACGCCGCCTGCACTTCATCGAGCACCTCGACCACCTCCGCACCCTCCTCATGTTCGAACCGCGCGGCCACGCCGCCATGAGCGGCGCCATCCTGCAACCCCCCACCCGCCCCGACGCCGACCACGGGGTGCTCTTCATCGAGGTCTCCGGCCTCCTCCCGATGTGCGGCCACGGCACCCTCGGCGTGGCCACCGTGCTCGTGGAGACCGGCATGGTGCCGGTGGTGGAACCCGTCACCACCGTCCGGCTCGACACCCCGGCCGGGCTCGTCGCCGTGGACGTGGCCGTCGAGGACGGGGTCGCCGTCTCGGCCACCCTCACCAACGTGCCCGCGTTCTCCGTCGCCCTCGACCGCAAGATCGAGGTGCCAGGCCTGGGCGCCGTCCCCTACGACCTCGCCTACGGTGGCAACTTCTACGCCTTCGTCGACCTCGACGCCCTCGGCCTGCCCTTCGACCGGGCCCACAAGGACGAGTGGCTCGCCGCCGGCCTCGCGATCATGGCCGCCGTCAACGCCGACCCCGAACACCGCCCCACGCACCCCGAGGACCCGGCCGTCGGCGGCCTGAAGCACGTCCACCTCACCGCCCCCGGCTCCGACGCGCACCACAGTCGGCACGCCATGGCCATCCACCCGGGCTGGTTCGACCGCAGCCCCTGCGGCACCGGCACCAGCGCCCGCATGGCCCAGCTCCACGCCCGCGGCCTGCTGCCCCTGCACCGGGACTTCGTCAACGAGTCCTTCATCGGTACCCGCTTCACCGGTCGCCTCGTCGCCGAGACCACCGTCGCCGGCCGGCCCGCCGTCGTGCCCACCATCACCGGCCGGGCCTGGATCACCGGCACCGCCCAATGGTTCCTCGACCCCTCCGACCCCTTCCCCCGGGGCTTCCTGCCGTGACCCGCCCGACCTCCTCGACCCGCCCGACCTCCTCGACCCACCCGACCTCCGCGCTCACCGTCCGTACCGTCGACTACCACACGGCGGGCGAGCCCTTCCGGATCGTCGCCGAGGGCCCCACCGGCACCGGCACCGGCACCGGTACCGACGTCGACCCCGACCCCGAACGTCCCCTCGACTGGGCCGGGCTGACCGCACCCGACGGATCCACCGTCGCCGAGCGCTCGGCCCGCGCCGTCGGGCGGGGCGGCTCGGGCACCGCGCCCCGGCCCTCGCCCCTGGACGACCTGCGGCGCGCGCTCAGCGCCGAACCCCGGGGCCACGCCGGGATGTACGGCGGCTTCCTCGTGCCCCCCGACCCCGCGCCCCCCGTGCCCGCGCTCGTGCCCGGGCCGGGTCGGGCGGGCCCGGCGGGGGCCGCGCCCCGCCCCGCCCACCTCGGCGTCGTCTTCTGGCACGGCGACGGCTACTCCACCGCCTGCGGCCACGGCACCCTTGCCCTCGCCGCCTGGGTCGTGGACACCGGCACCGTCCCCGCCCCCGACGAGGGCCGCGCCGAGGTACGGATCGACACCCCCGCCGGCCGGGTCACCGCCCACGTCCACCGCGCCGCCGGCCGCACCACCGGCATCGGCTACCGGGGCGCGCCCGCCCGGATCGGGGCCCGCGCCGTCCCCGTCGGCACCTCCCGCGGCCTGCTCGACGTGGACCTCGCCCACGCCGGTGCCTGCTACGCCAGCCTGCCCGCCCGGCACGCCGGCCTCACCGTCACCCGACCCGATCTGCCCGCGCTCACCGCCCTCGCCGCCGAGGTCCGCGCCGCCCTCGCCGGCCACCCCGGCGGCTGGGACCCGGCCGGCCCGCTGCGCTCCGGCGTGTACGGCGTCACCCTGTACGAGGACCTGCCCGACACCCCGCTCGGCCCGCACCAACGCTCCCTCACCGTCTTCGCCGACGGGCGGATCGACCGTTCCCCGTGCGGCTCCGGCACCGCCGCCCGACTCGCCCTGCTCGCCGCCGACGGACGGATCGGGCCCGGCGCCGACCTCCTGCACGAATCCCTCGTCGGCACCCTCTTCACCGGCCGGGTCCTCGGCCCGGGCCCCGAGGGCACGGTCCTCACCGAGGTCACCGGCACCGCCCACCGCACCGGCGAACACCTCTTCCACCTCGACCCCGCCGACCCCCTCGGCCCCGGATTCACCCTGTGACCGCGCCCGACACGTCCCCCGACACGACATCCGACCCGACAGCCGCCCCGACGCCCGACCCGACACCCGAGGGGCCCGGCGACGGACCCGAACCGACCCCCGACACCGGGCGCGTGCCGATCACCCGAACGGCCCCCGCCGGATATCCTGCGACCCGGTCCGCGAGCGGACCCGCCCCCGGGCGCGAGCGGCCCGCCGCGCGGCTCGGGCACCCCTCCCCGGCAGGGCGGGGAGGACGCCGAACTCGAAGGGGTCACACCATGGGGGACCAGGAACACGACGGGACACCCGACCGGGCACCCGAGCACGCACCCGCCCGCCCCGGGGACACCGGCGGCCTCGTCCGCCCCCGCACCACCGCCCCCACCGGGCCGGCCGCCCCCACCGGGTCCGCGCCCCGGCCCGGGTCCGGGCCCGGGTCCGGGCCCGCGGTGCCCGGTGGCCGGAGCCTGGACCGGCCCGGCCTCGTCCGCGCCCAGGAACGCCTGCGCGACCAGGTCGGCCACGCCCTGCGGGCCGCCCTCATCGCCGGCGAGCTCCGCCCCGGCGAGGTCTACTCCGCCCCCGGGCTCGCCGGCCAACTCGGGGTCTCAGCCACCCCCGTCCGCGAGGCCATGCTCGACCTCGCCCGCGAGGGCCTGGTCGAACCCGTCCGCAACAAGGGCTTTCGCGTCACCGAGGTCAGCGAACGCGACCTCGACCAGTACAGCGAACTGCGGCTGCTGATCGAGGTCCCCACCGTCGGCGTCATCACCACCACCGCAGCCCTGGAACGGCTGGAGGAACTGCGGCCGATCGCCCAGGAGATCGTCGACCGGGCCCGCGCCCACGACCTCATCGGCTACCTGGAGGCCGACCGCCGCTTCCACCTCGACCTGCTCGCCCTCGGCGGCAACCAGCGTCTCGTGGAGACCGTCGGTGACCTGCGCAAACGGTCCCGGCTGTACGGGCTGACGGGCCTGGACGAGGCCGGGCTGCTCGTGGCCTCCGCCGAGGAGCACCTCGAACTCCTCGACCTGATGCTGGCCCGGGACGCCGACGGCGCGCGCGCGTGCCTGACCCGACACCTCACGCACGTGCGCTCGCTGTGGGCGGCCGGACGGGACGAACCGCCGGCGGCCCCCGGACGCGGCGTGCTGCGCGGCACCACCCTGCGCCGCTGACCCGGCCGGGATCCGGCGCGGGGCCCCGACCCAGGCCCCAGGCCCCGGGCCCCGATCCAGGACCCGCCCCCAGGCCCCGGGCCCCGATCCAGGACCCGCCCCCAGGACCCGCCCCCAGGACCCGCCCCCAGGACCCGGACCCAGGGCCCCGGCTCAGGCGGCGGGGCGGCTCACCGGCGTGAGCCGGCAGCGCACCGGCCCCTCGGCCCGCAGGGTGATCCCGGCGGACACCGGAACCCGCCGGTCCACCGCCTCCACCTCGTGCGCACGCAGCAGTATCGCGAGCGCGAGCACCGCCTCCAGCATCGAGAAGTGCCGGCCGACGCAGGCGCGCGGCCCGCCACCGAACGGGAACCACGCGTACCGGGGACGGGCCGCCTCCGCCTCCGGGGTGAACCGGTCCGGATCGAAGCGTTCCGGATCCGGCCACAGCACCGGGTCGCGGTGGGTGACCCACGGAGAGACCACCACGTCCACGTCGGCCGGGACCGGGTACCCGTCCACCGTCAGTGCCGTCACGCTCCGCCGCCCGATCGCCGGGGCCGCCGGGTAGAGCCGCATGCTCTCCTTCAACACCCTTGTCAGGTACGGCAGTCGGTCGAGGTCGCCGGCGGTCGGCGGCCGGTCCGGGCCGAGCACGTCGAACACCTCCGCCCGCGCCCGGGCCTGGGCGGCGGGGTGCAGGGCCAACAGGTGCAGGGCGAAGGTCAGGGAGGTCGCGGTGGTCTCGTGACCGGCGAGCAGGAAGATCAACACCTGGTCGCGCAGCTCGGCCGCGTCGAACGCACGCCCCTCGTGCCCCTCGTGTCCCCCAGCGCCTTCATCGGCCTCGTCGCCGGCCTCGGTGAGCAGGGTCAGCAGATCGGTGCCGGGGACGGCGTCCCCGCCGGTCCGCTCGGCCCGACGCCGCTCGGCCACGATCGCGTCGCACGCCCCGTACAACTCGGCCATCGCGGCGACGGCGCGCCGATTGCCGGGGGTGGGCAGGGAACGGGGCAGGCGCACGGGGGCGTGGGCGCGCGCCGTCACGTGCCCGGTGATCACGGGGAAGCAGCGGCGGACCACGCCGAGGACCGCGTCGCCGTCCGTCCCGAACAGGATCCGCGTCACCGCCCGCAGCGCCAACGCCGTCATCTCCCGCCCCACGTCCACCGTCTCGCCCGGGGCCTTCGCCCAGGCCGCGAGGGTGCCCTCCACCTCGTGCACGATCGCCCCGGCGTACCCGTCGACCCGGCGCGGGGTGAACAGGGGCTGCACGAGCCGCCGCTGCCGCAGGTACTCGGCGTCCTGGCTGGTGAGCAGCCCGTTGCCGAGGGCGTGGCGGATCTCCTCGTAGAAGGTGCTCTCCTTGCGGAAGGCGGCGGCGTCGGCCGCGAGCACCTGCTGCACGCCGGCGGGGGAGAACACGCAGTACAGATCCGTGCGCAGGCCGGGCGGGCCGACGGGCAGCCGCACCACGTCCCCGTGCAGGGCGTGGGCCCGCGCGAAGGTGGCGAGGGCGTCGGCGCGCAGTTCGCGCAGAGCGCCGAACGGGGGCGTGCCGCGCAGGGCGGGCACCGGCGGGAGGTGGTTCGGGGTCAGGGTCATGCCCGTCCTCGCGTCCGTTCCGAGGGGTCCGGTCGATGGCTGCGCACCCCCCCCGATTCTCGCCCGTCCGGCCCGTCCGCACGAGTGGGCGGACGGGCCGGGGGCGGGGGAGCGGTCAGCGGCGCCAGCGGTTCGGCGTGGGGCCCTTGCAGGTGTACGTCTTGCCGTTCTTCCCCGTCGCGGTGGCGCCGGCGGGCGAGCAGAACGCCCCGGGCGTCACACCGGACCCACCGGACCCACCGGACCCACCCGTGCTGCCGCCGCCGCTGCCCCCGGACGTGCCGCCGCCACCCGAGGCGCCCGTCCCGCCGGAGGAGGTCCCCGCGCCGCCGCTGCCGCCGGTCGGCTTGGTCCGGGTGGGCTTGGGCGTCGGCTTGGGCGTGGGCGTGCGGGTGCTCTTGACCCCGCCGGACCCGCCGGTGGAGGTCCCGCCCGTCGGGGTGGACTTCACGAGCCCGCGCGGAGTGGCCGTGGCACCGCTCCCCTTCCCGCTCCCACCTCGCGGGCACGGAACCCCGGGCGCGACGATCCGCACCTCGATCGCGGTGCCGGCGGCGAGCCTCCCGCCCTGCTCGGGCGTCTGCTCGCACACCTTCCACGTGCCGTACGCGGCGGGCAGCGGCCGGGCGTCGTTCCCGGCCCGACGCGCGGTGAACGGACGGGTGCCGAGCGCCCGCACGGCCTCCTTCGCGGCGTCGTGCGTGAGCCCCACGAGCCCGGGCATGACGGGCGCCGGCGCCTCGCTCGACCCGCCGGGCGCGGGCGCCGCGGGCGCGACGCTCTTGACGGGCTTCGCGTCACCCGCCTTGACCTTCCCCGAATCCCCCAGACACCCGGAGACCGTGAGCGCGACAGCACTCACGAGCCCCACAACCCCCACCACACGCCGACGCACCACGCGCTCCCCCCATCCCGAACACAAACCCCCGCACCCTAATCCCCCAAGCCACCCCACCCCCACCGGAATGACGCGTTCACCCCAGAACCCCGAGTTCCGCTCATCCCCCGCCCGATCCCGACCCCGATCCCGAGCCCTGGCCTCGCCCCCGTGCTCCCTGTGTGCGCCTCTCGCGGAACGCGCCGTTCCGCGTCAACTTCGGGACGAACGGGCCCGCGCGAGGCGGGGCGTCATGACCACGGGGGTGGGCGTGCAGGGTGACGCACCGGGGGCGCGCTGGGCCGAGCGCACGTTCGGAGACCTGGCCGGCCCCCTCGCCGAGCTGATCCCGGGTTGCATCGTGCGGGCCCACGAACGCGCCCTCGACGGGCACCAGGGAGTCCGGACACAGACGCTGGAGGCGTACGGGCACGGCCTCTACGCCGCCCAGTACGAGGAACTGGTCGCGGGCCTCTCCGGGATCCCGGGCACCCGCGTCGCGCACCTTCAGTCGCGCGGGCTCGTCGTGGTCGGCGACCGCGTGCTCTACCCCTTCCGGTACGCGAAGCGGGACGTGCCCGCGACCGAGGCGCGCCTGCGCCGCGCCGAGGGCCTGCGCGCGCAACTGCTGCGCCGGCACGGCCCGGAGCCCCTCCAGCCCGCCCTGTTCGACTTCGACGTGCCCGAGGACGCGCTGCCGGAGGCCCCGCGAACGGACGGGCCCCACGCGGACCCGGCCCTCCTGGAACCGGAGGCGCGCGTCGTGATCCTCGCGTACGCGTGTGCCATGGACCGGGGCGTGATGCGCCTGGAATGGGGCGAGGCGGAGGTGGCCGCGGACCGCTACCTCCTCTGGCACCACCGCCGCTCCCTCCTCACCCGCCCCTCGTCGGGTCGATGAGACGGCGGATGCCCCGCTCCCGCGCCGGTCGGGCGACGGGGAACGGGGCATCGGGCGTCCGCGGTCAGATGTCGCGGAAGATTTCGATTTGGGCGCCGATCGAGTTGAGGCGTTCCGCGAGTTCTTCGTAGCCGCGGTTGATGACGTAGACGTTGCGCAGGACCGAGGTGCCCTCCGCCGCCATCATCGCCAGGAGGACGACCACCGCCGGGCGGAGGGCCGGGGGGCACATCATCTCGGCCGCGCGCCAGCGGGTGGGGCCCTCGACCAGGACGCGGTGGGGGTCGAGGAGTTGCAGGCGGCCGCCGAGGCGGTTGAGGTCGGTGAGGTAGATGGCCCGGTTGTCGTACACCCAGTCGTGGATCAGGGTCTGGCCCTGGGCCGTGGCCGCGATCGCCGCGAAGAAGGGGACGTTGTCGATGTTGAGGCCCGGGAACGGCATCGGGTGGATCTTGTCGATGGGCGCTTCGAGCTTCGACGGGCGGACCGTGAGGTCGACCAGGCGGGTGCGGCCGTTGTCGGCGGGGTACTCGGCGGAGCGGTCGTGGTCCAGGCCCATCTCCTCCAGGACCGCGAGCTCGATCTCCATGAACTCGATCGGGACCCGGCGGATGGTCAGTTCGGACTCGGTGACCACGGCCGCGGCCAGCAGGCTCATCGCCTCGACCGGGTCCTCGGAGGGGGAGTAGTCCACGTCCACGTCGATGGTGCGGACGCCGTGCACCGTGAGGGTCGTGGTGCCGATGCCCTCCACGCGCACGCCCAGCGCCTCCAGGAAGAAGCACAGGTCCTGGACCATGTAGTTCGAGCTGGCGTTGCGGATGACGGTGACGCCGTCGTGGCGGGCGGCGGCCAGCAGGGCGTTCTCGGTGACGGTGTCCCCGCGCTCGGTCAGCACGATGGGGCGGTCCGGGGACACGTCGGCCTGGACCTCGGCGTGGTAGATGCCCTCGGTGGCCGTGATGTCCAGGCCGAACCGGCGCAGGGCGATCATGTGCGGCTCGATGGTGCGGGTGCCGAGGTCGCAGCCGCCGGCGTACGGCAGGCGGAAGCGGTCCATGCGGTGCAGCAGCGGGCCGAGGAACATGATGATGCTGCGGGTGCGGCGGGCCGCGTCCGCGTCGATCGCGTCCATGTCGAGCTTGGCGGGCGGGACGATCTCCAGGTCCACGCCGTCGTTGATCCAGCGGGCCTTGACGCCGATGGAGCCGAGGACCTCCAGCAGCCGGTAGACCTCCTCGATGCGCGCGACCCGACGCAGCACCGTGCGGCCCTTGTTCAGCAGGGAGGCGCACAGCAGCGCGACGCACGCGTTCTTGCTCGTCTTGACGTCGATGGCGCCGGACAGGCGACGGCCGCCGACCACGCGCAGGTGCATCGGGCCGGCGTAACCCAGTGACACGATCTCGCTGTCCAGGGCTTCGCCGATGCGGGCGATCATCTCAAGGCTGATGTTCTGGTTGCCGCGTTCGATGCGGTTGACGGCGCTCTGGCTGGTGCCCAGGGCCTCGGCGAGCTGACTCTGCGTCCAGCCGCGGTGCTGCCGGGCGTCACGGATGAGCTTGCCGATGCGTACGAGGTAGTCGTCTGCCATGAGGATCACGGTATCTCAGATATGAGATGCCGTGATCCTCTGACGGTCCGAACGGGTGTCACGCTCCGCGAGGGGACGCGACGTCGGGGACGGGAACGCCTGCTCGGGGCGGGTGTTGAGGACGGGTCCGGTGGGGAGGGGGGAGGTCGAGTGCCCCACCGGCGGTGATCAGGATCACCCCCCCACCCGCACCCATCGGCCCTCACGTGCCCCCTTCCCCCGGCCCCATGCGCCCCCGACCCCGGCCCCGCCCCCGCACCGTCAGGCCCTGCCGCCCGTCACCCCCGGCCCGTCACCCCCGGCGCGCCGCCTTGGGCGCAGCCGCACACCGCGTGTCGGCCGGCCGCCGGGCCCGTCAGGCCGTGCACCGCCGCGTACGCCCCGCCCGGGGTCGCCGCCGCGGCCCTGGCCCGCGCCCGGCCGCGGGCCAGCGCCCGGGTCGCCTCCCGGCCCGCCGCGCTCCCCGCGTCGTGCACCGCGCGCCCGTTCACGAGCGTCAGTGCCGGCTCCGTGCCCGAGATGTCCGCCGGCGCACAGCGCGTCACGTCCCGGTCCAGCAGCACCAGATCCGCCGCCTTCCCCACCTCCAACGACCCCGTCAGCCGCTCCTGGCGCATCTGCCACGCCGTCCCCGCCGTGTGCATCCGCAGCACGCTCTCCCGGCTCAGCCCCTGCTCCGGGTACAGCTCCCCCTCCCCGTCCGCGCCCCGCCGGTCGATCGCCGTCCGCAGTTGGTTCCACACCTGCAACGGGTCCACCGGCCAGTCCGAACCGCCCGACAGCCACGCCCCGGCCCGCTCCAGGCTCCGCGCCGGGTACAGCCGGCGGTGCCGCTCGGGCCCGATGTACGGCGCCAACGCCCCCTCCGTCCACGTGTTCCGCGTGGCCCACTGCAACTGCATGCACGCCACCACCCCCAACTCGGCGAACCGCCGCCAGTCCGAGGGGTGCACGAGCTCCAGGTGCGCCACCGCGTTGCGCGCGTCCCGGATGCCCGTCGTCCGCCGCGCCCACGCGTACCCGTCCAGCGCCGTGCGCACCGCCCGGTCACCGAGCCCGTGCGCGTGCATCCGCCACCCCGCACGGTTGAACGCGGCCGTCAACCGGCCCCACGCCGCCGCCTCCACGTACAGTTCGCCCCGGTTCGCGGTGGGCCGGCCCGAGGCGTCCAGGTACGGGTCCAGCAGCGCGGCCGTCTGCGCCGGATACTCGATGACGCCGTCCAGGAACACCTTCACCGTCCCGAACGCCAGCCCCGGCACCCCGCCGAACTCCGCCCGCAACCCCCGCGCGTACGCCAGCGCCGCCCCCGGGTCGCCGGCCTGCTCGGCGTCCAGCCGGATCGCCGGCGTGATCCGCTGCGGCAGCCGACCCGAACCGGCCAGGGTCCGGTACAGCTCCAACTCGTGCCGTCCCACCAGCGCGTCCGTCATCGAGGTCACCCCCGACGCCGCCGCCAGCCCCAGCACCTTCGCGCACGCCGCCGCCAGCTCCGCCGCCGACGGCGTCGGCGTCAACCGGGTCACGAGCACCTGCGCGTCGTCCTTCAACACCCCCGTCGCCGCCCCCGAGGCGTCCCGCACGATCCGCCCGCCCACCGGGTCCGGGGTGGACGCCGTGATCCCGGCCAGGGCCAGTGCCCGCCCGTTCGCCCACAGGTTGTGCCCGTCCCCGCCCACCAGCGCGATCGGCCGCCGCGTCGGCAACGCGTCCAGGATCCGGTGGTGCGGGGCGGAGCCCACCGGCAGCAGCCCCACCGGGTTCCAGTCCTCCACCACCAGCCACCGGTCCGGCTCCGCCCCCGCCCCGCCGGTGTCGGCGAGGAACCCGTTCAGCAGGTCGAGCAGCTCCGCCTCCGTGGTCTCCGCCCCCGCCAGCGAGGGCCGCAGCGAACGGTCCCCGGCCCCCAACGGGTGCACGTGACCGTCGTGGATCCCGCTCATCACGGTGTTCCCGCGCGCGTCCACCACCTCCGTGTCCCGCCCCACCAGCCGCCGCACCAACGCGTTCGAGCCGACCGCCAGGATCCGCCCGTCCCGCCCCACCGCCACCGCCTCGGCCGTGCCCGGCCCCGACCGCGCCCCGGTCCACACCCGCGCCGAGTGCAGCACCCACGCCGCCCCGCCCCGCCCCGAACCACCGGACCCCGACCCCGAGGTCGCCGGGACCGGGCCCGCCGAGGCCGGACCCGCCGCCCCCACCACCCCGGCCGCCGCCGCGCCCGCCGCCAGTCCCAACACCCGCCGCCGGCCCGGACCCGCCGCCCCGCGAACCCCGTCCGCGCCCACACCCTCCGTCGCACGCGTCACGGCGCGCCCCCATTCCCTGAGAACCCGCACCGACCGCCGGCGCGGGTGGCGTGGACACTGCGCGGTTAACGCCTTCACCGGAACCCGTCCCGCACGACGGAATCCGCACCCCGACCCCCTGCCCGCGCCCCGAACCGGTCCGTACGATGACCGCCGTGCCCGTGCCCCGACCCGCCCCGCGCCCCCCGGCCGCCGCCCCGCGTTCGACGGCCCCCGCCCCGCCGCCCACCCTCGCCGACATCGCCCGCGCCGCCGAGGTCTCCACCGCCACCGTCAGCCACGCCCTGACCGGCACCGGCCGAATCGCCCCCGGCACCCGCCGCCGGGTCCGCGAACTCGCCGCCGCCCTCGGCTACGCCGGCCCCCGCCCCGGCCGGGCCGCGACCCGCACCCTCGGCCTGGCCGTCACCACCCACGCGGGTGCGGACTGGGACTACGCCTCCGTGGCCTACTTCGGCCGGGTCCTGACCGCCGCGGCCTCCGCCGCCCACGCCCGGGGCTACGCCCTGACCGTGCTGCCGGCCGCGCGCGGCGCCGACCCGCTCTGGCACGATCTCGCCGTCGACGGGATGCTGCTGCTCGACACCCCGGCCCACGACCCCGTGCTGGCCGCGCTGCGCGCCCGCGGCCTGCCGCTGGTCTTCGACGGCCGGCCGCCGCAGCCGCGCCCGGGGGACGTGTGGGTGGACAACGACCACCGCGAGACGGCCCACCGGGTCCTGGACCACCTGGCGGCCGGCGGCGCCGTCCGCCCGGCCCTGCACGCCGGGTTCGGGGAGGAGAACTACAGCCGCGCGGTGACGGCGGCCTACCGCGAGTGGTGCGCGGCCCGGGGCGCGCGGCCGCTCGTGATCCCGTTCCGCCCCGAGGACGAGGAGGGCCGGGCCTTCGACGCGGCCCTGACCCGCCCGGTGGGGGAGCGGCCGGACGCGGTGTACGCCGTGTACGACCCGGGCGGCCGGCAGCTGTTGGCGGCGGCGCGACGGCACGGGCTGCGGGTGCCGGGGGAGCTGCTGCTGGTGTGCGCCAGCGAGGACGAGGAGTACGCGCGCGACGGCGGGCCGGACCGGCCGGCGGTGTCCACGGTCTCCTTCGGGCCGGAGCGCATCGCGCGGGAGGCGGTGGCGGCGCTGATCGCGCTGGTGGAACGGGGCCCGGGCCCGGCCCCGCGCGCCCTGCTGCTGCCGGCCACCCTCCACCCCCGCGCCTCCTCCACTCCCGTTCCACCCCCGCGCCCGCGCCACCGCCCCGGACATCGGGGGTAAAGGGGACGCGCGGGATGGCGCGGGGTGGGCGCGGGGCGTCAAGGGGGCGTGAGCCCCGTCACCCGGGGGCTCGACCGGGGCGCGAGCGTTTCCGCGTCCTGCCTGGTCATCCTGGGGGTGGGCGGGCAGCGTGAGGCGGCCGGGCGACGGCCGTCGTCGGTCGGCTCGCGGGTGCGTGCCTCGTCCGCCCGCACGGACATGTACTAGAGTTATCTCGACATCGAGATATCTGCCGAAGGCGTACCGCAGCCGCCCCCGCTGGTAAGGGTTACCTAACTTAGCCTTACCTTAGCGGATTGGCCATGGGGCGTGGCGGCAGGATTGCGGCAATACGCGCGAAATTCATGCATGAAGGAGACTGTCGTGTCGGCGAACAGCTTCGACGCCCGCAGCACGCTGCAGGTGGGCGACGAGTCGTACGAGATCTTTCGGCTGGACAAGGTGGAGGGCTCCGCTCGCCTGCCGTACAGCCTGAAGATCCTGCTGGAGAACCTGCTCCGGACCGAGGACGGCGCCAACATCACGGCCGACCACATCCGTGCCCTCGGCGGCTGGGACTCGCAGGCCCAGCCGAGCCAGGAGATCCAGTTCACCCCGGCCCGCGTGATCATGCAGGACTTCACCGGCGTGCCCTGCGTCGTCGACCTCGCCACCATGCGCGAGGCCGTCAAGGCCCTCGGCGGTGACCCGGCGAAGATCAACCCGCTGGCCCCGGCCGAGCTGGTCATCGACCACTCCGTCATCGCCGACAAGTTCGGCACGGCCAACGCCTTCCAGCAGAACGTGGAGCTGGAGTACGGCCGCAACAAGGAGCGCTACCAGTTCCTGCGCTGGGGCCAGACCGCCTTCGACGAGTTCAAGGTCGTCCCGCCCGGCACCGGCATCGTCCACCAGGTGAACATCGAGCACCTGGCCCGCACCGTCATGGTCCGGAACGGCGTCGCCTACCCCGACACCCTCGTCGGCACCGACTCGCACACCACCATGGTCAACGGCCTGGGCGTGCTGGGCTGGGGCGTCGGCGGCATCGAGGCCGAGGCCGCGATGCTGGGCCAGCCGGTCTCCATGCTGATCCCGCGCGTCGTGGGCTTCAAGCTGACCGGCGAGCTGCCCGCGGGCACCACCGCCACCGACCTCGTGCTCACCATCACCGAGATGCTCCGCAAGCACGGTGTGGTCGGCAAGTTCGTCGAGTTCTACGGCGAGGGCGTGGCCGCGACCTCCCTGGCCAACCGCGCCACCATCGGCAACATGTCGCCCGAGTTCGGCTCCACCGCCGCGATCTTCCCGATCGACGGCGAGACCCTGAACTACCTGCGCCTGACCGGCCGTTCCGCGCAGCAGGTCGCCCTGGTCGAGGCGTACGCCAAGGAGCAGGGTCTGTGGCTGGACCCGGCCGCCGAGCCGGACTTCTCCGAGAAGCTCGAACTGGACCTCTCCACCGTGGTCCCGTCCATCGCCGGCCCGAAGCGCCCGCAGGACCGGATCGTGCTGGCCAACGCCGCGCAGCAGTTCGCCCTCGACGTGCGCAACTACGTCAGCGACGACGAGGAGGCCGGCAAGGAGTCCTTCCCGGCGTCCGACTCCCCGGCCTCGTCCAACGGCGTGCCGACCAAGCCGACCCCGGTGACCCTGGCCGACGGCACCTCCTTCGAGATCGACCACGGCGCCGTCACCGTCGCCGCGATCACCTCGTGCACCAACACCTCGAACCCGTACGTCATGGTCGCCGCCGCGCTGGTGGCCAAGAAGGCGGTCGAGAAGGGCCTGACCCGCAAGCCGTGGGTCAAGACCACCCTGGCCCCGGGCTCGAAGGTCGTCACCGACTACTTCGACAAGGCCGGCCTCACCCCGTACCTGGACAAGCTGGGCTTCAACCTGGTCGGCTACGGCTGCACCACCTGCATCGGCAACTCCGGTCCGCTGGACGAGGAGATCTCGAAGGCGATCAACGAGGCCGACCTCGCGGTCACCTCGGTGCTCTCCGGCAACCGCAACTTCGAGGGCCGGATCAACCCGGACGTCAAGATGAACTACCTGGCGTCCCCGCCGCTGGTCGTCGCGTACGCCATCGCCGGCTCCATGAAGGTGGACGTCACCACCGAGGCCATCGGCACCGACACCGAGGGCAAGCCGGTCTACCTGACCGACATCTGGCCCTCGGAGTCCGAGGTCAACGACGTCGTCGCCAACGCGATCGGCGAGGACATGTTCAACAAGTCCTACAGCGACGTGTTCGCGGGCGACGCCCAGTGGCAGGCGCTGCCGATCCCGACCGGCAACACCTTCGAGTGGGACCCGCAGTCCACCTACGTGCGCAAGCCCCCGTACTTCGAGGGCATGACCATGGAGACCACCCCGGTCTCCGACATCGCCGGCGCCCGCGTGCTGGCGAAGCTGGGCGACTCGGTCACCACCGACCACATCTCCCCGGCCGGCGCCATCAAGGCCGACACCCCGGCCGGTCAGTACCTGACCGAGCACGGCGTGGAGCGTCGCGACTTCAACAGCTACGGCTCGCGCCGCGGCAACCACGAGGTCATGATCCGCGGCACCTTCGCCAACATCCGCCTGCGCAACCAGATCGCGCCGGGCACCGAGGGCGGCTTCACCCGCGACTTCACGCAGGCGGACGGCCCGGTGTCGTTCATCTACGACGCCTCGCAGAACTACCAGGCCGCCGGCGTCCCGCTGGTGATCCTGGCGGGCAAGGAGTACGGCTCCGGCTCCTCGCGCGACTGGGCCGCCAAGGGCACCGCCCTGCTCGGCGTGAAGGCCGTCGTCGCCGAGTCCTACGAGCGCATCCACCGCTCGAACCTGATCGGCATGGGCGTCCTCCCGCTCCAGTTCCCCGAGGGCGCCACGGCCGCCTCCCTGGGCCTGACCGGCGAGGAGACCTTCGCGATCTCCGGCGTCACCGAGCTCAACGAGGGCACCACCCCGCGCACGGTGAAGGTCACCACCGACACCGGTGTCGAGTTCGACGCGGTCGTCCGCATCGACACCCCCGGTGAGGCCGACTACTACCGCAACGGCGGCATCATGCAGTACGTGCTGCGGAACCTCATCCGCGGCTGACCCGCCAGGGTCACCGGCAGGGCCTGAGGCCGGCCCGTTCGGAGGAACACGCGCGGATCGCGCGGCGTTGCGCCGGACGGAGCCGGCGCCGGGGCCGTATCCCCATACACGGGGGTACGGCCCTTTTGTCGTTCCCCCGCCGCGACACGGCCCACCGGGGGCCGGGGACGGCCGGTGGTGACGGAGAGGTCTCAACTCGGAAAAGGCGCGACCGAACCTTGTGCACGATCTTGCTCAGCCGAGCGGAAGTGGACTATACCTGTGCCCGTTCGGGCCGTTCGCACCGCGGGCGACGCCGGACAGGGGGACGGCGGGGACCTGCGACGATGCCAGCGTGCACGGCAACTGCCGTGTTTCTCCGCCTCCTTCACACTCCTGACGAAGGCGAGGACTTGAGCATGGGATCCACCTCCGCCCACGGCGAGAACAGCACCGGAGACGGCCTCGGCCGCCGGGACCTGATCAAGCGTTCCGCGGCACTCGGCCTGATCGCCGTGCCCACCATGGGCTTCCTGTCCGCGTGCGCCTCCGGCGGGGACGCGGCCCCGTCCGCCACCGCCTCCAAGGCCCCGGTCACCAAGGAGAACCCGTTCGGCGTCGCCAAGGGCGGCAAGCTCGACGTGGTCGTCTTCAAGGGCGGGTACGGCGACGACTACGCCAAGGCGTGGGAGAAGGCGTTCGACAAGAAGTGGGGCACCACCAGCTCCCACCTCGGCACCCAGGAGATCACCGCCAAGCTCCAGCCCCGCTTCAACGGCGGCAACCCGCCGGACGTCATCGACGACTCCGGCGCCCAGCAGATCAAGCTGGACGTGCTCCAGAAGGGCGGCCAGCTCGCCGACCTGACCCCCGTGCTCGACGCGCCCTCCCTCGACGACCCGACCAAGACGGTCCGGGACATGCTCGTCCCCGGCATCGAGGAGCAGGGCAAGCTCGGCGGCAAGTTCGTCTACGTGCCGTACGTGTACACCGTCTGGGGCCTGTGGTACTCCGGCAAGCTCTTCAAGGAGAAGGGCTGGACCCCGCCCAAGACCTGGGACGAGTTCCTGGCCGTCTGTACCAAGGCCAAGGAGGCCGGCATCGGCGGCCTCGCCCACCAGGGCAAGTTCCCGTACTACATCAACGTGGCGATCATGGACCTGATCGCCAAGACCGGCGGCCTCGACGCCATGAAGGCCATCGACAACCTCGACCCGAAGGCATTCGCCGACAACCCCGTGGCCCTCGCCGCCGTCGAGGCGATCTACGAGGTGGTCGAGAAGGGCCTGCTGATGCCGGGCACCAACGGCCTCACCCACACCGAGTCCCAGACCGCCTGGAACCAGTACAAGGCCGCCTTCATCACCTCCGGCTCCTGGCTGGAGAACGAGCAGCTCAAGCAGACCCCGGCCGACTTCGACATGAAGTTCCTGCCGATGCCCACGCTGCCCGACTCCAAGCTGCCCTTCGAGGCCATCCGCGCCGGTGCCGGCGAGCCCTTCATCGTCCCGGAGAAGGCCGCCAACAAGGCCGGCGGCATGGAATTCCTGCGCTCCATGCTCTCGCGCGAATGGTCCGGCATCTTCGCCGCCCAGGCCAACTCGCTCACCATCGTCAAGGACGGCGTCGACCCCTCGGTCAAGCTCCGCCCCGGCACCCAGTCCACCGTCGAGGCCCTCAAGGCCGCCGGCGACAACACCTTCAACTACCGCTACCCGGACTGGTACAGCGAGATGGACACCGAGATCCAGAACGCCTCCAACGAGCTGATGGCCAAGCGCATCCAGCCCAAGGAGTGGATCAAGCGCGCCCAGGCGGCCGTGGACAAGGCCGCCAAGGACCCCAACGCCAAGAACAACCGCCGCAGCTGACCGGCGACCGGGGACGGACACCATGAGCCACGTTGCCCAGGGCAAGGGGAGGAACGGCTTCATCGCCGGCTTCCTGCTCCTGCCCCTCGCGCTGTACCTGATCTTCGTCATCTGGCCGTACGTGCAGACGTTCGGCTATTCGTTCACCAACTGGTCGGGGCAGTCGCCGACGTTCGACTTCGTCGGCCTCGACAACTACTCCACCCTGTGGCGGGACGAGGTCTTCCGGGGCGCGCTCCTGAACAACCTGCTGCTCCTGGTGTTCGTCCCCGTCGTCACCATTCTGCTCGCCCTCTTCTTCGCCTTCATGCTCAACGCGGGCGGACGGAGCGGGGCGGGCGGGGTCCGCGGGGTCGCCGGCTCCAAGACGTACAAGATCGTCTACTTCTTCCCGCAGGTCCTCTCGCTCGCGATCCTCGCCGTCCTCTTCGGCGCCGTGTACCGCAGCGACGGCGGCGGACTCCTCAACGGGGTGCTGATCAAGCTCGGCCTGGTGGACGCGGCCGCGCCCGTCGAATGGCTCAACGAACCGAACTTCGTGCTCTGGTGCCTGTTGCTCGTGGTGGTCTGGCACGGGGTCGGCTTCTACCTCGTGCTCTTCTCGGCCGCCATGCAGTCCGTGCCCCGGGACATCTACGAGGCCGCCCTCCTCGACGGCGCCAAGCGCGGCCAGACCTTCTTCAAGATCACCCTGCCGCTGCTCTGGGACTCGGTGCAGACCTCCGCGGTCTACCTGGGCATCGCAGCCATGGACATGTTCGTGCTGGTCTCCACGATGACCTCCGGCCAGTTCGGCGGCGGCCCCGACCACCACAGCGAGGTCATGGCCACCGTCCTCATGCGCAACTTCCTCTACTTCGGCAAGAGCGGCTACGCCTGCGCGATGGGCGTGGTCATGCTGGTGCTGACCATGGTCCTCTCCGTCATCACGTTGCGCGCCACCCGCCGCGACCGCGTCGAGTTCTAGCGGGAGACCCCCATGACCACAGTGATCAAGGCCCCCGGCGAGTCCGCCGCGGAGCGCTCCGGGGCCCGCCGCACGGACGGGGAACGGCCCCGCTCCTCCGAGGGCGCCGCCCTCAACGTCTTCTCCCACGGCTTCCTCGCCGTCTGGGCGATACTGATCGTCCTGCCCCTGATCTGGCTGGCCCTCGGCGCGTTCAAGACCGACGCGCAGATCGGCGGCTCCGCCCTCAGCTGGCCCTCGAACTGGAATTTCGACGCCTTCGGGCGGGCCTGGACCAAGGGCCACATCGGCGACTACTTCGCGAACACCTTCATCGTCATGGTGTTCTCCGTGCCGCTCACGATGCTGCTCGGCTCGATGGCCGCCTACGTGCTGGCCCGCTACCCCTTCAAGGGCAACCGGGTCGTGTACTACTTCTTCGTCAGCGGCGCCATGTTCCCGGTCTTCCTGGCCCTCGTGCCGCTGTTCTTCATGGTCAAACGCCTGGACATGCTCAACAGCTACCAGGGCCTGATCCTCGTGTACATCGCGTACTCGATGCCCTTCACCGTCTTCTTCATGCACTCGTTCTTCCGCACCCTGCCCACGGCGGTGCACGAGGCGGCGGTCATCGACGGGGCCTCCCACGCCCGGATCTTCTTCCAGGTGATGCTGCCCATGGCCAAGCCCGGCCTGATCAGCGTCGGGATATTCAACACCCTCGGCCAGTGGAACCAGTACATCCTGCCCGCCGTGCTCATGCAGCCGCAGAACAGCTCCGACCCCGAGCGCTACATGCTCACCCAGGGCCTGGTCCAACTCCAGCAACAGGCCGGATACGCCACCGACCTGCCGGTGCTCTTCGCCGGCGTCACCCTCGCGATGATCCCGATGCTGGTGGTCTACCTCTCCTTCCAGCGCCAGATCCAGGCCGGCCTCACCTCGGCCACCCTCAAGTAGCGCCCGCCCGGGCCGGCCGGATTCCGCGCTGCGGGGTCCGGCCGGCGGCGGGTAGCGTCGAACCCGTCAAGATCGTTTTGTGGTCGGCGGGGGAGACGGTCGCGGAGACCGAGGTCCCCGGCCCGTGCGCTCCCGGCCGGCCCGACCCCGGGAGTGCGCGGCGTGTCCGAGAACGAAGTCGAGTTCCGCAACTACGTGGAGGAGATCCTCGACGGCCTGTCCGAGGTGCCGGGGCGGGAGGTGGTCGTCTTCGGGGAACGCCGGATCGGCGCCGACGAGTTCCGCTCCACGGTGTACCGCCTCGCCCGCGCCCTGCGCCGCCTGGGCGTGGAACCGGGCCGCACGGTGACCCTGCTGTGCGGGAACCTGCCCGAGACCATTGCCGCCCGGTACGCCGTCAACCTGCTCGGCGTGCAGTACAACCACCTGTACAACCGGCTCGCGGCCGAGGTCCAGGCCAAGATGATCGCCGACGTGGACACCAGCGTCCTGATCGTCGACCCCGCCCTCGCCGGCCGGGCCCGCGAACTGCTCGAACGGGTCCCCGTCGAACGGGTCCTGCTGCTGGGCCCCGTCCCCGAGGAGGCCCCGGCGGGCAGCGTGGACCTGCTCGCCCTGGCGGCCGGGGAGTCGGCCGAACCCGTGCCGAGCCCGGCCCGGCCCGAGGACCTGTGCTTCATCCGCCACTCCGGGGGCACCACCGGACACCCCAAGGGCATCCGCAGCACCTTCGGACGCATGTCGGGACTCGGCCTGTTCCACGACCCGGACGGCCCCGCCGCCCCCCGCGACCTGCTGGCCACCCCGCTCTCCCACGCGGGCGGGTTCCTCGCCGACAACGCCCTCGCCACCGGCGGTACCGTCGTCCTCCACTACGGCTTCGAGCCGGGCGAGATCCTCGCGACGATCGAACGCGAACGCATCACCCGCATGTTCCTGCTGCCGCCGCTGCTCTACCAGGTCGTGGACCACCCCGGCGGCGAACGCTTCGACACCTCCAGCCTGCGCACCGTCACCTACGGCGGCACCCCCTCCTCCCCGACCCGCATAGCGCGCGCCCTGCGCCGGCTCGGACCCGTGCTGCAACAGGGGTACGGCCAGTTCGAGGCGGGCGGGATCAGCCTGCTGCCGCCCGCCGACCACGACCCCGACCGGCTCGACGTGCTGCGCACCGCCGGTCGGGTGGCGCCCGGGGTGGAGGTCGAGATCCGCGACCCGGACGGCAAGGCGCTGCCGACGGGCGAGGTCGGCGAGATCTGCGTGCTGACGGCGCAGCCGATGGAGGGCTACTGGAAGGACCCGGAGCTGACGGCGCGGGTGCTGCGCGACGGTTGGATCCACACCGGGGACCTCGGCAGCTTCGACGAGGACGGCCGGCTCACCGTGGTCGACCGCATCAAGGACATGATCGCCGTGGTCGGTGGACACGTGTACACGACCGAGCTGGAGGAGTTCCTGGCCGGTCACCCCGAGGTCCGCGACAGCGCGGTGTACGGGGTGCGGGACGCGGACGGCGGGTACGAGCGGATCCACGTGACGGTGGTCCTCGCCCCCGGCGCCGCGACCACCGCGGACGAGCTGCGGGAGCTGATCGCGGAGGGGCGCGGCCCCATGTACGTGCCCGACCGGATCGAGTTCGTCGACCGCCTGCCCCTGACCGACGCGGGCAAGCCCGACAAGAAGCTGCTCCGCCTGCGCGCCGACGCCTGAGACGCGGCCGGCCGTCGGCGCGGGGCGCGCCGACGGCCGGTTTCGCTCACGGGGCCCGGTCAGGGGCAGTTGATGAGCAGCGGGGTGAGGGCGGTGCAGGTCCGGGTGGCCGTGTCGTTGGCCGCGTTCGGGTCCACGGGCGCGGAGGCGGTGCGGGTCGCGGTCACCGTGTAGGGGGTGCCCAGCGAGAGCAGGGCCACGGGCACGCTCAGGTGCCGGGTCACGGAGGCCCCGGCGGCGAGGCCGCTCACGTCACAGGTGGCGGTGGTGCCGCTGACCTGGCAGTCGCCGCTGGTGGCCCCGGCGGGCACGGTGACGGTCACGGTGCCGGAGGTGAGGGCGGCGGGGCCGTCGTTGGTCGCGGTGACCGTGTAGTCGATCCGGCCGACCAGGCCCGGGTGCGGGGTGGCGGTCAGGGCGACGCCGAGGTCGGCGGCCGGCGGGGTGGGCGGGGTGGAGACGACCACGTCGCGGATGTTCCCCCCGTACCAACTGTTGCCGTCGATGGCGTTCGTGGCGGTGTCGACGGTGCTGAGGGCGTAGCCGAGGTCCCCCGAGTCACGGGTGACGTAGAGCCGGCCGCCGTCGGGGGTGACGGCCAGACGCTGCGGGCGCTTGGCGTCGAACGCGATCGTCTGCGTGACGGTGGCGGCGGCGAGGTCCACGACGGAGACGAACTTCTCCAAGGGGTGGGCCACCCAGGCCCGCGAGCCATCGGGGGCGAGGACGATGTCGAAGGACCGTCCGCCCAGGGGGACCGTGCCGGTGACCGCGCGGGTGCCGGTGTCGACGACGCTGAGCCCGGGGTTGGCGGAGAAGACGCTGTTGGTGACGTAGGCGCGCGAGCCGTCGGGGGCGAAGGTGATGTCGTGGGGGGTGCCGGTGATCGGGATCGTCGCGGTGACCGTCGCGGTGGCCGAGTCGATGACGGTGACCCCACCGGTGTGCGCGACGTAGACCTCGCTCCCGTTCGGGGAGACGGCGGCCTGTTGGGGTTCCGCGCCCGCGACGGGAACCGTGGCGGTGACCGTGTTGGTGGTGGTGTCCACGACCGAGACGGTCTGGTCCGGGCGGTTCACCGCGTAGAGGCGGGTGCCGTCCGGGGAGACGGCGGCGGCGTCCGAACCCTTGCCGACGGTGATTGTGGCGACGGTGTCACCGGTGGCGGTGTCGATGGCCGCGATGGTGCTGGCCGGGCTGAACGACCGCGACGCGTACAGGCGGGAACCGTCGGGGGAGGCCACGATGCGGGCGGTGCCGTTCGGCACGTTCGCCCCGCCCACGGACTCCCCGGTGACCGTGTCGTAGACGTACACCGAGTGGGTGGGGCCGGTGAGGACGTAGGCGCGGGGGTTGGGGGCCGTGGCGGTGACGGCCGAGGGGGCCCGGGCGGGCGCGGGAAGGGCGACGGCGGGGGCCACGGCCGTGGCGAGCGCGCCGAACATGCCCGCCGAGGCGAGCAGGGCGCGCCCGGGGGCGCGGCGGCGTGAGCGGGGCAGAGCGGAGGTCAACGAACGGGCCTTTCGGGAGCGGACGCGACCTTCGGACGAAGGGGCGTGCGCGGGGCAGGAGGACGAGCCGGTCGACGGTGGGACGCGCGGCGGCGCGAGGGTCTTGCGACGGCGTGCCCGCACGGGACGGTGGGCGCGACGCGGGGGAGCCGGCGGGTGCGCGTCAGATCTTGTTCTCTTGGAGCCATTCGGTGAGCTGGGCCTTGTTCCACGGGCCGATCTTGGTGCCGACGACCTTGCCGGCCTTGAACAGAAGGTGGGTGGGGATCGCGGTGACGCCGTACTTGGGCGGGGTGGCCGTGTTCTGGTCGATGTTCAGGTTGCCGACGACCAGGCGGCCGGCGAACTCGGCGGCGAGCTCCTTCAGGGCCGGCTCCACCATCTTGCAGGGGCCGGACCACTCGGCCAGGAACGAGACCAGCACGGGCCCGGCGGCCTTGACGACCTTCGCGTCGAAGCTCGCGTCGGTCAGGGTGACGATCGTGCTCACGGAGCACTCCTCGCGTAACGGGGGAAGGGTGGGTGTGACCGTGCCGTGTGATGGCGACGGCCGGAGGGGCCGATCCGCCTGACGGACGGTCATGTTGATCAACGGGCTCACCCTAGATCCGGAGGGATCGACTCCGTCCGTGCGTTTTCGGACAACCGGAGCGAAGCCCCCGGAACGCGCGAAGCCCCGTTCCGTCGGACGGAACGGGGGCTTCGCGGGGCCGGGCCCGAAGGGCTTACAGCCAGGTGCCGAAGCGGCGGATGTAGAGGTTCTTCACGACCTGGGTCAGGGCGCAGTAGGCGACCAGCACCCCGATCAGCCACGGGAAGTACGAGGCCGGCAGCGGCACGAAGCCGATCGCCGAGGCCAGCGGCGAGAACGGCAGCCACAGGCCCACCAGGACCGCGCCGATCGTCGTCGCCATCACCGGCCACGAGGCCCGGGACTGCACGAAGGGGATCTTGCGCGTGCGGATCATGTGCACGATCAGGGTCTGCGAGAGCAGGCCCTCGACGAACCAGCCGGACTGGAACAGCGCCGCGTGCGCCTCGCTGTTCGCGCCGAACACGTGCCACATCACCACGAACATCGTGATGTCGAAGATCGAGCTGACCGGGCCCACGCACAGCATGAACCGGCCGATCCCGCGCGCGTCCCAGGTGCGCGGCTTGCGCAGGTACTCCTCGTCCATCCGGTCCCACGGGGTGGCGAGCTGGGAGATGTCGTAGACCAGGTTCTGCACCAGCAGCATGATCGCGAGCATCGGCTGGAACGGGATGAAGGCGCTGGCGACCAGGACCGAGAAGACGTTGCCGAAGTTCGACGAGGCCGTCATCTTGATGTACTTGATGGTGTTGCCGAACACGGTCCGGCCCTGGGTGACGCCCTGCTCCAGGACCCCGAGGTCCTTTTCCAGCAGGATGATGTCGGCGGATTCCTTGGCGATGTCCACGGCCGTGTCCACCGAGATGCCGACGTCGGCGTCCCGCAGCGCCGCCGCGTCGTTGATGCCGTCGCCCAGGAAGCCCACGGTGTGCCCGTCGGCCTGGAGGGCGCGCACGATGCGGGCCTTCTGCACGGGGTTGACCTTGGCGAAGACGGTGGTCCCGGCGGCCAGTTCGCGCAGGGAGTCCTCGTCGAGGGCGTCGATCTCGGAGCCGAGGGCCACGTGGCCCACGTCCAGGCCCACGTCCGCGCAGACCCGCGCCGCGACCAGGTCGTTGTCCCCGGTGACCACCTTGACGGCCACGCCCTTGTCGGCGAGGGCCCGCAGGGCGCGGGCCGCGTCGGCCTTCGGCGGGTCGAGGAAGGCGAGGAAGCCGATCAGGGTCAGCTCCGACTCGTCGGCGACCGTGTACGCCGTGCGCGGCTCGGTCACGGTGCGGCTCGCGACGGCGAGCACGCGCAGGCCCATCCGGTTGTGCTCCTCGGCGACCCGGACCACCTCGGCCCGGCGGGCGTCGGTGAGTTCCACCGTGCGCCCGTCCTCGCGCAGGGTGGTGGAGAGGGCGAGCACCTCCTCCACGGCGCCCTTGGTGATGATCACGTGTTCGGGCCGGTCGGCGCCGGGGCCCGCGACCACGGCGTTGCGGGCCAGGACCACCGACATGCGGCGGCGGGCGAAGTCGAAGGGGATCTCGTCGACCATGGCGAACCGCGCGTCGACGACAACCTCCTCGGCCTCGTCCACCCGGTCGATGACGGCCCGGTCCAGCAGGTTGCGCAGCCCGGTCTGGAAGTGCGCGTTGAGGTAGGCGTATTCGAGCACCTCGGGGTCGGACTGGCCGCGGGTGTCGAGGTAGCGGTCGAGGACGATGCGGTCCTCGGTGAGGGTGCCGGTCTTGTCGCTGCACAGCACGTCCATGGCGCCCAGGTTCTGGATCGCGTTCAGGCGCTTGACGACGACCTTGCGGCGCGACATGGCGACGGCGCCGCGCGCGAGGTTGGCGGAGACCACCATCGGCAGCATCTCGGGGGTGAGCCCGACGGCCACGGCGACGGCGAAGAGGAACGCCTCGTCCCAGTCGCCCTTGGTGAACCCGTTGACGGCGAAGACCACCGGGACCATCACGAGCATGAAGCGGATCAGCAGGAAGCTGACCTTGCGGACCCCGGTGTCGAAGCTGGTCTGGGGGCGCTCGCCGACCAGGGAGCCGGCCATGGAGCCGAAGTACGTGTCGGCGCCGGTGGCCACGACCACGCCGGTGGCGGTGCCGGAGGTGACGGAGGTGCCCATGAGGCAGAGGGTGTCGGCCTCGGCGGGGTCGGTGGTGCGGACGCGGGCGCCGTCGGCGGCGGGGCCGCGGGCCTCGTCCTTCGCGGGCAGGTCGGCCTTGGCCACCGGCAGGGACTCGCCGGTGAGCGCGGCCTGCGAGACCATCAGGTCCTTGGCGGTGAGCAGGCGCAGGTCGGCGGGGATGAGGTCGCCGGCGGCCAGGCTGACCACGTCGCCGGGGACCACGCGGTCCATGGTGATCTCGACGGTGGCGGGGCGCAGCGCGGAGCCGGCCCGGCGGCGCACGGCGCAGGTGGTGGTGACCAGGCGGGCCAGGGCCTGGGCGGCGCGGCCGGAGCGGTATTCCTGCCAGAAGCGCAGCAGCCCGCTGACGGCGACCATGACGGAGAGGATCAGCACGCCGGGGTCGGCCGGGTCCTGCCAGTACATGACGGCCGCGAGGCAGACCAGGACGAGGATGAAGGGGTTGCGGAAGGCGAGGGCGAGCTGCACCCACCAGCGCGGGGCGCGCTCCTGGGCGACCACGTTGGGGCCGTGGTTCTCGCGGCGGATCTCGGCCTCGTGCTGGGTGAGGCCGTCGGCGGTGACGGAGAGGTCGGCGAGGACGGCGGCGGTGGGGCGGTCGGCCTGCGCGGTGAGGTGTTCGGCGACGGTTCGGGTGCGCTCGGTGAGCTCGGCGGCCTTGCGCTCGCGGCGGGCGCGGCCCGGCGGTGCGAGCTTGCGGGGAATCTGCGGGGTGGTCATGGTCATGACGAACTGCTCCCTTCGCGGTCCCGGAGCGAGGTCGCTCGGCCGGGCACGCGGGTGATCGCGGGTCGTCGCGGGGCGCGGGGGTGCGCCGGGCGACGGTGGGAGGCGCGCGGGGGCGTGCGTCGTGCCCCGGCTTCGGCGGCGGGGGGTGACGGCACGGGTGCGCGCGGTGGTGTGTTCGGCCGGGTCGGGCGCACGGGACGGGACCGGGGGAGCCCCGGCCGGTCACGGCGTGCGCGGACGCACGGGTGCCCGGTGGGCGGGGCGGAGAAGGGCGGGGCGGGAGCTTCGCGGGCTGCGGGCTCGGGCCGGCGCGGGACCCGGTCGGGTCACGGGGCGCTGGGCACGGCCGGTGGGACGACGCGGGCGGGTCGCCGGGTCCGTCGGCTCGTGGTGCGGGCCGGGGGCGGGGCGTCGGAGGCGTCGATCAGCCGGACTGGGCGCGGCGAGGACTTCGATCGGGACTCATCCCGAACACCTCCTCGTATCGCGCCGTCATGGAAGGCTCCCGGGCCGGTCGGATCACCCACCGGCTTCAGGGCCTTGACGACCGTAACACGAGAGCGGTGCGCGAATCTCTCATACTTATGACCGGCATTGCCGGTTCTGTCCCTCTCGCGCATGTGTCCGCCTCTTGACGGCGGTGGGGGCGCGGGGCTCGACTGGGTTTTCACAAGTTGGAGAGACGCCGGTGTCCTCCGCCCCGCGCGGGCGCGTGGTCCCGGCCGGGGGGCGACGGCGCGCCGTCGCTTATGGGCAGGAGTGGATGAGTCGTGGAGACTCCCGGATCGCAGTCCTCGCTGCACCGTGCGAACCTGGAACGAGTGGTCCGGGCGGTGCGCTTGGCCGGTGCGCTCACCCAGGCGGAGATCGCGCGCGCCACCGGACTGTCGGCGGCCACGGTCTCCAACATCGTCCGGGAGCTGAAGGACGCGGGGACGGTGGAGGTGGAGTCCACCTCCGCCGGGGGCCGGCGGGCCCGCAGCGTCTCGCTCAGCGGTGACGCCGGGATCGTGATCGGCGTGGACTTCGGCCACACCCACCTGCGGGTCGCGGTGGGCAACCTGGCCCACCGGGTACTGGCCGAGGAGGCCGAACCGCTGGACGTGGACGCCTCGTGGGGGGCCTGCTTCGACCGGGCCGAACTGCTGGTGGAGCGGCTGGTGGCGAGCGTCGGGGTGGGGCGGGAGAAGATCATCGGCGTGGGGCTGGGCGTGCCCGGCCCGATCGACGCCGAGACCGGCACCCTGGGCTCCACCGCGATCCTGCCCGGCTGGGTGGGCATCGACCCGCGCGCGGAGCTCTCGCGGCGGCTGGGCGGGGTCCCGGTGCACGTGGACAACGACGCCAACCTCGGCGCCCTGGGCGAGTGGGTGTGGGGCAGCGGGCGCGGGGTGAGCGACCTGGCGTACATCAAGGTGGGGGACGGGGTCGGGGCCGGCCTCGTGATCAACGGCGCGATCTACCGGGGCCCGGGCGGCACGGCCGGGGAGATCGGGCACATCACGCTGGACGAGTCGGGGCCGGTGTGCCGCTGCGGCAACCGGGGCTGCCTGGAGACCTTCGCGGCCGCCCGCTACGTGCTGCCGCTGCTGCGGGCCAGCCACGGCGCGGACTTGACCATCGAACGGGTGGTGGAGCTGGCCCGCGAGGGCGACCCGGGCTGCCGTCGGGTGATCACGGACGTGGGCCGGCACGTGGGCACCGGCGTGGCCCAACTGTGCAATCTGCTGGGGCCCAGCCGGGTGGTCCTGGGCGGATCGCTCGCGGCGGCGGGGGAGTTGGCGGTGGCCCCGGTGGTGGAATCGGTGGGCCGCTACGCCATTCCGAGCGCCGCGCGCCGGCTGTCGGTGCTGACCGGTTCGCTCGGTGGACGGGCGGAGGTCTTGGGCGCGTTGGCCCTGGTCCTGAGCGAAATGGGCGATTCCGGTCTGTTGGCGGGTAAGAGCCCTGGTGCGTCCCTCCCGGCCCTCGTGTCTTCAACGGGCTAACGAATGGCACCGTTGTCATCTCGTTAAGTATTCACTCCTTGACGGCAAGTTGGGGCCGGGGTTGACTCACACCCACCTCGGCCGCAACGTCGCGGCCTCGTCAGGGAGGTACAAGAGATGAACACGCGCATCCGCAGAGTCGCCGTGGCCGTCGCCACCGGCGCGATGGCCGTCTCGCTCGCGGCCTGTGGTTCGGCGAAGCAGGCCGGCGGGGAGACCAAGGGCTCGGACGCCCCCGCCCCCGCCGCCGGCGACGCCATCACGGTCGGTCTGCTCCTGCCCGAGAACCAGACCGCGCGCTACGAGAAGTTCGACAAGCCCCTCATCGAGAAGCAGGTCGCCGCCCTCACCGGCGGCAAGGGCAAGGTCCTCTACGTCAACGCCAAGCAGGACGCGACGGCGCAGAACTCCCAGGTCGACACGATGATCACCAACAAGGTGAACGTCCTGATCATCGACGCGGTGGACTCCAAGGCGATCGCCGGCTCGGTGAAGAAGGCCAAGGACGCGGGCATCCCCGTCGTGGCCTACGACCGCCTGGCCGAGGGCCCCATCGACGCCTACACCTCCTTCGACAACGAAGAGGTCGGCCGGGTCCAGGGCAAGGCCCTCCTCGAAGCCCTCGGCGACAAGGCCAAGGACGGCCAGATCGTCATGATGAACGGCTCCGTCACCGACCCGAACGCCGCGCTGTTCAAGAAGGGCGCGCACTCCGTCCTCGACGGCAAGGTCACCATCGGCAAGGAGTACGACACCAAGGAGTGGAAGCCGGAGAACGCCAACACCAACATGGCGGCCGCGATCTCCGCGCTCGGCAAGGACAAGATCGTCGGCGTGTACTCCGCCAACGACGGCATGGCCGGCGGCATCATCACCGCCCTCAAGGCCGCGGGCCTGAGCACCGTGCCCCCGGTCACCGGCCAGGACGCCGAACTCGCGGGCGTGCAGCGCATCGTCGCCGGCGAGCAGTTCATGAGCGTCTACAAGCCCTACGCCCCCGAGGCCGAGGCCGCCGCCAAGATGGCCGTGGCGCTGGCCAAGGGCGAGAAGCTCGACGGGGTCGCCACCTCCAAGGTCGACAGCCCCACCACCAAGGCCGTGCCCTCCGTGCTGGTCCCCGTGGTCTCGCTGACCAAGAACAACATCAAGGACACCGTCGTCAAGGACGGCGTGTACACCCTCGACGAGATCTGCGCCGGCAAGTACGCCGCCGCCTGCACCTCCCTCGGCCTGAAGTAGGCCCCCGGGGAGCCCCCGCCCTCCCGAGCGGTCCGGGCCTCCCCGCCCCCGCGCCCACGGCGATCCGACGCGGCCGGCCCGGCACCCCGGGCCGGGCCCGCGCCGGCCCCGCCCGTCCGCGCGACCCCTCACGCGTTCCCCGATCCGCCGCCCGACCGGCCGCGCCCCCTTCGCGCCGCCGTCCGGGCCGGCCCCGGCCGCCGTCCGCCCCGTAGAGGGCGCGGCGGCGGCCCCTCCGCCCCGTCCGGCGCCCGGGCTCCCCGTATTCCACCCGCCAAGCGGAGTGGGCCCGGGGCGCCGGGCGGAATCACGGACCGCGCGGAAACGTTTCCCTTGTCAGCCCCCTCCCGAAGGTCCCGCATTCTCGTGCACGACATCCCCGCCGGTCAGGCGGCGAAGGAGATGGTTCATGTGTCCGCTGCGCCCGTGCTGGCGTTGCGAGGGGTCTCGAAGCGGTTCGGCGCCGTCCAGGCGCTGACCGACGTCGACCTCGAAGTCCACTCCGGCGAGGTGGTCGCCCTGGTCGGCGACAACGGCGCCGGCAAGTCCACGCTGGTCAAGACGATCGCCGGCGTGCACCCCGTCGACGACGGGGTCGTCGAGTGGGAGGGCCGCGCGGTCCGCGTGGGCCGCCCCCAGGACGCCCAGCAGCTGGGCATCGCGACCGTCTACCAGGACCTCGCCCTCTGCGACAACCTCGACGTGGTCGGCAACCTCTTCCTCGGCCGCGAGCTCACCCGGTTCGGCGTGCTCGACGAGGTCGAGATGGAGCGCCGCGCCCGCGAACTGCTCACCACCCTCTCCATCCGGATCCCCAGCGTGCGCATCCCGATCGCCTCGCTCTCCGGCGGCCAGCGCCAGGTCGTGGCCATCGCCCGCTCCATGCTCGGCGAGCCCAAGCTCGTGATCCTCGACGAGCCCACCGCCGCCCTCGGCGTGGAGCAGACCGCCCAGGTGCTGGACCTCGTGGAGCGGCTGCGCGAGCGCGGCCACGCCGTGATCCTCATCAGCCACAACATGGCCGACGTGAAGGCCGTCGCGGACAAGGTCGCGGTCCTGCGGCTGGGCCGCAACAACGGCGTCTTCTCGGTCGCCGACACCTCGCAGGAAGAGATCATCTCCGCCATCACGGGCGCCACGGACAACGCCGTGACCCGTCGGGCGGCCCGTACCGGGGAGGCCCGCCCGTGAGCACCGACCAGCCCGCCGCCGAGCGCGGCCCCTCCCTGGCCAAGGACCCGACCCCGGCCGAGGACCCGACCGGCCCCGACGCCCCGAGCGCCGTGGCCGAGGACGCCATCCCCGCCGTCGACCCCCGCCTGCTCGTGCGCGAGCGCGGCTTCGCCGGCTACCTGGAGGAGTTCGCCCGCAAGCTCAAGGCCGGCGACCTGGGCTCGCTGCCCGTGATCGTGGGCCTGGTGATCATCGGCTCGATCTTCCAGGCGCTGAACTCCAACTTCCTGTCCGCCGAGAACCTCAACAACATCGCCGTGACCATGGTGGCCACCGGCATGATGGCGATCGGCATCATCTTCGTGCTGTTGCTCGGCGAGATCGACCTCTCGGTCGGCTCCGTCTCGGGCGTCTCGGGTGCGATCGTCGCCGTCCTCGCCGTCACCCACGGGGTCAACGAGTGGCTCGCGGTGCTCGCGGCCCTCGTCGGCGGCGCGCTGATCGGCGCCCTGCACGGGTTCTTCTTCGCCCGCATCGGCGCCCCCGCCTTCGCCGTCACCCTCTCCGGCCTGCTGTTCTGGTCCGGGTTCATGCTCCAGCTGCTCGGGGACAACGGCACGGTCAACCTCGACTCCGAGGGCGTGGTGGGCAAGCTCACCACCTACTACTTCTCGGACGTGGCCGCCGCCTACGCGGTCGCCGCCGTGGCCGTCGCCCTCTTCTTCCTCTCCGCCTTCCTCGACGCGCGCCGCCGCGTGGCCGCCGGGGTCCCCTCCCGGCCCCTGGCCGAGATCGGACTGCGCACGGGCCTGCTCGCGGTCTTCGCCTTCGGCGCGGCCGTGATCTTCAACCAGTACAAGGGCCTGCCGCTCGCGCTGCTGCTCTTCCTGCTGGCCCTGGTCGGCACCGACCTGGTGCTGCGCCGCACCACCTTCGGCCGCAAGGTCTTCGCGCTCGGCGGCAGCGTCGAGGCCAGCCGGCGCGCCGGCATCAGCGTCACCGGCGTGCGGATCGCGGTCTTCTCCATCGCCGGGTTCTTCGCGGCCGTCGGCGGCCTGTTCTGGGCCTCCAAGATCGCCGCCGCCAACCAGAGCGCCGGCGCCGGCGACCTGCTGATGAACGTGATCGCGGCGGCCGTGATCGGCGGCACCAGCCTCTTCGGCGGCCGGGGCCGCACCTGGAACGCCCTGCTCGGTGTCATGGTGATCACGTCCATCCAGTACGGTCTCGCCCTGGAGGGCATCGCCACCCCGATCCAGTACATGATCACCGGCGCGGTGCTCCTCGCCACCGTCGTGATCGACTCCGTCACCCGGAAGACCCAGAAGACGGCCGGCCGCGCGTAACCGCGTCGCCGCCCCCGTCCCCCGCGCACGCCGCCCGTGCCCGGCCCCGCCCAGGGAGCCGGGCACGGCGGCGTGCCCGGCCCCGCACACGGCCTCGTGGGGCCTGCGGGGCATGTGAGGCGTACGTGCGTTCTGGTGCACACTCGTACGTGATGTGTGCGCCGATGATGATGTGTGCAGGTATGACAAAGGCGTGACCTGTTGGGGACCGCCCGATGACACCCCGCGCGAGCGGAACATTAGACTCGACAGACCGGCACGCAACTGCAAGGAGGCACGGGTGCTGCTGACCCGCATCAAGGGACCGCGCGATCTGGACCGACTCAGTCCGGAGCAGCTCACCGAGCTGGCCGCGGAGATCAGGTCCTTCCTCGTCGACGCTGTCTCCAAGACCGGCGGGCACCTCGGCCCCAACCTCGGCGTCGTCGAACTGACGATCGCCCTGCACCGGGTCTTCGAGTCGCCCAAGGACAAGGTCCTCTTCGACACCGGGCACCAGGCATACGTGCACAAGCTGCTCACCGGCCGCCAGGACTTCACCGGCCTGCGCACCAAGCACGGCCTGTCCGGCTACCCCTCGCGCGCCGAGTCCGAGCACGACCTGATCGAGAACTCCCACGCCTCCACCGTGCTGGGCTGGGCCGACGGCATCGCCAAGGCCAACCAGGTGCTCGGCCGCGAGGACCACCACGTCGCCGCCGTCATCGGCGACGGGGCCCTCACCGGCGGCATGGCCTGGGAGGCCCTCAACAACATCGCCGCCGCCAAGGACCGCCCCCTCGTCATCGTCGTCAACGACAACGAGCGCTCCTACGGCCCCACCATCGGCGGCCTCGCCAACCACCTGGCGACCCTGCGCACCACCGACGGCTACGAGCGCTTCCTCGCCCGCGGCAAGGACCTCCTGGAGCGCACCCCCGTCGTCGGCAAGGCCGTCTACGAGACCCTGCACGGCGCCAAGAAGGGCCTCAAGGACTTCATCGCCCCGCAGGGCATGTTCGAGGACCTGGGCCTGAAGTACATCGGCCCCATCGACGGCCACGACATCGAGGCCCTCGAATCCGCCCTCCAGCGCGCCAAGCGCTTCAGCGGCCCCGTCATCGTGCACTGCCTCACCCAGAAGGGCCGCGGCTACACCCCGGCCCTGGAGCACGAGGCGGACCGCTTCCACGCCGTCGGCGTCATCCACCCCGACACCGGCCTGCCCGTCAAGACCGCCGCCGCGAGCTGGACCTCCGTGTTCAGCGACGAGATGGTCAAGATCGGCCACGACCGGCCCGACGTGGTCGGCATCACCGCCGCGATGCTCCACCCGGTCGGCCTCAACAAGTTCGCCGAGGCGTTCCCGGACCGCATCTACGACGTGGGCATCGCCGAGCAGCACGGCGCGACCTCCGCCGCCGGCCTGGCCAGCGCCGGCACACACCCCGTGTTCGCCGTCTACGCGACCTTCCTCAACCGCGCCTTCGACCAGGTCCTCATGGACGTCGCCCTGCACAAGTGCGGGGTCACCTTCGTGCTCGACCGGGCCGGGGTCACCGGAGACGACGGCGCCTCCCACAACGGCATGTGGGACATGTCCATCCTCCAGGTCGTGCCCGGCCTGCGCCTGGCCGCCCCGCGCGACGCCCAGCAGCTGCGGGCCCAGCTCCGCGAGGCCGTCGCGGTCGAGGACGCGCCCACCGTGGTCCGCTTCTCCAAGGGCGTCGTCGGCCCCGCCGTGCCGGCCGTGGGCCGGATCGGCGGCATGGACGTGCTCCGCGAGCCGGCCCCCGACGCGGACCGCCCCGACGTGCTCATCGTCTCCGTCGGCGCCTTCGCCCCCATGTGCCTGGAGATCGCCGACCTCCTCGACGCCCAGGGCATCTCCAGCACCGTCGTCGACCCCCGCTGGGTCAAGCCGGTGGACGAGGCGCTCCCGGCCCTCGCCGAGCGGCACCGCGTGGTCGTCACCGTCGAGGACAACGGGCGCGCCGGCGGCGTCGGTTCGGCCGTCTCCCAGGCCCTGCGCGACGCGGGCGTGGACGTGCCGCTGCGCGACTTCGGCATCCCGCAGCGCTTCCTCGACCACGCGCTGCGCAAGGAGATCCTGGCCGAGATCGGGCTCACCGCCCCCGACATCGCCCGCCAGGTCACCGGCCTCGTCGCCAAGCTCGACGGCCGCTACGACAGCGAGGCGGCCGCCACCGTCGACTGATCCGGCGCACGCCCCGGCGCCCCCGCAGCGCGCCGTGTTGCACGCCACGGGCCGGGAGGTTCACCCTTGAGGGGGTGGCCTCCCGGCCCCTCGCGTTCTCACGTCACCCGTTTCGGAGGTGTGCCGGTGAGCACGGCTCGAAGCAACGCCTTCCGCACCAAGTCGGTGGAGCAGTCCATCCGCGACACCGAGGAGCCGGAACACGGGCTCCGCAAGTCCCTCTCCGCCTGGGACCTCACCGTCTTCGGCGTCGGTGTGATCATCGGCACCGGCATCTTCGTCCTGACCGGCAAGGTGGCCAAGGAGACCGCCGGCCCCGCCACCGCCCTCGCGTTCGTCGTCGCCGGCGTGGTCTGCGCGCTCGCGGCCCTCTGCTACGCCGAATTCGCCTCCACCGTCCCCGTCGCCGGCTCCGCCTACACCTTCAGCTACGCCTCCCTCGGCGAACTGCCCGCTTGGATCATCGGCTGGGACCTGGTGCTGGAGTTCGCGCTGGGCACGGCGGTGGTGGCCGTCGGCTGGTCCGGGTACGTGCGCTCCCTCCTCGACAATGCCGGCTGGCACCTGCCCGCGGCCCTGGAGGGCCCCGACGTGTCCGGCGGCACCTTCGACCTGCTCGCGTTCCTCCTCGTGCTGCTGCTGACCGCGATCCTCGTGGTCGGCATGAAGCTCTCGGCGCGGATCACGACCGTGGTCGTCGCGATCAAGGTGACTGTGGTGCTCATCGTGATCGTCGCGGGCCTGTTCTTCGTCAAGGCATCCAACTACACGCCCTTCGTCCCCAAGGCCCAACCCCAGCCGGCCGGCGACGGGCTGCAGGCGCCACTGGTCCAACTCGTCTTCGGCTGGGCCCCGACCAACTTCGGGGTCATGGGCATCTTCACCGCCGCCTCCGTGGTCTTCTTCGCCTTCATCGGCTTCGACGTGGTGGCCACCGCCGCCGAGGAGACCCGCAAACCGCAGCGCGACATGCCGCGCGGCATCCTCGGCTCGCTGATCATCTGCACCGTGCTCTACGTGGCGGTCTCCCTCGTGGTCACCGGCATGCAGAGCTACAAGGACCTCTCGGTCAGCGCCCCGCTCGCCGACGCCTTCAAGGCCGCCGGACACCCCGTGTACGCGGGGATCATCAGCTTCGGCGCGGCCGTCGGCCTGATCACCGTCTGCATGATCCTGCTGCTCGGCCAGACCCGGGTGTTCTTCGCGATGAGCCGCGACGGACTGCTGCCCCGGGGCTTCTCCCGCACCCACCCCCGGTTCGGGACCCCCTACCGGCCGACGATCCTGCTCGGCGTGATCATCGCCGTGGTCGCCGGGTTCACCAGCATCAACGAGCTGGCGACACTGGTGAACATCGGCACCCTGTTCGCGTTCGTGGTCGTGGCCCTCGGCGTGATCATCCTGCGTCGCACCCGCCCCGACCTGCCGCGCGCCTTCCGCACCCCGCTCGTGCCGCTGCTGCCGATCGTGTCGGTGCTGGCCTCGCTGTGGCTGATGCTGAACCTGCCGGCCGAGACCTGGCTGCGGTTCGGGATCTGGATGGTCCTCGGCTTCGTCGTCTACTTCGCCTACGGCCGCCGGCACAGCCGGCTGCACCACGACACGGGCCCGGACCCGACCGGCCGGAGAAACCCCCCGATGCCCCCGGCCCCCGGCATCTGACGCGTCAGGGTCGGTCGGTCAGGGCCGCTTCGTCAGGGCTGCTTCTTCAGGGCGGCGGGCACCGGCACGTCGTCCCGGAGGGCCTGCCACAGGGCGTCCGCCCGGTCCTGCTCGGGCACCACCCGGTTCGGGTCGATCCGGTCGGCCGCCACGGGCAGGGTCAGCGTCTCCATCCGGGCCGGGTCCACGCCCTGGAGGGACCGTGCGAACTCGGCCAACGCGGGCAGCGAGGACAGCCCGGAGTCCGTGGTCAGGGCCTTCGTGCCGGCGTCGGCCAGCTTGTACAACCGGGCCGGGTCGCCCAGCGCGTCCTGCTTGCGCACCTCCGCCAACACGGCCATCAGGAAGGTCTGCTGGAGCCCTATGCGCCCGAGGTCGCTGCCGTCGCCGTAGCCGTAGCGGGTGCGCACGAAGCGCAGCGCCTGGGTGCCGTCGAGCCGGTGGGTGCCCGCGTCGAGCTTGAGGGAGCCCTTGGCCCCGCTCATCGGCTTGTCCAGGGTCACCGTCACCCCGCCGAGCGCGTCCACCAGCTCCTTGAACCCGGCGAAGTCCACCTCCAGCAGGTGGTCCACCCGGATCCCCGACATGGTCTCCACCGTCTTCACCACGCAGGCGGAACCCCCGTCGGAGTACAGGGAGTTGAACATCACGCGGTGGGCGGGCGGGAGTTCGCCGCCGTCCCGGTCCGGGCACGCGGGGCGCTCCACCAGGGTGTCCCGGGGGATGCTGACGGCGGTGGCCTTGCCACCGGAGGCGGGCAGGTGCACGAGCATGGCCGTGTCCGAACGGGCCCCGGACACCGTCGTCGCCCCGGCCGTGTCGAGCTCGCCGTTGGCGCCGCCGCGCGAATCCGAGCCCAGCACGAGGACGTTGCGCGCGTTCGCGGCCACCTTGGGCGGCCGGTTGTCGCCGATCGCCTTGTCCAGGTCCACGCTGGACAGGTTCGAGGACAGGTCCTGCCACACCCACCACACCCCGGCCGCGCTGCCCGCCACCAACAGCGCGAACACGAGCAGCGCGATCCGCAACGCCCGCCGCGCCCGCCGGGGCGGCTTGGCCCGCCGCCGCCCGGACCCGCCCCCGTCGGCAGGGGACGTCGGCACGGTCGTGGGCGCCCCGTCGGGCAGCGCGTCGGGGGCGGAGTCCGTCATCGCGTTCGAATCCTTCGCTCAAGTGTGTGAGGACTATAGACCCCACCCCAAGCCCCCGACACCCGAACACCGGATACCCCGGGAACACACGAGGGCCCCGGCCGCACCCGAGGTGCCGCCGGGGCCCGTGCGCGCGCGGCACGGCCGACGCCCTCAGCCCGTGACGTCTGCTCCGACGCACCACAGTTCGGGGTCGGGAACGTACCCGGACCGCCGGATCAGCTCGACGGTGCGGGCCGGTGCCCCGGGGTCCGAGACGCCCGGCCCGGTGCCCTCGGGCCAGTGGTCGACGTGGTGTCCGAGCCACGAGCAGAGCGCCCGGTAGGCGCGCGTGTGGAGGATGAGGGCGTGCCAACCGGTGTCGACCTCGGGAGTCGGAACGAGACGGGAGAGCGGGAAGCGCGCGGCGGCGACGACGAACTTCAGCGCCTCGTCCACGATCCGCTCGGCGCGGTCACGGTCGAGGTCCGGGCGGGCGTCGAGGACGGTGTGCACGACCTCGGCGAAGACGGGCGCGGCGAGCAGGGGGCGGGCCGAGGCGGAGGGGCCACCGGGCTCGGGCTGACGCGACGAGCAGGGCGGGACGGGGACGGACATCGACACTCTCCTCCAACAGGGGACGACGGCGCGCGGGGCCGACCCCGGCCGGCGCGGGCGAGGCCGGGCGCCGGTTGGGGCGGTGTGCGCGGGTGGCGGGTCAGCCGCGGGGCCGACCTTCGGGACCGTCCCCGCGCCGGTGGCGGGGATCGGTCGGGCGCGGGGTCCAGGTGCGGGGGTCGGCGGCCACGTCCGGGTGCGGGGTGGGGCGCTCGTCCGCCGCCGGCAGCGGGGAGCTCACGCGTGGTGCGGGTGCTCGTGCCCGCCGGAGCGGCCCTCGTCGTCCGGGGGACCGGGGTTCGGGTTCGGGGCGCCGTGCTTGCCTCCGTCGTGGGCCATGGCGTTTCTCCTTCGATCCGGCCCGCCGCGACACGGCGAGCGGTTTGCCCCGGCCGTACCGGGCGGCACGCGGGGAGTCCGCGGGGCGCGGGCGGACGGCCCGATGGCGATCACGGGCGGACGGTCCGCCGTCGATCGGGGCTCAGGGGCCGGCCCCGTGCCCGTCGCCGCCGGGTGACGGAACCCAGGGTGGTGGGGTGGGTCCCGTGGTCGCCGGCGATGTGCAGTTCTGTGCATCCGGTCACTCTGGCAGTCGAGTCGACCCCATCCGCGCCTTGACTCGTCGAGAGGCGGCCCCGACTCTGTTGCACACACCTGCACATGCCGAGAGCGGGAGTTCACGATGGCGTTGGTGTTCGTAGGGATCGATCCCGACACGGGGGACATTCAAAGCCCCACTGTCTGGGCGGACTTGGATAACCGAGAACTGGTGCTCCAGGGGTGGAAGCCGAGCCCGGAGTTGGAAGCGGAGTGCGCGGCCACCGTGGTGCCGGGGCACGCGGTGGGGATCCCGGAGGGTGAAGCGGTGATCCGCATTCCGGCCCGCATGGCGCACATGATCAGGGAGGCGTGCGATGTTCTCGATGGACAAGTTCAGTGAACTGATGGCCCGTTCCACCACGGCCTGTCACCTGGAGATGCGCGACAGCTACGCCGTCGACTACGAGGTCGGCCCATTCGCCCAGTGGCGCGCCGGCCACCGGCACGACTCGGCCGATCGCGACGCGTGGTGGCGTCCGTGGCTCACCCTCGTAGCGGACGCGGTCGCGCGCGGCACGGTGATCCGCCGCGCGCGTATCGTGTCCGAACCGGTGAGCGAGTACACGCGGTTCCTCTACGACGGGACCTTCACCAACGTCGCCGCCGGCGAGGACGTCCGCTGGCTGCCCCGCCGCCGCGCCTCGGACATCGCCCTTCCCGGGAACGACTTCTGGTTGTTCGACGGGACACTGGTCTACTGGAACCACTTCTCGGGGGACGGCGCCTCCCTCGGCGAGGAGATCACCGAGGACCCGGCCGCGGCCAAGTTGTGCGGTGACGCGTTCGCCGTGGTGTGGGGCCGGGCCGTCCCGCACGCCGAGTACACGATCTGACGGCCGGCGGGATCCCTTGGCCGCTTCCCCGTCCTCCTCCGCGCAGGCCGCACGCGAAGCCGTGGCGAGACGGCTGCGCGGTCTGCGCAAGGGCGCGGGGCTGACGGTCATCGAACTGGCCCGGGCCTGTGGATGGCACCACTCCAAGACCTCACGCATCGAAACGGGACGCACGGCCCCGTCCACCCGCGACATAGTGGCGTGGTGCCGGGCATGCGGTCGTCCCGAGGAGACTCGGGACCTCGTGGCCCAGGCCACGAGCGCCGAGGCCCTGTACCGGGAGTGGCGCCATCAGGTGCAGGACCTGGAGAAGCTCCAGAACTCCTGGTCCCGACTGTTCGCCGAGACCAGACGCTTTCGGATCTACTCGTCCACACTGGTCCCCGGACTGCTCCAGACCGAGGGCTACGCGGCCGGGCTGCTGGGAACGATCGCGCGGTTTCGCGGCTACGCGGAGGACGGCGAGGGCGCGGCCGGCGCCCGTGTGGCGCGTTCCCGGCTCATTCACGCGCCGGGCCGGCGGGTGGTTCTCGTGGTCGAGGAGGCCGCGCTGTACCACCGGATGGGCACATCCGAGGCCATGGCCGCGCAGCTTGGCCACCTTCTGACCGCGGGTGCCCTGCCGATGGTGTCCCTGGGCGTGATCCCCCGTACGGTCGACCGCACGATGTGGCCGGTGGAGACGTTCCACGTCTACGACGACCGACTCGTGTCGGTGGAGCTGCTCTCGGCCGTGGTCAACATCACCCAGCCGAGCGAGATCGCCCTCTACGTCAAGGCGTTCGAACAGCTCCGCGCCATGGCGGTCTACGGCGCGCAGGCGCGCCGCCGGGTGACGGCCGCACTCGACGCGCTGGACCCGACCTGACGAAACGGCCCCGACCGCGCGCGAGGTGCGGTCGGGGCCTTGGGGCCTGGGGGCCTTGGGGGTCGTTCGGGGGTGGAGCCTTACGCCGGGACGCTCGCCACGCCCGCCGGGAGGAAGCGCTTGCCGTTGACGCGCTCCGAGACGCCCTCACGGTCCAGGTACGGGGTGATCCCGCCCAGGTGGAAGGGCCAGCCCGCACCGGTGATCAGGCAGAGGTCGATGTCCTGGGCCTCGGCCACGACACCCTCCTCCAGCATCAGGCCGATTTCCTGCGCGACCGCGTCCAGCACCCGCGCCCGCACCTGCTCCTCGGACAGGACCGTGTCGCCCTGCTTCAGCAGCGCCGCGACCTCCGGGTCCAGCACCGGGGCGCCGGTCTCGTACGTGTAGAAGCCGCGCTTGCCGGCGTCCACGACCGCCTTCAGGTTCGGCGACACGGTGAACCGCTCCGGGAACGCCCGGTTCAGGGTCTCCGAGACGTGCAGGCCGATCGCCGGGCCCACCAGTTCCAGCAGCACCAGCGGGGACATCGGCAGACCCAGCGGCTCGACCGCCTTCTCCGCCGTCTCCACCGAAGTGCCCTCGTCGATGACGTTCTGGATCTCGCCCATGAAGCGGGTCAGGATCCGGTTCACCACGAACGCCGGGGCGTCCTTGGTCAGCACCGCCGTCTTCCGCAGCTTGCGCGCCACCGCGAAGGCCGTGGCCAGCGCCGCGTCGTCGGTCTTCTCGCCGCGCACGATCTCCAGCAGCGGCAGGATCGCCACCGGGTTGAAGAAGTGGAAGCCCACGACCCGCTCGGGGTGCTTGAGCTGCGAGGCCATCTCCGACACCGAGAGCGAGGAGGTGTTGGTGGCGAGGATCGCGTGCGCCGGGGCGACCGCCTCGACCTCCGCGAACACCCGCTGCTTGACGGACATCTCCTCGAACACGGCCTCGATCACGAAGTCCGCGTCCGCGAAGCCCTCGGCCTTGTCCAGCACGCCCGAGACCAGGCCCTTGAGACGGTTGGCCTTGTCCTGGTTGATCCGGCCCTTGAGGAGCAGCTTGTCGATCTCGGCGTGCACGTAGCCCACGCCCTTGTCCACGCGCTCCTGGTCGATGTCGGTGAGTACCACCGGCACCTCCAGGCGGCGCAGGAACAGCAGCGCGAGCTGCGAGGCCATCAGGCCCGCGCCCACCACGCCGACCTTGGTGACCGGACGGGCCAGCGCCTTGTCCGGGGCGCCCGCCGGCCGCTTGGCCCGCTTCTGCACCAGGTTGAACGCGTAGATGCCCGAGCGCAGTTCGCCGCCCATGATGAGGTCCGCGAGCGCGGTGTCCTCGGCGTCGAAACCGGCCTGGAGGTCCCCGTCCTTGGCGGCGGCGACGATGTCCAGCGCCCGGTACGCGGCCGGGGCCGCGCCGTGCACCTTCGAGTCCGCGAACGCGCGGCCCTTGGCCACCGCCGCGTCCCAGGCCGCGCCCCGGTCGATCTCCGGGCGCGTCACGACGGTCTCGCCGGTCAGCACCCGCGCCGTCCACAGCAGGGACTGCTCCAGGAAGTCCGCGCCGTCGAAGACCGCGTCCGCGATCCCGAGGTCGAATACCTGCTGCCCCTTCAGCTGACGGTTCTGGTTCAGGGAGTTCTCGATGATGACCGAGACGGCGCGCTCCGGGCCGATCAGGTTCGGCAGCAGCGTGCAGCCGCCCCAGCCGGGCACCAGGCCGAGGAAGACCTCGGGGAGCGAGAACGCCGGGATGGCGCGGGAGACGGTGCGGTACGCGCAGTGCAGACCGACCTCGACGCCGCCGCCCATCGCCGCGCCGTTGTAGTACGCGAACGTCGGGACGGTCAGCGCGGCCAGCCGCTTGAAGACGTCGTGCCCGCCCTTGCCGATCGCCAGCGCGTCCTCGTGCCGGCCGAGCAGCTCGACACCCTTGAGGTCGGCGCCCACGGCGAAGATGAACGGCTTGCCGGTCACGCCGACGCCGACCACGGAGCCCGCCAGGGCCTCCTGCTCGACCTGGTCCAGCGCCGCGTTCAGGTTCGCGAGGGACTGCGGGCCGAAGGTGGTGGGCTTGGTGTGGTCCAGCCCGTTGTCCAGCGTGATCAGCGCGAAGCGCCCGGCGCCGAACGGCAGGTCCAGGTGACGCACGTGCGCGGAGGTCACGACCTCGTCCGGGAACAGCTCGGCCGCGCCGCGCAGCAGCTCGGTGGTGGTGCTCACTTGTTGTCCCCCTCGAAGTGCGGGTTCTCCCAGACGACGGTGGCACCCATGCCGAAACCGACGCACATGGTGGTCAGGCCGTACCGGACGTGCGGCTGCTCCTCGAACTGACGGGCCAGCTGGGTCATCAGCCGGACGCCGGAGGAGGCGAGCGGGTGACCGAACGCGATCGCGCCGCCGTACTGGTTCACGCGGGCGTCGTCGTCGGCGATGCCGTAGTGCTCCAGGAAGGCGAGCACCTGCACGGCGAACGCCTCGTTGATCTCGAACAGGCCGATGTCCTCGATGGACAGCCCCGCCTGCGCGAGCGCCTTCTCGGTGGCCGGGATCGGGCCGTAGCCCATCACCTCCGGCTCCACGCCCGCGAAGGCGTAGGAGACCAGGCGCATCTTGACGGGCAGGCCGTTGGCGCGGGCGAAGTCCTCGGAGGCGATCAGCGCGGCGGTGGCGCCGTCGTTCAGACCGGCCGCGTTGCCCGCGGTCACCTTGCCGTGCACGCGGAACGGGGTCTTGAGACCCTCCAGGTTCTCCAGCGTGGTGCCCGGACGCATCGGCTCGTCGGCCGTGACCAGGCCCCAGCCAGTCTCCCCGCCCGCCGGGTCCGTGCGGCGCACCGAGATCGGCACCAGGTCCGACTGGATCTTGCCGTCGGCGTACGCCTTGGCCGCCTTCTCCTGCGAGCGCACCGCGTACTCGTCGGCCCGGCGCTTGGTGATCGTCGGGTAGCGGTCGTGCAGGTTCTCCGCCGTCATGCCCATGAAGAGGGCCGACTCGTCGACCAGCTTCTCCGAGACGAACCGCGGGTTCGGGTCCACGCCCTCGCCCATCGGGTGCCGACCCATGTGCTCCACGCCGCCCGCGATCGCGACCTCGTACGCGCCGAAGGCCACCGAACCGGCCACCGAGGTGACGGCGGTCAGGGCGCCCGCGCACATGCGGTCGATCGAATAGCCCGGGACGGACTGCGGCAGGCCCGCGAGGATGCCCGCGGTACGGCCCAGGGTCAGGCCCTGGTCGCCGATCTGGGTGGTCGCGGCGATCGCGACCTCGTCGATCTTCTTCGGGTCCAGGTCCGGGTTGCGGCGCAGCAGCTCGCGGATCGCCTTGACGACGAGGTCGTCGGCCCGGGTCTCGTGGTAGATGCCCTTCGGGCCCGCCTTGCCGAACGGGGTGCGGACGCCGTCGACGAAGACGACGTCCTTGACGGTACGAGGCACGATGGCTCTCCTCCAGGGTGCGGGTGTCCACTGCCGCGCGGCGCCGCGCCCGGAAACCGACCGGCCGGGAAGGGCCTGCCGGGAACGGACCTGAGCGCGCGCTCACCCGGCCATGCTACTTGCGGGTAACCAATGTGCACAGCCCCCCGCCCAACAGCGGCGAAGGTCACACTCCCGGCTCCGGTCCGGGCCGCGCGCCTCCCCGCGCGCGTGTCGCCGCGAAAAATGTCCGATCCGGCGCGGAATCCGTCAGGTCGCCCCGTCTCGGCCGAGATCGGCGTTCGGTGGGGTGGGTGGGTGGGCATTCGGTGGGGTGGGTGGGTGTTCAGCGCGACGGGTGGGGGTTCACCAGGGCGACCGACAGGGGGCCGCCCGACCGGGCCAGGTCCCGCACGAACTCCCCGCGCCCCACCCCGCACGCCCGCAGCGCCGCCCCGTGGTCCCACACCACCACCAGCCCCGCCGCCACCAGCCCCGCCCGCCAGGCCGCCGCCACCACGCGCCGCGTCCGCGCCGAGGTCCCCGCCCAGCCCTCGGACAGTCGCCGACAGTGGAAGGGCACGTGCCGTTCCTCGTCCGCCAGGATCCGCCCCGCCACCTCCCGCACCAGGGGCTCCCGCGCCCCGTCCCGCAGGGCCCGGTAATACCGCAGGGCCACCGCCTCCGCGATCATCAGCGTCATCAGCTCCAACCGCAGCCCGAGCAGCCGGCGCACGCGGACGAAGGCCGCGTCCGTCCAGTGCCCCGTCAGGGTCCCCGCCCCGCCCGCCGCGAGGAGCAGGCGGAGCTGGCGGGCGTGGTTGCGCTCCTCCGCCACGAACAGGCGGGCCGCGAGGGCGTAGCTCGGGTCCCCGGCGGCGTCCGCCTTGGCGATCAACTGCGCGCCGTCCCCGTCCTCGCCGACCTGGAAGCGCTGGAGGCTGTGGACGAGCGCGGGTTCGAGCTCGAACGGCTCCCAACGGGGATCCCCGCGCCGCTCGCGCCGCGCCGCCTCCGCGATGAACTCCTCCACCTGGTCCCGGTAGCGGTCGGAGGCGGGGGTGGGGGCGGGGCGGGCGTGGGCCTGAGGGGTTTTTGTGAACACGTTCAAACTGATCATGTTCAAAAGGGTGGCGGGGGAGTGCGGCCCGGGTACATCCCCGTGCCGTCCCGATCCCGTCACAGGCCCGTACCGGCGGACGGGCGACGGGCGGGCGGGTGGCTGGATGTGGGCGGGTGTGGGCCCACGCGTCGAAAAGCCCCCGACCCGGGTGGGTCGGGGGCTTTTCGACGCGTGCGGCGTGTCGGTCCGGGGACCGTCAGGCGCGGGCGGCCAGCGCCGTCAGCAGGGTCGGGGTGACCTGCTCGATCTGCCACGGCCGCGCCCCGTGCGCCGCGAGGGTCGCGCCGAGGGCGTCGGCGTCGACGCGGGTGGGCGGCTCCCAGCACACCCGTCGCACCGTGTCCGGGGTGATCAGGTTCTCCTGCGGCAGGTTGAGCCGCTCGGCGACCTCCGCGATCCCGGCCCGCGCGGCCGACAGGCGGGCGGCCGCGGCAGGGTCCTTGTCGGCCCAGGCGCGCGGCGGCGGCGGGCCGGCCGCGCCGGTGCCGGGCTGCGGCAGCTCGTTCTCGGGCAGGGCCCGGGCCCGCTCCACGGCGGCCATCCACGTGTCGAGCTGCCGGCGTCCCATCCGGGTGCCGAACCCGGGCAGTGCGGCCAGGGCGTGCGCGTTGGGCGGGACGGAGAGGGCGGCCTCGATGATCGCCGCGTCCCCGAGGACCTTGCCGGGGGACACGTCGCGGCGCTGCGCGATCCGGTCGCGGGCCTCCCACAGCTCCCGCACCACTGCCATCTGCCGGCGTCGGCGCACCTTGTGCATGCCGGAGGTGCGGCGCCACGGGTCCTTGCGGGGCGGCGGGGGCGGGGCGGAGGCGATGGCGTCGAACTCCTGGTGGGCCCAGTCCAGCTTCCCCTGCCGGTCGAGCTCCTTCTCCAGCTCGTCGCGCAGGTCGACGAGGAGTTCCACGTCGAGGGCGGCGTAGCGCAGCCAGGGCTCGGGCAGCGGGCGGGTGGACCAGTCGACGGCCGAATGCCCCTTCTCCAGCGCGTAGCCGAGCACGTTCTCGACCATCGCGCCGAGCCCGACCCGGGGGAAGCCGGCGAGTCGGCCGGCCAGCTCGGTGTCGAACAGGGAGGTGGGCACCATGCCTATGTCGCGCAGGCAGGGCAGGTCCTGGGTGGCCGCGTGCAGGATCCACTCCGTGTCGGAGAGGGCACGGCCCAGCTCCGACAGGTCGGGGCAGCCGACCGGGTCGATCAGCGCGGAGCCGGCGCCCTCGCGGCGCAACTGCACCAGGTAGGCGCGCTGGCCGTAGCGGTATCCGGAGGCGCGTTCGGCGTCGACGGCGACGGGGCCGGTGCCTGCGGCGAACGCCGCCACCACCTCGGCCAGGGCTTCCGCGTCGGCCACGACCGGGGGAATGCCCTCACGGGGTTCGAGCAGGGGAATCGGCAGCCCACCGGACAGATCGACGTCGTCCGAGGGGGCGCCCCCGGTGGTGGTGCGCAGGTCTGCTGCGGTCTCTTGGGCGTCTGTCACCGGTCAAGGGTATCCGTGGATCCGTCCCGTCCGTCGCCGGAACGTTCCGGCGACGGACGGGACGGAGGGGACACGGTCGGCCGGCGGGGGACACGGGCCGGGCCCGACGGGTGAAGATCGGGGGGTGGGGACGGGAGCGGGGAGGGGGAGGTGAGGGGGACTCGGGGTGGGACCGAGGTGGGGACGGGGGAGGGGAAGCGGGGAAGTGGGGCGAGGGTGGGTCGGTGGAGGGGCGGGGGACCGGGTCCGTCCGGTGCGCGGACGGCTCCGGCCGGTGGCTATCAGTGGATGATCCCGGTCCGCAGCGCGACGGCGACCATGCCGGCGCGGTCTCCGGTGCCCAGCTTGCGGGCGATCCGGGCGAGGTGGGACTTGACGGTCAGGGCGGACAGGCCCATGGACACGCCGATGGCCTTGTTGGACTGGCCCTCGGCGACGAGCCGCAGCACCTCGACCTCACGGCCCGACAGCTCGCGGTAGCCGCCCGGGTGGTTCGGGGCGCCCGGCGGACGGCGGTGCATACGGGCGGCGGCGGCACCGATGGGGGCGGCGCCGGGCCGGGTGGGCATCCCGATGTTGGTGCGGGTGCCGGTGACGACGTAGCCCTTCACGCCGCCCGCGAGGGCGTTGCGAACGGCGCCGATGTCGTCGGCGGCGGACAGGGCCAGCCCGTTGGGCCAGCCGGCGGCGCGGGTCTCGGACAGCAGGGTGAGTCCGGAGCCGTCGGGGAGGTGGACGTCGGCCACGCAGATGTCGCGCGGGCTGCCGATCCGGGGTCGGGCCTCGGCGATGGAGGATGCCTCGATCACGTCACGGACCCCGAGGGCCCAGAGGTGACGGGTCACGGTCGACCGCACACGAGGGTCGGCCACGACCACCATGGCCGTCGGCTTGTTCGGGCGGTAGGCGACCAGGCTTGCGGGCTGCTCGAGAAGAACGGACACCAGGCCTCCTGGGGGGAGTGGCGGGGCGTTCCGGTCTCGGGAGCGAGCCGGTCCGCACCGAGCGGATGGTCACTGGTTCCTTCGGCACGTCACTCGGCCGGCTTTAGAGAATGATCACGATTTGGTGAGTAACAATTCGGGCAATTCGGACGAGCGATCGATCACGGGGCGATCACAAGCCTGCGCCGAATGCCCGTTCCCGATCGCGGACACGATCGTGTGGTCCTGCGTGTCCCCCTGCGGGGAGCCGAGCGGACCACCCCCGGTGGGGGTGGGGGATCCGGTGGCGGTGAGGGATCCGCCGGCGGATCCGGCGGCTCCGATGGTTCCGTTCCCGGAACGAGCCCGAGGGGTGCGGGTTACTCGGGGGAGGGGCCCGGGCGGGGCGGCGGGGTGCGGTGGGGTGGGGTGAGTGCGTGGCGGCGCGATGGGTGCGGGTGGGCGTGGGGCGGCGCGGCGGGCGCGGGTGGACGCGGGGCGGTGCGATGGGCGCGGGTGGGCGCGGGGCGGTGCGATGGGCGCGGGTGGGCGTGGGGCGGCGCGGCAGCGCGGCGCGGGTGGGTGCGGGGTGGGTGCCGTCGGCGGGGTGCGGGCCGTGGGTGGTGTGTCGTGGGCTGGTGTGGTGTCGGGTCGTTCCCGTCAGCTCGATCGTCTCGCGTCGTCGGGGACGGCTTCAAGGGCGCTCCCTTCGGTCGCGTCGCTGCGCGATGGCGCTGCGCGCCACCCTTGACCCCGTCCCCGCCGACGCAAGCCAACCGCTCTGCCGGCACCGCCCCCAATCCGGAAAGAAACGTGCCGGGCGGAGGGACCGGCCGCGCCCAAGCCCGTCCCCTAGCTGCGGGCCGGCCCGTGGAAACGCACCAGGCCCGGCCGAGCCAGGGACGCCCACGCGTCAGACGGCTGGGGCATGTGGTGGCGCACCAGGCCCGGCCGAGCCAGGGACGCCCACGCGTCAGACGGCTGGGGCATGTGGTGGCGCACCAGGCCCGGCCGCGCCTGGGACGCCCATGCGTCAGACGGCCGCTCGACGTGGCGACACACCCGGCGGTAGGCAGTCAGGCCCGTCAGGTGTCGGACGGCCGCCCGTGGCAGCGCGCCGGCCCGGCCTCAGCCGAGCCCGCCAGGTGCCAGACGGCTGCTCGACGTGGCGACACGCCGGGCCGGTCGCAGTCGGGCCCGCCAGGTGTCAGGCGGCCGGGGCTTGTGGTGCACGACGGGCCCGCACGCGCCCGAGACCGCCCGGTGGGCGCGGCGGGTGGCGGGGCGCACGGTCGCAGTTCATGGGACAGACCACCCCAGGCGCCCCCGGGCCTCTCGCTTGCCGTGGACCTACCCCGGCCCCGAGCGGACCGGCGAACGGCCACGGACCCCAGCCCGCTGCCCCCTCCGCCGCCCCTGGGAAAAGCTTTTGACCTGCCCGCCGCCGGCAGGCGGCCACCCCGGCCGCGAACCGGCGCGCAGACGGCAACGGACCTCCGCCCTGGATCCCTCTCCGCCGCCGTCGGGAAACGCTGTTGACTTGCCCGCCGCCGGCAGGCGGCCACCCCGGCCGCGTACCCGCCCGCAGACGGCGGCGCGCCCCCGCCCCGGCCCCCTCCCCGCCGCCGCCGGGAAACGCTGTTGACCTACCCGCCGCCGGCAGGCGGCCACCCCAGCCCCCGTACCGGCCCGCACACGGCGACGTGGCCGCGTCCCGGGATCCTCCGCCGCCCGTAGGTGGCCGCACCGACTCCGAACCCGCCCGCAGGTGTCGTCCTCGCCCCCGGCCCGGGGGTGTTTCCGGTGGGGGCGGGCCGGGCCGGGCCTATGGGTGGTGGGGGCCTCGGCGTTGGGGGAGGGTTACCACGCTCGGGCCGGGTTCGGTGGGGGTGGTCGGGGGGAGGCCCGCGATCTGGCAGAGGAGTTCGCACCACGCCGCGAGGTGGCCCGCAGTGTCGGGGACGCCGCCGGTGCCCTCGCGGGGGGTCCAGGAGGCGCGGATCTCGATCTGGGTGGTGGGGCGGCGGGTGGAGAGGCCGCCGAAGTGGTGGGACGCGGCCATCGTGACCGTGCCGGCCGCCTCGCCGTAGGCCAGGCCGCGCGCGTCGAGGGCGCCGGTGAGCCAGGACCAGCTGACCTCCGGCAGCAGCGGGTCCGCCGCCATCTCGGCCTCCAGTTCGGCGCGGACGAGGGTGACCAGCCGGAAGGTGCCGTGCCACGCCTCGTGGCCGGCCGGGTCGTGCAGGAGGATCAGGCGGCCGTCCGCGAGGTCCTCCTCGCCGTCGAGGACCGTCGCCTCCAGGGCGTGCGCGTACGGGGCGAGGCGGCCCGGCGCGCGGGTCGTCTCGATCTCCACCCCGGCGCGGGGGCGGGCCCGGCGCAGACCCTCGACCGCTCGCCGGAAGGGCAGCGGTACGGTCGTCTCCGGCGTGCCGCCCCTGCCCTCGGCACCCTCGGCGCCATCTGAAAATCGTCCCTGAGCCGCAGCCATGCGGGGAAGACTAGGCGGAACCCCGGCCCGTTCGGCGCAGGGACACCCGCACCGGGCCGGCCACTTCGGCGCACGTGCGAAGATTTGGGCCGTGAGCACCGACGACCGCCCCACGGGCCAGCCCAGCCAGACGTACGATTCCGCTTTCCTCAAGGCGTGCCGGCGGGAGCCGGTGCCACACACCCCGGTGTGGTTCATGCGGCAGGCGGGGCGCTCCCTGCCGGAGTACCGCAAGGTCCGCGAGGGCACCGCCATGCTGGAGTCCTGCATGCGGCCCGACCTGGTCACCGAGATCACCCTCCAGCCGGTGCGCCGGCACAACGTGGACGCGGCGATCTTCTTCTCCGACATCGTGGTCCCGCTGAAGGCCATCGGCATCGACCTCGACATCAAGCCCGGTGTCGGCCCGGTCGTCGCCAACCCGATCCGCACCCGCGCCGACCTCGCGCAGCTGCGCGACCTGACCCCCGAGGACGTCCCGTACGTCATCGAGGCGATCGGGATGCTGACGGGTGAACTCGGCGGCACCCCGTTGATCGGCTTCGCCGGCGCCCCCTTCACCCTCGCCAGCTACCTCGTGGAGGGCGGCCCGTCCCGCAACCACGAGCACACCAAGGCGATGATGTACGGCGAGCCCGAGCTGTGGGCCGAGCTGCTGGACCGGCTCGCCGAGATCACCTCCGCGTTCCTCACGATCCAGATCGAGGCCGGCGCCTCCGCCGTGCAGCTCTTCGACTCCTGGGTCGGCGCCCTGGCCCCGGCCGACTACCGGCGTTCGGTGATGCCGGCCAGCGTCAAGGTCTTCGACGCGGTCGCGCACCACGGCGTGCCCCGGATCCACTTCGGTGTGGGCACCGGCGAACTGCTCGGCCTGATGGGCGAGGCCGGCGCCGACGTGGTGGGCGTGGACTGGCGGATCCCGATGGACGAGGCCGTCCGTCGCGTCGGTCCCGGCAAGGCGCTCCAGGGCAACCTGGACCCGGCCGTCCTCTTCGCCGGTCACGACGTGGTCCGCGCGAAGGCCGACGAGGTCCTCGCGGCCGCCGCCGACCTCCCCGGCCACGTGTTCAACCTGGGGCACGGCGTGCTGCCGACCACCGACCCCGACGCGCTGACCCGCCTCGTGGAGCACGTGCACACCCGCACCGCGGTCTGACCCCCCCTCGCCCGACCCCGGCCCCGTCCCCCCGCTTTCCGCGGGAGGGCGGGGCCGGGCGCGTTCAGCGGGTCGCCGCGACCGCCTTGCGGGCCGCGACCTGCACCGGGTCCCAGACCGGGGAGAACGGCGGCGCGTAGCCCAGGTCCAGGGAGACCACGTCGGCCGCGGTGAGCCCGGCGGTCAGGGCCACCGCCGCCACGTCCACCCGCTTCGCCGAGCCCGGGCCCCGGCCCACGATCTGGGTGCCCAGGAGCCGGCCCGTGCCGCGTTCGGCGAGCATCTTCACGGTCATCGGCGCCGCCGTCGGGTAGTAGCCGGCCGTGGTGGTGGACTCGATCACCACCGACGCGAAGTCCAGGCCCAGTTCGCGGGCCTCGCGCTCCAGCAGGCCGGTGCGGCCGATCTCCAGCGCGCACACCTTCGTGATCGCCGTGCCCACCACCCCGGGGAACGTCGCCGCGCCGCCCGTGACGTTCGTGCCGATGACCTGGCCCTGCTTGTTGGCGTGGGTGCCCAGGGGGATGTGCCGGGTGCGTTCGGCGACCCTGTCCCACACCTCCACGCAGTCCCCGCCCGCCCAGATCCGCTCCTGGCCGCGCACGCGCATCGAGGCGTCCGTCAGCAGCCCGCCCGAGGCGCCCAGCGGCAGGCCGGCCGCCTTCGCGAGCTCGGTGCGCGGGGCCACGCCGATGCCCAGCACCACCAGGTCCGCCGGGTACTCGGAGCCGTCCGCGCAGCGCGCGCCCCGGGCCCGGCCCGCGTCGTCGAGGAGGACCTCGACGACCTCCGCGCCCGCGACCGTCTCGATGCCCATCCCGTTCATGGCCGTGTGCACCAGCGCGCCCATGTCCGGGTCGAGGGTCGCCATCGGCTGCGGGCCCCGGTGCAGCACGGTCACGGCGAAGCCGCGGGTGCTCAGGGCCTCGGCCATCTCGACTCCGATGTACCCGGCGCCCACCACCACGGCCCGGCGGCCGGCCGGCGGGTCCAGTCGGGTCAGGGTGTCGAGGAGGGCGCCGCCGTCGGCGAGGGTCTGCACGCCGTGCACGTTCGGTGCGTCGATGCCGGGCAGGTCCGGGCGGATCGGGCGGGCGCCCGTGGCCAGGACCAGGCGGTCCCAGCCGGTCCAGGACTCGGTGCCGGAGGCGAGGTCGCGGGCCCGGACCCGGCGGCCGGCCACGTCCACCTCCACGACCTCGGTGCCCGTGCGCAGGTCGATGCCGCGGGCCCGGTGTTCCTCGGGGGTGCGGGCGATCAGCTCCTCCCGTTCTCCGACCTCGCCGGCCACCCAGTACGGGATGCCGCACGCCGAGTACGACGTGAACTCCGAGCGTTCGAACGCGACGATCTCCAGGTCCTCCGCCGTCCGGGCCCGGCGGGCCTGGGACGCGGCCGACATGCCCGCCGCGTCCCCACCCACCACCACGAGCCGTTCCCTCGCCATGCCGATCGTCCTCTCCTCGCCGGTGATCCTCTCGGGCGTCACGGTACGGGGGCGTGCCCGGGCCCGTCGTCGGTCGGGGTCGGGGTCGGGGTCGGGGTCGGGGTCGGGCGCTGGGCGCGGCGTCGGCGGCGCAGGGCGCGGAGCAGGAGGGTCGCGGCGACGGCGATCGCCGCGAAGGGCAGGATCCGGGCCAGGAGCACGATCAGCCAGTGCAGGGCGGCCGTGAACGCCGTCCAGCCCTCGCCGAAGGCCGCGCCGATGCCGGTGGACTCGTCCTTCTTCTCCTCGGCGGCCGGTTCGGAGACCCGCAGGGTGATCGTCGCCATGGAGGTGCGGTCCCTCAGCGCCGTCTGCTGGGCGATCAGCGACTCCAGGTCGGCCTGTCGGCGGCCCAGTTCGCCCTCCAACAGGACGATGTCGGAGAGCTGTTCGGCCTTCGTCATCATCTCCCGCACCCGTACCACGCTGGCCTGCTGGGACTTGACCCGGCTGTCCACGTCGGCGACCTTCTGCGTGACGTCCTCCGCCGACACCTCCCGGTTCAGCAGCTTCCCGCCGCCCTCCAGCGCGGTCATCACCTCGTCGAAGCGGTCCGTGGGCACGCGCAGGGTCAGCGTGGAGCCCACCGCGCCGTCCTCGCGCCGCTCGGTGTCCTCCGCGCCCACGTAGCCGCCGGCCTTCGCGGCGGCCGCCTTCGCCGCCGTCAGGGCCTGCGCCGGTTTCGTGGTCTCCACCGAGACGGAACCGGTGCGGATCACGTGCTGCCCGGCCGGCGCCGAGGCCGCCGGGGCGGGCGTCGGGGCCTGCGGGTTCTTCGCCGCGCCCGGTGTGGCCGCCGCCTCCGGGCCGGCCGCGAGGTCGCGCGAGGTGTCGGCCGCCGCCCGGGGCGCGCCGCCGGAACTCTTCGCGTCCCCGCCGCCGTCCGCCCCGCAGCCCGTCAGCGCGAGGGCCAGCGTCAGCGTCGCCGCCGCCGTCCACCGCGCGGCCCGTGCCCGGGACCGTCTCGTGTGCGCGTCGTTCATGGCACCCCCCAGTTCGTCGTGTTCCCCTTCGATGCCCCCGGGCCCCCGCCGGGTTCCGCACCCGCCGTAACGGGCCGGTTCCGAAGGGATAACCGGGCGGACTCGGTCCGCCCGGCATGATCGGGATGAGACGATGTGTCCATGCACGAAGCGGACATGCGTACGGATCAGTCGCGGCACGTCGTCGTCGTGGGAGGCGGCATCTCCGGCCTCGCGGCCGCCCACCGGGTCCTCGTGGACCGACCCGGCACCCGGGTGACGCTGGTCGAGGCGGGCCCCCGGTTCGGCGGGAAACTGCGCGCCGGCGAGGTCGCGGGCGCCCCCGTGGACCTCGGCGCCGAATCCCTGTTGGCCCGCCGCCCCGAGGCCGTGGGCCTGGCCCGCGAGGTCGGTCTCGGCCCGGACATGCAGCCCCCGGCCGTGCTCGGCGCCCGCCTGTGGACGCGCGGCGCCCTGCGCCCGATGCCCGGCGGGCACGTCATGGGCGTCCCCGGGGACACCGGGGCGCTGGCCGCCTCCGGCGTGCTCTCCGAGGCCGGGCTCGCCCGTCTCGCCGCCGACGCCGACATGCCGGCCACCCCGATCGGCGAGGACGTGGCCATCGGCCGGCACGTCGCCGAGCGGCTCGGCCAGGAGGTCGTCGACCGGCTCGTCGAACCGCTGCTCGGCGGGGTGTACGCGGGGGACCCGCACCTGATCTCGCTGCGCGCCGCCGTCCCGCAGCTCTTCGAGGCCGCCCGCACCCACCGCTCCCTCGGCGAGGCCGTCCGCGCCCTCCAGGCCCGCGCCGCCGCCGCGCCCGCGCAGCAGGGCCCCGTCTTCGCGGGCATCGCGGGCGGCATCGGCCGGCTGCCGCTCGCCGTGGCCGACGCCTGCCGCGCCGCCGGCGCCGACCTGCTCGCCGACACCCCCGTCACGGGCCTGCGCCGCACCGAGCACGGCTGGGCCGTGCGGATCGCGCCGGCCGGGGAGGCGGAGCGGGAACTCGCCGCCGACGCCGTGATCATCGCCGCGCCCGCCGCCCCCGCCGCCGCCGTCCTCGCCGAGGTCGCCCCCGGCGCCGCCGCCGAACTGCGCGCCGTCGAGTACGCCTCGATGGCCCTGGTCACGATGGCCTTCCGCCGCTCGGAGCTGCCCGAGGCGATCACCGCCGGGGATTCCAGCGGCTTCCTCGTGCCGCCCGTCGACGGCCGCACCATCAAGGCGTCCACCTTCGTCTCCAACAAGTGGGCCTGGGCCGCCGCCGACCCGGAGCTGTTCCTGCTGCGCACCTCGGTGGGCCGGCACGGCGACGAGAGCGACCTCAAGCGGGAGGACGCCGAACTCGTCGACGTGTCCCTCGCCGACCTCGGGGACGCCGTCGGCCTCGCCGCCCGCCCCGTGGACTCCACCGTCACCCGCTGGGAGGGCGGCCTGCCCCAGTACCCCGTCGGCCACCTCGACCGGGTGGCCCGGATCCGGGCCGGCGTCGCCGCCCACCCCGGGCTCGCCGTCTGCGGCGCCCTCTACGACGGGGTCGGCGTCCCGGCCTGTGTCGCGAGCGCGGACGCGGCCGTCGAGGCGGCCCTGCCGCGCTGACGCCGGCGCCCCGCGGACGGGGCCCCGCGCGTGTCGCGTCCGTCACGGGACCCCTGGCACAAAGCACTGATCAGGACAGGGACAATAGGGAACATGACTGCTCCGGAGAAGATCCCGAACGCCGGGAAGAAGGCCAAGGACCTCAACGAGGTCATCCGCTACACCCTGTGGTCCGTCTTCAAGCTGAAGGACGTGCTGCCCGTGGACCGCGCCGGCTTCGCCGACGAGGTCCAGGAGCTGTTCGACCAGCTGGCCGCCAAGGACATCGTCGTGCGCGGCAGCTACGACGTCTCCGGGCTCCGCGCCGACGCGGACGTCATGATCTGGTGGCACGCCGAGACCGCCGACGAGCTCCAGGGCGCGTACAACCTCTTCCGCCGCACCCGTCTGGGCCGGCACCTGGAGCCGGTCTGGTCGAACATGGCGCTGCACCGCCCCGCCGAGTTCAACAAGTCCCACATCCCGGCCTTCCTCGCCGACGAGGTCGCCCGCGACTACGTCAGCGTGTACCCCTTCGTGCGCAGCTACGACTGGTACCTGCTGCCCGACGAGGACCGTCGCCGGATGCTCGCCGACCACGGCAAGATGGCCCGCGGCTTCCCCGACGTGCGCGCCAACACCGTCGCCTCCTTCTCGCTGGGCGACTACGAGTGGCTGCTCGCGTTCGAGGCCGACGAGCTGTACCGGATCGTCGACCTCATGCGCCACCTGCGCGCCTCCGAGGCCCGCATGCACGTGCGCGAGGAGGTCCCGTTCTACACGGGCCGCCGCAAGTCCGTGGCCGACCTGGTCGACGGGCTCGCCTGATACCTCCCCCCGGGGGGAAGGACCGGCGGACCCCCGTCCGCCGGCACGTCGGGAGGCCCTGCCCCCGAAACGACGCAGCCGGAGACCCCGCACCGGAAGTTCAGAGGACACGCCACGGCGCCGACCCCCGACGGGGTCCGGGCGCCGCCGTGTCGTCCAGCGACACCGGCGCGGGCTCCGGATGCGGCGCGCACACCACCGAGGCCCCCGGCCCGTCCCCCGGCGTGCGGCCCGTCAGCAGATAGCGCGCGACGTGCCCGTCCACGCACGCGTTGCGGCCCCCCACCACCCCGTGGGCGCCCGCCTCCCGCTCCGTGACCAGCGCGGCCCGACCGCCCAGCCGGCGGCGCAACGACAGGGCCCCCGCGTACGGGGTCGCCCCGTCCCGCTCCGCCGCCACCAGCAGGGTCGCCGGCAGCCGCCCGCCCGGATCCCCGACCTCCGGCAGCGCCTCCCGCCCCGAGACCGGCCACGTCGCGCACGGCGCGTTCAACCAGCCGTTGGCCCAGGTCTCGAACGGCGCCTCCCGGGCCGTCTCCCGCAGGTCCCGCTCCCACCGCGCCCAGTCCGTCGGCCAGGGCGCGTCGTTGCAGAGCACCGCCGTGTACACGGCCGTCGCGTTCTCGTCCTCCGCCGCCCACGCCGGATCCGGGGCCGCCGAGGCCAACAGCGGCCCCCGATCCCCGCGCGCCCAGGCCGCCAGCGCCGCCGCCCGGTCCGGCCACTCCTCGTCCTCGTACGCGGCCCGCAACAACCAGGACCGCGCCCGCCCCGGGCCCACGACCCCCTCCGGGCCGCGCGCCGGCCGCCGGGCCAACTCCGCGCGGATCCGCTCCCAGCGCGCGGCGACCGCCCGCGGGGTCCGACCCAGGCCGTACACGTCGTGGTGCCGGGCCGTCCAGGCCCACAGATCGCGCACCCGGCCCTCGAAGGCCCGCGACTGGGCCAGGTTCGCGCCGTACCACAGGCCCGCCGGATCGGGGTCGACCACCGAGTCGAAGACCATCCGGCGCACCCGGTCGGGGAACATCCGGGCGTACACGGCGCCGAGCAGCGTGCCGTACGAGGCCCCGAGCAGATTCAGGCCCGGCTCGCCGAGCGCGGCCCGCAGCACCTCCAGGTCCCGGGCGTTGTTCGCGGTGGTCACGTGCGGCAGCAGGGCCCCCGAGCGGGCCGCGCAGCCGCGCGCGTAGTCGGTGGCCAGGGCGCGGCGCCGGGTGGTCTCGGCGGGGGTGGGCGGCAGGCCCGGGTCGGCCTCCGGAGGTTCGGGCGGCGGGGCCAGCGGGTCGCGGCAGGACAGCGGAGCGGACCGGCCCACCCCACGCGGGGCCCAGCCCACGAAGTCGTAGGCGGCGGCCAGGGAGGTCCAGGCGGCGGACTCGGCCAGCAGCGGGAACCACATCCCGGAGCCGCCCGGCCCGCCCGGGTTGAACAGCAGCGCGCCCTGGCGGGAGCCGCGCGGGCCCGAGGCCGGGACCCGGCTGACCGTCAGCTCCAGTCGGGGGCCGTCCGGTTCGGCGTAGTCGCGGGGGACGCTCAGCAGGGCGCAGCGGACCGGGTCGGGCAGCCGCTCCACCTCCGGGCAGGGGCCGAAGGACAGGCCCCGGGCGGCGGCGCGGCGGGCGGCGAGGGCCACGCCGGCGGCCCGGTCCCCGGTCGGACGGTCGGCGGCGCGGGCCCGGTCGGGCCGGAGCGGGAGCGCGGGCGGGGCCGGCAGGACGGTCAGCGCGGTCAGGGCGACCGACAGGACCAGGGCGGGCAGCAGCCGAGGGGCCCGTCGTGCCCGTGGTGTTCGTTCGCGCACCGTCACCCCGCTCGCCGTGGACCGATCATCAGATGAGAGACGACGGCGGGCGGCGAGTAAAGCGACCGGGCCGGGAGCGGGGAGAACGGGGCGCGGAGGCGGGGCCGTGATCACCCGCCCGGCGGCACCGGCGGCCGGTGGGCGGGCGGCGGGTCGGGATCGGCGTCGGGACGGGAGCCCGGGGCGGCGGCGGACGGCTCCCCGGCCCGCCCGGCCCCGCGCCACAGGGCGCGCACCCCCGGGTCCGGGTCCCGTTCCGGGCCGCGCAGCGCGGCCCGCAGCAGCGGATCGGCCCCCGGCACCCGGGCCTCCCGACCGGCCGCGCGCAGCGCCCGCCGGCCCGCGTGCGTCGCCCACGGCGAGTACGGGTGCGCCTCGAAGCGGGCGATCGCCAAGGCGCCGCCGACCAGTACCAGCGGCAGCGCGAACCACCACAGCACCGTCGTGGTGTGCCCCGGCGTCGGATCCGGCACGCACAAGGAGGCCACCGCCATCGCCACCGTGAAGAGCCCGGCCACGCGCAGGGCCCGCACGGCCGCGCGCATCCCGTCCGCGAGCCCGGCCGGCACCAGCAACCCGGCCGCGCCCAGCCCCGCCGTCAGCTCCCGGACCGCGTCCGAGCCGCCTATCGCGGCCCGCGCCCGGGTCAGGGAGAGCCGCTCGGCGGACCCGAAGGCCGCGAGCAGGGCCCGTTCGCGGCCGTCACGGCCGTCGCCCACCGCCCGCACCACCCATCCGGTGGGCGCGAGCAGCACCCGGCCGCCGGCGTGCATCGCGAACAGGGTGAGGTCGGCCACCCGGCCGGGACCCCCGGCGAGGGCGGCCACCTCGTGCGGCCCGAGGGCGAGCGGGGAGGGCTCGGGGGAGACGGGCGCGTCCAGGGCGGAGGCGGCCCGCAGGAGACGTTCGCACGCGAAGCCCACCCCGCCCCAGGCCATCAGGAGAAACAGGACCCAGAACATGGCGGAGTTCTACCGGAGGAAGAACCCGCAGGTCAGGGGGGTGGAGCGAGGTGTGAGCGGCTCGTGACCGGTTCGTGATGAACCGTCAGGTCAGCGATGGGCGGTGGAAATCACGACGAACCACCGCAACTCGAACCCCCGCCCCCACCCCCGCACGAGGAGCCCGAAGAACCGCACGAGGACCCCGACGAGGACCCGCAGCCCGAGGCCCCGCCGCACCCGCCGCCCCCCGAACCCCCGTCGGAGCCCCCGCAACTCGACCCGCCGCAGCCGTCGTTGCCGGCCGTCCCGCACCAGCTGACGTCCGCGACCGCGAGCCCGACCGCCGCCCCGACCCCCGCGCCGGCCGCCGCGCGTCGGGCCCGCGACGCCTCCCGGCGGGCCCCCGCCAGCGCGTCCCGCAACGCGGGGTCGGGCAGGGCCCCCGTCCCGAGGAACGAGACGAGCGTTCCGAAATCCACCGGGGCGCCGCGCGGCGGCTCGGCGGCCCGCAGGGCCTCGGCCCCGGCCGGTGACAAGCGGCGTCGCGCGACCCGGGAATCCGCGATCCCCCACACCAGGCCCGTGATCAGCCCGCCGAACAGGAACAGGCCGAACAACGGCGAGGTGTCGGTCCCGACCACCACCGCCACGAAGGACAACAGGGCCACCGGCAACAGCAGCAGACAGACCACCACGTGGACCGCGGCCCACCGCCGCCACGGCCGACCCCAGGCCGCCGGCAACAACAGCCCCCGGGCCGCCAACCCGTCCCCGACCCCCTGCACGGCCGGCGTCCGCACGGCGGCCTGCCGCACCTCGGACAGGGAGCCGCCGAACGAGGTCCGCCACGCCTCCAGCACGGCCGCCTCCACCGCGTCCCGCCCCCGGGCCCCGCCCGCCACGGTCAACACCCCGGGCGCCGCCACGCGCGCCGACCCGGCCTCGACCAGCGCGGCCACCGTCGCGTCCACCACCCGCCCCGGCCCGCCCGAGAGGAACGCCGCCTCGTGCCGGTCGCGCACCCACGAGTCCGCGCCCGACGGCGGAACGGGCAGCGAACGGACACGCAGCCGCAGCAGCAGGGTCCGGGAGCCCACGATCGCGCCCACGAGCAGCAGGGTCAGGACGGACGCCGCCGTGCTCACCCCCGTGCCCCCGGCCCGGCCCCCGCCCCGACCCGGACCGGGGCGTCCGGCGCGGCGACCGGGGCCGGGAGCGGCCCCGTGTCCGCCCCCGGCCCGCGTCCCCGCGCCCCGCGGGCCGCGACCCGGTCGGTCACCGCCCACACCGGCCCCGCCAGCACCGTCCACGCCGCCCCCAGCAGCCGGCGGGCCGCCGAGGGGCGGCGGGCCGCCGCCCGCTCCCGCCACCAGGCCGCCAGCCGGCGCCGCGCGGCCGGATCGGCGGGCAGGCCCCGGGCCAGCACCTCCGCCGCGAAGTCCAGGGCGTCCCGCCGGTACCCGCCCGGCAGCGGCCGGCCGCGCCCGTACGCCGCGAACGCCTCCCGGTACGCCTCCGAACCGCCCGTCAGCTCCACCAGCTCCGGCGCGATCCGCCGCACCACCGAGGCCCGCTTGGCCACCAGGGCCCGCGCCTGCACCCGGACCCGGGGCCCGTCGAAACCCTCCGGCACCGGGGTGCCCGCGACCAGCGCCGACAGCAGCGCCGCCTGCCCGACGGCCAGCCGCCCCCGGGCCCCCGGCCGCACCGCTCCGGAGCCGGGACCGGTGGCGGTGGGTCCGGTGGCGGCGGGGGTCGGGCGCGGGGTCGGGGGGCGGGCCGCGCCGAGGGCGCCCCTGATCGCGGTCAGCTCCCCGGCCAGCTCCTCCTCCGGCGGGAAGTCGTCGTCCCGCTCCAGCAGCACCCCCGGCGGGTCCATCCGCTCCGCGAGCCCCGTCAGCACCTCCAGCACCACCGGCGGCACGGGGTGGGCATGCGTGTCGTGCCACACCCCGTCCCGCTCCACCCCGCCGGCCACGTGCACGTACGCCAGCGCCTCCGGCGGCAGTTCGGCCAGCACCGCGAACGGGTCCTCGCCCCGGTTGACGCGGTTGGTGTGCAGATTGGCCACGTCGATCAGCAGCCGCACCCCCGTGCGCTCCACCAGCTCGGCCAGGAACCGGCCCTCGGACAGCTCCTCGTCCGGCCAGTTGACCAGGGCCGCGATGTTCTCCAGGGCCAGTGGCACGGGCAGCGCCTCCTGCGCGATCCGCACGTTCTCGCACAATACGTCCAGCGCGTCCCGGGTGCGCGGCACCGGCAGCAGGTGCCCGGCCTCCAGCGCCGGCGCCGAGGTCCGCACGAACGCGATGTGCTCGGTGACCAGCGGCGCCCCCAGTGCCACCGCCCGCTCGGCCAGCGCCGCCAACCGCCCCGGATCGGGCCGGTCCGCGCCCCCCAGCCCCAGCGACACCCCGTGCGGGACCACCGTGACCCCGCGCTCGCGCAGCCGCAGCAGGGAGGCGGGCAGGTGGCCGGGACACACGTTCTCGGCCACCACCTCCACCCAGTCCAGGCCCGGCAGCCGTTCGACCGCGTCCGCGATCTCCGGCCGCCAGCCGATGCCCACCCCGAGTCGGGTCCTGCGCTCCACGGGCTCGTCCCCCTTCACCCCGTCGCCGTTCTCCCCGGGGTGATGACCGGTGGGGCCCGCGCCCAACCCGCGGCGGCGAGGTTCAGAGCTTCATTTGAGCTTGGCGGGCGCTCAGCGCAGCGCGGGGTGGTCGGCGACGACGGTGCACGAGCCGGGCGCGATCTCGGTGAAACCGGCGTCGCGGACCACGGGCAGGTCGGCGTCGAGCAGCGCCGCCCAGTGCTCGGCGTCCGGGGAGACGCGCACGGCCAGCGCGAACCCGTCCGCCCGCCAGCGCGCCCGCTCGTCCGGCCCGAGCACCCACCAGGCGAGCTGCGCCGCGTGCCCGGTCTGGGCCATGGTCTTGCCCGCCGACATGTCCAGGCGCGGGTTCAGCCACAGCACCGGCAGGCCCTCGGGGGCCGGCCCCGGCGGGGTGGGGTCCTCCAGGTCGGTGCCGGAGACCTGGAGCTTGGCGAGGTCCTTGGGCCAGGCGTCCAGCGGGACCGGCGGGAAGACCCGCACCTCGGTGGGGCGCGGCCCGGAGCCGCTCACCGTGATCCCGTCCAGGGCCTCGGCCCGGCGCCACTCCGCGCCCCGGGCCCGCCGGACCACCTTGCGGATCCGGGCGTCCTGCCAGTCGCGCACGGCCTCGGCCCACGGGCCCTCGCCGTGGGCCCGCTCGTCGTCGAGGAGGACGAGGACGGCGCGGGCCGCGGTCTCCAGGGCGTCGGTGCGGCCCGGGGGCTCGGCCCGTTCGATCCGCACCACGAGGGGCAGGACGAACTGGGGGGCCTCGTCGCGCGGGTCGCGACCCTGCCGGAACGGGCTGTCGGCGCCCACGGGCGGCGCGGGCGGGGCGGCGGGGGAGAGGTCGTGGCTGCTCATCCGCCCCAGTCTGCCGGCCCCCGTCCCGCCCGGCCCGCGGGGTCACGGGGGTGCGGGGTCGCGGACACCGCACCTGACAGGTCGGCCGTCGGGGGCCGGCCGCGCAGGGGGTGGGGCCGGCAGGATCCGCTCACGGCCCGCCGCGTGCCCCGGTGCCCGGGCGGACCGTGCCTTCGCACGCCCCGACCACCGAGGAGACCCATGCCCCGCAAGCTCGTCCACTTCGTGGCCACCACGCTCGACGGGTTCATCGCCGGCCCCGACGGCGCGGACCCCACCGGGCCGGCCGGGTTCTGGCCGATCCCCGAGGACTACGTCCGGCACCTGGTCGAGGAGTACCCGGAGGCGCTGCCGGTGCAGGCGCGCCAGGCCCTCGGGGTGACCGCCGAGGGCACCCGCTTCGACACGGTGCTCGAAGGGCGCCGCAGCTACGAGCTGGGCCTGGCCGTCGGGATCACCGACGCCTTCCCGCACCTGCGCCACCTGGTCTTCACCCGCACCCTGACCGAGAGCCCGGACCCGGCGGTGGAGCTGGTCGGCGGGGACGCCGTCGCGAAGGTGCGGGAGCTGAAGGCGCGGGAGGGCAAGGACATCTGGCTGCTGGGCGGCGCCGAGCTCGCCGGGTCCCTCTACGAGGAGATCGACACCCTGATCCTCAAGGTGGGCCCGCTGACCATCCGCGACGGCATCCCGCTGTTCTCCCGTTCCGGTTCCTTCGACCCCCGGGTGTGGGAGCTGACCGACCACACCGTCCTCAAGGGCGGGGCCGTGTTCCTCACCTACGACCGGTCGTAGGCTGGGGCCTCGGCCCGGTCGGGCCGATCGGTGACGAGCGGGCCGGAGGGGTCGTGGACGAGGGCGGATACTGCGGGACCGGGGACGGCGCCGCCGGCGGCACCTCGACGGGCGCGGCCGACGGGCCGCCGTTCGCGGACTGCGGGTACTGCGGGAAACCCACCGAGCACGGGACGGCCACCCCGGGGCTCGTGCTGTGCCCGGTGTGCGCGTGGCAGGAGGCCCAGCGCACCGCCTGCTCGGGCTGAGCCCGGGCGGGCGGCGGTCGGTCAGGTGCCCATCAGCTCGGAGACCTTCACGAAGCGGTAGCCCTTGGCCCGCAGCGCCGGCACGATCCGGCGGACCGCCTCCTCGGTGACGGGCGCGGCGCTGCGGGTGCAGTGCATGACCACGAGCGAGCCCGGCTTGACCCCGGCCAGCACCTGTTCGGCGACGGCGTCGGCGTTCGTGGCGAAGGCGTCGCCGCTGACCACGTCCCACTGCACGGCCGTCACCTTCGCCCCGGACAGCACCCGCAGGGTCGCGTCGTCGTAGCAGCCGCCGGGGAAGCGGAAGTAGGGGACGACGTTCTTCGCGCCGGCGGTGCGGAACGCCTCGAAGGCGCGGTCCACATCGGCCCGCGCGGCCGCCGGGTCGAGGACCGGGAGCTTGTAGCAGGGGTCCTTGAAGGCGTGGTGGCTGTAGGAGTGGTTGGCGATCTCGAAGGTGGGGTCGGTGCCGATGGCCTTCGCCTGGTCGGGGTACTCCTCGGCCCAGCGGCCCGTCATGAAGACGGTGGAGGGGACCTTCAGGTCGCGCAGGGCGCGGATCAGGCCCGGGTTGTCGAAGTGTTCGCCGGCGGCGGCGCGCGGGCCCTGGTCGGCCGTCATGTCGGCGTCGAAGGTGAGCGCGACGGTCTTCTGCGTGCTCTGACGGGCCCGTTCGAAGACGGGGGTCAGGCCGCCGGGGCCGGGGGCCAGGGTGGGGACCTTGGCGGGGGCCGCCGCCGCGTCGGGCGCGGCCTGGGGGGAGGCGGGGCTGCCCGAGGGGGCGGGGGAGGCGGGTGCGGAGGTGCCGGTCCCGGGCTTCAGGGCGGCCGTCCCGGTGGGCCCGCTCCCACCCGAGCAGCCGGCGAGGAGGGTGCCGAGGGCGGTGCCGCCGGCGACGAGCGCGAGGGTGCGGGCACGGAGGGAAGAGGTCACATCCGCAAAATATATGACGAACCGATAAGCGTCCCGGTATGGGGTCGTGTCGTCGTGTCGCCCGTGCCGGCCCGGGCCGGACCCCGACGGGAGATCGCGCGACGCGGACCCTCCCGACCCGCAGCGCCGGCGCGCCCGACCGGCCTACCATCCTCCGGTGAACCGCGTCCCAGGGCGCGGCGGCCCCCCGGAGCCGGGCCGCCGGACCACAGCCCCCGCGCTCCCGTCGCTCGCGGCCGACCTGCTCCCGGCCCTCGCCGTGGCCGCCGTCGGGATCGTCGCCGGCCGGTTCTACCACCCGGACGGCTGGCGCGCCTTCGACGGACCCGCCCACGCGCTCACCCTGCTCGCCGCGCTGCCCCTGGTCGCCCGCCGCCGGTACCCCCTGGCCACCGTCCTGGCCACCTCGCTCGGCTACGCCCTCTACCTGTGGTGCGGCTACCAGCCCACCGTCGGCTGGTGGGTCCCGGTCCTCGCCCTGGTCAGCCTCGCCGGCCGGCGTCCCGCCCCGGTCGCCTGGAGCGCGGCCGTGCCCGTGGCCCTCGCCGTCGTGCACAGCGGAATCGCCGGCCGGCTGCCCTGGCCCCTGGTCCTGGGCCAGGCCCTGCTCGCCCCGGCCGTGGCCGTCGCCCTCGGCCAGACCCGCCACCAACTGGCCCGCAGCAACGAGGCCCTGCGTCGCACCGCCGCCGAACTCGCCGTCGAACAGGAGGCCCGGGCCCGCGACGCCGTCCTCCTCGAACGCCTCGCCATCGCCCGCGAACTGCACGACGTGGTCGCCCACCACCTGTCCGTCGTCACCGTGCAGGCCGGACTCGCCGGCTACGTCCTCGACAGCGACCCGGCCGCCGCCCGCGCCGCCCTCGCCGAGGCCGCCGGCGCCGGCCGGGACGGGATCGACGAACTGCGCCGGCTGCTCGCCGTGCTCCGCGTGCGCACCGAGACCGATCCGGACGGGCCCGACGGGGCCGGCGCGCCCCCCGACCTCGACCGGCTGCCCGAGCTGATCCGCCGCACGGCCGCCGGCGGACTCGACGTCCGCCTGCGCACCCGGGGCCGACCCGCCCCCACCGCCCCCGACCTGCAACTCTGCGCGTACCGCGTGATCCAGGAGGCCCTCACCAACGCACTCAAGCACGCCGGCCCCGGCCCCGTGGACCTCGACCTGAGCCACGAACCCGGCCGGCTGCGCGTGACCGTCCGCGACCACGGCCGCACCGGACCCCCACCGCCGCGCCCCGCCCCGGGCCCCGCGCCCGCCGGGGCCCGGCTCGGCCTCGTCGGCATGCGGGAACGGGCCCGGCTGTGCGGGGGCACCCTGACGGCGGGCCCGCACCCCGAGGGCGGGTTCGAGGTCACGCTGACCCTGCCCGTCGACCCCGAGCCCGTCGATCCCGAGCCCGTCGCCGATCCGCGCGGGTGACGGGCTCGGGTGCCCGAAGCGGGATCAGGTCGCCAGCAGGCGCGTCCGGGCGTCCCGCACGTCGAAATCGCCCTTGGGGTACTTCGGGTCGATCTCCGTCAGGTGCTCCAACAGCAGCTTGCTGATCGCCCAATTTCGGTACCACTTGCGGTCCGAGGGCACGATGTACCACGGGGCCGCGTCGGTGGAGCACTTCTCCAGCGCCAGCTCGTATGCCTCCTGGTACGCGGGCCACAGGGCCCGCTCCTCGATGTCGCCCGGGTTGAACTTCCAGTGCTTGTCCGGGTTGTCCAGTCGCTCCAGCAGCCGCGCCCGCTGCTCCTCGGGGCTGATGTGCAGGAAGACCTTGACCACCGTCACCCCGTCGTCGGCCAGGGACTTCTCGAAGCGGTTGATCTGCGCGTAGCGCCGCCCCAGCTGACTGCGCGGCACCAGCTCGCGGACCCGCGCGATCAGCACGTCCTCGTAGTGCGAGCGGTCGAAGATCCCGATCTCGCCCGGCTGCGGCAGCGCCTTCATGATCCGCCACAGGAACGGGTGGTTCTGCTCCTCCGGCGTCGGCGCCTTGAACGCGCGGATCCGGCAACCCGCCGGGTTGAACTGCCCGATCACGTGCTTGACCGTGCCGCCCTTGCCGCTGGTGTCCATGCCCTGGAGCACGAGCAGCACCCGCCGGCGGTCGCCCGCCGTGCCCGCCGCGTACAGCCGCTCCTGCAACGAGGCCAGCTCGGCCTCCATCGCGGCCGTCGCGGCCCGCCCGGCCGCCTTGTCGGCGGGGCCGCCCGCCGGGACGATCCGGGTGTCGAAGGCCGACAGGTCCAGCCGCTCCCCGACCGGCACCCGCAGGGTCTCCCGCAGCCCCGCAGCCCGCCCGGCCTTCGCCTTGCCCGGCTTCTCGCCCTTCGCGGGCCCGTCGCCCTTCGCGGGCTTGGCGGGCTCCGCCGGCGCGGCGGGCTTCGCGGACTTCGTCTTCGCGGGCTTCGGGGTCCCGCCCGACCCCTTGGCGGCGTCCTTCGTCGGCGACGGCGCCGTCGACTTCTTCCGCGTCCGCTCGGCAACGTCCCGCGCGAGGTCCTTCTTGGCCACGGTGTACCCCTCAGTGAGTCGATTCCGTACGATCCTCTTACAAACCGGGGGGAATCGCGACGTGACGAAGGGCCCGTGTGCACCGGGTCGGGCGTCACCGGCGGGGCGTCAGCGAGCCGCCGGCGCCGAGGACGCGGCCCGCAGCAGGGACTCGGCGGCCCGGGTGCGGGCGTAGCGGACCTCGCGGCCCGCGCGGTGCGAGGAGACCAGACCGGCCGCGCGCAACACCCCGAGGTGCTGCGAGACGCCCCCCGGGGTCACGCCGGTGCGGCGCGCGAGGTCGGTGGTCGAGACGGGGGCGGTGAGTTCGGCGAGCAGCCGGGCCCTGGTGCGTCCCACCAGCGCGGCCAGGGCCTCGGGCGCGGCCGTCGGCGCTGCCTCCCACAGGGTGCCGATGCCGCGCGGCGGATAGCGCAGGATCTGCCGCTCGGCGCCGTCGAGGGTGGAGAACAGGCGGGGGTGCGCGAAGGCCGAGGGCACCAGCAGCAGCCCGCGCCCGCCGGGCTCGCGGGCGCCCGAGAGCACCCGGTGGTCGACGGTCAGGACCCCCTCGTGCCAGGAGACGTCGGGGTGCAGGTCGGCGAAGAGCGCGTGGGCCCCGCCCTCGGCGAACCGGCGGGCCCGGTACTGCACGTCCGCCTCCAGCAGGGTCTGCACGCGCGGCCAGTACGGGGCCAGGGCGAGCTCCCAGAACTCCTCGATCAGCCGGCACAGCCCGTCGAGGCCGGCGACGGGATCGGCGCGCAGGGCCGCGATCGTGGCCCGGGCCTCGGGCTGCCGGGTCAGGATCCGCTCGGGCGCGGTGGCGCGGACGGCGGCGAGTTCCAGATCGAGGGTGGGCGCGGAGGTGCTGGGCGTGGGGCACAGGAAACCGGGGACGACGGTGCTGGTGAGGGGGAGGAGGGCGTGCAGCGGGGCGAGGTCGAGGCGGGCGGCGGCGAGCCGGGGGCGGACCTCGGCGGTCCAGCGCCGGTGCACCCCGTCCGGGTCGGCCCCGGCCAGGGTGCGGACGGCCATCACCGTCTCCCACAGGGGGGAGATCGCGAAGCGGGTGCGGGCCATGTCCTCGGCGGAGAAGACGAAGCGGAGCACGGCGGCCTCCCGGCACGGGTCGGTGGGTCGGCGGGCCCGGTGGGTCCGGTGGATTCAGTGGAGACTAAAACATTGCGGTCGGGCGGGGCGCGGGGGCGAGGCTGCGGACATGCCCTTCTCCTCCCGGCGCCCGCGCGGCGCCCTCCTCGCCGTGTCCGCGAAGCCCGCCCCCGACGGGGCCGGTTCCCCGTGGCGGGCCCCGGGGTTCCGGGCCCTGATGGCGGCCTCCGGCCTCGGTCTGACGGCGGCCAGTGCCACGTACGTGGCCGCGCCCCTCGCGGCGGTGCTGGTGCTCGACGCGGGACCGGGGGAGGTGGGCCTGCTCGGGCTGCTGGGCACGGTGGCCTTCCTCCTGATCGGGCTGCCGGCCGGGGCCTGGGTGGACCGGTTGCCGGCGAGGCGGGTGCTGATGGTGGCGGAGGCGGTTCGCGGGACGCTGCTGCTGTCGGTGCCGGCGGCCTGGTGGGCGGGGGTGCTGACGCTGGGGCAGTTGTGCGCGGTGGTGCTGTGCGTGGGGGTCGCGAGCGTGTTCGTGGACGTGGCGGCGTTGAGCGTGCTGCCCCGGCTGGTGGGGCCGGGGGCGCTGCTCGCGGCGAACTCGGCGATGGCGGGGCTGACGGCGGCGGGGAACGTGGCGGGGCGCGGCCTGGGGGGTGCGGTGGTGCAGTTGCTGGGCGCGCCGCTCGCGCTGCTCGGTTCCGGGCTCGCGCACCTGGGGTCGGCGTGGGCCGTGCGGGGCCTGGACACCGGCGGCGGGTCCGGGCCGGCGCGCGGCGGGGACGCGGCCGGGGCGGGCGTGGGCTCGTTGTGGTCGCGGACGGCGGCCGGGCTGCGGCACGTGACGGGCGCGCCCGAACTGCGGGCCCTGGCGTGGACGGGAGCGCTGGCCAACCTGGCGACCTCCGCGGTGAACACGATGCTGCCGCTGGTCTTCACCCGCGACCTGGGCCTGTCGGGCGGGGCGCTCGGGGTGTTCTGGGCGGTCGGCGGGATCGGACTGTTCGCGGGCACGCGGGTGGCCCGGCGGCTCGCGGGCCGCTTCGGGCACGGGCGCGGGATCGTGCTGACGGACCTGTGGCTGGCCCCCACGGGCCTGCTGGTGACCGCGCTGGACGAGGGGGCCGGGCTGTGGGCGGCGGGCGCCGGCTGGTTCCTGTTCGGGGCGCGGACGGGGATCTCGAACGTGCTGGGGGTGAGCCTGCGGCAGCGGTTGACGGACCCGGGGATGCAGGGCCGGATGAACGCCGTCTTCCGGTTCCTGTTGACGGGGGCGTCGGCGGTCGGGGCCGGGCTGGCGGCGGTGCTGGGCTCGCTGTGGTCGCCGGCGGCGGCGGTGGGCGCGGGCGGCCTGGTGCTGTGCCTGTCCGCGCTGCCGACCGCGCTCTCCCCGCTGCGGCGCCGGCGCACCCTGCCCGAGGGCCTGCCCGCGTCCTGACGCGCCTCGGGGCCGCCCCCGCCGCGCGTGCGACGGGAACGGCCCCGAGGGTGCCGGCGGGATTCGCCGGATCAGGCCAGTTCGGCGCTGAGGGTGATCGTGGTGCCGGCCAGGGCCTGGCTGACCGGGCAGTTCTTCTTGGCGTCCTCGGCGGCGGCCGCGAAGCCCTCCGCGTCCAGGCCCGGGACCTCGCCGACCACGGTCAGGTGGATGCCGGTGATGCCCGTGCCGGGCTGGAAGGTCACGTCGGCCTTCGTCTCCAGCTTGGTGGGCGGGGTGCCGGCGCCGGCCAGGCCGTGCGAGAGGGCCATCGAGAAGCAGCTGGAGTGCGCGGCCGCGATCAGCTCCTCCGGGCTGGTCTTGCCGTTGGCCTGCTCGGCGCGGGAGGGCCAGGAGACGTCGAAGGCACCGATGCCGGAGGAGTCGAGGGAGACGACCCCCTTGCCGTCGAGCAGGTTGCCTTCCCAGTTCGTGTGGGCGGTACGCGTGGTGGCCATGACGGTGGTCCCTTCGCAAAGTGGCGTGACCCCCGGAACGCCGCGAACGGGCCCGGGAGTTCGTGAGTACGGCGACGGGCGTCGACGCGCGCGCCGGGGCGGCGCGCCGATCGATCCCTCGCGTGCCCCAACCTACTCGGCCACGAGCCCCTTCGCGTCGCGGGCGAGCGCGGTGAGCCGCGAGATGGCCCGGAAGTACTTCTTTCGATAACCGCCGTTCAACATCTCGTCGTTGAACAGCCGGTCGAAGGCCACGCCCGAGGCCAGCACCGGGATCTCCCGGTCGTAGAGCCGGTCGGCCAGCACCACCAGCCGCAGCGCGGTCGACTGGTCGGGCACCGGGGTCACGCCGGTCAGGCAGACCGCCGTCAGATCCTCCGTCAACGCCCCGTAGCGGCTGGGGTGCACGCCCGCGAGGTGTTCCAGCAGGCCCGGGAAATCGTCCAGGCTCGCCCCGGGCGTGGCGTACGCGGCCCGGGTGACCTGGTCGTCGGTGAACGGCGCGGGCGCCTCCGGCAGGCCCCGGTGCCGGTAGTCCTGGCCGTCGATGCGCAGGGGACGGAAGTGCGCCGACAGGCCCTGGATCTCGCGCAGGAAGTCCACGGCCGCGAACCGGCCCTCGCCGAGCTTGCCCGGCAGGGTGTTGGAGGTCGCGGCCAGCGCCACCCCGCGCTCCACGAGCTTGGCCAGCAGGCTGGAGACCAGCACGGTGTCGCCCGGGTCGTCGAGTTCGAACTCGTCGATGCACAGCAGCCGGTGCCCGCCCAGGGTGGCCACGGTCTGTTGGAAACCGAGCGCGCCCACCAGGTTCGTCAACTCGACGAAGGTGCCGAACGCCTTCAGCTCCGGTTCGGCCGGGGTCGCGTGCCACAGCGAGGCCAACAGGTGGGTCTTGCCGACGCCGTACCCGCCGTCCAGGTACACCCCGCGCGGCCCGGTGGGCGCGGCCGGCTTGCGGGCGAACCATCGGCGTTTGCCGGTCGCGGACGCCGGGGCCCCGCCGAGGCCGGCGGCGAACCCGGAGAGCACGGCGACCGCCTCGGTCTGCGAGGGCTGCGTCGGATCGGGGATGTAGGTGTCGAAACGGACGGAGTCGAAGCGCGGCGGCGGGACCATCTCGGCCACCAGCCGTTCGGCGGGAACGCGCGGACTGCGGGCGCACAACGCGGCCGGGGCGGTGGTGCCCGCGTCGGCTATCGGGTCCCCTCCGGGGGAGGAACCGGAACCGGACGCGGAGAGAGAGGTGGACACAGCCCTCAACTCTACGCGGCGTGTCACACTGCACCGATGCGACGTCTCTTCCCTGTGACCGATCCGACATCCGCCGGGGCCGCCGGCGCCGACCGGGAATGGACCCTGGACGAGCTGGCCGAGGCGTACGCCTATCCGCCGTCCGCCGAGTGGCGAGAACCCGTCGGGGAGGGCGCGCACTGGCTGCGGGCCAACATGGTGGGCTCGCTGGACGGCGCCGCCCACCACGAGGGGCGTTCGCAGCCGCTGTCGGGCCCGAGCGACATGCGGATCTTCGGCACCCTGCGGGCGCTGGCGGACGTGGTCGTCGTCGGTGCGGAAACGGTTCGCCTGGAGGGGTACCGGCCCGCCCGCGCCCGCGATGCCTTCGCCGCCCGCCGCGCCGCCGCCGGCCAGGGCCCCGCTCCCGCCATCGCCGTGGTCAGCGCGAGCCTCGACCTCGACCTCTCGCTGCCGCTGTTCACCGCCCCCCTCGTGCCCACCCTCGTGGTCACGGGCGCCGACGCGCCCCCCGATCGGGTGACGGCCGTCCGCGCCGCCGGCGTCGAGGTGCTCCACGCGGGCGAGGGCGCCCACGCCGATCCCGCCCGCATCGGCCCGGCCCTGGCCGCGCGCGGCCTGCGCCGCCAGCTCACCGAGGGCGGGCCCCGCCTGCTGGGCCGATTCGTCGCCGCCGACGCCCTCGACGAGCTGTGCCTGACCCTCTCGCCCACCCTCGCGGGCGGCTCCGCGCAGCGCATCGCCGACGGCCCCGACCTCGACGTGCCCCGACACCTGACCCTCGGCTCCCTGCTGGAGGAGGCCGGCCACCTGTTCACCCGTTACCGTCGGAATTGAGCCGACGACAAGCGGAACAACCCGTTCCGCTCGGCCCCGACTGGGCACATATACCTCCGCCCGCCCCACCCCACGCGGGGCAGGATGGTTTCCGCAGAGGCCGGCCGGTCCCGGCCCACGACGAGAGGGCGTCCGTGTTCACGAGCGTATTGATGATCGAGAAGCCGCTGACCCCCGCGGACGTGGACTTCGTCACCACGCTGCACGGGGAAGAGCGAGTCTCCTTCTTCGTGCTCATGCAGCCCCGGGGCGACCAGGACCGACTGCTGCGCGCCATCGACGACGTGGCCCTGGGCGAGCTCCCCGAAGCCCTGCACGAGCGCGAGGAACCCACCGGCGACGCGGCCCTCGGCCCGGCCGAGACCGCCCTGCGGCACTCCGTGCAGGCCCTCAGGGACAGAGGCGCGCAGGCCGTCGGCCGGATCGTGGAGGAGCACCCGCTGGACAAGCTCAAGGCGGTCGTCGACGAGACCACCGCCGACGAGGTGATCGTCCTGACCGCCCCGCACTACGTGGAGGAGTTCTTCCACCGCGACTGGGCCTCCCGGGCCCGGCACAAGGTCGGGGTTCCGGTGCTCAAACTCTTCGCCCACAACGAATAGGCTGAAAGCGCACACTCCAAGCAAGGGACGGTGCGGCGGCGCCGCCGCACCGTCCACACGCCCGTACGAAACCCCTGGAGCACCCAGCATGACGCTGCCCGGCCTGCCGACCGCGATGGAACGGCCCCACTTCATCGGCATCGGCGGCGCCGGCATGTCCGGCATCGCGAAGATCCTCGCCCAGCGCGGCGCCCGCGTCGCCGGCAGCGACTCCCGCGACTCCGAGACCGCCGGCGCCCTGCGCGCCCACGGCGCCACCGTGCACATCGGCCACGCCGGCGAGCACCTCGCCGACGACGCCACCTGCGTGGTCGTCTCCAGCGCCATCCGCGCCGACAACCCCGAGCTGACCCGCGCCGCCGAGCTGGGCATCCCCGTCGTGCACCGCTCCGAGGCCCTCGCCGGCCTCATGACCGGCCTGCGCGCCATCGCGGTCGCCGGCACCCACGGCAAGACCACCACCACCTCCATGCTGGCGGTCTCCCTCTCCGCCCTCGGCCTGGACGCCGGCTACGCCATCGGCGGCGACCTCGACGCCCCCGGCTCCAACGCCCACCACGGCGCGGGCGACGTGTTCGTCGCCGAGGCCGACGAGAGCGACCGCAGCTTCCACCGCTACGACCCCACCGTCGCGATCATCCTCAACGCCGAACTCGACCACCACGCGAACTACGCGTCGATGGACGAGATCCACGAGTCCTTCGACACCTTCGTCGGCAAGATCGTCCCCGGCGGCACCCTGGTCGTCTCCGCCGACCAGCAGGGCGCCCGCGAGATCGCCGACCGCGCCCGCACCGCCGGCCGCGCCGACCTGACCGTGGTCACCTACGGCGAGAGCGCCGACGCCGACGTGCGCGTCCTGGAGGTCGCCCCGCGCGGCCTGACCAGCGAGGTCACCGTCCTCCTCGACGGCCGCGAGATCGTCTTCACCGTCTCCGTGCCCGGCCGGCACTACGCCCACAACGCGGTCGCCGCCCTCGCCGCCGGCGTCGCCCTCGGCATCCCGGCCGAGGAGCTCGCCGCGGCGCTGGGCAAGTACACCGGCGTGCGCCGCCGGCTCCAGCTCAAGGGCGAGACGAACGGGGTGCAGGTCATCGACTCCTACGCCCACCACCCCACCGAGATGACCGCCGACCTCGAAGCGCTCCGCGGCGCCGTCGGCGACGCCCGCATCCTCGTCCTCTTCCAGCCCCACCTGTTCTCCCGCACCCAGGAGCTCGGCGTGGAGATGGGACAGGCCCTGGCGCTGGCCGACGCGAGCGTGGTCCTGGACATCTACCCGGCCCGCGAGGACCCGATCCCCGGCGTGACCAGCGAGATCATCCTCGCCGCCGGCCGCGCGGCGGGCGCCGACACCCGCGCCGAACACGACAAGGCCGCCGCTCCCGCCGTCCTCGCGGGAATGGCGAAGCCCGGCGACCTCGTTGTCACCATGGGCGCCGGCGACGTCACCGACCTCGGTCCGCGCGTTCTGGAACTGCTGGCCGACTGAGGGGAACGACGACACCATGGCGTACGAGGTGGAGAAGACGGACGAGGAGTGGCAGGCCCAGCTCACCCCGTCCGAGTACCGGGTGCTGCGCCTGGCGGGCACCGAACCGGCCTTCCGCGGGGAGTACACGGACACCAAGACGGAGGGCGTCTACACCTGCCGGGCCTGTGACGCGGAGCTGTTCCGCTCGGACACGAAGTTCGAGTCCCACTGCGGCTGGCCCTCGTTCTTCGACCCGAAGGACTCCGACGCCGTCGAACTGAAGGCGGACGTCTCCCACGGCATGGTCCGCACCGAGGTCCTGTGCGCCCGCTGCGGCTCCCACCTGGGCCACGTCTTCGAGGGCGAGGGCTACCCGACCCCCACGGACCAGCGCTACTGCATCAACAGCATCTCCCTGCGCCTGACCCCGGACGCGGGCTGAGAGTGGTACCGGTCAACATCGAAGTGCGGAGTTCATCCGTTGAGCTGAACATATAAGCGTTTCCTTCTTGTGCCCCGAGTCCTACGCTGGGATGCGGGGCATGAGCTGGGAGATCAACATCCACCCCTCGGTGGAGCGCTGGTTGTTGGCGCTCGCCGAGGGGGATCCGCACAGCGCGGATCTCGTCGAGGCCGCCGTCGACGTGCTCGCCGAGGTCGGACCGGTCCTCGGCCGTCCGCTCGTCGACCGGATCCAGGGCAGCAGGATCCACAACCTCAAGGAACTGAGGCCGGCCAGTTCGGGCGGCAGCGAGATCCGCGTCCTGTTCGTGTTCGATCCGAGCCGGGAGGTGATCCTCTTGGTGGCGGGGGACAAGGCCGGCCGCTGGAACCAGTGGTACCGGGAGGCGATCCCGGTGGCCGAGACGCGCTATGACGAGTACCTGGCGGCGGCAGAGAGGGCAGGTGGCGCGCGATGAGCGGTTACGTCAGTTGGACCGAGGCCAAGCGCCGGCGGCGCGAGGCCCATCCGGAGATCTCCGACGCCGAATGGGCGGCGCGCGAGCAGCGGGCGCGCACGGCGACCCAGGCGCTCGTCCTCGGCCATCACCTGCGCGAGCTCCGGGAGGAGCAGGGGCTCACCCAGGCGGCGGTCGCCGAGGCGGTGGGGATCTCGCAGGCCAGGGTGTCCCAGATCGAGCGCGGCGAGATCCACAACCTGGAGACGATGCGTTCGTACGCGGCCGCGCTCGGTGCTCGTGTCGTCGTGTCGCTCGAATACGGGGACCGCACCATCGGGGCCGCGTGACGCCGGAACGGCGACGCGCCGGGGGCGGGAAGCGGAGGTGATGCGTCCCGATGCGGGTGGGTGCGAGGCGTCGTTGGTCCGTTGTACGGGTAGCGGTCACCGGGTGGGCCCCGGACCGTACCCGAACGCCGCTCTGCTGGGGCCGCCCCCCACCCCGCTCCCTCACCCGCAGAGGTCCCCGCCGTGTCGGAACTGAACCGTCGTCGTTTTCTCCAGCTCGCCGGCGGCGCCGCCGCCCTGACGATGCTCGACGAGAGCATCGCCCGCGCCGCCGCCATCCCCGCCCAGGGCGCCACCGGCACCATCGACGACGTGGAGCACATCGTCGTCCTGATGCAGGAGAATCGTTCCTTCGACCAGTACTTCGGCACGATGAAGGGCGTCCGCGGCTTCGGTGACCCCCGTCCCGTGACCCAGGACAACGGCAAGTCCGTCTTCTTCCAGTCCAACGGCACCAAGGACGTCCCGCCCTTCCACCCCAGCGCCCCCGATCTCGGCATGAAGTTCGTCGCCGGCCTCAACCACGACTGGGCGGGCGGCCACGCGGCCTACAACAAGGGCAAGTACGACAAGTGGGTGCCGGCGAAGACCGCCGCGACCATGGCCTACCTCAACCGCGCGGACATCCCCTTCCACCACGCCCTCGCCGACGCCTTCACCGTCTGCGACGCGTACCACTGTTCCTTCATCGGGGCCACCGACCCCAACCGCTACTACCTGTGGACCGGGCACACCGGCAACGACGGCACCGGCGGCGGGCCGGTCCTGGGCAACCAGGAGGCCGGCTACGGCTGGAAGACCTACCCGGAGCGCCTGGAGGCGGCCGGGATCTCGTGGAAGATCTACCAGGACATCGGCGACGGCCTGAACGCCGCCGGGTCCTGGGGCTGGATCAACGACGCCTTCCGCGGCAACTACGGCGACAACTCCCTGCTCTACTTCAACGCCTACCGCAACGCCGCCCCCGGCAGCCCCCTGTACGAGAAGGCCCGCACCGGCACCAACGCCAAGGCCGGCGACGGACTCTTCGACCGGCTGCGCGCCGACGTGGCCGCCGGCACCCTGCCCAAGGTCTCCTGGATCGCGGCCCCCGAGGCGTTCAGCGAGCACCCGAACTGGCCCGTCAACTACGGCGCCTGGTACATCGCGCAGGTCCTCGACGCCCTCACCTCCAACCCCGACGTGTGGGCCCGCACCGCCTTCTTCATCACCTACGACGAGAACGACGGCTTCTTCGACCACGTCGTCCCCCCGTACCCGCCGGCCTCCGCCGCCGAGGGCCTGTCCACCGCCGACGTGAGCCGCGAGCTGTACGCGGGCGGCGGGGGCTACGCCGCCGGGGTCTACGGGCTCGGCCCGCGCGTCCCCATGATCGTCGTCTCCCCCTGGTCCAAGGGCGGCTGGGTCTGCTCCGAGACCTACGACCACACCTCCGTCATCCGCTTCATCGAGAAGCGCTTCGGGGTCGCCGAGCCGAACATCTCGCCCTGGCGCCGCGCCGTCTGCGGCGACCTGACGGCCGCCTTCGACTTCCGCACCCCCGACGCCGCCCCGCCGGCCCTGCCCCCGACCGCCGGCTACCTGCCGCCCGACCGCGACCGGCACGACTCCTGGAGCCCCACCCCGCCCACCACCGGCGCCCTGCCCGTGCAGGAGCCGGGCGGCAAGCCGTCCCGGGCCCTGGGCTACGCGCCCTACGTGGACGGCGCGGCCACCACCTCCACCGGCAAGTACACCCTCACCTTCGCCCCCGGCACGGCCCTGGGCGCGCACTTCCACAGCACCTCCGGCAACCGCACCGACGGCCCCTGGCCCTACACCGTCGAGGCCGGAAAGACCCTCTCCGACACGTGGAGCACCAGCGCCTCCACCGGCAACCGGATCGACCTGACGGTGTGGGGCCCCAACGGCTTCCTGCGCACCTTCCGGAGCGCCACCAAACAGGCCGGCCCCGAGGTCACCGCCCGCCACAACGGCACCACCGGCAACCTGGACCTCACGCTGGTGAACAACGGCACGGCCACCGTCACCCTCTCCGTCACCCAGGCGTACGGCGGCGGCGCGGCCGTCCCGATCGCCGTGCGCGCCGGGGCCACCGCCACCCACACCGTGGACCTGCGCTCCTCCGGCCGCTGGTACGACGTGACGGTCCGCTCCTCCGCCGACAGCGCCTGGCTGCGGCGGTTCGCCGGCCGCGTGGAGACCGGCGCCCCCGGCACCTCGGACCCGGCGCTGCGCACCTCCTGACCCCGCCGACGCGGTCGGTCCGGGTGTGGACGGACGGGGCGCCGGGCAGGACTGTCCCCGGCACCCGGCGCGCCCCGAGGCGCGCCGGGCACCCGTGCCCCGTGCCCCACCCGGATCGACCCGCGGAGTCGCCATGAGCCCTGTCGCCCACCGTCGCATCGGCACCGGCCCGGTGCGCGTGATCGTCCTGCACGACTGGTTCGGCACGGCGGAGCACTGGGGCGCGGCCCTGGACTGCCTGGACCCCGAGGGCTTCAGCTGGGCCCTCCTCGACTACCGGGGCTACGGCCGGCGCCGCGAGGTGCCCGGCGCGTACACGGTGCCCGAGATCGCCGGGGACGTGCTCGCGCTCGCCGACGAGCTGGGCTGGGAGTCCTTCCGGCTCGTCGGCCACTCGATGGGCGCCAAGGTCGCCCAGCAGGTGCTGGCCCGGGCCCCGGGCCGGGTGGAGCGGCTGCTGGGCGTCGCCCCGGTGCCCCCCGGCCCCTACGAACTCGACGAACAGGGCCTGGCCCTCTTCCGGGGCGCCCGGGACCGGCCCGAGAACCGGCGGGCCGTGATCGACCTGGTCACCGGCCGGCGGCTCGGCGACCGATGGCTGGACGCCATGGTGGAACGGTCCCTGAGCGACTCCCTGCCCGAGGCGTTCGGGGCCTATTTCGAGAGCTGGCACGCGCTGGACCTCGAACCCTCCGTCAAGGGCAGCCCGCTGCCCGTGCGGCTGCTCGTCGGGGCCTTCGACCTCGCGCTGGACGCCGAGTTCATCGCGCGCACCTGGCTGCCCAGCTACCCGAACGCGCGGATCGAGGTCCTGCCCGGCACCGGCCACTACCCGCCGCACGAGACCCCCGTGGCCTTCGCGGCGGCCGTCGAGGAGTTCCTGCGCGACTGACCGGGACGCCCCGGCCCTCAGCGCGGGGCGCGGAGTCGGCCCACCACCCACTCCAGGGCGGGCCGCACCTCGCGGCCCCAGGTCTCGTAGTTGTGCCCGCCCCGGTCCAGCAGGATCGACGAGGCCCGGGCCGGGGCCCGCACCGCCGCCAGGAACTCCAGGGTCTCGGGGTACTGGTGCTCGCCCTTGCGGCTGCTGGCCACCAGCAGGGAGACGGGCGGCTGCGGCAGGTTCCGCAGCCGCCACAGCAGGTCGTTCTCGCGCCGCAGCCGCTCGTCCCCCGCGAACAGGTCCCCGGTGTCCGCGTCCCGCGCCGCCCGGTAGGAGGCCGAGAGTCCGGCCCCGACCCGGAAGGCGTCCGGGACCCGCAGCGGGAGCTTCAGCGCGCAGTACCCGCCGACCGAGTTCCCCATCACCCCCCACGCCCGCGGGTCCCGGGTCAGCCCGTAGTGCCCGGCCACCGCCGCCGGCAGGTCCTCGGCGAAGAAGGTCTCCGTGCGCGGGCCGCCCGGCACGTCCACGCACTCGGTGTCCCGGGGCGGTGCCACGGTCGGCGTGGTCATCACCAGCACCGCCGGTCGCATCGCCCCGGCCCGCACCGCGTCCAGCGCGTGCTGCGGGTAGTGGAACAGGTCCAGCAGCACGCGCGGGGTCGAGGGGAACCCGCTCAGGGCCAGCACCACCGGGAACCGGGCCCGCTCCGCCGGCGAGGCCGCCAGGAACGCGGGCGGCAGGTGCACGTAGCCCTCCGCCGACAGGCCCGTGCGCGGCCCGCGCACCGTCACCGCCTCGATCCGACCGATCTCCGCCGGGTCCGAGACCCCCCGGTGCCGCCAGGCGTGCGTGCCCCGGACCACCAGGTCCCCGGCCCCCGGGACCACCGGGCCGGACAGCCGGTCGTCACGTTGCAGGGCGAGCAGGTCCCGCCACGAGGAGTAGAAGCCGAAGCCCGCGTTCAGCCCCAGCAGCACCGGCAGCCCCGCCGTGAGGGTGACGGCGAGCAGCAGCCCGATCCGCCCGCACACCGCCCGCGCGCCCGGACCGGCCGCCCGCGCCCACCAGCGGACGGTGCCCGCGAACACGAGCAGGGCGAGGAGCGAGGCGAGGACGAGGGCCGCGGCACTGTTGATCGGCATCAGGGGGACCTCGTGAAGGGTGCGCGGAATGTCGGGTTTCGTTGCCGATTGTCCCCGATGGGACCCCGCCCCGGTCCGTGCCCGGACGTGAAAACACCCGTAGGGGCGCGAGAAGAACTCGCGCCCCTACGGGATCAGGGTGAGTGACGGGACTTGAACCCGCGGCCCCCTGGACCACAACCAGGTGCTCTGCCAGCTGAGCTACACCCACCACGCGCCAAACCGGACGACCATGCGTCCGTTCGACGTGCTTGCACAGCATAGCCGATCCCGGCCGGGCTCCCGCACCCGGTTTGTCGAGGTCGGGAGCCCGACCCGGCGCGCGCGGCGAGGGCGCCCCCGGGATCAGGGACCCAGCACCGCCGCCGACCGCGCCGGCACCCGCAGCCGACCGTCCGGCCCCGGATGCGTCACCGGCTCCCACGCCGCCAGCACCCGCACCCCGTTGCGCCCCAGCGCCACCGTCGCCGGCTCCTCGCCCAGGTTCACCACCACCCGCACGTCACCGCGCCGGAACGTCAGCCACCGTCGCTCCTCGTCGAAGGCCACCCGCACCCCCGCCAGATCCGGGTCCCGCAGGTCCGGCAGGGTCCGCCGGAGCCGGATCAGCGTCCGGTACCACTCCAGCAGCCGCGCCCCCTCCGGGCCCTCCGGCTCCTTCCAGTCCAACCGCGACCGCTCCACCGTCGCCGGGTCCTGCGGATCGGGCACGTCCTCCAGGGACAGGCCGTGCCCCGCGAACTCCGACCGCCGGCCCCGCCGCACCGCCTCCGCCAGCTCCGGATCGGTGTGGTCGGTGAAGTACTGCCACGGGGTCCGCGCCCCCCACTCCTCGCCCATGAACAGCATCGGCACGAACGGCCCGGTCAGCGCCACCGTCGCCGCGCACGCCACCAGCCCGGCCGGCAGTCCCGCCGCGAGCCGGTCGCCCAGGGCCCGGTTGCCCACCTGGTCGTGGGTCTGGGTGTAGCCCAGGAACCGGTGCGCGGGCGTGGTCCGCCGGTCCACCGGCCGGCCGTGCCGCCGGCCCCGGAAGGAGGAGTACGAGCCGTCGTGGAAGAAGGCCCGGTTCAGGGTCTTGGCCACGGCCGCCAGCGGGGCCCGCGCGAAGTCCGCGTAGTACCCCTGCGCCTCGCCCGTCACCGCAGCGTGCAGCGCGTGGTGGAAGTCGTCGTTCCACTGCGCCGACATCCCGATCCCGCCCGCCGCGCGCGGGGTCGTCAGTCGCGGGTCGCAGGCGTCGGACTCGGCGATCAGGAACAGCGGCCGGCCGGTCTCGGCGGCCAGCGCGCCCACCGCCGCCGACAGCTCCTCCAGGAAGGTCAGCGCCCGCCCGTCGACCAGCGCGTGCACGGCGTCCAACCGCAGCCCGTCCACCCCGTGTTCCCGCAGCCACATCAGCGCCGAGCCGATCAGGTGGTCGCGGACCTCGTCCGAACCCGGCCCGTCCAGGTTCACCGCCGCGCCCCACGGAGTGTGGTGCGCCTCGGTGAAGTACGGCCCGAACGCGGGCAGATGGTTGCCGGAGGGCCCGAAGTGGTTGTGGACCACGTCCAGGATCACCCCGAGCCCCCGCGCGTGCGCCGCCGCCGTGAACCGGTCCAACCCGGCCGGCCCGCCGTACGGTTCGTGCACCGCCCACGGGGCCACCCCGTCGTAGCCCCAGCCGTGCACCCCCGGGAACGAGCACACCGGCATCAGCTCCACGTGCGTCACCCCCAGCTCCACGAGGTGGTCCAGCCGCGCGAGGGCCCCGTCGAAGGTGCCCTCCGGGCTGAACGTGCCCACGTGCAACTCGTAGATCACCGCGTCCTGCAAGGCCGCCGGCGCCCGGGGCCCGGGCGGGGCCGGCTCGGCCGGGGCCACGACGGCCGAGAGCCCGTCCGGCCCGTCCGGCAGCCGCCGCCCGCGCGGATCGGGCAGGGGCCGCTCCGCGTCGTCCAGCAGCCACCCGTACCGGTCCCCGGGCCCGGCCTGCGCCGACGCCGTCCACCAGCCCGAGCGCTGCGGATCGGGCCCCGCCTCCACCGTCTCCGATCCGCCCGCCACCGGCTCCCACCGGAGCCGGACCCGTCGCGCCGTCGGCGCCCAGACCTCGAATCGCACGGACGATCCCTCCGTTCACCGCCACTGTCCGGAACCCGTCCCGGCCCATCATGGCCGGTGAAGGGCCCGTCTTCTGGACACTCGGGCCATGACGGGCCGACAATCACCCCGTGACGTCCGGTTTCGAGTTGCCCGCCTTCCCCGCCCCGCGTCCCTCCGACGCCGAGCGAGAACAGGCCCTCGGCCTGCTCCGGGACGGCGCCGCCGACGGCCGCCTCTCCCACGACACCTTCCTGCGCCGGATGGAACTGGCCCTCGCCGCCCGCCGGATCGACGAACTCGCCGCGCTCACCGCCGACCTCGCCGACCGGCGCCCCGGCGGCCCCGTCAGCCGCCGGCTGTTCGGCTGGGTGGGCCGGGTCTCCGCCGTCAGCGTCGGCGTCCGCTCGGCCTGGCGCCGCGAACGCCTCCCGAAACTGCTGCTGCCCACCCGTCCCGTCGGCCCGCCCGGCGCGCCACCGGTGCCGCTGCGGATCGGCCGCGACCCGGGCAACGGCCTGCGCCTGACCCACGAGACGGTCTCGCGCAACCACGCCGAACTCGTGCCGCACGACGGACTGTGGCTGCTGCGCGACCTCGGCTCCACCAACGGCACCACCGTCAACGGCACCCGCGTCACCGGGGCCGTCGTGGTCCGCGCCGGGGACGAGGTCTGGTTCGGGCGCGTCGCCTTCCGCCTCTCCGCCTCCTGACCCGCCCGCCGGCCCGCCGCGGGCCTGTCGCAGGATGGGGCCCATGGAGCACACCGCACCCCCCGCCGCAGGCGGCGCCCTGATCCGCCGGGCCCGCCCCGAGGACCTGCCCCGGCTCGTCGAACTCATCGAGGAGCACGTCGCCTACGAGCGCGCCGCCCCCCGCCCGCCCGGCCTCGCCGACCGGCTCGGCCCGCAGCTCTTCGCCTCCGACGCCCGCCTGTGGGTGCTCGTCGCCGAACTCCCCGACGGCACCCTCGCCGGCTACGCCGCCTGCGCCCCCGAGTACGCCTTCTGGAACGCCGCGCACCACCTGCACATGGACTGTCTGTACCTCGCCGAGTCCGCGCGCGGCCGCGGCGTCGGCGCCGACCTGATGGCCGCCGTCGCCGACCTGGCCCGCGCCGAGGGCATGACCCAGGTGCAGTGGCAGACCCCGGAGTGGAACGAGGGGGCCGTCCGCTTCTACGACCGGCTCGGGGCCGTCGCCCTGCCCAAGCTCCGCTACTCCCTCGCCGTGCGGCCGGAGCCGGGGCCGGAGCCGGAGTCCGCGCCCGGGGCCTGAGCGGCCGACCGGCCCGGGGCGCTCAGGCCCGGGCCGGCAACGCGGCCTGCGCGGCCAGCACGGTGCCCAACTGGTGCTCCACCTGCACCGCCACCGGCACCGCGCGGGCCGCGAACCGCTCCGTGAACTCCGCGCACCAGCCCTCCACCCGCGCGTCCAGGGCCGCCGCCGTCGGATGCCCCGAGGCGTGCGCCGCCCGCGCCGCCATCGCCGCCGTCCGCAACACCAGCCGGCGGCCGAACGCGTCCAGGGAGGCCAACCCGCCCCGACTCGCCTCCGTCGGCGCGATCGGGGCCCGCGGGTCCGCCCACCGCGCCGCGATCCCCGGGATCATCTCCAGGGTCCACGCCGCCGCCCGCAACAGGGCCGCCGGCTCCGGCCCGGCCCCCGGCGCCCCCGGCCCCGAGGCCGCCACCAGGGCCCGCACCGCCCCGTCGATCCGGCCGCTCTCCGCCACCAACCGGGCCGCCAGCCGCGCCAACTCCCCGCGCGGGTCCGGATGCGGACGCGGATCGTCCACCGGCCCGCCCGCCCACATCGGCACCTCCACGATCGCGGTGGTCCCCCCGTGCCGGTGCGCGTGGTGCCAGGTGCTCAACCGGATGTCCTCCGGGTGGAAGGTGTCCGCCGAGGCCAGCCCCGCCGACGGCAGCACGAACACCCCGGGCCCCGGCGAGAGCCAGCCCGCCGCGTCCGAGGCCCCCGTCTCCACCGGCAGGCCCCAGCGCGCCGCCGACTCCGCGAACGGCCCCGTCAACCCCGGCAGCTCCCGGGTCAACTGCACCCAACTGCCCCCCAGGTCCGTGCCGTGCAGCGAGACCTGCAACCGGGGCCGGTGCCGGTCGATCAGCCCCATCAGGGCCAGCGTCTCCGGCGGCAGGCGATCCGCGGTCAGTAAAGACGGCGCCCACTCCGGCTGCTCCGGACCGGCCGGACGGTAGAACCCCCGGTGGTAGTCGAGCAGGGAGCTCGGCGCCGGCGTGCGGTGCAGGGCCGCCCCGTCCGGATCCGCGCACAGCAACACCTGCCACGGGGTGCGCCCCAGCGGATCCGGGCCCTCGGGCCGGTCCGGGGCCAGCAGCAACCGGGCCAGGGCCAGCGCCGTGCCCCCGCCCACCGGCTCGTTGGCGTGCGCCCCCGCCACCACCAGCACCCCGCCGGACTCCGCCCCGTCGGCCCCCGCGACCGACAGGGCCCACAGCGGCCGGCCGCCGCGCGAGCGCCCCACCCGACGCAGCCGCACCCGCCGGCCCCGCCGGGCCGCGCCCGGCCCCACCGGCACCAGGGCCCGCACCGCCGCCGTCAGCTCCTCCGGGGTCGGATGTCGGGTGGGCGGCACGGACAGGGCGCCGGCGAGGGCCGGCTCGGGCCGGCGGGGCGGCCGGGGCGCGCCGGGCACGGGGCCCGGCTCGGGGGGCTCGGACAGGTCGCGGATGAGGCTCACGGGAATTGCCATGCCCGCGCGCCCCCCGCCTGTATCCGAATCCGCCCGCGCACTCGCCGGGTCATCCCGACACCCGGCGCAGCACCAGGACGGGGCGGTCGCGGGTGAGGAGTTCGGCGACCGGGACGCGGCCGGAGCGGGTGGCGGGTTCGGCGGGGTCGGGCGCCGGGGCCACCGGGGCCCACCGGCCGGGGGGCAGGTCCAGGGTCGTGCCGTCCGGCCCGCCGCGCTCGGCCAGGCCGACCGGGAGCCGGGTGACGAGGGTCAGCACCTCCCCGCCCCGGGTGAAGCCGAGCACGTGCTCGGCGGCCGGGCCGCTCGCCCGGACCGGGGCGTAGGCCCCGAACAGCCCGGGTTCGGCGCGGCGCAGGCGCAGCAGGGCGGCGGTGAGCTCCCGCTTGCGGGAGTCGAGCCCGGCGTCGGAGCCCTCGGCCGGGCCGGTGCCGGTGTCGGGTCCGGTGCCGGGGAAGGCGACGGGGCGGCGGTTGTCCGGGTCCACCAGGGTCCGGGACAGGCCCTCGCCGCCCTGGTACACCTCGGGCACCCCCGGCATCGTCAGGTGCAGGGCCGTCAGCGCCAGCACGTTCGCCGCCTCCGCCCAGTCCGGCGGCCCGAGTTCGCCCTCGGCCCGCGCGTTCTCCCCGCCCGGCAGGTGGGCGGCGATCCCGGCCTCGTACTCCTCGTCCGGTTCGGTCCAGGTGGTGCGCAGTCCGGCCTCCCGGACGGCCTTGAGCAGGGCCGCGCCCAGCCGTTCGGTGCGGTCCGGTTCGGTGTGCGGGAGGGCGTAGCGGGTCTGGCGGGCCACCCAGGCCAGGTGCGGGTCGCCGGGTGCGGGCGGGCCCTCGGGGCCGGCGGCGGTGTCCGGGACCTCGGCGAGGACGGCGAGTCGGGCCCGCACGTCGGCGCTGCGCTTGGTGTCGTGGGTGGAGACCACGGTGCCCGAGTGCGGGAAGGTCTCCCACAGGCGCGCGCAGTACGCGTGGAACTCGTCGGGGGAGACGGCCGCCGCCCCCGGTTCCCCGCCGACCTCGCACGCCGACAGCAACGGCGCGTACCGGTAGAAGGCGCGGTCCTCCAGGGACTTGGCGCGCAGCGCGGCCGAGGTCTGCGCGAACCGGGCCGCGAACCCGGGATCGGCGCGCAGCAGTTCCAGGGCCCCGGCCAGGGCCCGCTCCCCGCCCGGGCCCAGGGCGCGGGCGGCGGCCGTGACGGCCTCGGTGGGCGGTTCGGGGTCGGCGGGGTAGCTGCGGTAGACGGGGTAGGCGAGGAGGAGTTCGGCGACGGCCGGGGCCGCGTCGGGGCCCGCGCGTCGGGTCAGCAGGTCGAGTTCGGCGGCCAGGTCCCCGTGCAGCACCTCGTGGGCGGCGCGGCGGGCCGACTCGGGCCAGTCCGGCAGGCCGGTCTCGGCGCGGAAGGCGCGGTCCAGCGCGGCCGGGCCGGCGGGATCGAGGAGGACGCCGTCCAGGCGGTGCAGGGCGTCGTAGCCGGTGGTGCCGGCCACCGGCCAGGAGGCGGGCAGTTCCTCCCCGGTCGCGGCGAGGATCTTCTCCACCACCACCCACGGGCGCGGTCCGACGGCCGCGCGCAGCCGGCGCAGGTAGCCCTCGGGGTCGGCGAGCCCGTCGACGTGGTCGATCCGCAGGCCGTCCACGACCCCGTCGGCCACGAGTTCGAGGATCTTGGCGTGGGTGGCGTCGAAGACCTCCGGGTCCTCGACGCGGACGCCGATCAGATCGCTGATGGTGAAGAACCGGCGGTAGTTCAGGGCGGTGCGGCCCTCGCGCCACCAGGCGAGCCGCCAGTGCTGCGCGGCCAGGGCCCGGGCGGGCGGCAGGTGGGCGGTGCCGGCGCGCAGCGGCAGCTCCACCCCGGCCGCCCGCAGCACCCCGGCCTCCCGGTCCACGACCGCGTCGGCCGGATCCACCGGCCCGGGGGCCACGGCGAGCAGGAACCGGCCGTCGTGGGCCTCCCAGTCCACGTCGAACCAGCGGGCGTACGGCGATTCGGGCCCCTCGCGGAGCACCTCCCACAGCGGCCGGTTGAGCCGTATCGGTCGGGGCACGGCCATGTGGTTCGGCACGATGTCCAGCACCAGCCCCAGGCCGAGCTCGCGGGCGCGGGCGGCCAGCTCGCGCAGGGCGCGCTCCCCGCCGAGTTCGGCGCGCACCCGGGAGTGGTCCACCACGTCGTAGCCGTGGGTGGAGCCGGGGGCGGCCTCCAGCACGGGGGAGAGGTGCAGGTGGGAGACGCCGAGGGAGGCCAGATAGGGTAGGGCGGCGGTGGCTGCGCCGAACGGGAACCCGGGGTGCAGTTGGAGCCGGTAGGTGGCGGTCGGTCGGTGGTCCGACGAGTACTGCTGGGTCATGAGAACGTACGTACCCACCCTGCTCGATTCCGTGCCATTGCACAGTGCGTTCGGGTGGTCACTCGGCGTTAGCGTGGGGCGAGTGCAAGAAACCGTCGAAACCTATCGAAAAGTCATCGCCCTGACCGGGCCCGTTCTGCCGATCCTCTCGTTCCTCGCCCGCCTGCCCGTGGCCATGTCGCAGTTCGGCAGCGTCCTGCTGGTCTCCGCGACCAGCGGTTCCCTCGCCGACGCGGGCATCGTGGGCGGCACCCTGTCCGTCGGCCAGGTGCTGTGCGGCCCCCTCCTGGGCCGGCTCGCCGACCGTCACGGACAGCGCCCGGTGGTGCTGGGCGCCGCCGCCGTCAACGCCGTCGCCACCGCCGCCCTGGTCACCGGGGCCCTCGCCGCCCTGGACACCGCGGCCCTCGCCGCTATCGGCTTCGTCACCGGCGCCTCGGTCCCGCTGATCGGCCCGCTGGCGCGCACCCGTTCCGTCGCGCTGGCGCACCGGGCGAAGTCCGACGAGACCACCGTGGGGGCCGTCCACTCGCTGGAGGGCACCCTCGACGAGGTCTCCTTCGTCTTCGGCCCGGCCCTGGTGGGCCTGGCCGCGCTGGTCGCCCACCCGGCGGTCGCCCTGATCGGCGCCGCCGTCCTGGTCGCCGGCTTCGGCACCGCCTACGCCCTGCACCCCTCGGCCGAGGTCACCGCCGGGGCCCGGACCGGCGCCGGGGAGGGCGCCGGTCCGCAGGCCCCCGGCGGTCGCGCCCGCGAGCGGCGCCGGATGCCCGGGGTCGTGTACTCCGTGCGGGCCTCGCTGGCCCTCCAGGGCGCCATGTTCGGCGCCTGCCAGGCCGGCATCGCGGCCCTGACGGCCGCGCTGGCCGTGCCCGGCCAGGCCGGTCTCGTGTACGCCGCGATGGGCGTGGTCAGCGCCGTCGTGGGGCTCGCGTTGGGCGCGCTGCCGGCCCGGTTCGGGCTGCGGCTGCGCTGGCGGGCGGCGACGGCCGCGGCCCTGACGCTGTCGGTGCCGCTGCTGTTCGTGAACGAGCTGTGGAGCCTGTACGCGGTGGTGACCGTCCTCGGCGCCGCGTACGCCCCGCACCTGATCACCGCGTTCGCGCTGACCGAGCGGGTGGTCGCCCCGGCCCGGCTGGGCGAGGCGATGGCCTTCGCGGCCAGCTCGCTGGTGGCTGGTCAGGCCGTCGCGCTGGCCGTCTCCGGCCGGCTGGCCGAGGCGTACGGGCCCGCCGGGGCCTTCGCGGTCGCGGTGGGCGCGGCGGGCCTGGCCCTGCTGCTGGCCCTGGTGACCCGGGTGCCCGCGGGCCGGCCGCACGCCCGTCCGGTCCCCGCGGCGCCGGTGGGGGCCGGCGGCGCGATGGCCGCCGAGCCCACCTGGGCCGCGCGCGCGACGGCCGACCCCTCGGACGCCGCGCGCGCGGGCGACCCGGACGGGCGCTCCAGCGGGGCCTACGCCGGGCGCTGAAGGACCACCAGGCTCCGGCCCGCCAGGGGCACCCGGTCGCCGGCCGCGTAGCGCGGTCCGGAGCCGGGGGCCCCGGGGGCCTCGGCCCGCGCCGTGTCCACGGCCACCCACCACTGGGCCCCGTGGCCTGGCGGCACCGTGAACTCCTGGGGTTCCGCGCCCGCGTGGAACATGAGCAGGAAGGAGTCGTCGGTGATCCGCTCGCCCCGGGTCCCGGGCTCGGAGATCGCCTCCCCGTTGAGGAACACGGTCAGCGAACGGGCGTGCTGGGCCTGCCAGTCCCGCGAGCGCATCGGCTCGCCGAGCGGGGTGAACCAGGCGATGTCGGAGAGCTCGTCGTGGGTGCCCTCCACCGGCCGGCCGTGGAAGAAGCGGCGGCGCCGGAACACCGGGTGGTCGCGGCGCAGCCACACCATCCGGCGGGTGAACTCCAGCAGCCCCGAGCCGGGCTTGCCGGGCTCGGGCCAGGCGATCCACGCCAGGTCGTTGTCCTGGCAGTAGGCGTTGTTGTTGCCGCGCTGGGTACGGGCGAACTCGTCGCCGTGGCTGAGCATGGGCACGCCCTGCGAGAGCATCAGGGTGGCGATGAAATTGCGCATCTGCCGCTCCCGCAACTCCAGCACCTCGGGATCGGAGGTCTCGCCCTCGACCCCGCAGTTCCAGGACCGGTTGTGGGACTCCCCGTCCCGGTTGCCCTCCCGGTTCGCCTCGTTGTGCTTCTCGTCGTAGGAGACCAGGTCGTGGAGGGTGAACCCGTCGTGGCAGGTGACGAAGTTGATCGAGGCCAGCGGGCGCCGGCCGTCGTCCTGGTACAGGTCGGAGGAGCCGGTGAGCCGGCCCGCGAACTCGCCCAGGGTGCGCGGTTTGCCCCGCCACAGATCGCGGACCGTGTCCCGGTACTTGCCGTTCCACTCCGTCCACAGCGGCGGGAAGTTCCCGACCTGGTAGCCGCCCTCGCCCAGGTCCCAGGGCTCGGCGATCAGCTTCACCTGGCTGACCACCGGATCCTGCTGCACCAGGTCGAAGAACGAGGACAGCCGGTCCACCTCGTGGAACTGTCGGGCCAGGGTGGCCGCGAGGTCGAAGCGGAACCCGTCCACGTGCATCTCGGTCACCCAGTACCGCAGCGAGTCCATGATCAGCTGGAGCACGTGCGGGGAGCGCATCAGCAGCGAGTTCCCGGTGCCCGTGGTGTCGGTGTAGTACCGCTGGTCCTCGCCGAGCCGGTAGTACGAGGCGTTGTCCAGCCCCCGGAACGACAGGGTCGGCCCCAGGTGGTTGCCCTCGGCCGTGTGGTTGTAGACCACGTCGAGGATCACCTCGATGCCCGCCTCGTGCAGGGCCCGCACCGCCGATTTGAACTCCAGCACCTGCTGCCCCCGGTCGCCCGAGGCGTAGCCGTTGTGCGGGGCGAAGAAGCCGATGGTGTTGTAGCCCCAGTAGTTGCTCAGCCCGTCGTCGGCCAACCGGTGGTCGTTGACGAACTGGTGCACCGGCATCAGCTCCAGCGCGGTCACCCCCAGCTTGGTCAGGTGCCCGATCACCGCCGGGTGGGCCAGCGCCCCGTACGTGCCCCGCAGCTCCTCCGGCAGCTCCGGGTGCCGCATCGTCAGACCCTTGACGTGCGCCTCGTAGAGCACCGTCTCGTGGTACTCGTGCCGGGGCGGCCGGTCGTTGGCCCAGTCGAAGTACGGGTTCACCACCACCGAACTCATCGTGTGCGGGGCCGAGTCGAGGTCGTTGCGGGAGTCCGGCCGCCCGAAGTGGTAGCCGTACACCTGCTCGCCCCAGTCCACCCGCCCGCTGATCGCCCGCGCGTAGGGGTCCAACAACAGCTTCGCGGCGTTGCACCGCATGCCGCGCTCGGGCTCGTACGGGCCGTGCACCCGGAACCCGTACCGCTGCCCGGGCATCACGCCGGGCAGGTACGCGTGACGCACGAAGGCGTCCGTCTCGCGCAGTTCGACGGCCGTCTCGGAGCCGTCCTCGTGCAACAGGCACAACTCGATGCGCCGCGCGGCCTCGGAGTACACCGCGAAATTCGTGCCGGCGCCGTCGTACGTCGCGCCCAAGGGATACGCCTGTCCCGGCCAGACCTGCATAGCTGCGACTCTTCCACTTCTGATCCGGCGACGGGGTTGTCTCCGCCAGATCTTCCCCGAAACCGGGGCTCGGTGTGCGGACTTGGACGCGTTCCACCGGGTGACGGCGGACAGCGGACGATCCGATCGACGGATCGTCACACCAACTGACGATCCGTCGATCGGAGGGGAACGTACCCGCCATCGGGCTGCGTGCCCCCTGAACCCCGGAGTACCCTTCCTTGATCGTCGGGGAGCGTCGGGAGGCGCCCGGACCGCGCCGCCGGCCGGTGTCGGAACCGACCCGGCCCCCCGGGGCGGTACGGTGCCCGGGACGACCCCGCGGAACACGAGCAGGACGAAAACAAGAGGCGGTGCACGGGTGAGCTCGGGAGGTCTGGAGCTGCCCCCTGGTGACGGAGGTCACGAGGACGGCGGACCCACCGAAGACCCGCAGGCCGGCATCGGCCCGGCCGGCGGCGCGCCCACCCCTGGGGACGACCCCCGGGGAACCGGCGGACGACACGACCCCGGCACCATCGCCGGCACCGTCGTCGCCCCCGACGCCGGCCCCGCGAACCGGCCCCTCACCGGCGCCGACCTCGACTGGGGCGCCGACGCCTGGCGCGAGGTCCGCACCCGGGCCCAACGCGCCGGCCGCGCCTACATCTGGCTCAACCTCGTCGAACAACGCCTGCGCGCCGTCGTCGGCGCCGTCCTGCGCCCCGTCTACGAACCGGTGCACGGACAGGACGACTGGGTGGTCGTCGCCGCCGGACCCGCCGGGCAGGAATGGGTGCAGCGGGCCGTCGCCGTCCGCGAGGTCAGCCGCCGCAAGGGCTACCTCCTCGACCCCGCCGACGACAACGTCCTCAGCTTCCTCACCCTTCCGCAACTGCGCGAACTGATGGTCCAACACTGGCCCTGCTTCGAGCCCTACTTCGACGACCGGCGCGAGATCGAGATCGCCCTCGACGAGCTGGAGGTCACCCGCAACGTCGTCTCCCGCAACCGCGCCCTGTCCCGGCCGATCCTGCAACAGGCCGAGCGGGCCTCCGCGCGCCTGCTGGAGGTGCTCGGCGGGGCCGGCGGCGGACCCGGCGCCGACCGGCTGCCCGTCGACGCCGTCGAGGACCTCGTCGGCGACCGCTACGCCGACGTCATCTCCGTGCACCCCGACCGGGTCCGGCTCCAGCGCCAACTGCCCGCCGAGGACCTCTTCGGCGGGGCCCGCCGCCTCGACGCCATCGGCATAGGGCTCAACCTGCTCGTGCAGAACTACTCCGGCCGCCGCCTGGTGCGGCTCGCGGACGCCGGCTGCACCGTGCGCCTGCTCTTCCTCAACCCCGCCAGCAGCGCCGTCAAGCGCCGCGAACGCGAGCTGGGCATGCGCAAGGGCGAGCTGAGCCGCTCCGTCGAGATGAACATCCTGCACATGCGTCGGGTCCGCGCCGGCCTGCGCGACCCCTCCGCCTTCCGCATCCACGTCTTCGACGAGACCCCCCGCTTCACCGCCTACCTCGTCGAGGGCGGCTCCTCCGGCATCGCCGTCGTCCAGTCCTACCTGCGCCGCGCCCGCGGCATGGAGGCCCCCGTGCTCGTGCTGCGCGGCCGCGACCGCGGCGGACGCGAACGCACCGCCGAGGCCGGCGGGGACTACGGGCTCTTCCCGACCTACCGCGAGGAGTTCGAATCGGTCTGGGAGGACTCCCGACCCGTCTCCTGACGCCTTTCCTGACACCCCCGACCCGCCCCGGCCCACCGGCGCCGCCGGCGGGCCGCGGCCGGGGCCCGAGCGGGCCTGTCGGTGCGGCGTGCGAAGGTGAGGGCCACCGCCCGCCGGAGGGACCCGGCCGGGCGGCACCACGTCAGCGACCGCACGACACAGCAGGGGGACCGGCCCATGGGGGACCAGCACACGGGGGACGGGCGCGCGCACGCCGGAGCGGGCGGGGCGTCATGAGCTGGGTGACCGGACCGATGGTCGCCTTCGACACCGAGACCACCGGCACCGACGTGGAGCACGACCGGATCGTCACCGCCGCCCTCGTCGCGGTCGACGCCGACGGCCGGATCCGCCGCGAACGCTGCTGGTTCGTCGACCCGGGCGTGGAGATCCCCGCCGAGGCCACCGCCATCCACGGCATCAGCACCGAACGGGCCCGCGCCGAGGGCTCCCCGGCCGGCCCGGCCGTGGAGGAGATAGCCGAGCTGGTCGCCTCCGTCCTCGCCGCCGGCACCCCGCTGGTGGTGATGAACGCCCGCTACGACCTGTCGCTGCTCGACCGGGAGTGCCGCCGGCACGGCGTGGCCTCGCCCGCCGAACGCCTCGCCGGCCGCCACCGGGGCACCGTCATCGACCCCCTGGTCCTCGACAAGCACGCCGACCGCCACCGCAAGGGCAAACGCTCCCTGACCGCGCTGTGCGCCCACTACGGGGTGGAACTCCAGGACGCGCACGACGCGCGGGCCGACGCCGTGGCCGCCGCCCGCACCGCCCGCCGGGTCGGCGCCGGCCACCCCGAACTGGCCCTCCTCGGCCCCTCCGACCTGCACGCCCTCCAGATCCGGGCCGCCGCCGACCAGGCCGCCTCGCTCCAGGCGTACCTGCGGCGCTCCGACCCGCAGGCCCGGGTGGAGTCGGCCTGGCCCTGGATACCCCGCCCCCGGGGCGCCTGACCCGGGGCCGTCGGCCGGCCGGATCACGCCGGTCCGCGGTGGGTCCGGGGGGTCGATCGGCCCGGTCTTGGGGCCCCGTTTGATCACGTTCCGGACACCGAGACGTCCCCGGTGTTCGACCGTGGCTCGAAACCCCGCATACTCGATCCCGTGCCACGGCACGCCGAGGCCCCGGCCCGGCCCGATCGCGCCTGACGACCCCCCGGGTTTCCGGCCGCCCGGGCCCCGCCCCGGGGACCGGCCGGTCGACGGCGCGCTGTCCTGGGCCCCGCGCCCGTCCACACTTAGCGTGTCATTCTCGGGGGATCTGCTCGCCATGGGCGCTTCTCTGCGCGCCGCCCGCGCGCTCGTACTCCTGGTCGGCTTCCACGCCCTCGGGCCACTGCTCACCCTCCTGCCCGCCGCCCTCGGCCTCGGGCTCTGGGCCCTGGTCGGCGGTCGGTTCCTGCCGCTCGCCGCCGTCTCCGCCACCGTGCTCCTCGGCATGAACCTCGCCCGGACCGCCAAGCGGATCCGACCCCCCGCCGCCGAACCCCACTCCGGCACCTGGGCCACGCCCGAGACCGAACCCGAGCTCTGGCGGGCCGTGCGCGAACTCGCCGACGCCGTCGGCACCCGCGCCCCCGACGCGATCCGGATCGTGCCCGACGCCTCCGTCGCCGTCACCGAGGAGTCCGGCCCCCTCGGCACCCGCCCCGGTCCCCGGATCCTGTACCTGGGCATGCCGCTGCTGCTGGGCCTGGACCAGGCCCGGCTCCGCTTCCTCCTGGCCCGCGAACTCGCCCGGCACGCCCCGCTGGGCACCCGGCGCGGCCCCGCCGTCGGTCGCGGACTGGCCTGGCTGCGCGGCACCGTCGCCGAACTCGAACGCCGCGCCGAGGAGCGGGCGCACGCCGCCGAGGGCGCCGGCGAGGAGGCCGAGGAGGAGCGGGCCGCCGAGGCCGAGGCGGAGAACCGGGTCGTGGAGCAGGCCGCCGCCGCCGGCTTCCACGTCCGCCGCGCCGAACGCCCCGAACGCGACGGCGCCCTCGGGCGCGCCCTGGAACGCCTCTGCGCGCGCTACGGCCGGTTCGTGCTCCGCGTCACCCTCGACGGGGAACGCGCCCACGAGTACGCCGCCGACCTCGCGGGCGCCCGGATCGTGGGCCGCGACGCCGGCAGCGCCGCCCTGCGCGAGACGGTGGTCCTGGCCGCCTTCCAGAACCGCCTCGTGGGCGGCTACGTGGGCATCGGCGCGCCCTTCGGCCTGATGCCGCTGCCCGGCGAGATGTTCGGCGGGCTGCCCCGCCTGCTGCGCGGTCGCCCGCACGACGCGGCCCGGCTGCGCGACGACCTGCCCGACGAGCCCGGCCACCCGCTGTCCCCGCGCCCGGCGCTGCTGGACCGCGTGGCCCGCCTGGAGATCCTGCCCGACGACGGCCTCGGCGTCGCGGCCCTCGAAGGACTGCCCGCCCAGGACCTGCTGGACAACCCGATCGGCAGCGCGGTCGAACTGGAGGAGGCGGTCCTCGCCGAGGGCCTGCTCGGCATGGAGCGCCTGGACTGGGAGGAACTGGTCCGGGTGGCCATGTTCCACCGCAGCCTGCGCGAGGCCGCCGCCGTCAGCGAGGCCGCGGCCGCCGCCGGGGTCCCGCTGCCCCCGCTCGACCCCGCCCACCTCCCGGCCGCCGACCCCGACGGCGCGGGGGGCGGGGAACCGGCCGAGGCCCCCGTGATCGTGCTGTCGACGCGCCGGATCCTCGACGCGATCGACGCCGACCCCGGGGTGCTGCACCGGACCGTGGACCGCTTCCCGAAGTCCGACGAGGCCGGTGCCGCCACCGGCCGGGCCGCCCGCGAATTCGCCCGCACCCTGGCCCGCGAGGCCCTCGACACCCTCGTCACGGTCGACCTCCTCGTGCACGAGGAGGCCCACTGGGCGCTCTCCTGGAGCGGACCGGCCGAGTTCCACCACCGCGACCCCGGGCTCGGGGACCGCATCGACGAGGCCCTCGACGCCGCCGTCGCCGACCGCCCCGACACCGACCCGTTGAGAAGGTTGCTCCCCGCATGACCGTTCTGCTCTGGATCTTGGGCGTCCTCGCCGTCCCGCTGCTGGCCTTCGGCCTGTGGCTCGCGTGGGTCTTCGTCAGCACCTACGTCCGCGAGACCCGCGGCCACCGGGAGGCCGCGGCCGAGGAGGCCGCCGCCGAGATCGCCGCCGAGGGCCTGGCCGCCGCCGGGTTCCTGCCGGCCGAGAAACTGGACACGGAGCGGGGCATGCCGCCGCGCGCCGACGAGGAGGCCGCCCTGGAGGCCGTCCGCGCCGGGGACTGGGAGGTCGGCGCCCGCTGGCTGGCCGCGGCCGGCATGGAACCCGAGGAGCGCTTCCAGCGCGCCTCGGCCCTCGCGCAGCTCGCGGCCGAGGACGACGCCTGGCTGAAGGCATGGCAGAGCGCCCGGGCCGGGGACGCGGACGCCGCCCTCGTGGAGGCCCAGGGCCTGGTGCGACTGGCCTGGCGGATCCGGGGCGCCAAGCGGGCCCAGTACACCACCCGCGAGCAGTTCGCGAGCTTCCACGCGGTCCTGGGCCGGGCCCAGGCGGCCACCCACCTCGCGCAGCGGATGGCCGACCCGCGCGACGGGGTCCCGTACGTGGTGGAGCAGGCCATCGCGCTGGGCCTGAGCTACTCGCACGAACGGTACGAGACGCTGTGGCGGGAGATCACCGCCCGCTGCCCGCGGATGACGACGGCCCACTTCAACGCCGTCCAGTACTGGTCGAAGAAGTGGCACGGCTCGCACGAGCGGGCCGTGGCCTTCGCGCGCTCCACCGCCGACGGGGCCCGCGCCGGCGAACTCCTCGCCCACCTGCCGCTGGTGGCGTGGTTCGAGCAGGTCACCCACGAGGACCTCGACGCCGACGAGTTCTTCAAGCGGCCCGAGATCGTCACCGCCGTCGACGCGGCCCTCGCCGACATCGGCGTCGCCCAGGCCCAGGACCCCGACAGCCGGGCGCTGTGGTGGTCCCGGCACATCGTCACCTGGGTGCTGTACTGGCAGGACCGCTACCCGGAGGCGCTGGCGCAGTTCCGCGCCGTCGACGGCTGGATCGGCGAGATGCCGTGGAGCTACCAGGCCGACCCCGTGGAGACGTACACCCACATGCGCGGCTACTGCCTGGCGCGGGTCGAGGACTGACCGACCCGGCCTCCCGGAGACCTCAGAAGGGGTACCAGCGGACGGTGGGGTCGCCCTCGCGCAGGGAGGCGACCCGCCGCCGGAACTCGGCCAGGGCCTTGGGGTTGACGGGCGCGTGCTGGGCGACCCACGCGCAGCTCGCGGTCTCGCGGGCGCCCCGCAGCAGGGCGTGCCCGGCCCAGGAGCGCACGTCCCAGCCGTAGGTGTCCACGAAGGCCCGGTGGGCGGCCTCGGGCAGCCCGTAGCGGTCGCGGGCCAGGTCGGTGACGACGAGGTCGTGCTCGCGCAGGTCGTGCGAGAAGGTCTCCAGGTCCACCAGGACCGGACCGTCGGGGCCCACGTGCACGTTGCGGGCCAGGGCGTCCCCGTGGATCGGACCCGGCGGCAGGTGCGGGACGAGGGCCGCGACCTCCCGGGCGTAGGCGTCGCGGCGCTCCCGCAGGAACGCGGCGTCCTCGGGGTCGATCGCCCCGCCCGCGAGTCGCAGCCAGCGCTCCACCCCGCCGAGCAGATCGCGCGGGGGCAGCGGCTCGGGGAAGGCGTCGGCGGGCAGCGCGTGCACGAGCCGCAGCAGCGCGGCCACGTCGGCGGGCTCGGCGGGCCGCACCGGGTCCGGGAGCCGGTGCCAGAGGGTGACGGCGTGCCCGCCGGCCAGGCGCGGGACCGGTTCGGCGGCGCGCACGGCCGGCACTCCGGCCTCGGCGAGCCGGGCGGCGACGGCGAGCTCACGGGTCGCGCGGGCGAGGAGCTCGGGATCTCGCCGGCCGACCTTCGCGATCAGCCCGTCGGTGGTGGCGAAGACCGCGTTCTCGCCGATGACCAGCAACTCGCCGGCGAGCCCGGCCTCCGTCAGGGCCTGGGTGGCCTGTGCCTCGTCCATGGTGCCTTCGCGTTCGGGTACGGGTCCGGGCCGCGTCGACGCGCCCGGGTTCGCCGATCAGTATCCGACACCGGAGGCCGACCGGCGCCGGGCGCCGCTACCCTGGGCCCCATGAGCGGATCCGAGGCCGTCCCGTACGTGTTCCTGTTGCGGGGGATCAACGTCGGCGGGCATCGCAAGGTGCCCATGGCCGAGTTGCGGACAGCGCTCGGCCGTCGCGGCTGGGGCGAGGTGCGCACGCACCTCCAGAGCGGCAACGTGGTCGCCCTCCACCCGCCCGGGGACCCCGACGAACTCGCCGCCCGGATCGCCGCCGACATCGCCGCGCACTTCGGCTTCGAGGTGCCCGTGATCGGCCTCGACGCCCCCCGGCTGCGGGCCGTCGCCGAGGCCCTGCCCTTCCCCACCGAGGGCGTCGACCCCCGGCACCTGCACGTCACCTTCCTCTCCGCCCCCGCCGACCCGGCCGCCCTGGCGGCCCGCGTGGACCCCGAGGGCCTGCCGCCCGACACCTACCGGGTCGGGGACCGGGTGCTGTACCTGTCCACCCCCGACGGCCTGGGCCGTTCGAAGCTCGCCGAGGCCCTGGCCCGCCCGAGCGTCCTGGGCCCCGACGTCGTGCAGACCACCCGCAACCTGAACACCGTCCGCGCCCTGCTGGCCCTGACCGACGCCTGATCCGGGCCGTGTGTCAGGCTCGGGGCATGCGTTACGTCATCATCGGCGCCGGGGCGATCGGCGCGACCCTGGGCGGCCGACTCGCCGCCGCCGGCCACGAGGTGCTGCTCGCGGCCCGCGGCGAGCACGCCCGCGTCCTGCGCGAGCGCGGACTGACCCTCACCACCGCCGACGGCGTCGCCGTGCACCGGCTGCCCGTCGTGGCCGGACCGCAGGAGGCGGGGGAGCTGCGCCCCGACGACGTGCTCGTCCTCGCCGTGAAGACCCAGGACGCGCCCGCCGCCCTCGACGCGTGGGGCGCGGCCGAGGTGGCCGGCGGGGGCACGGCCGCGCAGCGGCTGCCGGTGCTGTGCGCGCAGAACGGGGTGGAGGCGGATCGGATGGCGCTGCGCCGGTTCGCCCGCGTGATCGGCGTGTGCGTCTGGCTGCCCTCGACCTTCCTGGAGCCCGGCGAGGTGTCCGCGCTGTGCGCGCCGCTGACCGGGATCCTGCACCTGGGCCTGGCGGCCGGCGGCACCGACCGGACCTGCGAACGGATCGCGGCCGACCTGCGCGGCGCGGGCTTCGGCGCCCCGGTGGTGCCCGACGTGATGCGGTGGAAGCACGCCAAGCTGCTCTCCAACCTCGGCAACGCCGTCCAGGCCGTCACCGGGCTCGCCCCGGACCCGGCGAAGGGGGCGCTGGCCCTGCGGGCGATCCGCGAGGCGAAGACGGTGTACGAGGCGGCCGGGATCGTGTGGGCCGACGAGGCCGAGCAGGCCGCCGCCCGGGACGGGAAGGTGGAACCGCCGGCCGAGGGCGCGGCGGGGCGCGGCGGGTCCACGTGGCAGAGCCTGCGGCGGGGCACCGGCTCGGTGGAGGCGGACTGGCTGAACGGGGAGATCGCGCTGCTGGGCCGGTTGCACGGGGTGCCCACCCCGGTCAACGAGACCCTGCGGCACGCCGCGAACATCCTGGCCCGCGAGGGCTTCCCGCCCGGTGCCATGTCGATCGCGGATCTGACGGCCCTGGCCGACGAGGCCGAGGCGCGCGGACGCTGACCCCGGCGGGGGCGGGTGCGGGGATCCGGTTTTTACGATCTTCGGACCTCGGATCCGTCACCTGAGCCTTTTCGGTCATCGGGGCCGCTCCGCGAAGATCGAAAAGGCCGGAACTCGACGGCTCCGAGGGTCTCCCGCGTGCGTTCATGAAACGTGTCCCTCACTCACACGCGTCACACGAACCCCCTGAGTCACGAGAGCGGCGGAGATCCCGCCCTCCCCCCGCTGCTCTTCCGCGAAGGCGGCGCCGACCCCCACGCGGGTCTGCACCCCCGCTTCCGCGCCGCCCTCGCCGACCCCCTCTTCCGGCAGCCCGAGAAGGCCGACACGGCCGACCTGCACCGGCTCGCCTACGACCGGCTGCGCGCCCTCGGCCCGATGCCCGACGACCCCCGCGCCCTGGCCGCCGCCCACGAGTGGACCGCGATCGTCGGCGGCGGCGCCGCCACCGTCATCGGCATCCACTGGAACCTCTTCCTCGGCTCCCTCCTCGACGACCGGATCTCCCCGGCCCGCGACCTCACCCCCTACCTGAGCCTCGACCGCCTCGGCACCTTCCTGTGCACCGAACGCGGGCACGGCAACGACGCCGCCGCCCTGCGCACCACCGCCGCCTTCGACCCCGAACGCGACGAGTTCGTCCTGCACACCCCCGACGCCGACGCCCAGAAGTACATGCCCAACACCGGCGAGGCCGGCGGCCCCAAGCACGCCGTCGTCGCCGCCCGACTCCTCCTCGCCGGTCGCGACGAGGGCGTCTTCCTCTTCCTGACCCCCCTCACCGACGAGAACGGCCCCCTGCCCGGCGTCCGCGTCGACCCCCTGCCCGACCGCGCCGGCAGCCCCGTGGACCACTGCGTCACCGCCTTCGACCGGGTCCGCCTGCCCCGCACCGCCCTGATCCAGGGCCCGCACGGCCGGCTCGACCCCGACGGCACCCTGCGCACCGAGATCGGCAGCCCGCGCAAACGGTTCCTCACCGCGATCCGCCGCGTCACCACCGGCAAGCTCTGCATGGGCGCCGGCAGCGTCGGCGCCGCCCGCGCCGCCCTCGCCGTCGCCGTCCGCTACGCCGAACTCCGCGAGGTCTCCGGCCGCCGGGCCGGCACCAGGGTCCCGCTCACCGCCCACCGCAGCCACACCGCCCGCCTGCTGTCCGGGCTCGCCGCCGCCCACGCGATGACCTTCCTGCACCGCGAGGTCGTCGACCGCTGGACCCACCACCGCCCCGAGGACGCCGCCGACACCGAACGCCTCGTCGGCGTCGCCAAGGGCTGGCTCAGCTGGCGCGCCCGCGACCTCGTCACCGAGGCCCGCGAACGCTGCGGGGCCCGCGGCCTCTTCCACGCCAACGGCCTGGCCGGCCTCGCCGCCGACACCGACGGCGCGATCACCGCCGAGGGCGACAACCTCGCCGTCTGGTGCAAGGCCGGCGCCGAACTCCTCCTCGGCCGCGCCCTGCCCGAACCCGGCCCGCGCGCCACCGGAGCCGAGGACCTCACCGACCCGGCCTTCCTGCGTACCCTCTTCGCCGACGTGGAACGCGACCGGCAGGAACGCGCCCGCCGCGACCTGCGCGCCGGGGACCCCGACGCCCCCTTCGGCCGCTGGGACCACGCCTCGGCCGCCGCCCTCGACCTCGTGGCCGTGCACGCCACGAGCCTGGCCGCCGACGCCTTCACCGCCGCCCTCGACCGGGCCGAGCCCGCCGAACGCGCGCGCCTGACGGACCTGTGCGCCCTCTTCCAACTGGAGGCCCTGCGCCCGCTGCTCGGCGAACTCCTCCTCGCCGACCGCCTCACCCCCGATCAGGCCCGCGCGCTCCCCGACACCATCCGCGACCTGGTCGCCCGCCTCGCCCCGCACCTCGGCCCGCTGGCGGACTCCTTCGACCTCCCGCCCGAACACCTGGCCGCCCTCCCCTTCCTGACCCCCGCCGACCAGGGCCGCCCCACCATCCCCGCCCCGTCGCGCCCCTGACCCGCCCCGCGCACGACGAGGCCCCGACGGCGCGAGGCCGTCGGGGCCGGAAGGGGCGAAGCGGGGCCGGTCAGCCGGCCAGGGCCGGCACCGGGACCCGTCGCGGGGCCGCCGCCGCGTCGAAGCGGGTCAGGAGCAGGGCGGCCAGTTCCGGGGCCGCGCCCAGCACCTCGGCCAGGGCCTCCGCCCCGGCTTCCCGGGCGCCCGCCGCGATGCGGTCCGGGAGTCGGCCCGGGGCCAGCACGTAGGGGGAGACCGCCACGCGGGCCACGCCGGGCCGGGTGCGCAGCTCGCGCACGGCGTCCTCGACGCGGGGACCGGCGGCCGAGGCGTAGGCGACCGTTACGGCCGCCCAGCCGGCGCGCCCGCGCCAGTCGGCGGCCGCCGCCTCGATCACCGCCCGGGCCCCCGGGTCGGAGGTGCCGGCGGCGGCCAGGACCACGCCGGTGCGGGCGCGTTCGGCCCGTTCGAAGCCGGCGCCGGCCGCCGCGAGCCGCCGTTCGGCCGCCGCGAACAGCAGCGGGGACGGGCCCAGGACGCCGGCCTGCCGGATCCGCAGCCCCGGCAGCCGGGCCCCGGCCGCCGCGAGGACGGCCGGGATGTCGCTGCGGGCGTGGAAGGCGCGGGTCAGCAGCAGGGGCAGGGCGATCACGTGCCCCGCGCCCTCGGCGGCCAGGCGCTCCAGCACCGTCGCCGGGTCCGGGGCGTCGAAGTCCAGGAACGAGGTCTCCACCCGCTGCCCGGGCCGCTGTCCGCGCACCCGGGCCACCAGCGCGCGGACGGTCTCCGCGTGCCGGGGGTCCCGGCTGCCGTGCGCCACCACCAGCAGGACGGGGCCCGCCTCCCGTGCCGGGGTCGTGGACCGGGTGCGCACGGCGGTCAGCCCTTGGCGAGCAGGCCGCGGCTGCGCAGCACCCAGCGCTCCAGCGGGCTGAAGATCAGCAGGTCGATGGCGATGCCGACGATCAGGATCAGCAGGATCGCCGTGAACACCCCCGGCATGTCGATGTTGTTGCGGCCGTTCTCCAGCAACTGGCCCAGGCCCAGGCCCAGGTCGGGGGAGGAGGCGATGATCTCGGCGGCCATGAGCGAGCGCCAGGAGAAGGCCCAGCCCTGCTTGAGGCCCGCGAGGTAGCCGGGCAGCGCGGCCGGCATGACCACGTGCCAGGTGCCCTTGAGGCCGGTGGCGCCCAGGGTCCGGCCGGCGCGCAGGAACAGCGGCGGGACCTGGTCCACGCCCGAGACCAGCCCGTTGGCGATGGAGGGCACGGCGCCCAGCAGGATCACCGCGTACATCATCGAGTCGTTCAGGCCCAGCCAGATCACGGCCGGCGGCACCCAGGCCACCGAGGGCAGGGACTGGAGCCCGGAGAGGATCGGGCCGATCGCGGCCCGCACGAAGCGGACCCGGGCCACGAGCAGGCCGAGCGGGGTGCCGATGGCCAGCGCGAGCAGGAAGCCGAGCATGCCGCGCGAGACGGAGGTCCAGATGACCTCCAGCAGCGTGCCCTGGAGCCACAGGTCGCTCACGGAGGCCCACACGGCCCCCGGAGAGGGCAGCTTGGTGACGTCGGCGACCTCGGCGGAGACCAGGGACTGCCAGATCACCAGGACCAGGGCCACCGCCGCGACCGGCGGCAGCACCTTCTTGAGGAGCACCTCGCGGGCCGGGGTCCTGCGGACCTCGACGGCGTCCAGCGCGTCGAGCCCGGCCTCCAGGCCGGCCAGGTCGTCCTTGCGGCCGGGGTCGGCGGCCGAGTCGCGTTCGGGGGCGGTCTCAGTGCTGGCCATGACGGCGGATCTCCCCACGCAGGTGCTCGGTGATCTCAAGGGACAGTTCGGCGACGTCCGCGTCCTCGATGCGGCGCGGCTGCGGGATGTCCACCCGCCACTCCTTGGCCACCCGGCCGGGGCGGGAGGACAGCAGCACGACGCGCTCGGCGAGGCGCACGGCCTCGCGGACGTTGTGGGTGACGAAGAGGACCGACAGGCCCGTCTCCGCCCAGATCCGGGTCAGTTCGTTGTGCAGCACGTCGCGGGTGATGGCGTCCAGGGCCGCGAACGGCTCGTCCATCAGCAGCAGCCGGCTGTCCTGGGCCAGGGCCCGGGCCAGGGCCACGCGCTGGCGCATGCCGCCGGACAGCTCGTGCACCCGCTTGCCGTGCGCCCCGCCGAGCCGGACCAGCTCCAGCAGGCGCTCGGCCTCGGGGCGGCGTTCGGCCTTGGGGACCCCGCGCAGCCGCAGGGCCAGTTCGATGTTCTTGCCGGCCGTCAGCCAGGGGAACAGGGCGTGTTCCTGGAACATCAGGGCCGGGCGCCCGCCGGGGGTCTCGATGGAGCCCGCGCTGGGCGCGTCCAGTCCCGCGACCAGGTTCAGCAGCGTGGACTTTCCGCAGCCCGAGGCGCCGAGGAGGGTGACGAACTCGCCGGGCGCGACATCGAGGGTGATGTCGTCGAGGACGAGCTGGTTGCCGGCCGGGCCGGGGAACGACTTCGAGACGTGCTCGATGCGGGCGGCATGGGTGACCGCCGTGGTGTCGTCGGTGGCCTGGGCGAGCGTGGTGGCCATGGTCGTCACCTCCTGGGGGACGTACTGCGGGACGCTGGTGGGCGCGGGGCGGGGGTGCGGGTCGCGCGCGGCGCCGGACGGGGCGCCGGACGCGACGGGCGTCGCGGGCGGGCGGGCCGCCCGCGACGGGGCCGGATCCGGGGGGTGTCGGTCGCACCCCCCGGACCGGCGGTCACTTGACGCCGAGACCGGCGTCGGACACCTCGGGCTTGCCCGCGGCCTTCAGCACCTTGTTGAGGAGCTTCAGGTCGTAGATGCCGGCCAGCTCGGGCTGCTTGATGAGCTTGGCCTTCACCGCCCACTCGGACTGCGTCTTCAGGGTCGAGGCCAGCGGGTCGTTCGTGATCGCGATCGACGGCCACGCCGGGTCGATGACCTTGGGGTCCAGGGCCTTGCCGCTCAGCGCCTTCAGGGCGTTGTTCGCGGACTCCTTGGCCTTGTCCGGGTTGGCGTTGATCCAGTCGTTCGTCTTGACGGTGCCCTTGAGCACGGCCTCGACCACGTCCGCGTGCTCGGCCAGGAACTTCTGCGAGACGATGATGTTCGTGATGACGAACTTCTTGTCGGGCCACAGGGAGGTCTCGTCCAGGAGGACCTTGCCGCCGTCGGAGACGAGCTTGGAGGCGGTCGGCTCCGGCACCCAGGCGCCGTCGAGGGAACCCTGCTTGAACGCGCTCGGGGTCTCCTTGTTGTCGATGCGGACGACGGAGACGTCACCCTTGCCCGACTCGGGGTCGACCGACCAGCCCTTCTCGGAGATCCAGTTGAGGAACGCGACGTCCTGCGTGTTGCCCTTCTGCGGGGTCGCGATCTTCTTGCCCTTGATGTCGTCCAGGGACTTGATCTTGTCCGGGTTCACGACCAGCTTCACGCCGCCGGAGGCGGAGCCGGAGATGATCCGCAGGTTCTTGCCCTGGGACTTGACGTAGGCGTTGATCGAGGGGGAGGGGCCGATGAAGCCGATGTCGAGCGAGCCGCCGTTGAGGGCCTCGATCTCGGAGGGGCCGGCGTTGAAGGTCTGGGTCTTGACCTTGGTGCCGCCCAGCTCCTTCTGGATCAGGCCCTCCTGCACGCCGACCAGCGCGGTCGCGTGGGTCAGGTTCGGGAAGTAGCCGATCCGGACCTCGGGGACGGACAGCTTCGCGGCGTCGGGGCTCGCGGCCGCGGCCTTGCCGGTGTCGTCACCGCTCTTGGTGGCCTCGGAGCCGTAGCCGCAGGAGGCGAGCGCGCCGATCAGCAGGGGCAGGGCGGCCGCGGCGGCGAGGCCGCGGCGGACGGTGGTGCGGGCGGTGCGAGGGGTTCCGTTGGCAGGCACGGGAGGTGTTCCTCTCGGTGCGTCGCGGGTCCGGTCAGGACGGGCGACGTCTTCGTCGGTGAAGTCGTGGATCGGGCGGCGGTGCGTCGTGGGGGGTGTGGGCGCGCATGCGGTGCGCGTACGTCATCGCGCACATCGCGCCACCCCTCCCTGGCCGCTGCCGAGGGCGCCGCTGCCGACGCGGCCGCCCTCCTTCGCGAAGGTCGAATAGGCGTCCGTGGTCATGTCAGAAATCCCATCCTTCCGTGTCGTCCTGCCCGGCACCGGTCTCGGCGGCGCGGCCGGCGAACGCCTCGCCCGCCATGCCCGCCGCGAGGGTGGTGCCGTCCGCCGGGTCGATGAGCAGGAAGGACCCGGTGCGCCGGGAGGCGGCGTAGGTGTCGAGGGCCAGCGGCTCCGCGACGCGCACGACCACCCGGCCGATGTCGTTGGCGACCAGCCGCCCGGGGTTGGGGTGCTGGGAGAGGTCGTCGAGGGTCAGCCGCGAGGGGATCTCCTTGACGATGGCCTTGACCGTGCGGGTGGTGTGCTTGAGCAGCACCCGCGCGCCCAGGGTCAGGGGGGTGTCCGCCACGTGGCAGACGGTGGCGACCACGTCCTGCGTGGTGGCCGGGGCGCTCGCGCTGGGGGCGATCAGGTCGCCGCGCGAGATGTCGATGTCGTCGGCCAGGCGCAGGGTCACCGACTGGGGGGCCCAGGCGATGTCCACGCTCTCGCCGAGGGCGTCGATGCCCTCGATGACGCTGGTCTTGCCCGAGGGCAGCACCGTGACGGGCTCGCCGACGCGCAGCACGCCGGAGGCGATCTGACCGGCGTAGCCCCGGTAGTCGGGGTGTTCGGCGCTCTGCGGGCGGATCACGTACTGGACCGGGAAGCGGGCCGGGCAGGCCGTCAGGTCGTGACTGACGGGCACGGTCTCCAGGTGTTCCAGGACGGTCGGGCCGGTGTACCAGGGCATGTTCGTGGAAGGGTCCACGACGTTGTCGCCGGCCAGCGCCGAGATCGGGATGGCGGTGATCTCGGGGACGCCGAGTTCGGCCGCGTAGGTGGTGAACTCCTCGGCGATGCCGGCGAAGACCTCCTCGCGGTAGTCCACGAGGTCCATCTTGTTGACGGCGAGGACCACGTGCGGGACCCGCAGCAGGGCGGCGACGGCCGCGTGCCGGCGGGTCTGCTCGACCACGCCGTTGCGGGCGTCGACGAGGACCACGGCGAGTTCGGCGGTGGAGGCGCCCGTGACCATGTTCCGGGTGTACTGCACGTGCCCGGGGGTGTCGGCGAGGATGAACCGGCGGCGCGCGGTGGCGAAGTACCGGTAGGCCACGTCGATGGTGATGCCCTGCTCGCGTTCGGCCCGCAGGCCGTCGGTGAGCAGCGCGAGGTCGGGGGCGGCCTGCCCGCGGTCGGCGGAGACCCGCTCGACGGCCTCCAGCTGGTCCTCCAGGACCGACTTGGAGTCGTGGAGCAGGCGGCCGACCAGGGTGGACTTGCCGTCGTCGACGGAACCGGCGGTCGCGAAGCGCAGCAGCGTGGTGGCGCTGAGCTGCTCGGTGGTGCTGGTCATGGCTTAGAAGTACCCTTCGCGCTTGCGGTCTTCCATCGCGGCCTCGGACAGCTTGTCGTCGGCGCGGGTCGCGCCCCGCTCGGTGAGGCGGGACACGGCGATCTCGGCGATCACGGCGTCGAGGTCGGCGGCGTCGGAGTCGACGGCGCCGGTGCAGGACATGTCGCCGACGGTGCGGTAGCGGATCCGGCGGGTCTCGACCGTCTCGCCCTCCTTGGGGCCGCCCCAGTCGCCGGCGGTGAGCCACATGCCGGAGCGGGCGAACACGGGCCGCTCGTGCGCGAAGTAGATCTCGGGGAGTTCGATGCCCTCGCGGGCGATGTACTGCCACACGTCCAGCTCGGTCCAGTTGGACAGCGGGAAGACGCGGACGTGCTCGCCGGCGGCGTGCCGGCCGTTGTACAGCTGCCACAGTTCGGGGCGCTGGCGGCGCGGGTCCCACTGGGAGAACTCGTCGCGCAGGGAGAACACGCGCTCCTTGGCGCGGGCCTTCTCCTCGTCGCGCCGGCCGCCGCCGAACACGGCGTCGAAGCGGTGCCGCTGGATGGCCTCGGTCAGGGGCACGGTCTGGAGCGGGTTGCGGGTGCCGTCGGGGCGCTCGCGGAGCTTGCCGGCGTCGATGTACTCCTGGACGGAGGCCACGTGCAGGCGCAGGTTGTGGCGGGCGGCGACCCGGTCGCGGTACTCGATGACCTCGGGGAAGTTGTGCCCGGTGTCCACGTGCAGCAGGGCGAAGGGCACCGGCGCGGGCGCGAATGCCTTGAGCGCCAGGTGCAGCATGACGATGGAGTCCTTGCCGCCGGAGAAGAGGATCACCGGCTTCTCGAACTCGCCCGCCACCTCGCGGAAGATGTGGACGGCCTCGGACTCCAGGGAGTCGAGGTGGCTGAGCGCGTAGGGCGCGTCCGTGTCGGGATCGGCCTGGGAGGCCGCGGTGTGGCTGTGCGCTGCGGTGGTCACGCCAGTCCCCTCTCGGTGAGCAGAGCGTGCAGGGAGTCGGCCGACTCCGACACGGACTGCGTGTGCGACTCGATGCGAAGGTCCGGGGCCTCGGGGGACTCGTAGGGGTCGTCCACCCCGGTGAGGCCGGAGATCTCGCCGGCGGCCTGCTTGGCGTAGAGGCCCTTGACGTCCCGCTCGGAGCACACCTCGACCGGGGTGGCCACGTGCACCTCCAGGTAGGGGGTGTCGTTCTTGGCGTGCCGGGCGCGGACGGCCTCGCGGCTGTCGGCGTAGGGCGCGATGACGGGCACGAGGGCGAGGACCCCGTTGCGGGCGAGGAGTTCGGCGACGAAGCCGATCCGCTGCACGTTGGTGTGCCGGTCGGCCCGGTCGAAGCCGAGGCCGGCGGAGAGGAACTCGCGGATCTCGTCGCCGTCGAGGACCTCGACGCGGCGGCCGGCGGCCCGCAGCCGCTCCGCCAGCGCGTACGCGATGGTGGTCTTGCCCGCGCTGGGCAGACCGGTCAGCCACACGGTGGCTCCCTGGCCGGTCACGCTCATCTGGTTCTCCACAAGGTCGGTCATCAGCCGTGCAGTCCGCACTCGGTCTTGGCGCGGCCGGCCCAGCGGCCGGCGCGGGCGTCCTCGCCCGCCGCGACGCGTCGGGTGCAGGGGGCGCAGCCCACGGAGGCGTAGCCGTCCATGAGCAGCGGGTTGGTGAGCACGCCGTGCTCGATCACGTAGGCGTCCACGTCGTCCTGGGTCCAGCGGGCGATCGGGGAGACCTTCACCTTGGCGCGGCGGGCGTCCCAGCCCACCACGGGGGTGTTCGCGCGGGTGGGGGACTCGTCCCGGCGCAGGCCGGTGGCCCAGGCGCGGTAGGCGGTCAGGCCCTCGGCGAGGGGGGCCACCTTGCGCAGGGCGCAGCACAGGTCGGGGTCGCGGTCGTGCAGCCGGGGGCCGTGCTCGGCGTCCTGTTCGGCGACGCTCTGCCGGGGGGTGAGGGTGATGAGGTTGACGTCCATCACGGCCTCGACGGCGTCGCGGGTGCCGATGGTCTCCTCGAAGTGGTAGCCGGTGTCGAGGAAGACGACGTCGACGCCGGGGCGGACCCGGGAGGCGAGGTGGGCGACGACCGCGTCCTCCATGGAGGAGGTGACGCAGAAGCCGGCGCCGAAGCTCTCGACGGCCCAGGAGAGGATCTCCTCGGCGGGCGCGTCCTCCAGCTCGCGGCCGGCCTTCTCGGCCAGCGCGCGCAGCTCCTCGTGGTCCTCGGTCACGATCTGAATCCCCGTCATATCTCTTCGCCCTCCGTGGAGTTCCCGTTGCCGAAGCCCCGGGCGAGCAGCCCGAGGTACTTCAGCTGGAAGGCGCGGTTGCAGGCGCGGCATTCCCAGGCCCCGTGCCCGCTCTCGTGCGGGCGCAGGTCCTCGTCGCCGCAGTAGGGGCAGTGGAAGGGGACGGCGCGCTCGCTCACGACAGGCTCTTCTCGTCGGCGCGGGCGACCCAGGCGGCGAAGCGCTCGTCGTCCTCGCGCTCCTCGGTGAAGCGGGTCACGACGCGTTCCACGTAGTCGGGCAGGCCGGCGGCGGTGACCTTCAGGCCGCGGACCTTGCGGCCGAAGCCGGCCTCCAGGCCGAGGGCGCCGCCGAGGTGCACCTGGTAGCCCTCGACCTGCTCGCCGTTCTCGTCGACGACGAGCTGGCCCTTGAGGCCGATGTCGGCGACCTGGATGCGGGCGCAGGCGTTGGGGCAGCCGTTGATGTTGATGGTGAGGGGCTGGTCGAAGCCGGGCAGTCGGCGCTCCAGCTCCTCGATGAGGGTCTGGCCGCGGCCCTTGGTCTCGACGATGGCGAGCTTGCAGAACTCGATGCCGGTGCAGGCCATCGTGCCGCGCCGGAACGGGGAGGGGGTGACCCGCAGGTCCAGGGCCTCCAGGGCGGCGACGGCGGAGTCCACGCGGTCCTCGGTCACGTCGAGCAGGATCATCTTCTGCTCGGCGGTGGTGCGCAGCCGGCCGGAGCCGTGGACCTCGGCGACCTCGGCGATCTTGACCAGGGTGGCGCCGTCCACGCGGCCGACCCGGGGGGCGAAGCCGATGTAGAAGCGGCCGTCCTTCTGGCGGTGCACGCCGACGTGGTCGCGCCAGGTCTGGAGCGGCTGCTTCGGGGCGGGGCCGTCGTGCAGGGGGCGCTTCAGGTACTCGTCCTGGAGGACCTGGCGGAACTTCTCGGCGCCCCAGTCGGCGACGAGGAACTTCAGGCGGGCGCGGTTGCGCAGCCGGCGGTAGCCGTAGTCGCGGAAGATGGAGATGACGCCCTCGTAGACGTCGGGGACCTCGTCCAGGGAGACCCAGGTGCCCAGGCGGACGCCGAGCTTGGGGTTGGTGGACAGGCCGCCGCCGACCCACACGTCGAAGCCGGGGCCGTGCTCGGGGTGTTCCACGCCGACGAAGGCGATGTCGTTGATCTCGTGGGCCACGTCCAGCAGCGGGGAGCCGGAGATCGCGGACTTGAACTTGCGGGGCAGGTTCGAGAAGTCCTTGTTGCCGACGATCCGGCGGTAGATCTCGTCGATGGCGGGGGTGCCGTCGATGATCTCGTCCTCGGCGATGCCGGCGACGGGGGAGCCGAGGATGACGCGCGGGGTGTCGCCGCACGCCTCCGTGGTGGACAGGCCGACGGCCTCCAGGCGGCGCCAGATCTCGGGGACGTCCTCGATCCGGATCCAGTGGTACTGCACGTTCTGGCGGTCGGTGAGGTCGGCGGTGCCGCGCGCGAACTCCTCGGAGATCTCGCCGATGACGCGCAGCTGCTCGGTGGTCAGCCGGCCGCCGTCGATGCGCACGCGCAGCATGAAGTACTTGTCGTCGAGCTCCTCGGGCTCCAGCACGGCGGTCTTGCCGCCGTCGATCCCGGGCTTGCGCTGCGTGTACAGGCCCCACCAGCGCATCCGGCCGCGCAGGTCGTTGGGGTCGATGGAGTCGAAGCCGGTCTTGGAGTAGATCGTCTCGATGCGTGTCCGCACGTTGAGACCGTCGTCGTCCTTCTTGAACTGCTCGTTGCCGTTGAGGGGCGTGTGGTGTCCGACGGCCCACTGACCCTCGCCGCGGTGACGGCCGGTCTTGCGGCGCGCGGCTGCGGGGGCGGCTGCGGGCTTTTCGGGGGTGGCGGCCATGGCGGTACGTCCTTGTCGTGGCGGCAGGGGCAGGGGCGGGAGACGCGACGTGTGGACCCGCGCTCTCGCGGCAGGCAGGGTGAGACGGACGCCGGTGCGTCGGGAGTGGTGGTGCCGGGGTCCCGGGGGTCCGGCGTCGGTCCCGGACCGGGGTGCCGGTGTCCTACGGCAGGCCGGTGTCGGGGTGTTGGCGCGCGAGCGACTGCGGTGGCGTCAGCGCGTCCGACAGATGGCGCTGGCCGTGCGACCGAGGTCGACGTGCCGCCGACTCACCAGGGCGATTCCAGCTCCATTCATGGCGGAAGCGTGGCATGTGGGGCTTGGAGGAGTCCACTACTGTCCACAATGCGGACTCGATTGTCTCGCATCATGGAACGGTGTGGTCTGAGTCACGCCCTGCGGCGGCGGGGGCGCCCGGGGTGGGGGTGCGCGCGAGGGGAGACGGAGCCTGCCGAACCGTTTCATTCCGGACGGGAGAACGCCCGTGAAGACCCGTGCGGCGCCCCGCACACGCCGGTCGTGGCCTCCTCGGGAGGGGGCGATTTTCGGCCGGCGGGGTCCGGGCCCCGGCCGGAGGGTGCCCCGACCGGCCCGCGGGACCCCCGTGACCCGCCCGGACCTGCGGAGGTCCGGACGGGACGGGGCCGTCCAGCATGTGGACGCGGCTGAACGCCGGGCGGATCGGGCCGGTTCGGCTCAGTAGGCGCCGGGCCAGGGGCCGGGGGTCCGCGAGACCGCCTTCGGCTCCTCCTCCGTGTGGAACAGCCGGAAACCCCGCTTGAGGTAGTTGTCCATCGCCGTCGGCCCGTCCTGGCTGCACGTGTGCAGCCAGACCCGCCGCGTCTCCTCCCGCCCCGGCCACCGCGCGGCCAGGTCCCAGGCCCGCGCCACGCCCACCGACAACAGGTGCCCGCCGATCCCGCGCCCCCGGAACTCGGGCAGCAGACCGAAGTAGACGATCTCCACCACCCCGTCCGGCTGCGGGTCGAACTCCACGTACCCGGCCGGCGTCCCCCGGTCCCAGGCCACCCAGGTCTCCACCCCCGGCCGCCCCAACCGCTCCACCCACTGCGCGCGGGTCAGCGCAAGCCGGTCCGTCCAGTGCAGGTCCCCGCCCACCGAGGCGTACAGGAACCGGCTGAACTCCGGCGACGGCACCTCGGCCCGCTCCACCCGGACCTCCGGGCCGGGCACCCGCGAGGCCGGCGCCAGATCGGTGGGCGCCGTCATCTCCAGGGACCAAGTGGTCAACGTCAGGAGCTCGCCGGCCGGGGCCGGGGCCGCGGGATCGGCGGCCGGGGTCGGGGACACGGGGGACACGGGTGACTCGTGGTTCATGGGGTCAGGGAAGCACGCCACCCGTGGGCCGGCCCAGCCGGGCCCCCGCCACCGTCGGCGCCAACGAGTGCGGCAGCAGGGCCTGCGGATCCGCCGGCCCCTCCACCGACACCTCCACCCCCTCCGCGAACCGGTACGGGCGCGCCGCCAGCACCCCCGCCAGGTTCCGCCGGATCCGACTCAGCTCCGCCCGCACCGTCACCGTCCGGCTCGGATCCCCGAACACCTCCTGCGCGAGCTCCGCCGCCGACCGCCCCCCGGGCGCCACCGCCAACAGGTACAACAACTCCGCGTGCCGGGGACTGAGCACCGACGACCACCCGCCCCCGGTCCCCGAGACCCGCGCCGACCACGCCCCCGGCCCCGCCAGGTCCAGCACCACCCGCGTCCCCGCCCGGGCCCGCTCCGGCTCGCCGCGCCCCGGCCGCACCAGCCAACCCCCCGGCAGCGGCTCCACCGCGCACTCGCCCCAGCGCGCCAACCGCTGCGCACCCGGCCGCACCTGCGCCGGCAGGGCCACCCGGTCCACCGGCGGCATCCCGTTCACCGCCGCCACCCACCCCGCCGGGTCCACCACCAGCGCCCGCTCCGCCAACCGCGCCAGCAGCGGCGAGGCCACCGACCGGAGCCGGTCCAGGGACTCCAGGTGCCGCACCCGCAGCTCCCGCTCCGCCGAACGCGCCACCGAACTCACCCACGTCAACGTCGCCGGGTGCATCGAGGCCAGCGGCCCGCTCACGTCCACCACCCCCACCAGCCGGCCGTCCCGCGGATCGCGCACCGGCGCCCCCGCGCAGGTCCAGCCGTGGTGCGAGGCCACGAAGTGCTCGGCCGAGAACACCTGCACCGGCCGCCGGGCCACCAACGCCGTGCCCACCCCGTTCGTCCCCACCACCCGCTCGCGCCAGTCCGCGCCCACCGCGAAGCCCAGCCGGTCGGCGTCCCGCAGCACCCGGCTCGCGCCCTCCCGCCACAGCAGCCGGCCGTCCGCGTCCGCCACCACCATGATGTGCGGCGAAGCCTCCAGACCCGGCAACAGCCCCTCCCGGATCACCGGCAGCACCTCCCGCAGCACCGAGCCGCGCCGCCGTTCCTCCAACTCGGCCGCGCTCAGCTCCCGGGCCCGCCGGTCCCGGTCCGGATCCACCCCGAAGGCCCGCATCCGCCGCCACGAGGCGGCGATCTCCGGCCGCGGCGCGGGTACCGGCCGGCCCCCCGAGAGGGCCGCCGCCCGCACCTCCTTCAGCAGTCTCGTCGCCGCCCGGGCGTCCATCCCGGACAGTCCTGCCGTGTCGATCGTGGTGGGCGCCTGCTCGGCCACCGTGCCTCCCCCGTACCACATCCCGACGAGCGGGCCGGCGGACCCCGTCGGCCGCCGGCGACGATGGTGGGGCCGAAACGCAACGGTATGCAACTCTCCCTTGTCACAGGCCCGCGCGCACACACTGGGCGGGCGCCGTGCGACGGCGCGCGGCTCCTTCCTCGGGGCTCAGCGGGACAGGCCGGCGCCGGGTCGGCGCGGCACCGGACCTGTCCCGGGTCCTCCCCGGAGGACCCGGTGCGACGGGCCGGATCACGGGCGGGCGGTTTGGGGACCGCCCGGCCCGGATTCGCGCCCGTCGCCGCGTCGCCCGTCGCCGCGTCAGACCGCGAGCCGGGCCCGCTCCACCACCGAGCCCAGGTCCAGGGTGGCCGGCAGGGTCCCGAACGCCGAGCCCCAGTCCCCGCCCAGACGCGAGGCGCAGAACGCGTCCGCGACCTCCGGCGGGGCCCACCGCACCAACAACGAGCCCTGCAACACCAGCGCCATCCGCTCCACCAGGCGGCGCGCCCGGGCCTCGATGCCCGCCAGATCGGCCAGCTCCGTCAGCAGGTCCTTGATCGCCGCGTCCAGCCGGTGGTCCGCGCCCCGGGCCAGGCCCACCTCGGTCAGGAACGCGTTCAGCGCCCCCGGCTCCCGGCCCAGCGCCCGCAGCACGTCCAGGGCCTGCACGTTGCCCGAGCCCTCCCAGATCGAGTTCAGCGGGGACTCCCGCAGCAGCCGGGGCAGCCCCGACTCCTCCACGTACCCGTTGCCGCCCAGGCACTCCAGCGCCTCGGCCACCGTCGGCACGCACCGCTTCGTCACCCAGTACTTGGCCACCGGCACCGCCAGCCGCAGGAAGGCCCGCTCCCGGTCCCGGTCCGGGCCCTCGCCGTGCGCCGCGTCGTACGCCGCCGCCAGCCGCAGCGTCAGCGTGGTCGCCGCCTCCGACTCCAGCGCCAGGTCGGCCAGCACGTTGCGCATCAACGGCTGCTCGATCAGCGGCCGGCCGAACGCGGACCGGTGCGCCGTGTGGTGCGCGGCCTGGGTCAGCGCCTGACGCATCAGCGAGGCCGACCCGATCACGCAGTCCAGCCGGGTCGCCGCGACCATCTCGATGATGGTCCGCACCCCGCGCCCCTCCTCGCAGACCAGGCGGCCCCAGGTCCCCGCGAACTCCACCTCCGAGGAGGCGTTCGAACGGTTGCCGAGCTTGTCCTTGAGCCGCTGGATCGCGAACACGTTCCGCGTCCCGTCCGGCAGCACCCGGGGCACCAGGAAGCAGGACAGGCCGGCGGGGGCCTGCGCGAGCACCAGGAACCCGTCCGACATCGGCGCGGAGCAGAACCACTTGTGCCCCGTCAGCAGGTACTCCCCGGAGCCCGCGCCGCCCACCGGCTCGGCCCGCGTGGTGTTGGCCCGGACGTCGCTGCCGCCCTGCTTCTCCGTCATGCCCATGCCGAAGAGCACGCCGGCCTTCTCGGCGGGCGCCCGCAGCTCCCGCTCGTACACGTGCGAGGTCAGCCGGGGCTCCCACTCGGCCGCCAACACCGGATCGGCCCGCAGCGCCGGCACCGCCGCGTGCGTCATCGACACCGGGCATCCGTGCCCGGCCTCCGCCTGCGACCAGACGAAGAACCCGGCGGCCCGCCGCAGGTGCCCGCCCGGCCGGCCCCAGGCGTCCGTCAACCCGGCCCCGACCGCGTGGCCCAGCAGTCGGTGCCAGTCCGGATGGAACTCGACCTCGTCGATCCGGTGCCCGTAGCGGTCGTGGGTGCGCAGCACCGGCGGGTTCGCGTTCGCCCGCGTCCCCCACTCCTGGGCCTGCGCCGAACCCGCCGCCCGGCCCAGGGCCCCGAGCTCCTCGCGGACCTCGTCGAGGAGTTCGGGCGCCAGGTGGCGCTCCACCCCCTCGACCAGGACCCGGTCTCCGCCGTACACGTCGTGCCCCGCGAGCGGCGGGGGCTGGTTGTCGACTGCGTGGGTGGTGGTCGTCATGCCGATACGGTAAGGAGGTGCAGCCAGCGAAAGAAACACCCGAGCGGCCCCCAGGGCGGCTCCACCGGGCCCGGGCCCTGTACCGCAACGTCTCCAAGCGCAAGATCGCGTGGCTGCTCCTGAAGGACACGGTCAACTCCTGCATCGAGTACCGGATCCTCGGACTCGCCGCCGAGGCCGCGTTCTTCACCCTCCTCTCGCTGCCGCCGCTCTTCCTCGGCCTGCTCGGCCTGCTGGGCTACGTGGACCAGTGGACGGACACCACCACCGTGGCCAGCATCCAGGAGAACGTGCTGCGCGCGGTGGGCACCGTGCTCTCCAACCGCGACGTCGACGACATCGCCAGACCCCTGCTGGAGGACGTCACCCGGCAGGGCCGGCCCGACATCATCTCCCTCGGCTTCGCCTTCGCCCTGTGGTCCGGCTCGCGCGCCGTCAACGTGTTCATCGACACCATCACCGTCATGTACGGGCTCGACGGCGAACGCGGCATCGTCAAGACCCGGCTGCTGGCCTTCGGGCTGTACGTGGTGGCCCTGCTCATCGGGGCCGTGGTGCTGCCGCTGATGGTGGTGGGCCCCGACGAACTGGTCCGGATCGCCCCCTGGGGCACCGAGGTCATCGACGCGCTGTACTGGCCCACCGTCATCGTGCTCTCGGTGGCCTTCCTCACCACCCTGTACCACGTGTCCGTGCCGGTCCGCTCGCCCTGGCTGGAGGACGTGCCCGGGGCCCTGGTCGCGCTCGCCATGTGGGTGCTCGGCTCGGTTCTGCTGCGGATCTACCTCACCAACATGGTCGAGGGCCCCACCATCTACGGCTCGCTGGCCGCGCCGGTGGCCATCCTGCTGTGGATCGGCGTCTCGGCCTTCGCGGTGCTCGTCGGGGCCGCCGTCAACGCCGCCATCGACCGGGTCTGGCCCTCGCTGGCCACCGCCGCCGCCCGCCAGGCCAACGAGCGGGCCAAGGAGGTCGAGGCCGCGCAGATCATCGCCCGCGCCGCCGCCTGGCGCACCCTCGCCGAGGGCGAGTCGGAGGACGACGAGGACGGGCCCGACCCCGACGCGCCCTCCGAGTTCCCCGAACGCTGGTCCACCTTCCTGCCGCCCGAGGACTACCAGGCCCGCCTCCGCAAGGAACGCCACCCGCACTGACCCGGCCCGCGCCCCGGGCCCGGCCTACGGTGGAGGGGTGACGTACGTCGAACGGGCCCTGCCGGCAGTGCCCGGGGCCGTGCTGTGGCGGGCCGAGCCCGGGCCCGGCGGCGGGGCGGTGGTGCTGCCCGACGGCTGCATGGACCTGCTGTGGGCCGGGGACCGGCTGTGGGTGGCCGGCCCCGACACCCGGCCGCACCCGCCCGGCGAGGTCGGCGGCGGACCCGTGCACGGGGTGCGGCTGCCGCCCGGACTGCTGCCCGCCCTGCTCGGGGCCCCCGCCGACCGGCTGCGCGACCTGCGGGTGGACCTGGCCGACGTGTGGAGCCCGCACCGCGCCGCCCGGCTCGCCGACCGCGTCCCGGCCGCCCCCGCCCCCGGCGCCGCCCTCGCGGCCCTCACCGCCGCCCTCGCCGAGGAGGCCGGGCCGCGCGACCCCTGGCCGCCCCTCGTGGCCCGTCGGCTCGTGGCCGGCGAGCGGGTCGCGGCCCTCGCCGCCGACCTCGACCTCGCCGAACGGACCCTGCACCGGCGCTGCCTGGCCGCGTTCGGCTACGGCCCCCGGGTCCTGGCCCGGATCCTGCGGCTGCGCCGCGCCCTGGCCCTCGTGGCCGCCGGGGTGCCCTGTGCGCGGGCGGCGGCCCGCTGCGGGTACGCCGACCAGTCGCACCTGGCCCGCGAGGTGCGGGCCCTGGCCGGCCGCACCCTGACCGAGCACCGTCAGTCGGTCGGCTCCGCCGCCGGCAGCGGCGCGAACAGGGAGATCTCGGTGCCGTCCGGGTCGGCCACCGTCGCGTAGCGCTGCCCCCAGAACGCGTCCCAGGGCTTCAGCCGGCCGGCGCCGCCGTGCTCGGACAGCTCCGCGTACAGCGCGTCCACCGCGGCCGGGGAGTCGCAGAGAAAGGCCAGGCCGGTCCGCTCGCCCCGGGAGCCGGCCGGCGCGGGCTCCCAGTGCGGGTCGAAGGAACGGATCACCTCCTCGGTGTCCCAGCCGATCCGCAGACCCCCCGGCAGCACGCTCTCCACGTGCGGCAGGGAGTCCACCTCGGCGGGCAGGTCCAGGCCGAGCCGGCGGTAGAAGGCGAGGGCGGCGGGCATGTCGGAGACGACGATGCCGATCATGTCGAGTCGTGGGCTCATGGGACCCATCCCAGCACCCCCCGGGGCCCCGTGTCGTGAAGGAATCGGACACCGGCCGCAGGCCCCGGGCGGGGGGAACGGCCGGAGGACAGGGTCGATGTGCCGGTTTCCGCCCGGCATCAAGATTTCGTGAAGACTGCCGGGATCCGGCAATGAACCCCGAGCCCCTCCCGGGTCACACTGGGGGTGTCGACGGCCGGGAGCGGGAGAACAGCGGGCCGTGACGCGGCACGACGATGCCGGGAATCGGAAGGGAGGGCACGTGGAGGAGTTCCTGACCGCAGCCCTGTCCTTCCCCGCCGTCGTCCTCACCTTCCCCCTCCTCGTCGTGATCGGCTACTGGCTCGTCGTCGCCGTCGGCGCCCTCGACCACGACGCCCTCGACTCCGACGCGGGCTCCGCCCTCCTGGGCACCTCCGGGGTCCCGCTGTCCGTCTCCGGCTCCCTGTTCACGGCCCTCGCCTGGTTCGGCTGCCTGGCCGGCGGCATCGGCCTGGACCGGGTCGGCCTCGGCGGCGGCCCGCTCGTCTGGCTGGTCCCGCCCGCCGCCCTCGTGGCCGCGCGGGGCGTCACCGCCGTCCTCGTCCGCCCGCTGCGCGGGTTCTTCGTCCCCGACGAACCGCCACCCTCCCGGCAGGACTTCATCGGCTCCGTCTGCGTGATCCGCACCGGCCGGGTCGACGCCCGCTTCGGACAGGCCGAGGTCACCGCGGCCGACGGCTCCTCCGCCCTCGTGCAGGTCCGCCGGCACGACGGGGACGCCGACGCCGGACCGCTGTCCCTGGGCAGCACCGGACTGATCTACGCCTGGGACGAACCCGGCCAGTTCTTCTGGGTCGGCCCCTACGCCGCCGAACTCGACCCCGGCCGGCACTGACCCGCCGACCCCCCGCCCCACCCCGCGCGACCCCCGCCCCCGCCCCCGCACCGGGCGGCGGCCCGCCGCCCCCCCGACCTCACCGGCCGCACGGTCACCACCGCGCTCCCCGGACCCCCCGTCCCCCAACCGAAGGGCCCTTCATGGATGCGATCACCCTCGGCGCAGGCATCCTCGCCGGCGTCGTCCTCCTGGTCGTCCTCGTCGTCCTCTTCGTCATCAGCCGCCTCTTCCGCAAGGTCGAACAGGGCAAGGCGCTGATCGTGTCGAAGATGCGCAAGGTCGACGTCACCTTCACCGGCCAGGTCGTGCTGCCCGTCCTGCACAAGGCCGAGGTCATGGACATCTCGGTGAAGACCATCGACATCGAGCGCACCGGCCGCGACGGGCTGATCTGCCGCGACAACATCCGCGCCGACATCCGCATCTCGTTCTTCGTCCGCGTCAACAAGACCGTCGAGGACGTCATCAAGGTCGCCCAGGCCATCGGCACCGCCCGCGCCAGCGACCAGACCACCCTCCAGGAACTCTTCAACGCGAAGTTCTCCGAGGCACTCAAGACCGTCGGCAAGCAGCTCGACTTCACCGACCTCTACACCATGCGCGACGAGTTCCGGGACCGCATCATCGCCGTCATCGGCACCGACCTCAACGGCTACAGCCTGGAGGACGCGGCCATCGACTACCTGGAGCAGACCCCGCTCGCCCAGCTCGACACCGACAACATCCTCGACGCCCAGGGCATCCGCAAGATCACCGAGCTGACCGCCATCGAGCACGTGCGCACCAACGAGTTCCAGCGCACGGAGGAGAAGGAGATCACCCGCCAGAACGTCGACGCCCGCGAGGCCATCCTCGAACTCGAACGCCGCCAGGCAGACGCCGAGATCAAGCAGCGCCGCGAGATCGACACCGTCCGCGCCCGCGAGGAGGCCGAGACCGCCCGCGTCGTGGAGGAGGAGCGGCTGCGCGCCCAGGGCGCCTTCCTCAAGACCGAGGAACTGCTCGGGGTCCAGCGCGAGAACCAGGCCCGTGAGGTCGCCGTCGCCGCGAAGAACCGCGAACGGGTCATCGCCGTCGAGAGCGAGCGGATCGAGAAGGACCGCCTGCTGGAGGTCATCGCCCGCGAGCGGGAGACCGAACTGACCCGGATCGCCGCCGACAAGGAGGTCGAGACCGAGCGCCGCGAGATCGCCGAGGTGGTCCGCGAGCGGATCGCCGTCGACCGCACCGTGGCCGAGCAGGAGGAGTCCATCAAGCGGCTGCGGGCCGTGGAGGAGGCCGAGCGGGTCCGCCAGGCCACCGTCATCGCCGCCGAGGCCGAGGCCCAGGAACGCCTCGTCAAGGACATCAAGGCCGCCGAGGCCGCCGAACAGGCCGCCGTGCACAAGGCCGCCGAGGAACTGACCCTGGCCGAGGCCCGGGTCAAGGCCGCCGACCTCGACGCCCGCGCCAAGCAGCGCCTCGCCGAGGGCGTGCAGGCCGAGGCCGCCGCCCCGGGCCTGGCCGCCGTCCAGGTCCGCGAGAAGGAGGCCGACGCGATCGAGAAGTCCGGCCTGGCCGAGGCCCGCGCCACCGAGGCCCGGATGACCGCCGAGGCCCAGGGCACCGAGGCCCGGATGCGCGCCGAGGCCGAGGGCACCCGCGCCCAGGCCCTCGCCGACGCCACCGCCATCGGCGAGAAGCTCAAGGCCGAGGCCGCCGGCCTCACCGAGAAGGCCGCCGCCATGGCCGCCCTCGACTCCGCCTCCCGCGAGCACGAGGAGTACCGCCTGCGGCTGGAGGCCGACAAGGAGGTCCGCCTCGCGAGCCTGGACGTGCAGCGACGGGTCGCCGAGGCCCAGGCCACCGTGGTCGCCACCGGCCTGGAGGGCGCCGACATCAACATCGTCGGCGGGGACACCGTCTTCTTCGACCGGCTCGTCTCCTCCATCGCGCTCGGCAAGGGCATCGACGGGCTCGTCGACAACTCCGCCACCGTGCGCACCCTGGCCGGCCCCTGGCTGGACGGCTCGGTCCCGTTCACCGAGGACCTCACCCGGATCCTCGGCTCGGTCTCCGCGAGCGACGTCCGCGACCTCACCGTCTCGGCGCTGCTCACCAAGATGATGCGCTCCGACACCGGCGCCGCCGCCGGCCCCCTCGGCGAACTGCTGGAACAGGCCGGCCGCCTCGGCATCGCCGACCTGCCCCTGACCGCCCTCACCGGCCGCCCCACCAAGGCGGCGTAGCGGGCCGGGCGCGGGGGCGGGGCGCGCCGTCCGACCACGGGGGTCGGACGGCGGCCCCGCCCCGCGCACCCCCGCACCGCACCACCCCCACCGACCGCCCCCGAGGCAGAGAGCGAGCCCATGGGCATCCAGGCCACCACCGCCACCGACAACGGCACCGACACCCCCGTCGGCACCGACATCGACGCCGGCACCTACGAGGTCCTGCGCGACCGACTCGACACCCAGGCCCGCGAACTGACCCGCCGGGCCCGCGCACTCGACGAACGCCGCACCGAGACCTTCGGCCGCCTGGGCCTGGCCCTCACCGACACCGCGCCGCTGCGCACCCCGCGCCCCACCGTCGCCCGGGACCTCGTCGCGGTCGGCGACGCCCTGCTGCTCGGGCACGCCGTGCCCACCGGCCACACCGGGCCCGTCACCCTGCCCGAGGTGTTCACCCTCCTCGACCCCGAGGGCGCCGAACTGCCCGCCGACGCGGTCCCCGGGCTGCTCGACTGCGCCGACGCCGCCCGCGAGTTCGAGGAGCTGTTCCGCTACTTCCGCCAGGCCCGGCTGCTGCGCCTGCGTCTCCTGGACGACCTGCTGCTCGCCGTGTTCCGGGTCGGGGAGCGCGCGGCCGACGTGCGCGCCCTGCGCTGGCGGCTCACCGGCACCGGGGCCGGTACCCGGGCCCGGTTCCTCGACGCGCGCGGCGAACGGGACGCGGCCCGCGCCGCGGCCGGGCCCGCCGCCGAGGACGAGGGCGTGGCCTGGACCGCGACCGGCCGCGAGGAGCACGTGCCCGGCCGGCACCCGCACGTCGCGATCCCCGGCGCCGACCTGTGGGTCTCCACCGTCGGCGGCTCCCTCACCGTCAAGATCGAGAACGACGTCGAGACCGAGCGGGGCATCCACGCCGAGCCGGTCGCCGAACCCCTCCAGTCCCTCGCCGACGCCGAGATCGACCACGCCCGGGTCGGCCCCCTGGTGCTGCTGCGGGTCCGCCCGTACAAGGAGGACGCGTACCGGCACCTCGTGCACAACACCGTCACCCGCTCCGTGGTGCGGGTCGACGCCCTGGGCCAGGGCGCCCTGCGGCTGCCCGAGGACCAGGGGCTGGTCTTCCCCGGCGGGTACGTGCTCGCCGACGGCACCCTGCGCACCTTCGACGTGGACACCGCCGACCTGGCGCCGGGCCGCACCGCGCACGCCCCCAACGGCGAGGACCTGCTGTTCCGGTTCGCGGCCCCCGACGGCCGGATCCTGCTGCTGCCGTGGAACCTGATCCGCCGCGAGCCCGCCACCCCGATCACCGGCCTGGGCCACGCCCTCCTCGCCGACGGCACCCTCGTGGTGCTGCGGGCCCCCGCCGCCGGCGCCGACACGGCGACGGCCGCGCACCCGGCGCAGCGCTGGCGGTCCCCGTTCGTCTCGGAGGAGCACGCCGCCGCCCACCCGGCGGGGGACGGGCCGCTGGCCCGGATCGGCAACCCGGACCTGGTGCGCGGCGTCGCCGACTGCCTGGACCTGGCCGAGACGGCCCTGCGGGTGGCGCCCGGGGTCGAGCTGTACACGGCGCTGACGGCGGCCTGCGGCCGGGTCCGCGACCGGCACCACTGGCTCGGCGACCCGGAGGTCGGGGACCTGGGCTCGGTGCTGGACTCGCTGGGCGAGACGGTCCGGCAGGTCCTCGGCGAGTACGAGACCGTCCGCACCCTCACGCGCCGCGCCGTCGAGGCCGTGGAGGAGGCCGAGGAGCGCACCGGGGCCCTGGTGCGGCGAATCCGCGGCGAGTCCCCGCGCGGGGCCGCCGCGTGGGTCGCCAACCTCACCGCCCTGCGCGCCTGTCAGGGCCGGCTGCTGTCGCTGGCCGAACTGCGCTACGTGGACACCGGGCGGCTGGACGCGCTCGCCGAGCGGCTGACCGGGGACATCGAGGCGGCCGGCCGGCGGGCCGTGGAGTTCCTGCGCCGGCCCGAGGCGTTCGCCCCCGTGCACGCCGAACTGGAGGCGCTCGCCGAGGACGCGGCCCGCATCACGACGGCCGCCGAGGCCGGGCCCGTCACCGAGGGCCTGGACGAGCGGGCCGCCGGGCTGCGCGCCGTGACCGAGGTGGTGGGCGGCCTCGACATCGAGGACGCCACCGTGCGCACCGCGATCCTGGAGCGGATCGGGGAGGTGCTGGCCGGGGTCAACCGGGTCCGCGCGGTCCTCGACGGGCGCCGGCGCTCCCTGGTCGAGGGGGAGGCGCGGGCCGCGTTCGACGCCGAGTTCGCGCTGCTGGGGCAGGCGGTGACGGCCGGGCTCGGCGCGGCCGGCGACCCCGAGGGCTGCGACACGGCGCTGGCCGCGCTGCTGTTGCAGGTGGAGGGGCTGGAGGCGCGGTTCGGGGAGTCCCCGGAGTCCTTCGAGGCCCTGGAGGCGCGCCGCTTCGAGATCCACGAGGCGTTCTCGGCCCGCAAGCAGGCCCTCCAGGACGAGCTGTCGCGCCGCGCGGACCGGCTCGCCGCGTCCGCCGGCCGGATCCTGGACACCGTCGCCCGACACCTCACCGAACTGTCCGACCCGGACGCGGTGAACACCTGGTTCGCCTCCGACCCGATGGTCGCCAAGGTCCGCCGCACGGTGGAGGACCTGCGGGGCCTGGGCGACCTGGTGCGCGCGGAGGAACTGGAGGGCCGGCTCGCCGCGCTCCGCCAGGAGGCCGGCCGCGCCCTGCGCGACCGCCGCGACCTGTACACCGAGGGCGGGGACGCGCTGCGGCTGGGCGCGCACGCCTTCGCCGTGGACACCCGGCCCCGCGAGCTGAGCCTGGTCCCGGACGCCGCCGGCCCGGTCTTCACCCTGACCGGCACCGACTACCGGGCCCCCGTCGCCGATCCCGAGTTCGCCGCCACCCGCCCGTACTGGGGCCAGAGCCTGCCCTCGGAGACGCCCGGGGTGTACCGGGCCGAGTATCTGGCGGCGCGGCTGTTCGCGGCGCACGGGGAGGCCGGACAGGGGCTGCCGGCCGATCCGGAGGCGCTGGCCGAACTGGTGCGGACGGCGGCGCGGGACGCGTACGACGAGGGCTACGAGGCGGGGGTGCACGACCACGACGCGCTGCTGTTGCTGGGCGCGTTGCGCCGGCTGGCGGGCGCGGCCGGGCTGTTGCGGTTCCCGGCCGGGCGGCGGGCGGCGGCCCGGGGGTTCTGGGCCCGGGTGCCGGACGCGGAGCGGCGCGCGGCGCTGACCCGGCGGGCCCGGTCGCTGGCGGCGGCCCGGGAGGTGTTCGGGCCGGCCGTGACCTTCGAGGAGCTGGTGGCCGAACTGGCCCCGGGGATCGCCCCGTTCCTGGCCGGTGACGGCGGTGACGGTGACGGCGCCGACGGGGACGCGGCGGCGGAGGCGGCCCGGTACCTCGTGGCCGAACTGACGGCCGCCGAGGACGCGTTCGGCTTCGTGCTCGCGCCCGGGACCGCCGAGCTGCTGGCCTCCTTCCGGGCCCTGCCCGCCCATCCGGGCTTCCGCGCGGACCTGGCGGCCTGCGCCGGGGACGAGGAGGCCCGGCGGACGCTGGCCGCCGCCTGGCTGCGGGGCCACGCCGGGCCCGGCGTGGACGCGGGGGCGCTCGCGGAGGCGGTCGCGGCCGAGCTGTGCGTGGGGGTCGACGCGGCGCCGGACCGCGCGGCGGGCGCCGAGGTGGCCGTCACCACCACCGTGACCGGACTGCTCGGCGCGCACCCGCGGATCGTCGACGGCGCCCTGCGGCTGGACCTGGCCGAGTTCCTGACCCGCACCGACGCCTTCGCCCGGGACCGGGTGCCGGGCTTCCGCGCCTACCAGCGGGCCCGGACGGCGCTGACGGAGGCGGAACGGGAGCGGCTGCGGCTGGAGGACCACCGGCCGCGGGTGCTGTCCACCTTCGTCCGCAACCGGCTCATCGACGAGGTGTTCCTGCCCCTGTTCGGCTCCAACCTGGCCCGGCAGATCGGCGCGCTGGGCGCGGACAAGCGCACCGACAGCAGCGGCCTGCTGTTGCTGGTCTCCCCGCCCGGCTACGGCAAGACCACGCTGGTGGAGTACGTGGCCGAGCGGCTCGGGATGCTGCTGGTGAAGATCAGCGGGCCGGCGCTGGGGCACGAGGTGACCTCGCTGGACCCGGACCGGGCCCCGGACGCGGCCTCCCGGCGCGAGGTCGAGAAGATCAACTTCGCGTTGGCGGCGGGCAACAACACCCTGCTGTACCTGGACGACATCCAGCACACCTCGCCCGAACTGCTCCAGAAGTTCATCCCGCTGTGCGACGCGACCCGCCGGATCGAGGGCGTGTGGGAGGGCCGGCCGCGGACCTGGGACCTGCGGGGCAAGCGGTTCGCGGTGTGCATGGCCGGTAACCCCTACACCGAGTCCGGGGAGCTGTTCCGGGTCCCGGACATGCTCGCCAACCGGGCCGACGTGTGGAACCTGGGCGACGTGCTCACCGGCAAGGAGGAGGCGTTCGCGCTCAGCTTCGTGGAGAACGCCCTCACCGCGCACCCCGCGCTGGCCCCGCTCGCGGGCCGGGACCGGGAGGACCTGGACCTGCTGCTGGCGTGGGCGGGCGGGGCCCGGCCGGCGCCGGGGGAGCGGCTCTCGCACCCCTACGCCCCGGCGGAGGTGGAGCGGATCACGGCGGTGCTGCGGCACCTGCTGGTGGCGCGGGACGCGGTGGTCGCGGTCAACGCGGCGTACATCGCCTCGGCGGCCCAGTCCGACGCGGACCGCACCGAGCCCCCGTTCCGGCTCCAGGGCTCGTACCGCGACATGAACAAGATCGCGGCCCGGCTGGACCCGGTGATGAACCGGACCGAGGTGGACGCGGTGATCGCCGACCACTACCGCGCCGAGGCCCAGACCCTGACCACGGGCGCGGAGGCCAACCTGCTCAAATTCGGCGAACTGCGCGGCACCCTGACGGAGGTGCAGGCCGCGCGCTGGGCGGAGATCAAGCGGACCCACGTCACGGGCCGGCGGCTCGGGGGCGCGGAGGACGACCCGGCGGTGCGGGCCATCGCGGCGCTGGGACTGCTCGCGGACCGCATGGCGGCGGTGGAGGACGCGATCCGCGCCCGCGCCGCCCTCCCGCGCGACCCCCGCGTCCCGTACCCGCCGGACCGCGACTGAGCGGGCAGGGGGGGCGCGTGAGCACCCGGCGGGGTCTACGCCGGGTGTTCGCTCAGCCGGTGGGCGAGGTTGGTCTCCACGCGGGCCAGGGCCGCCACCGCGGCCTCGCGCTGGGCCGGCGAGAGGCCGGCGGACGCGGCCTCGTCCAGCTCGGCCCACATGCCCTCGACCCGTTCGCGCAGGGCCCGGCCGGCCGGGGTGGACTCCACGATCACCACCCGCCGGTCGGCCTCGTCGGGGCGGCGCCGCACGAAGCCGGAGTTCTCCAGCCGGCGGACCGTGCGGGTCATGGTCGCGGCGTCCGAGCCCAGGGCCCGCACGAGGTCGATCTGGCGCTGCGGGCCGAGCTCCCACAGCCGCATCATGACCAGCTCCTGGCCCGGGTGCAGTCCCACGCAGCGCAACAGTTGTCCGGCCAGCAGTCGCTGGAGACGGGCGGCCCGCTGGACGGCCTGGGCGAGGGTCTCGGCCGGTCCGGTGAGGGCGGCGGCGTCGCAGGCGGCCGTGGCGGGCCCCGAACAGTCCTCGTCGGCGGGGGTCTCTTCGGTGTCGCGCATGGGTTCCTCGTCGCGTCGGGCGGATCCGGCAGATCGGGCGAGGCCGCGTGTGCCCCTGTTCGGCACGCTACCACCGCCCGCTCGAAAGTGACGCAGGTCACAGCCGGGCGGGAATGGATCCCCGGATTTACCTGTTCGGACAGGCAACGGCTTCTGACCTCCTGAATCGGGGACCCATCGTGACCACGGCATTCGACTCCCACGACCTCGCCGGCACCCGCCTGGCCAACCGGATCGTCATGGCCCCCATGACCCGCAGCCGCGCCGACGGCGCCGACGGCACGGCCACCGACCTGATGGCCACCTACTACGCCCAGCGCGCCGGGGCCGGCCTCATCGTCACCGAGGGCACCCAGCCCTCCGTCGTCTCCCAGGGCTACCCCGACACCCCCGGCATCCACTCCGCCGAGCAGGTCGCCTCCTGGCGCAAGGTCACCGACGCCGTGCACGCCGAGGGCGGCGTGATCTTCCTCCAGATCATGCACGCGGGCCGGATCGGCCACCGCAAGCTCACCGGCCTCACCCCCGTGGCCCCCTCCGCCGTCGCCGCCGAGGGGCAGGTCTACGCGCACGAGGGCCCGCTCGACTACGAGACCCCCCGCGAACTGACCGCCGAGGAGGTCGAGGCCACCGTCGCCGACTTCGTCACCGCCGCCCGCAACGCGATCGAGGCCGGATTCGACGGGGTCGAGCTGCACGGCGCCAACGGCTACCTCATCCACCAGTTCCTCGCCCCCAACTCCAACCTCCGCACCGACGCCTGGGGCGGCACCCCCGAGAAGCGCACCCGCTTCGCCGTGGCCGTGGCCGGCGCCGTCGCCGAGGCCATCGGCCCCGAGAAGGTCGGCTTCCGGATCTCCCCCGGAAACCCGTACAACAGCGTCTCCGAGGCCGACCGCGCCGACCGCGAGACCACCTACACCCTCCTCGTGGAGGCCCTGGCCCCGCTCGGCCTGGCCTACCTGCACCAGCTGGAGGCCGCCGACGACGAGGGCTTCGCGGCCCGCCTGCGCAAGACCTGGCCCGGCACCTTCGTGCTCAACCCGCACACCGGCTCCGAGCCCACCGGCGCCGCCGCCCTCGGCCTCGTCGCCGACGGCTCCGCCGACCTCCTCGCCTACGGCGCCCTGTTCATCGCCAACCCCGACCTGCCGGCCCGACTCGCCACCGACGGCCCCTTCAACGCCCCCGACCCGAAGTCCTTCTTCGGCGGCGACCACCGCGGCTACACCGACTACCCCGCCCTCGGCTGAGCCCCGCCGCCCCGCCGCCCCGCGACACGCCGATGCCGTGCGGGCCCACCCCGAAAAGGGGCGGGAGCGCACGGCATCGGCGGCTCTGCGGGAAGGCTCAGTGACCGTGGTTGCAGCCACAACCGGCGGCGCCGGCGCGCGGCAGGTTCTCGGTGAACTCGCTCTGCGAGAACACCGCGAGCACGGTCGCGTCCTCGGTGCCCGGGTTGCTCAGGGAGATCTCCTTGCCGGCCGGCAGCATCGCGAAGCTGCCCGGCTCCACGGTCTTGGAACCGCAGCCGCAGGAGGCGACGACGGTGCCCGCGACACCGGTCAGCAACAGCTCGGAGTCGCCGTGCGAGTGCGCCGGCACGGACCCGCCGGCCGGGACCTGGATGCGCACGGCCGCGATCCGACGGAACGGCCCGCCCTTCGGGTCCAGGCGCAGGACGGGGCCGGCGGCGGCGGGGTCGATCACGGTGTCCACGGTCATGCCGAACATGGGGATTCCCTTCGAGGAACGGGTGGGGGGTTTCAGGGGGGGTGGGGGTGGTGGGGGTCAGGCGGGGTCGGGGCGGGGCGAGAGGTCCACGGCGCAGACCCGCGGGCCGGTGAACGGGCGCAGCGTCGCGACCTGGTCGGTCCCGGTCAACAGCCCGTCCAGCACGCCCTGGTGGAAGGCGCACACGATCTCCGGTCGGGCCCGCGCCGGCTCCCGGTACGGGCACGCCTCCAGCAGCACCCGGGACTCGCCCGGCACCCGCCGGGGCGCGAACCCGAGCCCTTCGGTCAGCTCCAGCACCCGCCGCGTCGCCGAGCGCCCCGGCGCCGTCCGGGCGGCCCGCGCCAGACCGCACCGCAGCCCGGCGGCCTGGGCGTCGGGGGCCGCGCCCGCGAGGCTCTCGGCCAGTCCGGTCGCCAGCTCCACCAACGCCTCGGTCGCCCCGGAGGGCGGGGGAGTCGCACGGGAGGCCGGATCCGCGGCCCGGTAGCGCAGCCGGGGCCGGCCCGGGCCGCGCCCGCCGTCGCCGGTCGGCGCGTGCTCCGCCGTCACCAGGCCCGCGTCCACCAGGACCGCGAGGTGGTGCCGCACGGTGGCCGTCGCCGGCCCGCACCGCCCGACCAGCTCGGGCACGTCGAGGGCGTCGTCCGCCGCGCGCAACGCCGCCCACAACCGGCGCCGCGACGGCACGGCCAGGGCCCGGTGCACCCGGGGATCGTCTTCGTCCACCACGCCATTGAATCGACCCGCGTCGTGCAAACCCCCCGGCCGAAAGGCCCGAACCGGCGGGTCGCAGGACCCCGGAAATCCCGCCCCGAACCCGGCCCGCAAAAACCCGTGGCGCCCCGCGAACCCCTCTTGCTAGCGTGGACACCGGCCGCGCGCACCGCGCCGCCGACACGCGTCGAGACAGAAACGGGAGGTGAGCCTGATGGCCGCCGTCGAGATGGGCAATGCCCGCACTCCGCTGATCGTCCACCTCACCCCCGTGGCCACCGGCTGACCTTCGCGAACACCTCGCGCCCGTACCCGAACCGGTACGGCGCGCCCGCACGGCCGGGGCCGCCCCCTTCACACAAAGGGCACCCCTTGTCTCTCCCCGCTTTCCCCTCCTTCGGACTCCTCCCCACCACCCCCACCACCGGTGACGACGCGCTGCTCGCCCTCGGCTGGGACCACGAGTGGGCCGAACAGTTCGCGCCCCACGCCGAGCGCGGGCTGATCCCCGGCCGCGTGGTCCGCGTGGACCGCGGCCGCTGCGACGTGCTCACCGCCGACGGGCTCGTCCAGGCCGACACCGCCTTCGTCACCCCGCACGACCCGCTGCGCGTGGTCTGCACGGGCGACTGGGTGGCCGTGGACCCCGACGGCGACCCCCGCTACGCCCGCCTGTGCCTGGAGCGACGGACCGCGTTCGTCCGCTCCACCTCCTCCCAGCGCTCCGAGGGCCAGATCCTCGCCGCCAACGTGGACCACGCGATCATCGCGATCTCCCTCGCGGTCGAACTCGACCTCGGGCGCGTCGAACGCTTCCTCGCGCTGGCCTGGGAGTCCGGGGCCCAGCCCCTGGTCGTGCTCACCAAGTCCGACCTGGTGCCCGACCCGGTCACCCTGTCCCACCTGATCGCGGACGTGGAGACGGTCGCCCCCGGCGTCACCGTCCTCACCGTCTCCTCCCACACCGGCGAGGGCACCGACGTGCTCGCCGCCGTCGTCACCGGCGGCACCAGCGTGCTGCTCGGCGTCTCCGGCGCCGGCAAGTCCACCCTCGCCAACGCGCTGCTCGGCGAGGAGGTCATGGAGGTGCGGGCCACTCGGGACGTGGACGGCAAGGGCCGGCACACCACCACCACCCGCAACCTGCTGCCGCTGCCCGGCGGCGGCGTCCTCATCGACACCCCCGGACTGCGCGGGGTCGGGCTGTGGGACGCCGAGGGCGGCGTCGGCCGCACCTTCTCGGAGATCGAGGAGTGGGCCGCCGAGTGCCGGTTCCAGGACTGCGCCCACGAGAGCGAGCCCGGCTGCGCCGTGCTGGCCGCCGTGGACGCCGGCGAGCTGCCCGAACGCCGCCTGGAGAGCTACCGCAAGCTGCTCCGCGAGAACCAGTGGATCGTGGCCAAGACCGACGCCCGCCTGCGCTCGGAGATCCGCCGCGACTGGCGCGTCAAGATGGCGGAGGGCCGCTTCAACCACGACACCAAGCGCGGCCTGCGGAAGAGCTGAGCACCCGCCGCCGTCGGGCGCCGACCCCCTGTCCAGGGGGCCGCGCCCGACGGCGCCGGCGCGTCACGGGCGGGCCGCCGCCACCCCGATCCAGCCCGCCGCGATCAGCAGGCACGCGAACAGCTCCACCAGCACGCTCGTGCCCGCCGCCCGCATCGCCACCCGGGTCGAGGCCACCGCGTCCCCGTGCCGGCCCAGCCGCAGCCGCTCGTGCGCGTACACCCCGCCCACGAACCCCGGCAGCGCCCCCACCACCGGCAGCAGCACGAAACCCAGCAGGGCCCCGGCCCCCGCCCACGCGGCCATCCGCCGCGTGATCGGCGTGCCCCGGAACCGGCGCGCCGGCAACAACCACATCACCACCTGCACCACCAACAACAGCACGGTGGCCCCGACGAGCAGCCCCCACGCCGCCGCGGTCCGCTCGCGCAACGACCACCAGGCCAGGGCCGCCCACACGAGCCAGGTCCCGGGCACCCCGGGGATCAGCACCCCGACCACCCCGAGCAGCAGCACCAGTCCCACCAGCACCAGGATCGGCAGGTCCATCCGTCCAGACTGACCCACCCCCGCCCGGCCCGCCTCCGGGAGAGGGCCGAAAGAGGGTGACTACCGGGCCACCCAGCCGCGCTCGCGGGCCTGCCAGCCCAACTGGAGCCGCGTGGTCACCCCCGCCAGTTCCATCAGCCCCCGCACCCGCCGCTGCACCGTCCGCAGGCCCAGCTCCAGGTGCTTGGCCACGCTCGCGTCCGTCATCCCCGCCAGCAACAGCGACAGCACCTCCAGGTCCGTGGCGTCCGGCCCGGTCTCGCCCTGCTCCACCCCCTCCCCGGCCCCCGGGCCCAGGCGCAGCGGCAGCGCCTCCCGCCACACCGCCTCGAACAGCCCGGCCAACGACTCCAGCAGCCCGCTCGCGTGCACCACCAGGGCCGCCGGCTCCGCCGCCCGCGCGGTCAGCGGCACCATCGCCAGACTGCCGTCGGCTATCACGAGCTTCGTCGGCACCTGCCCCGTCACCCGCACCCGCTCGCCCCGCCCCAGGGCCACCTGCGCCTCCCGGCGCCCGCTCGGCCGGGTCAGCACCTCCCGCTCGATCACCACCCGGTAGCGCACCCCGCTGCGGGCCGCCCGCTCCTCCGCCCCGTTCTGGCTCGCGGACACCACCTGCGGCCGGCCCGTCACCAGCGCGCACACCTCCCGCACGGCCCCCAGCTGGAGCTGCACGAACCGGTGCGCCACCGCGCTCGCCCCCGTCACCACCTCCACCAGGTCGTGCGCGGCCGGCTCCCCGGCCTCCACCCGGTACTCGCGGGCCAACAGGTTCGCCGAGACCTCCGCCCGGTCCAGCTCGTGCCGCTGCTGCGTCAACAACGCCCCCAACGCCACCCCCGGCGGGGCCGCGACCCAGCGCCCGGGCCGGGCCGAGGACCGGGCCGCCAGCCCGCGCCGCTCCAGACTCCGCAGGGTCCGCTCGGCCCGCGCCGCCGGCACCCCCAGCCGATGCGCGAGATCCGGGGCCTCGGCCGCCCCCAGGGTCACCAGCGTGCGGTACGCCGATTCCTGCTCCTCGTCCAAACCCAACGCACTCAGCACGTCAATCCACCCCCGGTTCCCGGCGCCGCCGGCGGGAAGCGGCCACGGCGCAAACCCGCCGGGTCCATCATCACCGCACCTGTGGCCACTCTGCCAAGGTGACGCCACCGCAGCACCACAGACAACCGGCCGGATGCCCCGAAGTCGGCAACTTCGCCGTGCGTCGGACCGGTTGGCCGGAACATTCCCGGGGAGAGCGATGCGTCCGAAGCAGCCCAGCCGACACCATCCGTCACCTTGGCCCGCGGTCACGGCCCTCGTGGCGGCCCTGACCCTGACCGCGGCCCTGCCCGCCGGCGCGGCCCCCGCCCCGCCGGGCGCCCCGCCCGCGGCCACCAGCGCCCCGAAACCGGTCCTCGCCGCCGGCACCGGCCCGGCCGCCGGACCCGTCACCGTCACCCTCGTCACCGGGGACCGGATCCTGGTCACCACCGACGCCGCCGGCCGCGCCGCCGCCACCGCCCTGCCCCGCCCGGACGGCACCCGCCCCCTGATCCAGACCCGCACCGAGGGCCCCGACCTGCACGTCTACCCCGAGGGCGCGGTCGACGCCCTCGCCGCCGGCCGCGTGGACCCCGAGCTGTTCAACGTCACCGGCCTGATCCGGCAGGGCCAGGACGACGCCCACAGCACCACCCTGCCGCTGATCGCCGTCCACGACCGGGCCGTGGACCTCACCCGCGCCGCCCCGCCCCTGCCCCGAGGGGTCACCGGCACCGCCCGCACTCTGGCCTCCCTCGGCGCCCGTGCCTTCCGCGTCGAGAAGACCAAGGCCGCCGAGGTCTGGGCCGACACCGTCGCCACCCCCGTGCCCGCCGCCGCCCGGGGCAACAGCCCCGCCCGCGGCCTGCGCACCCTGTGGCTCGACGGGCGGGTCACCGCCACCCTCGACCGCTCCACCCGCCAGATCGGCGCCCCCACCGCCTGGGCCGCCGGGTACGACGGCAAGGGCGTCACCGTCGCCGTCCTCGACACCGGCACCGACCTCGACCACCCCGACCTGACCGGCCGCGTCGCGGACTCCCGCAACTTCACCGACTCCGACGACGACCGCGACCACCAGGGCCACGGCACCCACACCATCTCCACCGTCGGCGGCACCGGCGCCGCGAGCGCCGGCGCGAAGAAGGGCGTCGCCCCCGGCGCCCGCCTCCTCAGCGGCAAGGTCCTCGGCGATCAGGGATACGGCCAGGACTCCTGGATCATCGCCGGCATGGAATGGGCCGTCGCCCAAGGCGCCGACGTCGTCTCCATGAGCCTGGGCGACTCCTCCCAGCGCTCCTGCGACGACCCCATGAGCCAGGCCATGACCCGCCTCGCCGCCGACAAGCGCACCCTGTTCGTGGTCGCCGCCGGCAACGACGGCCCCGGCAACGACACCGTCTCCGCCCCCGGCTGCGTGCCCGCCGCCCTCACCGTCGGCGCCGTCGACCGCGACGAACGCACCGCCGTCTTCTCCAGCCGCGGCCCCGCCGGCCCCGAACACATCCTCAAGCCCGAGATCGCCGCCCCCGGCGTGGGCATATCGGCCGCCGCCGCCGGCGGCCGGGGCGTGTACGCCTACCGGGAGATGTCCGGCACCTCCATGGCCACCCCGCACGTCGCGGGCGCCGCCGCCCTCCTCAAGCAGCGCCGGCCCGACTGGGACGCCGACCGGATCAAGGCCGCCCTCGTCGGATCCGCCCGCGACAAGGTCCCCGGCGACGTCCGCGAGGTCGGCGCCGGCCGCGTCGAGGTGCCCGCCGCCCTCGCCGCCCGCGTCCTGTCCGCCCCCGCCGTCCAAGGCGGCACGTACGCCTGGCCACAGAAGCCCGCCGACCGCACCCGCGTCCAGGTCCCCTACACCAACACCGGCACCACCCCGATCACCCTCACCCTCGGCCTCGACCGGATCACCGGCAACGACGGCTCCGCCGTCCGCTCCCCGATCGCCCGCCTCGGCGCCCGCACCCTCACCGTGCCCGCCGGCCGCACCGTCACCGTCCCCCTCGAACTCGACCCGACCGCCCGCCTCGAACGCGCCCAGTACGGCGACGTCACCGGCCGGATCACCGCGACCGGGCCCGGCGGCACCCGCGTCACCACCCCCTTCGCCCTCTACGTCGAACCCACCACCGTCACCCTCACCGTCAAACTCCTCGACCGCGCCGGGAAGCCCGCCGACGGCGCCTCCTCCCTCGACGTGATCGGCACCGACGACGCGAGCGGCGAACGCCGTTGGAACGAGGGCGCCGCCGAACAGACCTACCGGGTCCGCCCCGGCGCCTACTTCCTCTCCGCGTTCGTCGCCACCCCCGACGCCGGCCCCGACCCCGAACTCGTCGACTCCCTCACCTACCTGGGCCGACCCCAGGTCGAGATCCGCCGCGACACCACCGTCACCCTCGACGCCCGCCGCGCCGGCCGCCTCACCCTGAACACCGAACGCCCCAGCGAGACCCGCACCGCCACCCTCGCCTTCGCCCGCAGCTGGGACGAGGTCTGGCTGCACGCGGCCACCGCCTCCGGCGGGCACACCCTGCGCGGCTACTACGCCTCCGTCGAGGGCCGCGCCCGGGACGGCGCGTTCGAATTCGGTTCCTACTGGCGCGCCGCCGCCCCCCTCCTCACCGAGTTCGGCGTGGTCGGCGGCCCCGCCCTGCACCCCCTGCCCGCCTCCACCGGCAGCGACAACCTCGACGGCGCCGGCGCCGCCCGGCTCGTCGACGCCGGAACCGGCACCCCCGAGGAACTCGCCGCCGCCGGCGCCCGCGACGCCCTCGTCCTGGTCCGCGCCCCCGAAGGCGAGAACACCCTCGTCGACCAGGCCCGCGCGGCCCGCGAGGCCGGGGCCAAGGGCATCCTCGCCCACCGCGACGCCCCCGGCCGCTGGGCCGCGTTCACCGGCTACGCCGGCGGCGCCCTGCCCACCCTCACCCTGGAGGCATCCGAGGCCAAGGCCCTGTTCAAACGCCTCGCCACCGGCCCCGTCACCCTGCGCTGGAAGGGCACCGCCACCAGCCCCCACCTGTACACCGTGGACCGGATCGAGACCGGAGAACTGCGCGGTGACCGCGCGTACCGGGTCCGCGACCGCGACCTCGGGCGCGTCGACGCCTCCTACGAGACCCAGGGCGTCGCCGCCCCGTACGTGGACCTCGTGACCGCCCGCCGGCCAGGCGGCGCCGCCGTCTCCTTCGGCGGCCTCAACACCGTCCCCGCCCCCGGCCGCCGCACCGAATTCCTCGGCACCGGCGCCACCACCTGGGAACACCTGCTCTCCAGCAGCTTCCCCTGGGGCGAGTTCATGACGGACCGACAGCGCGCCTACCGGCCCGGCTCGGTGCGCTCCGAGAAGTGGTACGACGGCGTGCTCGCCCCCGTCGCCGCGCTCGACGCGAACGGCGCGCCGACCCTCGCGGCCGAACGCCAGGGCAACCTGATCGGCTTCGCCTCCGCCCTCTGGGGCGACGGCACCCACCACGCCCAACAGGGCGCGTTCGGCGAGGCCGGCAACCTCACCCTGAGCCGCGACGGCGAACAGATCGGCGAGAGCGGTTACCCCTTCGGCGCCTTCGAGGTGCCCGCCGACGCCGCCGACTACGAACTCACCCAGAACATCGAGAAGTTCGGCGCCCCGGCCGCCGTCTGGCAGCGCTCCCAGGCCATCCGCACCACGTGGGCGTTCCGCTCCGCCGAGGACCCGCGGACCGTCTCCACCCCGCTGCCCGTGATCTTCCCCCGGGTCGGCCTGCCGAAGGGCGCCGACGCCCTCAAGACCGTGCCCGCCGCCGACCGGCAGACCCTCACCCTCACCGCGACCGGCCACGCCGGCCACACCCCCGGCGACCTGCGGACCGCCGCGCTGTCCTGGTCCTACGACGGCGAGAACTGGACCGCCGCGAAGGTCGAGAAGCGGGCCGGGACCTGGACGGCGCAGGTCGACCACGCGGGCGCGGCCGGGAAACCGGTCTGGCTGCGGATCGAACTGACCGACACGAAGGGGGCGAAGGTCACGCAGACGATCGTGCGCGCGTACGACGTCCGGTCCTGAGTCCGGTACGTCCCGGGACGCGCGGAAACCCCACGGGTTTCCGCGCGTTCGGCGTTTTTCGCGGGGACGGGCGGCCGACAATAGGAGCATGAGTCAGCAGCGGGACGCGGACGACTGGTGGTTCCGCCTCTACGGCGCGCCCGAAGCGGAACCGGCGGCGCCGGGCCCCCCGGCCCAGGGCCCCCGACGGGGCGACCCGGACCCCAGGGACCCGGCCGGCGACCGGGAGGGGGAGGGCGCGGACACTCTCGACACGCGCTTCCGTTCCGCCGCGCTCCTCGTCACCGACCCCCCGGCCCGCCCTCCGTCCCCCCGCGAGGCCCCGGACACCACGGCGCCCCCCACCCCGGCCCGGGCCGCCGACCGGCCGGCCACCCCCGCCGAGGACCGGCACACCCCGGACCTGGGCACCCCGGACCCGCACACCCCGGACCTGGGCACCCGAACCCCGACCCCCCACCCCGCACCCGAGGCCCCCACCCCCTCCGACACCGCCCCGACCCCCACCCCGGACCCGACACGCACCCCCTCCGGGTACGGCGCCCCTGCCCCCGACACCGGCACCCCCGCCCGGCGCCCGGCCGACACCCGCCCCGGGTCCGGCACTTCCGACACCGGCCCGGCCGAGGCCGTGCCCGAGCAGGCCGGTTCCGCCCCCGGACACAGGCCCTCCGACACCGCCCCGGCCACCCCGGACCTCGGGCGCGGCGCGGGGCCGACCGACGAACGCCTCGGGCGCGGCGCGAGCGCGGCCGACGCCCGCTTCGGATACGACAGGTCCGGTCCCGACGCCGACGCGGCCGGCCCCGGCACCGACGCCGGTGACCGCGCCGACGGCCGGGACGGGAACACCCCACGGGCCGGGTTCGGCCCCCACGACGCGGGACGACGCGGTCCCGTCGGGGCCGACGGCAACGCCGGTGACCCCGCCGACGGCTGGGCCGGGGACGCCCCACGGGCCGGGTACGGCGCCCACGACGCGGGACGACGCGGTCCCGTCGGGGCCGACGGCGACGCCGGTGACCGTGCCGACGGCCGGGACGGGGACTTCCCACGGGCCGGGTTCGGCCCCCACGACGCGGGACGCCGTCCCGTCGGGGCCGACGGCGACGCCGGTGACCGTGCCGACGGCCGAGACGGGGGCGCCCCACGGGCCGGGTACGGCGTGTACGTCGCGGGACGCCGTTCCGTCGGGGCCGACGGCGACACGGGCGACGCGGGGAGCTCCGGCGGCGGGGACCGGCCTTCGGGCGCGGCACGCCCCACCCCCGACCTCGGGACCCGAGGGCCCGGCCCCGCCGGCTCCGTCCCGCCGAACTCCCCGCCGGCACCGAACATCGGGCTGCCCACCCGTCCGCTGCCCGGTGGCGACCGTGCCGGGGGGCGTCCGCTCATCCCCGCCTCCCGCCGGGGCGACGAGGACCTGCCGACCGGCCCGCCCCCGCCCCCCACCGTCCCCCCGCGCCCGTCCGTCCCGCCGGTGCCCCCCGAGGGCGCGTCTCGCGACGCGAACCCGGCGGAGGGCCGTGGCGCGGGCGAGGCGGGGCCGGACCCGGCGCCGGGTCGCCCGCCGAGCGGATACGGCCGCCCGGCCCCGGACGCTGACAGGCCCCGGCCGCCCCGGCCGACGTTCCCCCCGTCGACGCCCACCGACACCCCCGCCCCGTCCGTCGCCGGGCCCCGACCGCCGGAACCGCCCCTCGCCGACCCGGCCCGGTCCGCCGACCGAGGCGCCCCCGAGGCGTGGGCCGCTCCGGGCCCGGAGGGCCGGCCATCAGCCGTCGACCCGGCCGTCGACCCGGCCGTCGACCCGGCCGTCGACCCGGCCGTCGACCCGGCCGTTGACCCGGCCGTAGGCCCGGGGGAGTCGCCTTCGGTGGGGCCCGGCCGGGTATCCGACCGGAGTGCGCCTCCCGCGGCCGGCCGTGACCCGGGGCCCCGGCCCGCTGTGGATCCGGCCGTCGACCCGGGGCACCGGCCCGTGTCGGGCGACCCGAGCGGCCCGTTCGACGGTGTCGGGCCCGTCCCGGTCGATCCGCGCGCGGCGGGGCCCGGGCGCGCGGGGCCTCCCGCCCCGCCGCGTCTCGACCCGCACGCCGGGTTCCCCCGGTTCGGCCGGGCGCCGCGTCGACCGGACCGGCCGACGGGCCCCATCGAGCCGCCCGAGCCCCCGACCGGCCCCGACCCGCGCGGGCACGCCGGCTCCCCGCCGCCCCCGCCGCCGGGCGTACCGCCCCGGCCGTCGTACGATCCGCCGAGCCCGCCGCCGCGTGCCCGCCTCGACGTGCCGCCCGCGCCCGATCCCCGGACCGCGCGCGAGCCGATCCGTCGTCCCACCCCCGTGCCGCCGTTCGTCGGACGGGTCCCGGGCCGGCCCCCGCTGCCGGTGCGCCCGGTCGTTCCCCCGTCCACCCCGGACCCGACCGGCCCCGAGACCACCCCGTCGCGCACCCCGCAGCCCGGTGACACCGGACCGGTCGTCGCGCCGCCCACCGCGCCCCCGCCCGCCGGGGCCGCCCCCACCGACGCCCGCCCGCCCGCGCGGACCGAGCGGCACGAGGTGCCGTCCGCCGGGCCCGGATCGTCCGGGGCCTCGGGCGGGCCCGCACCGGCCGACCGCCGCCCGTCCGTCGCACCGCCCCCGCCCCCGCTCTCGCCGCCGCGCCCGCCGTCCGCGTACGTCGAGGGGCGCGGCGGGCCTTCCGTGGTCGATCCGCCGTGTGGGGACGAGCCCGCGGGGCCCACCGGGCACGGGATGGGGCGGGTGGTCGTGCCGCCCGCCGCCGGCGCCGCACCGAGGCCGGAGCCGGCCGCGCCCCGGTGGCGGTGGGGCGGCGCGGGGGCCGCGGCCGTGGCGGAGGAGGCCGCCGGGGGCGAGGCGGAGCCCGAGGCGCTCACCGCGGTCGTGGCCGCCCCCGACCGGCCCGTGGTGCGACACCTGGGCGACGGGCCGCCGACGTACGCCCCCGAGCCGGGCGCCCTGCCCGACACCGACCCCGAGGCCGTCGCCGACCTCGTGCCCGACACCGTCCTGGACGGGGCCGCGTACGGCACGTACGTGCTGCGGGCGGCCTCCGTGCGCGGGGACTCGGCCCGCTACCGGGGCGAGCCCCGGCGTGACGCCCTGCTCACCGCCCGGTTCGGCGCCGGCCCCGAGGCCCTCGTGCTGGTGGCCCTCGCGGGCGCGGACCGGACCGGGCCCGGTGGTCGGGCCGCCGTCGAGGCCGTGGAGGCGATCGCCGCCGCCGTGGGCCGCAGTCGGGTCCGGCTCGGCGAGGACCTGCGCGCCGGCCGGCGCGAGGACCTGCTGTCCGGGCTGCAACGGCTCACCGACCGGGTGCTGGGCCGCCTGCGGGCCCGCGCGCCCGCCCTGGCGGACGGCCCGCCCGGGCCGGTCGAGCCGGTGGTGGGGCTGCGCTGCCTGCTGCTGCCCGCCGATCCGGACTGCCCGGTGCGAATCGGCTTCGGCAGCGGCCCCGGGGGCCTGTTCCGGCTGCGGTCCGGGACGTGGCGGGACCTGGAGTCGGGGCCGGCCGCGCCGGCCGGGTCCGTGTTCCGGTTCCGGGCCACGACGGCCGAGCCGGGCGACACCCTGTTGCTCTGTTCGGGTGGCCTCGCCCGCCCGATGCGGGAGGAGCCCGCGCTGCCGGTGGAGCTCGCCGCGCGCTGGTCGGAGCCCGAGCCCCCGGGCCTCGCGGCCTTCCTCGCCGACACGCAGGTGCGGCTCAAGGGGTACGCGGACGACCGGACGGCGGTCGGGGTGTGGGAGGCGTGAGGTCCCGGGGCATGCGTCGATGGAGGGAGGCACCCGCCGCCCCGCGCTGAGAGGAGCGATCGACGATGGCCAAACGCAACGTCGCCGAGCAGTTCGTGGACACCCTGGTCGACGCCGGGGTCCAGCGGATCTACGGGGTGGTCGGCGACAGCCTGAACCCCGTCGTGGACGCCGTGCGCCGCACCGACGGCATCGACTGGGTGCAGGTCCGGCACGAGGAGGCCGGGGCCTTCGCCGCCGGGGCCGAGGCCCAGGTCACGGGCCGGTTGGCGGTGTGCGCCGGGTCCTGCGGGCCCGGCAACCTGCACCTGATCAACGGCCTGTACGACGCGCACCGCTCGATGGCCCCGGTGCTGGCCCTCGCCTCGCACATCCCGTCCTCCGAGATCGGCCTGGGCTATTTCCAGGAGACCCACCCGGACCGGCTGTTCGCCGAGTGCAGCCACTACAGCGAGCTGGTGTCGAACGCGGCGCAGATGCCCCGGCTGTTGCAGACCGCGATCGGGCACGCGGTGGGCCTCGGCGGGGTCAGCGTGATCTCCCTGCCCGGTGACGTGGCCGCCGAGCCCGCGCCCGACGAGGCGGTGTCGGCGCTGCCGTCCGCGACCCGGCCGAGCGTGCGGCCCGGGGACGCGGAGATCGAGGCCCTGGTGCGGATGATCGACGAGGCGGACAAGGTCACCCTGTTCTGCGGCAGCGGGGTCGCGGGGGCGCACGCCGAGGTGATGGAGTTCGCCGAACGGGTCAAGTCCCCGATCGGGCACGCCCTGCGCGGCAAGGAGTGGATCCAGTACGACAACCCGTACGACGTGGGCATGAGCGGGCTGCTCGGCTACGGCGCGGCCTACCAGGCCACCCACGAGTGCGATCTGCTGATCCTGCTGGGAACGGACTTCCCCTACCGGGCGTTCATGCCGCAGGACGTGCGGATCGCGCAGGTAGACATCCGGCCCGAGCGGTTGGGCCGGCGGGCGGCGGTGGACCTCGCCGTGTGGGGCGACGTGCGCGAGACCCTGCGCTGTCTGAACGGGCGGGTGCGGGCCAAGACCGACCGCCGGTTCCTGGACCGGATGCTGCGCAAGCACGCCGACGCCCTCGAAGGGGTGGTGAAGGCTTACACGCGGAAGGTGGAGAAGCACACCCCGATCCATCCCGAGTACGTGGCCTCGGTGCTCGACGAACTCGCGGACGAGGACGCGGTGTTCACCGTGGACACCGGCATGTGCAACGTGTGGGCGGCGCGCTATCTTTCCCCGAACGGCAAACGCCGCGTCATCGGTTCGTTCAGCCACGGTTCGATGGCCAACGCACTGCCGCAGGCGATCGGGGCCCAGTTCGTGGACCGGGGTCGTCAAGTGGTGTCGATGTCCGGTGACGGCGGGTTCTCGATGCTGATGGGAGATTTCCTCACCCTGGTGCAGTACGACCTCCCCGTCAAAGTGGTGCTCTTCGACAACTCTTCGCTGGGAATGGTGGAGTTGGAGATGTTGGTTTCCGGCCTTCCGTCGTACGGGACCACCAACCGCAACCCGGATTTCGCGGCGATGGCCCGCGCGGTGGGCGCGTACGGGGTGCGGGTCGAGAAGCCCAAGCAGCTCAGCGGTGCTTTGAAGGACGCGTTCAGGCACCCCGGCCCGGCCCTCGTGGACGTGGTCACGGACCCCGACGCGCTGTCGATTCCGCCGAAGATCCGGGCCGAGATGGTGGCCGGTTTCGCGCTTTCCGCCGGGAAGATCGTGCTGGACGGCGGGGTCGGGCGCATGATCCAGATGGCGCGATCCAACCTGCGGAACCTGCCGCGCCCTTAACGGAATCCTCACCTCCACCGACCCCCGATGCGTGCGGATCCGCCCCGGGGGCATTCATCCCGTAGACCTGTTCGAGCACGTGCGCTGACGGGAGGTACCTCGCCGTGTGGGTGGGGGCGAAGATCGGAAAGTCCTTGCGGAAGGGCCGGCACGGGGCGCGGGAGCCCGCGGTGGGCCCGGTCGAGACCATCGTCGCCGCCGGCGACGACCCGACCCCGTCGACCCCACCCGGCGCGCCGACCGTGGAGTGGAGCAGGGCCCTGGTCCGCTCCGACCTGCGGGCCGTGGGCGAGGTCCGCAGGGACCTGCGGGAGGTCCTGCGTCGACACCGCTGTCGGCCGGAGGCGGCCGACGTGGCCGAACTGCTCACCACCGAACTCGTCACCAACGCCCTCGTGCACACCGACGAGGGGGCGGGGGTCACCGCCCGGATCGACCCCGACGGGTTGCGCGTCGAGGTCCGGGACCGGATGCCGCACCTGCCCCGGCCGCTCGTACCGTCCGCCGACGACGGTACGCACGGCCGGGGACTCGTGTTGGTGGAGGCCCTCGCCGACGCCTGGGGCGTGGAGCCGCAGGCCGGCGGCGGCAAGGTGGTGTGGTTCGAACTGCGCGACCGCGCGCGGTCGGAGGCCCGGGAGGCCGGGGTCGAGAGCGGGGCCGAGGCCGGCGTCGAACGGCCCCGGTGCGCCTAGGGTTGGTCGTACCCGGGCCCGCACGTGAGAAGGCCGGGTCGACCGGTGGGCGGGGAGCCCGGGTCGACCCGGCGGGGTGGGGCTGCCGCCTGGCGGGTCAGCCGAACTGCTGCTCCATCTCCTTGAGTTTGCGCTCCAGGTTGTCGAGCCGGGGAATGGCCTGGGTGTCGTCCTCCGCCGTGAGGTCCACGGTGCGGGAGCCCTGGGCGCCGTAGCCGTCCGCGCCGTCGCCGGACTGCACGGCCTGGAGCGAGGGGCGTCTGCGCACGGGGAGGCCGCCGGCGTCCGCGCCGGGGGACTCCGCCGGCAGGGCGGCCCCGCCGCCTCCGCCGCCCCCGCCGCCGGGGGTGATGGAGCTCGGCTCCACCGGTTCCACCTGGCGGCCCCGGGAGCGTCCGAAGGCGCGGTTCTGCCGGCCGATGGCCTTGAGGCGGGCGCGTTCCAGTCGCTGCTGTTCGCGGCGCCGCAGCCGGTCCCGTTCGCGTTCCCGCTTGTCCTCGCGGACCTCGTCCACCGCCTCGTCGAGGGTGCGGACCCCCTCCAGCAGCATCAGCGACCAGGCCGCGAAGGTCTCGCGGGGCGCCCGCAGCCAGCGGACCATGCGGATCTGCGGCAGGGGCCGCGGCACGAGGCCCTGTTCGCGCAGGGCGGCCCGACGGGTCTGCTTCAGGGCCCGGTCGAAGAGGACGGCCGCCGACAGGGACATGCCCGCGAAGAACTGCGGGGCCCCGTCGTGTCCGAGCCCGCGCGGGGCGTGCACCCAGTTGAACCAGGCGGCGGCGCCGGCGAACAGCCAGACCAGCATCCGGGAGCCGAGGGCGGCGTCGCCGTGGCTGGCCTCGCGGACGGCGAGGACGGAGCAGAACATGGCCGCGCCGTCCAGGCCGAAGGGGACGAGGTACTCCCAGCCGCCGGAGAGGTTGAGGTTCTGCCGGCCGAAGCCCACGAGCCCGTGGAAGGAGAGGGCGGCGGCGACGGCGGCGCAGCAGAACAGCAGCACGTAGCTGGCGGTCCCGTAGACGGCCTCCTTGCGGCGCCGGCGCTCCTCGCTGCGTTCCCAGCTTTCGTCGGTGCCGGCCTTCTCGCTCTCGCGCCGCCCCCGGGCCAGGACCGCGACCGCCGCGAGCACGCCCAGGATCAGCAGGCTGCCGGGCAGCAGCCAGTCCAGCGATATGTCGGTCAGTCTCATGGGGGTGTCCCTTGCCTCGCGAATGCCGCTTCGTGCGCGTGCCTGTTTCTTCGAGGGGACATGGTGGCCGACGGGGTCGGCGCGGCACCGGCGTTTCGGGTCAAGAGACACCGGACGGGGCCGAGGGTCCGCCTGATGGGGCGTTCCCGGCCGAACGTGCGTACCGGTGCGAGGGGCTGCGTTCGAGCGGAGGTCACCCGGGGGAGTGGGTCACGCGTCCGCCCGGGTGAGTGTTCAGGCGGTCTCGGCGGCGAGGAGGAGAGCGGCCCGGTCGCTGTCACAGATGCGCGGGCAGGTGACGCAGAGGTCCTCGGGGCGGATGGTGTAGAAGAGGCAGCAGCTCACGCGGTCCCGATGTGCGACCTTTGTCCCGTCGGGGGCGGTCAGTTCGCGGAAGCCGTGGCCGCCCACGTACGGGGCGGTGGCGCCGGGCAGCAGCAGGGCCAGTTCCGCGCGGGCCCGCTCCGGTTCGCCCAGGGCCGTCCCCAGGTACAGCAGGCTTTCGGCGAGGTCGTCGGTGACCAGCGCCCACAGCGCGCGCCGGCCGCGCCGGGCCCGCCGGCCGAGGCCGGTCAGCAGGGGTTCGGCGTGCTCGGCGACGGCGGCCCGCAGTTCGGCCCGCAGGGCCTCCTCGTTCGGGACGACGTGCGCGCCGGGCAGGTGGGCCGCCGGATCGTCGGGGAGGCAGGCGAAGGAGTCCACGCGCACGTCGAAGTGCCCGTCCTCCCGGTGGAAGGCCACCCGGTCCACGGACAGCCGGGGGACCCGCCGGTCCAGGAACCAGGGTGCGGAGAAGAGCAGGCACGCGCTCCACAGGTACCGGTGCAGGCCGAAACCCGCCGTCACATCGGGCCGGGCCGGGGCGCCGTAGTCGCGCAGGATCTGCCGTTCGTCCCAGTCGAGGAAGCCGTCGCCGGCGGCCCCGCCGGTCGCGAGCGCGGCGATCTCGACCCAGCCCGCACCGCACGGGCCGGGGTCGAGGGGGGCGCGTTCGGTGACCCGGATCCCCGGATACGCCGCGTTCATCCGTGCGTACGCCGAGGTCACCGGAGAGCCGGCCGGTGACGCGAGCGGGACGGGGAACGAGGCCAGGAGGGTCACGGCGGGCCACCGAATCGTCGGGGGAGGGAACGCGGGCAGGGGGGAACACACCGAAAAGCGTTAACAGGTAAGCCTTACCTTACCTCAACCTTTGGGTGATGAGGACGACGATTTCCGGCCATGGCGCGCAAGCGTCGCCTATCCTCGGGGGCGGCAGCGACAGGGTGTGATCGAAACAGGACAACCGGAGGAGGACCCCCGTGTCGGATTCGAACCGGGACCGCCCATCCGACCGGACGACCGGAACCACCCCGGCGTACCCGGCCGACCCCCGTCAAAGCCCCGCCCCCGGGCGCCGCGAACCCGGCCCCGAAGCACCCCACGCCCCACCCGGACCCGAGTCCCCGGCCGCCTTCATACCCGCCCAGGGCCGCGCCCTTGACCCGGCGCCGCCCGCGCACCCGGCCGCCGACACCGACGCCGACACCGACCTCGCCCCGGCCCCCGGACCGCCCCGCGCCCGGGTCCTGCGCCACTCCGTCCGCGACCAGGTCCTCGACGCCCTGCGCGCCGCCCTCCTCGACGGCGAACTCGCCCCCGGCGGCATCTACTCCGGCCCCGCCCTCGCCACCCGCTTCGGCGTCTCCGCCACCCCCGTGCGCGAGGCCATGCAGCGCCTCGCCACCGAAGGCGCCGTCGAATGCCTCCCCAACCGCGGCTTCCGGGTCCTCTCCCGCACCCCGAGGGACCTCGCCGAACTCGCCGAGGTCCGCGCCCTCCTCGAACTCCCCGTGATGCTGCGCCTGGCCCGCACCGTCCCGCCCGAGACCTGGACCGCGCTGCGCCCCGCCGCCGCCGCGACCACCACCGCCGCCGAGGCCGCCGACCTGCCCGCCTACGCCGAGGCCGACCGCGCCTTCCACCGCGCCGTCCTCGCCCTCGCCGGCAACACCCGGCTGCTCGCCGTCACCGAGGACCTGCACCGCCGCGCCCAGTGGCCGCTGCCCGGCGCCCCCCGGGCCCGCCGCACCGAACTCCTCGCCGACGCCGCCGAACACGCCGCCCTCCTCGACGCCCTCACCGCCGGCGACCTCCCCGCCGCCGAGGCCCTCATCCACACCCACCTGACCGGCCCGCCCCGCTGACCGGCCCGCCGAACGCCGAGAGGGGCCCGTCGCGCACGCGACGGGCCCCTCTCGACGAACACGAGCGCCGCTACCCGACCTCGACGGCCGGCGGGCCCGACTGGTGCGGGAGCTGGTCGGCCAACCAGGTGGGAATGCCGCCCAACAGCTGGAACAAGCGCCTGGCCTCGGCCCGCAGCCGGGTGGCCTCCGCCTCCGGGGCCGCCTCCGCCAGCGCCACCAGCGCGGGCGCCGTGCCCACCAGGAAGCCCAATTCCTCGCGGATCCGCAGGGATTCGGAGAACCCGTGCCGGGCCTCCGCCAACTCCCCGTCCCGCAGCGCCAGTCCGGCCAGATGGCGCCAGGTGAACGACAACAGCAACTCGTCGCCGTGCGCCGCCGCGCCCTCGTGGGCCCGCACGTACGCCGGCCGCGCCGCCTGCGGAGAGTCCGCCAAGTGCTCGGCGACCAGCCCGCGACGGAAGTCCAACAGCGGCCGGGTGCGCGAATCCGGCGGCAACAGCGCCGCCGCCCGACCCAGCGCGGAGCGGGCCTCGTCGGCCCGGTCACGGATCCCGAGCACCGTCGAGGCGTACGCGAGCTGACCGCGTTCGCAGGCCGCCGCGCCCCGGGCGTCGTCGTCCCGGGCCACCGCCTCCGCCGCGCGCAGCGCGTCCTCGGCCTCCGGCCAGCCGTGCCCGGTGAACAGGCACCGCTCCACCAGCAGCGCGGTGCGCTGCACGGCCGGACCGGCCTCGTGGGCGTGCGGGATCAGCAGGGCCGCGGCGTCCGTCCAGCAGCCGCGCGACCGCAGTCGCCATATCGCCCTCTGGAGGGGGTCCGTGCCCCCGGTGGTTTCGGCACCGGCATCGGCATTCGACATGGCGGTGTCCGCCACATTGCCCTCCCCAAGCAACCAAGCAGCACGTCGTTGAGCCCTGGGCCGAAATGACAGCACGAATCGAGCGGTGCGGCCAAGGGGTCGGGTGAACTCTTTCACAAAGTAACGACGTGCCGCCGGCCGCCCCCCGGTTCGCTCCCGCGACCGGGGTCACGGCGCTCACCTGGGGGTTCGGGGCCCGCGGCTCAGCTCATGCGCAGCGCGAGGAAGAAGTCCAGCTTGTCCTCCAGCCGCGAAAGGTCCCGCGCCGTCAACTGCTCGATTCGCCCGACCCGGTAACGCAGCGTGTTGACGTGCAGGTGCAACCTGGTCGCGCAGCGGGTCCAGGAGCCGTCGCAGTCGAGGAACGCCTCCAGGGTCGGGATCAGCTCCGCGCGGTGCCGGCGGTCGTAGTCCCGCAGCGGGTCCAGCAGTCGCGCGGTGAAGGCGCGGCGCACGTCGTCGGGCACGAACGGCAGCAGCAGCACGTGCGAGGCCAGCTCGTGGTGCCCGGCCGCGCAGACCCGCCCCGGTCGCGCCGCGGCCACCCGACGGGCGTGCCGGGCCTCCTCCAGCGCCCCGCGCAGCCCCTCCGCGGAGTGCACGGCGGCGCTGACGCCGAGGGTGAGCCGGCCGTCGTCCGACAGGCCCGCCGCGAGCGGCTCGCGGACCGCGGCCAGCAGGGCGTCGGCGTGCAGGGCCGCGTCGGGGGACTTGTCGTCGGAGTCCCCGGTCAGCGCGGGCAGCGGGACCAGGGCGATGGCCTCGTCCCCGGCGTGCGCGACCGCGATCCGGTCCGAGGGCTCGGGCCCCGAGACCGAGGGGTCGACGAGGATCTCCTCCAGCAGCGACTGGGCCACCGGGCCGCCGGCGATCGCGCCGCCGTCCCAGTCCACCCGCGCCACCACGACCTGCCAGTGCGGGGCGCTGCCCAGCCCGGGCAGCAGCACCGGCGCGGCCACCCGCAGGCGGGCCGCGATCTCGGCCGGCGCGGCGCCGGTCTGCACCAGCTCCAGCACCTCTTGGGCCAGCCGGCGGCGCACGGTGCGCGCCGCGTCCCGGCGGTCGCGTTCCACGGCGATCAGCTGGGTGACGCCCTGGAGCAGGTCCAGGCGCTCGGCGGGCCAGTCCCCGGCGTCCGCCTCGACGGCCAGCAGCCAGTCCGAGAGCACGCTCTCGCGCACGTCCCGCGAGGCCGCCCCCGCGCCCCGGCCGTGGCCGCGGATCGGGAACAGGGAGTACGCAATACCCTGGATGGAGATGCGGTGGGGGCCGCGCCGCCCGGTGCGGACCGCCGCGAGGTGTTCGCTCGCCAGGGCCTGGCAGACCCCGGGGGCCAGCGGTTCGCCGGCGCCCGCGATCTGTCGCCCGGTGGGCGAGAGCACCCAGGCCCGCAGATCGAGGTCGGTGGTGAGCAGGTCCAGCACCACGTCGGGACCGCCGCCGGCGGGCCCGGAGGTCATCAGCCGGCGGTGTCGGTCCACCACGGCCGCGAGGTCCCCGGCACGCTCGCCGGACACCTGCCGGACCACGTGCTCGGTGATGGTCGCGAACGCGACGTCCTCGTTCACCGCGAACAGCGGGAGGCGGTTGCGCAGGCAGGCCGAGACCAGGTCGTCCGGGATGTCCCCCAGCTCCGCCTCGCCGGCCGCGAGGCCCGCGACCCCGGCCCCCGCGAGGATTCGTACGAACGGCTCGGAATCGGCCGCATTTCTTCGCCAGGCAAGCCCTGTGAGGACGAGTTCTCCGCCCGAGAGGTATCTCGACGGATCCCGCAGGTCGGTCGTCATGACCCCCCGCACCGTCCGATCCAGCTCGTCCTCGCCGCCCAGCAGCCGCAGCCCGAGCGCCTCGGTTTCCAGCAGTGCGCGCAGCCGCATGATGTCGCCGCCGATCTGTCTCGATGTCGCCGTTGAAAAACGGGCAGGTCGTCGCATCCTGCCTTTCATACGAATCTACAAGACGAACGAGGTCCCCAGGCAACTGCTTCATGGTTTCGGTGACTGCACCGGGAGGGAGTGGGGCTTGTGTACTGACTCCACACCGCGTTAACAGCACGTGAACGACCAGTCGAGGGCCTTTGGGCCCACTGGCTTGAAGTGAACGACCCGATTCAAAGAAGAAGAGAGCCACACATGGACTTCCTTCGCCCCGCCAGCTGGGAGGAGGCGCTCGCCGCGAAGGCCGAGTACCCCACCGCTGTGCCGATTGCGGGTGGCACCGATGTGATGGTCGAGATCAACTTCGACCACCGCCGTCCGGAGTACCTCCTGGACCTCAACCGCATCGAGCTGCTGCGGGAGTGGGAGGTCGCCGAGGACGTCGTCCGTCTGGGCGCGTCCGTCCCGTACACCCAGATCATCGAGAACCTGCGCACGGAGCTGCCCGGGCTCGCGCTCGCCTCCCACACGGTCGCGTCCCCGCAGATCCGCAACCGCGGCGGCGTCGGCGGCAACCTCGGTTGCGCCTCGCCCGCCGGTGACGCCCACCCGGCCCTGCTGGCCTCCGGCGCGCAGGTCGAGGTGGAGTCCGTGCGCGGCTCCCGCCTCATCCCGATCGACGAGTTCTACACCGGCGTGAAGCGCAACGCGCTCGCCGCCGACGAGCTCATCAAGACGGTGCACGTGAAGAAGGCCACCGGCGCGCAGCAGTACTCGAAGGTCGGCACCCGCAACGCGATGGTCATCGCGGTGTGCGCCTTCGGCCTCGCGCTGCACGAGGAGACCCGCACGGTCCGCACCGGCATCGGTTCCGCGGCCCCGACCCCGATCCGCGCGAAGGCCGCCGAGGAGTTCCTCAACGCCGCGCTCGAGGACGGCGGCTTCTGGGAGTCCCGCAAGGTCATCACCCCCTCGATCGCCAAGCAGTTCGGAGACCTCGCCTCCGGCGCCTGCAACCCGATCGACGACGTCCGCGGCACGGCGAAGTACCGCCGTCACGCGGTCGGCATCATGGCTCGCCGCCAGCTCGTCTGGACGTGGGAGCAGTACCGCGGCACCGGCAACGGCCGCACGCTTGAAGGAGCTGCGTAATCATGCGTGTCAATTTCACGGTCAACGGTCGTCCGCAGGAAGCCGACGACGTCTGGGAGGGCGAGTCCCTTCTCTACGTGCTGCGTGAGCGCCTGGGCCTGCCCGGCTCGAAGAACGCGTGCGAGCAGGGCGAGTGCGGCTCCTGCACCGTCCGTCTCGACGGCGTGCCGGTCTGTTCCTGTCTGGTCGCCGCCGGTCAGGTCGAGGGTCGCGAGGTCGTGACCGTCGAGGGCCTGGCCGACTTCGCCAAGCAGCGCGAGGAGCACGGTCACGGCGGTGCCTGCGGCACCGGCGGCGGCTGCGGCTCGAAGGGCGTCGCCCTGGACGCGGCCAAGCAGTGGGCCGCCAAGCCGGGCGACTCGCAGACCGGCGAGGGCGTGGAGCTCTCCACCATCCAGCAGGCGTTCATCGACGCCGGCGCCGTGCAGTGCGGTTTCTGCACCCCGGGTCTGCTCGTGCAGGCCGACGCGCTGCTGGAGCAGAACTCCGACCCGTCCGACCAGGACATCCGTGAGGCCCTCTCCGGCAACCTCTGCCGTTGCACGGGCTACGAGAAGATCCTCGACGCGGTCCGCCTCGCGGCCGCCCGTCAGGGAGAGGCTGTCTGATCATGGCGCAGAACACGCGCACCGTGCCTTCCGGTACGCCCACGAACGTCACCCAGAAGCACAACAAGGGCGGCATCGGGGAGTCCACGCTCCGTCCCGACGGCACCCTCAAGGTGACGGGTGAGTTCGCCTACTCCTCGGACATGTGGCACGAGGACATGCTGTGGGGCCAGACCCTGCGCAGCACCGTCGCCCACGCCGAGATCGCGTCCATCGACATCTCCGAGGCCCTCGCCCTGCCCGGCGTGTACTCGGTGCTGACGTACGCGGACCTGCCGGCCGAGATGAAGAACTACGGCCTGGAGATCCAGGACACCCCGGTCCTCGCCAACGGCAAGGTCCGTCACCACGGCGAGCCGGTGGCCCTCGTGGCCGCCGACCACCCGGAGACGGCCCGCCGCGCCGCCGCGAAGATCAAGATCGACTACCGCGAGCTGCCGGTCATCACCACCGAGGCCGCCGCGCTCGCCGAGGACGCGATCCTGATCCACGAGGGCCGCGACGACCACCACATCGGTCACGTCCCGCACCCGAACATCGTGCACCGCCAGCCGATCATCCGCGGCGACGCGGACGAGGCCGCCAAGCGCGCCGACGTGATCGTCTCCGGCGAGTACACCTTCGGCATGCAGGACCAGGCATTCCTCGGCCCCGAGTCCGGCCTGGCCGTGCCCTCCGAGGACGGCGGCGTCGACCTGTACGTCGCCACCCAGTGGCTGCACTCGGACCTCCAGCAGATCGCCCCCGTCCTGGGCCTGCCCCCGGAGAAGGTCCGCATGACGCTCTCCGGCGTCGGCGGTGCCTTCGGCGGTCGCGAGGACATCTCGATGCAGATCCACGCCTGCCTGCTGGCCCTCGCGACCAACAAGCCGGTCAAGATGGTCTACAACCGCTTCGAGTCCTTCTTCGGGCACGTGCACCGTCACCCGGCGAAGCTCTGGTACGAGCACGGCGCCACCAAGGACGGCAAGATCACGCACATGAAGTGCCGGATCGTGCTCGACGGCGGCGCCTACGCCTCCGCGTCCCCGGCCGTCGTCGGCAACGCGTCCTCCCTCTCGGTGGGCCCGTACGTCATCGACGACGTGAACATCGAGGCCATCGCGCTCTACACGAACAACCCGCCCTGTGGCGCGATGCGCGGCTTCGGCGCGGTCCAGGCATGCTTCGCCTACGAGGCGCAGATGGACAAGCTCGCGGCGAAGCTGGGCATGGACCCGGTCGAGTTCCGCCAGCTCAACGCCATGGAGCAGGGCACGATCATGCCGACCGGCCAGGTCGTGGACTCGCCGGCCCCGGTCGCCGAGCTGCTGCGCCGGGTCAAGGAGCGCCCGCTTCCCCCGGAGCGCCAGTGGGAGACCGCCGGCGAGGGCGCGGACGTCCGCGCGCTGCCCGGCGGCCTGTCGAACACCACCCACGGCGAGGGCGTCGTGCGCGGCGTCGGCTACGCGGTCGGCATCAAGAACGTCGGCTTCTCCGAGGGCTTCGACGACTACTCCACCGCCCGCGTGCGCCTTGAGGTCATCGGCGGCGAGCCCGTCGCGATGGTCCACACGGCCATGGCGGAGGTCGGTCAGGGCGGCGTCACCGTGCACGCCCAGATCGCCCGCACGGAGCTGGGCGTCACCCAGGTCACCATCCACCCGGCCGACACGCAGGTCGGCTCCGCCGGTTCCACGTCCGCCTCGCGGCAGACGTACATGACCGGTGGCGCCGTCAAGAACACCTGTGAGGCCGTGCGCGAGGCGCTGCTGGAGATGGGCCGTCGCAAGAACGGCTCGTACCACCCGGCGTGGGCCCACGCGGAGCTGCTCCTGGAGGGCGGCAAGGTCGTCACCGACGCCGGCGAGGTGCTGGCGGACATCGCCGACATCCTCGAGGACGAGGCGATCGACCTGGAACTGGAGTTCCGCCACCGTCCGACCGTGGCCTTCGACCTGGTCACCGGCCAGGGTGACGGTCACGTCCAGTACACCTTCGCCGCGCACCGCGCCGTGGTCGAGGTGGACACCGAGCTCGGCCTGGTCAAGGTCGTCGAGCTGGCGACCGCGCAGGACGTCGGCAAGGCCCTGAACATGCTCTCCGTGGTCGGCCAGATCCAGGGTGGCACCACCCAGGGTCTCGGCGTGGCGGTCATGGAGGAGATCATCGTGGACCCGGTGACGGCGAAGGTGCGCAACCCCTCCTTCACCGACTACCTGATCCCGACGATCCTCGACACCCCGACCATCCCGGTCGACGTCCTGGAGCTGGCCGACCCGAACGCGCCGTACGGTCTGCGCGGTCTCGGCGAGGCGCCCACCCTGTCCTCCACCCCGGCCGTCCTCGCGGCGATCCGGGCGGCGACGGGCCTGGAGCTCAACAAGACCCCGATCCGTCCCGAGGCGCTGACCGGCACCCTCTAGGGTCGCCGGCCCGCCCAGGGCCACCTGCTCTCCGGGCGATGTGACCGGGAACGTCACACTTCACGTCACATCGCCCGGAGTACGAAGTACCGCACCGCTCGCGGTTCTCTTCACCTGCTTCACCCGGCAGTACCAGCGGCAACGGCAACACCGGCCATCCCGGCAGTACCGGTAACACCACGTAGTACACACAGCCTCGGAAACACCGGCGGTAACAGCAGCACCTGCGGAAACGCAGTAGTCAGCGGCACCTTCCCGTGCCCCGCAGTACATCCGAACGCTTCGTCTCGGGCCGTCCCCCGGGTCGTGCGGCCAACGCACCATCCCAAATCCCGCAGCTTCCCATACGAATCCCGTATAGCGGGTGCCCCTTTGAACCTTGGGAGTCAGGCACCATGACCCAGTCGTCTGTGGAGCCCAAGACCTCGTCCGAAGACGCCGGTTCCGGTACGCGGAACCCGGCCGGACGGTCTTGGCTCGACCGGTACTTTCACATAACCCAGCGTCAGTCCAACGTCGGCAATGAGATCCGTGGTGGCATCACCACGTTCATGGCCATGGCGTACATCCTCCTGCTGAACCCCCTGCTGCTCGGCGGCAAGGACTCGCTCGGCGGCACGATGGCCCCCTCCGCCATCATCACCGCCACCGCCTTCGCGGCGGCCCTGACCACGCTGCTCATGGGCTTCGTCGGCAAGGTCCCGCTCGCCATGGCCGCCGGCCTCTCCGTCTCCGGCGTGCTGGCCTCGCAGGTCGCCCCCGAGATGACCTGGCCGCAGGCCATGGGCATGTGCGTCATCTACGGCGCCGTGATCTGTCTCCTGGTCGTCACCGGCCTCCGCGAGATGATCATGAACGCGATCCCGCTCGCGCTCAAGCACGCGATCACCATGGGCATCGGCATGTTCATCGCGCTGATCGGCCTGGTGAACGCCGGCTTCGTCCACAAGAACGAGAAGGGTGCGCTCATCACCCTCGGCCCCGCCGGCGAGCTCGCCGGTTGGCCCGTGCTGATGTTCGCGATCACCCTCCTCGTGATCTTCATGCTCCAGGCCCGCAAGGTGCCCGGTGCCATCCTGATCGGCATCGTCGGCGGCACCGTCCTCTCGGCGATCCTCCTCGCGATCAACCCGAACGCCTGGGGCGACAAGCCCGCGCCGGGCCTCAAGGGTTCCCCGATCTCCATGCCCGACTTCTCCCTCTTCGGCACCGTCGAGTTCGGCGGCTGGGACAAGATCGGCGTGATGACGGTCGGCATGATCGTCTTCACCCTCGTGCTCGCCGGCTTCTTCGACGCGATGGCCACCATCATCGGCGTCGGCACCGAGGCCAAGCTGGCCGACGACAAGGGCCGCATGCCCGGCCTGTCCAAGGCCCTGTTCATCGACGGCGCCGGCGGCATCGTCGGCGGTGTCGCGGGCGGCTCCGGCCAGACCGTGTTCGTCGAGTCCGCGACCGGCGTCGGCGAAGGCGCCCGTACCGGCCTCGCCTCGGTCGTCACCGGCCTCTTCTTCGCCCTGTGCATCTTCTTCACCCCGCTCACCGGCTACGTCCCCGGCGAGGTGGCCTCCGCGGCCCTGGTCGTCATCGGCGCGATGATGATGCAGAACGCCCGCCACGTGGACTGGTCGGACACCGCGACCGCGATCCCGGTCTTCCTCACCGTCGTGATCATGCCCTTCACGTACCAGATCACCGCGGGTGTGGCCGCCGGTGTCATCTCCTACGTGGCGATCAAGGTCGCGCAGGGCAAGTTCCGCGAGATCGGCGGGTTCATGTGGGGCCTGACGGTCCTGTTCCTCGTGTTCTTCTCGCTCCACCCGATCGAGAGCTGGCTGGGAGTCAACTAGCCGCTCGGTCGGCAGGCCGGGCGCACTCCGCCCGGCCTGCCGACCTCCCCCCGTTTCCCGGAACTCCCGCCCCACCGCAACGAAGGGTCGGAGCCCGAACCTCCTAAGGAGACCGCAATGCTGGACGTCGCCGAAGAGCTGCACCGGTGGGTCGAGCAGGGACGTGACTTCGCCGTCGCCACCGTGGTGGCCACCGGTGGCAGCGCCCCCCGCCAGCCCGGAGCCGCGCTCGCCGTGGACTCCGAGGGCACGGCGATCGGATCGGTCTCCGGAGGATGCGTCGAGGGCGCCGTCTACGAACTGTGCCAGCAGGCCATCGAGGACGGCGTCGCCGTCACCGAACGCTTCGGCTACAGCGACGACGACGCCTTCGCGGTCGGCCTGACCTGCGGCGGGATCATCGACATCCTCGTCACCCCCGTCCTCGTGGACTCCCCGCACCGTGCCGTGTTCGCCGCCGCCATCGCCGCGGCCGCCGCCGGCGAGGCCGCCGCCGTGGCCCGGATCGCCGAGGGACCCGAGGAGCTGATGGGCCGCGCCGTGCTCGTGCACGGAACCGGCGGCGAGCACGAGGGCGGCCTCGGCGGCCACCCCGAACTCGACCGGAAGATCGCCGAGGAGGCCCGCGCCATGCTCGACGCCGGGCGCACCGGCGTGCTGGAGATCGGCGCCGACGGCCGACTGTGCGGCGAGCCCCTGAAGGTCCTCGTCGAGTCCTCCGTCCCCGCCCCCCGCATGATCGTCTTCGGGGCCATCGACTTCGCCTCCGCCCTGGTCAAGGTCGGCAAGTTCCTCGGCTACCACGTCACCGTCTGCGACGCCCGGCCGATCTTCGCCACCAAGAAGCGGTTCCCCGAGGCCGACGAGATCGTCGTCGACTGGCCGCACCGCTACCTGGAGAGCACCGAGGTCGACGCCCGCACCGTGCTCTGCGTGCTCACCCACGACGCCAAGTTCGATGTGCCCCTGCTCGAACTGGCCCTCAAGCTGCCCGTCGCCTACGTCGGCGCCATGGGCTCCCGCCGCACCCACGAGGACCGCAACAAGCGGCTCCGCGAGGTCGGCGTCACCGAGCTGGAACTGGCCCGGCTGCGCTCCCCGATCGGCCTGGACCTCGGCGCCCGGACCCCCGAGGAGACCGCCCTGTCCATCGCCGCCGAGATCGTCGCGGCCCGGCGCGGCGGCTCCGGGGTCTCCCTGACCGGCGCCCACGTCCCGATCCACCGCGCGCACTCCGACGTGATCGTCGGCCGGATCGGCTCCGTCGCCTGAAGAAGGCGCCCCCGACGGTGAGCCGCCCGGGAGCAGCACCACCGGCCTCCCCGCCGACCCGACCCGGCCCACCCCGTGACGAGAACCCGCGCCCGCCGACCGGCGGCGCGGGTTCCCGCGTTCCCGGGGCCGCGCGCCCCGGCCCGCCCGAACGGGTGATCCGGTCGCGCCGCGCGGCCCGCGCGCTTGACCCGCCGGCCGGCCCCGACCAGCGTCGGGCGCCATGATCCGTCACCACCTCGCGCGCGCGTCGGCCGCCGCCGCCGCCGTGCTCGCGGTCCTCCTCACCGCCCCCGCCCCACCCGGCGCCGACGCCCGCGCCCCGGGCGCCGGCGACGCCAAACCCGCCGCCGGCGCCCCGGGCGCGCCGCCGGCCGGCCCCTCTACACCCCGGCGCCCAACCCGGCCGCCGCCCGCCAGGCCCACGACCTGCGGATCGCCGGCCGCGCCGGGGCCGCCGACCGGATCACGGCGATGAGCCGCTCCCCCCAGGCCCTCTGGCTCGGGGACCAGACCCCCGACCGGGTCGCCGCCGAGGCCCGCACCGCCACCGAGGACGCCGAGCGCCGGGGCGCCCTGCCCGTGCTCGCCCTCTACAACGTGCCGGGCCGCGACTGCTCGCAGTACTCGGCGGGCGGCGCCGGCGGCACCGCCGACTACCGGGGCTGGGTGGAGGCGGTGGCCCGGGGCGTCGAAGGCCGCCGGGCCCTGATCGTCCTCGAACCCGACTCCCTGGCCCTGCTGCCCTCGGAATGCGCCGACGGCGGCGGCGAACTCGGCCGCACCCGCACCGAGGCCCGCTACGCGGAGATCGCCCACGCCGTCCGGGTCCTGGAGGCCGGCGCGGGCACCGAGGTGTACCTCGACGCGGGCAACGCGGGCTGGCACCCGGTGGGCCGGATCGTGCCCCGGCTGCGCACGGCCGGGGTGGCCGGCGCGGCCGGATTCGCCGTCAACGTCTCCAACTACCTGACCGACGAGGCGAACGCCTGGTACGGCACCCTGATCTCGGCCTGTCTGGCCTGGAGCGGCCGGCCCGGCAACGACCCGGCGGCCTGCCCGCACCAGTGGACCCCCAAGGCCGAGGCCCGTCGCTGGCTCGACACCCACCTCACCCCGGAACTGCGCCGGGGCATGAAGCACTTCGTCACCGACACCAGCCGCAACGGCCGGGGCCCCTGGACCCCGCCCGCCGGCCGCTGGGTGGACCCCCAGTCCTGGTGCAACCCGCCGGGCCGCGGCCTCGGGGCCCGGCCCACCACCGCGACCGGGGACCCGCTGCACGACGCGAAGCTGTGGATCAAGACCCCGGGGGAGTCCGACGGGCTGTGCCTGCGCGGCACCGCCGGCCCCGAGGACCCGGCCCGGGGGATCCGCGCGCCGTGGGCCGGACAGTGGTTCCCCCAACAGGCCCTGGAACTGGCGGACCTGGCGGTGCCGGCCCTCGACGACTGACCCCGCCGGGCCGCCCCGCGCGGGCTCAGCCGCCGGTGGTCGGCGCCGGGGTCCACGGCATGTGCGCGGGGTGCCCGGTGGGCAGGGCGAAGGCCGGGGCGGCGGCGGGCACGGCGGGTACGGTCGCCGTGCCCGTGTCCGTGCCGGCCGGGCCGCGGCGGGGGGAGTACACCGACTCGCCCGCCGGGGCCCCGGCGGGCCGGCCCAGCGCGAGGGCCGAGCGGGCGAAGTCGGGGGCCAGGATCCCCAGCCAGCCCCCGGTGGGCCCGACCTCCGTCGAGCGCAGGTACGCCTCGTCGTAGCGGCGGATCTCGCGGTGCCAGTTCAGGATGCCCGCGATCCAGTCCCGCAGTTCGCCCACGTACGCGTCGAGGGCCTCGCGGGCCGTCGCCGACAGCTTCCACTGCTCGTAGAGGACCGGGAGCTGTTCGGCCGTGATGTGCTCGAACTCCTCCGTGCGTCGGGTCATCAGGTCGTGGCAGATCCGCAGCGCGCTCGGGTAGTCCACGTCGAAGAAGGTCTGCGTCACCACGACGTGGTTGTGCACCTCGCCCTCGAACTCGACCTCCTTCTGGTACGAGAAGATGTCGTTGATCATGCAGGCCACGTCGGAGGCGGCGTTCTCCAGGGAACGGATCACGCCGGAGCGGTAGATCTCGTCGGGGATGCCCCGGTCGGCGTGCCCGAGCCGGCACAGGTACATGGTGAGGTCGGAGCCGAAGGTGTGCCGGCGCATCTCGGCGTAGTCCACCGGGTCGGGGACCCGGTGCAGGATCTGGTTCTCCACCTCCCACAGCCAGCTCTCCAGCATCAGGATCAACGTGGCCCGGAACTGGCCGCGTTGGAAGACGCTCATCGGCGCCGTGGTGCGCGTCCACAGGTCCGCGAGGGAGCGTTCCAGCGCGGTGACGGCGGGCGGGATCACGGCGTGGTCCACCGGGATCATGTCGATCAGCCGCTTGGTGGTCGCCTTCGCGGCCTGGAGGTTGCGGGTGTTGGCGAAGACCACCGGGTAGTAGTCGTCGGCGTACGTTCCCCAGGTCAGCCAGCACGCGTTCAGCAGCAGCGCGTCGGCGCTCGCGTCCGGGTCGATCCCGGCCGAGCAGAGCGCGAAGTCGAAGCCGCGCAGCTTCTCCTCCGTCCAGATCGCCGACCCGGGATCACCGGGCTGCGGGTCGAGCAGCCCCATCTCCCGGGACCAGGCCACCGAGCCCTCGCGGGCGTGCGCGTGGTGCGGGCTGAGGGAGAGCGGGAACGGCATGTAAAACTCGGGCAGGATCGAGGGCCCGACCTTCGTGAACGGGACGTGGGCGTAGGACCGCCGGCGCAGCGCGGCGGCGCGCGGCGCGAACAGCGAGCGCACGTCCAGGGCCGCGCCCCCCGGCCCCGCCGGCAGGCCGGGCAGGCCCGTGCCCGAGCCGCGGCGGGCCTCCTTGTTCATGTAGCGGGAGGAGACCGTGTGCCACTCGTGGCCGCCGGACTGCCAGTCCTGGAGCCCCTTGGCGTACGCGAGCACCGCCGCGATCTCGGCCGGGTCCAGGGCGTGCTCCGCGAACAGCTGCGGCAGCTCCACCAGGGTGGTGTGCTCGAACTGCTGGAGCCGCGAGGTCAGCAGATCGTTCGCGAGGTCCGCGGCCTGCTGGGTGGGGCAGCCCAGGAAGGTCTCCAACACCAGGATCGCGTTGGAGAGTTCGCCCTCGTCGGTGACCTCGCGCTCGTAGGAGAAGATGTCGTTGCGGATGTGGACGGCGTCGGAGAACGCGTCGCGCAGCACCCCCAGGGCCCGGGTGTGCGCCACCTTCGCGGGCACCTCCGCCGCCACGTACTCCACGAGCCCGGCCGACCAGGGCGCGCCGCCCACCTTGCGGCGCATCTCGATGTACTCCAGCGGGTTCGAGACCCGGCCGATGTCGATGTTCGCGAGCTCCCACATGGACTCGTCCAGCAGGTTCTTCGTGCTCAGCGAGAACCGCTCCCGCCAGTCGCGGCCCATCGCGGGCACCGTGCGCCGCCACAGGTCGGCGAGCCCGGCCTCGACCGGGTTGGTGGGCTCGGGGAAACCGGCGGCGAGGTCCATCGGCATGAACGCGCCGAGCCGGTCGAGGTAGGCGCGGGCCCCGGCGAGGTCCTGGCCGCGCTTGAACATCTCCAGGAAGTGGTCGTCGAAGAAGAAGACCCACACATACCAGTCGGTGATCAGGTCCAGCGCGTCGCCGTCGCAGTCGGGGTGGGTGTACGCGCACAACAGCCCGTAGTCGTGGGCGTCGAGGTCGGCCTCCTCCCAGACCCCCGAGCCCTCCAGCATGCCGAACTCGCGCGCCCACCGCTTGGTGTGGGCCCTGGCCTGATCGAGGTGGGGGTTCAGCCGCGCCGGGTAGGGCACGTAGAACTCGGGCAACTGGAACGGTTGGCTCACTGCCGGGCGGCCTTTCGATGTGCGCGGACGCCCCGGGACGGGGGCGGGAGGGGGGCGGGCGCCGTCTACAGGTCGTGATCGGCCCCCGGACGAGATCAGCAGGGCCCTACCCACGCGCGCGGTGGGACAAGGGGTAATTCACTTCATCAGGTGACGGCGCCCCCGAACCCGAGCGCGGTGGGGCGCGTGGGGGCTATGGGACTCACGGGATCCTCGGCGGTGCGGGGTGGCCGGTGTCACGTCGTTGTGCGCCGGCCGAAACCGTGCGGCCACGCGCGGTGGACTAGGGTCTTGTAGCGTGCGCGCGGGTCTCGTACGGATCGGGTACGGGACGCACGGCCCGGGCGCCGCCCCCACCGACCCCCGCGACACCCGAGGAGCAGCCGTGACCGAGTCGGCGCGCATCGACACCCAACTGCGGATCGCCCGCGACCTTGAGGTCGCCCCGTCCTTCGACGCCGACCGGGAGATCGAACGCCGCGTCGCGTTCCTCGCCGACCGGCTCTCCGGCGGGCTGCGCAGCCTCGTCCTCGGCATCAGCGGCGGCGTGGACTCCACCACCGCGGGCCGGCTGTGCCAGCTCGCCGTCGAACGGGTCCGCGCGGCCGGCGGCGAGGCCACGTTCGTGGCCATGCGGCTGCCCTACGGCGTGCAGGCCGACGAGCACGACGCGCAGCTCGCCCTCTCCTTCATCCGCCCCGACGAAACCCTCACCGTGGACGTGAAGCCGGCCACCGACGCCATGATCGAGGCCGTCGCCGCCGGCGGGGTCGCCCACCGCGACGCCGGCCACGAGGACTTCAACAAGGGCAACATCAAGGCCCGCCAGCGCATGATCGCCCAGTACGCGGTGGCCGGCGCCCGCGCCGGGCTCGTGGTCGGCACCGACCACGCCGCCGAGGCCGTCTCCGGCTTCTTCACCAAGTTCGGCGACGGCGCCGCCGACGTGGTCCCGCTCACCGGCCTCACCAAGCGCCGGGTCCGCGCCGTCGCCGACCGCCTCGGCGCCCCCGCCGAACTCGTCCACAAGGTGCCCACCGCCGACCTGGAGACCCTCGACCCGGGCAAGCCCGACGAGGACGCCCTCGGCGTCACCTACGAGGAGATCGACGACTTCCTCGAAGGCGAGAAGGTCGCCGAGAGCTCCTACGAGACCATCCTGCGCCGCTACGAGGCCACCGAACACAAGCGCCACCTGCCCATCGCCCCCTGAGCCCCGCACCCCCGGGCCACCCGCACCACGCACGGGGGCCCCGCGCGTGGTGCGGGTGTGTCAGAGGACCGGGTGCCGCCACTCGTAGGGCGACCCCTCCAGCCGGTAGGTGTGGGAGTGGCGCGTGACGCGGACACGCATCGCCGTGATCGGCGGTGACCCGACACCCTCCCACTCCGTGACGGCCCGCTCGATCGCGTCCCACAGGTCCGCCGGGCCGCCCTGCCGGACGGTCCACCCGTCTCCGTCCCGGCGGACCTCGGCGAAGGACTCGCGTTCCGCGTCGAAGAGGTGGAGCACGGCTGTTCCCGCCACGTCGGTGGCGCGCACGAGCTGGGCGCCGGGCGCCGCGAGCTGGGCGAGGAACGCCGGCATCGGCTCGTCGAGGCGGGTCGGCGCCACGGCCGTCGGCCGCTCGGAGTCCGCGTACGCCGTGCGGGACGCGAAGTCCCCCGACACGGGCGGGGTCACCTGCGCGCGGGCCTGCATGAAGGCGGCGTGCCGCACGAACCGGCCCTCGGCGACGCCGTCCTCCCGCACGACGACCCGGGCGAGGCCGGCCGTGGAGGGCCGCGAGCCGAGCGTCGCGAGGATGATCCCGCCGGGCGCGGTCTGCCGCACCCAGGCGTAGGGGATGCGGCGAACCGCGCAGGCCGCGATCACCCGGTCGTACGGGGCCCGGCGCGGCAGGCCCAGCAGCCCGTCCCCGGTGATCGTCCACGTGGAGTGCCCGGACGCTTCCAGGGCCGCGTCGGCGCGGGCCGCGACGGCCGGATCCACCTCGATCGTGGTGACGGCGTCGTCGCCCAGGCGCTCGCACAGGAGCGCGCCGGAGTAGCCGGTGCCGGTGCCGATCTCCAGCACCCGGTGTCCGTCCTCGACCTCCAGGTCCTCCAGCATCGTCACGACGAGGGACGGGAGCGTGGAGGAGGAGGTGGGGATGCCCGTCACGGGTCCGGACACCGCGTCGGCGGTGACGTGCCCGTCGAGCTGGGTCACGAGGGAGGCGTCCGTGTACGCGAGTCGCACCCACTCCGCCGGGTCCGTCGCGGCGGCCGTGACCGGACGCCAGGTCCCGTCGGACTCGGCGAGGAAGAAGCCGGGGTGCAGGAACAGCTCGCGGGGGACAGCTTCGACGGCCTTGCGCCAGGCCGGCGTGCGCAGCACTTCCTCAGCCTCCAAGCGGTCGGCGAGCCGGCGGCGTTGGTCCGTGCTGTCGGGGTGGGTCACGGTGCTCCCTTGGTGAGAAGGTCGGCGAAGGCATCGGCCATGGGCAGCCCGGTTGCTTCTTGCAGCCACCCCCACTGGCCGTTGGGGTTCAACTCCAGCCACCAGTAGGTCCCGTCCCGGCCGACCGCGAGGTCGAAGCTGCCGCAGACGAGCCCGAACGCGTCCAGGAACGCGCGCAGCATGGCCTCCAGCGCCCGAGGCAGGGAGGTGACGGTGTGGGTGAGGAGGGAGTAGTCGAGGCGCCAGTCCAGGAGGGGCGAGGTAATCCGGACGGTGAAGACGGCGTCGCCGACGATCAGGACCCGCAGGTCGGCGACCTTGTCCACCTGTTCCTGGAAGAGGTGCGGGGCGACGCGGAGGCCGGTGTCGATCTCGCCGGCGGTGACGGGTTTCGTCCACGAGGTCACGGGCACACCGTCGCGCTCGTACGGGGTCCAGCGGAGCGGCTTGTGGATCACGCTGCGGTGCGCGCCGATGAACTCGCGGGCCTCGTGCGGGTCGTTCGTGATCAGGGTGGACGGGATCCGCAGGCCGAGGCGTTGGGCCATGGCGAGTTGGTGGGGCTTGTGGTCGGCCTCGGCGTTGCGGAGCGGGTGGTTCGCCCACAGGGCGCCGTCGAGGGAGTGGAGGATGCCACCGAGCCCGTAGCGGGTCTGGGCAGCGGCGTACCGGGCGTCCCCGGGAGCAAGGTGCGTGAAGTTCGGCCACACCGGGCGGCGCCAGTACACGGCGCCGACCTCGTGGAGATCCGCGGTTCTCGACGGGGTGGACACACGCCCGACCTCCAGGGCCGGGCGGGTGCCGTACCGAGCCGAGACCGTCAGACCGCCCGCCTCGATGTCGGCGGGGTTGAACCTGATCACCGGCACGTTCAGCCGGTTCAGCTGTGTGATGACCATGTCGGCGGTCACGTCGTCCGCCTCGGTGGCCACCAGCACGGGCCTGGTCTCGGTCATGTGGTCAGTCCTGCTGGTCGTCCTGGTCGGTGCTCTGGTCCGTCGCACCCGGCCGCCCGTCGGGGGAGGTGGTGCTGCTCGTGCCGGTGCTGCTCGCAGTCCCGTGCTTGCCCATTTCGACAACCTGCCCGTTGGCGTCGCGGAAGACGCCGAGCTGGGTGACGGGGTCGATGGTGACGGTGACGTGCGGCATCCGCACCGTGTGCGGGTAGGGCTCCATACGGCTCGTCCCCCACGGCGCGATCATCGGGTTCGACATCGTGTGTCCTCTCGGTCGTCAGTCGGTCGTGAGCAGGGCCCGCCCCAGACAGGGCGGGTGGTCAGTGAGCGCCGAGGACGATCAGGCCGGCGAGCACGATCACCAGGTAGGTGACCTGCTGCCAGTGCCGGCTCACCGGTCCTCGGCGGGCTTCGGGCAGGGGCCCCGGTGGGTGTGCACGGACGCCTTCACCCCGGACATCGACTCCGGGTGGAAGGTGTCGTGGGGCTCGTCCTCCCGGATCGCCCGGTCGCAGCGGCGGCAGACCTTCGGGAAGATCACTCGGTCACCTCGGTCAGGTACTCCGGCAGGGTCATGAACTCCAACCCCGAGGGCATCCGGACATGCGCGCGGTCGATGTTCCGGCGGGGCCCGTAGAGGAGGTCCTGGGGCTCGCTCAGGACGACCTTCAAAACTCCCGTGCGGCCCGACATGCCGTCGCGCACGATCTTTCCCAAGAGGGGGTGCGCGCGCTCCTGATACGGCCGATCCATGCTCTGCTCCCTACTTCGATGTCAGCGGGTGGTGCATCGAGCGTAGGGATCTCGGGACGGACCACGAAGTGACCCCGAGTACGGGTACTTTGGGCCGTCCGCCGGCAGAGGAGGCCCAATGAGCGGCACCCATCCGCGACCCCTGACCGCCGGTCAGGGGAAGGCATCACGGGCCCGCGGCGGAGTCGTCTCCGGGTACGTGCTCCGTGTCATCCGTGAACATGTGGGACACACCCAGGACTCCCTCGCCGAGGCTCTCGGGGTGTCCACCGACACCGTCGCGGGATGGGAATCGGGGCGCCGCCCGCTGACAGCGCTGTCCGTGAGGCAGATGCTGCTCCACCGCCATCGCCTCATGCGGATGGGCGCCGCGCCCGCCCTGCTTGCCGCCCTGGACAGGGCGCTGGAGGCTGACGTCCTCCTGGCGGACGTTCTCGGCGACGGCCCTGGGCAGGACAGCCCGTTGGGGGCTTGGGTGATACAGCGTGATCTTGTCGAGATGATCACGTGGCCACTGACCGGCGTCACCCCCGGGTCGATGCGCGACGTGAATCCGGTCCGGTCGCGCCGTGGCCCCGCCCCGATCCACCCAGAGCTGAGCACACCGGACCGCGCGCGCTTCTTCTCGCGGATGCGGCACACCGCCGAGGTCGCGCCCGCCGAGGACTTCCTCCTCCGTCGGCAAGCGCTCTACCTCGCAGGCTTCGACGCGGACGGCGACACCACCGACTGGGTGATCCGGCAGCACCGTGCGGCCCGACCGGACGACTGGCTCACGCACTGGCTCACCGCTCGCTCCATCGCCGCCGTCGCCGCCCGGCAAGGCGACCGGGACCGGATGCGGCACTTCATCACGAGCACGTGTCGTGACGAGGCCGGGGAGGCCGCGAACCTCGCCTACTGGGCGTACTGGGTGGGCGAGACACCCCAGCCTCAACTCTCGGACGACTTCATCGCGGCCGGGGGCCCGCCGTCGTGGCACGGGTACAAGCTCCTTCACCACCTCGTCGACGGGTTGTGCCCGGAACGGGGCTTCTTCGACCTGACGGTCCACACTCTCTGGGCCCTGGTCTCCGCGCGACCCGGGCTGCTCCGGACCTCACGGGCCGGACGCGAACTGCGGGACCTGCTGCCCGTGCTGTTGGATGGCACAGAGCTGTCGGCGGACTCGCGCCGCGAGCTTGACGCGATCCGGTACGCGATCCGCCTCGCCGAGGCGTAAGGAGACGACGACGTGGCTGATGACCTGTCCCAGGTGGCGCGCTTCCTGTTCGAGGCGGGGACCCTCAAGAACTCGGCCCGGACCGGGTGGTGGATGGCGGGAGTGAAACAGCCTGAGACCGTCGCCGAGCATTCCTGGCGCACGTCCCTCATCGCGTCGGTCATCGCGAAGCTGGAGGGCGCCGACCCGGCGCGCGCAGCGTTCCTCGCGGTGTGGCACGACACCCAGGAGACCCGCACCGGCGACGTGAACCACCTGGGGAAGAAGTACTCGACCGCCATCGATCCGGAGGCCGTGACCGCCGACCAGGTCGCAGGGATGCCCGAACTGTTGGCGTCCACGATCCGCGAGCTGGTCGCCGAGTACGAAGCGAAGGAATCCCCCGAGGCCGAGTGCGCCCGCGACGCGGACAAGCTGGAATGCCTGCTCCAGGGCATCGAGTACCGGGCGCAGGGATACACCCATGCCCAGCGGTGGATCGACAACAGCCGGGCTCGGCTGACCACCGAGACGGGCCGGCGCCTGGCCGAGGAACTGCTGGAACAGGACCCTCTCGACTGGTTGCGGGCCGCCGTCGGGGAGAAGGGCTGACCCGGGCATGACGAGACCGCCCCCTCCCGCCCGAAGGCGAGAGGGGGCGGTCTCGGCCGGCTCGACCGCGACGCGGGTCGTGACCGGCGGGGTTCGCGGGGGCCCGGGCCACCGCGTCCCACCGGACCGGCGCGGGGCCCCCGCGCGTTCGCGCCGTTACTACTCGGTTTCCGAGGTCGCCTCCAGTGTGCCCTCCGTGTCGAGGAAGACCTCGCGCAGCGCCTCCAGGGTCTGCGCGTCCGGCTTTTCCCACATGCCGCGGGACTCGGCCTCCAACAGGCGCTCCGCTATCCCGTGCAGCGCCCACGGGTTGGCCTCCCGCAGGAATGCCTGGTTCTCCGGGTCCAGCACGTAGGTCTGGGTCAGCTTGTCGTACATCCAGTCCGCGATCACGCCCGTGGTCGCGTCGTACCCGAACAGGTAGTCCACTGTCGCGGCCAGCTCGAAGGCGCCCTTGTAGCCGTGCCGGCGCATCGCCTCGATCCACTTCGGGTTCACCACCCGGGCCCGGAACACCCGCGAGGTCTCCTCGACCAGGGTCCGCGTCCGCACCGTCTCCGGCCGCGTCGAGTCCCCGATGTACGCCTCGGGCGCGGTGCCGCGCAGCGCCCGTACCGCCGCGACCATCCCGCCGTGGTACTGGAAGTAGTCGTCGGAGTCGGCGATGTCGTGTTCGCGGGTGTCGGTGTTCTTCGCCGCCACCGCGATCCGCCGGTACGCCGTCTCCATCTCCTCGCGCGCCGCTCGACCGTCCAGGCCGCGCCCGTAGGCGTAGCCGCCCCACACCGTGTACACCTCGGCGAGGTCGGCGTCGGTGCGCCAGTCCCGGCTGTCGATCAGCTGGAGCAGACCCGCCCCGTACGTGCCCGGCCGCGAGCCGAAGATGCGGGTGGTGGCCCGCCGCTCGTCGCCGTGCACCGCGAGGTCGGCCTGCGCGTGGGCCCGCACGAAGTTGACCTCCGCCGGCTCCTCCAGCCCGGCCACCAGCCGCACCGCGTCGTCCAACAGGCCGATCACGTGCGGGAACGCGTCCCGGAAGAAGCCCGAGATGCGCAACGTGACGTCCACGCGCGGCCGGCCCAGCTCGGCGGCGTCGATCGCCTCCAGCCCGGTCACCCGCCGCGATGCCTCGTCCCACACCGGGCGCACGCCCAGCAGGGCCAGCGCCTCGGCCACGTCGTCACCGGCCGTGCGCATCGCGCTCGTGCCCCACAGCGACAGGCCCACCGACTCCGGCCAGCGGCCCTGCTCCTCGCGGTAGCGGTTCAGCAGCGAGTCGGCCAGCGCCTGCCCGGTCTCCCACGCCAGCCGCGAGGGCACGGCCTTGGGGTCCACGGAGTAGAAGTTGCGGCCCGTGGGCAGCACGTTGACCAGCCCGCGCAGCGGGGAGCCGGACGGGCCGGCCGGCACGAACCCGCCCCGCAGCGCGTGCCGCGCGTGCGTCAGCTCGTCCGTGGTGGCCGCCAGCCGCGGCACCACCTCGCGGGCCGCGAACTCCAGGATCTCCGCCACCGCCGGCACGTGCCCCTCGGCCACGGCACCTACCGCCGCCGGGTCCCAGCCGGCCGCCTCCATCGCCTCCACCAGCGCCCGCGCCGTGTCCTCGGCGGCGTCGGCGGAGGCCAGGGTGGGCTTGGACTCGTCCAGGCCGAGGGCCTCGCGCAGACCGGGCAGGGCCGTGGTCCCGCCCCAGATCTGCCGCGCCCGCAGGATGGACAGCACGAGGTTGACGCGGGCCTCGCCGGTCGGCGCCCCGCCCAGCACGTGCAGCCCGTCCCGGATCTGCGCGTCCTTGACCTCGCACAGCCAGCCGTCCACGTGCAGCAGGAAGTCGTCGAAGCCGTCGTCGTCGGGCCGCTCCGCCAGCCCGAGGTCGTGGTCGAGCTTCGCGGCCTGGATCAGGGTCCAGATCTGCGCCCGGATCGCCGGCAGCTTCGCCGGGTCCATGGAGGAGATCTGCGCGTACTCGTCGAGGTGCTGCTCCAGCCGCGCGATGTCCCCGTAGGAGTCGGCGCGGGCCATCGGCGGCACCAGGTGGTCCACGAGGGTGGCGTGCACGCGGCGCTTGGCCTGGGTGCCCTCGCCCGGGTCGTTGACGAGGAAGGGGTAGACCAGCGGCAGGTCGCCGAGGGCCGCGTCGGGCGCGCAGGACGCGGACAGGCCCGCGTTCTTGCCCGGCAGCCACTCCAGGTTGCCGTGCTTGCCCAGGTGGATCATCGCGTCCGCGCCGAACCCGCCGTCGGCCGCCGCGGCCTGGATCCAGCGGTACGCGGCCAGGTAGTGGTGCGAGGGCGGCAGATCCGGGTCGTGGTAGATCGCGATCGGGTTCTCGCCGAAGCCGCGCGGCGGCTGGATCAGGATCAGCAGGTTCCCCCGGCGCAGCGCGGCCAGCACGATGTCCCCGTCCGGGTCGCCGCCGGAGGCCACCCGCGAACGGTCCAGGAACATCTCGCCGGGCGCCGGCCCCCAGTGCTCCTCCACGTGCTCGCGGAGGTCCGCGGGGAGCGAGCCGTACCAGCGCCGGTAGTCGGCGGCCGGGATCCGGACCGGGTTGCGGGCCAACTGCTCCTCGGTCAGCCACTCCTGGTCGTGCCCGCCGGCCTCGATCAGGGCCCGGATCAGCTCGTCGCCGTCACCCGAGACCAGCCCCGGGATCTCCTCGACGGGACCGAAGTCGTAGCCCTCGGCGATCAGCTCCCGCAGCAGGGTCACCGCCGAGGCCGGGGTGTCCAGGCCGACCGCGTTGCCGATCCGGGAGTGCTTGGTCGGGTACGCGGACAGCACCAGCGCGATCCGCTTCTCCGCCGCCGGTATGTGCCGCAGCCGGGCGTGCCGCACCGCGATGCCCGCGACCCGCGCGGCCCGCTCGGCGTCCGCGACGTACGCGGGCAGCCCGTCGGCGTCGATCTCCTTGAACGAGAACGGCACCGTGATCAGCCGGCCGTCGAACTCCGGCACCGCGATCTGCCCGGCCGAGTCCAGCGGGGTGAGGCCCTCGTCGCTCTCCTCCCAGTCGGCGCGGGAGGAGGTCAGGCACAGGGCCTGCAGGATCGGCACGTCGAGCGCGGCCAGCGCGCCCGCGTCCCAGGACTCGTCGTCGCCGCCCGCCGACGCGGTCGCCGGCTTCGTGCCGCCGGCCGCCAGCACGGTGGTGACGATCGCGTCCGCGTGCGCCAGCTCCGCCAGCAGCTCGGGCTCGGGGGAGCGCAGCGAGGACACGAACAGGGGGTCGGCGACCCCGCCGGCCGCCTCGATCGCGTCGGACAGCACGTGCACGAACGCGGTGTTCCCGCTCATCTGGTGAGCGCGGTAGTACAGCACGGCCACGCGCGGCCCGACGGTCGCGGGGCGCTCGGGGCGCTCCAGGCGGCCCCAGGTGGGGGCGGCGGCCGGCGGCTCGAAGCCGTGCCCGGTCAGCAGCACCGTGTCGGAGAGGAACCGGGCCAGGCGCTCCAGGTTCTCCGGGCCGCCGTGCGCGAGGTAGGCGTGCGCCTCGGCCGCGAGCCCGATCGGGACCGTGGACAGCTCCATCAACTGGGCGTCGGGGGCCTGCTCACCGGTCAGCACCACGACGGGCCGGGTCTGGCCCTCCGCGAGCAGCAGCTCCAGGCCCTCCTCCCAGGCCCGGACCCCGCCCAGCAGCCGCACCACGACCAGGTCGGCCCCGTCGAGGAGCGCGGGCAGGTCGGCGATCGGCAGTCGGGAGGGGTTGGCGAAGCGGAACGGCACCGGCCCGGCGGCGGCACGCGCGCTCAGGAGATCGGTGTCCGAGGTCGACAGGAGCAGGATCATGCGGCGGCACGGCCTTCCTCGGGGTTTCCGCGCCCCGGGCAGTGCGGACGGCGGGAGTTCCTGACTCGCGCGTCCCGGGTCGGGCCCGGGGTCGCGCTCACAGTGGCGGGACCGTGCCGGAATCACACCGGACTTCCTCCCCTGTCGCCGTCCACGGCGACGGCGGGCCGGACGGCCCACCGAGGGCATCCTAAGCGGCACCCGGCCCCGGGCGGGAGTGGGGGCCGGCCGATTCCGGCAGGTCGACGCCGGTCCCGGGGGCCCGGATGGGTCCGACGCGCGGGCACCGGCCGGCCGACGGACGTGGGTATGCTCGCGGCCATGCCCCCCTCCCCCTCGTCGTCCCACCGGACTGTGCCCACCCCGCCCGCGCCCGCCCCGACCACCCCGCCCGCCGACCGTCCTGCCGACGCCACCGGTCCCGACCGCCCGCACGACCACGCCCCGGCGCCCGCCGGGACACCGCACGGGGTGGGGGCCCCGGTGCACCCGCCGACCACACCGGCCGGGCCGACCGCGTCGTCGGGGGCCGACGCGGGACCCGGCCCGAACTCGGCCGAAAGCCGGGGCGCGGGGGAGCGCCCGGCGACCCCGACCGCGAGGTCCGGACCGGCCACGCCGGCCACGCCCGCCACGCCGGCCACGCCGGCCACGCCGGCCACGCCGGCCACGCCGGCCACGCCGGCCACGCCGGCCGTGTCGGTCGGGTCGGCCGTGACCGAGGCGCCGGGGGAGCGGGCCGGCGCGGTGGGGGAGCCGGCCGGTGCGACCGGCGGTGTGACGGGCGATGCCTGCGGGACCACCCGGACCCGGGGCGACGCCTGCCCCGGCGCCCTGCGCCTGCACCCCGCCGACGACGGCGCCCTGGCCCGGATCCGGGTCCCCGGCGGCCTGATCGACCCCGCCGCCGGCCGCGCCCTGGCCGACGCGGCCGAACAGCTCGGCGACGGCGGGCTCGACCTCACCTCCCGGGGCAACGTCCAACTCCGCGGCCTGTCCGCCGACGCCGGAGCCGAACTCGGCGAACTCCTCGACGCGGTGGGCCTGCTGCCCGCCCCCGGACACGAGCGCGTCCGCAACGTGCTGCTGTCCCCGCTCAGCGGACTCGACACCACCGACCGACCCGATGTCACCCCCTGGGTGCGGGAGTTGGACGCCGAACTCTGCGCCCGCGACTGGACCACCGGCCTCTCCGGCCGGTTCCTCTTCGCCTGCGACGACGGACGCGGGGACGTCGCCGCCCTCGACCCCGACGTGACCCTGAGCCCGGACCCCGCGGACCCGGCCCGCGCCCTCGTGCGCATCGCCGGCGCCGACCTCGCCGCCGCCGTCCCCTTCGACGCGGCCCCCCGCGCCGCCCTGACGGCCGCCCGGCTCTTCCTCGACGCCGCCCGCGCCGCCGGCACCCGCGCCTGGCAGATCCGCGAACTCCCGTCGGACCACGCCCTGTCGGGAGCGGGGCTGGTCACGGCCCTGCGCGCCGGGGGCATCCCCGCGACCCCGGCGCCCGTACCCGCTCCGGCGCCCGCCCCGGCCGGTGTCGCGGCCGACGGCGAGGCCGGTGGCGAGGCCGGCGGGCCCGGGCCGCGGCCCGGCCGGCACGGCGCGGCCCTCGTGGTCCTCGCCCCCTTCGCCCGGGTCCGCGCCGAGGCGTGGCGGCTGCTCGTCGACCTCGCCGGCCCGACCGGCCCCCGCACCACCCCGTGGCGCGGATTCGTCCTGCCCCAGGCCCCGCCGGGAGCCGAACAGGCCCTCGCCGAGGCCGGGTTGATCACCGAGGCCCGCGACCCGAGGGCCCGTATCAGCGCCTGTGTCGGCCGGCCCGGCTGCGCCAAGGCCCACGCCGACGTCCGGGCGGAGGCCCTCGCCCTCGCCGACACCGCCGACGGCCCCCTGCCCGTGCACTGGTCCGGCTGCGACCGCCGCTGCGGACACCCGCGCGGCACCGCCTGGGTCGACGTGATCGCCGGCCCCGACGGCACGCGCCTGGTGACCCGCCCCGGCGCCGACCCCGTCCACGCCCCGGGACCCGTCCCGGCCGCGACCCTCGCGGCCCTCAGGACCGTCACCGGCCGCTGACCCGGCCCCGGCCGCCCCGGCCCACCCGCCCACCCCCGACCCCTCCACCCGCGACAGATGAGCGAGAGACCGTGTTCGACTACGAGAAGGACGGCGCCGAGATATACCGGCAGTCCTTTGCCATGATCCGCGCCGAGGCGGACCTGAGCGCCCTGCCGCCGTCCGTGGCCCAGGTCGCGGTCCGCATGATCCACGCCTGCGGGATGACCGACCTGCCCGCCGACCTCGGATACACCCCCGAGGTCGTGCTCCGCGCCCGCGCCGCCCTCACCGCCGGCGCCCCGATCCTGTGCGACGTGCGCATGGTCGCCAGCGGCGTCACCCGCAAGCGCCTGCCCGCCGACAACGACGTGCTGTGCACCCTCTCCGACCCGGCCGTCCCCGACCTCGCCGCGAAGATGGGCACCACCCGCAGCGCCGCCGCCCTCGAACTCTGGCGCGATCGGGGCCTGTTGGAGGGTTCCGTGGTGGCCGTCGGCAACGCCCCCACCGCCCTGTTCCGGCTGCTGGAGATGATCGAGGAGGGCGCCCCCCGCCCCGCCGCCGTCATCGGCGTCCCGGTCGGCTTCATCGGCGCCGCCGAGTCCAAGGACGCCCTCGCCGCCCACCCCGCCGGCCTCGACCACCTGATCGTGCGCGGCCGCCGAGGCGGCTCCGCGATCGCCGCCGCCGCCCTCAACGCCATCGCCAGCGAGGAAGAATGAGCACCACCCCCACCCCGCCCCCCGGCCGTCTCTACGGCGTCGGCCTCGGCCCCGGCGACCCCGAGCTGATGACCCTGCGGGCCGCCCGCGCCATCGCCGAGGCCGACGTGATCGCCTACCACAGCGCCCGGCACGGCCGTTCCATCGCCCGTTCCATCGCCGCCGCCCACCTGCGCCCCGACCACGTCGAGGAACCGCTGGTCTACCCGGTCACCACCGAGACCACCGACCACCCCGGCGGCTACCAGGGCGCGATGGAGGAGTTCTACACCGAGGCCGCGGCCCGGCTCGCCGTCCACCTCGACGCCGGCCGCACCGTCGCCGTCCTCGCCGAGGGCGACCCGCTGTTCTACGGCTCGTACATGCACATGCACAAGCGGCTCGCCGACCGCTACGAGGCCGAGGTCATCCCCGGGGTCACCTCCGTCAGCGCCGCCGCCGCCCGCCTGGGCACCCCCCTGGTGGAGGGCGAGGAGGTCCTCACCGTCCTCCCCGGCACCCTGCCCGCCGAGGAACTCACCGCGCGGCTCGCCGCCACCGACTCGGCCGTGGTCATGAAGCTCGGCCGCACCTTCCCCGCCGTGCGCCGGGCCCTCGCAGACAGCGGCCGGCTCGCCGAGGCCCGCTACGTGGAACGCGCCACGATGCCCGGGGAGCGCACCGGCGCCCTCGCCGACGTGGACCCCGAATCCGTGCCGTACTTCTCCGTGGCCGTCGTCCCCAGCCGGATCGGCAACCCCGGCTCCCGCCCGGCCCCGGCGGCCGAGGACGCGCCCGGCGAGGTCGTCGTCGTGGGCACCGGCCCGGCCGGCCCGCTGTGGCTGACCCCCGAGACCAAACGCGCCCTCGCCGACGCCGAGGTCCTCGTCGGCTACACCACCTACCTCGACCGGGTCCCCGCCCGACCGGGGCAGGTCCGGCACGGCTCGGACAACAAGGTCGAGTCCGAGCGCGCCGAATTCGCCCTCGACCTCGCGCGCCGGGGCCGGCGCGTGGCCGTGGTCTCCGGCGGCGACCCCGGCGTCTTCGCCATGGCCACCGCCGTGCTGGAGGTCGCCGAACAGAAGGAGTACCGCGAGGTACCCGTGCGCGTCCTGCCCGGGGTCACCGCCGCCAACGCCGCGGCCGCCGCCGCCGGCGCCCCCCTCGGCCACGACTACGCCACGATCTCGCTCTCCGACCGGCTCAAGCCCTGGGAGGTCATCGACCGCCGGCTGCGGGCCGCCGCCGAGGCCGACCTCGTCATCGCGATCTACAACCCGGGCTCGCGCACCCGCACCGAACAGGTCGGCCGCGCCCGCGACCTCCTGATCGACGTGCACGGCCCCGACACCGTCGTGGTCCTCGCCCGCGACGTCGGCGGCCCCGAGCAGTCCGTGCGGATCCTCACCCTGGGCACCCTCGACCCCACCGAGGTCGACATGCGGACCCTGCTGCTGATCGGCTCCTCGCGCACGCGCGCGTACGAACGCGCCGACGGCACCCGCGTCGCCTGGACCCCCCGCCGCCACGACTGACCCGCCACGACCGCCACGGCGGGCGCGACCCGGCACGTGCGAGGGGCCCCGGACCGCATCGGTCCGGGGCCCCTCGCACGTCGCGCGGACTACCGCGGCTCGCGGGCCGCCGCCTGCTTCTGCTTCTTCGCCAACGGCGCCAGCGACAGGTCCTGCGCCTGCGACTTCAAGCCCTTGAACCCGTAGCCGCGCTCGGTCAGCCACTCCTCGGCGGCCAACTCGGCCCGCGCCGACTCCTCCAGGATGTCCTCCTCCTTCTCGCCCTCGGCCAGGAACCGGAAGGTGAAGAAGGGGCGCGCGGAGATGTCGTACACGAGGTGTCCCTCGCGGGTGAACTCGGCCTTGAGCATGTCGTGCGCGTCGGCGTCGGCGAGCAGCTCGGCCCGCTGCGCCTCGGTGAGCCCGTCGAAGGAGCCCCGCACGGTGATCCGGAATACACGGCTGGTCATCCCCCCACCGTACGATCCCCCGCCCCCGGCGGTCACCCCGTTTTCCCCCGCGCTCACCTCGTCGCCCACGCGACCGCCGAGGGGAGGTCCGGGACCACCGGGACGCCCTCGGGTGAGGGCGGACGGCGCACGACGATCACCGGCACACCGGCCTCGCGGGCCGCCGTGAGCTTCGGGGCCGTGGCCGCGCCGCCGCTGTCCTTCGTCACCAGCACGTCGATCCGGTGCGCCCGCAACAGCTCCCGCTCCCCGTCCAGGGTGAACGGGCCCCGATCCAGGAGCAGGTCCAGATCGGCCGGGACCGGCCCCTCCGGCGGGTCCACCGACCGCACCAGGAACCGCACCCCCGCCACCCCGGCGAAATGGTGCAGGCCCAAGCGCCCCGAGGTCAGGAACGCGCGCCGGCCGAGCGTCGGCAACAGCGCCGCGGCCCGCTCCAGCGAGTCCACGAAGTGCCACGCGTCCCCGGCCACCGGCCGCCACGCCGGCCGCCGCAACACCAGCAGGTCCACCCCCGCCGCGCGCGCCGCCAAGGCCGCGTTCGCGCTGATCCGGGCCGCGAACGGGTGCGTGGCGTCCACCACCCGCGTCACCCCGTGCGCCCGCAGCCAGTCCGCGAGACCCTCCGGGCCGCCGAACCCGCCGATCCGCACCTCGCCCGGCGGCGGCACCGGGGACGCGGTCCGCCCCGCCAGCGAACTCGTCACCCGCAGAGACGGGTGACGTTCCGTCAACTCCCGCGCCAGAACACGCGATTCGGTGGTCCCGCCGAGGATCAGCAGATGCGGCCGGGCCGGGGCGGGCTCAGCAGACATGCCGGTCCCGCTCCGGCGAGTACAGGTGGCTGTCCCGGAACTGCTCCGCGCCCAGGGTCCGCCCCACGATGATCACGGCGGTGCGCACCAGACCGTGCTCCTTCACCTGCCCCGCGATGTCCGCCAGCGTCCCGCGCAGCACCAGCTCGTCGGGCCGGCTCGCCATCGCGACCACGGCCGCCGGGCAGTCCTCCCCGTAGTGCGGCACGAGCTCCGCCACCACCCGGTCCGCGTACCGCGTCGCCAAGTGCAGCACGAGGAGGGCGCCGCTGCGCCCCAGCGTCGCCAGGTCCTCGCCCGGCGGCATCGGCGTGGCCTGCTGCGCGATCCGGGTCAGGATGACCGTCTGCCCCACCGTCGGCACCGTCAGTTCCCGCTTGAGCGCCGCCGCGGCCGCCGCGAACGCCGGCACCCCCGGCACCACCTCGTACGGGATGCCCGCCGCGTCCAGCCGGCGCATCTGCTCGGCGACCGCGCTGAACACCGAGGGGTCCCCCGAGTGCAGCCGGGCCACGTCCAGCCCCGCCGCGTGCGCCGACCGGAACTCGGCCTCGATCTGGTCCAGGGTCAACCCGGAGGTGTCGACGAGCCGCGCGCCCGCCGGGCACTGCGCCAGCAACTCCTCGGGGACCAGGCTGCCCGCGTACAGGCACACCGGGGTCTGGGCGAGCAGGCGCGCGCCGCGCACGGTGATGAGGTCGGCGGCGCCGGGACCGGCTCCGATGAAGTGGACGGTCATGCGGGGGCTCCTGCTCCGGGGGACTCGGGGGTGGGGACGGACGGTCGGGGGACGGACGGACGGTCGGGGGTCGGGTGGACGGGTGCGGCCGGGTGGCCGGCGGGTCAGGTGCGGGTCACGGACCACTGGGTGACGGGCATCGCCGAGCGCCAGCCGGTGAACCCGCCGACGGCCGCCGCGTGCGCCACCGTCAACTTCACCAGCTCACCGCCGTGCCGCCGGTACCACCGCGCCAGCACCGCCTCCGACTCCAGGGTCACCGTGTTCACCACCAGCCGGCCCCCCGGCCCCAGCGCCTCCCACGCCGCGTCCAGGACGCCCGGCACGGTCAGCCCGCCGCCGATGAACACCGCGTCGGGCGCGGGCAGCTCGGCCAGGGCCTCGGGCGCGGCCCCGATCACCACGCGCAGGCCCGGCACGCCCAGCGCCGCCGCGTTCCGCTCGATCCGCGCCGCCCGCTCCGGCACCCGCTCCACGGCCACCGCCCGGCACGCGGGGTGCGTCCGGGACCACTCGATGCCGATCGAGCCCGAGCCGCCCCCGATGTCCCACAACAGTTCCCCCGGCGCGGGCGCCAGCGCCGCGAGCGTCGCCGCCCGCACGTACCTCTTCGTCAGCTGCCCGTCGTGCTCGTACGCCGCGTCCGGCAGCCCCGGCACCGCGCCCAGCCGCAGCGCGCCCGGCTCCCGCGCGCACTCCACCGCCACCACGTTCAACGCGTCCACCACCGGATCGGCCCACCCGGCCGCGTCCCCCGAGAGCACCCGCTCCGCGTCCCCGCCCAACTGCTCCAGCACCCGCATCCGGCTCGGCCCGAACCCGCGCTCGCGCAGCAGCCTCGCGATCGCCGCCGGCGAATCCGGGCCCGCGCTCAGCACCAGCACCCGGCGGCCCTCGTGCAGGGCCGCCGCGAGCCGGGCGAGCGGCCTGCCCACCACCGTCACCACCTCGGTGTCCTCCACCGGCCAGCCCAGATGGGCACAGGCCAGGCTCACGGACGAGGGGTGCGGGTACACGTCCAGCGCGGCCGGCCCCAGCTCCCGGGCCAGCGCCCGACCGATCCCGAACCAGAACGGGTCGCCGCTGGCCAGCACCGCGATCCGGCGCCCGGCGTGCTCGGCCATCAGCTTCGGCACGGCCGGCAGCAGCGGACTCGGCCACGCCACCCGCTCGCCCGCGCAGTCCTCGGCCGGCAGCAGCTCCAACTGGCGGGGCCCGCCGATCACGACCTCGGCGGCCCGCAACACGGCGCGGGCCCCGGCGGTCAGCCCGCGCCAACCGTCGGCACCCACGCCGACCAGGGCCACGGGTATGGGGGCGGGGGCGACGCTGCTCACGGCGGGCTACCTCGAACGGGGACGGGGGACGGGTGACCTCGCACTTTACCGGCCCACCCGCGCCCGGCCCGGCCGGCCCGGACCCCGCGCGAGGGCGCCCGGCACGGAGTGCGCGCCGGCGGCGCGCCGGGGATGCGCGCCGGGGAGCCGGGCACGATGGCGCCCGGCCGCACGCGACAGGGCTCGCGGCGCCCCACACGGGGGCGCGTTCGCGTGCGTGCGCCCCCGTGGAGAACCGTTCATGCCGCGAAGGGGTGGCGCCTCGGGCAAGCGAGTGAATTCGGCGCGGACGCCGGCGCGGGCCGGAGTAGCGTGACGCCGCCCGGCAGCCGCCGGGGCTCCGATCACGGCACGGCGGCGCACCACGTCGCGTCGGGGGCGGTGCCGTGACCTCGTGGAAGGCGGTGCCGCCGTGCAGAGAACCCGAGCGACCCAACAGTGGCGGGTGGTCTGGCCGGTCGAGGCCGCGACGGTGCTGGTGGCCCGGCACGTACGGCACCCCGACCGGGGGCTCGTGCCCTGCCCGGCCGCCCCCTTCCTCGCGGGCGGACTGCGTCGGGCCGGGCTCGCGGTGCGCTACGTGGACCTCCTCACCCCCACCGCGGACGAGGCCCCGCCCGGCCCGGGGGCCGCGCCCGCGTCGGCGGACCCGTGCCGAGACCCGACGGCCGCGGCGGACCCGTTGGACCCGGCGGACCCGAGACCCGCGCCGGCCCTCGCCGCGACCCCTGAGCCGACCCCCGCCCCGACCCTCGACCCGAGGGCGCGGCCCTCCCTCGCCGTCGTCGTCTCCTACCGGGCCCGCGACGGCCGGACCGGAGGGCTCGGCGCCGTGACCCGCGCGGGCGGCACCGAGGAGTACCTGCTGATCCGCGAACTGGCCGCCTGGTCCTCCGTGATGCGCACCCGACGCCTCGTCGCCGCCGCCGACGAACCCCTGTGCCAGGGCCTGCGCCGCGCCTTGGTCGCCCTCGACCGGCTCACCGTGCCCGGTGGCCGGCCCGCCCACGGCCTGGGCTGGCCCGCCGACCTGCCGCCCGAATACGACCTGCGCCGCGTCGACCACGCCGACCTCGTCCCCGACGGCGGACTGCTCGTCCTCGGCCCGGCCGGCCTCGCCGGCGGCCACCGGGCCGCCGCCGACCGGGCGCGCGCCGAGCGACGGGTCACGGTGGTCGACACGATCTGCCCGCTCGTGACGCGGGTCGGCGAGGAGGTGCGCCGCTTCGCGGCCGAGGGGGAGGAGGTGGTGCTGGTCGGCGACCCCGGGCACGCCGTGACCCCCGGACTCCTCGACCGGGCCGGACCCGGCCGCGCGCACACCGTGACCACCGTCGCCGACGCCGCCGAGCTGTCCGTGGCCGACCCGGAGCGGATCGCCGTGGTCTGGCAGCCGGGACGCGCCGTGGAACGAGCCGAACCCGTGGCCGAGGCCCTGCGCGCACGCTTCGGGCACGTCCTGCCCCAGCACCCCGCGAGCCTGTGCCACGCGGCCGGCGACCGGGAACGCGCCGTGCGGGCCCTGATCGACTCCTGCGACGTGGTCCTCGCGGTCGGCGCCGACCGGGTGCTGACCGAACTGGTCGCCGCCGGCGCGGAAACGGTCCGCTTGGTGACGGGGCCGGGCGACGTGCGGTGGACCTGGCTCGCCGGCGCCGCCTCCGTGGGCGTCACCGCCGGCCCCGCCGCCCCCCGGGTCGCGGTGGAGGCCGTCCTGCGGGCCCTCGGCGGCCTCGGCCCGTGCGACCTCACCCGGCAGCACACCGAGTCCCGGGCCCCGTCGCCGTTCCCGACCCGCCGCGAACCGGCCTTCCTCCCCGCCGCCCGCACCCCCGCGCGGACGGCCGTGCCGGCCCCGATCCGGACCCCCGTCCAACGCTCCCGGGGCGCGGACACCCACTGACGGGTCCGGGCCGGGGGTTCAACACCCCGCCGACTTTCAACACCCCCGCCCCCGCGAGCGCCGGCGCCGCCCGCCCCCCGACCCGCCTACTGGAACAGGGCGCGACGACCACCCCCTCCCGTGCGCGCCCTCCCCGGGTCCTGTCGTCCCCGCGGCGACAGGACCCGCGTTGTGCGGAGGGATGAGGAGTGGTGATGGGAACCGTACTGCTGGCCGCGCCGCGCGGCTTCTGCGCCGGCGTGGACCGCGCCGTGGAGATCGTCCGCGAGGCGCTGGCCCGCCACGGCGCCCCCGTCCACGTCCGCAAACAGATCGTCCACAACACCCACGTGGTCGCCGAACTCGCCTCCCTCGGGGCCGTGTTCGTCGACGAACTCGACGAGGTGCCGCCCGGCTCCCTCGTCGTCTTCTCCGCCCACGGCGTCTCCCCGGCCGTCCGCGCCGAGGCCGAGGCCCGCGACCTGCGGGTGATCGACGCGACCTGCCCCCTGGTCACCAAGGTCCACCACCAGGTGCTGCGCTACGCCCGCCGAGGCTACGAGATCGCCCTCATCGGGCACGTCGGCCACGAGGAGGCCGACGGCACCCGCGGCCACGCCCCCGACCGGGTCACCGTCGTCGAATCCCCCGCCGACGCCGCCCGCGCCGCCTTCCGCGACCCCGACAAGGTGGTGTGGGTGGCCCAGACCACCCTCGCCGTAGACGAGGTCGCCGAGACCGCCGAAGCCCTGCGCGGCCGGCTGCCCCGACTGGAGAACCCGCCCGACGCGATCTGCTACGCCAGCCAGAACCGCCAGGACGCCGTCCGCGCCATCGCCGCCCGCTGCGAACTGCTGCTCGTCGTCGGCTCCGAGAACTCCTCCAACTCCCTGCGCCTGGTGGAGGTCGCCCTCCGCGCCGGGGCCCGCACCGCCCACCTCCTGGACGACGCCTCCGCGCTGCGCGCCGAATGGTTCACCGGCGTGGACACCGTCGGCGTCACCGCCGGGGCCTCCGCCCCCGAGGACCGCGTGCGCGAACTCGTCACCGCCCTAGCCGACCGCGGCTACACCGACGTGCAGGAGGTCACGGTCACCGAGGAGACCACCCGCTTCACCCTCCCCGCCGGGCTGCGCCCCGCCCGAACCGACTTGACATAACCGACCGCCCGTCGGCTTCCGTGACCCTCCCGTCGGCGAGACTCGGCCGGACCGAGACCTCCGCCGGGGCTCGGTGGGGAGGACGTGCCCGGACCGGGCACGGGGTTACCGGAGCGCCGACGCACCGTCGGTCACGGGGTCGGGGGACCACGACGAGACCGGCCGCGCGCACGGCAGGCGCCGCGCGCCCCGCCTCCACCACCCGTCCCGGCCCTCCCGACCGATCGGAGAGCCCCCCATGACCACGATCGACGCCCCGGCCGCCCGTCCCTTACCGGCCCCGGTCCCCGGCCCGCGCCCGGGGCTGCTGCTCGTGCACGGAACCCCCGTCGAACCCGGGGTCGCCCCGGGCGGCTCACGCCAACGGTTCACCGAGAGACTCGCCCAACGGTTCACCGTCCTGGGCACCGAGGTCGCGCTCTGCCCCGGCCTGCGGCCCATGACCGCGCACGACGCCCTCGTCGACGCCCCCGCCCACCCCGACGCCCCCACCCCCCGCCGCATCCCGTCCGACCTCCTCCCCTTGGTCGACCGCGTCCTGGCGGCGGCCACCACCCTGGCCGCGAGCACGCCGCCGCCGCACCCGAGCACGTCACCCCGCCCGCCCGAGACCGCGCGGGCGCCGCTCGGCACCCCACCGCCGGTCGACGTGATCGGCTTCTCCCTCGGCGCGGTCGCCGCGGCGGCCACCGCCGCCCTGCGCCCCGAACGCGTCCGCCGCCTGATCCTCGTCGGCGGCCGGGTCGGCGGCGACCGCGCGGCCTCCGCCCTCTCCCTGGACCTGTGGCGCAGCCTCGCCGACCTCGACCCCGAGGCATTCGCCCGCTTCGCGGCCCTCACCCTCCACTCCCCGCGCCACCTCGACTCCCTGGACGAACTCGCCCTGGACGACCTCCTGGCCGAACTCCGCCCGGACGCCGAGGCCCTGCGCCGACTGGAGGCGGCCCGCCGCCTGGACCTGACCGACCTCCTCGGCTCCGTCACGGCCCCCACCCTCGTCGTCGCCGGCCGCCAGGACCGCCTCGTCCCCCTCGCCGAGGCCCGCGCCCTGCACGCGGCCGTCCCCGGCAGCCGCTTCGCGACCCTCGACAGCGGCCACCTCCCGCTCGCCGAGACCCCCGAAGCCCTCACCACCCTGATCTCGGACTTCCTGGACACCCCCACCACCCCCTGACCCAACCGCCCCACGCACCCCCCAACACCCGCCGCGCGTCCCCCCACACCCCCGAAATCCGCCCCACGGCGCGCCCGACAAGCCACGCGGGCGAGAGCCCACCAGGGCGCGCCCCCATCTCCTCCGGTCGCCGCACCCGCAAGCTGTCGCGACGCATCACGTGTCGCGTCACGCTGCGCCCGGCCGGCCCCTCACCACGCGTGCTCGGCACGCGCGCGGACACGAGACGTCCATGGAAGGTTCGGGCTCGGCGGAGAGCCCGAATCGGGAAACTCCGGCACGGTGAAACCGGCATGGTGAAGAAGTGCTCCGGCGAGCTGTGACCGATTCCTTGCGGAAGTCGGTGAATCGGTGGCCGATTTCCCTCGCCCCGCTCTGTTCGGGTGCGCGTCAGGTGAATGGGCTCCCGGTGAATCACCCCGCCGACACGCGTCTTGAGCCGCCCCGTCCTTCTGCCGGCGGGAACGGTGGATCGTGGGCCGGAGCAGGTCCCCCCTAGGTCAGGGGCGTGGCGTCGTGGTCCGTCTCGCTCGCTTTGTCCCGGTTCCTGGCCGACTCCGGCCGTCGCGTGGAGTACGCGGAGGCCGACGGCGAGGGAAAGAGGCAACGGGCAACACCGTCGAATCACGATTCTCGGTGCCTGCCGCGTGCCAAACTCCCTCTCGGATGCGAAGCGATGCGGTCGTGTCACGGGGTGCATTCACCATCTCTCCGAGACGGGCGTCGCGCATCGAGTGAGAGTCGCACACAAGGGGAGGCCGGTAATGAGTACGACTTCACGTTTCGGACCAGAGCTGCGTCGCTTACGACTGCAGGCGGGACTGACCCTGACCGAGTTCTCCGCGGCCCTGAATTACGACAAGGGCCATCTCAGCAAAGTGGAACGCGGGAAACGATCGGCCTCGGCCGAGTTGGCCCGTCGATGCGACGCCTTCCTCGGCGCCGACGGCGCGCTGCGGAGCTTGGCCGATCACCCCGAAGGCGCGTCGGACACCGCTGAACGTCCGGCCGGTTCGAGTGCCTGGTCCGTCGGACGCCGAGAGGTGCTCGTCGGGGGCACGGGAGTCCTGATCGACCTCGGTCTGCGATTCGGAGGTCGGTCGTTCTCGGCGTCCGATCCGCTGCTGGACTCGTTCCGGGTCCAGTTCGATCAGCTGCGGGCGCTCGGGCAATCCACGGAGCCCAAGGCCCTGTTGCCGCTGTTGGAGACCCAGACACGCATGATCGCCGCGCTGGCCTCCGACGCCGGGTCCTCCGATCGGGCCCCGGCGCTCCGGCTCGCGTCGCGGTTCGCGGAATTCACCGGCTGGATGGCCCAAGAGGCCGGGGACGACATCGCGGCATTGGGCTGGACCGGTGAGGCCGGTGGCCTGGCGCACGCCGGGGGTGACCCGCACCTCGGTTCCTACGCACTGGTGCGCCGCGCCCTGGTCACGCTTTACGGTGGGGACGCCACAGGCACCGTGGCCCTGGCCCGAAGGGCTCAGGGCGACGGACTTCCACCGCGCATTCGAGGACTCGCGGCGCAGCGGGAGGCGCAGGGCCACGCCCTTCTCGGCAACGAACTCGACTGTCTCCGAAGTCTCGACAGGGCACGGAAACTCCTCGACGCCGACGACGCCCGGAACGGCTCCGATCCGGCGATCGGCAGCACCCACGTGAGTGATCAGGCCGCCATGACCACCGGCTGGTGCCTGTACGACCTCGGTCGTCCCAAGGCCGCGGCCGAGGTCCTCGATCGGGAATGCCGACGTCTCCCGCCGACCGCGCTGCGCACTCGCGCCCGGTACGGCTTCCGGAGGGCCTTGGCCCACGCGGCCTCCGGAGAGGTCGAACAGGCATGCACGATCGCCGGCGAGATGTTGTCCGTGATGCCGGCGGTCCCCTCGGCGACGGTGAACAGCGACATCACCCGCCTGGCGCGGGAGCTCTCTCGGTTCCGGAGCAGCCGGGCCGTACTCGACCTGCAGCCGGCGCTGGCCCGGGCACTCGCCCCCGCAACGGCCTGACACCACCACCCCCCTGCGGCCGAACCCGGCTTGAGCCGTGAAGCTCGCCGGACTCCCCGCTTCGCCTTTCCACCGATCGCCCGCGGTGAGCCCGTTCGGCCTCTGCCCGCGACGCCGTGCCACGTGCTCTCGGGCCGCCTGCCGGACCTCACATTCGTTCGTCATCGCCCTCCGCACATCCTTCACGAAGGGAATTCCCATGCCCAACGTCTTCGTCAACTACCGCACGGGAGACGAGGAATCCGTCGCGACCATGATCGCTCGCGAACTGGCCCGGCGCTTCGGCGGTGAGCGGATCTTCTTCGCCGGCAGGTCGATCGAGCCCGGCCACCGGTTTCCGGTGGAACTGATCAGGGCGGCGGAAGGCTGTGAGGCCCTCCTCGCGGTGATCGGCCCGCGCTGGACGGAAGTGCGCGGAACCGACGGTCGACCCGCGGTCGAGAGCGACGAGGACTGGACCCGTCGTGAGATCCGGACCGCACTCGACCGAGGGGTTCTGGTGATCCCCGTGCTGGTCGGGAGGGCGACCCGGATCGAGCCGGCCGTGCTTCCGGACGATCTGCGAGAGTTGGCGGACTGCCAGTACCGGCGCTTCGACCACCGCAACGCGGAGTCGGACCTGAAGGCACTCGGGGACGCGCTCGCCCGACTGCTGCCCGAACTGGGAGCCGAGGACCGCGACGTGCTCCACGGCCGAGAGCCCGTAGAGGCACGGTCCCGCAAGAAGTCGGATCGGGGAGCGGGCGACACCAGGATGCGGTCCCGCGACGTCGAACAACGTGTGCGCGGAGGGATCGGAAACCTCAACGGAGACCTGTCCGGCACCTTCGTCAACGAGCCCCAGGGACCCGTGAACACCGGCCGGGGGCACCAGTACAACGCGCCGCACTTCCAGGGTGACAACACGGGGGTGCAGTTCACGGCGGGTGACAACAGCGGCACGGTCCACCAGCGCTTCGAGCGGGAGCGCCGGCGCACGGACGACGGGCGATGACGGAGGGGGACGGAGTCACCGTCAACGATCCCCGCGGTCCGGTGAACAGCGGAGAGGGCGATCAGTACGTCTTCTACGGCGGCGAGGACTGGATCACCCGCAAAGGGGTCCCGACGCTGAGGGTCGCGCGTGAGGATCGGGAGCGATTGGCCCTCCGGTTCGTCCGACCCGCCGGCTATCGCATCGCTGCCGACCGTGTGGAGAAGCCCGGATCGGTGGTGCTGCTCGACGCCCTGCCCGGCAGCGGTCGTCGCGCGGCCGGGATCATGCTCTTGCACGGGCTCGGGGAGGACATCGACGTCGACGGGGACGATGCCCGGTTCGAGGAACTCCCCGCCACGGACGACGACAGGGAGACCGGCAGGGGCAAGGGCGAGCTCGCGCCCCAAGAGGGCGACCGGTTCCTTCTCGATCTCTCCGGGATCGCCGACGAGCAGGTGTTCACCAAGGCACAGCAGCTCATGGTCCTGCGCCGGTCACAGGTTCTGGAGGCGGGGGCACACATGGTCGTCGTCCTGCCGCGGGACATGGGCCACGTGCTCTCGCCGGATCTCGAACCGCACACGGTGACACTCGGGCGACCCCGGGGCCTCGCGGTCCTCACTCGACACCTGCGCATGGACCGCATGTCCTTCCATCCGGCGGACCTGGCGGGCGAGGACCTTCAGCACCTGTGCGAGCGCTCACCCATGAGGGAGTTGGCGCGACTCGCGGGATTGGTGAAGATCGCCGGCGAAAGCGGCCGGTTCGGCTCGGACTTCGCGGAGTGGCTCGATCAGGCGAGGCACGCGCTGACGGATCGCGTGGACGAAGTCGGTCGACAGGTGGTCACGGTTCGCTCCGCGCCGGACCGGGCCCTGCTGCTCGCTGCGGCGGTGTTCGAAGAGGCCCCCGCCGACGCGGTCCACGAGGCGTGGCGCGGACTGATGAAGGTGGTGGGGCACGAGGAGGAGGAGACCACCGAGCTCGCGCGGACGGACTTCGGGCAGCGATTGACGGCCCTCGGAATCAAACGGGGTATCGACGGGCGGTTGCGCTTCGACCGGCTGGCGTACGCCGACGCGGTGCGGACGTACTTCTGGACCAACTTCCCCGGGATACGTGACGACCTCAGGGACTGGATCGGAAGCGCCGCCGAGCTGAGTGCTCTCACCACCGACGACAAACTGAGTGCGGTCGTCCGCTTCGGTGAGCGCTCCTTGGCCGCCGGCCGCCCCGACCACCTCTTCGACCTGCTGGTCCGGTGGACAGACGGCGCGACCGGGGCGTTCCGTGATCCGCGAGCCGTGGCGACTCTCGAACTCGGCCTCACTCACGAACGGTTCGGAGGCTGGTTTCGCAAGCGCATGTACGACTGCGCGAGGTCGGGGCCGCTGTCGGACGGTCTGGCCCGCGTCCTGATCGACGCCTGCGTTCAGAGCCTCGGTGTGACGCACCCCGGTCAGGCCATGGTTCGGCTGCACCATCTGGCCGTGCGGAACGGCACGGTGGCCGCTGAGGCCCGGGAGGCCCTTCTCGATCTGGCCGGCCGTGATCGTCGGCTCTACGGGCAGCTGATCGACCGTCTGAACGAGGGAGTGGGGCGGGGGCCGGGCGACGTGGATCCCCATCTCGAAATCCTCATCTCGCTGCTGGACCGTCGCCGTACTCCGGATCCGCCTCCTTGGACGGACTTGCTCGCGGGCTGGGAGACGGTGTTCGCACAGCCGCCCACGGAGCTGTGGGGCCCGTCGGCCAGAAGCTGGCTGGACGCCGTGGCCCGCGGCAGCGCTCCGGCGACGCTCCTGGGCGCGATCGTGAGAGCCACCCACGGGCGTGTGGCCGCCCTTCATCGCCTGTACGCCGTGGCGCACGGCTGGGTGGGCCGTGCCAGGGATCCGTCCCGTGAGGCTGTGGCCGCTCTCCTGTGGCAGCACATCGACGATGAGCAGTTCGCCCGTACACGAAATTCGGACACCGGACCACGGACCTGGGAAGAGACACGATGAACCACCGCCTGCCCCGTCTGCTGTTCGTCGCCTTCTGTGCTCTGGCGCCGGCGTTCCTCGGGAACCTGCTGCATTGGTCGGCATGGCTGTGGGGCTTCATGTGCATGGTCACGACCTCGGGCTCCCTGTTGCTCATGATGACGGCGCGCGGAGCCGGCCCCGGGCCGGCCGACGCGCACGAGCCCCGTGAACCGGAGCCGACCGCGGTACCGCAGGAGCGGGTGTACGAAGAGACACGAGTGATCGACGCGGCGCTGCCCAGCGCCATGGAGGGTTACGACTTCCTCTTCTCCGCGACCGTGTGGTGGAAGCCGCTCTCCGGTCACGACGGCGGCTCGGACGGCGCCGGTCCGAACCTGGCCTCGTCCGCGATCGTTGCCAGGGCCTCGGAGGTCGTCCGCCGTGAAGACCCCGGCCGGGCGAGCTTCGCGCGATACCTCCTGGAGGGCGAACTCGGCGTGGCCCGGGAGGATCGCAGCGGCCGGGTGCAGGCGTTGGCGGCGGATGTGACGTTGACGCTGGCTCCCGCCGACCGCGAACGTCTGCGGAGGATGCAGGACCTTCGCAAGGACGAAGAAGTGTGGGAACACGAACGGGACCACGAACGCAGCAAGCGCCGCTACCTCGGTGACGACGTGCTCAAGAGCGCGGGCAGCGCGGTGGTGTGGTGGCTGTCGCGACACGAGAACGAGGTCGAGAAGGCGGTGGAGATGATCGGACCGCTGGCGCAGATCGCGGCGGCGGCCAACGACGAAGAGGTGTCCCATCTCTTCCGCCACCTGCTCGTCCCATCCGTGGCCATGCGGGACGAGGAGACCCTCGACGGGTCGCTGTGGGGTGGGCAGAGCCAAGAGGGAGGAACGCAGGCTCGAGAGGAGGACGTGAGCGTGTGGGAGCGGCTGCTGTCGGACCTTGACCTGAAGCCGGACACGGACGAGCGCATGGTGTTCGTGCACCGTCTGGTGAGGACCCTGGACATGTCGGGGCTGCACGACGCCGCCGAGGAGGTCAGGCGGACCCTGCTCACCACGCCCGATGAGGATGGAGAGGCGGGAGAGACGGGCGACGAGAGCTCGATGCCGACGGCTTCCGCGGGCGAAGGCCCAGCCGACGGAGCGGAGCAATCGTGACGGCATGAGGACGAGCGCACCGGTTGGCACGCCCTGCCGCCCGTGAGATCGCCGTCGGGAGCTGGGGAGGGGGGCGGCCGGCCCCGGGGTCGTGGCCGGTCACAGCCAGTCGCGTTTTTTGAAGATCAGGTAGAGGCTTGCGCAGACCACTGCCATCAGGAGGATGGCGAAGGGGTAGCCGGCGGCCCATTTCAGTTCTGGCATGGTTTCGAAGTTCATGCCGTAGATCGTGCCGACCAGGGTGGGGGCGAAGAGGATGGCCGCCCAGCTGGAGATCTTCTTGATCTCCTCGTTCTGTTCGAAGCCCGCTTCGGCCAGGGCGCGCATTTCGGCGTTTTGTTGTTGGGTGACCAGGGTGGCGTTGACCGTGAGGATGTCCGTCAGGGCCTGACGGAAGCCGTCGACGCGTTCGCTGGTGTGGGTGACGTGGTCGGCCACGTCGCGGAGGTAGCGCTGGAGTTCCTCGTCCGTACCGTATTTCGCGAAGCCCGCCATCAGGGCGTGCAGCATGCCGACCAGGGGGCGGGTCGCGCGTTGGAATTCGACCATTTCGCGGGAGAGTTCGTAGATGCGCCGCGAGACCTCCGGGTCGCCGCGGAAGACCTCGGTCTCGATCTCGTCCACGTCGTTCTGCACCCCCGCGACGACCGGGGCGTAGCCGTCGACCACCGAGTCGAGGATCGCGTAGAGGACCGCCTCCGGGCCGAGGGCCAGGAGCTCCGGGGTGTCCTCCATGCGCCGGCGGACCGCCGAGAGGTCGGGGGCCGCGCCGTGGCGGACCGTGATGAGGAAGTCCGGGCCGATGAACACGTGCAGTTCGCCGAAGTCCACCTCCTCCGCCGCGTCCAGGTAGCGGGCCGCGCGCAGGACGACGAAGAGGGTGTCGCCGTAGCGCTCCAGCTTCGGGCGCTGGTGGGCCTCCAGGGCGTCCTCCACCGCGAGCGGATGCAGGTCGAACTCGGCTGCCAGGGAGTGGAGTTCGGTGGAGGTGGGGCGGTGCAGGCCGATCCAGGCCATGCCGTCCGGTTCCTCGCGCAGGAGACGGAAGGTCGCGGCCAGGCTCTCGGGGGTCGCGACGCGCCGGCCGTCGCGGTAGACCGCCGAGTCGACCACGCTGCGGTGCGGGCCGGGCGGCGCGGAGGGGCGTCCGGTGGCGGGGGAGGGGCGGCGGTCACGGCGCTCCGGCATCGCGGGCTCAGCTCCCTGGGGTGATGTGCGAACGGGATCTTTCGGTGCGGTCCGTAGGATATCGGGCGTGGTGGTGTGGTGATCGCGGACCGGATCCGGCCGCGATTGCCGGCAAGGTCTTCCCCATGGCCCCTTCCGCAGTCCCCGTCCTCGACGCCCGCGCCCTCGGCCGCGCCACCCTCGCCCGGCAACTCCTGCTGGAACGGGCCGAGCGCCCCGCCGCCGAGACCGTCGAACTGCTCCTCGGACTCCAGGCCCAGAACACCGCCCCGCCCTACTTCCAGCTCCACGCCCGCCTGGCCGGCTTCGATCCCGCCGAACTCGCCGGGCTCATGGAGGAGCGCCGGGTGGTCCGGATCGTCACGTTGCGGTCCACCATCCACACCCACACCGTCCGCGACGCCGCCCGGGTGCGGTCCCTCGTGCAGCCGGCCCGCACCCGCGAGCTGCACACCTTCCGCGCCGGCCTGGCCGGCGTCGACCTCGACCTGCTCGCCGGCCGCGCCCGCGAGTTCGTCACCGCAGAGCCCCGCACCATGGCCGAACTGCGGACCGAGCTGTCCCGCTCCTGGCCCGCGGCGGACCCGGCCTCCCTCGCGGTCGCCGCACGCTGCCTGCTGCCGCTCGTCCAGACCACCCCGCGCGGCGTGTGGGGCAGGTCCGGGCAGGTCCGGCTCACCACCCTGGAGCGGTGGACCGGCCTCCCGGAGCGGACCCCGGACGGCACGGACGACCCGCGCGATCCGGCGGTCGGTGACGCCGCCCTCGACGCGCTCGTGCTGCGCTACCTGCGCGCCTTCGGACCCGCCTCCGTCCGCGACGCCCAGACCTGGTGCGGCCTCACCCGGCTGCGCGCCGTCTTCGACCGGCTCGCCCCCGACCTGCTGCGATTCCGCGACGAGGCGGGGGTCGAGCTGTACGACGTGCCCGAGGGCCCGCGCCCCGACCCCGCCACCCCGGCGCCGGTGCGCTTCCTGCCCGAGTTCGACAACCTGCTGCTCTCCCACGCCGACCGCACCCGGGTGATCCCCGCCGCCCACAAGGGCCGCAACGCCCACGGCAACCAGTCCCTGCGGGTCTGGCTCGCCGACGGGTCCATGGCCGGGGTCTGGCGCTTCGACGCCGACGCGCGCGCCGGGCGCACCACCCTCGTCGTGACCCCGTTCGCGCCCGTCACCCGGGTGGTGCGCGCCGAGATCGAGGAGGAGGGCGGCCGGCTGCTGCGCGAGATGAGCGAGCATGGCCGCGTCGGCGGCGGGGTGGAGATCCGCCTGGAGGATCCCGAGGGGTGAGATCCGGCCGGCCCGTCCGCACGGAAGGGACCGGCCGACCCCTGGTGATCCACTGCCGGCACACGGCACGATGCGGGAGTGCCGCACGGGGCACGGGGTACAGGGCGCGCGGACACCGGTTCGGGCCGACGCCGGCCCGGCCGCCCCGGTGTCACGAACGCGACGAAGCGACGAAGCGAGGGTGCGATGCGGGTTCCCATGACGGTGTCCGATTTCCTCGACCGGGCGGAGCTGGGCTTCGCCGCCTCCCCCGGGGTGGTGGACGAGCCCGACCAACCGGCCCCGCCCGTCCCCACCGGCACCTACGGCACTCTCGCCGAACGGGTCCGCGCCTGGCAGGCCGGCTTCGACGCCCTCGGCGTCCGCGAAGGCGAACGCGTCGCCGTCGTCAGCCACAACTCCGCGCGCATGCTGGAACTCCTCTTCGCCGTCCCCATGAGCGGCCGGGTCTGCGTGCCCGTCAACTTCCGGCTGAAGCCGGAGGAGGTCGCCTACGTGGTCGAGCAGAGCGGGGCCTCGGTCCTGCTCGTGGACCCCGAACTCGACGCCGCGCTCGCCGGGATCCGGGTCCGCCACCGGTTCGTCCTCGGCGCCGAGAGCGACGCCGAACTGCTGCGCTTCGGCGTCGAACCCCGCCCCTGGTCCCGCCCCGACGAGGACGCCACCGCCACGATCAACTACACCTCCGGCACCACCGCCCGCCCCAAGGGCGTGCAGCTCACCCACCGCAACATCTGGGTCAACGGCCTCACCTTCGGCCTGCACACCCGCGTCTGGGAACGCGACGTGTACCTGCACACCCTCCCGATGTTCCACTGCAACGGCTGGGGCATGCCCTACGTCATGGCCGGCATGGGCGTGAAACAGGTGGTCCTGCGCAAGGTCGACGGCGCCGAGATCCTGCGCCGCGTCGAGGAGCACGGCGTCACCCTCATGTGCGGCGCCCCCGCCGTCTGGAACACCGTCCTCGACGCCGCCGCCGGCTGGGACGGCGAGATCCCCGGCCGCGACCGGGTCCGCATCGTCTGCGCCGGCGCCCCGCCGCCCAGCCGCACCATCCAGCGCGTCGGCGAGGAACTCGGCTGGGAGTTCACGCAGATCTACGGCCTCACCGAGACCTCCCCGCTGCTCACCTTCAACCGCACCCTCCCCACAGACGACGCCCTGCCCGCACCCGAACGCGCCCGCCGGCTCTCCCGCGCCGGCCTGCCCGCGCTCGGCGTGAAACTGCGGGTCTCGGAGGGCGGCGAGGTCCTCGCCCGCTCCAACGTCGTCCTCGACGGGTACTGGGAGAAGCCGGAGGAGACCGACGCGGCTCTCGCCGACGGCTGGTTCCACACCGGCGACGGCGGCGACATCGACCCGGAGGACGGCCACCTCACCATCTCCGACCGCAAGAAGGACGTCATCATCACCGGCGGCGAGAACGTCTCGTCCATCGAGGTCGAGGACGTGATCTTCGCCCACCCGGCCGTGGCCGAGGTCGCCGTCATCGGGGTCCCGCACGAGAAATGGGGCGAGACCGTCAAGGCCCTGGTGGTCCTCGCCGAGGGCGCCCACGCCGACGAGGCCGAGATCATCGCCCACTGCAAACGCCACGCGGCCGGCTACAAGGCGCCGACCAGCGTGGAATTCCGCGCCGAGATCCCCCGCACCGCCACCGGCAAGATCCAGAAGTTCAAACTCCGCGAACCCTACTGGGCCGGCCGCGACCGCCTCGTCAACTGACCGCCCCCGGATCCCGCCCCGCCCGCCGGCCGCGACGCGCCCGGCGGGCCCGGTCCGGATCAGGCCGGCAGGTGCGCCTCGATCGCCGCGACGACCTCCGGGGACTCCGGCTCGGTGCGCGGCCGGAAGCGGCCCACGACCTCGCCCTCCGGCGAGATCAGGAACTTCTCGAAGTTCCACTGCACGTCACCGGCCACCCCCTCGGCATCGGGGGTCTTCACCAGCTCCGCGTACAGCGGGTGCCGGTTCTCGCCGTTGACCTCGGACTTGGCCAGCATCGGGAAGGTCACGCCGAAGCCGGCGGCGCAGAAGGTCTGGATGTCCTCGGCGTTGCCGGGCTCCTGTCCGGCGAACTGGTTGCAGGGCACGCCGATGACCGTGAACCCCTTGTCGGCGTACGCCATGTGCAGCCGGGCCAGACCCGAGTACTGCGGGGTCAGACCGCACTGGGACGCGGTGTTGACCACCAGGACGGCCTTGCCCTTGAACGGCGCGAGACTGGTGGGCTCGTCGGACAGGGTCACCAGGGGGATGTCGTACAGGCTCAAGAGACCTACTCCTCGGCAGGGACAACGGGGGCGGGCCGAGCGGCCCACCGGGCACCCTGCCGAGGGTAAGCGGTCCGCCGGGACTCAGGGCGCCCCGGCCCCCACCAGCTGTTCCGCCGCGTCGTTCACCCCTTGCGGGACGCCCGTCAGATCCATCGTGAACAGGGGTATCCCCAAGGCGTCGGCCCGCGCCCGGGCCTCGTCCGTGTAGCCGGCCAGCGCGAAGTACACGCCGGCGGCGGCGACCGTGAGCCCGTTCAGCCACACGCACTCCACGGCCGCCGGCCCGACCGGCGCGGTGGTCGGATCCACCTGCGCGATCACCCCCGGGGCCCGCAGGTCCACGGCGGCGGCCGGCCGGGTCGCCTCGTCCCCGGCCGGTGCGGGAGCGGGCCGCGGGTCCGGTTGGCGCACGTCGCGGAAGCCCAGCCAGCGCAGGTAGAGCACGGCGGAGGAGACCGCGTCCCGCGTGGTGCGGATCGTCACGGGACGGAAGGGCCCCCGACCGGCGGGCCCCGCGCCCTGCCCCCCGGGGTCCTCGGCCGCGGACGCGCGAGCCCCGGGCTCACGGGGGCCGGGCTCACGGGGGCCACCCTGTTCGGGGACGCGTTCAGGGGCCCGGGGCCCGCGGTGGCTGCCGGAGCCGGGGCCCCGGCTCGGCACCGGATCCACCGCCCCGCCCGCCGGCGACGTGTCCTCCGGCGCCCGGTGTCGTCCGTGCCCCGGCGCCACGAGCTCCTCCCGCGCCGTCCTGCCACCCGCGCCCGACTCGTTCCGGTCGGCCCCGTCCCCTCCGTCCCCTCCGTCCACCGGCAGGACGGGCACGAGGGCCAGGGTGCCGCAGCCCGCGCAGCCGAGTTCCGGGTGCGGCCACTGCCCGTCCCGCCCGCAGGCCCCGCAGCGGACGGTCACCCAGCTCTCCTCCCACGTGCGCCGCAGCAGCGGCACGGGCGGGTTCGCCGGGTCCAGGGGCGGGGCCACGGGGCTCCCGCACGCGCACGGGAACACGGGGGGAGCGAACCCCGTCTCCCGCGCGCATCCCGGGCACCGCACCGAGATCCGTTCCACCATGGCCGCCTCGCCCTCCCCCTGTGTCGCTGTGCGTGCATCCATGCTCCACCATCCGCGATCTCCGCGGGAGACGCGAGCCGCTGTCCACACCCCCGATCGGCTTTTCGTACAACTCACGGACCGGAACGCGGCTTTTGGTGCTTTCCGAGGTGTCGACGCGCCTTGACGAGAGGGAACTACGCCCTTAGGTTGTTCCGTATAGAGGAACAAAACTTCCGTATGACGGAAACAGCCTGACCCGCAGGAGTACTCGATGCCTCGTATGACCGCCGCTGCCGCGGCCGTGGAGATCCTCAAGCGCGAAGGTGTGGCGCAAGCGTTCGGCGTCCCCGGCGCTGCGATCAACCCCTTCTACCGTGAGCTGAAGAACGTCGGGGGCATCAAGCACACCCTCGCTCGCCACGTCGAGGGCGCCTCGCACATGGCCGAGGGCTACACCCGCACCAACCCGGGCAACATCGGTGTGTGCATCGGCACCTCCGGCCCCGCCGGCACCGACATGATCACCGGCCTCTACTCCGCGATCGGTGACTCGATCCCGATCCTGTGCATCACGGGGCAGGCGCCCACCAGCGTGATCCACAAGGAGGACTTCCAGGCCGTCGACATCGCGTCGATCGCCAAGCCGGTCACCAAGATGGCCGTGACGGTCCTGGAGGCCGCGCAGGTCCCCGGCGTCTTCCAGCAGGCCTTCCACCTGATGCGCTCCGGCCGTCCGGGCCCGGTCCTGATCGACCTCCCGATCGACGTCCAGCTGACGGAGATCGAGTTCGACCCCGACCTGTACGAGCCGCTGCCGGTTCACAAGTCGGTCGCCACCCGCAAGCAGGTCGAGCGCGCCATCGAGATGCTGGTCGCCTCCGAGCGCCCGCTGATCGTGGCCGGCGGCGGCATCATCAACGCCGACGCCTCCGACCTGCTGGTCGAGTTCGCCGAGATCACCGGCACCCCGGTCATCCCCACCCTGATGGGCTGGGGCACCATCCCGGACGACCACGAGCTGAACGCCGGCATGGTCGGCCTCCAGACCTCGCACCGCTACGGCAACGCGACGTTCCTGGAGTCGGACTTCGTCCTGGGCCTCGGCAACCGTTGGGCCAACCGTCACACCGGTTACAAGCTCGACGTCTACACCAAGGGCCGCAAGTTCGTCCACGTGGACATCGAGCCCACCCAGATCGGCAAGATCTTCGCCCCCGACCTCGGCATCGCCTCCGACGCCAAGGTCGCGCTGGAGCTCTTCATCGAGGTCGCCAAGGAGCTCAAGGCCGAGGGCAAGCTGCCCGACCGCCGCACCTGGATCGACTCGGCCCAGGAGCGCAAGGCCACCCTGCTGCGCCGCACGCACTTCGACGACATCCCGATCAAGCCGCAGCGCGTGTACGAGGAGATGAACAAGGCGTTCGGGCCCGACACCCGTTACGTCACCACCATCGGTCTGTCCCAGATCGCCGGTGCGCAGATGCTCCACGTCTACAAGCCGCGCCACTGGATCAACTGTGGCCAGGCCGGCCCGCTCGGCTGGACCATCCCGGCCGCGCTCGGTGTCGCCACCGCCGACCCGGACACCCAGGTCGTCGCGCTCTCCGGTGACTACGACTTCCAGTTCATGATCGAAGAGCTGGCCGTCGGCGCGCAGCACAAGATCCCGTACGTCCACGTCCTGGTCAACAACTCCTACCTCGGTCTGATCCGTCAGGCCCAGCGCGGCCTGGACATCAACTTCCAGGTCAACCTGGAGTTCGAGAACGTCAACTCCCCGGAGCTCGGCGTCTACGGTGTCGACCACGTCAAGGTCGCCGAGGGCCTCGGCTGCAAGGCGATCCGCGTGACCGACCCGAACGAGCTGGGCGCCGCGTTCGAGGAGGCCAAGAAGCTGGCGGCCGAGTTCCAGGTCCCGGTCGTCGTCGAGGCGATCCTGGAGCGCGTCACCAACATCTCGATGAGCGGCACCGCCGACATCAGCAACGTGACCGAGTTCGAAGAGCTGGCGACCGAGGCCGGCCACGCGCCGACCGCGATCCGCCCCTTCTGACACCTCGGGCCGCAAGGCCCAGGCTGACAGTCCCGAACGGCCCCTGTCCCTCCTTCCGGAGGAGCAGGGGCCGTTTCGCGTGCGATGGGGGCCGAAGGCCCCGGAGTCGTGCCGCACGCCGGAACGCGGGCGCGGGCCGGTGTGGCCGTACGGGACGGACGGAACGGGCGCGCGCCGTCCGGGCGCCCGGCGCCCGCAGCGGCCGTCGAGGGGCGCACGAGAGCGGGCCGGACGGTGCCGGTGTGGCGCGCGGCGCGAGGGCGGGCACCACGTTCGGGCGCCCGGGTTTCCGGCGGCAGGCAGGGAGCCGTGGGCCGGCCCCGTGCCTCGGCGGGCACGCGGCCTCGCAGGCGGGCGGGTCGCGGGCGCAGCCCGATGGGCCGGCCCGCGCCGTGCCGCGTGCGGTGAGGCGTGCGCGTGAGGCGTGCCGCGGGGGCGGGCTCTCGGGGGCGGATCGTCAGGTGTGGGCCTGCGGCGCACGGGGCTCGTCCTGGTGGGCCGGCGTCGTGCTGCGGGGCCGCACGCCGGGGGAGTGCCCCTCGGGCGGGCGTGAACGTGCGGACGGGCTCTCCGGCCTCGCCGCGGACACGCGCTCGGCCCCCTCGTACCCCCTCGGGGTGCGGGCGGCGAGCGGAGCGGCCTCCAGGGCGCGCTGCCCTGCCCGGCAGGGGCCCGTGGGGCTGCCGGACCGAGGGGCCGGGGGGACTCCGGTGCCCGCCGCGTCGGCGCATGACAAAGCCCCGTGTCACGGGACCGTCCGTGACACGGGGCTCTGGTTCTTACCGCCCGACGGGGCGAGGCTGGCGCGACAGGACGTTCGCACCGCCGGGCGGGGTGTGCGGGGAGGTTTTCCGTCCCCTCTTATAGAGAGGGCTCTGTGCGTGGCCCCTCTACGAGAAGAGGATGGGAGATGTGGCTGGGACCGCGGTGGCGGCGACAGGACACCTTGGCCGTGCTCCCTCAGGTCAAGAGAACGGCCACTGGGCCTTTACCACCGCACTGGCTCGACGCCACCGCGGTCCTCGTCCTCCCGAACGAACGGACCACCCCTCATCCGGGTCCGTCGTCCGGGTCGGCACCGGTGACCCGACCTCCCGTCAGGTCACCGGCGCAGCTTGTCGGCTCAGGCGTCGCGCAGGGCGCGGACGGCCTCCTCGACGCGCTTGCCGTAGTCGGCGTCGGCGGCGTGGAAGTGAGCCAGGTTCTTCTCGATGACGTCCTCGCGGGAGACCTGGGACAGGCCACCGGCGATGTTCGCCACCAGACGCTGCTTCTCGTCCTCGGACATCAGGCGGAAGAGCTCACCGGCCTGGTAGAAGTCGTCGTCCTTGGTGTGGGCGGGCGCCTCGTGGGTGCCGGTGTAGCCGGCGACGGCCTTGGAGGCGCCGAGGGCGTTGCCGGTCTCCGCGGGACCCGAGTACGAGTTGGGCTCGTAGTTCTTGTCCGTGCGGGCACCGTTGCGGGTGGCCATGAGGCCGTCGCGACCGTAGTTGTCGGCCTGGGCCGCCTTCGGGGCGTTGACCGCGAGCTGGGTGTGGTTCACACCGAGGCGGTAGCGCTGGGCGTCGGCGTAGGCGAACAGGCGACCCTGGAGCATCTTGTCCGGGGAGGCGGTGATGCCCGGGACGAAGTTGTTCGGGGAGAACGCCGACTGCTCGACCTCCTGGAACACGTTGTCCGGGTTGCGGTCCAGCACCAGGCGACCGACGCGCTGGAGCGGGTAGTCGCTGTGCGGCCACACCTTGGTGAGGTCGAACGGGTTGAAGCGGTACTCCGCGGCCTCGGCGGCGGGCATGATCTGGACGTGGAGGGTCCAGGACGGGTTCACGCCGCGCTCGATGGCCTGCAGCAGGTCCGTCTGGTGCGAGTTCGCGTCCTTGCCGACGAGCTCGGCGGCCTGGTCGGCGGAGAGGGAGCGGACGCCCTGGTTCGTCTTGAAGTGGTACTTGACGAAGAAGGCCTCGCCCTCGGCGTTGGTCCACTGGAAGGTGTGGGAGCCGTAGCCGTTCATGTGGCGGTAGGACGCGGGGATGCCGCGGTCGCCCATGAGCCAGGTGATCTGGTGGGTGGCCTCGGGGGCGTGCGCCCAGAAGTCCCAGACGTTGTCCGGCTCCTGCTTGCCCGTGAAGGGGTCGCGCTTCTGGGAGTGGATGAAGTCGGGGAACTTCAGCGGGTCCTTGATGAAGAAGACCGGGGTGTTGTTGCCGACGAGGTCGTAGTTGCCCTCTTCGGTGTAGAACTTCAGCGCGAAGCCGCGGGGGTCGCGGACGGCGTCGGCGCCACCGAGGGAGTCGGCCACGGTGGAGAAGCGGAGGAAGACCTCGGTCTTCTTGCCGATCTCGTTGAGGAAGGCGGCGGTGGTGAAGTCGGTGACGTCGTCGGTGACCTCGAAGTACCCGTAGGCGCCGGAGCCGCGGGCGTGCACGACACGCTCCGGGATCCGCTCACGGTTGAAGCGCGCCAGCTTCTCCAGGAGCTGCTGGTCCTGGATGAGCAGCGGGCCACCGACGCCGGCGGTGGCGGAGTTCTGGTTGTCGGCGATCGGGGCGCCGGACTCGGTCGTAAGCACGCGCTTCGACATGGTGACCTTCCGTACGGATACCTGCTGGCGGAAAGAGTCTTCCGTCATGCGGAGAGCCTAAATTCGGCCCTTCCTACCGTCAACAGTTTGTTGAAGAAAAAGATTGTGGGGAGTTGATCCGGACGGCGCCGACGCTTGGGCGCGACAGGACAGGTGTCAGCGCCGACGCCGTCCGGAAACTCATTGCCCCGGTGAGGGGGCGGTGTGCCGACCGATTTCGTGGGTCGGTCCGCACACGTCTTGGGGGTCCGCTCAGACCTGGGCGCCGGAGAGACGCTCGACGGCGCGGAGCAGGGCGGAGTGGTCCAGGCCACCGTCACCCTGGGCGCGCAGCGAGGCGACGAGCTGGGCCACGACCGCGCCGACCGGGAGGGCGGCACCCACGTTGCGGGCGGCGTCGGTGACGATGCCCATGTCCTTGTGGTGCAGGTCGATCCGGAAACCGGGCTTGAAGTCGCGGTTCAGGAAGTTGTCCTTCTTGCGGGTCAGCACGGTCGAACCGGCCAGACCGCCGTTGAGGACGTCGAGCGCGGCCTCGAGGTCCACGCCGGACTTCTCCAGGAAGACCACGGCCTCGGCGCACGCCTGGATGTTCACGGCGACGATGAGCTGGTTGGCCGCCTTGACCGTCTGGCCGGAGCCGTGCGGGCCGCACAGGACGATGGTCTTGCCGAGGGCCTCGAGGATCGGGAGGGCCGCGTCGAAGTCGGCCTTCTCGCCGCCGACCATGATCGACAGGACGGCCTCGATCGCGCCGGCCTCGCCGCCGGAGACGGGGGCGTCGATGACGCGGATGCCCTTCTCCTTGGCGTTCTTCGCCAGGTCCACGGAGGTCTGCGGGGTGATCGACGACATGTCGATGATCAGCGCGCCGGACTTCGCGTTCTCGAGGATGCCCTCGGGACCGTAGTTGATGGCCTCGACCTGCGGGGACGCGGGCACCATCGTGATGATGACGTCGGCGTCGGCCACGGCCTCGGCGATGGAGCCGGCCGAGGTGCCGCCGGCCGCCGCGAGGCGCTCCAGCTTGTCCTGCTCCAGGGTGAAGCCGGTGACCGAGTAGCCGGCCTTCAGGAGGTTCTCGGACATGGGGGAGCCCATGATGCCGAGACCGATCCACGCGATCTTGGGGAGGTTGCTCATCTTGAGGGTCCTTCTCTCACACACTCAAAGCTTCGTACGAAAAGCACGCGGGCCGACTGTGGGCGCGTACGGAATTACTTCGCGGCGCGGGCTTCCGAGGGCAGCCAACCGAAGGATTCGGCGGCGTTCTCGGCCTTGTACTCCAGGCCCACGAACCCTTCGTAACCAGCCTTGTTGAGCTGGTCGAGCAGGTCCTCCAGGGGCAGCGAACCGGTGCCCGGGGCGCCTCGGCCCGGCTTGTCCGCGATCTGGACGTGACCGGTCTTGGCGGCGTACTTTTCGATGACCTCGGAGAGGTTCTCGTCGTTCATCGCCAGGTGGTACAGGTCGAGCAGGAACTTGGCGTTGCCGAGACCGGTGGCCTCGTTCACCTTGTCCACGATCTCGATACCGGCCGGAGCGCTCACCAGCGGGTACAGCGGGGACTCGGGCTTGTTCAGGGTCTCGATCAGGAGGATGGCCCCGATGCGGTCCGCGGCACGGGCCGCGAGCACCAGGTTCTCCAGGGCGAGGGCGTCCTGCTCGGCCGGGTCCACGCCTTCGACGCGGTTGCCGTACAGGGCGTTCAGGGCCTTGCACCCGACCGAGGCGGCGAAGTCGGCCGCCACCTCGATGTTGGCGCGGAAGCGTTCCGACTGCTCACCGGGGACGGAAACCGCGCCGCGGTCCGGACCCGGCAGGGCGCCGGCGTAGAAGTTCAGACCCACGAGCTGGGTGCCGGCGTCCTCAAGAGCCTTCTTGAGAGCGTCGAGCTCCTCCTGAGCGGGGGTGGGGGTCTCGATCCAGGGCCACCACAGCTCGACCGCGGTGAAGCCCGCCGCGGCGGCGGCCGCGGGGCGCTCCAAGAGCGGGAGTTCCGTGTAGAGGATCGAAAGGTTCACATCGAAGCGCTGGTCCGAGTATCCCATGAGGGGTTCTGCGCTCCTTCCGTATTGCGGAAGTTACTTTCTGCCTGATGGAAGAGTGCATTGGTCCTCTTGCGGATGTCAAGTGCGGGCTCCCTGAATCTCGTGACCGCGCGGTAGCTTGAGCCGGTGCGATTGAGAGTCGAGTTCACGACAGAGCCCTTCGATCTCGAAGAGCCTCCTGCCCATGCCGTGGCGGCTCGCGAGGTCATCCAGGACGCCCGGCTCGACGCCGTGGACGTGGGTCCCTTCGGGAACACGGCCGAGGGCGAGGCCGAGGAGGTCCTGCGGGCGGTGACCGCGTTGCTGCGGGATTCCCTGAGGTCCGGGGCCACCCGGGTGTCCCTTCAGGTCAACGTGTTGCCGCCGGGGGAGGAGACCCCATGACCGACGCGCTCGAACAGGTGGCGCCCGAGGGGCACGCCTTCGTCACCGCGGTGAAGCCCTTGGTGGACGCGATGGGGGGTGTGCTGCTCGATCCCGCGCTCGCGAGCCCCGACGACGTGGTCCTCGCGTGGGAGGGCAGGGACGTCCTGGCCGTCCGGCTCCCGCAGCTGTCCGAATCCCTCGATCACATTCTGGCCGCGCTGGAACGGCGTCACGGCATACCGTTGGCGCGGCTCGACCGGCGCACCAAACAGGACGTGGTGCGGATACTGGAAGCGCGCGGCGCCTTCTCCGTGCGGCACGGCGTCGAAACGGTCGCGGCCGCCCTGGGCGTAAGCCGCTTCACCGTGTACAACTACCTGAACAGGGAAAACCCCAACAAGAGCAGCCAAGAGTGAGCGTGATTTCACTCGTTGTCACCGGCCGCCGCCCGATTCAACCGGGCGGCGGCTTTTGTGTAGGGGAAGTTTCAACAAAGTGTTGACGCCGTGTTGCCGAGGGCGTTAGCTATGCGCAGCCCGTCAAAGCAATCAGGCCACGGAGGCTTCCCGTGACTTCGCGTCCGACACCGGGGCTCACCCGGTTCAACACCCTCGACGATGCAGCGGCCACGGCCGAACTGCACGAGGTGTGTGCCAGTTCGGCATGGGGGAGCAAGGTTCTCGCCCAGCGTCCCTACTCCACCGCCGACGACCTGTTCTCCGCCAGCGACGCCGCCATGGCCGAGCTGACCGCGGAGGACCTGCAAGAGGCGATGGCGGGACACCCGCCGATCGGCCGGCCGAAGCCGGGCGACCCGACCTCCGCCCGTGAACAGGGCGGCATGGCCGGGGCCTCCGAGGAACTCAAGAACGAACTGCTCGAACTCAACCTGGCCTACCAGGACAAGTTCGGTCACGTCTTCCTGATCTGCGCCACCGGTGCGACCGGTGAGCAGATGCGGGACGCGGTCAAGGTCCGGATCGCGAACACCGCCGAGGTCGAGCGGGAGATCGCCCGCGGAGAACTCGTCAAGATCAACCGGATCCGTCTGACCCGACTCGCCGAAGGGGAGTGACCTTTTCATCATGAGCACCGAGACCACCGCTTCGGTGTCCACGCACATCCTGGACACCAGCATCGGCCGGCCCGCCGAAGGCGTCGCCATCTCGCTCGCGGCCCGCAACGGCCTCGACGCCGAGTGGACCGCCCTGGGCGGCTCCGCCACCGATGCCGACGGGCGTTGCAAGGACCTGCCGGCCCTGCCGGAGGGCACGACCCACGTACGTCTCGACTTCGAGACCGAGACGTACTTCTCCAAGAAGCAAGCCGAGGCGCAGCAGGACGCCCCCCGCGTAAGGGACAGCGGTGCGTTCTTCCCCGAGGTGACCATCACGTTCGCGGTCAACCCGGGTGAGCACTACCACGTACCGCTGCTGCTCAACCCGTTCGGCTACTCCGTTTACCGAGGGAGCTAGCAGACATGCCCACGATTCTCGGCCAGAACCAGTACGGCAAAGCAGAGAACCGCGTCGTCAAGATCACGCGGGACGGCGACACGCACCGCATCAAGGACCTGAACGTCTCGGTCGCCCTTTCCGGCGACATGGACGACGTGCACTACTCCGGCTCGAACGCGAACGTCCTGCCCACGGACACCACCAAGAACACGGTGTACGCGTTCGCCAAGGAATACGGCATCGAGTCCGCCGAGCAGTTCGGCATCCACCTCGCGCGCTGGTTCGTCAACAGCCAGGAGCCGATCCAGAAGGCCCGGATCCGCATCGAGGAATACTCCTGGGAGCGCATCGCCACCTCCGACGCCAACTCCAAGTTCATCGGCGCCGACGAGGTCAAGCACTCCTTCGTCCGCAAGGGCCAGGAGACCCGCGTCACCCAGATCACCTACGACGGTCAGAACTGGGAGGTCATCTCCGGCCTCAAGGACCTGGTCGTCATGAACTCCACCAACTCGGAGTTCTGGGGCTACGTGAAGGACAAGTACACCACCCTCACGGAGGCGTACGACCGGATCCTCGCGACCCAGGTGTCCGGCCGGTGGCGGTTCAACTGGACCGACGACGAGCAGCGGATGCCGAACTGGGAGAAGTCCTACGAGGCCACCAAGAAGCACATGCTCGAGGCCTTCGCGGAGACCTACTCCCTGTCGCTCCAGCAGACCCTGTACCAGATGGGTTCGCGGATCATCAACCACCGTTCGGAGATCGACGAGGTTCGCTTCTCGCTCCCGAACAAGCACCACTTCCTCGTCGACCTGGCGCCCTTCGGCCTCAAGAACGACAACGAGGTGTACTTCGCCGCGGACCGTCCCTACGGTCTGATCGAGGCGACCATCCTCCGTGACGGCGTCGACGCGCGCATCCCGGTGGACATGACCAACCTCTGAGCCCGGCTCTCACGAGGACGCGTCCCGGGACTCCGCAGTGGTCCCGGGGCGCGCCCCCGCCGCCCCGCTCACCCCGTTCCGCCGCCCCCCACCCCGGCAGGCGCCTCCCAGGGCGCGCCGACGTCGGCCCCGGAACACCCACTCACTTCCTGATTCGGCACCCGGACGCATCACACGGGGCGGCAGTACTGTCAGCTGTCAAGGCCCCCGGCTCCGGCACTCAAATCCCCTGGGCCTTGCCGTGCCCCCACCGCCACTGAAAGCACGAGGAAGTCCCATGGCAGCATCGGCAGCCACTGACAGCGCGGTCGAGCGCATCGTCATCGAGAACTGTGCGATCGCGACCGTAGACGCCAACGACACCGAGTACGCCTCGGGTCACGTCGTCGTCGCCGGCAACCGGATCGAGTCCATCGGCGCGGGCAAGGCCCCCGAGAACCTCGAGAACGTCGTACGTCGCATCGACGGCACCGGGCACCTCGTGACCCCCGGTCTGGTCAACACCCACCACCACTTCTACCAGTGGATCACCCGCGGTCTGGCCACCGACCACAACCTCTTCAACTGGCTCGTCGCGCTGTACCCGACCTGGTCGCGCATCGACGAGAAGATGGCCTACTCCGCCGCCCAGGGCTCCCTGGCCGCGATGGCCCGCGGTGGCGTGACCACCGCCATGGACCACCACTACGTCTTCCCCAAGGACTCCGGCGACCTGTCCGGCGCGATCATCCGCGCCGCGTCCGAGATGGGCGTCCGCTTCACTCTCGCCCGCGGTTCCATGGACCGCAGCGAGAAGGACGGCGGCCTGCCCCCGGACTTCGCCGTCGAGACGCTTGAGGGCGCGCTGGCCGCCACCGAGGCGACCATCGACAAGCACCACGACGCCTCCTTCGACGCGATGACCCAGATCGCCGTCGCGCCGTGCTCCCCGTTCTCCGTCTCCACCGACCTGCTCAAGCAGGGCGCCGAGCTGGCCCGCCGCAAGGGTGTGCGCCTGCACACGCACGGCTCGGAGACGGTCGAGGAGGAGAAGTTCTGCCACGAGCTCTTCGGCATGGGCCCGACCGACTACTTCGAGTCCACCGGCTGGCTCGGCGAGGACGTGTGGATGGCGCACAGCGTCCACATGAACGACTCGGACATCGCGGCCTTCGCCCGCACCAAGACCGGTGTGGCGCACTGCCCCTCCTCCAACGCGCGCCTGGCCGCCGGCATCGCCCGGGTCCCGGACATGCTCGCCGCGGGCGTCCCGGTCGGCCTCGGCGTGGACGGCACCGCCTCCAACGAGTCCGGTGAGCTGCACACCGAGCTGCGCAACGCGCTCCTCATCAACCGCCTCAACACCGTGCACCGCGAGCGCGCCCTCAACGCGCGCCAGGCCCTGCGCCTGGGCACCTACGGCGGCGCCCAGGTCCTCGGCCGCGCCGACCAGATCGGTTCGCTGGAGGTCGGCAAGCTCGCCGACCTGGTGATGTGGAACCTCAACACCTTCCTGCACTCCTCGATCGCCGACCCGGTCACCGCCCTCGTCTTCGGCGCGGCGGCCCCGGTCACCCTGTCCCTCGTCAACGGCAAGCAGATCGTGGAGGACAACCGCCTCCTGTTCGCCGACGAGGACGCCATCGCCCGCAGCACGCGGGAAGAGGCCCAGCGCCTCGCGCGGATCTCCGCGCAGGCCTGATCCCCCGGAGTCCGGCCGGGGGGGACGGCCCCCGGCCGGCGGCCGCGGACCCGAGCGGGGTCCGTGGCAGCCGCACCCGGAGGGACGCGGCGCCCAGCGCGCGGCGTCCCCCCGGGGACGGTGACCCGAGCCATCGCCATCCGCGGTGGACGGCTCGGATCACCGCCAGTACGACGGCATCGCCAATGCCGCATCCCCGAACTCCCCCTCGATCCGACCGAAGACGCGCGGATCTCCGCACTCCGGTAAGACCACTGGGGCCGGGGTCACGGGTCGCTCGCGACACCGTGGCCGGTTGGCAGACCGAACCCCCCACCCACAACTGAAAACAGGCACGACTCGCTCTCGCAACACCTCCCAGACACCCACGTCCCTGCCGACGTGTTAACCGACCGGAGGAAGCCGTGGCCGCAACGCCCAGGTTTCGCAAAGACGCAGTCGCAGTACCGGAGGGGAAGCACCCGGTCGACGAGACCCTCCCTCCGTTCAAGATGTTCACCAGCGGCCTTCAGCACGTGGCCGCCATGTACGCGGGTGTCGTGGCGCCGCCGATGATCCTCGGCCCCGCCCTGGGACTCTCCGCCAAGGAAACCGCGTTCCTCATGGGCGCGTCCCTGTTCACCGCCGGACTCGCCACCCTCCTCCAGACCATCGGGTTCTGGAAGATCGGCGCCAAGCTCCCCTTCGTCAACGGCGTCTCCTTCGCCGGCGTCACCCCGATGATCGCCATCGGCAAGGGCGAGGGCGACAACGCCCTTCCCATCATCTTCGGCGCGATCATCGTCGCCGGAGTCATCGGATTCTTCGCGGCACCCTATTTCGGCAAGCTGGTCAGATTCTTCCCGCCGGTGGTCACCGGCACGGTCATCACCCTGATCGGCGTCTCGCTGCTGCCCGTGGCCTTCGGATGGGCCCAGGGCGGGAACAAGACGGCCGCCGACTACGGGTCCCTGAAGAACATCGCCATGGCGGCGGTCACTCTCCTGATCGTCCTGGCACTCCGCAAGTTCCTCCGCGGATTCCTCCAGCAGATCGCCATCCTCCTCGGCCTCGTCGCCGGCACCCTGATCGCCATACCGCTCGGGATGACCAACTTCGACGCCATCACCAACGCCGACGTCGTCGGCTTCCCCACCCCCTTCCACTTCGGGGCCCCGCAGTTCCAGGTCGCCGCCATCATCTCGATGTGCATCGTGATGCTGGTCTGCATGACCGAGTCCACCGCCGACATGCTCGCCCTCGGCAAGATCGTCGGACGCCCGGCGGACGAGAAGGTCATCGAGGGCGGCCTGCGCGCCGACACCCTCGGCAGCGTCATCAGCCCGCTGTTCAACGGCTTCATGTGCAGCGCCTTCGCCCAGAACATCGGCCTGGTCGCGATGACCAAGGTCCGCAGCCGGTTCGTCGTCGCCGCCGGCGGCGGCATCCTGATCCTGCTCGGACTCTGTCCGATGGCGGCCTCCGTCATCGCCCTGGTCCCGCTCCCGGTCCTCGGCGGCGCCGGCATCGTCCTCTTCGGCTCGGTCGCCTCCAGCGGGGTCCAGACCCTGGCGAGCGCGGCCATGGAGAAGGGCGAGAACGGTCTGATCGTCGCCGCGGCCCTCGGCGTCGGCCTGATCCCGATCGCGGCCCCGAACTTCTACCACGCCTTCCCCAAGGACCTGCTCGTGGTCCTCGACTCCGGCATCAGCACCGGTTGCATCGTGGCCATCCTGCTCAACCTGGCCTTCAACCACCTCGGTGCGAAGAAGGGCAGCGAGGACGAGAGCGGCGCGCACAGCGCGCACGAACCCGTCCCCGTGCACTGACCCACCGGTCGAACATCCCGCAACGCCCCCGTTCCACACGGCACTCGGGGACGGCGACGGGACCGGTCCGGCCGGCCCGGAACGCCACGAACCCCGCGCTCCCGGCCACCCGACCCCGGTCGGTGGACCCACGCGAAGCACCACGCGCGACGCCGTTCGGCGAACCCGAACCCCGCGCGGCACCAGGCGCACACCGGCGCGCCCGCTCCACGACGCGGCGACGCGCACGTCACCCACTGCGGGTGTGACGTGCGCGCCGCCGCGTCCGCGCGCTCACACCCGACCGCTCACCCCGACCCGCCGGGGTCCGCCCAGATGTCCGGCGCCACCGTCCCCACCCGGTACCCCCGCGCGTCCAACACCTGCCCCTCCACCTTCCGCACCCGCAGTGACACCGAGGAGTCCGCCACCCGAACCCCCGGCAACCTCCGGGTCAACTCCCCGCAGTACCGCGAAAGTTCCTCCACCGACCGCAGGCGCACGCTGACCAGCAGATTGCGCGGCCCGGTCACCGACGCGCAGGCCACCGTCTCCCGCAGACCCCCGACCACCGCCGCGCACTCCACCACCTCGTGCTCCGGCACCGAAGCCCACACCGTCGCCGTCACCGGCCACCCCGACAGGCCCGCGGACACCCCGCACCCCAGGCGCAGCCCGCGCCCGGCCTCCAGCACCGCCAACCGGCGCCGCACCGTGGACTCGCTCATCGCGCACTCCCGCGCCAACGCCGCCACACTGCGCCGCGCGTCCCCCGCCAGGGCCAGCACCAACGGCCGGTCCGCCGGCGTGAGTTCCGCGACCCGGCCGACGCCCCCGGGTGAGACCGACGCCGGCAGCCGGGCCGCCTGCGCCGGCGTCAACTGGTCCAGCCGCCACCGGTCCGGCGGCTGGTGTACCGTCGTCACGATCGCCGAACGGGTGTCCACCACCCCCGGCAACCGGCACACCCGCTCCGACAGCCAGCGGTACAGGGCCGCCGGATCGGGCACCGCCACGAACAGCAGCAGATCCCGGTCCCCCGTGCAGTGCTCCACCCCCAGGGCGTGCGGATCGGCGGCCAACGCCGCCCCCACCCCGTCCGCCGCCCCCGCCCCGCACCGCACCTCCACCCAGGCCAGACACGGCGGCCGGCGGCCGCTGCGCAGCCCCACGGCGAAGGACCACGCGGCCCCGCACGCCGTCAGCCGCTCCCAGCGCCGCGCCAGGGTGTCCGGACGCGAGCCGAGCACGCCGGCCAGCCGCTCCCAGCTCGCCCGGGGCGCCAGCTGCAGCGCGTGGACCAAGGCGCGGTCGGTGTCGTCGATGGCGGAAATGCTCGCGTTCATGGCCTCCCCTGGTGGATTTCCCGGTCACCGGCGAGGGGAGCCGGTGTCGGAACCGATCATCTCTCTTTGCGCGTCGTCCCGTTCGCCGGGTCCGTCTCGTGGGAAACGCATGTGAGGACACCGCGTACCCGAGCACATCGCGCACCCTGGGACGATGCGGGAGGAACAGTGACGGAGCGCCCCCTGTTCGGCATTCGCCCCGACCTGCCCGCCGAACCGGGACACCTCCCGGGACGCGGCCGCGAACTCGCCGGCGCGCGCGCCCTGCTCGCCCGCGAGCCCCTGGTCACCCTCCTCGGCCCGGCCGGAGTCGGCAAGACCCGGATCGCCCTGCGCCTGGCCCACGAACGCGCCGCGGCCGCGAGCGCGGCGGCGGCGGGGTCCGGCGCAGCGCCGGCCACGGGGTCGGCCGCGGTCTCGGCCATCGGGTCGGCCACGGGGTCGGCCACGGGGTCGGCCGGAGCCCCCGGCGGCCCCCCGGAACCCCTCTGGGTCGACCTCGCCGGCCTGCCCGCCCGCGCCTGGGACCCGTGCCACGAGGCCCTCCTTGCCCTGCCCCGCCGCCGCCCCCTCCTCCTCGTCCTCGACGGCTGCGAGGAACTGGGGCCCCGAGCCGCCGACCTGGCCGCGTCCCTCCTCGCCGAACTCCCCCGGATCCGGATCCTCGCCACCTCCCAGCGGGTGCTGGGACTCCCCGGCGAGATGCTGCTGCCCGTGCCCCCGCTCGGCGCGTCCGCCCCGCGACCCCGCCCCGCCGACCCGGACCCCGACCCCGCCGGCCCCCGCCCCGGTACCGGCCCCGCCGGTCAGGGCCAGGGTCCGGGCCCCGACCGGGAACCCGACCGCGACCGGGAACGGGTCCGCGCCTCCGCCGGCCGCCCCGCCGGCGCCCCCGCCCCCCAGCGCGCCCGCCCCCGCACCCACCCCCGGGCCCCCGTCGTCCGCACCGCCGGAGTACTGCCCGCGCCCACCGCCCCCTCCACCACCGCCCTCCTCGCACCGGCCCCCGGGCTCGACCCCGCCGTCCGCTGCTACCTCGACCGGGCCCGCCTCGCCGACCCCGGATTCACCCTCACGGAGGACAACGCCGCCGACGTCACAGCCCTGTGCCGCGCCCTCGACGGACTGCCCGCCGCCCTCGAATGGGTGGCCGCCCAGGTCCGCCCGCACCCCCCGCGCCTCGCCCTGGCCCTGCTGCGCACCGACCCGGCCCGACTCCTCGGCCAACTCCCGCCCGACGTGATCGCCCCCGACCCCCGCACCTCCCCCTACGCCGCCGCCGCCCGCTCCCACCGCCTCGCCGACCCCGACGAACGACTGCTGCTCACCCGCCTCACCGTCTTCGGCGACGCCTTCGACCGGGCCGCCGCCCTCGACGTGTGCGGCTACGGGCCCCTCGCCCCCGCCACGGCCGGCGCGGCCCTCACCCGACTCCTGCCGGCCCTGCCCCAGGTCTCGGGCGGAACGGAACCCGACCCGAGCCGGCACCGGGTGCCGGCGGCCCTGCGCGCCCACCTGCTGAGCCTGGCCTGCGCCCCCGTCGCCCGCGCCGACCTCGCCACCGCCGGCCGCCGACACCACGACCGCTGCCGGATCCGCGCCGAACGCGCCGCCGGCCTGTGGCGCACCGGCCGGCAGCAGGCCGCCCGCGTCGAGGCCCTGCGCGAACTGCCCGAGTTCCGCATCGCGATGGACCCCGCCCGGGGCGCCGACCCGGCCGCCGCCCTGGAGATCGCCGGCTCCCTGTGGTTCCTCTGGGCGGCCTGCGGACTCGCCGAGGAGGGCCTCACCCACGTGGAACGCGCCCTGACCGCGCACGGCGACCGCGGCGACCGGGGCCCCAGCCCGGCCCGGGCCCTGTGGCTCGCGAGCTGGCTCGCCACCGGACTGCGCGACCGGACCGCCGTGGAGGAACTGACCGTGGCGGCCTGGCGGGCCGCCGTGCTGGAGGGCGAGGACACGGTGCTCGCCTACCTCGCGCACGTGCGCGGGGTGCTGGAGCTGTGGCGGGGCAGGCCCGAACGGGCCGTCGCCGAGTTCGGGGAGGCCCTGCGGACCCTGCCCCGGCTGCCCGAGTTCGGGCCCGGGCCCGGCGCGCTGCGCGCCGCGTACACCCTGGCGCAGGCGCACGCCGATCCCGCGCTCGTGCCCATCGAGGACGGACCGCCGGAGGACCCCACCGACCTGTGGGCCCGCTCCTGGGCCGGCTGCGCGCACGCCGTGGTGCAGCGCCGCGAGGGCCGGCCCGGCGAGGCCCGCGCCGAACTCGTGCGCTCCCTGCGCTGCCAGTGGGCCCTCGGGGACCGGGTGGGGCAGACGTACGCGCTGGAACTGCTCGCGGAACTGGAGGCCGACCAAGGGCGGTGGATCGCGGCGGTACGGCTGCTGGGGGCCGCCGCGGCGGGCCGCCCGGTGATGCGCCCCGGTCCCGCCGCCGAAACGGTCCTGCGTACCCGGCTCGGCGCCGCCGCCTACACGGCGGCCTTCCGCGAGGGCGCCCGCACCCCACCGGCCCGCCTCATCCGCCCCGCCTGAGCCGGCGCCGAGGCCGGGGCCGGCGCCGGCTCAACGGGAGGTGCCCGCGTCGGCGATCGCCGCGAGCAGCCCGGCGTGGGTCGCGGGATCGGCGGCCACGATCAGCCCGCCCGCGCCGGTGTGCACCGGTCCGCCCGCCAGGTTCGTCACCACGCAGCCCGCCGCCTCGCACACCGCGATCCCGGCCGCGAAGTGCACGCTGTCGCGCAGGTGCCCGTCCGTGACGTACGCGGCCCGCCGCCCCGCCGCCACCCAGGGCACGGCCAGGGTGGTGGAGATGACCCGCGGCCGGAACCGCGCCGCGAACCCGGCCGAGTCCAGCAGCCGGGCGGCGCGGAAGGCGGGGGAATTGGGGAACGGCGGGTCCAGGTTCACGTCCACCAGGGTCGACGCCCCCGACGGCGCGAGCGGGAGCTCCGCGCCGGCGTCGGTGCGCAGGAAGGCCCCCGCGCCGTCGGTGTGGAACACCTCCCCCTGGAAGGGATCGGCGCACACGGCCACGCGCACCAAGCCCGAGTCCCCGGGGCCGCCCTCGCGCAGGGCCACGTTCACGGACACCAGCGGGGAACGGGCCGCGTAGTTCAGCGTGCCGCACAACGGGTCCACCAACCAGCGCCGGCGCGCCCCGGCCCGTCCCGAACTCCCGCTCTCCTCACCGGTGATCGCGTCCTGCGGACGGTGCCGGCGCAGCAGGTCGAGGATCGCGCGCTCGGCGGCGAGGTCGGCGGCGCCGGCGAAGTCCCCGTCACCCTTGTCGATCCGGGTGCCCGGGACCCCGGCCGCCGGCCCGCCGGGGCCCTCGCGCGCGTACAGCGACCGGATCACGGCGGCCCCGGCCCGGGCGGCGGCGACCGCGAGTTCGACGTCCGAGAGTGGGGGAGTGTGCGGGGGCGGGGGTGTGGGCGTCGTCGTCATGCCGCGCAGGATACGAACCGGCCCTCCCGCGTCCGAGGGCGGGAGGGCCGGTCGCCGTGGGCTCGCGTTCACACGGGCACGGGGTTATTCGGTCATGAGGTCACGGGGTCAGGACCATGCCCGTGTGGTCCGCGCCGGCGGTGTTGCGGCAGCCGTACGCGGCCGGCGCGGCGGGACGGGCCGCCAGCAGGGCCAGGCAGCGACCGGCGGCGAGCTGCCCGAAGTGGTTGGGGTGCATGGACTCCTGGATCGGCCCCTGCGTCTCGTTGTTGTCGATCCACCGCGCCCACTCGCTGGTCTTCGCCGAGGCCGGCGCCCCGGACGCGACCAGCCTGCTCGCCTTCGCGCACACCTCGCGGCCCTGGAGCATGTCGCGCAGGTCCAGGAACTGGGCCCCCTTGGCCTGGGCCACGCCCTTCAGCCGGTCGGCCAAGCGCGGCACGAGCGTGTCCCGGGCCCAGTCGGAGTCCTTGTTCCAGAACGGGCAGCCGCCGGTGTTCAACCGGCTCCAGTCGCTCTGCGGGTAGCGGTTCTCGGCGCCGCGCGGGATGGGGGAGGGGTAGGACTGGAGCACCACGCGGTAGTCGCTGTCGGCGTAGCCGGCGGCGCGCATCACGGCGCGGATCTCGTCGAGGGACTTGCCGACCTTCGCCATCACCCCGTCGATCCGCGCGTCCACGACCTCCTGCTGGTCGTCGTGGCAGTAGGAGCCCCACAGCACGAAGTCGTAGGCGCATTCCGTGATGATGTCGGCGAAGCCGAGGTCGTTGCCGCCGATCGACAGCGCGATCAGCTTGACCTCGCGCTCGGCGGCCACCGTCGCGAGCCGGTCGGCCTGCGGGGCCTCGCCCTTGAACGGCTGCCCGCCGGAGACGGCGCGGAAGACGTTGTCGGTGGTCGCGCCCGAACAGGCCAGGTTGACGGCGGTGTCGGCGAGCGGGCCGGCGCTGTCGATCTCGGCGGAGTCCGAACGGTGGCAGCCGTTGGCGGCGGTCGGCCCGTAGACCTTGGCCGGGTCGTAGGCGGAACCCGAGACCCAGGCGCGGTCGGTGCCCAGCCGGTTGCCGGAGTTGGTCAGCGAGTTGCCCTTCCAGCGGCCGGCCTCGCCGGAGATGTAGCTGTCGCCCATCGCGACCACGGCCGTGGGACGGGCGGCGGCGGAGGCCCCGGGGGTCGCGGGCGCGGCGCCCGCCGCGGCGGCTCCGGTTCCGAGCAGACCGGCGCACAGCAACGGCAGCGCGAGCCCGGCGCGCAGGGCGCGGCGATGGGCGGAGGCGGCGAGTGGGGTGGGGCGTGGGGTGGGGTGTGGGGTGGGGGAGGGGACGGTGGTACGGGTGGCGCGAGCGGTGCGGAACCCGAACATCGTGGGACTCCTGCGGTCGGCCGCGCACGGGACGGCGAAATCCTCGGCGCGCGGCGGCGGGGGAACGAAGGATGTGTCGCCGGCCGGTGGCAGGCAGGAATCTGGCACGCGGCCCGTGGTTACCGCCAGGTAGGAAACCGTCACGAACTCATAACGACCGACCGATCGGTCGGGCCTTGGGGTTCCGCTTCCCGTGGGGTGATCACGCCGATCGGCGGCTGAACGTGCGGGACCCCCGCGTCCCACGAGCCGTGTCGGCGGCTCGCGGGACGCGGGGGTCCCGGGTCGTGCGGTGTTCCCGTTCCCCCGGATCGGTCGGGCGGTGGGTTCGGCCGCTGTGCGCTTCGGTCGAAACCGTCCGGTCCGCGCTCGGGGCGGGTGGCACGGGTGGAGCTCGGTGGTGCTTGGTGGTGCTCGGTGGAACGGTGGGTCAGTTCGCGATCAGGCGGTCGTACGCGGGGAGGGTCAGGAAGTCCGCGTAGTCGGCGTCGAGCGAGACCTGGAGCAGCAGGTCGTGCGCGGCCTGCCACTGGCCGGCGTCGAAGACCTCCGCGCCGATCTCCTCGCGGATCGCGGCGAGCTCCTCGGCGGCGACCTTGCGGGTCAGCTCGGCGGTCGCGGTCTCGCCGTTCTCGAAGACCACGCCCGCGTTGATCCACTGCCAGATCTGCGAACGGGAGATCTCGGCGGTGGCCGCGTCCTCCATCAGGTTGAAGATGGCCACCGCGCCCAGGCCGCGCAGCCACGCCTCGATGTAGCGGATGCCGACCTGGACGGCGTTGCGCAGGCCGTCGTAGGTGGGCTTCGCGTCGAGGGAGTCGATCGCGATCAGGTCGCCGGGCGCCACGGAGACGTCCTCGCGCAGCCGGTCCTTCTGGTTGGGCTTCTCGCCCAGCACCGCGTTGAAGGAGGCCATCGCGATCGGGACCAGGTCGGGGTGGGCGACCCAGGAGCCGTCGAAGCCGTCGCCGGCCTCGCGGTCCTTGTCGGCCTTGACCTTCTCGAAGGCGACCTTGTTCACGTCCGCGTCCTTGCGGGACGGGATGAACGCGGCCATGCCGCCGATCGCGTGGGCGCCGCGCTTGTGGCACGTGCGGACCAGCAGCTCGGTGTAGGCGCGCATGAACGGCGCGGTCATCGTGACGGCGTTGCGGTCCGGCAGGACGAACTTCTCGCCGCCGTCCCGGAAGTTCTTCACGATCGAGAAGAGGTAGTCCCAGCGGCCGGCGTTGAGGCCCGCGGCGTGGTCCTTCAGCTCGAAGAGGATCTCCTCCATCTCGTACGCGGCCGTGATCGTCTCGATCAGCACGGTGGCGCGGACGGTGCCCTGGGGGATGCCGACGTAGTCCTGGGCGAAGACGAAGATCTCGTTCCAGAGGCGCGCCTCCAGGTGGGACTCGGTCTTCGGCAGGTAGAAGAACGGGCCCTTGCCGAGGTCGATCAGACGCTGGGCGTTGTGGAAGAAGTACAGGCCGAAGTCGACGAGGGCGCCGGGGACCGGACGACCGTCGATCTGCAGGTGCTTCTCCTCCAGGTGCCAGCCGCGCGGCCGCATCACGACGGTCGCGAGCTTCTCGGCGGACTTGAGGGCGTAGGACTTCCCGGTGCGGGAGTCGGTGAAGTCGATCCGACGCTCGTAGGCGTCGATCAGGTTGAGCTGGCCGAGGACGACGTTCTCCCAGGTGGGAGCCGAGGCGTCTTCGAAGTCGGCGAGCCAGACCTTGGCGCCCGAGTTCAGGGCGTTGATGGTCATCTTCCGGTCGGTGGGACCGGTGATCTCCACACGGCGGTCGTTCAGCGCAGCCGGCGCCGGCGCGACCTTCCAGTCGCCTTCGCGGACCGCGGCGGTCTCGGGAAGGAAGTCGAGCTGGGAGGTGCGGGCGATCTCGGCGCGGCGCTCGGCGCGGCGGGCGAGGAGCTCGTCACGGCGGGGGGTGAACCGCCGGTGGAGCTCGGCCACGAAGGCCAGGGCCGCCTCGGTGAGGACCTCGTCCTGCCGGGGCAGGGGCTCGGCGTCGACGATGGCCAGCGGGGACGGCGCTGGTGCGGACATAACTGTCACTCCTTCAGCGGCGGTGCCTTGCGGCCGCGGGGGAATGCTCGCGCGCGGGACGGCACGCAGTGCCGTCGGGTGTGGAGTGTTCCGAAATACGGTCGCCGGCGCCGTGTGTGGGTTCAGGGCGCTTCTGACCAGTGGATAGTAATTTCCTCATGGTGGAAGTTCAATGGTTTGTTGATATCGAGATTCTCCGAGTCAACAGACTCCGCCCTCCGGTGGCCCTGAGTGCCACACCCGTCACCCCCCGCGCTCAATCCAGCCGCGCCAGGTCCGCGGGCGTGTCGATGTCGAAGGGCTCGGCCACGTCCCCGCATTCCACCAGAACCAGCTCCGCCGCGTGCGCCGCCAGATGCACCCGCGCCCCCTTGTCCCCCGTGGCCGTCGCCACGATGTCCGCCCAGCGGTCCACGCCGAACAACACCGGGTGCCCCTTCCGCCCGGCGTACCCCGCCGCCAGCAGGTCCCCCGGCCCCGTGCAGGCCGCCCGCACCCGCGCCACGGCCTCCGCGCCGATCCCCGGCTGGTCCACCAACGACACCAACGCGGCCCGCACGGCGTCCGGCCCCTCGGCGCCCCCGTCCCGGGCCGCCGCCGCCGAGGTCGCCGACGAGGTCGCCGCCAACGAGGCCAGCCCCACACGCAGCGAGGACCCCATCCCCTCGGACCAGTCCGGGTTCTCCACCACCACGCAACCCGCCAGGTCCGCCGACTCCCGCACCCGCTCGGCCGCCGCGCCCAGCACCACGTGCACCGGCTCGCACCCGGCCTCGCGCAGCACCCGGATCGCGTTCTCGATCAGCGGGCGGCCCCGGTGGGACAGCAGGGCCTTCGGCCGCCCGCCCAACCGCCGCCCCTCACCGGCGGCCAACAGGAGGCCGGCGACCCGGGGAGTGGGCGTGGGGGGAGGGGTGGGGGTGGGGGGAGGGGTGGGGTCGGGCTTGGGGTCGGGGGTGGAGGAGGTTGTCATGGGTCGATTTTCACCCCTGCGGGTGAGCTCCGCGTCGACCCCCGCGTCAACCCCGTGCCGATCGGTGCCCGTCACCGGGGTGACGGACGCAAACCCGTGCGCGGGCGGTCCGACGGGTTCACCGCGCGAGGTCGGACCCTGCCCGCCACCCGGGCCAGGATCAGGACGGACCGGCGCAGCAGCCGGCCCACCGGGATCGGGTCCGAGACCCGCGACTCCCGCTCCCGCCCCCACGCCCGCTCGTCGCGGTCGGTCCACGCGCCCGTGCCGTGTCGCTCGCCCATGTCCCCGTCTCCTCCCGTGTTCGGGCCCGTCCGGGCCGCTTGCCAAGACCAGGCCAACAAGGCCACTCTGTCCTCGGATTGGCCTGGTCGGCAGTGCCAATCGGGGGAGGTTGGCATGGCAGGCCCACAGATCGTCCGCACCGTGGACAGCACGCTCTCCGGACGGCGCCTCACCGCGCTGCTCCCGGAGGCCGTCCGCGCCCGGCCCGGATACCGGCACCTCGCCGACGCCGTCCGCACCCTCGTGCTCGACGGCCGGATCGGCCTGCACACCCGACTCCCCGCCGAACGCGACCTCGCCGAACAGCTCGGAGTCTCCCGCGTCACCGTCACCTCCGCCTACGACCTGCTGCGCGAGAGCGGCTGGGCCCGCAGCCGGCGCGGCGCGGGCACCTGGATCGAACTGCCCGACGGTCGGAACTCCCCGCACCACGGCGGGATCCACGGCGCCGCCGGGGCCCCCGGCTTCGGCCTCGAACACGGCACCCACGCCCGCGCCGGCGCCCACCTCGGCCGCGTCGACGCCGGCGAGCCCACCGCGGCCGCGACCGGCGACCCGGCCGGTGGCACCGACCCGCGCGCCCTCGGCGAGATCGACATGAGCATGGCCGCGATGGCCGAACCCGAACCCGGACTCGTCACCGCCGTCGACCACGCCCTCGAATACGCCCGCACCCGCCTCCCCGAGGCCCTGCGCCACCCCGGCTACCACCCCTTCGGCCTGCCCGAACTCCGCGCCGCGATCGCCGAGCGCTATACCGCCCGCGGCCTGCCCACCCGGGCCGAACAGATCCTCGTCACCTCCGGGGCGCAACAGGCGATGACCCTGGTCACCGACCTGTTCTGCCGCCCCGGCGACCGGGTCGCCGCCGAGAACCCCACCTACGCCAACGCCCTCGACGCCCTCCGCCGGGCCGGCGCGCGCACGGTCCCCATCGCGGTCTCGGAGGAGGGCTGGGACATGGAGATCGCCCGCGCCACCCTGCGACAGGCCGTGCCCCGGCTCGTGTACTCGATCCCCGACTTCCAGAACCCCACCGGCCTGCTGATGCCGACCGAGGACCGGATCACCCTCGTCGAGACCACCCGCGACCTCGGCTCGATGCTCGTCGTGGACGAGACCATCACCGACATGGCCCTGGACGCCGTGCCCCCGGCCACCCCGGCCGCCCTCGTCGGACGCGGCCGGGCAGAACACGTGATCAGCGTCGGCGGGCTCAGCAAGAGCCACTGGGGCGGACTCCGCGTCGGCTGGATCCGGACCACGACCAAACTCGTCGCCGAACTCGCCGGGATCCGCGTCGCCCGCGACATGACCGGCTCGGTCCTCGAACAACTCATGGCCCTGCCGCTCCTGGCCACCCTCGACGCGACCCTCCCCGAACGCCTGGACCTGCTCCGCGAACGCCGGGCCGTCCTGGTCGCCGAACTCGAACGCCACCTCCCGGAATGGTCCTGGAAGCTGCCCCCGGGCGGCCTCTCGCTCTGGGTCGACATCGGCGAACCGGTCGGCTCGGCCCTCGCCGAACGCGCGGCCGCGGCCGGCGTCTTCCTGGTCCGCGGCAACCGCTTCGGCATGGACCCGGGCACCTTCGAACACCGCCTGCGCATCCCGTACACCCAACCCGCCCCCCTCCTCCGCGAAGCCGTCCGCCGCCTGGCCGGGGCCTTCCACGAAGGCGTCCCCCTCACCCCGACACTGGACCGGCCCGGCTGGGTGGCGTGAGGGGGGGCGGGGGTGGGGCGGGTGGGTGCGGGGCGCCGGGTACGGGTGCGGGCGGTGCGGTGGGTGCGGGGTGGGCGCCGGCGGCGGGGTGTGGGTGGGTTGGTGGTGTGGTGGGTGGCTGGTGTGGTGTCGGGTCGCTCCCGTCAGCTCGATCGTCTTTCACCGGTGGGGACGGCTTCAAGGGCGCTCCCTTCGGTCGCGTCGCTGCGCGATGGCGCTGCGCGCCACCCTTGACCCCGTCCCCACCGGCGCAAGCCAACCGCTCTGCCGGCACCGCCCCCAATCCGAAAGAAACGTGCCGGGCGGGGGGGCCACCTGTGCCCAAGCCCGTCCCCTGCCTGCGACCCGCCCCGTGGAAACGCACCAGGCCCGGCCGAGCCCGGGACGCCCATGCGCCAGACGGCTGGGGCATGTGGAAGCGCACCACGCCCAGCCGAGCCTGGGACGCCCATGCGCCAGACGGCTGCCCGACGCGGCGACACGCCGGGTAGGACGCAGTCGGGCCCGCCAGGTGTCAGACGGCCGCTCGACGTGGCGACACGCCGGGCGGGACGCGGCCAGGCCCGTCAGGTGTCAGGCGGCCGGTGTTCGGGATGGCACGACGGGCCCGCACGCGTCCGAGACCGGCTGCTGGGTGCGGTGGGTGGCGGGGCGCACGGTGGCAGTTCATGGGGCGGACCACGCCGGCCGTCCCGGACCCCTCGGCTCGTCGCGGACCAACCCCGGCCGAGACGGACCCGGCGCACGGCTACGGACCCCGGCCCGCTGCCCCCTCCGCCGCCCCTGGGAAAAGCTTTTGACCTGCCCGCCGCCGGCAGGCGGCCACCCCGGCCCCACCCGACCGAACCCCGCCCGACAAGCCCACCCCATCCCGCCGTCCGCACCCCCGCGCGTGGCTACGGGGTGCGGATGAGGCGGCGGGTGGTGGCTGTGGCTACTGCCGAGGTGCGGGAGTCGACGCCGAGTTTGGCGTAGATGTGGACCAGGTGGCTCTTGACCGTGGCCTGGCTCAGGAAGAGGGCCTTGGAGATCTGTTGGTTGGACAGGCCGTCCGCGACCAGTTGGAGGACTTCCAGTTCGCGTTTGGTCAGGGCCTCGGCCGGGGTGCGCATGCGGTCCATCAGACGGTGGGCCACCGCCGGGGCCAGGGCGGATTGGCCTGCCGCCGCCGTGCGGACCGCCGCCGCGAGTTCCTCGGGCGGGGCGTCCTTGAGGAGGTAGCCCGAGGCGCCCGCCTCCACCGCGGCCAGGATGTCGGCGTCGGTGTCGTAGGTGGTGAGGATCAGCACGCGGGGGCCGTCGGGGAGCGCGGTGATCGCGGCGGTCGCGGTCGAGCCGTGCATGCCGCCCTTGAACTGGAGGTCCATGAGGACCACGTCGACCTGCGGGACGCCGGCCGTGACCAGTTCCACGGCGCGTTCGGCGGTCGCCGCCTCGGCGACGACCGTGAAGTCCGGTTCGGTGTCCAGGACGGCGCGCAGGCCGGCGCGGACCACCGGGTGGTCGTCGGCGAGGAGGAGACGGACGGTCACGCGGGCACCTCCGGGAGGGGCAGGGTGACGGCCACGGCGGTGCCCTGGCCGGGGGCGGACTCGACGGTGAGGAGCCCGCCGAGGGATTCGGCGCGGGCCCGCATCGCGGGCAGGCCGAAGCCGCCCGTGGGGGTGCCCGGGGTGGCGGACGGGTCGAAGCCGGCGCCGTCGTCCACGATGTCGAGGGTGACCGAGGCGTCCATGAAGGTGAGGGTGATCTCCGCCCGGTCGGCTCCCGCGTGCCGGACCACGTTCGCCAGCGCGGACTGCGCGATCCGCAGCAGGGCCACCTCGTACGGGGTGGGCAGCGGGGTCGGGGCGCCGGTCAGGGAGAAGCGCACGCGGGGGCCCGGGGCCGATCCGCACAGGCGTTCCAGGGCGCCGGCCAGCGAGCCGTGTTCCAGGTCGGGCGGGGTGAGGGCGCGCACGAAGCGGCGGGCCTCGGCCAGGTTCTCCTGCGCGGCGGTCCGGGCCCGGTCGATGTGGGGGAGGGCGGGGGCGTCGGCGGGCAGGGTGCGTTCGGCGGCGCGGAGCAGCAGCTGGATGGAGGAGAGGCCCTGGGCGAGGGTGTCGTGGATCTCGCGGGCGAGGCGTTCGCGTTCGGCGAGGACGCCCGCGTCGCGTTCGGCGGCGGCGAGTTCGGCGCGGGTGGCGATGAGTTCCTCGATGAGTTCGCGGCGGCGTTCGCTCTCCCGGTACAGGGCCTGGTAGCCGAGGACGGTGGCGACGGCGACGGCCGCGCCCAGCAGCGGGCCGAGGAAGGCGCCGGGGGTGACGGCGGCGCTGTGGGCGAGGAAGCCGGCGATGGCGGCGCAGGCGGTGGCGGTCACCGCCGCGACGGCCCAGCGCAGGGGCAGCAGGTGCAGTTGGAGGAAGTACAGGGGGAACGCGATCCACAGCCCGTCGGGGGAGACCGCCAGCAGCAGGATCCAGGCGGCGGCCAGGGCCGCGAGCCACAGGGCGCCGGCGCGGGTGGAGCGGTGCACGGAGGGTGCGTTGACGCCGGCCGTGTAGACGGCGGCGAGGAGGACGCAGCCGGTGAGGACGGCGGGGGAGCCGAGGGAGCGGACGGCGGCCAGGGCGAGCAGGCCGAGGAGGAGGGCGTGCAGGCACAGGCGCAGGATCCGGGAGACCGGGGTGAGGGAGCGGTCGGGGATCTCGGGGTGGTGGCTGCGCGTGGACATGGTGCGACCAGCGTATGGGCGGTGGTCCCGGGAGCGGTCAATCGAAGGATTGATGTGTGGGTGCGTCCTTCGGCGCGAGGATCGCTACCGTGGCGCGATGCCTTGTGTCCACACGGAAGACCAAGGTGGGGTGCATGTTCGTCGCATGGAGAGACCTACGGTTCGCCAAGGGGCGGTTCGCCCTGATGGGCGCTGTCGTCGTGCTGATCACGTTGTTGGTCGGCCTGTTGTCGGGACTGACGGCCGGGTTGGCCCGGGAGAACATCTCGGCGATCACCGGGTTGCCGGCCTCGCGGATCGCGTTCGCGGATCCGGGGGCCGATCAACAGGTGTCGTTCACGAACTCGCAGATCGGCGAGAAGGCGTGGCTGGGGTGGCGGGAGAGGCCCGGGGTGCGGCTCGCGGAGCCGATCGGGATCCGCACCACGAACGCGGTCAGCGGTGAGCGGACGGCCGGGGTGTCGGTGTTCGGGGTGGAGCCCGGGGGGAAGGTCGCGCCGGCCGGGCTGCGGCAGGGCGAGGTGATCCTGTCGGAGAAGGCCGCCAAGGAACTGGGCGGGATCGGCGCGGGCGGGCGGTTGAAGCTCGGGCCGTTGGAGCTGACGGTGGGCGCGGTCTCGGGGACGGCCTCGTACAGCCACACCCCGGTGGTGTGGGCGGACCTCACGGACTGGCAGCGGATCGGCAATCCGGGGACCTCGATCGACACCCTGGCCACCGTGATCGCCCTGGACGGTTCGGGGGTGGACTGGGCGGCCGGGGACGCGGCGACGGGCACGCGGTCGGGGACCGTGGACGAGGCGCTCGGCGCCATAGGGTCCTACCAGGCGGAGAACGGCTCGCTGCAGTTGATGCGCGGGTTCCTGTTCGCGATCTCGGCGCTGGTCATAGGGGCCTTCTTCACGGTGTGGACGATCCAGCGCAGCGGGGACGTGGCGGTGTTGAAGGCGCTGGGCGCCTCGACCCCGTACCTGTTGAAGGACGCGTTGGGGCAGGCCGTGGTGATGCTGGTGATCGGCACCGGCGCGGGCACCCTGATCGCGGCCGCGCTGGGGGTGCTGATCAGCGGTTCGGACGTGCCGTTCGTGTTGGACGCGGCGACCGTGCTGGTGCCGGCCCTGGTCATCATCGCCCTGGGCGCTCTCGGGGCCGCCCTGTCCATCCGGCGGATCACCGCCGTCGACCCGCTGACCGCGCTCGGGAGTGCCCGATGAGTCTTCTTCTGCACGACGTGACGCTGACCTACCCGGACGGCGAGTCCCGGCTGACGGCCCTGGACGCGGTGCGGCTGGAGGTACCGGCCGGGTCGTTGACGGCGGTGGTGGGGCCCTCGGGTTCGGGCAAGTCGAGCCTGCTGGCGGTGGCGGCGACGCTGGTCACCGCGGACGCGGGGCGGGTGGTGGTGGCCGGTCGGGACACGGCCGGGCTGTCGGCGGCGGAGAAGTCGGCGCTGCGGCGGGACCACATCGGGATCGTGTTCCAGCAGCCGAACCTGCCGGCGTCGCTGACGGCGGCCGAGCAGTTGCAGGTGATGGCGCACGTGGCGGGCCGGTCGGTGAAGGAGGCGCGGGCCCGGGCGCTGGAGCTGCTCGACGCGGTGGGCCTGGCGGACAAGGCGGGCAAGCGCCCGCACCAGCTCTCGGGCGGTCAGCGGCAGCGGATCAACATCGCGCGGGCGCTGATGAACGAGCCGGAGGTGTTGTTGGTGGACGAGCCGACGAGCGCCCTGGACCACGAGCGGGGCGCGGCCGTGCTGGAGCTGCTGGTGGCCCTGACCCGGGAGCGGGGGACGGCGACGGTGCTGGTCACGCACGACCGGGCGCATCTGGACCGGATGGACGCGGTGGCCACGATGGTGGACGGTCGGCTGACGGCGGGCGCCGCCGTGTGAGCGGCGGCCGGGGCGCGTGACGAAGGAGGGGCCGTCCGGCGTGTCGCCGGGCGGCCCCTCCTTCTCGTGCGTGTTCCTGCGGCCTACGCCGGGTTCTGGTTGGCGAGGGCCACCGAGAGTTCGGCGGCGATCCCCTGGAGGATGGGCACGATGGTCTCCGTCGCGGCCTCGGTGACCCGGCCGGCCGGGCCGGAGATCGAGATGGCGGCGGCGGTGGGCGAGTTGGGGACGGAGACCGCGAGGCAGCGGACCCCTATCTCCTGCTCGTTGTCGTCGACGGCGTAGCCGGCGCGACGGACCTGCTCCAGGGCGTCGAGGAAGCCCTCGGGGGTGGTGATGGTCTTCTCGGTCGCGGCCGGCATGCCGGTGCGGGAGAGGAGGGCGCGGACCTCGTCGGCGGGGGTGTAGGCCAGGAGGGCCTTGCCGACGCCGGTGGAGTGCGGCAGCACGCGGCGGCCGACCTCGGTGAACATGCGCATGGAGTGCTTGGAGGGCACCTGCGCGACGTAGACGATCTCGTCGCCGTCGAGGAGTGCCATGTTCGCGGTCTCGCCGGTCTCCTCGACCAGACGGGACAGATAGGGCCGGGCCCAGGTGCCCAGGAGGCGCGACGCGGACTCCCCGAGGCGGATCAGGCGGGGCCCGAGGGAGTACCGTCGGTTGGGCTGCTGGCGCACGTAGCCGCAGGCCACCAGGGTGCGCATCAGGCGGTGGATGGTGGGCAGCGGCAGTCCGCTGGTGGCGGAGAGCTCGCTGAGCCCGACCTCGCCGCCCGCATCGGCCATTCGTTCGAGCAGATCGAAGGCGCGCTCAAGGGACTGGACGCCGCCGGTGGCGGGGGTTCTGGCGGAAGCGTCGGTGGTGCTGGCGCTGGACGTCGGCACGGCGCGGTCCTTTCGGTGCTGGCAGGCAAGGAAGCAGCCTACCCGGCGGTCCGCAATCGCCCCAGTGCCGGGGGCGGGACCGTCACCGCCGGTCAGAGCGGGTTTGTCCGGGTGGTTGACGACCTTGGGGGGTTGCCTGCCGAGCCTCCCGTGGCAGTAGCTACATTCTGTAGAGCGAAATCTTAATTCCATCCTGTGGAAACCTCCAATCGGTGCCTCCGGGGGTCGGCGGTCCCGCCGGCGGCTCTTGACGGGGCGCGGGACGGGGTGAAGACTCCGTCAACAGAACGTTGAATTTCGCTCTGTGGAATGAAGATGGGGAGGTTCCGGGTGTCCGAGACGGCCGTGGAACTGGTACTGCGCTCGACGCGCGTCATCACCCCCGAGGGCACGCGCGCCGCATCCGTCGCCGTCGCCGCCGGGAAGATCGTGGCCGTGTTGCCGCACGAGGCCGAGGTGCCCGCCGGTGCCCGTCTGGAGGACTTCGGCGACGACGTCCTGCTGCCCGGCCTGGTCGACTCCCACGTGCACGTGAACGACCCCGGGCGCACCGAGTGGGAGGGCTTCTGGACCGCCACCCGCGCCGCGGCCGCCGGTGGCGTCACCACCATCGTGGACATGCCCCTGAACTCCCTGCCGCCCACCACCACCGTGGACAACCTGCGCGTCAAGCAGGAAGTGGCCCGCGCCAAGGCCCACGTGGACGTCGGCTTCTGGGGCGGCGCCCTGCCGGACAACGTCAAGGACCTGCGCCCCCTGCACGAGGCCGGCGTCTTCGGCTTCAAGTGCTTCCTGTCGCCCTCCGGCGTGGACGAGTTCCCCGAGCTCGACCAGGAGCAGCTGGCGACCTCGCTGGCCGAGATCACCGACTTCGGCGGCCTGATGATCGTGCACGCCGAGGACCCGCACCACCTGGACTCGGCCCCGCACGTCCCCGGCCCCAAGTACACGGACTTCCTCGCCTCCCGCCCCCGGGACGCCGAGAACACGGCCATCCAGAACCTCATCACCCAGGCCAAGCGGATCGGCGCGCGCGTCCACGTGCTGCACCTGTCCTCCTCCGACGCGCTGCCCCTGATCGCCGCCGCGAAGGCCGAGGGCGTCGCCGTCACCGTCGAGTCCTGCCCGCACTACCTCACCCTGACCGCCGAGGAAGTCCCCGACGGCGCCAGTGAGTTCAAGTGCTGCCCGCCCATCCGCGAGTCCGCCAACCAGGACCTGCTGTGGGCCGCGCTCGCCGACGGCACCATCGACTGCATCGTCTCGGACCACTCCCCGTCCACCGCGGACCTGAAGACCGACGACTTCGCCACCGCCTGGGGCGGCATCTCCTCCCTCCAGCTGGGCCTGCCCGCCATCTGGACCGAGGCCCGCAAGCGCGGCCACTCCCTGGAGGACGTGGTCCGCTGGATGTCCGCGGCCCCCGCCGCCCTCACGGGCCTGGCGGACAAGGGCGCGATCGAGGCCGGCCGCGACGCCGACTTCGCCGTGCTCGCCCCCGAAGAGACCTTCACCGTGGACCCGGTCGAACTCCACCACCGCAACCAGGTCACGGCGTACGCGGGCAAGACCCTGCACGGCGTCGTGAAGTCCACCTGGCTGCGCGGCACGAAGATCGCCGACCACGGCACGCCCACCGAGCCCACCGGCCGACTCCTCGAAAGGACGAACTGACTGTGACGGCGATTGAATCCTTCACCGGCAACGCGAACCCGTACGGAGGCGGTGACCCGTACGCCGACTACCGCACCGCCGACTTCCCCTTCACCCAGTACGCGAACCTCGCCGACCGGCAGCTCGGCGCCGGCGTGATCGCCGCCAACGACGAGTTCTTCGCGCAGCGGGAGAACCTGCTCATCTCCGAGGCCGCCCACTTCGACCCGGAGGACTTCGGGCACAAGGGCAAGGTCATGGACGGCTGGGAGACCCGCCGCCGCCGCGGCGTCTCGGCCACCCAGCCCTGGCCCACCCCCGAGGACCACGACTGGGCCCTGGTCCGCCTCGGCGCCCCCGGCGTCATCCGCGGCATCGTCGTGGACACCGCCCACTTCCGCGGCAACATGCCGCAGGCCGTCTCCATCGAGGGCACCTCCGTCGAGGGCGCCCCGACCCCCGAGGAACTCCTCGGCGACGACGTGAAGTGGACCGTCCTCGTCCCCCGCACCCCCGTCGGCGGCCACGCCGCCAACGGCTTCGCGGTCGACGTGGAGCAGCGCTTCACCCACCTGCGCGTCAACCAGCACCCCGACGGCGGCATCGCCCGCCTGCGCGTCTACGGCGAGGTGCTGCCCGACCCGAAGTGGCTCGCCGCGCTCGGCTCCTTCGACGTGGTCGCGCTGGAGAACGGCGGCGCCGTCCAGGACGCCTCCAACCGCTTCTACTCCCCGCCGACCAACACCATCAACCCGGGCCGCTCCCGCAAGATGGACGACGGCTGGGAGACCGCCCGTCGCCGTGACAACGGCAACGACTGGATCCGCTACCAGCTCGTCGCCGAGTCCGAGATCCGCGCCGTCGAGATCGACACCGCGTACCTCAAGGGCAACTCGGCCGGCTGGGCCTCGCTGTCGATCAAGACCGGCGAGGAGGGCGAGTGGGAGGAGTTCCTGCCCCGCACCCGCCTGCAGCCCGACACCAACCACCGGTTCGTCCTCGACGCCCCGGCCGTCGGCACCCACGTGCGCATCGACATCTTCCCGGACGGCGGCTTCTCCCGCCTGCGCCTGTACGGCTCGCTGACCGAGGGCGGCGCCGCCGCGCTCACCGCGCGCCACCAGGAACTGGGCGGCTGACAGCACGCCTGAGGGGCCCGGCGTCCGCGCCGGGCCCGCATCACCACGCGAACGACCCCGGGGGCCGACACCCCCGGGGACCCGCGGGCGCCGCGACACGCGCCGGGCGGGAAGCACGGCGGGCCGGACGGACAGCACCACCGGCCCGCCGTTCGCGTACCCGGAAACAAAGAGAACGCGTGCACGCGCGGGCGAGCGCGCACGCGAGCGCACGCGGACGCGCCGGTTCCGGGTCCGCTCCGTGGAATTCCCCGAGCCGCCGACGATCACCCGGTTACGGTGACCGGCGTCCGGGGTGAGCCACCGCCGTCTCCCCTCCCAGCACGCCGCCCAGGAGACGTCACCGGTGTCCTCGCTCAGCGCCACCCGCACCACCACCCCCACCGCCCGCCCGCTCTGGCTCGCGGACCTCCCCGTGCTCCTGGCCGCCCTCTTCTGGGGCGCCAGCTTCCTCGCAGCCAAGGGCGTCACCACGGGCGCCACCGTCCTCGCCGTGCTCGTGCTCCGCTTCGGCCTCGTCCTCCCCGTGCTGCTGATCGTCGGACGACGCGGACTGCGGGCCCTGCGCCCCGCGCAACTGCGCACCGCCGCCCTCCTCGGCCTCGTCCTCGCCGTGATCTTCGTCCTGGAGACCTACGGGGTGGTGCACACCTCCGCCACCAACGCCGGGCTGATCATCAGCCTCACGATGATCCTGACCCCGCTCGCCGAGAGCGCCCTGCGCCGCACCGTCCCCTCCCCGGCCTTCCTCGCCGCCGCCCTCCTCTCCGTCCTCGGTGTCGCGCTGCTCACCCAGTCCGGCGGGTTCACCGCCCCGGGCCTGGGCGACCTGCTGATCCTCGCCGCCGCCTGCGCCCGCACCGTGCACGTGCTCCTGATGAGCCGGGCCACGAGCCTGCGCGGCGCGGACGACCTCTCCCTGACCACCGTGCAGCTCGGCACCTCGCTGCTGCTGTTCACCGCGCTCTTCGCCGTCCCCGGCGCCGGCCTCGCGCCCTGGACGGCCGCCGCCGCCTTCGACGCGGCCGACTGGGCCGGGCTCGTCTTCCTCTCCCTGTGCTGCACCCTCTACGCCTTCTTCGTGCAGATGTGGGCCGTGCGCCGCACCTCCGCCTCCCGGGTCAGCCTGCTGATGGGCACCGAACCCCTCTTCGCGGCCGCCGTCGGCCTCACCCTGGCCGGCGACGAGGTCGGCCCCCTCGGCATCCTCGGCGCCGTGCTCGTCCTCCTCGGGACCGCCTGGGGCCGCCGGGCCGCGGCCTCCTGAGGGCTTCGAACGGCGTCCGAAAACGGCTGGTCAGGCGCGCCGGGTTACGTACCGTGAGGAGATGAACCGCATCGACTTCGGCTCGGCGCCCCAGACCTTCTTCGCCGACCCCTATCCCACCTACGCGCAGCTCGCGGCCGAGGGCCCGGTCCACCCGGTCGGCTCCGTCGACGGCACCCGGCAGTGGCTCGTCATCGGCCACGAGGAGGCGCGCGCGGCCCTCACCGACCCCGCGTTCGTCAAGGCCCCGCCCGGGGACTACCACGCGGGCGCGCCGGCCACCGCCTCCAACCGCAACCTCCTCGAACTCGACCCCCCGCACCACACGAGGCTGCGCAGACTCGTCTCCGGCGTCTTCACCACCCGCCGCGTCGAGGCCCTGCGCCCCCGGATCGAGAAGATCACCGGAGAACTCCTCGACGACCTGGCGCGCAACCCCGAGCGCCGGGACGACCTCGTCGCCCGGTTCGCCTTCCCGCTGCCCATGACCGTGATCTGCGAGCTGCTCGGCGTCCCCGACCTCGACCGGGACCGGTTCCGGACCTGGTCCCAGGCGGCCGTCGACCCCCGCGACGCCGAACACCACCACCAGACCCTCGTGGAGATGACCGCCTACCTCGGCGCGCTCATCGCCGAGAAGTCCGAGGCCCCCGGCGAGGACCTGCTGAGCGACCTCATCCGCACCCGCGACGAGGACGGCGACCGGCTCTCGCCCGACGAACTCGTCGGCATGGCCTTCCTCCTGCTCGTCGCCGGCCACGAGACCACGGTCAACCTCATCGCCAACGGCACCCGCGCCCTGCTCACCCACCCCGAGCAGCTCGCGGCCGTCCGCGCCGACCCCGAGGGGCTGCTCCCGGCCGCGATCGAGGAGGTGCTCCGCTGGGACGGGCCCGTGGAGAACGCCACCTACCGCTGGGTGGACCGGGACCTCGAATTCGGCGGGGTGTCGATGTCCGCCGGCGACTCCGTCCTCGTCTCCCTCGCGGGCAGCGACCGCGACGGCGACCGGTGGGAGGACCCCGAGGTCTTCGACGTCCACCGCCCCGCCCGCCCCCACCTCGCGTTCGGGCACGGGATCCACTTCTGCGTCGGCGCCCCGCTGGCCCGGCTGGAGGCCAGGATCGCCTTCACCGCCCTCCTCGAACGCTTCCCCGGCCTCGCCCTCGACCCCGACGGCCCGCCCCTGACCTGGATCACCGGCAGCCTCATCCGCGGCACCACCACCCTCCCGGTCCGCTGGTGACGTGATCCGGACCACACCCCCGGCCGCACCCCGGGGGTCTGCCGTCGCGACCTTGCCGGAATTCGCCCGTCCGGAGCCCTCCCTGCACCGGGGCCCGGCGCGCCCCGATCCGCAGGCACGGCCGTCCGTACCGGATACTGGACGGCTGAAGCCGGAATGCCCCATTCATCATGGGTGATTTTCGGACAGCGGGTATGAGGAAAGGCGCCGACACGTGGCATGGGTTCGGACAGGAGCGCGCACGACGGCCGCGCTGCTCGCGGTCGTACTGGGAGCCGCGCTCGCCGGGTGCAGCAGCACGGGCGGCAAGCGCGCCGAGGAGCGGGCCAAGGAAGCGGCCGAGGGCGGCCGACCCGCGGTCTCCACCCCCCGCATGAACTTCGCGATGGTCACCCACGCCGGCGACGGCGACACCTTCTGGGACATCGTCCAGAAGGGCGCCAAGGAGGCCGCCGCCAAGGACAACGTGGAGTTCACCTACGCCCACGACGACCAGGCCCAGACCCAGGCCCAGTACGTCCAGAACGCCATCGACCGCAAGGTCGACGGACTGATCGTCTCCCTCGCCAAGCCCGAGGCCCTCAAGGACGTCCTCGCCAAGGCCGTCAAGGCCGGCATCCCCGTCGTCACCGTGAACTCGGGCTCCGCCCAGTCCAAGGAGTACGGCGCCCTCACCCACATCGGGCAGGACGAGGAGATCGCCGGCGAGGCCGTCGGCACCGAACTGGGCGAACGCGGCAGGAAGAAGGCCATCTGCGTCCTGCACGAACAGGGCAACGTGGGCCACGAGCAGCGCTGCGCCGGCGCGAAGAAGACCTTCACCGGCACCATGGAGAACCTGTACGTCGAGGGCACCAACATGCCCTCCGTCCAGTCCGCGATCCAGGCCAAGCTCCAGGCCGACCCCGACGTCGACGCCGTCGTCACCCTCGGCGCCCCCTTCGCCCCCACCGCCGTCAAGGCCAAGCAGGCCGCCGGCAGCTCCGCCGAGATCGACACCTTCGACCTCAACGAGTCCGTGGCCCGCGCCCTCAAGGCCGGCGAACTCGGCTTCGCCGTGGACCAACAGCCCTACCTCCAGGGCTACGAGGCCGTGGACCTGCTCTGGCTGTACCGCTACAACCGCAACACCCTCGGCGGCGGCCGGCCCGTGCTGACCGGCCCGCAGATCATCACCAAGGAGCAGGCCGCGCCCCTGGAGGAGTTCATCAAGCGGGTGACCCGATGACCGCCCCCGCGCCCGCCCCCGCCGACGCGCCGACCCGGCCCCGCCCGGCCGACGAACGCCTCGCCCCCGCCTCCCTGGCCCGCCGACTCCTCGGCCGCCCGGAGCTCGGCGCGGTCGTCGGCGCCCTCGCCGTCTTCCTCGTCTTCTCCTTCGCGGCCGACAGCTTCCTGCGCGCCTCCAGCCTCAGCACGATCCTCTACTCGGCCTCCACCATCGGCATCATGGCCGTGCCCGTGGCCCTGCTCATGATCGGCGGCGAGTTCGACCTCTCCGCCGGCGTGATGGTCACCAGCTCCGCCCTGTTCAGCTCGATGTTCAGCTACCAGCTGACCGCCAACGTCTGGGTCGGCGTGCTCGTCTCGCTGCTCGTCACCCTCGCCATCGGCCTCTTCAACGGCTTCCTGCTGACCCGCACCAAACTGCCCAGCTTCATCATCACGCTCGGCACCTTCCTCATGCTGACCGGCCTGAACCTGGGCCTCACCAAACTCATCAGCGGCTCGGTCTCCACCAAGGGCATCGGCGACATGGAGGGCTTCGCCTCCGCCCGCGCCGTCTTCGCCTCCCAGCTCACCATCGGCTCCGTCACCCTCAAGGTCACCATCCTGTGGTGGCTGGTGCTCGTGGCCGTCGCCACCTGGATCCTGCTGCGCACCCGCGCCGGCAACTGGATCTTCGCGGTCGGCGGCGGCGCCGACGCGGCCCGCGCCGTCGGCGTCCCCGTGGTCAAAACCCGCGTCGGGCTGTACATGGGCGTGGCCCTGTGCGCCTGGATCGCCGGCCAGCACATCCTGTTCAGCTTCGACGTGGTCCAGTCCGGCGAGGGCGTCGGCAACGAGTTCCTCTACATCATCGCCGCCGTCATCGGCGGCTGCCTGATGACCGGCGGCTACGGCTCCGCCATCGGCTCCGCGGTCGGCGCGTTCATCTTCGGCATGGCGAGCAACGGCATCGTCTACGCCCAGTGGAACCCCGACTGGTTCAAGTTCTTCCTGGGAGGCATGCTGCTGCTCGCCACCCTGTTGAACGCATGGGTGCGCAAGCGGGCGGAGGCCAGGGCGTGACCGCGCTGATCGAGCTGACCGGGGTCAGCAAGTACTACGGCAACATCCGGGCCCTCGAAGGGGTCTCCCTCCAGGTCTCCGCCGGCGAGATCACCTGCGTCCTCGGGGACAACGGTGCCGGCAAGTCCACCCTCATCAAGATCATCGCCGGTCTGCACCGCCACGACGCGGGCACCTTCGCCATCGAGGGCGAGGAGACCCACCTGGTCAACCCGCGCGACGCCCTCGACCGGGGCATCGCCACCGTCTACCAGGACCTCGCCGTCGTGCCCCTCATGCCGGTCTGGCGCAACTTCTTCCTCGGCTCCGAGCCCACCAAGGGCCGCGGCCCCTTCCGCCGCCTCGACGTGGACCTGATGCGCGAGACCACCCGCGCCGAACTGCTGCGCATGGGCATCGACCTGCGCGACGTCGACCAGCCCATCGGCACCCTCTCCGGCGGCGAACGCCAGTGCGTGGCCATCGCCCGCGCCGTCCACTTCGGCGCCAAGGTCCTCGTCCTGGACGAACCCACCGCCGCCCTCGGCGTCAAACAGTCCGGGGTGGTCCTCAAGTACGTGGCCGCCGCCCGCGACGCGGGCCTGGGCGTCGTCCTCATCACCCACAACCCGCACCACGCCCACCTCGTCGGGGACCGCTTCGTCCTCCTCAAGCGCGGCACCATGGCCGGCAGCCACACCCGCGACTCCGTCACCCTCGACGAACTCACCCGCCAGATGGCCGGCGGGTCGGAACTGGAGGAGCTCGGGCACGAGCTGGAGCGGCCGGCAGAATCGGCGGACACCCCCCGAGAGACCCCCGCGACCGGTGGGAACGCGAACGGCGAGGCGGCGACACGATGAGCACCTACCGGGAATTCACCCTCGGCCCCCGGTCCACCATCCGCGCGGTCGGCAGCCGGGAACGCCGCAGCGTCCTGACCGCCCCCCGGGTGCCCACCGTCGGCATCGACATCGGCGGCACCAAGGTCATGGCCGGCGTCGTCGACGCCGACGGGGTCATCCTGGAGAAGATCCGCACCGAGACCCCCGACAAGTCCAAGAGCCCCAAGGTGGTCGAGGACACCATCGTCGAACTCGTCCTCGACCTCTCCGACCGGCACGACGTGCACGCGGTGGGCATCGGCGCCGCCGGCTGGGTCGACGCCGACCGCTCCCGGGTCCTGTTCGCCCCCCACCTCGCCTGGCGCGACGAACCCCTGCGCGACGCCCTCCAGGACCGCCTCGCCGTCCCCGTCATGGTCGACAACGACGCGAACACCGCCGCCTGGGCCGAATGGCGCTTCGGCGCCGGCCGCGGCGAGGACCACCTCGTCATGATCACCCTCGGCACCGGCATCGGCGGGGCCATCCTGGAGGACGGCCGCGTCAAACGCGGCAAGTACGGGGTCGCCGGCGAGTTCGGCCACATGCAGGTCGTCCCCGCCGGACACCGCTGCCCCTGCGGCAACCGCGGCTGCTGGGAGCAGTACAGCTCCGGCAACGCCCTGGTCCGCGAGGCCCGCGAACTGGCCGCCGCCGACTCGCCCGTCGCCTCCGACATCCTCGCCCGGACCGGCGGCCGCATCGCCGACATCACCGGCCCCCTCATCACCGAGATGGCCCGCGAGGGCGACCCGATGTGCGTGGAGCTGCTCGACGACATCGGCCAGTGGCTCGGCGTGGGCCTGGCCAACCTCGCCGCCGCCCTCGACCCCTCCTGCTTCGTGGTGGGCGGTGGGGTCAGCGCCGCCGACGAACTGCTCATCGGCCCCGCCCGCGACGCCTTCCGCCGCCACCTCACCGGCCGGGGCTACCGTCCCGAGGCGCGGATCGCCCGTGCCGAACTGGGACCCGAGGCGGGTATGGTCGGAGCCGCCGACCTCGCGCGACTGGTCGCCCGCCGCTTCCGCCGGGCCAACCGGCGCCGTGTCGAACGACACGAGCGCTACGCCCGGGCCGGACGCAAGGGCCCGTTCGGCGTGGCCGTGGCCCGCCCCCAGGAACAGGAACGCTCGTGACCCCGCCCAGCCCGCCCGCGCAGCACACCGAGCCCGGAACCCCCGGCGGCCCGCCCCCCGGGGCCCCCGTCGAGAGCCGCCGGCACGTGGTGCGCCGCCGGTGGATCACCGCGATCATCATCGTGCTGCTGATCGGGGTCCCCGCCGGCTACCTGCTGGTCTCGGCCCGGCAGAGCCGCGACAGCGGCAAGGACAAGGCGGCCAAGGCCGCCGTCGCCCAGCTCCGCTCCGGCTGGCCCTCCCGGGTCCAGCAGAGCATCTACGAGGTCCCCATCCCCGACTGGTCCACCAACGTCGGCTTCCTGGAGACCAACAACTGGCGCACCAGCAGGCTCTACGTCCAGTTCAGCACCACCCCCGCCGCCCTGGACACCTTCCTCGGCAGCTACGGCACCCGCCGCGCCGCCCTCACCCCCGGCAGCGCGATCTCCGCCCGCGACTCCCAGATCGCGAAGTGGAAGTGGGCCCCCAAGAGCAAGTGGTTCGGGGTCAACGTGGAACAGGCAGACCCGCGCCCCGACCACGACATCACCGTGGACCTGACCAACCCCGCCAAACCCCGCGTGTACCTCGTCGCCACCAGCGTGCCCTAGATCCGGAAGAGACGGCCTGGCCGTCACCCCGCCCCGGGTACCCTGCCGGCATGAAGATCGTGAAGCAGTCGCACTCCTGTGTCCGCCTGGAGAAGGACGGGCGCGTCCTGGTCGTCGACCCCGGCGCCTTCAGCGAGGCGGACGCCGGTCTCGGCGCCGACGTGCTGCTCGTCACCCACGAGCACCCCGACCACTTCGAGGAGGGCCGGCTGCGCGCCGCACTCGACGCACGCCCCGGGACCGAACTGTGGACCCTGGGGGCGGTCGCCGAGAAGCTCGCGGCCGCCTACCCGGGCCGCGTGCACCGGGTCGGCCACGGCGACGCCTTCACCGCCGCCGGCTTCGACGTACGGGTCTACGGCGAACTGCACGCCGTGATCCACCCCGACCTGCCGCGCGTCGGCAACGTCGGCTACCTCGTCGAGGGGGTCTTCCACCCCGGCGACGCGCTGACCGTCCCGGACGCCCCCGTGGACACCCTGCTGCTGCCCGTGCACGCCCCGTGGAGCCGGGTCTCCGACGTGATCGACTACGTCCGCGAGGTGGGGCCCCGCCGCGCCGTCGACGTGCACGACGCCTACCTCTCCGACCTGGCCCGCCCCATCTACGACGGACTGCTCACCAACCTGGGCGGCGGCGCCGAGCACGCCCGCTACGCGCCCGGCGAGACGGTGGCCGGCTGAGCGCCGCTGTCGGCGCCGGGCGATAGGTTGGCGGCATGCGTATCGCCACCTTCAACGTCAACTCCGTCACCGCCCGGCTGCCCCGCCTCCTCGCCTGGCTGGAGAGCTCCGGCACGGACGTCCTGTGCGTGCAGGAGACCAAGTGCTCCGCCGAGCAGTTCCCCCATGCCGAGCTGCGCGAGCTGGGCTACGAATCGGCCGTGCACGCCACCGGCCGCTGGAACGGCGTCGCGCTGATCTCCCGGGTCGGCCTGGCGGACGTGGTCACCGGCCTGCCCGGCGGCCCCGACTACGACGGGACCCAGGAACCCCGGGCGATCTCCGCGACCTGCGGCGGGGTCCGGGTCTGGTCGGTGTACGTGCCCAACGGCCGCGAGGTCGACCACGACCACTACGGCTACAAGCTGGAGTGGTTCAAGGCCCTCACCGAGGCCGTGGCCGAGGACGCCGCCGGCGCCCGCCCCTTCGCGGTGCTCGGCGACTTCAACGTGGCCCCCACCGACGAGGACGTGTGGGACCCGGCCGTCTTCGCCGGCCTGACCCACGTCACCCCCGCCGAACGCGAGGCCCTGGCCGCGCTGCGGGCCGTCGGCCTGAGCGACGTGCCGCCCCGCGCCCTGAAGTACGACCGCCCCTACACCTTCTGGGACTACCGCCAGCTCGCCTTCCCCAAGAACCGGGGCATGCGCATCGACCTCGTCTACGGCAACCCCGCCTTCGCCGCCGCCGTCACCGACGCCTACGTCGACCGCGACGAGCGCAAGGGCAAGGGCGCCTCCGACCACGCCCCGGTGGTCGTGGACCTCGACCTCGCCCCCTGACCCCCCCTGACCCCCCCTGACCCTCCCGACCCGGCCGGCCGGCCCGCCCGCCGGCCAAGCTCCGGCAAAGCGGGATCGGCCTGCCGCGCCCCGTGGCCCCCGGACCGGCCGGCTGCCAGTCTGGGCACCATGAGCATCCGTTTCCTGGACAAGTTGTTCCACCGATCCGAGGACCGGCCCGGGGACGCCCTCGCGGACGCCCTCGCGCGGGACCCGGAGGGCGTGGCGGAACTGTTCGCCGAGTGCGAGCTGTTGCGCGCCCAGGCCCGCCGCGCCGGACTCGAACTCGACGGTTCGCCCGCCTCCTTGGAGGCCCTGGACCAGCTCGTGCCGCGCTGGCGCCGGGATCCGGAGCTGGTGCCGTGGCTCGGCAACGACGCGGGCCTGTACCTGGGCACCGTCGTCGTGCGCACCGTGCCCGGCGCGGCCTGGGAGATCCGCCCCGACGGGCAGCCGGTGATCCGGCTGGCCTCCGGGCGGGAGTTGAACGTGGTGGAGTCCGGGATCTCGTGGGCCTTCACGGGGTCCCCGGAACTGGGGCAGGCGCACGGGGAGGCCGCCGAGGGCTGAGCGGCTCCCCTCCGGGCCCGCCTTCCCCGGTGCGGATGGCTTTGGGCGGTTTCGGGCGTGTCGCGGGGAACTGCCCTTCTCCGCGTGGATAGTTTGCGCTGACCTCGACACTCCGACCAGGGGGCAGGGCAGCGCATGGCCGTCGATCCGTTGATCGAGCTGCGGAACGTCAACAAGCACTACGGGGACCTGCACGTGCTGCGGGACGTGAACCTCACCGTCGGGCGCGGGGAGGTGGTCGTCGTCATCGGCCCGTCCGGCTCCGGGAAGTCCACCCTGTGCCGGGCGATCAACCGGCTGGAGACGATCGAGTCCGGCACCATCACCCTGGCCGGCCGGCCGCTGCCCGCCGAGGGCAAGGACCTGGCGGGGCTGCGGGCCGAGGTGGGGATGGTCTTCCAGTCCTTCAACCTGTTCGCGCACAAGACGGTCCTCGCCAACGTCTCCCTGGCCCAGATCAAGGTCCGGGGCCGCAAGCGGGAGGAGGCCGACCGGCGCTCGCGCGAACTCCTGGAGCGGGTGGGCCTGGCCTCGCAGGCCGAGAAGTACCCGGCGCAGCTCTCCGGCGGCCAACAGCAGCGGGTGGCGATCGCCCGCGCCCTGGCGATGGACCCGCAGGCGCTGCTCTTCGACGAGCCGACCTCGGCCCTGGACCCGGAGATGATCAACGAGGTGCTGGAGGTGATGCGGCAGCTCGCGGCGGAGGGCATGACCATGGTCGTGGTCACCCACGAGATGGGCTTCGCCCGCTCGGCCGCCAACCGCGTGGTGTTCATGGCCGACGGCGCGATCGTCGAGGACCGCACGCCCGAGGAGTTCTTCACGGCCCCCGAGAGCGAGCGGGCCAAGGACTTCCTCTCCAAGATCCTCAAGCACTGAGAGGGCGGCCCGATGCGTCCGCGCACCCCCTTCCGCGTCCGTTCCCTCGCCCTGCTGGTGCTGCTGCTGGTGTCCGTGTTCGCGGCCGGCTGCGGTCGGGAGGGCAGTCCGCCGGTCAAGGGCCCGCAGCCCGAGGACCTGCCGAAGTACTCCGTCGACACGGCGTTCGCTCTTCCCGACTCGCCGACCTGGAGCCGCGCCAAGGCCCGGGGCCGGCTGATCGTCGGCGCCAAGGAGGACCAGCCGTACATGGGGGAGAAGGACCCCGCGAGCGGCCGGTACTCCGGTTTCGACATCGAGATCGCGACGATGGTCGCGGCCTCCCTCGGCTTCCCCCGCGATGCGATCGAGTTCCGCACCGTGGCCTCCGCCAACCGCGAGACCGCGTTGCAGAACGGCCAGATCGACTACTACGTGGGCACGTACACGATCAACGCCAACCGCAAGAAGCAGGTCGGTTTCGCCGGCCCCTACTACCTGGCCGGGCAGTCGCTGCTGGTGCGCAAGGACGAGGAGGACATCCGCGGGCCGCAGGACCTCGCCGGCCGCAAGGTCTGCTCGGCGGCCGGCTCCACCCCGTTCCAGCGCCTCCAGAAGGACTACCCGCGGGCGATCCTGGTGGCCTACGACACGTACTCGGTGTGCGTGGACAACCTGCTGACGTTCCAGGTGGACGCGGTGTCCACGGACGACACCATCCTCCAGGGCTACGCCGCGAAGGTGCCCCAGGAGCTGAAGGTGGTGGGCCGGCCCTTCTCGGAGGAGCCGTACGGGATCGGGGTGCGGCGCTCGGACAACGCGCTGCGGTTCGCGATCGACGACGCGCTGGCGGCCCGGGAGAAGGACGGGGACTGGCTGCGCGCCTACGACGTGACCCTGGGCCTGTCCGGGGTGCCCGCCCCACAGCCCCCGCCCATCGACCGGTACCCGGCGAGCTGATCAGGAGCACCGAGCCGCCATGCACGTACTGACCGACAACTTCTCCCTCTACGGCGAGGGATTCCTCGGCACCCTCGAACTCACCGTGTACGCGGGGGTGCTGGCCATGGTCCTGGGCTTCCTGATGGCCGCCTTCCGGGTGGCCCCGGTGGGCTCCTTCCGGGTCTTCGGCACGGTGTGGGTGACCGTGCTGCGCAACACCCCGCTGACCCTGCTCTTCTTCGCGGTGCTGCTGGGCCTGCCCCGGTTCGGGCTGGTGCTGCCGTTCAAGGTGTTCGCGGTGCTGGCCCTGGGCTGCTACACCTCGGCCTTCATCTGCGAGGTGCTGCGCTCGGGCATCAACACCGTGCCCAAGGGGCAGGGGGAGGCGGCCCGCAGCCTGGGCATGTCCTTCCGGCAGACCCTGGGCTCGGTGGTGCTGCCGCAGGCGTTCCGGTCCGTGATCCCGCCGATCGGCTCCACGCTGATCGCGTTGGCCAAGAACTCGGCGATCGCCGGCGCGTTCAGCGTCACCGAACTGCTCGGCACCTACAAGACCCTCAACGAGCTCGGCTACGGCATCGTGTGGACCTTCGTCTGGATCGCCCTGGGCTACCTGATCATCACCCTGTCCATCAGCGCGCTCTTCACCGTGCTGGAGAAGCGTTGGGGAGTCGCCCGATGAGCGCGCACACCTTGCACGGGGACCTGGAGTCCTCCGCCCTCTACGACATCCCCGGCCCCAAGGCCGTCCGCCGGCACCTGATGTACGGGGTGCTGTCCACCGTCGTGATCGTGGCGATCGTGGTGTGGGTGGTGTGGCTGCTGTTCCACACCGGGCAGTTCAGCGCCGCCAAGTGGAGCCCGTTCACCTACAAGGGCATCCAGGAACTGCTGCTGCGGGGCCTGGGCAACACGCTGAAGGCATTCGCGCTGGCCTCCGTGCTCTCCCTGGTCCTCGGCGCGGTGCTGGCCTGCGGCCGGCTCTCGGACCACCGGCCGGTGCGGTGGGTGGCGACGGCGCTCGTGGAGTTCTTCCGGGCCATGCCGGTGCTGGTGATGATCTTCTTCGTGTTCGTGGCGCTGAAGGTGCAGCCGCTGCCCGCCCTGGTCACCGGCCTGACCCTGTACAACGGCTCGGTGCTGGCCGAGGTCTTCCGCACCGGCATCGTCACGGTGGACCGGGGCCAGCGGGAGGCCGCGTACGCGCTGGGCATGCGCAAGACGCAGGTGATGACCTACGTGCTGGCCCCCCAGGGGGTGCGGGCCATGCTGCCGGCGATCATCAGCCAGCTCGTGGTGGCGCTCAAGGACACCTCGCTGGGCTTCCTGATCACGTACGAGGAGTTCCTGCACGCCGGCAAACTCATCGCGTCCAACCTCGACTACGACCTGCCGTTCATCCCCGTCGTCATGATCATCTCGCCGATCTACATCGGCATGTGCATGCTCCTGTCCTGGTTCGCGGTCCGGATGGCCCGCCGGCAGCGGCGCAACCCGAAGGTCCACGCCGCCACCGTCGCCCCGATCGGACCCGCCGGCCCGACCCCGGGCGCCCCCTGACGGATCCCCGCCGGGCGCCCGGCCGTGATCACTGCTCGCGCAAGGGCACCGAGACCCAGGAGGGGTCGGACCTAGGCGAGGAGAAGGTCAGCTGCGCGCCCGCGGGGTTGTGCTCGATGTAGAGGGGGTCGACCGAGTCGATCACGAGGGCGAGGCGGTGCCCGGCGGGCACGTCGTACGCCGTGGCGAACAGGTCCAGATCGACGGTGAAGGGAGTGTTCGGGGTCCGGTCGTGGAAGGTGTACGGGGCGTTGGTGACGAGCTTGCCCACCCCGAGCGGGCCCACGTCGTACAGGTAGGCCACGAAGGTCCCGTCCCCCCGGGTGGGGGTGACGGTGGTGTGCAGCCGGGTGACGCCCCGCACCCGGCGCGCCTCCTCGTACCGCTCCGACTGCCACACGGCCGCGAAGGACCGGGGCAGCAGCGGGATCGAGGCGACGGGCGGGGCCTTGACGAACTGGTCGAGCACGCTGGACAGGAAGATCACCCCGCCGTTCGCGCCCGAGTCCACCCCCGTGAACAGGTGCTCGGAGTCGGACAGGGCCAGCCGCTCACTGCCGTTCGCGCCCACCGCCTGCCAGCTCGGGTAGCCCTCGTAGCCGTCCTCGGAGCGGGACTTCAGCTGCACGGGCGCCTCGGCGTCCACCCCGTTGGCCGCGCCCTTGAGGTACCGGTCGAACCAGCGGTGGGCGTTGGTCCAGGTGTCGTTGGGCAGCCCGAGCAGCCCCGTGCCCTCGGCGGTGGCGTGGTCCCCGGGCCGGAACTCCAGCCGCTTGGGCCCGGTCAGCTTGGTGAAGAAGTCGGCGTACTGGTTGGGCGGGAAGATGGTGTCGCCCCAGGCGTTGCCGAGGAAGACGGCGGTGCCGTTGGCGTTGAGCGCGTCGACCTTCTCGGCGGCCGAACGCTTCTTGCCCCACGCGATCATGTCGGCCTCGCGGTCGAGGTGGGAGCCGAGGAAATCGGTCAGGGTCCGCCGCAACTCCGGCCCCGGCCGCCCGGTGATCGCGCCGGCCGCGCCGAGCATGGCGGCGGCCTGGAGGTGCTGGGTGCGGCCGGAGTAGATCGACTCGATCAGGTCGGCCCACCCGCTGAGCGCCACCACGGCCTTGACCCGGGGATCCCGGGCCGCGCTCAGCAGACTGATCCCGGCGCCGTAGCTGACCCCGCCCATGCCGATCCGCTCCGGGTCGGCGGGGGAGTGGGCCAGGGCCCAGTCGATGACGGCGGAGGCGTCGGCGGTGTCGGGTTCGCCCGCCACCTCGATCTCCCCGCCCGAGAGCCAGAACCCGCGCGAGGTGTAGCCGACCACGACGTACCCGTCGTCGGCGAGCTTGCGGGCCTGGGCCAGGTACTCGACCTGCGGCATGCCCCAACTGGTGGGCAGCACGACGAGCGGGAACCGCTGCCCGGGCCGGGCGCCGGCGGGCACGGTCACGTTGCCCTTGAGGGTGATCCCGCCGGAGCCGGGGATGTCGTGGAACGACAACCCGGGCCCGGCGGCCCCGGACGAGGCGGCCGGGGCGGCCTGGGCCTGATGGGGGGACAGGCCCAGACCCCCGACGGCCGCGAGGGCGACCCCCGCGGCGATCACGGTGGTACGGGTCCTCGCGCCGGATCTGCGTGCCATGGGGACTCCTCGCTGCGCCGGGGCCAAAGTGACCAGACGGTAACCTCGGAGCCTTACCAGGGGTAACCCATCGGTAAGTTACGCCCGGGTAACGATTCGTTCGGGGGATCACGGCCCGGCGGGCGCGCTGTGCAGTTCGTCGGACCCGTCGAAGATCCGCGCGACGTCGTCGCGGAGCTCCGCCAGGACGCGGGACGCCGCGGTGAGCGTGGCCGTCCATTCCGTCCACGGCCGGGTCGGATCGCGTCGGACCAGGGGGTTCGCGGACAGCATGCCCGCGATGTCCATGAGCTCGGCCGCGAACCGGTCGAGCTCCTCCAGTACGTCGTCGCGGCTGAGCTCGGCTCGGTACTCGAACTGTCGGGCCAGCACCCGCAGACGACCGGCGATCAACAGGAGTCCGACGGCGGTCGAACGGTACCGAGTGCTGCCGAATTCCAGCCGGAAGGCGTTGTCGAGAGCGTTGAACCGGTTGGCGATCAGCCTGATGTGCGAGCTTTGCAGTCGGAGGTGTCGGGCCACCGTCACGATGGCCTGGTTGATCTCGGGGAGTTCCGCGCGTGTCGCGTACACGAACTCGGTCGGGTCCAGTCCTCGGGGGGCCGGGGCGGTACCGGTGCTCGGGTTCGGAACCGAGCGCCGTCGTGGGGTGGGGTCCGGAGCGAAGGCCAGGTGGGCCAAGCCCGCGTTGAGGTCCAGTGCGGTTCCGACCGCTTCGTGGAGGCCGCGCGCGTGGTCGAGGAGCAGGGCGTCGAGGTCGGTGGGCGTGATGTCTTCACGCATCGGAGGACCTTCCTTCGGAGTGTCCGACGATGCCGGATTCGGCCAGCAGCCGCCGCAGCCGGTCGCGTCCGCGTTTCGCGTTGGTTCTGAGGGCCGGTTCCGTCTTGCCCGTGAACTTCGCGATCTCCGCGTAGGAGAATCCGTCGAGCGTCCAGGCGATCACCTCGCGCTGAGCCGGCGGCAACGAGCGGACCGCGCGCAGGACGCGGCGTTGGGTGTCGGTGAGGATCACCTCGTCGATCGGGCAGGTGCCGCCCGGGCGGTCGGGCACCGGGTCCTCGGGCTCTTCCCGGTGGCGCGCCTGGCGCAGGTACTGGGTCCAGGCCACCTTGCGCAGGTATGCGCGCGGGTGCTCGATCGTGCGCCATCGCTGCGGCAGTAACGGTATGAACGCCTCGTGGGCCGCGTCGGCGGCCTCGTACGCGCTCGCGCCCCGGTACATCAGATGGACGGTGACGGCCGTCATCTCCCGGCGGTAGAACGCGTCGAAGTCCTCGCGCGGCCGGGGCCTGGGGATGATGTGGGCCCGGACCGCGGGGGCCTTGGTGGGGATCTCGGTCACGTCGCCCCGATCCCGGGCGGGGTGGTGCGGCCCACTTCGATCTCCACCCGGCGGCCCCCGTCCCGCTCGACCAGGCGGCTGCCCGCCGGGAGGGCGCGGACCCGTTCGGACAGGCCCGCCTGGACGAGCTCCGTCCTGCGAACCGCCGCGCGCTCGGCGATCCACCGGAACAGCACGCGGGCGCCGACGGTCCCGGCCGTGAGCAGTGCCGCCGTGACGACAGCAGGATCCATGCGCACTCCTTCACCCTGGCGCCGCCGACGGCGTCGCGTCACCCCCTTGAAGCGCGAAGGGGCCCCGGGCGTGACACGTTTCCTTGGGCGGAGGGCGGCACGGGCGCCGCTGAGGGCCGGCCCCGATCGGGACCGGCCCTCAGCGCGAGGTGCTCGTCAGCCGTTCTGTGGGGTGTTCGTCAGGGCGCTCTTCGATTGCCATTCGGGCCAGCTCAGGTTCCACTCGCCGTAGCCGTTGCCGATCTCGGCCTGGCCCTTGGAGCCTTCGCCGACCACCTCGACCAGGTCGCCGATCTGTGCGGCCGCGAAGAGTTCTGCCGCGTTCGCGTCGCTCATGCCCACGCAGCCGGAGCTGGTGTTGGCCACGCCGAAGACGCCCGCGTTCCACGGGGCGGCGTGGACGTACATGCCGGACCAGGTGACCCGCATCGAGTAGTCGACCATCTTGTCGTAGGAGTCGCCCAGGCCCACGGTCTGCGAGTCCATGCGGATGGTGCCCTCCTTGGACATGAGCACCATCTTTCCGGACCAGGACGCCTTCTTGCCGCCGGGCGTGCCCGCCGAGACGGGGATGGTCTGGACGACCTCGCCGTCCTGGGTGACCGTCATCTCCTTGGCGTCCAGGTCCACCTTCATGCGGCGGTCCTTCCCGATGGCGAAGCTCGTGTCGTAGTCGCGGACGAAGTAGCCGCCGCCGCTGCCCGAGTCCACGCCGTTGAGGTTCATCTCGACCTTGACCTTGGTCCCGGACTTCCAGTAGTCCTTCGGGCGCCAGTCCACGCGGTCGTTGCCCGAGTAGTCCTTGAACCAGCCCCAGGAGCCCTCGGTGTTGTTGTCGGTGGTCACCTTCAGGTGCTTCTCGACGTCGGCCTTGTTCTTGACCGGGTTGTCGAAGACCAGGGAGATCGGCTGGGCCACGCCGACGGTGGTGTCCTTGCCCGGGTAGATGCTGAGCTTGTTCACCTTGTCGGCCTTCGCCGTGCCGAACGTGGCCTTGGCGTCGCGGCTGTGGGTGTCCTGGGCGGTGACCGTGTAGGTGGTGCCGGGGGCCGCGTTGCGTTCCGAGGTCCAGGTGCGGCCGTCGTTCGCTATCTTCCCGGGGAGTTCCGCGCCCTTGGCGTCGGTCACCTTCACCTGGGCCAGTCGACCCTCCGTCAGGGTGACCTTGACGGGTTCGCCCGGCTTGGCGGCGTCGCCCGTGAGGTTGACGGAGATCGCCATCGGGGTCTTCGGCGCGTCCCCCGCCCCGCCCTTCGCGTCCGAGCCCCCCGAGTCGGCGCCGCCGCAGGCGGCGAGTGCGGCGGCCAGGACGGCGGCGGTGCCCGCGAGGGCCACCCGCCGGACCGGGCGGCGCGAGATGGGGGAACGGGGTATGCGGCTCAACGGAACCCTCCGAGATGAATGATCGTCTGACAGCACAGACCCGCCCGGGAGGGATTGGGTTGCAGAATCGGCGGAAAATAGTTCGATTCGGGATGTGATGTACAACGCAGCCGTTCCGGTGTCGAACGGTCACATTTCCCGTGACGTCGTCTCATGGCGGGCGGCCGACGGGCCCCGTGGGCCCTCACTCAAGTACTCTCCACACTCGACCCCGGCGTGCGCGCGTTCGGGCTGATGCGTTGAGAGCTCGGCACCGATGGGCAGGCCGTCGCAACCCTCGGTGAACGGGAGCGTCCCCCATGGACGGACACGTCGACCACACCCGCTACCGGGCCCCCCGGGCCTGCCCGGCGCGCCGGTGAGCCTCCCGCCGAGCGGCTCCGCCGCGTACCCCGGTGACCCCTGGCGACCGGACGCGGCACCCCACTGGCCCGGCTGCGGGGCCCTGCACGGACACCCCGAACCGCTCCCGGCCGGACCCGTGATCGACCCCCTCGACCCGCTGGGCCTGGGCACCGCCCCGCTCTCCGCCGACCCCATGCCCCACGCGACCGACCCCGGTCACGGCCCGCGCGGCTGGGCCGACGTGCCCGGCTGGGACACCCACGTGCCGCACTCCGGGCACGTCGGCTACGGGGGGTACAGCGGGTGGACCGACGCCTCCGCCTACCCGCACCCCACCTACCCGGTGGAATCCGTGCACCCCTTCCCGCCCACCTACCCCACCCACGCCACGTACCACGCGGCGCGGGTGGAGACGGTGGACTGGGCCGCGTACGACGTCCGGCCGCCCGCGCAACCGGCGCCGATGCCCGCGCAACCCGCGGCGATGCCCGCGCAGGCCCCCGTGCCCGCGCAGCCCTTCGCGCCCGCGCAGGTCCTCGTGCCCGCGCAGGTTCCCGTGCCCCGGCCGGAGCCCGTGGGCGTGCCGGTCGCCGCTGTCGCCCCCGGGGCGCCCGCGGCCGTGGTCGAGACCCGTCCGCTGCCCGCCGTGCCCGCCGCCCGCACCGGCCCCGCCCCGACCGCCCCACCCGCCCCGACTGCCCCACCCGCCCCGACCGCCTCACCCGCTCCGCCCGAGGACGCGCCGGCGGGGAAGAAGAAGTCCTCCACCCTGCGCAACGGCGCCGTGATGGCCGCCGGCTCGATGGTCTCGCGCGCCACCGGCTTCGTCCGCTCCGCCGTGGTCGTCGCCGCCCTCGGCACCGGCCTGCTCGGCGACAGCTACGCCGTCGCCAACACCGTCCCCAACATCATCTACACCCTCCTCATCGGCGGCGCCCTCAACGCCGTGTTCGTGCCCGAGCTGGTGCGCGCCGCCAAGAGCCACGCCGACGGCGGCGCCGCCTACACCGACCGGCTGCTGACCGTGTGCACCGCCGCCCTGGTCCTGCTCACCGCCGTGGCGGTGGTGGCCGCGCCCGCCGTCGTCGGCGCCTACACCGACTACACCGGCACCCAGGCCGAGACCACCATCGCGCTGGCCCGCTACTGCCTGCCGCAGATCCTCTTCTACGGCCTGTTCACCCTGCTCGGACAGGTCCTCAACGCGCGCGGCCGGTTCGCCGCGATGATGTGGACGCCCGTCCTCAACAACATCGTCGTCATCGCCGTCTTCGGGCTCTTCCTCTACCTCGCGCACGACCCCGCCAAGGGCCTGTCGGCCTCCGACACCGAACTCCTCGGCTACGGCACCACCGCCGGCATCCTCGTCCAGGCCCTCGCCCTGATCCCCTCCCTGCGCGCCTCCGGGTTCCGCTGGCGGCCCCGGTTCGACTGGCGCGGCAGCGGCCTGGCCCGCCCGCTGCGCAACGCCGGCTGGCTCGTGCTGCTCGTCCTCACCAACCAGATCGCCTACTGGGTCGTCACCCGCCTGTCCACCAGCACCGGCGCCCAGGCCGTGGCCGAAGGGGTCGCGGGCGGCGCCGGCTACACCGCCCTCAGCAACGCCTACCAACTGTGGATCGTGCCCCAGGGCATCGTCACCGTCTCCCTGATCACCGCCCTCATGCCCCGCATGAGCGAGGCCGCCGCCGACGGGGACACCACCCGCATCCGGGGCGACGTGTCCTACGTGCTGCGCACCTCGGCCGCCGCCATCGTCCCGGCCGCCGCGATCTTCGTGGCCCTCGCCCCCTGGGTGATCGGCGCCGTCTTCGGCTACGGCCGCACCGGCCCCGACGACGTGCACGTGATGGCCGGCATGCTCATCGCCTACGCCCCCGGACTGGTGGCCTTCTCCGCCCAGTACGTGCTCGCCCGGGGCTTCTACGCCCTCTCCGACACCCGCACCCCCTTCTTCCTCAACCTCGTCATCGCCGGCACCAACGCGGCCCTGTCCATCGCCGCCTACCACGCCCTGCCCGCCCGCTGGGCCGTCACCGGCATGGCCGCCGCCTCCTCGCTGTCCTTCGTGGCCGGCCTCCTCGTCACCGGCGGGGCCCTGGCCCGCCGGCTCGGGCCCCGGGCCGGCAGCCGCAAGGAACGCCGAGCCACCACCGCCCGCACCCACCTGCGGATGTTCGTGGCCTGCGTGCCCGCCGCCGCGGCCGGCCACGCGGCGGCCCGCGCCGTCGACCCGCTGGGCGACATCGCCGCCGCCGCGACGGGAACCGCCGTGATCGCCCTCGTCGTCGTCCTCATGGCCGTCCCCCTGCGCATCACGGAGCTGACCGGGCCGCTGGCGACACTGCGGCGCAAGCTGCTCCGGCGCTGACGGGACGGGTCGGCCGAACGGACGAGGACCGATCACCACACTCCTGGGACACTGAACCGATGCCACGCATACTGCTGATCGAGGACGACCCCTCCGTGCGCGAAGGGGTCGCCCTCGGCCTGCGCAGGCGCGGGCACGAGGTGAGCGCCGCCGCGACCGGCGAGGCCGGACTCGAACTGCTGCCCGGCCTCCGCCCCGACCTCGTCCTCCTCGACCTCATGCTGCCCGGCCTGGACGGGGTGCGCGTCTGCCGGCGGATCCGCGCGGACAGCCAGGTCCCGATCATCATGCTCACCGCGCGCGGCGACGACTTCGACATGGTCATCGGCCTGGAGGCGGGCGCCGACGACTACATCGTCAAACCCGCCCGCACCGAGGTCGTCGAGGCCCGGGTCAAGGCCGTGCTGCGGCGCATCGGCGACCCGCACCCCCGCGCCGGCGCCGAACACCACGGCGACCTCGTCCTCGACCGCGCCGGCCTCACCGTCACCCGCGCCGGCGAGCGGCTCCCGCTGGCCCCCAGCGAACTGAAACTGCTGCTGCACCTCTCCGCCCACCCCGAACAGGTCTTCAGCCGGCAACAGCTCCTCGAACACGTCTGGGGCCACAGCTACCACGCCGACGTCCGCCTCGTGGACGCCTGCGTCCGCCGACTGCGCGGCAAGATCGAGGACGCCGAGGGCAGCCCCCGCTACGTGCAGACCGTCCGCGGCTTCGGCTACCGCTTCGGCCCCCTGTAAGGCGCCCCGGACCCCGCCGTGCCCCGCACCTCCCCCCTCGGCCTGCGCTCCCGCCTGATCGCCGCCTTCCTCCTCGTGGCCGTCGTCAGCGCCGTCTGCACCGCCGCCCTCACCTTCCGCGAGGCCCGCCGCGCCGTCCTGCAACAGACCCAGGACACCGCGAGCGCCACCCTGCGCGACCTCGTCGACGAACTCGGCGTCCCCCTCCCGCCCGACCCCGGGCTGCTGCGGAGCTACGCCCAGGACCTGGGCCGGCGCGGCAAACCCCGCCCTTGGGACGTGTACGTCGAGTACGGCGACCAGCGCTTCGCCTCCGACGGCAGCCCCGCCGGCAGCCCCCTCGTGGACGACGCCCTGCGCGCCGCCATGCGCGAGGACCCCGAGACCACCTTCCGCCGGGTCGAGGCCGCCGACGGCACCCCCGAACTCCTCATCGCCGTCCCCGCCTTCTTCCGCCACCAGGGCCACCTGCGTCCCACCGGCATCGTCTTCTACGCCGTGATGCCCCTGGACTCCGAAGAGAACACGATCGGCCTGCTCCTGGGCGCCGCCCGCAACGGGGCCGTCCCCGCCCTCGTCCTCTCCCTGATCCCCGCCCTCCTCGCCGCCCGCAGCGTCCTGCGCCCCGTCCGCGACCTGCGCGCCGCCGCCCGCGCCCTGGGCGCCGGCCGGCTCGACACCCGCGCCCAGGTCACCGGCTCCGACGAACTCGCCGGCCTCGCCCGCACCTTCAACGACACCGCCGGCGCCCTGGAGCACTCCGTGCGCGAACTGCGCGAGGCCGAGGCCCGGGCCCGCCGCTTCGCCGCCGACGTCTCCCACGAACTGCGCACCCCGCTCGCCGGGATGCTCGCCGTCACCGAGGTCCTCGACGAGGACGCCGAACAACTCGACCCCGACACCGCCCAGGCCGTGCGACTGATCAGCGCCGAGACCGGCAAACTCGCCGTCCTCGTGGAGGACCTCATGGAGATCTCCCGCTTCGACGCCCGCGCCGCCGAGCTGATCCCCGACGACGTGGACCTCGCCGAGGCCGTCACCCAGACCCTCCGCCTGCGCCACTGGGGCCCCGAACTCGTCACCGCGCACGTCCCCGAGGACCTGCGGGTCCGGCTCGACCCGCGCCGGTTCGACGTGATCCTCGCCAACCTCGTCGGCAACGCCCTCAAACACGGCGGCGGCCCCGTCACCGTCACCGCCGCCCCGCACCCCGGACCGCCCCCCGGCGCCCCCGCCGACCCGGCCCCGGGCCCCTGGCTGAGCGTCGAGGTCCGCGACAGCGGGCCCGGCATCCCCGACGCGGTCCTCCCGCGCGTCTTCGACCGCTTCACCAAGGGCGACGCGGCCCGCACCCGCTCCGCCGGCAGCGGCCTCGGCCTGGCCATCACCCGCGAGAACGCCCACCTCCACGGCGGCACCGTGCACGCCGCCAACCACCCCGACGGCGGCGCCGTCCTGACCCTCCTGCTGCCCCGGGAGCCCCGCCCGTGACCGCCCCGCGCCCCACCCCCGCCCGCCGGCGCGCCCCGCTCTGCCTCCTCGCCTGCCTCCTGCCGCTCGCGACGGCCGGCTGCGCCGTCGACACCACCGGCCCCGTGCCCGCCGGACGCGGCGCCATCGTCCACACCACCGGCGACCTCGGACCCGGACTGCTGCACTGGACGGACGGGCACGGCGGACTCGTGCCGATCCCCGTCCCCGAGGGACGCGCCACCGACCCCACCCGCTACCTGGAACTGCTGCTGCGCGGCCCCGGCCCGGACGCCCGCCGGGTGGGCCTGGGCAGCGAGGTGCCCGAGTACCACGCCGAGGACCCCGGGCCCGACGGCGGCCTCGCCGGCTCCCGCGCCCCGCGCCCGCCCGCGGTCCGCGCCGCCGCCGGGACCGGCGTCGACGCCGACTGGATCGCCGACCTCCCGTACGCCGTCGGCTCCCTCGACGCGACCGCCCGCCGACAGATCGTGTGCACGGTGGCCACCGCCGTCGACCGCGCCGGCCGCGCCTCCGTCGCCGTGCGCGGCCCCGACACCACCTGGCCCGCCGCCCCCTGCGACCTGCCGAGGTCCGGCGGCTGACCGGGCCGGGCCGACGCGCCGGACGCCTCCTTGCGCCCGCCCCGGCCGGCGGGCCACCGTGACGCCCATGGACCCCGCGCCCGCGCCGACCGCGCCGCCCGTGCCCGACGTGTTCGACCCCCGGATCTACGCCGAGGCCGTCCCCTACCCGAGCTACCGGATCCTGCGCGACCACCACCCCGTGGCCTGGCAGGAGGAACCCGAGGTGCTCGGCTGGCCTGCCGGCCCCGGCTTCCACGCCGTCACCCGGCACGCCGACGTCACCCGCGTCCTGCGCGACCACCGCGCGTACTCCTCCCGCCTCGGCGCCACCCAGATCCGCGACCCCGATCCCGCCGACCTGCCCTACCTGCGTCGCGCCCTGCTCAACCAGGACCCGCCCGAACACGGCCGGCTGCGCCGGATGCTCGCCGGCGCCTTCACCCCCCGCCGGATCGCCCGCCTCGCCGACCGCGCCCGCGACCGGGCCCGCGTCCTGATCGACGGGGCCCGGGTCCGCGCCGCCGACGAGGGCGGCGCGGTCGACGTGGTCCGCGCGATCACCGACGAGTACGCCCTGCTGGGCCTCGCCGACCTGATGGGGGTGCCCGCCGCCGACCGCGAGCTGCTGTACCACTGGACCGTCCGCGTCATCGGCTACCAGGACCCCGACGAGGTGCCCGACCCGCCGCGCGACGCCGCCGGCCGCCCGCTGAACCCGCGCTCGCCCGCCCTGCTCGGCGACATGTTCGCCTACGCCCGCGACCTCGCCGCCCACAAACGCCGCCGGCCCGGCGAGGACCTGATGACGGAACTCGCCCACGCCGACACCGCCGAAGGCGAACTGGAGATGTGGTTCTTCCTGCTCACCGTCGCCGGCAACGACACCGTCCGCTCCGCCGCCCCCGGCGGCTTCGCCGCCCTCGCCGACCACCCCGACCAAGCCCGCGCCCTGCGCGCAGGCCGGGTGGACGTGGCCGACGCCGTCGAGGAACTGCTGCGCTGGCACCCGCCCGTGCTCTCCATGCGCCGCACCGCCGCCGTCGACACCCACCTCGCGGGCCGGCCCATCGCCGCCGGCGACAAGGTCGTCGTCTTCCACGCCGCCGCCCACCGCGACGAACGCGCGTTCCCCGACCCCGACCGCCTCGACCTCGCCCGCACCCCCAACCCCCACCTCGCCTTCGGCGACGGACCGCACGTCTGCGTCGGCGCCCACGCCGCCCGCCTCCAACTGCGGATCCTGCACGAGGAATGGCGCGCCCTGCCCGCCCTCCCCGAACCCGCCGGCCCGCCCCGCCGGATCGTCTCCCACTTCATCAACGGCCTCACCCGTCTGCCCCTCACCCTGCCCCCGCCGTCCTGACGGACGGGCCCGGCCCGGATAGGCTGCCCCCGCCCCGCCCGGGCGAGCCCCGGGCCAGACCCGGAGGTCCCGGATGCGCGCACGCCCCGTCCCCCGCCCGTTACTCCTCCTCGCCGTGACCGGCGCCCTGGTCGCCGGCGCGGCGGGCCCGCTGCCCGCCGCGGCCGCCGGCCCCGACCGGCCGGCCCCCGCCCCCGCCAAGACCCCGGTCGCGGTCGGCTGGGGCGGAGCCGTCGCCAGCGTCGACGCCGACGCCTCCGCCGCCGGCATCGCCGTGCTGCGCGAGGGCGGCAACGCGATCGACGCGGCCGTGGCCACCGCCGCCGCCCTCGGCGTCACCGAGCCCTACTCGGCCGGCATCGGAGGCGGCGGCTACCTCGTCTACTACGACGCCGACTCCGGGCGCGTGCACACCGTGGACGGCCGCGAGACCGCCCCCGCCACCGCCGGCCCCACCCTCTTCCAGGAGAACGGGCAGCCCATCCCCTTCGAGGAGGGCCAGACCAGCGGCCTCGGCGTCGGCGTCCCCGGCACCCCCGCCACCTGGCGCACCGCCCTCGACGCCTGGGGCAGCCGGCCGCTGTCCCGACTGCTGGGGCCCGCCGAGAAACTGGCCCGCGACGGCTTCACCGTCGACGCCACCTTCCGCTCGCAGACCGAGGCCAACCAGGCCCGCTTCAAGGACTTCCCGGCCACCGCCAAGCTCTTCCTGCCCGGCGGGAACCTGCCGGTGGTCGGCAGCACCTTCAAGAACCCCGACCTGGCCGCCACCTACGCCGAACTGCGCCGCAAGGGCGTCGGCGCCCTGTACCGGGGCCCGCTCGCCGAGGACATCGTGCGCGCCGTCCGCAAGCCCCCCGCGGACCCGGCCGCGACCCGCAGGATCCGCCCCGGCGACCTCACCACCGGGGACCTCGCCCGCTACCGCACCAAGACCCAGGCCCCCACCACCACCCGGTACCGGGGCCTGACCATCGCCTCCATGGCCCCGTCCTCCTCCGGCGGCACCACCGTCGGCGAGGCCCTCAACATCCTCGAACGCTCCGACCTCGGCGCCCTCTCCCAGAGCCAGTACCTGCACCGGTTCATCGAGGCATCCCGGATCTCCTTCGCCGACCGGGGCCGCTGGGTCGGCGACCCGGCCTTCACCGACGTGCCCACCCGCGAACTGCTCTCCCAGCGCTACGCCGACAGCCGGGGCTGCCTGATCCGCCCCGACAAGGCCCTCACCAGCCCCCTCGCCCCCGGCGACCCGCGCCGGCCGGTGCCCTGCGGCGCCGCGGGCAAGGCCGCGCCCACCACCTACGAGGGCGAGAACACCACCCACCTCACGGTCGCCGACCGCTGGGGCAACGTGGTCTCCTACACCCTCACCATCGAGTCCACCGGCGGCAGCGGCATCACCGTCCCCGGCCGGGGCTTCCTGCTCAACAACGAACTGACCGACTTCTCCTTCGCCCCGGCCGCGCCCGGCGTCCCCGACCCCAACCTGCCCGGCCCCGGCAAGCGCCCCCGCTCGTCCATGGCCCCGACCATCGTCCTGGAGGATGGCGAGCCGATCCTCGCGGTCGGCTCCCCGGGCGGCGCCACCATCATCACCACCGTGCTCCAGACCCTCACCGGCCGGCTCGACCGCGGCCTGCCCCTGGTGGACGCCATCGCCGCGCCCCGCGCCAGCCAGCGCAACCAGGCCACCACGGAGCTCGAACCCGGCCTGTGGAACAGCCCCCTCAAGGCCGAACTGGAGGCCCTGGGGCAGGGATTCCGGCAGAACCCCGAGATCGGGGCCGCGACCGGCGTGGAACGGCTGCCCGACGGGCGATGGCTGGCCGCCGCCGAGAAGGTCCGGCGGGGCGGCGGATCCGCCATGGTGGTCCGCCCCGCCGGCCGCCCCTAGCGAGGCGCCGGGCGGCGGGCCCGGGCGGCGGGTCAGAGGGCGGTCAGGATCCGGGGCCCCTTCGCCGTGACCGCCACCGTGTGCTCGGCGTGCGCGGCCCGGCTGCCGTCCACCGTGCGCAGGGTCCAGCCGTCCGGGTCCGGGGCGTAGTCGTCGGTGCCGCCGGCGATCAGCATCGGCTCGATCGCCAGCACCATGCCCGGGCGCAGCACCATGCCGCGCCCGGGCCGGCCCTCGTTGGGCACGCCCGGGTCCTCGTGCATGTGCCGGCCCACGCCGTGCCCGCCGAAGCCGTCGGGGATGCCGTAGCCGGCGGACCGGCACACGGTGCCGATCGCGTGCGCGATGTCGCCGATCCGGTTGCCGGGCCGGGCCTTGGCGATTCCGGCGGCCAGGGCCAGTTCGGCGGTCTCGATCAGCCGGGTGTCCTCGGGGCGGGCCGTGCCCACCGTGAAGCTGATCGCGGAGTCGCCCACCCAGCCGCCCAGGGTCGCGCCGAAGTCGGCGCTGACCAGGTCGCCGTCGCGCAGCGGGACCTCGTCGGGGATGCCGTGCACGATCGCGTCGTTGACCGAGACGCAGAGGGTGGCGGGGAAGGGGGTGGGGGCGAAGCGGGGGCGGTAGTTCAGGAACGGGGAGCCCGCGCCCGCCTCGTCGAGGACCGCGCGGGCCACCTCGTCCAGGCGTCGCGGGGTGACCCCGACCCGGGCCTCGGCCCGTACCGCCGCCAACGCTCGGGCCACGACGCGGCCGGCCGCGCGCATGGACGTGATCTCGGAGTCCGTCTTCAGATGCACCATGCCAACAACAATACCGGTATGAGAATGGGTGCGGTCGCCCGGGGCCGGTATTAGAATGGGCGCATGGTCCGCACCCCTCTCAGCCCCGAAGAGCGCGCCCGCGGCGAACGCCTCGGCGCCCTGCTGCGCCTGGCGCGCGGCGAGCGCAGCATGGTCGAGGTGGCCGCCGCCGCCGGGCTCTCCCCCGAGACCCTCCGCAAGATCGAGACCGGCCGGGCCCCCACCCCCGCCTTCTTCACCGTCGCCGCCCTCGCCGGCGCCCTCGACCTCTCGCTGGACGAGGTGCTCGCGCGCTGCGAACCCGTGCCGCTCGCGGTGCCCGCCTGAGAGCCCCACCCCTTCGAGCCCCCGGGTACCCCGACCGCCCCGGGTGATCGGGGGAACCGGGGTCCCACCGCGCCGCCGAACGGCCCAAGGTCCGATGCGCGGGGCGTGCGCCGGGGGAAGCTGAGGGCGTGTCAGCACCGAACACCTCCAAGCGCCTCGGCCTCGGCTTCCTCGGCTCCCTCCTGGCCGGCGGGCTGCTCCTCGCCGCCTGCGCCGCCCCGTCCAGCCGTGCCCACTCCCAGGACCCCTCCGCCCCGGTCTTCCACCACCCCGGTGTGGTCGTCGACCAGGCGGGGTTGATCCAGGCCCGGGCCCGGGTCGCCGCCGGGCAGGAACCGTGGGCGAGTGCCCACAAGGCCGCCGCCGCGAGCCGCTACGCCGCCCTCGACTACGTCCCGCACCCGGCCGAGACGGTGCCCTGCCCCTTCAACGCCGGCCCCCGTGCCTGCCTCGACGAACGCGAGGACGCGCTGGCCGCCTACACCCACGCGGTGCTCTGGCAGGTCACCGGGAAGCCCGCGCACGTGCGCAAGGCCGTCGAGATCATGGACGCCTGGTCCGCGACCCTCAAGCGGCACACCGAGGACAACTCCGGGCTCCAGGCCGCCTGGGCGGGCGCCACCTGGGCCCGGGCCGCCGAACTCGTGCACTCCGGGTACCCCAACTGGGACGGGGCTCGCGTGCAGCGGTTCAAGTGGATGCTGCGCAAGGCGTACCTGCCCACCGTCCGCCACCAGGTCCCCGGGTTCAACGGCAACTGGGAACTGGCCATGACCGACGCCACCATCTCCATCGCGGTCTTCCTGGAGGACCACGATGCCTTCGCCGACGCGCTCCGGCGCTTCCGCGACCGCGTCCCCGCCTACTTCTACCTCGCCAAGGACGGCCCGCACCCCAAGGCCCCCTCCCACACCCCCCTCGACACACCCGAGAAGATCCGCGGCTACTGGTTCGGCCAGGGCACCTACGCCGACGGCGTGGCCCAGGAGACCTGCCGCAACCTCATGCACGTCGGCTACTCGCTGGCCGCCACCGCCCACATCGCCGAGACCGCCCGGCTCCAGGGCGTCGACCTGTGGGGCGAGGAGGCCGAACGGATCACCGCCGCCCTGGAGTTCCACTCCCGGCTCCAGTCCGGCGAGGCCGCGCCGGAGTGGCTGTGCGGGGGGACGGTGGAACGCACCATGGGCCCGGACCTCGAAGTGGCGCTGGCCCACTACGAGTCCGTCGGCACCCGACTGCCGCACACCCGCGCGCTGGTGGAGTCCATGCGACCGGCCGGCACGGACGACCTGTTCGTGGCCTGGGAGACCCTCACCCACGCCCGCCCCGCCGCGCCGGTCCCGGCGGGGTGACGGGGCGCCCCTTCCGTATGCTGCGGCCATGACCACACTCCCCGAGCTCGGCCGGGCCCGCTACGTCAGCCTCACCACGTACCGCAAGGACGGCACCCCCGTCGCCACCCCCGTGTGGGCGGCGGCCGAGGGGGAGGAGCTGTTCGTGTGGACGCGCAGCGACTCGTGGAAGGTCAAGCGGCTGAGCCGGAACCCGGCCGTCACGGTCCGCCCGTGCGATCTGCGCGGGAACGTGGCCGAGGGCGCCCCGGAGGTGACCGGGACGGCCCGGCTGCTGACCGGGCCGGCGGAGATGAAGGCGCTGCGCCGGCTGATCCGCCGCAAGTACGGCTGGCAGTTCGTGATGCTGGACCTGCCGTCCACCCTGGCCCGGGGCGGCAAGCGCCCGCACACGGGCATCGCGATCCGCGCCGTCGACTGATCGCACGCCACCGGCCGATCCCGCGCCGACCCTTGTGCGCCGCGCCCCCGTTCGGGCCGGTGGGCGGGGGTCCGCGCACGTCCGGGGGCGGGTGCCGGCCCCCTCGTCCGCTGAACGGCGGGTTCCGGTCCTGTCGCGCGCGGGTTCGAGCGTGTCCGAATTCGACCGGTCCTTGATCGACTCCGGTCGACTGTCCGAACCCCGCGCGGTGGTCTTGCCCCACGGGATCCGGCGCCCTAGGTTCTACATCCCTACGCACCTCGTCTACGTGCGTAGAGCATCCGAGGCCGCATGCCCGCCCAAGGAGCACTCATGGCCCACCTCGTCCGCGCCGCGCTGGTCCAGGCCACCTGGACCGGTGACACCGAGTCGATGATCGCCAAGCACGAGGAGCACGCCCGCCGGGCCGCCGCTCAGGGTGCCAAGGTCATCGGGTTCCAGGAAGTCTTCAACGCCCCCTACTTCTGCCAGGTCCAGGAACCGGAGCACTACCGGTGGGCCGAACCGGTCCCCGACGGCCCCACCGTCACCCGGATGAAGGCCCTCGCCCGCGAGACCGGCATGGTGATCGTCGTCCCGATCTTCGAGATCGAGGAGGAGGGCCACTACTACAACACCGCCGCCGTCATCGACGCCGACGGCAGCTACCTCGGCAAGTACCGCAAGCACCACATCCCGCAGATCCACGGCTTCTGGGAGAAGTACTACTTCCGACCCGGAAACCTCGGCTGGCCCGTGTTCGACACGGCCGTCGGCAAGGTCGGCGTGTACATCTGCTACGACCGGCACTTCCCCGAGGGCTGGCGCGAACTGGGCCTGGCCGGCGCCCAACTCGTCTACAACCCCTCCGCCACCAGCCGCGGCCTGTCCTCCCACCTGTGGCAGCTCGAACAGCCCGCCGCCGCCGTCGCCAACGAGTACTTCGTCGCCGCCATCAACCGCGTCGGCCGCGAGGAGTACGGGGACAACGACTTCTACGGCACCAGCTACTTCGTGGACCCGCGCGGACAGTTCGTCGGCGACCCGGCCGGCGACAAGGAGGAGGAACTCCTCGTCCGCGACCTCGACTTCGACCTCATCGGCGAGGTCCGCACCCAGTGGGCCTTCTACCGCGACCGCCGCCCCGACGCCTACGGTGGGCTGGTGCGCCCGTGACCGACCCGACCCCCCTCCTCGCCCGGCACCGCGCCGTCCTGCCCGACTGGCTCGCCCTCTACTACGACCGCCCCCTCGAACTCACCCACGGCGAGGGCCGGCACGTCTGGGACGCCGAGGGCAACCGCTACCTCGACTTCTTCGGCGGCATCCTCACCACGATGACCGCCCACGCCCTGCCCGAGGTCACCAAGGCCGTCGCCGAACAGGCCGCCCGCATCGTCCACTCCTCCACCCTCTACCTCAACCGGCCCATGATCGAGCTGGCCGAACGGATCGCCGCCCTCTCCGGCATCCCCGACGCCCGCGTCTTCTTCACCACCTCCGGCACCGAGGCCAACGACACCGCCCTGCTGCTCGCCACCGCGCACCGCCGCTCCAACCAGGTGCTCGCCATGCGCAACAGCTACCACGGCCGCTCCTTCTCCACCGTGGGCATCACCGGCAACCAGGGCTGGTCCCCGACCTCCCTGTCCCCGCTGCAAACCCACTACGTGCACGGTTCGGTGCGCACCCGGGGCCCCTTCGCGCACCTCGACGACGCCGCGTTCACCGCCGCCGCCGTCGCCGACCTGCGCGACGTCCTCGGCCACGCCCGCGCCGGGGTCGCCGCCCTGATCGCCGAACCCGTGCAGGGCGTCGGCGGGTTCACCGCCCCGCCCGACGGCCTGTTCGCCGCCTTCCGCGAGGTCCTCGACGAGCACGGCATCCTGTGGATCAGCGACGAGGTGCAGACCGGCTGGGGCCGCACCGGCGACCACTTCTGGGGCTGGCAGGCCCACGACCGCTCCGGGCCGCCCGACATCGTCACCTTCGCCAAGGGCATCGGCAACGGCATGTCCATCGGCGGGGTCATCGCCCGCGCCGAGATCATGAACGGACTCGACGCCAACTCCATCTCCACCTTCGGCGGTTCCCCCGTCACCATGGCCGCCGGCCTCGCCAACCTCGGCCACCTCCTCGAACACGACCTCCAGGGCAACGCCCGCCGCGTCGGCGGTCTGCTCATCGAACGACTGCGGGCCGTCGCCGCCGGCGTCCCCGGGGTCCGCGAGGTGCGCGGCCGGGGCCTGATGATCGGCATCGAACTCACCGACGCCGCCGGACCCGCGGACCCCGCGCGGGCCGCCGCCGTCCTCGAACACGCGCGTGCGAACGGCCTGCTGCTCGGCAAGGGCGGCGGCCACGACACCAGCGTGCTCCGGATCGCCCCGCCCCTGTCCCTCACCGTCACCGAGGCCGAGGAGGGCGCCGAGACCCTCGGGGCCGCCCTGCGCGCGACCGCCCGAGAGGAACCGACGTGACCCGGTACGCCCGCACCCTCATCCGCGGCGGCCTCGTCGTCACCGCCTCCGACGAGATCCACGCCGACGTGCTCATCGAGGGCGGCAAGATCGCCGCGCTGGCCGCCTCCGGCTCGGCCGCCGCCCTCGCCTGGACCGCCGACCGCACCCTGGACGCCACCGGCAAGTACGTGATCCCGGGCGGCGTCGACGCCCACACCCACATGGAACTGCCCTTCGGCGGCACCTCCGCCTCCGACACCTTCGAGACCGGCACCCGGGCCGCCGCCTGGGGCGGCACCACCACCATCGTGGACTTCGCCGTCCAGAGCGTCGGCCGCCCCCTGCGCGAGGGACTCGACACCTGGTACGCCAAGGCCGACGGCAACTGCGCCGTCGACTACGCCTTCCACATGATCCTCTCCGACGTCAACGAGGGCACCCTCAAGGAGATGGACCTGCTGGTGGAGGAGGGCATCACCTCCTTCAAGCTGTTCATGGCCTACCCCGGCGTGTTCTACAGCGACGACGGGCAGATCCTGCGCGCCATGCAACGCGGCGCCGCCAACGGCGGGCTGATCATGATGCACGCCGAGAACGGCATCGCCATCGACGTGCTCGTCGAACAGGCCCTCGCCCGCGGCGAGACCGACCCCCGGTACCACGGCGAGGTCCGCAAGGCCCTGCTGGAGGCCGAGGCCACCCACCGCGCGATCAAACTCGCCCAGGTCGCCGGCTCGCCCCTCTACGTCGTGCACGTCTCCGCCGAGGAGGCCGTCGCCGAACTCACCGCCGCCCGCGACAAGGGCCTGCCCGTCTTCGGCGAGACCTGCCCGCAGTACCTCTTCCTCTCCACCGACAACCTCGCCGAACCCGACTTCGAGGGCGCCAAGTACGTCTGCTCCACCCCCCTGCGCCCCCGCGAACACCAGGCAGCCCTCTGGCGCGGCCTGCGCACCGACGACCTCCAGGTCGTCTCCACCGACCACTGCCCGTTCTGCTTCACCGGCCAGAAGGAACTCGGCCGCGGCGACTTCTCCAAGATCCCCAACGGGCTCCCCGGGGTCGAGAACCGCATGGACCTCCTGCACCAGGCCGTCGTCGACGGGCACATCGGCCGCCGCCGCTGGATCGAGATCGCCTGCGCGGCCCCGGCCCGCATGTTCGGCCTTTACCCCCGCAAGGGCACCCTCGCCCCCGGCGCCGACGCCGACGTGGTGATCTACGACCCGCACGTCGAGCAGGTCCTGTCCGCCGAGACCCACCACATGAACGTGGACTACTCGGCGTACGAGGGCAGACGGATCACCGGACGCGTCGACACCGTCCTCTCCCGCGGCGAACTCGTCCTCGACGGCCGCCGCTACACCGGACGCGCCGGCCACGGCGCCTTCGTCCCCCGATCCACCTGCCAGTACCTCTGAGAGGCGCCATGGACTTCGGACTCGTCCTGCAAACCGACCCGCCCGCCTCCCAGGTGGTCGACCTGATGCGCCGGGCCGAGCGCGCCGGCTTCCGCTACGGCTGGACCTTCGACTCCGCCGTCCTGTGGCAGGAGCCCTTCGTCATCTACAGCCGGATCCTCGCCGAGACGCGGAACCTGCGGGTCGGCCCCATGGTCACCAACCCGGGCACCCGCACCTGGGAGGTGACCGCCTCCACCTTCGCCACCCTCAACGACATGTACGGCAACCGCACCGTCTGCGGCATCGGCCGCGGCGACTCGGCCATGCGGGTCGCCGGCCGCGCCCCCAACACCCTGGCCCGGCTCGGCGAGGCCATCGACGCCATCCGCGACCTCGCCGAGGGCCGCGAGGCCGTCGTCGACGGCAACGCCGTCCGCATCCCGTGGATCCGCGAGGGCCGGCTGCCGGTCTGGATGGCCGCGTACGGGCCCAAGGCGCTGGCCCTGGCCGGGCAACGGGCCGACGGGTTCATCCTGCAACTCGCCGACCCGTACCTCACGGAATGGATGGTCAAGGCCGTCCGCGAGGCCGCGAAGGCCGCCGGCCGGGACCCCGACGCGATCACCATCTGCGTGGCCGCCCCCGCGTACGTCACCGCCGACGACTCCGCCGGCGCCCTCGCGCACGCCCGCGACCAGTGCCGCTGGTTCGGCGGCATGGTCGGCAACCACGTCGCCGACCTGGTGAGCCGGTACGGGGAACACTCAGGCATGGTCCCCGACGCCCTCACCGAGTACGTCAAGGCCCGCCAGGGCTACGACTACAGCCACCACGGCCGGGCAGGGAACCCCTCCGCCGACTTCGTGCCCGACGAGATCGTCGACCGCTTCTGCCTGCTGGGCCCCGTCGAGGCGCACGTGGACAAGCTCCGCGTCCTGCGCGACCTCGGGGTGGACCAGTTCGCGGTCTACGACATGCACGACGCCCGCGAGGCCGTCGTCGACGCCTACGGAGAACACGTCATCCCCGCGCTCACGGGCTGACGGCCGGCGGGGCGACCGGCCGCCCGGGGGGCGTGCGCGGGCGTGATGGGATGGGGGCATGACCGACGAACTTCCCGACGCGACCCTGCGCACCCTCCTGGCGCAGGCCGACACCGCCGTGCGGGCCGCCGCCGCGGCCGAGATCCTCCCCCGGTTCCGGACCCTCACCGCCGACCAGGTGGACCAGAAGGCCGGCCCGCACGACCTGGTCACCGACGCCGACCGCGAGGCCGAACGCCGTCTCACCGAATCGCTGACCGCCCTGCTGCCCGGCTCCGTCGTGGTGGGGGAGGAGGCCGTCGCCGCCGACCCCTCCGCCTACGCGGCCCTGCGCGGCGACGCCCCCGTGTGGATCGTCGACCCCGTGGACGGCACCCGCCAGTTCGTCGCCGGCGAGACCGAGTTCTGCACCCTCGTGGCCCTCGCCCACCGGGGCGAGATCCTGCTCTCCCTCACCCACGCCCCCGCCGAGAACACCATGGCCCACGCCCTGCGCGGCGGCGGCGCCTTCCTCGACGGCGTCCGACTCGACTGCGGCGCCCCCGAGCCCGGGGCCGACCTGCGGGTCGCCACCGCCCACCCCCTCTACACGAACGAGGACGACCGACGGGCCCTGGCCCGCCTCGACGTCCCCGGGGTCCGCGCCCGCGCCTGCGGCTCCGCCGGCCTGGAGTACCTGCGCCTGGCCCGCGGCGAGGGCGAGGCCGTCGCCTGGACCTGGCCCTCCGCCTGGGACCACGCCGCCGGCCTGCTGCTCGTCGCCGAGGCGGGCGGCGCCCAGGGCACCGTCGCGGGAGACCCCTTCCGGGTGGACCGCGACAACGCCCTGCCCTTCGTGGTCGGCCGGGACCGGGCCACCGTCGACACCGTCCTGGGCCTCCTGCGCGGCCCCGCCTGAGCACACCCCCCGACCCGCGCGCCCGGCCCGACCCGACCCGGGCGCGCGGAGCGCTCCCGCCGCCGCCCTATCCTGGGGGCCCGGCCGCACGGCCAGCGCGCCCGAACAACCGACGAAGGAGTCCAGGTGCCCTCGATTCTCGACGCGGTCGTGGTGGGAGCGGGGCCCAACGGGCTGACCGCCGCCGTCGAACTCGCCCGCCGCGGCTTCTCCGTCGCCGTCTTCGAAGCGGCCGGCACGGTGGGCGGCGGAGCCCGCACCGAGGAACTCACCCTCCCCGGGTTCCGGCACGACCCCTGTTCGGCCGTGCACCCCCTCGGCATCGCCTCGCCCGTCTTCAACGAGCTGCCGCTCGCCCGACACGGCCTGGAATGGGTCCACCACCCGCTGCCCATGGCCCACCCCTTCGACGACGGCACCGCCGCCGTGCTCTCCCGCTCCGCCGCCGAGACCGCCGCCTCCCTCGGCCCCCGCGACGCGGGCGCCTACCGCCGGCTCGTCGCCCCCTACCTCGGCCGGTTCGACGCCCTCCTGCGCGATTTCACCGCCCTGCCGAGCACCGCCCTGCCCCGGGACCCCGCACTGCTGGCCCGGTTCGGCGCCACCGCGATGCAACCCTCCACCTGGCTGAGCCGACGCTTCCGCGACGAACCCGCCAAGGCCCTGTTCGCCGGTCTCGTCGCCCACGTCATGGCCCCCCTCGGCGGGATCGCCACCAGCGGCGTCGGCCTCGTCTTCGCGCTGGCCGCGCACGCCGTCGGCTGGCCCATCGCCAAGGGCGGCTCCCAGGCCATCTCCGACGCCCTCGCCGCCCACCTGCGCGAACTCGGCGGGACCGTGCACACCGACTTCGAGGTCAAACGCCTCGACGACCTGCCCCCGGCCCGCGCCTACGTCTTCGACACCTCGCCCGGCGCCCTGGCCCGGATCGCCCGCCTCGGCAACGCCTACCAGGGCCACCGGCACGGCGCCGCCGCCTTCAAGATCGACTACGCCCTGTCCGGGCCCGTCCCGTGGACCGCCGAACCCGCCCGCCGCGCCGGCACCGTCCAGATCGGCCCCCACGCCCGCGACATCGGCCGCGCCCTCGACGCGGCCACCGGCGGCGCCGCCCCCGAACACCCCTTCCTCATCACCGCCCAACCCACCCTCGCCGACCCCGGCCGCGCCCCCGAGGGCAAGCACGTGTTCTGGGCCTACGGGCACGTCCCCAACGGCTGGGAAGGCGACCTCACCGACGCCGTCGAACGCCAACTGGAGCGCTTCGCACCCGGATTCCGCGACCTGGTCCTCGCCCGCGCCACCGCCGGCCCGCCCGAACTCGCCGCCCGCAACCCCAACTACGTCGGCGGGGACATCGCCTGCGGCTCCGCCGCCGGCCTCAGCCTGCTGCTGCGCCCCAAACTCACCGCCTTCCCCTACAGCACCCCCCACCCCGCCGTCTTCCTCTGCTCCTCCGCCACCCCGCCCGGCCCCGGAGTCCACGGCATGTCCGGACACAACGCCGCCAAGGCCGTCTGGCGCCGGCTGCGCCACGGCTCGACCCACGGCCGCCGCTGACCCCCGCCGCTGACCCACCACACGTCCGGAAAACGGGACTTGGGGCGGAACGCGCCACCACCTTAAAGTGACCGTCATGGACACCAAGGTCCCCCGATTCCTGACCGGTTGGCTCGCCGGACGCGCCGCGCGCCGCGACGAGGGCCCCGCCCAGGACCCCTGCCGCTGCCTCGCCGCCGGCACCGACCCCCGGGCCCGCGTCGGCTTCCACACCGAACCCCAGGACACCCGCGCCCGGGGCTGGCTGCGCCTCCTCGACCTCGTCGAGGAGGCCGCCGCCGACGGCCGCGAGGAATTCGCCCCCCTCGGCTCCCTCACCCCCGGCGAACGCCGCGAGATCATCACCCTCCCCGCGAGCATCGGCGCCCTCACCCGCGTCCGCCACCTCGTGCTCTACGGCAGCAACCTCGTGCGCCTGCCCGCCGAGATCGGCGGCATGACCGCCCTGGAGGCGTTCACCCCCTACACCTCCTACCGGCTGCACTGGTTCCCCTACGAGATCACCCGCTGCGCCCGGCTCGTCGAATCCACCGTCAGCACCCGCGCCCTGTTCGGCAACACCAAGATCCAGGCCCCGTTCCCGTGGCTGCGACCCAGTTCCGTGCCCGACCCCGAGGCGGCCCCCGACCGGCCCTGCTCCGTCTGCGCCGGCCCCGTGGACCCGGAGCGCGCCGTCAGCGCCTGGACCTCCCTGACCGTCGCGACCGACGTGCTGCCCCTGCTGGTGCGCGCCTGCTCCGAGGACTGCCTGGCCGCCCTCCCGCCCGGCGCCCCGCACCACCCACCGGGCCCCCACCGGGGCGGCCCCACCGCCCGCCCGGAGGACCGGCCTCACTGACCGCCCGACCCCGACCGGACCCGCCCCGCGTGCGTCCGCCGATGCTCGCGGGGCGAGCAGCCGAAACGGGCCGCGAAATGCTGCCGCATCGTCACCTCGCTCCCGAAACCGGCCCGTCGGGCCACCTCCGGCACCGGATGGTCCGTGCGCTCCAACAACCGCCGCGCCTCGTCCAACCGGCGGCGCAGCAGCCACTCGTGCGGGGTGGTGCCGGTGGCCGCCGCGAAATGCCGGGTGAACGCGCGCGGGGACATCCCCGCCCAGCCGGCCAACACCCCCACCGACAAGGGCTCGTGCAACCGCTCCAGGGCCCGCGCCCGCACCGCGCCCAGGACCCGCGCCGTCCGGTCCGCCACCGGCACCGGCAGGTCCAGGACCTGCGCGTCCCCGCCGGCCCGGAACGGCCCGGTCACCATCGCCCGCGCGAGCGTCGCCGCCGGCTCCGAACCGTGCGCCTCCCGCACCAGGTGCAGACACAGGTCGATGCCGGCCGCCACCCCCGCCGAGGTCCACACCCCGTCGTCGTGCACGAACAGGGCGTCCGACACCACCTCCGCGGCCGGCCACTCGGCCGCCAGCCGATCCGCCAACCACCAGTGCGTCACCGCCCGCCGCCCGTCCAACAACCCCGCCCGCGCCAGCACGAACGCGCCCGCACACAACGCGGCCACCGGCGTCCCGCGCGCGTGCGCCGCCCGCAGGGCCGCGAGCAACGGCTCCGGGGTCGGCGTGGCCGGATCGGCCAGACCCGGCACCACCACCAGGTCCGCCGACACCAGCCACTCCAGGTCCCGGTCCGGGGTCATGCTCAACCCGCCCGGCAACGCCACCGGTTCGGGCCCGGCCGCGCACCGGCCCAGTTCGAACACCGGCAGGGAGGACCCGGCGATGTGCCGGCCCCACACCTCCCCGATCACGGCGAGGTCGAAGGCCCGGGCCCCGGGCTGCACGAGAACGGCGACGGTACGCATGCCACCGGTCTACCAGAGACCGCTGCGCCACGGCCACGCCGGCGCGATCCCATCGATTCGCGGCGGCCCCGGCCCTGGGACGGCCCCCCGTCGGGAGCCCAGGATGAACCCATGACCACCACACGGAACACCCCGCTCCCCACCATCGCCCCCAACGCCGCCCTGATCGTCGTGGACGTGCAACGCGCCTTCGAGAACGCCGAGTTCTGGGGCCCCCGCGACAACCCCGAGGCCGAAGCCAACATCGGCGCCCTCATGGACGCCTGGCAGGCCGCCGGCCGGCCGATCGTCCTGGTCCGCCACACCTCCCCGGCCGGCACGATCCTCGGCCCCGACCAGCCCGGACACGCCTGGAAGCAGGTCGTCGCCGACCGCGCCGAACACGCCGTCCTGGAGGTCCGCAAGACCGTCAACTCGGCCTTCCACGGCACCCCCGACCTGCACGCCTGGCTCGGCGCCGAGGGCATCGACCAGATCGTCGTCATCGGCATCCAGACCAACATGTGCGTCGAGACCACCGCCCGCGTCGGCGGCAACCTCGGACACCGGGTCCTCGTCCCCCTCGACGCCACCCACACCTTCGACCTCGCCGGCCCCGACGGGGTCGTCGCCCCCGCCGCCGAACTCGCCCGCGCCACCGCCGTCAACCTGCACGGCGGCCGGTTCGCGCGGGTCGTCACCACCGCCGACGTGCTCGCCGCCCTCGAAGCCCCCGAGCCGGCCCGCGCCTGAGCGCTCAGGCGGCCAGGTCCTCCCCGCCGGCCGCCGCCGCACGGGCCCGGTACCGGCCGGGGGTGACGCCGAACTCGCGGGTGAAGGCGTGCGAGAACGCGTACGGGCCGCCGTAGCCCACCGCCCGGGCCACCGCCGCCAACGGCTCCGTCGACGTGCGCAGCCGCAGCGCCCCCGAGGTCAACCGCCACCAGGTCAGGTAGGCCATCGGCGGCCGACCCACCCCGGCCGTGAACCGGCGCGTCAACGTGGCCCGCGAGACCCCGGCCGCCCGCGCCAGGGACTCCGCCGTCCACGACGCGGCCGGATCCGCGTGCAGCACCCGCAACGCGACGGAGACCACCGGATCGGCCAGCGCCGCGTCCCACCCGCCGGTCGGCGCCTCCGCGACCGGCCGGGCCCGCAGCAGGTACACCAGCAGCAGGTCCAGCAGCCCGGTCAGCGCGGCCTGCGCCCCCGGCCGCCGATCCTCGATCTCGGCCCGCAACAGGCCCATGGCGAGACCGAGTTGGGGATGGGCCGCGACCCGCTCGGCCGGCAGGTGCACGAGCTCGGGCAGCCCGACCAGGAACGGGTGCACGCGGGCCCGGTCGAGCCGGTACTTCCCGCACAACAACTCCGTCGCCCCCGGATCGCGCACGAGCGGCGGCGCGCCCGGCCCGGTGGGCACGGGCGAACCCGTGAACGGCACCGCCCGCGCCATCGCCGCGCGGTCCGCGCCGTGATCGGCCAGCACGTGCGCGCTCCCGTGCGGCACCAACACCACGTCACCGGGCCCCAGTTCCACGGGCTCGGCCCCGTCCAGCGCCACCCGGCAGGAGCCGCGCAGCACGGCGTGGAAGCCCACCCCGTCGTACGCGGCCAAGCGCACGGCCCACCGACCGCTCCGCTCGATCCAGGTGGCCCGCGGGGTCCCGAGCCGCACCGCCGCCAAAGCCTCGCTCACCACGTCCATGACGGCACCCTAACGGCCGGGCCGGCGGCCGGGTCGGTGAGCCGGACGCGTATCGCGATGAGCTGACAGCGCATCGAATGACGCGCTCACCCCGCCTACGGTGAGCACATGACGCACCGACAGACCCTCGCCGACCGGCCGACCGCCACCGACCGCTTCACCCTCGGAGAAGTCGAGGTGATCCGGGTCCGCGAATGGCAGGGCACCTTCGACCAGGCCGCCGGCCTGGTCCCCGACGCCGACCCCGCCCTGTGGCGGGCCCACGCCGCAGACCTCGCCCCCGACCACTGGGACCCGGAGCGGGACCTCGCCGTCCTCGCCCTCCAGACCTGGGTGCTGCGCAGCGCCGGCCGCACCGTCGTCGTCGACCCCGGGGTCGGCGCGGGCCGCGAACGCCCCGACTCCCCGGCCTTCCACCACCGCGAGGGGGACCTGCTCGCCGCGCTCGCCGGGGCCGGGGTGCGGGCCGAGGACGTGGACGTCGTGGTCAACACCCACCTGCACGGCGACCACGTCGGCTGGAACACCCGCGCCGAGAACGGCGCCTGGGCCCCCTCCTTCCCCCACGCCCGCTACCTGATCCCGGCCGCCGACGAGGCGTTCTTCGGCCCGGCCGGCGGCTACGCGGGCGGCCGGCGGGTCGAGGACCGGCTGATCCACGAGGACAGCGTGGCCCCCGTGCTGCGCGATGGCCTGGTCGACCTGTGGGAGGAGGAACTGCGGATCGACGAGCACCTGACCCTGGAACCGGCCCCCGGGCACACCCCGGGCTCGGCCGTGCTGCGGCTGGAGTCGGGCGGGGAGCGGGCGGTGTTCGTCGGGGACCTCGTGCACAGCCCCGTGCAGATCCTCGCCCCCGAGCACAACAGCTGCTTCTGCCAGGACCCCGCTCAGGCGGCGGCCACCCGGCGCCGGGTACTGGCCCGGGCGGCGGACCGCCGCGAACTGCTCCTTCCGGCCCACTTCGCGGGCGCCTCGGCCCTGGAGGTCCGAGCCACCTCCCACAGCGGCTTCACCCTCGGCCCCTGGGCCCCCCTCACCCGCACCTGAGCCCCGGCGGCCCCGCGAGACGCCACCGGCCCGGTCGCCTCTCGCGGGGGGAGGGGGCCGGGCCGGGGTGTGGGTTCCGCGGGGTCAGAGGAGGTCGGCCGCGATGTTGCGGGCCACCTCTTCCAGGAGCGGGCCCGCGTTGGCGATGCACTTCGCCGTGTCGGGCTCGATCTCGGTCAGCGGGTAGGCGCGACGGATGCCGGCCGCCTTGAGGGTGTCCTGCTCCAGCGCGAGCCGGCCGCACACCGCGACGACCTCCTTGCCGGCCGCCCGGGCCGCCGCCGCCACACCGGCCGGCGCCTTCCCGTGCAGGGTCTGCTCGTCCAGGGAGCCCTCGCCGGTGATGACCACGTCGGCCCGCTCCAGGGCCTCGGCGAAGCCGAGCACCTCCAGCATCAGCTCGATGCCGGGCCGGAAGCTCGCCCCGAGCAGCAGCGCGCCGTAGCCGATGCCGCCCGCGCCGCCCGCGCCCGGCGAGGCCGCCAGTTCCAGGGCCTTCCCGCCGATGGACTCGGAGAGCACCTCGGCGTAGTGGGCGAGGGCCGCGTCCAGGGTGGCCACGTCCTCGGGCGAGGCGCCCTTCTGCGGGCCGTAGACCGCCGGGGCGCCCTTCGGGCCGGTCAGCGGGTTGTCCACGTCGCTGGCGAGCACGAACTCGACCTCGGCGAACCGCGGGTCCACGCCGGACAGGTCGGCCGTGGCCAGCTCCGCCAGGCCGCCGCCGCCCGGGCCCACGGGGGTGCCGTCGGCCTTGAGGAAGCGGGCGCCGAGCGCCGTGAGCATGCCGGCGCCGCCGTCGGTGGTGGCGCTGCCGCCCACACCGAACACGATCGTGCGCGCCCCGGCGTCCAGCGCGGCCTTCAGGACCTCGCCCGAGCCGTGCGTGGTCGCGGTGAGGGCCGCGAAGACGCCCTTGGGCAGCAGCTGCAGGCCGCTGGCCTCGGCCATCTCGACCACGGCGGTGCCGTCGCGCAGGGCGTAGGCGGCCGTGACCTCCTCGCCGATCGGGCCGGCGACCCGGACCTCACGGCGTTCGAAACCGGCCGCCACGGCGGCCGCGACGGTTCCGTCGCCGCCGTCCGCGACGGGGAGGGTCTCGACCTCCACGCCGGGTACGGCGGCGCGCAGGCCCGCCGTCACCCGCTCGGCGACCTGTACGGCCGTGAGCGAGCCCTTGAACTTGTCCGCGGCGATGAGCACGCGCGCGGTCTCATGTACTGCTCCGTCCGTCACCTTGCTGATCCCTTGCTATCGAACAGTGCAGTCGCGCCACCCCCGAGCCTATCCGGAGGATCCTCCTATGCCCATGGGTGCCCTGGGTCACACCGCTCCGACACGCGGCGCGGCATGCGTAAAAATGGTGATTTACATCCCATAGTTGGGTCGCATGAGCACGGAAACACTCGATCCACCCCGCCCCGACGCCCCGGAGGACGACAGCCCCGACCGGACCGTGGTCGTGATCGGAGTGGTCGCGGTGCTCGGCGTGGTCGCCTGGGCGGCCTTCGGCCAGAAGTCCTTCGACTCGGTCTCCGGCACCGCCCTGAACTGGGTCCTCACCAATTTCGCCTGGCTGTTCGTGATCGCCGCCGACGTGTTCCTCGTCATGTGCGTCTTCCTCGCCCTCAGCCGCTTCGGCCGGGTCCGGCTCGGCGCCGACGACGCCGAACCCGAGTTCGGGAACCTCGCCTGGATCGCGATGATGTTCAGCGCCGGCATGGGCATCGGCCTGATGTTCTACGGCGTCGGCGAACCCCTCACCCACTACCTCACCCCGCCGCCCGCCAGCGGCGCGGCCCCCGGCACCGGGGACGCGGCCCGCGCCGCCCTGGAGTACTCCTTCTTCCACTGGACGCTCACCCCCTGGGCCATCTACGGCATCGCCGGCCTCGCCCTCGCCTACGCGACCTTCCGCAAGGGCCGCGGCAACCGCCTCAGCTCCGCCTTCGTCCCCCTGATCGGCGCCCGCCGCGCCGACGGCGCCCCCGGCAAGGCCATCGACCTCCTCGCCGTCTTCGCCACCGTCTTCGGCACCGCCACCAGCCTGGGCCTGGGCGCCCTCCAGGTCGCCGAGGGCCTCAACATCACCACCGGCGTCGAGGACTCCAAGGCCCTCGAACTGATCATCATCGGCTCGCTGTCCGCCGCCTTCGTGCTCTCGGCCTTCTCCGGCCTGCACAAGGGCGTGAAATGGCTCAGCACCATCAACATCGTGCTCGCCGGCGCCCTGATGCTGTTCGTGTTCCTGCTCGGCCCCACCGTCTACATCCTCGACGTGATCCCCTCCAGCGTCGGCAGCTACCTCCACGAACTGCTCCCGATGGCCAGCCGCACCGGCGCCTTCACCGACCAGAGCTGGCTCGGCGCGTGGACGATCTTCTACTGGGCGTGGTGGCTGTCCTGGGCGCCGTTCGTCGGCACCTTCATCGCCCGCATCTCGCGGGGCCGCACCATCCGCGAGTTCCTCGTCGGCGTGCTGCTGGTGCCCTCCGGCGCCACCGTGGTCTGGTTCTGCGTGATGGGCGGCACGGCGATCCGCCTCGACTCCACCGGCGCCGCCGACCTCGCCGGGGCCGTCAAGAACGGCGCCGAGGCCAGCCTCTTCGCGATGCTCGACGCCCTGCCGCTGGGCCCGGTCACCTCCTGGCTGGCGATGCTGCTGGTGATGACGTACTTCGTGACCAGCGCCGACTCGGCCTCCCTGGTCATGGGCTCGCTCACCAGCCGGGGCTCCCTGCACCCGCCGACCTGGCTCGTGGTCACCTGGGGCGTGCTGATGGCGGCCGTGGCCGCCGGGCTCCTGGTCGCCGGCGGCCTGAAGTCCCTCCAGACCGCGACGATCCTGGTGGCCCTGCCCTTCGTGGTGGTCATGCTGCTGCTGTGCTGGGCGCTGGTGAAGGAGCTCCGCGAGGACCCCGGCGCCGGCCCGGCCCGCCACCACGCCCTGCACGGCCTGCGGGACGCGGTCCGCGCGATGGTCGGCGACGCGATCACGGAGGCCGGCCCGGCCCGCCACCCCCGCCTGCGCCGAGCCGCCGAATCCCGCACCCGCCCCCCGGAAGACCCGCCGAGCTCCCCACCCCCGGCCCCCTGAGGGCCTCGTGCGCAGTTGGGATCGGCTGGACTGTCGAACCAGTTCGGCAGTCCAATCGGGCCCCCACGTGTACGGGGAACAGACGGGCCGAGCCGGGATGCGTGTCAGGAGTGCCGGGTTTTCGGCAAGGATTGGGAAATCGGACTTTTCGGGGCGAGCTTGGCGACTTGCTGGTGCGACACACCCAGCATTGCCCCCGCGTCCCGCACGCTCACGGTGCCCGTGAGCGTGCGGGCTGCCGCGATCAGTGCCGTGCGCGCCCGAGCGGCCGCGTTTTCCGCTTCCGCGCGCGCCTGTTCGGCCTCCGTGATGGCCGACGCGAGTTCGGGGTCGGCCGGGCGCATCACCAACTCGAACGAGTCCTCCGGCACGTCGAGCAGCAGCGCCACCGCTTCGTGGGCCATGCGCTCGGCTTCGGCCCAAGTGCGGCCTTGCGTGGCCCCGCCGTAGCCGGGCGGGAGGTTCTCGAACGAGACCGACCACCACTTTCCCTCATGTCGAGCGACTGCCCGGTATCTCTCCATGTCTCTCCTTCCCGATCGTCCGCTCGTGCGGGACCGGTGATCGGGACCGGCGGCGCGCCGAGGGCGTCGGCCCGCCGGTCGTCGGTCACGCTCCCTTCGCGGCCCTGATGATGCTTCGGGCCGTGCCTTCGGCGATCTCATTGTGTCGTGGCACGACCAGCCGGGTCGTTCGGAGTGTCCAGATCTCGTGTGACCCACCGGTGCGTGCCCAGACGAGATCAACGCCCTTCTCCGAGGCGATGGCCCGGAGCGTGCGGAGGAGATCTCGCTTCTTCACCACGCCAGTCTATGAGAATAGACAAACTTCGTCTCTCGCGAGAGACGATATTTGTCCACCCTTGTAGTCATTCTGCCGTCCGATCGGTGGACGGGCCGTTCGGATGATCGACAGCCGCCCCCGTTGCGCCGTTAGGGTGGGGCCGTGACCAGCTCTGAGTACGCCACTTACATCGCGAGCCTGCCTCGGGTGCTCGCCGGCGCCGCCGCCCTGTTCCGTGACGAACGGGGGCGTCTCCTGCTCGTCGAACCCAACTACCGCGAGGGCTGGGCACTGCCCGGCGGGACCGTGGAGTCGGACCGGGGCGAGACGCCCCGGGAGGCCGCGCGGCGCGAGACGCTGGAGGAGATCGGCCTCGACCTGCCGCTCGGCCGGCTGCTCGCCGTGGACTACAGCACCGGCGCCGGGCGCCCGCCGCTGGTCGGCTGGGTGTACGACGGCGGGGTGCTGAGCGCCGAGCAGCTCGACGCGATCAAGCTGCAGGAGGAGGAGCTGATCTCCTGGCGGCTCGTGGAGCCGGCCGAGTTGACCGCGTACCTGCCCGGTGGGCTGGGGCTGCGGATCACCGAGGCGAACCGGGTGCGGGTCGAGGGCGCCGGCGCCGCGGAACTGGCCGACGGGAGGCCGCAGGCATGAGCGCTCCGCTGGAGATGTACGCCTGGCCCGGCACCGCCGACGGCCCCGACGCCCTGCCGCTGGTGCACTTCACCACCGAGCGGCTGGCGGGCGACGAGGTGACCGAGGACGGGCAGCCCGTCTGGATCCTCGACGCGGCCATACGCGACGGCGGCTGGTCGTTGTTCTCGGACTTCGAGGGCTGGGCGGTCCCCGCCGACGACTGGATGGCCGAGTACCGGCTCGCCGAGGACCTGCTGGTGCTGTCCGGCCCGGGGGCCTGCGCGGGCTGGTACCAGGGCACCCTGGGCGCTCCGGAGGACTGGGTGCGGGCCGCGGACGGGCAGCGGTCGCTGGTGTTGCTGGCGGCGCCGGTGCAGCACCCGTCGCAGTTCGGGCACGCGGTGGACGCGGGCGCCGCGTTCGCGCTGCTGGTGCCCCTCAACGTGGTCTGAGCGCCCCGTGCGGGCCCCGCCGTCCCCGGCGGGGCCCGCAACGGCGTGCCGCCGCCCTCAGAGCGTCAGGGCGCCCGATTCGAAGGCCAGCAGGCGTTCCTTGCGGGCGAGCCCGCCGCCGTAGCCGGTCATCGAGCCCGAGGACCCGATCACCCGGTGGCAGGGGACGATGATGCTGATCGGGTTCTTGCCGTTGGCCAGGCCGACGGCCCGGGACGCCTTCGGGTTGCCGAGGCGTTCGGCGAGCTCCCCGTAGGACCAGGTCTCGCCGTAGGGGATCCGCAGCAGCTGGGCCCACACGCTCTTCTGGAACTCGGTGCCCTCCAGCCGCACCGGCACGTCGAACTCGGTGAGCTCGCCGGCGAAGTACAGGGCGAGCTGCCGCCGAACCTCCGCGAAGGGCTCCTCCAGGGCCGAGACCCGTTCGCCGAAGGTCTCCGGCTCGGGGCGGTGGCGCTGTTCGGTCATGTAGAGGCCCGAGAGGACCCCGTCCCGGGCCACCAGGGTCAGCTCGCCGTAGGGGCTGTCCACCACGGCGTGCGTCACGAGTCGTGCGTCGCTGGTCATGTCTGTGTCTCTCCTCGGACGGTCGGAACGCTCGGTCGGTCCGGCGTTCACGCCGGCAGGTGGTTGATCGGGTGGGAGTCGGTGGCCCACAGGTGTTGGACGGCGTACGCGCGCCAGGGCCGCCAGGCCGCGGCCCGCGCGGTCAGCGCGGCCGGGCCGGTGGGCAGGCCCAGGGCGCCGGCCGCCTTGCGCACCCCGAGGTCGGTGGGGATGAAGGCGTCGGGGTCGCCGAGGGCCCGCATCGCGATCACCTCCACCGTCCACGGGCCGAAGCCCGGCAGGGCCAGCAGCCGGGCCCGTGCCTCGTCCCAGTCGCTGTCCACGTCGAGGGCGAGCGAGCCGCCCGCCAACTCCGCGATCAGCGTGGTGACGGTGGCGCGCCTGCTGCGCGGCAGGGCCAGGGCCTCGGGGTCGAGGTCGGCCAAGGCCGCCGGGTCGGGGAAGAGCCGGTTCAGGCCGCCCTCGGGGTGCACGTCGACGAGGGGCTCCCCGTAGGCGGCGGCGAGCCGGCCGGCGTGGGTGCGGGCCGCGGCCGTGGACACCTGTTGGCCCAGGACGGCGCGCAGCGCGAACTCGGCGGCGTCCACCGTGCGCGGGACCCGTCGGCCCGGGGCCTTGGCGACCAGCGGGGCCAGCAGCGGGTCCCGGGACAGCAGCTCGTCCACCGCCTCGGGGTCCGCGTCCAGGTCCAGCATGCGGCGGCAGCGACTGATCGCGGTGTTCAGGTCCCGCAGGTCGGTCAGGGCCAGCCGGCAGTCCACGTGGTCGGGTCGGGGCGCCAGGGCCACGATCCCGGTGCCGTAGGGCAGCCGCAGGGTGCGTCGGTAGGCGCCGTCGCGCCATTCCTCGACCCCGGGCACGGCGGTGGCCGCCAGGTGCCCGAAGAGGTTGTCGGGGGTGAGGGGGGCGCGGAACGGCAGCCGCAGGGCGAGGGTGCCGGGGGCGGCCCCGGGGGAGTCGTGGCCGGGGGCCCGGCGCGCGGCGCGTTCGCGGAGCTCTCCGGGGGCCAGCGCGAACACCTCCCGGACGGTGTCGTTGAAGGTGCGGATGGAGGAGAAGCCGGCGGCGAAGGCCACGTCGGCCATCGGCAGCGCCGTGGTCTCCACCAGCAGGCGGGCGGTCTGGGCGCGCTGGGCACGGGCCAGGGCCAGCGGGCCGGCGCCCAGCTCGGCGCCGAGCTGCCGTTCGATCTGGCGGGTGGAGTAGCCGAGCCGGCGGGCCAGGCCCGGCACGCCCTCGCGGTCGACGACCCCGTCCTGGATCAGGCGCATGGCGCGGGCCACCACGTCGGCGCGGGCGTTCCACTCGGGGGAGCCGGGGGTGGTGTCGGGCCGGCAGCGCTTGCAGGCGCGGTAGCCGGCCTGCCGGCAGGCGGCGGCGCTGGGCAGGAAGCTCATGTTCTCGGGCTTGGGGGTGACCGCCGGGCAGCTCGGCCGGCAGTAGATCCCGGTGGTCCGCACGGCGGTGAAGAACCAGCCGTCGAACCGCGGGTCCTTGGACCGCACGGCCCGGACGCAGCGCTCGGTGTCGGTGTGCATGACTCCAGGATCCCGGGTCGGGCGACGTACGGCCGGCGGTTTCGCGACATCGAGGCCGCGTCCGCGCACGTGGTGGGCGGCACGCACGAGGCCCCCGGACGCTTGTTCGGCGTCCGGGGGCCTCGGTTCGACGAGGGCGGTTCCCTAGGGGACCTGGCCGGCGCGGGCCTCGCGCCGGTTGTGCCGGATCGTGTTGACCCGGCGGGTGGTCGCGAACAGCGGGATCGTCGCCGCGAGCACGATCTGCAGGGCGCAGCCGGTCTGCAGGAGCAGCTGGCCGCCGGGGGCATCGAAGGCCCAGGCGGCGAGCAACCCCATGGCGCTGACGATCCAGCTCAGCATGGCCACCGCCAGCACTCCGCGCGGCTTGGGGTACTCGACCCGGCTCACCATCAGCCAGGCCACCCCGATGATCGCGAGGAGGGTGGGCACGAAGGGCAGCTCCAGCAGCACGATCGAGACGACCGTCAGCGCGCCGAAGGGGCTCGGCATGCCCTGGAACATGCCGTCCTTCATGGTCACGATGCTGAATCTCGCGAGTCTGAGCACGACGGCGAGGAGCACCACGATGGCCGCGAGGGCGGAGACCCGTTCGTGCGCGTCGTTGGCGACGAGGCCGTAGACGAGCACGAAGTACGCGGGGGCCAGCCCGAAGCTGATCAGGTCCGAGAGGTTGTCCAGCTCGGCGCCCATCGGGGAGCTGCGCAGCTTGCGGGCGACGATGCCGTCGAAGAGGTCGAAGACCGCCGCGAGCAGCATCAGTATCACCGCGGTCGCCGCGCTGTGACGGGCCATGCCCGACTCGTCACTGCCGGTGAGGTGCGGGATGAGGATGCCGGTGGTGGTGAAGTACACCGCCATGAAGCCGCAGGTGGCGTTGCCCAGGGTGAGGGTGTCCGCTATCGACAACCTCAGCGACAACGGCATGTCCTCGCCGTCGCCGGGCTCCTCCTCGGCCTCGGGCACCCAGCCCGCGCGCGGAGTGTCGGGGTCAGTCACGGTCAATTCGGGTCACCCCCGCGGTGGTGGCCTGTCCGACCTCGACCGCGACTTCGACGCCCTCGGGGAGATAGATGTCGACGCGCGAGCCGAAGCGGATCAGGCCGATGCGTTCGCCCTGCTCGACCTTGGTGCCGGCGGGGACGTACGGAACGATGCGACGGGCGACGGCGCCGGCGATCTGCACCATCTCGATGTCGCCGAGCTCGGTGTCGAAGTGCCACACCACCCGCTCGTTGTTCTCGCTCTCCTTGTTGAACGCCGGGACGAAGCCGCCCGGGACGTGCTCCACGGAGGTCACGGTGCCGGCGAGCGGCGCGCGGTTGACGTGAACGTTGAGCGGGCTCATGAAGATCGCGACGCGGGTCCGTCCGTCCTTCCACGGCATGATGCTCTGCACCACGCCGTCGGCGGGGGAGATGACCCGACCCTGCGCGATCTCGCGCTCGGGGTCGCGGAAGAACCACAACATGCCCGCCGCCAGAGCGGTGGTGGGCACGGCCGCCGCGGCCCAGCGCCCGGACCGGCGAGCCTTGGCCAGGCTCAGGGCCGCGGTGGCGACGGTCGGCAGAAGCCACGGCGATGCTCCGCGCGCGAGGCGGACACGGCCGCGAGGTGCAGAGGTTTGGCTGTGGGGCATGGATGACCTTCGTAGCGGGTGATTGCCGCGCCGCAAACGGGGGGACGGGACGGCGGCTTTACTGGAATGCTATCGGTTGCGCGCGACAACTGGGCAAGCCGGCAACCGAGTCGATGGCCGTCATCCCGTGGCAAATCGCGCCGCCTCCGTCCCGTGACCCTGGTCAGATCCGGTCAAAAGCGGACGTATCAACCTTGGAGTCGGTACTCTTCCAGCAGTCGTCGCCCGATGATCATTTTCTGGATTTCGGCGGTTCCCTCACCGATCAGGAGCATCGGTGCCTCGCGGTAGAGGCGTTCGATCTCGTACTCCTTGGAGAAGCCGTAACCACCGTGGATGCGGAAGGCGTCCTCGACCACCTCCTTGCAGTATTCGGAGGCGAGGTACTTGGCCATCCCCGCTTCCAGGTCGTTTCGTTCCCCGCTGTCCTTTTTGCGTGCTGCATTGACCATCATCGCATGAGCCGCTTCGACCTTGGTGGCCATCTCGGCGAGCTTGAACTGGATCGCCTGGTGCTGCGCGATCGGCTTCCCGAACGTGTGACGCTGCTGCGCGTAGGAGACGCCGAGTTCGAACGCACGCTGCGCGACCCCGCAGCCACGCGCCGCGACGTTCACGCGGCCCACCTCGACCCCGTCCATCATCTGGTAAAAACCTCGGCCGGTGACCCCGCCGAGCACGCGGTCCGCCGGGATCCGCAGGCCGTCCATGATCAGTTCGGTGGTGTCGACGCCCTTGTACCCCATCTTGTCGATCTTCCCCGGGATGGTCAGGCCCGGCCGCACCTCCCCGAACCCCGGCTCCTTCTCCACCAGGAAGGTCGTCATCGACTTGTGCGGCGCGGTGCCCTCGGGGTGGCCTTCGTCACTTCTCACCAGCACCGCCACGAGCGTGGACGAGCCGCCGTTGGTCAGCCACATCTTCTGGCCGTTCAACACGTACCCGTCGTCCTCGCGCACGGCCTTCGACGTGATGGCCGACACATCCGAACCGAGCCCCGGCTCCGACATCGAGAACGCCCCGCGCACCTCGCCCGTCGCCATCCGCGGCAGGAAGTGCGACTTCTGCTCCTCGGTGCCGTGCTGCTTGAGCATGTACGCCACGATGAAGTGCGTGTTCACGATGCCGGACACCGACATCCAGCCCCGCGCCAGCTCCTCCACGCACAGCGCGTAGGTGAGCAGCGACTCGCCCAGACCCCCGTACTCCTCGGGGATCATCAGCCCGAACAGTCCGAGGTCCTTCAGGCCGTCCACGATGGCCTGCGGGTACTCGTCGCGGTGCTCCAGCTCCGTCGCGACCGGGAGGATCTCCTTGTCGACGAACTCGCGGACGGTCTTGAGGATCTCCCGCTGCACCTCGGTGAGGCCGGCGGTCTGAGCGAGTCGTGCCATGGCTTACTTCCCCTGTTCCCTCGGCACCGGGCGGCCCGGCTGCTCGCCGCCGCGCTCCTTGACGTACGTCTCGTTCGGGACCATCACCTTGCGCCGGAAGACGCAGACGAGGGTGCCGTCCTGCTTGTAGCCCTTGGTCTCCACGTACACCACGCCCCGGTCGCTCTTGGACCGCGAGGGCGTCTTGTCCAGGACCTCGGTCTCGCCGTAGATCGTGTCCCCGTGGAACGTGGGCGCCACGTGCCGCAGCGACTCGATCTCCAGGTTCGCGATCGCCTTGCCCGACACGTCCGGTACCGACATGCCCAGCAGCAGCGAGTACACGTAGTTGCCGACCACCACGTTCCGCCCGAAGTCCGTGGAGGACTCGGCGTAGTGGGAGTCCAGGTGCAGCGGGTGGTGGTTCATGGTCAGCAGGCAGAAGAGGTGGTCGTCGTACTCCGTGACGGTCTTCCCGGGCCAGTGCTTGTACACCGCCCCGACCTCGAACTCCTCGTAGGTGCGTCCGAACTGCATCGCCCTCAGTCCTCCGGGATCTCGAACTTGGTGGTCCGCTCCATGCCCGCCGCCCGGCCCTTGCCCGCGATGACCAGCGCCATCTTGCGGCTGGCCTCGTCGATCATCTCGTCGCCGAGCATCGCCGAACCCTTGCGGCCGCCGGCCTCCGAGGTGCACCAGGCGTAGGCGTCGAGGATCAGCTCGGCGTGGTCGTAGTCCTCCTGCGAGGGCGAGAAGACCTCGTTGGCGGCCTCGACCTGCCCGGGGTGCAGCACCCACTTGCCGTCGAAGCCCAGGGCCGCGGCGCGCCCGGCGACCTCGCGGAACGCGTCCACGTCGCGGATCTGGAGGAAGGGGCCGTCGATGGCCTGGAGGTCGTGGGCGCGGGCGGCCATCAGGATGCGCATCAGGATGTAGTGGTAGGCGTCGGCCGGGTAGCCGGGCGGCTGCATGCCGACCACGAGGGACTTCATGTTGATGGAGGCCATGAAGTCGGCCGGGCCGAAGATGATCGTCTCCACCCGGGGCGAGGCCGCCGCGATGGCGTCCACGTTGATCAGGCCCTTGGCGTTCTCGATCTGCGCCTCGATGCCGATCCGGCCGACCTCGAAGCCCATGGTCTTCTCGATCTGGGTCAGCAGGGTGTCCAGGGCCACGACCTGGTTCGCGTCCTGCACCTTGGGGAGCATGATGCAGTCGAGGTTCTGGCCCGCGCCCTCCACGACGGTGATCACGTCGCGGTAGGTCCAGTGCGTGGTCCAGTCGTTGACGCGCACGACACGGGTCTTGGAGCCCCAGTCGCCCTGGTTCAGCGCCTCGACGATGGTGTGCCGCGCGCCCTCCTTCGCGAGCGGGGCGCACGCGTCCTCCAGGTCCAGGAAGACCTGGTCGGCGTCGAGCCCCTGGGCCTTCTCCAGGAAGCGGGGGTTGGAGCCCGGCACCGCGAGACAGGACCGGCGCGGGCGCAGGCGGTTCACGGGGGCGGGGGTGGCGCTGGTCATGCGGGGACCTCCACGGGGTCGAGCTTGTTGGCGGTGCGGATCTCGTCGACGATACGGCCGATGATCTCCGTGATTCCGAAGTCCTTCGGGGTGAAGACGGCGGCCACGCCGGCGGCGCGCAACTCCTCGCCGTCGGCCTGCGGGATGATCCCGCCGACGATCACGGGGACCTCCCCGGCGCCGGCCGCCCGCAGCCGCTCCAGCACGTCGGGCACCAGGGCGCTGTGGGAGCCGGAGAGGATCGACAGCCCCACGCAGTGCACATCCTCCGCGAGGGCCGCCGTCGCGATCTGCTCGGGGGTGAGCCGGATGCCCTGGTAGATCACCTCGAACCCGGCGTCGCGGGCCCGCACGGCGATCTGCTCGGCGCCGTTGGAGTGCCCGTCCAGCCCCGGCTTGCCCACGAGCAGCCGCAGCCGGCCCACCCCGAGGTCGGCGGCGGTGCGGTCCACCTTGGCCCGGACCTCCGCGAGCGGGGTGCCGGCCTCGGCGGGCACGGCGACGGGGGCGGAGGACACCCCGGTGGGGGCCCGGAACTCGCCGAAGACCTCGCGCAGCGCCCCGGCCCACTCGCCGGTGGTGACACCGGCGCGGACGCACTCCAAGGTGGCCTCCATGAGGTTCTCGGCGGGGTCCGCGGCGGCCTCCCGCAGCCGGTCCAGGGCCTGGCCGACGCTGGGGAAGAGGAAGGGGTCGCCGCCGCCCTGCCGGTCGGTGGACTCCTGTCGTTCGGCCTTCCACCGGCCGATCGAGTCGATCACCCCGGCCTCGACCCCCGCGTCCACGGTCATGATCGCGGCGTCGAGGTCGGCGGTGAGCGGGTTCGGCTCGGTCTGCTCGAAGCAGTTGACGCCGACGATCTTGTCCTCGCCGGCCTCGATCCGGGCCCGGCGCTCGGCGTGGCTGCCGACGAGCCGCGACTTGAGGTAGCCGGACTCGACGGCGGCCATGGCCCCGCCCATCTCCTGGATCCGCCCGATCTCGGCGAGGCACTCCTCGACCAGGGCGTCGACCTTGGCCTCGATCACGTGCGAGCCGGCGAAGATGTCCTCGTACTCCAGCAGGTCGCTCTCGTGCGCCAGGACCTGCTGGATGCGCAGGCTCCACTGCTGGTCCCAGGGTCGGGGCAGGCCCAGGGCCTCGTTCCAGGCGGGCAGTTGGACGGCGCGGGCGCGAGCGTCCTTGGAGAGGGTGACGGCCAGCATCTCCAGCACGATCCGCTGGACGTTGTTCTCCGGCTGCGCCTCGGTCAGCCCCAGGGAGTTGACCTGCACGCCGTAGCGGAACCGGCGTTGGCGGGCGTCCTCGATGCCGTACCGCTCCCGGGTGATCCGGTCCCAGATGCGGCCGAAGGCGCGCATCTTGCACATCTCCTCGATGAAGCGGACGCCCGCGTTGACGAAGAAGGAGATGCGGGCGACGACCTCGCCGAAGCGCTCGGCCGGGACCTGCCCGCCGTCACGGACCGCGTCGAGCACGGCGATCGCGGTGGACATGGCGTACGCGATCTCCTGCACCGGGGTGGCCCCGGCCTCCTGGAGGTGGTAGCTGCAGATGTTGATCGGGTTCCACTTGGGCATGTGGGTGACCGTGTACGCGATCATGTCGGTGGTCAGGCGCAGGGAGGGGCCGGGCGGGAAGACGTGCGTGCCCCGCGACAGGTACTCCTTGACGATGTCGTTCTGGGTGGTGCCCTGGAGCAGCGAGACGTCGGCCCCCTGCTCCTCGGCGGTCACCTGGTACAGCGCCAGCAGCCACATGGCGGTGGCGTTGATCGTCATGGAGGTGTTCATGCGTTCCAGCGGGATGTCCCGGAACAACCGCCGCATGTCCCCGAGGTGCGAGACCGGCACCCCGACCCGGCCGACCTCGCCGCGCGCGAGCACGTGGTCGGGGTCGTAGCCGGTCTGGGTGGGGAGGTCGAAGGCCACCGACAGACCGGTCTGGCCCTTGGCGAGGTTGCGGCGGTACAGCTCGTTGGACGCCTCGGCCGTGGAGTGGCCGGCGTACGTCCGCATGAGCCACGGACGGTCCTTCTGGCGCTCTGTCATCTCCGGGTTCCCTGTCCCCTTGGCCGTGCGGCCGGTGCGATGAGGTGAGGTGGTGCGGTTCAGATGCCGCGGAAGCGGTTGATGGCGTCGATGTGGCGGGCGCGGGTTTCGTGGTCGCGGACGCCGAGTCCTTCTTCGGGGGCGAGGCAGAGGACGCCGACTTTGCCTTGGTGGACGTTGCGGTGGACGTCGTGGGCGGCTTGTCCGGTGTCGGCGAGGGTGTAGGTCTTGGAGAGGGTGGGGTGGATCCTGGCCTTGGCGATGAGGCGGTTGGCTTCCCAGGCTTCGCGGTAGTTGGCGAAGTGGGAGCCGATGATGCGTTTGAGGGACATCCACAGGTAGCGGTTGTCGTATTCGTGGAGGTAGCCGCTGGTGGAGGCGCAGGTGGTGATGGTGCCGCCCTTGCGGGTGACGTAGACGGAGGCGCCGAAGGTCTCGCGGCCGGGGTGTTCGAAGACGATGTCGACGTCCTCGCCGCCGGTGAACTCGCGGATCCGGGCCCCGAGGCGTTTCCATTCCTTGGGGTCCTGGGTGTGTTCGTCCTTCCAGAAGCGGTAGTCCTCGGCGGTGCGGTCGATGACGGCTTCGGCGCCCATGGCGCGGCAGATCGCGGCTTTTTGGGGTGAGGAGACGACGCAGATGGGGTGGGCTCCGCCGGCGAGGGCCATTTGGGTGGCGTAGGAGCCGAGGCCGCCGGAGGCGCCCCAGATGAGGACGTTGTCGCCTTGTTTCATGCCGGCGCCGTTGCGGGAGACGAGTTGGCGGTAGGCGGTGGAGTTGACCAGGCCGGGGGCCGCGGCCTCTTCCCAGGAGAGGTGGGCGGGTTTGGGCATGAGTTGGTTGGACTTGACCAGGGCGATCTCGGCGAGGCCGCCGAAGTTGGTCTCGAAGCCCCAGATGCGTTGTTCGGGGTCGAGCATGGTGTCGTTGTGGCCGTCGGAGGACTCCAGCTCCACGGACAGGCAGTGCGCGACCACCTCGTCGCCCGGCCGCCAGGCGTTCACCCCGGGACCGGTCCGCAACACCACACCGGCCAGGTCCGAACCGATCACGTGATACGGCAGATCGTGCCGCTTCGTGAGCTCGGAGACCCGGCCGTAGCGCTCCAGGAAGCCGAAGGTGGAGAGGGGCTCGAAGATCGAGGTCCAGACCGAGTTGTAGTTCACGGAGGAGGCCATGACGGCCACCAGGGCCTCGCCGGGGCCGAGTTCGGGGACCGGGACCTGGTCGAGGTGGAGGGACTTGCGGGGGTCCTTCTCGCGGGTGGGGAGCCCGTCGAACATCTCCGTCTCGTCCTTGTGGACGGTGACGGCGCGGTAGGACTCGGGCAGCGCCAGGGCCGCGAAGTCTGCCGACGAGGCGGACTGCGACTGGATCGCGTCGAGGATGTCCTTCACGGTGGTGCCTCCTGCGGGAGCGCGGGACGAGGGGTCGCGCTGCGGATGAGGGTTCGTGGGGGCGCGCCGCGCGGCTCGGGGCCGGGGCGTGCGGGCGGTGCGGGGGTGTGCGGAGAGCGCTGAGGGTGTGGTCTCGGGTGTGCCGGGGGCGTTCGGCGGCGCGGGCCGTGAGGGCGGACCGCGCCGGTCGCGGACGGATGGCGGCGGTGGTGCGGCGGCGCCCGGGGTGGGGCGCGCGGTGCCTGTGACGCAGGCGTCCGGGGCGCGTCCTCCGCCCGGTGGGGCGGGGGTCGCGGGGACTTCCGGACGCCTTCAACGTATGGCACGCCATGTCGACCGACAAGGCACTCGGTGCCAAAAGTTTCTCTCATCTGGCGATTGGGCCGCGCATCTGAGCGATGATCGATCAGAGTTACCGACGAGTAGGAACAAATGGGGCGCGCGACGGCTCCGAGGCCGGGGAGCGGCCGGAAGGCCAGGTGGGGGCCGGGGTGAGGGATGTGACGCACGTGACGTCGGCCCGGGCGTCGGGGCTCGGCACGGCGCATCCGGCCGCCGGGACGTATGGGCCGGGGGTGGGGCCTCGGGAAGCCCCGAAGGTGGCACCGGGTGCCGCGAACGGGCCGGCGTGGCCGACAAGCCCCCGGGCACGCGCGAGGGCCCCGACGGGGTCCGGGCCGCGGGGGCGGTCACCGGGCCCGGCGGGGCCCTCGTGCGCTGCTGTGGGTGGGTGGGTGGGTGCGCGGGCGCGTCGTTCAGTCGGCCGCGCGGGCGTTCTCGCGGTGCTCCATCAGCGCCGCCTGGATCGTGCGCATCACCTCGTCGAGCGGGGCGTCGGTCCGCGCGACCGTCACGAGCACCTCGCCCTCGGTCCGCGCGACCACCTGGTCGGGGGAGACGGCCGGCCCGGCCGCCCCGATCGTGGCGCCGGCCCCCGGCCGCAGCAGGCCGGTGGCCCGGCCCACGCCGATGCCCGTCTTGAAGGTCTTGCGGACGATCCCGAAGGCGTGGTCGAGCTGGTTCTCCACGTCCCCCTGCCCGCCGGCCCGCAGCCAGCGCCGCAGCACGTGGTTGTGGGCCGTCACCACGGCCGAGGCCGCGACCTCCGCGAGCAGCGGATCGTCGTTGGTGTCGTCGTGGTGCTCGTGCTCGTCGAAATGGGCCAGCAGGTAGCGGGTGAACAGCCGCTCGTAGCGGGCCACCGAGGCGATCTCCCGCTCCCGCAGCGCTGGCACCTCCCGGGTCAGCCGGTAGCGCTCCACCGACACCGCCGGCGAGGCCGCGTACATCTTCATGACCTCCTTGATCCCCCGGCACACCGTGTCCAACGGGTGCTCGTGGGCCGGCGCCGCGTCCAGCACGGCCTCGGCGCGGATCAGGGTGTCGTCGTGATCGGGGAAGATCGCCTCTTCCTTGGAGCGGAAGTGCCGGAAGAAGGTCCGGCGGGCCACCCCGGCGGCCGCCGCGATCTCGTCGACCGTGGTCCCCTCGTACCCCTTCGTCGCGAACAGCTCCATCGCCGCCGCGGCCAGCTCCCGCCGCATCCGCAGGCGCTGCGCCGCGGCCTTGCCGCCCGCGCTCTCGGGCGTCTCGGCGGTCGGGGCGGACACGGGGGCGGCGGGGGAGGCGGCACGGGCGGCGGTGCGGGCCGAGGCGGGCTGGGGCTGGGGCATAGAGGGAACGTACTCCATGGACCCGGCGGACCGCGCAACGGATTCCGAGGGCTGGGACGGCGCCCCGGAACCGGCCGGCCCCGGGCTCCGGCCGGCCGGAGCCCGGCGGGTGGTCGGACGCGGGGGAGGGCCCGCACGGTGCTCGTCCGCGTCGCTCCGGGCAGCGCCCGGATCCCGCTCCGCGGCGGCCCGCCGTGAGGGTGCGACGGGCCCGAGCAGCCCTCCCCACGCGTCCGGGTCGGGGGTCCGCCGATCAGCGGCGGGCGTGCTCACGGAATCCGCGACCGGTCTTCCGGCCCAGGCACCCGGCGGCCACCAGGTGCTCCAGCAGCGGCGACGGGGCCAGCCCCGGCTCCCGGAACTCCTGGTGCAGCACCTTCTCGATGGCCAGCGACACGTCCAGGCCCACCACGTCCAACAGCTCGAACGGGCCCATCGGGTAGCCGCCGCCCAGCTTCATCGCCGCGTCGATCTCGTCCGGGGAGGCGTAGTGCTGCTCCACCATCTTGATCGCGTTGTTCAGGTACGGGAACAGCAGCGCGTTGACGATGAACCCGGCCCGGTCCCCGCAGTCCACGGCGTGCTTGCGGATCCGCCCGCACACCTCCCGCACGGTCGCGTGCGCGGAGTCCGCCGTCAGCACCGTCCGCACCACCTCCACCAGCTTCATAGCCGGCGCCGGGTTGAAGAAGTGCATCCCGATGACGTCCTGCGGCCGCGAGGTGGCCCGAGCGCACGCGATCACGGGCAGCGAGGAGGTGGTCGTGGCCAGCACCGCGCCCGGCTTGCAGACCTCGTCCAGGGTCCGGAACAGCTCCTGCTTGACCGCCAGGTCCTCCGCCACCGCCTCCACCGCCAGGTCCACCTCGGCGAACGCGTCCAGGGACCCGGCCGGGGTGATCCGCGCCAAGGTCCCGGCCGCCGCCTCCGGCGTCAGCCTGCCCCGCGACACGGCCCGGTCCAGGGACTTCCCGATCGCCGCCTTGGCCCGCTCGGCCTTCTCCGCCGACCGCGCCGCCAACACCACCGAGAACCCGGCCTGCGCGAAGACCTGCGCGATCCCGCCCGCCATCGTGCCCGACCCGGCCACCCCCACCGAGGACACCGACCGGCCGCCCGCCCCGCCGCCCGCCGCGGGCGCCGACCCGTCCGGCACCACCTCCGCGCTGCCCGGCGCCGCGTACGTGTAGAACCCGCGACCCGCCTTCCGGCCGGTCAACCCGGCCGCCGTGAGCTGCCCCAGGATCGGGGCCGGGGCGTGCAGTCGGTCCCCGGACGCCGCGTACATGGCCTCCAGCACCGTGCGCGCGGTGTCCACGCCGATCAGGTCCAGCAGGGCGAGTGGCCCCATCGGCAGCCCGCAGCCCAGGCGCATCGCCGCGTCCACGTCCTCGCGCGAGGCGTAGCGCGACTCGTACATGGCCGCCGCCTGGTTCAGGTACCCGAACAGCAGCCCGTCCGCGACGAACCCGGGCCGGTCCCCGACCGCCACCGGCTCCTTGCCCAGGGACCGGGCCAGTTCGGTGACGGCCGCGACCGCCGGCGGCGCCGTCAGGACCGAGGAGACCACCTCCACCAGCCGCATCGCGGGCGCCGGGTGGAAGAAGTGCAGCCCCACGACCCGCTCGGGCCGCAGCGAACCGGCCGCCAGCCGGGTCACCGACAGCGCGTTCGTGCCCGTGGCCACGATCGCGTCCGGCCGCAGCAGCCCGTCCAGGGCCGCCACCACCGACGCCTTCAGCTCGGCGTCCTCCGGCACCACCTCGATCACGAGGTCCGCGCCGGCCACCGCCGACAGCTCCGCCCCCCACCCGAACCGGGCCAGCGCCGCCGCCCGCTCCGGATCGGTCAGACGTCCCTTGGCCACCGCGCGGTCCAGGGCCGCCGACAACGCGGCCCGCGCCCGGGGACCGGCCGCCTCGTCGACGTCGAAACCGATCACCGTGCGGCCCGACAGGGCCAGCACCTCGACCAGCCCGGTGCCCATCGTGCCCAGCCCCACCACCCCGACCACGGGCAGCACGGGAGCGGCGGCGGGATCGGGCACGGGCACGGACGTGGACGCGGGAACGGCGGGCGGGGGAGTGGGAGTGGAGGGACGGTCCATCGCGGACTCCAGACGAGGGAGGAAGGGTGACGACTGCGGCGCCACGAGGGCGAAGAGGGGGCCGGGCCCGCGGCGAGGGAACCGGGGCACGGCGAGGGGCCCGGCGACGCGCCGGACGAGGGGCGCGGCGCAGGGGGCGGGGGGCGGACACGGGGTACGACGGGCACGCGGGATCGCGAGCGCGGGTACGACGGGCACGGGGGATTGCGGGCAGGGGGGATCGCGAGCACAGGGGATTGCGGGCACGGGCACGGGGGCGACGAGCACGGGACCGTCCGCACGGCGGACCGGCGCACCGCGAACCCCGCGATGGAGGACGTCCGGGAGGAACGACCGACCCAGTCCCGTGGATCACGTCGAAGAGCGCGACCGGACATCGCGCGTGCGCGGCGGCCGCGTCACCAGGCCGACCGCGCCGCTCGCCCCGGACCCGTGAGGTGGGAGCCCGGAGGACGACACGTGCTGGCAGCGTAACGGCCCCGCCCCGGGACCGCCAGAGGGCCGTCGCCGCGACCCGTTGTGACGTACGCCCCACACCGGGAGCCGCCGGCCGCTAGGGTCGACGCATGGACGTGGCGGCGCGCTGGCGCGAGGAGGCCGGACCCCAAGGCGAGGCCCTGCGAGGGCGGTTGACCGCCGCCGGACCCGACGCGCTGGCCGCCGCCCTCACCGAGAGCGGCCTGCCCCTGTGGGCCCGTGAACTCGCCGCGCACCGCCTCGGGCTCGCCGCCGATCCGCGCGCCTTCGAACCGCTGGTGCTCTTCCTCAACCACCGCGACCCCGAACGCGGGGCCGCCGCCGCCGACGCCCTCGCCCACCTCGGCGACCCGCGCACCGGCCGGGCCGCCGCCGCCCTCGCCCGCAACGAGCTGCGCGTGGCCTACGCCCTGCACCCCGTGCGGCTCCTGGTCCGGCTGCGGGCCCCCGAGGCCGCCCCCGCCCTGATCGCCGTGCTCGACCGCCGGCTCGCCCCCCACGACCCCTACCACCGGATCGCGACGGCCTGCGTGCTGGGCCTGGCCGAACTCGCCGACCCCGCCGCCCGCGAGGTCCTCACCCGAGCCTTGGCCCACCCCCGGCTCGCCGCCGACGCGGCCCGCGCCCTGCGAGCCCTGCCCACCGCCCCGGCGGGCACCTGACCGGCCCGTGACTGCGCCGGCCCGTGACCGGACCGGCCGCGGTCGAGGGGTTCAGTCGCGCCACTCCAGCGGCGGTGGGTCGTCGGTCGGCCGCTCCAGGGCGAACACCCGTGTGTACAGGGCGAGTTCCGCCTCCAGGGCCCGGGTCAGGGTCTCGGCCCGCCGGAAGCCGTGCCCCTCGCCCGGGAACTCCAGGTACGCGTGCGGCACCGACCGGCCCGCCATCGCCGCCAGGAACCGCCGCGCCTGGGCCGGCGGGCACACCGCGTCCAGCGAACCCTGCAACAACAGGAACGGGGCCGTCACCCGATCCGCCCGCGCCACCGGCGACCGCTCCCGCGACCGCGCCGCCGACACCGGCCCCGGGCCCACCAGCCCCTCCGGGTAACGGCTCTCCAGGTCGTGGGTCTGCGCCGCGAACCCCTCCAGGTCCAACACCGGGTACCGCAGCGTCCCGCACGCGAACACCCCGTCCCCCGAGGCCAGCGCCGCCGCGGCCGTCCACCCGCCCGCGCTGCCGCCCCGGATCGCCACCCGGGCCGGATCCACCGTGCCCTCCGCCGCCAGGGCCCGGGCCACGGCCGCGCAGTCCTCCACGTCCACCACCCCCCAGCCCTCCCGCAGGCGCTCCCGGTAGGCCCGCCCGTAGCCGGTGGACCCCCCGTAGTTGACCTCCACCACCGCGAAACCCCGCGAGGTGAAGTAGGCCACGTCCACGTCCAGCACCGGCGCCACGTGGTCCGTGGGCCCGCCGTGCGCCCACACCACCAACGGCGGGGCCTCCCCGGCCGGCGCCCGGCGGGCCGGATGGTGCGGCGGGTACAGCAAGGCGTGCACCTCCCGGCCCGCCGGACCCCGGAACACCCGCCGCTGCGGCTCCGGGAACCACACCGGATCCACCGGCCCGCCCGCCGACCGGTCCGCCGGTCCGTTCGCCGGTCCGTCCGCCGACCGGTCCGGCCCGCCGGTCAGGGCCCGGGCGTGGCCGCTCGCCGTGTCCCACTCGACCACCTCCGGCGCCGACCGGGGCCCGGCCGCCACCCCGTACACCCGGGGCCCGGAGACCGCGAGCGTCGGCGCCCAGTGGGTCCACGGGCCCGCCGCGTCCGCGAGATCACCCGTCACCGGGTCCAACAACCCCGGCACCGACCGTCCCACCCCGTGCAGCACCGCGAGCGTCCCGTCGGCCAGGGCCGCCGCCCACCGCCGACCCGGCTGCCACAGGGGCCCGCCGAACTCCTCCGGCCGCCCGCAGGGCGTGCGGTCCGCCGCCCCGCCCGACACGTCCACGAACACCGGGTTCCACCAGCCCGAACGGTCCCCGAGCAACGCCAGGGACCCGTCCGCGCACCACAGCGCCTGCGCCACCGACTCCCGCGCCGGCCCCGGCACCGGCCGCTCCCGGCCCGGCCGACCCGTCACCGGGTCCACCGTCGACACCAGCACGCGCGTCGCGTCCCACGGCATGTCCGGGTGCTCCCACACCAGGCGCGCCAGCCGGGACCCGTCGGCGGACGGCACCGGGCCCGTGGTGAACCGCCACCGGTCGTCGGTCAGTTCCGTCACCGCCCCCGGATCCCCCGCCGCCGACCCGTCCACCGGCACCGCGACCAGGGCGCGCCGCACGTCCCCCGGGCCCGGCCCGGTGAACTCCTCGCGCGCGCACCACACCTCGTGCCCGCCGTCGGGCCGGGCCCGCAACACCGGCTCCACGTACCGCGAGGGCCGCCCGCCCGGCCCGGTCGGCCCGTGCTCCGGGGTCAGCGGACGCGGCGGGCCCGCCTCCGGCCGGTCCGGCTCCCACGCGTACAGCCGCTGGTCGCCGTGGTGCGCGAACACCAGCAACGGCCCCGCCTCCCGGGCGGCGGCCGCCCACGGCAGGCCCCCGTACTCGGTGTACCCGGAGCGCACGTTCCACGGCGCCGGCAGCACCGTCCGCGCCGGGCCGCCGCCCGCCGGACGCAGCCGCACCAGGGCCCGCCGGCCGCCCTCGGCCGGCCGGGGCTCGGTCCACCACACCTCGTCGCCCACCGCGCCCAGGAAGTCGGGGGCGCCGTCCACCTCGGCCGCGAGGGCGGCGGTGATCGGCGAGGCCCAGGTCCCGTACGGCTCGGTGCGCGGGGCGCCGGCGCCGCGCATCACAGGGCCCGCAGGGCGCGGTCCAGGACGTGCGTGCCGAAGTGCAGCGCGTCCACCGGCACCCGCTCGTCGACCCCGTGGAACAGGGCCCAGTAGTCGAAACCGGGCGGCAGCCGCAGCGGGGAGAACCCGTACCCGACGATCCCCAGCCGCGAGAACTGCTTCGCGTCGGTGCCCCCGCCCATGCAGAACGGCACCACGTGCCCCTCGGGCGCGAAGTGCTCCACCGCCTCCCGCAACACCGCGAAGGTCGGCCCGTCCACCGGCGCCTCCAACGCCACCTCGCGGTGGTGGAACTCCCAGGTCACGTCCGGCCCGGTCAACTCGTCCAAAGTGGCCCGGAACTCCTCCTCGCCACCCGGCAGGGTCCGCCCGTCCACGTACGCCGTGGCCTGCCCCGGGATCACGTTCACCTTGTAGCCCGCGCTGAGCATCGTCGGATTGGCGCTGTTGCGCAGGGTCGCCGCCACCAGGGCAGAGGCCGGCCCCAACCGCTCCAGGGTGCCGTCCAGATCGAAGCCCGGCCCCCGCGGATCCACCGACACCCCCTCCAGCGCGGCCAGTTCCCGCAGACAGGCCACCACCGTGTTCGTCAACCGCACCGGCCACCGGTGCTCCCCGATCCGGGCCACGGCCGCCGCCAGCCGGCTCACCGCGTTCGCCCGGTTCGGCTTCGAGCCGTGCCCGGTGACCCCCGTGGCCGTCAACCGCAGCCAGGCCGTGCCCCGTTCACCGGCCGCGATCGGGTACAGGACCCGGCCCGGCGCCGGATGCACGGTGAACGCCCCCGACTCGCCGATGCCCTCCGTGCACCCCTCGAACAGCTCCCGGTGGTGATCGGCGAGGAAACCCGAACCGTCGACCGCGCTGTCCTCCTCGTCGGCCGTGAACGCCAACACCACGTCCCGACGGGGCCGGACCCCGGCCCGCGCCCAGGCCCGCACCACGGCCAGGACCATCGCGTCCGTGTTCTTCATGTCGACGGCGCCGCGCCCCCACACCACCCCGTCGACCACCTCGCCCGAGAACGGGTGCACGCTCCAGTCGGCCGCCTCGGCCGGCACCACGTCCAGGTGCCCGTGCACGAGCAGGGCCTCCGCCGTCGGATCCGTGCCCGCGATGCGCGCCACCACGTTGGCCCGCCCCGGAGTCCGCTCCAGCACCACCGGCTCCAGCCCGGCCTCCGCGAGCCGCGCCGCCACGTACTCGGCGGCCGGCCGCTCCCGGCAGTCGCCGCCGCCCCGGTTGGAGGTGTCCATCCGGATCAGGTCCGAGGTGAACGACACCACCTCGTCCAGGGCCCGCGCGTCCACCGGCGTCCCGGCCTCCGGGGACACGGCCTCCTGGGACACGGCCTCCGGAGACACGGCCTCCGGAGACACGGCCTCCGGGGACGGGGCCGAAGCCGGGGACGGGCGCGTCGACTCAGCCATACTGCTCCTCCACCGCCGCGGAGACGATCGTGGTGACCGCCTTGAACGTGCGAATACCCTCGAACATGCTCGGGCTCTCGTACCGCACCCGACGCACCCCGGTCACCGCCACCCCCGGCACCACCGTCGCGGCCGCCGCCAGATGCGCCGCGTCGAACTCCACCTCCACCGCGAACGGCCCCGCCGCCACCGGCTCGTGCCGCACCGCGAGCGCCGTCGCCGCCTTCGCCGCCGCCCTGATGTCGGCGGCGGTACGGGCGGGGGTGTGGCACACCGCCGCGTACCGCGACACGTACTCCTTCACCGCCACCGTCCGCGCCGCCGGCGCGTACCCCGCCGCGTCCACGCAGGTCAGGTCGTCGCCCGTGACCAACACCACCGGCACCCCGTACTCGGCGGCCACCGCCGCGTTCAACACGCCCTCGCTCGCCGGCCGGCCGTTCAACCACACGCCGGTGATCGAGTTCGCGAGATAGGTGTGGGCCAGGACCCCCTCCGCGCCGGCGCCCGTGTGGTAGCCGACGAAGGCGATCCCGTCCACGTCCCCGTGCTGTACCCCCTCCACCATGGACAGGGTCTTGTGCCGGCCGGTCAGCATCCGGACCCGCTCGTCGAGCCGCTCCAGCAGCAGGTTCCGCATCGTCCAGTGCGCCTCGTTGACCACCACCTCGTCGGCGCCGCCGTCGAGGAACCCGAGCACGGCCGCGTTCACGTCCGAGGTGAACATCCCCCGACAGCGCTCCCACTGCGGGGTGCCCGGCAGCACGTCGGCGGGCCAGGTGACCCCGGTCGCGCCCTCCATGTCGGCGGAGACGAGAATCTTCAACGAGCCCCCCGAAAAACACGCGCGGGCACACCACACCCACACGGGCGCGGGCCGGACCCCAACGGGCCCGGCCCCACCCTAGGCCGTCCCGTGAGGATCCGGCCCGACCCACGCCGCCCGACGGCGGCGCGCGTCGCCCCGGGTCCGGGTCGGGGCCCTCAGGCCCCGGCGCCCGACAGGACGCGGGAAGGCTGCAGAACGTGCAGGCGCAGCCGGGTCCCGTGGTCGAGGGTGGCGATGACGGGCCGGCCCTCGGCGTCGTGGACGACGGCCTGGACATGGACGAAGAGGTCCGAGGCCAGCGGGGTCCACATGGTGCTGAAGTCGGTTCCGTCGAGGGGTTGCAGGCTGTGGGCGAGGGTGCCGTCGTCGCGTCGTTGGACGAGGACGACGGCGGTGCCGTCGGGGGTGACGGATGTGGCGATGGGTCCTTGGCCGGGGGTGGTGTCGAGGAGTTCGGGCATGGGGTCCCAGGGCCCGCGGGGGCTGGTTTGGCGGTGGGCGAGGAGCCAGCCGGTGGCGGGTTGGCGGGAGAACATGATCAGGGTGCCGTCGGGTTGTTCGACGAGGGCGACGGGTCCGGCGGGGCGGGGGAGTCGGGTGGCGTAGTCGCGGGTGAAGGTGGTGTGTCCGGGGGTGCGGTGCCAGCGGAGCATGCCGGTGCGGGTGGTGGCGTAGACCTCGGTGCGGCCGTCGCGGGTGGTGATGGCGCTCGCGCCTTCGAGGCTGCCGCCGGCGAGGTCGGTCCAGGGGCCGAAGGTGTCCTCGGTGAGGGCGGTGCGGGCGCTGAGGCCGGTGCCGAAGTTGCGGAGCAGGACTTGTGGTGTGCCTTCGGCGGTGGTGACGGCGACGGGCATGCCCAGGGCGCGGCGGCGGATGGCGTTGGCCCGGTCGTGGGGGCTGCCGAGGACGGTCCAGGTCCCGAAGTCGCCGTCGGGGGAGGTCTGGTGGAGGTGCAGGACCTCGCGGCGGTGGTTCTCGGGGTCGGCGTCGATGTGGTGGCGGACGGCGAACACGTGGATGCGGCCCTGGGCGTCGACGGTGGTGTCCAGGCGCGGCAGGCAGCGTCCCGTGTCGTCGGCGGGCCATGTGCCGAGGGGTTCGGGGCCGGTCCAGGTGTCGCCGCCGGGGGTGTTCTGGGTCCAGACGACGGGGCGGCCGCCGAGGACGGCGAAGGCGGTGAGGCGGTTGTCTCCGCGGAGGCGGAGCCAGGTGGTGGTGCCCTGCCAGCGGTGGGTGGTGCTCTGGCCGTAGTAGCGGTTGAAGGCGCGGTTGCCCAAGGGGCGGTCGCCGCACTCGGCGGGGCCCTTGAGGCAGTCGTGTCCGTCCTCGCCGCCGTAGACGGCGAGGTAGTGGAACTTCTCGGTGGCCGCGGCGGGGCTGAGGTTGTCGGGCTGGAGCTTGTTGCAGTAGCCGACGTAGCTCTCGACGTAGGGCCGGTGGGCGGTGTCGCGTGTCTCGTGGACGCGCAGTGCGGCGAGGCCGAACAGGGCCGCCGCCGTGTGGTCGCTGTTGTCGCAGGGGGTGACGGTGTCGGTCTCGGCCCGGTAGGCGGTGCGCTCGGAGTCCGGGTTCATCACCCGGACGACCGAGGGGCGCACGACGTCGAGGAGGTCGGCGAGGAAGGTGATCAGCCCGGCACGCGTCATCCTGCGTCCGTCCGCACGCCGCGGGATCGGGCTGTCCGCGGGGCGCAGGGCCCCGATGTCGGGGATCGACTCGTGCCAGAGGTTCAGCAGCCGCTCGTTCGGCAGGGCGGTGCTCGTGCGCAGATTCAGGAACACGAGGGTGATCCGCCCGCCTTCGAGGGTGTTGACCTCGGCGGTGACCTTGGTGCCGGTCCCGAGCGTGGCCCGGGTCCACTCCGCACGCCGGTTCCCCGTGACCATGGCCGCGTAGGCGGCGCGGATGCCGTGCTGACGGGCCGCCGTGTAGCCGGGGAAGTCGGGGGTGGCCGTCTTGCGGGCCGGATCGTCGGAGGCCAGATTCAGGCCGTCGCTCTCGCCGGTGGTGAGGTACACGGTGACCATGGGCGTGCCTGCCCGGACGGACTGGAGCAGGTCCGGGGTCATGAAGTACAGATCGTCGTCGGTGTGCGCGCAGATCTGCACGTGCGGCGCGCCCTCTCCGGCGTCCCGGACGGCCCGGAGGCTGTCCAGGGCGGCGGAACTCTCGGAACGACGGAAGAAGCCCATGGCTGGGAGCCCTCTCAGGACTGCGGAGTGCGACCGCAGGGTGGAAACCCCTCCTTCCGTGGTGCGCGGCGGAGGGCCCTCGGACCTGCCTGACGGCGCGTCCGAGCGGGTGAGCGTGTGGGGAGCGAGGACACGGTGATCGATCGGGCCGACGGACCTGGACCTCCGCCGTCTCCCGGGTCAAGAGATGACGAAAGCCCGCCTCACCACAGTCTTATCAGTGACACACAGTGAGGGATCCTCGGCGAAGGTCCTTTCCCGTGTGACCTTCGGATGGCCGGGGTGCGGCGTAGAGGCACGGGCCGGTCCGGGACGCGCGGATTGCGCGGAGCGGGATGGGCCGGGATGGGGCGGGTCGGGATGGGGCCAAGGGGGAAAGGGGTGGTGCGGCACGGAGGGTTCGCGCCGTCGCGCCGTCGCGCCGTCATGTCGGCACGGCCTCAGGCCGTTACGGCGGCGCCGGCTCGTGGGCGCAAGGTGCGGCGGTTTCCGGGCGAGCCGCGCACCGACCCGGCCGGCGCTCGGAAGGCGTGCGCCTGCGGGCAGGGCCGGACCGGACCGGCGTGGCGCGGCGTCATGTGTCCAAGGCGGCCTGACGGCGGGGCTCTTGCGGATCACCCGCGGAGGCGGCCGGCCGGAGTCCCGGAACGCCTCCCGGCCTGGCCGGGAGGCCCGGGAGGGCACGCCCCGCCCGGCCCCGGGCCGGGCTTCCGGGCCGACGTCCCCGATGCCCCCGTCGCCCATGCCACGCCCCGCGGCCTCGGGGCGACGAAGCGGTCCGGGTGCGGGGACCGAGGCCCGGGCGTGGGGTGCACGGGATGCCGATGGGCCGGGAGGCATCGGGACGACGGGAGCGATGGGGTGACGAGGCGGCGGATCGGCGGGCCGGCCCCCGGCGGGATCACCGACCCCGCCGGGGCGGCTCCGCGCCCCGGCACGGTGGCTCAGGCCGTGCCCGTGCCGGTCGTCGCGTCCGAGTCCGCGCCCGACTCCACCTCGGCGGCCAGGTTGGTCAGGAACGCGTCGTAGATCCGCCCCAGGCCCTTGGGGGCGAAGGTCCGCTCGAAGAAGCCGCCGATGCCGCCCGCGCCCTCCCACACCGTGGTCACGACGGCCTTGGAACGGCCCTCCCCGGCCGGCGTGACCGTCCACGTGGTCACCATCGAGGAGTTGCGGTCCTTCTCCACCAGCTGACCGTCCGTCGGCTCCGTCACCTCCAGCAGGCAGTCCCGCACCCGCTTGCTCGTCGCCTGGAGCTTCCAGTGCACGAGGGTGCCCTCACCGTCGCCGCCCTCGCGCACCTCGTACTCGCTGAAGTGCGCGGGAAGCAGCTTGCCGCGGGTCCCGCTGTAGTCCGCCAGGGTGTCGAACACCGTCTCCGCGTCGGCCGCGATGATCCGCTCCGTGGTGGCCTCGACCTGCGCCATACCTGTTCCTCCAGCACTCGTGATCGCTCTTGCGCGGTCAGCCAACCACCTTCCGACCGGCCGCCCAAAATCCGCCCGGGGCCGCCCGCCGACCGTCGCCGCGCCGAACCCGACGCGCCCGGCACGCCGTTCGGCCCGGAGCACGCGGGCCCGACGTGCCCCCGGACCCCCCGGACCCCGCACGCGGGCCCCCCGCGCGCCGTCCATTCGGGGGGCGCACGACGCACCGAGGGCCACGGAGGCGTCAATTCCGGGCCGTTCGGCTCACACCCGGGGGCGAGCCCAAGGGCGCGACCACCCCACCCGGCCCGACGCCGCGCCGACGCCGCGCCCGACCCGGCGCCCACCTCGAACGGGGGTCCGCAGGACCGCGCGGGCGACACGGCGTCACCTCATCGGGCCAATCGACCGCACAATCCCACTATTCGCCCCTCCGGTCCGGGACGATTCCGCCCAGAACCCCCGGCCGGGAGGACCCGCATGCCCCAGACGCCCCCCACACCCGCCCCGCACACCCCCAGCAGCGCACCCACCCCGAGCGCCCGGCAGGCCGCCGGCACTCCGCAAGCCGCCTGCACTCCGCAAGCCGCCGCTACCCCGCAGGTCGCCGGCACTCCGCAGGTCGTCGGCGCCCCGAGCGGTGTGCTCACGGAGACGCCCGAAGGCTCGCGGAGCGTCCGGACCGCCCGTGCACGGCGTACCCGCCGCGCCGGGCGGGTCGGCCGCAACGGGCTCGCCGCGCTCGCCGCCTGCCTCCTCGCCGGCGGCCTGCTCGGCGCCGCACCCCCCGCCGACGGCGCCCCCACGCCCACCCGCGCCCCCGCCCTGCGCTGGACCGACTGCCGGACCGACCGGTACCCCACCCTCCAGTGCGCCACCCTCGCCGTCCCCCTCGACCACCGGCACCCCGAGGGCCGCAGCATCTCCCTCGCCCTCACCCGCGTCCCCCACACCGCGCCCGCCGCCCGCTTCGAGGGCCCCCTCCTCGTCAACCCCGGTGGCCCCGGCGGCAGCGGCCGCGCCCTCGCCGGCCACGTCGCCGCCTCCCTGCCCCGGGACGTCGCGGCCCGCTACGACGTGATCGGCTTCGACCCGCGCGGGGTCGGCGCGAGCACCCCCGCCCTCAACTGCGTCGACGACCACTTCGCCCCCGTGCGCCCCGACAGCGTGCCCTGGGATGCCGCCGACGAGAAGGCCAACCTCGACCGTGCCAAGGACTTCGCGGAAGGCTGCGCCGCCCGGCACGCCGACCTGCTCCCGTACATCGACACCGTCTCCGCCGCCCGCGACCTCGACGTGCTCCGCACGGCCCTCGGCGCGCCCAGGCTCAGCTACCTCGGCTACTCCTACGGCACCTACCTCGGCGCCGTCTACGCCAAGCTGTACCCCGAGCGCGTGCACCGCCTCGTCCTCGACTCCGTCGTCGACCCCACCGGCGTCTGGTACGAGGACAACCTCGCCCAGGACGTGGCCTTCGACGCCCGCCACAAGGCCCTGATGGCGTGGATCGCCCGCAACGACGCCACCTACCGCCTCGGCACCGACCCCGCCGAGGTCGAACGCCGCTGGTACACGATGCGCTCCGAACTGCGCCGCGACCCCGCCGAAGGCGTCGTCGGACCCGCGGAACTGGAGGACACCTTCCTGCCCGGCGGCTACTACGACGGGTACTGGCCGGCCCTCGCCGGCGCCTTCGCCGCCTACTCCGCGCGCGGCGAGACCGCGCCCCTCGTCGCCGCGTACCGCCGCTTCGGCGCCGTCGAGGCCGGCGCCGGCAACAGCTACAGCGTGTACACGGCCGTCTCCTGCCGCGACGCCGGCTGGCCCACCGACTGGGCGACCTGGCGCCGCGACATGTGGACCACCCACGCCAAGGCGCCCTTCATGACCTGGAACAACGCCTGGTACAACGCGCCCTGCGCGTTCTGGCCCCTCGACCCGGCCCCCGCACCCGACGTCACCAACGACAAACTGCCGCCCGCCCTGTTGTTCCAGGCCACCGAGGACGCCGCCACCCCCGTCGGCGGCGCCCGCACCCTGCACGCCAAACTCGCGGGCTCGGCACTCGTCCTCGAAGAGGGCGGCGGCAACCACGGCATCACCCTCAGCGGCAACACCTGCCTCGACCGCAAACTCGCCGACTACCTCACCACCGGCCGCGCCACCGACGGCACCTGCCCCGCCGGCCCGGCCCCCAAGCCCACCGCCACCGGCCGCGCCCTGCCCGAAAGCGCGGGCGGCGCGGCACTCCACGGCCTGCTGGGCTTCCACCGCTGACGGCAGGGGGTGTGGCGGAGTGGGGTGGGGCGGGGTGGGGCCGGTCGGCCGGGCCCCGGTCGGTCGGGGCGTGCGCGAAAACCCGTTGCGCGGGCCCCGGCCCGCCCCGCAGCCTTCGGGGCGTGAACGACGTCCACACCCCCCACCCCACCGACCGGGCCCTGCTCAGGGCCGCGATCCACAACAACACCGCGTGGTGCGCGGCCGTGTGCGCCACCCACGACGTGCCCACCCGCACCACCGCCGGGGTCTGGCACGGCCTGCGCCCGGCCCCGCCGCTCTACCCGGACGCCGTCACCCTCGACCCGGGCCTGCCGCTGGGGCGGGTCCTGGCGGCCCTCGGCGCGGGCGGCGGGCCCGCGCGCGACCTCGCGCGGACCTCGGTCAAGGACTCCCACGCGGACCTCGACCTCACGGCGGCCGGCTTCGACGTCCTCTTCGACGCCCGGTGGATCCACCACCCGGCCCCCGCACGGGGCGGCGCACGGGACGGGCGCCGGGCCGGTTGGTCGCGGGTCCGGACCGCGCCCGAACTCGCGACGTGGGAACGGGCGTGGCGCGGCCCCGAGGGCTCCGACGGCGGCGCCGGTTCCGAGGCCGCGCCGTCCCCGTTCCGACCCGGGCTGCTCGCGCACCCGGACGTCGCCGTGCTCGCCGAGCACGACCCCGAGGGCCGCGTCCGCGCGGGCGCCGTCCTCCACCACGCCGCCGGGGTGCTCGGCGTGAGCAACCTCTTCACGGGCCCCGGGAACGACATGGAGGACATGGAGGGCGGCGGCGCCGCGCGCGGGGAACGGGCCGCGTGGGACGCGGTCCTGGGCTGGGCCGCCCGACACCGGCCCGGAGTGCCCCTGGTCGGGTACGAGTCCGGCGACGCACTTCCCCCGGCCCTCGCCGCCGGCTTCCGCGTCCTGGGCCCCCTCCGCGTCTGGCTGCACCGAGGCTGAGACGACCCACTGCGCGAGGCCGGGGGCGCGTGGGCACGGGTCGCGGGGGCGCGGGGCTGGGCTGGGGCGCTGGGCTGGCGCGGGCGCGGGGCCGGGCGGGCGTGGGTACGCGCGGCTATGAGCCTGCGTGGTCACGGGGGCAGGTGGTCACGGGGTCGGGCGGCCGTGGGGCTGCGCGGCGCGGTTCTGTGTGGTGGTCACGGGGCGGGTCGCTTCACGGGCCCCGCGTGCCACCGGCCCGCGTGGTCACGGGGTCGGGCGTGGGGGGTCCGGGAGGAGGGCCAGGGCCTCCACCTCCAGCAGCAGTTCCGGCCGTACCAGCCCCGCCACCCGCACCGCCGATGACGCCGGCGTCACCCCCGCCGGCAGCGCCGCGTCCCGCGCCGCGCGTACCGCCGGCAGGTGCGCCATGTCCGTCAGGAAGTACGTGAGCTTGATGACGTCGCGGAAGTCGGCGCCCGCCGCCGCCAGGCACCGCCGCAGGTTCTCGAAGACCCGTTCCGCCTGCGCCGCCGGATCGCCCACGCCCACCACCGCGCCCGACTCGTCGAACGCGCACTGCCCGGAGATCGCCGCGAACCGCCCGGTGCCCCAGACCACATGGGCGTACCCGTTCCCCGGGGCCACCCCCTCCGGCGCGGTCACGCGCGTCAGCCGATCGCCCTCGACGCCGTCCGCCGGGGCGTGGGCCGCGTCGTGGGCCGGTGTTCCGTTCGTTCGCGTGGTCATGGCGACGATCATGCCGCACCAGCCCTTTCGTAGGCTCGATCCCATGTCCGACGCCTTCCCGCTCGCCACCGGCCCCCGCACCACCCTGCACGCGCTGCGCGCCGAGGACTCCGCCGAGTTCACCGCCGCCGCCCGGGCCGCCCGTTCCCTGCACGGCACCTGGCTCGCGCCGCCCGTCGACGCCGAGACCTTCGCCGCGTGGGCCGGCCCGCTCGTGGCCGGCGAGACCCGCGCCGGATTCCTGCTGCGGGACCGGAGCGACGGCGCCCTCGTCGGCTTCGTCAACGTCAACAACATCGTGCGCGGCGCCTTCCAGTGCGGCGCCCTCGGCTATGGCGCCTTCCCGCCCGCCGCCGGCACCGGCCGCTTCGGGGAGGGCTTCGGCCTGCTGCTGCGGCACGCCTTCGCGGGGCCCGACGGGGGTGGTCTCGGCCTGCACCGGCTGGAGGCCAACATCAGGCCCGGCAACGACGCCTCCCGCGCCCTCGTCCGCCGGCACGGGTTCCGTCTGGAGGGGCTCTCCCCGGACTTCCTCTTCGTCGACGGCGCCTGGCGCGATCACGAACGCTGGGCCCTCACCGCCGAGATGCGCCCCGAGCCCGCGAACTCCTGACGAGAGGGCGTGGAGGAGGCGTGGAGGGGGAGCCGGCGGGTCGTCACCGACCGGACGCGCGTGCGGAGCGGGGCCCGCGGCCCAGGTCGGGGGCGTTTTGCGCAATCCTGACCGGCCCTGATCCACGGAACCCCTGTGCAGCGCACGGATCGGAGTGTTCCATGCCCTCATGGCCACAGTCGTCCGTCGCACCACCCTCACCCTCCCGGCCGCCCCCCTCGGTCCGGAGAACCCCCTCCCGCCCCTGCACCCGCTGCCGGACCCGCACGTGCTCGACCCCAGGGCCCGTGAGGGGATCCCGCCGGACATGGCCTACCAGATGGAGTGGGCACCGCCGTTGCGCTCTCTGTTGCCCGTCCGTGTCCTCGACGGCTACGGACGCGAGCGCACGGAACGGGAGTTCACCGCGATCGTGCTGGAGAACGAGCAGCTGAGGGCCACCGTCCTGCCCGAACTCGGCGGCCGGATCGTTTCCCTCGTCGCCCTCGACGGGACGCCGGAGGGTCGCGAACTGCTGCACCGCAACCCGGTGTTCCAGCCCGCAGCGTTCGCCCTCAACGGGGCCTGGTACGCGGGCGGCATCGAATGGAACATCGGCACCACCGGCCACACCACCCTCTCGTGCGCTCCCCTCCACGCGGCCCTCGTACCCGCGCCCGACGGCGGCACCATGCTGCGCCTGTGGGAATGGGAACGCCTGCGGGACCTCCCCTTCCAAGTCGACCTCTGGCTCCCCGAGGACTCCGCGTTCCTCTACGCCAACGTCCGCGTCCGCAACCCCCACGAACGCACCCGGCCCCTGTACTGGTGGTCCAACACCGCCGTGCCCGAGACCCCCGACACCCGGGTCCTCGCCCCCGCCGACCACGCCTGGCACTTCGGCTACGACCGGTCCCTGCGGCACGTGCCCGTCCCCGCCTGGGAAGACGTCGACCGCACCTACCCCGAACGCTCCGGCCACCCCGCCGACTACTTCTACGACCTGCCGCGCGGCGCCCGCCCCTGGATCGCCGCCCTCGACGGCACCGGCCGCGGACTCGCCCAGACCTCCACCGACACCCTCCGGGGCCGCAAGCTCTTCCTCTGGGGCAACGGCCCCGGCGGTCGACGGTGGCAGGAATGGCTCAGCCCGCACGGCGGCCCCGGCTACGCCGAGATCCAGGCCGGTCTCGCCCGCACCCAGCTCGAACACGTACGCCTCGAAGGCGGCGCGCAGATCACCTGGACCGAGGCGTACGGCCCCCTCGCCTGCGATCCGGCGCTCGTGCACGGCGAGGACTGGGACGCCGCCGCCGGCGTCGCCGCCGAAGCCCTCGAAGCCGCCCTGCCCCGCGACCACCTCGCCCGCGCCCACGCCGCGTGGCTCCCGCACGCCGACACCGACCCCGGCGAAGCCCTCACCCGGGGCTCCGGCTGGGGCGCCCTCGAAGTGCTGCGCGGACGACTCGACCTGCCCGGCACCCCGTTCGACGAGGAGGATCTGGGAGAGGAACAGCGGCCCTGGCTCGAACTCTGGCGGGCCGGCTCCCTGCCGCGCCCCAGGCGGCCCCTCCCGCCCGGGCCCACCCTCGTCGCCGGCCACTGGCGGGACATGCTGGAGACCGCCTCCGCCGATCCGCTGACCGAGTACCACCTCGGCGTGGCCCAATGGCACGCCGGAGACCGCGCCCAGGCCGTCCGCAGCTGGGAACGCGGCCTGGCCCTCGCCCCCTCCCGCTGGCCCCTGCTGCGCTGCCTCGCCGTCGCCGAACACGCCCTCGGCGACCTCGGGCGCGCCTCGGCGCTCTACGAGCAGGCGTTCGCCGACCTCATGGACGAGAGCCGGGGCGACGCCGACTGGGCCCCCGCCGAATCCGCCCTCGGCCGCGAGGCGATGACCGTCCTTCTCGCCGCCGGCCGCCCCGCCGGCGCGCGCGCCGTCTGGGAACGCCTCTGCCCCGCGATCCGCGACCACGGCCGCTTCCGCCTCCTGGCCGCGCGCCTCCTGGCGGCGGAAGGCCACGCGGCGGCGGCGAAACGCCTCTTCGACGACGGCTTCGAAGTCCCGGACCTGCGGGAAGGGGAGGAAATACTGCACGAGGTCTGGTCGGAGCTCACGGACCACCCCCTGCCGGCCCGCTACGACTTCCGCATGCGGCCGTAGGTTGGGGGAGGCGGTGTGGGGTGGGTGCCGTCGGCCGGGTGCGGGCCGTGGGTGGTGTGGTGGGTGGCTGGTGTGGTGTCGGGTCGTTCCCGTCAGCCCGATCGTCTCGCGTCGTCGGGGACGGCTTCAAGGGCGCTCCCTTCGGTCGCGTCGCTGCGCGATGGCGCTGCGCGCCACCCTTGACCCCGTCCCCGCCGACGCAAGCCAACCGTTCTGCCGGCACCGCCCCCAATCCGGAAAGAAACGTGCCGGGCGGAGGGACCGGCCGCGCCCAAGCCCGTCCCCTACCTGCGGGTCGGCCCGTGGAAACGCACCAGGCCCGGCCGAGCCAGGGACGCCCATGCGCCAGACGGCTGGGGCATGTGCTGGCGCACCAGGCCCACCGCGCCCGGGACGCCCACGCGTCAGACGGCAGAGGCATGTGGCAGCGCACCAGGCCCGCCGCGCCCGGGACGCCCATGCGTCAGACGGCTGAAGCGCGCGGTAGCGCACCAGGCCCGCCCTGCCCGGGGACGCCCACGCGCCAGACGGCCGCTCGACGTGGCGACACGCCGGGTGGAACTCAGTCAGACCCGCCAGGTGTCAGACGGCCGCCCCGTGGGGCACACCAGCCCGGCCTCAGCCGGGCCCGCCAGGTGTCAGACGGCTGCCCGACGTGGCGACACGCCGGGCCGGTCGCAGTCAGGCCCGCCAGGTGTCAGGCGGCCGGGGCTTGTGGCGCACGACGGGCCCGCACGGCCCGAGAATGCCTGGTGGGTGCGGCGGGTGGCGGGGCGCACGGTCGCAGTTCATGGGGCGGACCACGTCAGCCGCCCCCGGGCCTCTCGCCTGCCGTGGACCAACCCCGACCCCGAGCGAACCGGCGAACGGCCCCGGACCCCAGCCCGCTGCCCCCTCCGCCGCCCCTGGGAAAAGCTTTTGACCTACCCGCCGCCGGCAGGCGGCCACCCCTGCCACGCACCAACCCGCAGACGGCGACGCGGCCCCCGCCCCGGTCCCTCCCCGCCGCCCCCGGGAAAGGCCGTTGACCTGCCCGCCGCCGGCAGGCGGCCACCCCGGCCGCGTACCGGCCCGCAGACGGCGACGCGGCCCCCGCCCCGGTCCCCTCCCCGCCGCCTCCGGGAAACGCCGTTGACCTGCCCGCCGCCGGCAGGCGGCCACCCCGGCCACGAACCAACCCGCAGACGGCCACTCACCGCGCCACGAACCGACCCGTCCCGCCCCCGCCCGTCCCGCCCCCCCGCCCGCCGGCTAGGCCACGCAGCGGATTTCGCCGTTCAGGACCGAGAACCACGCGTCCGGGGACGCGCCCCATGTGTGCCAGGCCGTGGCGATGGACTGGAGGTCCTCGGGGGTGGCGTGGCCCGTGGCCACGGCCTTGGCCGCGTAGTCGGACTGGGTGGTGCGGTCCGCCCAGAGGCCGGACCACCAGGCGATCTCGTCGGGCCGGGCGAAGCACCAGGACGTGGCCGTGGAGCGGATGTCGGTGAAGCCGGCCTCGCGGGCCCAGGCCGTGACGCGGCGGCCCGCGTCGGGTTCGCCGCCGTTGGCGCGCGCCACCGATTCGTAGACCTTCAGCCAGTGGTCCAGGTCCGGGACCGCCGGGTACCAGGTCATCGCCGCGTAGTCGGCGTCGCGGGCCGCGACCACGCCGCCGGGGCGGGTGACCCGGCGCATCTCGCGCAGTGCCGCGACCGGGTCGGACAGGTGCTGGAGGACCTGGTGGGCGTGGACCACGTCGAAGGAGTCGTCGGGGAAGTCCAGGGCGTACACGTCGCCCGTGGCGAACTCCGCGTTGCGCGCCCCGCGCTCCGCCGCCGCGGCCCGCGCCTTCTCGACGACCTCGGCCGAGGCGTCGACGCCGACGACCGAGCCCTCGGGGCCGACCAGGTGCGCGAAGTCGGCGGTGATGGTGCCCGGCCCGCAGCCCACGTCCAGGACGCGGGCGCCGGGGCGCAGGTCGGGGAGGAGGTAGGCGGCCGAGTTCTCGGCGGTGCGCCACTGGTGGGAGCGCAGGACGGATTCGTGGTGCCCGTGGGTGTAGACGGCGTCGGTGCTCATGCGGTGGTCCTCCTCGACCTCGCCCGGTTGACGTGGTTCCACCGTAGGGGATCATTCACATGCTGAGAATCGCGTATCGGGATATGAGATGTGGTGTGCGCGAGAGGTGGGGTGGGAGGTATCGGGCTATAAAGGGCGAAGGTTTCGTCCCGGGCGGAGAGGCGGCGGTCGTGGTGGAGGGTGCTCCCGAGGGCCACGGGCCGGTGCGGTACGGGCCGCCCGCCCCCGAGGCGGGGCTGCCGGCGCTGCCCGCGCTCGTGGAGATCCTGGCGGACGCGGCGCGGACCCGGATCACCCCGGAGCCGCCGGGCGGGGGCCTGGCCCTGCGGACGGCGGCGGCCGGGTACTTCGAGCGGCGCGGGTTGTCGACGACGGCGGACCGGATCGCGGTGGGGCCCGGGGCGCCCGCGTTGTTGTTGGCGTTGCTCGGCGCCACCTCGGGGGAGGTGCTGGTGCCGCGGCCGTCCCCGGCGTGGTGGGCGCCGCAGATCCGGATGTTGGGACGGCGGGTCCATCACGTGGCCACGCCCGCCGAGTGCGGGGGGATCCCGGATCCCTTCGCCCTGCTGGAGACCGTGCGGCGGATCCGGGACGAGGGGGGCCGGCCGCGGGTGCTCGTGCTGTCCCCGGCCGATGATCCGACGGCCACGGTGGCCCCGCCGGAGGCCCTGCGCGAGACGTGCGAGGCGGCGGCGGACGCGGACCTGTTCGTGATCAGCGACGAGACCTGGCGGGACACCCTGTTCGGGCCGCATCGGCTGACGGTGTCGCCGGCGAGTCTGGTCCCCGAGCGGACCGTGGTGCTGGTGGGGCTCGGGGGAGCGGTGATGCCGGCCGGTTGGCCGGTGGCCGTGGCCCGGTTCCCCGCCGGGTCCGCGCGGGCCCGGACCCTGGACGTGCTGACGGCGATGGGGCACGGGCCGGCCGGGCCGGTCGCGGAGGTGGCCGCGTTCGCCCTCGACGATCCGCCCGAGGTCCGCCGCCGGGCCGTGGACGCGGCCCGGCTGTACGGGGTGCTGGGGGGCGCCGCCCACCGGCTGCTGACCCGGGCGGGCGCGCTCGCCCGCCCGCCGCGCTGCGGCCGGCACCTGTACGCGGACCTGGGCCCCTTCCGCGCGACCCTGGCCCGCCGGGGGGTGACGGACGCGATGGAGCTGGAGGACTGGCTCGGGGACCGGCTGGGCGTGCCCACCCCGGGCGGGCACCGGTTCGGCGACGACCTGGGCGCGCTGCGCGTGCGGCTGTCCACCGGACTGCTGCTGGGGGCCGACCCGGGCGGTCGGGCCCGGGCCCTGGGCGCGCCCGACCCGCTCGACCTGCCCGCCGTCGGCGCGGGGCTGGGGGCCTGGTCGGAGGTGCTCGACGACCTCCGGCGGGACGGGCGCTGAGCGCGTTCAGCCGCTGTCCGCCTCCGGCTCGCCGCCCCGCAGCCGGCGCCACAGGGCCGGGGCCACCGAGACGGCCACCGTGAGCCCCACGGCCAGGGCCACGCCCTGCCAGGGCTCCGCGAAGACGCTGCCGCCGACCAGGCCGATCACCCCGTAGGTGGCCGCCCACGCCGCGCACGCGGGCAGGTTGCCGCGCGCGAAGCGGGCCGTGGGCATGCGGGCCAGCAGGCAGGCGACCATGACGGGGATCCGGCCCGCCGGCACCAGCCGGGAGAGCACCAGCACCGTCACCCCGTGGCTGCGCAGCCGTTCCTCGGCCTGCGCGATGCGCTCCGCGCCCGCCCGTCGTCGCAGGCCCTCCAGCAGGCGGGAGCCCTTGCGGGAGGCGACTCCGCGCCGGCCGAGCCAGTACAGGGTGAGGTCGCCCGCGAACGCCGCGAGGGTGGAGACCACCGCGACCGCCGCGAGGCCGAGCAGGGGCGAGGAGTGGTGCAGGGCGACCACGGCGGCCGTGCTGACCAGGGCCCCGGTGGGGATGACCGGCACGAGCGCCCCGATCGCGACGAGCAGGAACAGGGCCGGGTAGCCCACCGCCTGCTGGGTGCTCTCGGTGGGGGTGACCTCGGCGATCCGCAGGGTCCACTCGGCGACCCTCACGGCCACACCGTCCCGCGGCCCTGCTCGACCACCCGCACCGCGACCCGGGGGGCCAGGGCGGCGGTCAGCCGCCGGAACTCCTCGCCCGGGCCGTGGAACTCGTGCGGGCGGACGGCGTCGAGGCCGATCGGCCAGTACGTGCCCCAGTGGATCGGCACCGCCAGCTCCGGGCCCAGCGCGGCCACGAGCGCGGCGGCGCGGTGGGGGTCGAGGTGGCCCGGTCCGAGCCGGGGGCCCCAGCCGCCGACCGGCACCAGGGCCACGTCCACCGGTCCCAGGACCCCGGCGGGGTCCTCGAAGGCGGCGGTGTCGCCCGCGAACCAGGTGCGGGCCGAGCCGGTGACGACGAAGCCCAGGGGCGAGATCCGCTGCGGCCCGACCGGCAGCCTGCGGCCGTCGTGGTGGGCGGGCACGGCCCGCACCCGCAGGTCGCGCACCTCCGTCTCCTCGCCCGCCACCACCTCCCGCAGCTCCGCCCCCCGTGCCCGCAGCACCCGGGCCAGGCCGGGCACGGCCCGCGCCGTTCCGCGCGGGGCGAGGACGAGGGTGCCGGGGGCGAGCCGGGCGAGGGAGGGCGGGTGCAGGTGGTCGGCGTGCAGGTGGGACAGGAGCACGAGGTCGGCGACGGCCGCCCCGGGCGGGGGCGGGGCGCCCCGGCGGCGGCGCAGGTGGGCGAGCCGGGCCGCGAACAGCGGGTCGGTGAGCACCCGCACCCCGGAGTCCACCACCGCGCACGTCGCGTGCCCCCACCACGTGATCTCCACCGACACCCTGGTCACCTCCCGCTCCCGCACCGACGATCGGGGACGATCGGAAACGGTGCTCGGACGCTCGTTCGTGCTCTCGCTGTGTTCATGTTCCCCCGGACGATCGATCGATGATGATCGGTGTCGGTCGGCGAGGGCGTTCCTCGGCGTGTCGTGCGGATCGGCCAAGGCCCGGATCGGCCCAGGTGACCGCCGCCCCTTCGGCCCCCGACCACGGGCGGAGGCACCTACTCCGGCCATTTTCCGGCCGGGCCGCCCCTCCTGCGCCCCCCCCGAACGGAGTAGGGTCGGGCGCCATGGACGAGCTGCGCGTGGCGGCCCTCGCCAGTCTGACCCCGCCGGCCGCCGCCGACGAAGACCCCCTCTCCGACCCCCGCACCCAGCAGGCCCTCTGCGACCGGTGGGCCGCCGACCAGGGGTACGTGATCACCCGACAGCTCCTCGGCTGGGGCATGAGCCCCGACCACCGCGGCCTGTGGGCCGACGTGGACGCCGGACAGATCGACCTCTTCGTCACCCCCAGCCGCCGGGTCCTGGCCCGGATCGTGCGCTCGGTGGAGGAGTTCACGGCGGAGTGCGCCCGGCGCGGCATCCGCCTGGAGACCGTCCGCCCCGAGGAGCCCGACCCCGCGCCCTGAGCCCTCCCGCGCCCCCGCGCGCCGGGGCCCGCGCGCTCGTCGTCCGCGCGTCGACTGTGGCAGCCTGGCAGGTCGGGGACCACGGTGGACGCGGACGGTGGGATGTGCGGCGGCAACGATGGCGGGCGGCGGGCGCCGCGCTCTTCCGGGTGCTCACGGTGTGGGCCGCCTCCACCCTGACCCTGCTCGTGCTGGCCGCGCTCCTGCCCGACTTCCGCCTCCAGGGCGACGCGGGCGACAGCCTCACCCGGGTCGCCCTCACGGCGGCCTGGGGCGCCGGGGCCTTCGGCCTGCTCAGTGCCCTGGTCTGGCCGGTCCTGGTGCGGGCCCTGCTGCTCGTGCCCGCCCTGGTCCTGGCCCTGCTCGTGTTCTTCCTCAACGGCTCGCTGCTGCTGATCGCCCTCGGCCTGATCCCCGACGGACGCGGCGAGGCCGCCCCGCAGACCGCCGTCGTGGTCGCCGCCGCCATGTCGGCCGTGGCCTCCGCCACCGGCGGCGCGCTCGCGGTCCGCGACGACGAGGCATACCGGCGCCGGCTGCACCGGCTCGCCGACCGCACCCGCCGCAGACGGCGCCGCGCCGGACTGCCCGGCGCCGACGAGTCCACCCCCGGCCTGCTCTTCCTCCAGCTCGACGGCGTCGGCCACGCCGTGCTGCGCTCCGCCGTCGACCGGGGCCTGATGCCCACCGCCGCCGGCCTGCTGGAGCGCAGCCACCGGATCGCGCCCTGGCGCACCGACTGGTCCAGCCAGACCGGCGCCAGCCAGCTCGGCATCCTGCACGGTTCCAACCACGACGTGCCCGCCTTCCGCTGGTACGAGAAGGACACCGGCCGGGTCGTGGTCTGCAACCGGCCCGGCAGCGCCGCCCTCCTGCAACGCCGCGCCGTGCACCGCACCGGCCGGCGCGGGCTGCTCGCCGTGGACGGCGCCTCCCGGGGCAACCTGTTCGCCGGCGGGGCCCGCGAGGTGGCCCTGGTGCTGTCCGTCTCCGCCCGCCGGGGCCGGGCCACCCGCTCCCGCGCCGGCTACTTCACCTACTTCTCCGACCCCGCCAACGCCGTCCGCACCGTGCTCTCGCTGGTCGCCGAGGTGTTCCGGGAACTCGGCCAGGGCCTGCGGGCCAGGATCCGCCGCGAACGACCCCGGGTCTCGCGCGGCGGGCTCTACCCGCTGATCCGGGCCTTCGCGACGGTGGTGGAACGGGACGTGGTGGTCGCCGCCGTCATCGGCGACCTGCTCGCCGGCCGCGCCGCCGTCTACGCCGACCTCGTCGGCTACGACGAGGTCGCCCACCACTCCGGGCCCACCGGCCGCGACACCGACAAGGTCCTCGCCCGCCTCGACCGCAGCCTCGCCCTCCTCACCCGCGTCGCCGACACCGCCGCCCGCCCGTACCGGATCGTGCTCCTGTCCGACCACGGCCAGAGCCCCGGCGCCACCTTCCTCGGCACCTACGGCCTCACCCTGCGCGACCTGGTCCGGGTCGGCTGCGGCCTGCCCGTCTCCCGCAAGGCCCGGGGCACCCGCAGCGGGGCCGAGGCCAGGGCCGAGGTGCTGGCCGCCCTGCACCGCCCCGTCGAACCCGAGGAGGGCGAACGGGCACCCGACGCGGGCGGCGAACCCGTGGTGCTGGCCTCCGGCAACCTGGGCCTGATCACCTTCCCCGAACTCCCCGGCCGCGCCGACCGGGACTGGATCCGGCGCGCCCACCCCGGCCTCCTCGACACCCTCGCCGGGCACCCCGGCATCGGGTTCCTGCTCGTCGACGGCGAGGTCCTGGTCGGGGACCGGTCCGCCCGGCTGACGGACACCGAGGCCGCCCGCGCCCTGCTCGCGCCCTTCGGCCCCGGCGCCCTCGAAGCGGTCCGGCGCACCGACGGCTTCCCGCACGTCGCCGACATCATGGTCAACTCGGCCCACGACCCGGCCCTGGGCACCGTGCACGCCTTCGAGGAGCAGATCGGCTCGCACGGCGGCCTCGGCGGCGCCCAGAGCCGGCCCTTCCTGATGTGGCCCACGAGCCTGAGCGAGCCCGTGCCCGAGCCGGGGGAGCACGAGCTGGTCGGGGCCGAGGCCGTGCACGCGACCCTCGCCCGCTGGATCGCCGAGTGCGCCGCCTTGTCCGAGCCGCCGATCCCGCCCGAAGGATCCCCGGCGGGATCCCCCGAACGGCGGAACCCTTCCTTCCACGACCCCCTCCCGGCGGACGAAAGTCGATGATTTGGCGCACACTTCGGGCGTAACGGACGATGTGTCCACCTGTCCGCCATGTGAAACACCCCCGGGGGCCCCGGACCCGTGAGCACCACCCGAGACGACCAGTCACCCGCACCGCGGGCCGAGCCGACCGCCGGCCCCGCCACCCCCGCCGACGGCGGGCCCTCCCACCCCGAGGCCCCCCGCACCGACGCCGACCAGGGCGGCCCGCACGCCCGCCGCTTCGGCCTGCCGACCGCGATCTGCCTGGTCATGGGCAACATCATCGGCGGCGGCATCTTCCTGCTGCCGGCCTCCGTGGCCCCCTTCGGCACCATCAGCCTCGTCGCCTTCGGCGTCCTCACCCTCGGCGCGATCGCCCTCGCCCTGGTCTTCGGCCGGCTCTCCGCCCGCCTCCCGCAGACCGGCGGCCCCTACGTGTACGCCCGCGCCGCGTTCGGCGACTTCGCCGGCTTCCTCGCCGCGTGGAGCTACTGGATCACCACCTGGGTCTCCAACGCGGCCCTGGCCGTCGCCGCCGTCGGCTACCTCGCCGTGCTCTTCCCCGCCGTCGGCGCGCACGCCTGGTCCATGTGCCTGGGCGCCCTCGCCGTGCAGCTGCTGCCCGCCCTCGCCAACCTCGCCGGCACCCGCTACGTGGGCGCCGTGCAGCTCGTGGCCACCGCCCTGAAGTTCGCCCCGCTGCTGCTCGTGGCCGTCGGCGGGCTGTTCTTCTTCGACCCGGCCAACCTCGGGCCCTTCCGCGCGAGCGACCAGAGCCCGATCGGCGCGGTCTCCGCCGCCGCCGCGATCCTGCTGTTCAGCTACCTCGGCGTGGAATCCGCCGCCGTCAGCGCCGGCGAGGTCCGCGACCCGCGCCGCAACGTCGGCCGCGCCACCATCCTCGGCACCCTCGGCGCCGCCCTCGTCTACCTGCTGGGCACAGTGGCCGTGTTCGGCCTCGTCGCCCACGACCGGCTCGTGGACTCCACGGCCCCCTTCACCGACGCCGTCAACGCCATGTTCGGCGGCACCTGGGGCGGCACCCTCGTGGCCTGCGCCGCCGTCGTCTCCATGATCGGCGCCCTCAACGGCTGGACCCTGCTCAGCGCCCAGACCCCGTACGCGGCGGCCAAGGACGGGCTCTTCCCGAAGGTCTTCGAGACCAAGCGGCGCGGGGTCCCGGTGGTCGGCGTGCTCGTCACCCTGGTGCTGGCCTCGGCGCTGACCGTCTACAACTACACGGCCGGCTCCGAGGGCGTCTTCGAGATGCTCGTGCTGGTCACCACCTTCACCGCCACCGTCCCCTACCTGCTCTCCACCGCCGCCCAGATCTTCTTCCTGGCCACCGGGCGGGGGGACGAGGTGGACCGGGGCCGATTGGCGCGGGACGCCGTCCTGGCGGTGCTCGCGTTCGGCTTCTCGATGTGGCTGGTGGCCGGCTCCGGCTACGCCGCCGTCTACCAGGGCGTGCTCTTCCTCTTCGGCGGGGTCCTCGTGTACGCCGTCATGGCGGGCCGCAAGAAGGCCCGCGGGCCCCGCGCCGCCGACTGAGCGGCCCGCGCGGCGCACGACGACGGGGTCGGCCCCCGCGAAAAGCCCCTCCAGGGGTTTTCGCGGGGGCCGACCCCGTTCGCGCGTGATGCCGCGCCCCTCGCGGGACGCGGGCCCGATCAGTCCAGGTAGTCGCGCAGCACCTGGGAGCGGGACGGGTGGCGCAGCTTCGACATGGTCTTGGACTCGATCTGCCGGATCCGCTCCCGGGTGACCCCGTAGACCCGACCGATCTCGTCCAGCGTCTTGGGCTGGCCGTCGTTGAGGCCGTAGCGCATGGAGACCACGCCCGCCTCGCGCTCCGAGAGCGTGCCCAGGATGGACTGGAGCTGCTCCTGGAGGAAGGTGAAGGAGACCGCGTCGGCCGGGACGACCGCCTCGGAGTCCTCGATGAGGTCACCGAACTCGCTGTCGCCCTCCTCACCCAGCGGGGTGTGCAGGGAGATCGGCTCGCGCCCGTACTTCTGGACCTCGATGACCTTCTCGGGGGTCATGTCGAGTTCCTTGCCCAGCTCCTCCGGGGTGGGCTCGCGCCCGAGGTCCTGGAGCATCTGGCGCTGCACGCGGGCCAGCTTGTTGATGATCTCGACCATGTGGACCGGGATGCGGATGGTCCGCGACTGGTCGGCCATGGCACGGGTGATCGCCTGCCGGATCCACCACGTGGCGTACGTGGAGAACTTGAAGCCCTTGGTGTAGTCGAACTTCTCGACCGCGCGGATCAGGCCGACGTTGCCCTCCTGGATCAGGTCCAGGAAGAGCATGCCGCGGCCGGTGTAGCGCTTGGCCAGCGAGACCACGAGGCGGAGGTTGGCCTCCAGCAGGTGGTTCTTGGCCCGACGCCCGTCCTCGACGAGGATCTCCAGCTCGCGCTTGAACATCGCCTCGTGGTCGGACTCCTCCTCCAGCTTGTACTCGGAGAAGAGACCGGCCTCGATCCGCTTGGCCAGCTCCACCTCCTGCTCGGCGTTGAGCAGGGGCACCTTGCCGATCAGCTTCAGGTAGTCCTTGACCGGGTCGGCGGTGGCACCGGCGACCATGACGGTCTGCGCCGGCGCGTCGTCGTCGTCATCGTCGGACAGCACGAAGCCCTGGGGGCCCTTGGCGGGCTCCTCCTCGGCCTCCTCGGCGAGGTCCTCGAAGACCTCGTTCTCCTCGATCTCCCCGTTCTCGCCGGGATCGGCGTCCTTCGCGGTGGTCTTCTTGGCGGCCGTCTTCTTGGCCGCGGTCTTCTTCGCGGTGGTCTTCTTGGCCACGCGCTTCTTCGGCGCGGCCGGGGCCTCGGCGGACTCCGCGGAATCGGCAGATATCGCCGCCGCGGCGGCCACCGGGGCGGTCGCGGTCCTGGTGACCGTGGAACGGGTGGTCACCGAGGAAGCGCCGGCGGCGGTGCGGGTGGGCGCCGCCGCCTTCTTGGTCACCGTGCGAGCCGGGGCCGCGGCCTTGCGGGGCTTCTTCGCGGCGGCCTTGGTCGCGGGGGCGGCGCTCACGTGCAGCGCGACGCCCTCCTCGTCCAGGACCTGGTTCAGGCTGCGCAGGACCCGCTTCCACTGGTCCACCGGGATGCGACCGGCCTCGAAGGCGGTACGCACGTCGTCACCGTTGATGTGACCCTGCTCGCGGCCGTGCTCGACGAGAGCGACCAGGGCCTCGGAATCGGCGATCTCCGGAGGGAACGTACGGGACGGGCTGAGCGACACAAGGAGCCTCTCGTTGCGAACAGACAAGGACGGGCGGGACATCATCGCGCGAACTCGGGAAACAGACCCGAGGGGGGTCGGTATTCCGGGCCGCACGAGGACACCGGGGGATTCATCGCGAGCCCGAGTCGATTCGTTACGCGCTGAATTGAGTGACCTGCACCACGTCGGTCCCGGGGAACCACCGGGCCGACGCCATCCTCCAGGGTGCCGGCCCGGCCGTCGTTTCGCCCGTCCGTACCGCGATCGACTCGAAGTCGCGTCGCGAACCGGTCACGCCGGGCGACGCGCCTCGATCAGGAAACGGGCCGTGTGGGCCACGAACGGGCCCTCCCGTTCGATGAGTTCGTGCAGCTCCAGCAGCCGGTCCCGGTACTGGGCGACGGTGAAACCGGGCACCATCCAGATCACCTTGCGCAGGAAGTAGATCACCGCGCCGATGTCGTGGAACTCGGTGCGCAGCCGCTCCGAGCGCAGGTCCACCACCTCCAGCCCGGCCTTCTGCGCGCCGGCCACCGCGTCCTCGGGGTGCCGGGCCCGGCGCACCCGCTCGGGCTGCGGGCCCAGGAAGTACTCCACCAGCTCGAAGACGCTCGCCGGTCCGACCTGCTGCGAGAAGTAGGTGCCGCCCGGGCGCAGCACCCGGAAGATCTCGTCCCACCACACGGTCACCGGGTGCCGACTGGACACCAGGTCGAAGGCGGAGTCCGCGAACGGCAGCGGCGGCTCGTCGGGATCGGCCACGACGACCCCGCCCAGCGGGTGCAGCAGCGCGGTGGCCTTGGCCACGTTCGGCGGCCAGGACTCGGTGGCGACGGTCAGGCGCGGCAGCGGGCCGGCGCCCGCCAGCACCTCCCCGCCGCCGGTCTGCACGTCCAGCACGGAGTGCACACCGGCCAGCCGCTCGCCCAGCAGGCGCTGATAGCCCCAGGAGGGGCGCTGCTCGGTGGCGCGGCCGTCGAGCCAGGAGAAGTCCCAGCCGGCCACGGAAACGGATTCGGCCTCGGCGACGAGATGATCGAAAGTGGGGCTCATGTCGTGATCATCCCAGGTTGTGGGGATCGGCTCCATCGGATTCCGGCCCGCCCGTGCGGGGGCCCGCGGGCGGGCGGGGACGGTCGTCTACAGTGGCCGTGGGCCGTGACTGGCGCTTGGGTGGATCACCACCGGGGAGCGGCCCGCCGCGCGCCCGCCACCGAGCGGGACGCGGAGAGTGCCGCGCGCCTGGGCGAACCGCCACCGAGATCACCGCGCACGACGCGACGTTCCCGACGCCAGGAGACCCCGTGACGACCTCCCAGACCGCCCGCCTCATGGACGGCACCGCGCTCGCCGCCCGCATCACCGCCCGCACCGCCGCCGACGCCGCCCGCGTCACCGAGGCCACCGGCACCGCGCCCTGCCTGGCCACCGTCCTGGTCGGCGAGGACCCCGCCTCCGTCACCTACGTGCGGATGAAGCAGAACCGCTGCGCCAAGGCCGGCATCACCTCCCGGCACGTGGAGCTGCCCGCCGAGACCACCACCGAGGAGCTCGTCGCCGCCCTCACCGCCCTCTCCGAGGACCCGGAGATCAGCGGGATCCTGCTCCAGCACCCGGTGCCGCACCACATCGACGAGCGGGCCGCCTTCGAGGCCATCGCCCCGCACAAGGACGTGGACGGGGTCACCATGCACTCCTTCGCCGCGATGGGCTTCGGCCTGCCCGGGTTCGTCTCCTGCACCCCCGGCGGCATCATGCGGCTGCTGGAGGAGTACGAGGTGGACCTGACCGGCAAGCACGCCGTCGTCGTCGGCCGCAGCGCGATCCTCGGCAAGCCCGCCGGGATGCTGCTGCTGGAGCGCAACGCCACCGTCACCTACTGTCACTCCCGCACCGTCGACTTGCCCTCGATCGTGCGCCAGGCCGACGTGCTGGTCGCGGCGGTCGGCAAGGCCGAGTTCATCCGGGGCGAGGACATCAAGCCCGGGGCCGTGGTCCTGGACGCCGGCTACAACGTCGGCAACGTCGGCGACGTGCACTTCGCCTCCGCCGCCGAGCGCGCCTCGCTCATCACCCCGGTCCCCGGCGGCGTCGGCCCGATGACCATCGCCGTGCTGCTGGAGCAGACCGTCCGCGCTGCCGCCGAGCAGGCCGGGATCACCCTCGACTGAGCTCGCGGCACGCCCGCGCGCGCCCCGATCCCCGACCCGGGGGTCGGGGCGCGGTGTTTGCCCTTCCGACCCCTGGCGCGGGGGTGTGGTGCGCCCGTTATCGTGGGGCACCGCGCGGCCCCGCGCGTCCCCGGCCGCGGCCCGTGACGCGCTCGCGGACGACGCGGTCCACCGTTCCTCGGGCCCCGGCCCGACCCGTGCCCGTGGGGGACTGCGATGGCGTTCGACGCACACCCGGACCTGTTCGCGCCGTTGCGCCTGCCGGGCGGCGCCGAGCTGCCCAACCGGATCGTCAAGGCGGCCCTCGCCGAGGGCCTGCCCGCCCCCGACGGGCTGCCCGGCCCCCGCCTGGAGCGGCTGTACGCGCGGTGGGCGGCGGGCGGCGCGGGGCTGCTGGTCACCGGCCGGGTCCTGGTCGCGGGGGAGGGCCCCACACCCCCCGGCGCGCCCGTCCTGGGCCCCGACGCGCCGATCGAGCCCTACCGGCGGTGGGCGCGGGCCGCGCACGCCGAGGGGGCCCGGATCTGGATGCAGCTGGACGCCCCGGCGCGCGGCGCCGGGATCCGACCCGACTGGGAACGCGGACGGGCGGCCCGCCGCGCGGAGGGCCGGACCGGGGCGCGCGGCACGGCGCGGGGCGCGGGGGAGCCGGCCGAACGGGATCCGGCCGGGCCGGTCGCGGGCTTCGCGGCGGCCGCCGTGCGGGCCGAGGAGGCCGGGTTCGACGGGGTGCAACTGCCGGCGTCGCTCGGGCACCGACTCCACTGCGGGCCCGGGGCGGGGCCGGCCGGGCCGCCGGCGGTGCGGGCCCGGGCCCTGACCGAGGTGGTGCGGGGGATCCGGGCGGCGGTCTCGCCCCGGTTCGGCGTCGGCGTGAAGCTGGACGCGCCGGCCGGGCCCGGTCGCGGGCCGGACCCGGCGGAGCTCGGGGTGCTGCTGTCGCTGCTGGCCGCCCTGGGCGTGGACCTGGTGGAACTGGTCCTGCCGGCGGGCTCGCGGTGGGACGCGGAGGCGGACGGGGCGCGGGGGCTGCGGGAGCGGATCGCGCCGGCGGCCCCGCTGCCGCTGATGGCGACCGGTGGGATCGACTGCCCGCGGCAGGCCGGCCGGGTGCTCGGTGCGGGCGCGGCGCTGATCGGGATGGGCGGGGCGCTGGCGCACGATCCGGACCTGCCGGCCCGCTGGCGCGCGGACCCGACCGGGGCGCGGGCCGGGGAGGGCGGCGGGGAGGGGACGGACGGGCGGCGGTGCGGTCCGGCGGACGCGGCGCTGGTGCGGGCCCAGGTGCGCCGGCTGGCGGAGGGCCTGGAGCCCGGTCCGCAGCACCACGCCCGCCGCCTGCTCGTGCTGGACCTGCTGCGCCGGGGCCGACCCGACCCGTTGCGCGAGCGCCGGGCCGCCTCGCGCCGGGCCGTTACCCCGGAGGTCATCGCGCCGGGCGGGGTGCGGGCCGCACCATGAGGGGGACGGCCGCCGGACCGGCGCACTCCGGCCCGGCGGCCGCGCTCAGCCCAGCAACTCCCGCAGGTGGTCGGCGGTTTCGGGATCGGCGGGCAGGAAGGTCTCGACGGCGAGTTCGGCGACCGTGACGGACAGCGGGGTGTTGAAGGTGGCGATGGAGGAGATGAACGACAGCTCCCGCCCCCGTACCGACATCCGCAGCGGCAGGGCCACGCACGGGCTGCTCGGCCCCGGGAGGCTCCGGTCGACGCCGGCAACGTCGGCGTCGGCGGCGGGCGGCGCGGCCGGGTGGGCGGGCGGCGGGTAGCCGGCCACCTCCTCGTGGAGTTCGGCCAGGACGGGCGAGCCGGTCTGCGAGATCTGCCGCCGGATCTGCTCCAGCAGGTGCTCGCGCCATTCGGCGAGGTTCAGGGTGCGGCTCGCCAGGCCCTCCGGGTGCAGGGCCAGGCGCAGCGCGTTCAACGGCGGGGCCACCAGGCGTTCGGGCAGCCCGTCGATCAGGAGCCCGATGCCCCGGTTGGCGGCGAGCACGGTGTACGAGCCGTCGACCACCAGCGCCGGATAGGGCTCGTAGGCGGTCAACAGCCGCTCCAGGGAGGCCCGCAGGTCGGCGTGGTCCGGGGCGTCCCAGGAGCTCTCGTGGTAGACGGGGGCGTAACCGGCGGCCACCAGCAGCACGTTGCGGTCCCGGACCGGCACGTCCAATTGGTCCGCCAGCCGCATGATCATGGTCTCGCTGGGGCGGGAGCGGCCGGTCTCCACGAAACTGATGTGTCGGGCCGCCGAGTCGGCGCGCAGGGCCAGTTCGAGCTGGCTCAGGCCCCGCCGCCGGCGCCACTCCCGCAACAGCTCCCCGACGCCCGATCCGGTCGGTCGGACGGGCGTGGACTGCGTGAAGGTGGTCATGCCACGACCGTACGGGGCCGTCCGCCGAGTCTCCCAGTCCGTTTTCCGGCGCGCCCGCGCACGAGCGGGGCGCGGCGGACCCCGCTGTGGGAACCTGGACGGCACGTCGAAGGGAGAACGATGTCGATCGAACCGTTGTCGCGGAAGGACATCGAGGACCGGCTGCGCGAACTGCCGGGCTGGGCCGGGACGGAGGACCGGATCACGCGGACCTACCGGCTGGCCGGGCATCAGGCGGCGAGCGCGTTGGTGGCGCACATCTGCGCCGTGCAGAACGAACTGGACCACCACGCCGAACTGACCCTCGGCTACGACACGGTGCGGGTGGCGGTGAACACCCACAGCGCGGGCGACGCGGTCACCGAGACGGACTTCGCCCTCGCGGAGCGCATCGAGGCCCTGGCCCCGGCGCACGGCGCGCACTGACCCGCCGGCCCCGGGCGTGCCGCTCGGTCGCCCGGCCCCGTCGCGGGCCCGGACACCGACCGGCGCCGCCCCGGGCCGGCCGGGTCGGTCGGCCCGGGGCGGGCGGTCACTCGGGCAGCGGGTCCAGGTGCCAGCCCTGGGTGGGGGAGTCGCTCTCCTCCGCCTGTCGGGGCCGGCCCTCCTCGTCCACGTCCAGCGGGAGCCCGCTGATCGTGGCCACGAGCGAGACCACCCCCGGCTGGTCGAGGTGCTCCTCGACCAGCCACTCCTGGGCCCCGAAGCCGTTGGCCCGCCACAGTTGCACGCGGGCCCCGGGCTCGGTCGAGGCACCCGCCACGTCCAGCCGGCGCCCGTCCTCCGGGCGCAGCAGGTGGTACACCCCCGCGCCCGGGTGGACCGGCGTCAGCAGCCATCGCTGGTCGGCGCCCGGCGGTCGGGCCGGCGCGCCGGTGCGCAGCCGGTTGCCCCGTTCCACCTCCAGCACCAGCCCCGTGCCCGCGTTGCGCACGAGGACCGGACGTCCCCCCGTCGTCACGGTGCCGGGCCCGTCAGACGTCGAAGTGGGCAGGGTCCGGCCCGATCCGACGGCCGGCGGGGGAGTCGCCGAGCGCGGTGAGCGCCGCGATCTCCTCGGGGGCGAGGGTGAAGCCGAACACGTCGAGGTTCTCGGCGATCCGCGAGGGGGTCACGGACTTGGGGATGACCACGTTGCCCAGCGCCAGGTGCCAGGCCAGCACCACCTGCGCGGGGGTGCGGCCGTGCCGCTCGGCGATGGCCGCGACCTCGGGCAGGCCGAGGAGCTCCTTGCCCTGGCCCAGCGGGGACCACGCCTCGGTGGCGATGCCCCGCTCGGCGTGCGCGGCCCGCAGTTCGGCCTGCGGGAACAGCGGGTGCAGTTCGATCTGGTTGACGGCCGGCACCAGATCGCCGACCTCCTTCAGCCGGTCGAGGTCGGCGATCCGGAAGTTGGAGACGCCGACGGCCTTGGCGCGTCCGCTCGCGGCGATCTCGCCGAAGGTCTTCCAGATGGTCAGGAAGTCGTCGCGGACCGGGCGCGGCCAGTGGATCAGGTAGAGGTCCACGTAATCCAGGCCGAGCTTGTCCAGGGACTCGTCGAAGGCGCGCAGGGTGTCCTCGCGGGTCCACGTGCGCGAGGGGCCGTTCCACAGCTTGGTGGTGACGAACAGCTCCTCGCGGGCCAGGCCGGACTTGGCCAGCGCGCGCCCGGTGCCCTCTTCGTTGCCGTAGATCGCGGCGGTGTCGATGCTGCGGTACCCGGCCTCCAGGGCCGTGCCCACGGCGGATTCCGCCTCGTCGTCCGGCACCTGCCAGACGCCGTAACCGAGCTGCGGCATGGTGACGCCGTTGTTGAGGGTGATGGTGGGGACCTGTGTCACGGTGGTGTCGTTCCTCGAAGTCGTCCGGTGCTGGTGGGACGCGCCGCGACGCTGTACCCGCCGCGGCCCGCATTCGGCGACAACCGGCGTCCCGGAAGACGTATTCCCGCCACCCGGCCGAACTCACTCGAACGAGTGATCGGGTCCCTCGGGGAGGGTCAGCGGGTGCCCCAGATCGTGCGGGAGTAGATCGCGCCGTCCGCGAGATCCCCCCAGATCTGCGCCCGCTCCACGTGGGCCGCCGAGCCCGCCGCCCCGGCCGCCGCGCCCATCGGGCCGGCCACCAGGAAGCCCACGCCCACCGCCGACGCCGTGTTCGCCGCCGTGGTCCGGCTCAGCACCGCGCTGCCCGGCATCCGGTGCACCACGATCCACCCGTGCATCGCGCTCTGGCCCACGAACCGCTCGATGCCCTGGTCCAGCTCGCTCTGGCTGACCGGCCGCCCCGGTCCGGGGTGCAGCACGCGCGCCTCGTGCGCGGCCGTGTGACGGGGCGAGCGGTCGGTGTCCCCGCCCCGCCATCCCCGGCCCCAACCGGCGGACTGTGTGTGGTTCACGGAAGGGACGACACTTTCGACGGGACGGACACGGACGACGACGTTCCGCACGACCGTAGCCGGCCGCCCCGCCCGCCGACAGGGCCGAAGGACCCCACCCGCACCCCCGGCCCCGCCCCGCTCCGTACCCGGTTCGTCCGGTCAGCCGCCGCCCAGGTACGCCTCCCGGACCAGGGGGTCGGCGCGGACCGTCGCCGGGTCGCCCTCGGCGAGGACCGTGCCCAGGTCCAGCACCACCACCCGCGCGCAGCGCTCCATCACGAAGGACACGTGGTGCTCCACCAGCAGCACCGCGCACCCCTCCTCCCGGGCCAGCCGCCCGATCACCCCGCCGAGCCGGTCCCGCTCCGGCGCGGACATCCCCGAGGCCGGTTCGTCCAGCAGCAGTGCCCGGGGCCGGTCGGCCACCGCCCGCGCCAGCTCCACCAGCCGGGCCCGGCCCAGCGGCAGCCCGGCCGCCGGGGCCCCGGCCAGGTCGGCGATCCCGCACAGCTCCAGCACCTGCCCGACCCGCTCGCGCCGCCGCGCCCGCTCCCGCCGGCCCGCTCCGCCGAGCCCGCCCCGTCCGCGCCAGTCCTGGGCCACCAGCAGGTGGTCGGCCACGGAGAGCTGTCCGAAGAGCTGCTGCCGCTGGAAGGTGCGCCGCACCCCGTGCCGGGCCCGCCACACCGGGGAGCGGCGGGTCACGTCCCGGCCGTCCAGCTCCAGCCGTCCCCGGTCGGGCCGCCGGATCCCCGAGAGCACGTCGAACAGGGTGGTCTTGCCGGCCCCGTTCGGCCCGATCAGCCCGCACACCTCGCCGGCCCGCACCTCCACGTCCACCCCGGTCAGCGCCCGCACCCCGCCGAAGGACACCCCCACTCCCCGGGCCGCGAGCACCGGCGGCGCCCCGGCGGGCGCGCCCGCGCTCACGAGCCGATCCCGAGGTAGGCATCGGTCAGCCGGTCGGCGTCCACCTCGGCGCGCGGCCCGCACCACGAGACGCGGCCCTCGGACAGGTAGGCCACCGTGTCGGCGATGCCCAGGGTCTCCACCGCCTTCTCCTCCACGAGCAGCAGCGCCGTGCCCGCGTCCCGCAGTTCGACCAGCAATCCGTGCACCTCCTCCACGATCCGGGGCGCGAGCCCCAGCGAGGGTTCGTCGGCGATCAGCACGGCCGGCGGACGCAGCAGCAGCGGGGCCAGCGCGAGGAGCTGCTGTTCACCGCCGGACAGGGATCCGGCCAGGACCCCGCGTCGTTCGGCGAGCCGCCCGAACCGGTCGCGCACGGCGTCCCGTTCGGCCGGCGACAGCCGCAGCGCCAGGTTCTCGTCCACCGTCAGCGCCGGGAACACCCCCCGGCCCTCGGGGGCGAGCAGCACCCCGCGCCGGGCCCGCCGCACCGCGCGGTCGGCGGTCGCGTCCCGGCCGTGCACGAGGATCCGGCCGTCGGCCGGGGCCAGGATCCCGGCGGCGACGGCGCACGCGGTGCTCTTGCCGGCGCCGTTGGGGCCGAGCACGGCCAGCACCCGGCCCGCGCGGACCGTCAGGTCCACGCCGTGCAGCACCTCGCCGCCGCCGTGCCCGGCCCGGATCCCGCGCAACTCCAGCGCGGGCACCGCCTCGGTGTCGGCGTCGGTGTCGGCTTCGGGCCCGCGCGTCGGGCCGGTGGGCCGGTCCTCGGCGCGCACGGGCGTCGCCGGGGCCCCGGGCACCGGTACGGGCTCGGGCGCCGGCGCGGGCTCGGCGTCCGCCCGCTCCGTCCGCTCCGCCCGGCGGCGGGCCCGGCGCACGGAGAGGGCCGCGCAGTAGCCGTCCGGATCGTTGGCCAGGGCCAGGCCGGCGAGCCCGAACAGCACCACGGGCAGGTGCGCGGAGTCCGTCACCCAGTCCGCCATGAGCCGGGGCATCAGCGCGTACACCAGCCCGGCCACCACCGCGTACTGCGGACGCCGCACCCCCGCCGCGACCACCACGGCCAGCCACACCAGCCCCGTCACGGCCGTGAAGTCGGTGGCCGTGACGCGGGTGTTGTAGGAGGCGTAGAGCACCCCGCCGAAGCCCGCGAGCCCGGCCGACAGCGTGAACAGCAGCAGTTTCACCCGCACCACGGAGATCCCGGACGCGGCGGCCGCCGCCTCCGAGGAGCGCACCGCGAGCATCGCCCGTCCCGTCGCCGAGCCGCGCAACCGGGTCAGGGCCGCCGCGACCGCCGCGACCACGAGCACCAGGGCCACCCCGAAGGCCCGGTCGTCGCCCAGGTCGATCGGGCCCAGGACCGGGCGCGGGATCGGCCAACCGGCGTCCCCGTTGCGCAGCCATCCGAGTTGGAACAGGACCTGGTCGGCGAGGAAGGCCAGGGCGAGGGTGGCCAGGGCCAGGGCCCGGCCGCCCAGCCGCAGCGCGGGCAGGGCCACCAGCGCGCCCAGCGCCGCCGCCACGCAGGTCCCCGCCGCCAGGGCCGCCGCGAAGGGCCAGCCCCGGGCCATCAGGGCCCCGGCGGTCAGGGCCGCCGCCGTCACGAACCCGGCCTGCGCGAGGGAGACCATCGCCCCGAGCCCGGTGACCACGGTGAAGGAGAGGAAGACCAGGGAGACCGCCAGTCCCTGCGCGATCAGCCCGCTCCAGAACGGGGTGGTCACGGTGTACAGGGCCGCGCAGGTCACGACCGCGGCCGCCGCCCACGGGCCCCAGCGGCGTCCCCAGGAGGCCCCGGCGAGGTGGTCCGGCGGAGGCGCGTCGGTGCCCGCCGTGCCGGCCGGTCGGCCGCGCCGGGTCAGCAGCAGCAGTCCGGCGAAGAGGATCAGGAAGGGGACGGCGGTGCGCAGTCCGGTGATCCGTTCGGCGGCCGAGGCGTAGCCGGCGACGAGGTTCTGCACGACGCCCAGGCCGAGGCCGGCGGCGAACGCGACGGGCACGGAGGAGAACCGGCCGAGCACGGCGGCCGTGGCCGACACGAACAGGAACAGGGTGAAGTCGTGCGCCGACAGGCCCAGCAGCGGGGTCGCGAGCACCCCGGCGAGCCCGGCGAGGCCGGAGGAGATCATCCAGGCGAGGGAGGAGAGCCGGTCGGCGTCGATCCCGCGCAGTTCGGTCAGGGTGCGGTTGTCGACGGTGGCGCGCAGCCGCAGTCCGAGCGCGGTGTGCCGCATGAGCACCCACAGGCCGAGGGCCACCAGCGCCGTGAGCACCCAGGTGACCACCTGGTCGGAGTCCACGCCGATGCCCGCGCCGAGTTGCCAGGACACGGCGGGGCTCGGGCCGAGGCCGGGCAGTCCGAACTGGTTCTCGGCCGGGCGCAGCGGCACCCCGGCGGAGGTCAGCAGGTCCACCAGCCACAGCCCGGCGGCGGGCAGGGCCACCAGCAGGCCGATGGTGGCCACGATCTGCGCGCTCTGCCCGACCCGGGCCAGTTTGCGGAACATCAGGGCGTCCAGGGCCCAGCCCAGGCCCGGGGCGAGCACGAGGACGACGAGGAGGGCGGCGGGCACGGCGGGCAGGCCGAGCCCGGAGCGCAGTTCGTGGAAGGCGAGGGCGCACAGGTAGGCGGTGGCGCCGTGGGCGAAGTTGAAGAGTCCGGAGGCCGAGTAGGAGAGCACCAGGCCGGTGGCCAGGAGCGCGTACAGGGCCCCGGAGACCAGACCGCTGAGCACGAAGACGAGCAGGTCCCCCATGCCGGCGGCCTACTTGAAGGGGATGGGTCGCCGGCAGGTGAAGGGCACCGAGACCCGGTAGGAGCCGCCCGTGAGTTGCACGAGGGCGCCGCACCCGAAGCTGTCCTTCTGCCCCTTGGGGAACTCGCGGGCGCCGACGAGGGTGTCGCGGTCGGAGAAGCCGGCCGCGGCGGCCTGGAAGGAGTCGACGGTGAGGTCCTTGCCGGCCTTGGCGGCGATGGCGAGGAAGAGGTCCGCCGACATGTAGCCGGTCATCATGTGCATGTTCAGCGGCACGTCCTTGCCGGCCGCCGCCCGGATGTCGGCCTTGAACGCCTTCATCGCGGGCGCCTCGGACTCGAAGGGCTCGAACTGGAGCAGCACGTGCACCCCGTCCAGCGCCTGCCGGGTGGCGTCCTTGGCGAGCAGCCCCGGGTCGTAGTCGGTCGGGTCGCTCAACACCCCCCGGTACCCGGCCCGCTTCAGCGCGGTGAACAGGCCGATGTTGTACGGGGTCTGCATCACGGAGACGATCGCGTCCGGCGGGGCGGCGCCGTCGCCGCCGAGGAGGTCCTTGACGTACGCCGACCAGTCGCTGGGCACGGCCGTGCCGGGCACGCTCGGCTTGGCGTAGGACACCTCGAAGCCGGCCGCCGCGAACCCCTGCGAGAAGGTCTTGATCCCGAACTTGCCCGCGTCGGAGTCGTTGGCGATCACCGCGACCCGTTTGCCCTTCGCCCCGCCGAGCACCTGCGCGATCCCCTCCGGCCAGGTCTGGTTGATCGACCCGCCCGGACTGGGCACCAGACACCCGTTGAACCCGTACGCGTACCGCGGACCGCAGAAGGCGGGCAGGGTGCCCCAGCCGAAGGTGGGCACCTTCCGCTGCTGCAGGAAGTCGGCGCCGGAGAAGGTCACCGAGCTCATCGGGGCCACGGCGAACACCCCGTCCTGCTGCACCAGCTTGCGGGCGGCGGCCAGGTTCTTCGCCGGGTCCTGCCCGTCGTCCTCGGCGCCGATGTAGTCGATCCGCCGCCCCGCGACCCCGCCCTCGGCGTTGGCTCTGAGGAACCGGGCCCGGGCCCCGAGGTCGGTGTCCTTCTTGCTGTACCCACTGGCCGTGGTCATCGAGACGATCCCGCCGACCTTGATCGCGTCCGCGGTCACCCCCCGGGTCGCACCGCCGGCGGGGCCGCCCGGAGCGGAGGTGTTCGCGGCGGAATTGCAGGCGGTGACGAGCGCGAGGCCGGCCGCCGTCAGTGCCAGGGTGCGAAGGGAACGCGACACGAGAACTCTCCTCCGGTCGGAATTCCCGCATTCTGAGCAGGAACTGACGAACCGTCAAGAACTTCTCACGCGCCGGTCAAGAGCGGGTTCACGCCGGCCCCGCCACGTTTGCCCGCCCGCCGGCGTCACCGCGCGTACAGCTCGGCGATCTCCCGCGCGTACGCCTCCTCGATCGCCCGCCGACGCGGCTTGAGCGAGGGCGTCAACAACCCGCCCTCCTCCGTGAACGGCCGCGCGACCACCCGGAACCGCCGGATCCCCTCCGCCCGCGACACCAGCGCGTTCGCCGCCACCACCGCCCGCCGCACCTCCGCCGTCAACTCCGCCGACAGTGCCGCGTCCCGCGCCGCCTCCGCCGCCGAGACCCGCGACCGCCCCCGCATCGACAACCAGTGCGCCACCGCGTCCGCGTCCAGGGTCACCAACGCCACCACATAGGGACGGTCGTTCCCCGACACCAGACACTGGTGCACCAACGGATGCGCCCGCACCCGCTCCTCCAACACCGCCGGCGCCACGTTCTTCCCGTTCGAGGTCACCAGGATGTCCTTCTTGCGCCCCGTCAGCGTCAGATACCCCTCCTCGTCCAGACTCCCCAGGTCCCCGGTCGCGAACCACCCCTCCCCGCCCGGCCCCACCACCCCCCGCTCCCCGTCCAGGTGCCCCGCGAACACGTGCGGACCCCGCAGCCACACCTCCCCGTCCCCCGCCACGTGCACCGAGGTCCCCGGCACCGGCGGACCCACCGTCCCGTACCGCACCGCGCCCGGCGGATTCGCCGTGGCCGCGCCCGTCGACTCCGTCAGCCCGTACCCCTCGAAGACCGTGATCCCGGCCCCCTCGAAGAACAGCCCCAACCGCCGGGGCATCGCGGAGCCCCCCGACATCGCGGACCGCACCCGCCCGCCCAAGGTCTCCCGCAGCGGCCCGTACACCACCCGCTCGAACACCCGGTGCTCCATCCGCAGCCCCGCCGACGGCCCCGGCCCCACCCCGAACGCCCGCTCCTCCCGCGCCCGCGCGTACCGCACCGCCGTGTCCACCGCCCGATCGAAGGCCGCGCCCCGCCCCCGCGACTCCGCCTCCCGCCGGGCCCCCGCGAACACCTTCTCGAACAGGTGCGGCACCGCCGGCAGGAAGGTCGGCCGCAAGGCCGCCAGAGCCGGCGCCAAGGCCGCCGCCGACGTGTTCGGCGCGTGCCCGAACCGCACCCCGCCCCGCACCGCCGCCACCTGCGCCACCCGCCCGAACACGTGCGCCGCCGGCAGGAACAGCAGGGTCGACGCGGGCTCCCGCCCGCTCCCCCCGAACGCCTCGCCCCACCGCGCCACCAACGTGTCCGCCTCGAACATCAGGTTCGCGTGGGTCAGCACGCACCCGCGCGGCGGACCCGTGGTCCCCGAAGTGTGGATCACCGTCGCCTCGGTCTCCGCCCGCACCGCCTCCCGGTGCCGCCACACCACCGCCGGATCCACCGAGGCCCCCGCCGCCGTCAACTCCGCCACCGCCCCCGGCCGCCGGTCCGCCGGCCCCGGATCGATCTGCCACAGCGCGCGCAACCGGGGCAACCCGTCCACCACCGAGCCCACCGTCATCGCCTGGTCCTCGTCCTCCACCACACAGGCCGAACACCCCGCGTCCGCCAGGATCCACCGGGCCTGCTCGGCCGAGGAGTTCGGGTACAGGGGCACCGGCACCGCCCCGATCGCCCACAGGGCGAAATCGAACAGGGTCCACTCCCAGCGGGTCCGCGCCATCAACCCCACCCGGTCCCCGAACCGCACCTCCCGCGCCAACAACCCGCGTGCCAGGTCCGTCACCTCGTCGGCGAACCCCCGGGCGGTCAGTTCCCGCCACCCGCCCGCCGCCGGCCGCCACAACACCACCCGCTCCGGATCCCGCCGGGCACGCTCGAACACGACGTCCGCCAACCCCCCGACCGGGGGGTGCGGGAGCACGGTGGGCGTGGTGAACTCGCGCACGGTCCCCTCCTCTTCGCGCCGGCGAGGCGCGACGCTACCCCAGCTCGGGCCGCCCGCGCGGCCCCTTCGCCGAAGAGCGCACGACTCGCGCACGCGGCCCCCACGCACCCCGCACGCGAACCCGCAGCCCCCGCCCCGCCGCCGACACCACGAGCCGCCCCACCCGCATCCGCCGGCCGGGGCTTTCCGGTCAGACCCGAGCCCGTCCCTCAGCCCCTACCCGTCCCTCAGCCCCCGCCCGCGCCCCGACTCAACCGGTCCGCGCCCGCGAGGATCGCCTCCGCCAGGGCCTCGGCCGCCGCCGCGCCCTCCCCACGTCCGTCCCCCACCCCGCCCCGCACCAGCGCGAACTCCACCGGCCCCAGCTCCGGCAGGCCCGAGACCCGCACCAGCCCCGGCGGGATCAACCCCCGCGTGTGCGCCATCACCCCCAGCCCGGCCCGCGCCGCCGCCAGCAACCCGTTCAGGCTCGGACTCGTGCACGCGATCCGCCACGCCCGCCCCTCCCGCTCCAACACCTCCAGCGCCCGGGCCCGGGTCAACCCGGGCGGCGGGAACGCGATCAACGGCACCGGCCGCTCCGGATCCACCCGCACCCCCTCCGCCCCGATCCACACCATCCGGTCCCGCCACACCAACCGGCCCCGCTCGTCCCCCGGCCCGCGCCGCTTGGCGAGCACCAGGTCCAGCCGCCCCTCCGCCAGCCGCTCGTGCAGGGTGCCCGACAGCTCCACCGTCAGCTCCAGCTCCACCTCCGGATGCCGCCGCCGAAACCCCTCCAGGATCTCCGGCAACCGGGTCAGCACGAAGTCCTCCGAGGCCCCGAACCGCAGCCGGCCCCGCACCCGCGAACCCGCGAAGAACTCCGCCGCCCGCTCGTGCGCCTGCAGGATCGTCCGCGCGAACCCCAACAGGGCCTCCCCGTCCTCCGTCAGCGCCACCCGATGGGTGTCGCGCGCGAACAACGGCCGCCCCGTCGCCTGCTCCAGCCGGCGCACGTGCTGACTCACGGTGGACTGCCCCACCCCGAGCCGCCCGGCGGCCTGGGTGAAACTCAGCGTCTGCGCGACCGCGAGGAAGGTCCGCAGGTGAACGGGGTCGTACATGGACCCCAGCCAACCACGCCCGGCCCCCGCAGGCCATCACAGAACACGATGACAGTCAGTGCGGTGTGCGGGTTTCCCGATGGCCGACCCCCGGGCGAGGATGGAAGGACGACGAACATCACCCCCTGCGCCCCACACGCACCACGCGTCACACACCCCCCACGCCCCCGCGCGGACCGGCCCCGGCCGTGCCCGCCCCGTCCCCGAAACCGACCCGAAGGCCCGACCCCGTGCCCATGCCGCCCGCCCTCCGCAGACTCCGGCTCCCGCTGGACCCCTACGTCCTCGCCCTCCTCGGCACCGTCGGCCTCGCCGCCCTGTTCCCCGCGAGCGGAACCCCGGCCGACCTCGCCGACGGACTGGCCACCGCCGCCGTCGCCCTGCTCTTCTTCCTCTACGGCGCCCGGCTGTCCACCCGCGAGGCCATGACCGGACTGCGCCACTGGCGGCTCCACCTGACCGTGCTCGCCTGCACCTTCGTGGCCTTCCCACTGCTCGGCCTGGCCGCCCGCGGGCTGGTCCCCACCGTCCTCACCCCCCAGCTCCACGCCGGACTGCTCTTCCTCTGCCTGGTCCCCTCCACCATCCAGTCCTCCATCGCCTTCACCTCCATCGCCCGGGGCAACGTCCCCGCCGCGATCTGCGCCGGCTCCTTCTCCAGCCTCATCGGCATCGTCCTCACCCCCCTCCTCGTCGCCCTCCTCCTCGGCGCCGACACCGGGGGCTTCCAGGCCGACGCCCTGGTCAAGATCGGCCTCCAGCTCCTGCTGCCCTTCCTCCTCGGCCAGCTCTGCCGCTCCCGCGTCGCCCCCTTCCTCACCCGCCACAAGAAGATCCTCGGCTACGTGGACCGGGGCTCGATCCTGCTGATCGTCTACACGGCCTTCAGCGCCGGCATGGTCGCCGGGGTCTGGCACCAGGTCAGCGCCGGCCGCCTGGGCCTGCTCCTGCTCGTCGAGGCCGTACTCCTCGCGATCATGCTCTGCCTCACCTGGTACGGCGCCCGCCGTCTCGGCTTCGACCGCGCCGACTCCATCGCCATCCAGTTCGCCGGCTCCAAGAAGAGCCTCGCCGCCGGCCTCCCGATGGCCGGGGTCCTCTTCGGCTCCCAGGCGGCCCTCGCCATCCTGCCGCTGATGCTCTTCCACCAGATGCAGCTCATGGTCTGCGCCGTCATCGCCCGCCGCCGCGCCGCCGACCCCGTCGAGGACGCGCCCCCGGCCACCGCCCCCACCACCCCGGCGGGAGTCCCCGGCACCGCCTGAGACCCGGTGTGGCGCACCTCTCGTCACCCACCGGCCCGGCTCCGCCCGGTGCCCGGTAGCGTGCGCACCGTGACATGGACACGCCCCAGCGCCCCGCGCCCCTGCACCCTCGTCGTGTGCCGGGGCTGCTGCTGCGGTACCGCGCGCAAACGCCCCGGCACCGACCACGAGGACCAACTCGCCCGGCTCCGCGCCGCCACCACCGCGCCCACCGCCCCCGACGGCGCCCCCACCCCCGCCCTGCGCGTCACCGACTGCCTTGGCCCCTGCGCCGAGGCCAACGTGCTCGTCGTCCAACCCAGCGCCGCCGCCCGCCGGGCCGGCGCCCGCGCCGTCTGGCTCGGCGGGGTCCTCGACACCGACCTCACCGACACCGTCGCCGACTGGGCCCGCGCCGGCGGCCCCGGCGCGGCCCCCCTCCCCGAAGCCCTCGCCGAGCACCGCATCGACCCGCCCGAGACCGAGACCACGAGCGCCCGCGCCCGCACCCGCAAGAACCGGACCCGGGGCCGCCGCTGACGGCGCCGGGTCCGTTCCGCCCCACCGGGCCCGGACTCAGCCCGCCGCGCCCCGCGCGCCCACCCCGGCCGGTGAATCCTCGGGCGACCACAGCAGTCGCTCCTCGCCCGCGTACACGTTCATGTCCTCGCCTCGCAGGAACCCGATCAGCGTCAACCCCGACTCCGCCGCCAGGTCCACCGCCAGAGACGAGGGCGCCGACACCGCCGCCAACACCGGGATCCCCGCCATCACGGCCTTCTGCGCCAGCTCGAACGAGGCCCGGCTGGACACCAGCAGCACCCGCCCCCGCAAGGGCAGCAGCCCGGCCCGCGCGGCCCGCCCGATCACCTTGTCCACCGCGTTGTGCCGCCCCACGTCCTCGGCGACCTCCAACAGCTCCCCCTCGGCCGAACACAGCGCCGCCGCGTGCGCCCCGCCCGTCGCCGAGAACACCTTCTGCACGGCCCGCAGCCGATCCGGCAACCCGGCCAGCACCTCGGGGGAGACCCGCACCGGATCCGCCCCCGGCAGCCCCGGGAACCGGGTCGCCGTCCGCACCGCCGCCAGGCTCGTCTTCCCGCACAACCCGCACGAGGAGCTCACCACGCCGAAGCGCTCGGCCCGCTCCAAGGCCCCCGCCGGCACCGGCACCCCGGGCGCGAGCCGCACGTTCACCACGTTGTACGTGTTCGCCCCGTCCTCGTCCCGGCCCTCGCAGTAGGTCACCGCCCCCACGTCCGCCGCCGACCCCACGATCCCCTCGCTCACCAGGAACCCCACGGCCAACGCGAAATCGTCCCCCGGGGAACGCATGGTCACGGCCAGCGAACGCCCGTCGAGCCGTATCTCCAGCGGCTCCTCCACCGCGAGCGTGTCGCTGCGCGCCCCCACCGGCCGGCCGCCCCGCACCCGCGTGACCCGCCGCCGCTCGGTGACCCGTCCCATCCCGCGATCGCCTCTTCCCGTTCCCGCCGATATCGTGTTCCCTCTCATTCTGCGCGAACCGGAAGCCACCCGGCCGGGGCGGGGCGAGGTCGGCCGGTTCCTCCAAACTCGCGGGGGTATTCCCTGTCGGGTCCCGTGCCCGCGTACCGGCTGGTAGCAGGCAAAGCTGGGTCACCCTGTCGTCCGTAACCGCCGAACAAGGGGGAGAACGCCCGTGACCGGTTCGCGTGTGGTGGCACTGGGGCACTACCAGCCCGCCAGGGTCCTGACCAACGACGACCTCGCCGGCCTCGTCGACACCAATGACGAGTGGATCCGCAGTCGCGTGGGCATCAAGACCCGCCACGTCGCCGGTCCCGAGGAGCCGGTGGACGAACTCGCGGCCCAGGCCGCCGGGAAGGCCCTCGCGGGCGCCGGCCTCGACCCCGACGACATCGACCTCGTCGTCGTCGCCACCTCCACGGCCGTGCACCGCTCCCCGAACACCGCCGCCCGGGTCGCCGCCCGTCTCGGCATGGGCGCCGCCCCCGCCGTCCTCGACCTCAACGTGGTCTGCGCCGGCTTCACCCACGCCCTGGCCACCGTCGACCACGCGATCCGCGCCGGCGCCGCCCGCCGGGCCCTGGTCATCGGCGCGGACCGGATGACGGACATCACCGACTGGACCGACCGCACCACCTGCGTGCTCACCGGCGACGGCGCCGGCGCGGCCGTGGTCGTCGCGAACGAGGGCGAGGCCCCCGCGGGCATCGGCCCGGTGCTGTGGGGCTCCGTCCCCGAGATGGGCCACGCCGTGCGCATCGAGGGCTGCCCGCCGGTCTTCGCCCAGGAGGGCCAGGCCGTCTACCGCTGGACCACCAGCCGGCTGCCCGCCCTGGCCCGGCAGGTCTGCGAGCGCTCGGGCACCAGCCCGGAGGAACTGGACGCGGTGGTGCTGCACCAGGCCAACCTGCGGATCATCGAACCGCTGGCCGCCCGCATCGGCGCCGTGAACGCCGTCGTCGCCCGCGACGTCGTCGACTCCGGCAACACCTCGGCCGCCAGCATCCCGCTCGCCCTGTCCAAGCTGCTCCAGCGCGGCGAGATCCCCTCCGGCGGCAAGGTGCTGCTGTTCGGCTTCGGCGGCAACCTCTCGTACGCGGGCCAGGTCATCACCGCCCCCTGACCCGCACCGCACCTCGAAACCCCCATGCCGCCCCGAGTCCGCCTCGGGGCCGGGTGGGGGTTTCGTACGACCTGAGAGGTACACGGAAAAGGTCCACGAGGTGGACGGAAACGGGGCGGACCGGACGGCAGGATGGATCTTGTCGAAACCACCGCGTTCGGGAGCAAACACCACATGAGCACGAAGTCCGCCGTCCTGATCACCGTCGGCGCCGTCGCCGGCCTCGGCATCGCCGCCGCCATCGCGATCCCGGCCGCCTCCGAGTGGTACGAGAACCGGCACGACGAGAGCTCCACCTACGCCAGCGGCAGCGCGGCGAAGTCGGCCCGCCCCTCCGTGCCGCGCTGGCTGCCCGACACCGCGAGCGACGTCGAGTACGCGATGAAGACCACCGGCGGCGAGCGTCTCCTGAAGGCCAAGCTCGCCGACGCCAAGCTCCCCGAGGGCTGCAAGGCGCTGGAGAAGAACAAGACCGCCGCCAAGCCCGAGATCGAGGCGAAGTGGTTCCCCAAGGGCGCCGAGTCCAAGGCCGCGGCCCGCTGCGAGCGCTACTACGCGTACACGGACGGCACCACCCTGTACGCCTGGCAGACGAATGCCGACTGGCTGGAGGGCAACCGCGCCGGAGAGAACGGCTGACCGGCCAAAACGCTGTCGTGGAGCACCTGCGGGGCCTGGTATGGTTTTCCATGTCGCCGCGGGCAACCGCGAGGGACGCACCCGGTCCGGGTGGCGGAATGGCAGACGCGCTAGCTTGAGGTGCTAGTGCCCTTTATCGGGCGTGGGGGTTCAAGTCCCCCCTCGGACACAACAGCGGTACCGATGAACCCCGAACCCATTTGGGTCCGGGGTTCATTGTGTTGTTCGGGAAACAGGCCGTGCGGCGATGGCAAGGCGAGGACGCGCACGAAGCCTTCGTGAGGTCAGGTCCATCCCGACAGGCCGTGCGTGTTCGGACCACCGCCACCACGTTCCGACCCCTCCTCGCGATGTGGGGTGCGCATTACGGTTCGTGCAGTGTCAGCAACGTCCCGCCCTCCCTCCCGAACCTGTCCACCACCAAGAACGCCCTGCCCAGCTCGTTGAGCGTGAGCTCCAGCCGCCAGAAGTCCACCTCATCGGCGCTATTCGCGTAGGGCCGCAAGCCCTGCGCCAACCTGCTGCCGCGCCACTCTTCGAAGGTCTCACTCACGAAGTGGTCACCTTCCTTGTCGTGGAAGACGCACTCCGTCTCGTACTCGTCGTACTCCGCGTCGTCGTAGGTTTCCTCGTGCACGTGTACGTCCGCCCACGCGAACAGCCCCGGTACCACCTCCGCGTAGCTCGCCAAGCCGAGGAACACGCCCCAGTTCGCCAGCTCCTCGGGCTTCCGGCCGTCCTCGTTGTCCAAGCCCAGTGAGACGGAGCCGCGACCGGACGACTTGTTGACCCATTCCTCGATGTCCACCACCAGGCGCTTGCCGCCGGCCAGCAGCTCCATCCAGGGCTTCGCCAGTTGCAACTGGCGGACACGCAGGACGTACGGGTCGCCCTCGGCAGCCTCGCGGAGCGGGTCCGCCGCGTCGGCGTCCAGTACTTGTGCCTCCGGAACCAACAGCTTCCAGCCGCCCGACGTGGCCTTCAGGAGTGTCCGACCATTCACCAGCTGCCAATGGCAGCGCTGGGTCTCCGGGTGGTACAGCACGACCGCCACCGGCAGCGAGTGGTTGAGCCAGTAGGTCACGTGCTCCGGGTCCGGCCGGAACCACCAGCCCCCAGGCGCCGTCTCCCGGAACCAGCTCATCCCGCTCTTGATCTGTAATGCCAACAGTCGGCCTCGGACGTCCTCGCCGTCGACGACCTCGGCGTGCGCGTCGATGCCGTAGTCCTCGGTGGGCTGTTCGCGGAACAACCAGTCCAGCTCGTCCTCGACGGCCTGCTTGGTATGGGTCACCCCGGCACTGGCGACCTTGGCGGACGGTGTGCGGCGCATCACGGCCCTACCTTCGGCCGGTGCGGGCGTGACGGCCGTTTGTACCGGGAAGTCTTCATCCTCGTCCTCTCTCGTGGTGGTCCTCATCGGTAGTGTCCCGCGAGGCTGTGGGACGCCATGAACGGTGTCCGCGGATTTGTGGCGCGCGCCGGCGGCCGCACCGCGGTCGGCCGACCGGCACGTCACGGGCCCCCGGTTCGCCGAGCGGACGACTGTTCCGCCGAGCGCTTCGCCCTCGGACTGTGTCCCCCTTGTGTGCGAGGTCCTCGCCATCGGCCTGTACGGCCACGTGGACGTCCCGGGCGGGAAAACCCTGGTGAAAGGCGCTCCGAGCTCTTGGTAGAGTTCTCCGTGTCGCCGCGGGCAACCGCGAGGGACGCACCCGGTCCGGGTGGCGGAATGGCAGACGCGCTAGCTTGAGGTGCTAGTGCCCTTTATCGGGCGTGGGGGTTCAAGTCCCCCCTCGGACACACTGGTCATCGGACCAACAGAGCCGGTCAGGAAGACGCGAAGTCGCCCTGACCGGCTTTTGCGTTGTCCGGGCTCAGGCGAAGGCGAGGCCGGTGACGGGGTGGGGGAAGGTGACGGTGGAGACGGGTTCTCCGGTCTGGGTGTCGATGACGATCAGAGTCGTGGGCGTGGTCTGGACGGCGAGGTGTTCGTCGTCGGGGCTGACGGTGACCCGGGCCCCGGGGAAGAGGGACCAGTCCTCGGGGATCGGGAGGGGGATGGACTCGGCGGAGTCGAAGCCCGCGGGGAGGAAGATCCGCCTCAGGGTCGGTGTCGCGGTGATGGCGTAGAGCCACAGTCCGCTGGAGGAGGCGGCCAGGTCGACGGCCGGGTACGCCCAGGTCTCGGTGACCTCGGCGTTCGCGGTGTCGATGACGGCGATGCCCTCGGGGAGGGTGACGTAGGCGGTGTCGCCGGTGAGGGAGACCGCGGCCCGGCCGCCTTGGGCGCCGAGTTCGACGCTGGTGAACTGCGCGCCGCTCTTGAGTTGGAGGAGGCGGGCGCGGGTGCTGTCGTGGAGGGTGACGCAGGCGAGGTGACCGCCGGGCGCGAGGGCGAGGTGCCGGCCGAGGCCGTCGAGGCTCCGCGTCCGCGCGTAGACCAGGTCCGGCAGCGTGTACTGAAGGAGCGCGCCGGCGAGGGCGGGGCGGCCGGGGTTCTCGCGGAAGGGGGGCATGGGCGGGGAGTAGGTGAAGGCGACGAGGTTGGCGTCGTCCTGGTCGTCGGTGGCGAACCCGGCGAGCACGGAGGAGAGCCCGTCGTCGACCTTGCCGATCTCCTCGACGTGGAGAAGGGCCGGCCGGGGCCCGCTGACGTCGAGCACGTGGAACGTCGGGCCGGCGGCGCAGAAGAGCCGGGAGGTCTTGGCGTGTGACGCGATCGCGGTGATGTCGTCGGCGTACATCCCGTCGAGATCGGGGAGGCGCGCGGCATGACCGCCGGCCACGTCCACCGACCAGAGGAAGTCGTCACGAAGCGTCACGTACAGCCGCGAGGCCATGGGAGGTTCTCCGCTCTGCCGAGAAGAAGAACACCGGTCGCGTGGTGCGCCCGGGCCCTTCCGGCCTTGCGACCCTAAGATCGTTTCGGCACCGCCACCAGAGCCCGTATCCGGCCACGACCCGCCCCCGCCCCCGGGCCCGACGCCGCCCGGCAGCGGTCGGCGACCGGGAGGCGGCAGCGGAAGCCCGTGACCGGGTGTGACTCCGCCCCGGCGCGGTGCCGGGGCGGGCGTGGGGACGTGTTCTCCGCCCTGCCTGCTAGTTGGCCAGGCTGAAGTCGCCGCCCACGGATGCGGCGATCTTGTCGACGCCGGTCAGCGCGGTCAGCGTCGTCACCGGGGAATCGCTGTCGGTGGTGGTGCCGTTGCCGAGTTGGCCAGAGGCGTTGGCGCCCCAGGAACGGACCGTGTTGTCGCCGAGGAGGGTGACGGTGTGTTCGCGGCCGGCGGCGATCAGACGGACACCGGTGAGGCCGGGGACCCGGACCGGGCCGGCGCGGTGCTCGGTGGTGCCGTCGCCCAGCTGGCCGGACTCGTTGCGCCCCCAGGCGTGGAGGGTGTTGTCCGGGCCGGTCACGGCCAGGCTGTGGCCGGCGCCGGCGGCGATCCGGGTGACCTCGCCGCTCCAGGTGTCCTGGGTCTTGACCGGCGTGAAGCGGGAGACGGTGCTGTTGTCGCCGAGTTGGCCGTTGGCGTTGTGGCCCCAGGCCATCAGCACGCCGCCGTTCCCGGCCGGGCCCACCAGGGCCAGGTTGTGGTGGCCGCCGGCGGCGATCAGACTCACCCCGGTCAGGCCGCCCACCTGGGACGGCACGTTCCTGGTCGTGGAGGACCCGTCGCCGAGCTGCCCGTTGGTGTTGTGTCCCCAGGCCCAGACGGTGCCGTCCTCGCGCAGCGCCAGGCTGTGGCTCAGGCCGGCCGCGATCGCGATCACCCCGGTCAGGCCCTCGACCCGGAGCGGCACGCTGCTGTCGGCGTTGGTGCCGTTGCCGAGCTGCCCGTGATCGTTGCGCCCCCAGGCCACCACGCTCTTGTCGGCGAGGAGGGCCAGGGAGTGGGCGCCGCCCGCGGCGATGTCGGTGGCGTCGGACAGGTTCACGACCTGGCCCGGGGCGTTGTGGCCGAACACGCTGCCGTCACCAAGTTGTCCCGCGTTGTTGGAACCCCAGGACTGCACGGTGCGGTCGGTCAGCAGGGCCAGGCCGTGCCCGTTCCGCGATCCCATCCCGCCCGCGTCGATCTTCACCACCTCGGCGCTGGTGAGCCCGAGCACCGTCGTCGCCGTGGTGCGGAAGTCGGTCCAGGTGCCGTCCCCCAGCTGCCCGGCCTGGTTGTTGCCCCAGGACTTCAACCGCTTCTCCTGCATCTGACGTCTCCCCTGCCTGTGTCGAATGATCTGCCCTGACCCTTCGGGCGCCACCGTATGTGACTGATCCACTCCATTGCGCAGTCATTCGGGTATTGGCCGGTTCGCGACCTGGCCGGCCGACCGCGCGGGTGCGTTCCGCGGTGGCGAGGGGTTGGGGGTCCTTGGGCATCGGGGTGCTACCCGCGGTTGAGGGCGGAGGTCCCGGGGAGGCGACGAGAGGGGTAGCGCGCTCCATCTTTCGGCCTGATCCTTTCGGCTGGCCGCGCGTCCAGGATGGTGAGTGTGCCCTTCTCGTGGCACGGCCCCGGTTCGGATCCGCCGCGGGGCGACACCCGTGCCGCCTTCACAGGAGACCCCTTCATGGCCATGTCCCGTCCTGCCTCACCTCCCGCGCCGCCGGCGCCGTCCCGGGCGGTCGCCGCGCGCGCCGTGAACGACTCGGAGGTGTACGGCCGGGGCGACCGGACACCTTCTCCTCCGGCTCCGTACGGACCCACCGTCGACGCCGACGGACGCACGAGCCGGCCCACGCAGGGCAGCCCCGCGACAACGTTTCCCACCCCCTGAAGAAAGACCCTCATGTTCCGTACCGCCCTGCGCAACGTGCTCGCGCACAAGGCACGCCTGTTGATGACCCTCCTCGCGGTCACCCTCGGCGTCGCCTTCGTCTCCGGCACCCTCACCTACACCGACACCATCTCCAAGGCCAAGGCCGGCCGCTACGAGGAGGCGTACCGCGCGCTCGCCGTCGTCGTCACCCACGACGGCCCCGAGGCCATGTACACCGGCAAGAAGGCCGCCCCCGGCATCGACCGGAAGACCGTGGACGCGATCGCGGCGCTGCCGGGCGTGGACCGGGTCGCGCCCCGCGTCTTCGGTTTCGCCGCCGTCGGCGACCGTGACGGGAAGCTGATCGGCGAGAACGACCACCGGGGTTCGAACTTCGCCCCCGGCCCCGACGGCAAGGACCCCGCCCACACCTTCACCGCCGGCGCCGCCCCCACGGGCCCCGGCCAGGTCGCCCTCGACAAGGACACCGCCGCCCAGGGCGCTTACAAGCCGGGCGACACGGTGCGGGTCGCGGGCAACGGGCCCGTCACGGAGGCCACCGTCTCCGGCGTGTTCACCACCACCGACCCCAAGGTCCACGACGGCGGCTCGCTGATCCTCTTCGACACCGCCACCGCCCAACAGCGCCACCTGGAGCCCGGCTTCCACGCCGAGGTCTCCGTGACCGCGAAGGCCGGCACGGACCCGCGGAAGCTCCTCGCGGCGATCAAGCCCCTGCTCGACAAGGACACCAAGGCCGAGACCGGCTCCGTCCTCGCCGGCAAGCACGTCGCGGCGGCCGAGAAGGAGATGGCCAACCTCAACCAGATGCTGCTGGCCTTCGCCGGGATCGCCCTGTTCGTCGGCGTGTTCCTGATCCACAACACCTTCACCATGCTCGTCACCCAGCGCACCCGCGAACTCGCCCTGCTGCGCGCCGTCGGCGCCACCCGGGGCCAGGTCAAGCGCGCGGTCCTGGCCGAGGCCGGCGTGGTCGGTGTGATCGGCTCCGCGATCGGCCTCGTCTCGGGCATCGGCCTCGCCGCCGGCCTGGACTCCGCGATGGCCGCCGTGGGCGTGAAGATCCCCCGCGGTGAGCTCGTGGTGGCCCCCTCCACCGTGATCGCCGCCGTCGTCATCGGCCTGATCGTCACCCTGATCGCCGCCTGGCTGCCCGCGCGACAGACCGCCAAGATCCCGCCGGTCGCCGCCCTCGGCAGCGCCCACCTGCCCGCCACCGCCAAGTCCCTGGTGCTCCGCACCGCGCTCGGCGGCAGCCTCGCGCTGCTCGGACTCGGCGTCTGCGGGGCGGGAGTCGCGGTCGGTGAGGACAACGGCCGCTTCGTCATCGCGGCGGGGGCCTTCTTCCTCCTCATCGGCCTGATCGTGGCCCTCCCGGCGCTCGCCCGCCCCCTGCTCGCCGTGGTCCGCCGACCGCTGGAACGTCTCTTCGGCACGGCGGGCAAGCTCTCCGCCCTCAACGCGGCCCGCAACCCCCGCCGCACCTCCGCCACCGCCGCCTCCCTCGCCGTCGGCCTCACCATGGTCTCCACCCTGTCGATCCTCGGCGTCGCCCTCGGCACCGCGATCGGCAAGATGAGCACCGACAACGTCAAGGCCGACTACCGGGTCACCATGGCCGGCCGACTCAACGCCCTGGACCCGTCCGTGCTCACCGCACTGGCCAAGGCCCCCGGCATCACGACCGTCTCGCCCAAGAGCAGCGGGTCCTTCCGCATCGGCGACAAGGGCCAGGTGACCGAGACCGTCGACCCCGACACCATCGGCGACGTGACGACCGTGGACATGGTGCACGGCGACCTGAAGGACTTCGGCGGGGACAAGGTCCTCGTCACCGAGGCCGCTGCCGCGAGCAACGACCTCACCGTCGGCTCCACCTTCGAGGCCACCTTCGCCGGTGACGCCAAGGCCACACTGACCGTCGCCGGGATCCACCGCGACCCGCGCCCCTACGTCCACTTCATGCTCGACCTCCGCACCTACGCCGCGCACAGCGGTGACACGGGCGTCAGCGAGATCCTCGTGAAGACCGAGGGCGGCGCGTCCAAGGCCGCCGAGAAGAGCATCCTGGACGCGCTCGGCAACAGCCCCGCCATGAAGGTCGCGACCAAGGAACAGATGCGCGCGGAGATGGCCGGCAGCCTCGACACGATGCTGAACGTCATGTACGGGCTCATGGGCATGGCGCTGGTCATCTCCGTCCTCGGCATCGTCAACACCCTCGCCATGTCGGTGTACGAACGGACCCAGGAGATCGGCATGCTCCGCGCCATCGGCCTCGACCGGCCCCGCGTGCGGAACATGATCCGCCTGGAGGCCGTGGTCATCTCCCTCTTCGGCGCCGTCCTCGGCACCGGCATCGGCGCGTTCCTCGCCTGGGCCGTCGGCACCACCTTCGCCGACGGCATGTACGGCCACTACGCCTACCTCTTCCCCGTCGGCCGCCTCGCCCTCTTCCTCCTCGGCGCCGCCGCCGTCGGCGTCCTGGCCGCCGCCTGGCCCGCCCGCAACGCCGCCGAGCTCGACATGCTCACGGCCATCAAAACCGAATAGGCCCCGCGCCGGATCCGGGCCGACGGGGGAACGGGAAACGAATCCCCCTGCCGGCCCGGCGGTGGCCCGGCCGACCAGGTCTCAGAGTCGGAGGTCGGCGTACAGGGCGGCGAGTTCGGAGCCGTTGTCGTCCAGCACGGTGACGTGGGCCGTGTAGGAGCCGCTGGGCGCGTCCTCGGGCAGGTGGATGACCTGCTGTGCGGTGAACGGGCCGGTTCCGGTGTGGCCGAGCGGGACGGACTCGGCGAGCACGGTCACGATCCCGTACTTCATCTTGGTGTTCAGCGTGCCGCTGGTGATGGCGCGCTTGAGGGTGCCGGTCACGGTCAGAGTCAGGTCCTTGCCCTTGACGGGGGTCTCGGGGGCGAAGGTGAGGTCGCTGACGGCGAGGTCGGGGTCGCCTGAGCCCTCGGTGTTCCAGGTGGGCATGTGGTGCTCCGATGCGGAGAGTTGGAAGGCTCTTCGGGGTCGCGGGGTCGCGGGGTCGGGGTCAGATCTTGTGCTTCATGTAGGCGGGCCCGGTGAACAGGTACACCTCGGTGCTGCTGTGGGGGACGGCGCAGGCGGCGTCGACACCCAGGGTGAAGGCGGTGCCGTTGGTGTCCGACCAGTTGTCGGCGATGGTCTTCACGGGGCCCACGGGGTGGTTGTCGACGGCGTTGTACCGCACGTAGTAGGAGCCCTGGAAGAGGTAGACATCGGTGGGGTGGCCGGGGACCGGGCACGCCGCGCTGAGGCCGAAGAGGTAGGTGAGCTCGTTCAGGCCTGGCCATGCGGAGGAGAGGGAGTCGGGTCCGAAGGCGATCTTCTCTCTCTTGACGTTGTAGCGGACGTACTGGGTGCCGCTGAACAGGTAGAGGTCGGAGGCGCTGCCCGGCACGGTGTAGGCGGCGCCGATGCGGCCGGTGAAGTCGGTGCCCTGAAGGCCCGGCCATCCGGCGGCGATCGGCCGGGGGCCGGAGACGATCTTCTCGTCGGCGGTGTTGTAGCGGAGGTAGCGGTCGCCCTTGAACAGGTACACGTCGTCGGGGCTGCCCGGCACGTTGCAGGCGGCGTCCAGATCGGCGACGAAGTCGGTGCCCCGCAGGCCCGGCCAGTTGGGCTCGACGGGCCGGCCGCCGTCGAAGACGGGGATGCTGTCCCCGGTCTTCTGGGTGGTGAGGGAGAAGTGGCCCATGCCGCTGGAGGTGGCGTCGAAGTCGACGGTCATCTTCCCGTTCCAGCTGTACTCCAGGAGGCTGAGGTCGCCCAGGCTCAGGGCGATGCCGCGGGAGAGGACCAGGTCGTCCTTGTTGCGCAGGTGCTCCCAGATCTCGGCCAGGAAGGAGAGCCCCTCGTAGATCGCCCCGTAGAGGTCGGTGCCCGGGAACAGGCCGGCGAAGTCCGCCGACAGCTGCATCGTGTCGACGATCTGGTTGAGGGCCTTGCCCAACTCGGTGTACCACTCGGCACCCGAGTCGTCGGCCTCCCAGAGGGTGATGAGGAACGACAGACAGCCGTTCTCCTCGTTCAGCGTGGCGTCGAAGAACGCCATGCTGCCGGTCTCCTGGTCGCCGTGAATGGGGTAGACGTGACCGGATTTGACCGAACCGGTCTCGCGGGTTCGGGTGGTGTGGTGGTAGCCGTGGGCGTTGGAGGCGGCCGTCCAGTAGATCTCGTCCTTGCCGCCGCCCTGGTCACCGACCGCCTCGATGCACTCGAACTCCACCCACTCCATGCGCGTCCGGTAGGACCCGGTCGGCCGGACACCGAAGGTGGTCCGCGACGCCTCCTCGGGAGTGGTGTCCGGGCCCGAGAAGCCGGTGACGCCGAACCCGTACTCGGCCAGCGCGGCGGTGAACTCCGGCGGATCGACGACCTTCCCGGACACCAGCGCCGACACGTCCTGAATCGACACGTTGGGCTGCGCGAGGATCACCGGCAGCAGCTCGCCCAGGGCCTTGTGGTACTCGGGCAGGTCGAAGCCCTGGTCCAGCGGACGGGACGCGAGGACCTCCGGGAGGGAGGGGATCGCACCCTTGGCGCGCTCCTCGCGGTAGACGCGACCCATCGCGGCCACGTGCTCCACACCCAGCACGTCCTGCAGCGGTGCGAGGATCGATTTCTCCCACGCGGTGAGCTCCAAGCCCTGCTCGGCCCGGGCGGCGGCATGCGCCCACACCCCCGACAGGAGCCTGACGGGCGGGGTCTTCCGCCGCCGGCCCGCACCCGCCGTCCCGACGGCGGAGTCGGCGCCCGTCCACCCGGCCCGCCAGCGCTCCAGCCACTGCCCGCTCGCCGCGCCGACGTCGAACTTCCCGCTCATCCGGACTCTCCCTCGCAACTCGCCACGCGCGAACCGACCGACCCCACGGGCCCGTCTGAGCCGGGAGCCTAGAGCGCGTCCGACCCTCGACGATCATGTGCTCTCAGTAATGGCGCGATTACCTTGGGTGGATGCCGGATTTCGTTCACGCCCGAGTCGATCATCGGTTGTTCGCCACCGAAGGCCGGAGTTCAGGAGGCGTCGGTTGGCCACGGCCGCGGTACGGCGCGCAGGGCCCCGACTTCCGGGAGTCGCGGTCCTTCGGCGTCCGAGGACCCGGGGGTCAGCGGAGCACGTCGAGGACGTTTTTCTGGAGGCCGTTGGCGTAGGTCTCGGATTCCACCAGGCGGAGCTTTTGGACCTCCTTGTCCGTCGTGCTGAACAGGCGCTTGCCGGCGCCGAGGAGGAGCGGGAAGACCAGCAGGTGGTAGCGGTCGATCAGGCCCGCGTCCGAGAGGGCGTGGTTCAGGGTCGCGCTGCCGTGCACGATGATCGGGCCGCCCTCCGTCTCCTTCAGGGTCGCGACCTCCGCCACCGAGCGCAGGATCGTGGTCTCGCCCCAGTTCGTCACCAGGTCGCCCTCGGAGAGGGTCGTCGACACCACGTACTTCGGCATCCCCTTGTACTCGGCGAAGTCCGCCATGTCCGGCCACACCGGCGCGAATGCCTCGTAGCTGGTGCGGCCCAGCAGCATCGCCGCCGCCTCGCCCTGTTCGCGGCCCTTGATCTCGAACGCCTCGGGCAGGAACTCGGTGTGCTTGAAGGTCCAGCCCGAGTTCCGGTACCCGGGCTCGCCGCCGGGGGCCTCCACGACCCCGTCGAGGGAGATGAAGGCGGTGCTGATGAGAGTGCGCATGTCGGGAAGTCCTCGGGTCTCGGGAACGACGGCGGGGGCCGCGGGGGCCCGTGCGGGCCCACCCACCCCCTACGACCGTCGATCATCCTCGAACTCATCGGTCCCACCGGATCCTTTTCCGCGTGTGACCATCCGAGGAATCACTCGTTTGACGGAGGGTGAGCAAGCCATCGCGTTTTCGGTCCGACGTCATGGAACGGGCCGAGGCGACCCTCGTCGAGCACTATCCCGAACTCGTCAGACTCGCCTACCTGACCCTCCCCGACGACCTCGGACGCCACTCCCGCGTCCTGACCGCGCACAAGGCCGTCCAGCGGGCCCTGCCCCGGTCCCCCTTCGCCGGGCTGTTCCGCGGCGACGAGGGCCCGCCCGGCCCCGACGGGGTCCCCGACCCGCTCGCGGCGGCCCGGGTCCGCGTTCTGCGCGCCGTGTTCGCCCGGGGCCGCCGGGCCCGCCGGCCCTGGCCCGTCGCCCCCTACGTGTGGGGGCTGCGCCTGTGGCCCCCCGCCGGACCGGCCGACGCCGTGCTCCTCGGCCCCGACCTCGCCGAGGCCGATCCGCCGGTGCGCGCCGCGTTCGTGCTGCGCCGTCTCGACGGGGTCTCGGAACTCGACGTGCTGGCCCTGCTGGCGGCCGTCGGCGTCCGGGATCCCGCCGAGGCGGTCCGCGAGGCCAAGGCCCTGCACCCCGGCAAGGACCTGACCGGCGGACCCGAGTTCGACGCCTGCGTGGTCAAGACCCGCCCCACCGACCTGCTCCGCCGACGGCGCCGCCGACACGCCGCCGGCTGGGGCGGGATCCTCGTGGCGGCCACCCTCACCGCGGGCCTCCTCGGCGGCGCCGGCGCCGTCATCACCCCCCTCGCCGGCCCGGCCGCCTCCACCGCGGCCGTCGGGGCCCTCGACCCCGACCGGCTGGTCCGCACCTCCGCCGCCGCCTGGTCCGACACCGCCCGCGTGGACTTCACGGCCTGGCCCGCGCGCGGGGCCCGCGCCGAGGACCACGAACTCCTCGCCCGCGCCCTGGGCGGCTGGGGCCTGCGCGCCGACACCGTCAGCGTCAGCGCCACCCCCACCACCCCCACCGACCCGCCCGGCAGCCCCCCGCAGCTGCTGTTCGCGGGCAACGTCGACGGCCGCGCCGTCGTCCTCATGCGGGACGAGGACCGCGTGGTCCGCTACAGCGAACCCGTCACCGCCGACGGCCCCGCCGCCGCCCTCGCCCTGCGCACCGGCACCCGCGAACCCGCGGCCGTCGCCGGCCCCACCCTGGAGTTCGCCCGCACCGACGAGGCCAACGTCACCACCGCCGCCGCCCTCGTCGTCTCCCGCACAGGCGGCAAGGCCCGCTACCTGCTGGCCCCCTGGATCGCCAACGCCGCCGTCCGCGACCTGCTGCGCCCCGAGGCCCCGGCCCGCCCGGTGAGCGTCGGCGGCGACGGGCTCACCCCCGCCGTCGACACCCCCACCCCCTCCGGCGCCTGCGCCGCGTGGCCCACCCTGGAGCTGACCTCCTCGCGCCGGATCGTCGAGAAGCACTCCTTCCTCCTCGCCGACCTCGGCTCCCTCTCCCCGGTCCACCTCACCCACACCCCGCTGCCCACCGGCGCCACCCCCGCGAAACAACCCCGCGAGGCCACCGGTCCCGTCGGCCGGGCCCGGTGGGCCGCCGCCGCGTGCGGACTGCGGGACCTGCGCGGCGGCGCCGTGCGCGCCGTGAACATCTGGGACTTCGCCGAGACCGAACTCCCCGAGAACGCCGGCAAGGCCCTGTGGACCTGCACCCGGGCCAGCGGCTGGAGCGGCCCCGGCGACGTGATCGTCCGCTTCACCCCCGCCGGCGGACCCACCCGCGACCTGCTGCGGGCCACCGACACCGCCGCCTGCGGCCGGTTCGGGCAGCACATCCTGGCCGACACCACCTGGAAGTCCCCCTCCGGCAAGTGGTGGCTGCTCGCCGCCGGCAGCCGCGAGGTCACCTCCATCGCGGCCGTCGGCACGGTGAAGGCCGAGGCCACCGGCCGCTCCCTGGCCGCTCCCGCCGCCGGACCCGCGCCCGCGGCCGGCCGCAAGGGCACCCTGCTGACCGCCGAACTCGACGGCGGCTCCCGGATCACCGCGCTCGACGCGATGGGCGGCGGCCGGGACTGACCCGACGCCCGGCCGGCCCACCGGCCCCGGCCCGCCCCCCCCGCCCCCATATCCGGTCGGGGGGTCGGGTCGGGGTCGATATGATGGCCCGGATCTTTGGAAAACAGCACCGATGGAATGGAGCATCCCAGGATGGCTCGTCACCTGATCACCAGCGCGCTTCCCTACATCAACGGGATCAAGCACCTGGGCAACATGGTCGGGTCGATGCTTCCCGCGGATGTGTACTCCCGGTACCTCCGCCAGCGCGGCCACGACGTCCTCTACATCTGCGCCACCGACGAGCACGGCACCCCCGCCGAACTCGCCGCGAAGGCCGCCGGCGTCTCCGTGCAGGAGTTCTGCGCCCAGGCCCACGACGCGCAGAAGGCCGTGTACGACGGCTTCGCGCTCTCCTTCGACCACTTCGGCCGCAGCTCCTCGCGGCAGAACGTCGAGATCACCCAGCACTTCGCGCGCCGCCTGCAGGAGAACGGCTTCATCGAGGAGCGCGCGATCCGCCAGGTGTACTCGCCGGTCGACGAGCGCTTCCTGCCCGACCGCTACGTCGAGGGCACCTGCCCGCACTGCGGCTACGACAAGGCCCGCGGCGACCAGTGCGAGAACTGCACCCGCGTCCTGGACCCCACCGACCTGATCGAGCCCCGCTCCGCGATCAGCGGCTCCACCGACCTGGAGGTCCGCGAGACCAAGCACCTCTTCCTGCTCCAGTCCAAGCTGCAGCACGAGGTCGAGGCGTGGGTCTCCGAGCACGAGGAGGAGTGGCCGCAGCTCGCCTCCTCCATCGCCCGCAAGTGGCTCACCGAGGGCCTGCACGACCGCGCCATCACCCGTGACCTCGACTGGGGCGTGCCCGTCCCGGCCGACACCTGGCCCGAGCTGGCCGCCGAGGGCAAGGTCTTCTACGTCTGGTTCGACGCCCCGATCGAGTACATCGGCGCGACGAAGGAATGGGCCGACGCCGCCGCCGACGGCGAGAGCCGCGACTGGAAGTCCTGGTGGTACCAGGCCGAGGACGTGCGCTACACCGAGTTCATGGCCAAGGACAACGTCCCCTTCCACACCGTCATGTTCCCGGCCACCGAGCTGGGCGTGCGCGAGCCGTGGAAGATGGTCGACTACGTCAAGGCATTCAACTGGCTCACCTTCTACGGCGGCAAGTTCTCCACCTCGCAGAAGCGCGGCGTCTTCACCGACCAGGCCCTGGAACTGCTGCCGGCCGACTACTGGCGCTACTTCCTGATCGCCAACGCGCCCGAGTCCGACGACTCCTCGTTCACGTGGGAGCACTTCGCGGCCACCGTCAACAAGGACCTCGCCGACACCCTCGGCAACTTCGTCAACCGCGTGCTGTCCTTCAGCCGCAAGCGGTTCGGCGACGAGGTCCCCGCCGGCAGCCCCGCCGGCGAGGCCGAGAAGCGCCTCGGCGAGCAGATCGCCGGCCTGCTGGCCGAGTACGAGGGCCACGTGGAGGGCCTCCAGTTCCGCAAGGCCGCCGCCTCGCTGCGCGCCCTGTGGTCGGCGGGCAACTCCTACCTGGAGGAGAAGGCCCCCTGGCTGGAGATCAAGACCGACCCCGAGGCCGCCGCGCTGACCCTGCGCACCGCGATGAACCTCATCCACCTGTACGCGGTGGTCTCCGAGCCGCTGATCCCCTCCTCGGCCGCCGCGATGCGCTCCGCGTTCGCGCTGCCCGAGGACACCGCGACCTGGGTCACCGCCGACGAGGCCCGCGCCCTGGCGTCGGTGCCGGCCGGCACCCCGTTCACCGTCCCGCCGGTGCTCTTCGCGAAGATCGCCGACGAGGACCTGGAGGGCTACCGGGAGCGCTTCGGCGGCGCCCCCGACCAGGGCTGACACCCGCCCCACCGCGACACCGGCACCGAGGGCCGGGTCCCGCGTCACCACGACGCGAGGCCCGGCCCTCGGGCGTGTCCGGGGAGCCAGGAGGGTAGGGGAAACCCGACCACGAGGTCTCCGCCCAGGTCCGCTGACCCGGCGCGGGCCGGCGGCTGGAATGGGGACATGCCCCCGCACCGGCCGACCGCGGCCCGCCCCCGCCCGCCCCGCTCCCCGTTCCGTTCCCCGCGACGCCCCGGCCCGGTCGCCGGGCGGCTCGGTCGGGCGGCGGCCGGTGGGCCCGGGTCCGTCGCGTGGCCCTGGCTCCTGTGCGCCGCCTGGGCCCTCTCCTTCCCGCTGTTCTCCTCCCTCGGCCCGCACCGGCTCTGGGGCCTGTGCGCCGGGTCCGGATACCTGCTCGCCGCCGCCTGCGCGCACCGGATCCCGCGCGCGGTGCTGCCCGCGGCGCTGACCGGGGCGGTGCTCGTGCCGATGCTGTGGCTGGTGGCCACCGGACAGGGGCAGAGCGAGGTCGCGGTGATCGAACGCGCCGGGGTGCTGACCGTCGCGGGCGGCACCCCCTGGCTGCCCGATCCCGTGAGCGTGGCGGAGTACACCCCGTACCTGCCGGCCGTGGCCCTGTTCGGCCTGCCGCGCGCCCTGTTCGGGGACGGCGGTGGGCTCGGCGAGCCGTGGGCGACGGTGGCACGGGTGCTCGGCGACGCCCGGCTCTGGTGCGCGGCCGTGTTCTTCGCCGGGTTCCTCGCCGCCGGGCGGCCGCCCGGACCGGGGGAGCGGCCCGGAGGGCGGGGCCCGACGGTGGGCGGGGACGGTCGGGGGTGGGCGCTCGCACTCGTGGCCTCGCCCCTGGTCGCCCTGCCGATGACCGTCAGCGGGGTGGACCTGCCCTCGATCGGGCTGTGCGTGTTCGCGCTCGCGGCCGTCGGAGCGGGGCGGCCGGGGCGGGCCGGGCTCGCGCTGGCGGTGGTGTGCGCGACGAAGTGGATCCTGTGGCCCGTCCTGCCGGTGGCCCTCGCCCTGGCGGCGGCGACGGGCGGCCGGCGGGCGGCGGCCCGGTGCGGGGCGAGCGCGATGCTGGGCACGGCGGCGCTGGTGGCGCCCGCCGCCCTGCTCGCCCCCGGCGAACTGTGGCGTCAGGTCGTGGAGTTCCCCACCGGCCGGGCCGTCGTGGCGACCCCCGCGAGCAGTCCGATGCCGGGCCGGCTGCTCGCGCAGGCGCTGCCGGGCGGCTGGTGGCTCGCCGCGGGCCTGGTGGCGTGCGGGGCCCTCGCGGTCGGCCTGTCCCTCGTGCTCCGGCCGCCCCGGGACCCGGGCGCGGCGGCGCTGCGCCTGGCCCTCGGGCTCGCCGTCGCGTTCCTGGGCGCGCCCACCGGACGCTGGGGCTACCTGGCGGTGCCGGTGCTGCTCGCGCTGTGGGGGTGGACGGCGCGCGGGCCTGACGGGCCGGTGCCCGCGCCGGCGATCGACGGGGGGCGCGCGGTCAGTGCAGGTGGCCCGTCGCGCGCAGGTGGGTGAGGACGGCGAGCACCCGCCGGTTGCCCTCGGTCGGGTCGAGGTCGAGTTTCGCGAAGATGTTCCCCGCGTGCTTGACGACGGCGGCCTCCGTCACCGACAGGCGGGACGCGAGCGCCTGGTTGTTCAGGCCCTGGGCCATCAGGCCCAGCACCTCCCGTTCGCGCGGGGTCAGGCGGCCCACCGGACCGCCGCCGTCGGCGGCCCCGCGCACCAGGACCCGGACCACCTCCGGGTCCACGACCGTGCGGCCGGCGGCCACCGAGTCCACCGCGTCGAGGAACTCGTCCACGTCCCCGATCCGGTCCTTCAACAGGTACCCGAGCCCACCCCCGCCGCCCGCGGCCTCGGCGAACAGGCGGGCCGCGTAGGCGCCCGCCACGTACTGGGAGAGGACGAGCACCGGCAGGGCGGGGTCGGCGGCGCGCAGCGCCAGGGCCGCGCGCAGGCCCTCGTCGGCGAAGTCCGGCGGCATCCGCACGTCGGTGACGACCAGGTCCGGCCGTTCCCGGGCCACCGCCTCCCGGAGCCCCTCGGCATCGGCCGCGGCGGCCAGGACGCGGTGGCCGCCGCGCGTGAGGAGTTCGACGAGCCCGGCCCGCAGCAGCACGGAGTCCTCGGCGAGGATCAGACGGAGGGGCACGGTATCTCCCAGCGGACGAGGGTCGGCCCACCCGGCGGGCTCGACACGGTCAGGACGCCGCCGACCACGGCCAGTCGGTCCGCGAGGCCGGCGAGCCCGCCCCCGACCCGGGTGGTGTCGGCCCCGCCGGGGCCGAGATCGGTCACGGACACCACGAGGGTCGGATCGGCCGCCGGGGCTCCGGGGACCAGCGCGCCGCGCATCCGCACGGGCGCGCCCGGGGCGTGCTTGGCGGCGTTGGCGAGGGCCTCCACCCCGGCGAAGTAGGCGGCCGCGGCCACCCGCTCGGGCAGGTCCGGTGCCTCGGGCAGGTCCAAGCGGAGGTCCACGGGGGCCGGGTGCCGGGCCGCGACCTCGCGCAGCGCGGCGGCCAGCCCGTGCTCGGTCAGCACCCGGGGGTGGATGCCCCGCACCAGGTCCCGCAACTGGGCCAGCGCCTCCTTGGCCTCGGCGCGGGCCCGCTCCACCAACTCGGCCGCGTCGCGCGCCCGCTCCACCCCGCGCAGTTCCCGGGCGGCCAGGCCCAGGGTCATGCCGAGGACGACGAGGCGCTGTTGGGCGCCGTCGTGCAGGTCGCGTTCGATCCGTCGTCGTTCGGCCTCGAAGGAGTGCGCCAACCGGTCCCTGGATCCGGCCAGTTCGCGCAGGGCGAGGTCCCGGGGGCGGGGGCCGAGGAGGGCGCGCGCGGCGCCGACCTGGAGCTCGGCCAGCCAGGACCCCAGGTACGCGCACGAGGCCAGGCCCACGAGCGCGACGGCGGAGCCGGCCACCGCCTCCGCCGGGCTCGTCACGTGCCCGGGCCACAGCATCACCGTCTCCGGGGCCAGGGCCCACACGATCAGCGGCCCGGGCAGGAGCAGCAGCCAGAACGCCACCGCGCACAACAGGACCCCGCCCGCCGGGGCCAACAGCACGGCGGACAGCACGGCGTGGGCCAGTTCCCGCCAGGTCGCACGCTCCCGCAGCCTGCGCCGGAGCCGGGTCGGGAGGGGGGTGTCGGGCGGGAGCGGCGGATGCGGGTCGGGGAGCACGGGGTCGTCGGGTCGGGCGCGGCGCAGGCGCCGGCGTTCCAGCGCGCCCAGGGGCCGGCCCAGCAGTGCCGCCCCGAGCAGCAGCGGCAGCCCGAGGCCGACGGGGGCGAGCGGCAGCCCGACCGACAGCAGGAGCGCCAGGGCGAGCAGGGTCGGCAGGCCGATCAGGAGGCTCAGTGCCAGCCGGGCCCAGGCCCGCCAGGGGCGGGAGGAGAGGAGCAGGGGACGGCTCGGGCCTCCGGGGGCGAGGGGTGGGGCGGGGGCGCGCGGCGACATGCGGGGCGGGCGCCTTTCGGCCGAGAACGGAAACGGTTCGACCCTATGCCGGCCGCCGGCGGAGTGCGGTTCGCGGGGGCGTACGCCGGTTCGAGTGGGGTGGTGGGCGGGGGAGTCCGGTGGGGGAACCGGGGCGTGCGGCAGGAGTATTGCGGCCACTCGGGCGTATCGATTCGCCGCCGTGATCGTTTCCCGGCCGTGACCCCGTGCGCCGCGCGCACGCCGGGGCGCGACGAGTCGGCTCGCACGAGCCGGTGCGATGGAGCGGAACGCGACGGGAGGGCACGCCGTGTCCGGTTGGCAGTATCTCGCGGGTGTCGGACTGGTGGCGGGACTGTGCCCGCTCACCGGGCACGTCGGGGTCGCGGACGGCCCGGACGGGGCCGCCGGGGCCCACGTGGACCTGTGCACCCCCCGGACCGGGGCCCGCCCGTCGGGGCCGCCCTCGATCTGGGTCGGCGCCCCCGGCGGGGCCACCGTGCTGCATCCCGGGGTGCCCCCGGTGCACTCGGGGCCGGGCCGGCCGCGCCCCGGGGTCCCGGGGGCCGGGATCGGGCCCGGGGCCGTGGTCGGCGGCCTGCCGGCGCTGCCGGGCGCGCCCGGGGTCCCGTCCGCGCCGGGCGCCGCCCCCGCGCGCCGGGCGCGCCGGAGCCGACGGCGGCGCCCGCGCCCTCCGCGCCCGTGCCCACGCCCGCCGAGCCCGCCGCCGAGCCCGAGGGGCCGGCCGCCTCCGCCGCCGGGGCGCCGCCCGCGCCGGGCGCGGCTCCCGCGGCCCGTGCGGCCTCGGGGCGGTTCCCGTTCCGGCCTTATCGGGCCCCGGCGGGCGGGGACCGGCGGCGGGCCGGGCTGTCGACGGTGACGACGATGGTCGTGGTCACCACCCCGGCCGTGTTGGCGGCGGCAGCGCTCCGTCCCCGTTCCAAGGGCCGTGCCGGCGCGGCCTCCTAGGACTTCGCCCACCCGAACCACCACCCCCAGGGGAGTTCCCTCGTGTCCGAATGGCTGGTACTGGCCGTCGCCATGGCGCTCGTGTGCGCCGCCGTCCTCGCGTTCACCGTGATCCGGCACCGCCGGGTCGCGGCGGACGAGGACACCAGTGAGACGCCCGACGTGATCGAGTACATGGTGATGATGGTCGGCGTGGTCTACGCGATCGTGCTGGGCCTGGCCATCGCCGGGGTGTGGGAGGCGCGCGGCGCGGCCGACGACAGCGTGCGCGACGAGGCCCAGTCGCTGTACGAGGTGACGCAGCGCGCGGACGTGTACCCGGCGGAGGTCCGGGACCGGATCCGGGGCGAGGTGGACGCCTATGTGACGCACACCGTGCGGGTGGACTGGCCGCGCCTGGTGGCCGGGGAGGCGCCGTCGGAGGAGGGCGGGGTGCTGCTCGACACCCTGCGCAAGGACGTCACGCACCAGAAGCTCGGCGACGAGTTGCAGGCGCAGTCCTACCAGCCGCTCCTGGACCGGATCGCGGCGGCGGACGCGGCCCGGCACGGCCGCAGCCAGGGCTCGGAGTCCACGCTGCCCAGCGTGGTGTGGTTCGGTCTGCTGGCCGGGGCCCTGGTCACGATCGGGCTGATCTTCACGCTGCAGATCCGGCGGTCCGGGCGCGAGTTGCTGCTCGCCGGGTTGTTCAGCGCGCTGATCGTGTTCCTGTTGTTCCTGGTGTGGAGCTTCGACGCCCCGTACGGGCGGGACGGGGTGGACTCGGCCGGCCCGTTCGCGGACCTGTTCCCGAAGCTGGCCCTGGCCTCCGGGATCGCCGACTGAGTGGCCCGTGCCCCGACCGGCCCGTCGACCTCGTGTCGGCGGGCCGGTCCGGCGTTCGGGCTCAGCCCTCCCGGCCCTCGCCGGGGTTGACGCTCTCCAACAGCATGTCGAGCCATTCGGTGACCTTGGCCCGGTGCTTGTCGGTGGGCAGTCGGGCGGCGCGCCAGGCGATGCCGCGCACGCCGTGGTTCTCCAGCAGCCGTTCCAGCGGGTCGTCGGCGGCGGCGTCCGGTTCGGCGGCCTCCGGGAGGACCGGTTCGGCGGCGGGGGTCTCGGACGCGGGGTCGGGGGCGTCGGCGCGTCGGTCGCGGTCCCGTTCGCGTTCCCGGCCGGCGAAGTCCTGGAGCAGTCGGCCCTCGGCGCGGACCAGGGCGTCCTGGAGGGCGTCGGCGTCGTGGGCGGTGAGGAACCCGGCGTGCACGCCGAAGAACCGCTGGATCGCGTCGCAGTGTTCCATCGTCGGCCGGCGGTCGCCGTTGATCAGCGCGCCGGCCTGCTGGCGTGACATCCCCGCCCCGTCGGCGATCTCCTGCTGGGTGTAGCGTCGGCCGTTGGGTTTCACGCGGGTGGTGCGCAGCAGGTCCAGCCGTTGGAGGAAGCGCGCCTGGAGGTCGGGTTCGCCGGCGGGCCGGCCGTCCAGGAGCAGGGCCACGACCTCGACGGGGACTCCGGAGGCGGCGGAGAGCCGGCGCGCGTCCAGGACCTCGTCCCGGTCGCGGCCGAGCCGGACGGCGAGGTCGGCCACGCGCTCGACGATGGTCGCCAGCGGCACGGTGGCCACCGCGACGGGAGCCGGGAAGCCGTCTGTCACCAGTGGTTCTCCTAGATCACGCGGGGTCGGGTCGGACACGTGGTCGGCCTTTGGAGGCTAACCGCTTCCCCTTGATGGGACTAGAACTTGCCACAGCTGTGGCGTGATTGAGCTGACCTGAGGCTGGAATTGCCACAATAGTTGACACTCGAATGAAACGGGTAGCAGGATCACCAACACGGAAATGAAGATCCAGACCGCGAGAAGGGGGAGCTCTCGGTGCCACATCTCGCAGCGGTGGGCCCGTCCGATGGCCTGATTCGGGCCGGAGAGGAGAGCCTTGCGGCCGAGGAATCGGCGCGCGGGGCGGTGCGGTCGGAGCGCCGCAAGGAGATCCTGCGCCGACGGCGGGAGGAACTCGGGCTGAGCCAGGAGGACATGGCGGCCCGGCTGCGGATCAGCGTGCGCGCGTACGGGAACTGGGAGCGCGGCCTGGTCAAGGAATGGACCGATCGCAAGCTGCTCTCCCTGGCCGAGGCCCTGGAGATGAGCGAGCGGGAGTGCTTCTGGCTGTTCCGGGTGATGGTGGACCGCGATCCGCCGCCCACCTGGCGGGCCGACGAGGGCACCCGGCTGCCGACGGACCCGGGCCAGCGCGACTACCTGCGCGACTACGCGGCCCTGATGGAGGCCATGCCGCACCCCAGCTTCCTGGTGGACCACCGGTGGGACGTGGCCCTGACCAACTCGGCCTTCGACCGGCTCTTCGCCGGCGTCCGCCCCCACCCCTCGGCCCTGCCCGACGACAACTTCCTGCGGTTCGTGCTCTTCCACCCCGACGCGGCGGCCGTCCTCGACGACCACGAGCCCGCCTGGTGCGTGCCCCTGCTGGCCCGGTTCGCGAGCGCGCTCGCGGAGAGCCCGGACGACGAGGCGCTGTGCAGCATCCGCCAGGAGGTGGCCCGCGACCCCTTCATGGAGGCCGCCTACCGCTACGGGGTGCCGCACTGGCTCAGCACCCACGGCGCGGAGGCCGCCGAGGACGACGGGGCCCTGCGCGGGGTGCGCCACCCGGAGGCGAGCCGGCAGCGCAGCAGATGTCGGCTGGTGTCCGAATCCGGCCCCATGCTCGACGCCATGGGCCTGACCCGGATCACACTGGTGCTCTCCACTCCGCAGGGCCTGCCCGCCGACGGCGGCCCGTACGCGCCCGTCGAGCCCGGATACGTCCCGGGCCCGCGACTGCGGGCGGTCCCACCCGTCTCGTGACCCTCCCGCCCGGCGGGCCCGCGCGCGGCGCGGCCCGCCCGGCGCCCGGACCCCGGGCAGACTGGGAGCGGCCGGCGGCCGAATGTCGCCGATCGTGGCACCCCGCGACGCGCTCGCCGGGGCCGGGCCGAAACGGACCACACGAAAGGCGGCCGCGGTGCGGTTGACGATCCTGGGCGGCGGCGGATTCCGCGTCCCCCTCGTGCACGGGGCGCTGCTCGACGCGGCGCGCGACGGCGGACGCCGCGTCACCGAGTGCGTCCTGTACGACACCGACCCGCGCCGGCTCGCCGCCGTCGCCCGGGTCCTCGCCGACCAGGCCGAGGGCGTCCCGGACGCCCCCGCGCTGCGCGTCGAGACCGACCTCGACGAGGCCCTGCGCGGCGCCGACTTCGTGTTCTCCGCGATCCGCGTCGGCGGCCTCGCCGGTCGCGCCGCCGACGAACGCGTGGCCCTCGCCGAAGGGGTCCTGGGCCAGGAGACGGTCGGGGCCGGCGGGGTCGCCTACGGGCTGCGCACCGTGCCCGTGGTCCGCGAACTGGCCCGCCGGATCGCCCGGGTGGCACCCGACGCCTGGGTCATCAACTTCACCAACCCGGCCGGCCTCGTCACCGAGGCCATGGCCGAGACCCTCGGCGACCGCGTCATCGGCATCTGCGACTCCCCGGTCGGGCTCGGCCGGCGCCTCGCCCACCTCGCCGGGGTCTGTCCGGACCGGGCCCGCATCGACTACGCGGGCCTGAACCACCTCGGGTGGGCCCGGGCCCTGTGGGTCGACGGCCGCGACCTGCTGCCCGCGCTGCTCGACGACCCCAAGACCGCCGACTCCTTCGAGGAGGGCCGGCTGTTCGGCGCCGACTGGCTGCGGGCCCTGGGCGCCGTCCCCAACGAGTACCTGCACTACTACTACTTCAACCGCGAGACGGTCCGCGCCTACCAGGAGGTCGAACTCACCCGGGGCGCGTTCCTGGAACGCCAACAGAGCGCCTTCTACGCCGAGGTGGGCGCGACCGGGGCCGGCGCGCCGGGGGCCGCGTGGACGGCGTGGGACCGGACCCGGGCCGAACGCGAGGCCACGTACATGGCCGAGAACCGGGAGGCGGCCGGCGCCGGCGAACGGGCCGGCGCCGACCTCGAATCCGGCGGCTACGAACGCGTGGCCCTGGACCTGATGCGCGCCATCGCCGGCGACGCGCGGGCCACGCTGATCCTCAACGTGCGCGGCGCCGGCGCCCTGCCCGGCCTCGACCCGGAGGCCGTCGTCGAACTGCCCTGCCTGGTCGACGCCAACGGAGCCCGGCCGATGGCCGCCGCACCCCTCGCCGACCACGCGGCGGCGCTGGTCACGGCGGTCAAGGCGGTGGAACGGCGGGTGCTGGCGGCGGCCGGCAGCGGATCGCGCGGGGACGCGGTCGCGGCCTTCGCCCTGCACCCGCTGGTGGACTCGGTGGCCGTGGCCCGCCGCCTCGTCGACGGCTACACCGCCGCGCACCCCGGCCTCGGCTACCTGCGCTGAGGCTCAGGCCCGCCCGGTCGGGTAGTCGTGGGAGGGGACCGGGGGGAGCGTCGGCAGGTCGGGGCGCCAGTGGCCCAGGACGGCCGCGGACGGCGGGTACAGCGCGGAGGGGATCTCCTCCGGCGCGAACCACGCCCACCGGGTGATCTTGTGCGGTTCGGTGACGGTCGCCACCCCCTCGGCCGCCTCGGTGACCGCGGCCCCCGTCAACCGGGTCTCCGACAGGCCGGGGGCCGCCGCGAGCTGCACGGCCAGCAGCCGCACGTCCGCCGGATCCACCCGCAGCGCGGTCTCCTCCGCCAGCTCCCGCGCGGCGGCCGTCTCGAAGTCCTCGCCCGGGTCCACCTTCCCGCCGGGCAGCTCCCAGTTCCCGTCGTGCGCCCGGCCGAGCAGCACGTGCCCGGTGGCGGGGTCGAGGACGATCAGGCCCACGCCCACGATCGCGTGCGGCCGGGGTATCACCCGGGGACGGCCGGCGGGCTCGGGGGACAGGGGTGCGGGGCTGGTCACGGGAGGTCCTTTCGCGCGCCGGCCTCGGCGCCGGCGTCGGTGGTCGTGGGGCGGGCCCGGACGTGGACGCGTTCGCCCTGGGGGCCGAACAGCGACAGGAACTCGGCCGGGCCCGGGCCGGGATTCCAGAAGGCGTGCGGGGTACGGGTGTCGAACTCGGCGGCCTCGCCCGCGCCCAGTTCGAGATCGTGCGCGCCCAACAGCAGCCGCAGCCGACCCGAGAGCACGTACAACCACTCGTACCCCTCGTGCACCCGCAGCTCCGGGACGGGTCCGCACGCGGGGTAGGGGGTGGGCGGCGAGACGTGCTTGAACGCCTGCACCCCGCCCATGGGGGTGCGGGTCAGCGGCAGGTAGGTGGTGCCGTTGCGCACGAAGGAGGTCGGGCGGATCCGCGGGTCCCGGGTGTCGGGCGCCCCGACCAGCTCGTCCAGGGGCACGCGGTGGGCGCGCGAGAGCGGCAGCAGCAGCTCCAGGGTCGGCTTGCGCCGGCCCGACTCCAGCCGGGAGAGGGTGGAGACGGAGATGCCGGTGCTCTCGGCGAGCTGGGCCAGGGTGGCGCCGCGTCGTTTGCGCAGGGCGCGCAGGCGCGGGCCGACGGCGGTGAGCACCCGGCCGAGTTCGACGTCGGGCGACTCCTGAGCGGCGGCCTCGCCGGGCGCCGGCGGTCCGGCGGCCCGGGCGGGCCGCTCGGGCGGGTGGGCCGGTGCGGGAGACATGACACCATTTGCCGATTCGGCAAGGCCGTTTGTCAAACCACCGGGGGTGAACCCGCGCGCCGACCTGACCCGGCCGGCCCCGAACGGGTGAGCCGACCGACCCGCCGGCGCCCCTCAGCCGGGACCCGCGCCCTGTCCCAGCACCTCCGCCAGGTCGTAGCGGGGCACCTCCTCCAGCTGCCCGTAGTCGCAGGAGGCGGGGGCGCGGTCGGGGCGCCAGCGCCGGAACCGAGCCGTGTGCCGGAACCGGTCGCCCTCCATGTGCTCGTAGGCCACCTCGCAGACCCGCTCGGGCCGCAACGGCACCCAGGACAGGTCCTTCTTGCCGGTCCAGCGACTCTGCCCGCCGGGCAGCCGGGCCCCCTCGTGGGCGGCCGGGTCCGACCAGGCGGCCCACGGGTGCGCCGAGGGGTCCTCGTCCATCCGCAGCGGCGCGAGTTCCGTGACGAGCTCGGCCCGGACCTTCGCGGTGAACGCGGCGCAGACCCCGACGTGCTGGAGCGCGCCGTGCTCGTCGTACAGCCCCAGCAGCAATGATCCGACGATCGGACCGCTCTTGTGGAAACGGAAACCCGCGACGACGACATCCGCCGTACGTTCGTGTTTGACCTTGAACAGGACCCGGGCGTCGGGCCGGTAGGGCTGATCGAGCGGCTTCGCCACGATCCCGTCCAGACCGGCGCCCTCGAACCGCTCGAACCACTCGCCGGCCAGCTCCGGATCGGTGGTCGCCGGGGCGGTGTGCACGGGAGGCGTGGCGGTGGACAAAGCGGTGACCAGGGCGGCCCGACGTTCGGCGAGCGGGGCCTCCAGCAGCGAGACCTCGCCCAGGGCCAGCAGGTCGAAGGCCACGAACGAGGCCGGGGTGGTCCCGGCCAGCAGCCTCACCCGGGAGGCCGCCGGATGGATCCGCTCCGAGAGCCGGTCGAAGTCCAGACGCCCGTCCCGCACCACCACGATCTCCCCGTCCAGCACGTAGCGCGGCGGCAGCACCCGCCGGAACGCCTCCACCAGCTCGGGGAAGTACCGCACCAGGGACTTGCCCGTGCGCGAGCCGATCTCCACCTCGTCCCCGTCCCGGAACACCAGCGCCCGGAACCCGTCCCACTTCGCCTCGTACTGCATCCCCGGCGGGATCCGGGCGGCGGGCTTGCACAGCATCGGCTTCACGGGCGGCATCACCGGCAGGTCCATACCCCGCATTCTGAGACCCCCGGCCCGGCCCCGCCCGGTGTGCGGGCCCGTCGGGACCCGCCTACCGTGGCAGACATGGCTGCCGCCGGCGCGATCGAACTGGAGGTGGACGGGCGCACCGTCCGCCTGTCCCACCCCGACAAGGTCTACTTCCCCGAACGCGGGATCACCAAGGGCGACCTCGCCCGCTACTACCTGGCCGTCGGCCCCGGCATCACCCGCGCCCTGCGCGAGCGCCCCACCACCCTGGAGCGCTTCCCCGACGGCGTCGACGGCGAGTCCTTCTTCCAGAAGCGGGCGCCCAAGAACCTGCCCGACTGGATCCCCACCGCGCACATCGCCTTCCCCAGCGGCCGCACCGCCGACGAGATCTGCCCCACCGGCCCGGCCGCCGTCCTGTGGGCCGCCAACCTCGGCACCCTCACCTTCCACCCCTGGCCCGTCCGGCGTGCCGACACCGACCACCCCGACGAGCTGCGCATCGACCTCGACCCCCAACCCGGCACCGACTTCCACCACGCCGTCACCGCCGCCCACGCCCTGCGCGAGGTCCTCGACGGGCTCGGATTGCGCGGCTGGCCGAAGACCAGCGGCGGCCGGGGACTGCACGTGTTCGTCCCCATCGCCCCCCGCTGGACGTTCACCGAGGTCAGACGCTGCGCGATCGCGATCGGCCGGGAGCTCGAACGGCGCATGCCCGAGGAGGTCACCACCGCCTGGTGGAAGGAGGAACGCGGGGAGCGGATCTTCGTGGACTACAACCAGACGGCCCGCGACCGGACCATCGCCTCCGCCTACTCCGTGCGCCCCCGCCCGCACGCCCCGGTCTCCGCCCCGCTGCGCTGGGAGGAGCTCGACACGGTGGCCCCGGCCGACTTCGACGTGGTCACCATGCCGGACCGCTACGCCGACGTGGGCGACCTGCACGCCGACATGGACGAGCACGCCTTCGACCTGACCGCGGCGCTGGCCCTCGCGGACGAGGACCACCACGGCCGGGGCCTGGGCGACCTGCCCTACCCCCCGGACCACCCGAAGATGCCGGGCGAACCCAAGCGCGTCCAACCGAGCCGCGCCCGCAAGGCCCCGCCGGAGCCCGAGGCCGGATAGCGACGCGCCAGTCCGGACGAGCGCGTCCATGGGACGTTGACGATGTGTTCACGCGGGCCGTCCAGCATCGGGGCATGGCGACCAACACGCTCCCCGACACCCGCGACCCCTTCGAGACCGCGCTGTGCGCGCAGACCGGCGCGGAGTTCTTCTATCCCGAGCCCGGGAACTCGGTGCGGCAGGCGAAGGCCCTGTGCGGGCGCTGCGAGGCGCGGGCCGCGTGCCTGGAGTACGCGCTGGAGCACGACGAGCGCTTCGGGGTGTGGGGCGGGCTCTCCGAACGGGAGCGGCGGGCCCTGCGCCCCCGACGCTGACGGCCCGGGCCCCGCGCGGCGGGATCCGGGCCGTGCACGGGCGTGCCTCAGCCCTGGCGGGCCGCCTTGCGGGCGGCGCGGGCGGCGAGCCGCTCGTCGAACTTCGCGGCCTCGGAGTCCAGGCCGTTCATGAACAGGCCAAGTTCCTCCTGGGCCCGCTGCCCGTCCGGGCCGAGCCCGTCGATCTCCATGACCTTCAGGAACCGCAGCACCGGGCTCAGCACGTCGTCGTGGTGGATGCGCAGGTTGTAGATCCCGCCGATCGCCATCTGCGCGGCGGCCCGCTCGAAGCCGGGCATGCCGTGACCGGGCATCCGGAAGCCGACGACCACGTCGCGGACGGCCTGCATCGTGAGGTCGGGGGCGAGCTCGAAGGCCGCGCCGAGCAGGTTGCGGTAGAACACCATGTGCAGGTTCTCGTCCTGCGCGATCCGCGCCAGCATCCGGTCGCAGACCGGGTCGCCGGACTGGTGGCCCGTGTTGCGGTGCGAGATGCGGGTGGCGAGTTCCTGGAAGGCCACGTACGCCACCGAGTGCAGCATCGAGTGCCGGTTGTCCGACTCGAAGCCCTCCGACATGTGGGCCATCCGGAACTCTTCGAGCTTGTCCGGGTCCACCGCGCGGGAGGCCAGCAGGTAGTCGCGCATCACGATGCCGTGACGGCCCTCCTCGGCCGTCCACCGGTGCACCCAGGTGCCCCAGGCGCCGTCCCGACCGAACAGGGAGGCGATCTCGTGGTGGTAGCTGGGCAGGTTGTCCTCGGTCAGCAGGTTGACGACCAGGGCGATCCGCCCGATGTCGGTGACCTTCGACTGCTCGGGCAGCCACGCCTCCCCGTCGTCGAAGAACCGGGGGAAGTTCCGCCCGTCGCCCCACGGCACGTAGTCGTGCGGCATCCAGTCCTTCGTGACCTTCAGGTGGCGGTTCAGTTCCTTCTCCACCACCTCTTCCAGCGCGAACAGCAGCTTGGCGTCGGTCCACGCCTCCGAGCTGCCGAGGTGGGGAGAGGTGATCGTCACGGGTGCTCCTGGGGACAAAGCGAATTACCTACGGTTCCGTAGCCTACGAACCCGTAGGTTAAGCGCGGCGTGAAGAAGCGCAAACACCCACCGGGCCGAACGTCCCGTTACATGACGTTATGACCCCAGGTCCGAGGGGTGGAAAGGGGAGGACTTCCGTCCCGATACGTCCCGTGAAGTGGCTCACATCGGCGGGTGATGCGTCAGTCCGCGCTTGACGGGCGGCCCCGGGGCGCGCCCGAGGCGCCGACCGTGCGGGAAGCGGTCGGCGCGGGGCCTTCAGGAGCCGTCGATCCCGGACTCCACCTCCTCCGGCGCGATGTCCCGCAGCCCCTCCTCGTCCAAGAGCAGCCACCGGGTGATCCCGATCGACCGCAGGAACGGCAGATCGTGACTGACCACGACCATGGCCCCCTCGTACGCGTGCAGGGCCTCGGTCAGCCGCCGCACGCTGGACAGGTCGAGGTTGTTCGTCGGCTCGTCCAGCATCAGCAGCCGCGGCGCCGGCTCGGCCAGCAGCAGCGCCGCCAGCGCCGCCCGGAACCGTTCCCCGCCCGAGAGCGTGCCCACCGGCCGGTCCGCCCGCGCGCCCCGGAACAGGAAGTGCGCCAGCCGCGCCCGGACGGTGTTGTTGTCGGCCTCCGGGGCCTCGCGCGCCACCTGCTGCACCACGGACAGCCCGTCGTCCAGCACCGCCGCGTCCAGCCGCTGCGGCAGGTACCGGGTCGGCACCCAGGTCGTGGCCTCGCCGGCCGCCGGCTCGACCAGCCCCGCCACGGTCCGCAGCAGCGTGGTCTTGCCCGAGCCGTTCCGGCCGATCAGCGCGATCCGCTCCGGGCCGCGCACCTCCCACTCGCCCGGCAGGGCCGGGCCGTGGGCGGGGCGCAGGTCGCGCAGGGTGAACACGCGCCGGCCGGGCGGGACGCGGGTGTCGGGCAGGGCCACCCGGATCTCCTTGTCCACGCGCACGGCGTCCTCGGCCTGCTCCAGCCGCTCGCGCGCGTCCGAGAGCCGGTCCTCGTGCATCGTGCGGTGTTTGCCCGCCGACTCCTGGGCCGCGCGCTTGCGCGCGCCCATCACGATCTTCGGCTCGCGCTTGGTCTCGTACATCTTCTGTCCGTACGCCTTGCGGCGCGCCAACTTCTGCCGGGCTTCGATCAGTTCGCGCTTCTGGCGTTGCACGTCCGCCTCGGCGTTGCGGACCGTGCGCTCGGCCGCCTCCTGCTCGATCGCGATCGTCTCCCGGTAGTCGGAGAAGTTGCCGCCGTACACGCGGACCTCGCCGTCGCGCAGTTCGGCGATCCGGTCCACCGAGTCCAGCAGCGTCAGGTCGTGGCTGACGACGACCATCACCCCGGGCCAGGCGGCGACCGCCTCGTGCAGCCGGCGGCGGGCCGCGAGGTCCAGGTTGTTGGTCGGCTCGTCCAGCAGCAGCACGTCGGGCCGGGCGAGGAAGAGCGCGGCCAGGCCGAGCAACACCGACTCGCCGCCGGAGAGTTCACCGACCGTGCGGTCCAGGTCGAGAGCTCCCAGGCCCAGCTGGGCGAGGGTGGCCAGGGCGCGCTCCTCGACGTCCCAGTCGTCGCCCACGAGGGCGAAGTTCTCCTCCGTGGCCTCGCCCGCCTCGATCGCGAGGAGGGCGGCCCGGGTCCGGTCGACGCCGAGGGCCTGGTCCACCCGCAGGGTGGTGTCCAAGGTCAGGTCCTGCGGCAGGTAGCCCACCTCGCCGCGGACGGTGACCTTGCCCGCGGCGGGCCGCAGCCGGCCGGCGATCAGCTTCAACAGGGTTGATTTCCCGGACCCGTTGACACCGATCAGGCCGGTGCGGCCGGGGCCGAAGGCCAGGTCGAGGCCGTCGAGGGCGGGGGTGCCGTCCGGCCACTCGAAACGGAGGTCGGAGCAGGTGACGAAAAGGGGGGCGGTACTCATGGAGGTCCTCCAGGTTGCGTGACGGATCTGCGGCAACGTGGGGGAACATCGCGTGCGGGACGGTGGGTCCCGGAAGGTGCCCGGTCTCGACGGGGCGGATGCGCGGCGAAGGCGCACGGCCGGTCGAGCGGGGGTACGCCGCTCGCGGTCGGACCCGGCTCCCGTCAGGGGGAGCGGCGCGGGGCGACGGCGGGGCGAGGAGGGTGGGCGACGCGATGTCCCGACCTCAGACGAGCAACGTCCTGCTCCGATCGACGGCAATGTGACGTCGACGACGCTACGCCGGGGCGCGCGGGGACCGCAAACGATTTATCGGGCGCGGTGGCCCCCGGGCCCGCGCGGCGCCTTCGGCAGGGCGCGGGGCGGACGATCGGGGGCGGACGGGTACGGCGGCGCGGGCGGGGGTGTGGGCAGGAGGGGGGCCGGGGGGTCAGTTCGAGTCGCGGAGCAGGGCGGCCAGCTCCCCGTCCAGGTCCAGGTAGTGGTGCTCCAGGCCGGGCGGGACCACGGTCGCGGCGCGGTCCAGGAAACCGCGCAGGTCGGCGCCGTCCATCAGGATGATCGCGACCCCCTCGGGGGCGTGGAACTCCACGACGGTGCGGCGCGCGTCGTACGGGCGCACCCGCACGTCGCCCGCGCCCGCCGGCCGCTCCAGCCCGACCTCCAGCAGTTCCCGGGCGAAGGTCCACGCCACCTCGACCCCCTCCAGGGTGGCCGGCGCGGGGAAGGACATCCGGACCGCGTACGGGTCGGAACGGTCGTAGCCGAGGGTGACAGGAACGGTGTCGACCTTCGGCGCGGTGGCGACCAGCCGGGCCTGTACGGCCTGCTCGATGACAGTGATCAAGGCTCGCTCCCTTGCGACGGACGGGCCGGGAGTGGAGGGGATCCGCCCGGCACCAGGAGAGACGTCGAAAGGGGCCCGCGCGTGCACGCCCGATGGCGTGAGCTGCGTCACCGAATGGCCGAAATTCATCTGTGTGTTCCTCCGGGTACACCGGGTGTCCGAAGGTCCGGGGGAGGCGCACGCCGATCCGCCCGGCGCACGGCGCCGGCGGTACGACCGATTCCCGGCCCCCGCCCGCGTCCGACCGGCCGACCGGACCCGCGCCGCGAGCGACTACCCTCCACGATCATGAGCGACATGACCGGCCCCGCCGACGAGGCGGAGGCCCGCGCGATACAGGACGCGCTGCGCGACCGCGTGGTCCTCGACGAGAGGGGACCCGCGCCCGGCGGCGGCCTGGTCGCCGGCGTGGACGTGGCCTACGACGACGAGCGCGACCTCGTCGCCGCGGCCGTCGTCGTCCTCGACGGACACACCCTGGAGGTGGTGGAGGAGGCCACGGCGGTCGGCGCCGTCTCCTTCCCGTACGTCCCGGGCCTCCTCGCCTTCCGTGAGCTGCCCACCCTGCTGCGGGCCCTGGAGGCCCTGCGGGTCCGCCCCGACCTGGTCGTCTGCGACGGCTACGGGCTCGCCCACCCGCGCGGCTTCGGCCTCGCCTGCCACGTCGGCGTGGTCACCGGGCTGCCCACCATCGGCGTCGCGAAGAACCCCTTCACCTTCCACCACGAGGACCCCGCCCCCGAACGCGGAGCGCACAGCCCGCTGCGGACGGACGCGGGGGAGGAGGTCGGGCGGGCGCTGCGGACCCGGGCGGGCGTCAAACCCGTCTTCGTCTCGGTCGGCCACCGGGTCGACCTGGACAACGCCTGCGCCCTCACCCTGGCCCTCAGCCCCCACTACCGCCTCCCGGAGACCACCCGCCGAGCCGACGCGCTCTGCCGCCGAGCTCTGAAGGCGGCCTCGACCTAGTCTTGGTGCGCGACGCGGAAGCGGACGCCCGCCGTGCGGAGTCGGTCCAGCAGGTGGGAGCCCATCGCCGTGGCCGGGGTGAGCTGGCCGGAGCGGACGGGCAGCGGGTCGAAGGCCAGGCACAGGGCCGACTGGGCCAGCATCACGGCCGTCTCCTCGTAGCCCGGGTCACCGCCCGAGACCTCCGTCAGGACCCGCCGGCCGCCGCCCTCGCCGACGAACCGGACCGTGAACCGGCTGCGGGCCCGACGGGCCTCGTCGGGACCGCGCCCCGGCTCCCACAGCGAGGACAGCAGCCGCCGGGCCGGCGGGAGCTGGGCCAGCCCGACGACGGCGCCCACGGCCGCCGTCCCGCCGAGGGCCGCCGCCAGGTTCGGCACCGACGCGAAGTGCCGGTAGCGGAAATCCGGCCCGTAGCGGGGGTCGGCCGCCGCCGACCGGGCCACGATCCGCGGGTCGAGGGAGGGCAGCGGGAGCGCCCAGGTGCCCGTCACGGGGTGGAAGCGGGGGGCGCCCAGCGGGGCCCGGACCACCCGGTCCCCGGGCTCCGACCGGTCCCGTTCCGCCGCCGCTCTGGCCCGCGCCGCCCGCAGGGTCTGCGCGCCCCGCCCGAAGGCGCTCAGGGCCGAGGCGAGGGTGCCGCCCGAGATCCGCGCGTCGGACCACATGAACCCGTCGATCCGCAGCGGCACCCCCTCCGGCAGGTGCCCCACCGTGTACAGGACGCCGAGGTCGGCCGGGACGGAGTCGAAACCGCACGCGTGGACCAGGCGCGCGCCGGTCTCGCGCGCCCGCGCGTCGTGCTCCACGTACATCCGGTCCACGAACTCGGGCTCGCCCGTCAGGTCGAGGTAGTCGGTGCCCGCGTCCGCGCACGCGGCCACCAGGTCCGTGCCGTACCAGAGGTAGGGGCCGACGGTGCTGGCCAGCACGCGGGTGGACATGGCCAGTTCGGTCATGTCCGCGCGGTTGCCGGCCTCGGCCCGGATCAACGGCACCTTCGCCGCCTCCGGCCGCAGCTCCGCCAGCCGTTCCCGCACGGCCCGGAGCTTGCTCACATCGCGCCCGGCCAGGGCCCAGCGACAGCCTTCCGGGACCTGTTCGGCCAGCCGACGGGCGGTCAGTTCGCCGACGAAGCCGGTGGCGCCGAACAGGACGAGGTCGTAGGTGCGGGCCGGGGCCCCTTGGGGGTGCGATCGCGTGCTCATGCGGCTCCTGTGGTCGAGCGGACGGTGGGCGCGGGGGCTCCGGCGGCGGGCGCGGCGCGGCACGCGGGTGTCGCCGTGACGCGGCGTCGGGTGCCCTCCCGACCGCGCGTGTGCCCCGGTTCGGCGTTCGTGACCGTGCACCTTACGCGTCCCGTTCGCACGCCGGCGCACGCGCCCCCGACTCGCCGATCGCGGCTCCCGGGGCTTGTGTTCGCCGGGCCACGTTCCTAGCATCCCTGGTGTTACATCAGTTGTGTCACACAGCCGCACCGCACCGCCACACCCTGGGGGCCCGATGGCAGACACCGCGCACGCACCGACCACCCCGCCCACCGGCCCGCTCGCCGGCGTCCGCGTGGTCGAACTGGCCGGGATCGGCCCCGGGCCCTTCGCGGCGATGCTCCTGGCCGACCTCGGGGCGGACGTGGTGCGCGTGGACCGGCCCGGCCCGGCGGGACTCGCGATCGATCCCGCGCACGACGTCACCAACCGCGGCAAACGCTCCGTCCTCCTCGACCTGAAGGCCGCCGACGGCCCCGCCCGGGTCCTGGACCTGGTGGAACGGGCCGACGTGCTCATCGAGGGCTTCCGGCCCGGGGTGGCCGAGCGGCTCGGGGTCGGCCCCGAGCCGTGCCTGGCCCGCAACCCGCGCCTGGTCTACGGCCGGATGACGGGCTGGGGCCAGCACGGGCCGCTGGCCCACACGGCCGGGCACGACATCTCCTACATCGCCGTCACCGGGGCCCTCGGCATGATCGGCGACCCCGACCGGCCGCCGGCCGTCCCCGCCAACCTCGTCGGCGACTACGCGGGCGGCTCCCTCTACCTCGTCGTCGGGATCCTCGCCGCGCTGCGCCACGCGGGCCTGCCCGGCGGCACCGGACAGGTCGTGGACGCCGCCATCGTGGACGGCACCGCCCACCTCACCGCCATGATCCACGGCATGGTCGCCGCCGGCGGCTGGCAGGACCGGCGGGGCGCGAACCTCCTGGACGGCGGCTGCCCCTTCTACGGCACCTACGCGACCTCCGACGGGCTGTACATGGCCGTCGGCGCCCTGGAGCAGCGGTTCTACGACACCTTCACCGAACTCCTCGGCATCGCCGACCGGGCCCCCGCCCGCAAGGACCTCGCCGCGTGGGGCGAACTGCGCGAGGCCGTCGCCGGGGCGTTCGCCTCCCGTACCCGCGCCGAGTGGACGGAGGTGTTCGCCGGCAGCGACGCCTGCGTCGCGCCCGTCCTCTCCCTGCGCGAGGCCCCCGAACACCCGCACCTGGCGGCCCGGGGCACCTTCACCGAGCACGCCGGCATCGTCCAGCCCGCCCCCGCCCCCCGGTTCTCCGCCACCCCCGCGACCCTCACCGGCGGCCCCGCCCTGCCGGGCGCGCACGGCGCGGAGGTGGCCCGGGACTGGGGCGTGCCGGGACTGCTCCCCGACCCCTCCGAAGGGACCCCCACGTCATGAGACGCCGGCTGTTCGACGCCGACCACGAGGCGTTCCGGGACACCGTCCGCGCCTTCCTCGCCAAGGAGGTGCTGCCGCACTACGACCGCTGGGAGCGGGACGGGATCGTCTCCCGCGAGGTGTGGCTCGCCGCCGGCCGGCAGGGGCTGCTCGGGCTCGCCGTGCCCGAGGAGTACGGGGGCGGCGGAAACCCCGACTTCCGCTACGGGGTGGTGCTGGCCGAGGAATTCACCCGCGCCGGCGCCCCGGGCCTGGCCATCGGCCTGCACAACGACATCGTCGGCCCCTACCTCACCTCCCTCGGCACCCCCGAGCAGAAGGCCCGCTGGCTGCCCGGGTTCTGCTCCGGGGAGCTGATCTCGGCCGTCGCGATGACCGAACCCGGCGCCGGCTCCGACCTCCAGGGCATCCGCACCAGCGCCGAGGACCGCGGCGACCACTGGCTGTTGAACGGCTCCAAGACCTTCATCTCCAACGGGATCCTCGCCGACCTCGTGATCGTGGCCGCCCGCACCACCCCCGAGGGCGGGGCGCACGGCCTCTCGCTGTTCGTCGTCGAACGGGACACCCCCGGCTTCACCCGGGGCCGCAACCTCGACAAGATCGGCCAGAAGGCCCAGGACACCGCCGAACTCTTCTTCCAGGACGTGCGCCTGCCCAAGGAGAACCTCCTCGGCACCGAGAACGGCGCGTTCCTGCACCTCGTCACCAACCTCCCGCAGGAACGGATGGCCATCGCGGTGGCCGCGATCGCCGCCGCCGAACACCTCGTGGAGATCACCACCCGGTACGTGAAGGAACGCGAAGCCTTCGGCCGGCCGCTGGCCAAGCTCCAGCACATCCGCTTCGAGATCGCCGAGATGGCCACCGAGGCCGCCGTCACCCGCGCCTTCCTCGACCGCTGCGTCACCGACCACGTGGCCGGCGAACTCGACCACGTCCACGCCTCCATGGCCAAGTGGTGGGCCACCGAACTGCAAAAGCGCGTCGCCGACCGCTGCCTCCAACTGCACGGCGGATACGGCTACATGAGCGAGTACCGGGTGGCGCGCGCCTTCGTCGACGGGCGGATCCAGACGATCTACGGCGGCACCACCGAGATCATGAAGGAGATCATCGGCCGCTCCCTCCTCGACTGAGCACCCGCCCGCCCCGCCCCGCCCCACTGCGCCCTCGCACCCGCACCCCGCACGAACCCGTCGAAAGGCTGGAAGAGTTGAGTCCCGAAGCGTACGTCTACGACGCCCTCCGCACCCCGCGCGGCCGAGGCAAGGCCAACGGCGCCCTGCACGGCACCAAGCCCATCGACCTCGTCGTCGGCCTGATCCACGCCCTGCAGGAGCGCAACCCCGGCCTCGACCCCGCCGCGATCGACGACATCGTGCTCGGCGTCGTCGGACCCGTCGGCGACCAGGGCTCCGACATCGCCCGGATCGCCGCCATCGCCGCCGGCCTGCCCGACACGGTGGCCGGCGTGCAGGAGAACCGCTTCTGTGCCTCCGGCCTCGAAGCCGTCAACACGGCCGCCGCCAAGATCCGTTCCGGCTGGGAGGACCTGGTCCTCGCGGGCGGGGTCGAGTCCATGTCCCGGGTGCCGATGGCCTCCGACGGGGGAGCCTGGTTCGCCGATCCGATGACCAACTTCGACACCGGCTTCGTCCCGCAGGGCATCGGCGCCGACCTCATCGCCACCATCGAGGGCTTCTCCCGCCGCGACGTGGACGAGTACGCGGCCCTGTCCCAGGAGCGGGCCGCGACCGCCTGGAAGGAGGGCCGGTTCGCGAAGTCCGTGGTGCCCGTCCGCGACCGCAACGGCCTCGTCGTCCTCGACCACGACGAGCACATGCGGCCCGGCACCACCGCCGACTCCCTGGCCTCCCTCAAGCCCTCCTTCGCCGACATCGGCGACCTCGGCGGCTTCGACGCCGTCGCCCTCCAGAAGTACCACTGGGTCGAGGCCATCGACCACGTGCACCACGCCGGCAACTCCTCCGGCATCGTCGACGGCGCCGCCCTCGTCGCCATCGGCTCCCGCGAGGCCGGCGAACGCGCCGGACTGCGCCCCCGGGCCCGGATCGTCTCCGCCGCCGTCTCCGGCTCCGAGCCCACCATCATGCTCACCGGCCCGGCCCCCGCCACCCGCAAGGCCCTCGCCAAGGCCGGGCTCACCATCGACGACATCGACCTGGTCGAGATCAACGAGGCGTTCGCGGGCGTGGTCCTGCGCTTCGCCAAGGACATGGGCCTCGGCCTCGACCGGATCAACGTCAACGGCGGCGCCATCGCCCTCGGACACCCCCTCGGAGCCACCGGGGCCATGATCCTCGGCACCCTCGTGGACGAACTGGAACGCCGCGACCAGCGGTACGGGCTGGCCACCCTGTGCGTCGGCGGCGGCATGGGCATCGCCACCGTCGTCGAACGCCTGTGACCCGGGTCCCCGCACCCACGCCCCCGGCCCCCGGCCCCACCGACACGAAAGCAGAGCCCGCATGAGCCAGTCGACCACGATCCGCTGGGACCAGGACGACAGCGGCGTCGTCACCCTCACCCTCGACGACCCCGACCAGTCCGCGAACACCATGAACCAGGCGTTCAAGGACTCCGTCGCCGCGATCGCCGAACGCGCCCTCGCCGAACGCGACACCATCCGAGGCGTCATCTGGACCTCCGCGAAGAAGACCTTCTTCGCCGGCGGCGACCTCAAGGACATGATCCGGCTGCGCCCCGAGGACGCCGCCCTCGCCTTCGACACCGGCACCGCCATCAAGCGGTCCCTGCGCGTCATCGAGACCCTCGGCGTGCCCGTGGTCGCCGCGATCAACGGCGCGGCCCTCGGCGGCGGCTACGAGATCGCCCTCTCCGCCCACCACCGGATCGCCCTCGACGCGCCCGGCTCCCGGATCGGCCTGCCCGAGGTCACCCTCGGCCTGCTGCCCGCCGGCGGCGGCGTCACGCGCACGGTCCGCCTCATGGGCATCGCCGACGCCCTGCTGAAGGTGCTCCTCCAGGGCACCCGCTACTCCCCGAAGCGCGCCCTGGACAACGGCCTCGTCCACGAACTCGCCGCCACCCCCGAGGAGATGCTGGCCAAGGCCCGCGCCTTCGTCGACGCCAACCCCGAGTCCGCCCAGCCCTGGGACCGGCCCGGCTACCGCATCCCCGGCGGCACCCCCGCCAACCCCCGCTTCGCCGCGAACCTGCCGGCCTTCCCCGCCAACCTCAAGAAGCAGCTCAACGGCGCCCCCTACCCGGCCCCCCGCAACATCCTGGCCTGCGCCGTCGAGGGCTCGCAGGTCGACTTCGAGACCGCCCTGACCATCGAGGCCCGCTACTTCACCGAACTGGTCACCGGCCAGACCGCGAAGAACATGATCCAGGCGTTCTTCTTCGACCTCCAGGCCGTCAACGCCGGCCGCAGCCGCCCCGCCGACGTGCCGCGCCGCACCGTCACCCGAGCCGCCGTCCTCGGCGCGGGCATGATGGGCGCCGGCATCGCCTACTCCTGCGCGAAGGCGGGCATCGAGGTCGTCCTCAAGGACGTCAGCGTCGAGGCCGCCGAACGCGGCAAGGCGTACTCCGCGAAGATCCTCGACAAGGCCGTCGCCAAGGGCCGGGTCACCGCCGCCGACCGTGACGCGCTCCTCGCCCGCATCACCCCCACCGCCGACCCCGCCGACGTGGCCGGCTGCGACGCCGTCATCGAAGCCGTCTTCGAGGACACCGGCCTCAAGCACCGCGTCTTCCGCGAGGTCCAGGACCTCCTCGCCCCCGACGCCCTGCTGTGCTCCAACACCTCCACCCTCCCCATCACCGACCTCGCCGAGGGGGTCACCCGCCCCGAGGACTTCATCGGCCTGCACTTCTTCTCCCCGGTGGACAAGATGCCGCTCGTGGAGATCGTCAAGGGCGAACGCACCGGCGACGAGGCGGTGGCCCGCGCCTTCGACCTCGTGCGGCAGATCGGCAAGACCCCGATCGTCGTCAACGACAGCCGGGGCTTCTTCACCTCGCGCGTCATCGGCCAGTTCCTCAACGAGGGCGTCGCGATGATCGGCGAGGGCCTGGAACCCGCCTCCGTCGAACAGGCCGCGGCCCAGGCCGGCTACCCCGCCAAGGTCCTCTCCCTGATGGACGAGCTGACCCTCACCCTCCCGCGCAAGATCCGCGACGAGACCCGCAAGGCATTCGAGGCGGAGGGCCGGCCCTGGCCCGAGCACCCCGCCGACGCCGTCATCGACCGCATGGTCGACGAGTTCGGCCGCACCGGCCGCAGCGGCGGCGCGGGCTTCTACGACTACGACGAGACCGGCAGGCGCGGCGCGCTCTGGCCCGGACTGCGCGAGCACTTCGGCAAGGAGCCGCGCACCATCCCCTTCGAGGACATGAAGGAGCGGATGCTCTTCGCGGAGGCCCTCGACACGATCCGCTGCGTGGAGGAGGGAGTGCTCACCTCCGTCGCCGACGCGAACATCGGCTCCATCATGGGCATCGGGTTCCCGGCGTGGACCGGCGGCGTCCTCCAGTACGTCAACGGGTACGCGGGCGGGCTGCCCGGCTTCACGGCCCGTGCCCGCGAACTCGCCGCCGCGTATGGCGAGCGCTTCGCCCCGCCGGCCCTGCTGGTGGCGAAGGCGGAACGCGGCGAGACCTTCACCGACGCCCCGTCGTCCTGACCCACCCCGCGCCGGCCGGTCCCCCACCCGGGGGCCGACCGGCGCGGGATCCGGTGCCCTCAGCCGTTGGGATCCAGCCGGAGCAACGGGGCCGTACCGTCCTCGCCCGCCATCCAGGCGTCGAACTCCGCCGGTGTCATCCCGGCCAGGGCGGTATAGGCACCCGAGTCCAACAAGGCGAGCGCTTCGTCGACCTCGGCGACCAGCCGCGTGGAGTCGGGTTCCTCCGGACGGTCACCGGTCCTCTCGTCGGCCCGGGCGGCCATCACCCGGGCGATCGCCACCGCGAGGAAGAACGACTCCAACGCGAGCAGTCGTGATCCCGCCGTGTGGTCGCTCCAGTGCGGCGACCGCTCCACGGCCGAGGCCAGCTCGGGCGTTCGGGCGGTCATGGCCTCGGTGAGCCGCCCCAGGGCCTGCTCCAGCGCACGGAGCCGGGCCCGCGACGCGTTGCGGGCCGCCCGCACGCCCCGGTGCGTCGCCAGGGTGGTCCGCGAGGCTCCTTCGTGGGCCACGTGGGACCCCGCCGTCTCGGCCGCGCGCTTGATGGCCGCCATCAGGGCCGCGCCCTTCTCCATCCCGCCGCCCCCGGCGGACCTGGCCCCGCCCCCCATGGCGGCGATGACCGCGTTGTAGGCGGCGATGCCCGTCAGGGTGTTGGTGCGTCGGCCGGTCGACGCCGTGGCGAATGCCTTGACCGTCTTGAACGTCGCGGGTTCGGCGGCCGCGGCGATCACCGCGCCCACCGCGAAGAAGGCGGCGACCTTCGCCGCCGCGATGCCCCACTCGGCCGCCGGGGTGTCCCGCGCGCGGCGGGGTCCGGTTCGCGACGGGGCGAGGGGTGCCAGTTCCACCGTGCGGAGTCGGCCGAAGACGTCCCGGAACGGGACCAGCGCCTGCTCGTATGCCTCGCGTCGTGCCCGGTCCCAGTCCCGCTCGGACCGTTTCGATTCCGTCATGCCGTCCCCCCGACCCGAATTGACGCGGATCAACCTATACGGAGTCGGTGAAGGCCGTGCGGAGTTCGTCGGAGAGGGAGCGTTGGAACGCCGTCATCAGGGCCTGGGCGACCAGGGGGCGCATGTGGGCGGAGAGCGCCTTCATCGATTCCACCCGCTCCGGGTCGTCCTCGTCGCGGGTGAAGGGGCTCCACACCTCGTCGCGGAAGAGGCGGGTCAGTTCGTGCGCGGTGGCGCGGGCCTGTTCCATGAGCACGTCGCGGGCCCGCAGGATCGTGTCGTGGCCGATGGGCACGTCCAGCAGGGCCACGCCGAGCCGCAGCAGGCCCGGGTCCACCCGGAAGTCCGGGCCGTCCGGGGCGCGGGAGACGACGTTCATGGCGGTGAGCCGGTCGAGGTCGGTGTCGGACAGGGCGCGGCCGGCGCGGCGTTCGAGGTCGGCGCGGGAGAGCTCGGCGGGGGAGTCGGGGGCCCACGCGGCCACCAGGGCCCGGTGGATGGCCAGGTCGTGGGCGGTCAGGTCGGGGGGCAGGGCGTCGAGGTAGCGTTCGATCGCGGACAGGGTCATGCCCTGGTGTTGGAGTTCCTCGATCAGGGCCAGCCGGGAGAGGTGTTCGGGTCCGTAGCGGCCGACGCGGCGCGGGCCGATCGCGGGTGGCGGCAGCAGGCCGCGGGTGCCGTAGAAGCGCACGGTGCGCACGGTGACGCCGGCGCGGGCGGCCAGCTCGTCCACGGTGAGGGAGAGCGCGTCCGGGGCCCGGGGCCCGGGGTCGGCGGTGGGCGGCGGCCCGGGGTCGGTCATGGGCGGTGCCTCCCTTGCGGTGATCCACGTCCTGGGGCGTAACAGTATTGCTGTCGCACCGAAGATGTGAAGCACGCCGGCCCCCGCGCGCGGGAACGCGCGGGGGCCGGCGGGAGTGGCGCGGGACGCGGTCAGCGGCCCACGACGGGGTAGTGGTCCGAAAGGTTCGTGTACGTGTACGAGGTGCCCCAGCTCGACACCGTCCACGGCGCCGACTCCTCCTTGAGCACCGTGTTCTCCCAGTTCGCCGGTCGGGCGTTGGCGCGGCGGTACAGCACGTGGTCGAGGTCCTCGCGCGGGTCGTTCGGGTAGCGCTCGTGCGCGATGGAGTTCAGGGCGGTGTCGAAGGAGTGCGGGTGGCCGGTGCGGCTGTCGGGGGCCACGAGGTCGGCGTCGGCGAGCATCGTCGCGTACTCGGGGGTGCGGGTGTCCACGTTCATGTCGCCCGCGACGATCACCTGCTCGCCGGCCGGGATGTTCTTGGCGTCGAGGAACGCGTCGATGGCCTTGAACTGCCGCGAGCGCATCTGCGCGGCCTCGCCCGCCGAGCAGCCGGGGTCGGTGGACTGCGCGTGGGTGCCCACCGCGTGCACCTTCGCGCCGTTCACGTTCAACTCGACGTACGCGAAGCCCTTGTTGGACCACCAGTCGGCCCCGCAGGCGTCCTTGTAGACCCACTGCTCCTTGCGCGTGATCGGCCACTTCGACAGCACGGTCACCCCGCCGTCCTCGGGGGTGCTCGCCGTGTAGCTGCCGCCGGTGGCGTCCCAGCCGCTCTTGGAGCGGCCCACCACCGGGGTCTGGTAGGGGTAGCGGCCGGCCGCGTTGGCCTTCAGCGCGTCCGAGGAGGAGTTGTCGAACGCCTCCTGGAGGACCACCACGTCGTGCCCGGAGAAGAACGGCGCCTTCGGGATCTCCGCCGCCCGGTGGTCCTGGCCCCAGTTGGGGTACAGGTTCTTGCTCATCAGGAACACGTTGTACGTCAGCACGCTCAGCCGGGGCGCGGCGGCGGCCTCGGTCCCGGTCGCGGCGGCGGCCTGCTGGGTACCGAGGGCGGAGGTCGCGAGCGACGCGGCGAGCGCGAGCGAGGCGGCCAGGGCGCGGCGCGTGGGAAGGGACGGCATGGGTTTCTGAGCCTCCGAGGGAGAGGAACCGAAGCGACGGCCGCCATTGGATCAGAGAGAGTTACTTCTAAGTAACACCCATGACAAGAATTCCTTGCGCGGCCGGGGCGGGCAGATGATCACCGGACCTGCCCGCCCCGGACCGCGCCGCGCGCCCCGTCGTCCCCTCGGTGGACGGGGCGCGCGCCGGGCCTCGGGGGCCCGGGGTCGGCGGCGGGACGGGGGAGACGAGGCCCGCGTCCCGCCGCCCGCTCAGTGGCCGTGCCCGGCGTGGCCGCCGGTCTCGTGCACGGTGTCGGTGGCCGCGATCCTCTTCCACGACCTGGGCTCGGCCTTCGGCGCGACCGGCGCCGCCGAACGGGCCCGCTCGGGCGCGGAGTTCACGGCCCCCGGCTTCTGCTTGCCGGGCTTGGCCGGCTTGGCCACCGGCTTCGGGGCGGTCGGCGCGGCGGGCTTGCCCGCCTGGTACAGCCAGGTGTCGAGCACCGGGCCGACCTTCTTGCCGGAGACCTTCTCCGCGTACTTCACGAAGTCGGAGACCTTGGCGTTGCCGTACTTCCGCTCGGTCGGCCAGCCCTTGAGGATCTCGAAGAACGCCTTGTCGCCGACCTCGTTGCGCAGGGCCTGCACCGCGATCGCGCCCCGGTCGTAGACCGCGAGGTGGAACTGGTTGTCCGGGCCCGGGTCACCCGGCTTGACCTGCCAGAACGGGTCCTCGGCCGGGCGGGTGGAGTACGCCCAGTCGGACAGCTCCTGCGCCGTGCCCTCGCCCTCCTTCTCCGACCACAGCCACTGCGCGTAGCGGGCGAAGCCCTCGTTCAGCCAGATGTCCTTCCAGCCGTCCACCGACACGCTGTCGCCGTACCACTGGTGGGCCAGCTCGTGCACGACCACCTGCACGTTGGCGCCGTTGTTGAACTGGCGCGGGCCGTAGAACGGGCGGGTCTGGGTCTCCAGCGCGAACCCGGCCGTCACGTTCGGCACGTACCCGCCGAGCGCGTTGAACGGGTACGGGCCGAAGTGGCCCTCCAGCCACTCCGCGACCTCGCCGGTCCGCTCCAGGCTCGCGCGGGCCGCGCCCGCGTTGTCGCCCAGGTCCTTGCTGTACGCGTTGACGATCGGCAGCCCGCTCGCCGTGGTGTCCGTGGTGATGTCGAACCTGCCGACCGCCAGCGTGGCCAGGTAGGTGGCCTGCGGCTTGTTCGAGCGCCAGTTGTACCGGGTCCAGCCCAGGCGGGAGGAGGTGGACTGGAGGGTGCCGTTGCTGATGGCCTGGGTGCCGTCCGGCACGTTGACCGAGACGTCGAAGGTGGCCTTGTCCAGGGGGTGGTCGTTGCTCGGGAACCACCAGGCGGCCGAGTCCGGCTCCTGCGCGGCCACGCCCCCGTCCGGGGTGCGGTGCCAGGCGCTCCAGCCGTCCTCCTTGAACTCGCTGGGCTTGCCCGCGTAGGTGACGACCACGTTCAGCGGCTTGTCCTTCGCCACCGGCGAGGCCGGGGTCACGGAGACCTCGCGGGTGCCGGAGGTGGTGAACCGGGCCGGCTTGCCGTTGACGGTGATCTGGTTGACCTTCAGGCCGAAGTCCAGGTTGAACCGGGACAGGTCCTGGGTGGCCTTCGCCACCAGCGTGGCCGTGCCCTCCAGCAGGTCGGTGGTGGGCTGGTACTTCAGCCGCAGGTCGTAGTGGGAGACGTCGTAGCCGCCGTTGCCGGAACCCGGATAGTAGGGATCGCCGATGCCCGGGGCGCCCGGACCGTACGTGGCCGCCGACGCCGGGATCACCAGCAGCAGGGAGGCGGCGAGAACGCTCGGGGCGATGACTCTGCGGTACACGTGTGACTCCATCGGGATAGGGGGTGGCCGTGGTGTGCGACGACCGTATTCAGCGACATCCGCCGCGTCAGGTCCACAGGGCCCCCTGTCACGTGATCGCCATTCGGACGACACACGCGGCTCAGCGGTCACCACGGAACCGGCCCCTCCGCACCCGGGCCGGCCGAAAACCGTCCCCCACGCGGCCCTCCGCGCACGATCCCGACGCCGCCGCGACCACCTGCCACAATGGGCAACCCCCGCCGACCCCCGGGCCGGCGGCGGGACCGGACAGCGAGCACCACGAAGCACGCCGGAGCGCGCCACGCCGCCCCACGGGGACACGGCGCGCGAGGGCTGACGAAGGCAGGCGGGACGACCGTGACCACGACCACGTCCATCGAAGGCAGGATCGCCGAAGAGCTCGGCGTACGCGAACGGCAGGTCAAGGCCGCCGTCGAGCTCCTCGACGGGGGCGCCACCGTCCCCTTCATCGCGCGCTACCGCAAGGAAGCGACCGAGACGCTCGACGACGCCCAACTGCGCACCCTGGAGGAGCGCCTGCGCTACCTGCGCGAGTTGGAGGACCGACGGGCCGCGATCCTGGAGTCGGTCCGCGAACAGGGCAGGCTCGACGACGCGCTGCGTGCCCGCATCGAGGCCGCCGACACCAAGGCCCGGCTGGAGGACATCTACCTCCCGTTCAAGCCCAAGCGGCGCACCAAGGCCCAGATCGCCCGCGAGGCCGGCCTCGAACCGCTGGCCGAACGCCTCCTCGCCGATCCCGGCACCGACCCGCAGGCCGCCGCCGCCGCGTACGTCACCGGCCCCGAGGGCGTCGCCGATCCCGCCGCCGCCCTCGACGGGGCCCGCGCCATCCTCACCGAACGCTTCGCCGAGGACGCCGACCTCATCGGCGACCTCCGCGAACGCATGTGGGGCCGCGGCCGGCTCGTCGCCAAGGTCCGCGAGGGCCGGGAAGAGGGCGGCGCCAAGTTCGCCGACTACTTCGACTTCGCCGAACCCTTCACCGCCCTGCCCTCCCACCGAGTCCTGGCCATGCTGCGCGGCGAGAAGGAGGACGTGCTCGGCCTCACCTTCGAACCCGAGGAACCGGGCGACACCCCCGGCCCCTCCACCTACGAGAACGTCGTCGCCCGCCGCTTCGGCGTCGCCGACCGGGGCCGCCCCGGGGACCGCTGGCTCGCCGACACCGTCCGCTGGGCCTGGCGCACCAAGATCCTCGTGCACCTCGAATCCGACCTGCGGCTGCGACTGCGCCAGGCCGCCGAGGACGAGGCGGTCCGCGTGTTCGCCGCCAACCTCCGCGACCTGCTGCTCGCCGCCCCGGCCGGCACCCGCGCCACCCTCGGCCTCGACCCGGGCTTCCGCACCGGGGTCAAGGTCGCCGTCGTCGACGCCACCGGCAAGGTCGTCGCCACCGAGGTGATCCACCCCCACGTCCCCGCCAACCGCTGGGACCAGGCCCTCGACACCCTCGCCGGGCTCGCCGAGCGGCACGCGGTCGAACTCCTCGCCATCGGCAACGGCACCGCCTCCCGCGAGACCGACAAGCTCGCCGCCGACCTCATCGCCCGCCGCCCCGAGCTGAAGCTCACCAAGGTGATGGTCTCCGAGGCCGGCGCCTCCGTGTACTCGGCCTCCGCGTTCGCCTCCCAGGAACTGCCCACGATGGACGTGTCCCTGCGCGGCGCCGTCTCCATCGCCCGCCGCCTCCAGGACCCCCTCGCCGAACTCGTCAAGATCGACCCCAAGTCCATCGGCGTCGGCCAGTACCAGCACGACCTGCCCGAGAGCAAGCTCTCCCGCTCCCTCGACGCGGTCGTCGAGGACTGCGTCAACGGCGTCGGCGTGGACGTCAACACCGCCTCCGCGCCCCTCCTCGCCCGGGTCTCCGGCATCAGCGGGGGCCTCGCCGAGAACATCGTGGCCCACCGCGACGAACACGGCCCCTTCCGCGACCGCAAGGCCCTCAAGAAGGTCGCCCGCCTCGGCCCCAAGGCATACGAGCAGTGCGCCGGCTTCCTGCGGATCCGCGGCGGCGACGACCCGCTGGACACCTCCGGCGTGCACCCCGAGTCCTACCCCGTGGTCCGGGCCCTCGGGAAGGCCGCCGGCTCCGACCCGGCCGGACTCCTCGGCAACACCGCCGTGCTGCGCTCCCTGCGGCCCGAACAGTTCGTCACGGAGGCGTTCGGCCTGCCCACCGTCACCGACATCCTGCGCGAGCTGGAGAAGCCGGGCCGCGACCCGCGCCCCGCGTTCCGCACCGCCACCTTCAAGGAGGGCGTGGAGAAGATCGGCGACCTCGCGAGCGGCATGATCCTGGAGGGGGTCGTCACCAACGTGGCCGCGTTCGGCGCGTTCGTGGACGTCGGCGTGCACCAGGACGGCCTCGTGCACGTCTCCGCGCTCTCGCGCACCTTCGTCAAGGACCCGCGCGAGGTCGTCAAGCCCGGCGACGTGGTCCGCGTCAAGGTCCTCGACGTGGACGTGCCGCGCAAGCGGATCTCGCTGACCCTGCGCCTGGACGACGAGGCCGAGGCCGGCGGCCGTGCCCCGCGCCCGCGCGGCGGCGAACGCGCCGGCCAAGGCGAACGCGCCGGTCAGGGCGGCCAGGGCGGCGGGCGCCGCGACCGCGACCAGGCGGGCCGGGGCCGCCCCGGCGCCGGCCAGGGCGGTCAGGGCGGGCGCGCCGGTCAGGGCGGACGCGGCAACCAGGGCAACCAGGGCGGGCGCGCCGGGCAGGGCGCCGCCCCCGCCAACAGCGCCATGGCCGACGCCCTGCGCCGGGCCGGCCTGACCGACGGCCAGGGCGACCGGGGCCGCCGCGCCCGCTGACCCACGTCCCGACGCGCGGCGGCCCCGCCGGCGCACCCGGGCCCGCCCGCCGCCGTCGACCGGCGGGGACGCGCCGATTCGGTCGAATCCGGCCCCCGTCCCCGCCCGTCCCGGCAGGCCCGCGACGGCCCCGACCTGACGGATTCCCCGTGCTGCCGCCCGCGCCGGCCGGGCCCCCGCACCCCTCGGCCGGTCCGCCGCGCCCGGGCCCGGAGCGGTTCCCGACCCCCCGCCACCCGGTGCGCCGGCCCGGCCGCCGCCGGCCGAAGCACGACGGTCCGGGCCCGTCGGCAACGTGGCCGAATCCCCGCCCCCGACCGGCTCCCGCCTTGCGTGCCGCTGGGCCCCGTCGGTAGGCATGGGGGAACGCCCGTTCGTCCCGTGACGGATGGGCCCTGTCCGTCGCCTCCCTGGGGAACCCGCTCCTCAGGCCGCATCGAAGGCCCAGGAGCCCATGCCGTCCACCGCCCCCGCCTATCGACGCTGCCCGAGACAGGCCCTGAAGAGGGACCCCATGCCCTTCCGGCACCAGACCCTGCGCCGACGGTGCGAGACCGTCCTCGCCCGCCTGGACCTCTCCCGTCCCTTCTCGCTGGACGACCTGTGCGCCCGCGTCGCCGAACAGCGCGGCCGCCCCATCCGACTCCACCCGCTGCCCAAGGAGGCCGCGGAGAGCGGCGTCTGCGGCCTGTGGGTGGGCACCGCCGGAGCCGACTACGTGTTCTACGAGGCCAACACCTCGCTCCCGCACCGCGAGCACATCGTCCTGCACGAACTCGGGCATATCCTCTTCGGGCACCACGGGCTCTCCGGCGAGGACCAGGACGACGCGGACGCCGTGCCCGTCGTCCGGGGCCGCACCAACTACACCACCCGGCAGGAGCAGGAGGCGGAGATGCTCGCGAGCATGATCCGCACCCGCTCCGGGCTGCACCCGCACGGCACCCCGCGTGACACCCTGCAACGGCTCGAATCCGCCCTCGGCGTCCGCCCGCACGGCTCCGGCGGCCCGCGGTGACCGAACAGCTCGTCGCCCTCGGCGACGCCCTCGCCGTGCCCGCCGTCGTCCTGCTGTGGCTCGCGGTCCTGCTCCGCGCCCCGGCCGCCGTCCGCTCGCCCGACCAGCGCGGCCTGCTCTTCGCCGTGGCCACCGCCGCCGCCGCGATGACCCTCAACCTGCCCGACCTCGTGGCCTGGGCCACCCGCGACCCCGGCCACTCCCACCTCGTCGGCCTGATCCGCAACCTCAGCGGGGTGCTCTCCGCCGGCGCCGTGTTCTGCTTCGTGGTCGGCACCACCCGCGGCGGCCGGGCCCGCACCGTCGGCTGGATCTCCACCGGCGTGCTGCTCACCGCCCTCGTCACCCTGGACACCGCCGTCCCCGGCCACGGCACCCACACCATGGCCGGGCCGGGCGAGCCCGTGCCCTCCATGACCTACTGGATCGTCCTGATCCTGTGCCACCTCACCGCCAACACCGCCTGCGTGTTCGTCTGCTGGCGCTACAGCCGGCGCACCGAGAGCCCCGGCCTCGCCCTGGGCCTGCGCCTGTTCGGCCTCGGCACGGCCCTGGCGGGCGCGTTCTGGTTCGCCTACCTCCTCAAGGGCCTGTTCGGGGTGGTGTGGCCGCTTCCCTACCTGGCGCTCGTGATGAACCTGCACGCCCTGCTGCGCGCAGCCGCCCTCGTCGTGCCCCTCGCGCACACCGGACGCCACTCCTGGGCCGGCACCACCACCGCCTGGCGGCTGTGGCCGCTGTGGCACGACCTCGTCGGCGCCGTCCCGCACGTGGCGCTCACCCGGGGCCGGGGCGGCCGACTCGGCGAATCCCTCTGGCCGCCCGTGCCCCGCACCCTGCTCGGCTACCGCAAGGTCATCGAGACCCGGGACGCGATGCTCGTCCTCGGCGAACACGTGCCCGCCGACGCCCCCGACCGGGCCCGCGCCCACGTGCGCGCCGCCGGGGTCCCCGCCGAACTCGTCGAGGCCGCCGCCCTCGCCTGCGTGCTCGCCGACGCCCGTCGGGCCCTGCTCGCCGGGGACGGGCCCGTCGCGGAGCCCGGCGCCCTGCCCACCGGCCTCGCCCCCGACCCGACCCCGGACCCCGAGGCCGCCGCCCTCGCCCAGGACACCCGCTTCCTGGTCGCCGTCGCCCGCGCCTACGGCTCGCCCGTCACCGCCGAGTTCCCGAGCGCCCGGGCCGCCCGCTCCGACACCCCCTGAACCACCGCACGCCACCGAAGGAACGAGAGCACCGCCGTGAACCACCGCACCACCACAGCCCTCGTCACCGGCGCGAGCGCCGGGCTGGGCGCCGCCTTCGCCCGGGGCCTGGCCGCCAAGGGCTGCTCCCTCGTGCTCGTCGCCCGCGACAAGGACCGGCTCACCGAGCTGGCCGCCGAACTCGCCGAACGCCACGGCACCGAGAGCGAGGTCCTCGTGGCCGACCTCCTCGACCCCGCCGCCCTCGCCGAGGTCGAGCGCCGGCTGACCGACCCCGAACACCCCGTGGACGTGCTCGTCAACAACGCGGGCTTCGGCCTGCCCCGCCCCTTCCCGTACAACGACGTGGCCGAGGAGGAGCGCATGCTGGACCTCCTCGTCAAGGTCCCGCTGCGGCTGACCCACGCCCTCGTGCCCGGGCTGCGCGAACGCCGCCGGGGCGCGATCGTCAACATCGGCTCCGTCGCCGGCCTGCTGCCCACCGGCACCTACGGCGCGGCCAAGGCATGGCTGACGGCCTTCAGCGAGTCCCTGCGCGTGGACCTGGCCCCCTACGGGGTGCGGGTGCTGGCCGTCGCGCCCGGGTTCACCCGGACCGAGTTCCAGGAACGCGCGGGCATGGACGTCAGCGCCCTGCGCGACGCCGTCTGGCTCGACGCGGACGACGTGGTGGCCCAGGCCCTCAAGGACCTCGCCCGGCGCCGGCCGCTCTCGGTTACCGGCCGGCACTACAAGGCGTACGCCTTCGCCGTCCGCCACCTCCCGCGCTCCTTCGTGGCCCGGAAGATGGCCCGCGACCGCCGCCCGCCCGAGGCCCGCTGACGGGCGGCCGGCGGGCGGCCGGCGCGGCGGCTACTCCTCCGTGACCCGCCCGTCGGCCACCCGCAGCCGGCGGGTCACCCGGACCCGCTCCAGCATCCGCCGGTCGTGCGTGACCAGCAGCAGGGTGCCCTCGTAGGCGTCGAGCGCCGACTCCAACTGCTCGATGGCCGGCAGGTCCAGGTGGTTCGTCGGCTCGTCCAGCACCAGCAGGTTCACCCCGCGCCCCTGCAACAGGGCCAGCGCCGCCCGGGTCCGCTCGCCGGGGGAGAGGGTGGCCGCCGGCCGCAGCACGTGCGCCGCCTTCAGCCCGAACTTCGCCAACAGGGTCCGCACCTCGGCCGGTTCGGTCTCCGGGACCGCCGCGCAGAACGCCTCCAGCAGGCTCTCCTCGCCGAGGAACAGCCCGCGCGCCTGGTCCACCTCGCCGACCAGCACCCCCGAACCCAGCTCCGCCGCGCCCGAGTCCACCGGGGTCCGGCCCAACAGCACCGACAGGAACGTGGACTTGCCGGCCCCGTTCGCGCCCGTGACCGCGATCCGGTCCGCCCAGTCCACCTGGAGGCTCACCGGACCGAACGCGAACTCCCCGCGCGTGAGGGCCGCCTGGCGCAGCACCGCCACCACCGAACCCGAACGGGGCGCGGCGGCGATCTCCATCCGCAGCTCCCACTCCTTGCGCGGCTCCTCCACCACCTCCAGCCGCTCGATGGCCCGCTGGGTCTGCCGCGCCTTCGACGCCTGCTTCTCGCTGGTCTCCCCGCGCAGGTTGCGGCCGATCTTGTCGTTGTCGGAGGACTTGCGGCGGGCGTTGCGCACGCCCTTGTCCATCCAGTTGCGCTGCATCTGCGCCCGGCCCTCCAGGGCGGAGCGCTTGTCGGAGTACTCCTCGAACTCCTCCCGGGCGTGCCGGCGGGCCCGGTCGCGTTCGTCGAGGTAGGAGTCGTAGCCGCCGCCGTACAGGTTGACGGTCTGCTGCGCGAGGTCCAGCTCCAGCACGCGGGTCACGGTCCGGGCGAGGAACTCGCGGTCGTGGCTGATCACGACGGTGCCGGCGCGCAGCCCCTTGACGAAGCCCTCCAGCCGCTCCAGCCCGTCGAGGTCGAGGTCGTTGGTGGGTTCGTCGAGCAGGAACACGTCGTAGCGGGACAGCAGCAGGGAGGCCAGGCCCGCGCGGGCGGCCTGCCCGCCGGACAGGGCCGTCATCTCCAGGTCCAGGTTGACGGCGAGCCCGAGGTCGGCGGCGACCTCCTCGGCCCGTTCGTCGAGGTCGGCGCCGCCCAGGTCCAGCCAGCGGTCCAGGGCCGCGGCGTAGGCGTCGTCGGCGCCCGGGGTGCCGTCCACGAGGCCCTGGGTGGCCTCGTCCAGCGCGGCCTGCGCGGCCGCGACCCCGGTGCGCCGGGCGAGGAACTCGCGCACGGACTCGCCGGGCCGCCGCTCGGGCTCCTGGGGCAGGTGTCCGACGGTGGCGGTCGGCGGCGACAGCCGCAGCTCGCCGTCCTCGGGGGTGTCGAGGCCGGCGAGCAGCCGCAGCAGGGTGGACTTGCCGGCGCCGTTGACACCGACGAGGCCGATCACGTCCCCGGGGGCGACGACGAGATCCAGACCGGAGAAGAGGGAGCGCTCACCGTGACCGGCGGCCAGCTCCTTGGCGACGAGGGTTGCAGACATGATGCCCCGATCCTACCCAGCGCACCGGGCGGGGCCGGGCCCGCTCAGGAGTCGGCGGGCCAGGGGAAACGGGGGGCGCGGCGGTCGAGGAACGCGGCGACGCCCTCCGCCGTCTCCCCGACCCGGTCGGCCTCCCGGGTCCACGCGGCCTCGCGCGCCGCGAGCCCGGCCGGGTCGGCGTCGGCCGCCAGGAACTCCTTGACGGCCGCCTGGGTGAGCCGGGAGCGGGCGGCGAGGGTCGCGGTGAACGCGGCGACCCGGGCGTCGAGGGCCTCGGCCGGCAACAGTTCGTCCACCAGGCCGGTGCGCAGGGCGCGGGCCCCGTCCATGGACTCGCCCGAGTACAGCAGCCACTTGGTGGTGGCGGGCCCGACGAGGGCGGCCAGGCGGCGGGTGGTGGAGGCGGGGTAGACCACGCCGAGGCGGGCCGGGGTGACCCCGAAGCGGGCGTCCTCGGCCGCGAACCGCAGGTCGCAGGCGACGGCCAGTTGGCAGCCGCCGCCCACGCAGTGGCCCCGGATCACGGCCAGGGTCGGCTTGGGGAACGCGGCCAGGGCCTCCTCTGCCCGGACGGCGAGCACGCGCGGGTCCTCGGGGCCGCCGGTCTCGACCTCGCGCAGGTCGGTGATGTCGGCGCCGGCGCAGAAGGTGTCGCCCGCGCCGGTCAGCACCAGCACGGCGATCTCGGGGTCGGCCGCGACCCGGTCGAGGAGTTCGGGCAGCCGGCGCCACATGGCGCGGGTCATGGCGTTGCGGCGGGCCGGGTGGGAGACGGTCACGGTGGCCACGGCACCGGCCGCGGAGAGGTGAAGCTGCGCGTCCATGCGGTGAATCCTATGATCGGTCCATACGTCCCGGGGGGTACTGGGAGGTGGCAGGTTCATGCGTGGTGACCGCAAGGAACGGACCGATCCCGCGGGGCCCGCGCCGGGCGACCCGGCCCCGAACCGCAGGAAACTCGGCCGCAGCTTCGGCTGGCTCGCCTTCCTCGGCGTGCTGCTGGTGCTGGCCGGTCTCGTCGGCCTGGTCTACGTCGGGTTCGCCACCCTGACCTCGATGTTCCTCTTCGGCTGGCTGCTGCTCGCGGGCGGCGTGGTCGGGCTGCTCCAGGCCGTGCAGTCGCGCAAGAGCAACTACTTCTGGCTGGCCGTGATCGTGGCCGCGATCAACCTGGCGGCCGGGTTCGTGATCCTGCGCCGTCCGCTGGCCAGTGCCGAGGCCCTGACCATGTTCGCGGCCCTGCTCTTCCTGACGGCCGGCGCCTTCCGGCTGGCCGGCGGGCTGGTGGTGCGGGGGCCGCACTTCGGCCTCACCCTCGTGCAGGGCGCGTTCGGGGTGCTGCTCGGCATCCTGGTGCTGTGGAGCTGGCCGAGCAGCAGCCAGTACGTGATCGGCACCTTCTTCTCGCTCGGGCTGCTCTTCGACGGCCTGAGCCTGGTGGCCCTGGGGGTGGGCGCCCGCCGTATCCTCGGCATGGTCGGGGACTCCCCGCCCGCGGCCGCGCCGCCCACGAGCACCGTCAAGGGCGATCCCCGGGGCCCCGGGGGCACCCCGCCGCCCACGTCCCCGCCCCCGTCGGCCGGCCCGGCCTGATCCCGAGGGTCACGCCGGACACCCCGATCGGAACCGGACCGCGCACGGGCACATTCGAAAGAAATATGCCCGATCGCGGTCCTTTTCCGGTCACCCGGCCGGTCCGGACCATGCTCTTCCGCAGTCTTGGCGCGTGAAGACGATCGCCACGCAGAGCGGGGGACGGGCCATGGACGGCAGCAGCGCACCACCGGAGGCCGGCAGAACCGAGGACGCGCCCCCACCCGTGCCCTGGTACGAGAACGCCTGGAGATTCACCGCGCCGGCCACCGAGGAATCCGTTCCCCGGTCCCGGCGCGCCGTGCGTGAACTGCTCGGACGCCAAGCGCCGACGGCCGGTGAGGATCTCCTTTACGGCCTGCTGTTGATCGTCTCCGAACTCGTGACGAACGCGGTCCGGCACGCCGCGCTGCTCTCCCCTGAGGTCGCCGTCGAGGTCTCCGTCGGCCCGGAGTGGGTCCGGGTCGCCGTCGAGGACGAGCACCCCTACCGCCCCAAGGCCGTGCAGGCGGATTTCGGCCAGACCGGCGGTCGGGGCCTGCTGCTGGTCCGGGAGATCACCCTGGAGGCCGGCGGGGTCTGCGACGTGGAACACACGGCGACCGGCGGCAAGGTGATCTGGGCGGCCCTGCCGCTCACCCCGCCGCCGGTCCACTGACCCGTGCGCGCCCCGGTGCCGGGCGGCCGCCTACCAGCCGGCCGCGTCGCCCGTCAGCTCGCGGATCGCCGGCCGCGCCGCGTCCAGCACCGTCATGAACCACGCCGAGAACGGGTCCCGCTCGTGCCGCTCGTCGAGCTCCTTCGCCGTCACGAACACGGTCGAGGCCACCTCCCGCGGATCCGGGGTGGGCGTCACCTGCGCCAGCCCCACGAACAGGTGGTTGAACTCCTGCTCCACCAGGCCCGAGGCCGGGTCGGGGTGGTTGTAGCGGACCGTGCCGGCCTCCGCCATCAGCGAAGGCGACAGCCCCAGCTCCTCGTGGGTGCGCCGGGCCGCCGCCGCGAACGGGGACTCGCCCGGGTAGGGGTGCCCGCAGCAGGTGTTGGACCACACGCCGGGGGAGTGGTACTTGCCCAAGGCCCGCTGCTGGAGCAGCATCCGGCCTTGCTCGTCGAAGAGGAACACCGAGAACGCCCGGTGCAGCTGCCCCGGCGCCTGGTGCGCGGCCAACTTCTCCGCCGTGCCGATCGTGGTGCCCGACTCGTCGACCAGTTCGAGCATGATCGCCGCGTCCCCGTCGGTGACGGTGACGGAGGACTCGGAACCGGCGACGACGGGACCGTCGGCGGTGGCTGGTGTGATCGGCATACCCATCCTTCGCAATCGGACTTCGACCTTCAGTCTGCCCCACGAATCCGGCTCGTCCGCACTTCGGGCATCCCCGCGCCCCCGCCGCGCGCCCCGTGGTATGCACCCGGCGCGCGGGGCACGGGACCCGGCCGCGCGGCCGGGTCCCGCACCCCGTCGGCTCAGACGCCGAAGGGGGCCGGGTAGCCGATGGTCCCGGTGGGCAGCGCGGCCTCCGGGTCCAGCACCAGCACCATGATCGCCTCGTCCGGCACCTCGAACGGCGCCGCGATCCCGAACCGGGAGGCCGGCAGGAACCCGAAGCGCGGGTAGTAGTCCGGGTGCCCGAGCACCGTCACCAGGCTCTCGCCCCGCCGACGGGCCTCGGCCAGGGCCGCCGCGATCACCGCGCCGCCCGCGCCCGAGCGCTGCAGCCCGGGATCGGTGGCCACGGGCGCCAGGGTCAGCACGGGGGAACCGCCCACGGTGCCCCGGGTCAGCAGCGCGTGCGCCACCACCCGGTCCCCGTCGGAGCCGTCCCGCGCCACGATCGACAGCCCCGGCACCCAGGCGTCCGCGTCAGCGCGCAGCGCGTCCACGAGATCCGCCTCCAGGGGGGTGTCGAAGGCCGCGAGGTTGACGGCGTACACCCCGGCGCGGTCCGCGGGGGTCTCCGCCGACACGGTCCAGCGCGCGGTGCGCGGGTCCGTCGCGGTGCCGGCCGTCACCGGCCGCAGCACGTAGCCGGTGTAGCCGTACTCGTGCCCGTGCCGGCTCCGCACCTCGATCTCCTCGAAGGTCGAGGCCAGGGCCGCCCGGGCCCCCTCGGGCACGCCGGTCGGATCGGCCGCGTGCGCGGCCGCCGTCCGCTCGGCGCGGACGCCCAGCGGACCGTAGTACTCGTCCCAGTCGGTGTCGGGCAGCAGGTGGGTGTCCAGGACCCGCCAGCCGGCGGCCTGCGCCGCCGCCAGGTTCCGGGCCCGCGAGCGCAGGGACGCGTTCGCGTCCCAGAAGGCCCGGGCCCCGGCGGAGGGCTCGTCGGCGGTCCACTCGCACTCGGTGAGCACGAGCGCGCCGCCCGGCGCGAGCAGCCGACGCCACTCGGCCAGCGCCCGGTCGAACCCGATCAGATAGGCCGAGCCCTCGGCCCACACCAGGTCGAAGGAGCCGTCGGGAAAGGGCAGGTCGCCGATGTCGGCGCGGACCGGGTGGATCCGCCCGGACAGGCCGCGTTCGTCGGCGGACGCGCGCAGCTCGTCGAGGAAGCCCTCGTTCAGGTCGACGGCGGTCACCTCGGCGCCGGCCTCGGCGGCCAGGAACAGCGCGCCGTGACCGGGGCCGCAGCCCAGGTCCAGGACGCGCGGACGCTCGGGGAGGTCACCGCACAGGGACAGCAGCCGGCGCGAGGTGGCCTCGGAGCCGGGGGACTGCCGGGGCAGCCCGGCGTGCAGGGAGAGGAACGCCTCGGTGAAGGCGTCGGAGAAGGAGGAATCGGTGGAGCGGGTGTTGTCGGTCAACGTGAACCCTTGGAAGAGAGGGGTTCCGGCCGACGGGTCGCTGCCGCGACGGAGGGGACCGCGCGGAATCAGACCTGGCCGGAGCCCCGGAAGGAAACGGGGATGATCCGGATGTCACCGCACACGGCGGCGACCTGCTGCACGGTCATCAACCCCACCTCTTCCCTGTTCGGCCGTCCGCGCCCCCGACCGAATGGGGGACCGCGCCGGCGCCGGCTCGTCACGACCCCCGCGCCGCCGGTTCGCGATCGAACACGGGGCGGGCGCACGGACGTGCGCACGGGTCCCCCTCACCGTAACAGCTCACCACCCCCCGCCCGCCCGGCCGAAGGTCCCGCGCCGCGCCCCGTCCGTCCCGCCTCCCGGGCCGCCCGCGATCCGCCGCGCGAGCCCCGGGAACCGGCCGGCCCCCTCCCCGCGTCCCCCACGACGGGCGCCCCGTCGACCGGCGCCCGTCCTGCGCCCCACGCCCCGGCGACCGGCGGCCGAACGGGTGGTGAATCCGGCATTCCCCACATCGGATAGCCTCTGCCGACGTGCCGCGCCCCGGCGCCCGTCGTTCTCGGGTGGGCGCCCGTCCCAAGGAGTGAGTTCGTCTGCCGACCGCCATCCTCACCGGTCCGCCGGTCCCCGGATCCCCGCTCGCGGACGAACTGCGGTCGCTCGGGTTCGAGGTCCGCGGCGCCCGTGACCACGCCGAGGCCGTGACCGCCGAGGCCGCGATCCCCGAGGCCGACCGGGTCGCCCTCGTCGACAGCCGTTTCGTCGGTCACACCCACAGCCTCCGGCTGGGCCTCACCGACCCCCGGTTCGACGCCGCAGCCGTCCCCGGCGCCCTCACCGCCCGCGCCGGCGCCCGCCCGGCCCTGCGCGCGGCCCTCGCCGCGACCCCCGACTCCGCCCCGGTGGACCTGACGGCCGTGGCCGCCGGGGTCGAGACCGCCGGCGCCCGACTGCACCGCCCGGAGCTGGGCAGCCTCGTCGCCGAGGTCCCCGCCGACGCCGCCGACCGGGCCCGCGCGGACGCCGCCGTGGCCGCCGTCGACGAGGAGCGGGTCCGCCTGAACAGCGCGGTCAAGGCCCGCGACGGGTTCTTCACCACCTTCTGCATCAGCCCGTACTCCAAGTACGTGGCCCGCTGGTGCGCCCGCCGCGGCCTGACCCCCAACCAGGTCACCACCGCCTCCCTGCTCACGGCCCTGCTCGCGGCCGGCTGCGCCGCCACCGGCGAACGTCTCGGCTTCGTCGCCGCCGGCGTGCTGCTGATGCTGTCCTTCGTGCTCGACTGCGCCGACGGGCAGCTCGCCCGCTACGCCCTGAAGTACTCCACCCTCGGCGCCTGGCTGGACGCCACCTTCGACCGGGCCAAGGAGTACTCCTTCTACGCGGGTCTCGCGCTCGGCGCGGCCCGCGGCGGGGACGACGTGTGGCCGCTCGCGCTCGGCGCGATGGTCCTCATGACCTGCCGGCACGTCGTGGACTTCGCCTTCAACGAGGCCAACCACGACGCCACCGGCAACAGCAGCCCCACCGCCGCCCTCTCCGACCGCCTCGACAGCGTCGGCTGGACGGTCTGGATCCGGCGCATGATCATCCTGCCGATCGGCGAACGCTGGGCGCTGATCGCCCTGCTCACCGCGTTCACCACCCCCCGGATCACCTTCTGGGCCCTGCTCGTGGGCTGCGCCTTCGGCGCCGCCTACACCACCGCCGGCCGGGTACTGCGCTCGCTGACCCGCAAGGCGGCCCGCACCGACCGCGCCGCCCGGGCCCTGGCCGACCTCGCCGACTCCGGCCCGATCGCCGGCCTCGTCGCCCGCTTCCTCGGTCGCGCCACCCCCGGGGCCATCGGCCCGGCCGCCGCCCTGCTCGGCGCCGCCGCCCTGATCTCCGCCGCCCTGCTCTACCCCTTCGGCAGCCGCCAGGTCCTGATCGCGGCCCTGGTCTACGCGATCTTCTCCGGCGCGGCCGTGGCCCGGCCGCTCACCGGCTCGTTGGACTGGCTGGTGCCGCCCGTGCTGCGGGCCGCCGAGTACACCACCTACCTGATCCTCGCGGTCCGCTCCGAGCTGCCGGGCGCCGTCCCGGCGGCTTTCGGACTGGTCGCGGCGGTCGCCTACCATCACTACGACACGGTCTATCGCATTCGCGGCGACGCCGGGGCGCCCCCCCGCGCCCTGGTCTTCGCGATCGGCGGCCACGAAGGGCGGGTCCTCGCGGTCGCGGTCCTCGCCGCCGTGTTCGCCTCCGGCGGCGCGGGCTTCACCCGGGCGCTCGCCGTCCTGGCCGGATACGTGGCACTCGTGGGGCTCGTCGAGAGCATCCGCTTCTGGGTCTCCGCCGGAGCACCCGCCGTACACGACGAAGGAGAACCAGCATGATCGGCCTTGTCCTCGCCGCCGGTGCCGGGCGCCGTCTGCGCCCCTACACCGACACCCTCCCCAAGGCCCTCGTGCCGGTCGGCCCGGAGGGGGACGAGGAGAGCCTGACCGTCCTCGACCTGACCCTGGGCAACTTCGCCGAGGTCGGGCTGACCGAGGTCGCGATCGTGGTCGGCTACCGCAAGGAGGCCGTGTACGAGCGGCAGGCCGCGCTGGAGGCCAAGTACGGCCTGAAGCTGACCCTCATCGACAACGACAAGGCCGAGGAGTGGAACAACGCCTACTCCCTGTGGTGCGCCCGTGAGGTCCTGGGGCGCGGTGTGATCCTCGCCAACGGCGACACCGTGCACCCGGTCTCGGTGGAGAAGACCCTGCTGGCGGCGCGCGGCGGCGACAAGAGGATCATCCTCGCCCTCGACACGGTCAAGCACCTCGCCGACGAGGAGATGAAGGTCATCACGGAGGAGGGCGCGGGGGTCCGCCGGATCACCAAGCTCATGGACCCGGCGACCGCGACCGGCGAGTACATCGGCGTCACCCTGATCGAGCCGGCCGCCGCCGAGGAGCTGGCCGACGCGCTGAAGGCCACCTTCGAGCGCGACCCCGACCTCTACTACGAGGACGGCTACCAGGAGCTCGTCGACCGCGGCTTCCGGGTGGACGTGGAGCCCATCGGCGAGGTCACCTGGGTGGAGATCGACAACCACGACGACCTCGCCAAGGGCCGGGAGATCGCGTGCCAGTACTGACCCGGCTGATCCCCTCCCCGGTCGTCGTCGACATCCGCCCGGGGGCGTTGGACAAGCTCCCCGAGCTCCTCGCCGACCAGCGGATCTCCGCCTCCGGCAAGCTCGCCGTGGCCGTCAGCGGCGGCTCCGGCAAGGCCCTGCGCGCCCGCCTGGAGCCGGCGCTGCCGTTCGCCGACTGGTACGCCGTCGGCGACGGCACCATCGACTCGGCGGTCGAGCTGGCCGACCGGATAAAGGGCAGCCGGTACGACGCGGTGGTGGGGCTCGGCGGCGGCAAGATCATCGACGTGGCGAAGTACGCCGCCGCGCGGGTCGGGCTGCCGATGGTCGCGGTCGCGACCAACCTCTCGCACGACGGGCTCTGCTCGCCGGTGTCCATCCTGGACAACGACAACGGCCGCGGCTCCTACGGGGTGCCCACCCCCATCGCGATGGTCATCGACCTCGACGTGATCCGCGAGGCGCCGGCCCGGTTCATCCGGGCCGGGGTCGGCGACATCATCTCCAACATCTCGGCCGTGGCCGACTGGGAGCTGTCGCACCGGATCACCGGCGAGAACGTCGACGGCCTGGCCGCGGCCATGGCCCGCACGGCGGGCGAGTCCGTGCTGCGGCACCCGGGCGGCTGCGGGGACGACGAGTTCCTCACGGTCCTCGCCGAGGCGCTGGTGCTGTCCGGGATCGCCATGTCGATCAGCGGCGACTCCCGCCCGTCCTCCGGCGCCTGCCACGAGATCAGCCACGCCTTCGACCTGCTCTACCCCAAGCGGTCCGCCCTCCACGGCGAACAGGTCGGCATCGGCGCGGCCTTCGCCATGCACCTGCGCGGGGCCGGCGAGACCGCCGGCACGTTCACGGAGGTGCTCCGCCGGCACGCGCTGCCGGTCGTGCCCACCGAGATCGGCTTCAGCGTCGACGAGTTCGTCGCCGCCGTGGAGTACGCACCCCAGACCCGCCCGGGACGGTTCACCGTCCTGGAGCACCTCAACCTGTCCGCAGCCGAGATCAGGGACGCCTACTCCGACTATGTCAAGACCCTCCGTAGCTGAACTGAGGCCCGTCGTGCACCCGGCGGGCGTCAAGGACCGGCGCAGCGGCGAGCACTGGGCCGGCAGGCTCTACATGCGCGAGATCTCGCTGCGGGTCGACCGGTACCTGGTGAACACAAGGATCACGCCGAACCAGCTCACGTACGTGATGACCCTGGCCGGCGCGCTGGCCGCCCCGGCGCTGCTCGTGCCGGGCGTCTGGGGCGCCGTGCTCGGCGTGCTCATGGTGCAGCTGTACCTGCTCCTGGACTGCGTGGACGGGGAGATCGCCCGCTGGCGGCAGCAGTTCTCCCCGGTCGGCGTCTACGTGGACCGGGTCGCGGCCTACTTCTGCGACGCGGCCGTCCTCGTGGGCTTCGGCCTGCGCGCCGCCGACCCGTGGGGGGAGGGCCGCGTCGACTGGCTGTGGGCCTTCCTCGGCACCCTGGCGGCCGTCGGCGCGATCCTCATCAAGGCCGAGACGGACCTGGTGTCGGTGGCCCGCGCGGCCACCGGCATGGCGCCGGTGAAGGAGGCGGCGGCCGAGCCGCGCTCCTCCGGCATGGCCCTGGCCCGCCGGGCCGCCGCCGCCCTGAAGTTCCACCGGCTGGTGCTCGGCATCGAGGCATCGCTGCTGATCCTGCTGCTGGCGGTGGTGGACGCGGTCCGCGACGACCTGTTCTTCTCCCGGCTCGGCGTCGCGGTCCTGGCGGGCATCGCCCTGCTCCAGACCGTGCTGCACCTGCTGTCGGTGCTCGTCTCCAGCAGGCTCCGGTGAGCGGGGTGCGGCTGGGCGCCGTCGTCATCACCATGGGCACCCGGCCCGACGAGCTGAAGCTGCTCCTCGACTCGGTGGCCCGCCAGCACGGCGAGGCCATCGAGGTGGTCGTGGTCGGCCAGGGCGTGGCCCTGCCCGACCTGCCGGCGGGGGTGCGCGGGGTGGAACTCCCCGAGAACCTGGGCATCCCCGGCGGCCGCAACGTCGGCATCGAGGCGTTCGGGCCGGCCGGCCGGGACGTGGACGCGATCCTCTTCCTCGACGACGACGGGCTGCTGGAACGCGAGGACACCGGTGAACTGCTGCGGGAGGCGTTCGCGCGCGACCCCCGGCTGGGCATCGTCAGCTTCCGGATCGCCGACCCCGACACCGGCGTCACCCAGCGCCGGCACGTGCCCCGGCTGCGGGCCGCCGACCCCTTGCGCTCCTCCGCCGTCACCACCTTCCTCGGCGGGGCCAGTGCCGTGCGCACCGCCGTGATCGCCGAGGTGGGCCCGCTGCCCGCCGAGTTCTTCTACGCGCACGAGGAGACCGACCTGGCCTGGCGGGCGCTGGACGCCGGCTGGTCCATCGACTACCGCGCGGACATGGTGCTGCTGCACCCGGCGACCTCGCCCACCCGGCACGCGGTCTACAACCGGCTCGTGGCCCGCAACCGGGTCTGGTTGGCCCGGCGCAACCTCCCCGCCCCCCTGGTCCCCGTCTACGTCGGCGTCTGGCTGCTGCTCACGCTGGCCCGCCGGCCCTCCGGTCCCGCCCTGCGCGCCTGGTTCGGGGGTTTCTCCGAGGGCTGGCGGACCCCCTGCGGTGCCCGTCGCCCCATGCGGTGGCGTACCGTCTGGAGACTGACCAGGTTGGGCAGACCCCCCGTGATCTGACCCCGACTCCGTCCGGATCCGACCCCTCGCCCCGCGCGGCACACCGTGCGCGGGCGAGGGGCCGGGCCCGGTGCCCGGTCCGCGTGATGCCTCCCCTGCCGCATCCGGAACACGAAAGTCTCGACAGTTGAGTGACACGACACGAGGCGACGAGCTCACCATGAGCGCGCCGCCGGCCGCCGACGCGGGACTGACCCCCGCGCAGCTCGCCGCCAAGTACGGACTCTCGGTGAGCGGCGCCCGCCCCACCCTGCCCGCCTACATCCGTGAACTGTGGGGCCGACGCCACTTCATCACGGCCTTCTCCCGGGCCAAGCTGATGGCGCAGTACAGCCAGGCCAAACTGGGCCAGGTCTGGCAGGTCGCGACCCCCCTGCTCAACGCGGTGGTCTACTTCCTGATCTTCGGGCTGATCCTCAAGGCCGACCGGGGGATGCCCCGACACGTCTACATCCCGTTCCTGGTGATCGGCATCTTCGTCTTCACCTTCTCCCAGAGCTCGGTGATGGCCGGCGTCCGCGCCATCTCCGGCAACCTGGGGCTCGTGCGGGCCCTGCACTTCCCGCGCGCCTCGCTGCCGATCTCCTTCGCGCTCCAGCAGCTCGGCCAGCTGCTGTACTCGATGATCGTGGTCGTGGTGGTGGCCGTCGGCTTCGGCTCGCTGCCCACCTGGTCCTGGCTGCTGGTGTTCCCGGCCCTGGCCCTGCAGTTCGTGTTCAACACCGGTCTGGCCATGATCATGGCGCGGCTCGGGTCCAAGACCCCCGACCTCGCCCAGCTCATGCCCTTCGTGATGCGCACCTGGATGTACGCCTCCGGCGTCATGTTCCCGATCTCGGCCTTCATGAAGGACTACCCGAGCTGGATCGGCAACGTGCTCCAGTGGAACCCGATCTCCGTCTACATGGACCTGATCCGGTTCGCGATGATCGACGAGTACGGCTCGCAGTACCTGCCCCCGCACGTGTGGGCCTTCGCCGTCGGCTGGGCCGTCGTGATCGGCCTCGGCGGGTTCGTGTACTTCTGGAAGTCCGAGGAGCGGTACGGCCGTGGCTGAGAACGAGACCCCCACCGGCGTCGACGCGAAGGTCCCCACCGTCATCGCCGACGACGTGCACATCGTCTACCGCGTCAACACCGGCGGCGCCGGCAAGGGCAGCGCCACCGCCGCCCTCACCAAGATCCTCAAGGGCAAGAAGGGCGAGAGCACCCGGGGCGTGCGCAAGGTGCACGCCGTGCGCGGCGTGTCCTTCACCGCCTACCGGGGCGAGGCCATCGGCCTGATCGGCTCCAACGGATCCGGCAAGTCCACCCTGCTGCGCGCCATCGCCGGCCTGCTGCCCTGCGAGTCGGGCAAGGTCTACACCGACGGGCAGCCCTCCCTGCTCGGCGTGAACGCGGCCCTCATGAACGACCTGACCGGCGAGCGCAACGTGATGCTCGGCGGCCTGGCCATGGGCATGAGCCGCGAGCAGATCCGCGAGCGCTACCAGGAGATCGTCGACTTCTCGGGCATCAACGAGAAGGGCGACTTCATCTCCCTGCCGATGCGGACCTACTCCTCCGGCATGGCCGCCCGCCTGCGCTTCTCCATCGCCGCCGCCAAGGACCACGACGTCCTCATGATCGACGAGGCCCTGGCCACCGGCGACCGCAAGTTCCAGATCCGCTCCGAGCAGCGGATCCGCGAACTGCGCAAGGAGGCCGGCACCGTCTTCCTCGTCAGCCACAGCAACAAGTCCATCCGCGACACCTGCGACCGGGTGCTGTGGCTGGAGAAGGGCGAACTGCTGATGGACGGGCCCACCGAGGAGGTCGTCTCCGCCTACGAGAAGGAGACCTCCCGCTGACGCGGCCCGCCGCGCGCGACCGGATCCGGGGCCCCCGACACCACGCGTGCCGGGGGCCCCGGCACGTTCGGGGCCGCCGGGCGCGCGACATCCCGGGACGCACCGAGCACCCGCGCGGCCTCCGGGCCGTTGTACGACGTAAGCTGGACCGGTCCTTCACTCGTGGCGAGCGGAGAGCTTCCCCGCAGGTGGGCGGCGTTCCCCACCCCGGGTGAACCCCGCCCGCGTGTCCGAAATAGGATGTATTGGGTCGGCAGTGTAGAACGGGAGATGTGACGGCAATGGCTACGGGAATTCTCCGGCCCCCAGGCACTCCGGCCGTCCCCTCCCCGGGCGGCCGCCGGTGACCGCGCCCCCCGGGCGCCCCCTCGTCGACGCGACCCGCGCCACCCTCGACAAGGCCGCCGCCGAGAACTTCCCCGTCGCCCCCGCCTTCCTCCCGCGCGCCTGGCGCACCGGCCTCACCACCGTCTACGGCTACGCCCGCCTCGTCGACGACATCGGCGACGGCGACCTCGCCCCCGACGGCCCCGACGCCGCCCTCCTCGGACGCCCCGACGTCCACACCGCCGCCGGCGACCCCACCGGCAGCGACGCCGACACCGCCGGCGCCCGCCTCGCCCTCCTCGACGCCCTCGAAGCCGACCTCGACCGGGTCTTCGAGCCCGCGGGCCGGCCCCTCCACCCCCTGGTGGCCGCGCTGCGCCCCGTCGTCGCCGCCCACCACCTCGGCCCCGAACCCTTCCGGGCCCTGATCGAGGCCAACCGACAGGACCAGCGGGTCCGCCGCTACGAGACCCACGAGGACCTGCGCGCCTACTGCGCCCTGTCCGCCGACCCCGTCGGCCGACTCGTCCTCGGCCTCACCGACACCCTCACCCCCGAACGGGTCCGCCTCTCCGACCTGATCTGTACCGCCCTGCAGATCGTCGAACACCTCCAGGACGTGGCCGAGGACCTCCGCCGCGACCGGATCTACCTGCCCGCCGAGGACCTCGACCGCTTCCACGTCACCGAGAACGCCCTCGCCGCCCCGACCGCCGGCGCGTCCGTCCGCGCCCTCATCGCCTTCGAATGCGCACGCGCACGCGCCCTGCTGAATGAAGGCACCCCCCTCGTGGGTAGCGTGCACGGCAGACTCCGGCTGCTGCTCGCGGGTTTCGTGGGAGGAGGCCACGCCGCGCTCGACGCGATCGCCGCCGCCGGGTTCGACGTGCTGCCCGGCGCCCCCAAACCCACCAAGCCCGGCCTGCTCCGCGAGGTGGCCGCCGTCCTGCGCTCAGCGCCGAGAAAGGGGTGAGCCCGACCGTGGAGGGCCCCACGCACCCGCCCGCCGGACCCCAGCAGGTCCCGTCCGCCCCGGTGATCGCCGCCTACGGCTACTGCGAGGCCGTCACCGGCGCCCAGGCGCGCAACTTCGCCTATGGCATCCGCCTCCTGCCCACCGACAAACGGCAGGCCATGTCCGCCCTGTACGCCTTCTCCCGGCGCGTGGACGACATCGGCGACGGCACCCTCGCCCCCGAGGTCAAACTCGCCCGCCTGGAGGAGACCCGCGCCCTCCTCGGCCGGATCCGGGCCGACGAGGTCGAGGAGGACGACACCGACCCGGTCGCCGTCGCCCTCGCCCACGCCGCCCGCCGCTTCCCCATCCCCCTCGGCGGCCTCGACGAACTCATCGACGGCGTCCTCATGGACGTGCGCGGCGAGACCTACGAGACCTGGGACGACCTGAAGACCTACTGCCGCTGCGTAGCCGGCGCCATCGGCCGGCTCTCCCTCGGCGTCTTCGGCACCGCCCCCGGCGCCCCCGACGCCCACCGCGCCGCCCACTACGCCGACACCCTGGGCCTGGGCCTGCAACTCACCAACATCCTCCGCGACGTCCGCGAGGACGCCGCCGGCGGACGCGTGTACCTGCCCGCCGAGGACCTCGCCAAATTCGGCTGCCAGGACGGCTTCGGCAGCGACCGGATGCCCCCCGGCGCCGACTTCGCCGGCCTCGTCCACCACGAAGTGCGCCGCGCCCGCGCCCTGTTCGTCGAGGGCTACCGGCTGCTGCCGCTGCTCGACCGGCGCAGCGGGGCCTGCGTCGCCGCCATGGCCGGCATCTACCGCCGGCTGCTGGACCGCATCGAACGCGAACCCGAGGCCGTGCTCCGCGGCCGGGTCTCGCTCCCGGCCCGCGAGAAGGCATACGTCGCCGTCCGCGGCCTGTCCGGACTCGACGCCCGCAACGTCTCCCGCCGCACCGCCCGGAGGCGCACCTGATGCCCGCCGCCCCGACCCCGCCCCGTGAGACGCCCCCCGGCCGACGCGCCGTCGTCGTCGGCGGCGGCCTCGCCGGCGTCACCGCCGCCCTCGAACTCGCCGACCACGGACAGCGGGTCACCCTCCTCGAAGGCCGCCCCCGCCTCGGCGGACTCGCCTTCTCCTTCCGGCGCGGCGACCTCACGGTGGACAACGGCCAACACGTCTACCTCCGCTGCTGCACCGCCTACCGGTGGTTCCTCGACCGCGTCGACGCCACCGCCCTGGCCCCCCTCCAGGACCGCCTCGACGTGCCCGTCCTCGACGTGGGCGGCGACCGCCCCCGACTGGGCCGACTGCGCCGCACCGCCCTGCCCGTCCCCCTGCACCTCGCCGGCTCCCTGGCCCGCTACCCCCACCTGAACCTGCGCGAACGGGCCTCCGTGGCCCGCGCCGCCCTCGCCCTGCGCGCCCTGGACCCCGCCGACCCCGCCCTCGACGGACTCGACTTCGCGACCTGGCTGCGCCGACACGGCCAGTCCCCCCGCACCGTCGCCGCCCTGTGGGACCTCGTCGGCGTCGCCACCCTCAACGCGACCGCCGACCGGGTCTCCCTCGCCCTGGCCGCCAAGGTCTTCCGCACCGGACTCCTCTCCGAACCCGGCGCCGCCGACATCGGCTGGGCCGCCGTCCCCCTCGGCGAACTCCACGACACCCGCGCCCGCGCCGCCCTGGAGAAGGCCGGGGTCCGCGTCGAGACCCGCGCCAAGGCCACCACCCTCTCCCGGCTCCCCGACGGCACCTGGCGCGTCGACACCGACAGCGCCCACCTCGACGCCGAGACCGTCGTCCTCGCCGTCCCCCAACGCGAGACCCACGACCTGCTGCCCCCCGACGCCCTCCCCGACCCCGGCCGGCTCCTGGACATCGACACCGCGCCCATCCTCAACGTGCACGTGGTCTACGACCGCAAGGTGGTCCGCCGGCCCTTCTTCACCGCGCTCGGCAGCCGCGTCCAATGGGTCTTCGACCGCACCGAGGCATCCGGCCTGCCCGACGCCGGACCCGCCGGCGGCCAGTACCTCGCCCTGTCCCAGTCCGACGCCCGCGAGGACATCGACGAACCCGTCTCCGTCCTGCGCGAGCGCTACCTCCCCGAACTGCAACGGCTGCTGCCCGCCGCCCGCGGGGCCAAGGTCCGCGACTTCTTCGTCACCCGGGAACGCGCCGCCACCTTCGCCCCCACCCCCGGGGTCGGCCGGCTCCGACCGGGAACCAGAACCGACCTCCCGGGCCTCTTCCTGGCCGGCGCGTGGACCGCCACCGGGTGGCCCGCGACCATGGAAGGCGCCGTCCGCAGCGGCATCGAGGCCGCCGCCGCGGCCCTCGCCGCCCAGGGCCGCCCGCACACGCACCCCCTGCGGGAGACCACATGACGACCATCAGCACGGCCGGTGCCGACCTCGGCACCTCACGCACAGGAACCAGAGGAGAGCCATTGAACCCGGGCAACCCGGCGGTCGGACACGCGAGTCCGGCCGCGCCGAGCGCGGAGCGGGTGGACGTCCTCGCCCTCCTGGAGCGGGGCCGCACCCTGTCCACCCCCGTCCTGCGCGAGGCCGTCTCCCGACTCGCCGCCCCCATGGACACCGTCGCCGCCTACCACTTCGGCTGGATCGACGCCCAGGGCCGGCCCGCCGACGGCGACGGGGGCAAGGCCGTCCGCCCCGCCCTCGCCCTCCTGTCGGCCGAGGTCGCCGGAGCCTCCGCCGAGACCGGCGTCCCCGGCGCCGTCGCGGTGGAACTCGTCCACAACTTCTCCCTGCTCCACGACGACCTCATGGACGGCGACGAGCAGCGCCGGCATCGTGACACCGTGTGGAAGGTACACGGACCGGCCCAGGCCATCCTCGTCGGCGACGCCCTGTTCGCGCTCGCCGGCGAACTCCTCCTGGAACTCGGCACCGTCGAGGCCGGCCGCGCCACCCGCCGGCTGACCACCGCCACCCGCAAGCTCATCGACGGCCAGGCCCAGGACATCTCCTACGAGCACCGCGAGAGCGTCACCGTCGAGGAATGCCTGGAGATGGAGGGCAACAAGACCGGCGCCCTCCTGGCCTGCGCCGTCTCCATCGGAGCCGTCCTCGGCGGGGCCGACGACCGCACCGCCGACAAACTGGAGGAGTACGGCCACCACCTCGGCCTCGCCTTCCAGGCCGTCGACGACCTCCTCGGCATCTGGGGCGACCCCGAGTCCACCGGCAAGCAGACCTGGTCCGACCTGCGCCAGCGCAAGAAGTCCCTCCCCGTCGTCGCGGCCCTCGCCGCCGGCGGACCGGCCTCCGACCGCCTCGGCGCGCTCCTGGCCGCCGACGCCAAGAGCAACGACTTCGAGAACTTCTCCGAAGCCGAGTTCGCCGCCCGCGCCGCCCTCATCGAGGAGGCCGGCGGCCGGGCCTGGACCGAGGACGAGGCCCGCCGCCAGCACACCCGCGCCCTGGCCGCCCTCGACGAGATCGACATGGACCCCCGCGTGCGCGAGCAACTGGCCGCGCTCGCCGACTTCGTCGTCGTCCGCAAGAGGTGATCCACCACGCACGGTTCCAGGGACGGACCCGATCGCGCATATGACGCGACAGTCGCCGACCGGCGGCGCCCCCTGCCAGGGGCGCCGCCCGGCCGACGGCCACCCCAGCACAGCAGAGGACACTGCAACGTCGAGGGGAAGCCATGACAGCGACGACGGACGGCGCACCCGGCGCCGAACCGGACAGCGGAAACCAGCCCGAACCACCCGGCGAGGAACAGCGCACCGCACCCACCGCCCCACCCCGGGACCAGGACCCCGTACGCACCGCCCTGGACCGGGCCGTCCACGAACTCCTCGGCCGCCAGGACGAGGCCGGCTGGTGGAAGGGCGACCTCCAGACCAACGTCACCATGGACGCCGAGGACCTCCTCCTGCGCCGCTTCCTCGGCCGCTCCGACCCCGCGATCACCCACGCCGCCGGCCTCTTCATCCGCGGCGAACAACGCCCCGACGGCACCTGGGCCACCTTCCACGACGGCCCGCCCGAACTCTCCGCCACCATCGAGGCATACGTCGCCCTCCGCCTCGCCGGAGACGCCCCCGACGCCCCCCACATGTCCCGCGCCTCCGCCTGGATCCGCGCCCACGGGGGAATCGCCGAGGCCCGCGTCTTCACCCGCATCTGGCTCGCCCTCTTCGGCTGGTGGCGCTGGGACGACCTGCCCCAGGTCCCGCCCGAACTCCTCTTCCTGCCCTCCTGGGCCCCCCTGAACATCTACGACTTCGGCTGCTGGGCCCGCCAGACCATCGTCCCCCTGACGGTCGTCTCCGCCCTGCGCCCCGTCCGCCCCGCCCCCTTCGCCCTCGACGAACTCCACACCGACGCCCGCGACCCGGCCCCCGCCAAGGCCCCCGCACCCCTCACCACCTGGCGCGGCGCCTTCCAACGCATGGACCGCGCCCTGCGCGCCTACCACCGCGTCGCCCCCACCCGCATCCGGAAGGCCGCCATGGCCGCCGCCGGCCGGTGGATCGTCGAACGCCAGGAGAACGACGGCTGCTGGGGCGGCATCCAACCCCCCGCCGTCTACTCGATCATCGCCCTGCACCTGCTCGGCTACGACCTGGACCACCCCGTGATGCGCGCGGGCCTGGAATCGCTGGAACGCTTCGCCGTCCACCGCGCCGACGGCGCCCGCATGATCGAGGCATGCCAGTCCCCGGTCTGGGACACCTGCCTGGCCGCCGTGGCCCTCGCCGACGCCGGCCTCGCCCCCGACCACCCCGCCCTCGTCAAGGCCACCGACTGGATGCTCGACGAGGAGATCACCAAACCCGGCGACTGGGCCGTGCGCCGCCCGGGCCTGGCCCCCGGCGGCTGGGCCTTCGAGTTCCACAACGACAACTACCCCGACATCGACGACACCGCCGAGGTCGTCCTCGCCCTGCGCCGGGTCCGCCACCCCGACCCCCAACGCGTCGAGGGCGCCATCTCCCGCGGCGTCTCCTGGACCCTCGGCATGCAGTCCGCCAACGGAGCCTGGGGAGCCTTCGACGCCGACAACACCAGCCCCTTCCCCAACCGGCTCCCCTTCTGCGACTTCGGCGAGGTCATCGACCCGCCGTCCGCCGACGTCACCGCCCACGTGGTCGAGATGCTCGCCACCGAGGGCCGCGCCCACGACCCCCGCACCCGACGCGGCGTCGCCTGGCTGCTGAGGGAACAGGAGGACAACGGCGCCTGGTTCGGCCGCTGGGGCACCAACTACGTGTACGGCACCGGCTCCGTGCTCCCCGCCCTCGTCGCCGCCGGCATCCCCCGCGACCACTCCGCGATCCGCCGCGCCGTCGCCTGGCTGGAGAGCGTCCAGAACGAGGACGGCGGCTGGGGCGAGGACCAGCGCTCCTACCGCGACCCCGCCTGGATCGGCCGCGGCGCCTCCACCCCCTCCCAGACCGCCTGGGCCCTCATGGCCCTCCTCGCCGCCGGCGAACGCGAGAACAAGGCCACCGTCCGCGGCGTGGAGCACCTCGTGCGCACCCAACACCCCGACGGCACCTGGGACGAACCCCACTTCACCGGCACCGGGTTCCCCTGGGACTTCTCCATCAACTACCACCTGTACCGGCAGGTCTTCCCCATCACGGCCCTCGGCCGCTACGTCCACGGCCACCCCGGCGACCCACGGCCCCTCCCGGAGGCCCCCCGATGACCCGGGACCACCCGCCCCTCCTCCTCGTCTGCGCCCTCGGCGTGGAACGCCTCGCCCTGGCCCGGAGCCCGGCCCGCCGACCGCCCCCCGGCGCACCGGTCGCCCTGCTGCGCACCGGCATGGGCCCCGAGGCCGCCCGCCGCGCCGTCACCCGCGCCCTGGGCACCCCCACCCTGCGCGGGGCCGCCGTCCTCGCCACCGGCTTCTGCGCCGGCCTGCGCCCCGGGATGCGCCCCGGCGACCTCATCGTCGCCGACCGGACCGGCACACCGACCGACCACACCCCCTGCGCGGACCCCGACGCCCTCGCCGAGGACCTCGCCCGCCTGCTGCCCCGTCACACCGTCCACCGCGGCCCCCTGCTCGGCACCGACCACGTGGTCCGGGGCCGGGAACGGGACGCGCTGCGCGCCGGCGGCGCCGCCGGCGTGGACATGGAATCGGCCGTCACCCTGGCCACCGCCCGCGCCCTGCCCACCACCGCCGGCGACCCCGGCGGGGCCGGCGCGACCGTCCCGTCCCGGCGCGTTGCCGCCGTCCGGGTGATCGTGGACGCCCCCGGCCACGAACTCCTGCGCCCCGGGACCCTCACCGGGGGAGTATCGGCCTTTCGCGCCCTGCGTTCCGCACTGCCCGCGTTCTTCGACTGGCACCGTTCTTCGCTGCTCCCCAGGAGGTGAGCCAGATGGCCATGCCGCTGCGACAAACCATCAGGGTCGGGACCTATCTCTTCGAACAGAAGCTCCGCAAGCGGGAGAAGTTCCCGCTGATCGTCGAGTTGGAGCCGCTCTTCGCCTGCAACCTCAAGTGCGAGGGCTGCGGCAAGATCCAGCATCCGGCGGGGGTGCTCAAGCAGCGGATGCCGGTGGCCCAGGCCGTCGGCGCCGTCCTGGAATCAGGGGCCCCCATGGTGTCCATCGCGGGCGGCGAGCCCCTGATGCACCCGCAGATCCACGAGATCGTGCGCCAACTGGTGGCCCGCCGCAAGTACGTCTTCCTCTGCACCAACGCGATGCTCCTGCGCAAGAAGCTCGACAAGTTCCGCCCCTCGCCCTACTTCGCCTTTGCCGTCCACATCGACGGGCTGCGCGAGCGGCACGACGAGTCGGTGGCCAAGGAGGGCGTGTTCGACGAGGCCGTGGCCGCCATCAAGGAGGCCAAGCGGCGCGGCTTCCGGGTCACCACCAACTCGACCTTCTTCAACACCGACACCCCCCAGACCATCATCGAGGTGCTGAACTTCCTCAACGACGAGCTCCAGGTGGACGAGATGATGATCTCGCCCGCCTACGCCTACGAGAAGGCCCCCGACCAGGAGCACTTCCTCGGCGTGGAGCAGACCCGCGAGCTCTTCCGCAAGGCGTTCGCGGGCGGCAACCGCCGCCGCTGGCGGCTCAACCACTCCCCGCTCTTCCTCGACTTCCTGGAGGGCCGCGCGGACTTCGACTGCACGGCGTGGGCGATCCCGAACTACTCCCTCTTCGGCTGGCAGCGACCCTGCTACCTGATGAGCGACGGCTACGTCCCCACCTACCGCGAGCTGGTGGAGGAGACGGACTGGAGCAAGTACGGGCGGGGCAAGGACCCGCGGTGCGCGAACTGCATGGCCCACTGCGGCTACGAGCCGACGGCCGTCCTCGCCACCATGGGCTCCCTCAAGGAATCGCTGCGCGCCGCCCGCGAGACCGTGGGCGGCAACCGGTCCTGACCGGCCCGGCGACGACGGGGGCGGGGCCCGGCGCGATCAGCGCCGGGCCGCCGCCCATTCCCCGTTTCCCCCGCCGGCACACGAACTCCGACGCGCCATTCACAGAATGCTCACACCACGCGCGTTTTTCCCGAAAATCGCGCGGAAATCCACCGCCTCCGATAAAGAGGACGGCAAGGAGACGCACGTGACCACATCCGAGGACCGGCGTCCCCCCGCCGGACATTCGCCGAAGGGGGCCGGCGCCCCCGGCTTCGACCTGGCCCGGCTGCTCGCGGAACGCGGCCCGGAACGCTACGAACTGCACGCCCGTCACCTGAACCCGCAATTGCCGAGGATGCTCCACACCCTCGGTTTCGACCGGCACTACGAACGGGCCGCCGGCGCGCACTTCTGGGACGCCGACGGCGTCGACCACCTCGACATGCTGGCCGGATTCGGGGTGATGGGCGTGGGCCGGCACCATCCGACGGTCCGCGCGGCCCTGCACCAGGTCATCGACGCCGACCTGCCCGACCTGACCCGCTTCGACTGTTCCCCGCTGCCCGGACTGCTCGCCGAGCGCCTGCTGGCCCACACCCCCCACCTGGACCGGGTGTTCTTCGGCAACAGCGGCACCGAGGCGGTGGAGACGGCCCTGAAGTTCGCCCGCCACGCCACCGGCCGGGACCGCGTCCTGCACTGCGACCACGCCTTCCACGGGCTGACCGTGGGCGCCCTCTCCGTCAACGGCGAGGCGGGCTTCCGGGACGGCTTCGGCCCGCTGCTGCCCGACACCGCGATCCCGCTCGGCGACCTGGCCGCCCTCGAACGCGAACTGCGCCGGGGCGACGTGGCCGCCCTGATCGTGGAGCCGATCCAGGGCAAGGGGGTTCTGACGCCCCCGCCCGGGTGGCTGCGGGCCGCCCAGGAGCTGCTGCGCCGGCACAAGGCCCTCCTGATCGCCGACGAGGTGCAGACGGGCCTGGGACGCACCGGGGACTTCTGGGCGTACCAGCACGAGGAGGGGGTGGAGCCGGACCTGGTGTGCGTGGCCAAGACCCTCTCCGGCGGTTACGTGCCGGTGGGCGCGACCCTGGGCAAGGACTGGATCTTCCGGAAGGTCTACTCCTCGATGGACCGGGTGCTGGTGCACTCGGCGAGCTTCGGGGGCAACGCGCAGGCCATGGCGGCGGGGCTGGCGGTGCTCGACGTGCTGGAGCGCGAGGACCTCGTGGGCAACGCGCGGCGCGTCGGCGACCTGCTGCGCGGCCGGCTGGCCGCGCTGGTGCCCGAGTACGAGCTGCTGCACGAGGTCCGCGGCCGGGGCCTGATGATCGGCATCGAGTTCGGCCGGCCGGCCTCCCTGGGGCTGCGGACCCGCTGGAGCGTGCTCCAGGCCGCCCGCAAGGGCCTGTTCGCGCAGCTCGTCGTCGGCCCCCTGCTGCACCGGCACCACATCCTGACCCAGGTGTCCGGGGACCACCTGGAGGTGATCAAGCTGATCCCGCCGCTGGTGCTCGACGAGGCGGACGCGGACCGGTTCGTGTCCGCCTTCCGTTCCGTGATGGACGAGGCGCACGGCGGCGGCTCGCTGATCTGGGACTTCGGGCGGACCCTGGTCAAACAGGCGGCCCTGGGCCGCTGATCCCTCACCCGGCGAGGAAGCGCTCCCGCAGTCGCTCACGGCGCTCGGGGGCGAGCCCCAGCCCCCGCACGAGGTAGGCGTCCACGTCGCCCCAGGTCTCCTCGATGGCGTCGAAGGCGGCGGTCAGGTACTCGGCGCGGGCCTCGAAGAACGGCGAGAGCAACGCCGTGATCTCGGGGTCCCGCCGCTGTTCGGCCCCGTCGGCGGCCACCACCCGGTAGCGGCGGTGCGGGGCGTTGGACTCCAGGTAGTCGGCGACGATCGCGTCCCGCTCCACGCCGAGGGCGAGCAGGGCGACGGCCACGGACACCCCGGCCCGGTCCTTGCCGGCCGCGCAGTGCATGAGGGCCGGGACGTGGTCGTCGGCCAGCGCGCGCAGCACCGTGCCGTGCTCGGCGGTCCGCTCGCCGATCATCGTGCGGTAGTTGAAGACCATGCGGGCGGCGGCCTCGCCGTCGCCGAGGTTCGCGCGCAGGGCGGGCAGGTCCCCGGCCCGCACCATGGCCCAGAACTCGCGCCCGTCGGCCGGGTCGGACAGCGGCAGGTTCAGGTTCCGCACCCCGGGCAGCGGCACGTCGGGCCCTTCGAGCGCGATGTCGGCCTCGTTGCGGAAGTCGAAGACGGTGTGCAGCCCGAGACCGGCGAGAAAGGCGGTGTCCTCCGCCGTCGCGTGGGCGAGATGCCCGCTTCGATACAGAAGCCCCGGTTTGACGTGTCGTCCGTCCCGCGTCGGAAGTCCTTTCACGTCCCGGAAATTGCGCACACCGGACAGTTCGGGCTCGATGGCGGGCGTCTCCGATATTCCCTGGGTCAACCGAGGCTCCTCCCGTGCGTCACCGCGCCGCTGCGCGGTGGTCTGTGTCCGAAATACACTAGTTGGCCACGGGTTTCCATGAGTACGCGTCAGATTCCGCCCCCGAAGTGAGGCAGATCATACGGCGACCCGCGACGCGTGATCCGCACCACCGAATTCCCTCATGAGGGCGGTGGTTGCCGCATCGCAAGGGACTCCCGTCGACTCCGTTTTACCCCCCGCCCCCTTCCGTTCATTCCTGACGCGAATTCACGGCTTGTTTGTCCCGCCCCCCTCGATTACGGTCAGCACCCATCCGAGCGGACCGCCGAATCCTGCCGCCGCCCGGAAAATACGCACCCGACCACACTCGCGCACGGCAGGAGCGGGGGAACCAGGTAAGTCGCCGTCCACCCGATCCATCCGATCGGCGAAACGGCTCGGGGTGAAGCCGACGCCCGCCGCGACCCACCGGTCGCGCGAGCCCAGGCCGGGCAGCTCCCGCCCGAACCCGACAGCTCACCTCGCAGGCGCCGGAGAGGAACGCTTCATGCCCGGAACGGGTAAGCACCGCCGCCCCAAGCCCCGCCCGATACGTCGCGGGCTGGCCGTCGCCGGCACCGGAGGCGCGGCCCTCGCGCTCCCGCTGTTCGGCGCGAGCGGGGCCCAGGCCGCCGCCCCGGCCGCGCACAGCGCCGTCCCCACCACCGCGCTCCCGGCCCAGACCACCTCGCAGACCCAGGCGACCCCCGTCGTCCGGGTCGCGGCCCAGAGCGCCGTCCCCACCCAGCGCGTCGAGACCCGCGCCGACTCCTCCACCTACACGGTCGAGTCCGGCGACTGGCTCGCGAAGATCGCCGAGGAACAGCACGTCGACGGCGGCTGGCAGAAGCTCTACGCCGACAACCGCGAGGCCGTCGGCGCCGACCCGGCCATGATCCACCCGGGCCTCAAGCTCAGCATCGGCGTCCGCGGCGAGGCCCCCGCCGAGCGCCAGGCCGCCCCGCGCGCCGCCGACACCGACGAGTCGGACGACACCGAGACCCCGGCCCCGAAGGCCAAGTCGAAGTCCAAGTCGAAGTCCACGTCCCAGGGCGGCTCGGGCAAGACCGCGACCGGCGAGACCGGCTCGGGCAAGACCGGCTCGGGCTCCGGCCAGGGCGGCGGCTCCCAGGGCTCCGGCACCTCGGACGAGGACGACACCCCGAGCACCGGCGGCGGCTTCGTCGCCCCCGTCAACGCCACCGTCACCACCGCCTACCGCGCGGGCGGCGGCATGTGGTCCAGCGGCTACCACACCGGCGTCGACTTCGCCGTCGGCTCCGGCACCTCCGTCCGCGCCGTCGGCGCCGGCACCGTCGTCTCCGCCGGCTGGGGCGGCGCCTACGGCAACGAGGTCGTCATCCGTCACGCCGACGGCCGCTACTCCCAGTACGCCCACCTCTCCTCGCTCTCCGTCTCCGCCGGCGAGAGCGTCTCGGCGGGCGAGCGCATCGGCCTCTCCGGCGCCACCGGCAACGTCACCGGCGCCCACCTCCACTTCGAGATCCGCACCGGCCCCGGCTACGGCTCCGACATCAACCCGCTCTCCTACCTGCGGGCCAAGGGCGTCGGCATCTGACGCACCCCGCCCCCGGGCGCGCGACCTGACACACTCCACCGCGCGCCGGGCACCCCGGAACACCGTGAGGCCGGATCCCCCTGGGGCTCCGGCCTCACGTTTCTTTTATTCCGGGTTATTCCATACCAGCCGGGTGGCATGAATCACGGTCCGTCAAGCCCTGGCTACGGTCGCGTAGGTCGCCGGTCACGGTGAAGGATGGGCCGACGTGACAGGCGATTACACGACAACGACGATCAACCGGCTGACGACCAACCGGACTCAGGGCATCGGCTCGTACGTGGCGATCGGCGACAGCTTCACCGAGGGCGTCGGGGACCCGGGACCGGGAGACGCCTACGTGGGCTGGGCCGACCGGCTCGCCGTGCTCCTGGGGGACCGGCGCGACGAGGACGACTTCCGCTACGCCAACCTCGCGGTGCGCGGCCGCCTGCTCGACCAGATCGTGGCCGAGCAGGTGCCCCGGGCCAAGGAACTCGCCCCGGACCTGGTGTCCTTCTGCGCCGGCGGCAACGACATCATCCGCCCCGGCAGCGACCCCGACGCCACCGCCGAACGCTTCGAGGCGGCCGTCGCCGACCTCGCCGGCTCGGTGGGCACCGTGCTCATCACCACCGGCTTCGACACCCGCACCATGCCCGTGCTCAAGCACCTGCGCGGCAAGGTGGCCACCTACAACGCGCACGTGCGCGCCGTCGCCGACCGTTACGGCTGCCCCGTGCTCGACCTGTGGTCCCTGAAGTCCGTACAGGACCGCCGGGCCTGGGACGCCGACCGGCTGCACCTCTCACCCGAGGGCCACACCCGCGTCGCCCTGCGCGCCGCCCAGGTCCTCGGCCTGCCCGTGCCCGCCGACCCCGACCAGCCCTGGCCCCCGGTACCCCCGCGCGGAACCGCCGAAGTCACCCGCGACAACATCCACTGGGCACGCGAGCACCTCGTCCCGTGGATCGGCCGCCGCCTGCGCGGCGAATCCTCCGGGGACCACGTCGAGGCCAAGCGCCCCGACCTGCTGCCCCTCTGACCACCGCCGCCGACCCCTCCGCCGCCTGCCGGGCGGAGGGGACGGCGGGAGGTGAACCCCCGCCGGAGACCTCAGGCCCGCGCCACCGGCTCGTCGACCCGCTCCGACACGGCCACGCCGACCCCCGGCGCCACCCCCGCGCCCACCCCCACCGGCGGCCGCGACCCCGAGCCCGGCACCGCGAACGCCCGCCACCACGGGTCCACCGGCACCGTCTTCGACCCCGGCTCGAACGGCTGCCCCGGCACCGGCAGCGCCAACCCCGCGCCCACCCGCTCCGCCGCCGTCACACTGCCCTCGCCCGGCTCGTCCCACGGGTGCGGCGCCAGGTTGAACGTCGCCCAGTGGATCGGCAGCATCAGACCCCGCGACGCGTCCTGCCCCTGCAGGTCCAGATGGGCCCGCAGACCCTCCTCCGGCGTCATGTGGATGTCCGGCCAGTGCTCCGAGTACGCGCCGATCTGGATCATCGTCGCGTCGAACGGCCCGTGCTCCGCCCCGATCTCCGCGAAGCCCGCGAAGTAGCCCGTGTCCCCGCTGTGGAACACCCGGTGCTCCGGACCGGCCGCCACCCACGACGCCCACAACGTGTGCTGCTCGTTGCGCAGGCCCCGCCCGCAGAAGTGCCGCGCCGGCGTCGCCGTCAACGTCACCCCCGCCACCTCGGTGCTCTCGTTCCAGTCCAACTCCCGCAACCGGTCCGCCGGCACCCCCCACCGCTCCAAGTGCGCCCCCACGCCCAAGGGCACGGCGAACACCGTCCCCGTGTGCGTCAACGCCTTGATCGTCGGCATGTCCAGGTGGTCGTAGTGATCGTGCGAGATCACCACCGCGTCCACCGCACCGAGCGCCGCCAACGGCACCGGCGCCGGATGCAGCCGCCGGGGCCCCGCGAACGGGAACGGCGAACACCGCTCGCCCCACACCGGATCGAACAGCACCCGCGCCCCGTCGATCTCGACGAGCACCGTGGAGTGCCCCATCCACGTCATCCGCAACCCGCTCACGGCGGGCCGCGCCAGATCCGCGACGGTCGTCGGGTACACGGGCATCGGCCCGACGGGCGCACGCCGCAGCCTGCGCTCCTTGTCGAAGTACACCTTCGCCAACGCGGGCAGACTGCTGCCGGACGGCCGATGCCGGGCCCCGGCCGGATTCCGGAACGAGCCGTCGACGAAGTTCGGAGACCGCAGGATCCGGTCCAACCGGGCCCCGGACGGATCCGCTCCGAACGCGGCGGACCGCAACTCGCGAAGCCGAGGACGCAAGGAACTGGGGCCGGTCAAGGCGCCTCCAGGTGAATCGTGGCCGGACAGGGTTCGGGGCGTGTCTTCCCTCTCATCGGCAACGCGTATCGCCCCCGGAGGATTCCACTCCACACGAATCCCCACCCAAGCCCCCCGCCCGAGCCCCCCACCCACCTCCGCCCGGAGCCGGAGAACCACCCGATCGGGGGGTGGGGGGTGCGGGTGGGAGTGGAGACGGGGTGCGGTGCGTGGCCGTCTGCGGGCGCGGTCGTGGCCGGGCTGGCCGCCTGCCGGCGGCGGGCAGGTCAAAAGCGTTTCCCGGCGGCGGCGGGGAGGAGACCGGGGTGCGGTGCGTGCCCGGGTGCGGGCGCGGTCGTGGCCGGGGTGGCCGCCTGGCGGCGGCGGGCAGGTCAAAGGCGTTTCCCGGCGGCGGCCGGGAGGGGCGCGGGGTTTCGGTGGCTGCCCGGGTGCGGGTGGGGTGTGGTGGGGCCCGACGGGCCCCCGGTCGGGATCGGGCCGGGCAAGCGCGTCCCGTGACCGTGGTTCGGTGGGCACGAGAGGCCCGCAGCCGCCCGGGACGGGCCGGTGGGCGCGGTGGTCCTGCGGCCACGCACGGTCGGAGTGCATGGCGGCGATCACGTCAGCCGCCTCCGGGCTTCTCGTATGGCGTGGACCTGCCCGGGCCCCGTGCGGACCGCAGCACGGCCACGGCCCCAACCCCGCGCCCCCTCCGCCGCCCCTGGGAAAAGCCTTTGACCTACCCGCCGCCGGCAGGCGGCCACCCTGGCCCTGAACCTGCCCGCAGGCGGCGACGTGCCCCACCCCGGGTCCCCTCCCGGCCGCTGCCGGGAAACGTTTTTGACCTACCCGCCGCCGGCAGGCGGCCAGCCCGGCCACGTACCCAGCCGAAGACGGGAACGCACCCCGCCCCCCCGGGCCTCCTCCTCCGCGCCGCCGCCGCCAAGCGCGTCACCCCACCCCACCCCCACCGCCCCCGGCGGGCTCGCTCCCGGGGGGCGTGAGGGGTGATTCGGGCGGGTGTGCGAGCGCTCGTTCCGGAGGTGGAAGCAGGTCGGCGAAGTTCCCCGAGTGCCGTTCGCCGGGGGGAGCGCGCGGTCTAGCGTGGGTACCCGGTGATCAACACCTGGCCCGTCCCGGGCCGGGTCCCGCCCCGTACGAGGACGCCGATGTCCCACCTCCGCGCCGCCCGCCACGTCCCGTCCAGACACGCCGCGCCGCCCGCGCCCCCGAGGCGGGGGCCCGCGTCCCAGCTCACCCGCGCGGCCGTGCTGCCCGTGCTCGCCTGCGCCCTCAGCGGGGCCGCCGCCGTGATGTTCACGCTCCAGCTCGGGGGTGGTCACGGGGCCCGTGACGAGCGGCTCGGGCCGCTCCTCGCCGGGTGCGGCCTGCTGGTGGTCGGCGCGCTCGTCGCCGCCCTCCTCGGGGCCCGTCGCACCGGGCGGATGATCCACACCCGGTGCGAGGAGCTGCGGCGGGTCGGGGCGCGGGGGCGGGCCGAGCTGAACGCCGTCACCGACCGGATCGTGCCCGGCGGCTCCGCGGACGACCCCGCCGGACCGCACCCCGCCCCGACCGTCTCCGCCGGCCCCGGCCGGTCGGGTCGAGTGCGGAGCGGGTCGGCCGATCCGTTCGACGGGCTCGCCGAGGACATGCGGCGCTCCCGCGAGCACGCCCAGGCCGCCGTGCGCAGGGTGGCCGGGCACCGGGTCGGTGACGCCCGCGACGACCGACGCGTCGAGGTGTTCGTCAACCTCGCGCGTCGGCTGCAATCCCTCGTGCACCGGGAGATCTCGCTCCTCGACACGCTGGAGGACACCGTCGAGGACCCGGACCTGCTCCGGGAGCTGTTCCACGTGGACCACCTCGCCACCCGGATCCGCCGGCACGCCGAGAACCTCGCCGTCCTCGGCGGGGCGGCCTCCCGACGGCAGTGGACGCGGCCCGTCGACCTCAGCGAGGTGATGCGGTCGGCGGTCGCGGAGGTCGAGCAGTACACGCGCGTCACCGTCGTCCCGCCGGCCGGCGGGCTCGTGCGCGGGCACGCGGTCGCCGACGTGGTCCACCTGCTCGCCGAGCTGGTGGAGAACGCGACCGTGTTCTCCGCCCCCGACACCGACGTCCTGGTACGGGCCGAGACCGTCACGGCGGGCCTGGCCGTCGAGGTCGAGGACCGGGGGCTCGGCATGCCCGACGAGGAACGCCGGCACCTGAACGCGCTCCTCGCCGACCCGGACACCGTCGACGTGCGCGACCTGCTCGCCGACGGCCGGATCGGGCTGTTCGTCGTCGCGACCCTGGCCCGACGGCACGGGATCGCCGTCGAACTCGGGCCCAACCTGTACGGCGGGGTTCGGGCGGCCGTCGTGCTCCCGGGGGCCCTCCTCGGCACGGAGGCCGGCCTCCTCACGGGTGCCGGTACCGCCACCGCCGGCACCGAGCCGGACGCCACCGGCGAGCCGGCGGGCGGTGCCGAGGCCCGGAACGGGTGGGCGGCGCACGGGGCCACCGCGCACGCGCTCGGATCCATCCCCGCCGCCGCACCGACTCCCACCTCCACACCCGCCCCCGCACCCGTCGCCACACACGCCCCCGGCGTCCATCCCGCCCCGGCGCCCTCCCCGGACCCCTTCCGTTTCCTCACCCTCCCGTCTCCCGCCCCCGCCTCCGCGCCCGTCCCCGGCCCGGCCCCCGTCCCGCCGCTCCCCGAGCGGCGCCGCACCCCCTCGCCGTCCTCCGGGCCCACCCCGCCCCCGCCCGAGGCCCCGGGCGGGGCCCGACCCCCGCTGCCGCGTCGGGGCGGGCGCACGGCCGAGGAGGCCCTCGGCGTGGGGCACGGCGCCGGCCGGGTCCCCGCGCCGCCCGCCGCCGAGGCCCCGGCGGCCGACCCGCACCTGATGGCCGCGTTCCAACGCGGCTTCGGTCGCGCCCAGACCCGCCCCGCGGACCCCCACCCGCACCCGCACCCCCACCCCCACCCGAACCCGAACCCGCCTCCGGATCCCCGCCCGCCCGGCCAGGCGCTGGCCGGCGGCCCGGAGGGTCCCGCGGCCCCCCTGCCCCGCTCCGTCCCGGAACCGGTCGGGCCCCCGGCCGAGCACCGGCGCCCCTGACCGGGCCCGCCGGCGGCCCACCCCCACCCCCACCTCCACTCCCTCACCCCTCACCTCCCCCGAAAGAGCGGTGCCCCATGGCAGGCGACGTGGCGACCAGCGCCCACCCCACCCCGCGGCTCTCCGACCTCGACTGGCTGCTCGGCGGCCTCGTGCAGCGGGTCCCGTTCACCCGCAGCGCCGTCCTTCTCACCGCCGACGGCCTGGTGACCTGCGTGCACGGCCTCGATCCCGACAGCGCCGACCACCTCGCCGCCCTCGCCTCCGGCCTGCACGCCCTCGGCCGCAGCGCCGGGCACCGCTTCGGGCAGGCCGCCGAGGTGCGGCAGGTGGTCGTGGAACTGGACTCCCTGCTGTTGTTCGTCTCCGCCGCCGGCGCCGGCACCTGCCTCGCGGTCCTCGCCGACCGGGAGGCCGACGCGGGGGTGCTGGGCTACGAGATGGCCATGCTGGTCAAGAGCGTGCGTCCCTATCTCGCCGCGCCCCCGCGCCGTCCCCTCGACCCGCAGGGCGAGGCCGTGGTGCCGGACCAGGGCGGCGCCCCCGCCGGCCCCGACCGTTCGACCCGATGACCCTCCCCGGTCCCACCCCCGTCCCATCCGCCCCGGCCCGACCGGGCGACGCGCCCTGGTACGACGAGGCCGCCGGCCGGCTGATGCGCCCCTACACGGCGAGCGGCGGCCGCACCCGCCCCTCCGTCCCCCTCGACCTGCTCTCCCTGATCACCGCCACCGGGATCCGACCCCGGTTCGGCCTCGGCCCCGAGCACGCCCTCGCGCTGCGGCTGTGCGCGGCGCGTCCCGACGGCATCCCCGTCGCCGAGGTCGCGGGCCGGCTGGCGCTGCCCGCCGTCGTGACCAAGGTGATCCTCGCCGACCTCCTCGACCAGGGCGCGGTGAGCGCCCGAGCCCCCCATTACCCGGGGCCCGTGACCGGCGCCGATCAGCGGCTGCTGCTCGCGGTCCTCGACGGACTGCGCAGGAAGCTGTGATCGACGACCGGGCCCCCGGTGGCCCCCACGCCCCGTACCCCGTTCCGCACCCCGCCCCCTACGCCGCCCCGTACGCCGACCCGCACCCCGGCCCGCCGTCGCGCCCGACCACGCTGAAGATCCTGGTGGCGGGCGGCTTCGGGGCGGGCAAGACCACCCTCGTCGGCTCCGTCAGCGAGATCCCGCCGCTCAGCACCGAGGAGGTGTTGAGCTGCGCGAGCGCCGAAGAGGACCCCCTCGACGGCATCGAACGCAAGGCCACGACCACCGTCGCCCTCGACTTCGGGCGGATCACCCTCTCGGTGCCCCGCACGGCCGACCCGACGGGCTCTCTGGTCCTCTACCTGTTCGGGACCCCCGGCCAGCAGCGGTTCTGGTTCCTGTGGGAGGAGCTGTGCGCGGGGGCGCTGGGCGCGATCGTGGTCGCCGACACGCGGCGGCTGGCCGACTGCTTCCCCGCCGTCGACTTCTTCGAGAAGCGGGAGATCCCGTTCCTGATCGCCGTGAACGAGTTCGAGGACGCGCACCGCTACGGGATCGACGAGATCCGCGGCGCGCTCGACCTCGACCCGGGAATCCCGGTGGTCACCTGCGACGCCCGCCGTGCCGGCTCCGCGACCGCGACGCTCGTGGCCCTCGTCCGGCACCTGCTGACCCTGCCCGCCACCGTCCACGACCCTCGGGGGGAACCACCGTGACGACCACCTCGGACCCGATCCGCATCCCCCGGCAGCCCGCCGGGCACCTCGGGCACCTGCTCCTCACCCCGGGCGACCCGGGGGCTCCGGCGCGGGTGGCCCGGCTGCGGGCCCTCGGACTGAGCGGGGACCCGGACCCGACGCTGGACGCGTTCGCGCGCCGGATCGCGCGCGCCACGACCACCCCGTACGCGGGCGTGAACTTCGTGGGGGAGCGGGGGCAGCGCTTCGCGGGCCTGCACCGCGCTCCGGGCGCCGCCCCGTGCGCCTATCCGGCCCGAGAGCTGGGCCGGGACCGCGGCTGGTGCCCGCACGTGGTGGTCCGGGGGCGGGCGCTGGTCCTGGAGGACGTGCGCGAGTTCGCCCGCTACGGCTGCAACCCCGTCGTCGGCGACCACGGCATCCGCTCCTACCTGGGGGCGCCGGTCACCGACCGCGCCACGGGCATGGTGCTGGGCACGGTCTGCGCCGTGGACGTGGTCCCGCGCCGCTGGGGCACCGAGGGCCTGGCCCTGATCAAGGACTGCGCCGCCGAACTGGTGGAGCTGCTGGCGCGGCGGGAGGATGACGGGGAGCGCGGGCGCGCGACGGAGGGAGGCGGGACACCGTGAGGAAACGGGTGACGGCCGGCGACGTGCGGACCCTGGCCCTGTCCCTGCCGGAGACGACGGAGAAGACCTCGTGGGGGATGCCGACCTTCCGGGTCTCGGGCCGCATCTTCGCGGCCCTCGCCGCCGACGACGCGTCGATCGGCGTGAAGTGCCCGAAGGAGGAGCGCGGCGAACTGATCGAGGCCGAACCCGACAAGTTCTTCGTCCGCCCCGGCCACGACGACCACTACGACTGGCTGCGGGTCCGGCTCGCCGCCCTGGAGGACGTGGCGGAGCTGCGCGCGATCCTCGCGGACTCCTGGCGCCAGGCCGCCCGCCCCACCCTCAGGGCCGCCCACCCCGACCTGACCGGCCCCACCTGACCGGACCCCGACAAAAGGCGTGCGCGATCACCCCCGGAAGTGCGGTATCGTTCTCATGCGCGTTCGGCCAGGGGAAACCCCAGGTCAACGAGTATCGGGACGTGGCGCAGCTTGGTAGCGCACTTGACTGGGGGTCAAGGGGTCGCAGGTTCAAATCCTGTCGTCCCGACCAGCGTGCAAACGCAGGTCGGAGCCCGTGATGGAACTCTTCCATCACGGGCTCTTCCGCGTTCCGGGACCGGAGCACGTCACGCGGAACAGGAGCCGACCGTCCCCTGTCGAAGGAAGTCGGCCCGCCCATCGGCGTCGAGCACCGCCACCGCGTAGCGCTGATAGTGCCAGGCGCGTCCCGAGAGGGTTTCCTCGGTGAGCGCCTCGCAGGCGACGGCATCGGCCGTGGCGGCCCACTCCTCACGGGTCGCCGAGTCCCATTCCGGTTTGATCGCCCAGATGTACGCGGCCGCTTCGGCGGGCGCGAACCCGATGCTGGTGTTGGCGTCGTTGATGTATCGAGGGTCGTACACGAGCCGGGAGTTGCCGTTCCATTCGCCGAACAGGCGGTGGACGGCATCCGTGGCCACTCGGATCTCGGCCCGATCGGTGCTGGGGACACGAGCCGCGCCGAGCCCGGACGGTCCAGGCCACGGTCCGGATTCCGGTGCGACCGTCGGAATGTCGACGGCTTCCTCGACGGGAGCGGTGGTGTAGCCGGGAGTGGGACGGGGCGACGCCGCCTTGGTGGGCGAGGCCACGGGATCAGGGACGAGGGCAGGGTTCGGCCGAGCGGGATGGGTCGTCGTCCGTGAGGGCGCGGGGTCCGGCGTGACGTGGGCGGCGGTGGGCGGTGCCGAGTGACGCCCTTGAAAGGCGACGGCGGCGCCCGTGACGGCGCCGATGACCGATGCGGCGACGAGGGTGAGGAGAGCGACGCGTCGGGTCGAGCGTCGGGTGCGGCGATGCCAGGCCGGATCGGGAGGACCGGGGAGGTCCCAGGCGAGGCGCATCAGGGCCGGGAACCCGTCGTGTCCGGAGGAGTCGCGCGCAGGTGTGACCTGGGTGGTCTGTCGGGCGAGCACGGAGGTGCAGTGGTCCTCCGCGGCCCGCGCCGTGGGTCGGTCGGCGGGGTTCTTCGCCAGGGCCGACGCGAGCAGTTCCCGAAGGTCCGGCGGCACTCCGTCGAGGTCGGGTTCGGAGGACAGCACGCGGAAGGCGACGGCGTCCGGGGCCCCCGTGCCGAAGGGGGGTCTGCAACCGGCCGCGTGAGCGACTAGCAGGGCCCAGGCGAACAGATCCCCTTCGGGCCCCGAGGTGCCCGTGCGGTAGTGCTCGGGGCTGATCCAGCCCGGGGTGCCGGTCATGAAACCGGTGCGGGTGACGGAGGTTCCGTCCGTGGCGTGGGCGATACCGAAGTCCAGCACGCGGGGGCCGCCGGGGGTGAGGATCACGTTGCGGGGGGTCAGGTCCCGGTGGATGACGCCGGCCGCGTGGATGGCCGTCAGGGCATGCGCCGTGCCGGCGGCGAACGCGTGCAGGGTGGCGCCGGTGAGCGGGCCGTGTTCGGCCAGGTGCCCGGCAAGGGTGCGGCCGGGCACGTAGGCGGTCGCCAACCAGGGAATCTCGGCCTCGGGGTCGGCGGCGAGGAGCGGCACCAGACAGGGACCCTGGACGCGGGCCGAGACACGTACCTCACGGCGGAACCGGGCCCGGAATTCGGGGTCCTCGGCCTGCGCCGGATGTACCGCCTTCACGGCGACCCGGCGGCCGGTGGCGTCGAGGCCGGCGTACACGGTGCCCATTCCGCCGGTGCCCAGGCGCCCGACGACGCGGTAGGGGCCGATGCGGCGGGGGTCGCCGGGGCGGAGCGGGAACGGGGGCAGGGGCGCGGATGGGCGGAGGTCGGCGGGCACGGGGGGTCCGTTTCGGGGTGGGTGGGGCGGGGTCAGGTGATGTCCTGGGGGGTGGGGAGGGGGGAGGGGGTGTCGGGGGTGGGGGTGGGTGGGGTGTGGCGGTGGCGGTGGTGGTCCACCAGGGCGCAGACGGCCAGGGCCAGGAGGTAGAGGAGCAGGATCGGGACGGCCAGGGCCAGCATCGACGGCGGGTCGCCGCCCGGGGTCGCGAAGGCCGCGAAGACGGTGATGCCCATGACCATCCCCCGCCACCAGCCGGCCAGCCGGCGGGCGCTGAGGATGCCCGTCAGGTTCAGCAGCACGAGCAGCAGGGGCAGTTCGAAGGCCAGGCCGAAGACGACCGTCATCCGTGTCACCAGGTCCAGGTACTTGGCCACCGGCAGGAGGTTCTGGACGTTGTCGGGGGTGAACTGGAGGGCGATGTGCGCGGTCGCCGGGAGGATCCGGTACGCGAGCCAGGCGCCGAGGCCGAAGAGGGGGGCGCCGGCGGCGACGAAGCCGAGGGCGTACTTCTTCTCCTTCGCGTGCAGGGCGGGGGCGACGAAGGCCCAGACCTGGTAGAGCCAGATCGGCGCGGACAGCACGATGCCCGCCGAGACGCCCACTTGCAGGGCGACGGAGAACGGGCCGACGAGTCCCTCGGTCGTGACCTGCGCGCAGGGCCGGCCGTCGGCGCGGGTGGTGATCGTGTCGGTGCAGCCGACCGAGGTGAGCAGCGGTCGCAGCAGGAAGGCCATGATCCGGCGGTATTCCAGCGTGGTGAGGACGGTGACGGCGACGACCGCGATCACCGATTTCAGCAGCCGGTCGCGCAGTTCGCGCATGTGCTCCTTGAGCGGCATCCGCCCGCCGGCGTCCTCGGGCTTCCCCTGCCTCGGACGGTGTGCTGTCGCGTTCGTGTCGCGGACGGCCCTGGGCACTCCGCGCCCCCCTGTGGTTGCGTGCTCGTGGTGGGGTCCGGCACAGATGCCCGCCGGACGGACATCCGGGGACATCGTGGGCATGATCGTAGCGGCGGCCTCCGGACCCCGATCGTGGGGGTGGGTCCGGGGTGGTGGGTGAGGTGAACGCCCTTGTGACGGTGGTGGGTTGTGCCGGTCAGGGGCTCGTGCGGGCGTAGGTGCCGGCCCGGGCGGCGGTCGCGGCGGCGCGGGCGGCGCGGGTCGCGGTGTCGGCGTCCAACGGGAGGTCGGTGGTCAGGAGTCGGTAGTAGAGGGGCGCGGAGACGGCGCGGACCACCTCCTCCGGGTCGGTGTCGGCGGGCAGTTCGCCCCGGGCGACGGCGTCGGTGACGCAGCCGGCCCATTCGGCGACGCGGACCGCGTAGAAGCGACGCAGGGCGGCGGCCGTCCCCGGGTCGGTCGAGGCGGCCGCGATGACGGCGCGGAACAGGGGGCCTTGGCGGGGGTCGGAGAGGGTGCGGGCGACGAGGTCGGCGTTGGCGGCCAGGTCGGCGTCCAGACTGCCGGTGCTCGTGCGGGGGAGGGAGGTCTCGGCCATCTCGGCCAGCAGGTCCGTGACGAGTCCGGTGGGGGAGGACCAGCGGCGGTAGACGGTGGTCTTGCCGACCTCGGCGCGACGGGCGACCTCGGCCGGGTCGAGGCGGTCGAGGCCGCCCTCGGCGAGCAGGTCGCCGGTGGCGCGCAGGACGGCGGCCCGGACGCGCGCGGTGCGACCTCCCGGACGTCGGCTGCCGGGGGCACCGGCCGGGTCCGGGGTGGGGTCGGCGGTCGGGTCGGGCGGGACATCGGCCGTCATAACGGGTCTCCGGTTCCATTAGAGCGCACCACGGTGGTACGGTGGGCCCATCTTAACGGGTCAAGGGGCCCGTTAATGGCTGTGGGGGAGCAGGTCATGGAACACCGCACGCTCGGCGCGTCCGACTTCGAGGTCCCCGTGCTGTCCTTCGGTGCGGGCACCTTCGGCGGCAGCGGCCCGCTCTTCGGAGCCTGGGGCGACACCGGCGTCACCGAGGCCCGGCGCATGGTCGACGTGGCCCTCGACGCCGGAGTCACCCTCTTCGACACCGCCGACGTCTACTCGGACGGGAACTCCGAGACCGTGCTCGGCGCCGCGATCAAGGGCCGGCGCGACCGGGTGCTGATCTCCACCAAGGCCGGCCTGCCGCTGGGCCCCGGCCGGGAGGAGTACGGCACCGCCGGACCCAGGCTGATCCGCGTGGTCGAGGACGCCCTGCGCCGCCTCGACACCGACCGCATCGACCTCTTCCAATTGCACGCCTTCGACGCCGGCACCCCGGTCGAGGAGGTCCTCGGCGCGCTGGGGACCCTCGTCGACCAGGGCAAGGTGCGGCACGTGGGAGCCTCCAACTTCGCCGGTTGGCAGCTGATGAAGTCCCTGTCCGTCGCCGACCTGGCCGGCCTGCCCCGCTACATCGCCCACCAGGTCCACTACTCCCTCGTCGGCCGCGACTACGAGTGGGAGCTGCTGCCCCTCGGCCACGACCAGGGCGTCGGGGCCCTGGTGTGGAGCCCGCTGGGCTGGGGCCGGCTCACCGGCCGGCTGCGGCGCGGGGTCCCGCTGCCCGCCGACAGCCGCCTGCACGCCACCGCCGAACACGCCCCGCCCGTCCCCGACGAGCTGCTGTACGACGTGGTCGACGTGCTCGACGAGATCTCCGCCGAGACCGGCCGCACCGTCCCGCAGATCGCCCTCAACTGGCTCCTCACCCGGCCCACCGTCAGCTCCGTGATCATCGGGGCGCGGACCGAGGAGCAGCTGCGGCAGAACCTCGGGGCGGTCGGCTGGACCCTCGCCCCCGAGCAGGTGGCCCGCCTCGACGCCGTCTCCCACCGGCCCGCCCCGTACCCCTACTACCCGTACGAACGGCAGGAGGGCTTCGCCCGCCTCAACCCCTCCCTGCTTCCCGGCGGACGCCGCTGACCCGCTGACCCGGTGACCCACTGACCCACTGACGCGTGAACCGTGAGGGGGCGGGTAGTCGCGCGGTGCGGAGGTTCCGCGTGTGAGGCACGAGAGGTCGGGTGTGAGGCCATGGGCAAGGAGAAGGCCAAGGGCAAGGGCCGGCAGCTCAAGGGCAAGGTGCAGGAGAAGATCGGCGACGCCACCGGCGACACCGGCATGAAGGTCCGGGGCAAGGGCGAACAGCTCAAGGGCAAGGCCCAGGAGATGGCCGGCGAGGCGGCCGACGCGGTGCGCCGCGAGCGGCGCCGCTGACCGCCGAGCGCCCACCGACGGACACGCCCGGGGGCGGGCACCCCCGTGCGGGGTGCCCGCCCCCGGGCGTCGTGCCGCACCGACCTGCGACGCGGTCCGGCGGTCCGCGGCGGCCGGTGGGGTGCTCAGGCCGGGAGTTTCATCACCATCAGCGGGTTCGTGGTCGGCGCGGGCGAGCCGCCGGCCGGTTCCAGGGTGATCCCCACGGCCGTGGCCCCGCCCGTGGCCCCGCTCAGCACCACCGCTCCGTCACGGTCGAAGGTGCCGGCCGGTCGCATCCGGCCGCCGTCGGCGTACCAGAGCTGGTACACGCGCCCCTGGGGGGCCGGGGTCAGGCCGGAGACCAGGAGCGCGGCCCGGTCCCGGGCGGCCGAGGCCACCAGGGTCGCCGTCGCCCCGCCGCCGGCCGGACCCACCGCCGTCCGGGCGTCCGGCGCGCCCAGCACCTCGCGCAGCTCCGCCGATTCCCGCAGCTCGCCGCGGGCCGCGCGAACCTCGTCCCGGGCCCGGTCGGCCTCCTCGAACTGCCACCAGGCGGCGCCGCCCAGGGCCACCGTGCCGGTGAGGGAGGCGGCCAGCGCGAACGTCGGCCAGCGACGGCGGCGGACCGAGGAGCCCGTGGTCGGCGGGGTCGCGGCCGGGTCCGGACCGGCGGACGTGCCGGTGGGCGCCCCGGCGGACGTGCCGCGGGGGGAGGTGTCGCCGGGCGGGGTCGGCGGGTCGGTGTCGGCGGGGCCGCTCGGGCCGGCGGTGCGGGACGCGGGCGCCGGTGTCGGTTCGGGCTCCGGCGGGGCGGGCGGCACCTCGGGCGGCAACTGCCGGACCCCGTCCACACGGGCGAGGACGGCCTCCCGCATCCGCGGGGGCGGGGTCACGCCGGCGGCCGCCCCGAGCCGGGCCGCGGCCTCGGTGAACTCCCGCACCTCCAGCGCGCACGCCGCGCACGTGGCCACGTGCGCCTCGAAGCGCTCGTGTTCGGCCGGGTCGAGGGCGTGCAGCGCGTAGGCGCCGGACAGGGCGAACGGATGGTCCCAGGAGTCGGGCTCCCGGGTCGCGAGGTCGTCGAGGTTCACGCGGACACCCCCATGCAGTCGCGCAGGCGGATCAGGCCGTCGCGGAGTCGGGTCTTGACGGTGGGCAGCGGGGCCCGCAGGGTCTCGGCCACCTCACGGTAGGTGAGGCCCTGGTAGTAGGCGAGGGTGACGGCCTGACGCTGCAGTTCGGTCAGACCGCGCAGGCAGCGGCGCACCTGTTCGCTCTCGAACCGCGCCTCCACCTGCTCGGTGACCTCGTCGAAGGGACGCGAGGTCTCCCGTACGGCGTTGTCGTGCTCACGGGCCGTCGCGGCCTGCGCCGAGCGCACCCGGTCCACGGCGCGACGGTGCGCGATGGTCAGCACCCAGCCCATGACGGAACCCTTGTCGGCCCGGTAGCGGGCGGCCTGTCGCCACACGTCGATCATCACCTCCTGGGCGACCTCCTCCGACTGGGCGCGGTCCCGTACCACACGGGTGACCACCCCCAGCACGGCTCCGGCGACGGCGTCGTAGAGACGCGCGAACGCGTCCTGGTCGCCGCGCGCCGTCTGTTCGATCAGGCCGGGAAGGGGGTCGGGTTCCCCTGCCGGCCGTCCACGGCCGGTGAAGGGAAGGGGCTGCCGCATCCGGGAAGGTCCTCTCTGTTCGACACCCCCACCTTCGGAGCCGAGGCGCGTCCGGATGGGTCCCGGCGCTCCGGGATCACCCCATCGGGGGAATCGGACGGCCGGACCCATCCGGACGGCACCCGGGGGCGAAGTACCGGTGAGCACGCACCGAGCGGGACCCGCCGGCCGACCGGCCGCACGAGGACGAACCGCTCGGAGGCGTGGACCGGCCCGGTCCCCGCTCGCCACCGACCCCGAAGGACTCCCTCATGTTCGCGCCGCTCCGCCGTTCCGCCCTGCTCGCCGCCTCCGCCGCGATCCTGCTGCCCCTCGCCCTGACGGGCTGTTCGCAGGAGAAGGCCCCCGCCGGTCAGGCGGCCCCCGCCGGCAGCGCCCCCGCCTCCGACCCGGCCGCGGGTGCCTCCGACCCGATGGCGCAGGCGGACGCGCCCTTCGGGCCGGCCTGCGCGGGCGTCCCGAAGGACGGCGCGGGCAGCTTCGACGGCATGGCCAAGGACCCGGTGGCCACCGCCGCGTCCAACAACCCGGCGCTGTCCACGCTGGTGACCGCCGTCAAGCAGGCGGGCCTGGTGGACACCCTCAACAACGCCAAGGACATCACCGTCTTCGCGCCCACCAACGACGCCTTCGCGAAGATCCCGAAGGCCGACCTCGACAAGGTCCTCGCCGACAAGGCCATGCTCACCAAGATCCTCACCTACCACGTGGTCGGGCAGCGCCTGACCCCGAAGGACCTGGAGAAGGGCACCTTCCCGACCCTGGAGAAGGGCACCGTCACCACCGCCGGCTCCGGCGAGGCGTACAAGGTCAACGACACCTCCGCCGTGGTCTGCGGCAACGTGAAGACCGCCAACGCGACCGTGTACATCGTCGACACCGTGCTGATGCCGAAGCAGTAGCCCCGCCCCCCGTCGCGGGTCGGCCTCGACGGCGCCGCCCGGAGTGTTCCGGAACGGCGCCGTTGGGTGCGCGGCGCGGGCAATGTCACGGTCGATCCCCTTTACCCCACCATCGCGTGACGACGCGGCACGGATTGTCGAACAGGCCGTAAAGCGGCGGGTGTTCGGCCTGAATCACAGCCTTGCAACGGTCCCCTCCGGATGCTTGCCCCCCTTATAAGGGGGGCATAAATTCTGCCCCGGCCACGTCAACTCGCCGGGGCCGGAACCACCGCACTCCCAGGGGGACGCGTGAACATATACCTCGACGTGCTGAAGAAGTACGCCGTTTTCAGCGGCCGGGCCCGCCGCCAGGAGTACTGGATCTTCTTCCTGGTCAACCTCGGCATCTCCATCGTGCTCGCGATCATCGACTACGCGCTCGGCACCGGCTCCATCATCGGCGGCCTCTACTCGCTGGCCGTGCTCCTCCCCGGCCTCGGCGTCGCCGTCCGCCGGCTCCACGACACCGGCAAGTCCGGCTGGTGGATCCTCATCGCCCTCATCCCGCTGATCGGCGGCATCTGGCTGATCGTGCTGCTCGCCACCGAGGGCCAGCGCAACCCCAACCAGTACGGCCCGGACCCCAAGGCCGCCCCCGCCGTCTACTAGGTCACGAGGACCCGGGGCCCACGCCCCGCGCACCGCGTCGACGCGCCGCACCCCCCGCCGGGTGCGGCGCGTCCGTGCGTCCGGAGGCCCGCGCGAACACCGACAGTGACGCGCGTCTCCTCCCGGTTCGGGCACGGGCCTGGTCGAGCACACCCGATCACGGGATATCTTGATGTCAAGCAATGTTGGACATGGAGACGTGGAGCGGAGCACACCGGTGACTGACTCGACCATCATCTATACGCACACTGACGAGGCCCCGGCCCTGGCGACCCATTCGTTCCTGCCCGTGGTGCAGGCGTACGCCGCCACGGCGGGTGTGCGCGTGGAGACCCGCGACATCTCGCTGGCCGGTCGGATCATCTCCCAGTTCCCCGAATACCTCGACGAGGCCCAGCGCGTCGACGACGCCCTCGCCGAACTCGGCGAACTGGCCAAGACCCCGGCCGCCAACATCATCAAGCTCCCGAACATCTCGGCCTCGATCCCGCAGCTCAAGGCCGCCGTCGCCGAGCTCCAGGCCCAGGGCTACGCCCTTCCGGCCTACCCGGACGACCCCAAGACCGACGAGGAGCGCGAGATCCGCGCCCGTTACGACAAGGTCAAGGGCTCGGCCGTCAACCCGGTTCTGCGCGAGGGCAACTCCGACCGCCGCGCCCCCGCCTCGGTCAAGAACTACGCCAAGGCCCACCCGCACCGCATGGGCGCCTGGTCCGCCGATTCCAAGACCAACGTCGCCACGATGGGCGAGAACGACTTCCGCTCCACCGAGAAGTCCACCGTCATCGCCGCCGACGACACCCTGCGCATCGAGCACGTCGCCGCGGACGGCGCCGTCACCGTCCTGCGCGAGTCCGTACCCGTCCTCGCAGGCGAGGTCGTCGACGCCTCCGTCCTGCACGTGGCCGCCCTGCGCACCTTCCTCACCGCGCAGATCGCCCGCGCCAAGCAGGAGGACGTCCTCTTCTCCGTGCACCTCAAGGCCACCATGATGAAGGTCTCCGACCCCATCGTCTTCGGCCACGTGGTCCGCGCCTTCTTCCCCAACACCTTCGCCAAGTACGGCGACGCCCTGACCGCCGCGGGCCTCTCCCCGAACGACGGCCTCGGCACCATCCTCGCCGGCCTCGACTCCGTGCCCCACCTCGGCGCCGAGATCAAGGCCGCGTTCGAGGCCGAGCTCACCGAGGGCCCCGCCCTCGCCATGGTCGACTCCGACAAGGGCATCACCAACCTGCACGTCCCCAGCGACGTCATCGTCGACGCCTCCATGCCGGCCATGATCCGCACCTCCGGCCACATGTGGGGCCCCGACGGCAACGAGGCCGACACCCTCGCCGTCCTCCCCGACAGCTCCTACGCCGGCGTCTACCAGGCCGTCATCGAGGACTGCCGCGCCCACGGCGCCTACGACCCGGCCACCATGGGCTCCGTGCCCAACGTCGGCCTGATGGCGCAGAAGGCCGAGGAGTACGGCTCCCACGACAAGACCTTCGAGATCGCCGCCGCCGGCACCGTCCGCCTCGTCAACACCGCCGGCGACACCGTCCTGGAGCAGGAGGTCGCCGAGGGCGACGTCTTCCGCGCCTGCCAGACCAAGGACGCCCCGATCCGCGACTGGGTCAAGCTCGCCGTCACCCGCGCCCGCGCCACCGGCGACCCGGCCGTCTTCTGGCTCGACGCCGACCGCGCCCACGACGCGCAGCTCATCGCCAAGGTCGAGACCTACCTCGGCGAGCACGACACCGAGGGCCTGGACATCCGGATCCTCTCCCCGATCGAGGCCACCAAGCTCTCGGTCGAGCGGATCCGCCGCGGCGAGAACACCATCTCCGTCACCGGCAACGTCCTGCGCGACTACCTGACGGACCTCTTCCCGATCCTGGAGCTGGGCACCAGCGCCAAGATGCTCTCCGTGGTCCCGCTCATGAACGGCGGCGGCCTCTTCGAGACCGGCGCCGGCGGCTCCGCCCCCAAGCACGTGCAGCAGCTCGTCAAGGAGAACTACCTCCGCTGGGACTCCCTCGGCGAGTTCCTCGCCCTGGCCGTCTCCTTCGAGCACCTCGCCGTCACCACCGGCAACGCCCGCGCCCAGGTGCTGGCCGACACCCTCGACCGCGCCACCGGGACCTTCCTCAACGAGGACAAGTCCCCCTCGCGCCGTCTCGGCGGCATCGACAACCGCGGCAGCCACTTCTACCTCGCCCTGTACTGGGCCCGCGAGCTCGCCGGCCAGGACGCGGACGCCGAGCTGGCCGCTGCCTTCGAGTCGCTGGCCAAGGCCCTCGGCGAGCAGGAGCAGGTCATCGTGGACGAGCTGATCGCGGTCCAGGGCTCCCCGGCCGACATCGGCGGCTACTACCAGCCGGACGTCACCAAGGCCCGCGCCGTGATGCGTCCCTCCGCCACCCTGAACCAGGCCCTCGGCCTGCTCGGCTGAGCCACGCCCCACCGCACGCGCACCGCGCCCCGGCCGGAGGACTTCCCCCGGCCGGGGCGCGGTCGTGTGCGGGCGTGGTCGCGGTCGGTGGGATCAGGCTCCGGCCGCGCCGGGGCGCAGTACGTGCACCCGTTCCTCCGCCACCGCCATCGGTCGGGGCCCGGCGGCCAGGACCCGGACCCCGGGGGCCACGTCGAGCAGCCGGCGCAGCCAGCCCACCGCGTCCTCGGTGAGGTTCTCGGTGCCGTCGAGGACGAGCAGCATGTCCCGTTCGGCGAGCCGGAACGCGGCCTCGGGCGCCGCGGGGAGCGTCGGCCCGGGATCGCCGGGCGCGGTGAGATCGCTCAGGGTGTGGGTGAACTCGGCCTTGGTGCAGGGGTGTTCGAGGGTGACGGTGGTGGTCCCGTCGCAGAAGTTCGAGGCGAGGCGGCGGCCGACCTCGCGGACCAGCAGGCCGCGGGCCTCGCGGGAGCGGCCGGTGACGGTGACGACCCGGCCGCGTCGGACGGTGGCGAGGAGCGCGGAGAGCTCGTCGGAGGTGGTCGGCAGGGCGGTGACCCGGGTGCCCCGGGGCAGGGTGACCGTGCGGAGCACGATCGTCGTGTCGCTCGTGGTGGTGTCCGTTCTCGATCCGTTGATCGTGTGTGCGTCCCGTATCGGCACGATGCCCCCCATGCATGCGTGGCGCCGGCCGGCCGGAAGTGTTTTTCCGGCCGCGTATCGATGATTATCCGTCAAATCCCTTGCGAGGCCAGGGGATTGGCGGCCCGGAGGGCAAAAGGTTCGTCTGGTTCCGGGGGAGGGGTCGGGCGAGGTCGGGGCGGTCGTGTCCGAACTGTTCGCGGCGGTGCCGGATCAGGTCCTCCTCGCGGTAGCGCTTCGTGCGCAGGTGCCAGTTCTCGATCGCGGCCAGCCACCGTCCGAGGTCGGCCACGTACGCGTCCAGCGCCGCCCGCGCCGTGGAGTCCAGGTTCAAGTCCTCGTAGAGCAAAGGGAGTTCGTGTGTGCCGAGGTGTCGGAACTGCTCGACGCGGGCCGTCTGCAGATCATTCACCACGGACAGCGCCGTCGGATAGTCGCAGGAGAAGAAGTTCTGCACGACGAGGATCATGTTGTGCAGCTCTCCCTCGTACTCCACCTCCTTCTGGTAGGAGTGCACGTCGTTGCAGAGGGCCGCGACGTCGAAGGCCGCCGCCTCCAGGGCCGCCAGGGTCGAGGTCTCCAGCATGGCCTCCGGCACGGACCTCAGGGTGACGAGCCGGCCGGCGGAGCTGGTGAGGGAGGAGCCGAAGGTGAGCCGGCGCATCTCCAGGTAGTCCACCGGATCGGGGACCCGGTGCAGGAGCTGGTTGTCGAGTTCCCACAGCCAGCTGTCGAGCATCACCCGGACCCCGTCGCGAAAGACCCGGCGGCCCGGTCCGTCCAAGGGCCCGGCCGTGCGCCGCCACAGGTCCGCGAGGGCGCGTTCGAGGGGGTTGACGGGCGGCCCGCAGGCCGGTTCGGCGAGGTCGAGGTCCATCAGGGTGAAGAGCCGCTCGTTCTGGAGGGCGGCCCCGACCCGGTCGCGGGTCGCGCCGAACCGGATCGGGTAGTAGTCGTCGGCGTAGGTGCCCCAGCTGAGCCAGGCGGCGTTCCGGTCGAGTTCCTCCGGTCCGGCCCCCGGGACGATACCCGCCGAGCAGAGCGCGAAGTCGTACCCGGCGGCCTTCGACTCCCACCACAGGCCCTCGTCGAAGAAGCCCATCTCGCGGTCCCAGTCGATCAACCGGGCCCGCGCCCCGTCCAGGTGGGGGTTGAAGGTGGTGGTGTACGGCACCCGGAACGGCGGGACCACGGTGGGGCCCACGGGATGGAACGGCGTGTGGGAGTGCCGCCGCAGCAGCGGGGCGAGGCCGGGCAGGACGGAGCCGAGGAAGTTCCGGGGCAGGCCGGCCGTGCCGCCGAAGGGGCCGACGGTCGGTTCGGCGGCGGTCGGGCTCGTGTAGCGGCTGGAGCGGATGTGCCACTCGTGGCCCCCGGACTGCCAGTCCTGGAGCCCGTGGGCGTAGGCGAGCAGGGCGGCGGTGTCGGCCGGCCCCAGGCCCTCGGCCAGCGCGAGGGCCGGGACCTCGGTGAGCGCGGTGTGCTCGAACTGTTGGAGCCGGGAGGTCAACAGGTCGTTCAGCCGGTCGGCGGCCTCCTGGGTGGAGCAGCCGAAGAACCTCTCCAACACCAGGACCCCGTTGCTGAGTTCCCCCTCCTGGGTGACCTCCCGGGTGTAACTGAACAGGTCGTTGCGCAGGTGCACCCCGTCGGAGAAGGTGTCCCGCAGCACCCGCAGCGGCCGGGTGTGGGCCACGGCGGCGGGCACCTCGGCGCCCACCGCGTGCTCCACCAGGCAGGCCGACCAGGGTGCGCCGCCGACCTTGCGGCGCTGCTCCACGTACTCCACCGGGTTGGCGACCCGGCCCAGCGAGATGTTGTCCAGTTCCCACAGGGACTCCAGCAGGAGGTTGCGGGTGGTGTCGGCGAAGCGCTCGACCCAGTCGGGGCCGTGCGCGGGCACGGTGCGCCGCCACAGGTCCGCGAGTCCCGCCTCGGTCGGGTTGCTCGGCTCGGGGACCGGGGTCCCCGGGGTGGTGGGCATGAACAGGTCGAGCCGGTCGAGGGCGGCGCGGGCGGCGGCGCGGTCCGGGACGCGTTTGAACAGTGCCAGGAACCAGTCGTCGAAGAAGAACACCCAGGTGTACCAGTCGGTGATCAGCGACAGGGTCCGCGCGTCGCAGTCGGGGTGGGTGTAGGCGCACAACAGGCCGTAGTCGTGGGCGGCGAGGTCGGCGCGGTCCCACACGCCCGACCCGGCGAGCATGCCCAGGGACTCGGCCCACTCCAGGGTGTGGGCCCTGGCCCGCTCCAGGTGGGGGTTGAGACGGGCCGGGTGCGGGACGTAGAAGGCGGGCAGGGTGAACGCGGACGGGGCGTCGGCCCGGGTGTGGGTGTCGGCGCCGGTCGTCCCGGTTCCGGGTGCGGCGGGCGGGGCGGTGGGATGCACGGGAACGGCTCCGGGTCGGTCAGTCGTGGAAGCGGGAGACCTCGACGTCCTCCAGCACCCCGACCGCGTCCGGGACCAGGATGGCCGCCGAGTAGTAGGTGCTCACGAGGTAGGAGATGATCGCCTGCTCGTTGATGTTCATGAAGCGGACGGACAGCCCCGGCCGGTACTCGTCGGGCAGGCCGGTCTGGTGCAGGCCGATGACCCCCTCGTTGTCCTCGCCGGTGCGCAGGCACAGGATCGAGCTGGTGCGCTCGGCGGTGACGGGGATCTTGTTGCAGGGCAGCATGGGGATGCCGCGCCAGGTCGGCACCCGGTGGCCCTGGAAGTCCATCGGCTCGGGGTAGATCCCGCGCCGGCTGCACTCGCGGCCGAAGGCGGCGATGGCGCGCGGGTGCGCCAGCAGGTACTGGGGGCCGCGCCGCCGGCTGAGCAGCTCGTCGAGGTCGTCGGGGGTGGGCGGACCGGTGCGGGTGTAGAGCCGCTGCTCGTACTCGGCGTTGTGCAACAGCCCGAACTCCGGGTTGTTGATCAGCTCGCTCTCCTGACGCTCCTTCAACGCCTCGATGGTGAGCCGGAGTTGTTCCTCCGACTGGTTCATCGGCTTGTTGTACAGGTCGGCGACGCGGGTGTGCACGCGCAGCACGGTCTGGGCCGCGCTCAGTTCGTACTCCCGCGGTTCCACCTCGTAGTCCACGAAGGTGCCCGGCAGCCGGGCCTCACCGACGTGTCCGGCCGACAGGTCCACCGCCTCGCTGCCGCGCCGCGCCGTGCGTTCGGCCTCCAGATAGCGTTCGGCGTGCCGGCGCAGGGCCTCGGAGCCGGCCAGGGCCGCGGCCCAGTCGGAGCGGTTGTAGGACATCGTGACCAGGTGGGTCTGGGCCCGGACGGTGTGCTCCCAGCGGGCGTCGGGGGCGGGGTGGTGGCCGAAGTAGTCCCCGTCGGAGAGGATCCCGAGGTCGAGGTCGTTGCCGTAGGCGCCCCGTCCGATCCGCTCCACGCGGCCGTGCGCGATGAGGTGGATCTTGTCCACGGGGTCCCCGGCGCGGACCACCGTGTCCCCCGGCCGGAACTCCTCCTTGGTGAAACGGGCGGCGATGGCCGCGATCACCTCGTCGTCCGGGAAGTGCCGGAGCATCCCGAGCCGGCGCAGGTGTTGGGGCACGACCCGCAGGTCGGAGCCGGTCTTGACGAAGCGGATCCGGTCGTCGCCGGCGCTGTGGCTCGCCGTGCGGTTGACACGGTAGGTGCCGCCGCCGGTCTCCACCCAGGGCAGGATCCGCAGCAGCCAGCGGGAGCTGATGCCCTGCATCTGCGGGGCGGACTTGGTGGTGGTGGCCAGTTGGCGGGCCGCCTCGGTGCCGAGGGCCTGGCGGGCGACGGCCTCGATCACGGCCTCGGCGGGGTCGACGGGAGCGGCGGGTTCGACGGACATGCGGGGGCTCTCCTCGGAGGGTGTCGGTGTGAGAGGGAGGGAAACGAAGGGGGCACGGGGGAGGGGCGCGCCGGGTGCGGGGCGCGCACGCGGTCAGTCGGGGAGTTCCCCGTCCGCCGCGAGCCGCAGGGCCTCCTCCAGCAGGGTGTCGACGATCCGGGACTCGGGGACGGTCCTGACCACCTCGCCCCGGACGAAGATCTGCCCCTTGCCGTTGCCGGAGGAGACCCCGATGTCGGCCTCGCGGGCCTCGCCGGGCCCGTTGACCACGCAGCCCATGACGGCCACCCGCAGCGGGTGCGGGAACCCGTCGAAGGCGGCCGAGACCTGCTCGGTCAGCCGGTACACGTCCACCTGCGCCCGGCCGCAGGAGGGGCAGGAGACGATCTCCAGCCGGCGCGGTCGCAGCCCGGCGGACTCCAGGATCTGGATGCCGGCCTTGACCTCCTCGACGGGCGGGGCGGACAGGGAGACCCGGATGGTGTCGCCGATGCCCTCGTCGAGCAGCACCCCGAAGGCCACGGCGGATTTCACGGTGCCCTGGAGCAGCGGGCCGGCCTCGGTGACCCCGAGGTGCAGCGGATAGTCGCAGGCCGCCGCGAGCTGCCGGTAGGCGGCGATCATGACCCCGGGGTCGTGGTGCTTGACGGAGATCTTCAGGTCCCCGAAGCCGTGCTCCTCGAACAGCGATGCCTCCCACAGCGCCGATTCCACCAGGGCCTCGGGGGTGACGCGGCCGTACCTGGCGAGCAGCCGCTCGTCGAGGGAGCCCGCGTTGACGCCGATCCGGATCGGGACGCCGGCCGCGCCGGCGGCGCGCGCGATCTCCTTCACCTTGTCGTCGAAGCGCTTGATGTTGCCGGGGTTGACGCGGACCGCCGCGCAGCCCGCGTCGATGGCGGCGAACACGTACTTGGGCTGGAAGTGGACGTCGGCGATCACCGGGATCCGGGACTGGCGGGCGATGGCGGGCAGCGCGTCGGCGTCGTCCTGCGAGGGCACCGCCACCCGCACGATCTGGCAGCCGGCGGCGGTCAGCTCGGCGATCTGCCGCAGCGTGGCCTCCACGTCCGCCGTGGGGGTGGTGGCCATGGACTGCACGCTCACCGGGGCGTCCCCGCCCACCGTGACCGAGCCCACCCGCAGGGCCCGGGTGCGTCGCCGGGGCGCCGGTCCGATCCGGACGGGCCCCGGGCGCGCGGGATCGTTCGGCCCGGCCGGGGGCCCGGAGCCGGGCCCGGACCGGGGGACGGGCAGGGGCAGGTCGACGGGGCTCACGCGCCCCACCTCCTCGACGTGCTGGGAACCTCGGGCGCGGCCGTGTTCTCGGGCGAGATCCGGGGCGTGGGCGCCTTGGGGCGACGGACGGGGCGGGCGGGCAGCGCGGCCCGCACGGAGGCGGCGATGCCGGGGCCGGTCAGGCCGTGTTCGGCGAGGAGTTCGGGCCGGCCCGCGTGCGCGAGGAAGGCGGTGGGCAGGCCCAGGGCCAGGACGCGGGGCGCGGGCCCGCCCGGGTCGGCGGCGTCCGCGCACTCCTGCGCGAGCAGGGAGCCGACCCCGCCGGAGCGCAGCCCGTCCTCCACGCAGACCACGAGCCGGTGCCGCAGCGCCAGCGAGCGCACCGAGGGGCCGATCGGCAGCACCCAGCGGGGGTCGACGACGGTCACGCCCAGGCCCTCGGCGGTCAGGTCGGCGGCCGCGTCGAGGACGGCCGGGGCGGTGGCCCCGACCGCGACGAGCAGCACGTCCGAGCGTCGGCCGGCGGCCGGCCGGGCCAGCACGTCGGTGCCGTCGGCGAGCCGGTCGAGGGCGGTCAGGTCGGGGCCGGCGGCGGCCTTGGGGTAGCGGACGGCGGTGGGTCCCTCGCCGTGGGCCACGGCCTCGGCCAGTTCCTCGCGCAGGCGGGCCGGGTCGCGGGGCGCGGCCACCCGCATGCCGGGCACCCCGGAGAGCAGGGCCAGGTCCCACATGCCGTGGTGGCTGGGCCCGTCCGGGCCGGTCACCCCGGCCCGGTCGAGGACGAAGGTGACCGGCAGCCGGTGCAGGGCCACGTCCATCAGCACCTGATCGCAGGCCCGCCCCAGGAACGTGGCGTACACGCAGACCACCGGGTGCAGTCCGCCCATGGCCAGGCCGGCCGCCGAGGTGACGGCGAGCTGTTCGGCGATGCCCACGTCGAAGCAGCGGTCGGGGTGGCGCTCGGAGAACGGGCCGAGGCCGGTGGGCAGCCGCATCGCGGCGGTGATCGCGACCAGGTCGGGACGCCGGCCGGCGAGGTCGAGGAGTTCGGCGCCGAACACGTCGGTCCAGGTGGCGGCGGGGGCGGCGACGGGCCGGCCGGAGAGCGGGTCGATGACCCCGACCGCGTGCATCCGGTCGTCCTCGTCGTGTTCGGCGGGCGGATAGCCGTGCCCCTTGGCGGTGACCACGTGCACGAGGACCGGGCCCGCGATGGCCGCCGCCGTGCGCAGCGCCTCCTCCAGGGCGATCGGATCGTGGCCGGGCACGGGCCCCAGGCAGGTGAACCCGAGGGTCTCGAACACGTATTCCGGCCGCACCGGGCCCGCGTCCGAGGCGGGGGGCCGGGAGCGCAGTTCGGCCAGGTGCCGGGCGAGGCCGCCCACGGTCGGGTCGTAGGAGCGCCCGTTGTCGTTGAGGACCACCACGACCGGGCGGGAGCCCGCGCCGACGCAGTTGAGGGCTTCGAGGGCCACCCCGCCGCCCAGGGCGCCGTCCCCGAGGACCGCGACCACTCGGCGGCCCGCGCCGGCCGACCCGCGCAGGGCGAATGCCTTGGCGAGGCCGTCGGCGTAGCCGGGGGCGGTGGAGGCGTGCGAGTTCTCGATCCAGTCGTGCGGGGACTCGGCGCGGCTGGGGTAGCCGGACATCCCGCCGCGCGCCCGCAGCTTCTCGAAGCCGGCCGCGCGCCCGGTGAGCACCTTGTGGGCGTAAGCCTGGTGCCCGGTGTCGAAGAGGATCGCGTCGCGCGGGGAGTCGAAGACCCGGTGCAGGGCGATGGACAGCTCCACGGTGCCCAGGCTCGCGCCGAGATGTCCGCCGGTGGCCGACACCTGCTCCACGAGGAACGCGCGCAACCGCGCGGCGAGTTCCGGCAACCGCTCGGCGGGCAGCCGGCGCAGCCGGGCCGGATCGCCGACCTCGGCGAGGACGTGCGCGGGATCCGGGCACGGGCTGCCGGGTGCCGAGGGAAGGGGGGCACCGACGTCGGCACCCGGCAGGTCTGGGGTGTGCATGGGACGGCCTTTCGAGGGCGTGGCCGCGAGGGCCGCCCGGCGGGACGGGGGCGCCGGGCGGGTTCGCGGGACGGGCTAGGAGGGCTTTCAGGGGCGGGACGGGGCCCGGATGGGCGCGCGGGGCCGGGGGTGTCGGCGGCACCCGGCGCCGCGCGGTTCAGCGGTCCCGGCGGGTGATCAGCTCGCACAGGGACACCAGTTCGGCGGTGGCCGCCGGATCGGGCACGGCCGCGGCCAGGGCCTCCAGGGCCTCGGCGGCCCGGAGCGATGCCTGCTCCTGCGCCCAGTCCCGGCCGCCGGCGCGTTCGACGAGTCGGGCGGCCCGGGCCACGGCGGCGGGCCCCAGCGGCCGGTCGCCGCCGTACAGGGCGGCGAGTTCGGCCCCGGCCTCGGTGCCCGAGACCAGGGCGGCGACCACCGGCAGGGACTTCTTGCGGGCGGCGAGGTCGGCGCCGACCGGTTTCCCGGTCACCCGGGGGTCGCCCCAGATGCCCAGCAGGTCGTCGATGAGCTGGAAACCGATCCCGATGCCGCGCCCGAACACGTCCAGGGCGCCGATCACCCCGTCGGAGGCGCCGCCGTAGACCCCGCCGAGGGCGCAGCAGGCGCCGAGCAGGGCGCCGGTCTTGCCCTCGGCCATGGCCAGGCACTCGGGCACGGTCACGGTGTCGCGGTCCTCGAAGGAGCAGTCCTCGTACTGGCCCTCGCACAGTTCGATCACGCAGTCGGAGAGCCGGCGCACGGCCTCGGGGCGGTCGGCCACGAGACGGACGGCGGCGGCCGCCATGGCGTCGCCGGCGACGATGGTCTCGGCGGTCCCGAACACCGTCCAGGCGGTGGCGCGGTGGCGCCGGGTGGGGTCGTGGTCGATCACGTCGTCGTGCAGCAGGGTGAAGTCGTGCACGAGCTCGGTGGCCGCGGCCGCCCGTACCGCCTCCTCGGGCCGGCCGCCGACGGCACGGGCCGCGGCCAGCACCAGGGCCGGGCGAATCGATTTTCCGGCCGTTCGGGCGGGGACGGGCGCACCGGTGTGGTCGCGCCAGCCCAGGTGGTACTCGGCGATGGTCCGCACGCCGATGGGCAGGGCGCCCATCGCGCGCCGCATCACCGGTTCGACCGCGAGCCGGGACCGCTCCAGGGTCACGGCGACCTTCCGGTCGTCGTGGTCTCGCACGGATGAGGTCATGGGGACACGCACCTCCCTCGCAAACGGATTCGACGGGGTCAGGACGGATGACGACGGGTGCGCGGCGGGAGCGGGGGAGCGGGGGGAGCGCAGGGGCTCCCGAATCCGCGCCGGGCGCGGGAAGCACGCTTCCGCACGCCGGTTTTCGGCCGGTGTGGCCGACCGTGCTCGTGCGCACTTCTCTTAGTTAGGGGCAGGACGGCACGGTGTGGTACCAGCCGCGTCCCGCTGCTCTGTTGAATGTCGCTCGGTGTTGAAACACTGCACACCAGTACGATCGAAATGGGTTCTGATGCCCCATCGCGAACCGAACGGTCAACTCCGCACCCTGCTCGCCGACGCCCGCTGGAGCGGCCAGAACTTCGCCCGCGCGGTCAACGCCGTGGGCGCCGAGGCCGGCCTCACCCTCCGCTACGACCGCACCTCCGTGGCCCACTGGCTCGCCGGCACCAGGCCCCCCGCCCACGTCGTGGCCGTCGTCGCCGAAGCCCTCGCCCGCCGCATCGGCCGCCGGATCACCCCCGCCGACACCGGCCTGATCAGACCCCGGCCCACCCGACCCGCCCCGCCCGCCCCCCTGCCCGCCGTCCCGGAGCCCGGCGCCCGCGCCGGCGCGGCCCCCGCGACCCGCCCCGCACCCGAGGCCGGCCCCGGCTCCCCGGTCGAGCACTCCCCGGGCCTGCGCCTGCTCGGCTCGCTCAGCACCCCGACCGAGGACGCCGCCCGGCCCGCCCGGCCCGCCCGGCGCGCCCGCCCCCGCGTCCCCGCCGTCTACTCCAGCGCCTGGCGGCCCCCCGTCGACCTCGACCGCCCGGAGCACCCCGAGCTCTTCCCCGACCCCGGCCGGGACCGCCCCGCCCCGGGCGCGCCCACCCCGCCCCGGGCCCGGATCGGCCCGGAGCACGTCCAGGCCATCGACGCCGTGCTGCCCGTGTTCCGCAACGCCGACGGCATGTTCGGCAGCGGTCTGGCCCGGCCCGCGCTGATCCGCTACCTGGCCACCACCGTCTCCCCGTGGCTGCGGGCCGAGGCCCAACCCGCCGTCCGCCACCGGCTCCTGGGGGCCACCGGCCGCCTCGCCTACACGGCGGGCTTCCTCTGCTTCGACTCCAACCGACACGGCACCGCCCAGGACTACTACCGGGTCGCGCTGCGCCTGGGCCAGGAGGCCGGGGACCCGCAGGTCTACGCCCCGGTGTTGCGCGCCATGAGCGTGCAGGCGCACCACCTCGGGCACCACCGCCAGTCCCTCGAACTCGCCGAGGCCGCCGCGCGCGAATCCGCCCGACTGCCCGCCATCATGGCCGCGTTCGTCACCGGACAGCTCGCCGTCGCCGAGGCCGGGTGCGGCGACCGGCGCACGGCCCTCACCCACCTGAGCACCGCCCAACGCCTGCTGGAACGTTCCGCCGGCCAGTCCTCGGCGATCGGCGAATACCACCAGGCGGCCCTGGCCCACCAACAGGCCGAGGCCCTCGCCGCCCTCGGCGACACCCCCGGGGCCGTCACCGCGCTCGCCGCCTCCCTGCGGCACCGCCCCGACACCGAACGCCGCGCCCAGGCCGTCACCCGCGCCCGCCTGGCCGAACTGCTGCTGGACCAGGGCCATGTGGAGCGGGCGTGCGCCACCTGGCACGAACTCCTCGACCTCGTCCCGCACGTGGAGTCCGCCCGGGTCGAGGACGCGCTGCGCCGGATGCGCGGCCGACTGCACAGCGTCCGGGGCAACCGCACGGTGCACGCCCTGCTGGTCCGAGCGGCGGCCGAGCTCAGGCCCGCACCGGGCCGGGGCTGAGGCGGGGCACGGCGAGGGCGCACGTCGAACCGCCCCCGGTCGCGACGGACCGGGGGCGGTCGCCCCTCCTCGGGGGCACGTCCGGCGGGGCCCCGCACGGCCCCGCCGGCGCGGGCCGCGCCCGGGTCCCGGCCCCCGCCCGGCGGGCAGGGCCCGGTCCGGGTGCGGGGGAGGGGGCCTCGGGGCGCGACCGCGCGGCGGGCGGCACCCGGGGACGGGCCGCTCCTGCGCCGTCCCCGCGTCGGTCCGGGTCCCTGACCGGACCTACCGCTCCGCCACGTCGTGGTAGCGGCGGCTCGTGGCGTGCCACCGCTTGGATCCGCCCATCCAGTTCCACACGCCGTTCAGGAACCGTCCGAGCATGGGGGAGCCGAGGGCGGTCAGGGCCGCCGACTCGCGTTCGATGGCGCGCATGATCTCGTCGTGGATCGCGGCGGCCCGGTTCACGGCCTCCTGGAGGTCCACCCCGTCCTCAAGGGCGATCAGGACGGGCAGGTTGCTGTCGCCCGGATCCTCCTGCCCCATCGAGTAGAGGTCGTTGAGGAGCACGGCGGCCATCCCCGCGTACAGGTAGGTGCGCCGCACCCGGGGGTCGGCGAACTCGTGCGCGGGCAGCTCGTAGCCGCCGACCGGGTCGGTGAGGACCATGCACGGGAAGAAGGCGTTCTGGTACCGGTGCATCAGGTACTCCCACACCGGTGGCCGCCGGCCCGACATCCGCCACTGGGCCTCCTGCCCGTAGCCGACGAACATGCAGGCCAGTTCGTGCCGCAGGCGGGCCACCTGGGTGGGCGTGGCGAAGGAGCCCAGGTGGTCGAGGGCCGATCGGAAGGCGCGCAGCACCGGCTCCCGGGTGACCGTCTCCTCGAAGCGGGCCTGGTACCGGGGCGGCATCCGCACCGGGTCCACCGCCGCGTGCGCCAGTGAGGTGCGCAGGGTGATCAGGGCGGGGTCGGTGTCCTCGCCCTCGTCGACCCAGTGGTCGTCCACCGACCACTCGGCCACCGCGCACTTGGCGGCGGCCAGCAGCCGGTCCGGATCGGAGCAGTCCGGGTGGGCCAGGACCATCAACCGGCCGAAACCGCTCGATCGCAGTCGTTCCCGCCGCCCTTCGTAGATGCCGATCTCCTCGGCCCAGGCCACGATCCCGTCGTCCACGGCCCGGACCAGCCCCGGGTCCTCCCGCACGGCGTCCGGGCAGTACAGCTCGGGGACGACGATCCCGCCGGGGGAGGGCGCGGGCCGTTCGGGCGCCGGCCGCTGTCCGACGGCCCGGTCGGCCGCGGGCGGCTCCGGGGGCGGCGCGGGCCGCTCGGGGGCCCGGGGCGGGGCCGGGACCCCGCCGCCCAGGCGGGTGCCGCCCGCCAGCAGGGCCCGCAGCGCGGGGCCGGGGGTGAGGACGGGATCGTCCCGGAAGGGGGTGAGCCATCGCTCCGCGAACTCGGGGTGCTGCATCGCTCCTCCTGCACTCGGCACACCTCCCCATGGAGCGGTGCGGACCTCCCCGGGCGCCAGGGTCGGCCCCGGCCGCCGGTGTTGAAAATCGGGGTGCGTTGAAAGCGGGCCCGGACGGTCGAACGTGTGTGCACCCGTTCAACCCCGCCGGGTCTTTCAACATCCCCGGTGGTCCGCCCCGCCGGCGCGAGCCCGCGTCCGGGCCGCACCGTGGGCTGCGTCGCGAACCCCGCACCGCACCGCTCCGCGAGTCCCACGCAGGAGGAACCGCATGACCACCGAGGCGCCGTCCCCGGAGCCCTCGGCCGCCGCCGCACCGGCCGCCGAAGCCCGGCTCAGTCTCAGCACCGCAGCCGCCCGCAACCTGGCCACCACCACCAAGTCCGTCCCCCAGATGCAGGGCATCAGCTCCCGCTGGCTGCTGCGCATGCTGCCCTGGGTCGAGGTCTCCGCCGGCACCTACCGGGTCAACCGCCGGCTCTCCCACGCCATCGGCCGCGGCCGGGTCTCGTTCGTGCAGAGCGGCGCCGATGACGTGCGCATCCTCGCCCCCACCCTCCTCGAACTGCCCACCCTGAAGGGCTTCGGCGACCTCGGGGTGCTGGAGGAGCTCGCCGCCCGCTTCGTCCAGCGCGACCTGCGCGCCGGGGACGTGGTGGTCGAGGCCGGCGCCCCGGTGGAGGAGGTCTTCCTCATCGCCCACGGCCGGCTGGAGAAGCGCTCCACCGGCAAGTACGGGGCCCCCGAACTGCTGGGCGTGGCCACCGACGGGGACCAGCTCGGCGACGACGCCCTCGGCGTCCCCGACCCGCGCTGGCAGTACTCCGTGCGCGCCGCGTGCGCCGGCACCGTCATGGTGCTGCGCTGGCGGGCCTTCCAGGAGGTCCTGGAACGCTCCCCGGCCCTGCGCCGGCACCTCGACGAGTACGTGGCCCACAGCCGGCTGCCCGTCAACAAACGGGGCGAGGCCGCCATCGCGCTGAGCGCCGGGCACGTCGGCGAGGCCGTGCTTCCGGGCACCTTCGTGGACTACGACCTCAGCCCCCGCGAGTACGAACTCAGCCTCGCCCAGACCGTGCTCCAGATCCACACCCGGGTCGCCGACCTCTACAACGACCCGATGAACCAGTTCGAACAACAACTGCGCCTCACCGTCGAGGCCATGAAAGAACGTCAGGAGTCCGAACTCCTCAACAACCGCGAGTTCGGCCTGCTGCACAACGCCGAGTTCGGCCAGCGCGTCTCGACCTGGTCCGGCCCGCCCACCCCCGACGACCTGGACGACCTGCTGTCCATGCGGCGCGGCACCCGCTTCCTCCTCGCCCACCCCAAGGCCATCGCCGCCTTCTTCCGCGAGTGCAACAAACGCGGCCTGACCGTGGACGGCGTCGAGGTCCACGGCCGCTCCGTGCCCGCCTGGCGCGGGGTGCCGCTGCTGCCCTGCGGGAAGATCCCGATCGTCGACGGCCACACCAGCTCGATCCTGGCGCTGCGCACCGGCGAGGAGAACGAGGGGGTCGTCGGGCTGCGCCCGGCCCTCATCCCCGAGCAGCTCGAACCCGGCCTCAACGTCCGCTGCATGGGCATCGACCACAAGTCGGTGATGTCGTACCTGGTCAGCTCCTACTACTCGGCCGCCATCCTCGTCCCCGACGCCATCGGGGTGCTGGAGAACGTCGAGATCTCCACCGGCCGCGCCTGAGCGCGGGCCGCCCCGAAGCCCCCCCGCCCCAGCCCCACCCCTCACCCAGGGAAGGAAACCCGCCATGACCATCTCCCAGGAAGCTCCGGGAGCCCGCGTCCTCAGCAGCCTCTACCAGCGGTCCGTGGCCGACTACTGGAACCGGGAGAAGAACCCGGTCAACATCCGGCTCGGCGAGGTCGACGGCACCTTCCACCACCACTACGGCATCGGGGAGCCGGACTGGAGCGTGCTGGAGGGCCCGGAGGCGGGCCGCGAGGAGCGGGCCGTGCGCGAACTGCACCGCCTGGAGTGCGCGCAGGCCGACCTGCTGGCCGACCACCTCGGTCCGCTCGGCCCCCGGGACCGCGTGATGGACGCCGGCTGCGGCCGGGGCGGCGGCAGCTTCGTCGCCAACCTCCGCTACGGCTGCCGGGTCGACGGCATCTCCATCAGCGAGTCCCAGGTCGCCTTCGCCAACGCGCAGGCCGCCGAGCGCGGGGTGGCGGACCAGGTCTCCTTCCACTTCAAGAACATGCTGGACACCGGATTCGAGACCGGCTCGATGAGCGCGATCTGGAACAACGAGAGCACCATGTACGTCGAACTGGGCCTGCTCTTCAAAGAACACGCCCGGCTGCTCAGGCGCGGCGGCCGCTACGTCACCATCACCGGCTGCCACAACGACGCCTACGGGCTGCCCTCCCGCGCCGTCAGCGAGATCAACGCCCACTACATCTGCGACATCCACCCCCGCAGCACCTACTTCCGAGAGCTGGCCGCCAACCGCCTGGTCCCCAACTGCGTGGTGGACCTCACCGAGGCGACCATCCCGTACTGGGAGATGCGCGCTCAGGTGCCGGGCCTGACCACCGGGGTCGAACAGGCATTCCTCGACGCCTACAAGGGAGGCAGCTTCCAGTACCTGCTGATCGCCGCCGACCGGGTCTGAGCCGGATCGCGCGAATGACGGAGCGCGTATAGACGTCGACGCGGCGCACGCCACCGGCCCGACGCGCCCCGTACCCCGCGCGGACCCCTCCCCGGCCTCCGCGTTCCCCTCCCCGCCCCCGGCCCCTCCGCCCGCCCCGACACCGGAGCGGGCGGAGGGGCGGACGTAGCCCCTGTGGTGTCGGTGACGTACGTGCCGGGGCACCGGTTCGGGCGAACGGTTGTCCGGGGCCCCGCGGATCGGCTGTACTGCTGGTCGATCGAACGGCCCCAGGCACCTGCGGGAGGACGCGATGGCCACCGGACGCGACACAGGACCCACCCGACATCGAAGAGGCGGCCGGGGCGCGAAGGGCGCGCGGCGCGCGCGCCGTTCCCGGCTGCCGCTGCTCGCCGGACTGGCCGCGCTCCTCGTCGTCGCCGGCGTCCTCGCCGGACTCGTGTGGGAACCCCTCACGGCGGGCGCGGGCGAGAGCCGCCGGCCCGTCGCCGCCCCCGGCGCCGCGGTCGAACGCGCCCCCGACACCGAGCCCGACCCTGACGGGAACGCCCGCCCCGACCCCGGCGAGGAGGACGCGAACCCGGACCCCGCCCCGAGCGCCGAGCCGCCCCGGGCCTCCGCCGAGGACGCGGCCGCCGAGGCCGAACGCGAACGACGCGCCGAGACCGAGGCCAGGACCCGCCCCGGCGTGCTCCCCTTCGACCTCCCCGACCCGGCCGCCCTGCGCGCCGCCGGCCGGGAACGCGGCGGCAAGCTCGTCTTCGCCCACTACTTCACCCCGTACCCGCTCTCCCTGGACAACGCGAGCGCCGACGGCGACTACTACACCCGCAACTACCTCACCGCCCGAGGCGAGGACGGCAAACACGCCCGCTACGGCGGCCTGCTGAGGGACCGTCCGCTGCCCGTGGTCCCGCACGCCGGCGGGGACTGGGAAGGCGCCAACCTGCGTCAGGAGATCCGCACCGCCCGCGCCGCCGGACTCGACGGCTTCACCCTCGACCTGCTCTCCCTGACCGGCAAGAACCGGGAACGCTCCGAGGAGCTGATGGCCGCCGCCCAGGCCGTGGACCCCGCCTTCCGGATCATGCTGATGCCCGACATGACCTCGCTGCGCACCGACGACCCCAAGGTCCTCGCCAAGGCCCTCGCCGAACTCGGCCGCTCCCCGGCCGCCCACCGGCTCGCCGACGGCCGGCTCGTGGTCTCGCCGTTCAAGGCCGAGGCCAAGGGTGTGGACTGGTGGCGCGCCGTGATCGCCGAACTGCGCACCCGGTACGGCACCCAGGTCGCCCTCGTGCCGCTGTTCCTGAACTTCGACGCCCACCACGCCGCCTTCGCCCCGATCAGCTTCGGCTTCTCCGAATGGGGCAGCCGCAGCTACACCGGGCAGGAGGGCGCCGCCCGCGACGTCTCCCGTGCCCGCGCCCTGGGCAAGATCTGGATGCAGCCCGTCTCCGTGCAGGACGCCCGCCCCAACCAGGGGGTCTACGACGAGGCCGGCAACACCGCCACCCTCCGCGAGACCTGGACCCGCGCCATCGAGGACGGCGCCGACTGGGTGCAGATCACCACCTGGAACGACTACTCCGAGGGCAGCCACGTCTCCCCGTCCCTGCACAACGGTCACGTGTACCTCGACATCAGCTCCTACTACCTCACCTGGTTCAAGACCGGCGAGGCGCCGAGGATCACCCGGGACGTGCTCTACCTCACCTCCCGGATCCAGTTCGCCGGCGCCGCCGGCCCCCTCGGCCAGCCCTTGCTGATGAGCCTGCGCAAGGGCAGCGCCCCGGCCCGCGACACCGTCGAGGTCCTCTCCTTCCTCACCGCCCCCGCCCAGGTCTCCGTCACGACCGGCGGCGCCCGCGACACCGCCCGCACCGAGGCCGGCCTGCGGGCCCGCACCGTGCCCCTGCGCGCCGGCACCAGCGAGGCCGCCCTGACCCGCGACGGACGTCCCGGTCCCCGCGTGGACCTGCCCTGGCCGGTGGAACGGGCGAGCACCACGCAGGACCTCCAGTACTACGCCGCCGGCAGCGCCCGGGACTGAGGTCCCTGACCCAAGGACCAAGGTCACCCAATATGTAGTGGTTGCACGGACCACTCGCATCCATATGTAGTGTTGGCCCTGCCGGTTCGGCGGGGCCAACACCATGCGCGCCCCGACCGACGCAAGAGGGAACCCAGGTGAGAGACCGGGACTGCCCCGCAACGGTGAGTGAGCCCGCCCCACCCGGGGCCCGCCCACGAGTCCGACACCTGCCGGCGCCACACCACATCCGTGCGAAGCCTCGTGGGAGGGCTGCCGTGAGCACCGTCGACGCCGTCGAAACCGTCACCGAGTACCTGGACCGCCGTGACTGGCGGGTGAACGCCAACGCCAACCAGGGCTACTCGCTCGGCGGGCTGATCCTCAACACCGCCGGCAAGGTCACCGCGAACTACTGGCTGGAGCAGGTCTACCCGCCCGCCGTCGCCGCCGCCCACCGCGAGGGCGACCTGCACATCCACGACCTGGACATGCTCTCCGGCTACTGCGCCGGCTGGTCCTTGCGCACCCTGCTCACCGAGGGCTTCAACGGGGTCCCCGGCCAGATCGACTCCGCCCCGCCCAAGCACCTGTCCTCCGCCGTCGGACAGATCGTGAACTTCCTCGGCACCCTCCAGAACGAATGGGCCGGCGCCCAGGCGTTCTCCTCCTTCGACACCTACCTCGCGCCCTACGTCCGCCTCGACTCCCTGGAATACGCGCAGGTCAGGCAGTGTATTCAGGAGCTGGTGCACAACCTGAACGTGCCCTCGCGCTGGGGCACCCAGACCCCGTTCACCAACCTCACCTTCGACTGGACCTGCCCCGAGGACCTGCGCGACCAGGTCCCCGTGATCGGCGGCGAGGAGTGCGGGTTCACCTACGGCGAGCTCCAGGCCGAGATGGACCTGATCAACCGCGCCTACATCGAGGTCATGACCGAGGGCGACGCCACCGGCCGCGTCTTCACCTTCCCCATCCCCACCTACAACATCACCCGGGACTTCCCCTGGGAGAGCGAGAACGCCGAACGGCTCTTCGCGATGACCGCGAAGTACGGCCTGCCCTACTTCCAGAACTTCATCAACTCCGAGCTCTCGCCGAACATGATCCGCTCCATGTGCTGCCGGCTCCAGCTCGACCTCACCGAACTCCTCAAGCGCGGCAACGGCCTCTTCGGCAGCGCCGAACAGACCGGCTCCCTCGGCGTGGTCACCCTCAACTGCGCCCGCCTCGGATACCGGCACGCCGGCGACGAGGACGCCCTGATGGCCGCCGTGGACCACCTGTGCGAACTCGCCAAGGACAGCCTCGAACTCAAGCGGGTCACCGTCCAGGACCTGATCGACGGCGGACTCTTCCCCTACACCCGCCGCTACCTCGGCACCCTGCGCAACCACTTCTCCACCATCGGCGTGAACGGGATCAACGAGATGATCCGCAACTTCACCGCCGACCGCGAGGACATCACCACCCACGACGGCCACGCCCTCGCCGTCCGCCTCCTCGACCGGGTCCGCGCCCGCATGGTCGAGTTCCAGGAGCGCACCGGCCACCTCTACAACCTGGAGGCCACCCCCGCCGAGGGCACCACCTACCGCTTCGCCAAGGAGGACCGGCGCCGCCACCCCGACATCCTCCAGGCCGGCACCGAGACCAACCCGTACTACACCAACTCCAGCCAGCTCCCCGTCGGCTGGACCGACGACCCCTTCGAGGCGCTGGAACGCCAGGACGAGCTCCAGGGCAAGTACACCGGCGGCACCGTCCTGCACCTGTACATGTCCGAACGGATCCCCACCACCGAGGCGTGCCGCCGCCTGGTGCGCCGCTCGCTGGAGAACTTCCGCCTGCCCTACCTCACCATCACCCCCACCTTCTCCATCTGCCCCGACCACGGCTACCTCGCCGGCGAACACGAGAGCTGCGAGCGCTGCGGGGCCGCCTGCGAGGTGTGGACCCGGGTCATGGGCTACCACCGCCCCGTCTCCTCCTTCAACATCGGCAAGCGCGGCGAACACGCCGAACGCGTCCACTTCGACGTGGACACCGCCGCCGCCCGCGTCGCCGCCGCCCCCGCGACCCCGGCGCGATGACCACCCCCGTCAGCGCCACCGCCGCCCGCGCCCTGCGGATCGGCGGCTGGACCCGACTGTCCACCTGCGACTGGCCCGGCCGACTGGTGACCACCGTCTTCTGCCAGGGCTGCCCCTGGCGCTGCGGCTACTGCCACAACCCCGACCTCCTCGACGCCCGCGCCCCCGGCGCGGTCGCCTGGGACGAGGTCCTCGGCCACCTCGCGCGCCGCTCCGGCCTCCTGGACGGCGTGGTCCTCTCCGGCGGCGAACCCCTGCTCCAGCGGGCCCTGCCCGAGGCCCTGCGCGAGGCCCGCGCCCTGGGCCTGGCCACCGGACTGCACACCGGCGGGGCCTTCCCCCGCCGGCTGGCCCGGCTCCTCGACGAGGGCCTCGTGGACTGGGTCGGCTTCGACGTGAAGGCCGTGCCGAGCCGCTACGAGCGGATCACCGGCGTCGGACACGCGGCGGCCTCCGCCGAACGCTCCCTGCGGCTGCTGCTCGCCTCCGGCGTCCCGCACCAGATCCGCACCACCGTCGACCCCGAGGTCCTCGACCCGCCGAGCATGGACCGGCTCGACGACTGGCTGGCCTCCCTCGGCGCCGCCCCCACCCACCGCCAGACCATGCGCCCCCCGGCCGCCCGGCCGTAGCGCCCGGGCGGTGCGGGGGAGCGGCGGGGGAGCGGTGCGGGTTCAGCGGCAGACGGCCGCGTCGATCAGGGCGTGGGCCCGTTCGGTGACCACCGGGTCGTCCCCCGGCCGCAGGGTGACGGCCACGTGCGCGGCGCGCCCGTCCGCGGTCACCCCGCCCTCGGTGCCGTAGCCGGGGATGCTGCCGCCGTGCCCCCACAGGGTCTTCCCGCAGCTCGTGGGCGTGCTCACCAGGCCCAGGCCGTACCCCGCCCCCGGCCCGATCTCCGCGGCCGGCACGGTCCGGCGCATCTCGCGCAGCAGCGCCGGGGCGAGCACGCGGCCCTCGACCAGGGCCGAGAAGAAGCGGTTCAGGTCGGCGGTGGTCGAGATCATCGCGCCCGCCGCCCCGGCCCACGTGGTGTTCAGCTCCGTCACGTCCACGGGCGCCCCGGCGTCGAGCTTCATGTAGCCCTTCGGGTGCGCCCCCGGGATCCCGAACTGCTCGGCGCGCGGGAAGGAGGTGTTCCGCAGCCGCAGCGGCTCGATCACCCGACGGGTCACCTCCTCCCCGATCGACCGGCCCGTCACCCGCTCCACGAGCATCCCGGCGACGAGGTAGTTGGTGTTGCTGTACCCCCAGTCGGTGCCCGGCGCGAACTCGGCCTGCTTGGCGAGGGACTTGGCGAGGAGCTCCTCGGGAGTGTGCCCCTTGGTCAGATCGCCCAGCACGTCGGCCGGGTCCACGTACTCCGGCAGCCCGCTGGTGTGCTGGAGCAACTGCCGCACGGTGATCCGCCGCCCGTCGATCCCCTCCCCGCGCAGCAGCCCCGGCAGGTACCGCTCCACCGGCGCGTCCAGCCGCACCCGGCCCTCGCCCACCAACTTCAACACCACCACGGACACGAAGGTCTTGGTGTTGCTGCCGATCCGCACCCGCCCCTCGGCGGGCGCCGGCGCCCCCGTCGCCAGGTCCGCGACCCCCGCCGCGTACGACCGGTCCCGGCCGGCGGGCCCCCGCACCGCCGCCAGCGCGGCCGGCACCTTCCCCACCCGCACCAGCTCGGCGAGGCGCGCCGACACCTCCGCGTCCGCGCCCGGGGCGACGCTCGGGGCGGCCGGGGCGCTCGGGGCGGCGGCGAGGGCCGGGGCCGTGCCCGCCACCCCCAGCAGGGCGGCCCCGGCCAGGACGGCGGCCACGGCCGACCGGCCGCGCCGGCGGAACCGGCGCGCGGTGCCGGGGGAGACTGCGATCGGGCGGGACTGCGGGCGCTCGTGCACGGGCGAACTCCTCGGGTGCGGCAGGACGTCGGACCGGCCCCGGAGGTCTGCTCCCCCGCTCGGCCGGTGATCACAGAATCCCGCGCCGACCCCGCCCCCGGCCGGCCGGTCCGCACCCCGCTTCGAGGTGGGGCGGGGTCCCGTGCCGGGGGTGGGGCAGGCCCCCGTGAGGCCCGTCACGGTTTGTCCCGCGCCGCCCCCGGGCAGGGCACCGGCCGACGAGGCCGTCCCGACCCGGCCAGCACCGCCGCCCCGCGCACGGCGCCATGACGCACCGTCACGCACGACACCGTCACGCGCGCGACCGTCACGAACAGGAGACCCCGATGGTGACGCCCGACCCCGCCCCCGCGCCCCGACCCGCGCCCGCCCCCTTCCCCGGCGGCCCCGAGCTCTTCCGCCTCGCCCCCGACCTCGCCCACCTCAACCACGGCTCCTACGGGGCCGTCCCCCGGCCCGTGAGCCGGGCGCGCGCCGCCCTCCTCGCCGAACTCGACGCCGACCCCGACCTCTTCTTCCGCGACCTCCCCGACCGGCTCGCCGCCGCCCGCGCCCGCGTCGCCCGCCACCTCGGCCCGGCCGCCGACCCCGAGGGCCTCTCCTTCGTCTCCAACGCCACCGAGGCCGCCAACCTTGCCCTCGACGCCCTCACCCCCCTGGCCGCCGAGGACGAGATCCTCGTCACCGACCACGGCTACGGCACCGTCATCGAGGCCGCCGCCCGGCGCGCCCGCGTCACCACCGTGCCCCTCGACCCGCGGCTGCCCGACGCGCACGCCGTCCGCGAGCGGATCCTGGCGGCCCTCACCCCCCGCACCCGGATCGTGCTGATCGACCACGTCACCTCGCCCACCGCCCGCCTCCTGGCCGGCCCCGAGCTGATCGCCGACCTGCGCGAGCGCGGGGTCCGCACCGTGGTCGACGGGGCCCACGCGCCCGGCATGCTCCCTGACCCGCTCGGCCTCGGCGCCGACGTGTGGTTCGGCAACCTGCACAAATGGGGCTGGGCCCCGCCCGGCACCGCCCTGCTCTGCGTCGCCCCCGACCTGCGCCCCCGGATCCGCGCCCTGGTGCCCTCCTGGGACGACGCGGCCGGCTTCCCGCGCGCCGTCGAATCCCGCGCCACCGTCGACCCCACCGGCTGGCTCGCCGCCGCCGAGGGCCTGGACCTCCTCGACTCCCTCGGCGCCGCCCGGGTCCGCGCCCACAACGCGGCCCTCGCCCGGTACGGGGCCGAGCTCCTCGCCGACCTGCCCGGATTCACCGCCCTGCCCGGCGACCCCGGGCTCGCGATGGCCTCCGTGCTGCTGCCCCCGGGCCTCGCCGAGGACCACGACACCGCCCGCGAACTGCGCGAGGAGATCGCGGCGAGCCTGCGGATCCGGGTGCTGGTGTGGCCCCGACCGGGCGGCGGCGGGATCCGCGTCTGCGGGCAGGTCTACAACCGGCCCGAGGAGTACGAACGCCTGGCCGCCGAACTCCCGCCCCTGCTGGCCAAGGCCGCCGCCCGCTGACCGCCCCGCCGCTCGCGCCGTCGGGCCGGGGCCGCGGGCGGCACGGGCCTCAGGGGCGCCGCAGCAGGTAGGTGTCCATGATCCACCCCTTGCGGGCCCGCGCCCCCGCCCGCACCCGCTCGATCTCCCCGGCCACCTCGGCCAGGGGCCCCTGGACGAGGATCTCGTCCGGGGTGCCCACGTACGCGCCCCAGTAGATGTACGCGTCCTGGTCGAGGTGGTGGGTGAAGGCGTGCCGGGCGTCCAGCATCACCACCACGTCGTCCGCGTCGGCCGGCCAGCCCTCGGCCAGCCGCCGGCCCGTCGTGATCTGCACCGGCCGGCCCACCCGGTTCAACGTCGTGCGGTGCCGCGCCAACAACGCCGACACGCTGGAGACGCCCGGCACCACCGAGTACGTGAACTCGACCCGGCCCGCCGCCGCCACCTCCTCCAGGATCGCCAGCGTCGAGTCGTACAACGAGGGGTCGCCCCACACCAGGAACGCCCCCGTCTCCCCGTCCGCGAGCTCCTCGTCGAGGAACCGCTCGAAGAGCACCGCCCGCGCGCTGCGCCAGCCGTCCACCGTCGGCGCGTACTTCTCCGGGGTCCGGTCCCGGTCCGGGTCCACGCCCTCGACCAGCCGGTGCCCGGGCCGCGCGTGCTCGGCCAGGAGGGTGCGCCGCAGATCGGTCAGATCCGCCTTCTCCTCGCCCTTCTCCAGGATGAGGAACGCGTCGGCGGCCCCGATCGCCTTGACCGCTTGGAGGGTCAGGTGATCGGGGTCGCCCGCGCCGATGCCGATGACAGAGAACTTCTTCACCCGGCTATTGTGCCCATCATGCGCGCAGCCCTGTTCGTGACCTGCGTCAACGACGCCCTGCGGCCCGAGGCCGGCATTGCCACCACGCACCTGCTGGAGCGGCTCGGGGTCGCCGTCGACTTCCCCGTCGGCCAGAGTTGTTGCGGCCAACCCGCCTGGAACTCCGGCCTGCGCGACCAGGCCGAACCCCTGGTCCGTCGCACCGTGGCCGCCCTCGCCGGACACCCGCACGTGGTCACCCCGTCCGGCTCCTGCGCCGCGATGATCCGCCTGCACTACCCCCGGGTCGCGGCCCGCGCAGCAGCCGAGGGCCGCGACGACGGACTGGTCGAGGCCGTCGCCGACCTCGTGCCCCGGGTGTGGGAGCTGACGGAGTTCCTGGTCGACGTGCTGGGGGTCACCGACGTCGGCGCCCACTACCCGCACACCGTCACCTACCACCCCTCCTGCCACGGCGCCCGCCAACTCGGCCTCGGCGACCGCCCCCGCCGGCTCCTCGAAGCCGTCGACGGGCTGCGCCTGGTCGAACTGCCCGGGGCCGAGGAGTGCTGCGGATTCGGCGGCACCTTCGCCGTGAAGAACCCCGACGTGTCCGTGGCCATGGGACGCGACAAGGCCGAGGCCGCGCGGGCCACGGGCGCCGAGGTGCTGTGCGGCGCCGACAGCTCCTGCCTGCTGCACCTCGACGGGGTCCTGCGCCGCGCCGGCGACGGGCCGCGCACCCGCCACCTCGCCGAGATCCTCGCCTCACGCGCACCGGAAGGGGACCGCCCGTGACCGGCGTCGACCTCGGCATGCCCGCCTTCCCCGACGCGGCCCGCACCGCCGTCCACGATCCCGTGCTGCGCGCCAACCTGCGCCACGCCACCCACACCATCCGCGCCCGCCGCGCCGCCGCCGTGGCCGAACTGGAGGACTGGGAGGAGCTCCGCGAGGCCGCCCGCGCGATCAAGGACCACACCCTGCGCCGGCTCGACCACTACCTGCTGCGCCTGGAGGCCGCCGTCACCGCCGCCGGCGGCACCGTGCACTGGGCCGCCGACGCCGCCGAGGCCAACCGCATCGTCACCGACCTCGTCCGCGCCACCGGCGAGCGCGAGGTGGTCAAGGTCAAATCCATGGCCACCCAGGAGATCGGCCTCAACGAGGCCCTCGAAGAGGCCGGGATCACCGCCACCGAGACCGACCTGGCCGAACTCATCGTCCAACTCGGCGACGACCGGCCCTCCCACATCCTCGTCCCCGCCATCCACCGCAACCGCGCCCAGATCCGCGAGATCTTCGCCGAGCGCATGGCCGAGCACGGCCGCCCCGCCCCCGAGGACCTCACCGACGAACCCGCCGCCCTCGCCGAGGCGGCCCGACTGCACCTGCGCGAGAAGTTCCTGCGCGCCAAGGTCGCGATCTCCGGCGCCAACTTCGCCATCGCCGAGACCGGCACCCTCGTCGTCCTCGAATCCGAGGGCAACGGCCGCATGTGCCTCACCCTCCCCGAGACCCTCATCTCCGTGGTCGGCGTGGAGAAGCTCCTGCCCACCTTCCGCGACCTGGAGGTCTTCCTCCAACTCCTGCCGCGCTCCTCCACCGCCGAGCGGATGAACCCGTACACCACCCTGTGGACCGGCACCACCGCCGACGACGGACCCCGCGACTTCCACCTCGTCCTCCTCGACAACGGCCGCACCGACACCCTCGCCGACCCCGAGGGCCGCGCCGCCCTGCGCTGCATCCGCTGCTCCGCCTGCCTCAACGTCTGCCCCGTCTACGAACGCGCCGGCGGCCACGCCTACGGCTCCGTCTACCCCGGCCCCATCGGCGCGATCCTCGGCCCCCAACTGCGCGGCACCGACACCCCCTCCGACGCCTCCCTCCCCTTCGCCTCCACCCTCTGCGGCGCCTGCTACGAGGTCTGCCCCGTCGCCATCGACATCCCCGAGATCCTCCTCACCCTGCGCGCCCGCGTCGCCGAAGGCGGCGAGACCGTCCGCGAGGGCGTCCGGGGCCGGGTCCGACCCGCCGCCGGGCACGCCGCCGAACGGGCCGCCCTGCGCGCCGCCCGCGTCGTCCTCGACCACCCCCGCCTCTTCGGCGCCGGCGCCCGCCTGCTGACCCGCGCCCGCCGCTTCGCCCCCCGCCGCCGCCTCCCCGGCCCCGGCCGGGCCTGGACCGACGGCCGCGACCTGCCCGAGATCCCCGCCGTCACCTTCCGCGACTGGTGGGCCGCCCGCCCCGCCCGCCCCGAACCCGCCACCGAGCCCGGGGAGCCCCGCCCGTGACCACCAAGGACCGCGTCCTGGCCCGCATCCGCCGCGCCAACGCCCACGCCGGCGGCCCCGGCCCCGCCCGCCCCGAGGAGATCGACGCCGAGTACGCGGCCCTGCCCCGCCCCTACCGCGACCGGCACGGCCCCGACCGCACCCCCGCCGAACGCGTCGACCTCCTCGCCGCCAACCTCACCGAGTACCGGGCCCACGTCCACCGCACCGACCCCGCCGGCCTGCCCGCCCTCGTCGCCGCCCTCCTCACCGCCCGGGGCGCCCGCTCCCTCCTCGTGCCCGAGGGCGTCCCCGCCGCCTGGACCGCCGCCCTCGACCCCGAGCTGCGCCGCGTCCCCGACGACCCGGCGATGCCGGTCGCCGCCCTCGACGCCGTCGACAGCGTCCTCACCGACTGCGCCCTCGCCATCGCCGAGACCGGCACCCTGATCACCGACGGCGGCCCCGGCCAAGGGCGCCGCCGCGCCGCCCTCGTCCCCGACCACCACATCTGCGTGGTCCGCGTCCCCGACCAGGTCGTCGACTCCGTCCCCCTGGCCCTGCCCCACCTCGACCCCACCCGCGCCCAGACCTGGACCTCCGGCCCCTCCGCCACCAGCGACATCGAACTCGACCGGGTCGAGGGCGTGCACGGCCCCCGCCGCCTGGACGTCGTCCTCCTCGAAGGCCCGCACGGCCCATGAGGGAGGATGGGCCCATGTCAGCCCGTATCGCCCTCATCACCTTCCTCGTCCGCGAGTACGACGAGGCCCTCGCCTTCTTCACCGGTCCCCTCGGCTTCGACCTCGTCGAGGACACCCCGCGGCCCGACGGCTCCCGCTGGATCGTGGTCCGCCCGCCCGGCGCCGTCGAGTCCGCGCTCGTCCTCGGCCGCGCCGACACCGAGGCCCGCGCCGCCCGCGTCGGAGACCAGGCCGGCGGCGGGGTCGGCTGGTTCCTGCACACCGACGACTTCGCCGCCGACCACGCGCGGATGCTCGCCGGCGGCGTCCGCTTCCTGGAGGACCCCCGCCACGAGCCCTACGGCACCGTCGCCGTCTTCGAGGACCTCTACGGCGGCCGCTGGGACCTGCTCCAGCCCGCGGCCTGACCGACGCCGCCGCCCGGCCTCAGCCGCCGGGCAGCGGCGGCACCTCCCGCACGGGATCCACCGCCCGCCCCGGCTCCGCCTCCACCCGGTCCGCCAGCGCCCGCGCCCACCGCGCGACGGCCGCCACGTCCACCCCGTGCCGGGGCCCCGAGGCCCCCGCCACCCGCGCGGCCCCCCGCCGCAGCAGCCGCGCCCCGCCCACCGCGTTCCCCCGGGCCGCGTGCGTCAGCCCCACCGCGACCTGCGCCAGCCCCTGCCACAACCCGGCGGCCTCCGGTGGCCCCGACTTCCACGCGTCCTCGAACACCTCGTGCGCGTGGAACGGCATCCCCGCCGCCAACAACCGGCGGGCCTCCCGCAACGTCCCCTCCGGCGTCCGCACCACCCCCTCCGGCTGCCGCGCCACACCCTCGGCCCCGTACGGCAACGGCCGCCCCAGCCCGTCCCGAGGCCGCGCGCTCCGCGCCCGCCCCGCCGCGTCCCGATCCCGCTCACCCATCGCCCACACCCTCCGTCCACGAGGGGTGCACACGCACCCCTCGACGTACGGTAATGTTCTTCATGCACGGCCGCCCGGGAAGAAAAGCCCAGGTGAACGAGCACCGGGACGTGGCGCAGCTTGGTAGCGCACTTGACTGGGGGTCAAGGGGTCGCAGGTTCAAATCCTGTCGTCCCGACCAGCGTGACAACGCAGGTCGGAGCCCGCAACGAATTCATTCGTTGCGGGCTTTTCGGTTTTCTCGCGCGTTCGCGCGACACCCCCGCCCCCGGGCTCCTTCGTGGAGGCCGGGGGCGGGGGTGTTCGGGGGCGGTTACTTCGTGAGGTAGGCGTTGTGGAGGGTCAGGGTCGAGGTGTTGTGCTGTTTGTCGGTGATCTCGGCGCGCAGCGAGATGCCCTTGCCCTTCGGCGGGTTGTGGACCGTGATGTGGCCGTCGATCACCGGGACGGACTTCCAGGTCCTGCCGGCGTCGTGACTGACCTGGACGCGGAGGGACTTGAGGTTGCGGCTGGCGGCCGAGCCCTGGACCGTGACCGGGATGCGGAGCCGGCGGTCGGCCTCGGCGCGGGAGCGGAGGTCGAGCGGGGCCGCGAAGCGGACGGTGGAGGCCGGCAGTGTCGTGAGTTCGGAGACCCGCTTCGAGCGGAACGAGAATCCGGTCTCGACGCGGGTGGAGACGGCGGTGGTCGTGCTCGGGTACTCGACCGAGGTGGTCAGGCGGTAGGCCGCGTCCTGTGAGGTGACCGGGATCGGGACGGCGCCGGTCAGCGGGTCGTCGTTCTCGGCGACCTTGACCCCGTCGCGGTACAGGATGGTGCGGGCCTTGGCACCAGCGACCGAGCCGGCGCGGCCGTCGCCGTCGCCGAACAGGGGGACGACGCCGAGAAGGGACTGCTCGCCGGTGTCCGGGTCGGGCGCGGTGCGGAGGATGCCGGTGCCCTCGGCCAGGACCGGGCCGAAGACGCCGGTGCCCACCCGTTCGCGGTGGGTGCGGCCCGGGGCGTAGCGGTCGGAGCCGAGCGAGATGTGCGCGGTCTCGACGGTGGGTCGGCCTTGGGCGTCGGGCGCGCCCCACTGTTCGGCGTACTGGCGCCAGGTGACGCCGTCGGCGGTGGAGACGAGGAAGGTGCGGGTGCCGAGGGCGGGTTGGGGAGCGGAGAGGCTGAAGCCGCCGAGGGCGGAGCCGGGGAGGCCGGGCATCAGGTCGGCGTAGACCGTGCGGTCGGCGACGGACGCGCCGAGAGCGACCTCCACGGTGGCCAGGTCCCGGGCCCGGACGTGTTTGACCCAGCCGGTGGCGAGCCTGCGGACCGTGCCGCCGAAGGAGAGGGAGTACTGGGTCCGGGGGTCCTTGAGGAAGGTCGCGTTCCAGGACTGGAGGACGGAGCCGTCGGTGACCTCGGGGCCGGCGTGGGCGGTGCGGAAGCCGGCGAGGCCGTCCGTCAGGAGCCAGCCGGAGCCCATGGAGCCGTTCGCGGTGCGCCGTTCGTACAGGGGCACGGCGAGGTCGGGGTTCTTCAGGCCGGGGACGGTGAGTTCCACGGGCTTGGCGGTGCGGGCGTCCTGGACGACGGTGGTGGGCCCGTTGATCTCCAGTCGGGGGCGGACCAGCCAGTCGATGCCGGCCTCGACGCCGTCGGCCGGGTCCTGGAAGACGGCCCCGTCCAGGGAGTAGGAGCCCTTGGGGACGCGGACGGTCCGGGTGCCGTTCCCGCCGTCGATGCTCAGGCGGACGTTCTCGGCGGCGCCGGAGAGCCCGGAGAGGCTGTGCGCGTAGACGTCGGTGGGTTCGCCCCGGCGGTCGAGGGTCTTGACGGTGAGGTCGTAGGACTCGACCTCGCGGTCGACGGCCGCGCCCGAGCGGACGCTCTGGCCGCCGCCGGTGGCGGTGACGTGGGCGGAGTACACGCCGTCGGCGGTGCCGAGCCGGGTGTCGGCGGTGAGGTCGACCTCGGCGGTGCCGCCGGCGGGCACGGTCACCCTGGTCGCGCCGAGGGTGAAGAGGCCGGTCGGGGTGGGGCGGCCCTGGGCGTCGGTGCCCGCGACGGTCAGGTCGAGGGTGACGTCGGTGTCGCCGAGGTTGCGGTAGCCGACCTTGCCGGTGAGCGGCTCATCGTCCTCGTGCGGCCAGGTCTGGGTGCCGAGGAAGACCGACGGGCGGTCGGCGACGACGGACTGCCCGAGGGCCTTGTCGACCTGGACGCGCCCGGTGCCCTGGGCGTAGACGGAGCCGGCGCCGGGCTTCGTGGACGCGGTCAGCGCGCCCTTGAGGTCGGCGGGCTTCCAGGCCGGGAACCGCTGCTTGAGGATCGCGGCGGCGCCCGCGACGTGCGGGGTGGCCATGGAGGTGCCGCTGATGCGCAGATAGCCGGGGGCGGGGTGGGGGACGGAGGGGTCGGTGTCGATGACGCTGCCGGGGGCGGCGGCCGCCGCGATGTCCACGCCGGGGGCGGTCAGGTCGGGTTTGACGGCGCCGTCCTCGGGCCGGGGGCCCCGGCTGGAGAAGGGCGCGAGGCGGTCCTCGGAGTCGACGGCGCCGACGGTGAGGGCGGCGTCCGCGGTGCCGGGGGAGCCGACCGTGGCATCGCCGCCCTCGTTGCCGGCCGCGATGGCGAAGAGGACGCCCTTCTCGGCGGTCAGCGTGTTCACGGCCGTCTCCAGCGGGTCGGCGCCGGGGGTGTCCCGGCCGCCGAGGCTGAGGTTGACCACGTCGGCGCCTTGGGCGGCGGCCCATTCCATGCCGGCGATGATGCCGGAGTCGTCGCCGTAGCCATCGTCGTCGAGGACCTTGCCGCTGAGCAGCTTCGCACCGGGTGCCACGCCCCGGTAGGTGCCGCCGGACGCGGCGCCGGAGCCGGCGGCGATGGAGGCGACGTGGGTGCCGTGCCCGTAGCGGTCGACGGCGTCGGGGGAGGTGGAGAAGTTCTCCTCCGCCAGGACGCGGTCCTTGAGGTCGGGGTGGGTCTTGTCGACGCCGGTGTCGAGGACGGCGATCTTCGTGCCCGCCCCGTCGAACCCGGCCTGCCATGCCTTGTCGGCGCCGATCTGACGGGTGCTCTTGTCGAGGCTCGCCCGGCGGACGCCGTCGAGCCAGATCCGGGCGATGCCGGGGGCGGCGGAGCGGGTGGCGCCGCTGGCGGGGTCGGTGAGGGCCTCCCAGAGCGCGGCGCCGGCGGCCGGGGTGAGGCCGAGGGCCTCGGCGTCGATGCCGGGCAGGGCGCGCTCGACGCGGGCGCCGGTGGTGCGCAGGGCGGCGCGGGCCGCGCGGGCGGGGCCGTCGTAGCGGACGATCAGCCGCAGCCCGTCGCCGTGGCGCGCCCGTAGCTTCGGGTCGGCGAGGCCGGCCACGTCGAAGAGGCGCTCGTCGAGGGTGCCGGCGGTGATCAGGGCGCGGGCGTCGGCGGGGGTCACGAGGGTCCGGCCGGCGGTCCGTTCGATCCGCACGGGGATCTTCTCGCGGCCCTTGGCGGGCTCGAAGCGCAGGACGCGGCCGTCGGCGGCGACGGTGACCCGGTCGCCGGTGACGAGGAGGACCCGTTGGGCCCGTCCGGTGTTCGCGGTCCGCGCGGGCCCGGTGTCGGACGCGGTGGCCGGGGTGGTGGGGCGTGGGCCGAGGGCGTGGGCGGGGCCGATCATGCCCGCGGTCAGGGCCGCGGCGGCGGCCGTGGCCGCCAAGCCCGTGACGCGTAACCGGCGTGTGCGTTCGCGCAAGTCTCCCCCAGGGGATCGAGTCGAGGAACGAGGGCCCGGTGTGCGGGGCCGGTGCGCGCAGTATGGGTCGCAGGTCGACGCCGCTCAACGGAGCACCGGGGGAGACGGGTGGGCCCCGAGGTTTTCCGGACATTTTCGAATCCCGTGGGTTTCGCGTGTACCGAGGGGCCGGAGCGGGGTGCGCCGAGGGCATTGGCCGGTGGGCGGGCGGCCCGGGGCGGACGTGGCGTCGGTCACGGTCGGTTCGCGCGGGGCGCGCGTGGGTCGGCGCGCGGGTGGCGGGGGTCGGTGCGGGGGTCCGGTGCGTGTTCCGGTGCCGGACGCGGGGGTTCCGGTGGTCCGGGTCGGCCGTATCCGACCCCCGGAAGGAACCCCTCACCCGGCGCGCCCTCGGGGGCGGGGCGGTCGCTCCCGCCGGAAGGCCCCCCGACCGCACGATGCCCTCTGTTCACTCCGATAATATGTTCGGTCTTACGGAGATTGCCTTTATATACAACAAAACGGCAGAAAATTGACATCAACGATATCGCGACCGCGCACGCGGCCCGGCGACGGCGCCGGCCCCTCCCCGACCCGTCGCTCACGGCTCCTGTGGGGCGGCGTGGCCGCGGTGGGGCTCGGCTTCCTGATCGCCCTGGAGGTCATCGCCCGCCACTACGAGGTGCCGGGTCCGATCACCGTCCAGGCCCGGGAGGTGATCTTCGCCCCCCAGTCGGGTCCGCTGCTGTACGCCGCCATGGCGCTCACCCTCGTGGTGCTGACCTGGCGACAGCGGTTCCTCGCGATCGGCGCGGCCATCGGCATCGACCTCGTGTTCTGGGGGGTCCGGGCCCTGGTCGGCGCCCAGATGATGTTCGGCAACGGCGCCCTGTGGGTCACCCTCGGACTCGGGGTCTTCGCCCTGGTCCGGCGCACCGGCCGCGAACGCGCCCTGCTCCTCAAGGGCGTCGGCCTCGGCCTGCTGCTCGTGACCGGCCGCAAGACCGGCTACACCTGGCTGTTCATCACCTCCAAGACCCGCCCCGAGGTGCTCGACCAGTACATCGCCGCCGCCGACCGCGCGCTGGGCGACCCCGGGTGGGCCATGGGCCGGCTGGTCCAGGCCGGCGGGCCGGTCGCCGCGCACGTGCTGGACTGGGTGTACGTGCAGCTCGCGGTCGCCGCCGTGGCCGTGGCCCTGTACCAGCTGCGGCACGTGGCCCGTGACCGCCGCTTCCCCACGCACCACCTCGTGCGGACCTTCCTCGTCATCGGGCTGCTCGGCCCCGGCATCTACATGATCTACCCGGTGGTCGGGCCGATCTTCGCCTACGGGGCCGACGGCGGACAGTGGGCCGTCGCCAACCTCTGGCCGCACACGCCGCCGCCGTATCTCAACCCGCAGCACATGCCCTTCGACGAGTTCACCCCGCGCAACTGCATGCCCAGCCTGCACACCGCCTGGTCCACCGCGATCTTCGTCCACTCCCGCAAGGGCCCCCGCCTGCTGCGGTTCGCCGGCGCGTTCTGGCTGGTCGCCACCCTCGGCGCGACCCTCGGCTTCGGCTATCACTACGGCGCCGACATCATCGCCGGCGTGGTCTTCACCCTCACCATCGAGGCCGGACTGCGCGCCCACGACCGCGGCTGGACCCGCGCCGGCATCCGGCTCGTCGTCCATGGCACGGTCGTCTTCACGGCCCTGCTGCTCGCCTACCGCTTCCTGGGCGCCACGATGGCCGGCCTGCCCTGGGTGTTCGGGCCGCTGATGGTGCTGGCCACGGCCTCCGTGATCGCGCACTACACGCTCGTCACCCGCGCCTGGGCCCGCGCGGAGGACCCGGGCACCGGAACGGACGCGGGCCCCGGGGCCGCCCCGGGCGTCGCCGACGTGCCCGGCCCGCGCCGCACCGCCCAGCCCGAACCGGTCTGAGCCGGCCGCACCACCGAACGCGCGCGGGGCCGCCCACGGACACCTCCGTGGGCGGCCCCGCGCGCTCGGCGGCCCGGTCCTCAGACGCGGGCCTGCGTCGTCAGCATCAGTCGCAGCGCCCGGGTCAGCGGGGTGTCCGCCGTGAAGTCCACCCCCGGGGGCAGCTCCACCAGCTCCCCGTGCGCCAGCACCAGCACCGACGTGGCCCCGGGGGTCGAGGCCCCCGGCGCCGCCAGCCAGTCGCCGAACGCCGCCGAGGTCGTGTCCAGGTGCCCCTTGCTGCGCCGGCTCACCTCGGCCATCAGCTCCGGCACCCCCGTCAGCGCCCGCGCCGACGCGAACGGCACCGTCACCACCGGCTCCTCGACCAGCCGCACCCGCGGCTCCTCCTCCCGCGCCGGACCGTCCCCGGCCCGCTCCGGCATCAGCCCCCGACCGAAACGCGCGTAGTAGAGGAGACTGTGCGCTGAGTCGATGCCGCCCACGAAGGGCCGGTCGAAGGTGGTCTTGCGGGTGCTCGCCACGTACTCCTGCGGGATCCGCGGATCCGTCGGCTCCGGCCAGTGCACCTCGCCGGTGGCCCGGTCCCGCCAGGGCACGTACCTGCGGATGTCGTCGGAGACCGACTGCGGCAACAGCTCCACCCCGAACCGCTCCGGGTCCTTCGCGACGATCGACCCGGGCGTCAGCGAGAACACCCCGATGCCGGCCGTCGTCCACAGCTTCTCGTGGTCCTGGAGGAACTCGTACGTGGCCCGCGCCTCGGCCTCCGTCTCGGTGGGGAAGCCGGTGAAGCCCATCATCTGGGCCGCGATCCCGTTGCGGGCCAGCTCGGCCAGCACCTCCGGCACCGACCCGATCCGCACCCCCTTGTCGATCAGGTCCAGCACCCGCTGGGTGCCCGACTCGTAGCCGAAGGACACCGCCACGCACCCCGAGGCCGACAGCAGCTCGCCCACCGAACGCTCCGGGAAGGTCCGCTCCAACCGCAGCTCCGCCGACCAGCGCAGGTCCAGCCCCGAGTCGGCGAGGGCCGCCGCCAGCGTCCGTAGGTAGCGCGGGGACATCGCGTCCACCGCGAAGTACACCGTTCGCCCGTGCTTCGCCGCCGCCCGCAGGTCCTCCAGCACGGCCGCCACCGGACGCTCCCGCGAGGGCGAGGTGGGCCGGTCGGTGTTGAGGCCGTAGTCGCAGAACGTGCACTTGTTCCAGTAGCAGCCCCGGGTCGGGCTGTAGAGGATCACCGGCTCCGGCGCCCAGTACCGCTCCCACTCCCACACGTCGTACGCCGGACCCGCGAGCGAGGCCACGCTGCCGTACGCGATCTCCGGCGCCGGCCGGGTCCGCGTCATCACCCCGCCCACCGCGTCGAAGGCCGCATCCTGTCGGCTCGCGCCCGCCGCCACCGCGTCCAGGATCCCGATCAGCGCCGTCTCGCCCTCGCCCGGCACGATCAGGTCGGCGTCCGCGAACACCCGCCAGGGCGCCGCCGGATCCGCCGCGTACTTCACCACGTCACCCGTCTCGGTGCCCCCGAACACGATCACCGTCTCCGGCAACGCCTCCCGCACCAGCCGCGCCATCCGCAGCGCCACCGGCAACTGACTGGTGTAGTTCACCGACAGGCCCACCACCGCCCACGACCGCTCCCGCAACCGGGGCAGGAACTCCCGCGCGAAGTACTCCTCGAAGGGGCCCGCCACGGCGGCCACCACCTCCGGGTCCGCGAGGTCGGCCGTGCTGCACAGGTTGACCGTGGACTTCGCCCGCATCGAGAACCCGTCCGCCACCCCCACCGGCATCTCCAGCGCCAACAGCTCCCACCACCGGCTCATCACCGCCACCGCCTGCGCGTACGTCGGCGGGTGGTAGAACAGCTCCGGATCCTTGAACACCCCGATCGCGTCCCGCGCCGAGTGAGCCGTCAACCCCTCCGCCGCCAGGGCCTGCCGGTAGCGGATCTCGTCGTGCCGCAGCGGCGCCCCGGCCCGCGCCTCGACCTCCGCGCGCAGCGCCCGCGCCCGCTCCAGGGCCGCGCCGAACCTCGCCGGGTCCGCGAGGTACTCGAAGGCGTCCAGATTGGCGTCCACACAGCCGTACACCCCGTGCCCGGCCTCCCGCGCCGCCCCCACCAGGTACGGGATGGAGTGGTAGGGCGAGGTCGGATCGGTGATCGGCGGGTTGACCAGCAGGTACGAGGCATCCCGGACGCCCCGCCCCGGCTCCCGGCCCCGCACGGTCCTCGGCGGCAGGCCCAACGGAACGAACACGCTCATCGCGGCGACTCCTGACTGCTGTCCTGACGGATGTCCTCGCGCGGATCCGCGCGGGTGTCCTCGTGAGGGTCCAGGCCGACGGCCGGGACCGGCACCGGCGCGGGGGAGGCGTACTCGGTGCCGGCCCGGTGCCCCCGGAACGCCTTCTGCGTCAACGCCCCCAGCACCGCCAGCGCGATCGCCGCGCCCGCGACCGGGAAGAAGGGCTCCGCGCCCAACCGGCGCACCCCGAACCCGGCCACGGCCACCGAGATCGGGAAGGTTCCCATCACCGCCAGCATCACCAGGCTCATCACCCGCCCGATCAACGCCGGCGGGGTCCACACCTGGAGCATGGTGACCACGACGATGTTCTGCCAGCCGCTCGCCACCGCGTACACGCACACGCACACCGCCGCCCCCACCAGCCCCCCGGCGTACGGCACGGCGCCCAGGGCCACGCCCATCACCACCGCGAGCCCCGCGAACAGGTAGGCGGGCGAGTCCACCGGCCGGCTCCGGGCCGCCACCAGCGAACCGGCCAGCCCGCCCAGGCTCAGACAGGTCAGCAGCACGCCGTACCCGGTGGCCCCCATCCCCTGCCGGGCCAGCGCGGGCAGGGCCACCTCGATGGTCCCGTTGAACGCGAGATTGCACACCAGGGCCACCACGAGCACCACGTGCAGCAGCCGCCCCCGGCGCAACAGCTCCCGGAACGTCGGCCCCGCCGGGGCCGGCTCCTCCGCCCCGCCGGCCGGCCCCGACTCCCGCGGCGCCTCCGCCCGGGTCCGGATCCGCGCCAGCACCACCGCCGACACCAGGAAGGACACGGCGTCCACCACCAGCGCCCAGCCCGCCCCGACCCCCGCCACCAGGGCCCCGCCCAGGGTCGGGCCGAGCAGCCCGCCGGCCTGGTTGACCATCGTGGACAGCGCGTTGCCCCGCCCCAGGTCCTCCTTGGGCAGCAACGCCGGCAGCAGCGTGTACGAGGCGGGCACGAACACCCCGGAGCAGGAGCCGAGGACCACCGCGATCGGCGCGAGCTGCGCCAGGGTCGGGGTGCCCGTCAGGGTGAGCGCGGCCAGCAGACCCACCGCGACCGCCCGCACCACGTCGGCCACCAGCATCACCCGCCGGCCCCCGAACCGGTCCGCGATCACCCCGCCCAGCGGAATGGTCACCACCCGGGGGATGCCGTAGCAGGCCAGCACCGTGCCGAGCAGCACCGGCCCGCCGTCTCCCGACAGGATCAGCCAGGGCAGCGCCACCGCGTAGCAGAAGTCGCCTACGGTGGAGGAGAGTTGACCGGCCAGCAGCAGCCGGAACCCGCGCACCGCCATCGGCCCGCCGGTGAGCGCGCCCGCCCACCGCCGGCCCCCGGGTCCCGTCACGTCCCCTCCCGTCCTCGTGTGCTCGTGCCGCTCATCCGCCCACCGGGCCGACCGGCGCCCGCAGGAACTCGTCGATCACCGCGACCACCGTCTTCGGCGGCGGCAGCCCCAGATTGGGCCGCAGGTCACGGGTGGAGATCTGCCAGGCCGGCGCGTCCACCGGGTCGATCACGGCGTGTCCGTCGGCCCGCAGCCGGGCCACGTTCCGGCGCACCGGAGGCCGCTCCCACATGCGCCGGTTCATGCTCGGGAAGAACAGCACCGGGTTCTCGTGCGCGAGCAGGGTCGAGGCCAACAGCCCCGCCCCCAGGCCCTGCGCCGCCTGCCCCAGGGTGTTGGCGGTCGCGGGCAGCACCACCACGCGTTCGGCCCACGCGGCCAGCGCCACGTGCCCCACCGTCAACTCGTCCTCGCCGTCGGTGTACACGTCCGGGCACAACAGCCGCATCGTGGCGAGCGGCAGGATTCCGGTGGCCGCTCGGGTCATCACCACCCGGGGCTCGAAGGCCGCGCCCAGTTCCAGCCGCAGCGCCATCAGGTACTGCGGCAGGGCCAGCACGTTGCCCGAGCCGCACACGCCCAACAGCAGCCGGCGCGGCCCGCCCGTCACGAGGGGGTCCCGGCGGGCACCGCGAGCGGCCCGCCGGTGGGGGTCAGGCCCCCGCGCGCCGCGATCAGGTCCAGCCGGCCCTGCACGTTGAACTTGTAGCTGGGGCAGGGCGGGTGGCCCTCCTCCCACGCCTTGGGGCAGGAGCCCCCGCAGGTGGGCAGGAACACGCAGCCCGTGCAGCCGACCCCGCCGCGTTCGATCGTGTCGTTCCAGTCGTCGTAGGGCCCCACCGGGCGCAGGACCTCCGGTCCGGCGCGCTCGATGTGCACCAGCGGCAGGTCCCGTTCGGCCTCGGGCACCAGCGGGTGCTCGCTGCACGAGAAGACGTTGCCGGTGCCGCTGACGATCTCCGAGGACCGGGTGGTGGCCGGGCACACCACCTTCTTGACCTGGTTCGGCAGCACGTGCACGCCCAGCCCGTGCCGCAGCAGCAACCGGAACCAGCCCAGCTCCCGCTCGGCGAACGCGGCCCGGGTCACCTCGATCGCGGAGACGTCGTTGCCCCAGGAGTGCACCGGGACGATCGAGAAGGACACGTTCGGGCGGGCGAATCCCAGCTCGGCCATCAGTTCCAGATAGCGGGGCACGTGCTCCTGGTTGTGGGTGTCCACATTCGTGCGGAACGTGAAATGCGCGGAGCGCGAGGCGGGGTCGTCGAGAACCTCGCGGACGGTCCGCACGATTTTCCAGAACGAGCCCCCGCCGCTTTTCAGCGGGCGGTGCGCGTCGTGAATCTCCGGCGGCCCGTCCAGGGTGATCTCGAATTGGGTGACCCGGCAGTCGCGCAGCAGCACGTCGAGTTTCCGGCGGGTGAGCAGCGAGCCGTTGGTGACCAGGACCGAGGACCAGGCGACCCCCCGCTCCTCGGCGGCGGCCACGAACCGGGGCGCGAGGTCGCGGATGACGGCGTAGCCCATCAGCGGTTCGGCCCCGAACCAGTCCACGCGCGCGGCGCGGGTGGCGGGGGCGGCGATGGCGCGCAGCACCCGGTCCCGGATCCGGTCGCGGTGGTTCGCGGTGAGCCCGCCGCGGGTGTGCTCCTGCCCGCAGTAGGCGCAGCCCATGTTGCAGTAGGAGGTGGGCAGCAGGGCGATGTGCACGGCCGAGCGGTCGGCGGAGGCCCGCCGGTTGCGGTCGAGGACGGCCGTCAGCTCGTCCTGCCCGGCCGGCACGAGGAGTTCGGCGGCGCGCAGCGGGGCCGTCCACGCGGGGGCCAGCGCGCTCGGGTCGCCGGCGGCCAGGGCGCGCGCGGCGGCGGGGTCCACGGCGACCACGCGCGCGGTGCGCGTGCTGTACGCCAGGCGCACCCGTACGCCGGTGTCGTCGGCGTACTCGCGCTCGCTGAGCACCAGGTACCTGCTGACTCGGTCCATCGACGGCCCTTCTCGCTGCGCGTGTCGCTGATCTTCGGGTCCGGCGGTGCCCGCGCGCGCCGGCGTCCGGTCCGGCGGACCCGGGCGGGCCGCCGGACCGGACGCGCGCACGCGGGGCTCGATCAGCAGACGACGTTGGTGTTCGAGTCCGCCACCTGGCCCTCGACGGCCGCGGAGACGGCGCTCAGCCGGGCCTGGATCGAACCGAGGACGGCCACCTCGTCCGGGGTCAGGGAGGAGAACACCTCACGCTCGGACTCGGACAGCAGGTCCACGGGGGTGCCGGCGCGGCGCAGGGCTTCCAGGGGCTCGGACATACGTCACTCCTTGGGAGAGGGGGACTGCATCACCGGTTGGTGCACCCCGCAAGGCTGCTCCGGGCGGAACCCCCTTCCTATCCCTCAATCGACTATGCCTCGACCGGGTCGGGGCGAGCCGCGGCCCGCGGGGGCGGACGGCGGTGCGCGGGGCGCCGCGATCCGCGGCCGCCGTGCCCCCGCGCACGCCGGAGCGGCCGGATCCGGTCACCCGAAAGGACCGGAACCGGGGCAGAGGGGGCGGCGCGATGACCGGAATTGGTCAGGGTCCTTTCATGTAAATCGACTTCTTGTCCGGATCCTTGCCCGGGGCTACTCTGACTGCCGTGGGTGACGAATTACGCGTGCAGGTCCACGCTTCGAACGCCGCACCAAGCGCAAGCGATTTGACCCGACGCGAGATTCGGATCGCATCGCTCGTGGCCGCCGGTTCCTCGAACCGGCGCATCGCCAAGGATCTCTGCATAAGCCCGCACACGGTGGCGGCGCATTTGTGCAACATGCTTCGGAGGACGGGCGCCGCCAACCGCACGGAAATGATCGCGCGACTCTACGCCCAGGGCGCCCTCGTCCAGGGCACCTGGCCGCCGCTGCCCGCCGCCCCCGAGCGGAACCGGGACCGGTGGGAGGTCGCGGACGGCTCCATCGGACCGGTCGGCGTCCCGTTCGACTGGCCCCCCTACGGAAACGAGGTCCCGGTAGTCATGACCTTCGACGCCCTGCGCGCCCTGCGCGAGGCAGGCCACCCCGTGGACCTGCTGGCCTCCGAACAGCGCACCGTCCTGTCCGAGTTGAGCGAGATGGAGGTCCAGGTCCTCAACTCGGTCAAGGGCCGCCTCGACGCGGCCGCCGGAGACGTGGAGGGTCAGGACCTCAAACTCCTGTGAACGAGACGCCCCGGTGCGGTGGTTGTCGTGCGACGGTGCCGCCGGGAGCCCGGTTCTGTCCCGAGTGCGGCACCCCGCTCGTCGCGGGGGCGCCCGCCTCGGACAGCCGCAGGATCGTCACCGCCCTCTTCGTCGACCTCGTCGGCTCCACCGCCCTCGCCGAGACCCACGACCCCGAGGCCCTGCGGCGCACCATGGACCGCTACTACACGGCCTGCACCACCGCCGTCACCGAGGCCGGCGGGGTGGTCGAGAAGTTCATCGGCGACGCCGTCATGGCCGTCTTCGGGGCCTTCGCCGCCCACGAGGACGACGCCCTGCGCGCGGTCCGCGCGGCCTGCGCCCTGCGGGACGCCGTCGCCGCCCTCGACACCGGCCCCGTGCGCCTGGACACGCACTGCGGGATCGCCAGCGGCGAGGCCGTCGTCGCCGGGGCCCTCGGCGGCGCCGCCCGCGTCGTCGGCGACGTGGTCAACACCGCCGCCCGCCTCCAGTCCCACGCCGCCGCCCACGAGATCCTGATCGGCGACGAGACCGCCCGACTCGTCGGCACCCGGATCCGCGTCGAGGCCGTCGCCCCCCTGACCCTCAAGGGCAAACGCGAACCCGTGCCCGCCTGGCGGGTCCTGGACGCCGACGAGGCCGACCGGCTCCCCGACCCCGTGCCCCTCGTCGGCCGCGAACACGAACTCGCCGCCCTGCACGAGGCGTTGCGCGAGGTGCGCACCGGCCGCCGGGGCCGGCTGCTGGCCGTCACCGGGCCCACCGGCATCGGCAAGTCCCGCCTGCTGCGCGCCTTCCTCGCCGACCCCCGCCTCGCCGACACCACCGTCCTGCGCGGCACCTGCCGCCCGCACGGCGCCGGCCTGGCCCACCGTCCCCTCGCCGACGCCGTCCGCACCCTGCCCGGCGGGCCCCCCGAGGCCCTGCGCGCCCTCACCGAGGACACCCCCGCCTGCGCCGCGCCCGACCTGACCCGCGCCCGCGCCGCCCTGGACGTCGCCCTGGACCTGCGGCCCGAGGAGGGACTGCCGGTCAGCGTCGACGAGACCGGCTGGGCCTTCCGCAGGCTGCTGGCCGCCCTGGGCCGGCGCGGCCCCCTCGTCCTGGTCCTCGACGACGCCCACTGGGCCCGGGGCCCCCTCCTCGACACGGTCGCCGACCTCGCCGCCGAGACCGACACCGCCCTGCTGCTGCTGACCGCCGCCCGCGACGAACCCCGACCCGAACCCCCCGGCGGCCCGGACGCCCCCGCCGCGCCCGACACCCTGCGCCTGGCCCCCCTCGGCCGCGCGCACACCGCCCACCTCGTCACCCTCCTCGCCGCCCACACCGCCGGCGCCGAGAGCGCCGACGTGGCCGGGCAGGAGGCGACCGCCGTGCGCACCGAGGCCGAACTCGCCCGCGTGGTCCGCGAATCCGAGGGCAACCCGCTCTTCGCGGAACTCCTCCTCGAACACCCCGCCGACCGGGGCCCCGCCGCCCGCGGGGTCCCCACCACCATCCGGGTCCTGCTCACCGCCCGCCTCGACCGGCTCCCCGCCGTCGAACGAGCCCTCCTGGAACGGGCCGCCGGCGCCGGCGGCACCTTCACCGCCGAGGACGTGCGCGCCCTCGCCGACGACGAACCCGCCCTGGCCGGCCCCGCCCTCGACGCCACCCTCCGACGCCTCGTCACCGGCCGCGTCATCCACCCCCACGGGCCGCCCGGCAGCTACCGCTTCACCCGCGCCCTGGCCCGCGACACCCTCTACGAGATGACCTCCAAGGCCCGCCGGGCCCACTGGCACGCCACCCTCGCCGACCGGCTCGCCGGCCCCGCCGGAGCCCGGGGCCCGGCCGCCGAGGACGACCTCGTCCACCACCTCGAAGCGGCCCGCCGCCTGCTGGCCGAGGCCGACCCCGCCGACCCGCGACTGCCCGCCCTCACCACCCGCGCCGCCCGCGCCCTCGTGGACACCGGCCTGCGCGCCCTGCACCGCCGTGACCTGCCCGCCGCCGTCTCCCTCATGGAACGCGGCCGGGACCTCACCCCCGAGCACGACCCCGAACACCGGGTCCTCGCCGTCCGCGTCTCCGACGCCCACGCGGCCCTGGGCCGCTGGGAACGGGCCCGCGCCGCCGTCACCGAGGGCGCCCACCGCGGCTCCACCGACCCGACCGGCCGCGACACCCGCGCCGTCCAACGCCGCCTCATCGCCCTGCGCTCCGGCGACCCCGAGCCCGGCCCCGACCCCGAGCCCGCCCCCGACGACGACCTCGGCTGGTGCCGACTGCACCAGCTCGTCTCCCTGCGCGCCCTCGCCGAAGGCCGCGCGGGCGCCGCCGAGACCGCGATGCGCGCCGCCCTCACCCGCGCCCGCCGGCTCGGCGACCCCTACGAGGAACACCGCATCCTCGCCTCCATCTGCGAACTCACCCAGTGGTCCCCGACCCCGCTCGGCGCCGCCGTCGCCCTGTGCGAGGACCTCGTGGCCCGCTTCGACCAGGACCGCGCCCTCCTCGTGCCCGTCCTCCTCACCCGCGCCCGCCACCTCGCCCTCAGCGGGCACGTGGCCCGCGCCCGCTCCGACGTGCACCTGGCCCGCCGGCACGCCGTCGACCTCGGCCTCACCCTCGGCGGCCCCGCCGCCGACCAGACCGCCGGCCTCGTCGAATCCCTCGCCGGCGCCCACCCCCGGGCCGCCCGCCACTACGCCGCCGCCGCCGACGCCCTCACCGCCCTCGGCCAGGCCGGCACCGCCGGCACCCTGCGCCTGTACGAGACCCGCGAACGCCTGCGCGCCGCCGAACCCCTCGGCCCCCGGGCGACCGCCGTCCTCGCCGACCCCGGACCCGACACCCCCGCCGACACCCGCACCCGCGCCGTCCGCCTCGCCCTGCGGGCCCGCGTCGACGCCCTCGCCGGCGACACCGCCGGCGCCGTCCGCGCCGCCGAGCTGGCCCTGGAGACCCTGACGCGCACCGACGACCCCTGCCTCGTCGGCGAGGTCCGCTTCGAGACCGCCCTCGCCCTGCACGCCGCCGGGCACCCCGACCGGGCCCGACGGACCGCCGAGGCGGCCCTGGCCGCGTACCTCCGCAAGGAGGCCGGCCGACCCGCCGACACCGTCCGCGCCTGGCTCACCGACACCGCCGAACGAGAGGAGCGACCGTGACCGACCCGCCGTGGCGGCGCACGACCCGGGCCTTCGTGCCCGGAGTCCCGGCCTGGGGCGCCATGACCCGGGCCGGGACCCTGGAGGAGTTCGCCGCCGTCCCCCTGCCCGAGATCTCGCCCGACTGGGCCTGGGGGAGCGGCACCGGCGCCGGGGTCCGGGTGTGCGTCGTCGACAGCGGCGTGCAGGGGGACCACCCCCTGGTCGGCGCCGTGGACCGGGCCATGACCGTCGTGGAGAACGAGGCCGGCGAGGTCGAGGTGGTGCCCTGCGAACCCACCGACCGCGCGGGCCACGGCACCGCCTGCGCCGGCGTGATCCGCTCCCTGGCCCCCGAGGCGTCCATCTCCTCCGTGCAGGTCCTCACCGACGGCAAGTCCGGCAGCGGACCCGCCCTCCTCGCCGGCCTCGACTGGGCGGTGGAGGAGGGCTTCGACGTGGTCAACCTCAGCCTCGCCACCACCCGCCCCGCCCTCACCGCCCGCCTCCACGAACTCGTCGACCGCGCCTACTTCCGCCGCTGCGCCCTGGTGGTCTCCGCGCACAACCGGCCGGTCCCCAGCTACCCCTGGTCCTTCTCCTCCGTCATCTCCGTCGCCAGCCACGACGAGGACGACCCGATGACCTACTACTACAACCCCTCCCCGCCGGTGGAGTTCCACGCCCGGGGCGTCCGCGTGCCCGTGGCCTGGCCCGGCGGCGGCACCATCCGTTCCACCGGCAACAGTTTCGCCGCCCCGCACATCGCGGGCCTGTGCGCGCTGATCCTCGGCAAGCACCCCTGGCTCACACCGTTCCAGCTCAAGACGGTCCTGTTCCTCTGCGCCGGGAACATGACCGGCAGATACGGAGGTGCGCATGACACTGCCCGCTGACGACGCCACACCCACCGAGCGGCGTCTGCTCCGGTCCATCGTGGAGGTCGCCCGGCACGCCTTCGGCGCCGCCGCCTCCTCGATCTTCCTCGTCGACCCCGACACCGGCGAGCTCGTCTTCGAGGCCGTCGCCGGCGAGGGCGACGACCGTCTCGTCGGCACCCGCTTCCCCGCCGGCACCGGCATCGCCGGCTGGGTCGTGGCCTCCGGCCAGACGATGCTCGTCGACGACCTGCGCGAGTCCAAGCACTTCGCCGGGGACGCCGCCGAGTCCACCGGCTACGTCCCCAACAGCATCATGGCCGCGCCCCTGTTCGGCGACGACGCCTGCATCGGCGTCCTGGAGGTCCTCGACCGGGGGGTCCACGAGGTCCGCGAGATGGCCGACGTGGAACTCCTCGACCTCCTCGCCGACCAGGCCGCCATCGGCCTCGAACTCCTCACCCGCCTGCGCGCCACCGGACCCGACCGCCGCGCCGAGAAGGCCCTGCGCCTGTTCGCCGTCGCGGAATCCCTGTTCACCGGCCGGCACGGCTGAGCCCCGGTGCCCGAACCCTGCGTGCTCTTCCTCGGCAGGCGCGGCGACCGCGAGGCCCGCGAGGTCACCGCCCTGCTGCACGGCATCGGCGTGCCCGTGCGCCGGCTCGACGCCGACGACCTGCCCGCCCTCGAACTCGACCCCGGGCGGGCGGACGGCACCCTGCGACTGGCCGGCCGGTCCCTGCGGCCCACCGTGGTGTGGCTGCGGCACTTCTCCGCCCGCGCCGCCCCCGTCGCCGACCCCACCGGCGACGGCGGCGGCCCGATGGCCTACCGCGACGCGTGGGGGGTGCTGGCCCGTGAACTCGCGCTCGCCGCGCCCCAGGCCCTCGGCGCCACCGACCCCGGACCCCTGGCCCAGGCCGCGCGGGCCCGGGAACTCGGCGTCCGCGTCCCCCGGGGGCTGGTCACCACCGACCCGGCGGCCGCCGCCGCCCGGCTGCCCGCGCGCCGGTACGTGCTCAAGGTCCTCGACCGGCACGTGGTCGAGCCCGCGCCCGGCCGGCTGGCCTGGTACCTGCCCCGGATCACGGACCGCGACGGGCTGCGCGAGCCGTTGGGCCTGCCCCCGGGCACCCCGGTGGTGCTCCAGGAGCACGTGGACCACGACACCGAGCACCGGGTGTACCTCACCGGCGGGGAACTGCACGCCTTCGAGGTGACCAAGGACGATCCCGGGGACATCTGGCACCGGCCCGAGCGGGTCACGGTCCGCGCGGTGCCCGTGCCGCCCGCCGCGGCCGCCGCGACCCGGGCCCTGGCCGCGTCCTGGGGCCTGCGCTACGGCGCCTTCGACTTCCTCGACGACGCCGGGGAGCCGGTGTTCCTGGAGGTCAACGCGCACGGGGACTGGCACTGGTTCGAACGCCGCGCGGGCGTGGACACCGTCACCCGGGCCGCCGCCCGCACCGTCCGCGACCTGCACCGCGGGGCGGCCGGCGGGGCGGCGGGCCCGCTGGACCTGCTCGCGTTCCTGGGCGCGGGACGCGGCTGAGGGGCGGGCCGCCGGCCGGGGGTTTCGGCCGAACTCGCGGGAACGGGAGCGGAGTACGGAATTCCGCCCCTATGCTTCTACAGACGTGTAGATACAAGCGGTTCTCGGGGAGGAGTTCGTGATGGCGTCGATCGATCTGGGTGGGGTGCTCGACAAGGGCTGGGCCGACAAGAGCGCGGCGGAGGTGCTCGCGGCGCCGGTCTCCGCCCTCAAGGGGGTGTCCGACCGGCAGGGCGCCCTGCTGGAGGAGGCGTTCGGGGTGCGGACCGTCGCCGATCTCGCCGCCCTGAAGTACCCGCGCTGGGCGCGGGCCCTGGCGGAGTTGGACGCCGCGAAGTAGTCGTGGGTCGGGCGGGGTCGGATCGCTCCGGGGGAGAGTGTCCGACCCCGCCCGTGTCGTGCGATGGGGGTGCTCGACCCGCGTCACTCTACAGTGTTGTAGAAGTGCTTCCGAAGTGATCATCATGTCAACCGGCCCGGTGGGGGCGCGGATTGACGGAGGGTCGACGATCCGAGGGAGCGAGAAGCCGCGATGTCCGAGCATCCGAGGGAACCGGAGGCACCCGCGTCCGCACCGCCGGCCGGGTCCGCGTCAGGGGTCCGCGCACGTCTGGCCGGCCGGTGTCGGCTCCTGACCGAGGCCCGCTGGTTCGCCCTCCTCGTACTGGGCGTGATCCTCGTCAACGCGCTGCTGCTGGGCGCCGAGACCTACAGCGGCCTCGTCGCCGCCTGGTCGGGCCCGCTACGGATCGCCGAACACGCCTGCCTGGCCTTCTTCGTGATCGAGATCCTGCTCCGCCTCGGCGCCCACGCCGACCGCCCGCGGGCCTTCGCGCGCGACCCGTGGAACCTCTTCGACCTCGCCGTCGTGGTCTGCGCCTTCCTGCCCTTCGTCCGCGAGAACGCCACCGTGCTGCGGCTGCTGCGCCTGGCCCGCGTCCTGCGCACGGCCAGGTTCCTGCCCCGACTGCGGATCGTGCTCGTCGCGGTCGGTCGCAGCCTGCCGGGCACGGCCGGGTTCCTGTTGGTGGGCGGGCTCGTGGTGTACGTGTACGCGATGGTGGGCTGGGTCTGCTTCGGGGAACGGGAACCCGAGCACTTCGGCTCCGTCGGGCGGGCCGCCCTCACCCTGTTCCTGCTCGTCACCCTCGACGGCATCGGGGACGCCGTCCGCGCCGGCCTGGAGATCTCCCGCTGGAGCCTGCTCTACTACGGCAGCTACGTGCTGCTGTCCTCGTTCGTGCTCGTCAACGTGCTGATAGGGGTGGTCCTCGGCTCGCTGGAGGAGGCGCACGCCGAGGACCGACGCCGCCGCGAACGGACGGGGGAGCGGGCCGACGGCACCGCCGAAGCCGCGGTCGGCGGCGCCGATGGCGGGCCCGCGCTCGCCGACCGGATCGCCGAGGTCCGGGTCGCCCTCGACGCCCTCGAACGCGACCTGGCGCGCGCCCACGCCCCCGGACCGGGCCCGCGCGCCGACTGAAGTCCCGGGCGGGCCGTGCGCGGGCAGTGCCGTCAGGCCCCGCGGCCGTCCTCGCGGGGACGCGCGGCGGGGCCGTCGACGACCACGCCCTCGATCACCGGGGAGCCCGCGCCGCCGGCCGCGCCGGCCGCCGGGCCCTTCGACCCGTCCGCCTTCATCGCCTTCGCCTCGGACTTCAGGATCCGGGCCGACTTGCCCAGCGAACGCGCCAGCTCGGGCAGCTTCTTGGCGCCGAAGATCAGGACGACGACGAGGGCGAGGATCGCGAACTCACTGATACCGAACACGGGAGGGGCCTCTCGACGCCGAGGAGTGGGGTGGGTCCGGCCGGGCCGGCCACGCAGGAATCTACAGCACTGTAGAAGCCGGGGCCGGCCCCGACGGAGCCGCCCCCGCTCAGTGTCCCACCGGACCCCAGGTCTCCCGGTCGCGCACGTGCTCGAAGACCTCCAAACGGCCCGCGAGCACGTCGAAATGGGCCAGCGGAGCCCACAACGCGCGCTCCCCGATCACGTACAACCGCCGTTTGGCCCGGCTCGCCGCCACGTTCACCAGACGCGGGTCGCCCGCCGCCCACCGCCGGGCCCCGGGCCGGTTCCCGCCCAGCACCAGCACCACCACGTCCGACTCCTTGCCCTGGGCCCGGTGCACGGTCGCGCAGTGCTCCTCCCGCAGCTCCCAGGTCCACTCCGGCCGCTCCGCGCACACCGCCACGCACTCCTTGACCAGGGCCCGGAACGGGGCGATGATCCGGATCCGCTCCGGCGCCACCCCCGCCCGGCGCAGATGGTCGAGGACGAACACGAACGCCTTGCGGTCCCGTTCGCCCCACGGCGCGTCCGGGTCCCGCCCGGGATCGCCGGTGTCCAGCCAGCGGCTCGGCAACAGCCCGTCGCGCTCCTCGTCCGGGAACGGCGCGGACGCCGTCCCGTGCACCATCATCCCCCCGTACGCGACCTCGTTGGCGATCGTGAACATCGGCTCCTCGCACCGCCGGTGCACCCGCAGCGGCGCCCCCACCCACACTCGCCCGTCCTCCTCGGCGGGCGCCGGCAGCAGGGTCCCGTACCGGTTCACGCGGTCGGCCAGGGACTGCGCGGAGCCCGCCGAGGGCAGCCACTCCGCGCCCACGCCGTGCGCCGCGAGCAACCGGCGCTGCAACCCGACCGGCATCGTCACCACGGGCTCCAACTGGAGCGGATCACCCACCAGCACCGCCCGCCGGGCCCGCCACAAGGCCCCCACCGCCGCCTGCGGGGCCGCCTGCCCCGCCTCGTCCACCAACACCCAGCCCAGCGACTCCCGCCCCAGCCGCGCGAACATGGCACCCACCGAGGAGAAGGTCGTGGACACCACCGGGACCAGCAGGAACAGGGTCTGCCAGGCCCGCAGCACCTGCTCCGCCGGATACGCGCGGTCCCGGCCCTCCAACGCCTCCACCAGCACCCGCAGATTGCCCCACACCACCGCGGCGTTGGCCGCGACGAAGGAACGGTGCAGGTCCAGGGCGCGCAGGAACAGCTCGGAGCGCGCCGCGCCCCAGTCCTCGTCCGTCCACGGCGAACCGGACTCCCGCTCCGCCTCCGACAGGTCCTCCCAACCCAGCGGCAGCGAGGGCAGCGCCCCGGCCGCCGCGATCAGCTCGGCCCGCCGCGCCCGCAGCGCCGCCCGGGCCCGCTCGTGTTCCGCCGCCTCCCGCGCCCGCGCCTCGTGGGCGAGCCCCACCGTCGTCGCGCTCCGCTCCCGTTCGCGACGGGCCGCGGTCTCGGCCGCCCGCGCCGCCACCACCCGCACCCGCGCCGCGTCCACCGCGGCCCCGTCCCGGGCCGCCGCCTCCAGCGCCGCGGACTCCAGCGCCGCCGCCGCGCGCACCCGCGCGAGCGCGGTCTCCAGGGCGGCGTGCCCGGCGTCGATCCGGTCCAGCAGGCCGGCCCGTTCGGCCGCCGCCGCCCGCGACTCGGCCTCCCGCTCGGCCGGACTCCGCAACAAGCGGCGCAGCCCGCCCCGCAGCCCCCGCCCGGCCGGCTCGGGCTCCTCCAGCAGTGCGGTCAGCCGCCCGATCAGCCTGCGGTGGTCCTCGGCCACCCGACGGGCCCCCGACAGATCGGCGCGCGCCTCCTCCACCGACAGCCGGGCCCGCGGCACGGTCGCCCCCGCCCGCGCGTGGGCCTCCTCGGCCACCCGGACCTGCGCCACCCGGTCCGTGACCTCCGCCGCGGTCCGACGATGAGCCCGCTCGGCCTCCCGCACCCGCTCCTCGGCGCGCGCCAGCGCCTGCGCAGTCGGGGCGAGCGCCGCCTCCCGCCCCGACTCCGCCTCGGCCAGCAGCCGCTCCCACCGCAGCCGGGGCTCCCGTCGCCGCTCCACCTCCGCCAGCGCCGCCCGGAAGGCGGCCACGGCCTCGGCCCACGGCAGCACCTCCGGCGTGCCCGGTTCCCGCTCCGGCGGCCCGTCGGCGGGCTCCCGGCGGGCCCGCAGCCAGGACTCCATGCCCACCAGCGGCGGCGCGCCGGCCTCCTCGCGGGCCTCGGCCTCCTCGGCCGGCAACCGGCCCCACCAGAACCGTTGGACGAACTCGCGCCGGTTGCCCCTGTTGCCGAGCACCGCCGCGATCAGCCCCCAGGCCGGCTCCCCGCCGAGCAGCGCCCCCGCGAGATCGGCGAAGTGGTCCGTCTCCGACCGCCAGGGCTCCGCGAGCGCGCCCCGGGCCGGGAGTTCGGCCGTGATGTTGCGCACCGCCCCGTTGTTGGACGAGGCCACCACCATCTCGAAGCCCGCGAGCCGCGGATCGAGACCCCGCACGGTCCTCGGGTACCCCTGCGGATCCCGTCCCTTCCAGGGCGTCCCCGTGAAACCCCGGCGCGGATCGTCGAACCCGGCGAGCACCCCCGCCCGCTCCACCACCAGCGCCGCGATCAGATCGCGCAACATCGTGGTCTTGCCGGTGCCCGGCGGCCCGTTCACCGAGAACAGGCCCCCACCGGCCGGCCCCGACAGGTCGGCGAGCATCCGGTCCACGGCGAACTGCTGCCCCAGGACCAGCGGGAACCGCGGCGCGGTGGGCCACCGCCCGGCGGGCACCAGCCCCGGTGCCACCCCCGCCAACACCACGCCCGGCTCCGCCCGCAGGTCCACCCGGTCCGCCCGGCGCACGTCCGCGCCCGGGGTCAGGTACGCGCCGAGCGCCGCGCCCGCCCCGTCCGCCGCCACCGCGTCCCGGACCCGCCCCAGGTCCGAGGGCAGCAGACTGTTGAGGAACGGGGCCTCCGGCGTCGGCCCCGGCCGCTTCACGGGGCGCCGCACGAGGGTGCTGCGCACCCGGACGGTGCGCGGGGCCAACAGCTCCGTGACCCCGCAGAGCTCGGCGATCTGCGCGGAGAGCGCCACGAGGTCGGCGAACGCGACGGGCCGGGCCCCGGAGCCCTCGACCGGCACCTCCTCGGCCGCCGGGGCCGCGGCCGGGGCGGGCGCTCCCGCCCCCGCGCCGGGGGAGGGGGACGGGGCGGGACCGGCGGGTCGGCGGCGGGCCGCCGCCCAGTCGGCGGCCCGCCGCACCAACGGCTCCGCCGCGCCCTGCACCAGGGCCCCGGCCACCCCGCCGAACAACATGCCCACCGCCGCCACCGCCGCGCCGCCGAGGATCTCCGCGAGCAGTCCCTGCCAGCCCCCGCCCGCCCCCTCGCCGCTCCCCGCACCGGCCGGTTCGGGCGCTCCGGCCGGTGTGGCCGGTGCGGGGCGTTCGTACCAGAGCGGCGCGGCCGTCAGATCGTCGACGGCCGTCCCGAACGCCTCGTCCAGGTCCTCGAACCCGTCCAGCCACCCCGGCGCGCCCGGACCCGGGTCGAAGAGCCGGCCCGCCGCCCAGCCCGCCGCCGAGATGACCGAGGTGCCCTCCACCGGACGCCCGTGCTCGTCCAGCACCAGCGCGAACATGGCGCTCTGCCCGGTCAGCTCCAGGTCCAGGGCCGGCGCCCCCGAGTCCGGGTCCGTGCCGGTCGGCAGACTCGCGACCATCGCCAGCCGCAGCCGCTCCAGGTCGAAGACCCCGCCGTACACCTCGTGCCGCCACATCCGCCCGCGCGGGGCGCGCCCGGCGCCCGTCACCGGGTGCCCGGCCGCCCACGGCAGCCCGGGCAGCCGGCCGCCCGGGGCCGGCACCAGGTCCACGACCTGCCCGTCCCCGGGGCGCGGGCGCCGGGGACGGGCCGGGATCACGGGCGGGGCGAAGAGTTCCACGGCCCGCCAGGAGTCGATCAGATCGGTCTGCCGGCGCCGTTCCCGCGCCCCGTCGCCACCCATGCGTGCCCCCGTGTCACCGTCTCTCAGGGCCCGGCGCCCCCGTGGCGCCGTCACCCGAGTGGATCATTCGCCGGCGCAATCTACCGCACCCCCCGCGGGTCGGGGCGACGGGCCGTCAGGTTCGTTCGCCGAGGTGGGCGGGGTGGCGGAGGGGGCCCAGCCAGTGGGTGAGGGCCCGGGTCAGGGCGCCGAGGTCGGGGCGGGTGCCGGTGGGGGAGGACCAGGCCGTGTAGCCGTCCGGGCGGCACAGCACCGCGTTCCAGCCGAGCGCCGGATCGTCTGCCACCGGCACCGGGTCCAGCCGGTCGCCCCAGGCCAGGGCGGTGTCGGCGAGGCCCTCGCCCACCGCCGGCACGAAGAGCAGCAGGGGTCGGCCGGCCGTGAGCAGTTCGGCCACGGTGCGCGGGCCCTCGGCCGTGGCCAGGGTGTGGTTGGGCAGGAACCACCCCGCGCCGAGGTCCGGTCCGGCCCCGGGCGCCGTCGGCGGCAACGTGATCGACTGCCCGCTGACCTCGGCCGCCGTGGCCCGCAGCGCCTCCTCGTCGCCCAGGTAACGGCGCACGCTCGCGCGCGCCGGGGCCCGCTCCGGGCGGGGATCCATCACGGCGGCCTGCGCCCGGGTGTTGGCCACGACGGCCGCCGCGACCGGCCGGCGCTCGGCCGTGTAGGTGTCGAGCAGCTCGGCGGGGGCGGCGCCCCGGGCCACCAGCGCCAGTTTCCAGCCCAGGTTCACGGCGTCCTGGAGGCCCGTGTTCAGCCCCTGTCCGCCGAGCGGCGCGTGCACGTGTGCCGCGTCACCCGCGAGCAGCACCCGGCCGTGCCCGGGGGAGCGGTAGCCGTCGGCCAGCCGGGTGAAGTCGCTGTAGCGGGCGGCGTGCGCGAGGTCGGTCATCGGGAGGTCGCGGCCCAGTACCCGGGCCGTGCTCGCCCGCAGCTCGCCCAGGGTCACCGGTCGCCGCCGGTCGGGCAGCGGCCTCGTGAAGTCGTGGGCGATGACCCGGCTGTGCCCGTACGGGTTCACGTTCACCAGGGTGCCGCCGCCGGGCCCCCGGGCCCAGCCGCCCGGCGCGGACGCCGGGTCGAGCAGCCGCACCATGCCGAGGGCGGCGGCGAACGTGGGCTCGGTGGTGGTCGAGGTGATCCCGGCCCGTTCGCGCACGGTGCCCCGGGCCCCGTCGCAGCCCACCACCCAGTCCGCCGTCAGCGTGTGCGCGGCGCCGTCGGCGGCCAGCACCGAGACGGTGACCCCGGCCGCCTCCTCGACCAGGTCCACCACCCGCGCCCCGCGCCACACCCTGGCGCCCGAGCGTGTCGCGCCCGCCTCGAAGAGGTGCTCCAGGTCGGCCTGGGAGCGGTTGACGATGGGCGGGCCCTCGGCGGTGGGCGCGTCGATCTCCAGCACGGACAGGCCGCCGAAGTGGAAGCCGAAGCGCTGGTGCTCGTCGAGCCGGCCGGTCCCGTTCAGGCGCAGGTGGCCCCGGCGCAGCAGGGTCTGCACGGTGCGGGCGTGCAGGGTGCCGGCGCGGGGCACGTCCCGGACGGCGGGCAGTTCCTCCACCACGGTGGTGTCGACCCCTCGCGCGGCCAGTTCGCAGGCGAGGAGCAGTCCGACGGCGCCGCCGCCGACGATGAGGACGCTCGTGTGTCGGTCGGTGCTCACGGGCTCGGCCTTTCGTCGGCGGGGCGGGTCGGGGCTGGGCGGTGGGGGTGGGGGTTACGCGTCGAAGCTGGCGAAGTAGCCGGCCGCCATGTCCTCGCCGCCGTGACCGCGCTCCGAGGCGCGGCGGAAGCGCTCGCGGCCGGCCTCGGTGACGTCCAGGCGCAGGCCGACCCGCTCGGCCGCCTCGACCACGAGGCGGGCGTCCTTCTCGGCGTTGTCCACCGTGAAGCTGGGCGCGAGCTCGCCGCTGAGCACGGCGGCGGACTTGAGCTGGAAGTAGCCGTTGTCGGTGGGGCCGCCGGTGATCACGTCGACGAAGTGGCGCGGGTCCACGTTCAGGCCCTCGGCCAGGGACAGGGCCTCGCCGACGCCGTGGGTCAGGGCGATGATCCAGGTGTTGAGGACCAGCTTCAGGCGGCTGGCGGAGCCCTCGCGGCCGTCCTCGCCGACCCAGACGGTGCGCTGCCCGATCACGTCGAAGAGGGGTTCGACGGTGGGGCGCGCGGTGGGGGCGGCGGCCGCGAGGACGACGAGCTTGCCCAGTTCGGCGGGCTGCTTGGTGCCCTGCACGGGGGCGTCCACGAAGACCAGGCCGGCCTTCTCGGCGTGTGCGGCCAGCGCGTCCACCGCGTCGCCGACGGTGCTGAGCTGCACCCAGATCGTGCCGGGGGCGGGGGCGGCGGCCTCGATGGCCTCCAGCACGCGGGGGCCGTCGGTGAGGACGGTGAGCACGACCTGCGCCCCGCGGACGGCCTCGGCGGGGTCGGCGAGCGGGGTGACCCCGTCGGCGGCGAGGGCCTCGGCCTTGGCGGCGGTGCGGTTCCAGGCGCGCACGGTGAAGCCGGCGCGGGCGAGGTTGCGGGCGACGGGGGCGCCGATGGTGCCGGTGCCGAGGACGGCGACGACGGGGCGGGGGGTGGTGGACGAGGACATGGTGACTCCCTGGTGCGCGTGCGGTGCGGGTGCGAACGGGGTGGGGAGGCTCGCGGGCTTCCTCCGCGAGTGGTTCGAAAATTCTCGTACCGGCTAGCCTAGGGGTGTGGCGGTGACGCCCGCAACGATGGGCGTGTGACGTCCCGATGAAAGGTCGCGCATGGTCGTGCAGCTCTCGCACCCGGACCTCGACGCGGTGGGCCTCGACGCCGTCTACGCGGCCCTGGCGGACCGGCACCGGCGCGGGGTCGTGGTGCGCCTGGCCGCCGATCCCGGCGTCGAACTGGCCTGTTCGGCGCTGGAGATGCCCGGCACCAAGTCCACCCGTTCGTATCACTGGAAGGTGCTGCGGGAGGCCGGGCTGATCGTGCAACGGGCCACCGGGACAGGCATGGCGCTGCGGCTGCGGTCCGAGTTCGGCGAGCGTTTCCCGGGGCTGCTGGAGAACCTGCTGCGGCTGGAAGGCGCGCGCGTGGCGGGTTCGTGACGGGCGCGTTGCGTCCCGATGTCGATCCGCGCGGGGCTCAGGCGTCGGCCGGGGGCAGGATCCGGTCCACGATGTCGACCATCGCCTCCCGGTCGGTGACCTTGCCCAACACCCGCAGCCCGTACATGGAGTTGAGGTAGTAGCGGGCCTGTTTGACGGGGTCGAGGTCGGCCTCCAGGCTGCCGTCGGCGCGGCCCTGCTCCACGCACACGGCGAAGGCGGCGGTGATCCGGGCGAAGGCGGCCCGGACCATCTCGGTGACCTCCGGATCCCGACCGGCCAGCTCCATCGCGGAGTTGATGACCAGGCAGCCCCGGTGCTCGGGGGTCGGCGCGCTCTCCTGTTCCACCACGCCGAGCAGCACCGCGCGGATCCGCTCGCGGGCCGGCCCCTCGCCCCGCTCCAGCCGCGCCACGAGCGGGCCGGTCCACTCGGTGTCGTAGCGGCGCAGGGCCGCCTCGAAGAGGCCGTGCTTGCTGTCGAAGGCGTGGTAGAGGCTGCCGCGACCCAGTCCCGTGCTGTCCACGAGGTCCTGGGCGGAGGTGTCGGCGTACCCCTTGTCCCAGAACGTGGCCATGGCCGCGTCCAACGCCTGGTTGAGGTCGAAGCTGCGAGGGCGAGGAGACATGACGCGAGGTTAGCAGTTCTGGAACGATTGTTAAATTTGCATGGACCGCCCTTCACCGTCGGATCGAAGGTGTGGTTACCTCTGAACCGTCGATGCGACGCCCACCACCGATGAGCCCGTTCCGGACCTGAATGACCAATCAGGGAACGGGAGTTCGAGACCACCATCGGTGACGCGTCCCGGACTCCCCGACCGCCCGGGGAGCAACGCCGAGCCGCGGCGGCGGGAAGGACCCGCCCGCCGCGCAGGTGTCGGTTTCTTATGGGGGAACACCTTGGCAACCGTCCAGTTCGCCGTACCTACCCGCAACGTGCGCCACGAGAGCGGCGCCTGCCTGCCCGGTCTGCTCGACCAGCAGGTCACCGCCCGGCCCGAGGCCGCGGCCGTCGTCACCGCCGACCGGCGGCTCACCTTCCGCGAGCTCGCGGCCGAGGCCGCCCGCCTCGCCGACCACCTGCACGCGACCGGGGTGGCCGTCGACACGCCCGTCGGCCTCTACACCGAACCCTCCGCCGAACTCGTCACCGGAGCCTGGGGCATCCTCGCCGCCGGCGCCGCCTACCTGCCGCTGTCCCCGGAATACCCCGAGGACCGGATCCGGTACATGATCGAGTCCAGCGGCGCCGGGATCGTCGTCACCCAGGACCACCTGCGGGCCGCGCTCCACCGACTCGTGCCGCGCGGCACCCGGATCGTCACCTTCTCCGACCTCGACCGCGGGCCCGATCACGCCCCGGCCGGATCGGCCGCGCCCTGCCGCCTCGGGGGGAACGAGGCGGCGGGCACCGCGCCCGCCCCGGACCGCGTCGAACACCCGGCCCGCGGCCCGCGCCCCGACTCGCTCGCCTACGTCATCTACACCTCCGGCTCCACCGGCAAGCCCAAGGGGGTGATGATCGAACACCGCAGCATCGTCTCCCAGCTCCGCTGGATGCAGGCGTTCGGCCACCTCGGCGAGCACGTACGGATCCTGCAGAAGACCCCGATGAGCTTCGACGCCGCCCAGTGGGAGATCCTCGCGCCCGCCGCCGGCGCCACCGTGGTCGTCGGCGCCCCCGGCATCCACCGCGACCCCGAGGCCCTCCTCGACACCGTCGAACGCCTCGGCGTCACCGCCCTCCAGGCCGTGCCCACCCTGCTCCAGGCCCTCGTGGACACCGAACGCCTCGGCACCGCCCGCACCCTGACCCGGGTGTTCTCCGGCGGCGAACCGCTCTCCCGCCGGCTGGCCCGCACCCTGCTCGCCGAGCTGCCCGGCACCGACCTCGTCAACCTCTACGGGCCCACCGAGACCACCATCAACGCCACCGCCTGCCTCGTCGACCCCGACGAACTGCGCGGCGACGACGGCCCCGAGGGCAACGGCACCGTCCCGATCGGCGTGCCCGTCGACAACACCACCTGCTTCATCCTCGACGAGGAACACCGCCCCGTCGACATCGGCACCACCGGAGAGCTGTACATCGGCGGGGTCCAACTCGCCCGCGGCTACCTCGGCCGGCCCGACCTCACCGAGGAGCGGTTCCTCCCCTCCCCGTTCGTGCCCACCGAACGCCTGTACCGCACCGGCGACCTCGCCCACTGGAACCCCGACGGCACCATCACCTGCGTCGGCCGCGCCGACAACCAGATCAAGCTCCGCGGCTACCGCGTCGAACTCGACGAGATCTCCGTGGCTGTCGAGGAGCACACCTGGGTCCGCCGCGCCGCCGCCGTCGTCGTGGACGACCCGCGCACCGGATTCCGGAGCCTGGTGGCCGCCGTCGAGCTCAACCCCCGCGAGGCCGCCCTCATGGACCAGGGCAACCACGGCGGACACCACCAGTCCAAGTCCAGCAAGGTCCAGGTCAAGGCCCAGCTCGCCGAGGCCGGCGCCCGCGACCCCGAGGAACTCGCCGGCCGGACCGCCCTGCCCCTGCCCGGCCGCGAGGCCGACCCCGCCCTGCGCCGCGAGATCTTCGCCCGCAAGACCTACCGCTTCTACGACGGCGGCCCCGTCACCCGCGCCGACCTGCACGCCCTGCTCGCCCCGCGCGAACTCACCCCGGCCGCGCCCCTGGACCCCGCCGACCTCGACCTCGACCGGCTCGGCACGATCCTGCGCCGCTTCGGCCCGGTCCGCAGTGAGGAACGCCTCCTGCCCAAGTACTCCTACGCCTCGCCCGGCGCCCTCTACGCCACCCAGCTCTACCTGGAGGTCGACGGCATCCCCGGCGTCCCCGCCGGCCTGCACTACCACCACCCCTCCGACCACAGCCTCGTGCGCGTCGCCGACCCCGCGCCCCGTCCCGCCGGCGCCCCGCCCCTGCTGCGCGTCCACTTCCTCGGCAAGAGACGCGCCATCGAGTCGGTCTACGCCAACAACGTCCTGGAGGTCCTCGAATTCGAGGCCGGCCACATGCTGGGCGTGTTCGAGGAGACCCTCCCCGCCCACGGGCTCGACATCCGCGCCCACTCCTTCGACCCGGCCGTCAAGGACCGTCTCGACGTGGCCGCCGAGGACCACTACCTCGGCACCTTCGAGATCCACGCCCACGACGGCACCCCCCGGCCCACCCACACCGAGCTCTACCTCCAGTCCCACCCGGACCGGATCGCCGACCTGCCCGCCGGCCACTACCGCTGGACCGAGGGCCGGCTCGAACACCTCTCGGACGCGCTGATCGCCCGCAAGCACGTCATCGCCATCAACCAACTGGTGTACGACCGAGCCTCGTTCGGCATCACCGCGATCTCCCGCGCGCCCGAACCCTGGCTCGACCACATCGCCATGGGCACCACCCTGCACCACCTCCAGCGCAACGGCCTGGGCCTGGGTTTCATGTCCTCCGGCTACAGCTCCAAGAGCGGCAACCCGCTCCCCGCCGCCCGCCGGATCGACGAGATCCTCGCCGACCGGGGCGTGGCGCCGGGCCCCTCGTACTTCTTCCTCGGCGGCAAGGTCACCCCCGGGCAGATCGCCGACGAGGGCATGAACGAGGACGCCGTGCACACCCGCGGCCCGGCCGAGATCATCAAGGACGAACTCGCGTCCTTCCTGCCCGACTACATGATCCCCAACCGGGTGGTCATCCTCGACGAGCTGCCGCTCACCGCCAACGGCAAGGTCGACGCCAAAAACCTCGCCGCCAGTGACCGGATCCGCGCCGCCGGCTCCGGCCGCCCCTGGGTCGCCCCCGCCGGCCCGTACCAGACCCGGCTCGCCGAGGTCTGGGGCAAGGCCCTCAAGTACGAGGACGTCTCCGCCGACGACGACTTCTTCGAGGCCGGCGGCAACTCCCTGACCGCCGTGGCCCTCGTCAACCGCGTCAACCGCGACCACGGGATCCGCCTCCCGCTCCAGGTGATCTTCGAGGCCCCCCGGCTCGCGGCGCTGGCCGCCCGGATCGCCGACGCCGTCGGCGGCGCCGAGACCGGCGGCTCCCGGCTGCTCCTGCTCCACCCCGGCGCCCCCGCCGAGGACCCGACGGCCGATCCCGCCCGGCCCGTGTTCGCCTGGCCCGGCCTGGGCGGCTACCCGATGAACCTGCGCCTGCTCGGCCGCGAGAGCGCCCTCGGCGGCGCCTTCTACGGCATCCAGGCCCACGGCATCAACCCGGGCGAGACCCCCCACCCCACGGTCCAGGAGATGGCCGCCGCCGACGTGGCCGAGATCCGCCGGATCCAACCCGCCGGCCCCTACCGGCTCTGGGGCTACTCCTTCGGCGCCCGCGTCGCCTTCGAGACCGCCTGGCAGCTCGAACAGCTCGGCGAGAGCGTCGAACACCTGCTGCTGATCTGCCCCGGCAACCCGAAGGTCCGCGCCGCCGACGCCGAACGCCACGGCCGCGCCGCCGAGTGGACCAACCCCGCCTACGTCACCATCCTCCACTCCGTCTTCGCCGGCACCGTCACCGGACCGCAGGTCGCCGACTGCCTCGCCGCCACCCGTGACGAGGACAGCTTCGTCGCCTTCGTCGTCGCCCGGATCCCGGGTCTCGACGAGGCCCTGGTACGCCGCATCACCCGCGTCGTCGCCGAGACCTACGCCTTCGACTACGACTTCCGCGAATGGCGCGAACGCCGCGTCACCGCCCCCGTCACCGTCTTCAAGGCCACCGGCGACGAGTACTCCTTCATCGAGAGCGGCGAGGGCCGGGACGCGGCCACCGTCGACATCCGCGAACTCACCGGCGACCACTACTCCGTCCTGCGGGAACACGGGGTCGGCGAACTCGCCGCGGCCCTGCGCGCCGCCGTCGGCGCCGCCCCCGCGACCCGGGACTGACCGCCCGCGTCCCGTCACCCACCCCCCACCCACCCCGGAGCCGACCGTGCCCCACGTGGACATCACCCACTTCCCCGTCCCCCTCACCGACACGACCCGCGCCCGACTCGCCGCCGACATCACCGACGTGATCGTCCGCCGGCTCGGCGCCGACCCCGACGCCGTCTCCGTCGCCCTGGAGGCCGTGGACCCCGAGAACTGGCACGAACGCGTCGTCGCCCGCGAGATCACCGGCCGCGAGCACCGACTCGTGAAGATCCCCGGCTACCTCGCCCCCCAGGCCCCGCCGGCCCCCGGCACCTGAACCCCTCCCGCACCACCTCACGAAAGGCACCCACCATGACCGACTCCCTCGGCCCGCGCCTCAAGGTCGGCATCGTCCTGCCCTCCACCAACACCTCCGCCCAGCCGGAGATGGAGGACCTGCGCCCGCACCAGGTCACCAACCACACCGGACGCATGCTCATCGGCGACGACTCCATGGTCGACGAACCCGGCTTCGACCACGTCATGCACAGCATCCGCAACTCCACCCACCCCGCCATCCGCTCGGTGGTCAGCTGCAACCCCGACACCGTCGTCATCGGCGTCTCCCCCGAGAGCTACTGGGACGGCCCCGACTCCCACGCCCGCGTCCTGGCGAACCTGCGCGAGGCCGCCGACGGCCTCCCCGTGATCACCAGCCCCGACGCCATCTCCGCGGCCCTCACCGCCTACGACGCCCGCCGGATCGCCGTCATCACCCCCTACCTGCCGGTCGGCGACGACTCCGTCAGCCGCTTCTTCAAGGACAGCGGCTACGACGTGGTCCGCATCCAGGGCCTCGGCGTGCCCAGCCCCGCGAGGATCTCGCACGTCTCCCAGAGCGAACTGCGCTCCGTCCTGCGCGAGATCGACGGCCCCGACATCGAGGCCATCGTCCAGGTCGGCACCAACGTCGCCATCAAGGACGTCGCCGCCGAGGCCGAACACTGGCTCGGCAAGCCCGTGATCGGCAACAACACCGTCCTGTACTGGCACGCCCTGCGCAGCAACGGCATCACCGACAAGATCCACGGACAGGGGTCTCTGCTCTCGTCCCACTGATCCCACCACCGGCCGCTCGCGATCGGCTCGAACCCCGCGCGAACCGCGCGCCCCTCACCCGCAGATCCACCCGCACCCGCCGCGCCGGCCCCGCACCACGGCCGACGCGTCACCCTGGAGAGACACGTGACCACCACAGGCAGTCAGACCACCGACCGGCCCACCGACGAGGCGGCACCGGCACCGGAACGGCTCCCCGTCCTGAAGCTGCTGGCCTTCACCGCCGCCGGCTTCCTCGCCATCATGACCGAGACGATGCCCGCCGGACTCCTGCCCCGGATCGGCGAGGGGCTCCAGGTCTCCGAAGGACTCGCGGGCCAGCTCGTCACCCTCTACGCCATCGGCTCCGTCGTCGCCGCCATCCCCGTGATCGCGGCCACCCGCAGCGTGAACCGGCGCCCCCTGCTCCTCGCCGCCGTCGCCGGCCTGTTCGTGTTCAACACCGTCACCGCCCTGTCCACGAACTACGCCCTCACCCTCGGCGCCCGCTTCATCGCCGGCATGGCCTCCGGCGTCATCTGGGGCCTCCTCGCCGGCTACGCCCGCCGGCTCGTCCCCGAGCACCTCCAGGGCCGGGCCCTGGCCGTGGTCGGAGTCGGCCAGCCCATCGCCCTCACCCTCGGCGTCCCGCTCGGCACCTGGCTCGGCACCGTCTTCGACTGGCAGGGCGTGTTCTGGATCATGTCCGCGGTCGCCCTGCTGCTGATCGTCTGGGTCCGCGCCCTCGTGCCCGACTTCCCCGGCCAGGCCGCCGCCCAACGCCTGCCCATCCGGGCCATCTTCACCACCCCCGGCATCCGCCCCGTACTCGGCGTGATCTTCCTGTGGATCCTCGCCCACAACATCCTCTACACCTACATCTCCCCCTTCCTGAAGGAGGCCGGCCTCGGCGCCCGCGTCGACGTGCTGCTCCTCGTCTTCGGCGCCACCGCCATCGTCGGCGTCTGGTTCACCGGCCTCTTCGTCGACCGCAAGCTGCGCGCCCTGACCGTCGCCAGCCTCGCCGGCCTCGCCGTCGCCGCCCTCGTCCTGGGCATCGGCCACGAATCGCCCGTCGCCGCCGTCATCGGCGTGATCGCCTGGGGCCTCACCTTCGGCGGCGCCCCCACCCTGCTCCAGACCGCCATCGCCGACGCCGCCGGGGACGGCGCCGACGTGGCCCAGTCCATGCTCGTCACCGTCTTCAACCTCGCCGTCGCCGGCGGCGGCGTGGTCGGCGGGATCCTGCTCGAATCCACCGGACCCGCCGCCTTCCCCTGGGCCCTGCTCGCCCTCTCCCTGGTCTCCCTGGCCGTCGTCGTCGGCGCCCGGAACCACGGCTTCAAGCCCGGAGCCCGCGGCTCCGCCTGACCACCCCCCACCCTCCGGCGGCCCCGACCCCCTGTGCGCGGGGCCGGGGCCGCCGGCGCGATTCCGCCGCCCCCCGCTGGGTAGGGAAGGGCCGGGGAAACGCGGACGGGGGGCGGTACGCATGGACGAGCACGCACCGGGACACACCACCGATTTGGCGGGCACGGTCTCCTGTTTGAAGGAGCTCGCGACCCGGCTCTGGCCGGAACCCGCGGCGCTGACCCGGGGTCCGCTCCTCGAACCCCGCGTCACCGAGGCGCTGGAGAGGGTCGAGCGGCTCCTGCCCGTGCCCTTCGACGATTTGGACGCCTCGCTCGTCGCCGGCGTGGTGTGGTGGCTTCGGTACAACGCCCTGGGATCGAAGGACCTCGGGGCGGAGGCGATGATGACGATGGAGATGCGGCTGGGCGCCGTGGCCGTGCGCGCACCCGACCGGATCCACCCCGAGATCGCCGTCCACTTCGTCCACCGCGCCCCCGCCTGCTGCGTGACCCTCAGGCTCCTCGACGCACTGGAGCACCATCCCGAGGACTCCGAACGGATGCTGGACGCGGCCCTGGAGACCTCCCGGCTCCTGGACACCGGGCCCCCGTGGCGCTGCCACAGCCACGCCGCCCACCTCTCCCACCGCGCCCGCGCCCACGGCGCCCGCTTCGACCGCCACGGCCACACCGAGGACCTCACGGAACTGGTCCGCCTGGCCCGCGATGCCGACGCCCTCGTCCTGGCCGCCGATCCCTCCCATCTCGCGGTGCGCCACGTGTACGCCCAGGCCCTCGTCGGCGGCCTGCGACTGGGCAAGCCCGTCACCGACCTGGACCGGGCCATCGAGGTGGGCGACGAGATCCTCGCCGCAGCCGGCGACCGACATCCCCACCTCGGCCCCTTCCACCTCGACCAGGCCCGGGCCCGACGCCTGCGCACCGAATGGCGCGGGACGCCCGAGGACCTGGAGGCCGCGATCCACCACTACCGGCAGGCCGTCGCCGTCATGACAGCCAACCCCCACCCCGACCTCGTCCAGGCGATGTCCACCCTCGGCCACTGCCTGCGCGTGCGGTACGAGAGGCTGGGGCACCGGGCGGACCTGGACGAAGCCGTCACCGTCATCGAGAACGCCCGCCGACTGCCCACGACGCATCCGGCGGCCGGTGGCCTGGTCCACGCGCACCTGGCCGTCGCCCGGTACAGCCGGTACGTCCGCACCCGGGACCCGGCCGACGTCGACGGCGCCGTCACCGCCTCCGAAGCCGCCCTGCGTTCCCTCGACCCCGGCAGCCCCGAGGAGGCCGGCATCCGGGCCGACCACGCCCGCTTCCTCCAGGTCCGCGCCGAACTCGGCGGCGACCCCGCACAGGAGGACGCGGCCCTGACCGCCGCCGACGACACCCTGGCCGCCCTCGCCCGGATCGGACTGGACGAGAGCATTCCCGCCCCGGCGGCCCTCGCCCACCTCGTCCGCTGCGACACCCTCCGCGCCCGCGCGGCCCGCACCGGATCCGCGGCGGACGCCGCCGAGGCCCTGGCCGCCGCCCGGACCGCCCTGGACCACGTGCGCCCCGACGCCGCGGCCCACGCCGCCGCCCACCTCGCGGTGGCCGACGCCCACCTCCTGCTCGCCGGGATCGCCGAATCCGCCGGTCGGGACGGCGCGCCCGACCGGGCCGAGGCCGCCGCCGCCCTGCGGGCCGCCGCCGCCCACGACCGGGCCCCGGCCCCCCTGGTGGCCGCGGCCCGGGCCGCCATCGGCCGCAACGCCGCCCGGCGCGGGCTGTGGGCCGAGGCCGCCGACGCGTACGCCCAGGCCGTCGAACACCTCCTGCGGATCGCCCCGGCCGCCCTGCGCCGCGCCGACCGCGAACACCGGCTCACCGCCCTGCGCGGCCTGGCCTCCGACGCCCTCGCCTGCTGCCTCAACGCCGACCGGGTCACCGAAGGGGTGCTGCTCTTCGAACGCGGACGCGGGGTCGTGCTGCGCCAGGCCCTCGACGGCCGCGCCGACCTCGCCGAGGTCGACACCCTCGCCCCCCACCTCGCCGCCCGCCTGCGGACCCTGCGCCGCGCCCTGGCCGAGACCGAGACCCCCGACGCGCCCCCGGCCGACGCGACCGGCGACCGCCGGACCCCCGCCCGCCCCGCCCCCGGCGTACTCCTCGACGAACCCGACCTGCCCGAGGACCCCGTCCACCTGCGCCAGTGGATCGAGGCCCGGATCGCGCAGACCATCACCCGGATCCGCACCGAGGCCGCCCTCCCCGGGTTCCTCGCCCCACCCGACCTCGACACCCTCGCCGCCGCCACCGGACCCACCGGCGCCGCCGTCGTCGTCAACGTCTCCGAGTTCCGCTCCGACGCCGTCCTCCTGCGCGCCGGCCGGCCCCCCGAGGTCGTCCCCCTGCCCCTCCTCACGCCCGGGTTCGTCGACGACCGCACCGCCCTCCTCACCGCCTCCCTCGACGCGGCCCTCGACCCCGACACCCCCGAGGACCCCGCCGCCGAGGCCGCGATCCACGGGATCCTCGCCGACCTCTGGGACGCCGCCGCCGGACCCGTCCTCGACGCCCTCGGCCACCACACCCCCGCCGACGGCCCCCTCACGGACCGCCCCCGCGTCTGGTGGTGTCCCGCCGGGGCCCTCACCACCCTTCCCCTGCACGCCGCCGGCCACCACGACACCCGCTTCGGCGAGGCCCCGCTGACCGTCCCCGACCGCGTCGTCTCCTCCTACACCCCCACCCTCGACTCCCTCGTCCGCGCACCCGCCCGCCCCCGGCCGGACGCCGGCCCGGCCCGCACCCTCGTGGTCGCCACCGCCACCGCGCGGGGCGTCCCCGCCGACGCCCCGCACCCCGACACCGAACGGGAGGCGGAGACCGTCGCGGCCCTCGCCCCCGGCCCCGTGGACCGCCTCATCGGCCCCGACGCCACCCGCGACCGGGTCGAGGCGGCCCTGACCGGTGCCGGACGCGTCCACTTCGCCTGTCACGCCGACACCGACCCCGCCGACCCGGCGGCCGGCCGACTGCGGCTCGCCGACCACGCCACCCGCCCCTTCGACGTGACCGCCATCTCGACCCTGCGCCCGACCGACGCCGAGTTCGCCTTCCTCGCCGCCTGCTCCACCGCCGCCCCCGGCCGCCGCAACCCCGACGAGGCCGTCCACCTGGCCTCCGGTTTCCGCCTCGCCGGCTTCCGGCAGGTCGTCGGCACCCTGTGGCCCCTGCTCGGCGAACCCGCCCTGCCCGTGGTGCGCCGGGTCCACGGGGCGGTCGCCGCCGAAGGGCCCGGCGTGGCCGCCGCCGCCCTGTACGAGGCCGTTCTCGACCTGCGCTGGAACCTGCCCGACCGGCCCTCCGTCTGGGCGACCCACCTGCACGTCGGCGGCCTCGAACCGGCCGCCCCCCGAAAGGAGACGCCATGAGCACGGACGTGCCCGGCGTGTACGCCGCCGCCCACAAGGCGACCCCCCACCTCGCCAAGCTGCTCGGCCCCCACACCGCCGCGTTCACCGCCGAACTCGAAGTCCTCCTCGCCGACCCGCCCGACGAGGCCGGCGCCGAACGCCTCACCGCCCTGTTCCACCGCCACCGGGGCACCCGCGCGTACCTCGCCGACGTCCTCGCCGACGCCCCCTCCTACCGCCCGGCCGCCGAACGGATCCACAAGGACGACGCCCGGGGCGGACCCCTGGGCGAGGCGGGCGTGGTCGACCCCGTCTCGGTCTGGAAGTGCGGGGCCTGCCCAGAGCTCTGGTACCGCCCCGACGCGGCCACCCCGGTCCCGGCGGCCTGCGAGGCGTGCGCCACACCCGGCCTGACCCGGACGGCCGGCCCCTGAACCTACCCGCGCCCGGACCCGCGCCCCGACCTGACAGGAGTACCCCGTGCTCGAACAGGTGCTCGGCTTCCTGGGGCCCCGCGCCCTCGAACGCTGGCTCGCCCTCGCCCTCCAACCCATGGTGTTCCTGCTGTGCTGCGCCGGTCTCGTGCTCTGGACGGACGGCGACCTCGACCGGGTGCGGGCCGTCACCGCGTGGTCGGAGAAGGCCGGCGCCCCCCTCGTCGTGCTCCTCGCCGTCGCCGGCGTGCTCCTCCTCGCCGGCGCCGGGCTCCTCGCCCTGGCCCTCGCCACCCCCCTGCTGCGCTTCCTGACCGGCACGGGCCCGCTGTGGCGGATCGGCGGTGAGGCCCTCGCCGCGGGCGCCGCGCGCAGGGCAGGGCAGGCCGACACCGACTGGCAGCGGGCGATGGGGGCCGTGCGGGCCCGCAACGCCCCGCGCTCCGCGCTCGCCCACTACCAACGGTGCGAACGGGAACGTCGGCGCCGCCCGGTCGACCCGCTGTACGTGGTCCCGACCCGGCTCGGCAATCAGATCCGGGCCGCCGAGCGGCGGATCGCCGACCGGTACGGGCTCGACTCCGTCGTCGTGTGGCCGGTGTTCGCGTCGGTGCTGCCCGAACCCGTGCTGCTCGCGGCCGAGCGGGCCCGCGCGGCCCTGGACCAGGCGACGGCCGCCCTGCTGTGGGGGTTGGTGTTCGCCGCCGGCATGTGGCCCTTCACGTGGTGGGCGATCCCGGCGGGGCTGCTCGTCGCGCCCCTGGTCGTGTACGGGGTGCTGCCCGCGCGGGCCCGGCGGTTCGGGGAGGCCACGGAGGCCGCGTTCGCCGTGCACCGGGCGGAGCTGTACCGCGCGCTGCGGCTGCCGGCGCCCGCGTCCCCGGCCGACGAGCCGCGCGCCGGTCGGGAGTTGACGAGCTACCTGGTGCGCGGCTCGGACGACCCCGCGTTCCGCTTCCTGCCCTGAGCGCGGCAGGCGCGGCGACGCGGGGCGTCCGGGGCGGCCCGCTCAGACCGTGGTGCTGCCCGAGTCGTCGCCCGCGACCAGCCGGCGCAGGTGCGGCCCGTACTCCGGGTGGGTCAGGGCGTGCGCGAACTGGGCCACCAGGTAGCCGCTCGGGTTGCCGGTGTCGTACCAGCGGCCCTGGATGACCTGCCCGTACACCGCCCGCCGGTGCGCGTACGCGTTGATCGCGTCGGTCAGGTACACCTCGCCCTGCCGGTGCTCGCGCCAGCGCAGGGTCTGCTGCCGCACCTCCTCCACGATCGCCGGGGTGATCACGTACCCGCCGATGGCCGCGAAATGGCTCGGCGCGTCCTCCGGCTTGGGCTTCTCCACCAGCCCGTTGATCCGCAGCAGCCCGTCCCCGAGGTCCTCCTGCACGGTCGGCACGCCGTAGCGCATCGCGTGCTCCGGGTCCATCGGCATCAGGGCCAGCACGGGGCTCGCGGTCTGCTCGTAGGCGCGGATCAACTGCTGGGCGCGCGGCACCTCGGCCACGAACACGTCGTCCGGCCACAGCACGAGCATCGGCTCGTCGATGCCGCGCGCCGCGTTCAGCACCGGGGTGCCGTTGCCGTACGGGCCCTGCTGGTACAGATAGGTGATGTGCCCCTGATGGGCGAGTTCGGCGACCTCCTCGACGGCGTCGGCGTACTCGGCCTTCCCGTCGAGCCGGAGCTGGTCGACGAGCCCGGGATTGGGCCGGAAGTGCTCCTGGATCAGGCTCTTGCCGCCGGACACGACGATGGTGATGTCGGTGATGCCGGAGGCGACCAGTTCGCGCACGGTGTGCTCGATCACCGGCCGGTCGCCCACCGGCAGCATCTCCTTGGGCACGGCCTTGGTCAGGGGCAGCAGCCGGGACCCGAGGCCCGCTGCGGGGATCACGGCCCGGCGAATCGTCTGGGACATGCTTGCCTCTCGCGTGGTGGGGGGAGCGGGGCGGCAGGGCGCGGTCCGGGTCGTGGGACCGCGCCCGCCGACCACCCTGGGCGAGGGACGCTACCAAGCCCGGGCGTCGCCCCGGGGTCACGAGGGCGACGCGCCGGGACGGCGTGGCGGGAGGCGGCCGGTGGCGGGACGCGGCGACGGGTTGACGCGGGCTCAGCGGTAGACGGCGCGCACGGGGGTGGTGACGGCGCTGGCGGCGCCCTTGGCCTGGTGGTTCACCGTCCACACCGGCTTGCTCGTGTCGAGACCGCCGTACACCTTGCCCTCGCCCTCGCAGAGGTAGTCCAGGCGTTTCGCGGCCAGGTCCGTGGACTTGCCGACCACGTTCGAGCAGGTGGTGCCGTCGGCCAGTTCGATGGCGACGATCGCGGTCGGGGTGCCGTCGTCGGGCAGTCGGAAGGAGTCGGCGGGCAGCGGTTCGGTGAGGTCGAGCCGGACCACCGAGCGCGGGTCGGAGCCCAGGCACAGGACGGCGGTGTTCTTCTCCAGCAGGCCGTCGGGGAAGGAGGAGAAACAGGGATCGAGGATCTCGCTGTCACTGCCGCACCGCCAGGCGTCGGGGCGGGCGGTGCGCAGGGCGGTGGTCCAGCAGGACCCCGGTCGGGTCGAGGCCACCGTGATCCCGGCCGAGAGCTCCTGCCCGGCCTCCCACGGCGCCAGCGTGTGCTCGGTCGTCTTCGTCAGGGCCGGACCCGGGGTCCCGCTCCCGCCGGAGGCGGAGGCGGAGGGGCCGGGGGCGGCGGGCGCGGAGGACGCCGGGCCCCGGGCCCGGTCGGCGCCGCCGTCCGTGCTCCCGTCCGTTCCCTTGGGGCCGAACAGGCCCGGCAGCAGGGCCGCGCCGCCGCCGATCAGCGCGCCCAGCACCGCGCAGACCACGAGCACCCGCGCGATCCGGTTCCGGCCGGCGCGGGCGGGTGTCGCGGGGGCGGCGGGCGGGGCGGTCCAGGCCGGGTCCTCGGGCACGGGTATCGCCCAGCCGGCCGTGGGCAGGTCGGCGAAGGCGGCGACCGCCGGGGCGGGGCCGGGGGCGGGGGAGTCCACGACGGTCGCGGGCCGCGCCCCGGCCTCGGTGTCGGCGGTGTGCGTCGCGTCGCGGACGGCGTCCTCGTGGTCGGTCGGGTCGGTCGGGTGGCTTCCCGGGACCGGGAGGGTGGTGGTGCCGGCGTTCGCGGCGAGGGTCAGGGTGCGGCGGGCCGCCTCGGCCATGTCGGGGCGGTCGGCCGGGTCCTTGGCCAGGCAGGCCGCGACCAGCTCGCGCAGTTCGGCCGGCACCCCGTCCAGGTCCGGTTCCCCGCCGAGCACCCGGAAGGCGACGGCGTCGGGCGCGCCGACCCCGAAGACGGGCCGGCCGTGCGCGGCGTGCGCGATCAGGGCGCCCCACGCGAACACGTCCCCGCGGGCGGTGCTCAGCCCGTCGCGGTACTGCTCCGGGCTGATCCAGCCGGGGGTGCCGGTGGTGAACCCGGTGCGGGTCACGGCGGTGCCGCCGGTGACGTGCGCGATGCCGAAGTCCAGCACGCGCGGGCCCTCGGGAGAGAGGATCACGTTGGCGGGCTTGAGGTCCCGGTGCACCACCCCGGCCGCGTGCACGGCCGCCAGCGCCGCCGCCGTGCCCGCCGCGAACAGCGCCAACCGGGCCCCGGTCAGCGGCCCGTGGGCGGCGAGCCATCCGTCGAGGGTCTCGCCGGGCGCGTATTCGGTGACCAGCCACGGCACCTCGGCGTCGGGGTCGGCGTCCACGAACGGCACCAGGCAGGGCCCGGAGACCCGGCGCAGCACCGCGACCTCGCGCCGGAACCGGCTCCGGAACTCGGGGTCGGCCGCGAACTGGGGGTGGACCGTCTTCACGGCCAGCCGGCGGCCGTCGTCGTCGAGCACGGCGTACACCGTGCCCATGCCGCCGGCGCCGAGCCGGCCCACCACGCGCCGGCCGGCGATCCGCGCCGGGTCACCGGGGAGCGGTGGTCTGATCGAATGCGTCACGAGAGGTCCTGGGGCGGTCGGGGGCGCGGTGGGGGACCGCGTGCGCGGTCGCGCCCCGCACCGTAACTCCCGGGCCGTGCGTGCGGTCAACCGGCCCCGGGATCAGGGGTGTCGGGTCGCGGGGGTGTCGGGGTGCAGGATCTCGTGGTGGAGTTCCACCACCCCGTTGCCGAGGGTGACCGCCGGCGAGGTCCGCAGCGGGATCCGGCCGGTCAGGGCCGGGAACAGGGGCTTTCCGCCGCCGAGCAGGATCGGGTTGACGTAGAGCAGGCAGGCGTCGAGCAGGCCCAGGCGCAGGAACTCGCCCGCGAGTTCGGCGCCGCCGATGGCCAGGTCCCCCTCGGAGCGCGCCTTGAGGGCGCGGACCTCCGCCGGGTCCACGCGCGAGCGCCAGGTGCTGTTCCAGGGGCCGGGGCCCGGCGGGCGGGTGCGGGAGTACACGTGCTTGGGCTTCTCGCGCCAGATCTCCGCGAACTCGACCGTGACCCGGTCGGCGTCCGGGTCGGCGTCGGCCGTCGGCCAGTACTCCTCCATCATGTCCTGCGAGACCCGGCCCATGAGGAACGCCGAGCACGCCGCGAGCCGGGCGTTGATCCGGTCGTGCGTCTCCTCGTCGACCATGTGCCAGTCGATCTCGCCGTTCGGTCCGGCCATGTACCCGTCCAGGGAGACGGACAGCATCATCACCACACGTGCCATGCCCGTCACCGTAGGGCCGCCTTGGCGGGCCCGCCGAGAGGCGCGACGGGCGGGGTACGGTGATCGCGGGCCCGTCGGCGCGGCGGGCCGGCGGCGGTCACGGCGGAAGCGGGGCGCGGGCTCATGGACGAGGTGTCGGCACGGGTCGAGGGGCGGGCCGGGCGGCTCACGCTGAACCGGCCCCGGGCCCTGAACGCGTTGACGCACCCGATGGTGCGGGCGCTCACCGAGGCGCTGCGGGCCTGGGAGTCGGATCCGCGGGTGACGCACGTGGTGGTCGACGGGGCCGGGGAGCGCGGGCTGTGCGCCGGCGGCGACATCCGCGCCATCCACGACGACGCGAAGGCCGGCGGGGGCGCCTCGGCGGCGTTCTGGGCCGACGAGTACCGGCTCAACGCGTACATCGCCCGCTATCCCAAGCCGTACGTGGCGCTGATGGACGGCATCGTGATGGGCGGCGGGGTGGGGGTCTCGGCGCACGGCTCGGTGCGGGTCGTCACCGAACGCTCCCGGATCGCGATGCCGGAGACCGGGATCGGGTTCGTGCCCGACGTGGGAGGCACCTGGCTGCTGGGCCGGCGGGCCCCGGGCGGGCTCGGCACGCACCTGGCGCTGACCGGGCGCGCGGTGGGCGCCGCCGAGGCGATCCGCTGCGGGCTCGCCGACCACCTCGTGCCGGCCGGGGAACTCGACGCGCTCCGCGCCGACCTCGCCGAGCTGCCCGCCGCCGAGGCCGTGGCCCGGCACGCGCGGCCGGTGGACGCGGGGGAGGCGCGGGAGGCCAAGGAACGGGCCGTGTGGATCGACGCCTGCCACGACGCGGACACCGTCGAGGGGATCGTGGCCGCGCTGCGGGCGCACGGGGACCCGGAGGCGGCGGCCGCCGCCGACACCCTGCTGACCCGCTCCCCGGTGGCACTGAAGGTCACCCTGGAGTCCCTGCGCCGGGCCCGCGGCCTGGACCGTCTGGAGCGGGCCCTGGAGCGGGAGTACGGGGTGTCGGTGGCGGCGCTGACCGAACCGGACCTGGTGGAGGGGATCCGCGCGCAGGTCGTGGACAAGGACCGCTCCCCGCGCTGGTCGCCGGCGAGCCTGGCGGAGGTGGACGCCGGGCGGGTGGCCCGGTTCTTCGCCCCGCCGCCGGCGGGCACGGAGCTGCGGCTCGGCTGACCCGCCGCCGCGCTCGCCGGTGGGCCGGTCAGTCCTCCGCGCCCACGTAGCGGCGCAGGTGGCGGGCGGTGAGGGTGTCGGCCTCGGCGATCAGGCGGGCCGGGGTGCCCTCGAACACGACCCGGCCGCCCGCGTGGCCGCCGCCGGGGCCCACGTCGATCAGCCAGTCCGCGTGCGCCATCACGGCCTGGTGGTGCTCGATGACGATCACCGAGTTCCCGGCGTCCACGAGCCGGTCCAGCAGGGCCAGCAGCTTGTCCACGTCGGCCAGGTGCAGGCCGGTGGTCGGCTCGTCGAGGATGTACACGGACTCCTTCTCCGCCATGTTGATCGCGAGCTTGAGGCGCTGGCGCTCCCCGCCCGAGAGGGTGTTGAGGGGCTGGCCGAGCCGCAGGTAGGACAGGCCCACCGCGTCGAGCCGGTTCAGGATCGTGTGGGCCTGCCCGGTCGGGAAGAACTCCAGGGCCTCGGCCACCGGCAGGTCCAGCACCTCGGCGATGTTCTTCCCGCGCAGCCGGTACTCCAGCACCCGGGGGGTGAAGCGCCGGCCCTCGCACTCCTCGCACACCGAGGCCACCCCGGCGGTCATCGCCAGGTCCGTCCAGATCAGCCCGAGCCCGTTGCAGCTGCCGCAGGCGCCCTCGGAGTTGGCGCTGAACAGGGCGGCCTTGACGCCGTTGGCCTTGGCGAAGGCGGTGCGGATCGGGTTCAGGAGCCCGCTGTAGGTGGCCGGGTTGGAGCGGCGGGAGCCGCGGATGGGGGACTGGTCGGCGATCACCACCCCCTCGCGGCCGGCGAGGTGGCCGTGGATCAGGGAGGACTTGCCGGAGCCCGCGACCCCGGTGACCACCGTCAGCACGCCCAGCGGCACGTCCACGCTGACGTCCTTGAGGTTGTGCAGCCGCGCCTCCTTGATCGACAGGTGTCCGCGCGGGGAGCGGACCTCGGCGCGCGGGTGGGCACGGTGGCCGAGGTGCCGGCCGGTGAGGGTGTCGGAGGCCCGCAGCCCGGCGAGGTCGCCGCTGTAGGTGACGTGCCCGCCGGCGGTGCCCGCGCCGGGGCCGAGGTCCACGACGTGGTCGGCGATCGCGATGACCTCGGGCTTGTGCTCGACCACGAGGACCGTGTTCCCCTTGTCGCGCAGCCGCAGCAGCAGCCCGTTCATCCGCTGGATGTCGTGCGGGTGCAGGCCGGTGGTGGGCTCGTCGAAGACGTAGGTCACGTCGGTGAGGGCCGAGCCGAGGTGGCGGACGGTCTTGACGCGCTGGGCCTCCCCGCCGGAGAGGGTGCCGGCGGGCCGGTCCAGGCTGAGGTAGCCCAGGCCGAGCTCCACGAGGGAGTCCAGCAGTTCGCGCAGGCCCGTCAGGAGCGGGGCGACCCGCGCGTCGCTCACGCCCTCCAGCCGGCGGGCGAGTTCGTCGATCTGGAGGGCCGAGCACTCGGCGATGTTCAGCCCGTCGATCCGCGAGGCCAGGGCCGCCGGCGAGAGCCGGGCGCCGGCGCAGTCGGGGCACGTGGCGAAGACCACGGCCCGGTCCACGAAGGCCCGCAGGTGCGGTTGGAGGGCGTCGCGGTCCTTGGCGAGGATCGTGCGCCGCACCCGGGTCAGGATCCCCTCGTAGGTGAGGTTGGTGGTGCCGACCTTGACCTTGGTGGTCTCCTTGTGGAGCAGGTCGTGCCACTGCGCCTCGGTGTACTCCTTCAGCGGGAGCGCCGGGTCGAAGAAGCCCGAGCCGACCACCACCTGCCAGTACCAGGTGCCGACGGCGAACCCGGGCACCAGCACCGCCCCCTGGTCCAGGGAGAGTTCGCGGTCCACGAGGGCGTCCTCGTCGATCTCGGAGACGTGCCCGAGGCCCTCGCAGCGCGGGCACATGCCCTCGGGGGTGTTGAAGCTGTACGCCGAGGAGGTGCCGGCGTGCGGGGTGCCCAGCCGGCTGAAGACGATCCGCAGCATGGTGGCGGCGTCGGTGGCGGTGCCCACGGTGGAACGGGAGTTGGCCGCCATCCGCTCCTGGTCCACGACGATCGCGGCGCTCAGGTTGTGCAGGCCGTCCACGTCGGGCCGGTTCAGGTTCGGCATGAAGGACTGCACGAAGGCCGTGTACGTCTCGTTGATCAGGCGCTGGGACTCGGCCGCGATGGTCCCGAAGACCAGGGAGGACTTGCCGGAGCCGGACACGCCGGTGAACACCGTCAGCCGGCGCTTGGGGATGTCCACCGAAACCTCGGCGAGGTTGTTCTCCCGGGCGCCGCGGACGCGGATCACCTGGTGGTCGTCGGCGGGGACCTGCCCCACCCCGTGGTCGGCCGTCGCGAAGGAGTCCGGGGTGGGGGAGGAGTCCTCGGTGATCCAGTCGAGCAGTTCGATCACCACCCCGTTCGGGTCGGTGATCAGCAGCAGCCGCTCGCCCCAGGGCTCCACGCGCGGCGGCAGGGTGAACACCACCCCGTCCCGCTCCAGGCGCTCGGCGGCGGCCGGCAGGTCGGGCACCGTGAAGGCCAGGATCACGCCGTCGGCCGGGCGGTCGCGCAGATCGGCGGGGAGCACCTCCAGGCCCGTGCGGTGGTAGACGACGGAGGGCCCGTCGGGGTGGGTCAGCGAGACGAATCCGTCGGCGGCCATGGCCACCGTGAAGCCGAGGTGGCGCACGAGGAACTCGGCGGAGACCTCGGGATCGGCGACGGTCAGCGCGGTCGTGGTCGACGTGATGCGCAAAGGGGCTCCTCGGAGCAGGGTGGACGGGGAGGGGGCGGAAGAGAATTGTATACGTAGTACAGTCTACTGCGTACGGAATTTATTGCGACGGTCGCCGGACGCGACCCCGAGACGAGGAGAAACCCGTGGTCACCGGCCCGGAGAAGAACGGCGGAGATCCCGCTCACACCGTGGAACTGCTCTGGCGCGACCCCGGAGCCCCCGCCCCCCGCGCCGCCCGCGGCCCCGGCCGCCGCTTCACCCTCGACGAGGTCCTCGACGCCGCCCTCGCCCTCGCCGACACCGACGGCATCGACGCCCTCACCATGCGCGCCCTCGCCGGCCGCCTCGGCGTCACCCCCATGACCCTCTACACCTACGTCCCCGGCAAGGCCGACCTCGTCGACCTCCTCCTCGACCGCACCCTGCGCACCGCCGACCGCACCCCCCAGGACCCCGACACCCCCTGGCGCGCCCGCGTCACCGCCGTCGCCGAGGAACGCCGCGCCCTGCTCCGCGCCCACCCCTGGATCGCCGGCCTCGGCCTCACCCGCCCCCCGCTCGGCCCCGGGGTCATGGCCGCCTACGAACACGAACTCGCCGCCTTCGAGGACCTGGGCCTGACCGACGTCGAACAGGACGCCGCCCTCGCCCACCTCCTCGGCTTCGTCGAACGCACCGTCGGCACCGAACTGCGCGTCGAGGCCGAACGCCGCGCCGCCCCCGTCACCGACGCGCAGTGGTGGGCCGCCGTCGCCCCCGTCCTCGCCCGCCTCGTGCCCCCCGGCGCCCACCCGATCTCCGAACGCGTCGGCCGCGCCGCCGGCGAGGCCCACGGCTCCGCCTACGGCGCCGAACACGCCTGGACCTTCGGCCTGACCTGCGTCCTCGACGGCTTCGAGGCCCTCGTCGAACGCCGCCGACCCGTGGTCGAGGGCCACTGACCCCGCCGAACCCTTGAACAACGGGCCCCGCGCCCCGCAGTGTTGGCCACGACAGCGCCCGCGACCCCAGGAGTACCGGCGTGACCAGCCCCGAACCCGCCCCGCACGTCGTCGACCCGCGGGGCGGCCGCCCGCACGAGCTCAACGCCCGCCTGCTGCGCGAGCACGGACCCGTGGCCGACGTGGTCCTGCCCGGCGGCGTGCCCGCCGTCGCCGTCCTCGGCCACGAGGCCCTGCGCACCCTCCTCGCCCACCCGCACGTGGCCAAGGACTCCCGCCACTGCCCCGTCCTGCACGACGGCACCGTCCCCAAGGACTGGCCGCTGCGCGTGTTCGCCGACGCCCAGGGCATGCACACCGCCGACGGCCCCGACCACCGCCGGCTGCGCGCCCTGGTCGGCAACGCCTTCTCCGCCCGCCAGGTCGAACGCCTGCGGCCCCGGGTGCGCGAACTCACCCACCAACTCCTCGACGCGCTCGCCGAGGAGGCCGACCGCGCCGAGGACGGCGTCGTCGACCTGCACGCCGGCTTCGCCCTCCCGCTGCCCATGGGCGTGATCTGCGAACTGCTCGGCGTGGACCCCGAACACCGGGGCCGGCTGCACGAGCTGTCCCACACGGTGATCGTCGCCACCGACACCACCCCGGCCGAGGCCATGGCCGCCGTCCGCGAACTCGTCGCCCTCATGGGCACCATCGCCGCGACCCGCCGCGCCGCCCCCGGCGAGGACCTCACCAGCGCCCTCATCGCCGCCCGCGAACACGACGGCGACCGGCTCACCGAGGCCGAACTCATCGGCACCATGAGGCTGATGCTCGTGGCCGGCCACGAGACCACCATGAACCTGATCGTGAACGCCGTCCGGTTGCTGCGCGCCCACCCCGCGCAGCTCGCCCTCGTCCGCGCCGGCGAGGCGGGCTGGGACGCGGTGGTCGAGGAGACCCTGCGCCTGGACGGACCCGTCAGCTGGTTTCCGTTCCGCTACCCCACCCGCGACCTCGAACTCGACGGCCGGCTCATCCCCGCCGGCACCCCCGTCCTCGCCGGGTACACCGCCGCCGGCCGCGACCCGGCCGCCCACGGCCCCGACGCCGACCGCTTCGACCTCACCCGCCCCGAGGGCCCCCGCCACCTCTCCTTCGGGCACGGCGCCCACTTCTGCCTCGGCGCACCCCTGGCCCGACTGGAGGCCGTCACCGCCCTCGAAGCCCTCTTCACCCGCTTCCCCGACCTCGACCTCGCGGTCGCCGAGGCGGACCTCGTGCCCCAGCCCAGCTTCATCGGCAACGGGGTCCGCGCCCTGCCGGTCCGGCTGGGCAAGGGGCGCTGAACGGGGAACGCGCACGGCGCGGCCGACCCCGGGAAGGGGCCGACCGCGCCGTGCGGGCTCGCGGGACGAAGGGACTCAGCGGCCGGTGTTCGACCTGCGGGTCAACACCACCGACACCAGGCCCAGCGCCGCGCAGAACCCCCAGATGATCAGGTACGAGGTGAGCGCCGGGATCTGCGTGCCCGCCACCAGGAAGGTCGCGAACAGGGTGGCCGAGGCGGCGCCGGCGACACTGCCGCCGACCGTCTTGAGGTTGTTGTAGATCGCGGTCGCGCTCGCCGCCCGGTCCCGGGCGCTGGCCTCCACGATCACCGTGGGCAGCCCGCCCAGCGCCAGGCCGAAGCCCGCGCCGGCCACCGCGTACCCGGTGGCCCACAGGCCCACCGTGCCGGTGCCCGCGATCTGGATCCCGAAGCCGCCCGCGATCAGCGAGAACGCCAGCACCAGCATGTTGCGGTAGCCCATGATCCGGGCCACGGAGGAGGAGGTGGAGGCGGTCGCGAAGGCCAGCACCATCGGCACCGCCATCCACAGGCTGATCTCCCACGCGGCCAGCCCGAACCCGTACCCGGCCGCCTCCGGCCGCGCGTCCAGGAAGGCCACGGCCACGGCCTGCCCGCCCAGCAGGGTCGCGCCGAGCACGAACCCGGACACGTAGTGCGGGGCCACCGCCCGGTTCGCCATGGCCCGCACGTCCACCAGCGCGTTCGGGTTGCGCAGCGAGACCCGCACCCACGCCGTCAGCATGGTCACGGCCAGCACCAGCCCGCCGAGCACCACCGGCGAGTTCCAGCCCAGGCTGTTGCCCTGGGAGCAGATCCCCAGCAGCGAGACCAGGCCGAGCCCGAGCAGCGCCGAACCCGTCCAGTCCATCCGGCCCGGGGCCAGCACCCGCGTCTCGGGGATGCGGGGGAAGAAGGACAGCAGCGCGCAGCCCACCGCGATCACGGCCAGCACCCACAGGGTGGAGCGGACATCGCCGCCCAGCGCCGAGTGCAGCGGCCCGGTCGCGGCGGTGCCCAGCACCGAGCCGAGGGTGAGCGCACCCACCAGCCAGCTGACCGCCCGACGCCCCTCGGCCACCCCGAGCCGGTCCCGGACCAGTCCGATCTCCAACGGCAGCAGCGCGGCCAGCGGGCCGAGCAGGGCGCGGCCGAGGAGGAAGACGGTCAGGTTCGGGGCGAGGGCGCACAGCACGCAGCCGACCGCGATGGAGACCAACGAGATCCGCAGCATCCGCCGGTGCCCGTACAGGTCGCCGAGCCGGCCGAAGACGGGGACGCACACGGCGGCGAACAGGAACTGGGTGGCGGTGATCCACAGCGCGTTGCCGGTCGAGATCGACAGGTCGTCGCGGATGCCCGGGATCAGGGGCAGCACACTGCCCTGGAGGATGCCGCTGGTCAGCTCGAAGAAGACGAGCAGGCCGACCACGGCGCCGAGTTTCGCGCCGCCCGCCGGGGTGTCCTGGGCCCCCGCGGGGGCGGAGGTCGGGTCGGAGGTGGTGTTCACGTGCGCCCTCCCCCTCAGTCCGCGATCGGCGGCGCGGTCGCCGAGAGTCGCTTGACGGCCACGTCGGCGAGCAGGGCGGCCTGCCGGTGCAGCACCGCGTCGTCGAACCGGCACTGCGGCGAGTGGTTCATCGGCGCGCTCGTCGGGTCCAGGTCGGGCGGGGTGGCGCCGACGAACAGCATGGCGCCGGGCGCCTCGCGCAGCACCAGGGAGAAGTCCTCCGAACCGCTCAGCGGCTGCGGCATGACCGGCACCTCGTCGCCGAACAGCTCGCCGGCGGCCCGCATCATGAAGTGGGTCTCGTCGTGGTCGTTGATCGTGACCGGGTAGAGGACCTGGTAGTGGGCCTCCACGTCCAGGCCGTGCGCCGAGGCGATGCCCTTGGCCAGCCGGGGCAGGTCGGTGAGCAGCCGCTCCTGGTTCTTCGCGGAGTAGGACCGCACGGTGGCGCGGAACTCGGCGTGCTCGGGGATCACGTTCTCCTGGGTGCCCGCGTGCAGGGTGCCCACCGTGACGACCACCGGGTCGAAGATGTCGAAGGTGCGGGTCACGTACGCCTGGATGGCGGTGACCATCTCGCAGATCGCCGGCACCGGGTCCTTCGCGGAGTGCGGGGCCGAGCCGTGCCCGCCGCGCCCGGTCAGCTTCACGCTGAAGGCGTCGGAGGCGGCCATGGCGGGGCCGGGGCGGCCGGTGATCATGCCGGAGGGCAGCATGCTGCTGGTGACGTGGAGGGCGTAGGCGGCGTCGAGCTTCTTGCCGGCCGCGTCGAGCACGCCCTCCTCGATCATGGCGCCGGCGCCGTTGAAGCCCTCCTCGCCGGGCTGGAACATGAGGACCACGTCGCCGTGGAGGCTCTCGCGGCGTTCGGCGAGCAGGTGGGCGGCGCCGACGAGACCGGCGGTGTGCAGGTCGTGGCCGCAGCCGTGCATCCGGCCGTCGATCTTCGAGGCGAAGGACTCGCCGCTGTCCTCGCGGACGGGCAGGGCGTCCATGTCCCCGCGCAGCAGCACGGCGCCGCCGGGGAGGGAGCCGCGCAGTACGGCGGTGACGGAGTTCAGCTTCTTGCCGAGGGTGATCTCCAGCGGCAGCCCGTCGAGGGCGCGCAGCACCTTCTCCTGGGTGCGGGGCAGCTCCAGGCCCAGCTCGGGCTCCTCGTGCAGTTCCCGACGGAGCCGGACCAGCTCGTCCTGGAGTTCCACGGCACGTTCCGCGATCGACATGATGCGGACACCTCCTGACATGTGAAGGGAAAGGGGGAGCAGAGCAAGGGAAGGCCCAAAGACCGGGGCAATCCGGGTGATCTGGGTGTCACACTGGGGGCGGAATCGGCTTGAACCGGTGAATACGCCGGAAAACCGCAGAGGGGTGGAGTGGGTGCAGGAATCGCGCACCGTCACGCCGCAGGCCGGGCCTTCGCTGACGCTGGACGCGTTGGACCAGGCCCTGGTGCACGCGCTGCAGATCTCGCCCCGGGCCCCGTGGAGCGCGCTGGCCCCGGTGCTCGGGGTGGACGCGGGCACGGTGGCCCGGCGTTGGCAGCGGCTGCACGAGGCCGGTGCGGCCTGGGTGACGTGCTACCCGGGGCCGGCGATGGTGGAGTTCGGGGCCGGGTGCATCGCGTTCATCGAGGTGGACTGCGCCAACGGCGGGCTGCTGCGGGCGGCGGAGGAGCTGGCGGCGCAGCCGTTCGTGCTGACGGTGGAGCACGTGACGGGGGCGCGGGACCTGCTGTTGACCGTGCACGCGGCGGATCTGCCGACCCTGTCGCGGTGGGTGACGCTCACGCTGGGCGCCATGCCCGACATCGTGGCGAGCCGGACCCACCTGGCGGGCACCATCCACGCCGAGGGCAGCCGCTGGCGCTTCCGTTCGCTCAGCCAGGAGCAGGTGCGCCGGCTGGCGGCGCGCGCCCCGCACCCGGCGACCCGGTCGTTCTCCCCGGGCACGGTGGGGGAGCTGGACCGGGCGATCAGCACCGAGCTGTCGGTGGACGCGCGGGTCTCGTACGCGGCGCTCGCCGAGCGGCTGGGCGCGGCCCCGGACACGATCCGGCGGCGGGTGAACCGGCTGTTCGGCACGGGCCGGCTCCAGGCCCGCTGCGAGGTGGCGCGGCCCTTGTCGGAGTGGCCGGTGGCGGCGCTGCTGTGGGCGCAGGCCCCGCCGTTGGCGTTGACGGAGGCGGCCGGGGCGATCACGGGCATGCGCGAGGTGCGTCTGTGCGCGGCGGTGACCGGGCGGGACAACCTGCTGATCGTGGGCTGGGTGCGGTCGGTGGAGGACGCGCACCGGTTCGAGGCGCGGGTGGCCGAGCGGGCCCCGCAGATCGCGATCACGGACCGGGCGATCACCCTGTGGCCGGTGAAGCTCAGCGGGCACCTGCTGGACCAGCGCGGGTACCGGATCGGGGCGGTGCCCCTGGACCCGTGGGGACCGATGGGCTCGGCGGCGGCCTGAGCGGACGCTCCGTCAGGAAGGCTTGAGAGGGCCGGTGGTGGGGGCGGCGAGTTCGGCGGAGAGCCAGCCGATGGCCTCCGGGTACATGCCGGCCCAGGTCTGGAAGTTGTGTCCGCCGGTGGGCCGGACCAGGGTCTTCACCCGGGTCTCGGTGCCGGCCGCGGCCTCGGCGAACTGCTCCAGCCGGTAGGGCGGGCTGTCGCGGTCCTGGGCGGAGGTGGCGAGGAAGAGGGCCACGTCGGCCTTCGTGTGGCGCACGAGCCACAACGGGCTGTTGCGGGTGCGGACGTCGGCGTCGGGCAGCACGTCGGCGTCGCCCGCGAGCGGGTCGGGGTCGAGGGCGGCGCCGGCGCCGAAGACCTTGGGGTACTGCAGGGGCAGTTTCGCGGCGCAGTAGCCGCCGGTGGAGACGCCGAGCAGGCCCCAGCCGCGCGGGCCGGGCAGGGTGCGGAAGTCGCGGGCGACCAGGGCCGGCACGTCCTCGGCGAGCCAGGTGGCGACCTTGCGGCCGGGCAGGTCGGAGCAGTCGGTGTTGACCCCGCCGGGGTAGATCTCGGGCATCACGAGGATGAAGGGGTGCGAGGCGCCGAGCTGGACGAGTTCGCGCAGGGCGCCCGGCATCTGGCCGGCCTCGATCCAGGACTGCGGGGAGCCGGGGTGGCCGTGCAGCAGCACCAGCACGGGGAAGCGGGTCTTGTCGGCGCCGGGGGCGTCGTACTCGGGCGGGGTCCAGACCAGGACCTGACCGGCGAGGTGGGAGCGGGGCCCGCGGAAGTAGGTGCCCTCGGTGCCCGCGCTGCCGGCGGTGAACCGGGCCCGGCCGGGCGGGGGGCCGGTCATCACGGAGGAGTCCGTGGCGTTCCGGCCGAGCAGGTCGTCCCAGGAGGAGTACAGGCCGTAGCCGCCGTTGATCCAGGTGGCGACGGCGGCGATGGCGCCGGCCTGGCACAGGACGAGCAGGACCACGCGTCCGGGCCAGCGCAGCCAGGCCGGGCGCGGCAGCCGGTTCCACAGCAGCAGCGTGGCGAGCATCGCCAGGGCGGTGACCACGATCAGGGTGACGAGGAACGAGGTGCTGGTCAGTTCCACGGTGCCGGCTCCCGCTTCCCGGTTCGGACGCGACGGTCCCCGCGCGCCGGCGGGGGAACGGGTGCCGGGCGGGGTGTCCGGTCAATGTACGGGGGGCGGCGGGGCCGGGCGGGTGCGTACACACCGAAGCGCCCGCCCCGTTTCACACGGGACGGGCGCTTCGACGTGCCCTGCTCGGACGCCCGTTCGGGATTGCGACGGTCGGGCGAGGGGGCGGGCGGGCGGATCAGGCGAGCACCGGGAAGCGGCGGACGAGGGGCGACTGGCGCCAGACCTTGCCGAAGCCGTACATGTCGCCGGCGCGGGTGACGACCAGGGCGGCGCCGGCCAGGGCGATCATCCAGTGGCTGTCGGTGATCGGGTTGGTGTCGGGCCACAGGCTGACCAGATACATGAAGGCCATCATCAGGGCATTCGAGACGGCGGCGATCCGCATGCCGATGCCGAGCAGGAAGGCCAGGCCGATGCCGAGCAGGCCGGTCATGAAGAGCAGGTCCAGCCACCAGGCGCCGGCGACCGAGTCGAGGCTGTGGGCGAACGGACCCTTGGTTCCGTGCAGGAGGAAGCCGGCGGTGGGCGAGGCGCCGTCGAGGACCGACTTGCCGGCCTTGGTGGCGAAGCCGAGGCCGAACAGCTTGTCGAGGAAGGGCCACAGGAAGGTCCAGGCGACGAGCACGCGCAGGGCGGCGAGCGTGGCGCGGGCCGCCCGGCCGTCCAGCGCCGCGGGCCGCGACACCTCGTCGGCGCTGATGGGGCTGGTGGGTCGGTCGAGCAGAGTGGCCATGACATGCACCTTCGCGGTAGCCAAGATCTTCTCCGTCAAGATCTTGTGAATGCATTCACAAGCTATCGGCTTTATGTAGCCCACATGCGCAGCGAAGGTCCCGAAACGGACGGACCTAGGACATGATCGTCCCCAGGCCCTCCGGAACCCCCCGCCCCACGAGCCCATCCGCCGGCCCGCTCGCTCCGAACCCCTCATGTGGAGAACGAGACAGTGCACGACGACACCCCGGACCCGGAACGCGCGAACGCCCGCGCCGACGCGGCCGAAGCCGCCCGCCAACGCGCCGCGAACCCCCGCGGCACCCGTTGGCGCGCCCTGCTCGCCGGCCTCGCCGCCGCCTTCGCCGGCATCTGCGCGGGCGAACTCCTCGCCCCCGCCATCCGCCCCCAGGCCGGACCGATCACCGCCGTCGGCGGCGCCCTCATCGACGCCACCCCCATCGGGGTCAAGGACTGGGCGGTGCGCACCTTCGGCACGGCCGACAAACCCGTCCTCCTCGGCGGGATCCTCCTCGCCCTCGCCGCCGTCGGCGCCCTCGCCGGGCTCCTCGCCGTCCGCCGCCCCCGCCCCGGCATCGCCCTCGCCGCCCTGATCGGCCTGGTCGGCGCCGGCATCGCCGTCGGCCGACCCGGGGCCGGCGTCACCGACGCCCTGCCCTCCCTGCTCGCCGGCGCCGTGGCCGCTGGCGTCCTCGCCCTGCTGACCACGATGCTCCGCCGCCCCGCCCCCTACGGCCGGCCCGCCGGCGCCTGGGTCATGGACCGGCGCGGCTTCCACCGGGCCCTGGGCGCCACCGTCCTCGTCTCCGCCGCCGGCGGCCTCCTCGGCCGGCGCCTGTCCGCCCTCGACGCGGGCGGCGCCATCGCCTCCCGCGACACCCTGCGCCTGCCCGCCCCCGCCTCGCCCGCCGGCCCCGTCCCCGCCGGCGCCGACCTGAGGATCCCCGGCGTGGGCCCCTTCACCACCCCCGCCCGCGACTTCTACCGGGTGGACACCGCCCTCGTGGTCCCCAAGGTCGACGCCCGCACCTGGCGGCTGACGATCCTCGGCGACGGCGTCACCCGCCCCCTCACCCTCACCCTCGACGAACTCCTCGCCCGCCCCCTCGTCGAACGCGACATCACCCTCACCTGCGTCTCCAACGAGGTCGGCGGCCCCTACATCGGCAACGCCCGCTGGCTCGGCGTGCCCCTCGCCGACCTGCTGCGCGAGGCCGGGGTGAAACCCCCCTCGCAGGGTGGACGAGCCGACCAGCTCGTGGCCCGCTCCGTCGACGGCATGACCCTCGGCAGCCCCGTCGAGACCGTCATGGACGGCCGCGACGCCCTCCTCGCCGTCGGCATGAACGGCGCCCCGCTCCCCTTCGAGCACGGCTTCCCCGTCCGCATGGTCGTCCCCGGCCTCTACGGCTACGTCTCGGCCTGCAAATGGCTCCGCGAACTGCGCCTGACCACCTTCGACGCCTTTGACGCCTACTGGGTCAAACGTTCCTGGTCCCCCCGCGGCCCGATCAAGACCGAGACCCGCATCGACACCCCCCGCCCCTTCGCCGACCTCAAACCCGGCCGGGTCCCCGTCGCCGGCGTCGCCTGGGCCCAGCACCGGGGGATCGAGGCCGTGGAGGTCAGGGTCGACGGCGGCCCCTGGCGGCGGGCCAAGCTCGGCGCCGAGGACGGCCTGGACACCTGGCGCCAATGGGTCTGGTGGTGGGACGCCACGCCCGGCGGCCACACCCTGGAGGCCCGCTCCATCGACCGCACCGGCGCCGTCCAGACCGGCGACCGCGTCGGCACCGTCCCCGACGGCGCCACCGGCTGGCACTCCGTCGTCGTCAACGTCACGAAGGGCTGACCCGCCCCGGGGCACCCCGCCTCAGGGCGCCTCGGCGAACCGGTCCAGGGCCGCCCGCACCCACCGCCGCGACTCCTCCGTCGCCAGGTGCCCGCCGCCCTCCACCATCCGCAACTCCGCGCCCGGCCACGCCCGCGCCAGCGCCCACGCCGTGTCCGGCGGCCCCGCCAGATCCCGCCGACCCTGCGTCAACACCCCCGGCACCCCCGCCAAGCGCCCCGCGTCCCGCAACAGTTCCCCCTCCTCCAGCCAGGCGCCGTGCGCGAAGTAGTGGGCGCAGATCCGCACGAACGCCGCCCGGTCCCGCACCGCCCGGTCCGTGTACACCGTCGGCGCGACCCCGCCGCCCGCCTCCGTCTCCTCCGCCAACACCGCGTCCTCCCACGCGCACCACGCCCGCACCGCCCGCTCCCGCACCCGCGGATCCGGGTCCGAGACCAACGCCGCGTACGCCGCCACCGGATGCCCGCCCGCCGCGACCGCCGCCGCCCCCGCCGGACCCGAGGCCGCCACGAACCGCTCCCACGCCTCCGGCCGGAACCGCGCGACCCCCCGGTACAACCAGTCGATCTCCGAACGCCGGGTGGTGGTCACCCCGTGCAGCACGATCGCCCGCACCCGCTCCGGATACCGCACCGCGTACGCCAGGATCAGCGTCGACCCCCAGGACCCGCCGAACAGCACCCACCGTCGGACCCCCGTCTCCTCGCGCAGCCGCTCCATGTCCGCCACCAGCCGCCCCGTGGTGTTCACCGACAGGTCCGTGCCCGGATCCGAGGCGTGCGGGGTGCTCAGCCCGCAGCCCCGCTGGTCGAAACGGATCACCCGGTACCGCGCCGGATCGCACGGCCCGGGCCGCGCCGGCGCCCCCACCCCACCACCCGACCCCGGCCCCCCGTGCACGACCAACAACGGCACCCCGGCCGGATTCCCCGAACACTCCCACGCGACCCGCTGCCCGTCCCCCACGTCGAGGAACCCACCGTCGTACGCGGGCGAGGCGGGGTAGGGGTCGAGGGCGTCGGGCAGGGGAACGGACGAGGGGGCGGGCACGTCGCCGAAGGAATCCATCACCCCATCCTCCCCGCACCCTCGCGCCCCGTCACGTCAACCGGCGGACTCGCGCAAGCGCCCCACCGGCCCCCTCGCCCCGGCCGCCCGGGCCCCTGCGGGACCACCTGCGGGCCCTGGCGTCACGACCGCTCTAGAGGCGCGGCATCAGGGCCGCGCGGGTGGCCGTGCGGCGGGCGTGGGCGGCGGCCTGGGCGCGCAGGTCGCCGCCCGCGCGCTTGCGCAGTTCCACCACCCCGGGCCAGGACGGCGACCGACCGGACAGGGGCTCGGCCCCGTCGACCGGCGGGACGGCGGGGGATTCACACGGGGTCATCACGACGGCACTCCTGACGGGACGACGGGAAGGGCGGGCCGGGTCGGACCGGCCGGGGCGGGCGGGGCGCCCCCCCGGCACCAGGGAACCCGGACCGGCCCGCCCCGAGCGGTCCTCCGGCCCCGCGCCACCCGAACGACGGACACCTCGCACGTGTGCGCGGATGATTCGGGTTCGGCCCGGTCAGGGCCCCGGGTCGGCCGCCACCGCCCGCGCGACCGCCCGCGCCCGCTCGTACGCGTCCCCGCGCGGCCCCGTCGGGTGCTCGGTCCGCCGCCGCGCCCACGCCTCCTCCCGCGCGTGCCAGGCGATGGCCTTCGGCGGGGTGCCCGTGCGCAGGGACTCCTCCAGCCCGGCCAGGAAGTCCCGCCAGCGCGGCGCGTGGAACTCGCCGAGCAGCCCGGCCCACTCGCGGTTGCCGTAGTCGTGCAACCGGCCCCGCTCCGAGCCCCGTTCGGGACCCCACACGGTCAACAGGGAGCGCACGTCGTACTCGTACCGGACCCGTTCGGCCTCCGTGTGCCCCCAGGCGCGGGCCGCCGCCGTCCACGCCCCGAACGAGAACGCGGGCTCGGTCTCCACCACCGCCTCCAACAGCCGCTCCGCCTCCTGCCAGCGCTCGATCGCGGCCCGCAGGGCGCCCGCGTCCTTCGCCTCGTACGCGGCCCGGATCCGGGGCAGCAGCACCCGCGAGTGGTCGGCGAGCACCTGCCGGGCCGTGTTGACCAGGTCGAAGCGGTACGCCGAACTCCCGCGCAGCGCCGGCGCCACCCGCAGCAGCTCGTCCAGGGCCCGCCGCACCGTCTCCGGCCGGTAGCGCATCGCCGTCGGGCTCCAGTACGCGGCCTTCGCCGCCGTCAGCGAGGGCCGGGCCGTGAACAGCCCCTCCTGGGTCTCCGACCAGGTGCCCGAGGGCGTCCCGTACGGGCCCGTGCGCAGGGCCTCCCACGCCGCCCGCGCGTGCGGGTCCGGCCCGCCGTAGCGGCGGTCGGCCCAGGCCGCGAACCAGCCCGGCCCGTCCACCTCCCGGGTCCACGCCAACTCGGTGAACAGGGCGAAGGCCGCCGGGTCGGTGCCGCCGGCCTCCGGCAGCCACGCGATGCCGCGCAGCCCGGGGGAGCGGGCCCAGGCCGGGAACCGGGAGGTCCACACCCCGGTGTTCGCGCCGAGGGTGGTGTGCCCGCCGAAGTTCACGATCGACCCGAAGGCGTACGGGGCGCCGCCCCACTCCCGTTCCCGGTCCAGCCCGTCGTAGCGGTCGGCCAGCCCGTCCAGGATCAGCAGCCGCTCGGTGTCCACCCCCGCGAGCAGGGCCGGGCTCGGATCGTCCTCCCAGCCCAGCACCGCCCACAGCGCGCCCGGGTGCGCGTCGTCCAGGGCCCGCTGCACGGCCCGGGCCGCCGCCGTCACGTCCACGGAGCCCACCCGGCCGCCCTCGTGCAGCGGACTCATCCGGTACATGCCGCTGTCCCCGAACAGCTCCCGCTGCTCCGCGTAGTACGCGGCGGCCAGCGGGGCGAAGGCCGGGGAGGTGGGGTCCAGCCAGTCCGGCCGGGCGAACCCGGCCCAATCGCCCTGCGGGACCACCGTGTTGCCCGGGTTGAGGGCGGCGAACCGGGGTGGCACGGTCCCGAACCAGCCCGGCAGCACGGGGGTCATGCCCAGCTCCCGCAGCCGGTCGGCGACCCGCCGGCCCACCGCGGCCCGCTCCGTCATCAACCGCTCCGTCACCGGCCCGCCGAAACCGCTCAGGTTCTGCAACAGCCACCAGCTCTGCCGGCCCGGCGTCGGGATCCAGGCCAGCAGCTCCTCGTCCGCGTACCCGAAGCCCCGCAGCGCCCGGTACAGCGGGAGTTCGGAGCCGACCTGCACGAACACCTCGTTGATCCCGTGCAGGGCCAGCAGGTCGATCTCGCGTTCGTGATCGGCGAAGGAACGGTAGGGCCCGGCGTACCCGGCGTCGGTGTCGTTGAGGGCGTAGCGGTGCGGCACCAAGGCGGTCCGCTCCACCGGCCGCTCCGGCGGCGGCAGGAACTTCGGCAGCGCGCCCAGGCTGTCCCCGGGCCAGCCGATGTCCACCCCCGCCACCGAGCGCAGGTAGTGCCCGACCCCCGCCAGCAGCCCGGCGCCGGTCGCGGCCCGCACCGTGATCCGGCCCCGGACCCCGCCGATCGCGTACCCGTCGGCCGGGCCGTCCGGGCTGACGGTGAGGGCGAACTGCGCGGCGTGCCGGGGCAGCAGCCGGCGCAGCGCGGCGCGGGCCGGCTCCGCGTCGAAGAGGTTCCGGCCGCCCGGCCGGCCGCCGCGCGGCCCGATCGGAGCGCCGGGGCCCACCGGGGCGCCCGGCCCCGGCGGGGCGGGTTCGGCCGCCGCGGGCCCGGCCGCGAACAGGCCCGGCAGGGCCGCCGCGAGCAGGGCGAGGACGGACCTGCGGGAGGTGTGCGCGCGTGTGGGCATCGGCGGCTCAGACCGGGAGGGACCAGGTCTGCGCCGTCACGTGGTCCCCGCAGGGCACCAGCCGCAACGGGCCCGGCGCCGCCGGCGCCTTCACCGGCGCGGGGGCCTCCAGGCACCGCCCGTCGACCCGCTCCACCAGCGCCCCGTCACGCCGGTACGTCCACCGCTGCCCCGGCAGGCCCGGCGCGCAGGCCGCCAGGGTCACCGCGCCGGCCTCGCCCGCCGTCAGGCAGGATCCGAGCAGCCGCAGGCTGCCGTCGGCGCGGACCTGCCACCGCTGGTCGGAGGTGCCCGCGCACGCGCTCATCGCGGCCGTGCCCGCCTCGCCCGGGTGCCGGCCGTCCACGCAGGTCACGCCCGCGCCCACGATCTGCCCGGTGGGCACGGCCTTCCCGCAGTTGAGCCCGGTCAGGCGCCACACCGCCGTGCCGTGGGCCGGGACCTTCGCGCTCAGCCGGGTCTCCACCCGGGTCGTGGCCCCCGTCCACAGGTCCTTCGCGGCGACCGCGCACCCCGACAGCCCGATGTCGGTCAGCGGCACGCCGACCTCCTTCGCCGAGTTCGACCGGTTGAGCACGGCCACCGCCCGCTCCCCGCCGGACAGCGGCCGGGCCAGCACGTCGAGGGTGCCGTCGGAGGAGATCACCGCGGCCTGCCGGCCCAGGGGGTCCTGGTCCAGGGCCAGCAGATCGTCGTTCTTCAGGGCGGCCAGCCCCGCCGCGCTCAGCTTCGTCACGTCGGAGGAGAGGATGAACGGGGCCGCCATCATGGCCCACAGCGCCACCTGGCTGCGGCCCTCCTCCTCGGTCAGCCCGGGCGCGCCGGCCAGCAGGAAGTCGGGGTCGTTCCAGTTGCCGGGACCGGAGTGGCGGGCGAGCCAGCGGTTGTAGCCGTAGTTGCCGAGGACCGAGGCCCAGCGGGAGGTGTCGGGGGCCTTCGGCGCGTACACCTTGATGTCGCGGCCCTCGCGCCACAGTTGACCGGTCTCGCGGACCCAGCCGATCACCTTGTGCCAGTCGGGCCCGCCGTACTCCCCGGCCTGGAAGTAGGCGGGGGCGGACGCGGAGAGCACCATCGGCCGGCCGGTGGCCTTCAGGGCCCGCGCGACCTTCGTGTACGCGTCCCGGTACGCCTGCTCCTTGGTCTGCCCCGGCGGCACCCACACGTTGCAGCCGTCCATCTTCACGTAGTCCACCTCCCAGGAGGCGAACAGCCGGGCGTCGCGGTCGAAGTTGTCGGGACCGCCGCCCACCGGGGTGCCGCTGCCGGGGTAGCGCTCGCAGGTCAGGTGCCCGGCGTCCTGGTAGATGCCGAACCTCAGCCCCTTGCCGTGCAGGTACCGGCCCAGCCAGGCCATGCCGCGCGGGAACTTCGCGCCGTCGGTGACGAGGTCCCCGTTCGCGTCGCGGCTCTTGGTGGTCCAACAGTCGTCGACGGTGACGGTGTCGTAGCCCTTGGCCGCGAGCCCGGTGGAGACCAGGGCGTCGGCGTTGGCGACGACGGTGGCCTCGTCGATCTCGCACATGTAGTGCGCCCAGTTGTTCCACCCCTGCGGCGGGCGCAGGGCCAGCGGGAGGTCCGAGGTGGCCGTGGGTTCGGCGAGGGCCGGGGCGGCGGGCAGCAGGCCGGCGGCGAGCGCGGCGGCGCTGAGCAGGCCGACGAGCGCGCGTGGGCGGCGCGGACGAGGCGACACGGCGGGACTCCTTGGCGTGGGGGAGGTGCGCGTGGCGTCGTCCGGGCCGCCGGTGCGCGCGCTCCCCGCCCGCCCGGCCCGGGGTGCGGCGCCGGTACGGGGCGCCGGGGGTGCGGGCCGGCTCGTGCGGTCCGGCCGACACCCCCGGTGCCCGGCGAACGCTCGCGCCGGCCGTCGGTGCGGCCGCTGAACGCGCGGGCGTCCCCAGTGCACCCGCCCCGTCACACAGGGTCAACGCGCCACCCGTCCCATCAGCCGACAATCACCACGACGGGTGGCGGTACGAGCGTCCGTGCGGGTGACGGGCGGTGGGCCGGACGGCGGGTCGGGCGGCGGGTCGGGCGGCGGGTCCGTCCCGGAGTTCGAGACGCCCGACGCGGACCCGGCAGATCCGATACACCGGCTGATACGGTGTATCGCATGCCGCGCAGCTCCCCCGCCACCGACCGCGCCACCCCCGCGCTCATCGCCGAGACCGCCCTGCGCGTCATCGACGAGGAAGGCCCCCACCGACTCAGCTTCCGGGTTGTCGCCGCCCGCCTCGGCGTCTCCCACGCCACCGTCCAACGCCGCTGCGGGGACGTCGACGGCCTGCTCGACCTGTGCGTGGAGCAACTCGCCGAACGCCTCCCCGAGATCCCGCCCGGCACCCCTTGGGCCGAGGCCGCCGAGGCCCGCTTCACCGCCCTGCACGACCTGCTCGCCGACCACGCCGGCCTGCTCGCCCTGCGCGGCGGCCGCCCCTGGATGGGCCTGCGCCTCCTGGAACGCCTCGTCGAACCCGCCCTCGCCGAAAGCCTCGCCCTCGGCATGAGCCCCGCCGAGGCCATGGCCTGCTACCGCCGCATGTACCTCCTCACCCTCGGCAGCGCCGCCTTCGTCGACCACCGCGACCCGGCCCGCGCCCGCGAGACCTCCCGCGCCGTCCTCGCCGGCCTCGACCCGGAACGCTTCCCGGCCCTCACCGCCGACCTCGGGGCCTACCTGCCCCGACTCACCGACCCCGACGTGTACCGCGACGCCCTGCGCGCCCTGATCGCCGAGGCCGGCCGCCCGCACGGAGCCACGCCCGCCCCGCGCCCCTGAGCCCTGCCCGGCAGTACCCGTACCCGACCGACCCGTCCGCGAAGGAGCACGAACCGCCGTGAGCGACATCCGCACCACCGACCGGCCCGCCGCCCCCGTCCTGGCCGCGACCCTCGACGCCGAGACCGTCCGCGCCGCCGCCCGCCGCAACGCCGGCGCGATCCGCCCCGTCTCCGTCGTGTCCGCCGGCGACGGCCTCTGGTACGCCCTCGAACTGCACCAGCACACCGGCAGCTTCAAGGCCCAGGGCCTGCGCAACTTCCTGCGCGCCCATCACGAGGCCGGACTCGTGCCCGAGGCCGGGGTCACCATCGCCTCCGGCGGCAACGCCGGCACGGCCTGCGCCTGGGCCGCCCGCGACCTCGGCGTCCGCGCCACCGTCTTCGTGCCCGAGTCCTCCCCCGAGGTGAAGCGGGAACGCCTGCGGTCCTACGGGGCCGAGGTGCGGGTGGTCGGCGCCCAGTACCCCGAGGCCCTCGCCGCCTGCCAGGCATTCGCCGCCGAATCCGGCGCCCTGGCCGCCCACGCCTACGACCACCCGCTCGTCGCCGCCGGCGCCGGCACCCTCGTGGACGAGATCCGCGCGGCCCTGCCCGAGGTGGACGCCCTCGTGGTCGCCGTCGGCGGCGGCGGACTCTTCGCGGGGGTGGCCACCGCCGCCCGCGAGCACGGCATCCGCGTGATCGCCGTGGAACCCGAGAACTGCCCCAGCCTCGGCACCTCGCTGGCCGCCGGCGTGCCCACCCCCACCGCCGTGAGCGGGGTCGCCGCCGACTCCCTCGGCGCCTTCAAGGTCTCCCAGGACGCCCTGGACGCGGCCCGACACCCGGACGTGACCGCCCTGTTGGTCACCGACGAGGCCATCGTCGCCGCCCGCCGCGACCTGTGGGACGAACACCGGATCGTGGTCGAGAACGGGGCCGCCGCCGCCCTCGCCGGACTGCGGGCCCTGCCGCGGGCGCCGGGCGAGAACGTGGTCGTCGTCCTCTGCGGCGCCAACACCGACCCCTCCGACCTGGCCTGAACACCCGCCCGACCCCCGTGCGCGCCGCGCGCACGGGGGTCGGGCGGGTCAGGCGGCGGCCCGCTCCGCCCGGTCGCGGACCACGACCACCGAGCACGGCGCGTACTGCACCACCTGCTGGCTCACCGAGCCCAACAACGCGCCCTTGATGCCGCCGTACCCGCGCGTGCCCACCACCAGCACCTCCGCGTCCCGCGCCGCCTCGATCAACACCTGCGCCGCGGGCCCCTGCAACACCCGCCGGCACACCCGCACCCCGGGCTCCGCCCCGAGGGTCTCCTCCACGGTCTCGGCCAGCCGCTGCCCGGCCGCGTCCTCTATCGTCACCAACTCGTTCGCGGAGGTCCGGTCGGCGGCCGCGCCCAGGGCGAAGGGGTTGCGGTTCCACTCCCAGCCCACCACGGCGTGCACCCGACCACCGAGCGAGCGGGCGTGCTCGACGGCCCAGCGCAGGGCCTGGCGGGAGTGCTGGGAGCCGTCGACTCCGACGACGATCAAGGGTTCGGTACGTGTGGTCACAGGGGGTTTCCTCTCTCCGTGTCCCAACAGTCGGGCTCACCCCCTGTATACCGGGATGGCCCGGTCCGACCACGAACGACCTTGGTAGCGACCTGACGCGACTTTCGAGGACAGCGCCGTCACCCCCCGATCGACGAGAGTCGAAGCACGACGGGCCGACCGGCCCGTACGGCTCGCGTGGGAGGAAGAAGAGAAGTGGCTGCGCGCAAGGGTTGTCTGATCGGCTGCGGCGTCATGCTGGTGCTGGGTGTCGCGGCGGCGATCGCGGCCGTCCTCGGCTTCGGGAAGCTGATGGACAGCATGGACAAGGTGATGATCGACCCCAAGGTGTACGAGGCGGCCCGGGTCGGCCAGACCGAGTCCGAGGTCCGCGCCAAGCTGCCCTCCGGCGACAGCTTCATGAAGGAGGCGTTCAAGCAGGACGGCCCGGCCCAGCCCGCCGGCTCCACCTGCTCCTGGTACACGGCCGACCTCGACAGCGAGGGTACGGCCGAGACCGTCTACCGCTTCTGCTTCGCCGACGGCAAGCTCGCCGAGAAGGTCAGCTACCGGATGAAGTGAGCTCGGGACCACCCGGGACCCGGGGGGACCTTCGACCCCTGTCGGGGCCGGTCCGGTGGGGTGAGGCTGGAGGCATGAACACCAATCCGGTCCTGGCCGCGGTGGACGGCTCGGAGCACAGTCTCAAGACCCTCGACTGGGCCCTGGACACGGCCCGCGAACGCGGGGTCGGCGTGCACGTGGTGCACGTGCGGCCCGAGCATCCCCGGGTGATGGCCCCGCGCGAGGCGCTGGTGCCGCCCCCGGTCCCGGACTCCGACCCGGTCCTCGGCCTGGTCCGCTCCCGGCTCGCCGGTCGCGAGGACCTGCCGGAGATCACCTACGTCTCCCGGGACGGCAGCCCCGCCGCCACCCTCTCGGAGCTGGGCGCCGACGCGCAACTGCTGGTCATGGGCTCGCGCGGGCTCGGCGGGTTCGCCGCCCTGCTGCTCGGCTCCAACAGCCGGGTGTGCGCGATCCAGGCCCCGTGCCCCGTCGTGGTCGTGCCGCACGCGGCCCGTCTGGACGCCGAGGGCGACCGTGACCCGAAGGCCGAACGGCGCGTGGTGCTAGGGCTCGCCCCCGACGAGACCACCGACGACGTGATCGACTTCGCCTTCGCCGAGGCCCGGCGCCGGGGCGCGGTGCTCCAGGTCGTCTCCACCCACCTGGTGCCGCTGACCGCGCTCACCCTGGTCGGTTCCCTCGTCGCCGAGCGCGGCGGCGGCTTCCCGCCCGGCGCGGGCCCCGAGGCCCCGGACGCGGCCCGCGACCTCGCCGAGAACCAGCGCACCCGCCTCCAGCGGTTCATGACCCGGGGCTACCCGGACGTGACCGTCGAGTGCGTGGTGGCCCCCGGCGACCCCGCCGGTCGGCTGGTCACAGCCTCCCGTGACGCCGAGCTGGTGGTCGTCGGCCGGCACCGCCGCTGGCTGCGCGCGAACTCCCTGATGATGGGCTCGGTCGCCAACGCGGTGCTCCAGCACGGCCTGTGCCCGGTGGCCGTGGTCCCGATCCGCGCCTGATCCCCCCTCACCGAACGCCCGACCCCTCCACCGCGGGGCCGGTGCCCACGGGCCTCCCGGGCCCGCCGGCACCGGCCCCGTCGGCGTGTCCGGCGGCGTGCGGACCCGGGGCCCCCGGGCCGGCCGACGGTCCGTCATGTGGCCTGCCCGATCACGGGATCCGGCGCTCCCGTCACGACGCCGGCACCGCGATACGCCGCCGGCCGGCGCCCCGCCCCGGTGAAGGGGTGGGACGCCGGCCGGGGCGATGAACCTCGCGGTCGGTCGCGGGGATCAGTCGGGGAGGCGCTCGCCGGTCTCGGAGTGGAAGAGGTGCAGCTCGTCCTGGCGCGGGATGACGCGGATGGTCTTGCCGCGCAGCCCGTCCTCGCGCCCGAAGGTGCGCACGGTCAGCGGCTGCTCGTCGCCCTCGGAGAGCGGGACGTTGCCGTAGGCGTAGCCGTCGGAGCCCAGCTCCTCCACCGCGTAGAAGGTCACCGGGAGGCCCTTGTCGCTGTGCGCGGCGTGGAAGTCCAGGTGCTCGGGGCGGATGCCGAGGGTGACGGTGTCGCCGCCGGCGGCCTCGCGGGCGGCGCGGCTGATCTTCAGCGTGGTGCCGCCGAAGCGGATCCCGTCCTCGTGCAGCGGCACGGTCAGCAGGTTCATGGCGGGGGAGCCGATGAAGCCGGCCACGAACTTGTTCGCCGGGCGGTCGTACATGGTGCGCGGGGAGTCGCACTGCTGCAGGATGCCGTCGGCGAGCACGGCCACCCGGTCGCCCATGGTCATGGCCTCGACCTGGTCGTGGGTGACGTAGACGGTGGTGGTGCCCAGGCGGCGCTGGAGGTTGGCGATCTCGGCGCGGGTCTGGACGCGGAGCTTGGCGTCGAGGTTCGACAGCGGCTCGTCCATGAGGAACGCCTGCGGTTCGCGGACGATCGCGCGGCCCATGGCCACGCGCTGGCGCTGACCGCCGGAGAGGGCCTTGGGCTTGCGGTCCAGGTACTCCGTGAGGTCGAGGATCTTCGCGGCCTCCTCGACCTTCTTGCGGATGGTCTCCTTGTCGACCTTCGCGATCTTCAGCGCGAAGCCCATGTTCTGCGCCACCGACATGTGCGGGTACAGGGCGTAGTTCTGGAACACCATGGAGATGTCCCGGTCCTTGGGGGCCAGGTGCGTGACGTCGCGGCCGCCGATGTGGATGCTGCCGGAGGTGACTTCCTCCAGGCCGGCGAGCATGCGCAGGGTGGTGGACTTGCCACAGCCCGAAGGGCCGACGAGCACGAGGAACTCGCCGTCGGCGATCTCCAGGTCCAGGGCCTTCACGGTGGGTCGTTCGGCGCCCGGGTAGGTCAGGCTCGTCTGCTTGAACGTGATCTCAGCCACGGCTGTCAATCCCTCTTTCACCGGCGGTACGTGCCGGACGATCCGTGTGGGTGGGGTTGGCAGGAGGGGTAAAGCGGTTTCGCGGTGTGCGCGGTAAAGCGCATTAGTGACAGTTTTCCTCTTCGCCCGTGCGCCCGTCAACCTCTGACACGCAAACAGGTTCGTTATCAAAATGACATCTGCTTCAAAGAGGTTGTGACTAAAGCGCATCAGTGCAGGTCAGAGCGGGTGTTGACGGATGACTTTGGGGCCACTCCGAGCCCTGCCGTCCGGATTCGGGACGTATGTACCCAGTGCCGGTGGGACTTTGGGCACGTTGACGGGCCTTTGATTTCGGGCCAGCGTGGGCACCGCTCTCCGGCAGTGAGGCCGGAACTCTCCAAAGGCGGCAACGATGACTCGTTCGAACGTGACCCGGATTGCGATCGCCACCCTGGCGGCCGGATCGATGTTCGTCCTCTCGGCATGTGGCGTGAGCGGCGGCGCGGGGGAGGTGGACGAGGCGAAGAGCGACGGCAAGATCGCGGGTGAGATCACCTTCCGCACCCTCCAACTCAAGCCCACGTTCACGAACTACGTGCAGGGAGTCATCGACGCCTTCGAGAAGGAGCACCCGGACGTCAAGGTCAAGTGGGAGGACGTCCCCGGCGACGGCTACAACGAGAAGCTGACGGCCGACGCGCAGGCCGGCGCCCTGCCCGACGTCATCAACCTCTCCACCGACTCCTTCCAGCTCCTCGGCGACCGGGGCATGCTGTACGACGTCTCCAAGATCGACAAGGGCACCGGCAAGGACTACGTCCCGGGCGCCTGGGAGCAGTTCAAGCTCCCCGGCAAGGAGGGCGTCTACTCCTACCCCTGGTACGTCACCCCCGAGATCCTGACGTACAACACCGAGCTCTTCGAGAAGGTCGGCCTCGACCCGAAGAAGCCGCCGACCAGCGTGGAGCAGTTCTTCGACTACGCCGAGCAGATCGCGACCAAGTCCGAGGGCAAGTTCTCCGCGTTCATGGCCGACCCCAAGGGCCGGCTGCCCGGGGACTGGCAGAAGATGGGCATCCCCATCCTGAACGACAAGAAGGACGCGTTCACCTTCGAGGGCGAGAAGGCCGTCGCCTGGGTCGAGCGGATGAAGAAGCTCTACGACATGGGCGCCATGCCGAAGGAGTCCCTGCTCAAGACCGACGACCTGGCCCAGCAGTACGGCGGCGGCAAGATCGTCTTCGGCCCGGGCTCCCCGGGCTTCGTCAAGGACGTCAAGCAGAACTCCCCCGAGATCTACAAGAAGACCCAGGTCGCGGGCGCCGTCACCGGCGAGCTCGGCCACATCGGCATCTACTCGCAGTCCCTCGGCATCAAGAAGAACACCAAGCACCTCGACGCCGCGAACGCCTTCGCCCAGTGGGTCACCAACGGCCCCAACCAGGTCGAGTTCGCGAAGAACGCCACCATCTACCCGTCCAACGCCAAGGGCCTGGCCGACCCCTTCTTCTCCGACCGCGGTGACGGCACGGACGCCGAGACCCTGGCCCGCGCCGTCGGCGCCGAGCAGCTGAAGACCGCCGCCCTCGACGCGAACACCCCCGTCGAGTGGTCCAACCAGGTCGGCGACGTGGTCATCAAGGAGATGCAGCGCGCCATCACCGGCGAGATCGACGCCAAGACCGCGGTGAAGAACGCCCAGGAGGCCGCCAACAAGGTGCTGGCCACCGCCGCCAAGAAGTGACGGTTGCCGCCCCAGGGAATCCGGAGACCTCATGACCACCACCGCAGGATCGGAACTCCGCGCGACCGCCGACTCGTCGGCCGCGCGGGGCTCCGCCCCCACCGCCGGCCCCGCGCCGGCGACCGGCCGCGCCGACGCGGCCGGCCCGGCGGGCGACCGCCGGGAGAAGAAGCGACGCAAGCAGGCCAAGGCGGCCATGGAAGCGGACACGGGACTGCGCCACCGCAAGTGGTGGACCCCCTACCTCTTCCTGCTCCCCGGCCTCGTGATGGTGACGCTGTTCAGCCTCTGGCCGTTCATCAACACCGTCATCCTGTCCTTCACGGACGCCCAGATCCTCCGCGGCGGCGGGTTCGTCGGCTTCGACAACTACGCCCGGGCCCTGGGTGACGCCGACTTCTGGGTCGCCACCGGCAACAGCGTCCTCTACCTCCTCGTCGTGGTGCCCGCGCTGGTCTTCCTGCCGCTGGCCCTCGCGGTGCTGGTCCAGACGAAGATCCCCGGCATCGGGTTCTTCCGCTCCGCGTTCTACACCCCCGTCATCGCCTCGGCCGTCGTCGTCGGCCTGATCTGGCAGTGGGTGCTCCGCTCCGACGGCCTGGTCAACACCGTCTTCCAGAAGCTCAGCATCATCAGCGAGCCGATCCCGTTCCTCACCGACAGCACCATGCTGCTCGTCTCGGCGATGATCGTGACCATCTGGAAGGGCCTCGGCTACTACATGGTCTTCTACCTCGCCGCCCTCGGGAACGTCTCGACCTCCCTCTACGAGGCCGCGGCCCTCGACGGGGCCGGCCCCGTCCGCCGCTTCTTCAGCATCACCGTCCCCCAGGTGAAGCCGATGATGCTGCTGGTGGGCACCCTCTCCGCCATCTCCGCCCTCCGCGTGTTCACCGAGATCTACATCCTCGGCGGCGAGAGCGGCGGCCCCGGCGGCGGAGCCCGCACCCTGCCGTTCCTCATCCGCCAGGTGGGCCTCGGCTTCACCGGTGAGACCGGCTACGCGGCCGCCATCTCGATGCTGCTGTTCCTCCTGACGCTGATCTTCAGCCTCCTGGGCCGCCGTCTTTCGAAGGGAGACGAGAGTTGACCACCCTGGGCTCCCTCGGCAACGCGACCGGCAACGCCGCCGGAGCGGACAAACGCCGCCGACTCATCGGCCGGATCGGCCGCTACGCGGTCCTGTGCCTGATGCTCGTCGTCATGCTCGGCCCCATCGTCTGGCAGTTCCTCACCTCGATCCGGGGCCGGCACGAGAACGTCTACGAGGGCTTCCTCCCCTCGCAGCCCACCCTCGACAACTTCTTCCGCGTCGCCGAGTCCTTCCCCCTCTTGGACTACGTCGGCAACACCCTCATCGTCGCGGCCCTGGCCATCACCTCGAACATGCTGTTCGCGGCGATGGGCGGCTACGCCCTCTCCCGGGCCGCGTGGAAGGGCCGCAAGGTCGTCTTCACCGTCCTGGTGGCGACCCTGATGTTCCCCTTCGAGTCCGTGATGATCTCGATGTTCCTCACGGTCCGCGAAATGGGCCTGGTGGACACCCTGATCGGCGTCTGGCTCCCCGGCGCCGTCTCCGTCCTCAACATCATGATCATGCGGGCCGCGTTCCTGTCCGTCCCCAAGGAGGTCGAGGAGGCCGCCGTCCTCGACGGCGCCAACGAATGGACCCGCTTCACCCGGGTCTTCCTCCCCGCCGCCAAGGGCGCCCTCGCCGTCGTCTGCATCACCAGCTTCATGGGCGCCTGGGACGACTTCCTCTGGCCCCTCCTGGTCCTCACCGACAGCGACAACTACACCCTCCAACTCGGCCTGAAGACCCTCGCCGGCGCCACCACCGTCAACGACCAGCGGCTCATCGCCGCCGGCGCCATGGCCGCGCTCATCCCGATGATGCTGCTCTTCTTCGCCCTCCAACGCTTCTTCTTCAAGGGCGTCGGCGAAGGCGCCATCAAGACCTGAGCCCCCGTTCCGGCCGCCGCCCGCCTCCCGGGCGGCGGCCCCCCCCGGACCTCCCGTCCGGACCCGATCCGCGCACCCCACACCCGCACGACCCCTCTCCTGGAGCAGCCGTCATGCATGACGACCGCAGCATCACCGAACACCGTCTCCGCCGCGTCCTCAAGGAGCGCATCAAGCCCGCCGTCCACGGGCGCTCCGTCCCCCTCACCCTCGCCCGCTGGGAAGCCCCCGGCGAACCCGTCCCCGTCACCGAGGGACTGGCCGCGACGTACGAGCCCTGCGCGATCGGCGAGAAGTGGGGCCCCGCCTGGGGCACCACCTGGTTCAAGGTCACCGGCACCGTCCCCGCCGACTGGGCCGGCCGCACCGTCGAGGCCGTCCTCGACCTCGGCTTCGACCGCATGATGCCCGGCTTCCAGTGCGAGGGCCTCGTCCACCGCGCCGACGGCACCGAGATCAAGGCACTCAACCCCTACAACGACTGGGTCCGCGTCGGCGACCCCGTCGAGGGCGGCGAGACCATCGAGTGGTACATCGAGGGCGCCTCCAACCCGATCCTCGTCGACCACTCCGTCACCTACGAGGGCGACAAGCAGACCTGCGGCGACGAACCCCTCTACCGGCTCGCCCGCATGGACCTCGCCGTCTTCGAGACCGAGGTCTGGGAACTCGTCCAGGACCTCGAAGTCCTCTACGACATGATGATCGAGCTCGCCGAGACCGACGCGCGCCGCTACGACATCCTGCGCGCCATCGACAAGGCCCTCGACGCCGTCGACCTCACCGACGTCGCCGGCTCCGCGGCCGCCGCCCGCGCCGAACTCGCCGAGGTCCTCGCCGCCCCCGCCAACGCCTCCGCGCACCGCATCAGCGCCGTCGGCCACGCCCACATCGACTCCGCCTGGCTGTGGCCGCTGCGCGAGACCGTCCGCAAGGTCTCCCGCACCTCGTCCAACATGGTCAACCTCATGGACGAGAACCCCGAGTTCATCTTCGCCATGTCCCAGGCCCAGCAGCTCGCCTGGGTCAAGGAACACCGCCCCGAACTCTTCGAACGCGTCAAGAAGAAGATCGCCGACGGCCAGTTCGTGCCCGTCGGCGGCATGTGGGTCGAATCCGACACCAACATGGTCGGCGGCGAGGCCATGGCCCGCCAGTTCCTGTACGGCAAGAAGTTCTTCATGGAAGAGTTCGGCATCGAGACCAACGAGGTCTGGCTGCCCGACTCCTTCGGCTACACCGCCGCCATGCCGCAGATCGTCAAGCTCGCCGGCAACAAGTGGTTCCTCACCCAGAAGATCTCCTGGTCGCAGGTGAACAAGTTCCCGCACCACACCTTCTGGTGGGAGGGCATCGACGGCACCCGCGTCTTCACCCACTTCCCGCCCGTCGACACCTACAACTCCGACCTCGGCGGCGCCCAGATGGCCCACGCCGCCCGCAACTACCAGGAGAAGGGCCGCGGCAGCCGCTCCCTGGCCCCCTTCGGCTGGGGCGACGGCGGTGGCGGCCCCACCCGCGAGCAGCTCGCCCGCGCCAAGCGCCAGCGCGACCTCGAAGGCTCCCCCCGCGTCGAGATCGAGCGCCCCGACGCCTTCTTCGAGAAGGCCCACGCCGAGTACACCGACGCCCCCGTCTGGGCCGGCGAGCTCTACCTCGAACTGCACCGGGGCACCTACACCTCCCAGGCCAAGACCAAGCAGGGCAACCGCCACAGCGAGTCCCTGCTCCGCGAGGCCGAACTGTGGGCCGCCACCGCCGCCACCCGCGTGCCCGGCTTCGGCTACCCCTACGAGGACATCGAGCGGATCTGGAAGGTCGTCCTCCTCCACCAGTTCCACGACATCCTCCCCGGCTCCTCCATCGCCTGGGTGCACCGCGAGGCCCGCGAGACCTACGCCGCCCTGCGCGCCGAACTGGAGGCGATCACCGTCGCCGCCCAGACCGCGCTCGCCGGCGCCGGCGACACCGACCTCGTCTTCAACTGCGCCCCGCATGCCCGCCGCGGCATCCCCGCCGGCGGCGCCGCCCCCGTCGCCCCGGCGCCCGCCCCGGTCACGGTCACCCCGCGCGCCGACGGCGGCCACGTCCTGGACAACGAGCTCATCCGTGTGGAGATCGACGCCCGCGGCCTGATCGTCTCGGCCCGCGACCTGATCGCCGGCCGCGAGTCCGTGGCCCCCGGCCAGGCCGCCAACCTGCTCCAGATCCACCCCGACTTCCCCAACATGTGGGACGCCTGGGACATCGACGAGTTCTACCGCAACAAGGTCACCGACCTCGTCGACCTCGACAGCCTGGACCTGGTGCGTGCCGACGAGGAGGCCGCCGAGGTCCGCGTGGTCCGAGGCTTCGGCGACGGCTCCACCGTCACCCAGACCCTCACCCTCGCGGCCGGCGCCCGCACCGTCGACATCGTCACCGACGTCGACTGGCAGGAGACCGAGAAGTTCCTCAAGGCGTCCTTCCCCCTCGACGTCAAGGCCGAACGCTCCGCCTCCGAGACCCAGTTCGGACACGTCTTCCGCGCCACCCACACCAACACCTCGTGGGAAGCGGCCAAGTTCGAGATCTGCGCCCACCGCTGGATCCACGCCGAAGAGCCCGGCTGGGGCGTCGCCGTCGTCAACGACTCCACCTACGGCCACGACGTCACCCGCGACATGCGGGCCGACGGCGGCCAGACCACGACGATCCGCCTCTCCCTGCTGCGCGCCCCCCGCTACCCCGACCCCGAGACCGACCAGGGCACCCACACCCTGCGCTACTCGCTGGCCCCGGGCGCCACGGTCGGCGACGCGGTCCGCGAGGGCCACTTCGTCAACCTGCCGGAACGCGTCGTGCGCGGCGCCAACCCGGTGGCCCCGCTGGTCACCGTCGACGACGACGCCATCGTCGTCGAGGCCGTCAAGCTCGCCGAGGACCGCAGCGGCGACGTCGTCGTCCGCCTGTACGAGTCCCGCGGCGGCCGGGCCACGGGCCTGCTGACCCCCGGCTTCGAGATCACCGAGGCCGTGGAGTCCGACATCCTGGAACGCCCGCTGACCGGCACCGCCGTCGGCGCGCGCACGGCGACGGGCGAGGTCGAACTGACCCTGCGCCCCTTCCAGATCGTCACCGTCCGCCTCCACCGCGCCTGACCCACCGGGCCCACCGGCCCCACCCGCCCCACCCACCCCACCCCGAACGCCCGCCCGGCCCCCAGCCGGCCGGGCGTTCCGGCGTGCCCGGGGGAGGGGACGGGGGACGGGGCGGTGGGTCGGGGCGGGGCGCGCGTCGCGGTGTCGCCTGCTCAGGGCCCCCTGCCTGTGAGCGCCGCCACCGTCGGGCATGAGCCCCTGCGCCGAGCCCGCCACCCCCGGCCGTCGCGGACGGGGCAGGGACAGGGCGGTCGGCCTTGCCGCCTGGGCGCTCGAGGTTCGCCCGGCGCGCTCCCGATCGTCCCCTGGGCCGCCGAGGCGGCTCGTGCCCCCTGTGCCCCGGCCCGCGGACCCGGTGCGGCCCGGTGGGTCGGAACGGCCGGCCCCGGCCGCCCGCGGCACCCCCCCCCGCGGACTCCGTGCGCGGTGCCCGCCGCGGGCCGGCGCCAGGAGTACGCCCTCGCAGGGGTGGAGACGCCGAAGGGCCCCGTGCCCCACCCCTCGCGGGATGCGGCACGGGGCCCCGTGCGTCGACCGGTCGGCGCTAGCCGAACGCCTTCACCTTCGACCAGTCACCGGTGAGGACCGTGCGCCTGGCCCCGCCGGTGTCCGTCTTCGACGGGTGGTACACGCGGATGTCCTTGTTGGGGCCGCTGCGTATCCACAGGTCCGGGATCCGGTCGCCGTTCAGGTCCGGCACGCTGATCAGACCGGTGATGTTGGCGGCCGTCCAGTTGGTGCCGTACTGCGCGTCGAACCCCTCCCGGGACTCGCCGGCCAGAGACAGAGACTTGATGTCCGCGCTGCCCGCGACCTTGCCCGGCTTGCCGTGCCGCAGGTACAGCTTGCCGCTGCCGGGGCTGCGCCACAGCAGGTCGGGGGTGCCGTCGAGGTCGATGTCGGCGATGGAGACCAGTTCGCGCAGGTCCGAGCTCCACACCGTGTTCTCCATCAGCGTGGCCGACTTGAACGCGCCGCCGGTGTAGCCGTGCAGCATCCACAGGGACTTGCCGGTGCGCAGGAACAGGTCCGGGCGTTTGTCGCCGTCGATGTCGCCGGTGGCGAGGATCTGAGTCCACTCGGACGGCTTCGGGACCTGGGAGGGGACGCGGACCTCTTGGCGCTTGTCCACGTTGAAGCTGCCGTAGCCGTCACCCGGGTACACCCAGAAGCGGCCGTCGGGGGCGCGCGAGAACAGGTCGGTCTGGCCGTCGCCGGGGTAGGTGTCGGAGTGGTGCGAGATCAGCGCGACCTTGCCGGTGGCCGGGTCGAACCAGTGGCCCTTGGGGTTCTGGTTGCCGGCGTTGTCGTAGGACGCGGCCAGCGAGTCGTTGAGCTCGCCCTCCCGGTCACCCGGGAAGCTGCGCAGGTCGCCCTTCTCGTCGATCATCAGGATGTCGGAGATGCCGTCGCCCGTGATGTCGCCGGGGCCGTCGGCGGCCTCCCGCGGGGGCACGTAGAAGTGGTGGTCGGCCGGCTTGCTGCGGTTGCCGACGGCGCTGTACGCGTGCACCTGCAGGGTCTGCGGGCCGGCGTGCGGGGGCTTGAGTCCGGGCACGGTGGCCGAGCCGTTGGTGGCCTTGATCTCCATCGGGAACACGCCGCCGAAGGCGTACGTGAACTTGGCCGCGCCGGGGCTGTGGAAGGTGATCGGCCCGGTGCCGCCGAAGCGCACGGTGGACCAGGTCGCACCGTCCGGGGTGGCGGGCTTCCAGACGGGGCTCGTCACGATGGGGGTGTCCGGGGTGGAGTTGTCCACGGTGAAGATGCACGCCTCGCTGTAGTGCGAGGAGGCCCCGTCGGCGTCCTCGGAGCGCACGTCCCAGGCGTAGGTGGTCTTGTCGGCGAGACTGGTCGACTCGATCGGGAAGGTGGCCTTGCCCGAGCTGAGGTTGGTGACGAGGGTGCCGCCCGTGATGGGGGCGCCGACCTTCCAGAACCGGAAGCGCAGGCCCTTGAGGTTGTTGTCGGGGTCGGTCGCGGTGGCCGAGACCACGAGCCGGCCCTTGGCCACGGTCAGGCCCTGGGGCTCGGGCTTGCAGGTGCCGCCCGGGGCCATGGCGCGGTTCACCGGCATGTTCGGGGGACGGTTGTAGACGATGGTCAGCTCGGCCGAGGTCGCCTTGAACTTGCGCCAGGTGTAGGCGTCACGGGCGTTCTCCTTGGCGACGGTGGTGCGCATGCCGAGGGTGATGTTGCCCGCGCCCTTGTCGGCGGCGCTCTGCACGACCTTCTTCACGTCCCACGGGACCCAGGCGTCGGGACAGGTCCCGGGGCGGCCGTGCGCGAATTCCTTGGAGCCGAGGGAGGTCTCCCAGGCCGGCTGCTTGTTCCACGTGGTGCCGGAGGAGATGGCGCCCGTGCCGTACAGCTCGAAGGTGCGCTTGTCACAGGACCAGGAGTGCGTGTTGAGCACCCGGAAGGTGGCCGAGCTGATCTTGGCGCCCTTGATGTTCGTGGACACGCCCATGCGCCAGAAGGAGCGAGCGGTGCCCCGGGTCTCGCTCTCGTAGCCCACCCGGGCTTCGGAGGTGCCGGTGTTGAAGTTGGTGCCGTTGAAGAAGCTCGTGTTCGGGTACGGCCGGTACGCCACCGTCCAGGCCTGCCAGCCGCTGGTCAGCGTCGGGTCGACGAACACGGGGAAGGTGGTGGCGGGGTCGGTGAGCAGTTCGCTGCCGGCCACGTCGAGGCGGATCCGGGTGTCGCTCTCGCCGTCCGCGCTCAGCTCGATGCCCATCGGGGCCTGGCGGGCGCCGGGTTCGATGCCGGTGAGTCCGGACAGGCGGAGCACGTCGGCGGAGGTCTTCGTCGCGGTGCGGATCTTCGCGTTCTTGTCCTCGGGGTCCTTGCCCGCCGAGTCCCAGGCGAAGGGGGTCGGCAGGGAGGCGATCTCCTGCCCCGACTTCGCGTCGAGCACGGCGACGCGCTGCTCGTCGGCCTTGTGCGAGAACTTGGCGGTCTTCGAGCGCAGCCCGTACGAGAGCTCCGTCAGGGCCTCGTTCTTCGCGGCCTCGCGGTCCTTGACGACGAGGAGTTGGGCGAACCCGCCCTCGTCGCGCGCGACCAGCATGAGGTCGACGCCCGGCAGCACCTCGGGGTAGAGGGCGCGGGCGCCGTCTAGCACGGGCTTCGGCAGGGCGCCGGGCCAGGTGTACGTGAGGGTGTGCCCGTCCACGTCCACCTCGGCGAGCACGGACTCGGCGGTGTCCTTCGCGTCGGAACCGGCGGAGAAGCGCACCGGGACCGGCACGTTGACGGGTCGCACGCTCAGCGGGCCGCCGGTCTTGGCGTCCTGCCGCAGGGTGTTGTCCACCGGCGCCCAGGTGCCCTGCGCGGTCCGCGCGCGGACGGGGGCGGCGGAGATGGTGGAGCGCAACTTCCCGTCGGGCTGGGCCCAGGTGAGGGTGGTGGCGTCGGTGGCCGTCTCCACGGCCACGTCCTTGCCCGTGCGTTCGGCCTCGACGAGGGCGGAGTCCTCGGTGTGGGGGCCGGTGTGCGCGGGGGTGGCGTCGGCGGCGGACTCGGCGGTGACGGTCGTCTTCCCGGCCGCCGGCCACCAGGCCAGCAGGCCCGCGACGAGCGAGGCCGCGACGACGGCGGCGAGGGCGATGAGGTTCGCACGCGTGCGAACGAGGGTTCTGAGGATGGGCGGTGGGGGCATGTCGGCCTACTCCCGGGGTGACCTGAGCGATTGGGGCAGCACACACGACCCCGTCCGGTCGACAGCGGGGTGCAGGGCGCGCACACGATCACACGCGGGAACTTGGTGATCCAAAAAGCGAATCGTTGCCAAAAATTTACAGTCCTGACCCGGTTTCAGGTGACGAAACGCCAAGTCGACATTCTGGCCGCCGTTTGCCGAGAAAGGAGCGTATGTGCAATTTTGCCCGTTTCTTCTCACATGTTCGCCTTATGTGATCTTGACAGCAGGTGCGGGGTGATGCAGATCACTCCGATCGGGACTTAGGTCATTTTTAACCCCAGTTGTCTCATCCGTCCCACCCGTCGCACAGTTCCCTCGCGCGCGCCGGTCGCGCTGTTCACGACCGGTGCCCGCGTTCTTCACCTCTCTTCATCACTGAGCACCTTGGGTGGGAGTCGACGCAGATGCGTGCTTCATTTCCTCGGTCATGGGCGGGCCAAGGAGGCCCGCCCATGACCGAGTCCTCGAGACGACGGCAGCGGCACCGCCGCTCCGGACTCGTCGTGTTGTTGTCCATGGCCCTCACGGTCGGAGCCCTCGGCGGATCGGCGTACGCCGTGCCCGGCGACGGTCTCAGCCGGCAGGTCGACCTCCCGGACCTCCCGGACCGCAAGCCGCTCGGCCAGGACAAGCAGGCCGAGAAGGACCTGACCACGGCCGACGAGGTCCCCGTCGTCCCCTACGAGCCGACCGCCGTCACGCCGTGGAAGCAGGGCACCGGCACCGTCGACCTCGGCGGGGCCAAGCCCGGGGACACCGTGCCCGTCGCCGACCTCCCGATCGCCATCGGCGTCCCCGAGGGCGCCGACCCGGCACCCCTCGCGGGCAAGTGGAAGGTCGACCTGGCGGGCTACGACGCCTCCCAGAAGGCCGAACTCGCGGGCATGATCATGCAGATCACCCCGCCCGCCACGGCCGACCCCGAGGCCAAGGTCGCGCTGACCGTGGACACCACGGCCTTCAACGACCTCTACGGACCGCAGGCCGCGGACCGCTTCGGCCTCACCACCCTCCCCGAGTGCGTGCTCACCTCGCCCGACAGCGGCGACTGCGCCTCCGGCGCCGAGTACTCCGTCGACACCGACGGCCGCGCCCAGGGCGCCGGCACCGCCGCCGAGCGGCTGACCTCGCGCACCGAGGTCGTCCCCGTGGCGGCCGCGCCCACCCGCTCGCCCGTGGCGAAGAACGCGCCCAACCGGCGCGTGGTCAAGGGCACCGTCTCCGTCGCCACCCTGATCGGCCCCGAGGCCGTCGCCGCCTGGACCCCGCCGGCCCCGCCGGTCGAGAAGAAGGACGACGCCGCCAAGGCCGAGGAGACGAAGCCCGGCGAGAGCGAAGCCAAGGGCGACAAGGACGCGAAGACCGCTGCCGAGGACGCGGCCCGCGCCGCCGAGGAGGCCGCGGCGAAGGCGGCGTCCGCCCGTCCGGTCTCCTTCGTGAAGCCGCAGCGCGAGGCGCCCGCCGCCCCGCGCGCCGGACCGACCACTCTCGGTGTCCTGGACACCGGCGCCTCGGCCACCGGCGACTTCACCGCGACCCCGCTCTCCTCCTCCGGATCCTGGTCCGCCGGCGCCTCCTCCGGCGCCTTCACCTACGGCTACCAGCTCCAGATCCCGGAGACCTCCGGCGGTCTGATCCCGAAGGTCGGCCTCAACTACTCCTCGCAGACCGCCGACGGCCGCACCTCCGCCGCCAACAACCAGGCATCCTGGGTCGGCGACGGCTGGGACTACAACGCCGGCTCCATCACGCGCACGTACGCGAGCTGCCGCGAGGACTCCCAGAAGCCCGGGTCCAACAACAAGACCCACAAGACCGCGGACCTCTGCTTCGGCTCCGAGAACGCCACGATGACCCTCGGCGGCGCCACCGTCGAGCTCGTCTACGACGCCGCCAAGAAGACCTGGACCACCGCCAACGGCGACGGCTCCCGGATCGAACTGCTGAAGGACACCTCCCTCGGCAACGGCGACGCGGACGGCGAGTACTGGGTCGTCACCACCAAGGACGGCACCCGCTACCACTTCGGCCGGCACAAGCTGCCCGGCTGGACCAGCGGCAAGCCGACCACCAACTCGGTGCTGACCGTCCCGGTCTACGGCAACCACCCCGGTGAGCCCTGCTACAAGGCGGGCAACTGGGCCGGTTCCTTCTGCACCCAGGGCTGGCGCTGGAACCTCGACTACGTCGAGGACATCCACGGCAACGCCATGAGCCTGTGGTGGCAGAAGGAGACCAACAACTACGCGCGGAACTTCAACTTCAAGGCCCCGGTCTCCTACGACCGCGGCGGCTGGCTCACCCACATCGAGTACGGCCAGCGCAAGGACAACCTCTTCACCGTCCAGGCCCCGGCCCGCGTCGACTTCACCGTCGCCGAGCGCTGCTTCGCCGAGGACGGCGTCGACTGCACCGAGGCCAACTTCACCTCGAAGGACCCCGGCAAGTACCGCATCTGGTACGACACCCCGGCCGACCTCCAGTGCAAGGGCGGCAAGGAGAAGTGCTGGAACGCGGGTCCCGCGTTCTTCACCCGCAAGCGCCTGGCGAAGGTCACCACCTCCATCCAGCGCGTCCAGGGCCTGCCCGTCCGCCACAAGGTCGACGAGTACACCCTGGAGCACAGCTTCCCGGTCCTGAAGACGGGCCCGAACACGGCGCTGTGGCTGGAGTCGATCAACCGCACCGGCTACGGCCCCAAGGGCACCGCCGACGACAAGGCGACGCTCAACCCGATCCGGTTCGAGCACAACCTGCACGACATGCCCAACCGCGTCCAGCGCGGGGCGAACGACCCCACCCCGGGCTTCTCGCGCCTGCGCATCGGCCGCGTCATCAACGAGTACGGCGGCGAGACCGTCGTCAACTACCGCGCGGCCCAAGGCCAATGCGCGACCGGTGAGGGCCTGCCCGGCAAGAAGGACACGGCGGCACTGAAGGCGAACAACCGCCTGTGCTACCCGGTCTACTGGCACCCGGACCCGGAGGCCGAGGAGATCGACTGGTTCCACAAGTACGTGGTCGAGTCGATCGAGGAACTCCCCAACGTCGACGGCGCGTACGCCAACCGCACCGAGTACCAGTACCGCGACGCGGCCTGGCGCCTGGCGCAGCAGGAGTTCACGAAGAAGTCGAAGCGCACCTACTCGCACTTCGCCGGCTTCGCGAGCACCGCGGTCATCACCGGCTCCGACAGCCCGGAGATCGGCGCGAAGAAGACCAAGGCGGTCACCCGCTACTTCCAGGGCCTCGGCGACGACGTGTCCGTCAAGGACATCGCCGGCAACGAGATCGCCAAGGACCGCGAACCCTTCGCGGGCCGCGTGGCGGAAGAGCTGACCTACACCTCGGCCGACAAGGCCGACACCGACTGGAACACCCGCTCGGTCACGTACCCGGCGGCCCAGGAACTCGCCAAGCGGGTCCGCGACGACGGCCTCACGGACCTCAAGGCATGGCGGATCACGGAACCGCGCAACATCGCGTACACCAAATCCTCCGGCACGGGCGACGACAAGCGCACCGAACGCGTCCTCGAAACCAAGACGACGTACGACACCGTGCACGGCCTGCCCACGCAGGTCGAATCGCTCGGCGACACCGGCAAGACCGGTGACGAGTCCTGCACGAAGCTGGAGTACCTGCACCACACGGGCCGCAATATCATCGGCCTGACCAAGCAGACCTTCATCAGCCCCACCACGTGCGCGGCGGCGAACTTCGGCGACCTCCGCTCCCTCAGCTCCGCGACCCGCGTGGCCTACGACGGCACGGCCTTCGGCACGACCCTCGCCGCGACGGGCCGCGCCCTGGCCACGGAGAGCTGGAGCCTCAAGGGAGACGGCTCGGGCTACCAGTCGAACGGCACCACCGCGTTCGACGCCATCGGTCGCGTGGTCAAGAACACCGACCCGGACGGCCGCGCCTCGACCACGACGTTCGAGCCCGCCACGGGCCAGGCGTTCAAGACGATCGAGCGCAACACACTCGGCCACCAGCAGATCCAGGAGATCGACCCGGGCCGCGCCACGGCGCACCGGACCACCGACCCCAACGGCCACGTCAGCCGGGCGGTCTTCGATCCGCTGGGCCGCGTGATCGAGGGCTGGGCCCCCGGCCGCGAGCCGGGTACCGGCAAGACGCCCGACTTCAAGGCCACGTACGTCACCCCGGTGGGCAAGCCCCCGCACGTCTCGACCGAGATGCGCGGCAAGGGCAAGCGGATCGAGAAGTCCGTCACCCTGTACGACGGCCTCGGCCGCGAACGCCAGGTGCAGACCGTGGCCTCGGGCGGCGGTCGACTGATCACGGACACCTTCTACAACAGCTCCGGTGACGTCTGGCGCACCAACGACGCCTACCTCGCCGAGGGCACCCCGCAGGGCGAGCTGTTCACGCCCCTCGCGGACTCGGTCATCCCCAACTCGACGCGCTACACGCACGACGGGATGGGCCGCGTCCTGGAGGAGATGCCGGTACTCAACGGCGTCGACCACCCCAAGCGCGCGGTGCGCTACGAGTACGGCGCCGACCACTCCACCCTCATCAACCCCGAGGGCGGCGTCGCCTACAAGATCTACACCGATGCCCAAGGCCGCAGCCAGCGGGTCGACACCTACACGGACGCCGACCGCAAGTCGTTCACGTCCATGCGGTACCAGTACGACAAGGACGGCCAGATGATCCTGGCCGAGAACTCGGCGGCGCCGGGAGTCGGCTGGAGCTGGCAGTACGACCAGCGCGGCCGGATGACCTTCTCCTCCGACCCGGAGGCCGGCACCACCCGCTTCACGTACGACCACCTCGACCGTCCGCTGACGACGAGCAACTCCCGCGGTATCACCACGTGGACCGGCTACGACGAGCTGTCCCGCCCGAAGGAGTCCCGTCTCGACGGCCCGACCGGCAAGCTGCTCGGCCAGTTCACCTACGACACCGTCAAGGGCGGCAAGGGCCTGCCGGCCACCGCCACCCGCTACACCGACGGTGAGGCGTACACCCAGTCCGTCAACGGCTACACGGACGACTACCAGCCCACCGCCACGACGCTGACCCTCCCCAAGGGCCTGGCCGACCAGTGGGGCCTGAAGTCCTCGTACAGCTACTCGTCGGTCTACGGCGAGGACGGTGAGGTCGAGCAGACCGACCTCCCCGCCATCGGCAAGCTGGACGCCGAGACGCTGCACGTCCGTTACGACGAGGAGGGCATGCCGCTCTCCATCTCGGGCAAGGACTGGTACGGCGCCGAGACGGTCTACTCCCCGCACGGCCAGATCCTCCGCTCGACCCTGGGCGCCCGCCCCTACCGGGTGTGGACCCAGGCGAGCTACGACGAGGCCAGCGGTGAGCTGAAGGACCAGCAGGTCTACCGAGAGCAGACCGGCGACGGCTCCGTCGTCTCGGGCAACCTGGTCTCGAAGCGCTCCTATGGTTACGACGACGCCGGCAACGTCACCTCGATCCGTGAGCACGCGACGGGCATCGAGGAGCGGCAGTGCTTCGCGTACGACCCGCTGGGCCAGCTCCGTCAGGCATGGACCGCCAAGGACCAGGGCGCCTGCTCTGGCGGCCCGCAGAGCTCCACGGTCGCCGCGGGCAAGGATGCCTCGGGCTACTGGCACGAGTACTCCTACGACCTCCTCGGCAACCGCCTCCAGAAGGTCGAGAAGGACCTCGGCGGTGACACCAAGAAGGACACCACCACCGACTACACCTACGGCGACGGCAAGGGCTCGGCGCCGCGCCACCTCACCAAGGTCACGAAGCAGTTCGTCACCCCGACGGGCACGCAGATCAAGGCCGAGGCCGAGCGTCTCTACGAGAAGACCGGCGAGACCAAGTCGATCACCTCGCTGGACAACGGCGACAAGCAGGAACTGACCTGGACCTGGGACGGTCAGGTCGAACGCATCATCGGCGAGGGCAGCAAGGGCCGCACCCCGTACGTGGGCGCGGCGGGCAAGTGCCTGGACCTGGTGGCCGGCGGGATGGCGGCCGGAGGGCTGCTGCAGCTCTACACCTGCAACGGCACCCCCGCCCAGGACTGGTCCTTCACCCCGGTCCCGGGGCAGCCGGACGCGAACCTGGGCACGCTGAACATGCACGGCACCTGGTGTGCCGTCCCGACCGGCAACACCGCCGGCTCGATGTTCCAGATCCAGAAGTGCAACGGCTCGGCGGCGCAGCAGCTCCAGCGCCACGCGGACGGGCGGATCTCGCACCCGACGTCCAAGATGTGCCTGGCCACGAAGGACGCGGGCACGGCGAACAGCACCCGGGCCGTCCTGGCCGCGTGCTCGACCACCGCACCCACCCAGAAGTGGGAGCCGCAGCGCGACACCCGCTACATCTACGGGCCGTCCGGTCAGAAGCTGCTGTCCATCACGGGCAATCAGGCGACGCTGAGCCTGGGCGAGTCCGAGGTCACGGTCCAACGCGGTGGCGTCCTGGTGGACAGCCGACGCACCTACCCGGCCCCGGGCGGCGCGGTCATGCGCTACGCGTCGGGCGACGGCGGGTCGATCCTCGTCGCGATGGTGGGCGACCACCAGGGCAGCCAGTACGCGGAAGTCGAACTCAACGACAACATGCGCGTGCGGATCCGCAAGCAGGATCCCTTCGGCAACGAGCGCACCGCGGGCACGGTCGGCGCCCAGACGCAGACCAAGGCCGGCTTCCTCGGCGCTGAGAACGGCAAGGCCTCGGGCTTCACCCAGCTCGGCGCCCGCCTGTACGACCCGGAGGTCGGCCGCTTCCTCTCCGCGGACCCGGTCCTGGACCTGCTCGACCCGATGCAGTCCAACGGCTACGCCTACGCCCACAACAACCCGGTCACCCTCGCCGACCCCACGGGCCTCTCGGTCGCGTTGACGGCCTCGGAACTGGGCGCGGCGTTGGCGGGCATGGGCCTGACGGCGGCGCAGGTCGCCCAAGCCCAGGTCGACGCGAACCGCTCCCTCAGCGACGTGATCATGTCGGTCGCCTGGGCGGTGTTCAAGGAGTTCATCGGCTGGAACGACATGATGGCCTGCGCCGGCGGCGACATGTGGGCCTGCGGCGGGCTGATCCTCGACAACGTCGGGGTGTTCAAGGCGATCAAGATCGCGGGCAAGATCTGGGGCGTCGTCAAACGCACCATGGCCGCGATCAGTGCCTGGAAGACGGCGAAGGCCAAGGCCGAACAAATCCTCAAGACGGCCAAACAGGCCGAGAAGCTTGCTCTCGAAAAGAAGAAGAAGCAGCTCGAGGAAGCCAAAAAGAAGGCAGCTCAAGAGGCAAAGAAAAAAGCCGCCGAGGCTGAGAAGAAAGCGACGGCAGCAAAGGCCGTCGACCTGAAGAAGAAGACGGGCAACCCCGTCCAGAAGAAGTCCCAGGCCACCTCGAACTCGAAGGCGTCGTCCCAGAGGGAGACCAAGGGAAAGAGTGGTGGTTCTAAGGTAAATCTCTCGAAGGGGAGTGCCGGAGGGAAGTCATCCGGTGGGGCTAAAGCTACAGGTGGAACCTCGGGGGCGTCCTCTAGAAGCAACGGTGGATCGAGCGGTTCCAGCGGCGCCGGGAAGAGTGGCGAAACGGTAGCCGGCTGTCGCGTTAACAGCTTCGTGCCTGGAACTTTGGTTCTGATGGCTGATGGTACTGCCGTGCCGATTGAGGAAGTGGAGGTAGGTGATCAGGTCCTCGCCACGAATGAGGCGACGGGGGAAACCCGGGTCGCGACGGTTACGGCCGAGATAAAGGGCCAAGGCGTCAAGGATTTGGTGCGAATCACCCTTGATGGAAATGCCGGCGGCGGGGCACACGATCAGGCAATCACCAGTACGAGCGCACATCCTTTTTGGGTTCCTGAGCTTTCGAAGTGGGTCGAGGCCAAGGATCTTCGGTCCGGAAACTGGCTGAGGACGAGCGCGGGTACTCACGTCCAGGTCGGTTCGGTAGAGCGCTGGACTGTTCGAAATGCGACGGTTCACAATCTGACTGTCGGCGACACCCACACGTACTATGTGATCGCTGGTGATGCTGCTGTACTGGTGCATAATGCCGGTAAGAGCATTATCGTGGCGGATAACCCACTTCTTCAGAACAGGATTGATGGACTGTTCCACGGATGGGGCGCGCCTGACGCTATCGGTGACGGAACTTCCTTCGCCGCGGCGAATCATGAGGCCTTGGGTGGAGAGAAGGTCAATGGCGCGGACCACGTCGCCAGCACCAGGCAAATCCGGGGTGGGCTCGTAAAGATTCTGGGAGGGGCTAAAATGAACATGGGTAAGGGTGTGAAGAATCAGGTGATTGAATTGAATGACAGGGATCGGCAAATTTTGACGAGCTTGGTGGCGGCTATCGACGATGCGCATGCCGGAAATTATAGCGACTTCCGTACCTATGCGGGCTTGGATTCCTGCTCTTGACGGGCGACGTGCGGCTGGTGCGTGAATTGGTCTCCGAGTTTCCGTTGCTGGATGACTTGTATCAGGCTCACCTGTACAACCATGACGGTCAGATTTTCGCGCATGCACTGTTCTGGGATCTCGTCCCCGAGGTGATTGAATCGTTCATTTCGGATGACCCTGGCGCCTTGGACTGGAGAGGCTTCCTTGGTTTCCTGGACGACTGGTTTCGGCGTGAAGATAAGGAGGCGAACAAGGTAATCGTGACTTCATTTCTGTGGCGGCTTCCATTTCCCGGTAGCCCAGGGCATGAGATCGTCGATCATTTGAGTCCGGCCATGCGCGAAACATTTCGCCAGATGAGGCCGCATGGCTAATAGATCGGTCTAGTGGTTGCTGCCTCACCGCGCGGGATCCATCCGGGCGGTGAGGCAGCGGACGGGTCCCATCAGGTTTCGGCCTGATGGGACCGCTTTGGTGTGGATTCGAGGAGTGGTTTGCTCAATTGAGAGCTGGCGGTTTGGGTGTGTGAGGGCGTGGTAGCGCAGATGAATGCTATGGCCGTCGTGTGAGCATGAGGGCGCGCTCAGTCGCGGGAGGCGCCCAGGGTGCTGCCTGCCAGCCATTCGGTCCAGGTCAGGTTCCAGTCGCCGTAGCCGTTGCCGAAGGGGTCCATGGGTTTGCCCGTGGTGCCCGTGACCTCGATGACGTCGCCCTTCGTGCTCTGTTCGTAGAGCCACTTGGCGTCCGCGACCGACATGCCGATGCAGCCGTGGCTGACGTTGGCCTTGCCGAAGGATTCGGCGTTGTCCGGGGCCGCGTGGACGTATTCGCCGCTGATGGTCTCGCGCATGCTCCACTCGTAGCGGCCGAAGAAGCCGTCCGGGCTGGTGCGGGGGATGCCGATGGTGAGGGAGTCCATCAGGACCGTGCCCTCTTTCTCCAGGATGGTCTTGATGCCCTCGCGGGTCTTGAACCGGTCCTCGCCGCCGCTGACCGGGATCTCGCGCAGCACCTTGCCGTCGCGGATCGCCGTCAGGGTGTGCTTGGCCAGGTCGACCTTGTTGACCATCGAGGGGCCCACCGTGAACGTGAGGGTGCGGTCGCCCAGGGCGGCCGTCGAGGTGTTCAGGCGGACGCCCGCCAGCTTCGCCTCCACCGTCACCTTCGTGCCCGTGGGCCAGTACTCCTTGGGGCGGTAGTGCAGGTGGGTGTTGCCCTTGGCCTCCGCCCAGTGCCACGCGCCGATCACCCCCGCGGACGTGGTGACCTTCAGGCGGCCCTCGATGCCGGCCCGCAGTTCCTGCGGGACCTTCGTGTTCTCGAAGACCAGCGCGATGGGCTGGCCGACGCCGACCGTCTCGCCGTTCTTCGGGGCGAGGGTCGGGCGGACCGTGCGGGCCGCGCCCGGCAGGAGGGCCGCCGCCGGGGCCGCCGCGCGGGTGGGGTCCGGTTCGGGGGCGGACGGGGTCGCGGCCGGGGTCGTGGACGGGGGAGTGGTCGCCTTGGCGGCGGGGGCCGTCGCGCCGCCGCCGCACGCGGTCAGGAGGAGGGCCGTGCACACGGTCGCCAGGGTCAGGGCCCCGCGGCGGGCGTGCGGGGAGCGGGGGCGGCGCGCGGCGCTGAAATCGGACATTCCTTCATGTTTTGCCATCCCTTGACCCGTGAACTCCGCCACAGGCCCTGGATGCGGAGGGCTTTGGTCCCGTGTAAGGGCTGGTGGGAGTGGTTGCCGGGCCCCCGACACGGTTGTGCACCTAGTTGCAAAAGGCGATGGCGCTCGGTACAAACGAGGCACCACCCCCGCGCGAGGAGGCGCCCCCATGACTGCCCCGATCCGGTCCACCGCCGCCGACGGCACCCGCTATCCGCACCTGCTGCGCCCGTTGGACCTGGGCCACGTCACCCTCCCCAACCGCGTGATCATGGGCTCCATGCACACCGGCCTCGAAGAGCACGCCGGCGGCTTCGAGCGGCTCGCCGCCTTCTACGCCGAACGCGCGCGCGGCGGGGTCGGGCTCATCGTGACCGGCGGCGTGTCCCCCGACGACCGAGGCCGGCCCTTTCCCGGCGGCGCCCGGATCACCACCGAGGAGGAGTCCGCCGAGCACCGCGTCGTCACCGACGCCGTGCACGCCGAGGGCGGCCTGATCGCCCTCCAGCTGCTGCACTTCGGCCGCTACGCCTACCACGAGGACCTCGTCGCCCCCTCCGCGATCAAGGCCCCGATCAGCCCCTTCACCCCGCACGAGCTGACCGACGCGGAGGTCGAGGAGACCATCGGGTCCTTCGTGCGCGCCGCCCGCCTGGCCCGCTCCGCCGGGTACGACGGCGTCGAGATCATGGGCTCCGAGGGCTACCTGATCAACGAGTTCATCGCCGCCGCCACCAACCGGCGCACCGACCGCTGGGGCGGCTCGTACGAGAACCGGACCCGTTTCCCGCTGGAGATCGTGCGCCGGGTCCGCGAGGCCGTCGGCCCCGAGTTCGTGCTGATCTACCGGCTCTCCATGATCGACCTCGTGCCCGGCGGGTCCAGCCCCGAGGAGGTCGTGGCCCTCGCCAAGGAGATCGAGGCCGCCGGCGCCACCATCATCAACACCGGCATCGGCTGGCACGAGGCCCGCATCCCCACCATCGCCACCTCCGTGCCCCGCGCCGCCTGGACCTGGGTCACGAAGAAGCTGCGCGGCGCCGTGTCCATCCCCCTCGTCACCTCCAACCGCATCAACACCCCCGAGGTCGCCGAGTCCGTCCTCGCCGACGGCCGCGCCGACCTCGTCTCCCTGGCCCGCCCCTTCCTCGCCGACGCCGAGTTCGTGGCCAAGGCCGCCGCCGGAGCCCCCGAGACCATCAACACCTGCATCGGCTGCAACCAGGCGTGCCTCGACCACACCTTCAGCGGCAAGATCACCAGCTGCCTGGTCAACCCGCGCGCCTGCCACGAGACCGAACTCGTCCTCGGCCCCACCCGCACCGCCAAGCGGGTCGCCGTCGTGGGCGCCGGCCCCGCCGGCATGGCCTGCGCGAGCGCCGCCGCCGAACGCGGGCACGCCGTCACCCTCTTCGAGGCCGCCGGACACCTCGGCGGACAGCTCGACGTGGCCCGCCGCATCCCCGGCAAGGAGGAGTTCGCCGAGACCATCCGCTACTTCTCCAACCGGCTCGACACCCTCGGCGTCGAGGTGCGCCTGAACACCCGCGCCGAGCCCGCCGACCTCGCCGCCTACGACGAGGTGGTCGTGGCCACCGGCGTCGTCCCCCGCGTCCCCGACCTGCCCGGCGTGGACCACCCCAAGACCCTCGGCTACCTCGACGTGCTCCGCGACGGCGCGCCGGTCGGCGAGAGCGTCGCGATCCTCGGCGCCGGCGGCATCGGCTTCGACGTGGCCGAGTTCCTCACCGACAGCGGCGAGGACGCGGCCCGCGACCCCGAGGTCTGGGCCCGGCACTGGGGCGTGGACACCGGCTACACCGCGCGCGGCGGCCTCGCCCCCGCCGACCGGCCCGCCCCGCCCCGCCGCGTGCACCTGCTCCAGCGCAAGGAGACCAAGGTCGGCGCGGGCCTGGGCACCACCACCGGCTGGATCCACCGCGCCGAGATCAAGCACCGGGGCGTGGTCACCGTCGCCGGCGCCCGCTACGACCGGATCGACGACGAGGGCCTGCACGTCACCGTCGCCGGCGAATCCCGCGTGCTGCCCGTCGACCACGTCGTCCTGTGCACCGGGCAGGAGCCGCGCCGCGAGCTGTACGAGGCCCTCACCGCCGCCGGGATCCGCGCCCACCTCATCGGCGGCGCCGACGTGGCCGCCGAACTCGACGCCAAGCGCGCCGTGAAGCAGGGCACCGAGCTGGCCGCCCGGCTCTGAACCGGCTCTGAACCGGCGCTGAGGCGTCCGGCCCTGAACCGGCCCCCGGGGGCGCGTGGGACGATCACGCGCCCCCGGGGTGTTGTCCCCGGCCCGCCCGGCCGCCAGAATCGGCCGGGTGACGCTCACCCCTGCCGAAGCCGAACAGATCCTCGCCGCCAACTTCGCCCCGTGGGTCCAGGACCTGGACCTGAAAGTGACCGAGGTGGCCCCCGACCGACTGCGGGTCCTGCTGCCCTGGTCCGACCGCCTGGCCCGGGACGGCGGCGGCCTGTCCGGCCAGGCCCTGATGGCCGCCGCCGACACCGCCACCGTCCTCGCCATCTCCGCGGCGCGCGGCGGCTACGGGCCGATGACCACCGTCCAGCAGTCCACCAGCTTCCAACGCCCGGTGCTCGGCGTCGACGTGCGGATCGAGGTGACCGTCACCAAGCTGGGCAAGCGGATCGCCTTCGCCGACGTGGTGATGACCCCCGACGGCGCGACCGAACCCGCGGCCACCGCCTCCACCGTTTACGCCCTGCTCGGCTGAGCCGCACCCGCGCCGCGACGCCCCCCGCCGCGACGCCCCGCACCACCCCGTCGGACGGAGCGGGGCGGGGCGCCGCGGTCCGGGCTCAGATGTCGATCACGCGGTACGCGATCGTGTACACCCCGCCCGAACCCTCCAGCGAGCGGTACTGCGTCTCCCCGCCGAACTCGCTGCCCGTCACCAGGGTCGAGCCCAGCTTGTCGTCCGAGCTGGTCGAGTCGTAGTCCCACAGGGTCAGCGTCCGGGCCTGCTGCTTGCCGAGCACCAGCGCGTTGTTGCCGTTCCCGTCGGCCAGCGAGCGCACGTAGTTCACGCCCATCGTCTGGTACTTGGCGGACCCCGGCCACACCTTGACCTGGTTGCCGTTCGCGTCGGTGATCTTCAGGTACGCCTCGTCGTGGTCGCCCTCGCTCTGCTGGTGGCAGGTCAGGTCCAGCAGCTCGATCCGCACGTAGTCGATCGGCTCCGCCGACGCCGTGCCCGCGAACCCGGCCAGCACCCCCAGCGCCAGCAGCCCCGCCGCCGCGCCCCGCGCCCCGAGTCGGACGAAACGGTCGCCCCGGCTGCCCCGCGTGGTCTCGTTCATGATGACGTGTCCCCCGTCGATCGTGTGGAGACGGCCCCGGGTCCCTCCCGGCCCCGCCGCGCCGGTGTTCCTCCGGCACGACCCCACTGTGCCCGCGCTCTCGTGGCCCGGTCCACGCGCGTTCCGCCCAGTGGAACGCGCGTAGAGCCCGCGGCCCGGGGCCGCGCGTCCCGCCGCCCGGCCGCCGGTCAGCGCAGCAGGCCCCGGGGCAGCCCGGTGGGCTCCCGGACCGGACGCGCCAGCCCCCGGGCCACCGCCGCCGCGGCCTCGGCCACCGCCCGCACCACCCGTTCCGCGCCGCCCGCGCCCTCGCCGGCGCCCGACACGGCGCGCTCCGGCAGCACCGCCGCGACCGCCGCCACCGGCAGCCGGGCCCCCGCCGTCCGCACCGGCAGCGCCACGCAGCTCACCCCCGGCACCAGCCCGCCGCGATCCCAGGTCGGCCCGTCCCCGCGCGGCCCGCACAGCGCCCGGCCGGCCGCCGTCTCCAAGGGGAACCCGGCCCCGTTGCGCACCGGCACCAGCACCTCGCCCGCGCCCGGCACCGAGGCCACCGTCAACGCCAGGTCCTCGTGCAGCACCGTCACCACCACGCTCGCGCCCGTCGCCGCCCGCAGCCGGTGCGAGGGCAGGCGCGCCGCCGCCCGCAGCCCCGGGTGCGGCTGCCATGCCTGCCCGATCCGGTACAGCTCCGGCCCCACCCGGTACCGGCTGCCCCAACGCTCCACGGCCCCCACCGCGACCAGTTGGTCCAGCAAGCGGTGCACGCTGCCCTTCGGCACCCCGCACGCCTCCGCCAACTCCGTCACCCCCGCCTCTTCCCCGGTCCGCCGCAGCGCCTCCAGCACCGCGAACGCGCCCTCCACGACCCCGCGCCCCCGGCCACCGGCCGGCCCCCCGTGCTCCGTCATCCTCGTCCCCCCTTGGATCAGCGGCTCGTCGCTCCCTGTGCGACGGAGGGCATGATGACGCCGAACGGGCCCGCCGCGAAGGGTTCGCGCGGCGTGGCGCGCCGAACGCCCCGCGATCCGTGACACGGGGGACCGGGGAGCAGCGGGGGACGGGCGAGGCGGCGGCCCGACGGGGCGAGCGGGGGGCGCACGGGGCGGCGGCGCCCGGTCGGCGGGAGTGTCCCGACCGGGCGCCGCCCGTCCTTCAGTCGCGGGCCGGCCCGGCCCCGCGCACCGCGGGCCGCGCGCGGCCGGTCACGCGCGTGACCGGCGGTCCTCGACCACCGCGGCGAACTCGGCCAGGGTCGTGCCCCGCAGCTCCTCCTCCTCGACCTTCACCCCGAACTCGTCGTGCACGGCGATGGCCATCTCCACCACCAACAGCGAGTCCACCAGGAACTCCGCCATCGGCGCCGCGTCCCGCACCTCGTCGGCGGGCACCTCGAAACGCGTCACGAGGAGTTGCCCGAGCAGGGTGCGGACGGATTCGGGCGTGGTGGTGGTCACGGCGGTACTCCCGGTGAGCGGGTGGACGGAACGGGACTGACAAGACGAAAGAACGAACGATCACGCACGGTGCGGAAACGGCTCCGGTGCGTGCTCAAATAACTACCACGGCGGTGGAACACCTCAAAACCCGTCGGCGCGCGGGCGATTGACGTGATCGACGCGCGGAATGGGTCGGATCGAGGAATGGAGTGGTCGTGTCGGACAGCGTGTTCGAGGTCATCGACGTGGCGGGCGCGGAACTCCGCGAAATGCGCCGGCTGGTGGGGGAGGCGGGCGAGGGCGCGTGGGACCGGCTGTTGGACTGGTTGGTCGCCGACTGGTTCCGGTTGGAGGTGCGGGGGCTGGAGCACGTGCCGTCCGAGGGGCCCGCGCTCCTCGTCGCGAACCACTCCGGGGCCTGGGGACTGGACGCCTTCGTGCTGCTCAAGGTGTTGGCGCGGGGGCTGGGGCGGACCGTGCGCGTGCCGGCCGCCCCGATCGCCTTCCGCTTCCCGGTGCTCGGCGCGTACGCCAGGCGGCACGGGGCCATCCCGCTGGAGCCCACCCTGGGGTGGGAACACCTGACCGCCGGTGAACTCGTCGGGGTGTTTCCCGAAGGGGTGTCCGGATTGGAGAAGCCCTTTCGCGAACGCTATCGGCTGCGCCCCTTCAGCCCCGGATTCGCGGTCACCGCGATTGCGGCCGGCGCGCCCGTCATTCCGGTCTCCGTCATCGGCGCGGAGGAGACGTATCCGAAGTTCGGCGAAGTCCCGCTGCTGGCCCGCCTATTCGACCTGCCCTATTTCCCGGTGACCTCCCCGGTGCCGCTGCCCGCGAAATGGCGGGTCACCGTCGGGCCGCGGATCCCGGCCCCGGCGAGCCCGGCCGGCCGGGGCGCGCGAGCCCGCGTGGCCACGGAGCACTGCGCGCTGGTGCGGGCGCGGTTGCAGGAGATGGTGGACCGGGACCGACGGGAGACGCCCTACTGGTGAGCCGGCGGGACCGGGGCCGGAGCCGGGGAGCGGTGGCCCGGGCCCGGGGTCGGGGCCCGGGGCGCGGGCGGGTTCCTCAGGGCCAGGTCGGGGAGTCCCAGGGCCCCGCCGTCGCGTACGCGCGCACGGCGGGCCAGACCAGCGTCGTCGAGCCCCAGGCCGGTCCCGCCCCGTACGCCACGGCGTCCACCCAGTCCACCCCGGCGGCCCGCAGGGCCCGGCGGCCGGCCCGGACCCCGAGGTCCACGGTGGCCTCCCCGTCGGCGACGAACCGGCTCTCGACCCCGATCCGGGTCCGGATCCACTCGTCGCCGAGCGAACGGCCCCCGCACAGCTCGTCGTTGGTCACCGCGCGCGGCGGGGCGTAGCCGCCCAGACCGGCGAGGACGGCCGCCCGGTCGGGCGGTGGGGGCGGGGGGAGCGTCGGCACGGCGGTGGCACCCATCGGTCGCGGGGCGGGCGGGGGAGAGCGGGACGGCGGGTCGGGGACGAGGTGGGGCGAGGGGCCGCCCCACCGCGGGCGGACGGTCAGTCGGTGAGGCGGTGGGCCGCGCGGCGCACGTCCTCGGCGGCGCGGGAGCAGCGGACCGCGTGGTCCAGGAGCGCCAGGCGTGCCCGCTCCCCGGCCTCGTCGGCGCTCCAGCCCGGGTGTTCGGCGCAGGCCGCGAGCCGGTCCGCGTGCCGCTCCAACCGCTCGGCCTCGGCCCGCGCCAGGATGCCGTGGGCCGCCGGCGACAGGGCCAGGGAACGGGCCGGGGGAGCGGCCGACCCGGCGGACAGCGCCTCGGCCGAGCCCTCGGGCCCCACCGCCTCGACCGGGGGCTCCCGGTCGGGCAGGGCGAGGACGAGATCGGCCGGGTCCAGCAGGGTCGGCGGTCGCCGCGGGTCCAGGGCCGGGGAGACGGCCAACGGGCGGGTGCGGGCGGCCACCGCGCGCACCAGTTCGGCGGCCACGCCGACCGCGATCCCGGCCGCCGCGCACGGCTCCGGCCCGCCGCACAGGGCCGTCGAGGCGGGATCGGCGGCCCCGTGGGCCACGCGCACCGCGGCCGGGTCCGTGCCCACCGGCCGCCCCGGGCGGTGCAGCACCTCCGCGCCCGCCGGGATCACCACCTCGCCCCACGGGAACGCCGTGCGCACCGGGTGCGCGACCCCGTCGAGCGGGGGCCACCAGAGCAGCGCCCGTTCCACCAGCCCTCGCGCCCCGGCCGTGTCCTCGGCCCGGCCGTGCCCGCCGGCGAGCAGGCCGAGGGCCTGCCAGGCGGTGCCCGCCGCGGCCTCCGAGACCAGGGCCAACAGGTGCGCCGTGCGCGGCAGTTCCGCCGGGTCCCCGCTCGTGAGGTACGGGGTGAGGCGACGGCGCAGGGCCGCCGCCCGGTCCGGGCCGCCCCGGTGCCCGAGGTCGGCCGCCGCCGCGAACACCACGTGCGTCAGCAGGGTGTCCTCGGCCGCCGCCTCGCCCACCACCAGCCGCCGCGCGAGCCGGTGCGCCTCCGCGCGCCACGCCTCCCACCCCACCGTGGCGTCCCCCAGCCGCGCCGCCGACAGCGCCCGCGCGTGCGCCGCGAACCACGGCGCCCACGCCGGGTCCGAGACCTCCCGGTCCGCTCCGGCCGGCGGCGCGGCGTGCGCCGACAGGCCCCGCCGGCGCCCCGCCGCCGTCACCGCCACCGCCGGCCCCAGGGCCCCGGCCGCCGCCGCGTCCGCGAGCAGCCGGCCGCCCTCGTCGGCGTCCGCCGTCACCACGAAGCTCCCCGCCGGGGTCCGCAGGCTCACGGGCCGCCCGGCCCGCGCCCGCCCCGCCGGCGCGGGCAGCTCACGGCTGAGGGCGCGCGGCGAGAGCGCGGGCAGGCCCAGGGCGCGGGCCGGGGCCTCCGCCCAGGGCAGCCGCTCGGCGACCATCCGCGCCCCGGCCGCCAGGTGCTCCCAGGGCCACGCGGGGGCGGGCGGCCGGGTGGGGGCGGTGGCTGCCGGGCCCGCGTCGGCGGTCGGGTGCTCGGCGGTGCTGCTCATCGGTGGTTCTCTCCCTCAGCTCACTTGTCGCGCAGCAGATAGGTCTGGTTGCCGACGATCTCGCCGTCGTACAGCCGGATCAGGTCGTTGGTGGTGTCGCGGTGCCGGGCCATCTCCCCGCGCAGGGTGTCGGAGTACGCCTGCGGGGCGTGGGAGAGCGGGTAGTCGTAGGACTCGTCGAGCCAGGCCAGCTCCACCCAGCCGGCCGGCAGGTCGTGGGGGGAGGCGGGGCCGCGGCCGTCGAGCATCGGGATCACGTCGTGGTTGTTGACGAGGCTGATGACGCGGGTGGTGTGGTCGGCGGGCCGTTTGCCGTCGATGGGGGAGCCCACGGCGATGACGTGCGTGATCCGGTACTCGGCGGCGACCTCGGGGTCGGAGGCCAGGTTCATGGCGGTGAGCCCGCCCAGGCTGTGGCCCACGAACATGACCTCGGCGCCGGCGGGCACCCCGGCCCGGCGCAGCAGCTTGCGGGCGGCCCGGGTGTAGGTGGTGTCGGTGCGCAGGCAGCCGTCGAAGGCGCCGACGAGGTCCTGGGGGGTGCTGTTGCTGAGCAGGGCGAAGCTGGTGCCGGGCAGCAGCAGCACCCATCGGGTCACGCCGTCCGCGCACTCCACCTCGCGCAGCAGCACCAGCCCGTGGTTGCCGAGGGCGCCGATGTCGTTGACGTAGCTGACCACGTCGTTGCGGGAGCCGGCCAGCACCTTGGCCAGGATCGGGTCCGGGTCGGTGCGTTCGGCGCGGCCGGGGCCGGGGTTGAGGAAGCCCAGCAGGGAGCTGGGCAGGCCGAGGAAGGGGTCGGTGGTGGGGATGCCGCCGGCGAGGGTGACCCAGGAGAAGGCGTCGTTGACGGGGTTCTCGTCGAGGAGGCCCAGCAGGGCGCACAGCTCCATGATCACGGGGCTGACGGTGGTCAGCGCGCGGGTCACGCCGAGGCGTTCGACGAGCGCGGCCAGCGCGCGCAGGGCCTCCAGGCGGTCGCCGGCGGTCATCGCGTCGGTCAGCCGACGGGCGTGCGGGGACTCCAGGTTGGGGTGGTCGGCGGCGGCCGCCCGGATCCGCAGCGCGAACGCGTCCACGGCCATGGCCACGGCCGCCGGTCGCCGTCGGGTCACGTTCCCGACCGCGCGGGCCAGTTCGCCGACCGCCCCGCCGTTGGCGCCGAAGCCGAGACCGGCCGGGTTGCTGAGGGCGCGGGCGCAGGAGAACGCGGCGCCGACGGCCCACGCGGGATCGCGCAGGGCGGCGAGCAGGGCGCGCGGGCCGGTCAGGGCGCCGGTGAGTTCGGCGGCGGCGCGACGGGCGGAGAGGGCGGCGTCGGCGAGCAGGACGGAGGCGGCGAGCAGCAGTTCGGGGTCGGTGCGCGCGGGACGCCCGGCCCGGGTCCCGCGGTCGGCGCCGGCGGGGCTCGCGGGGCCCGGGACCACCGGTCTGACGCGGTCCTTCGGGGCGGGTCCGGAACGTCGCGTGCTCGCCGTGTCGGTCGACTGGGGTGTCACGGGCCTCCCTCTCGTCCCGGCCGGGGCGGACGCTCCGGCCGGCTCGCTGTCGGTGCGCGCATGCTCGCACCGTGTGACGGGTGGTGCGCGAGGGGCGGTCGATCGGATCGTCGGACCGGCGCGCGGCCGGTCGGAGGAACGGGGACACCGGTTCGCGCCGGCCCTCCCGCCCGCGGTCGGCGGTGGGGTGACGGGGGAGAGGGGAGGGAGGTCTCGGGCCGTCACCCTTCGCGGGGGTGACGACCGGGGCGACTCTTTGACACCACCCCCTATTATTCCGTCATGCGGAAAAACGATTCCGTTGGGTGGAGGTATGCTCGCGGGGCGCGGCCCGCCGGGGGCCGCTCAGGGGAGGCAGACATGACCGAAAAGCGTGTGGCGCTCGTCACCGGATCCTCGTCCGGCATCGGCGCCGCCATCGCCCGCCGCTTCGCCGCCGCCGGCCTCAAGGTCGTGGTCAACTCCGCCCGCAGCCACGAGGCCGGCGCCCGACTCGCCGCCGAACTCCCCGACGCCGTCCACATCCCCGCCGACGTCTCCGACCCCGACGCCGCCCGCGCCCTCGTCGCCGACGCCGTCGCCCACCACGGCCGCCTCGACGTGCTCGTCAACAACGCCGGCACCACCCGCTTCATCCCCCTCGACGACCTCGACGCCGCCGACGCCGACGTGTGGCGCGACATCCTCGACGTGAACGTCATCGGCACCTGGCAGACCACCGTCGCGGCCGTCCCCCACCTGCGGGCGAGCGGCGACGGCAGCGTCCTCAACATCACCTCGGTCTCCGGCCGGCGCGCCATGGGCAGCTCGATCCCCTACGCCGTCAGCAAGGCCGCCCTCGACCACATGACCCGACTGCTCGCCTCCCGACTCGGCCCCGAGATCCGCGTCAACGCCCTCGCCCCCGGCCTCATCGACACCCCCTGGTACGCCGGCGAGGAAGAGGCGTGGAACGGCTCCCGCGACTGGATCGAGGCCAACACCCCGCTGCGCCGCGTCGGCACCCCCGAGGACGTGGCCGAGGCCGCCCTCCACCTCGTCGACGCCCGCTACACCACCGGCGAGAGCCTCACCGTGGACGGCGGCCGGCACCTCGTCTGAGCGCGCCGCACCACCCGCCCGCGAGCGGCGCGCTCACCCAGCGCGCCGCTCCCGCCAGTCCGCCACCACCGCGTCCACGTCGAACACCGACAACCGCAACGGCGGCCCCTGCGGCGGTCGCCGCAGCGCCACCGCGATCCGCTCGTTCACCTCGGTCAGGATCTCCCGCACCCGCCGCTCCGACGGGGCAGCGAGCGCCGCCGCCAACGCGTCCTCCGCGTCCTTGCGCAACGCGATCGCCGGCGGCAGCGGCGAGAAACCCTCCCGCCGCAACTTGTCCCGGATCCACCACATCTCGTCGTACGGCGCGTCCAGCGAGGCCAAGGGCTTGCCGAAGCCCGGAAGACTCCGGAAATCGCCGCGCTCGTCGGCCTCCCGGATCTGACGATCGGCCCAGAACTCCGGACTCACACCCGGCGGCTTCCGCTCCGTCACGAACCCTCCCGCGCTCCGTCGGCACCGGCCCGCACGGACCGGCCGCACGTCCACCCTACGCCCGCGTCCTCACCCTCACGGGTCGGGGTAACCTCGGCACGAGAGAGCGGGAAGGCGACGTGATGCGGGTGACGACGGTGGGACCGGAACGGGCCGGGGACAGGGCCCGACCTCGGGTTCACGCCCTCCCGCGCCCCGCCCCCACCCGCGCCCGCCCGGACCGTCCCGCCGGCCCCGGCCCGCGCGCCCGCTCGGCCCTCCCGCCGAGCCCCGGACCCGCGGCCGTCACCCCAGACCCGTACCCGCCGCGTCCCACGGGCGCGGCCCGCACCCTCCCGGAGGTGGCGGCGTGACCGCGACCGCGATCGTGTCCATCCAGTCCGTCACCACCACCGCAGATCTGGTGGCGCGGTGGCCCGAGGAGACCGGCGGGGCACAGCTGCGGCACCTCCTCGTCCTCGGACCCGACGCCGACCGGCCCACGCCGACGACCCACCTCGCCCGCGCCCTCGGCGCCCACGTGGCCCTCCTCGGCGACGTCGGCCCCGACGCCGCCGCCCCGGCCCGCCCCGACGGAGCCCACCTGCACGGCCGCGCCGCCGGCCCCGGCGCCTTCCGCCCCCACCTCACCCTGCTCCTGGGCGACGCCGCCTGCCGCGTCGCGATCGGCCCCGACGGCGCCCCCCGCACGCTCCTCGCCACCGACGACGGTGCCTCCCACCCCCTCCTCGCCGACCTCGCCGACTGGCTGGAAACCCTCCCCGACACCGTCGCCCTCGCGCCCTGGTGGGCCGAGCACCTGCGCGGCCTCGCCGAAGCCCTCGTCGAACTCCACTGCGCCGCCCCCGACACCACCCCCACCGGCCCCGAGGTCCGCCTCGCCCCCGCCCCGGCCGGCACGTGCGCCCTCGTCGTCGACACCGGCGACGGGCCCGCCGCCCCGGCCGACCCGGCCGCGCCCGCCGACCGCCCCGCCGGCGGCGAAGCCCCCGTCACCCTGCTCGCCGCCCGCGTGCGGGACGGGCACGCGGAGATCGTCCTCGGCCCCCGGCCCGCCGACGCCGAGATCGAGATCGAGATCGCGGACGCCGTCGCGGCAGGCACCCCCGACACCTGGCGCACCCTCGGCGCGATCCCCGCGCCCCAGCGCACGGCCGCCCTGAGCCTGCCCGAACCCGAGCCCGCGGCCGGCACCCGGATCCGCGCGATCGGCCTGCTCGCCGACGCCACCCTGGTCACCTCCACCCCCACCCCCCTCGACACCCCGACCCCCCACTCCCGCCCCACACCCCCGGCGCCGGCGCCCACACCCCCCGCCGCGACACGACCGGCACCCGGCCCCCAGACACCCGTCGCCCCGGCCCCGACGCCCTCGGCACCCACGCCCGTCACCGCTGCCGCCCCGGCCCCGAAGCCCGCAACGACGGCCTCCACCCTCGAGGCCCCGACCCCCGTCGTGACGCCCCCCGCGCCCGTGACGCCCACCGTGCTGGCCCCCGCCCCGGCACCCGTGTCGAAGGCCCCCGAGCCGACGACCCCCGTCGCCGCCGTGACGGCCCCCGCGCTCGACGCCCGCACCGCCCCGGCCCCGGCACCCGCCGTGACGGCCCCCGCGCCCGTGACGCCCCCCGCCCCGGCCCCGGCCCCGGCCCCCGCCGGGAACGCGGCCGACGCCGCCCAAGCCCCGGCCGCGGCGGTCACGGCGCCTCCGGCGCCCACGGCGGAGCCCGCGGCCGGCGGATCGCACCCGATCGCCGCGCACACCGCCGACCGGCTCGGCACCGACCCCGAGGCCGGCCGTCGCTTCGCCCGGGAACTGCTCCTCCTCCTCGAAGACCGCACCGCCGACCCGGCGGCCCCGATCCCGGACCACACCGCCCGCCGCCGCGTGCTCGGCGCGGACCTGGCCGACCTCCTCGACGGCCACCGCGCGCCCACCACGCCCCCGGTCGTCGGCGACGCCGACCGCGAGGCCGGCCGGGCCTGGCTGACCGACCTGATCCACCACCTCACCGCCCCCGCCCCGACCTCGGGCGACGACCCCGCGCCCGGCCCCTGGGCCCTGCCCGCGACCCTCCTCACCGGCACCCTCTACCTGCGCCTGCTCGCCGGCGGCCTCTGGGAGGAGACCGACCGCGACTGGCACGCCCTGGGCGCGGACCTCGTGCACGCCCTCGCCGCCCTCCCCGTCCCCGACTCGGACCGGGCCCGCGTCGACGCCGTGATCGCCGCCCACACCGCCCTCCTCGCCCTCCACACCGACATCGAGGGTCCCGAGGCCGGCCCCCAGGCCCGCGCCCTGTGGCAGGCCGCCCGCCCGGCCGCCGCCCGCGCCGAACCCGCCGACGCCGCCGACCTGTGCCTGCCCGCCGCCCGGCACGGCGCCCCCGTGCTCACCCCGGCCGACGTGAGCGCCCTGGTGGCCCGTGCCGACGCCGTCGCCGACCCGGTCGGTCAGGCCCGTCGCGCCCTGTCCGAGGCCGGCCTCGACGCCACCTACGAGGACGGCGTCTGGGAACTCACCGGCGAGTTCGGCAACCCCCAGGCCCCCTGCGCGAAGGCGGTCACGATCGTCTCCGGCCTCCCCGACGACCTCTGGCCCGGCCCTGTCCTGGTCCGAGCCCGCGGCAGCCGGATGCCCTGCTTCATGGCCTGGCACCGCCCGGTCCTGATCCGCCAGGTGGGCCGCGTGTGGACCTCGTTCCGGATCCCCGCCCCCGGCACCCCGGCGGCCACCTTCGTCGGCATCGGCACCCCCCGCCCCACCGCCCAGGGCCCCACGGCCGCCGCCGAACTCGGAGACCTCCTCACCCTGGCCGGCCTCGACCCGGCCACGGTCTTCATCCGCCTCAAGGGCCTCCCCCAACACACCTGAGCGAAGGTTGCCCACAGCGGCGCCCGGCGAGGCCGAGCCACGGACAAGTGGTCCGCCGGCGGGACGAATTGCCGTCCCGACAAGGAAAAGTGACCACTCGTCACGCACCGGTGCCTGAATTACGATGAATTCCTCCGCGCGTGTCGGCGGGCCGTGCCCGCCGACATCTCGCGCCGTCGTCGAATTCCTCGCGTGATCGAAGAGGGGTGTCCATGGTCCTGCGAGCAGGCCGTGCCGGGATTCTCGTGGGTGCGGGAATTCTGGCCTTGGCGGGTTGTTCCTCGGACGACGAGGCCGACCGCCCCGACTCCTCGTCCGGCAGGCCCGGCCCCATCGTCACGCCCACGGCCGCGCCGGCCGAGGGAGCGGCGCCGGCCGAGCGGTACAAGAAGTCCGGCGGGCAGACCGACGTGTACAGCGTCGAGACCCGCGTCACCCCCGACGGCGACCCCCTCGTCATCGTCCGGAGTCGAGAGGCCAGGGGCGAGAACTTCGAGGAATTGGACCGTTCACTCATCCGCTTTCTCAAGAGCGAGGGCCTGATCGCCCCGAAGAACGGATACCTGCTGGACGTCTTCGGCCCGGAGGGCAAAATCAAGCACCGCTGGGACACCACCCCCTGATCCCATGGCCCTTCGGCGCCATCGAACGTCGGTGTAGAGTGCGGGACGCCCTTGACCCGCAAAAGCGGGCAGGGAGCCGTCTTTTGGGAGTGATCTCGTGCTGCGCACCATGTTCAAGTCGAAGATTCATCGGGCCACCGTGACCCAGGCCGATCTGCATTACGTCGGGTCCGTCACCGTGGACGTCGAGTTGCTCGAGGCCGCCGATCTGTTGCCCGGGGAGCTTGTCCACATCGTGGACATCACCAACGGGGCCCGGCTGGAGACCTACGTCATCGAGGGGGAGCGGGGGTCCGGGGTGATCGGGATCAACGGGGCCGCGGCCCACCTCGTGCACCCCGGGGACCTCGTGATCCTCATCAGTTACGCGCAGGTCGAGGACGCCGAGGCGCGTGCGCTCGTGCCGCGCGTCGTGCACGTGGACGCGGACAATCGGATCGTGGAACTCGGCGCGGACCCCTCCGCGCCGGTTCCCGACACCGAGCAGCGGCGTTCGCCCCACGCGGTCGCCGCCGTCTGAGCCGAGGGAGGGCGGGGCCGATGTCGGTCACCATCAGGGACGAGCGGGCCGCCGGCCGGTTGTGGGCCGTGGACGAGGCCGTGGTCGTCGGCCACATCGCCTGCTTCACCCGCACGGCGGAACCCGGGGCGGGGGCGGTCGTCGTCGTGCACACCGTCGTCGAGCCCGGGCACGAGGGGCGGGGGATCGCGGGTTCGCTCGTGCGGTTCCTGTACGACCTGGCGGCGCGGGAGGGCGTGCCCGTCGTGCCGCTGTGCCCCTACGCCGCCGCCTGGGCCGAGAAGCACCCGGACCTGGCGCCCGCCGCGCCCCCCGAGGTGGTCGCGGCGGCGAAGGCGCAGCTCGCGGGGGATCCCTCGCTCTGGTGAGGGCCGTCGCGGCCGGGCGCGCGTAGTGCCCGGGATCGGGGGAAGGTGGGACGCATGGTGCGAGACATCGAATCGACCCAGCCCCCGCCGACCGGACCCGATCCCGTGCCGGCCCCGCCCGGACCCGTCCCCGGCCCGGCGCCCGATCCCGTACCGGGACCGGGCCCGTGGCCGGACCCGACGCCGACCCCGCCGGGGCCGGTGCCGGAGCCCGACCCCGTCCCGCCGCCGCCCGGCCCCGCGCCCGTGCCCCAGCCCGGCCCCCTCGGGCGAGCCGGCTAGCACGAGCGCCGGCCGGCCCGGCTTCCGTCGGGCCGGCTCGGGGTCGGTCAGGCCGTGTCGGTGCGGACTTCCGTGCGGTCCTGGCTCCAGCGGGTGTGGTACGAGCCCTCGCGGTCCACGCGCCGGTAGGTGTGGGCGCCGAAGTAGTCGCGCTGGCCCTGGGTCAGCGCCGCCGGCAGCCGCTCGGTGCGCAGCGCGTCGTAGTACGCGAGCGAGGCCGCGAAGGCCGGCACCGGCACGCCCCGGACCACGGCCGTGGCCAGGACCTCGCGCCACGCGTCCTGGGCCGAGCCGATCTCCCGGGCGAAGCCCTCGTCCGCGAGCAGGCTCGGCAGGTCGGGACGGGCGTCGTAGGCGGCCTTGATGCGGTCGAGGAACGCCGCGCGAATGATGCACCCGCCGCGCCACAGCGAGGCGATGGCGCCCGGGTCCACGTTCCAGTCGTACTCCTCGCTGCCCGCGCGGATCTGGTGGAAGCCCTGGGTGTAGGAGACGATCTTCGACGCGTACAGGGCCTGCTCCACCCGCTCCGCGAAGGCGTCCGCCTCGGCGCCCGAGAGGGCGGCCGGGGTGGGGCCGGGCAGGTCGTGGGAGGCGGCGCGCAGCGCGGTGTGGCCCGAGACGGAACGGGCGAAGACGGCCTCGGCGATGCCGGAGACCGGGACGCCGAGGTCGAGGGCGATCTGCACCGTCCAGCGGCCGGTGCCCTTCTGCTCGGCGGCGTCGGCGACCACGTCCACGAACGGGCGGCCGGTCTCGGGGTCCACGTGCGCGAGGACCTCGGCGGTGATCTCGATCAGGTACGAGTCCAACCGGCCCCGGTTCCAGGTGCGGAAGGTCTCGGCGATCCGCGCCGGGTCGTAGCCCGCGACCTCGCGCAGCAGGTGGTACGCCTCGGCGATGAGCTGCATGTCGGCGTACTCGATGCCGTTGTGCACCATCTTGACGAAGTGTCCGGCGCCGTCGGGCCCCACGTGCGAGGTGCACGGGGTGCCGTCCTCGGCCTTCGCCGCGATCCGCTCCAGCATCGGGCCCAGCGAGGTCCAGGACTCGGACGAGCCGCCCGGCATGATGCTCGGGCCGAGCAGCGCGCCCTCCTCGCCGCCCGAGATGCCCACGCCCACGAAGTGCAGGCCGCGCTCGCGCAGTTCGCGCTCGCGGCGCCGGGTGTCGGCGAAGTGGGCGTTGCCGCCGTCGATAATGACGTCGCCCTCCTCCAACAGCGGGGCGAACTCCTCGATCACGGCGTCGGTGGCCTCCCCGGCCTTCACCATGACGACCAGTCGACGGGGCCGCTCCAGCGAGGCCACGAACTCCTCGGCGGACTCGGCCGGGACGAAGGCGCCCTCGTGGCCGAATTCCTCCACCAGGGCCTTGGTCTTGGCCGCGGTGCGGTTGTGGACGGCGACGGTGAATCCGTTGCGGGCGAAGTTGCGGGCCAGGTTGCTGCCCATCACCGCCAGCCCGGTGACGCCGATCTGGGCCTTGCTGCTCATGCTCGTGCTCCGAGTGCCTCGATTGCGGGGGACAAGCGGCACGTTACTCCGACAAAGGGTGCGAACGTCGAGTCACGCGCTCCCGAGTGTCAACTTCCGCATCCGTGCGCTCTGTTGTTCCCCTTGTCATGCTCCGGCTCTGACGTTAGCTTGACCGGTTGTCCGCGACTGTCGAGGGGGAACCCATGGGTGAACGGGGTCGGCACCGCCGCCCACAGACCGGTGCGACCAACCGTGCGGCCCTGGCCGTCACGGCGTCCGGCGCGGGCCTCGCCCTGCCGTTCGTCGCCGCCGGAAGCGCCGGAGCGGCCACGATCGACACGTGGGACGCCGTGGCCTCCTGCGAATCCGACAACAACTGGCAGATCAACTCCGGCAACGGCTTCTACGGCGGCCTCCAGTTCACCCAGAGCACCTGGCGCGAGTACGGCGGCACCGTCTACGCCGCCCGCGCCGACCTGGCCACCAAGTCCCAACAGGTCGCCGTCGCCGAGAAAGTCCTCAAGGGGCAGGGTCCCGGGGCCTGGCCGATCTGCTCCAAGAAGGCCGGCCTCGCGCGCGGCGGCCCCGCGCCCGATCTGGAGGGACGCACCCAGGTCGGAGCCGGCACGCCCAAGGCCACGCCGTCGGCCAAACCCTCCGCGAGCGCGAGTCCGCGCGCGAGCGCCACGCCCACGCCCAAGCCCAAGGTGACCCTCCGCGAGGAGCCGGCGCCCCGCAAGACCGCCACGCCCACCCCCACCGACACCACGGTGCTGCCCAACCCGTACGTCGTGGCCCCCGGCGACTCCCTCTCCGCCATCGCCGTGGACCAGCGGGTCGAGGGCGGCTGGCAGGCCCTGTACGAGACCAACCGGTCCACGGTCGGCGCCGACCCGAACCTGATCTTCCCGGGCCAGCGGCTCACCCTGCGGGTCACCATCGGCGGCAACGTCAAGGACGGGGGCGCGAGCCCCGGCAAGGGCGGCACCGGGGCCAAGCCCGGCACCGGCACGGGTACCGGGAGCGGGGCCAAGCCCACCCCCTCCGCGACCCCGAGCCCGAGCTCCACCCCGAGCCCCTCCGCGAGCGCGACGCCCAAGGCGAAGCCCAGCCCCACCGCCACCAAGAGCGCGACCCCCCGCGCCACCCCGACGAAGGAGCAGGTCAAGCCGCAGGGCGGCAGCTCCGCCGGCTGGGTCAGCCCGGTCGCCGACGAGTCCATCGGCACCGGCTACAAGGTCTCCGGCTCCCACTGGTCCAGCGGCTACCACACCGGCGTGGACTTCCCGGTCCCCACCGGCACCACCGTCCGCGCCGTGGGCCCCGGCACCGTGGTCACCGCCGGCTGGTCCGACGCCTACGGCTACCAGGTCGTCATCCGGCACGCCGACGGCCGCTACTCCCAGTACGCCCACCTCTCGGCCCTGTCCATCGGCTCCGGCCAGAGCGTGAGCGCCGGCCAACGACTCGGCCGCTCCGGGGCCACCGGCAACGTCACCGGCCCCCACCTGCACTTCGAGATCCGCACCGGTCCCGGCTACGGCTCCGACGTGAACCCGCTCTCCTATCTGCGCGGGCACGGCGTCGGCATCTGAGCCGTCCGCCCGCCGCCCGATCCACCCGTTCGGCGAGGGGGGCGCGACCGGCTCGCGTCGGTCGCGCCCCACCGCCCCGGCTCAGCCCGTGAACGTCACCCGGCCCGTGTCCAGGTCGAAGCGCGCCCCGACCACCCGGGCCCCGGCGAAGCCCCGGTCGGCGCGCAGCCGCGCGCAGGTCCGGTCCACGTTCTCCCGCACCGCCCGGTCCACCCACCCCTCCCCGTCCCCGTCCCCTTCCCCGTCGGTGCCGCGCGCCGCCCGGGCCGCCGGCGCCAGCGCCTCCACCACCCGGCCCGTGTGCCCGCCCACCCGCGTGCCGTCACGGACCCGGGCCACCGCCGCCGAGACGGCACCGCACCGTTCGTGCCCCAGCACCACCACGAGCGGGGCGCCCAGCTCGGTGATCCCGAACTCGACGCTGCCGAGCACCGCCTCGTCCACCGCGTGCCCGGCTGTGCGCACGCACACCAGATCGCCCAGGCCCACGTCGAAGACGTGCTCGGGCGGGACCCGCGAGTCCACGCAGCCCAGCACCACCGCGAACGGCCGCTGCGGACCGCCCGCCAGCGCCCGCCGGCGGGGCCCGTCCTCGTGCGGGTGCCGCTGTCGGCCGGTCGCGTAGCGCTCGTTGCCCTCGCGCAGCAGCCGCAGGGCCGTGCCCGCCCCGGTCCCGGGATCGGGCGCGCCGGCCTTCCCGTCCAGGCCCGCCGGACGCGGCGCCCCGGGGGTTCCGCGGGCGCCGAGGGCCGTGAGCGCCCCGGCCCGCCCGGTGCCCGCCCCCGGCAGCGGGACGCTCGCCGGTATCAGCGCGGACGCGACGACCGCCCCGGCCGCCCAGCCGGCCAGGCCCACGAGTCCGAACAGATTCCTGCGGGTACGCGTGTTCACGTTCCCTCCTTATCGTGACGAAGGGGTCGCCGTGAGTGAGGCGCACGGCGCCGGTTTGGTTCCCGACACGCCCCCTCCGTAAAGTTCCGCCTTTGGGGACTTCACGCGAGCCCCTCCCGCCGGCCGCCCGCACGGGCGCGCGCGGGTCGAAACCCGAGCCGAGGAACGCAGCAGCCATGACGGTGACCGAAGACCAGCCCGTGGGCGCGGACGCGGACGCGACGCCCGACGCGGCGGCCCCCGTGACCGCCGGAGGGGACGCGACCGGGGCGGACCTCGGTCCCGGCATCGACCCCGAACGGCTCGCCGTCTGCCTCGCCGTCCTCGACGAACTCGACACGATCGACGTGGACCACCCCGACGCGATCGCCGTGCGCCGCGCCACCGCCGGGATCTACCGGACGGTGAAGCAGCGCCGCCGGCAGGAGCGCCGGGCCGCGAAGACCATGCACGACAAGAACGTCACCGAGGCCACCGCCACCGGCTCCGCCGAACGCATCGACGACGAGACCCAGGGCCTGGCGCTCACCACGGCCACCAAGGGCCCGATCGCCGGGATACTCCAGCGGCCCCGCTCCTGCTACGTGTGCAAGACGCGCTACGTCGAGGTCGACGCCTTCTACCACCAGCTCTGCCAGGACTGCGCGGCCTTCAACCGCGCCCGCCGCGAGGCCCGCACCGACCTGACCGGTCGCCGCGCGCTGCTGACCGGCGGCCGGGCCAAGATCGGCATGTACATCGGCCTGCGGCTGCTGCGCGACGGCGCCCACACCACCATCACCACCCGCTTCCCCAACGACGCGATCCGCCGGTTCAAGGCGATGCCCGACAGCCACGAGTGGCTGCACCGGCTGAAGATCGTCGGCATCGACCTGCGCGACCCGGCGCAGGTCGTCGCGCTCGCCGACTCGGTGGCCGCCGAGGGCCCGCTCGACATCCTCGTCAACAACGCCGCCCAGACCGTGCGCCGCTCCCCGGGCGCCTACAGCGAGCTGGTCGCCGCCGAGTCGGCCCCGCTGCCGGCCGGCGAGCTGCCCGCCGCCGAGGTCATCGGCACCTTCGGCTCCGGCGCCGTGGAGCGGGTCGCGGCCCTGCCGACCGGGCACGGCGAGAAGCTCAGCGCGCAGGACGTCACCGATCTGGCCCTGGTCTCCGGCTCCGCCTCCCTGGAGCGGATCGCGGCCGGCACCGCCATCGACGCCGGCGGGCTCGTGCCCGACCTGCACGACAGCAACAGCTGGGTGCAGACGGTGGACGAGGTGGACGCGGTCGAGCTGCTGGAGGTGCAGCTCTGCAACTCCACCGCCCCGTTCATCCTGATCAGCCGGCTGCGCGCCGCGATGAAGGCATCCCCGGCCGAGCGCCGCTACATCGTCAACGTCTCCGCGATGGAGGGCGTCTTCAGCCGCGGCTACAAGGGCGCCGGGCACCCGCACACCAACATGGCCAAGGCGGCCCTGAACATGCTCACGCGCACCAGCGCCCAGGAGATGTTCGAGCAGGACCGGATCCTGATGACCGCCGTGGACACCGGCTGGATCACCGACGAGCGGCCCCACCCGGACAAGATCCGTCTGGCGGAGGAGGGCTTCCACGCCCCCCTCGACCTGGTCGACGGCGCGGCCCGGGTCTACGACCCGATCGTGCGCGGCGAGCTGGGCGAGGACCTGTACGGCGTCTTCCTGAAGGACTATGCCCCCGGCAAATGGTGAGCCACCCGTGAGGGACGGGTGAACGTCTCCGCTTTTTTCGCGGCTTATCGGGCCGTTCGTGACGCTTCGCGGCGTCGCGGACGGCCCTTCGCGTTTCTCCCGGCGTGCGCGACAGCGCGTGATCGTGATCGGATGGTTCTGCGTGCGCGGGCGTGCCACGCCGTGGCGAAACGAAGAGAACACCCCGAAATTACCGCGCCACGGCGGTGTTTTTGCCTTCCCATCGAGCGGCACCCCGCTCATATGTGTACGCTGAAGGCCACGGACGGCCCCACCAAGGCCACGCTCCGTGTGCACAACGGCGCCACCGCGACCGGTTCCCCTTCACCTCTCCCGGCCCCGCGGGCCGGGCCCGGCGCGGTTCGCCCGACGGGTTACGCGACACAAAGGAGTGCGCGGTGACACCTGAACTGACCCATCCCGAGACCCCACCCACCGAGCGGCCCGACACGCGGCACCGGCATCCCCGGACCCGTCACGGGCAGCTCGGCAGCCTGGAGGTCTGGTCGCGGCTCGCCCCGATCCGGCTCGCCGGATACGAGGACGACCCGAACGAGTCGCACATCCTGCGCGGCATCGACTAGAACCCCCGGCCGACCACGCGGTGACGACGGTCCCGTCGCGAGGACGCGACGGGACCGTACCGACGTTCGCGCCCGGGCAGGACGCCCCGTGACCCGGCCGGGTACGCCGTGAGCGTGATCGCGGAGAGCGATCACGTCTTCCCGTCGTCGCCCCGGGCACCCAAGGTGGGCGCATGAAACTCCTCATCCTGGGCGGTACCGAATTCGTCGGACGCGCCGTCGCCGAGGCGGCGATGGCCCTGAACTGGGACGTGACGGTCTTCCACCGCGGCCGGCACCCCGCACCCGAGGGCGTGCGCGTCCTCATCGGCGACCGCGAGGCCCCCGACGGCCTGGCCGCGCTCGCCGCCGCGCCCGACCGCTGGGACCTCGTCGTCGACACCTGGGGCTTCGCGCCCAAGGCCGTCCGCGAGTCCGCCCGACTGCTCGCGGACCGGGCCGAGCGGTACGTGTACGTCTCCACCCGCTCCGTGTACTCCTGGCCGGTGACCCCGGGGCTGGGGGAGGAGCACCCCGTGGTCGAGGGCGACCCGGGCGCCGACTCGGTGGACTACGCCCCCGACAAGCGGGGCGCCGAACTGGCCGTCCTGGAGTCCTTCGGCGACCGGGCCGTCCTCGCCCGCGCCGGCCTGATCCTCGGCCCGTACGAGAACGTGGGCCGCCTGGCGTGGTGGCTGGAGCGGGTCTCGCGCGGCGGCCCCACCCTGGCCCCGGGCCGGCCGGACCAGCCGTTGCAGTACATCGACGTGCGCGACCTCGCCGACTGGATCCTGACGGCCGGGCCGAAGGTCGCCGGCGGCCCCTACGACCTGGTCGGCCCGCACGGGCACGCCACCATGGGCCAATTCCTCGACGCCTGCGCCGAGGCCACCGGTGCCCGGCCCGAGTGGCGTTGGATCGGGCCCGAGGCGATAGCCGCGGCCGGCATCGAACCGTGGACCGAGCTCCCGATCTGGCTGCCCGAGGGCGAGTTGGCCGACGGGATGTTCGGCGCGGACGTGACGCGCGCCCTCGACAGCGGGCTGAGCTGCCGCTCGATCGGCGAGACGGTCGCCGACACCTGGGCCTGGATGCGCTCGCTCCCCGGCCCGCCGCCGCAGCGCCCGGACCGGCCCCGCAAGGGTGTGCCGGCCGAGCGCGAAGCGGCGCTGCTGGCCGAACACGCGGCCGGCTGAGGGGAGTTCGCGCCGACGCCCCCGGCCCGTGTGGTGCGCGGTCGGGGGTGAGGGTGCGTCAGGCCGAGCGCACCCGGCGGTCCTTCGGGGCGGGGGAGGTGCGCGCCTCGACCGCCGCGTCGGCCGCGCCCTGGCGTGCCAGCCGTCGGAGCACCCGGCCGCAGTGCGCCGCGTACCGGCGCTGGAAGAAGGGGACGAGCGGGCCCGCGAGCCGGGTCCACCACGCCGCGGGCCGGCTGAACGCCAGCACCTCGAACCAGACCGTGTCGTCGGCGGCCAGGCTCACCACGAAAGCCTCCTCGCCGCACTCGGGGTGCCCCGGCAGCGAACCGTAGGCGAAGCCGATCCGGCGCGGCTCGTAGGCCGTCCAGACCACCTCGGTCGGGGCGTACAGGCCCACCGGGCCGATCCGCAGGCCCACCCCGACCCGTCCGCCCGGCCGGGCCGCCGCGTGGTCCGCCTCGATCGCCATGCCCATGGCCCGGTGCATCGCGTACGTGGTCAACGCCGTCCCGGCGGCCTCGAACACCGCCCGACCGGCGCCCAGGCGCGTGCGCCGGCGCAGGTGGTGGTAGCCGGAGGGGAGCGGGGTGCGGGCCGTGGCGCCGCGCTCCGGATAGGTGGGCACGGGGCGACCGGCGCCGGTGATGCGGGTCATGGGGCGGACTCCTTCGCTCCGCGGGGCCCCGGCGCGGGCCGCTCGGGCCCGTACCGGAGGTCGCCGAACCTCCCCCGTCGTTGAACGCGTTCAGGCGACGGGGCTCAGCCTACGCAGTGTTCTGAACATGTTCAACACTCTTCCGGGTCAGCCCCTCCGCCGAACGCACCCGCGCCGCTTGCGACCCGCCCGGGCGTCCGGCAGACAGGAGGCAACCAGCGGGCGAAAGGGAGAGCCGCACGTGGACGTTCCGAACCCGAACCACCGCCGGGCCGGCCGGCGCCGCCCCGGCTCCCGCGCCGCCCTGCTGACCCTCGTCGGCCTCGTCGCCGCCGCCTGCGGCGCGCCCGAGGCAGGGGTCCGCCCCGACGCCGAGAGCCGCGAGGTGCACCTGCGGCCCGTCGGCGAGGTCGGCCCCGAGCCCTTCACCGCCCCCGGCTCCGCCCTCGGCGAATCGGCCCCCCTCCAAGCACCCGTGCCCAACACCACCGGACGCGGGATCCGCACCCTCGGCGGCGCCACCCCCGGACTCTTCGGCGCCACCCGGGGCCGCGCCTCCTGCGACGTCGAGGCCCAACTGCGCAAGCTCACGGCCGACCGTGACACCGCCGCCGCCTTCGCCGCCGCCGCCGACCTCGACACCCGGGACCCCGCCGCCTTCCTGCGCGGCCTGACCCCCGTGGTCCTGCGCACCGACGTGCGCGTCACCGACCACCGACTGCGCGAGGGCCGACACGCCGTGCCCTACCAGGCCGTCCTCCAGGCCGGCAGCGCCGTCCTCGTGGACGCCCACGGCCTGCCCCGGGTCCGCTGCGCCTGCGGCAACCCCCTCCAACCGCCCCGCGCCCCGCGCGGCACCCCGATCGAACGCGGCGAACCCTGGACCGGCTACCGGCCCGAGCAGGTCGTCGTCATCGAACCCACCGTCGACCCCCGCCGCAGCCTGATCCTCGCCGACCTCGGCGACAACACCTGGCTCGAACGCCGGGTCGGCGACGGCGGCGCCCGCGACCGCACCCCGGCCGCGCCCCCCGCCCACAGCCCCACCGACCCCTACCCCGAGCACCCCGGCGGGGACGCCCCCGCCCTGCCCTGCCCCTCGCCGACCGCCGACGGACTCACCCGGATGGCCCCGCCCGCCGCCGGGCCCTGCGGGGGCACGCCGCCGCCCGGCGAACCCGAGTCCGAGCGCCGCACCGAACCGCGTACGAAGCCGAACGTCGAGCCGCCCCGCCCCGAGGCCCCCGCCCCCGAACCCCCCGCCCCGGAGCCCTTCGTCCCCGACGCGCCGCCCCCGGACCCCTTCGCCCCGTTCGACCCGGGCCCCCTCTTCCCCGACCCCTTCGGCCCCGGTGACCCTTACGGGCCCGACGCCTTCGGGCCCGGCGAGCCCGCCGTGCCCAGCGACCCCTACGCCCCCTACCTCCCCGAGGCCCCCGCCGGCGACGGGTTCGCACTGGAGAGCGCCTGAGGACCCCGTGTGTCATGGTGGAGCGGTGTCGAGCGCCGCTTCGCCGCCCGAGGACTGGCCGGCCCGCCCGGACCTCTCCCTCTCGCTCAACCGCATGGGCAGCTTCGACTGGGACCTGCTCAGCGGCCGGATGCACATGGACGCGGCCGGTCTCGCCGTCTTCGACGCCCGGCCCGAGGAGTACGACGGCCGGCCCGAGTCCCTGGCCGCCCGGCTGCCCACCGCCGAGGCCGGCCGACTCGACGCCCTCGTCGCGGAGGCCCTCAGGGGCGCCGGCGGCGAGTACGGCGCGTACTTCCGGATCCGCTGCCGCGACGAGACCCTGCGCTGGACCCACACCCAGGGCCGGGTCCTGCGCGACGAGGCCGGCCGGCCCTACCGGGTCATCGGGATCGTCCGGGACGCCACCGAGGAGCTCGGCCACTCCGCCGAACGCCTCGGCCTCGACGAGGAACGCCGCCGGCAGACCTCCGTGGTCGAGGCCACCACCGCGGCCCTCGCCCACGCCCGCACCGTCCGCGACGTGATCGACGCCCTCGGCGACCACCGCGGCCTGGAACGGCTGGGCTCCATGGGCATGGTCATGGGCCTGGTCGAGGCCGGCCGGATCCACCTCGTCGCCGAGGGGCCCGCCGGCAGCTTCGTCCCCGGCACCCGCTACACCCGGATCGACGAGCCCTACCCCATGAGCGCCGTGGTCCGCTCCCTCGAACCCGCCTTCATCGACTCGGCGGCCGAGTTCGCCGCCGACTACCCCGAACTGTGGGCCCGGATCAAGGGCATGCGGATCTCGGCCGCCGCCTACCTCCCGCTGATCGCCCAGGCCCGCCCGATCGGCGCGATCGGGCTGCTCTACCGCGACAAGGACGGCTTCACCCAGGAGGAACGCAACCTGCTCGTCGCCCTCGGCAGCAGCATCGCCCAGAGCCTCCAGCGCGCGATGCTCCTCGAACAGGAACACGAGATCGCCGAGGGCCTCCAGCAGGCCATGCTGCCGCGCCGCATCCCCGACGTGGCCGGCGCCCGGATCGCCGTCCGCTACCGCTCGGCCCGGATGGGCCGGGACATCGGCGGCGACTGGTACGACGTGATCCCGCTGCCCGGCGGTCGGGTGGGCGCCGTCATCGGCGACGTCCAGGGCCACGACACGCACGCCGCCGCCGTCATGGGGCAGCTGCGCATCGTGCTGCGCGCCTACGCCGCCGAAGGCCACGCACCGGCCACCGTCATCGCCCGCGCCTCCGTCTTCCTCGACGAACTCGACACCGACCGCTTCGCGACCTGCCTGTACGCCGAGGTCGACCTCGGCACCGGAGTGCTCCAACTGGTCCGGGCCGGCCACCTCGACCCACTGGTGCGCGGCCCCGACGGGGACTGCGGCCGGCTCCCCGTCGCCGGCGGCATGCCGCTGGGGCTCTCCGCCCGCTTCGGCCGGGCCGAGTACCCCGTCACGACCGTCGAACTCGACCCCGGCGCCACCCTCGTGCTCTGCACCGACGGCCTCGTCGAACACCCCGGCGCCGACCTCGACGAGGGCATCGACCGGCTCGTGCACCTCGTCCGCACCGGCCCCACCGACCTCGACCTCCTCGCCGACCGGCTGTGCGCCACCCTCGACGAACGCGGCGGCGACGACGACATGGCCCTGCTGCTCCTGCGCCGCGACCCCGAGGAGACCACCGGCACCCACGGCAGGCTGCGCCAACACGTGGCCCCCGGCGACCCTGAGGGCCTGGTCGCCGCCCGGCACATGATCGGCGCGGCGGTCCGGGCCTGGGGCGCGCGGGAACGGGCCGACGAGATCGAACTCGTCGCCGACGAACTCATCGTCAACGCGCTCGTGCACACCGAGGGCCCCGCGATCGTCACCCTGCGCACCCTGGCCGGGGCGGGACGGCGCCTGCGGGTCGAGGTCGAGGACCGCTCCAGCGCCCTGCCGCGCCGTCGGGAGGCCGGGGAGTCCGGGGTCTCGGGCCGCGGGCTGGCCCTGGTGGACCGGATCTCCGACGCGTGGGGTGTGGAAGCGCGCGGCTCCGGCAAGTGCGTGTGGTGCGAGTTCACGCTGGAGCGGCCGACCGGGGAACCGGACCGGCGCTGACCGGTCACGAGCGTTTCGCCCGGCGCCCGGTCGCGGGGCGGGCCGATCCCCGGCAGGCTGGAGCCATGCCGGAACTCCCCGAGGTCGAGGCCCTCGCCGAGCACCTGGCCGATCGGCTGGCCGGCCGATCGGCGGCGGGCGTCCGGGTCTGCGCGATCCAGGCCCTCAAGACCTTCGACCCGCCCGTCGAGGCCCTGATCGGGCTGCCCGCCGGACGCCCGGTCCGGCACGGGAAATTCCTCGACCTGCCCTTCGGGGACCTGCACCTGATCACCCACCTCGCCCGGGCCGGCTGGCTGCGCACCCACGACCGGATGTCCGCCCTGGCGACCCCCCGGCCCGGCACGGGCCCGCTCGCGTTCCGGCTCACGCTGGACGACGACAGCGGCTTCGACCTGACGGAGGCCGGCACCCGCAAAGGGCTGGCCGTGTACGTCGTGCGCGATCCCGCGCTCGTGCCCGGCATCGCCCGGCTCGGCCCCGACCCGCTGGCCCCCGGCTTCGACCTCCCCGCCTTCGCCGCGCTGCTCACCGGCGGACGCGGCCGGCTCAAGGGGGTGTTGCGCGACCAGAGCGTGCTGGCCGGCGTCGGCAACGCCTACAGCGACGAGGTGCTGCACGCCGCCCGGCTCTCCCCGTACAAGACGGCCGGGGCGCTGACCGAGGAGGAGGTGGCGGGCCTGTACGAGGCGCTGGTCGGCACCCTGCGCACGGCGGTGGAACGGGCCCGGGGCCACGCGGCGGGGGAGCTGAAGGCCGAGAAGCGCGGCGGCATGCGGGTGCACGGACGCACCGGCGAGCCCTGCCCGGTGTGCGGGGACACCGTGCGCGAGGTGTCCTTCGCGGACTCCTCGCTCCAGTACTGCCCCACCTGCCAGACCGGCGGCCGGCTCCTGGCGGACCGCCGGATGTCCCGGCTCCTGAAGTGAGCCCACCGGCCGTTACCGGCCGGCGCGGCCGAGACCCGACAGTAGACTGCGCCGGTGCCCGCAGATCCCCCCGACGCCCGGTCCCCCGACGCGTCCGCCGCCGCCGGGCCCGGGCCCCGGCGCGAGGTGGTGACCGGGGTGCCGCGAGGGGCGCGCGGTGGGGCGGGCGGACCGGCGCCGGCGCGTTCGGAGATCTCCGAGCAGACCGCGCTCGGCGCCACGTACGTGCGCGCGCTGATGCGCGGTCAACTGAGGGCGGCGCTCATCGCCTTGGCCGCGCTCGGCCTGCCCGTGCTCGCGCTGCCCCCGCTGTTCGTGTGGGCCTCCGGCGGTGAGGCGTGGGTGTGGCCGGTGTTGGGTCTGGCGGTGTACCCGCTGGTGTGGGTGATCGCGCGCCGGTACGTGCGGCGGGCCGAGCGCAACGAGGCCGATTTCGCCCGCCTCGTCGCCGAACCCGAGGGCGTGCCGCGCGAGCCCTGACCCGGCCCCGGTGGGAGCACCCGCTCAGAACAGGTGCATCGCGAGGTGCCCGAGCGGCAGGCCGAGTTGCCAGGCCGGGGTCCACACCCGGGCGCTCTCGTCCACCGCGCCGATCCCGGTCGGGTCGATCACCTCGTCGAGGAGGGCGCGGGTGGGGTCGGGATCGGTGTCCGGGCCCAGATCGGTGGCGAGGAGTTCGGTGCGGTCCAGCCAGCGCCAGGCGGTCTCGGCGAGGGCGAGGTCGGGATCGGGCACCCCGCGCGAGCGCTCCGCCTCCCGCAGTTCCAGGAAGCGGGTCTCCACCCAGTCCCGCCACGGGTGCCCGTAGGCGGTCAGCGAGAGCCACTCGTCCAGTTGGGAGACCACACGGATGCCGGACAGTTCCCCCGCCACGTCCGAGAGGTAGACGGTCAGGGCGAGGGTGTCGCGACCGGCGCGGAACTCCACGCTCCCGGCCGGGATCAGCCGACCGGTGCGCAGCAGCTCGTCCGCGATGTACTCGGCGTACAGCCAGGCCATGGGGACGGCGGGTCCGTCCCCCCGGGTGCCGTTCCCGCCGTCGGTGCCGTTCGAGCTCTCGGGCCGCACCCGATCCACCTTCTCCCGTGCCTGCCCGGCGTCGCGCCGGCCGTGTGCCGCGTGGGGTTTGGGCCCACGCGCCGTCGGGGACGAGACTTCCGGCAGTGTCCGCACGCCGGGGCGCGTTCACGGAATTTGACCGATTCCCACCCTTCTTCCCCCGGGTGTCCTCCGGCTGCTTCCGGGTGCGACCGGATTCGACCGGTCGGTCCGTTCACACGTGCCACCGCTCGCTCGTCCGCTCGCCGCGCGTGGCCCTCAGGCGGCGGGTCCGTAGCCGGGCAGGTCGCGGCGGAGCGCGCGCAGCGCGTAGTGGGTGCGGGATTTGACGGTGCCGGCCGGGATGCCCAGCTCGGCGGCGGCCTCCGCCACCGAACGGTCCCGGAAGTAGACCTGCACCAGGACCGCCCGGTGCTCCGGCCCCAGGCCGCCCAAGGCGCGCCGCACGTCGATGACGGTCACCGAACGGCCCGCCCCGTCCCCGGGCATCGGGGTGTGCTCCCAGCCGTCCGGCTCCACCTCGTGGGGGCGGGACAGCCGGGCCCGGCGGGCGTCGATGGCCAGCCGTCGGGCCACCGTGAACAGCCAGGGGCGCATCGAGCCGTGGGCCGTGTCCCAGACCTCGGGGTGCTGCCAGGCCCGCACCAGGGTCTCCTGGACCAGGTCCTCGGCGCGCTGGGAGTCGCCGGCCGTGAGGCCGAGGAGGAACCCGAACAGGGCCCGGCCGTGCTCGCGCTGGAGCCGGGCCACGGCGTCCTCGTCGGGAGGGCCGGGGGTGGGGGCGGACGCGGAGGCGGGGGAGAGTGCGAAGAGGGGGGAGGGGGGCACCGGGGGCTCCTTCCGTGATCGACGCGGACCGGATCGTCCGCCGGGGGACACCCTGATACGCCCCGGGCCCGCCCGGAACCGTCCGGGCCGGTTCCTGCGCCCAAGCGCCCGCGCGATCCGGCGGGCGGCTCGCGCGCGCGACGAACGGGCGCCCCGACGCGGTGAACGGTCGTCCGGCGCGCGGTGGGCGGGGGCCGGCGGGGGAGCGCGGAGCGTGTGCGCCGTGCGCGCCGGGCGGGTGGGGCCATCGGGTGGGATTCCGCCGGTGCCACGGATCCGTTCCTTGACTCGGGGCCTCGTGACGGATGAATTGCGAGATGACGAAACGTCAATGAGATCGTGTGATGATCCGCCCGGAGCCGGGTGTGACCTCCCGCGAGGCGAACGGAAGGTGCGAGGATGACGAGCCGTGACCCGGAGGTCCGTGCGACCCCCCGAACGAGTGAGGCGTCCACACGCCCCGTCAGCTGCACGGGCCCCGTCCGCACCGTCCGTCGCACAGCGCTCGGCGTCGCCTGCGCCCTGCTCGCCGGCGGCCTCCTCGCCGGCTGCTCCGGCGCCGGCGCCCCCGCCCGACTCGGCCCCTCCGGCGCGCCCGCCGCCTCGCCCACACCCCCCGCCGCCCGCGGCTTCACCCTCGTGGCGAGCGGGGACGTGCTGCCCCACGACTCCACCATCGCCCGCGCCCGCGCCGCCGCGGGCGGCGAGGGCTACGACTTCGCCCCCATGTACAGCGAGGTCAAACCCCTCATCGAGGGCGCCGACCTGGCCCTGTGCCACATGGAGACCGTCTACGGCGACGCCGACGGCCCCTTCACCGGCTACCCGGCCTTCGTCTCCCCGCCCCAGATCGCCGCCGGACTCAAGGCCACCGGCTACGACGGCTGCTCCACCGCCTCCAACCACACCCTCGACGACGGCGCCGACGGCATCCGCCGCACCCTCGACGCCTTCGACAAGGCCGGCCTCGGCCACGCCGGCTCCGCCCGCACCGCCGCCGAGGCCGCGAAACCGGCCACCTACCGCGCCGGCACCGCCACCGTCGCCCATCTGGCCTACACCTACGACACCAACGGCTACCCCCTCCCCGAGGGACAGCCCTGGGCCGTCAACACCATGCGCAAGGACAAGATCCTCGCCGACGCCCGCGCCGCCCGGAAGGCCGGCGCCGACGTGGTCCTCGTCAGCCTGCACTGGGGCAGCGAATGGGAGACCGAGGCCGACGAGACCCAGCTCGCCCTCGGCCGCGAACTGACCGCCGCCGCCACCGCCGGCCGCCCCGACGTGGACATGATCCTGGGCACCCACGCCCACGTCCCCCAGGCGTACGAGAAGGTCAACGGCACCTGGATCGTCTACGGCATGGGCGACCAGCTCGCCGGCCGGATGTCCAACCACACGGGCGCCTTCGACCCGCGCGGCAACCAGGGCTCCACCGCCCGCTTCACCTTCGCCCCGCCCGCCGCCCCCGGACAGCGCTGGCGGGTCACCAAGGCCGAGTACATCCCCACGCTCTCCGACAACGAGGCCGGGGAGATCGTCAACCTGCCCGCCGCCCTCGCCGCCGACCCCGACCGCGCCGACTACCGCGACACCCGCGACGCGATCTCCGAGGCCGTCCTCGGCCGCGGCGCCGCGAAGGACGGCCTCACCATGGGCCGCTGACCCCGCCCCGCCCCGGTGACGGCCCGGCCGCTACGGCACCACCGTCACCGGCCAGCGGCCCGCCTTCACCAGGCGCACCGCCACCGAACCCACCAGCCGGTGCCCGGCCCGCTCCGAGGCCCCCACCACCACCGCGTCCGCCCGCAACTCGTCCGCCGCCGTCGCCAGCCCCGTGAAGGGGTCGCCCCGGAAGGTGTGGAACTCCCAGCGCACGTCGTACGTGCCCCGCAGCCGCTCCGCCGTGGCCCGGATCTCCGCCATCAGCCCCTCGGCGATCTCCTCCGTGGTGTCGGCCACCGGCGCGCCCAGCGCCACCCCGCCCGAGAGCACCGGCTGCACGTACACCACCGCCAGCAGGGCGTTCTGCCGCCGCGCCAAGCCCGCCGCGTACGCCGCCGCCCGGAACGAGCTGTCCGAGCCGTCCAGGCCCACCAGGATCACCTTGGGCCCGTCCGTGCCCCGTTCGAATGCCGTGCTCCGCTTTTCGCTCACGGGTACGAGGCTATCCCTTCGGCGCGCGCGAGCGGCCCGGCGTCCCTACAGTGCCAACCATGAGTGTCATCACGGCGCAGGACCGGACCCAGGGCACGCGCAACCGCTTCCTGGCCCGCGTGCCCGACGGCTTCGCGGGCTTCTTCGGCACCCTCGGCCTGTTCTGCGTCCTGCTCGCGCTCTCCCCCGGACTGCGCCGGCTCCTGCAACCCGTGGTGCGCTTCTTCGACCTGGTCATCGTGCCGGTCAGCCCTAACCTGGCCTACGCCGTCTTCCTCTTCCTGCTCGCCGCCGCCCTCGCCACCCGCAAGAAGGTCGCGTGGTGGATCGTCGTGGTCTACCTGGGGCTGATCGTCCTCGTGGACGTGCTCATCGTGGTCCAGATCCAGGACTACTGGTGGTCGATCCCCTCCCTCGTGGTCGCGATCGGCGCGATCACCCTGCTGGTCCTGGCGCGCAAGGAGTTCTACGCCGCCTCCCGCCCCGGCGCCCTGTGGCGGGCCCTGCTCGTGCTCGGCCTCGGGCTGCTCGCCGCCGTCCTCGTCGGCTGGGGACTGGTCGCCCTCTTCCCCGGCGACCTGCCGCACGGACAACGGCTCGACTGGGCCGCCAAACAGGTCTTCGGCGGGCTCTTCTCGGCCCGACAGTTCGACGGCCACCCCCCGCGCGCCCTGTACTTCCTGTGCGGCCTCCTCGGCGCCCTCGCCCTGCTGAACGCCGCCGCCACCCTCTTCCGCTCCCAGCGCCTGACCGCGGCCCTCCACGACGACGAGGAACCCCGCATCCGCGCCCTGCTGGCCGCCTACGGGGGCAACGACTCCCTCGGCTACTTCGCCACCCGCCGCGACAAGGCCGTGGTCTTCGCCCCGAACGGCAAGGCCGCCGTCACCTATCGCGTCGAGGCCGGCGTGGCCCTCGCCAGCGGCGACCCGGTCGGCGACCCCGGGGCCTGGACCCCGGCCGTGGACGCCTGGCTGGCCGTGGCCCGCCGCTACGGCTGGCAACCCGCCGTCATAGGCGCCTCCGAGGAGGGCGCCACCGCCTACGCCCGCTCCGGGCTCAGCGCCCTGCAACTGGGCGACGAGGCCATCTTGGACGTGGCCCGCTTCGACCTCGACGGCCGCGAGATGCGCGTCACCCGCCAGGCCGTCAACCGGGTCCGCCGCACCGGGGCCACCACCCTCATCCGCCGCCATTCCACCCTCGACGAGGAGGAGATGCGCCGGATCATCGAACGGGCCGACACCTGGCGCGACACCGAGACCGAACGCGGCTTCTCCATGGCCCTGGACCGGCTCGGCGACCCCGCCGACGGAGACTGCCTGCTCGTCGAGGCATTCGACGCGGACGGCGAGCTCATCGCCCTGCTGTCCTTCGTGCCCTGGGGCAAGGACGGCATCTCCCTCGACCTCATGCGCCGCGACCGCAAGGCACCCAACGGGGTGATGGAGTTCATGGTCGCCGAACTGTGCGCGGCCGCCCCCCGCCTGGGCGTGCGCCGGATCTCCCTGAACTTCGCGGTCTTCCGCTCCGCCTTCGAGGAGGGCGGCCGGATCGGCGCCGGCCCGGTGCTGAAGCTCTGGCGCAAACTGCTCCTGTTCTTCTCCCGCTGGTGGCAGCTGGAGGCCCTGTACCGCTCCAACGTCAAGTACGGGCCCGACTGGTACCCCCGTTTCCTGTGCTACCAGGACGCCGGCTCGCTGGCCCGGGTCAGCCTGGCCTCCGGCATCGCCGAGGGCTTCGTCTCCGTGCCCAGCCTGCGCAAACTGCGCGGCAACGCCCGCCCGCGCGGCCTGGTCGCCCCCGTCAACACCGCCCACCTGCCGGCCATCGACTCCCTCGGCCTGGAACGGGTCGGGGCCTCCGGAGCCGCCGGTGCCCCCCGGATGCCCGAACAGGTCCTGGTCCGGCACCGCAAGCTCGACCGGCTGATCGCCGAGGGCGTCGACCCCTACCCCGTGGGCATCCCCGCCCGCACCCACACCGTCGCGGCCCTGCGCGCCGCCCACCCCGGCTACCCGCCCGGCGCCCGCACCGGGGAGAGCGCCACCCTCGCCGGCCGCGTGATGCTCGTCCGCGACCTCGGCGGCGTGGTCTTCGCCGTGCTCCGGGACTGGTCCGGGGACCTCCAGCTGATGCTGACCCGCGAGGAGTCGGGCCGGGAGACCCTCGACGCCTTCACCTCCCGCCTCGACTTCGGCGACCACGTCGTGGCCACCGGCGAGATCGCCGCCAGCCGCACCGGGGAGCTCTCCCTGCTCGTGAAGGACTGGCAGCTCACCGGCAAGTGCCTGCGCCCGCTGCCCGACAAGCGCAAGGGCCTGGCCGACCCGGAGGCCCGGGTCCGGCGCCGCTACCTCGACCTCGTCGCCGGCCCCGAGGCCCGCGAGGTGGTCCGGGCCCGCTCCACCGCCGTCCAGGCCCTGCGCCAGGGGCTGCTGGAGCGCGGCTACCTGGAGGTCGAGACCCCGATGCTCCAGCAGATCCACGGCGGCGCCAACGCCCGCCCCTTCCGCACCCACATCAACGCCTACGACCTCGACCTGTACCTGCGGATCGCCCCCGAGCTGTACCTCAAACGGCTCTGCGTCGGCGGCATGGAGAAGGTCTTCGAGATGGGCCGCACCTTCCGCAACGAGGGCGTCTCCTACAAGCACAACCCCGAGTTCACGATGCTGGAGGCGTACCAGGCATTCGCCGACTACGACGTGATGCTCGACCTCACCCGCGAACTCATCCAGGGCGCCTCCACCGCCGCCTTCGGCCGGCCGATCGCCCGCAAGGCCGGCCCCGACGGACGCGTGAAGGAGTACGACATCTCCGGGCCCTGGCCGGTCAAGACGGTGTACGGGGCGATCGGCGAGGCCCTCGGCGAGGAGGTCACCGCCGACACCCCCGAGCACGAGCTGCGCCGGCTCTGCGACCGGGCCGGGGTCCCGCACACCCCGGAGAACGGCCGGGGCGACGTGGTGCTGGAGATGTACGAGCGCCTGGTCGAGGAGCGCACCACCCTGCCCACCTTCTACAAGGACTTCCCCACCGAGGTCTCGCCGCTGACCCGCCAACACCGCAAGGACCCCCGGCTGGCCGAACGCTGGGACCTCGTGGCCTTCGGCACCGAACTGGGCACCGCCTACTCGGAGCTCACCGACCCCGTCGAACAGCGGCGCCGGCTCACCGCCCAGTCCCTGCTCGCCGCCGGCGGCGACCCGGAGGCCATGGAGCTCGACGAGGACTTCCTCGACGCCCTGGAGTACGCGATGCCGCCCACCGGCGGGCTCGGCATCGGCGTGGACCGGCTGGTCATGTTCCTCACCGGGCTCACCATCCGCGAGACCCTGCCCTTCCCCCTGGTGCGGCGCGGCTGAGCGAAGGGGAACGCGAGGGGCGGGTGGGACCGGTGAGGTCCCGCCCGCCCCTCGCGTTTTTCACCCATCAGGGTGGGATCAGGCCAGGTCGGAGGAGGTGTCACCGCGCCTCTCGACAATCGGCCCGATCTCATTGATACGTAGTAATAATGAAAACTGACGAACCGACAGTAGGGCGGCGCGTCCTGCTGCGCGGCGCCGTATTCCTCGGAGTCGCCGCGGCGGCCGGCCTGGCCGTCCAAGGCGAGTCGGGCACCCCCGGCGGCACCGGCGGCGGTTCCGGGACGACGGGGACCGGCGCGGCCGGCGCCGGCGCGGCGGGACCGGCCGCGGGAGCCCCCGGGCGGGCCGGCCTGCCCCCCAACACCATGACCGACTACCGGCTGCGCCCCCTCACCGGCGAACCCCCGGCCCGCGCCGCGAAACCCGCCCGCGCCCCCGTCCGCACCCGCCCCGTCGAATCCCTGCCGCACACCGCGGCGGTCGGCGCGGGGGTCGTCCTCACCTTCGACGACGGCCCCGACCCCCGCTACACCCCCGCCATCCTCGACACCCTCGCCCGGTACCGCTCGCACGCCATGTTCTTCGTCTGCGGGGAGATGGCCGTCGAACACCCCGACCTGCTCAAGCGGATGGTCGCCGAGGGCCACGTCATCGGCAACCACACCTGGAGCCACCCGCTCATCCCCAAGCTCTCCCGCCCCGCGCTGGCCCGCGAGATGAGCCACACCAGCGAGGTGGTGGACAAGGCCGTCGGCGCGCCCCCGCAGTGGTTCCGCGCGCCCTACGGGGCCTGGAACCGGGCCGCGTTCGAACTCGGCTCCGAACTCGACATGGAGCCCCTGGCCTGGACCGTGGACACCCTGGACTGGAAGGAGCCCGGCACCGGGACCATCGTCTCCCGGGTGCTCGGTGGGGTCGGGCCGGGCGTGATCGTCCTCAACCACGACGCGGGCGGGGACCGCAGCCAGAGCGTGCGCGCCCTGGAGTCCTACCTGCCGGCCGTGCTCGCGCGCGGCTACCGCACCGTGCTGCCGGACCGGACCACCCCGCTGCCGGTCTGAACGCCCGCGCGGCCCCGCCGACCGTCACGGTTCGGCGGGGCCGCGGCGGCTCAGCGGGATTCGACCATGCGGGCGAAGGCCACCACGTTGCCGTCGTACCCCTTGGAGCGGGTGTAGCCGCCGCCGCACGTGATCACGCGCAACTCGGCGCCCCCGGTGTCCCCGTAGACCCGCGCGCCGGGGAAGTCGTCCTTGGCGAAGACCTCCACCCCGTACACCTCGAAGACCGCCGTGCGCCCGTCGTAGCGGTCCACCTCGATCCGGCTGCCCTTGGCGAGGGAGCCCAGCCCGTAGAAGACCGCCGGGCCGCGTTCGGTGTCCACGTGCCCGACCAGCACGGAGGTGCCCTTCTGGCCGGGGGAGACGCCGTTGAGGTACCAGCCGGCGAGGTTGGGGTCCTGGGCGGGCGGCGCGTCGATCCAGCCCTCGGCGTCCAGACCCACCGTCATCACCGGCGCGTCCACGCGAATCGAGGGGATCCGCACCCGCTGCACCGAGGAGTGGTCCAGCGCCGGCACGGCCCCCTCCGGGCCCGCCGACTCCCGCCCGGCCTCGTCCGGGGCGCGCGGCGCGGCGGACGCGCGCGGCGGGGCCTTCACCCCGCCGCCGACCGCCGAGGCCGCCGTCGGCTGCGGCGGCCCCTCCTCCTGCGTCGCCCCGTTGCGGATCAAGGCGACCCCGGTGAGCAGCACCAACGCGATGGCGCCCCAAGGCGAGGGCCGGCGTCTGCGCTGCCCCCACTCCTCCTCGATCATGGCTCTCCCTTCCCGGCGCGGGGGTCCCGACCCGCGATCCGTGTCCCCGCCCCTGGTCACGCCCTACTGCTCGCACGCTAAGGGCGCCGACCGGGCTCGGCGAGGGGGGAGGGGCGAACGGGTGGCGGCCCCGGTCCCACCCGGGTGCGGGCGGGACCGGGGCGGATGCCGCCGGGGTCGGGCGTGACGCGCCGTCAGTGCCGGCGGGCGGCCCGACGACGGGCGGCGAAGGCCAGGCCGGCGGCCCCGGCCAGGGAGAGGCCGATCCCGGCGCCGATGGTGGTGGTGTCCATGCCCGCCACGCTGCCGCCGAGGCCGCCCCGGACCCCGCGGGCCACGGCGGTGGAGGCGGTGGTGGGCAGGGTGGTGGTGCCGCCCGCGATGGTGAGGGCGGCGGAACCCGTCTCCCCGTTGCAGGTGAAGGAGACCGAGTACTGGGCGCCGCGCCGGGCGTCCCGGTCCACCGTGACCCGGGCGGTGCGCCCGCGCGGAATGCTCACGGAGTCGAAGACCCCGGAACTCACGGTGGCGGAGGCGGCGTTGCAGCCGGTCACCGAGAGCACCACCGCACCGCCGGGGGCGACCGTGGAGGGGCTGAGGGCGAAGCCGAAGGAGGTGATCGGCGCGGCGGGGGCGCCGGGGCCGGGTGGGCGGGCGTCGGCGGCGTGGGCCCCGAGCGAGCCGGCCAGGAGGGCGGCGCCGGCGGCGCCGAGGACGAACAGGGTCCGGGCAGAGGTGTGTATCGCACCCATGATGAGCACTCCGCATCCCCGAGGGGCCGCCACGGAAGGGGGATCCCGTGTGAGGGGGCGGTCGCCTCGACGTGCGTCACGCTAGGCGCGCGGCCCGTCACCCGCGATCAGGGTCGGGCGAACGGGTCACGGGTGTGGGCCGAACCGGGGAGGCGCACGGGGTGGCTCCCCGGTTCGGCCCGCCGCGTGTGGACGCGGGCGCGCGGGTGGGCTCGTGGCCCGGGGCTCAGTCCAGGCCGAGGTGCGGGAACTGGGTGAGGAAGGGTTCGGCGGTGGCCGCCAGGCCCCGGCCGAAGGGGGCGTCGAAGTCCCAGATCAGGAACAGCAGGAACGCGATCAGGGCGCTGAACAGGCCCGCGAGCAGCATCTCGCGGAAGGTGCGGCGGATCTGCAGGGTGAAGATCATGCCGACCGTGATGAGGGCCCCGATGATCAGCCCGAACCACACCACCCCGGGCATGGTGTCCGAGGCGCTCGCGGCGCGTCCGGAACGGGCGTCGTCGGCGATGGCGACCTGGTCGACGAGCGGCTGGTATGCCTGGCCCTCGTGGTCGTTGGCCGGCTGGTAGTCGGTGACGTCGCGCCGGATCTTCTCCAGGAGCGCGGTCCCCTTGTCGCTGAGCCGACCCTTTTCGGCCATCTCCTTCCATTCGGTGTTCACGACGTAGGTCACGTAGGTGTCCACGTCGGTGCGGATCCGGGCCCGCACGTCCGAGGGATACACCTGGGCGCGGGCGCTCACCTCGTGCAGGGCCTGGGCCTCGGCGCGCACGTACTCCTGGGCGGCCCCGCGGCCCTCCCAGACGCCGGCGATCGCCAGGCCCAGCACGATCGCGTAGATCACGCCGATCATCATCGTCATGTACTCGATGACGTCGGGGGTCTCACTGGGGTCGTCGTCCTCGCGCAGTCTGCGGTTGCTGAGGAACGCGATGGTCAGGACCACGACACAGGCGGCGGCCATCGCGAGGGACAGGACGAGCCATTCCGACAACATGACTCCCAAATCGGTGGGTCGGTGGGTCTACCGCGGCCGGAGCGCGACGATCGCGAACACGGCGGGGGCGGCGGTGAGCAGGGTGAAGGTGAGGGGTGAGATGTGGTGTTCGGCCGGTTTGCGGCGGGCCGGCGGCCGGTAGTGGGGCAGCGCGACCGGCCGGGCGGCGGGGCGCGGAGCGAGGGTCGGGGTGGGCGTGGGCTCCGGCGCGGGCGGCGGAGCCGGGGCGCGTCGGACCACGACCGGCGGGGGCGGCGGCGCCGGGGCCACGAGGGGCCGGGGCGGTGGGGTGGGGCGCGGGGTCGGGGCGGGCGGGGGCGTGGGCTTCGGCGGTGGTTTCGGCTTCGGGGTCGGTTTCGGGGTGGGGGTCGGCTTCGGGGTGGGCGTGGGTGTCGGGGTCGGCTTCGGGGTCGGCTTGGGGGTGGGGGTCGGTGTGGGCGTGGGCGTCGGGGTGGGCGACGGTTTCGGCGGGCAGGGCGGGGGCGGCTCGCACGGGTGGTGCCCGTGTCCGCCGTGGGGTCGGCCCGGGCGCCCGTGGTGTCCGCAGCAGTGTCCGCCGTGGCCGCCGGCCGCGACGAGGGAGACCGAGACGTCGCCCGTCTCCACCGTGATCGATGCCGTCGCGCAGCCGCCCGAGGCCGCGGCCGGAGTCGCGCCCAAGGCGACCCACAGCAGGACCGGGGCCACCATCAGGCGCCGGGCAAGGGGTCTGTTCACCCGGGGAGCATGGGCCCGCGTACGCCCGCGCGCGGGGGGATCGCGTACGGTTCGCCTGAACGGGGGATCTTGGGGAGGGGGAGGTTTGAGCCAAAATCGAACGCGGCCGTTCGCGGACCCGCGCATTCACGCCAGAGTTTGATCCTGACCGATCACGAAGTGACGCGAGTCGAGCACTTCGCTTTGCCGTGTGACCAAGAACGGATCGGTGATTTCCGCTTTTGCTCGCCCGGTCGTCGGATGATCAGTACATTCGGCACCACAGCACACCGGGGGCGGTTCCGGCACCCGGTCGGACTACGTCTTGGAGACCTCGATGGAGCGCCCCGACTGGGCCCCTGCCGGCATCGACATATCGGTGCCCAGCGTGTCCCGCATCTATGATTACTATCTGGGCGGATCGCACAATTTCGAGGTCGATCGCGAAGCGGCGCGACGGGCCATGGAATTCATGCCGGGCCTGCCCAAGGTGATGCAGGCGAACCGCGCGTTCATGCGCCGCGCGGTCCGACACGCCGCCGCCGAGGGCATCACGCAGTTCCTCGACATCGGCTCCGGTATCCCCACCTTCGGCAACGTCCACGAGGTCGCCCGCGCCGCCACCCCCGAGGCCCGCGTGGTCTACGTGGACCACGACCCGGTGGCCGTCGCGCACAGCCGTGCCGTGCTCGACGGGGCCGCCGACGCCACCATCCTCGCCGGCGACCTCCGCAAGCCCCGGGAGATCCTGGACAGCCCGGAGACCACCGGACTGCTCGACCTCTCCCGCCCGGTGGCCCTGCTGCTCGTCGCCGTCCTGCACTTCGTCGAGGACTCCGACGACCCCTACGAGGCCGTCGCCGAACTCCGCGCCGCCCTCGCCCCCGGCAGCATGCTGATCCTCACCCACGCCTCCTACGAGGGCATCCCGCTGCCCCAGGAGGTCGCGGGCGGCACCGTGGGCGTCTACCGCGAGATCAAGAACCCCCTGATCATGCGCTCCAAGGCCGAGGTGACACGTTTCTTCGACGGGTTCGAGCTGCTCGACCCGGGCGTGGTCCCGATGCCGCTCTGGCGACCCGAGACCCCCGAGGGCGACACGGAACCGCGCCCCGAGGACCCCTACGGCTCCTCCGGATTCGCCGGCGTGGGACGCCTCGCGTGAGACTCCCGGCCCGGGCGCCCGACGGGGGCGCCCACACTCCCGCGCACCGGGCGGGGACGGAGGACCGGATCGCCCGGTTCGCCCGCATCTGGAGCCGCGCGATCTTCCCCGCCACCGCCACCTCGCTCACCCGCGCGGAATTCGAGGAGCACCTGCTCGGACCGGCCCGCGTGCTGAGCCGCGCCCTGTACGCCCGCCCCTTCGACCCCACCGTCGCCCACGGGGTCGGGGCCGGACTCGTCGACCTGCACTGCACCGACCCCGAGGTGCTCTCGGGCACCCTCGGCGTGGTCGAGTCCTACCTCGTGCTGTACTGCGGCCCCGAGGGCGCGGGCACCGAGGAGGCGGAGGAGTACCGGGCCCGCTGCGCGCGCCTGCAGCACGGGATCGCCGCCGGCTTCGCCCGCGCCCTGCGTGAGCGCACCCTGCGGGAACAGGAGGCCATCGCCCGTTCGGCCCTCACCGCCCGCAGCGACGCCCAACAGGCCCTGCACGCCAGCGAGGCCCGGTTCCGGGCGGTGTTCGAGGGCGCCGCCGTCGGCATCGGGATCGCCGACCTCCAGGGGAACATCCTGGAGGTCAACGACACCCTGCTGCGGATGTTCGGCGGCCTGGAACACCACCTGCGGGGCCACAACATCAGCGAGTGGGGCCACCCCGACGACGCGCCGACCGTGTGGCGGATGTACGAGGAACTGGTCCGGGGCGAACGGGAGCACTACCGGGCCGAGAAGCCCTACTACCGGCGCGACGGCACCGTCCTGTGGACGAACCTCACCGTCTCCCTGCTGCGCGACCCCGAGGGCCTGCCGCAGTACCAGCTCGCCCTCATGGAGGACACCACCGAACGCCGGCTGCTCAACCTGCGGTTGCGCTACGAGGCCACCCACGACGCCCTCACCGGCCTGCCCAACCGCACCCTGTTCTTCGAACGCCTGGAGAAGGCGCTCGCGGGCAAGGGCCGGTTCGGGCTGTGCTACCTCGACCTCGACGGCTTCAAGGCCGTCAACGACAGCCTCGGGCACTCGGCGGGGGACCGCCTGCTGGTGGAGGTCGCCGACCGCTTGCAGAGCTGCACCACCGGGCCCGGCGAGGTCGTGGCGCGGCTCGGCGGCGACGAGTTCGTGGCCCTGACCACCGGCACCGACACCGAGCACGAGGTCACCGAACTCGCGTTGCGGATCCTCGGCGCCCTCTCCACCCCGATCCGGCTGGAGGGCAGGGAACTCACCGTGCGCGGCAGCATCGGGATCGTGGAGGGCCCGGCGGGGGAGCGGACCCCGGCCGAGGTGCTGCGCAGCGCCGACATCACCATGTACCGGGCCAAGGCCGCCGGCGGCAACCGCTTCGAGTTCGCCGACGCGGAGGCCGACGCCCGAGCCATCACCCGGCACGGCCTGACCACCGCCCTTCCCGCCGCCCTCGAACGGGGCGAGTTCTTCATCGAGTACCAGCCGCTGGTGCACCTGCACGACGGGACGGTGCGCGGGGCCGAGGCCCTCGTGCGGTGGTCCCACCCCCAGCACGGGGTGCTCGGCCCGGACCGGTTCATCCCGCTCGCCGAACGCACCGGCCTCATCGTGCCGCTGGGCCGGTGGGTGCTGGAGGAGTCGGTGCGCCAGGCGCGGATCTGGCAGAGCGACCACGGCGGCGCGCTGCGGGTCAACGTGAACCTCTCGCCCACCCAGCTCCACCACCCCGGACTGGTGGCCGACACCGTCGCCGTGCTCGAACAGGAGGGACTCGAACCCGGATCCCTCTGCCTGGAGCTGACCGAGTCCGCCCTGATCGGGGCCGACGACGCCCTCCTCGAACCGCTGCGCCGACTCGCCGACCTCGGCGTGGACATCGCCCTCGACGACTTCGGGACCGGCTACTCCAACCTGGCCAACCTGCGCCGGCTGCCGGTCAGCGTGCTCAAACTGGACCGCTCCTTCACCCAGGGGATGCAGCGCCAGCCCGCCGACCCGGTGGACCTGAAGATCGTGGAAGGGATCGTCGCCCTGGCCCACAGCCTCTCGCTGGCCGTCACCGTGGAGGGCGTGGAGACCGGGGTGCAGGCCGCGCAACTGCGGGCCCTTGGCTGCGACACGGCCCAGGGCTGGTACTACGCCCGCCCCGGGGCCCCCGACCGCATCCACACCCTCAGCCTCAGCGACGCGAGCTGATCCCGCCGCCGGGCCTGGTCCGCCGCCACGGACCACGCCCCGGGCACCCCGCCCCAGCGCCCACCCCGGCCCCGGCCGCGGGGGTCACGCGGGGGTCAGGCCCACCTCCGTGCCCCGGCCCGGTCGACGCACCGCCCGCATGACGCGGGCGTGCCGGGCCGCGGTGTCCCGCAGGAGTTCGTCCGCGGCGGGGGACCGGGCCGCCTCGTAACGGTCCTCGGCGGCCCCGGCCGCCGTCCGGTCGCCGGCCCGCAGCGCCTCGGCCAGGGCGTCGGCCAAGGCCACGGCGTCCGCGAGGCCCGCCCGCATCCCCTGACCGCCCGCGATCGGGTGCACGTGCGCCGCGTCCCCCGCGAGGAAGACCGGTCCGCGACGCAGCGAGCGGGCCCGCCGCAGGTTCGGGCGCCACGAGGAGAGCCAGGTCGGATCCGACAGCCGGATCCCCGTCGGGCCCGCGCACCGGTCCAGACGCTTCTGGAGGAAGGCGAGGGAGACCGGCCGCAGCACGCCCCCCTCGTCGTGTTCGACACCGGTCTGGATCTGGAACATCTCCGTCCCCGGTATCGGGCACATCAGGACGCCCTCGCCCGCCGAGGTGAACCACTGGTGCCAATGGTCCCGGTCCAGGCCGGGAGCCCGGACGTCGCCCACCGACATCTCCGCCGCGTCCGCCGTCACCCCGTCGAGGGCGATGCCCGTCAGTCGGCGCACCGCGCTGCGGCCGCCGTCGCAGCCCGCGAGATAGCGGAAGGTCACGACCTCCCCCGAGGAGTCCCGCACCCCGCCGCCGGACACGTCCGACCACAGCTCCGTCACCGCCCTGCCGTACTCCACCGAGACCCCCAGCCCCGCCAGGTGCCCGCGCAGCGCCTCCTCCAGGCGCCACTGACCGATCACCAGGCCGTCCGGCACCTCGGTGTCCGCGACGAACTCGCCGTCGAAGTACTTGCGCAGCGTGATCCCGCGCCGCCCGGCGGCCCGCACCCGCTCGCCCGCGCCCAGGGAGTCCAGCAGGGCCAGGGTGTCCTCGTGCAGCCCCTTGCCCCGCGACTCCCGGTGGGGCCCCGACCGCGCGTCCAGGACCCGGACCGGCACCCCGTTCGCCGCGAGGGCCGAGGCCAGGGTCAATCCCGTCGGCCCGGCGCCGACCACCAGGACCTCGGGGTTCGCCCGCCCCGCCGGGACGGTGCCGTTCTTCCTCACGGTGCCGTTCTTCCTCATCGCATGCCTCCGCCGTGTCCGTCGCCCTTCGACCTCAATGAAAACGCAACCCGGTAAAAAATGCAACCGGGTAATGAAAGTGACCCGGGAACGAGTGGGGTTAAGCTCGCGGGGTGACCACGAGCGACGAGAACGCGGGCGCGGCGGAGGGATCGCTGCGCGAGACGAAGAAGGCGCGCACCCGCGCGCGGCTGGCGAGCACCGCCCTGGAACTCTTCCTGGAGCGCGGGTTCGCCGAGGTGTCGGTGGCCGACGTGGCGCGGGCCGCCGAGGTTTCCAAACCCACCCTGTTCCGCTACTTCCCCACCAAGGAGGACCTGGTCCTGGACCGGTTCGCCGACCACCAGGACGAGGCCGCCCGCCTGGTCCGCGAACGCCCCGCCGGACAGGACCCCGTGACCGCCCTGCGCCTGGCCCACCGGGCCGGCCTCGACGCGCGCGACCCCATCACCGGCCTCTGCGACCACCCCGGCGTGCTGGCCTACATGGAACTGCTGCACGCCACCCCCGAACTCGCCGAGGGCATGGCCCGCTACACCACCCGCGAGGTGGACCTGCTCGCCGACGCCCTCGGCGCCGAGGGCGCCGACCCCCTCGTGGCCCGGCTCGGCGCCCTGCACCTGATCACCACCCGGCACGAACTGGGCCGGGCCGCGTGGGAGCTGATCCGCGCCGGACGCACCGCCGACGAGGCCGCCCCCCTCGCCCACGCCGCCGCCGACCGGGCCTTCGACCTGCTCGCCTGCGGCCTCACCCCCGCCCTGACACCCTCTGCCCTGACCGCCGCCGCCCGCCCCTGAACGACCCACGCCCGCCCCTACCCGCCTCAGCCCCCGGCGCCCCGCACCAGGCCCCCGCCCAGCAGCATCCGGCGCAGCTCGCGCGCCGCCCGGGGCGGGGCGACGTCCGTACGGTGCGCCAAGGCCACCGTGCGCCGCAGCGGCGCCCCCGCCAACGGGGTCGTCCGCACCCCCGACCCGGCCCGCTCCGCCACCATCTCCGGCACCACCGCCACCCCCAGCCCGGCCCGCACGAACCCGACCACCGCGTCCATCTCCCCGCCCTCCACCGTGAACGAGGGCTCGAACCCGGCCGCCCGACAGGCCGTCACCGTCATCTCCCGCAGGTCGTAGCCGTGCCGGAACATCACCAGCGACTCCTCCCGCAGCCCCGCCACCGTCAGCGGCCGGCCCCCGCCCGGCGCCGGCCGGTCCGCCGAGGAGATCACCACCAGGTCCTCCGTCAACAACACCACCGTGGTCAACGCCGGCGCCGCCGGCGGCAACGGCAACGTGATCAGCGCCAGGTCCAGCTCGCCCCGCGCCAGCTCCCGCACCAGGTCCCGCGACCCGCTCTCCTGCACGATCAGCCGGATCCCCGGATGCGCGGCGTGGAAGGCCCGCAACACCTCCGGCACCAGCCCCGTGCACAGGCTCGGCGTCGCCCCCAGGCGCACCCGACCGCGCCGCAACAGCGCCAGCTCCTGCACCTCCAACCGGGCCGTGTCCGCGTCCGCCAGGATCCGGCGCGCCAACGGCAACAGCGCCTCGCCCGCGTCCGTCAACGCGATGTTCCCCCGGGCCCGCCGGAACAGCTCCGCCCCCAGCTCCCGCTCCAGCGCCTTGATCTGCTGCGACAGCGAGGGCTGCGCCACGTGCACCCGCTCCGCCGCCCGCGTGAAGTGTCGGGTCTCGGCCACGGCGACGAAATACACCAACTGTTGGAACTGCATCCTCCCAGCGTAGAGGCCCTGCATAGGCAGGGCCTATCAACATGAGCACCATCATGTCTTGGACCTTTCGGGACCTTCGTCCCTACGGTCGAGAACATGGCATTGGCAACCCGGACGCCCCGAAAACCGTCCCTCCCCCGCACCCTCTGGGACTCCACGCTCGGCAAGAAGGCCGTGATGGCGGTGTCCGGGCTGATCATGCTCGGCTACCTGGTGCTGCACATGCTCGGCAACCTCAAGATCTTCTTCGGCGCCGAGGAGTTCAACGGCTACGCCCACTGGCTGCGCACCCTCGGCGCGCCCTTCCTGCACCACGAGTGGGCCCTGTGGATCGTCCGTGTGGTGCTCGTGGTCGCCGTCGTCGCCCACGGCGTCTGCGCGTACCAGCTCAGCCGCCGCGACATCCGCGCCCGCCCCGTGCGCTACGCCCACAAACGCCCGCGCGCGAGCTACGCCACCCGCACCATGCGCTGGGGCGGAGTCATCCTCGGCCTGTTCATCGTCTGGCACCTGCTCGACCTGACCACCCTCACGGTCAACGAACGCGCCTGGGCCGGCCACCCCTACGAGAACGTCCTCGCCACCTTCTCCACCTGGTACGGCAACACCATCTACCTCGTGGCCATGGCCGCCCTCGGCCTGCACGTGCGCCACGGCTTCCGCAGCGCCGCGCACAGCCTCGGCGCCGGCCACGCCCGCCGCGAGAAGGCGCTCGGCCTCGCCGCCAACGCCCTCGCCCTCGTCCTCTTCACCGGCTTCGTCGCCGTGCCCGTCGGCGTCATGACCGGAGTGGTGAACTGACCATGCCCGAGAACCGCACCACCCTCGCGACCGAGACCCCCCGGCCGCCCTACGCCGACTACACCGTGGGCGAACCCGCCCGCGACACCAAGGCCCCCGAAGGACCCGTCGCCGAACGCTGGAACCGCCGCCGCTTCGAGGCCAAACTCGTCAACCCCGCCAACCGACGCAAGCACACCGTCATCGTCGTCGGCACCGGACTCGCCGGCGGCTCCGCCGGCGCCACCCTCGCCGAACAGGGCTACCACGTGGTCCAGTTCTGCTTCTCCGACTCCCCGCGCCGCGCCCACTCCATCGCCGCGCAGGGCGGCATCAACGCCGCCAAGAACTACCGCAACGACGGCGACTCCGTGCACCGCCTCTTCTACGACACCGTCAAGGGCGGCGACTTCCGGGCCCGCGAGTCCAACGTGCACCGCCTCGCCGAGATCTCCGTCCAGATCATCGACCAGTGCGTGGCCCAGGGCGTCCCCTTCGCCCGCGAGTACGGCGGCCTCCTCGACACCCGTTCCTTCGGCGGCGTCCAGGTCTCCCGCACCTTCTACGCCCGCGGCCAGACCGGCCAGCAACTCCTCCTCGGCGCCTACCAGGCCCTCTCCCGACAGATCGCCGCCGGCAACGTCGAGATGCACGCCCGCACCGAGATGCTCGACCTGATCGTCGTGGACGGCCGGGCCCGCGGCATCGTCGCCCGCGACCTGATCACCGGCGAGATCGGCACCCACTTCGCCGACGCCGTCGTCCTCGCCACCGGCGGCTACGGCAACGTCTTCTACCTCTCCACCAACGCCATGAACTCCAACGCCACCGCCGTCTGGCGGGCCCACCGGCGCGGCGCCTGGTTCGGCAACCCCTGCTTCACCCAGATCCACCCCACCTGCATCCCGCGCACCGGCGACCACCAGTCCAAGCTCACCCTGATGAGCGAGTCCCTGCGCAACGACGGCCGGATCTGGGTCCCCAAGGCCCACGGCGACACCCGGCCCGCCGCCGAGATCCCCGAGGACGAACGCGACTACTACCTGGAGCGGATCTACCCCTCCTTCGGCAACCTCGTCCCCCGCGACATCGCCTCCCGCGCCGCCAAGAACGTCTGCGACGAGGGCCGCGGCGTCGGACCCGGCGGCCAGGGCGTCTACCTCGACTTCGCCGACGCCATCCGCCGCATGGGCCGCGAGAAGGTCGCCGAGAAGTACGGCAACCTCTTCGACATGTACGAGCGGATCACCGCCGAGAACCCGTACGAGGTCCCCATGCGGATCTACCCCGCCGTCCACTACACGATGGGCGGCCTGTGGGTGGACTACGACCTGCAGACCAGCGTCCCCGGCCTGTTCGCCATCGGCGAGGCCAACTTCTCCGACCACGGCGCCAACCGCCTCGGCGCCTCCGCCCTCATGCAGGGCCTCGCCGACGGCTACTTCGTGCTCCCCGCCACCATCAACGACTACCTCGCCCGCCACCCCGGCCACGACACCCCCGACGCCGACCACCCCGAGGTCGCCGCCGCCGTCACCGAGACCCGCGACCGCATCGCCCGCCTCCTCGCCGTCGACGGCGACCGCACCCCCGACAGCTTCCACCGCGAGATCGGCGAGCTCATGTGGGAGCACTGCGGCATGGCCCGCACCGACGAGGGGTTGCGCACCGCACTCGCCCGGATCCCCGAGATCCGCGCCGAGTTCTGGCGCCGGATCAAGGTCCCCGGCACCGGCGAGCAGTTCAACCAGTCGCTGGAGAAGGCCAACCGGATCGTCGACTACCTCGAACTCGCCGAGCTGATGTGCCTCGACGCCCTGCACCGCGCCGAATCCTGCGGCGGCCACTTCCGCGAGGAGTCCCAGACCCCCGACGGCGAGGCCGCCCGCCGCGACGAGGAGTTCGCCTACGCGGCCGCCTGGGAGTTCACCGACACCGGCGCCGCCCCCGTCCTGCACCGCGAAGACCTCGTCTTCGAGTACGTCCACCCCACCCAGCGGAGCTACGCATGAGGCTCACCCTGCGCGTCTGGCGCCAGACCGGCCCCGACGCCCCCGGCGCCATGACCACCTACCCCGTGGACGGGATCTCCGAGGACATGTCCTTCCTGGAGATGCTGGACACCCTCAACGAGGACCTCATCCTGCGCGGCGAGGACCCCGTGGCCTTCGACCACGACTGCCGCGAGGGCATCTGCGGAGCGTGCAGCCTCGTCATCAACGGCGACGCCCACGGACCCGAGCGCACCACCACCTGCCAGCTCCACATGCGCTCCTTCGCCGACGGCGACACCATCGACGTGGAACCCTGGCGCGCCGCCGCCTTCCCCGTGGTCCGCGACCTCGTCGTCGACCGCGGCGCCTTCGACCGGGTCATCGGATCCGGCGGCTACATCACCGCCCCCACCGGCTCCGCACCCGAGGCCCACGCCACGGCCGTCCCCAAGGCCGACGCCGACCTCGCCTTCGAACACGCCGAGTGCATCGGCTGCGGAGCCTGCGTCGCGGCCTGCCCCAACGGCTCCGCGATGCTGTTCACCTCCGCCAAGGTCAACCACCTGAACGTGCTGCCGCAGGGCTCGCCCGAACGCGAGACCCGGGTCCTGGACATGGTCGCCACCATGGACGCCGAGGGCTTCGGCGGCTGCACCCTCACCGGCGAGTGCGCCACCGCCTGCCCCAAGGGCATCCCGCTCACCTCCATCACCACCATGAACCGCGAGTGGCTGCGGGCGCTGCGCAAGACCGGAGGCCGCTGAGCGACCCCCTGCCCAAGCTCCCCGGCCCCCGGCCCGCCGTGCCCACCGGACGCCTCCCCGGTGGGCACCGGCGCGTCCGACACTGCTCCGACCGGGCCACCCCCGCCCGCCCCGCCGCGCCGCACCCGCCCGCCCCGCCGACCGTGGGCGACAGTGGGCCCCATGCGCCAGCCACCCGCCCCGGCCCCCGCCCCCAGCCGCCGCACCCTGCTGGCGGCCCTCGCCCCGCTGCTCCTCGCCGGCTGCGCGGCCGAGGACGCCCCCACCCACCCCGCGCCCGGCCCCGCCGCCGCCCCCGACGCGGTGGTCCTGCTGCTGCGCAACGCCGAGGAACCCGTCCCCGGGGACGTGGGCGAGGGCGACGACGGGGAGGAGGACGCGGGCTCGCTCGCCTCGCGCGGCCGGCGCCGGGCCGAGGCCCTGCCCGAACTCTTCGCCCCCGCCCGCGCCGGCCGCCCGCCCCGCCCCACCGCCCTGTTCGCCGCCGGCGGCCTGCCCCGCTGCCGACAGACCCTCACCCCCTTGGCCGGCGCCCTGCGCCTGCCCCTGCGCGGCCCGGACGGACCCGGCCGGGAACGCGAGACGGCCGCCGCCGCCCTCGCCGCGAAGGGCCCCGTCCTGATCTGCTGGGACCGGCCCGCCCTGCCCAAACTCGTGCGCGCCCTCGGCGCGGACCGGGCCGTCGGCCTCCCCGCGGACTGGCCCGACCGCTTCGACGTCCTGTGGACCCTCACCCGCACCGCCGGCGTCTGGACCTTCCGCGAAACCCCCCAACACCTGCTGCCGGGGGACGCGTGAGGGTGGGGTCGGGGCGGGTCGGCCGGAAGGCCCGCACCCGCCTGCGACCTGGGCTTTCTTCCGGGTCGAAGGGCCTGTGAGGGTTTCGGATCGGGCCTCGGATCGGCTGTCGGTGGCGCCGCATACCTTGCGAACGATCACATGATCGGTTCGCGAAAGGAACGCGTTGTGAAGACCCGTACCCGTACCCTCCTGACCGCCGCGGTCGCCGTGTTGGCGCCCGTGGTCCTCCTCGCCGGCCCGGCGGCGGCCTTCGGCCCGGCACCGGCCCCGACCGGCGTCGTCACCCGTGACCCGGGCGCGGACCGCGCCGAGGTCGAGCGGATCCTCGACGCGGCGCGCAAGGCCGGCGACCGCGGGGTCACGCAGGCGGCCGAGGCCGCCCTGGCCGTCGGCACCCCGGAGGCGCTGCGCCGGTTCCTGGACGTCGAGTACCCCAAGCAGCAGTCCGACGACGACCACGTGTGGGCCGCCCGGGCCCTCTCCCTCGCCCGGAAGCACGACGACCGAGGCGTGGAGCGCGGTGCGCTGGCGGTGTTCCGCGAAGGGCGCTCGGCGAACCACTTCCGTCACGTCGAGCACCCCAAGCTCCGGTACCAGGACGACGCGGTGGCGATCGCCCGACTGATCGGCGCCCCGACCACCCCGCCCGAGCTCCGGGCCGAGGCCAAGTCGGTGCTGGATGACCGCCGGCCCGAGGTCCTGCGCGCCTTCGTCGAGCGACTCCGAGCCGAGCCGCGGGGCTGACCCCGCCGGCTCAGAGCTCCCCGCGCAGGGCGCGGGAGAGGTGGGGGGCCGTGCGGCTGCCCGGGGTGCGGGCCACGTCCTCCGGGCGGCCCTCGGCCACCACCCGGCCGCCGGCCGCGCCGCCGCCCGGTCCGAGGTCCACCACCCAGTCGGCACCCGCCGCCACCGACATGTCGTGCTCCACCACGACCACCGTGTGCCCGGCGTCCACCAGGGAGTGCAGCCGGTCCGCGAGCACCGCCACGTCCGCCGGATGCAGTCCCGTGGTCGGTTCGTCCAGCAGGTACAGGGTGTGTTCGCGGGCCGAGCGCCGCAGCTCCGAGGCCAGTTTCACCCGTTGGGCCTCACCGCCGGACAGCTCCGTGGCCGGCTGTCCCAGCCGCAGGTAGCCCAGTCCGACGCCCTCCAGGGCCCGCAGGGCGCGCGCCGCCGCCGGTTCCCCGGCCAGGAACTCCGCCGCCGCCTCCACCGTCAGGTCCAGCACCTCGGCGATGGTGCGGCCCCGCCACCGCACGGTGAGGGTCTCGGGGGAGTAGCGGCTGCCGGCGCAGTCCGGGCAGGGCGCGTAGGTGGTCGGCAGGAACAGCAGCTCCACCGAGACGAAGCCCTCGCCCTGGCAGGTCTCGCAGCGTCCGCCGGGCACGTTGAACGAGAAGCGGCCGGCCTTCCAGCCGCGCTCCCGGGCCTCCTCGGTGCCGGCGAAGAGTCGGCGCACCACGTCGAACAGGCCGGTGTACGTGGCGAGGTTGGAGCGGGGGGTGCGGCCGATGGGCTTCTGGTCCACCCGTACCGTGCGCCGCACCGGGAATCCGGGGTCCTCCGCGCGCGCCGCGACCTCCTCCGCGAGGGCCCGTCCGACCAGGGTGGACTTCCCGGAGCCCGAGACCCCGGTGACGGCCGTGAACACCCCCAGCGGGAAGTCCACGTCCACCCCGTCCAGGTTCAGCAGGCGCACGTCGGACAGGCGCACCGCGCCGCGCGGCTTCCGGCGGTCGGCGGCGCGGCGGGCCGGCGGGTGCGGGTCCAGGAACCGGGCGGTGGGGGAGTCCGGCACGCCGGCCAGGCCCTCCGGGGGGCCCGCCCACAGGATCCGTCCGCCGTGCTCGCCGGCGCCCGGTCCCAGTTCCACCAGCCAGTCGGCCCGCCGTACCACCGCCCGCTGGTGCTCCACCACGACCACCGTGTTCCCGGCCGCCCGCAGCCGGTCCAGGACCCCGAGCAGGGCCTCGGTGTCGGCGGGGTGCAGACCGGCCGAGGGCTCGTCCAGCACGTACACCACCCCGTACAGGCCCGAGCGCAACTGCGCGGCCAGACGCAGGCGTTGGAGTTCCCCGGCGGACAGGGTCGGCGCGGGGCGATCGGTCGAGAGGTGTCCGAGACCCAGTTCCAGACAGGGTGCGATCCGGGCCCGCAGATCGGCCAAGAGCAGTCGGGCCGCCTCGGCGGCCGCCCCGGTGAGCCCGTTCGGGTGCGGTTCGCCCTCCGCGTCCGCGAGCAGCGGGTCGAGTTCGGCCAGCGGCAGCGCGGCGAGGGCGGCCACGTCGTGTCCGGCGAAGGTCACGGCGAGGGCCTCGGGGCGCAGCCGGGCGCCGGCGCACACGGGGCAGGGCGCGTCCACGAGGAAGGACTCGGCGCGGGCCCGCAGGCTCGCGCTGCGGGTGTCGGCGAAGGTCTTGAGCACCCAGGCGCGGGCGCTGGTGTAGGTGCCCTGGTAGGGCCGGTTGATGCGGTCGGCGTCCCGCACGGGGTGCACGGTGACCACCGGGCGTTCGTCGGTGAACAGGATCCACTCCCGTTCGGCGGCCGGGAGTTCGAGCCAGGGGCGGTCCACGTCGTGCCCGAGGGCGTCGAGCACGTCGCGCAGGTTCTTGCCCTGCCAGGCCCCCGGCCAGGCCGCGATGGCGCCCTGACGGATGCTCAACGACGGGTCGGGCACCATCAGTTCCTCGGTGGTGCGGTGCACGCGGCCCAGGCCCTGGCAGTGCGGGCAGGCGCCCTCGGGGGTGTTGGGGGAGAAGGCGTCGGAGTCGAGGCGGGCCGCGCCCTCGGGGTAGGAGCCGGCGCGGGAGAGCAGCATGCGCAGGCTGTTGGAGAGCATGGTGACGGTGCCGACCGAGGAGCGGGAGCCCGGTTGGGAGCGGCGCTGTTCGAGGGAGACGGCGGGCGGCAGCCCCGTCACGTCGCCGACCTTGGGGGCGCCCACCTGGTGGATGAGCCGGCGGGCGTAGGGGGCGACGGACTCGAAGTATCGGCGTTGGGCCTCGGCGTACAGGGTGGCGAAGGCCAGGGAGGACTTGCCCGAGCCGGAGACCCCGGTGCAGACGGTGAGCGCGTCGCGGGGTATCGCCACGTCCACGCCGCGCAGGTTGTGCTCGCGGGCCCCGAGGATCCTGATGAAGGGGTCGCGGTCGGCGGGGTGGGCGGGTACGGGGTGCTCGGGGCGCATTCGCCCCATTTTAGTGAACGGCCGGTGCGCCCGCGGCCGGGGTCGGGGTGCGAGGGCGCAGGCCGAGCAGGCGGGCCAGGCGGGCGGTGCTGTCGGCGAGGGCGGCGCGGTCGTGGGCGCTGGTGGTGATCAGCAGCTCGTCCGCCCCGGTGTCCGCGACCGCGCGTTCCAGCGCGGCGGCCACCTCCGTCTCGGTGCCGACGATGTGGCCGGTGAGGGCGTCCTCGTAGCGTTCGCGCTCCTTTCGGCCCATCGTGGACGGGTCGACCTCCTCGGCCGGGATCAGCGGCGGGAACTCGCCCCGGGCGGCCGCGTACGCGGTGGAGCGGGCCTCAGGGGCGAGGATCCGGTGGGCGGCGGCCTCGGTGTCGGCGATGGCGACGGTCCCGGAGATCACGACGTGGGGGTGCTCGGCACGGGGCCCGGGCTTGAACTCCTCGCGGTAGCGCTCCACGATCTCCGCGACCCGCGCCCGCCGGCGCAGGTCGCCGACGACCAGGGGCAGGCCGGCGCGGGCGGCGATGCCCGCGCCCTCGCCGGTGGCCAGCACGAACACGGGCGGGCGCAGGCCCTCGGCGGGCCGGGCGTGCACGCCGGGGTGGGCGGCGCGGGTGCCGTCGAACCAGTCGAGGAGTTCGGCGAGCTGCTCCTCGAAGCGGTCGGCGTCCTCGCGGTCGTGCCCCAGGGCGCGCCGGACCCCCTCGGTGAAGCCCACCGAGCGGCCCACGCCCACGTCGATCCGGCCCGTGAAGAGGGATTCGAGGACGCCGAACTGTTCGGCGACGACGAACGGGGAGTGGTTGGGGAGCATGACCCCGCCGGTGCCCACCCGGATGCCGCGGGTGGCGGCGGCCACGGCGGCGGCCAGCACGGTGGGGGCGGAGCCGGCGACCCCGGGCACGGAGTGGTGCTCGGCGACCCAGAACCGGTGGTAGCCGAGGTCGTCGGCGGCGCGGGCGGCGGCCACGGTGTCGCGCAGGGCCCGGCCGGGTTCCTCGCCGACGCGGGTGCGAGAGCGGTCGAGGAGGGAGACCCGACCGTGCAGGAAGGGTTCGTCGGCGGGGCGCGTGCGAGGGCTCATGTTCGGGTCAACGCGTACGGGCGCGCGGGATTCCCGACTCGCGGGCGCGGGGGCCCGGGGGCACTGTGGAGGGGACGGCGGAGCGAGGAGGCAGTCCCATGGCAGACCACGTGTACCGGGTGACGGAGATCGTCGGGAGCTCCCCCGAGGGGGTGGACCAGGCCGTGCGCAACGGGATCGCGCGGGCGGCGGAGAAGCTGCGGGGGCTGGACTGGTTCGAGATCACGGAGGTCCGGGGGCACATCGAGGACGGGCGGGTCGCGCACTTCCAGGTGGGCATGAAGGTGGGCTTCCGGCTCGACGCGGAGGACTGAGCCCGGGGCCGGGCCCGGGGTCGGGTCCGGGCGGGCGGCGGCGGGGTCGTCGACGGCGCGCATCGCGCGGTCGGCGGCCCCGTATCGGCGTGCCCGGGGGTGGCCGGAATCGGTGTCCGGGGGAGGGGGAGGCGGCATTTTCGGCCGCCCGACCGGTATGGATCGTGGGTGGCGAGTGGGGCGCCCCTTGGTGACGGTTGGTCACCTATCATGCGATTGGTCCGGTTCACTTGGTGAAACGGGGGGTGGGGAATGTGGCACAGATGTGCGCAACTGGTGTGCGGGTCGTGGTGGTTCGGGGGTTTTGCGAAGACAATCCCCGGCGAAAGACCCTTGACCGACCTATTGGTCTATGCCAATTTCAAGCCATCTGAGAACGCCCCCCAGAAGGTGACCTTCGTGAAGATGCGCTTGCTTGCCGTGAGCACGGCCTTCGTGGCCGTGACCGCGGCGACCGTGACCGGTTGCAACCCGTTCGGGGGCGACGACGCCCCGGGTGGCCGCCGGACGGTCACCCTCTGGCTGATGAAGGGCAGCGCCTCGGACGAGTTCGTCGCGCGCTTCACCAAGAGCTTCGAGGAGGAGCACCCGGACTACGACCTCCAGGTGAAGATCCAGGAGTGGACCGGCATCGGCGCCAAGGTCAACGCCGTCCTCAAGGGGGAGTCCAAGGAGACCGCCGACGTCATCGAGGTCGGCAACACCCAGGTCGCCCAGTACATCGAGACCGGCGGCCTGACCGAACTCACCCTCGAATCCCTGGGCAAATGGGGCGGCCGGGACTGGCTCCGGGGTCTGGCCGACCCCGGCCAGCTCAACGGCGCCCAGTTCGGCGTGCCCTGGTACGCGGCCAACCGCGTCGTCGTCTACGACAAGCAGATCTTCGAGGAGGCCGGCGTCAAGACCCCGCCCAAGACCCGGGCCGAGTGGATCGCCGCCACCGAGAAGATCAACAAGGGCGACACCCAGGGCATCTACCTCCCCGGCCAGAACTGGTACGTCTACGCCGGGTTCCTGTGGGACGAGGGCGGCGACTTCGCCACCGAGACCGGCGGCAAGTGGGTCGCCGGCCTCGACAGCGACGCCTCCGCCGCCGCCATGGACTTCTACAAGCAGCTCCAGGCCCTCGGCAAGGGACCCAAGGGCGCCGACGAGGAGACCCCGCCCCAGGCCGAGGTCTTCGCCAAGGGCGGGATCGGGCAGATCATCGCCACCCCCGGCGCGATCGGCGAGATCGAGGAGGCCAATCCCGCCCTCAAGGGCCGCCTCGGCGTGTTCCCGATCCCCGGCAAGGCCGCCGACAAGGCCGGCGCCGTGTTCACCGGCGGCTCCGACCTGATCATCCCCGAGCGGACCGGCAACCGCGCCGGGGCCATCGACCTCGTCAGCTCCCTCATCAGCGAGAAGTGGCAGACCGACCTCGCCCACGAGATGAGCTACGTCCCCAACAAGAACACCCTCGCCCACCTCGTCAAGGACAACCCCGGCGTCTCCGCCATGGCACCCGGCGCCGCCCAGGGCCGCGCCACCCCCAACTCCGCCCGCTGGGCCGAGGTCGAGGCCAAGAACCCCGTCAAGCCGTTCATGACCGCCGTCCTCGGCGGCAAGGACCCCAAGGAGGCCGGCCGCACCGCCTCCACCGCCATCTCCGACGTGCTCAACTCCGACCGCTGAGCCCACCCGCACGACCCCGGGCGCGCCCGCCGACCACCCGCGCGCCCGGTCCCGCCGCCGCGGCCCCCCCGCCCGGCGGCCCCCGCCCGCCCCCGCCGTCCCCTCCCCCTTCCGGCGCGGGCGGGCGGCCGCGGGCCCGGAAGGCGTGCCCCGAACCCCACGCGGCCCCGCGCGCCCCCGGACCCCCACCGTCCCCGGACGGCCCGCCGGCCGGAACCCACCATTGGGCATCCCCACACCGCCCCGTCGCCGACCGGTCACGTCGATTCCAGCACCGCACGGAAGAAACGAGATGCCGCCCCCGCACACCCGGGAGCGGCCTCCCGCCGCGCGCACCTGGAGACGCCATGACCGTCGCCCCGCTCCCGATCGTCGACCCGGCCGCCGTCCCCCGCCCCCGCACCCCCCTGCGGGCCCTCGCCCCCACCGGCCCCGCCGAACCCCCCGCCTACACCGTCCGCCTCGCCCGCGACGCCGACGAGGTCCGGGCCGCCCAACGCCTGCGCCACCAGGTCTTCGCCGGCGAGTACGGCGCCCGCCTCGACGGCCCCGAACCCGGACTCGACAGCGACGAGTTCGACGCCCACTGCGACCACCTCGTGGTGCTGGAACGCCACAGCGGCCAGGTTGTCGGCACCTACCGGATCCTGCCGCCCGAACGGGCCGCCGCGGCCGGCCGGCTCTACTCCGAGACCGAGTTCGACCTCTCCGCCCTCGCCCCGATCCGCTCCGAGCTCGTGGAGGTCGGCCGCTCCTGCGTCCACCCCGACCACCGCGACGGCGCCGTCATCGCCCTCATCTGGGCCGGCCTCGCCCGCTACATGGAACGCGGCGGCCACACCTGGCTCGCCGGCTGCTGCTCCGTGCCACTGGCCGACGGCGGCCGGCTCGCCGCCGACGCCCGCGCCACCACCCTCGCCCAGGCCCTCGCCCCCGCCGAACACCGCGTCACCCCGCACCGCCCCTGGACCCCCGACCCCGCCCACGTCACCCCCGCCGGCGCCGGCCGGAACGCCCTGCCCGCCCTGCTGCGCGGCTACCTGCGACTGGGCGCCTGGGTCTGCGGGGAACCCGCCCACGACCCCGAGTTCGACTGCGCCGACCTCTTCGTGCTGCTCTCCCTGCGGCGCACCAACCCCCGCTACCTGCGCCACTTCCTCTCCCTGGCGCCGGCGGAGTGAGACCCGTGAGCGTCTGGCTGCCCACCGCGCCCTGCACCCCCGCCGCCTGCGCCGTCCCCGGCCCCGACGAGACCGCCCCCGAGACCGGCCCCGACGAGACCCGCGCGGGCCGGGAGCGCGACCGGGCCGGGCTCGCGCGGGCCGTGCTGCGCCTCGCCGCCCTCGCCCTCGTGATCCTCGTCGGGATCCTCGGCGCCGCCCCCACCCGCGCCCTGCCCGCCGCCCGCCGGCACCGCCTCACCACCGCCTTCGCCCGCGCCGTGCTCCGCGCCGTCGGCGTCCGCCCCGACCTGCCCGACCCCAGCGCGTTCCGCGTCGACCCGAACGCCCCGGGCGGCGGCACGCTCCTCGTCGCCAACCACGTCTCCTGGCTCGACATCCCCCTGATCGCCGCCGTCGCCCCCGGCCGCGTCCTCGCCAAGAGCGAGATCGGCGCCTGGCCGGTCCTGGGCGGCCTCGCCGCCCGCGCCGGCACCCTGTTCGTGGACCGCGACCGGATCCGCGCCCTGCCCGCCACCGTCGCCGCGCTCACCGCCGCCCTGCGCGCCGGCGACCGCGTCCTCGTCTTCCCCGAGGGCAGCACCTGGTGCGGTCGGACGGGCGGCCGGTTCCGCCGCGCCCCCTTCCAGGCCGCCCTTGACGCCGGGGTTCCCGTACGCCCCCTCACCGTCCGCTACCTGCGCCCCGACGGGGGGCGCGCCGCGGCCCCCGCGTTCGTCGGCGACGACCCGCTCACCGCCTCGCTGTGGCGGGTCGCCCGCGCTCGGGGCATCCGCGCCGAACTGCGCGTCCTGCCCGCGATACCCCCCGGCCGGCACGTCGACCGCCGGGCCCTGGCCCACACCGCCCGCACCGCCCTGACCCGGGCCGGCGTCCCCCTGGGGGAGGCCGACCCGGGTCGGACGCGGCCCGCGCGGAACGGGCCCCCCAGCCGGCCTCAGGCGGCCGGCGCCGGCTCCTCGCCCGCCACGGCCAAGGACAACGCGAAGCGGCCCGCCGTGTCCGTCCACCAGTGCGTCAACTCAAGCCCCGCCGCAGCCAGTTCCGCTCGCACCCCCTCCTGACGGAACTTCGCCGAGATCTCCGTCAGGATCTCCTCCCCGGCCGCGAAGGACACCACCAGGTCCAGGGCCCGGACCTTCACCGACAGGGCCCGCCGGGCCCGCAGCCGCATCTCGATCCACTCCCGGTCGGCGTTCCACACCGCCACGTGCGCGAAGGCGTCGAGCGGGAAGTCGGCGTCCAGCTCACGGTTCACCACCGCCAGCACGTTCCGGTCGAACTCCGCCGTGACCCCGGCCGCGTCGTCGTACGCGGCCACCAGCGTCGCCTCGTCCTTGACCAGGTCTGTGCCCAACAACAGCGCGTCCCCCGGCGCGAGCATCGCCCGCACCGACCGCAGGAACCCCGCCCGCTCCCGCGGCGCCAGGTTCCCGATCGTGCCGCCCAGGAACACCACCAGCCGGGGCCCCGGTGTCCGAGGCAGCGTCAACGGGGCCGTGAAGTCCGCCGACAACGCCGCCACCCGCAGCCCCGGATGCTCCGCGCGCAGCACCTCCGCCGCCCCCAACAGGGCGCTCTCGCTCACGTCCACCGGCACGTACACCGACAACTCGGGCAGCGCCTCGATCAGGTGCCGGGTCTTCTCCGAGGACCCCGAACCCAGCTCCACCAGGGTCCGGGCCCCGCTCGCCCGCGCGATCTCCCCGGCCCGCGCCCGCAGGATCTCCCGCTCCGCCCGCGTCGGGTAGTACTCCGGCAGCCGCGTGATCTCCTCGAACAGCTCGCTGCCCCGCGCGTCGTAGAACCACTTCGGCGGCAGCGACTTCACCGCCCCGGTCAGCCCCTCGGCCACGTCGGCGCGCAGCGCGCGCTCGGCCGCGTCCTCGTCCAGGGTCCTCGTCAGACTGAACTCGCTCACCGGACACTCTCCTCGAAAGCCGTCAATACCGCGCCGGCCGGGTCCGCCGTGACCAGGGTGCGGTCCGGGACCTCCCGCCAGCCGGGTTCGTCGTCGAAAGGTTCGGAGGCCACCACCGTGCCGCCCGGCTCCGGCCCCGCACGCCACCACAGCGAGTCCCCCCACGCCGTGGCGTGGATCCGGACCCCGTCGGTGAGCAGCAGGTTGAGCCGGGCGCCGGGCGCCGCCCGCGCCAGCTCCGCGACCGTCTCCACCAGCGCCGCGCCCGGCTCCCGACCGGCCCGCAGCCGCTCCAGCACCAGAGCCCACACCAGGGCCGAATCGGTCCGGGCCGCCGACTCCCACAGGGCCCGCGCCGGCAGCACCCGGGCCGCGAGCTCCACCGCCGGCCCCTCCGGCCACCCCGGCAACATCCCGTTGTGACTGAACAGCCAGGCGTCGGCCGCGAACGGCGCGGCCGCCGCCTCCCCGTCCGCGCCCGGCCGGGTCGCGTCCCGCACGGCGGCCAGCAGCCCGTGCGTGCGCACCACCCGCGCCAGGTCCGCCGCGCCCTCGTCGCCCCAGATCGGGGTCGCCCGCCGGTAGCGGGCCGGGCGCGGGTCCCCCGGCGCGTACCAGCCGAGGCCGAAGCCGTCGGCGTTGACCGTGCCGTGCCGCTGCCGGCGCGGCGCCCACGACTGGCGCAGCAACCCGTGCGGCGGCTCGAACACCAACCGTCCGATGGTCAACGCAGGCCCCACATAAGCGATATGACGGCACATCAGACGTCCCTCGCGGTGCGGAACCCGGCGAAGATCTGGCGGCGCACCGGCAGGTCCCAGTTGCGGAACGTGCCCCGGCAGGCCACCGGCGCCACCCCGAAGGAACCGCCCCGCAACACCTTGTGCTCGGGGCCGAAGAACACCTCGGAGTACTCGCGGTACGGGAACGGCCGGAACCCCGGGTACGGGGTGAAATCGCTCGCCGTCCACTCCCACACGTCGCCGATCAACTGGTGCACGCCCAGCGGGGACGCCCCCGCCGGCAGGCTGCCCACCGGCAGCGGCCGGAGCAGCCGCTGGCCCAGGTTCGCGCGTTCGGGCGTGGGCTCGGCCTCCCCCCACGGCCACCGGCGCACGCTCCCGTCCGCCGGGTCCTGCCGCGCGGCCTTCTCCCACTCGGCCTCCGTCGGCAGCCGCCGGCCCGCCCACCGGGCCCAGGCGTCGGCCTCGTACCAACTGACGTGCACCACCGGCTCCTCGGCCGGCACCGGCTCCACCCGCCCGAACCGGCGCCGCAGCCACTGGCCGCCCTCGCGGTGCCAGAACAGCGGGGCGGTGATCCCGTGCGCCCGGATCTGCTCCCAGCCGGCCGGCAGCCACCAGCGCGGGTCCTCGTACCCCCCGTCGGCCATGAACGCCAGGTAGGCCGCGTTCGTGACCGGGGTGGTGTCGAGATGGAAGGGCGCGACCTCCCGCACGTGGGCCGGGCGCTCGTTGTCCAGGGACCAGGGATCGGTGGAGGTGCCCATCGTGAACGGGCCGCCCGGCACCAGCACCTCGGCCCGCAGCGGGGGTCCCGGGGGTGCGACGGCGGGCGCGGGGTCCGCCAGCGCGGGCGGCCCCTGCCGCAGCTGATGGGTGATCAACATGGTCTCATCGTGCTGCTGTTCGTGCTGGGCGATCATCCCGAAGACGAAACCGTCGGCCAGCAGCTCCGAGCCCTCCCAGGGGGCGCTCGTCACGAGGTCCAGGACCCGGCCGCGCACCTCGGCGGTGTACGCGCGGGCCTCCTTCGGCGGCAGCAGCGGCAGCTTGGGGCGTTCGGCGCGCGGGTGCTCGAACGCGTCGTAGAGGGGGTCCAGCTCGGGCTGGAGCGCGGACCGGCCGGCGACCCGGCGCAGCAGCCACAGCTCCTCCATGTTCCCGATGTGCGCCAGGTCCCAGACCAGCGGCGACATCAGGGGGGAGTGCTGGGCGACCAGGTCGGGGTCGGGGACGGCGTCGGTCAGGGCCGCGGTGCGCTCACGGGCGGCGATCAGCTCGGCTGCGGCGTGCTCGCGTGAGCCGGGCGCCGGCGCGGCGGGGGCCGTGGGCGGGGAAGGGGGCGCGGCCGTCGGGTTCGGCGGGGTCGCGGGGGTCACGGGGTTCACGGGGTTCGCGGGGGAGGGGCGGTCGGTCTCGGTCACGGCTGCCCCGCTTCCCGCGCGTCGGCGCCGACGGGGCGCCACGGATCGGTCTCGTCATCGGCCGGACATCGCCCTCGGGCCACGTACCGTTCGGTGAACTCCGCGACGCGGGCCCGCAGCGGCTCGGGCACCCCGAGCCGGGGCAGCGCCTCCTCGGCGGCCCGGAAGCAGGCCCGCGCCGCCGACCGCAGCTCCGGATCGGCGGGCCCCAGCCGCGCCGCCGCCCGCCACAGCTCGTTGCGCGGGGCCGGTTCCGGCCCGGACCGCTCGGCGAGCCCGCGCACCACCCGCCAGGCCGTCTCGCCGGCCTCCGGGTCGTCGAACAGGGCGTGCACCACCAGGATCGGCACCATCCAGCCGTCGGCGCCGGGCTGCGCGTCGATCATCCGCAGCTCCAGGTGCCCGCCGCGCGGCCGGACCGGGGGGAACAGGGTGGTCAGGTGGTAGTCGAGGTCCTCGCGGCGGGCGGGCCGGCCGGCGTCGCCGCCGCGCAGCCAGTCCCGGAAGCTCAGCTTCTCCGGCACCTCCCACGCGCCGGCCCCGTCGGCCCCGGCCCCGTCGGCTCCGGCCCCGCTCCCGGTCTCGTCCCGGCGCACGCACATCACGTGCGTGTCCAGGACCGAACGCGGCCAGGCCCGGCGCGGGTCCTCGGCCGGGTCCGGGGCCAGCGACCGGGCCGGGTCCAGGTCGGCCCACAGGCCCTGGCGGGCGCTGCGCCAGCCCGCGTAGGGCCCCGAGGGGGCACCCGGCGAGTTCGCGAACGCGGCCACGAGCACGGCGCCCAGCAGGTGCGCCAGCTCCCAGCGGCGCCGGTGCCCCAGGGGGCCGTCCGCCTCGTGCCCGGCGTCCACGCAGACCTGCACCGAGGCCGAACCGCACATCATCGAGTGCCCGGCCGAACCGATCCGGTCGAAGTAGCGCTCCATCGCGTCGTAGCGCGGCGAGCGCAGGTAGCGGGGGGTCGGCCGGGGGTCCAGGCCGCGCCCCACCAAGGTGAGCCCCAGGGGCGCGAGGGCGGCGCGCACGGCCGTCAGGTCCGCGTCCAGTTCGGCCACGCAGGCGGCGGGGGAGGTCGCGGGCGACGAGCTGAGTTCGAGCTGACCGCCCGGTTCCACGGTCAGCGCGGAGCGCAGCGGCAGGGCCCCGGCGGCGGCGTGCGCGGCGGCGAGCCGCTCGGCCGAGGGCGGGACGTGGGGGTTCGCGGGGTCCCAGACCAGCCATTCCAGTTCGGCGCCGACCAGGCGCGGGGGGCCGGTCTTGAAACAGATGCCGTGCAGGAGGTCCTCGGCCTCCGGTTCGGTGATCCTCGGAGGGTGCGGGGCCGGTGGGACGGGGGCGTGCGGTGGGTCCTGGGCCATGACGGGATCCTCGTCTCCAGTCGCGTGCCGTGGGTTGGCCAACCCTCCCTACCCGCCGTCCTCGGGGGACGAATCGCGGAACTCGCCCGAAACTCCTTTGCCGGCCGAAACCCGCCCCGTCAGGATGATCCGATGAGCGGCAGACTCAAGGCCCTGGCGAGGGAGAACGCGAAGATCGTGGCCACCGGCGGGTACCGGTCACCGTCCGGCCGGCCGGTGGATCTGGCCGACGCCCTGGCGGAAGCCCTGGCGCAGACCAGAATATATGGGCCGGAATCGGTCGAACCAGGAGAATTGGGCCGACCGGCGGACGCGCCGGGTGCGGCGGCGCGAACCCCGACCCGTTTCGAGGTGACGGGCGAGAGCTCCACGGTCGCGGCCCGCCGTCTCGCCGGCTCCCCGGACGGCTCGGTCGCCGTCCTCGCCTTCGCCTCCGCCCGCAACCCCGGCGGCGGCTACGTCAACGGGGCCAAGGCCCAGGAAGAGGCCCTGTGCCGGGCCTCCGCCCTGTACGAGACGCTGCTGACGGCCCGGGAGTTCTACGAGGTCCACCGGGCCGGAGCGAGCACCTTCTACACCGACCGGGTGATCCACTCCCCGGGCGTGCCGGTGTTCCGCGACGACCGGGGCCGGCTCCTGGAACACCCCTTCCGGGTCTCCTTCCTCACCTCGCCCGCCCCGAACGCGGGCACCGTCCGCCGGGCCGAACCCGACCGCGCCCCCGAGATCCCCGCCGCCCTGGTCCGGCGGGCCGAACGGGTCCTGGAGGTCGCCGCCCGGCACGGCCACCGCCGCCTGGTCCTCGGCGCCTGGGGCTGCGGGGTCTTCCGCAACGACCCGGCCGCGGTGGCCGCCGCCTGGCACACCCACCTCACGGGCCGCTTCGCCCACGCCTTCGACCACGTGGTGTTCGCGATCCTGGACCGCGACCCGGCCGTCCGCGCCCCCTTCGACGCGGCTTTCGGCACGGGCCTCGGCACGGGCCTCGGTGGGCCGGGCGGGGTTCAACGCCAGCCGTAGCGCTCCCGCAGCCGCTCCACCACGAGCGAGAACCGGGCCCGGTCCAGCGCGCATGCCTCGCGCCGCATCCCCGATTCGTGCAGCCGCAACACCCGGTCCACGTCCACCCAGGACTCGCGCCCCGCCCGGTCCCAGGGCCCGGAGCCGATCGGCACCCACTCGCGGTCGGCGTCGTGCCGCTTGCTCGACAACTGCACGGCCAACACCGTGCCCCCGCTCTCCTCGCGGGCCACCACCAGCACCGGCCGGTCCTTGCCGCGCCCGTCGTTCTCTTCAAAGGGCACGAAGGTCCACACGATCTCGCCGGGATCCGGGTCCCCGTCGTGATCGGGCGCGTACGAGGTGCGCACGGGACCGATCCGGGAGGGATCGGCCTCCACCGTGGCGTGCGGCCCGAACTGTCCGGGCAGGGGCTCGGGTTCACGGGGATCGGGGAAACCGTCGTGGGCGGTGCGCGAGAGGGCCGTCATGCGGCCGAGGGTAGCGGGCACGCGAGGGCGACCGGGGGCGTGCGCCCGCGCGCGTGGGCCGCCGGCGGCCGGGGACGGGCCGACAGGCTGAAGACTCCACCGGCCCGCTCGCCCCCACCCGTTCGGCGGATCGAGGTTCGGCCACGGTCACGCGGACGGGGGTCCGACGACGGGCCCGGGGCGCGGCCGGCGGCGCGCGGAAGCGGCCGGAACGGGCGCGCGATCGGCGACGGACGGCCTCGCCTCACGCCCGGCGGGGGCGCGTTGACGGTGCCCGGGGCGAGGGCGACGGGCCGTGCGGGGGAGTCCGCCCGGGACCGGCCCGCCGGGTTGCGCGCTCGCCTCGGCGTGGAGGGCGCGCGCCGAACGGAACCCGTCCGGGCGATCGACGTAGAACCATTGACGAGTCCGAGCCCCGCCACACGGGCCCCAAACACACCACACCGCGCACCCCACACACCCCACCCCACGGACCCCGCACCCACCGAGCGCCACCCCACCGCCCCCGCCCGCCCCACCACGCCCACCGGGCCCCGCCCCACCGGGCCCCGCCCCACCGGGCCCCGCCCCACCGGGCCCGCGCCCGGTCCCACCACGCTCGCGCCGGGCCCGCCCATCACGCCCACCGGGCCTGCGCCCGGCCTCGCCACCGCGCGCGCCGGGCCCGTCCCGCCACGCCCGCCGGGCCCCGCCCCACCACGTCCGCCCGCAGCTCCACCACGGCCCGTGCCAGGCTGCCCCATCACGCCCATCGAGCCTGCGTCCGGCCCCACCACGCTCGCTGGGTCCCACCGCGCCCGCCAAGTCCCTGCCTCACCACGGCCAGCGCCCAGCCCCGCCACGACCCGCGCCGGGCCCCGCTCGGCAGTGGCCGGGCGCTGCCGGCCTCGGCGCCGAAGCCGGCGGCCATCGGGGGCGGCACCCGAGAGATCGCGTGCGCGGCGCCCGAGGGGGTGTGGAGGGTGCGAACGGGCGGCGCGCGCCGCCTGGCCGGCTCGGCCCCGGGCGCCAGTCGGCGAGGACGAGCGCCTGCCCCGCGCGTTTGCAGTCGCCGGGGCCGGGGCGCGGCCCGTTCCGGCGCCGGCGCCCATCGCGTACGTCCGCGTGGGGCCGTCGATCCGCGCCCCGGCGAGCCCTCCCGGACCGGTTGCCGCGTCCTGAGCCGCGGAACGCCCCGACACGCGGGACCGGGCCCGCAGCGCCACGCCGATGCTCCCCGCCCACCCGCCGCCCGGGGGTGCCGCCGGCGCCTGTGAGGTCGGCCGCCGTGCTGGGGCCGGCGTGCCCGGGACACCCCCGTGCGCCGACGGGATGTGCGACCCACCCGGCGCGAGCTCGTGTTCGCGCCCGTCGTCGCCCGGGGTGCTGCCGGCTCCTGAGAGACCGGTCGCAGTGGAGGGGCCGCCGTGCCCGGGATCCCGCGCCCCGATGGGACGTGCGACGCACCTGGCGCGATCTCGCGTCCGCGCCCCCCGCCGCTCGGGGCACGGTCGGTGCTTGGGAGGCCGGTAGCCGTGCAGGAGCCGCCGTGCCCGGGATCCCACGCCTCGATGGGACGTGCGGCTCCCCCGGTGCGTACTCGTGTTCGTGCCCTCCCGCCGCTCGGGGTGCGGCCGGTGCCTGGGAGGGCGGTCGCTGTGGAGGGGCCGCCGTGCCCGGGATCTCGTGCGCCGATGGGACGCGACCCACCCGGCAGGAACCCGTGTTCCGTGCCGCCCCGCCGCTCGGGGCGCGGCCGGTGCCTGGGAGGGCGGTCGCCGATCTCGTGCGCCGGCGGGGCGCGTGACTTGTCCGGCGCGTATTCGTGTTCGCGGCGGCCCGCCGTTCGAGGCGCGGTCGGTGTCGGGGAGGGGTGGTCGCCGTGTGGGGAGGCGTCCCCGGGGTCCGCGCGTCGGCGGGGCGCGCGACTCGCCCGGCGCGCGGTCGGGTTCGCGGGGTGCGGGCCGGCCGGGGGGACGCGGCGTGCGGGCGGCGCCGGATCGGACGGCGCGTCCGCCCGGGGCCCGGTCCGGCGGCCGTCGGGCGCCGCGGTGGGGCCGGACCGGGCACGGCGTCGACCGGGCATTCGAGGCCACGGGCGTCCCCCGGTTCGATTACACGTGCCAATGAATCGTGTAACCCCACTCTCGCATTCCTTTCAGGCCATCTGCCGGCCCCACGGGCCGAACGGTCTGGAAAGATGCCGAGGCAATGTCACAGTCACCGCACCCCCCACAACGGCCGACCGGACCCGAGGACTCCACCGCGTCCGACCGCAGCCCCGCGCCCCCAGGCCCCCCCGGCCCGACCCTCGGCGGGTCCCTCGCCGCCGCGCCCCCGGCCCCGCCGCCGCCCGTCGTCGGAGCCGCGCCGACGAGCGCCGACGTGGCCCGGCTCGCGGGCGTCTCCCGGGCCACGGTCAGCTACGTCCTCAACAACGCCTCCGCCGTACGCATCAGCGAGCCCACCCGGCGCAAGGTCCGCGAGGCCGCCGAGGAACTCGGATACGTGCCGCACGCGGCCGCCCGCACCCTGCGCGCCGGCCACACCCGGATCGTGCTCATGCCCACCTCGCACGTCCCCGTCGGACCCCTCTACAGCACCTTCCTCAACGAACTCCAGTGGTCCCTGCGCCGCCTGGACTACACCGTGGTCCAGTACGGCAGCCTCGGGCTCTCCGGCAACCAGGCCGCCCGCGCCTGGGCCGAACTGCGTCCCGTGGCGGTGATCGCACTCGGCGAGATCACCCTCGACGCGGACAACGTCGCCACCCTCAAGCGGGCCGGCGCCCGCGCCGTGCTCACCCTCGGGCAGGAGCCCGTGGAGGGCGCCCACGCCCTCCTCATGGACCAGTCCGAGGTGGGCCTGCGCGCCGTGGCCCACCTGATCGAACGCGGCCGCCGCCGCATCGGGGTGGTCGTGCCCCGCGAGAACGGCCTGGAACTGTTCTCCGCGCCCCGGCTCGCCGGCGCCCGCTCGGCCGCCCGCCAGGCCGCCGAACAGGGGGTCACCGGGGTGACCGTGCTGCCGCTGCCGATGTCCTACACCGAGGAGTCGGGGGCCGAGCTGGCCGCCCGCTGGCGGGAGTCCAAGCTGGACGCCGTCTTCGCCTACAACGACGAGTACGCCATGGTCCTCATGCGCGCCCTCGCCGACGAGGGGCTGCGGGTCCCCGAGGACGTCGCCGTGATGGGCGCCGACGACCTCATGATCGGCCGCATGCTGCGCCCCCGGCTCAGCACCGTCCGCCTGGAGGTCCCCAGCGGCGACCACCTCGCCGCCGTCGTCGACCAGGCCGTCTCGCGACCCGAGACCGAGCCCGGCCGGCACGAGCTGAGCAAGGCCCGGGCCGTGCCCCGCGAGACCACCTGAGGCCCGACCCGGCCGGACCCCGCCCCCGGCCGGGGCCCGGAACCGGCGGGCGTTGACAGGCCGCGATCATCGGACGGACACTGCGGACGCGCCCCACCGGGCGCTCCTCCGCCGCGACGGCGCGCGCGGACCGGCCCCGCCGTGCGGCCGGACCCGGGCGCCCCGCCACGCGGTCGACCCGTCGGAGCCGGACCCGGGAGAGACCCCCCTGTGAGCAGCATCCGAGACGTGTACGTGGTGGACGCCGTACGGACCCCGATCGGCCGGTACGGCGGGGCGCTCGCCGGGGTGCGCCCCGACGACCTCGCCGCCCACGTCCTGCGGTCCCTGATCGACCGCAGCCCCGCCCTCGACCCGGCCCGCGTGGACGACGTGTACTTCGGCGACGCCAACGGCGCCGGCGAGGACAACCGGGACGTGGCCCGGATGGCGGTGCTGCTGGCCGGGCTGCCCGTGACGGTCCCCGGGGTGACCGTGAACCGGCTCTGTGGCTCCGGCCTGGAGGCCGTGATCCAGGCGGCCCGTGCCATCGCCGTCGGCGACGCCTCGGTGGCCGTCGCGGGCGGGGTCGAGTCGATGAGCCGCGCCCCGTGGGTGGTGCGGAAGCCCGAGCGGCCGCACCCGGCCGGCCACCAGCAGATGTGGTCCACCACCCTCGGCTGGCGGATGACCAACCCCGCCCTGCCCCCCGAGTGGACCGTCCCCCTGGGCGAGGGCGCCGAACTGATCGCCGCCCGCCACGGCATCACCCGCGAGGCCCAGGACGCCTTCGCCCTCGACAGCCACCGCAAGGCCGCCGCCGCCCACGCCGAGGGCCGGTTCGACGCCGAGCTCGTGCCCGTCCCCCGCGTCGCCCTCGACCGCGACGAGTCCGTGCGCCCCGACACCACCGCCGCCGCCCTGGCCCGGCTCCGCCCGGCCTTCCGAGAGGACGGCACCGGCACCGTCACCGCCGGCAACGCCTCCCCCCTCAACGACGGGGCCGCCGCCCTGCTGTTGACCGACGAGGCCGGGCTCGCCACGACCGGCCGCGAACCCCTGGCCCGGATCCGGGCCTCCGCCGTCACCGGCATCGAGCCCCACCTCTTCGGCCTCGGCCCCGTCGACGCCGTCGCCAAGGCCCTGGCCCGCGCCGGCCGGGGGATCCGCGAGCTGACCACCGTGGAACTCAACGAGGCATTCGCCGCGCAGGCCCTGGGCTGCCTGGAGGCGTGGCCGGAACTCGACCCGAAACTCCTCAACCCCTGGGGCGGGGCCATCGCGCTCGGTCACCCCCTCGGGGCCTCCGGCGCACGCCTGGCGGGCACGGTCGCGCACCGGCTCGCCGCCGCCGGCTCCGGGGTCGGCCTGGCGGCCCTGTGCGTGGGCGTCGGCCAAGGGATCGCGCTGGTCCTCGAACGCTGACCCCGCCGGCCCGACGCCGTCGCCCTGACGCCGTCGCTCCGACCCCGCCGGCCCGCCCGGGCGGCCGGGTGGGCCGGAACCTACGATGACCGCATGGACGCCGACCACACCGAGCACCCTCCCGTGCGGCACCCGCCCAAGCCGCGGCCCGGGGACACCGTCGCCGTGCTCTCGCCCTCCTCGGGCCTGGCCGGCCTGCTGCCGCGCCCCCACGAACTGGGGCTGCGGCGGCTGCGGGAGGAGTTCGGGCTGGTCGTGCGCGAGTACCCCACCACCCGGACCCCGGGCGCGAGCGCCGCCGCCCGCGCCGCCGACCTGCACGCCGCGTTCGCCGACCCCGAGGTGAAGGCGGTGATCGCGACCATCGGCGGCGACGACCAGATCACCGTGATCCCGCACCTGGACGCCGAGCTCCTGCGCGCCCACCCCAAGCCCTTCTTCGGCTACAGCGACAACACCAACCTGCTGCTGTTCCTGCGCTCGCTCGGCATGGTCGCCTACCACGGGGCCAGTGTCATGACCGAGTTCGGCCGCCCCGGCGCCCTGCACCCGCTCACCGCCGCCTCCGCGCGGGCCGCCCTCTTCGACACCGGCCCCTTCGAACTCACCCCCGCCGAGTCCTTCCGCGACCTCGACCGCCCCTGGGACGATCCCGCGACCTTCGAGGCCGAACCCGAGACCGAACCGGCCGGGGGCTGGACCTGGCGCAACGCGGACCGGGTGGTCGAGGGCCGGGCCTGGGGCGGGAACCTGGAGATCCTCACCTGGATGCTCGCCGCCGCCCGCACCGGCCCGCGCGACACGGACCGCGACGGCGAGGTCCTGTTCGTGGAGACCTCCGAGGAACTCCCCCCGGCCGAGGAGGTGTTCCGGATGCTCCGCAACCTCGGCGAACGCGGACTGCTCGCCCGCTTCGCCGCCGTCCTCGTCGGCCGCGCCAAGGCCCGCAGCCTCGACCACCTGCCCGACGCCGAGACCCGGGCCCGCTACCGCGCCGACCAACGGGCGGCCGTGGAGCGGGTGTTGGAGGCGTACGCGCCCACCGCGCCCGCCGTCTTCGACGTGGACCTCGGCCACACCGACCCACAACTCGTCATCCCGGTCGGCGGCCTGGTGCGCGTGGACGGCCCCGCCCGCCGGATCCACGTCACCTACTGAGCACACGCGCTGGCCGGATCGCTCCGGACCCGATCGGGACCTGACGTTTCCGGGGCGGAATTCGGTCAGCACGGCGAGCGCATATGCCCGATAACCGATCTGGTTCGCACGGTCCGCTCTGGCACGATGATCCGGCCGATCGGCTGCCCCCCACCCCGTGTCCCGCCCCCGGAGGTCGCGCCATGCCCCTGATCGACCCCACCCGCCGCCGCCCCGACCACGGCCCCGGCCCCCTCGGCGGCGGCCGGGCCGCCGTCCTCGAACCCGCCACCGGGGACGCCCTCGCCGAGATCGAGCACGCCGCCCCCGCCGACGTGGCCCCGGCCGCCGCCCGCGCCGCCGAGGCGCAACCCGCCTGGGCCGCCGCCGGCCACATCGCCCGCGCCGCCGTCCTGCGCCGCGCCGCCGCCCTCTTCGAGGAACACGCCGACGAACTGCGCACCTGGCTCGTCCGCGAATCCGGCTCCATACCCGGCAAGGCCGACTTCGAACTCCACGTCGCCGTCCAGGAGTGCCACGAGGCCGCCGCCCTCGCCTCCCGCCCCACCGGCCAGGTGCTGCGCAGCGAGAGCGCCCGCCACTCCTTCACCGAACGCCGCCCCGCCGGCGTCGTCGGGGTCATCGCCCCCTTCAACGCCCCCCTGATCCTCGCCATCCGCTCCGTCGCCCCCGCCCTGGCCCTCGGCAACGCCGTCCTGCTCAAACCCGACCCGCGCACCGCCGTCTGCGGCGGCCTCGCCCTCGCCGCCGTGTTCGAGGCCGCCGGACTGCCCCCGGGCCTCCTGACGGTCCTGCCCGGGGACGGCGCCGTCGGCGCGGCCCTCGTCACCGACCCCGCCGTCCGCGTGGTCTCCTTCACCGGCTCCACCGCCGTCGGCCGCACCGTCGGCGAACTCGCCGGCCGCACCCTCACCCGCGCCCACCTCGAACTCGGCGGCAACTCCGCCCTCCTCGTCCTCGCCGACGCCGACCTGGAGGCCGCCGTCGCCCAGGCCAGTTGGGGCAGCTTCTTCCACCAGGGCCAGATCTGCATGACCGCCGGCCGGCACCTCGTCCACGCCTCCCGGTACGACGAGTACGTGGAACGCCTCGCCGCCCGCGCCGAGGCCCTCGCGGTCGGCGACCCCTACCGCGACCGCGTCCACCTCGGCCCCCTCATCGACCGCCGCCAGCTCGACCGGGTCCGCTCCCTGGTCACCCGCAGCCTCGAACACGGGGCCAAGGCCGTCGCCGGCGGCGTCCACGAGGACGACACCCTCTTCCACCGGCCCACCGTCCTGGCCGGCTGCGGCGAGGACACCCCGGCCTGGACCGAGGAGGTCTTCGGCCCGGTCGCCCCCGTGCGCCCCTTCGAGACCGAGGACGAGGCCGTGGCCCTCGCGAGCGCCGGCCCCTACGGCCTCTCGTTGGGCATCGTCACCGCCGACGCCGCCCGCGGCCTCGCACTCGCCGACCGCATCCCCACCGGCATCGCCCACGTCAACGACCAGACCGTCAACGACGAGGCCGTCGCCCCCTTCGGCGGCCTGGGCGCCTCCGGCACCGGCGCCCGCTTCGGCGGCGAGGCCAACCTCGACGCCTTCACCGAACTGCGCTGGACCACCCTGCGCGCCACCGCGCCCGCGCACCCGTTCTGAACCGATCCGGCACGTGCCTGGAATGGAACGGGCCCCCCGATCGTTGATCCCGGCACGCACACCCTTCAGGAGGTCGGAAAACGTGGCAACCGTGGAACTCACCAAGGAGAACTTCGACACGACGGTCAGCGAGAACCCGTTCGTGTTGATCGACTTCTGGGCCGAATGGTGCGGGCCCTGCCGGCAGTTCGGCCCGGTCTACGAGAAGGCCTCCGCCGAGCACCCCGACCTGGTCTTCGCGAAGGTCGACACCGAGGCCCAGCCCGAGCTGGCCGCGGCCTTCGAGATCCGCTCCATCCCCACCCTCATGATCGTCCGCGACCGCGTCGCGATCTTCGCCCAGCCCGGCGCCCTCCCCGCCAACGCGCTGGAGGACGTCATCGGCCAGGCCCGCGCCCTGGACATGGACGAGGTCCGCGCCAAGATCGCCGCCGAGGCCGCCCAAGGCCAGGCCGAGACCCCCGGGGCCTGACCCCGCCCCGGCCCCGCACCGGCGCGCCGCCCGCCTTCCGGTTTCCGCCCCCGGGTACGGAAACCGGCCGGTCGGGCGGTGCGCCGGCGCATACGCGCCGCCCTTCCGGGTCAGACTGGGACACATGACCGAAGCGGTGGAGTACGACGTGGTGGTGCTCGGCGGGGGACCGGCGGGCGAGAACGCGGCCGACCGGACCCGGGCCGCGGGCCTGAGGACGGCCCTGGTGGAGAGCGAACTGGTCGGGGGCGAATGCTCCTACTGGGCCTGCATCCCCAGCAAGGCGCTGCTACGCCCGGTGCTCGCGCGGGCCGACGCCCGCCGCGTGCCCGGCCTCGCCGGCGCCGTGACCGGCCCCCTGGACACCGAGGCCGTGCTGGCCCGCCGGGACGAGTGGGTGAGCCACTGGAAGGACGACGGACAGGTCTCCTGGATCGACTCCGTCGACGTGCACCTCTACCGGGGCCACGGCCGCCTGTACGGCATCCGCAAGGTCAGCGTCACCGGCCCCGAGGGCGAACACCACGTCCTGACCGCCAAGCACGCGGTGATCGTGGCCACCGGCAGCCGCGCCCTGCTCCCCGACCTCCCGGGCCTGTCCGGGGCCCGCCCGTGGACCAGCCGCGAGGCCACCTCCGCGCAGGGCGCCCCCGGGCACCTGATCGTGGTCGGCGGCTCGGTGGTCGCCGTGGAGATGGCCACCGCCTGGCAGGGCCTGGGCTCCCGGGTCACCGTGCTGGCCCGCGGCCCGCGGCTGCTGCCGCGGATGGAGGAGTTCGCCGGCGAACTCGTCGCCGAGGCCCTGCGCGAGGCCGGCGCGGAGGTCCGCACCGGGGTCGACGTGGAGGCCGTGGTCCGCGACGGCTCCACCGGCCCCGTCACCGCGGTCCTCACCGGCGGCGAGACCGTCACCGGGGACGAACTCCTCATGGCCACCGGCCGACTGCCCCGCACCGAGGACATCGGGCTCGACACCGTCGGCCTCGAACCCGGCGCCTGGATCGACGTGGACGAGTCCTGCCGCGTCCCCGGCCACGACTGGCTGTACGCCGTCGGCGACGTGAACCACCGGGCGCTCCTCACCCACCAGGGCAAGTACCAGGCCCGGATCGCGGGCGCCGCCATCGCCGCCCGCGCGCGCTCCGACGGCAACGGCGCACCCGTCGACGAGACCCCCTGGGGTCCCTACACCGCGACCGCCGACACCCGGGCCGTGCCCCAGGTCGTCTTCACCGACCCCGAGGCCGCCGCCGTCGGACCCTCCCTCGCCGAGGCCCGCCGGGCCGGACTGCGGGTGCGCGCCGTCGACCACGACCTCGGCGCCGTGGCCGGCGCGGGACTGCACGCCGAGGGCTACCGGGGCCGGGCCCGGATCCTCGTGGACCTCGACCGGGGCGTGCTGGTGGGCGCCACGTTCGTGGGCCCCGGCGCCGCCGAACTCGTCCACGCCGCCACCGTCGCCGTCGTCGGAGAGGTCCCCCTCGCCCGGCTGTGGCACGCCGTGCCCGCGTTCCCCACCCTCAGCGAGATCTGGCTGCGGCTGCTGGAACGCCTCCGCGACGAGGAGGCGGCCGAGGCGGGCGGCGCCGGCTGACCGGGGCGGGCCGGGGCCGGCCCGCCCCGGCCGCGCCCGCCGGCCCTCACAGGCCCGGGAGCAGCAGCGCCCGGCCCCGCTGCCCCACGTGGTACACGGCCGCGTTCAGCGCCACGAACAGCACGATCAGCGTCGCCGCCCGCCCCGGCCGGTCCCAGAACCCCGTCTCCGTGAACAGCGACACCACCACCCCGATCGGCACCAGCCACGACAGCAGCATCCAGACGAAGGCCAACACCCCCCAGCCGAAGTTCGCCAGATCCAGGCGTGCCAGGCCGCGCTCCGGGGCGAAGCGGCCGAAGCCCCAGACCGCCGACAGCGACAACAGGGCGCTGCCCGCCGAGATCCAGAAGAACGGGGTGCCCGCCGGGCCCGGCCAGATCCGCATCCCCACCGCGAGGGCCGCGAACGCCACCGTCAACGCCGCGTACCACCGGGCCAACGAGCGCCACGCCCCCCGCGGGACGGCCCCCGCCGGGCCCGCCTGCGGGAAGGTGCCCTCGGCGCCGAGCACCGGGCCGCCGGCCGCCGAGGACTTGCGCAGGGCGGTGAACGCCTCCCGTTCCCGGCCCAGTTCCCGCAGCGTGATCCCCTGGCCGCGCAGGGCCGCCGTCTCCGTCGGCCGGTCTCGGCGCGCCCGTGCCAGGGCCAGGTCACGGGCGTGCGCGTCGAGGGCCTCCGCGTGCCGCCCCACCCCGCGCAGGGCCTGGGCCAGCGCCCCCTGGGCCTCGCCCTCCTCGGCCCGCGCGTCCGGCAGCGCCGCCAACAGGGCCACCGCCCGTTCCAGCAGGGGCAGGGCCTCGGCGGGGCGTTCGCGGGCCAGCAGCCCCGAGCCCTCCGCGAGGAGGGCGATCCCGAGGAAGCGGTCCGCGCCGATCCGTTCGTGGAAGGCCGTCACCCGGGCCCCGGCCTCCAGGGCCTCCTCGGGCCGGCCCGTCTGCCGCAGCAGCGGCGCGAGATCCCCGCGCGCCAGGTGTTCGGCGAACGCGTCCCCCGATGACCGCAGCACCGCCGCGGCCTCCGCGAACCGTTCGAGGGCCTCCCCGGTCCGCCCCAGGGCCCGTAACGCGCAGCCCTCGCCGGTCAGTTCGCGCCCCTCGCCGGCCCGGTCCCCGACCGCGCGGCACAGCTCGCGCGCCGTCACGTGCCGGGCCAGGGACTCCGCCGGGCGCCGCGACAGCAGCAGCGCGAGCCCCAGATCGCCCGAGGCCGCGGCCAGGGCCCGCCGGTCCCCCGCGGCGGTCGCCGCACGCGTCGAGCGTTCCAGGGCGGACAGCGCCTGCCGGCCCTTCCCCCGCCCGGCCGCCAACAGCCCCAGGTGCCGCCATGCCTCGGCCGCCTCCTCCGTTCGACCCGCCCGCCCGTACGCGGCGACGGCGGCGCGCAGGGCCCGCTCGGCCTCCTCCGTCCGGCCCGCGCCGCTCAGGGCCCGGCCCCGCCCGTCCAGGGCCCGGGCCCGGGCCGCGGGGTCGACGAGGGCGGCCGCGCGGTCGAGGACCCCCGCGTACAGGCCCTCGGCGCGATCCCACAGCGCGCGGTCAAGGCAGCAGTCGGCGAGCAGGTGCAGGGCGCGGGCCTCCGCCCCGGGGTCCCCGGCCGCCGTGGCCACCATCGCGGTCAGCGAGGCCAGCCGGGCCCAGGCCCCGTGGGCGGCGCGCCGCGCGAACCACGGCCGCAGCGTCTCGCACAGCTCCAGCAGGTCACGGGCCACCTCGGCCGGGCCCGCCAAGCGCAGCTCCGTCGACCGGTGCGCGCCCGCGACGATCTCCCGTTCGTGCTCCTCCAACCAGGCCAGGGCTTCCGTGGGATGCTCGAAATCGGGGGTCGGCGGGGGAGCGTCCCCCCGGTCCAGGGCCTCGGCCACCGATACCGCCTGGCCCGCCAACCCGGCCCGGTGGAGGCCGAGTCGACGCCACGCGACGGCCCGCCCGTCCTCCCGGGCCCGGCGCTGCGCCTCCTCGGCCACCCGGTCCGCCCAGGGGTGCGGCAGCAGCCAGCGCTCCTCGGTGCCCACGGTGCCGGCCGGTCGGTGCTCGACGAGTCCGGCGCGCACCAGATCCGCCAACGCCCGCCCGGCCCAGGCGGGTTCGGCGTCCTCGCCCCACAGCGCCGTCACCTCGGCCAGGACCAGACCCCGGCCGTCGGCCAGGGTGAGCAGCCGCAGCAGTCGGGCGCCGTCGTGCCCGAGCCGGGCCCGGGCCACGTCGAGGGCGGCGTGCACGGCGCGGTCGGCGAGCGGTCCGGTGGGCGTCTCGCCCGCCCCGTCCGGACCGGCGGTCCGCGGGGCGCCGCCGACGGTGCCGCTGCCGGCGCGCAGGCGCAGGGCGGCGGGCAGGCCCGCGCTCGCGGCCACCACCCGGGCCACGACCCCCGCGTCGGGCGCGCGGCGGCGGGCGAGTTCGTCCACGGGGCCGCCCGGGGTCTCGCCCGAGGCGGCGCGGGCGGCGGCGCGCACGAGTTCGGCGGCGTCGGCCTCGGAGAGCCGGCCCAGCACCAGGCGCCCGTCCCCGGTCCGGTCGGCCAGCGAGGCGAGGGCGGGTTCGCGGCCCGCGATCAGCGCGAGGGCGGTGTCGGGCGGGGGCAGCAGCGGGGCGAGGTCCCCGGGCTCGCCCGCGTGGTCCAGGGCGATCAGCACGCGCAGCCCGTGCGCCGTCAGCGCGGTCAGGACCTCGCGGAACACGCGCGCGCGGCCCTCGGGCTCCTGCGGGACGGCGCCGGCGGGCAGCCCCAGGTCGCGCAGCAGCCGCCCCAGGGCCCGGTGGACCGCGGCGGGCGGCTCGTCGGAGCCGAATTCGGCGAGGTCCACGTGGAGGACCGCGTCGGGCCGACCGCGCGGGTCGGCCCGCAGGCCCGCCAGGGTGTGCCGCAGCAGCTCGCTCTTGCCGACCCCGCGCGGACCGGTCACCACCCAGGTCCCGGAGCGGGCCGAGGCGAGGGCCGAGGCCAGTTCGACCACGTCCCCGGTGCGCCCGACGAACGGCAGGCCCGGGGCGGGGGCGCGGCACTCGCGGGGCCGGATCGCGCGGGGCAGCCAGGCCGCGCGCGGGCGGGGTTCCTCGGCCGGGTCGGTGTTCCACCACAGCACCGCGTCCGGGCGCTCGGGGCCCCCGACGCCGGGGGCGACGGCCCGGGCCGCGATCCGCGCGGTCCGGGCCGTGAGGTCCACCGGGCGCTCGGGCCCGTGCTCGTCGTGTTCGGGCTCGTGCTCGTCGTCGGGCATCCCCCACCACCCCCACCTCGGTCACGGCGAACAGTCCACGCTACGGCAGCGGATCGGGGCGGGGGGAGGGTTCGGACGAGCCGGGGGCCGCCGGCCCGGGCGGGAGGGCCCGGGCCGACGGCCCCCGGGGGTGCGCCGCCGTGCGGCGGCGCGGTCGGGTCAGGGACCGACGGTGATCTGCTGCGCCGGGTTGGTGGTGTCGGCGACCGTGTACACCGCGTTGAACGTGGAGCTCGTGGCGGTGGTCGGGCAGCCGAAGCCGCCGGTGACGGTGACCGGCACCGAGACGTTGGTGAAGGTCAGCTTCGGCGGGGCGCCGTTGGTCCAGGTGCCGGGGGCGCCGGCGGGACCGGTGGGGGCGGCGGTGACCGTACAGCTGGCGAGGCCGCTGGTGACGACCTTGAGGCCGGCCGTGGGCACCGTCATGGTGGCGGTGATGGGGGAGCCGTTCTGCATGGAGACCGACCAGGCGCCGGTGGTGGTGACGGTGGCGCTCACCCCCGCCATGCTCGTGGTGCAGGAGGTGTAGGTGGGGGCGGTGATCGGGGAGGAGACCGGGCCGGCGGGGTTGCTGTTGCCGGGGGCGGCCGGGACCGTGCCGGTGGAGGTGGAGACGTTGCAGGTGACGGTGACGCTGCCGGCCTTGAAGGTGGCCTTGCCGCTCAGCGTCGCCTTGAAGGCGTGACCGGCCGGGGTGACGGTGGTGGAGCCGGCGAGGGGTAAGGATCCGGCGGTGGCCGAACCGGAGGAGAGGGCGAGGGCGCCGGCGGCCGCGAGGCCGAGGAGGACGGTGGTACGCGTGCGGCTCATGGGTGCACTCCTTGGGGATCGGGTGATTCCGTGGGGGAGGGGTGCGGCGGGGTCTTGGCCGCCGGGCGGCGCCGTGGCTGCCAGGCGAAGATCAGACCGCCGCCGATGATGCCGAGCAACGTGCCGATGAAGAACCCGCCGAGGTTGGACAACACGAGCGTGGCGGTCGCGACCAGTGTGGCCAGGACCCCGGCGAGGGTGCGGGACTGCGGCGTGAACCAGGCCGACAGGCCCAGCACGATCAGGACCAGCCCCAGCAGGACGGACGGGATGCCCGCGACCCCCTGCTGGAGCATGACCTTCAGGGGCGCGAGGGGGATGGCGCAGATCTCGGCCCCGGCGAGGACGGCGAGCAGCCCGCCCCAGAAGGGCCGGCTCCGTCGCCAGCGCCGGAACCTCGCCCGCGGGGACAGGGCCGTCGCCGTCATCTCAGAAGCACTCCTTCTTGCCCTTGGTGATCTTCATGTTGAGACCGGTGAGCTTGAAGGTGCCGGCGTTCGTGGCCCAGGCCACCTGCTGGAGATCGTTGATCTTCACGGTGTCGGCCTGCTGGGAGAACAGGTCCTGCATCCCCTGCGCCTCGGTCGGGCCCTTGTCGAGGGTGGACGCGTCCCGACCGATCTCGATGTTCTTGAACTCCGCGTTGCCCGAGAGCTGGGTGGCGTCCACGAAGAGGTTGCTCGCCTCCACCGGGTTCTTGGTGCCCGCGGTGAGGTTGAGCGAGATGTCGCCGATGACCGGCAGGGTGGTGACCACCGACTGGCAGAGGCTGTTCAGCTTGGCCTCGCGGATCGCCGTGACCGCGACGGGGAGCAGCTCGCCCCGCGCGTTGGCGTCCACGCTGCCGTACTGGGCGAAGCCCTCGCCCTCCAGGCTCTTGGCCGAGACTTTGAACTGCTGGCCCGAGACGGCGAAGGAGGCGGCGAGCGCGCCCTGGGCGAGGGCGATGCCGAGACCGGCGGTGACGGCGACGGCGGGGACCGTCAGGACGGCGAACCGCCGCCACCGCACCTTGCCGGTGTCGTCGTCGGCGCCGGAGGGACCGCCCGCTCCGCCGCCGGTGCCCGATAACTGCTGTGACTGATCCACCGGGTGTCCCCTTGTATGTCGGTTGTGCACCGTTGTGAAAGGTCTGAGCGTGTTACCGCCGGTGTTACCGTCGTTGTTACCGACGAGTTGAATGTAAGAGTGCCAATGGGGGTTGGCAAGGTTGTGGGACCGCCGCCTTTCGGCCTACTGGTCGATCTCCGCGGAGCCCTCCCCAGGCCCCTCCCCGAGCAGCTCCGCGACCTCCTCGTCCACCCGACGGGCCATGGCACGTGCGAATTCCGCGCTCACCACCTCACCCGCCACCGGACGCAACGCCGCCACCGCCGCCCCGAGTTCACGCACCCGGCCGGCCGAAACCCGCCCCAGTCCCTCCGGTCCGATCACGTGCGCCCGGAACAAGGACACGAACCGATCCGCGAGCACCGCCGCCTGTTCCTGCACGAACTCGGCGGCGTCCAACACCTCCGTCAGCGGCACCCCCTCGCGCACGAGCGCCGCCGTCGCCTCCAACAACCGGCGGCTGTGGTGCGTCACCACCTCCCCGTCCACCGTCAGATAGCCCAACTCGGCAGCGCGCGCCGTGTGTTGAGGAGAGGCCAAGGGTCCGAACAGGTCCCGCAGCTCCTCCCGCGTCATCACCACGGGCTCCTCGCGCACCCAGTCCCGGGTCAACTCCCGCTCCAGGCCCAGCAACCGCCCCAGCCCGTCGTCCCGCGCCGAGGCGTCCAACAGCTCCGCGATCGCGTTCACCGTGTACCCGCGCGCCAACAACCGGTCGATCAACCGCAACCGGGCCAGGTGCTCGTCCGAGTACCAGGCGTACCGGCCCTCCCGGCGCGGCGCGGGCAACAACCCGCGCTCCTGGTAGTAGCGCAGGTTCCGCGCCCGCACCCCGGCCAGCCGCGCCAACTCCTCGCGCCGATACCGCCCCGTCCGCTGCCCCCGCGCCTGCTCGCTCACGCGGCAGAGTGTAGGACGTACCGGCTGGTCACATGAGGTGCGCGGGCCCCGCGTCAGCCTCGGCGGACCGCCCGCAACACCACGAACTTCGGATCGCTCGCCACCAACTCGCAATTGCCGAACATCCGCCGCAGCCGCACGTGGTACCCCAGGTGCCGGTTGCCCACCACCCACAGCTCCCCGCCCGGCCGCAGCGCCCGCCGCGCCTGCGCGAACATCCGCGCCGCCGTCGCGTCCGTCGTCGCCTGGTGCGAATGGAACGGCGGATTGTTCAGCACGAGGTCCAGCGAGCCCGCCGCCACCTCCGCGAGCCCGTCCCCGACCAGGAACCGGGCCGAACCGAACCCCTCGCCCCCGTTCTCCGCCCACGTCAGCCGCGCCGAGGCCACCGCCGGATAGGACTCGTCGGCGAACAGCACCGACACCCCCGGGTTGGCCTTCGCCGCCGCCGTGCCCACGATCCCGTTGCCGCACCCCAGGTCGGCCACCGCCGAACCCGCCGGCACCCCGGTCGGCAGGTGCTTGAGGAGGAACCGCGTGCCGATGTCGAGCCGGTCCGCGCAGAACACCCCCGCGTGCCCCACCGCCGTCAACCCCGACCCCGGACCCGCGTCCCGGTCCAGCCGCCGTCGCACCGGGCGCGCGGCGGCCGCGGCCGCCACCCGCTCGGCCCGCGCCGGATCCGCCGCGGGCCCGGCCGGCACCGTGAAGATCAACCGCGCCTTGCGCTCGGCCAGGGAGGTGCGGGTCGGCCCGAGCAGCCGCTCGAACACCTCCAGGGTGGAGGTGTGGATCTCCTTGACCATGCCGGTGCCCACCACCACCGCGTCCGGCGCCAGCCGGGGCGCCACCCGCGCCAGCAGGTCCTCCAGCAACGCCAGGCTCTTGGGCACCCGCACCAGCAGCGCGTCCACCCCGGCCGGCGGCGTCTCGTCCGGGGTCGTCAACAGGGTCACCGAGCCCGGCTCCGCGCCCGCCCGCAGCAGGTTCGCCTCCGTGGCCCGCCGGGTCAGGTACGACTCGGTCAGCTGCGTCGGACCGTACCCGGCCAGCGCCGTCGTCAGCGCCCCCCAGCGGTCCCCGAGCACCACGATCCGCCGCCCCTCCAAGGGCACCGGCGGCCGCTCGCCCGTCCCCTCGGCCAGATGGCGCAGAAGGTACTCGTCGGCGGCGTCCCAGGCCCGGAGCCGATCGCGCGGGTCCTCGGGGAAGCGGGTCGGCGCGAAGGAGCCGAACGGGGTGGTCAGCGGGGGCAGAGCGTTCACCGTGCCCAGGCTAGCCGAGCCCCGGCCCCACCCCCGCCACGCCGACCCGGGGACGGCCGGGCGCGGTGTCGCGCGCGCCCGGCGCCGCGGACCTCGGCCCCGGTCCCCCTCAGTCCTCGGGGAACTCCCCGGCCATCGCCGCCGCCAGCCGCAGGTACGGCGCGGCCTCCGCCGCCCGCCCCTGCCGTTGCAGCGTCCGCCCCAACAGCAACTGCGCGTACTCCTCCACCGGCCACCGCTCCAGCAGCGCCCGCAGCTCCCGCTCGGCCGGCCCCAACCGCGCCGAGTGGTAGTGCGCGCGGGCCAACAGCAGGCGCACGTCGAGCAGCTCAGGCGCCTCCTCGGCCAGCCGCTCCAGCAGCGTCGCCGCCGTCACGTACTCCTTGGCCTCGAAGAACAGCCGGGCCCTCTCCCAGCGCTCCGCCGCCGTGCCCCGCTCGTGGTACCCGGAGTCACCGGCGTCGCCCAGGGGCGCGACGAAGGGGGTGGGGGTGGTCATGGGGGTCTCCTCTCCCGGTGCCGTGGATCGACACCGTCACAACACCCGCCCGACCCGGAACATTCCGGACCGCGCACCGGGTGCCTCCACGCCCCGGAGGACTACCGTGGACGCCATGAGCAACCTTGATCGCCAACCCGCCCTCGCCACCTGCGGCGGGCGGGGCTTCGTCGTGGCCGAACCCGTCCGCGAACTCCTCAGCCCCCGCACCGTCACCCTCGGCGAGGGCACCGAGGTCCGCCGCCTGCTCCCCAACCTCGGCCGTCGCATGGTCGGCGCCTGGTGCTTCGTCGACCACTACGGCCCCGACGACATCGCCGACGAACCCGGCATGCAGGTCGCCCCCCACCCCCACCAGGGCCTCCAGACGGTCAGCTGGCTCCACGACGGCGAGGTCCTGCACCGCGACAGCGTCGGCAGCCTCCAGACCGTCCGCCCCCGCGAACTCGGCCTGATGACCTCGGGACACGGCATCAGCCACTCCGAGGAGAGCCCCCGCGAACACTCCCGCCTCCTGCACGGCGCCCAACTGTGGGTGGCCCTGCCCGACGCGCACCGCCACGTGGACCCGCACTTCCAGCACCACGCCGAACTGCCCCGCGTCACCGCCCCCGGCCTCGACGCCACCGTCATCCTCGGCACCCTGGACACGGCCACCTCCCCCGGCACCACCTACAGCCCCCTGATCGGCGCCGACCTCACCCTCACGGCGGGCGCGGAACTCCGCCTCCCCCTGGAGCCCGACTTCGAGTACGCGATCCTCTCTATGGGCGGCGAGGCCCACGTGGACGGCGTCCCGGTCCTCCCCGGCTCGATGCTCTACCTGGGCTGCGGCCGCACGGACCTCCCCCTGCGCGCCGCGTCCGACTCCTCCCTGATGCTCCTGGGCGGCGAACCCTTCGAGGAGGAGATCGTCATGTTCTGGAACTGGATCGGCCGCTCCCACGAGGAGATCGCCCAGGCCCGCGAGGACTGGACGAACGGCACCCGCTTCGGCGAGGTCAAGGGCTACGCCGGCCCCCCGATCCCGGCCCCGGCCCTCCCCCCGACCCACCTGAAACCCCGAGGCCGAACCCGCTGAACGACCGGGGCGGAGTCAAGTGCGGCGCGGAGGAGGGTGGTTACCGGTCGAAACGAGGCCCGCGAAGCCCACAACCCCCGACGCGACACCGCGTCGTCACTTGTCCCCCCAGGCGTGTGGATCACCAGCCGTGGAGCTCGCGGGGCACCCCCTCCGATTCGGGCCACCCCTCCGTCGAGGCCCCGCCGTGTCCAGTGGCTTTCCGGCCGTGATCGCGGATGCGGTGTCCGCAAAAGATCCGTGATCTTCGCCGTGGATGACTACCGTGTCGCTGCCCGCCAGGAGTGACGGTCGGGCTCTGTGGGGCTGCCTTGGGGGAGGACGTGGTGTTCCTGTCACGCAACGGTCCGACGGGTGTCCGTCACGGTCGGAGGGGCCACGGCGCAGTCCCCGGAGAGCCTCACCCGTGGGAAGTCGGGCAAGAGGGCCGCGAGCCGCTGCCAATCCCAAGGGCTACGATGCCGAATCCGACTGGGACTGTGTGATCACCGGGATGAAAAGTCGACTCAGGAGTGGGATTTCGAGCCCTCTTCCGAAAGCGGATGTGACCCTGGGCAAGGGTAGGCGGCAAGATGTCTTCACAAGCCCTCCCGTTGAGACGGAGCCGTATGTGTTTCACCCTCAGGGGGGCCGGTGAGTCAAGAAGAAGTTCGCGCAGGTAGGATTCTGGAAATTTTTGGGAATTATTCCGTGATTCAAGTTCCCGGAAGGAATCATCCGGCTGTGGCGATTCAGGGGGATTCGCTGAAAATCCTCCAGGAGACGGTGCGTGAGTTGAGCGACTGTCTTGCTGTCGAAAACCTGCAAGAGGCGCGATTCCCCCTGCAGGAGATCATCGACACTCTCGCGGAGATGATTTCCGTATACGAAAGCGCGGCCCGCAGGTCCGGCTTTGATCTGCCGTATCATCCATAACCGATCGCGCCCCTCGGAAGCCAGTGCCGATGGGCCGTGTCCCCGAGCGATACCAGGCGGCGGCGGCTGTTTTCGACCTGACGAATGGTCGAGGCCGTGAGCTGGGCGACCTGTTCGCAGCTCGGGGGAGCGTCCACAACGGCTTGTGGACATGCCCGCGTTCCCCGGGGACCTGTACGGTCGTGATCTGACGCATGGAGATCTCTTGGTGCACCTCGGGAGTGATTCCCGGGAGAGGCCGCTGAAAGCCGTGCGACAGCTGTCGCGGCAACTGGTTGGATGGCGGCTGCGCTGGAGCGTCGAAGGAGCTCGATCTGCGCCTGGGACCGTTGGCGGGAATGTCATCGCCGGGAATCCGTTCCATTTCGCCGAAGGGCACGGGAATCCCGGGATCGATCAGCGGGAGGAGTGGGAGTCCCGTGTGCTCGTCCGGGCGGGGGACGGGGAGCCGGAGTGGGCGGTGGGCGGGGGCTGTCTCGCGGTGCGGCGGATGAGGTTGGCCACCGGCTTGCGGGACCGGGATTCGATAGAGGCCAAGAGCGCATCATGGGCAGGCGCCGGGACGGCACCTGGGGGCGGGTATTTCTTCGTGCCGCCGGCGGACGTGGATTGGGGCCGGGTGTTCGCGGGGTGAGTTGCCGGTGCAGGGTCCCCCCGGTCAGGGGTGGGGGGTGCGGAGGAGGGTGGCCGGGGGGGTGCCGTAGGTGTGGCGGTGGAGGGTGGCGAAGCGGCCCGGGTGGGCGAAGCCCCAGCGGGCGGCGATCTCGGTGACCGTGGTGGTGCCGGGCTCGGCCGCCTTCAACTCCGCGTGCGCCCGGGCCAGTCGGACCGAGCGCAGGTGCGCCAGGGGAGTGGTGTCCGCGTGCCGGGCGAAGGCGTACTGGACGGCTCGGGCGGTGACCGGGACGGCGGCGGCGATGTCGGCCAGGCCGATCTCGCGGTGCGCGTTGTCCTCGATGAAGGCCATGGCGCGGCGCAGGGTGTCGCTGTCGGCGTCGCGGGAGTCCAGGCGGGTGGGTTCGGCCCGGTCGGGCCCGGTGTGGGGGAGGGTGGCCAGGGTGACGGCCGCCAGGTGGTCGAGGAGGGCGGACACCATCAGGGGGTGTTCGTCGATCGGGGGGCAGCGGGTGAGCACGTGCCGGACGTGTCCCAGCGTCGCGTGCAGCAGGCCGTGGCCGGCCGCCGAGGTCGGGGTCTGGCCGGTGAGTCGGACGGGGTGCTCGGCATCGCCGCCGGCGGCGCGGGTCAGCAGCTCGGTGTCGAACATCGCGATCGTGTACGCGGCCTCCCGGACCTCGCCCGCGTACGGCCGGCCCGGCAGGGTCACCAGCAGGGTCTCCCCGGGGCCGCACGCGGATTCACCGCTGGTGTGCACCCCGCGGTCGACGCCGACCAACGTGACCCGCTCCAGCGGGTTCGCGTCGAAGGACATCGTGTAGCCGAAGTCCAGCGTGTCCAGGGTGAGTCCGCCGACCGTGCGCCGTTCCACCGCGGCCCGGGTGTCCTGGGGCCGGCCGCCGATCCGCATCGGCGTGTAGGCCGTCGTCAGGAACTCCTCCGTCGCCGCCAGGCTCCCGCTGCGGAACGACAACGCGTCCATGCCCGCCACCCCCACCGCTCCGCGCCCGGGTCGCCGGCCCGGTCGCCGACGACGTGTCACGTCCGACGGTACGCCGCGCCCGCCCCGGACGCCCGGGAGGGCCGTGCGCGCCGCGCGGGAGGAGTGATCGCGCGGGCGCGCACGGAGCGGATTCAGGGGCGCGCGGTGAGGTAGCCGCCCATGGACCGGAAGTACTCGGCGGCGGGGAGTTCGGTGCCGTCCTCGGTGCGGACGCGGGTGATGGCCAGGCCGTGGTTGCGGCCGGTGCGGGCGTCGGCGCCGGCGACGATCACGACGCCCTCGCCCTCGCGGTAGAAGATCCGGCCGGGGGTGCCGCCGTAGACGCCCTCGGAGACCACGGCCGCGAGCACCTCCAGCCGCTTGCCCTTGTGGAAGGTGAAGGCGGCGGGGTAGGGCGCGGACTGGGCGCGGACCAGGCGCTCCAGGACCTCGGCGTCCCAGCTCCAGTCGATGCGGATGTCCTCTTCGGCGCGCTTGTGGAAGAAGCTGGCCCGCGAGCGGTCCTGCTTGGTGAACTCGGTCTCGCCGGCGGCGATCCGGGCGAGGGCGCCGATGGTGACCGGGGCGATGAGGTCGACCGTCTTGTGGAAGAGGTCGGTGGTGGTGTCGGTGGGGCCGACGGGCACGGCGCGCTGGTCGACGATGTCGCCGGCGTCGAGGACCTCGTCCATCATGTGCGCGGTGACGCCCACTTCGGGTTCGCCGTTGATCAGCGCCCAGATCAGCGGGGAGAAGCCGGCGTACTTCGGCAGCAGCGAGTCGTGGATGTTGAGGGTGCCGTGCTTGGGGAGCCCGTAGATGTGCGGCGGGATCCAGGTGCGCCAGTTGTTGGCGACGATGATGTCCGGCGCGGCCTCCTTCAGGCGCTGGAACAGCTCCTCGTCGTCGGGGCGGTTGCGGATGACGACCGGGACCCCGTGCTCCTCGGCCAGCTCGGCCACGGAGTCGCTCCAGATCTTCTCGTAGGCGTGCTCGCTCTTGGGGTGGGTCACGACCATCACGACGTCGTGCTCGGAGTCCAAGAGGGCCTTCAGGGTGCGATGGCCCCAGGTCTGATAGCCGAACATGACGACCCGCATAAAGGTTCCTCCTCGAAGAGTGCAATGACCAGGGCTTAGTAAAGCAAGCCTTACCTAACGATGCAATGAGCCTGATTCGGGGGTCAATTGAAGGAGTTGCGGGCAGTTTGTCCGGATTGCCCGGTCGACAGTCGGTCCAGATCAGGTTAGCTTTACCTAAGTTCCGCTTGGCTGCCGGTCCCCGGTGTGCCTGGGCACCCCTTTTTTCCCGCCCCCTGACGCGACGCCTTCGCGGCGGTCGTCCTGCACGAATGGGAGTGACATGTCACAGGCTCTTCCTGGCGACGCACCACTGATCCACGACCTGATCGGTATCGGCTTCGGCCCGTCGAACGTCGCCATGGCGATCGCGCTGAGCGAGCACAACGCGACCGTCGGACGGGAGGAGGCGGTCACCGCTCACTTCTTCGAGCAGCAGCCGAGCTTCGGGTGGCACCGGGGCATGCTCATCGACGACGCCACGATGCAAGTGTCCTTCATGAAGGACCTCGTGACGCTGCGGAACCCGACCAGCGAGTACAGCTTCCTCTGCTACCTGCAGAGCAAGGGGCGGCTGATCGACTTCGTCAACCACAAGAACCTGTTCCCGCTCCGGGTCGAGTTCCACGACTACTTCGAGTGGGCCGCGGCCAAGGTCGACGACATGGTCTCCTACGGCCACCGGGTCGTCTCGATCGAGCCCGTCGTGCGCGACGGCGTGGTCGAGTACCTGGACGTGACCTCCCGCTGCGGCGACGAGGTCGTCGTGCACCGGGCCCGCAACCTCGTCATGGGCACCGGCCTGCGCCCGGTGATGCCCGAGGGCGTCGAGCGCTCCGAGCGGGTCTGGCACAACTCCGACCTGCTGCGGAAGGTCGACGCCCTGGAGGGCACCGACCCCACCCGCTTCGTGGTCGTGGGCGCCGGGCAGAGCGCCGCCGAGAACGTCGCCTACCTGCACCGCCGCTTCCCCGAGGCCGAGGTCTGCGCCGTCTTCTCGCGCTACGGCTACAGCCCGGCCGACGACAGCGCCTTCGCCAACCGCATCTTCGACCCGCAGGCCGTGGACGAGTACTTCACCGCCCCGGACGACGTGAAGCGGCGCCTGATGGACTACCACGGCAACACCAACTACTCCGTGGTGGACATCGACCTCATCGACGACCTGTACCGCCAGTCGTACCAGGAGAAGGTGCTCGGCACCGAGCGCCTGCGCTTCCTGAACGTCTCGCGCCTCACCGAGGTCGAGGAGAGCGGCGACGCGGTCCGCGCCACCGTCAAGTCCCTGGTCACGGGCGAGGAGAGCAGCCTCGACGCCGACGTGGTCGTCTGCGCCACCGGCTACCTCCAGGCCGACGGCCTGGGCCTGCTCGGCGCTCTGGCGGACCGGGTGGAGCGCGACGAGCTGGGCCGGGCCCGGGTCGAGCGCGACTACCGGGTGACCACCGACGCCGCGCTGCGCTGCGGGATCTACCTCCAGGGCGGGACCGAGCACACGCACGGCATCACCTCCTCCCTCCTGTCGAACACCGCCATCCGGGTGGGTGAGATCCTGGACTCCATACTCGACCGCGGTCTCAAGGCCGTGCCGGACGCCGTCGCCCAGGGCGTCGGCGGCGGCCTGCGCTGACCCGTACTTCGGGCCCCACTGCCGTGCCCGCGAGGTGTTCGCACCCCGCGCGCACGGCAGCGGTGTGTCCGCGCACGCAGTGAGAAAGGAACCCCCCGTGCCCCCAGACCTCAGCCGGCCGGTCGCCGGCCCGCCCCCCGTCGCGAGCGTGCCGCCCGCGCCCGCCGGGCCCGCCGGCCGTCCCGCCCAGGCCCTGATCGCCCGGGCGCGGCGGCGCCGGCTGGTGGGGCTCGGGGTGATCCTGCTCGTGCTGGCGCTGGCCGCGGTGGTCTCCGTGGCCGTGGGCGCGCGCGGGCTGAGCCCGGCGGAGGTGTGGCGCGGCCTGTTCGCGGCCCCCGACGCCGACCGGCAGCTGACCGAGATCCGGCTGATCGTGCACACGGTGCGGCTGCCCCGGACGGTGCTGGCGATCGTGGCGGGCATCGCGCTGGGGGTGGGCGGCGCCCTGATCCAGGGCTACACCCGCAACCCGATAGCCGACACCGGACTGTTGGGGGTGAACACCGGGGCCTCGTTCGCCGTGGTGGCCGCGATCTCCCTGTTCGGGTTCACCGACCCCTTCCAGTACGTGTGGTTCGCCTTCCTCGGCGCCGGGCTCGCCGGGGTCGTGGTCTTCGGGCTGTCGAGCATCGGACGGGGGGCCGGCAACCCGCTGACCCTGGCCCTGGCCGGCCAGGGGGTGACCGTGTTCCTGATGGCGATGACCACGGCCGTCGCCCTCTCGGACAAGGCGGCGCTCAACGCGCTGCGGTTCTGGAACGCGGGCTCGGTGGCCGGGGTGCCCTTCGGGGTGATCGGCCCGGTGAGCGTGTTCGTCGGCGTCGGCCTGCTGCTCGCGGCCACCACCCTGCCGGCCGTCAACCTGCTCAACCTGGGCGAGGACGTGGCCCGGGGCCTGGGCGTGAACATCACGCGGATGCGGATCACCGGCATCGTCGCCATCACCCTGCTGGCCGGGGCGGCGACGGCGGCGTGCGGCCCGATGGCCTTCCTGGGGCTGATGGTGGCCCACGTGGCGCGGTACCTGGCCGGGCCCGACTACCGCTGGCTGGTGCCGTACGCGGGCCTGCTCGGCGCGGTGGTGCTGCTGGTGTGCGACGTGGCCGGGCGCCTGGTGGTGCGCCCGGGTGAGTTGGACGCGGGAGTTCTGGTGGCCCTGTTGGGCGCGCCGTTCTTCGCGATCCTGGTCTGGCGGGGGAAGTTCAAGAGCGCATGAACGCAACAGTGACGAAGTCCCGGACGACGCCGGGCGTGCGCCTAGGCGGCGTGTCCTTCGTGTGGCGGCCCCGCGTCGTGTTCACCACCCTGGTGATCACGGCGGTGGCCTTCCTGCTCTTCTGCCTGTCGATCGCGCTGGGGGACTTCCCCCTGAGCCTGTCGCAGGTGGTCTCGACCCTGTTCGGCTTCGGCGAGCAGGTCGACCAGTTCGTGATCATGGACCTGCGGATGCCGCGGGCCCTGGCCGGCCTCGTCGTGGGGGTCGCGCTCGGGGTCTCGGGGGCGCTCACCCAGTCCATCGCGCGCAATCCGCTGGCCAGTCCGGACATTCTGGGGGTCACGGGCGGGGCGAGCGCGGTCGCGGTGTTCCTGGTCACCGTCTCGGGCGGTACGGCCGGCGCGATCGTGAACTCGGTCGGGCTGCCGGCGGCGGCCCTGGCGGGCGGTCTGGGGACCGGCCTGCTGGTGTACTTCATGGCCTGGCGGCGCGGGGTGGACGGGTTCCGGCTCATCCTCATCGGCATCTCGGTGAGCGCGGTCATGCAGGCCGTCACCACCTGGCTGCTGGTCACCGCCGACATCCGGGACGTGGCCCGGGCCCAGGCATGGTTGGTCGGGTCCCTGGACGGCCGGTCCTGGGACGAGGTGTGGACGGCGCTGTGGGGGACCCTGGCCCTGCTGGTGGTCGTGGGCTGCGTGGCCTTCCAGTTCAAGCCCCTGCATTTCGGCGACGACGTGGCCGCGGGTCTGGGGGTGCGCTACGGGCTGGTGCGGGCGGTGCTGCTGCTGTGCGCGGTGCTGTTGGCCGGCATGGCGGTCAGCGCGGCCGGGCCGGTGCCCTTCGTGGCCCTGGTGGCCCCGCAGGTCGCGATGCGGTTGACCGGGTCCCCGACCCCGCCGTTCGTCGCCTCCGCCGCCACGGGCGCGGCGCTGCTGATCGGCTCGGACCTCGTGGCCCGGACCGCGCTGCCGGTCACCCTGCCCGTGGGCGTGGTGACGGCCGCGATCGGCGGGCCGTTCCTGGTGTACCTGCTGGTGCGGGCCAATCGCCGCTAGATGGTAGAAAGGTTAGGCAAGCCTAAACACTAGGGGGGGCCTTGGTCGCTCAGTCAGTCACCCAGCCGGTCACCGGGACGCCGTCCGAGACGGCCGGGTCGCGCCTGGCCGCCCGGGGGGTGAGCGTCGGGTACGGGGAACGGACCGTCATCGACGGTCTGGACGTGTCCGTCCCGCCCGGGGTGATCACCACCATCATCGGCCCCAACGGCTGCGGCAAGTCCACGCTGTTGCGGACCCTGGCGCGGCTGCTGAAGCCCTCCCGGGGCTCGGTCGTGCTCGACGGGGCCGACGTGGCCCGGCTCAAGACCCGGGACGTGGCCAAGAAGCTCGGCCTGCTGCCGCAGACGCCGGTGGCCCCGGAGGGGCTGACCGTGGCCGACCTGGTGGCCCGGGGCCGGCACCCGCACCAGGGCTGGCTGCGGCAGTGGTCCTCCGACGACGCCTCCGTCGTGGAACGGGCCCTGGCCATGACCGGGGTCGCCGACCTGGCCGACCGGGCGGTGGACTCCCTCTCCGGCGGGCAACGGCAGCGGGTCTGGATCTCCATGACCCTGGCGCAGGGGACCGACCTGCTGCTGCTGGACGAGCCCACCACCTATCTGGACCTCGCGCACGCCGTGGACGTGCTCGACCTGGTGGACGACCTCCACGAGTCGGGGCGCACCGTGGTGATGGTGCTCCACGACCTCAACCTGGCCGTCCGCTACAGCGACAACCTGATCGTGATGAAGGACGGTTCGATCCTGGCGCAGGGGCACCCGCGCGAGGTGGTAACCCCCGAACTCCTGTTGACGGCCTTCGGGTTGAAGGCCCGGGTGATCGAGGATCCGGTCGGGGACCGGCCGCTCGTGGTGCCGATCGGGCGCAATCACGTGCGGGACGCGACCGGCTGAACGGTACGCGATTCAACTTAGGGTAGGCTTACCTCACTTCCCTCGGGTACGGTCATCCTGCCCACAGGGGCCCGCAGTGACGGCATGAAAGCAAGGGATTTCCGGATGCTCCTCGATCGAACGACCCGTATGAAGCCCTGGCGGCGGGTGGCGGCCACGGTGTCCGCCGCGGCCCTCGGCGTGGGTCTCCTCGCCGGTTGCGGTTCCGGCGACTCGGAGTCGACCAAGAAGGACGACGCCGCCAAGGCCCCCGCGGCCTCCGGCGCCTTCCCGGTCACCGTGGAGCACGCGTTCGGATCCACCACGGTCAAGGAGGCGCCCAAGCGCGTCGTCTCCGTGGGCTACACCGACGACCAGACCATCCTGGCCTTCGGCGTCAAGCCGGTCGGCATGGTCGACCAGTACCCGAACCCTGCGGGCACCAGCCCCGACATCAACACCCAGTGGCCCTGGGTGAAGGACAAGTGGGGCGACACCAAGCCCGAGGTCATCATGAACAACGGTGACGCCGGCCCCAACTTCGAGAAGATCGCGGCCCTGCGCCCCGACCTGATCATCGCGGTCTATTCCGAGATCGACCAGGCCGGTTACGACAAGCTCTCGAAGATCGCCCCGACCGTCGGCCGCACCAAGGCCGAGAAGGAGCCCTTCAGCGCGAAGTGGCAGGACAACGCCCTGCACATCGCCACGGCGCTCGGCAAGGCCGACGAGGGTCGGACGATGATCAAGGGCATCGACGACAAGCTCGCCGCGGTCAAGAAGGCGCACCCCGAGTTCGCGAACCAGACCGCCGTCGCCCTGTCCTGGTACAAGGACTCCGTCGCCCCCTTCACCACCACCGACGTGCGCGGCCAGCTGCTGAGCGGCATGGGCTTCAAGGGCCAGACCGAGATCGACAAGATCGCCGGTGACAAGTTCTACACCCAGCTCTCGCCCGAGCGCATGGACCTCGTCGACGTCGACCGCGTCTTCGTCATCAACGACAAGGCCGACACGGACGCGCTGAAGAAGTTCGACCTCTTCGCCAACCTGAAGGTCGCCAAGGACAACAAGGTCTCCTACCTGCTCGACAGCGAGGGCCCGGCGGCCGGCGCGGCCCTCTCCCAGGCCACCCTGCTGTCCATGCCCTACGCCATCGACGAGCTCGTCAAGTCGGTCGGCTAGGTGTGAGCACCACGAACACGAGCGTCACCCCGGCGACCCTGCGCACCACGTCGGGCCGTGAGGCGGCGGGATGGGTCGCGGCACACTGCCGCGCCACCCCGTGGCTGACCGCGGCCACCGTGTTCAGCACGGTGGCCGGGGCGGCGCTGCAGATGCTCCCGGTCCTCCTCCTCGGCCGCGTGGTCGACGAGGTGACCGGGGGCGGGGCGAGCTCCACGCTCATCACGATCGGCACGCTGATGGTGGCCGCCGCGCTGCTCGGCGCGGCGGCCACCGCCGTGTCCACGTACCTGATCGGCCGGCTCGGCGCCGACCTGCTCGCGCGACTGCGCGAGGGCGCGGTGCGCGCGGTGCTGGCCATGCCGATCGCCCGGGTCGAACAGGTGGGCCGGGGCGACGTGCTCTCCCGGGTCGGCGACGACGTCGCCGTCCTGTCCAAGGGCATCCGCTCCGCCATCCCCACCGTGTTCTCGGCCGGCGTGCTGGTGGCCGTGGCCACGATCGGCATGTTCGGCCTCGACTGGCGGCTGGGTCTGGCGGGCGCCTGCGCGCTGCCCGCCTACGCCCTCGCCCTGCGCTGGTACCTGCCCCGGTCCGCGCCGCTGTACCGCACCCAGCGGGCCGCCCAGGCCGACCGCGCCCAGGCGCTGATCAGCGGCCTGAACGGCATCGAGACGGTGCGCGCGTACCGGCTGGAGGACAGGTTCCGCGAGAAGGTCGACGCCGACTCGCGGCGGGTCAAGGACCTCGGCATCGAGGTGTTCCGCTTCTTCGGGCGCTTCGTCGGCCGGGAGAACCGGGCCGAGTTCATCGGCCTGGTCCTGATCCTCCTGGTCGGCTACGCCCTGTTGGAGACCGGATCGGCCACCCTCGGCGAGGTCGCGGCCGCCCCGCTGGTCTTCCACCGGCTGTTCACGCCGCTGGGCGCGATCATGTTCACCTTCGACGAGGCACAGAAGTCCGGCGCGAGCCTGACCCGCCTGGTCGGCGTGGTCTCGGAGTCCACCGAGGAGCGCCTGGTGGGCGAGGACAAGAGCGGCCCGCTCGCCGGGGACTCGCACGCGGTGACGGTCAAGGGGCTGTCGTTCACCTACCCCGGCTCGCGGGACCCGGTGCTGCGGGAGGTCAACCTGAGCATCCCGGCCGGGGGTTCGCTCGCGCTGGTCGGCGCGACCGGGGCGGGCAAGACCACCCTGGCCGCGATCATCGCGGGCATCGAGCGACCCGGGACCGGCTCGGTCTCGGTGGGCTCGACGGACCTCGCCGACCTCGACGAGGTCGGGGCCCGCGAGCTGGTGAGCTTCCTGACCCAGGAGACGCACGTGTTCTCCGGCCCGCTGGCCGAGGACCTGCGGCTGGCCGCGCCGAAGGCCGAGGACGCCGAACTGCTCGCCGCGCTCGAACTCGTGGGCGCCGGCGACTGGGTGGAGGCGTTGCCCGAGGGCCTGTACACGGACGTGGGGGAGGGTGGGGAGCGGCTGGACGGCACCAAGGTGGCCCAGATCGCCCTGGCCCGCCTGGTCCTGGGTCGCGCTCCCGTGGTGGTGCTCGACGAGTCCACCGCCGAGGCGGGCAGCGAGGGCGCGGCCGAACTGGAACGGGCCGTGCGCGCCGCGTGCGCCGGTCGGACCACGCTGTTCGTGGCCCACCGGCTGACCCAGGCCATGGCCGCGGACCGGATCGCCGTGCTGGACGCGGGCCGGGTGGTCGAAGAGGGCACGCACGAGGAGCTGGTGGCCCTGGGCGGGCGTTACGCGCGGCTCTGGAGGGCCTGGAGAGAGGGTAGTTAGGTAAGCCTAAATTAAGTTAGGCTAGCCTTCGTACCTTGGAAGGGTGTTGAGTCATCGATGATGGAACCGAGCGCTCGTCTCGTGCTGATTTCCCCCACGCGCCTGGCCGACGTGCGCCGGCGCACGGGGGGCCACTCCGACCGGACCCTCGCCGGGGCCTGTGCCCACGGCCTGGCGTACTGGGCGACGGGGCAGAGCCCGGAGGGCCTCGACCTCGCCCCCGGCACGCTGTTCGTCGACCTGATCGCCTGGGTCGACAACGGCGGCCGCGCGCCGCTCGGTTGGGAGATCACCGAAACCGGCGCCGGTGACGGCATCGGCATCACCGTCCCCGAGGGCGTCGACCCCACCGACGCGCAGCGCGCGCTGGACGACCTCACGGACTTCCCCGACCGGCCCGTCTCGACCATCGGCCCGTCCGACGCGGCCGAACGACTCGACACCCTGGCCCGCTGGAACGACACCCACGCCGATCGCGTCCGGCCGAGCATCGTGGAGATGTTCGCCGAACAGGCCCGCCTGCGGCCGGACGCGATCGCCATCGTCGACGAGCGGCGCTCGCTCACCTACCGCGAGGCCGCCGAGACCTCCCGCCAACTCGCCCACGAACTCGTCGCGCGCGGCCTGACCGCCGAACAGGTCGTCGGCATCTCCCTGGACCGCTCCGCCGAGATGGTCCTCGGCCTGCTCGCCGTGCTCCAGGCCGGCGGCGCCTTCGTGCCGCTCGACCCGCAGTGGCCCGCCGCCCGCCGCGCCGTGGTCGTCAAGGACGCCCGCGTCGTCCTCCAGCTCAACCGCACCGGCGCGCACGAGGACACCGAACCCCCCGCCGTCGCCGTCGACCTCGACCACTGGGCCCACGCCGCCCGCCCCACCGACCCCACCGGGATCGGCGTGCACGGCACCTCGCTGGCCTACGTCATCTTCACCTCCGGCTCCACCGGCCGCCCCAAGGGCGCCATGATCCGCCACGAGGCCATCAGCGAACGCCTGCTGTGGCAGGTCGACGAGATCCTCGGCTTCGGCCACGACGACGCCTCCCTGTTCAAGGCCCCGCTCTCCTTCGACATATCCATCAACGAGGTGTTCCTCCCCCTCGTCTGCGGCGGCCGCCTCGTCGTCCTGCGCCCCGGCGGCGAACGCGACCCGCACCACCTGCTCGGCGTCATCGCCGAACAGCGCGTCACCTTCACCTACCTCGTCTCCTCCATGCTGGACGTCCTGCTGGAGATGGCCGGCGACTCCGGTCGCCTCGACAGCCTGCGCCACGTCTGGTGCGGCGGCGAGGTCCTCACCCCCGAGCTGTACGAGCGCTTCCGCGTCAAGCTCGACGGCGTCCCGATGTACCACGGCTACGGCCCGGCCGAGACCACGATCGGCGTCTCCCACGTCGTCTACCGCGGCGCGGCCGAACGGCTCTCCACCTCCATCGGCAAGGCCAACCCCAACACCCGCCTGTACGTGCTCGACGACGAACTGCGCCCGGTCCCCGTCGGCGTCGGCGGTGAACTCTACGTCGGCGGCTTCCTGTTGGGCCGCGGCTACGTCAACGCCCCCGGCCTGACCGCCTCCCGGTTCGTGGCCGACCCCTTCTCCGCCGACGGCTCCCGGCTCTACCGCACCGGCGACCTGGCCCGCTTCGCCCCCGACGGCTCCCTGGACTTCCTCGGCCGCGCCGACAACCAGGTCAAGATCCGCGGCATGCGCCTGGAGCTGGAGGACGTCGAGGCCGGACTCGCCGAACACCCCGGGGTCCGACACACCTGCGTCGTCGCCAAGAAGAACAGCGCCGGCGGCACCTACCTCGTCGGCTACGTGATCCCCGCCGCCGACGCCCCCGACCTGCGGGCCGAGCAGGTCAAGACATGGGCCGTCGAGCACATGGTCGAGTACATGGTGCCCGCCCACCTCGTGGTCATGACCGAGTTCCCGCTCACCCCCAACGGCAAGCTGGACCGGCGCGCCCTGCCCGAGCCCGAGATCGTCACCGGCACTCTCGTCCGACCCGCCACCGACGCCGAACGCGACGTGTGCGCGGCCGCCGCCGCCGTGCTCCGCCTGGCGGAGGTCGGCGTCGAGCAGGACTTCTTCCAGCTCGGCGGCGACAGCATCCTCGCCATCTCCCTGCTCAGCGCCCTGCGCGAGAAGGGCCTGTACGTCACCGCCGGACAGATCTTCGCCCACAGTGTCCTGGGCTCCCTGGCCGCCGTCGCGAGCCGCGAGGACGCGGGTCGCGTGGACCACGAGGACGTCCCCACCGGCCCCGTCACCGGCTCGCCCATCCTGCGGTGGCTCGGCGAGGCCACCGACGCCGTCGACGGCTTCGTGCAGTCCGTCGTGGTCAACACCCCCGAGGACCTCACCGCCGACGCCCTCGACACCCTCCTGACCGCCCTCGTGGCCCGCCACGACATGCTGCGCGCCCGCCTCGTGCGCGGCGAGCACTGGGGCTTCGAGATCCCCGCCGCCGACGAGGCCCGCGCCCACTGGCAGGAGAGCGGGCTCCCGCTCGACGCCTGCGTGGACCTCGCGAGCGAGGGCCTGGACCCCGACGCCGGCGTCATGCTGCGCGCCGTCTGGCGCCGGGAGGCCCGCCAACTCGTCCTCGTCGCCCACCACGTGGTCATCGACGGCGTGTCCTGGCGCGTGCTGATGGAAGACCTCGCCGCCGGTTGGCGCCGGCACCGCGAGGGCGCCCCCGTCGAACCCGCCCCCGTCGGCACCTCCTTCCGCCGCTGGACCCAGCTCCTCGAAACCACCGACTTCGAGGCCGACCGCGCCCACTGGTCCCGCCCGCTGCCCGGCCCCGACGCCCTGCTCGGCCGCCGCCCGCTGTCCCCCGAGGACACCGTGGCGCGGGAACGACACACCACCGTCACCGCCGACGCCGCCGTCACCGCCGCCCTGCTCGGCGAGATCCCCGCCAAGTTCCACGCGGGCGTCAACGACGTGCTGCTGACCGCGCTGGCCGTCGCCCTCGCCCGCTGGCGCCGCGACCGCGGACAGGAACAGAGCTTCGCCCACGTCGAACTGGAGGGCCACGGCCGCGAGGGCCGGCACGTCACGGCCGGCGCCGGCCTCGAACCGGACCTCTCGCGCACCGTCGGCTGGTTCACCACCCTCTTCCCGGTGACCGTCGACCCCGGCACCGCCGCCGACCTCACCGACCCCGCGTACCTCGCCGCCGCCCTCAAGGCGGTCAAGGAGGACCTCGCCCGCGTCCCCGGCAACGGCCTCTCCTACGGCGTCCTGCGCCACCTGACCGGCGCCGCGTTCCACACCCCCGCCCCCCAGGTGCTCTTCAACTACCTGGGCCGCTTCGACGCCGGCGCCGCCGGCGACTGGCAGCTCTCCGGGGCCACCGGCCAGCTCGGCGAGAAGCGCGACCCCCGCATGCGGCTCCAGCGCGCCCTGGAGTTCAACGCGATCGCCGAACCCGCCGCCGGCGGCGCCTTCGAACTCGTCACCACGATCTCCTGGCCTGAGGGCATGTTCACCGACGCGGACATCGACACCCTCGGCGGCCACTTCCGCGCGGCCCTCGCCGCGCTGGCCGCGCTGGAGGAGGGCGGCCACACGCCCGGCGACTTCCCGCTCGTGCCGCTCACCCAGGCCGACGTGGACGCCCTGGACGGGCCCGAGCTGCGCGCCGTGCTGCCCCTGACCCCGCTCCAGGAGGGCCTGTACTTCCACTCGGTCTTCGACGAGGACTCCGCCGGCAGCTACGTCGAACAACAGCTGCTGACGCTGGAGGGCGCCCTCGACGCCGAGCGGCTCGCCGCCGCCGCGACCCGCCTGTTCGCCCTCTACCCCAACCTCGCGGCCCGCTTCACGGCGCTCGCCGACGGCCGGGTGGTCTCCGTCCTGGAGAGCGGCGTCACCGCGCCCTTCACCGTGCTCGACCGCCCCGGCGTCACCGAGACCGAGATCCGCGAGCACGCCGAACGCGACCGCCGCGCCGGCTTCGACCTGGCCGCGGGCCCCCTGATGCGGTTCACCCTGTTCCGCGACACCGCCCCCGACCGCCACGTGCTGGTGCAGACCGTCCACCACGTCATCGCCGACGGCTGGTCCGTGCCGCCGATGCTGCGCACCCTGCTCGCCGAGTACCACGCGCCCGGCACCGTCCACCCGCGCGGCGGCTTCCCCGACTACGTGACCTGGCTCGCCGGCCGCGACGCCGAGGAGAGCGACCGGGTCTGGGGCGCCGAACTCGCCGACCTGCCCGGCCCCTCCCTCGTCGCCCCCGGCCACACCCCCTCGGACCGCTTCGCCGACACCACCGCCGACCTCGCCGACACCGGCGTCGAGGACCTCGACGCGGCCGTCCGCGCCGCCGGCGTGCCGCTGAGCGTCGCCGTGCACAGCGCCTGGGCCCTGACCCTGGGCGGCGTCCTGGGCTCCCGCGACGTGGTCTTCGGCTCCACCGTCTCCGGCCGCGACGCCGACGTGCCGGGCATCGGGGAGATGGTCGGCCTGTTCATCAACACCGTCCCGCTGCGCGCCCGCTGGACCGACCGGGACACCGGCCGCGAACTCCTGGCCGCCGTCCGCGAACACCAGGGCGCCGTCCTGCCGCACCAGCACGTCTCGCTGGCCCGCATCGGCCGCCGGGCCGGCGTCGGCTCGCTCTTCGACACCCTGGTGGTCTTCGACGTGGCCACCGACCTCGACGCCCTGCGCCGGCCCGGGGACAGCCTCGTGATCGGCGACCTCGTCAACGAGGGCGCCCCGCACTACCCGCTGACCCTCGTGGTCGAACGCGACCCCGACGGCCGCCCTAGCTTCAACCTCATCCACGACTCCGCCCTGCTCCGGGAGAGCACCGCCCGGGACCTCCTCGACCGCTTCACCCGGATCCTCGCCGGCCTGCTGACCCACCCCGACACCCCCGCGGCCGAACTCGCCGCGCGCTCCGTCCGCACCCCCGACCCGATCGCCCCGACCACCCTCGCCGAACTCTTCGACGAGGCCGCCGCCCGCCGGCCGGCCGCGACCGCCGTCACCCAGTGCGCCCTCGACGGCGGCAGCCGCTCGCTGACCTACGGCGAACTCGCCGAGGCCAAGGACGCCCTGGCCGGCGCCCTGCGCGCGGCCGGGGTCCGCCCGGGCCGCCGGGTGGCCGTCGCCGTCCCCCGCACCATCGAGCAGGTCGTCGCGCTCGTGGCCGTCGTCAGCGCCGGCGGCGCCTACGTGCCGCTCGACATGGCCTACCCCGACGAGCGCCTGGAGTACGTGCTCGCCGACTCCGCCCCGCAGGTCGTCGTGGTCGCCCCCGACCAGCGCGAACGCTTCACCGCCCTGCTGGACCGCGCCGGCGTCGCCGCCCGCGTCCTGGTCCAGGGCGAGGACCTCCCCACGGCGGACGCCCAGGCACCCGCGCCCGCCGCGGCCTGGGAGGACCCGGCGTACGTCATCTACACCTCCGGCTCCACCGGCCGCCCCAAGGGCGTGGTCGTGCCGCACTCCAGCGTGGTCACCCTCCTCGCCAACACCCGCCCGGACATGGAGTTCGGCCCGCACGACGTGTGGGTCCAGTTCCACTCCTACTCCTTCGACTTCGCGGTCTGGGAACTGTGGGGCGCCCTCGTCCACGGGGCGGAACTGCTGGTCCCCGACTACGCGCTGACCCGCTCCCCGGTGGACTTCCACCGCCTGGTCCGCGAGCGCGGGGTCACCGTCCTCAACCAGACCCCCTCCGCCTTCAACCGGTTCATCGAGGCCGACCGGCACGCCGGCGAACCGCTGCCCGCCCTGCGCCGCGTGATCTTCGGCGGCGAGGCCCTGGACCTGGGTCGGCTGCGCGGCTGGGTGGAACGCCACGGCGTCGACACCCCCGAACTGGTCAACATGTACGGGATCACCGAGACCACCGTGCACGTCACCCACCGGGTGCTGACCGCCGAGGACTTCGCCGGCGGCGACGTCAGCCCCATCGGCGGACCCATCCCCGGCCTGGTCACCCACCTCCTCGACGACGCACTGCGCCCGGTCGCCCCGGGCCGGGTCGGCGCCATCTACGTCACCGGCGACCAACTGGCCCTCGGCTACCTGGGCCGCCCCGGCCTGACCGCCGGCCGCTTCGTCGCCAACCCCTTCGCCGACGACGGCTCCCGCATGTACCACACGGGCGACCTCGCCGTGCGCACCCTCGACGGGGAGCTGGAGTTCGTCGGCCGCGCCGACGACCAGGTGCAGCTCAAGGGCTTCCGCATCGAACTCGGCGAGGTCGAGGCCGCGATCCGGGAACTCGACGGGATCGTCGACGCGGCCGTCACGGTCGCCGACAGCGGCGACCACCTCGTCGCCCACGTCGTGGGCCGGGCCCCCGCCGACCTGCCCGTGCGCCTGGCCGCCCGGCTGCCCGTGCACATGGTCCCCGGCCGGGTCCTGACCACCGACGCCCTGCCGCTCACCGTCAACGGCAAGCTGGACCGCAAGGCCCTGGCCGCGCGCGCCGCCGAGGACGAGACCCTGCCCGACAGCACCGCGCCCGACAGCACCGGGCCCGGCGTCCCCGCGGCTGCCGGGTCCGCCGTGCCCGCGCTCGTCGGCGTCTTCGCCGAGGTCCTGGGCGAGCCCGGGGCCCACGCCGACACCGACTTCTTCGCGGCCGGCGGCGACAGCATCGTCGCGATCACCCTGGTCAACCGCGCCCGCGCGCTCGGCCTGGCGATCTCCCCGCGCGAGGTGTTCCTGCGCAAGACCCCCCGGGCCCTCGCCGAGCACCTGCCCGCCACCAGCCAGGCCACCGCCCCCGCGACCGCGCCCGCGCGCCGCGCCGACGGACCCGTCCAACCCACCCCGATCATCCTGCGCCAGCGCGCCCTGGGCGGCTCCCTCGCCCGGTTCGCGCAGGCCAGGACCACGGAACTGGCCCCGGGCACGACCACCGCCGAGGTCCGCCGGGCCGCCGACGCCCTGGCCGCCGCCCACCCGGCCCTGCGCACCCGCCTGCGCACCGAGCACGGCGTGTGGACCCTGAACGTCGGACCGGCCCGCGAGACCCTCGTCCTGCGCGCCGACACCGGCGACGCCCAGGCCGCGGCCGACGCGGCCGCCGACCACCTCGACCCCGAGACCGGCCGGCTGCTCGTCCTCACCCACCTGCCCGCCGCCGACACCCTCGTGATCACCGCGCACCACCTCGCGGTCGACGCCGTCTCCTGGCTGATCCTGCTGGACGACATCGCCGCCGCCCTGCGCGGAGAGGAGATCGCCCCGCCGACCACCTCCTACGCCGAGTACGCCGAGGCCCTCGCCCTGCGGGCCGGAGCAGACACCGCCGACCTCGGGCACTGGATCCACACCCTCCAGGCCCCGCCGCTGCTGCCCGCCGTCGGCGCCCCGCGCGAGCGGACCGTCGTGCTGCCGCCGCTCGTCGCCGACCTGGTGACCCGCACCGCGCCCGCCGCCCTCGGCCTCGACCTGACCGAACTCCTCTGCGGCGCCCTGCGCGCGGCCCTCACCCGGATCCAGGCCGAACCCGCCGACCTCGCCGTCGAACTGGAACGGCACGGACGCGTCCCCGAGGCCGAACACCACGACTACACCCGCACGGTCGGCTGGTTCACCGCCATCGCCCCCGTCCGGCTCGGCGCCCACACCGACCCCGTCGCCGCCGCCCGCGAGCTCACCGCCCGCCGGACCGACGACGCCGGGCACGTGGGCTACGGCCGACTGCGCTACCTCAACCCGCAGACGGCGCCCCTGCTGACCGCCCGCCCCCAGGTCCTCTTCAACTACCTGGGCCGCGGCTCGGAGTCCGAGGTCCCGCGGATCACCGGCGGCGACCAGGGCAGCCCCTACGCCGTCGAGGTCAACGCCTGGACCGACCGGGCCACCGGCGCCCTGCACGCCGAGTTCACCCTCGCCGAGGAGATCCCCGACGAGATCACCGCCCACTGGCTGCGCGCCCTGGAGACCGTCGCGGACGCGGCCGTCACCGCCGAGCGCGTCGCCCCCGTCACCCCGCTCCAGCGCGGCCTGTACTTCCAGGCCCAACTGGCCGGCTCCACCGGGCACTACGTGGCGCAGAACTGGTTCGCCTTCGACCGCCGCCTGGACACCGCCGCCCTCGCCGAGGCCATGGCCGCGGTCATCGCCCGCCACCCCGTGGTCGGCGCCGGCTTCGCCACCGGCGAGGACGGCGACCCCGTGCAGACCCTCAAGGCCGGCCGGCGCGTCGACGTGCACACCGTCGAGGTCGCCGACGCCTCCGAGGTCGAGGCGCTGCGCGTGCGCGACCGCAACACCGGCTTCGACCTGACCGCGCCGCCGCTGGTCCGCCTGACCGTGGTCCGGCTGCCCGACGACCGTGACGGGCTGCTGCTCAGCTACCACCTGCTGCTGTGGGACGGCTGGTCCCGCGAGATCGTGCTGCGCGACCTGTTCGCCGCCTACGAGGCCGTCCTCGCCGGCGAACGGCCCTCCCACGCGGAGGCCGAGCCCCGCTTCGAGGACCACGCCCGCCGGCTCGCCGCCAAGGACCAGGCCCTCTCGGAGCGCTTCTGGGCCGAACACCTCGCTGAACTCCCCGGCCCCACCCTGCTCGCCGGCCCGGCCCCCGTCCTCACCGAGGACCTGCCGCCCGCCCGCGTGCTCACCCTCTCCACCGACCGCTCCACCCGCCTGCGGGACGCCGCCAAGCGGCACGGGGTCACCCTGAACTCCGTGCTCACCGGCGCCTTCGGCCTGTTCCTGGGCGCCCACACCGGCCGCTCCGACGCCGTGTTCGGCGTCACCGTCTCCGGCCGCGACGGCGAGGGCCTGTCCGAGATCGTCGGCGTGCTCCTCAACACCGTGCCCACCTGGACCAGGGCCGGGGCCCGGGACACCGTCGGGGAGTACCTGGCGCGGGTGCAGTCCGCCCGGGTCGAGGCCATGGAACACGAACACCTCGGCCTCGGCGAGATCCAGCGCGCCGCCGGCCACGAAGCCCTCTTCGACAACCTGTTCGTGCTCCAGAACTTCCTGGACATGGACGCCTTCGGCCGCATGAACGCCCGCCACGGCATCACCGCCGTCAAGGCCGACGACTCCACGCACTACCCGTTCACCTGGGTGGTCACCCCCGGCGACCGGCTCACGATCAAGCTGGAGCACCGCCACGGGGACGCCGACCGCGCCCGCCTCCTCCTCGACGACTACGTGCGCGTCCTGGAGGCCCTCGCCGACGCCGACGGCCCGCTGGGCGCCCTGCCGGGCCTCGGCCGGCCCGCCGCCCCCGAGGACCGCACCGAGATCGGCACCGACACCGTCGTGGACCGCTTCGACCGCGCGGCGGACCGCTTCCCCGAGCGCACCGCCCTCGTCTCCCACGGCCGCGCCATGACCTTCGGCGAACTCCGCGACCGCAGCCGGGCCCTGGCCGGGGTGCTCGCGGCCCGGGGCGTGCGCCCCGAACGGACCGTCGGCCTGGCCGTCCCCCGCACCCCGGAGTGGATCGTCGCCCTGTTCGCCGTGCTGCGCACCGGGGCCGCGTACGTGCCGCTGGAACTGGACCACCCGGACGAGCGGATCGCCGCCATCGTCGAGGACGCCCGCCCGGACCTGATCCTCACCGTCAGCGGTGTCTCCCACCGCCTCACCGGCGACCTGATCGAACTGGACCGCCCGCTGCCCCCGGCCGCGCCGGTCACCACCTTCGCCCCCGGCGACCCGGACCGGCTGCGACACCCCGCCTACACCATCTACACCTCCGGATCCACCGGCCGCCCCAAGGGCGTGGTGACCGAGTACGCGGGCCTCACCAACATGCTGATCAACCACCAGCGCCGGATCTTCGAGCCGGTGCTGGCCGAACACGGCGACCGGGTCTTCCGCATCGCCCACACCGTCTCCTTCGCCTTCGACATGTCGTGGGAGGAGCTGCTGTGGCTCGCCGACGGCCACGAGGTGCACATCTGCGACGAGGAACTGCGCCGCGACGCCCCGCGCCTGGTCGAGTACTGCGCGGAGCACGGGATCGACGTGATCAACGTGACCCCCACCTACGCCCAGCAGCTCGTCGCCGAGGGACTCCTCGACGACCCCGCCCGGCGCCCCGCGCTGGTGCTGCTCGGCGGCGAGGCCGTCACCCCCACCCTGTGGCGGCGCCTCGCCGACACGGAGGGCACGGTCGGCTACAACCTGTACGGGCCCACCGAGTACACCATCAACACCCTCGGCGTCGGCACCTTCGAATGCGAGGACCCGGTGGTGGGCGTGCCCATCGACAACACCGAGGTGTTCGTGCTCGACCCGTGGCTGCGACCGCTGCCGGACGGCGCCCCCGGCGAGCTGTACGTCTCGGGCGTCGGCATCGCCCGCGGCTACCTGGGGCAGAGCGCCCAGACCGCCCACCGGTTCGTGGCCTCCCCGTTCGGGGCCCCCGGCGAGCGCATGTACCGCACCGGCGACCTCGTGATCCGGCGCCCCGACGGCAACCTCACGTACCTGGGCCGCACCGACCAGCAGGTCAAGATCCGGGGCCACCGGGTCGAGCTCGGCGAGGTCGAGGCCGCGTTCGTCGCGCACCCCGCGGTGCGCTTCACGGCCGCCGTCGCCCAGCCCGACCCCCAGGTCGACGGCGCCCACCGACTGGCCGCCTACCTCGTCCTGGACGGGGCCGACCTGGCGACCGTGGCCGCCGAGGTGGGCGCGGGCCTGCCGGACTTCCTGCGCCCGACGCACTACGCCGAGGTCGACGCCATCCCGCTCACCGTGAACGGCAAGGCCGACACCAAGGCCCTGCCCGAGCCCAAGCCGCTCGGCGCCCTGCTCACCGACGGCGAGCGCGGCCCGGAGACCGAGACCGAGACCGTGGTCTGCGAGTACTTCGCGGAGACCCTGGACCTGGACGAGGACGAGGTGAGCGCCGTGGGCGACTTCCTCTCGCTGGGCGGACACTCCATGCTGGCCGTACGTCTGGTCGGACTCCTGCGCCGGGAGTTCGGTCCCCTGATCACCATCCGCGACCTGTTCACCCTCCGCACCCCGGAAGCGATTGCGCGCCACATCGATGACAACTCCTGACCCCCAGCGATCCCCCCGGCCGGGATCGGACATCCTGCGCACCGCCATCCGCCGCAACGCCGGCGCGATGGCGGGGGGCACCGTCCTCATGGGCCTGTACCAGGCCGCCGAGACCTCCTTCCCCATCGCGCTCGGTCTGATCGTCGACCACACGCTGCGGGACCGGAGCCCCCTCTCCCTGGCCCTGGCGATCGGGGCGCTGGCCGTGATCATCACGACGGTGTCCCTGTCGTGGCGGTTCGGGATGCGCATCCTGCAGAAGGCCAACACCACCGAGGCCCACCGGTGGCGGGTGCGGGTCGCGGCCTGCGGCCTGCAACCGGTGGCCCGGGACACCGGGCTGAAGTCCGGCGAGGTGCTGACCATCGCCACCGAGGACGCCGACCAGACCGCCGACATCGTCGAGGTCGTGCCCATGCTGATCAGCTCCTCGGTAGCGGTGCTGATCGCCGCGATCGCGCTCGGCCTGGCCGACCTGCGGCTCGGCCTGCTGGTCATGGTCGGCACCGTCGCGATCCTGTCGGTGCTGAGCGTGCTGTCCAAGCGGATCGGCAGCAGCACCAAGGAACAGCAGGCCCGGGTGGCGCGGGCCGGGGCGAAGGTCGCCGACCTGATCACCGGCCTGCGCCCGCTGCACGGCTTCGGCGGCAACCACGCGGCCTTCCGCTCGTACCGGAAGGTCAGTGCCGAGGCCCGGGACCAGTCGGTGGTGGTCGCGCGGGTCAACGGGGTCTACGCGGGCACCGCCCTGGCCCTGAACGCGACCCTGGCGGCGGCCGTCACCCTGACGGCCGGGTGGCTGGCCTTCGAGGGGCGCATCGGCATCGGCGAACTGGTCATGGCCGTGGGCCTGGCGCAGTTCATCATGGAGCCGCTGCGGCTGTTCTCGGACATGCCGAAGTACGTGATGATGGCGCGCGCCTCGGCGGAGCGGATGGCCCTGGTGCTGTCCGCGCCGCCGGTGGCCGAGGGCGGCGAGGAGCACCCGGCCCCGGGCGCGGGCCTCGCCGTGGACGGGGTGCGCTACGGATCCCTGCGCGGGGTGCGGTTCGAGGTCCCGGCCGGGCAGTTCACGGCCATCGCCGCCTACCAGCCGAGGGCGGCGGCGGAACTCGCCTCGATCCTGGCCCTGTCGGTGCCGCCGGAGGCGTACGAGGGCGAGGTGCGGGTCGGCGAACGGCGGCTCACGGAGCTGTCGGTGGCCGCGGTCCGCGAGCACATGCTGGTCAACCCGTACGACGGGGAGATCTTCGCGGGCACGCTGCGGTCCAACATCGACCCCTCGGGCACCAGCGCCCTGCTCGCGGAGGCCGTGGAGGCGTCCATGCTCACCGACGTGGTCGCCCTGCACCGCGAGGGACTGGACCACGAGGTCCGCGACCGGGGGGCGAACCTCTCCGGGGGGCAGCGCCAGCGGCTCTCCCTGGCCCGCGCCCTGGCCGCCGACACCGAGGTGCTGGTGCTGCGCGACCCGACCACGGCCGTGGACGCCGTCACCGAACAGCTCGTGGCGCGCCGGGTCGCGGACCTGCGCCGGGGCCGCACCACCGTCGTGATCACGAGCAGCCCCGCGCTGCTCGACGCCGCCGACCGGGTCCTCGTGCTCGACGAGGGCGTGGTCGCGGCGGAGGGCACCCACCGGGGGCTGTTGGCCTCCGACGAGGCGTACGCCCTGGCGGTCACCCGCTGACGGCCCGCCGCCGGTGACCCCGTGAACGAGAGGGGGCCGGGTCCGGACGCTCGCGTCCGGGCCCGGCCCCCTCTCTCTTTGCGTCTCTTCGCGCTTCCCGCGTCGGCGCCTACGCGTCGAGGGCCCAGGCCACGTCCCGGAGCAGGGCGTGCCGCCAGCCGGCCCGGTCGTGCCCGGCGGGGGAGCGGGAGACCCGGACGGTGGCGCCGGCCTTCTCGGTCAGGGACTCCACGAGTTCGCCGTGCGGGTGCATCCGCGGCTCGTGCTCGCCGAGGTCGAAGGCCACGCGCAGACCGGAGAGGTCGGGCCGCCGGGCCAGCCGGGCGGCCAGGGCGCCGCCGACCGGTCCGCCCAAGGGGTCCGGCAGCTCGGCGGCGTTCGGGGTCCACCAGAACGAGCCCGACTGGCAGGCCACCCCGGAGAGCAGCCCCGGGAACTCCAGGGCCGCGTACAGGGCGCTGAGCCCGCCCAGGCTCTGCCCGGCGACCACGACCCGGTCGGTGTCGACCGGCGCCCCGCTCTGCGCGACCAGCGGCAGCAGCTCGTCCCGGATCGCCTCCCACAGCTCCGGCCGGCACCCGAACTCGGCGTCGCGGTCCTTGGCCGGCACGAACACCAGCGTCACCGGGGGCAGCTCACCGGCGGCCGCGGCCGCGTCGAACGCGGTCACCGCCGGGTGCAGGTGCAGCCAGTCGTCCCCGTCGAGCAGCAGCACCACCGGCCCGCCGCCCGCCACCGGGTGCACCCGCACGGTGCGCCGCCCGCCGAGCCGGGCCGAGGTCCAGCGGACCCGGACGCGCGGCAGGGGCAGCACGTCCTCGGGGCCCACCACCGGCCAGTGCGGCTGCGGGGGCGCGTCGGGGGTGGCGGCGAGGGAGCGTTCACCGCCGACCCCGACCGGGTTGAACGGGTCGGCGTACGTCAGCCCCTCGGCCCGGAAGCGGTAGGTGATCCGCAGCCGCGGCGGCATGGGGACCACGGCGTACCAGCAGTCCGTCTCCCCCCACCGGAGCATCGCCGTGAGCTCGGACCGGCCCTCGAACTCGATCGCGGCCGGCGCGCCGCGCCACAGGAACAGGGTGCGCCAGCCGCCGTCGGCGGCCGGCACGGACACCGGCCCCGGGGCGGCGGCCCAGAAGGCGTCGGTGCCGGGCTCGGCGGTCGGGTCCGGGAGGAAGGGGGCGAAGGGGTTCTCGGTCACGGCCGAACTCCTCGCCGGTACGCGGGGGCAGAGGCGCGGTCCCGCGCGGATGCGCGCATCGAAGTCTCCTTGTGAGGGCGGAGGGAAAACCAGTAGGGTCTACAATTAGGGGAGCCTAACCTAAGTGTTGAGCCGCTTTCGTTGCCAGATCCCCTTGCCAGATCCCATTCCCGATCCGTGCGCCGCGCGTGACACCCCGCGCTCCGCAGGCTCCAGGAGGAACCCCCGCATGAGCACCAACCCGTTCGACGACGCCGACGGCCGCTTCCTGGTCCTGGTGAACGACGAGGGGCAGCACTCCCTCTGGCCCGCCTTCGCCGAGGTCCCCGGCGGCTGGACCGTCGCCCTCGCCGAGACCACCCGCGAGGCATGCCTGGAGTACGTCGAGACCCACTGGACCGACCTGCGCCCCCGTTCCCTCGCCGAGGCCGTCGACGGCTGACCGGACCCGGCCATGCTGTGCACACGGCTGACGAACGCCAACATCATCACCATGGATCCCGACCGCCCGGTCGCCCGTGACCTGGGCGTCTGGCGCGGCCGGATCGTGGGCCTGGACGAGGCGGTGACCTCCCTGCCCGCCCGCGAGGTCGTCGACCTGGACGGGGCCACCGTGCTCCCCGGGTTCATCGACAGCCACGTCCACCTGGCCTGGACCGGGCTGAAGGCGAACGCCCCGAGCGTCGCCCCCTGCACCCGCGTCGAGGACGTGCTCGCGGTCGTCTCCCGCGCCACCGCCAACGCCGGCGCGCCCGGCGACTGGGTGGACGTCATGGGCTACGACCAGCGGGCCCTGGGCCGGCACCTGACCGCGGCCGAACTCGAATCCGTCGCCCACGGCCGCAAGGTCTTCCTCGTGCACGACTCCGGCCACGGCTGCGTCGTCAACACCGCCGTCCTGGACCTGCTGCCCGCCGACCTCCCGCACCGGGACGGCTTCCTGGCCGAGGGCGCCATGACGGCGGCGCGCGCCCTGCGCCTGCCCTACGCGCAGGCCGACATCGCCGACGCCGTGGAACGCGCCGCCCGCGCCTGCCTCGCCGAAGGGGTGACGGCGGTCGCCGAGGCCGGGGTCGGCGGCGGCCTGCTCGGCCACAGCCCGGTCGAGATCGGGGCCTACCAGCGACTGCGGGACGAGGGCCGACTGCCGCTGCGCGTGCGGCTCATGGCCGCCGGGGACACGCTCCGCCCGCGCGCCGCCCACCACCGCGACGGCCTGCGCCGCGCCCTGGACCTGGGGATGCGCACCGGCTTCGGCGACGCGTGGCTCTCCCTGGGCGCGCTCAAGATCTACACCGACGGCGGCATGATGGCCCGCACCGCCGCCCTCACCGCCCCCTACGAGGGCACCGGGGGGACCGGGCAGTTGCAGGACGACCCGGAGGCCCTGACCGAACTCATCGTGGACGGCCACCTCGCCGGCTGGCAGCTCGCCGTCCACGCCATCGGGGACCGCGCCGCCGACCTCGCGCTCGACGCGCTGGAACGGGCCCAGCGGCTGCGACCCCGCCCCGGGGCGCGGCACCGGATCGAACACGCCGGGCTGATCCGCCCCGACCAACTCCCCAGGTTCGCCGCCCTCGGCGTGGCCGCCGTGGTCCAACCCACCTTCCTGCACTCCTTCGGGGACGACTACGCGCGGGTGATGGGCGAGGAACGCGCGGGCTGGATGTACCGGGGTCGGGCCTTCCTGGACCACGGGATCGCGCTGGTCGGCAGCTCCGACCGGCCCGTCACCGACGGCGCGCCCCTGCGGGGCGTCCAGTTCATGGTGGAACGGGCCTCGGCCTCCGGCGCGTCGATCGGGCCGGACGAGGCGATCACCGTGGACGAGGCCCTGTACGCCTACACCGCGGCGGGGGCCCACGCCTGTCACCGGGAGGACGAGATCGGCGGCCTCGCCCCGGGCAAGCGGGCCGATCTCGTCGTCCTCGGGGACGACCCGCGCCGGGTGGAGACCTCCCGGATCGCGGACATCGAGGTCCTGTCCACCTGGGTGGACGGGCGACAGTCATGGGAGGCGGGAAAGCCGTGATCGCGACCGACGTACCCCCGAGCTGGGTGGTCTGGCACGCCGACGCGGGGGAGACCCTCGTGTTCGACCTGGAGTACAACGTGCCGGTGGACCTGGACGAACCGGCGCTCGGCGAGGTCCTGCGCCTGATGATCGGCAGCGGGGCGCCGCAGACCGGGGAATACCCGGGCCGAGCCTGCGCGTAGGGGGTCGCGCGGGGGGTGGTGGTTGGAGCATTCGGGTAAGTAAGGGTACCCTAAGTTCGATCGGTCCTCGGGGTGGACGAGCCCGCGGCCCCACCCGGGAGTTCGACCGACACCCCCCCCACGCCCGGCAACGGTGCACCGAGGAAGGAACCCCGTGACCACGGCCACGCTGCTGCCCCGAACTCCCGAATCGCCGAGCCGAACCCAGGAGTTCGCGTTCACCCTGCGCCCCGCGCGCCGCACGGACGGGCCCGCCGTCGCCGCCCTGTCCCGCCCCTTCGCCCGCGCGGGCGCCCTGCGCGAACGCCCCCTGTCCCTCTACCTCGCGCACGCCCACGAGTTCCTCCTCGCCCACGGCCCGGACGGCCGGCTCGAAGGCTGCCTGGCGCTCGGCGAATACGGGGACGCGGGAGTGCTGTACAACTTCTGCGTCGCCCCGCACCGCCAGGGCTCGGGCATGGGCGCACGACTCCTGCACGCGGCCTTCGCCCGCGCCCGCGCCCGTTCCCTGACCACCCTGTTCACCGCGACCACGGGCAGCGGCCGACTCTTCCTGCGACACGGCTTCACCGGCGAACGCCCCCACGAGGCCCCGACCGCCTGGACCCGGACCCTGCTCCCGGGACGCGGGGCGCGGGTGCTGGCCCGCGCCATGTAGCGAGGCCCGAAGGCAGCGAGAGGCCCCCGCCGCCGGAGCGCGAACCGGCGACGGAGGCCCTGGCGCACCGTCACATCTCAGGAACCGGCGGCCAGTTCGACGGTCCGGCTCTCCTGCGCCACCACCGTGGTGCCCGGACCCTCCTCGGAGAGCACCCCGCGCAGCAACGCGTGGGGCACCCGCCCGTCGATGACCCGGGCCCGTCCGACACCTCCGCGCACCGCCTTCAGGCAGCCCTCCATCTTGGGCAGCATCCCGCTCGACAGCGTCGGCAGCAGGGCGTCCAGCCGGTCGGCGGTCAGTCGCTCGACGACCTCCGTGCTGCGCGGCCAGTCCGCGTACAGGCCCTCCACGTCGGTCATGACCACCAGCCGGTCCGCGCCCAGGGCCACGGCGAGGGCCGAGGCCGCGAGGTCGGCGTTGACGTTGTAGACCTCGCCGTCCGCGCCGTGCGCGACGGGGGAGACCACGGGGATGCGGCCCTGTTCCAGCAGGCCGCGGAGCATGCCCGTCTCCACCCCGACGATGTCGCCGACCAGTCCGATGTCCACCGGCCGGCCGTCCACCCACGCGGGCCTGCGGACGGCGGTCATGGTGTGCGCGTCCTCGCCCGAGAGGCCCACCGCGAAGGGCCCGTGGGCGTTGATGGCCCCGACCAGCTCGCGCTGCACCCGGCCGGTCAGCACCATCCGGACCACGTCCATGATCTCGGGCGTGGTGACCCGCAATCCGGCCTCGAACCGGGTCTCCAGGCCCAGTCGGTCGAGCAGGGCGCTGATCTGCGGCCCGCCGCCGTGCACGACGACGGGGTGCAGGCCCGCCTGCCACAGCTCCACCACGTCCTGGGCGAAGGTGCGGTGGAGGGCGGGGTCCACCATGGCGTTGCCGCCGAACTTGACCACGACCGTGCGCCCTTGGAGCTCCGCCGGCCAGGGCAGATCGCCCGGGGCGGTCGCGAGGTCGGGACGCGTGAGAAGGGGGAGGCGCGGTTCCCCGCCGGCGTGGCCGCCGGTACCGGCCGCCGAGACCCGTACGGTCATGTTCTTCCGTTCTCTCGTGGTGTTCACGGATTCCCGCGGGCGCCGTGCGACGAGGGCTCGGTGGAGCGGCCGCGCACGGCGTGGATCGGCAGGGCCGCGCGGGGGGTGACGAGGGCCCATCGGGCGTGCGGGCGTGGCGGGATGGAGGCGTCGAACACGGGGCGCGGGCGAGGCGTGGGCAGGTCCATGCTCTTCTCGTCCCCCTCCCCGCCGGCGCGCGTCGAACGACGGCGCGTCCGTGCGCAGTCAGCTTAGCCTAACCTAAGTATCCCGAACGGAAGTCGGCGCGACGGCCGCCCGCCCGGCCCGCCCACCCGGCGCCGGGCCGCCCCGGCCGGCACAGTGGAAGGATGTGCGGTCGATACGCCTCCTCCCGCGCCCCCGAGGACCTCGCGGGCCTCTTCGCCGCCGAACCCGAGCTCCGGGACCAGGCCCCCGGACCCTCGTGGAACGTGGCCCCGACCGACCCGGTGTGGGCGGTCCTGGAGCGGGCCGACCGGGACACCGGCGAGCCGGCCCGCCGGCTGCGGTCGGTACGGTGGGGACTGGTGCCCTCGTGGGCCAAGGACCCCTCGGTGGGCGCGCGGATGATCAACGCGCGGGTGGAGACGGTGCACGAGAAGCCCGCCTTCCGCCGCGCCTTCGCCCGCCGCCGCTGCCTGCTGCCCGCCGACGGCTTCTACGAATGGGTGACCGTGCCCGCCGAGGGCTCCGTCAAGGCCCACAAACGGCCGTACTTCATCCGCCCCGAGGGCGCGGGGGTACTGGCGATGGCCGGACTGTACGAGTTCTGGCGCGACCCCTCCGTCCCCGACGACGGGGACCCGGCCGCCTGGCTGACCACGGCCACGATCATCACCACCGAGGCCACCGACCGCGCCGGCCGCGTTCACCCCCGCATGCCCCTGGCCCTGGACCCGGCCGACTACGCCGAGTGGCTCGACCCGAACCCCGCGGACCCGGCGGCCCTGCGCGCCCTCCTGCGCACCCCGGGGGCGGGCCGCCTCACGGTCACCCCGGTCTCCACCGAGGTCAACAACGTCCGCAACAACGGCCCCCACCTCGTGACCCCGACCTCCGAGGACCCCTGAGCCCACCCCGTGAACGACGATCAGCCCGCCTCCGCCGACGTGCGGCGACGGGCCGTGTAGCGTCTTGATTTGGTGCGGCGTGAGTCAATGCTGCATGGCCGGGGCGCTGGGCATGTTCATCGGGGTGCAGGCGCCGTTGTCCAGCATGGCGAGGTGGGCGGCCACCACCGGGCGGGCCTTCTTCGCGGCGGCCGTCACGGCCGGGTCGGTGTTCGCGGCCACGCGGGCGTCGATGGCCTTGAGGGTGTCCTCGTGCGCCGTGACCTGGGTGGAGACCCAGAGCGCGTCGTAGCCGGCGCCGTCGGTGTCGCGGAGCTCGGTCAGGGTGTCCCGGGCCTGGTCCGAGGGGGTGGTGGGCAAGGTGACGTCGATCTTGCGGGCCAGGGCCGTCACGTCGGCGTCGAGCTTGCGGTGGTCGGCGGCGATCCTGGCGCCGGCCTGGCGTACGCAGTCGGTGCCGCCGCGCTTCGCGGCGTCCTGACCGGCCTGGATCTCGAAGAGGTTGCCCTGGTGGACCTCGACCACGAAGGCGCGGTCGGCGTCGTTCGCGGCCCACGCGGGGGCGGAGACCAGCAGGGGGCCGGCCGCGAGGAAGGCGGCGGCCATCGTGCCCAGGACACGGGCGCGGATCGGGCGGGTGCGGTTCATGACGGGTTCCCTTCGTGCGGGACCGGGCCCGACGGGTGCCGGGCCCCGGCGGCGCCTACCCCGTTCCGCACGGCTCAAGGGTGCCCACCGGAGCGCGCGGGCGCTCGTGCCCGCCCGCGCGCTCCGGTCGTGCGCCCCGTGCGACCGGCCGCCCCCCGTCCGGGTGGCGCGCGGCGGTGATCGGGCGGTCCCGGTGGCCTACGGTGGCGGAAGAGACAGATGGTTTTCCCGTCAACGATTTGGAGCCCGTGTCGTGCTCTCCGACGCACTCAAGCAGTACATCGACGACGAACACCCCTTCGCCACCGTCGCCACGATCCAGCCCGACGGCAGCCCGCAGCTCTCCGTCGTCTGGATCACCCGCGACGGCGAGGACCTGCTGTTCTCCACCACCGTCGGCCGCCGCAAGGAGACCAACCTGCGCCGCGACCCGCGGGTGACCGTGCTGATCAACCCGCCCGCCGCCCCCTACACCTACGCCGAGGTGCGCGGCACGGTGGAGATGACCACCGAGGGCGGCCCCGAGCTGATCGACGCGCTGTCCCGGAAGTACACCGGCAAGGACTACGCCGACTTCAACCCGGCCTCCAAGGACGACGACACGCGCGTGGTCGTCCGGGTCCGCGCCCGCAAGGTCGTCGGCCGCATCTGAGCCCAGGGCCCCGGCCCGGTAGAGTGCCGCCATGGCATCCCGCAGCACCCTGATCCTGGAAGCGGCCGCCCGGGTCATCGCCCGGCGCGGGGTGCGCGGGCTGCGGGTGGAGGAGCTCGCGGCCGAGGCCGGGGTGTCCACCGCCCTCGTCTACTACCACTTCAAGGACCGCACCGGGGTGCTGCGCCGGACCCTGGAGTTCATCAGCGACCGCGCCGAGCGGTACACCACCGCCCGCGCTCCGGGCGCGCCGCCCGCGAGCGCGCGCGAGGAGCTGGAGGAGACCCTCCTGCTGGAGTTGCAGGACACCGCGGAGGTGCGGGAGAACAGCACGGCCTGGGGTGAACTGCGGGCCAGCGCCGTCTTCGACGAGGTCCTGCGCGAGGACCTGGCCCGGGCCACCCTGGTGTGGGTGCAGGAGGTCGCCGCCCTGCTGGGCAACGTGCACCCCACCGCCCCGGCCTCCGCGCTGGCGGCCTCGGCGGAACGCCTCACCGGCCTGCTGGAGGGGCTCAGCATGCGCTGGCTCAGCGGTGGGACGCGGATCGAGCACGCGCGGGAGCTGGTGCGCGGCGCCGTCGACGTCGAGCTGGCGGCCCTGCGACAGAGTCCGTGAGGCCCCGTCGCGCCCGCGCGCTCACATCATGATCAGCAGACGGGTGTCGGCCTTCAGCTTGCGGTTCACCGACCGGCTCTGCACGTAGACCTCCAGCTTCGGGTTGTGGCCCGCCTTCACCGCGACCGTGCCCCGCACCCCCGTGCCGAACAGCAGGTCACGGGCCGCGTCGCCGGTGTACGCGCGGTCGGTGTCCTTCTCGACCACCACGACCTCCTTGTCCGCCTGCACCGCCACCCGCGAACCGAGCCGGTAGTAGCAGGAGCCCCGCTGGTACGTCACACCCGGGTGGGAGTCGACGAACTCGCGGATCGCGATCTCCCGGTCCACCTTCAGCAGCCGGTAGCGGTCCACCGGCACCGGCTCCAGGGTGGCCCGCACGTCGTCCACCGACAGGTCCTGACCGACCGCGAACAGGTTCTTCGTGCCCCGCACGCCCTGCTCGCGGCCCCGCAGGAAGCCCGTGGCCGCGGCCCGGACGGTGCCGATCGCCTCCTCGACGCCCTGGTGCGAATCGGCGTCCCAGACCGCGATGTTGCCGGCCGGGAACCCGTAGTTCTGCGCCGTGCGCTTGGCCAGGGAGTTGGGGACGAGGATCGCCGAGGTCCAGTGCTCCGGCAGGGCGCCCAGCTTGGCCGTGATCCGCTCCAGCCAGGGCCCCAGGATCGCCATGTCCCCGTCGTGCCGCCGGTCCCCGCCGGAGGCGTTCTCCTCGCCGTCCGTGACGACGATCTGGAGGAAGCTGTGCTCGCCGTACTCCTCCCAGATGTGCCCGAGGTCCTCCAGGGACTTCACCGATGCCTCGATGAGGGCCGTCGCCCCGTTGTTCACCCGGTACAGCCCGCGCATGGACGGCAGGTGCTTCACGTCCATGTCCCACACCAGGTTCTCGACGTGGTGGTCGAAGGAGTACAGGCTGATCCGGGTCTCGTGCCCCAGGCTGTCCGACTCGGCCTTCAGACCCTTGACGAACTCGTCCACCACGCGCACCAGTTGGGACTCGTGCGGCCGCATGGACCCGGAGGAGTCCACGACCAGGGCGACGTGGTTGACCTTGTGCTTGATCTTCTGCGCGGACATGCGGCGGCTCCCCTTGATCGGCTTCCCGAGCGATGTCCACGACAGTAGGCGGGGCCACTGACAGCGCCCGGTGACCCGAGCGGGTCACCGGGCGCCGTCACGCGATCCGGGGCGTCGGTCCGTCGGGACCGCTCAGCCGGCCAGGGCCAGGGCCTGGTCGGCGGCCCGGAAACCGGACTCCAGGGCGCCCTCGACGAAGGCCCCGTACCAGCCGCTGGCGATGTCCGAACCGGCGAAGACCACGTGCCCGTGCGGCTGCTGCACCGCCGGCAGCTGACGCAGCAGCTGACCCGGCCGACGCAGACCCCAACCACCCTTGGCCCACGGGTCCTTGGCCCACTCGGTGACCCGGTACCCGACCAGGGTGCCACCGGGGATCAGGGCGTGGACGGCCGCGGCCACCGCGGCCTGGTTCGTCACGTCGAGGCCGGGCGAGGAGAAGGCCACGTACATGCGGCCGTCGGACAGCTGCTGCTGCGGCATCAGCATCTGGATCGGGCCCGATTCGACGTCCTGCGCGTAGACCGCCTCGGAACCGCCGCGCACCCGCAGCCACAGCTTCGTGGCGTGCGGCACGCCGACGCCCTCGCGGCTGGCGTCCGCGTGGGCGGTCGGCAGGCCGGGCCGGAAGTCGACGGTGCGCCAGGTGTTCACCGGGGTCGCCATGACGACCACGCGCGCGCGGTGGGTGCGGCCGTCGGCGGTGCGGACCGAGGTCAGGCCCGTGGTGCTCTGCGTGACGGCGGTGACGGCGGAGTTCAACCGCACCGGCACCCGGGACTCGTTCAGCATGGCCTGGAGCACCGAGATCATGCCGCCGGCCGGCTTCAGGCTCATCGTCGCGTGGAAGGCGTCGTAGGTGCCGCCCGCCAACTGGTACCACTGGGCGAGCCCGGTGAACCCGCCGCCCGCGTTCCCGCCCGCGAACGGCGCCGTGGACCCGGCCACCCAGCCGTGCTCGACCGGCGACAGGGTCATCTGGCCTATTCGGTCGGCCAGCGACAGCCGGTCCACGTCACGGAGCAGGTCCGCGCGGAACAGCGGGTCCGAGGGGCGCTCGAACCACACCTCCGAACCCCGGTAGAACTCGGTGAACAGCGCGCCCAGTCGGCTGAACACGTCCGCCGGGGCGCCCTGGGTGAACCCGTTCGTACCCGGCATCACGGCCACGGTGGGCGAGACGTCCGGGGTGGTCGCGATGTGGTAGCGGGCCAGCTCGCGCTCCACGAGGTGCTGCCCGGGGCCGAACCAGCCGCCGCCCAGCTCGACCTGCGTGCCCGCGAAATCGCTCGTGTGGATCCGGCCGCCGACCCGGTCACGGGCCTCGAGGATCACCGTGTTCAGGCCGCGCGCCGCCAGCTCGCGGGCGGCCGTGACCCCGGCGTAGCCCGCGCCGACGACGACGGCGTCCCAGAGGACGTCTTCCGCGGCCCGCGCGACCCCGGCGCCGGAGATGCCCAGCGCGCCCGTCAGAAGGCCGGCGCCGGCGAACTTCAGGACCCCGCGCCGTGAGGTGTTTCTGCTCGTCATCTTCATTCTCGTCTCCCCCGTTGTGGTGGCGAGGAGGCCCACCGGGCGGTGGGCCTCGAGGAAGCCCGGCCGTCCCATGTGGACGGCCGGGCACGGTGTCGTGCGGTGTGCGATCAGGCGGAGGGCTTGCGGAACGCCTTCAGCACGGCCGCGTAGCTGTTCTTGGCGTGACCCTGGGCGATGACGCCCTCCATCAGCCCCTGCGAGTACTTGGGCAGATCGGAGTTGATCCCGAGGGCCTCGCTCTCGTGCACCAGGTGCTTGAGGGCCTCCAGGTGGGTCTCCAGCGTGGCGTCGTTGGCGGGGAACCTCTCGTCGCCCGCGTCGATCTGCGCCGCGTAGTCGGCGGTGAACGTCTTGATCGCGTCCAGCCACATGTGCGCCCACGGCAGGAACTGCTGAGCCCCGACCTTCGCGGTCTCCACCACGGCCACGCCGTGCAGGAAGCTGTTCAGCGTGCCCCACATCAGGCCGAGCAGGGACACGTCGTACAGGGCCGGCATGCCGTGGTCGGCGCCGAGGTAGGTGGTGCCGCCGCCCAGCAGGCCGAGGGCCGACTCGTGCTTCTTGAACACGGCCTCGTCACCGGCGTAGAAGAGCACCGAGGTCTCGGAGCCGATCCCGGGCGGGGTGATCATGATGGCGCCGTCGAGGTATTCGGCGCCCTGCTCGGCGGCCCAGACCGCGGTCTCGCGACCCTGGTCGGAGGAACCGGAGGTGAGGTTGACGACGGTCTTGCCGCGCAGCCCCTCGCCGAGGCCACCGAGCACCTCGCGCACGTTGTCGTAGGTCGACAGGCACACCACGAGCAGGTCGGCGGCGGCCACCGCGGCGGCCGGGTCGGCGGCCGGGACCGCGCCCCGGGCCACGAGCTCGTCGGCCTTGCCCGGCGTCCGGTTCCACACGGTGGTGGCGTGGCCGCCGTTGAGGAACGCGGCGGCCAGCGCCTGTCCCATCAGACCGAGGCCGACGACCGTCACCGGGGTGCGGGTGTCACTCATGAGGATTCCTCCGTGAAGAGAGAAGAAAAGATGTCGCGCGAGGTGCTCCGGGGCATTGCGGGACGGGCGACACCGGAAAACCCCGGCCGTCGCCCGCGATTCCCGCCGCCGATGGATCAGAGGTAGTGGGTGCCGGGTTCCAGCCCGACCAGAACGCGACCCTGGACCTCGAGATTCGCGTCCGACTGGAGCAGCGCGTGCAGCGAGAAGCCCTGGACGTCGCGGTGGAAACGCTGCATGTGCACATCGCGACGGATCACCGAGCCGCCGCTCGCGTCGAAGAGGATCTGCACGGCCTCCTTCGCGAGCAGCACGATGAAACCGGTGCGCCCGCGCACGACGGCCTTCTCGGTGTCCGTGAGCTGCCCGCCCGCGTCGGCCCGCTCCTGGATCAGCGCCAGCGACTTCTCGAACAGGGCCTCGGCCGCGTCGATCTTGTTGGCGGCGGTGGCCACCTGGATCTGCGTGAGCGGGTGCAGCTTCTGGTCGGTCCAGTCGGTGTACGTGATCCCGCGACCGGGGAGCCGGTCGAGGAACAGTTCCAGGGCGCCCTTGGCGCTGCCCACGAACGCGGACGCGCAGACCGAGGCGATGTAGCTCATCAGCCCGTACTCACGGCCGGTCGCGCCGGTGTTGGAGCGGTCCCCGGTCGCGGAGGCCACGGCCTCGTCGAAGTCGATCACGCGGTGGGCGGGGACGAACACGTCCTTGGCGGTGGTGGTGACGGAGCCCGTGGCCGCGCCCGATGACACGTGCCAGTCATCGGCCAGGCTCAGCTCGCCGATCGGGACGATCGCCACGACCTCCTGGTGGACGCCGTCGGCGCGCTCCACCATGGCCGCGGTGAGGTCCCACTCGGCCCCGGGGGTGCCGGTGTTGAACCGCCAGGTGCCGTTCAGGATCCACCCGCCCTCGACCTCGCGCACCGTGCCGGTGGGGGCGAAGGCGCTGGAGATCCGGACCGCGCCGGGCGCGAAGACCTCTTCCTGGGTCCGGTCGGGGAACAGGGTCGTGGTCCACGCGCTGGTCGTCCAGACCATGGTCACCCAGGCGGTGGTCGGACAGCCGCGAGCGATCTCCGCGATCACCTTCGACTGCTCCGCGACGGACAGGTCCAGGCCGCCGAACCGCTTCGGCACGGCCATCCGGAACACGCCCGCCTTCTCCAGCAGGTCCAGGTTCTCCTGGGGGAGCCACCGTCGCTCCTCGCCGGCGGGTCCGTTCTCGCGCAGTGCCGGCACGATCTCACGAACGGCTTCCAGCAAGGACTTCAGGTCGTTTACGGCGGGCACGGGCGGCTCCTCGATCGCTGTTCGGAGGAATCCTTGTCGTGAATCTCGTGACAATTCCTCTTGGCAAAGGGAACAGTACTGAAAGCTCGGAGGTGATCCGGCCGCAGGCGCCCATCGGTCGGTAATCGTGAATCCTCTCTTTCCCTTCGGGCTCGATTACCGGCCTGTTACCGGAAAATGAGTGCGGCGGCCCGGGGGAATTGCCTGTGGCACCATCTGTGCCATGACTATTTCCTGGTCCGAACTCGTGCGCACCGCCGCAGAAGAAAGCACCGCAGCCCTGGAGAAGGGCGCCGACCGGAACTGGTCCGGCACCGCCGGAGACCTCCAGTGGAGCGCCCGCGAAACCCTCTCGCACATCGCCCTGGGCGTCGTGGGATACGCCGGACTCCTCATCGCCCGGCCCACCGACCGGTACATCACCCTGTTCGGCTCGATCGACTCCCAGGCCCCCGCGCCCGCCGCCCTCGAAGGGATCCGCATCGCCGGCACCCTGCTGGCGACCACCGTGGACACCACCCCCGAGGAGGTCCGCGCCTGGCACCCCTACGGCCACTCCGACCGCACCGGTTTCGCCGCCATGGGCGCCCTCGAACTCCTCGTCCACGGCCGGGACATCGCCCGCGGCCTGGACCTCGACTGGAGCATCCCCGACGAGCTGGCCGCCCCCGTCGTCTCCCGCCTCTTCCCCGACGCCCCCACCGGCCACGCGCCCACCGACACCCTCCTGTGGTGCACCGGCCGCGTCGCCCTGCCCGACCTGCCCCGACGGAACGGCTGGCGCTGGAACGGCGAGGTCCGCTGACCCGTCGGGCACCCCGGCACGGACGACGAAAGGGCGGTGGCCCCCTCCCCGATCGGGGAGGGGGCCACCGCCCGTTCACATGCCGCCGGACCGGGCCCGGCCGCGGGTCACACCGCCGCCGGCGGGAAGTGCCCCTCCTCGACGAAGAACCTCACGTACTTCGCGAACAGTTCGGTCGTCAGCGGCGGGCAGGCCACGCCGGTGCCGACCAGGGCCGCCTCCGTGGTGCCCGTGTCGATCGCCGGGTAGAACCCGTCGGTGTCCGAGGTCATCATCTCGAACGCGTGCAGCAGCGGCAGCAGCGCGTTGCCCTTGTCGGCCCGCACCCCCGCGTCCCACGCCTCGCGGTCGGTGTCGCGCAGCGCGTACCCGAGGGCCCGCAGCCGCTCCACCGCCTCCGTCAGCTCCACCGAGTCGGCGTTGAACAGGTGGAAGACCCCGCCGTCCGCCTCGGCCTGACGCGCGATCGTGGTGATCGCGGCGCTGACGTAGTCCACCGGCAGCAGGTGGAACCGGCCGCCGACCCCCTGCGGCACCCCGCCCGACTGGATCAGACCCTTCAGGGTCAGCCAGACGAAGTCCCGGGTCTGGCAGGCCCCGTTGACCTGGTCGCCGGAGATCACGTCCACTCGGAAGATCGACACCGGCAGGCCGCGGTCCTTCGCGATCCCGATGACCTGCTCGGCCACCCACTTGCTCTGGAGGTAGCCGCTGGGCAGCGCCTCGGCCGGACCGGTCGGGTCGGTGGTCAGCAGCGGCACGCCCGGGGTCACCGCCCCGTCGAAGACGCCGACCGTGGACACGTAGTGCACCGGCACCGTCCGGTGGCGCGCGGCCAGCCGCAGGATCTCCTCCGTGCCGCGCACGTTGGCCTCCCGCAGGCTCGCGTACGGGTGCAGCCAGTGCACCGTCGCCCCCGCGTGGTGGACCACGTCCACCGTCCGCGCCAGTTCGTCGAAGAGCTCCTCCGACAGACCCAGTCGGGGCCGCGCCAGGTCACCGGCGTGCACCCGCAGCCGGGCCGGGTCGATCTCGTCCCACACCCGGTACCAGCGCAGGCTGTCCCGCAGCCGCTCCTCGGCGGCCTTGTCGTCGGCGCCGCGCACCAGGACGTGGATCTCGGCGCGGGTGTCGCGCATCAGGTCCCGCAGCAGGAACGCGCCGAGGAAGCCGCTCGCGCCCGTCAGCAGCACCACGTCGGGGTCGGTGACGACCCGCACCACCTCGGCGGCCGGTCGGATCTCCTCGTCCAGCCGGATGTCCGCCGCGTAGTCCACCGTCGGCGCGGGGCCCGAGCCCTCCGCGTCCGGGGACAGCTCCGCCGTCAGGTACGCGGCCAGCGCGTCCGGGGTCGGGTGGTCGAAGACGAGGGTGGCGGGCAGGCGCAGCCCGGTCCGCTCCGCCAGCCGGTTGCGCAGCTCCACGGAGGTCAGCGAGTCCAACCCGAGCTGCGCCAGCGGCAGATCGGCCGTGATGCCGGAGGTGTCGGCGTGCCCGAGCACCCCGGCGACCTGCGTGAGGACCGTCTCCCGCACCAGCGCGGGACGCTCGGCCGGCGCCAGCTCGGCCAGCAGCTCGGCCAGGGTGCGGGCCTCCGCCGCGTCCACCCGGGCCGCCGGTCGCGCCGGTCGCCGCACCAGGGAGGCGAACACGACGCCGGGGCGCTCCTGTTCGCGCAGCACGTCGAAGTCCAGCGGGGTCGCGATGGCGTCCGGTCGGCCCGCGCGCAGCGCCAGGTCGAACAGGGCCGGGCCCTGCGCGTTGGCCACCGGCAGCAGACCGGTGCGGGCGATGCGGGCGAGGTCGGCCTCGCTGAGCTCACCGGTCAACCCGGTCGCCTCGGCCCACAGGCCCCAGGCGATGGAGGTCGCGGGCAGCCCGGCGGCGGCGCGCACCGCGGCCAGGCCGTCGAGGGCGGCGTTCGCGGCCGAGTAGTTGCCCTGACCGGGACCGCCCACGAGGGAGGCCACCGAGGAGAACAGCACGAACGCGGTGAGGTCCGCGTCGGCGGTCAGCTCGTGCAGGTGCCAGGCCGCGTCGGCCTTCGGCACCAGCACCCCGGCCAGTCGCTCCGGGGTCAGGTCCGGGACCAGGCCGTCGTCCAGCACGCCCGCCGTGTGCACCACGGCGGTCAGCGGGTGCGCGGCCGGCACCGAGGCCAGCACCCCGGCGAGGCTCGCGCGGTCCGAGACGTCGGCCGCGCGGACCGTCACCTCGGCGCCCAGGGCAGCCAGTTCGGCGGTCAGCTCGGCGACGCCGGGGGCGCCCTCGCCGCGCCGGGAGACCAGCAGCAGGTGCCGGACCCCGTGCTCGGTCACCAGGTGCCGGGCGAACAGGGAGCCCAGCGAGCCGGTGCCGCCGGTGATCAGGACCGTGCCCTCGGCGCGGAAGGACAGCGGCGCGGACGCGGTCGGCTCGGGGCGCCGGGAGCGCGACAGGCGCGGCACCAGGACCCGCTCGCCGCGGATCGCGAGCTGCGGCTCCCCGCCGGCGACGGCGGCGGCCACGAGGGCCGGGTCGGTGTCGGCCGGGGCGTCCACCAGGACGATCCGGCCCGGGGCCTCGGACTGCGCGGAACGCAGCAGACCCCACGCGGCGGTCGCGGCCGGGTCGGTGACGGCCTCGCCGACCGTCGTGGCCACGGCGCCCGAGGTCAGCACCACCAGCGGGCCCCGCTCGGGGTCCTCGTCGGCGAGCCGGTCCTGGGCCAGGGCCAGGGCGCGGTCGGCCACCTCGTGCAGCGCGGCCACCGGGTCGACCCCGGACGCGGAGGCCAGGGCCTCCACCGAGGCGCCGGCGGGCAGGACCCCGCCCTCGGGCACCGGGCGCGGCTGCCAGTCCAGGTGGAACAGGGCCTCGTGGTCGCGGTCGGCGACGGCGGCGGGCGCGGCCGGGTCGGCGGCCCGCAGGGTCACGGCGGCCACGTCGGCCACCGGTCGGCCGGTGGGGTCGGTCAGTTCCACGGTCCAGGTGTCGGCGGGCGCGTCGGAGTCCGTGACGGGACGCAGGCGGGCCCGCAGGATGCGGGCGCCGGCCGCGTGCACCCGCACCCCGCGCCAGGCGGTGGGCACGAGACCGGGACCGACCTCGGCGGCCAGGGCGTGCAGGGCGCCGTCGAGCAGCAGCGGGTGCAGGGCGAAGCGGTCGGCCTCGGCGTCGAACTCCTCGGGCAGGGTCAGCTCGGCCAGCACCTCGCCGCCGGAGCCCTCGGCCGGGCGGGCCAGGGCGGTCAGCACGCGGGCGATCGGGTCCTGCTCGCCGTCGCCGTCGGCGGGCGCGAGGGCCGCGAGGGCCGTGAAGGCGTCGAGGTCGGCGCGGCCGCCGGCCGCCGGGGCCACGGGGCCGACCAGGCCGCGGGCGTGCACGCTCCAGGCCACGTCCGCGTCCTCGGGGCGGGTGCGCAGCACCAGCTCGCGCCGGCCGTCCGCGTCCTCGCCGGAGACCCGCGCCTGCAGGTGCAGGCCGCCCTCGGCGGGCAGCACCAGCGGGGCCGCCACGTCCAGGGAGAGCAGGCTCGCGCCGTGCGCCTCGTCGGCGGCCCGGACCGCGAGTTCCACGAGCACCGCCGGCGGCACGGGACCGGCCGGCCGGGAGGTGGTGTGGCGGGAGAGCCGGCCGGTGAGCAGCAGCCCCTCCTCGCCGAGGTCGACCACGCCGCCCAGCAGCGGGTGCCCGGCCTCGCCCAGGCCCAGGCCGGCCGCGTCGGCGGCGGCCGCGCGGGCGTCGGTGTCCAGCCAGTGCCGCTCGGCACGGAAGGCGTAGGTGGGCAGCGGGACCCGGCCGGCGCCGGTGCCCTCGAAGACCTTCTCCCAGTCCACGGCCACCCCGGCCGTGTGCAGGGCGCCCAGGGCCTGGGCCGTGGTCTCGGCCTCGTCGCGCTCGCGCCGCAGCGGGGCGATCGCGGCGACCTCGGAGCCCAGGGCGTCCCGGGTCAGGGCCGTGAGCACCGCGTCCGGACCGATCTCCACGAACCGGGTCACGCCCAGACCCCGCAGGGTCTCGACCGCGTCGTGGAAGCGGACGGTGTGGCGGAGTTGGTCGGTCCAGTAGGTGGGGGTGCGGTGGTCGGTGTCGGTGGCGGGTTTGCCGGTGAGGGTGGAGATGAGGGGGGTGGTGGGGTGGTGGTAGGTGAGGGTGTTGGCGGTGGTGTGGAGGGTGGGGAGCATTCCGTCCATGTGGGGGGAGTGGAATGCGTGGGAGACGTTGAGTTGGCGGGTTTTGATGCCTTGGTCGTTGAGGGTTTTGGCGATGGTGTGGGCGGTGGTGGTGTCGCCGCTGATGACGGTGTTGGTGGGGGAGTTGAGGGCGGCGATGGTGAGGTGGTGGGTGTGGTTTTGGAGGTGGGGGAGGAGGGTGTTCTCGGGGGCTTGGACGGCGATCATGGTGCCGTGGGTGGGCATGGTCTGCATGAGTCGTGCGCGGGTGGTGACGAGGGTGGCGGCGTCGTGGAGGGTGAGGATGTCGGCGCAGTGGGCCGCGGCGATTTCTCCGATGGAGTGGCCGGTGAGGTAGTCGGGTCGGATGCCCCAGTGGTGGAGGAGTCGGTAGAGGGCGACTTCGAGGGCGAAGAGTGCGGGTTGGGTGTATTGGGTGTCGTCGAGTGCTTCGCCGGTGTGGATGACGTGGCGGAGGGGTTTGTCGAGGTGGGGGTCGAGGGCGTCGATGGCTTCGTCGTAGTGTTTTTTGAAGACGGGGTTGGTGGCGGCGAGGCGGGTGCCCATCTCGATCCGCTGCGCACCCTGACCCGTGAACAGGAACGCGAGCTTCCCGGCCGTCGGCGTGCCCGCGTCCTCGGCGGTGACACCGGTCAGCAGACCGGCCAGCTCCTCCCGGTCCTCGGCCGCCAACGCGGTCCGGTGCGCGTGGTGGGTGCGGGTGGTCGCCAGGCTGTAGGCGATCTCCCGGACCGACTGCCCGGGGTGGTCCGCGACGTGCTCCGCGAGCCGCGCGGCCTGCGCCGCCACCGCCTCCGGCGACTTCCCGGACAGCAGCACCGGCACCGGGCCGGTCACGGTGACCGGGGCGGCCGGCTCCTCGGACACCGGCTCGGCCGGTGCCTGCTCCAGGATCACGTGCGCGTTGGTGCCGCTCACGCCGAACGCGGACACGGCCGCGCGACGCGGGGTGTCGGGCCGGGTGGTCCAGGTCCGTTCCTCGGTCAGCAGCTCCACCGAACCCGCCGACCAGTCCACCATCGGGGTGGGCTCCGAGACGTGCAGGGTGCGCGGGAGCACCCCGTGCCGCATGGCCTGCACCATCTTGATCACGCCGCCCACGCCGGCCGCCGCGACCGTGTGGCCGATGTTCGACTTCAGCGAGCCCAGGTACAGCGGGCGCTCCTCGGGCCGGTTCTGCCCGTAGGTGGCGATCAGGGCCTGGGCCTCGATCGGGTCGCCGAGCCGGGTGCCGGTGCCGTGCGCCTCGACCACGTCCACGTCGGCGGTGGTCAGCCGCGCGTTCTCCAGCGCCTGCCGGATCACCCGCTCCTGCGAGGGGCCGTTGGGGGCGGTCAGGCCGTTGCTCGCGCCGTCCTGGTTGACGGCGGAGCCGCGCAGCACCGCGAGCACCGTGTGCCCGTTCCTGCGCGCGTCGGAGAGCCGCTCCACGACGAGCACGCCCACGCCCTCGGACCAGGCGGTGCCGTCGGCGGTGGACGAGAAGGACTTGATGCGGCCGTCGGGGGCCAGGCCGCGCTGCCGGGAGAAGTCCACGAACCCGCCCGGGGTCGCTGTCACCGTGGAGCCGCCGGCCAGCGCCAGCGTGGACTCCCCGCGCCGCACCGACTGCGCCGCCAGGTGCAGGGCCACCAGCGAGGAGGAGCACGCCGTGTCCACGGACAGGGCCGGGCCCTCCAGACCCAGCGCGTACGAGATGCGGCCCGAGGCCACGCTGCTCAACCGGCCCGTCATCAGGTGGCCCTCGAGCTCCTCCGGGCCCTCCAGGCCCAGGTAGCTCTGCTCCACCACACCCGCGAACACGCCCGTGCGGCTGCCCTTGAGGGAGGCCGGGGTGATCCCCGCGTCCTCCAGCGCCTCCCACGCGGTCTCCAGCAGCACCCGCTGCTGCGGGTCCATGGCCTTCGCCTCGCGCGGGGAGATCCCGAAGAACCCGGCGTCGAAGAGGGCCGCGCCCTCCAGGAACCCGCCCTCGCGGGTGTAGCTGGTGCCCAGGGCCTCGGGGTCCGGGTCGTACAGACCCTCCAGGTCCCAGCCGCGGTCCGAGGGGAAGGGCCCGATGCCGTCGCCGCCCTCGCGCACCAGTCGCCACAGGCCGTCGGGCGAGGTGACCCCGCCGGGGAAGCGGCAGGCCATGCCGACGATGGCCACCGGCTCCTCGTCCACCGCCTCCAGTTCGGTGATCCGGTCACGGGCCTTCCGAAGGTCCTCGGTGACCCACTTCAGGTAGTTGACGAGCTTCTGTTCCTTGGACGGGTCATCGGACATGCGGGATCAGTCTCTCCATGGGTGAGGTGTGGAAAAGGGTGACGCTGGTGGTGCGGAGCCCGGGGCCGGTCCGTCGGGCGACGGACCGGCCCCGGGCCGCGATCAGCCGAGTTCGCGCCCCAGCTCGTTGTCGATGAAGTCGAACAGCTCGTCCGTGGACGCCTCCGCGAGCAGCAGCCCGGATGCCTCCGCCGCCGGCTCGCTCTCGCCGAGCCGGTTCAACAGGGTCCGCAGCCGGCCCGAGACCGAGGCCCGCACGGACTCGTCGGTGATGCTCGCCACCGCCAACGAGTCCTCGATCCGGTCCAGTTCGGCCAGCACCGCCGCCGCCGGGTCCGGGGCGACCGGGGCCGTGACGACCAGCAGGTGGGCGGCGAGGTCGGCCGGGGTCGGGTAGTCGAAGACGATCGTGATGGGCAGGGTGATCCCGGCCACGATGCCGAGCCGGTTGCGCAGCTCGACCGCCGTCAGCGAGTTGAAGCCCATCTCGTGGAAGGGGCGTTCGGCCGGCACCTCGGCCGCCGAGGAGTGCCCCAGGGTCAGCGCGGCCTCGGTGCACACCAGCTCCACCGCGTGCTCCTCGCGCTCGGCCGGCGACAGCTCCGCCAGCCGCTCGCCCAGGGTCACCGGACGCGCCGCCGGCCCGTCCTCCTCCAGCGCCGGCACGCTCAGCACCGCCACCGGCGTGGTCGGCGCGCCGACCAGCACGTGCGGCAGCCCGGCGGCCAGGGCCCGGTCCAGCAGCCCCAGACCCTCCTCGTGCGAGACCGAACGGAACCCGTCCCGTTCGAAGCGGGCCGTCTCGGCCGCCCCGAGCGCGGCGCCCCGCGCGCTGTCCCGCCACAGGGCCCAGGCCACGGAGGTCGCGGGCAGCCCCTCGGCGGCGCGGCGCACGGCCAGCGCGTCCAGGAAGGCGTTCGCGGCCGCGTGGTTGGCCTGGCCGGGCGAGCCGAAGGTGCCGGTGGTCGAGGACAGCAGCACGAAGGCCGCCAGGTCCGCGTCCCGGGTCAGCTCGTCCAGGTTCCGGGCGCCCTCCGCCTTCGCGGCGAGCACCGCGTCCAGCCGCTCCGGGGTGAGGTTCGCCAGCAGCCCGTTGTCGAGGACCCCGGCCGCGTGCACCACGCCGGTCAGCGGGTGCTCGGCGGGGACCGCGGCCAGCGCGTCGGCGAGCGCCGCGCGGTCGGCCACGTCCACCGCCCGCACCTCGACCGAGGCGCCCAGGGCGGTCAGTTCCTCCCGCAGCTCCGGAGCCCCCGGCGCGTCCGCGCCGGCCCGCCCCGCCAGCACCAGGTGCCGGACGCCGTGCTCGGACACCAGGTGCCGGGCGATCGTCGCCCCCAGCTCACCGGTGCCGCCGGTGACCAGCACCGTGCCCTTCGGGTCCCACTCCGGGGCCGACCCGGACGCGGGCTCGCGCACCCCCGTCACCCGGGGCAGCAGGATCCGCCCGTGCCGGACCGCCGCCCGGTTCTGCCCGGTGGCCAGCACCGCGAGCAGTTCGGGGCCGGTCACCGAGGCGTCCGCGTCCACCAGCAGGATCCGGCCCGCCGACTCGGTCTGCGCCGAGGCCAGCAGCGCCCACGCGGCGGCCGTGTCCGGGTCCACCGCGCCGCCGGCGGTCGTGCCGCCGTCCAGCAGCACGAACAGCGGCCGCTCCGCCAGCTCGTGTGACTCCTGCACCCGGCGCACCAGCTCCAGCGCCGCGTGCGCCGCGCCCGCCCCGGGGGCCAGGCGACGCACCACGGCGTCCACCCGGACGCCCGACGCGATGGTCCCGGCCAGCGTGGCCGCGTCGGCCAGGGACAGGTCCTGCGCGGGCACGTCCGTGCCCCAGGCCGCCCAGTGCGCCGGCCCCGCCGTGCCGACCGTGACCTTCGCCGGCTCCCAGACCGTGTGGGTCAGGGCCGGGCGGGCCGCGACCGGGGCCTCGGGCGCGCTCGACTCCAACCAGTACGAACGGGTCCGGAAGGCGTAGGTGGGCAGCGGGACCCGGCGCGCGCCGGTGCCCTCGTGCACCTTCGCCCAGTCCACGGCGTGGCCGCGGTCGTGGAGCGCGCCCAGGGCCGCCGTCACCGTCTCGGCCTCGTCCCGACCGGCCCGCATCAGCGGGATCGCGACCGTCCGGTCCGGCTGCCCGGTGCCCGTGGCGACCAGACCGCTGAGCACCGCGTCCGGTCCGACCTCCAGGAAGGTGTCCACGCCCTCGGCCTCCAACGCGGTCACCGCGTCGTGGAAGCGGACGGTGTGGCGGAGTTGGTCGGTCCAGTAGGTGGGGGTGCGGTGGTCGGTGTCGGTGGCGGGTTTGCCGGTGAGGGTGGAGATGAGGGGGGTGGTGGGGTGGTGGTAGGTGAGGGTGTTGGCGGTGGTGTGGAGGGTGGGGAGCATTCCGTCCATGTGGGGGGAGTGGAATGCGTGGGAGACGTTGAGTTGGCGGGTTTTGATGCCTTGGTCGTTGAGGGTTTTGGCGATGGTGTGGGCGGTGGTGGTGTCGCCGCTGATGACGGTGTTGGTGGGGGAGTTGAGGGCGGCGATGGTGAGGTGGTGGGTGTGGTTTTGGAGGTGGGGGAGGAGGGTGTTTTCGGGGGCTTGGACGGCGATCATGGTGCCGTGGGTGGGCATGGTCTGCATGAGTCGTGCGCGGGTGGTGACGAGGGTGGCGGCGTCGTGGAGGGTGAGGATGTCGGCGCAGTGGGCGGCGGCGATTTCTCCGATGGAGTGGCCGGTGAGGTAGTCGGGTCGGATGCCCCAGTGGTGGAGGAGTCGGTAGAGGGCGACTTCGAGGGCGAAGAGTGCGGGTTGGGTGTATTGGGTGTCGTCGAGGGCTTCGCCGGTGTGGATGACGTGGCGGAGGGGTTTGTCGAGGTGGGGGTCGAGGGCGTCGATGGCTTCGTCGTAGTGTTTTTTGAAGACGGGGTTGGTGGCGGCGAGGCGGGTGCCCATCTCGATCCGCTGCGCACCCTGACCCGTGAACACGTAGGCCAACTTGCCGCCCGTCGGCGTCCCGGTGGCCGGGGCCGACTCGCCCGCCAGGGCCGTCAGCCGCTCGGCCAACCGCTCCCGCGACTCGCCCGTCAGCGTGGTGCGGTGCGGGTGGTGGGCGCGGGTGGTCGCCAGGCTGAACGCGAGGTCCCGGGCGCTGTGCTCCGGGTACCGCGCGACGTGCTCCGCGAGCCGCGCGGCCTGCGCCGCCACCGCCTCCGGGGTCCGCCCCGACAGGGTCCACGCCACCGGGCCCGCCACGGCCGGCTCCGCGACCGGCGCCGGGCCGGAGCCCTCCGCCGACTCCTCGGCCGGCTCCTCGACGGGCGCCTGCTCCACGATCACGTGCGCGTTCGTGCCGCCGAAACCGAAGGAGGACACGCCCGCGCGACGCGGCCGGCCCGTCTCGGGCCAGGCCCGCTCCTCGGTCAGCAGCTCCACCGCGCCGGCCTCCCAGTCCACCATCGGGGACGGGTTCTCGGCGTGCAGGGTGCGCGGCAGGATCCCGTGCCGGATCGCCTCCACCATCTTGATCACGCCGCCGACGCCGGCCGCGGCCTGCGCGTGCCCGATGTTCGACTTCAGCGAACCGAGGTACAGGGGACGGTCCGCCGGCCGGTCCTGGCCGTAGGTGGCCAGCAGGGCCTGGGCCTCGATCGGGTCGCCCAGACGGGTGCCGGTGCCGTGCGCCTCCACCGTGTCCACGTCCGCCGGCGCCAGCCGCGCGTTCTCCAGCGCCTGCCGGATCACCCGCTCCTGCGCCGGACCGTTCGGGGCGGTCAGGCCGTTGCTCGCGCCGTCCTGGTTGATCGCGCTGCCGCGCAGCACCGCCAGCACCTCGTGCCCGTTGCGCCGCGCGTCCGAGAGCCGCTCCACCAGGAGCAGGCCCACGCCCTCGGCCCAGCCCACGCCGTCCGCCTCGGCCGAGAAGGACCGGCAGCGGCCGTCGGCGGCCAGACCGCGCAGCCGCGAGAACTCCACGAAGGCCACCGGGGTCGACATGACCGTCGCCCCGCCGGCCAGCGCGAGGTCGCACTCGCCGTTGCGCAGCGCGTTCGCCGCCAGGTGCAGGGCCACCAGCGAGGAGGAGCACGCCGTGTCCACCGTCACCGCCGGACCCTCGAACCCGTAGGTGTACGACAGCCGGCCCGAGGCGATGCTGCCCGCGCTGCCGCTGAACAGGTAGCCCTCGAAACCCTCCGAGGGCAGGTGCGGCCGCGATCCGTAGTCGTTGTACATGACACCGGTGAACACGCCGGTGCGCGAACCCCGCAGCGCGTGCGGGTCCACCCCGGCGCTCTCCAGCGTCTCCCACGCCGTCTGCAACAACAGCCGCTGCTGCGGGTCGGCCGCCAGCGCCTCGCGCGGGGCCAGCCCGAAGAACTCGGCGTCAAAACCGTCCGCGTCGTGCAGGAACCCGCCCTCGCGACCGTAGGAGGTGCCCGCCCGGTCCGGGTCCGGGTCGTACAGGTTCTCCAGGTCCCAACCGCGGTTCTCCGGGAACCCGGACACCGCGTCGGTGCCCTCCGTGACCAGCTTCCACAATTCCTCGGGCGAACCGACTCCGCCCGGGTACCGGCAGGCCATGCCCACGATCGCGATCGGCTCGTTCGCCCGGTCCTCGACCTCCCGCAATTGCCGGCGGGCGTCCCGCGCGTCGGCGATGGCCCGCTTGAGGTAGTCCCTGAGCTTGTCCTCGTCCGCCATGATCTCTCTCCAACTCCCCTTCACACACGTGGTCAATGGCCCGGCCCTGAAGTCCGGGGCGGGGCGGCGGCACGCCCTCGGGCCGCCGCCCCACCCCGGACCCGCCGGGATCAGTCGAGCTCGTCCAGGAGCGCGAACAGCTCCTCGTCCGTGGCCTCGTCCAGGTCGTCCTCGACCTGCTCCGCCACGGCGACCGCCGCACCGGCCGCGCTCACGGCCGCCAACAGCTCCCGCAACCGGGCCGCGATCCGCTCCCGCGAACCCTCGTCGCCGGCCGCCTCCTCCAGCCCCGGCCGCATCCGCGCCAGTTCGGACAGCAGCGCCTCGTCGGGAGCGGTCTCCACCACGCCCAACCGCTCCCGCACGTACTCGGCGAGGGCGCCCGGCGTCGGGTGGTCGAAGGCCAGCGTCGCCGGCAGTCGCAGCCCGGTGGCCTTCATCAGGTGGTTGCGCAGCTCCACCGCCGTCAGCGAGTCGAAGCCCAACTCCTGAAGCGCCCGGTCCGCCCCGATCTCGGAGGGGTCGGCGTGCCCGAGCACCCCGGCCACCGAGGACCGCACGAGGTCCAGCAGCATCCGGTCCCGGTCCGCCGGCCGCAGCCCGGCCAGTCGCTCCGCCAGACCCGGCCCGGTCTCGGCCGCGGCCTGCGCCGCCCCGGCCCGCTTCGGCGCCGGACGCACCATCCCCCGCAACAGCGCCGGGATCGGCTCGCCCGAGTTCCGCAGCCCCGCGGTGTCCCACCGGGTCACGGCGAGCACCGCGCGGCCCGTCGCGGGCGCCGCGTCGAACAACGCCATCGCGTCGTCCGTGGCCAGCGGCCGCAGACCCGAACGGGCCAGTCGCCGCAGGTCGGCCTCGGCCAGGTGACCGCTGAGGTCACTGCTCTCGGCCCACAGACCCCAGGCCAGCGAGGTGCCGGCCAGGCCCAGGGCCCGACGGTGCGCGGCCAACGCGTCCAGGAAGGTGTTGCCGGCCGCGTAGTTGGCCTGCCCCGCCGTCCCCAACAGCCCCGCCACGGACGAGTACAGCACGAATGCCTTGAGATCCAGGCCGGCCGTGGCCTCGTGCAGATGCCAGGCCGCGTCCAGCTTCGGTCGCAGCACCCCGTCCAGGCGCTCCGGGGTCAGCGAGGCCACCGTCGTGTCGTCCAACACGCCCGCGGTGTGCACCACGGCCGTCACCGGACGGTCCGCGGGCACCTCGGCCAACAGGGCCGCCACCCGCTCCCGGTCGGTCACGTCGCACGCGGCCACCCGCACCCGGGCACCCGCCTCGGTCAGCTCGGCCGTCAGCTCGGCCGCCCCGGGCGCCTCGGCACCCCGACGGCTCACCAACAGCAGGTCCCTGACCCCCTGCTCGCGCACCAGGTGCCGGGCCAGGACCGCGCCCAGCGCACCCGTCGCACCCGTCACCAGGACCGTGCCGGTGCCCCAGTCGGGGCCCGCCGCGTCCGGGGCCGGCGGCTCCGTCCGCGCCAGTCGCGGCGCCAGCACGGAGCCGGCGCGCACCGCGAGCTGCGGCTCCTCGCCGAGCACCGCCCCCACCGGGAGCGTGCCCTCGGCGTCCAGGTCCACGAGGACCAGCCGGCCCGGGTTCTCCGTCTGCGCGGCCCGCAACAGACCCCACACGGGAGCCTGCGCCACGCCCGGCACCGGGTCCCCGGCGGCCGCGGCCACCGCGCCCCGGGTCACGACCACCAACCGGGAGCCCTCGAACCGCTCCTCGGCCAGCCAGCCGCGCACCGTCGCCAACACGCCGTGCACGCTCGCCCGGGCCCGCTCCGGCAGGTCCGCGCCGCTCGCGGCCCCCGCGTCGGCGGCCTCCAGCACCACCACGGGCGGCAGCGCCGAACCCGCGTCCAGCGCCCCGGCCAGGGCCTCCGGTCCGGCGTGCGACAGGCCGAGCCCGAACCGGGCCGCCTCCCGCTCCCCGCCGAACGCCGCCCACCCGGAGGTGTCGACCGCGCCCGCCGCCGGCAGCGGCGTCCAGTCCACCCCGAACAGGCCGTCCGCGACCCCGCCCGACGCGGCCCGCAGGGCCTCGATCGACAGGGGACGCAGGGCCAGCGCCGCCACCGACAGCACCGGCGCGCCGATGCCGTCCGTCACCTCCAGCGCGTACACCGGGGACTCCGGGTCACCGGAACCCTCCGGCACCAGCCGCACCCGCAGCGAACCCGCGCCCGAGGCCGAGGCCGCGACCCCGGACCAGGAGAAGGGCAGCCAGGCCCGACCCTCGGCGGCGGCCACGCCCGGCAGCAGGGAGTGCAGCGCCGCGTCCAACAGCGCCGGGTGCACTGTGAAGGACTGCGTCTGGGAACGGATCGCCTCACCGGGCGACACCTCCGCGAACAGCTCCCCGGCCGAACCCGTCCACAGCCGCCGCAGGTTGCGGAACGGCTCGCCGTACGCGTACTCGATGGCCTCCAGGCGCTCGTAGGCGCCCGTCAGGTCCACCTCGGTCGCCCCGGCCGGCGGCCAGGCCGCCGAAGCCGCCGGAGCCGGGTCGACGGCGCCCAGTCGACCGTGCGCGTTCAGGGTCCACACCCCGGCCGCGTCCCCGTCGTCGGGCCGCGAGTGCACCCGCAGCTCCCGTCCGCCGGTCGCGTCCGCGGCCGACACCGAGACCTGCACCAGCACCCCGTCCCGCTCGGGCAGGACCAGCGGCGCGGCCAGCGTCAGGTCCTCGACGCCGCCCGCCCCGGAGCGCTCGGCCGCGGTCAGGGCCAGCTCCAGCAGACCCGTCGCCGGCACCAGCACCGTGCCCGCCACCGCGTGCCCGGTCAGCCACCCGTGGGTGTGCCGCGACAGGCGGCCCGTGAACACGTGCTCGTCCCGGTCCGCGAGGGCCACCGAGGCACCCAGCAGCGGGTGCTCGGCCGCGACCAGGCCGAAGCCGGCCGCGTCCCCGGGCGCGCCCTGCGGCGCGTCCAGCCAGTACCGGGCGTGCCGGAACGCGTAGCTCGGCAGGTCCACCCGGACCCCGCCCGGCCACAGCCGGGCCGGGTCCAGCGGCACCCCGCGCTGCGCGAGCCGCGCCAGCGCCGAGACGAACACCGTCGCCTCGGGCCGGCCGCGTCGCAGCGCCGGCAGCAGGGTCCCGGTCTCCGCGCCCTCCAGGCACTCCCGCACCAGGGCCGTCAGCACCCCGTCCGGGCCCAGCTCCAGCCACTCCGTGACCCCGCGCCCGACCAGGGTCCGCACCCCGTCCAGGAAGCGGACGGCCTCGCGGATGTGCCGCGCCCAGTAGTCGGGCGAGGCCAGGTCGGCCGGGTCGGCGATCTCGCCCGTCAGGTTGGAGACGATCGGGATCCGCGGCTCGTGGAAGGTGAGCCCGGCCGCGACCTGCCGGAACTCGTCCAGCACCTCCGCCATGTGCGGGGAGTGGAAGGCGTGGCTGACCGGCAGTCGCTTGACCCGGTTGCCCCGGGCCCGCCACAGCGCGGTCACCGCGTCCACGGCCTCCTCGTCACCCGAGATCACCGTGGAGCGGGGCCCGTTGACCCCCGCGACGACCACGGCGTCACCGTGCTCGACGAGGGTGGCCAGCACCTCCTCCTCGCCCGCCTCGATCGCGGACATCGCCCCGCCCTCGCGGGCCGCCTGCATCAGCCGGCCGCGCTCGGCGACCAGCACGCACGCGTCCGGCAGGTCCAGGACGCCCGCCAGGTGCGCGGCCGTCACCTCGCCGATCGAGTGCCCGAGCAGGAAGTCCGGCTTCAGGCCGTGGTGTTCGGCCAGTCGGAACAGGGCCGTCTCCACCGCGAACAGCGCCGCCTGGGTGAAGGCCGTCTGGTCGATCAGCGCCGAGTCGGCCGAGTCCGCCGGGGCGAACAGCACCTGCTTCAGCGGCCGGACCAGCTCCGGGTCCAGGTGCCGGCAGACCTCGTCGAAGGCCGCCGCGAACACCGGCGAGGACTCGTACAGCTCCCGGCCCATGCCGAGCCGCTGCGAACCCTGACCGGTGAGCAGCACCGCCAGCTTGCCGCGCGTCGGACCGAAGAGCTCCACCAGCAGCCCCGGCGCCGGCGCGTCCTGCGCCAACAGGTCCAGGTTCGCCAGCAGTTCCTCCCGGTCCGCGCCGACCACGACCGCGGTGTGCGAGTGCGTGGCACGGGTGGTCACCAGAGACAGGCCGACGTCCGCCGGCCGCAGCTCCGCGCGGCCCGCGACGTGCTCGCGCAGCCGCAGGGCCTGCGCCCGCAGCGCCTCCTCGCCGCGCGCCGACAGCAGCCAGGCCGTAGCTGGCACGGCCGGTCGGACCGGCTCGGCGGCCGGCGCGGGCTCCGGGTCGCCCTGCTCGATGATCACGTGCGCGTTGGTGCCGCTGATGCCGAAGGAGGAGACGCCCGCACGACGCGGCCGGCCCGTCTCGGGCCAGGCCCGCTCCTCGGCCAACAGCTCCACCGCGCCCGCGTCCCAGTCGATGACCGAGGACGGGTTGTCGGCGTGCAGCGACTTCGGGAGCACCCCGTGCCGCATGGCCTCCACCATCTTGATGATGCCGCCGACGCCGGCCGCGGCCTGCGAGTGCCCGATGTTCGACTTCAGCGAACCCAGGTACAGCGGCAGCTCCTCCGGCCGGTCCTGGCCGTAGGTGGCCAGCAGGGCCTGGGCCTCGATCGGGTCGCCCAGGCGGGTGCCGGTGCCGTGCGCCTCGACGGCGTCCACGTCCGCCGGGGCCAGCCGCGCGCTCTCCAGCGCCTGCCGGATCACCCGCTCCTGCGCCGGACCGTTCGGGGCGGTCAGACCGTTGCTCGCGCCGTCCTGGTTGACGGCGCTGCCGCGCATCACCGCGAGCACCCGGTGCCCGTTCCTCCGCGCGTCCGAGAGCCGCTCCACCAGGAGCAGGCCCACGCCCTCCGACCAGCCCGTGCCCTCGGCCTCGGCCGAGAAGGACCGGCACCGGCCGTCGGGGGACAGGCCGCGCTGGCGCGAGAACTCCACGAACACGCTCGGACCCGCCATCACGGTCACGCCGCCGGCCAGCGCGAGATCGCACTCACCGGTCCGCAGCGCGTTCGCCGCCAAGTGCAGGGCCACCAGCGAGGAGGAGCACGCCGTGTCCACCGTCACCGCCGGACCCTCGAACCCGTAGGTGTACGACAGCCGGCCCGAGACCACGCTGGACAGGTTGCCCGCCAGCAGGAAGCCCTCGTACTCCTCCGGCGCCGCGCTCAGCCGCGTCACGTAGTCGTCGTACATGGCGCCCGTGAACACGCCCGTGCGCGAACCCCGCAGGTCCTCCGGGTCCAGCCCGGCGCTCTCCAGGGTCTCCCACGCCGTCTCCAGCAGCAGGCGGTGCTGCGGGTCCGTCGCGGTCGCCTCACGCGGCGACACCCCGAAGAACTCGCGGTCGAAGAGGTCCGCGTCGTGCAGGAACCCGCCGTGACGCACGTACGAGGTGCCCGTGTGCGCCGGGTCCGGGTGGTGCAGCCGACCCAGGTCCCAGCCGCGGTTGGTCGGGAACTCGCTGATCGCGTCGGTGCCCTCGGACACCAGGCGCCACAGCTCCTCGGGCGAGGACACCCCGCCCGGGTAGCGGCAGGCCATGCCCACGATCGCGATCGGCTCGTCCAGCGCCGCCGACCGCTTGACGCGCCGCGCCGGCGCCGCCTTCGCGGGGTCCGTGACCGCCACCAGCGACAGCAGGTGCTCGGCCAGGGCCTTGGGCGAGGGGTGGTCGAACGCGGCGGTCGCCGACAGCCGCACCCCCGTCGCCTTGTTCAGCCGGTTGCGCAGCTCGACGCCGGCCAGCGAGTCGAAACCGATCTCGTTGAAGGCCCGCGCCGGCTCGATCGTCGAGCCGTCCGCGTGCCCCAGCACGCTCGCGACCGTCTCGCGCACCAGCCCCAACACGGCGCCGGAACGTTCCTCCTCGGGCAGCGCGCCGATCCGCTCCGCCCACGCGCCCGCGTCCCCGCCGGCCGCCGACCGGGCCGCCGCCCGTCGACCGCCCGCGACGCGGAACACCGAGCGCAGCAGCGCCGCCGGAGCCTCCTGCGAGGCCCGCCGCGCCACCGGGTCCAGGTGCACCGGCACCGCCGGCGCGTGGTCCTCGACCACGGCCCGGTCGAACAGCGCCCGACCCGACTCCGGGGTGATCGGCCGCATCCCGGCCCGCGCCCAGCGCGCCAGGTCGGCCTCGCCCAGACCCGCGCCCATGCCCTGCCCGGCGTCCCACAGACCCCAGGCCAGCGAGGTGCCCGGCAGCCCCAGGGCCCGCCGGCGCGCCACCAGGGCGTCCAGGAAGGTGTTGGCCGCCGCGTAGTTCGCCTGCCCCGCCGTACCGGTCAGCCCGGACACCGACGAGAACAGCACGAACGCGGTGAGGGCCGCGTCGGCCGTCAGCTCGTGCAGGTTCCACGCCGCGTCCACCTTCGGCCGCAGCACGCCCGACAGCCGCTCCGCCGTCAGCGCCTCCACCGTCGCGTCGTCCAGCACACCGGCGGTGTGCACCACGCCCGTCAGCGGGTGCTCGGCCGGGATCCCGGCCAGCAGCCCGGCCAGCGCCGCACGGTCGGCCACGTCGCCCGCGGCGATCGTCACCTCCGCCGCGCCCGCCGCCAACAGCTCGGCCCGCAACTCGTCCGCACCCTCGGCGGCCGGACCGCGCCGGCTCACCAACAGCAGCCGCGACACGCCGTGCTCGGCCACCAGGTGCCGCGCGAACAACGCGCCCAGACCACCGGTGCCACCGGTCACCAGGACCGTGCCCTCCGGACCGAAGGCCGGGCCCGTACCGGTACCGGTCGTCGGCGCCTTCACCAGCCGCGGCGCCAGCACGACGCCCCCGCGCACCGCGAGCTGCGGCTCGTCACCGAGCGCCGCCGCCAACGCGGCCTCCCCCTCGGCCGGTTCGGCCACGTCCAACAGGACCAGCCGGTCCGGGTGCTCGGCCTGCGCGGCCCGCACCAGACCCCACACGGGGGCCGCCGCCAGATCCGGCACGTCCTGCCCGACCCCGACGGCCACCGCGCCCCGGGTGCGCAGCACCAGCCGCGCCCGGCCGTAGCCCTCCTCGGCGAGGAACTCCCGCACCAGGTCCAGGACCCGGGCGGTGACCTCGTGGGCCGCCGCGACCGGAGAGTCCCCGGCCGCGACACCGGCCGTCAACTCGTCCACCCGCAGCACCAGCGCGTCGGCCTCCGCCACCGCGTCCGGGCCCGGCAGCGCCCCGCCCGTCAGGACGTGCGCCGCGACCTCGCGGCCCGCCGCCCGCACCGGGGACCACTCCACCGCGTACAGGTGCTCGGCCGCCGGACCGGCGGCGGGCGCCGCCAGGGCCTCGGCCGCGACGGCGCGCAGCGCCAGCGACTCCACCGAGGCCACCGGGTTGCCGGCGCCGTCGCTCAGGGCCAGGGCGTAGGCGTCCCCGCCGAGCGGGGTGATCCGCACCCGCAGCTCGGCCGCGCCCGCCGCGTACAGCTCCGTGCCGCTCCACGCGAACGGCAGCCGGGTCGCGCCGTCACCGGCCGCGTCGGCCGCGTGCAGCACCACCGGGTGCAGCACCGCGTCGAACAGCGCCGGGTGCAGCGCGAAGCGGTCGGCCGCCGCGTCCGGACCCGCCGGCAGCCGCACCTCGGCGAACACCTCGGAGCCCGCGCGCCACATCCGGGTCAGCCCCCGGAAGGACGGCCCGTAGCCGTAGCCCAGCGCCGCCAGCCGGTCGTACACCCCGTCCAGGGGCTCGGCCACCGCGTCCGCCGGCGGCCAGACCTCGGCCTCGGCCACCGGGGCCGGACCGCGCTCGGCCAGCACGCCCGAGACGTGACGCGTCCACGGCTCGGCGTCCGCCGCCGCGCCCGCCGGACGGGCGTGCACGGCGAAGGGCCGCGCCCCGTCGCCCTCGGGGGCGCCCACCGACACCTGCACCCGGGCCGCCCCGTCCAGGGGCAGCCGCAGCGGCGCCTCCAGCGTCAGGTCGGCCACCCGGTCCAGTCCGGTGTGCGCGCCGGCGGCCAGCGCCAGCTCCACGAAGGCGGTGGCGGGCAGCAGCACCGCGTCGCCGATCACGTGATCGGCCAGCCACGGCTGGCCCGCCGCGGAGAGCACGCCGGTCAGCACCAGGTCCTCGCCGCCCGCGATGTCCACCGCGCCGGCCAGCAGCGGGTGCTCGGCCGGGACCAGCCCGAAGGACCGGGCGTCGCCGGCCGCCCGCGCCGGCAGCCAGTGGTGCTCGCGCCGGAACGGGTAGGTGGGCAGGTCCACGACCCGACCACCGGGGAAGAAGGAACCGCCGTCGAGGACCGCGCCGTTGGCCCGGGCCTCGGCCAGCGCCAGCGCCAGGGTGCGGGCCTCGGGCCGACCGGCCCGCAGCAGGGACACGGCGGCCGGCTCGCCCGGGGCCGCGCCCCGGGCCAGCGGCGCGAGCACCGCGTCCGGACCCAGCTCCACGAAGACCGTCGCCCCGTGCGCGGAGAGCTCGCGGACGGCGTCGGCGAAGCGGACCGCCTCCCGGATCTGCCCGGCCCAGTAGTCGGGCGAGGCCAGGGTGTCGGCGTCGGCGGGCCGACCCGTCACGGTGGAGATCAGCGGCAGCACCGGCGGGTGGTAGGCCACCTCGGCCGCGACCTCGCGGAACGCGAGAACGGCCTCGTCCATGTGCGGGGAGTGGAAGGCGTGGCTGACGGTGAGCCGCTTGACCCGCCGGCCCTCGGCCTTCAGCCGGCCCGCGAGCTCCTCGGCCGCGTCCTCGTCGCCGGAGATCACGGCGGAGGTGGGGCCGTTGTACGCGGCGACCGCGAGCCGGCCCGGGTACTCGGCCACCAGCGGCGCCAGCTCCTCCTCCGAGGACTCCACGGCGATCATCGCGCCCCCGGCGCGGGCCGCCTCCATGAACCGGCCGCGCGCGGACACCAGCCGGGCCGCGTCGGCCAGGGAGAACACCCCGGCGCAGTGCGCGGCGGCCAGCTCGCCGATCGAGTGACCGGCCACCAGGTCGGGCCGCAGCCCGTGGTGCTCGGCCAGCCGGAACAGGGCCACCTCGACGGCGAACAGCGCCGGCTGGGTGTAGGCGGTGCGGTGCAGCAGCGCCGCGTCCGCGGCCTCGGTCGCGTCCTCGGCGTCCGCGGCGGCGAACATCACCGCGCGCAGCGGGCGCTCCAGGTGCGCGTCGAAGGCCGCCGTCACCTCGTCGAGGGCGGCCGCGAACACCTCGTTCGTCGCGTACAGCTCGGCGCCCATGCCGTGGCGCTGCGCGCCCTGGCCGGTGAACAGGAAGGCGGTGCGGCCCGCGGCCCCGGCGTCCCCGAGCACCAGCGAGACGTCCTCGCGGTCCTCGGCCAGCGCCGTCAGACCCCGGGTCAGCTCGGCCCCGTCGGCCGCGACCACGGCGGCCCGACGCGGCAGCGCCGTGCGCGTGGTCGCCAGCGAGAAGCCCAGATCGCGCACGGAGACCGCGCCCGAACCCAGCAGCTCCACGAGCTGCGCGGCCCGCTCCCGCAGGGCCTCCGGGTCGGCGGCCGACAGCGGGAAGGCGACCGGCGCGTCGAAGACCGCGGGCTCCTCGGCCGGGGCCTGGAGCGGCGCCTCCTCGACCTGCTCCAGGATCACGTGCGCGTTGGTGCCGCTGATCCCGAAGGAGGAGACGGCGGCGCGGCGCGGACGGTCCGCCTCGGGCCAGTCCCGACGCTCGGTCAGCAGCTCCAGACCGCCCGCCGACCAGTCCACCATCGGGGTCGGGGAGTCCACGTGCAGGGTCTGCGGCAGCACCCCGTGGCGCAGCGCCTGCACCATCTTGATCACGCCGCCCACGCCGGCCGCGGCCTGCGTGTGCCCGATGTTCGACTTCAGCGAACCGAGCAGCACCGGCCGGTCCTCGGCCCGGTCCCGCCCGTACGTGGCCAGCAGGGCCTGCGCCTCGATCGGGTCGCCCAGGCGGGTGCCGGTGCCGTGCGCCTCGACGGCGTCCACGTCGCCGGCGCCCAGACCCGCGTCGGCCAGGGCCTGCCGGATGACCTGCTCCTGCGCCGGGCCGTTCGGGGCGGTCAGGCCGTTGCTCGCGCCGTCCTGGTTGATGGCGGTGCCCCGGATCACGGCGAGCACGCGGTGCCCGTTGCGCCGCGCGTCCGAGAGCCGCTCCACGACCAGCAGGCCCACGCCCTCGGCCCAGGAGGTGCCGTCGGCGGTGGAGGAGAAGGACTTCGAGCGGCCGTCGGCGGCCAGGCCGCGCTGCCGGGAGAACTCGGTGAACATGCCCGGCGAGGACATCACCGTGGCGCCGCCCGCGATGGCCAGCGTGCTCTCGCCCGACCGCAGCGAACGCACCGCCAGGTGCAGCGCGGTCAGCGAGGAGGAGCAGGCGGTGTCCACGGTCAGCGCCGGACCGACCAGGCCCAGCTGGTAGGCGATCCGGCCGGACATCACGCTCGGGGTGGTGCCGGTCAGCAGGTGGCCCTCGACGCTCTCGGGCGCGTCCTGCATCCGGGGCCCGTAGTCCAGCGCGGTGGCGCCCACGAACACCCCGGCCCGGCTGCCGCGCAGCGCGTCGGCGTCGAGCCCGGCCCGCTCCACCGCCTCCCAGGCGGTCTCCAGCAGCAGCCGCTGCTGCGGGTCCATGGCCAGCGCCTCGCGCGGGGAGATCCCGAAGAAGCCGTGGTCGAACAGGGCCGCGTCGTGCAGGAACCCGCCCGAACGCACGGTGCTGTGACCGCCGCGGCTCGGGTCCGCGTCGTACAGGTCCGGGTCCCAACCGCGGTCGGTGGGGAAGCCGGAGATCGCGTCGGTGCCCTCGGACACCAGCCGCCACAGGTCCTCGGGCGAGGCCACCCCGCCCGGGTAACGGCAGGCCATGCCGATGATCGCGATCGGCTCGTCGGCCTCGACCGGGCCGCGCGCGACGAGCGCCTCGTCCTCGGCCGGCCCGGCGATCAGGGTGTTCAGGTGCGCGGCCAGCAGGGCCGCCGTGGGGTGGTCGAAGAGCAGACCGCTCGCCAGCCGCAGCCCCAGGGCCTCGGCCAGCGCGTCGCGCAGCTCCACCGACATCAGCGAGTCGAAGCCGAGCTCCTTGAACGGGGTGTGCAGCGGCACGGGCCGGTCCGCCCCGTACTCCAGCACCGCCGCCACCCGCGCCGTCACCAGCGCCGTCACGTCCGTGCCCACCGGCGTCCGGGCCGCGCGCGGGGTCTCGACCGGGGCCTCGATCACGGCCTCGGGGGCCGCCGTCGCCGTGCGCGCCGTGCCCGAGACCCAGTACCGCTCGCGCTGGAACGCGTACGTCGGCAGGGCCACCCGCGGCTCGGACGCGCTCGCGCCCAGCGCCGCCGCCCAGTCCACCGCCACGCCCCGCGCGAAGACCGAGGCCAGCGCGGACACCAGGGTCCGCGACTCCGGCCGGCCGCGCCGCAGCGCGGACACCGCGACCGCGTCGCCCGAGGCCCCGTCGCGCACCATCGCCGAGAGGACCCCGTCCGGGCCCAGCTCCAGGAAGGTCCCGGCGCCGGCCGCCTCCAGGGCGCGCACGGTGTCGAGGAAGCGCACCGGCCGGCGCACCTGCTCCACCCAGTACTCCACCCGCGTCCACGCCTCGGCCGCGCTCTCGCCCGTCACCGAGGAGACGGTCTCGAACTCGGGCTCGTTCAGCTCCAGTTCGGCCACCACGGCACGGAACTCGTCGAGCATCGGCTCCATCAGCGGCGAGTGGAAGGCGTGCGAGACCGTCAGGCGCTTCGTGCGCCGACCGGCCTCCTTCAGCCGCTCGGCCACCGCCAGCGCCGGCGCCTCGGCGCCGGAGACCACCACCGCGCGGGGCCCGTTGACGGCCGCGACACCCACGGTGTCCGCGCCCTCGGGCAGCTCGGCCAGGGCCGCCAGGACCTCGGCCTCTTCGGCCTCCACGGCGATCATGGCCCCGCCCGCGGGCAGCGCCTGCATCAGCCGGCCGCGCGCCGCGACCAGCCGGGCCGCGTCCGCCAGCGAGAACACCCCGGCCACGTGGGCCGCCGCGATCTCGCCGATCGAGTGCCCCGCCACCAGCTCGGGCCGCACCCCCCAGGACTCCACCAGCCGGTACAGGGCCACCTCGACCGCGAACAGCGCGGGCTGGGTGTACCCCGTCTCGTCCAGGCCCTCGCCCGAGGCGATCACCTCGGCCAGCGGACGCTCCAGGTGCGGGTCCAGGGCCGCGCACGCCGCGTCGAAGGCGGCGGCGAACTCCGGGTGCCGCTCGCGGAGCTCCAGGCCCATGCCGACGCGCTGGGCGCCCTGGCCGGTGAACAGCACGGCCAGTCGCGCCGCCGGCGCGGGCACGCCCGTGACCAGGTCGGCGGCCGGCTCGCCGGCGGCCAGCGCGGCCAGCGCCGCGTCCGTGCCCGCCGTCGCGTCGGCGCCCGCCAGGACCACCGCGCGGTGCTCGAAGACGGTCCGGGAGGTGGCCAGCGCCCGTGCCGCCGCGTGGGTGCCGGGGGCGTCCTCGGCGGCCAGCGCCGCGCGCAGCCGCTCGCCCTGCGCCCGCAGCGCGGCCGGGGTCCGGCCCGAGACCACCAGCGGCACCACGCAGGACAGGTCCTCGCTGGTGTCCGGGCCCGGCGCGTCGAGACCGGTGCCCGCCGGCGCCTGCGCCAGCACCACGTGCGCGTTCGTGCCGCCCATGCCGAACGAGGAGACACCGGCGACGAGTTCGGCCTGCGGAGCGGGCCACTCCCGGGCCTTGTCGGCCACGGTCAGGCCCAGCTCCGCGAAGGGGATCTCCGGGTTCGGGGTCTCGAAGTTCAGGCTCGCGGGGATGGTCCGGTGCGCCAGCGCCAGCAGGGTCTTGACCAGACCGACGATGCCGGCCGCGCCCTCCAGGTGGCCCACGTTCGTCTTGACCGAGCCCACCACGAGCGGGGTCTGGGCCGGGCGGCCCGCGCCGAGCACCGCGCCGAGCGCGGCGGCCTCGATCGGGTCGCCGACCGGGGTGCCGGTGCCGTGCAGCTCCACGTACTGCACGGCCGAGGGGTCGACCCCGGCCTTCGCGTACGCCTCGCGCAGCACCCGCTCCTGGGTCGCGCCGCCCGGCACCGTCAGCCCGGGGGTGGCGCCGTCGTTGTTGACGGCGCTGCCCCGGATCACGCCGTACACGCGGTCCCCGTCGGCCAGGGCCGCGGCCAGCGGCTTGAGGACCACGACCGCGCCGCCCTCGCCGCGCACGAAGCCGTTCGCGCGGGCGTCGAAGGCGTAGGTGGTGCCGTCGGGGGAGACCCCGCCGAAGCGCTCCTGGGCCACCGCGCTCTCGGCCAGGATGTTCAGGTTGACGCCCGCGACCAGCGCCGCGTCCGACTCCCCGCGCCGCAGGGACTCGGCGGCCAGGTGCACCGCCACCAGCGAGGAGGACTGGGCGGAGTCCACGGTCAGGCTCGGGCCGTGCAGCCCCAGGTGATAGGAGACCCGGTTGGCGATGACGCCCCGGTTCACGCCCGCCATCGTGTGCTGGGTGACGGCCCGTTCGCCGTGCTGGTGCAGCAGGGCGGCGTAGTCGTCGCGCAGGGTGCCCACGAACACGGCGGTCCGGGTGCCGCGCAGGCTCGCGGGCACGATGCCGGCGTCCTCCAGGGCCTCCCAGGCCAGTTCGAGGACCATCCGCTGCTGCGGGTCCATCACCACGGCCTCGCGCGGCGAGACCCCGAAGAAGGCGGCGTCGAAGGTGTCGACCCGGTCCAGGAACCCACCGCGGCGCTTGCCCGCCGTGCTGTCGGCCGGCGCGGGATCGCCCGAGGCCGACACCCACCGGCCCTCGGGGACTTCGGTGACGCCGTCGGCGCCGGAGGACAGCAGGGACCAGAAGGCCCCGAGACCGTCGGCGCCGGGGAGGCGAGCGGACATGCCGACGACCGCGATGGGCCCCTCGACGCCACCGGGCTCAACGGCACTGGGGGATTGGCTCTGATTGCTCATCGCGCTCGACTGCCCTTTCCAGATCATTTAGCGACCGCACGGACCGGTGCGTGAAAGCCCCGGAGACAACACCCGCAGATGGTATGCAGCCGGTCCTCTCGGTCATCTCAGTTCCCGTCCACCGGTCGGTAATCGGCCGGCGCGGCCCGATGAGAGCGGGTCATTACCCGGGGGTGGACAGCGAAGGATTTTCACCCAATAGCGTCTGGCTCACCGATTGATCGACACCGATCAGCGCAGCGATTCAGCAGTGAAAGAAGGTCGAATCCCGTCATGACGCAGCTCACCAACGACGTGGAAAAGCACACCGCCCTCTACGTGGAGGCATTCAACGCCGGCGACTTCGACAAGGTCGACAGCTTCTACACCGAGGAGGCCGTCGCCGTCTGGGAGCCCGGCCAGCCGCTCACCGGTGACGCCCGCCGCGAGTACGCCCGCGAGTTCTTCAAGAACAAGCCCAAGATGACGGCCGTCCCGCGCGAGTCCTACGTCACCGGGGACACCGCCCTCCTCATCGTCGACTGGACCATCGACACGGTCGACGAGAACGGCGAGCCCGAGCACCTCTCCGGCGTCGGCGTCGACGTGCTGCGCCTGGGCGAGGACAACGTGTGGCGCTACGCGATCGACGACCCGTACGGCCAGGAAGCCTGAGCCTGAGCCGGCCCGGGGGCGCAGGCCCCCGCGCACCGACCGGCGGGTCCTCGTCCAGCACGTCCCAGAACACCGACAGTCGGGCGACCGGGTGCCGCCGCGCACCCGCCGCCCTCGCAGTACCCGGGGGAGCAGAACCGATGCAGGTCCGCACCAGACCGACGCGCCGCACCGTCCTCAAGGCGGCCGGTGCCACGGCGGTCGCCGCCTCGGCGGTGGTCACCGCGACGGCACCCGCCGTCGCCGACGCCACCGGTGAGACGGCGGAGGACGCGGCGTACGACGTCATCGTGATCGGCGCCGGCTTCGCCGGGATCACGGCCGCCCGCGAACTGCGGGCCCAGGGCAACCGCGTGTTGGTGCTCGAGGCCCGTGACCGCGTCGGCGGTCGGACCTGGACGGCCACCCACGCCGGACACCTGATCGAGCGCGGCGGCACCTGGGTGGAACCCACCCAGCCGCACGTGGGTGCCGAGCTCGCCCGGTACAACCTGGAACTGGAGGAGGACCTGCCGGTCGACCGGGTCGTGTTCCCGACCCCGACCGGACCGTCGGCCTTCACCCCGGATGACGGCTTCGCCCGCATGGGCGCGGTCTTCACCCGGATCTTCGACGGCACCCGCACCTATTTCGAGAAGCCCTTCGAACCGCTGTACCGGGCCGACCTCCTGGCGAGCCTGGACAAGCTCACCCTGCGCGACCGCCTGGACCAACTCGCCCTCACCCCGGCCGAGGAACTCCTGGTCAACGGCCAGACCGCCGTCTACTCCGGCGGTTCCAGCGCGGTCGGCTCGTTCACCCACTTCGCCCAGTGGTGGGCGCTGGCCGGGCACAACGACGCCGGCTGGAACGACACGATGCGGTGGCGCGTCAAGAAGGGCACCTCCGCCCTGCTGAACGCGATGATCGCGGAGGGTCGGCCCACCATCAAGCTCAACAGCCCGGTGGCCTCGGTCACCGACACCGGGCAACGCGTGCACGTGCGGCTCACCTCCGGGGTCACGTACAACGCCCCGCGGGCGGTCGTCGCCATCCCCGCCAACCTGTGGCCCGGCATCAAGTTCTCCCCGAGCCTGCCGCCGGCGCTCACCACCGGCGGGACCCAGGGCCTGGCCGTCAGGAACGCCGTGAAACTGTGGATCCACGCGGCCAAGGGACAGGGCCGGGTGTACGGACAGGGCGCCGAGACCGGAACCCCCATCTCGCTGCTCCTGCCCTTCAAGGAGACCGCGCAGGGCATGCTCTACGTGGGCTTCAGCACCGACCCCACCCTCGACCACACCAGCGTCCCGCAGGTCGAGGCCGCCGTGCGCAAGCTCGGCGTGGACCTCGACATCATCGGCCTGTTCAACCACGACTGGGGCAACGACCCCTACGCGGGCGGCGGCTGGACCTACCGCAAGCCGGGTCAGCTCACCACGCTCTACCCGGAGATCACCAACCCCAAGGGCCGGCTCGCGTTCGCCAGCGGCGACGCCGCCAACGGCTGGAGCGGCTACATCGACGGCGCCATCGAATCCGGGCTCCGCGCGGCCCGGCAGATCGCCGCCATGTGACCGGGGGCGGCCCCGGCCGCCCCGCCGCGCCCGCACCACCCCACCACGACGCGTCGCACCGCACCCGCGTCGACGCGCACCCACCCGAGACCGAAAGGCACGACCTCGTCATGTCCTACACCTTCACCGTCCCGTTCGACCCGGCCAAGCCTGACCTCACCGCGGACCACGACACCCAGAACGAGATCTTCCTCCAGGTCTTCAACACCGGCGACGGCGCCCTGTTCGACAGCCTGTACCTCGAGGACTCGATCTCGAACTTCTCCGGTGCCCCGCTGACCGGCGAGGCCCGCCTGGCCTTCTTCAAGGAGTTCCTGGCCACCAAGCCCGACCTCAAGGCCACCCTCACCCACGCCTACGTGGCCGGCGACGTGGCCCTGATCGGCGTCGAGTACGCCATCGACACCGTGGGCCCCGACGGCAAGCCGCTGCACCTGGCCGGCGTCTGCACCGACGTGCTGCGCCTGCAGGAGGACGGCCGCTGGCTCATGTCCATCGACCGTCCGGTCGCCGCCAACGGCCTGGTCGCCGAGTAACACCGGGCACCACCGTCTCTCGTCCGCACGGCCGCGCCCCCCGGCCCCCGGATCCCGCACGGGTCCGGTCCGGCGGCGCGGCCGTGCCGCCCCACCCCAGCACCCCCGTGCCCGCGACGCACGGGCACACCGAGGAGTAAGCGTGGCCACGCAGGAAGAACTGACGTCCGTCCTGGACGCCGTCCGGGACGCCGTCCCCACCCTCCGCCGCAACGGCGTCGAGACCGAGAAGCGCCGCTGGGTGGTGGAGGAGAACATCGAGCTGTTGGAGAAGGCCGGCGTCTTCCGCGCCGCGGTGCCCCGCGCCCACGGCGGCCTCGACCTCGACGTGGCCCAGCAGGCCGCCGTCATCGCCGAGGTCTCCCGCGGCTGCCCCTCCACCGGCTGGCTCACGATGGTCTGGCTCACCAGCGCCTGGGCCGCCTCCCTCTACCCCGACCAGGCGCAGAAGGAGGTCTTCGACGGGGGCAGCAGCCGGGTCTCCATCGTCTTCGCCCCCACCGGCACCCTGACCCCCGCCGAGGACGGCGGCTACCGCCTGAACGGCACCTGGCGCTACAACTCCGGCCACCGCGGCGCGGCCTGGAACCTGCTGGCCGCCGTGGTCGAGGGCCCCGACGGCGCCCACGAGGAACTCGTCGCCCTCGTCCCCATGGACGAGCTGACCCTCACCGACGACTGGCAGGTCTCCTCCGGCGCCGGCACCGCCAGCGGCACCACCACCGCCAGTGACGTGTTCGTCCCGGCCCACCGCGTGGTCTCCCTGGAGGAGGCCATGGTCAGCGCCACCGGCAACCGCGCCAACACCGGCGCCACCGGCCGCAACTACGGCCTGCTCGGCTACATCATGTCCAGCGTGGCCGCCACCTTCCTCGGCATGGCCCGCGGCGCCCTGGAGCTGTTCCTCGACCGGCTGCCCGGTCGCGGCATCACCTACACCGACTGGACCGACCAGAAGCTGCACCCGCTCACCCAGGTCCAGGTGGCCAACGCCGCCAACAAGATCGACTCGGCCGAGGCCCTCTCGCACCTGTGGCACAAGGTCCTCCAGGACGCCGCCGACCTCGGCGAGCAGCCCACCGACGAGCAGAAGGCGATCATCCGCGGTCGCACCGCGTACTCCGCGCAGCTCGCCAAGGAGGCCGTCGAGATCCTCTTCGACCTCAGCGGCGGCTCGGTCATCCGCACCGACGTGCCCCTGCAGCGCTTCCACCGCGACATCCAGGGCTTCTCCCTGCACGCCCTCGTGCAGCGCGACGCCAACCTGGAGGTCCAGGGCCGCGTCCTGGTCGGCCTGGAGCCCGGCACCTACTTCCTGTGACCCGCCCGGCCCCCCGCGGGCCGGCAGCGAACCCCGCCGCCCCGGCCCGCACCCGGGGCGGCGGCACCGGGGACCACACCACGAGGGGCCCGGACCGTGCACACCCACGGTCCGGGCCCCTCGTCGTGCCGCCGCCGGGCGCCCGCCCCCCGACGCCGACGGCCGGGGCCCCGCCGCGGGACCCCGGCCGCCGATCCGCTCAGGCCGTGCGCGCGAACCGGCCGTTGACGAACAACAGCCCGTCCTCCGAGTCCCCGCGCCCCGCCGCCAGCACCGAGCCGATGAAGATCGTGTGGTCGCCGAACGAGTGCGAGTCGGTCAGCTCGCACTCCAACCACGCCACCGCCCCCGCCAGCAGCGGGGCCCCGGTGCGCTCACCGGCCCGCCAGTCCACGTCCTCGAACTGGGCCGCGCCCAGGGTGCGGCGCTTGTTCGCGAAGTGCTTGGCCAGGCCCTCCTGCGGGGCGGCGAGGATGTTCACGGCGAACCGCCCCGCGTCGCTCAGCGCGCCGTGCATGACCGCGCCGTGCCCGACGCTGCACAGCACCGACGGCGGGTCCAGGGACACCGAGCTGAAGGCGTTCGCGGTCATGGCGTGCAGGTGCTCGCCACCCACCGTGATCACCGTGACTCCGGTGGCGAAACTGCCCACCACATCCCTCAGCAGGGCGGGCTCGACGAGGCCCGTGCCGGAATGCAGGGTCGTGGGATCGAGGTCGACGGATGCGGAATTCATGCCGGTCTCTCCGATTGTCTTGGCACAAGAAGTGCACGCTGCCGTCAGCATTCGGGACGGCGATTCACTCCACCGTATGCGGGCCCATTCCGGGCCCCTGCCATCGTTCGGTAATCACGCCCCCACAATCGTCCGCGACCGCGAATGACCACGCGGTGAGCACCGGTTTACCGGGCCGCCGCACCCTTTGTTCATGGAACTCTTCACCGAGGAAAACGAAGGCCCCGAACTCGCCGAACCCTTCCTGCGCGAGGTGCTCGGCAGCGCCGGCCTGGCCGTGGAGTACGTGCGCGCCGAGGGCAACACCCTGTACCTGCGGGGCGAGAACGGTGCCGAGGAGGCCGTCGTGGACTTCGCGGGCGGCTACGGCTCCGTCCTGCTCGGCCACCACCACCCCGAGATCTCCGCGCTCGCCCACCGGCTCATCACCGAGGGCACCCCCGTCCACGCCCAGTTCTCCCGCCACCCCTACGCCAACCGGCTCGCGAACGCCCTCAACCGCATCCTGCACCGCGAACTCGACACCGACGAGCCCTACTTCGCCATCTTCGCCAACAGCGGCGCCGAGGCCGTCGAGGCCGCCGTCAAGCACGCCGAACTCGACCGCGGCATGCGCGTCGAGGCCCTGCGCGCCGAGGCCGCCGAGCTCACCGCGGCCGCCCTCGCCGCCGTCACCGCCGGAGCCGCGACCCTCCCCGAGGAACTCGCCGCCCGCTTCGAACTGCCCGCCGACCTCGCCCCCGAGGACCGCGCCGCCGCCCTCGACGCGGCCGTCACCGCCCGCAACGCCGAGAGCACCGCCCGCCCGCCGCTGTTCCTCGCCCTGGAGGGCGGCTTCCACGGCAAGCTCGCCGCGAGCGTCCAGCTCACCCACAACGAGGGCTACCGCGCCCCGTTCCGCTCCCTGGCCGCCCAGGCCCGGTTCGTGCCCGCCGACCGCCTGGAGCGCCTGGCGGAGATCCACGCCGAGGAGCGCGGCACCCTGGAGCACCTCGCCGTCGTCGACGGTCGCGTCGAGGTCCGCGAGGTCGAGTTCCCGGTCTTCGTGGCCTTCCTCGTCGAGCCCATCCAGGGCGAGGGCGGCATCCGCGTCCTCACCGAGGAGGCCGCGCGCGAGATCCAGGCATTCGCCGAGGCCATCGACTGCCCCGTCCTCGTGGACGAGATCCAGAGCGGCATGGGCCGCACCGGCAGCTTCCTCGCCTCCGCCCCCCTCGGGCTGCGCGGCGACTACTACACCCTCGCCAAGACCCTCGGCGGAGGCATCGCCAAGACCTCCGTGATGCTCGTGCGGCAGGCCCGCTACCGGCGCGAGTTCGAGATCGTGCACAGCTCGACCTTCGCCAAGGACAGCTTCTCCTCCACCATCGCCCTCAAGGTCCTGGAGCTGCTGGAGGCCGAGGACGGCCGCCTGTACGGGCAGGCCGCCGAACGCGGCGACGCCCTGCGCGCGATGCTCGACTCCGTCGCCGCCGACCACCCCGACGTGGTCGCCGAGGTCCGCGGCCGCGGCCTCATGCAGGGCCTGGAGTTCCGGGACCAGTCCGGGTCCGGATCCCCCGAGATCAGCGGCGCGGCCCAGGGCGGCCTGTTCGGCTACGTCCTCGCCGGCCACCTGCTGCGCGCCCACCGGGTCCGCACCTTCCCCACCGCCAGCGCCGTCAACACCCTGCGCTTCGAGCCCTCGCTGTACCTCAGCGACGCCGAGATCGCCCAGCTGGAGGCCGGACTGCGCGACGTGTGCGTGCTGCTGGCCGCCGAGAAGGGCGAAGTGCTCGTCTCCGTGTGAACCCCGGCACACTTCCTCCGCCGGCGCCGGCCGATATCCCGTCAAGCGCGCCGGCGGAGAATAATGGATCACGCGGCAATCGCGAACCGGCGAACCGTCCGCCCGGACGGGACGCCGGTTGATCCCACGGGGGGTGTGGTCATGCAGTTTCGCCTGTTGGGGCCGTTGGAGGCCGAGAACGACCAAGGGCCGGTGGAGATCGGCGGACTGCGCCGACGGGGGGTCCTGGCCTACCTGTTGGTCCACGCGAATCAAGTCGTCTCCACCAACCGGCTCCTGCACGCCCTGTGGAGCGACGACGCCCCGCCGACCACCGCCCGCAAGATCCTCCAGAACGCCATCTGGCAACTGCGCGGGGTCCTCGCCGACCCCTCCGCCGACCATCCGCCGGCCCGGCTGCTCACCCGCAACCCCGGCTACCTCCTCGACGTGAGCCCCGACCAGGTCGACCTGCTCACCTTCCGCCGGCACGTCGCCGCCGGCCGCGCCGCCCTCGCCGGCGGCGACCCGCGCACCGCCCGCACCCGCCTCACCGAGGCCCTCGCCCTGTGGCGCGGCCCGGCCCTCGCCGACCTCGTCGAGGAGGGCATCGCCTGGCCCGAGATCACCGCCCTGCGCGGCACCCGCGTGGACGTGATGGAGGACCGCTTCGAGGCCGAACTCGCCTGCGGCGGCCACCACGGGATCCTGCCCGAGCTGGAGGCCCTGGTCGAGGCCGACCCCCTGCGCGAACGCGCCTCCCGCCAACTCATGCTCGCCCTCTACCGGTGCGGGAGACAGGCCGAGGCACTGGCCGTCTACACCCGGGTCCGCGAGGAACTCGTCGCCGGACTCGGCCTCGAACCCAGCCACGAACTGCGCTCCCTGCACGCCGCCGTCCTCGCCCACGACCCGGCCCTCGACGCGCCCAGGGCCCCGGTCCTCCTGCGTCCCCCGACGCCCCCGCAACCCGCGCCGGCCCCGCGGCCGACCCCGACCCCCGCCCCGACCCCCGCCCCGGTCCCGGAGCCGGCCGCGGTACCGGAGCCGGCCGCCGGCGAGACCCGCTCGGTGGTCCTGGTCCGCTTCTGCCTCGACGAGGACGTGGACCCCGGCTGCCCCGAGGACACCGACCGCGCCCTCGAAGCCCTCACCACCCTGGCCCGCGAACGCATCCTCGCCCACGGCGGCCGGATCGGCTCCGCCATCGGCTCCCTCCTGCTCGGCGTCTTCGAGGAGGACCCCGGCACCCCGGCCGCCGTCCGCGCCGTCCGCGTCGGCAGCGAGATCCGCGACTTCCTCCACATCGCCGGCGCCCCCGGCGCCCCCCGGGAACCCGTGGCCCACGGCCTGTCCGTGCACGCCGCCGTCGCCACCGGCCCGCGCCCCGCCCCGCGCGAGGCGGGCGCCCCCGGCACCACCTGGGCCGGGGACCCCCTGGTGGGCCGGGCGCAGGGGATGCTGGAGGAGGTCGCGCCCGGCGAGGTGCACGTCTGCGCCGACACCCACCGCCTCACCGAGGGCGACGTGGTCTACCGACGGGCCTGTGCCACCGCCTCCGCCCCCTGGGAACTCCTCGGCGTCACCGACCACGCCGGCGGCCCCGGCACCCTGGACTTCGGCGACCGCGAGTGCGAACTCGACCTCATCGCCTCCATGTGGAGCCGCGCCCGCCACCGCAGCACCCCGCACCTCGTGACCGTCCTCGGCCCGCCCGGACGCGGCAAGACCCGACTGCTGATGGAGTTCCAGCGACGCGTCGAGGAGACCCCCGAGGTACCGGCCCGCGTGCTCACCGCCACCGCCCGACCGCCCGGCACCCCCGCCGGCCGCTCCCTGCCCGCCGACCTCCTCGCCGCCTACTGCGCCATCGGCGACCACGACGACGAACGCACCGCCGTCGCCCGCGTCTCCGCCGCCCTCGACCGGCTCACCGACGAGTTCCGGATCCGCGCCGGCCTGCCCGCCCTGCTCGGGGAGCTCTTCCGCCCCGGCGCCACCCCGCCCCGGCCCGAAGTCCTCGCCGGCTGGCGCGAGTTCCTCGCCCTGGCCGCCCGCGCCACCCCGCTCGTCCTGATCTGGGACGACGTCCACCACGTGGACGACGCCCTGCTCGCCGAACTGCCCGCGCTCCTCGCGGGCCGCCCCGACGCCCCGATCCTGCACCTCGTGGCCGCCGACGACCGACTGCCCGAACGCGCCCCCCGATGGGCCGTGGACCACCGGCACGCCATGGTCGTCGGCCTGCTCCCCACCACCGACGCCGCCCTGGACCGCCTCCTGGCCCGCCTGGAGCCGGTCGGGCCCCGCCCCACCACGCCCTGACCCGCACCCACCGGATCCCGGCCTCCCCCTGACACGAGACCGGGGGCCGGGTCCGGGTCCGGGCCGGCCGGGACCGGCGGCCCTCAGGCCATCCGGGCCCGGACCGCCGGCGCCGCCGCGTGCCGCGCCCCCGACCCGGCCCCGCGCACCGCGCGCGCCAGCGCCCGGATCGCCTCCGGACCGGCCGGCGAACCGAACGGCAGCCCCAGGGAGGCCGATTCGATGAGCAGCGACACCGCCGTCGTCTGCCGGTGCGGCGCCGCCAGCACCGCCCCCGAGGCCGCCGGAGCCCCGTCGGCCTCCAGGGGCACCAGCGAACCCAACACCTGCCGCGCCCAGGTCAGCAGCTCCACCCGGACCCGCCGGTTCATCGGCCCGGCCAGGCCCGGCTCCAGCGGCATCGCGCTCTCGAACCGCAGCAGGATCTCCTCCGCGTGGTCGCGCAGCAGCCCCAGTCCGGCCGCCGCCGGTCCGGTCTCCACCGCGAGCCCCGAGGGCAGGGCGGAGGCCCCGACCGAGGTCACCCGGGACCGTCTGAGGCCCTCCTGGAGGGCCGTGGCGAACTCCCGTCCCAGGAAGCCCGTGAATGCCTCCGCCCCCGTCCACGGCTCCGACGGAACGGCCGTGCTCGATGCGCTCTGCGGGCCCGAGATCGACGGGCCGATCACTGTCTCGTCCATGTCCACCAGCACAGCAACCCCGTCACACCGGCCGCCCACTGACCGATCCCGTCTCCGGTCATTTCCTCCATCAGCCCGCAACACGGCACTCCGCCCACGGGTCATCGGCGCGCTCGAACCGGACCGGCACCCGCAGCGCGCGGGCCGGCTCCGCCCCGCGCCGCCGGGCGCCGATGTCCACCGGGGGCCGCTCGAAGGGCACCGACCGCGCCGCCGGCAGCGGGCTCAGGCTCAACAGGCTGGTCCGCCCGCGCCCCACCCCCCACAGGGGCCGGCGCTCCAACAGCGGGGGCCGGGCCCCCGCGACGATCAGCAACGGGGCCTCGGAGACGGTGGTCACGAAGCCCTCCAACCAGTCCAGCACCGCGTCGTCGGCCCGTTCCAGACCGTCCAGACAGAGCACCAGCGGGGTCTGCCGGGCACACAGCACCAGCAGTTCCTTCCACGCCTCCAACACGGCCGGGGTCACCGCGTGCCGCAGCGGCGAGGCCGCCGCCCGCAGGGTCCGCAGCAGCCGCTCGGCCGTCGGCCCGGTGCCCGCCGCGGCCCGCACCCACTCGGTCAGCACCTCGTCGGCCGGGACCTGCGGCCCGAGCCCCGCCGAGCGGCCCCACGCCGCCAGGATCGCCTCCGTCAGCGCCCGCGGCCCCTGGTCCCCGTGCTCCGCCGCCGGCACCCGCAGCACGCGGGTGGGCTCGGACCGCCGGGAGACGTGGGAGGAGAACTCGGTGAGGAAATCGCCCTTGCCCACGCCCCGCTCGCCGAGCACCGTCACCAGGTACGGCGTGTACAGGGTGCGGGAGTGGTCGAGGTGGCTGGTCACGATCGCCAGCTCGTGCTCCCGGTCGGTGGGGCCCTCGCCCGCGCCGGGGCCGGCGTCGGCGGCCAGCGGTTCGCGGGCCTCGTGGACCTCGAAGCCGCCGGGCCCCCGCGAGACCCGACGGTGCCGCACCGCGTCGGCCGTGACCCGCGCCACCTCGCCGCTCACGTGCACCTTGCCGGGCGGCACATCGGCCAGCAGCCGCTGGGCCGAGTCCAGCAGGGTCCCCACCACGGAGATCCCGCCCGTCGCGTCCTCGCGAACCAGGGCCCGGCCGGTGGTCACCACCGCCTCCATCGTCAACCCGGGCATCGCCCGCACCAGGTCGCGCAGGTCGAACGCGGCGGTCAGCGCGGCGAGGGGGCCGGCGGAGCCGTCACGGGGTAATTCGAAGAGCGCGGCGGTCAGATGTCCCAGCGAGCCCACGATCGTGCCGCCCCGCTCGGCCACCCCGGCCACCAGCGCGGCCGAGGCCGCGGCCAGGTTCCCGTCCAGCCGCTCGCTCGCCGGGGCCCACCCGGCCGCGCCGGGCCGGACCCGCACGAGCAGCACGCACACGTCCCGCCGGCCGGTCCCGCCGGTCGCGGGCGACGGCGACGAGACGGCCGCCGGGGCGGCCGCGGTGGCCGGGGTGCGCGCCGGCGCGGAGCGGTGCGCGGCGGCGCGACCGGCGAGCTCGGTCACGGCCGGCGCGACCGCGACCGCGACCGGCGGGGCGGGCCGGGCGGGCACCCGGGGCGCCTGGGACGTCGGGCCCGGCGCGGCGGCCGGGGCCGTCCTCGGGGCCGGGGCCGGGGCCGGGGCCGGGGCCGGGGCCGGGACCGAGCTCGGGGCCGGGGTCGCGTTCGGGGCGAGGAGGACCTCGACGGGCAGGGCGGTGGGCGCGGGGGCGGCCAGGGCGGGGTCCTGGTGCAGGATCCGGGCCTGGAGGGCCTGGAGGTCCCGGGAGGGCTCCAGCCCGTGCTCCTCCACCAGCGCCCGACGCACCCGGCCGAACACGGTCAGGGCCTCGGCCTGGCGCCCGCACCGGTACAGGGCCAGCATCAACTGTCCGCTGAGGCGTTCCCGCAGGGGCTCCGCCTCGGCCAGCGCGTGCAGCTCCCCGAGGATCGTGTGGTGCCGACCGCAGGCCAGTTCGGCCTCGAAGCGGTGCTCCATCGCGTCCAGGCGGAGCTGGCGCAGCCGGGAGACCTCGGGCCAGTCCACGCCCTGTTCCATCAGGTCCGAGAGGGCCGGTCCACGCCACTCGGCGAGGGCCGCGCGCAGGGACTCGGCGGCCCCGGCGGGGTCGCCGGCCGCCAGCCGGGCCCGGCCGGCCGCGGCCTTCTCCTCGAACCGGGTCATGTCCAGGCGGGCCGGGTCCACCCGCAGCAGGTAGCCGGGGGCCCGGGTGATCAGTTCGGGGACCACGCCGTAGGGGGAGGCGTGGGGGGCCGCGTCGGCCGGGACGTGCGCGGCGAGGGTGGTGCGCAGCCCGGAGACGGCGTTCTGCACGATCTTGCGGGCGGTCATCGGGCGGTACTCCTCGGGCCACAGGGCGCCGAGGAGTTCGCTGGTGGCCACGACCTGGTTGGGTCGCAGCAACAGCAGCCCGAGCACGGCCCGTTGCTTGAACCCGCCCAGGGTCAATGTCCGCGAGCCCACCGAGACGTCCATCGGGCCCAGAATCCTGAACTGCATGTCTCCCCCTTGCCGTACGTCGTTCACCCCGCCGCGTTGTCGGCGGGGCCTGCGCCGGTCTCCCCGCGGATCGCGCGGGGAGACCGCGTGCGCGGCGACGCGGACGGGGCCGGGGCCCCGTCCGCGTCGCCGGCGGATGGTCCGCTCAGTGCGCGGGGACCGCCCGAAGCCGTTCCCGGACCACGTCGGCGACGTCGGCGAGGTGGTCGTCGAGGTAGAAGTGACCGCCGGGGAACACCCGGGTGTCCTCGGCGGCGGTGGTCTGCTCGGCCCAGCGCGCGGCCTCGGCGGTGGGCACCACCGGGTCCTCACGGCCGGTCAGCACGGTGATCGGGACCTCCAGCGGGGGCTCGGGCCGCCAGTCGTGCGCGGCCAGGGCCCGGTAGTCGGCGCGCAGGGCCGGGAGGGCCAGGTCGCGCAGTTCGGGGTCCTCCAGCAGGCCCGCGCCGGCGCCTCCGAGCATGCGGACGGCGCGCAGGATGGCCGCGTCGTCGGGCATCACGTCGTGCGGGTTGGTCGAGCCGGTGGGCGCGCCGCGTCCGGACAGGAACAGCCGCACGGGCAGCGGCCGGCCGGCCGCGCGCAGGGCGCGCGCGGTCTCGAAGGCCAGCAGGGCGCCCATGCTGTGGCCGAAGAACGCGAACGGGCGGGGGCCGGCCTCGTGCAGGCGTTCGGCGATCCGTCCCGCGAGGTCGAGCAGGTCGGCGACCGGGGTCTCGCGCCGGCGGTCCTGTCGGCCGGGGTACTGCACGGCCCGCACCTCGATCTCGGGCGCCAGGGCCCGGGTGAGGGGGACGTAGGTGCCCGCCGAGCCGCCGGCGTGCGGGAAGCAGACGAGTCGGAGGGCCTCGGAGTGGCCGTCTGCGGTCTGGCCGACCGTCCTGAACCAAAGACTGTCCACGATGTTCTCAAGTCCTCACTGTGTGCGATCAGTTCACGTTGAAGGGGTCCCGCCGGCGGGCCGCGCGCAGGGCCCGGCCCCACCAGGCGAGGCGGTCCAGCATCCGGTCGGCGTCCCGGACGTGGGCGGGGTCGTCGTCCAAGTGGCCGCCGGCGACGCGGCGTTCGAGATAGTCCTGCAGGGAGACCGTCTCGCGGACGGTCACGGCGTGGCACTCGGCGAACACCTGGCGCAGGTGGCCGACGGCCAACAGACCGCCGGAGGCCCCGCCGTAGGAGAGGAACGCGACCGGCTTGGCGTGCCATTCGGCGTCGTACCAGTCGATGGCGTTCTTCAGCGACGCGGGGTAGCTGTGGTTGTACTCGGGGGTGACCACCACGAAGGCGTCGGCGGCGGCGAGCCAGGGTTCGAGGTCCTGGACGGCCTGCGGCTTCACCTCTTCGGGGGCGGCCGACATGACGTCCGGGAGCCAGGCGGCGGCGAGGTCGATGACGTCCACGTCGAAGGCCGGATGCCGTTCCGCCCGACGGGCCATCCATTCCGCGGCGGTGGGCCCGAACCGGCCCTTGCGCACGCTCCCGATGATGACCACGAGTCGAAGCTTCTCTCTGTAGGACATGCCTGCTCTTCCCGTGGTCCTTCCTGGCCTGGGGTGTGCCCACTGTTCCTCACTGTGGTGGAAGCCCCTTCGGGTTCGCTTCGGGACCGCTTCGGGCCCCGTTCGCGCCGCGCTCGCGGCCCGCTCGAAAACCGCTGTGACCTGCGCGACCTCCCGGGCGGGCGATTCGCGTGCGGGGCTAGCATGACGGGATGAGATTCGGTGTGCTGGGCCCACTGGAGGTGTGGACGGATCAGGGGCGCCAGGTGCGGGTCCCCGAGCTGAAGGTCCGTGTGCTCCTGGCGATCCTGCTGGCGCACCGGTCCCGCACGGTGCCCACCGCGAGACTGATCGAGGAGCTGTGGGGCGGTTCCGCTTCGACCGCGCAGCCCGTCTCCTCGCTCCAGGCGAAGGTCTCGCAGTTGCGGCGGGCCCTGGACGGGGCCGAACCCGGGGCCCGTTCCCTCGTGGTGCACCGGGCGCCCGGCTACCTGCTGGACGTGCCGGCCGGGGCGTTGGACCTGGAGGACTTCCGCGAGCCCGCCCGCCGGGCCCGGACCCTGCGGGACGCGGGGGAGCGGGCCGGGCTGTTCGCCAAGGCCCTCGCGGTGTGGCGGGGCCCGGCCTTCGCGGACCTCGCGGACCGGCCGTTCGCGCTGGCCGCCGCCGAGGGGCTGGAGGAGGAACGGCTGACGGTGGTCGAGGAGTACGCCGCCGCCCGCCTGGAACTCGGTGAACACGGGCTGCTGTTGGGCGAGTTGGCGCCATACCTGGAAGGGCACCCGTTGCGGGAGGGGCTGCGGGCGGCTCAGATGCGGGCCCTGTACCGGGCCGGCCGGGGGGTCGAGGCCCTGGAGGTGTACGGCGACCTGCGGCGCCGGCTGGACGAGGAGCTGGGCCTGACCCCGGGTCCCGAACTCGGCGCCCTGCACCGGGCGGTGCTCGTCCACGATCCCGACCTGTCCCGTCCCGCCCCGGCCCCGGCCCCCGCGCCGGGCGGGCCGGCGCGGACCCGGGGCAACCTCGCCGCGCCGGCCGGGGCGCTGGTCGGCCGCTCGGCGGCGGTGGCTGCGGTGCGCGAACTCCTCGCGCGGAGCTGCCTGTCGACCCTGACCGGGCCGGGCGGGGTGGGCAAGACCCGGCTGGCGCTGGCCGCCGCGGCGGGCCGCGAGGAGGAGTTCCCCGACGGGGTCTGGCTGGCCGAACTCGCCGGATCGGAGGCACCCGAGGGACCCGCGGGCGTGCGGGTCCTCGCCGACCTGGTCCTGGACCTGATCGGGGTGCGCGACGGCGACGGCGACGAGGGCGCGCGCGACCCGGTGCGCCGGCTCGCCGCGCTCCTCGCCCCCCGCCGCCTGCTGCTCGTCCTGGACAACTGCGAACACGTGCTGGACGCCGCGGCCGGACTGCTGACCGTCCTGCTGGAGGCCGCCCCCGGGCTGCACGTGCTGGCCACGAGCCAGGAGCCGCTGCGGCTGCGCCGCGAGACGGTGTGGCCCGTGCCCCCGCTGGCGCTGCCCGATCCGGGGGAGTGCGACCCGCGCGCGGTGGGCGCGTCGGCCGCGGTCCGCCTGTTCACGGAGCGGGCCCGCGCGAGCGATCCCGGGTTCGCCCTGGACGAGGAGACCGCGCCGCTGGTGGTGGAGCTGTGCCGGAGCCTGGACGGACTGCCGCTGGCCCTGGAGCTGGCCGCGACCCGGGTGCGGGGGCTGGGGGTGCGGGCGCTGGCCGAACGGCTCGACGACCGCTTCCGGCTGCTGACCGGCGGCTACCGCGACGCCCCGCGCCGACACCGCACCCTCCAGGCCACCATCGCCTGGAGCTGGGGCCTGCTGGAGCCCGCCGAGGAGGCCGTGCTGCGCCGGCTGACGGTCTTCGTCGACGGCTGCGACCCCGAGGCCGCCGAGGCCGTGTGCGCGGGCGGGGAGGTCGACGGGGGCGAGGTGCTCGACGTGCTGGCGGCGCTCGTGGACCGCTCGCTGGTGCTGCGGGTGGAGGCCCCGGCCGGCGTCCGTTACCGCCTGCTGGAGTCGATAGCCGCCTACGGCCGGCGCGAACTGCTCGCGTCGGGGGAGGCCGCCGAGACGGCCGCACGGCACCTGCGCCACCACCTGGCGAGCGCCGAGGCCGCCCGGCCGCACCTCTACGGCCGCGACCAGTGCCGGCGCCTGGCCCTCCTCGACGCGGACGCCGCCAACCTCCAGCGCGCGGCGGAGGAGGCGCACCGGTCGGGCCGCGCCCGGGACGCGGTCCGGCTGGCCAACGCGCTGGGCTGGTACCGCTTCCTGCGCGGCCGGCTGCGCCAGGCCGAACGGGCCTTCGCCGAGGCGCTGGCCCTGCCCGGGGAGGTGCCGACGATCGAGGTGGCCGAGGCCCGCGCCTGGCACGCCGGATTCCGGCTGCTGGTGGGTGAGCGGCTGCCCGAGGGGGTGTGCGCGGGCAGCGACGGCACGCCCGCGAGCGGTCCGGCGGCCGCCGGGCGGGGCGGGCCGGACACCGTACCGCACCCGAACCTCGCCAGGGCCGAATGGTTCCTGGCCTTCGCCCGGTACCGGGTCGGGTCCATCGCCGACGCCGAGGCCGGGGTCCGCCGGGCCCTGCGCGACTTCCGGGTGCTGCGCGACCCCTGGGGCACGGCCGCGGCCCTGGCCGCGCGGGCCGCCCTCGCCCTGGGCCGGGGGGACCTGGTGATGCTGCGCGGCAACGCCCTGGAGGCCCACGCCCGGTTCACCGAACTCGGCGACAGCTGGGGCCGGTTGAAAGCCGCCGAGTCCCTGGCCGCGCTCGCCGAGATCGGCGGCGACTACGACGAGGCGACCCGCCTGCACGGCGAGGGCCTGCGGATCGCCGAACGGCTGGAACTGTGGTCGGAGGCATCGCGGACCATCGCTGGACTGGGCCGGCTGGCCCTGCTGTCCGGACGCTTCGAGGAGGCCCGGGAACTGCACGCCCGGGCCCTGCGACTGGCCGAGGAGCAGGGCAACCGGCCCGCCGAACAGTTCGCCGCCATCGGACTGGCCCTCGGCCTGCGCCGCGAGGGCCGGCTCGCCGAGGCCCGGCGGGCCCTGTCGCCGTGGCTGGAGTGGAACCGCAGCCGGGCCGACCACCCCGGCCTGGCGCTGGTCCTGGCCGAGCTGGGGTTCATCGCCGAACAGCGCGAGGACGCCCGCTCGGCCCTGGCCCTGCACCGGGAGGGACTGGCCGCCGCCCGGGTCCACGACGATCCGCGCGCCGTGGCCCTGGCCCTGGAGGGGATCGCCGGCGCCCTGTCCCTGTCCGGGGACCCGGCCGCCGCCCGCCTGCTGGGCACGGCCGCCGCCGCCCGCGCCGCCGCCGGTGCCCCGCACCCGGCGGCCGAACGCGGGGACGTGGAACGGATCACCGGCCGGCTGCTGGACCGCCTCGGGCCCGCCGGGTTCGCCCGGGAATTCGAGCGGGGCCGGCTCCGGGACCCCTTCGCCCGCGCCGTCGCCGAGGACGCCGGCCCCCGCTGAACCTCCCCGCCGTCCCCCGGTCCCCTCCGGACGATTGCTAACGCATCCGGGCCGGATCCTCATCGACCCGAACCGGCCGGCCGGCCAGGATGGGAGGTGCACAGACCGACGAACCAGGGGGAGGTTCGGGAATGAGACACGTCACGAGAAGGGCGCGGCGCGCGCTGCCGGCGTTGGCGCTGGCCGCCGTCGTGACCGTCGCGGGGGCCCCGGCCCAGGCGGCGAACACACCCGGGACGGGGACCGCCGAGACCACCGACACGTCCGTCGCCACTGACCAGGCGGCCGCGACGCAGCTCGGGGGGATCGCCGGATGGACCGCGGTGGCCTTCTTCTACACCTCGCTGAGCACCGGCGAGACCCGCCTGATGGAACGGGCGGTCACCGACGACTGGGAGGACCTGCCCACCCACCCGGGACTGGGCACCGGCGTGCCGGCCGCCCAGCGCCTGGTGCGCGAGGTCCGGGGAGTCTTCCCCGACCTCGTCGAGAACATCACCCGGGTCCGCCGCGACGGCGACCGGATCGAGGTGTCGCTCCTGCACTGCGGCACCCACTCCGCGGAGTTCGCCGGGGTCCCGGCGACGCACAAGTACGTGTGCTTCCGCGGCGAGGAGACCCAGACGATCACCGGGGGACGCATCTCCCGGACCGAGCACTGGGAGGACATCGAAGGATTTCTGAAGGAGGTCGGCAAGTGACCGCGGACATCACCCCGCGCCGGGCGGACGACTCGGGCGACATCAAGAACTACCTGCTGGACGGCTCGGACCTGGAGAAGATCCCCGGCCTGATCCGCAGCGAACAGGTCAGCCCCGAGGAATGCCACCGGCTCATGATCGAGGGCACCAAGGAGACCTACTCCCACGAGGAGGTCTTCGGGCAGTACTGCTCGCTGGGCGAGTACATCGACGTGCCCTACGACGTGGCCTTCGAGTACGCCGCGAACATCCACTCGATGGAGGAGTGGACCTTCAGCGTCCGCGACCTGCGGCACGTCGGCGGCGGACTGTACCGGGGCGTCGAGGCCATCCAGCCCAACACCGAGATCTACATCCGCGCCGACGTCCTCAAGGGCCCCGAACACGGCCTGGTGTTCTACCCCTGCGCCTGGGACCAGGGCAAAGAGCTCTGGATGCGCTACTACTTCACCTTCATCGACGCCACCCGCACCCTGGGCCGGCCCGGCACGGTCGTGCTGTGGACCAACGTCAAGCACCCCTACTACGACCGCGCCGTCACCGACGTGCCCGACTACATCACCGAGGGCCGGGCCCGCACCGACCGCTACTGGGTCGGCGACATCTGGCCCAACTTCGACGCCATCCACCGCATCGAGACCGCCAACCTCAAGCGGATCCTCGAACACCGCTTCGGCACCGGCCAGGCGGGCTGACCATGGCCCCGGACGCGTCGGGCCCGACGGGCACAGGCCCGCAGGCCCAGATCATCGACGTGGTGAGCTTCCTGCCCGAGCGGGTCGTCTCCAACGCCGACCCGGAAGGAGGCGCCGACGCCCTCGGCGACCACGCCTTCTTCCGGGGCGTCGCCGAACGGCGCTTCGCGTCCCCCGACCACACCTCGGCCGAGCTGGGAGCGGCGGCGATCGCCAAGCTCCTGGCCCGGACCGGGCTGGCGGCCGAGGACGTGGACCTCATTCTCTACAACTGCGTCTTCAACGACACCTTCTGGCCGGGCATCGGACCGGCCGTCCAGGACGCGGTCGGCGCCCGCCGGGCCACCGTCCAACAACTCGACACCAGCTGCTGCTCCTGGCTCTCCGGACTGCGCACCGCGCAGGCGTTCATCGAGTCCGGGATCCACCGCAACGTCGTCGTGCTGACCGTCACCAACTTCGTGTCCCGACTGCCCGAATTCCAACAGTCGCACCGCTCAAGGGTGTTGGGCGACGGAGCCACCGCCACCCTGGTGGCCCCCGGCCGGCGCAGCGTCCTGTCCGCGCACGAACGCGCCCACGGACAGCACTACGGACTGCTCCGCTTCGAACCCGACCTCGTCGACGGCGTGTTCCGCAACCACTGGGAACGCGGCTGCGGCCCCATCACCGTCAACTTCACCAAGGAGAAACTGGCCGCGATCCGAGAGAACTCCCTGGCCCTGGTGCCCGAGGCGGTCGGCATCGCCCTCGACGCCGCCGGCCTCACCGCCGACGACGTGGACCTCCTCGTCACCCACCAGCCCAACGCGGACTTCCTCGCCGAATGGCGCGCCCGCTGCGGCATCGACCCCAAACGCAGCCACGACACCCTCGCCAAGTACGGCAACCTCTTCGCCGGCTCCATCCCCGTCACCGTCGCCGACGCCCTCGACCACGGGCTGATCGCCGACGGGGACCTGCTCGCCTTCGGCACCTTCGCCAACGGCGGCGACATCGTCAGCGCCATGACCGTCCGCTGGCACACCGGCCACTGACCACGGCCGCGCCCCGCACCACACCGCACGCACGACGACCCGCCGCCCGGCGGGTCGTCCACGGGGGAGACATGACTCAGGACACCACCACACGAGATCCCGCGCCCAGCGTCGCCGACGCCCTGGCCGAGGCCCTGCGCGACTGGGGCCTGGCCTGGCTGTTCGGCGTCGGCGGCGCCAACATCGAGCACCTGCACGACGCCGTGCACCGCCTCGGGCAGGGCCGGCTGACCTCCGTCCTCGCCCGCCGCGAGGACGGCGCGGCCTTCATGGCCGACGGACGCGCCCGCGTCCACCGCACCCTCGGCCTGTGCTGCGCCACCTCCGGCGGCGCCCTGGTCAACCTCGCCGTCGGACTCGCCGAGTCCTACGCCGAGTCCGTGCCCGTGCTCGCCCTGATCGGGCAGCCGCCCCGCGCCCTGGAGGGCAAGGGCGCCTTCCAGGACGGCTCCGGCATCGGCCGCAGCGTCGACTCCGAACGGCTGCTGTCGGCGGTCACCAAACGCGTCACCACCCTCACCGACCCCGACCGGCTGTGGGAGGAACTCGCCGAGGCCGCCCGCACCGCCCTGTCCGACCGGCCCGGACCCGTCGCCCTGCTCGTCCCCCGCGACGTGTTCGCCCTGCCGGCCCCGCCCCGCCCGGCCGACTGGCCCGCCGCCCCCGAGGACCTCGCCGCCACCGAGGCACCGGACCCGGCCGCCGTCCGCGCCCTCTTCGACCGGCTGCGCCGCGCCCATCGCCCCGTGCTGCTCCTGGGCCACGGGGTCCGCCGGAGCGCCGACCGGGAGGCGATCGCCGAGTTCGCGCGCGCCGCCGCCCTGCCCGTGGCCGCCACCATGTCGGCCCGCGCCGAGTTCCCCAACGCCGACCCGCTGTGGCTGGGCGTGGCCGGCGTGGTCGGACACCCCTCCGCGCACACCGCGATCCGCGAGGCCGACCTTGTCGTCGCCGTCGGCGCCGGCCTCAACGTCATGACCCGGGGCCCGCTCGGCGACCTCACCGGCGACCGGGTCGCCGTGGTCAACGTGGACCCCGGGGAGGCCACCCGCGCCGTCGCCCCCGGCCTCGTCGTCCGCGGCGACGCCGGCGCCACCGCCCGCGCCCTGCTGGACCTGCTGGCCCGCGAGCCCTTCCGGGGCCCCGGCGCCCCCACCCGCCCCCGCACCAGGTTCCGGCCCCGACCCGCCCCCGCCCTCGACCCCTCCCCGCTCGGCGGCACCCTGCGGCAGAGCGAGGCCATCGCCGCCCTCACCGACACCCTGCCGGTGGGCGGACACCTCGTCTACGACGCCGGGAACTGCGCCTCGGCCGCCATCCACCTCGCCGACGTGCCCGAGGGCACCACCTCCACCATCGCGCTGGGCGCCGGCGGCATGGGCTACAGCCTGGGCGCCGCCGTCGGCGCCCAGCTCGGCTCCGCCCCCGGGGCCCGCACCGTGGTCCTCGCCGGGGACGGCGCGTTCCTGATGAACGGCCTGGAGGTGCACACCGCCGTGGACCTGCGGCTGCCGATCCTCTACGTGGTCTTCAACAACGCCATGCACGGCATGTGCGTCACCCGCCAGCAGACCTTCTTCGACGGCCGCGTCGAGGCCGTCCGCTACACCCCCGCGGACATCGCGGGCGTGGCCCGGGGCCTGGGCGGACCCGACCGGCTGTGGGTCGCGAGCGCCGAGGACCGCGACGGGCTCGACAAGGCCCTCCTCGACTGGGCCGACCGTTCCCGCGAGGCCGATCGGGCCGGCCACGGCCTGCCCGGACTGCTGGAACTGCGCCTGGCCCAGGAGGAGGTCCCGCCCTTCACCCCCTTCCTGCCCGCCGACGAACCCACCGTGCCCGTGCACCTGCCCGCGGCCCGCCGGCCCCGCGCCGACCGACGGGAGGTGACGGTGTGAGCGCCGCCCCCGCCGCCGGCGGCCCCGTGTACGTCGTGGACCGGATCCCCGAGGACGCCGTCAACCTCAGCACCAACGAGGTCCCCTTCGGCCCCCTCCCGGGCGTGGTCGAGGCCATCGCCGAGGCCGCGCACGGCGCCCACCGCTACCCGGACATGGCCGCCGGCGACCTGCGGGCCGCCCTCGCCGCCCGGTACGGGGTACCGGTGGAGCACCTGGTCACCGGCGGCGGCACGGCCGCGCTCATCGAACACACGGTGCGCGCCACCGCCCTCGGCGGGGAGGTCGTGCACCCGTGGCGGTCCTTCGAGGCGTACCCGGTGCTGATCGAGGCCGGCGGCGCCCGCCCGGTGCCCGTGCCCACCCGCCCCGACCACGGCCACGACCTCGACGCGACGCTCGCCGCGATCACCCCGGACACCGGACTCGTGCTGCTGTGCCACCCCAACAACCCGACCGGGGTCCCGCTGACCCGCGCCGAACTCACCGGCTTCCTCGACGCGGTGCCCGAGCGGGTGGTGGTCGCGGTGGACGAGGCGTACCGCGAGTTCGTCACCGACCCCGAGGTCCCGGACGCGCTCGTGGAACACGGACACCGCCCGAACGTGCTCGTGCTGCGGACCCTGTCCAAGGCGTGGGGACTGGCCGGGGTCCGGATCGGGTTCCTCGCCGCCCACCCCGACCTCGCCGACCGGATCCGCCGCGTGGTGACCCCGTTCTCCACCGGCGCCCTCGCCCAGGCCGCCGCGCTGGCCGCGCTGCGGGCCGAACCCGAGATGCGCCGGCGGATCACCGAGCTGGCCGCCGAACGCGAACGACTGGCCAAGACCCTCGGGGAACTCGTGCCCGGAATCCCGCGCAGCCAGGCGAACTGCCTGTGGCTGCCGGTGGGGGAGCGGGCCGCGGAACTCGCCGCCGCGTGCGCGGCGCGCGCGGTGATCGTGCGGCCGTTCGCCGCCGAGGGGGTGCGCGTCACCATCGGCGCCCGCGAGGCGAACGACGCGTTACTCGACGCGCTCGTGCCGGTGCTCACCGCACCGGAGCGGGCACAGGCCGAACCGGCCTGACGACAGCGACACCAGAAGGAAGGAACGAACCATGACCGTACTCGTCATCGGCGCGACCGGATTCCAGGGCGGGGCCGTGGCCCGGCTGCTGGCCGAACGCGGGGAGACCGTGCGCGGCCTCGCCCGCAACGCCCCGGCCCCCGAGCGCGCCGTGCCCGGCGTGGAGGTGCTCACCGGGGACCTCGGCGACGCGGACGCCGTCCGCAAGGCGTTCGCCGGCGTCACCCGCGTCTCCGTCACCATCCCGCAGGCGTACGACCGGGACACCGTCGCCCGCTACGCGCGGAACATCGCCCGCGCGGCCCGCGAGGAGGGCGTGGAGCGGCTCGTGGTCAACGGCAACACCCGCGTCCCCGAGCAGGTCACCGAGTACAGCGGGTTCGAGACCCGGCGCGAGGCCGAGCGGATCCTCCTCGACTCCGGGGTGCCCACCACGGCCCTGCGGCCCCCGATCTACCTGGACAACCTCTACAGCCCCATCTCCGGGCCCTCCCTCGTCAACGACGGGGTACTCGCCTTCCCGCTGCCCCCGCACGTGAAGGTGGCCTGGCTCTCGCACGAGGACCTCGCGGCGGCCACCGTCGCGGCCCTCCTGGACGTGGACCTCACCGGCCGCACCCTGGACCTCGGCGGCCCCGAGTCCCTCACCGGCCCCGAACTGGCCGAGCGCTTCACCGCGGCCCTGGGCCGCGAGGTCCGCTACATCCCGCTGGAGCCCGCGCAGTTCGAGGGCGGGCTGGCCCAGGCGTTCGGGCCCGAGACGGCCGCCGGCATCGCCGGCACCTACAAGTGGGCGGTCACCGAGGAGGGCGCCGGCTTCCTGGAATCCGCACCGGGCGCCGAGGCCGCCTTCGGCATCACCCCCACCCCCGCCGCCGAGTGGATCGCGGCGCGGAACTGGCAGGTCTGGGCCGCCAACTGACCCACACCGCGACGGGCCCGGCCCGCTCCCCGCGTGGGGAGCGGCCGGGCCCGGTCCGCGCGTTCACACCGTGCAGGAGCCCACGGGCACCGCCGCCGGCGCCGACGCGCGCGCGGGCGGCTGCCGCGACTCGCGGTACTCGCCCGGGGTCATCCCCGCCCACTTGCGAAACGCCAGGTGGAAACCGACCGAACTGCGGTAGCCGACCGCGGCCGGGATCACCGACACCGCCTTGTCCGTCTCCCCCAACAGCCGCGCCGCCTCCCGCATCCGGCGCGCCGTCAGATGCCGGCCCGGGCTCTCGCCCACCAACTCCCGGAACACCGCCGTGAACGCCGTCCGCGACATCCGAGCCTCCCGGGCCAGCAGATCCACCGTCCACTGCTCCCCGAACCGCGCGTACACGGCCGTCAACGCCCGCCCGATCCCCGGATGGCCCAGCGCCCGCAAGGACGGATAGTCGTCGGCCAGCCGCCGCGAGGCATCCCCCGTCAACGCCAGCCGCAGCGCCAGCACCAGCGCCGTCTCGAACCCGCGCACGCTGATGAACTGCCGCTCCGCCGGGTCCGGATGGTGCTCGGTGGCCAGCGCGGCCAACGTGTGGTGCAACAGCGGCCGGCGACGCACCAGCGCCCGGTCCAGCACCAGCATCGGCGGCAACGCCCGGTACAACGTCGAATCGCCGACCGCGTTGTAGTACAGCCCCCCGCACAACATCGCCGTCTCCGGCCCCGGCCCCGGCAGCCGCACCACCCCCGGCGCCTCCGGGCGCCGATCGGCCAGCACCGCCGCCAACGGCAGCCCGTCCCGGTCGGGCCGGTCGCCCAGCGAGTGCGGCGCCCCCCACGGGAACACCGCCACGTCCCCCTGCCGCAACAGCCGACTGCGCTCGTGGCCGCTGCCGGCGGGCAACTCCACCTCGTCGGCCAGGGTGGCCCAGCAACTGCCGTCCACGATGTAGTGGAGCACGGCGCAGTTCTCGTCCGGCCCCCGGATCCCCCACGGCGCACCGAGCCGCCAATGGCTGCGGAACGCTCCCTCCAACCTGATCGAGGCCAACAGATCGCCGAGTACGTCGTCCATGCCCGCTCCCCCCGGATTCGAGACTACTGCCGGGCCCCGCCGTCGTTCATTGCGGAATTCTTAAGGCTGCGCCCCTCCCGAAGACCGTTTCCGGCACCGGTCGGTTGCCCCGAGTGACGGGAGACCCGCGCGGGACGATACCGCGCGCCCCTGTGCGCGCCGACGCGCCCACGCCGAGGAACGACACGCCCCCCGGAACACGGCGTTGCCCCGGGCACATGCGCACCCGGGGCAGGATCCTCGACGGCTCGCGAGGAGATCAGACGGCGGCCGCTCCGCTGCGCGCCCGGGCCCCCTCGGCCGCTTCGGGCGCACCGACCCCGGAGGCGCCGCGCCGCACGAACAGCCGCTGCGCCGCGAACGCGCCCGGCCCGGTGAACACCAGCAACAGGAAGGCCCAGGCGAACAACGCGGAACTCTCGCCGTTGTTCTGCGAGGGCCACAGCGCCGCGCCCTGGTGCACCGTGAAGTACGCGTAGGCCATCGACCCCGAGGCCAGGAACGCGGCGCTGCGGGACCCCAGCCCCAACATCACCAGCACCCCGCACACCAACTGGATCACCGCCGCGTACCAGCCCGGCCAACTCCCCAAGGCCGCCGCGGCCCGCCCGCTCTCCGGCACCCCGAACAACGAGGCGGTGCCGTGCACGGCGAACAACAGACCGACGACGATCCGGAACAGACCGAGGACATGAGGACGAGCGGAATCGATCCGCCGGGACAACTCGGACACGGGGGTTCTCCTCGAACGTGGGGGGACGGTGAACGGCCGCGGGCGCCCGTGGGGGAGCGCCGGACCGTCACGAGACGGCACGGGCAACGCGCCCCGCTCGAACACCGTGCCGACCCCGGCCGAGGGGAAGGGTGTCACGAACCCCACCCCCACCGGCACCGGGAATCCGGCCACGCCGGCCCCCGGACCAACCCCTTCCGGCCGTCGAGATCGTCACGCTCGATCGTCGGGATGCGCGGGATCCGACGGGTCCGTCGGATCCCCGGGGGATGCGTGGGAATCGGTGGCCGGGTTCCAGCCCCGCAGGACGTCGAAGCTGCCGAGCAGGAGACGGAGTGAGGAATCGATGCTGCGCGCGGGCTTGCGCATGCGCCGGCTCGTTCGACTCAGGAACCGCAACATGGCACTGAACTCCTGGGCCTGCGCCAGGACGGGCGCCATCTGTGCCGCGTGTTCGCGACTCAGTTCCAGTATGTCCCGAGCCGGTTCCCGTCCCTCCTCTCCCGGCATCTCCCGCATCCACACGAGGTACGAACCCATGGCCTGCACCATGACGCCCGCGTGCTCGGCGAAGGCGGTGGATGCCTCTTCCAACTCCGCCGCCGGACCCTCCAGGGATCGGGCGAATCGATTGAGCACAACCAGGCTCTTGTTGCCCGGGGTCCGGGGGTTGTGCGACCGTCGCATGTCCTCGTCGATGAGTTCGGTCATGGCCAGGAGGTCGCCGAAGGCGGCACCCACCTTGGCCATGTCCTCATCCAGCGCGGCCATCGCCTCCTCGGCGGAAGCCATGTGGTCCAGCGTGCCGGGACCGTCCTCCGGAAAGGAGTCGTCCGCCCAGAGGGCGGAGCCTTCGGGCTCGGTGACAGGTGCGATTGCCGGTTCTCGGAGGAGGGCTCGTGCCGGAGGCATGAGTGTCGGAGAGGTGCCCGACACGGTTTCGGACAAGGCGGTCTGGATGCGCAGCCGGGCCTCGGTGAGCCCTCCGGGAAGTTGTGGGTAGAGGATGACGGGGGCGGATCCGAGATCGGGGGAGATCAGCCCGATCTCGTTCACGTGGAACGTGTGTCGTCCGATCATGTGTCGGAGCCCCAGTCCGTATCCGAATGTCGTTCCCCGGCCGGACAGGTGCGCGATGAGCACGTCGGCACCCAGCAGGCCGTCCAGCCACGCCGTGGACTCGGGCTCGGTAATGTCGGGGCGGTGGATGGGCAGCAGCGTGAATCCGAGCTGCGAACACACGGGTGTCAGTACGTCGGCGTGGAAGACCTGGAAGCGGTGCTGATGGAGGGCCGGGGTCTCGGAATCGGGGCCGAGAACGAAGCAGGTCGGCATGGCAACTCCTTTGTCGCGCTGTGGATGGCCGGATCAGTCGAAGAGGGTCAGGGCCACCCCCCTGCTGACGTCCTCGGCGAAGACGGGGCGCTCCTCGATGCCGATGGCACGCATCAGTTCGGAGGTCAGCACCCGATGGCGTCGCCCGACGCGGATGGTCGCGCACGGAAAGGAACCTTGGTCGATCAATCGATAGGCCGTGCCCAGGCACATGCCGAAGGCGCGAGCGGCTGTCTCCAGGTTCACGCTGACAGGGAGATCGAAAAGCTCTCGGAAGCTGAGGGTTGCCGTGGACCGGTGGTTCATGACGTGCCTCGCCGCTGACGCAGCGACAAGTACCCGACGGTTCGCCCGCGCCGTGTCAGTCGTGCTTCGTCCACATGGGAGACAAGGCCCCAGTCAGCAGCCAGGGCCCCGAGCCGTATCCCCTCGGCGCCCTCCCCGGAGACTTGGATCCGGATGTCGGCCGCCAAGCCGTCCGGTCGCTCCCGGCCGTTGAGTTCGATCGCCCAGCGATCCTCGGGAGAGACCCCCGCACAGGTGACGGTGGTGTCCACGTCCGCCGTGCTGTGTTCTCCCGGATGCCTCCTGGGCAGGGACCACGCCCTCGAACAGGCCGACCGGAGAACGGAATGCCCCGATGCCGGCACGTCGGGGGCGTCGCGTGCGGACTCGAGGAAACACGTGAGGAGTTCGGACTCCACGTCCTCACGGGCGATGTGGAACCGTTCGCTGATGTTGCGGGCGGTACGACGCAGTCCGGGCAGTGCTATCCAGAGTGCGGCCATGCGCCCTGCGGGGTCCTCGTGTGGCCGGCGCGCCAGCTTGCCGACGTGGTGCCACAGAGGGTCGCGCTGCTCTTCGGGGCGAGTCCGGTCGTAGAGAATCGTGCGGGCATCCCGCAAGGTGAGGGAGGCGGCCCCGGGGTGTGGGCGGTATGGACCGGGGATCTCGGCAGTGGCCGGCAGGCTTCGTTCGATCGTCACGAAGAGTGGGGTCCTGTACACGGTGGTGGTCATGATGCTCCCCGTTCTGTCGATTCGTGGTGGATGAGGCGACGCCACGTGGCGAGAATCTCCAGGGCCGGTTCCCGACCCGGTGTCCCCTCGGTGTCGCGTTCGAAGGAGCGCAGCAGGCGCATGAACCCGTGCGACCTCAGCCGGAGGAGTTCTCGGTAGAGGCCGGTGAGGGTGCTGCGGCCCGCAGGGTCGGACTCGGCGGCACGTGACCATTCGCGCAGCGCATCTCGGGTCGATGGGTGGTGGACGGGGGAGTCCAGCGCGTTCGCACAACAGACGGCGAGGTGGGTGAGCGGCCTGCCGCTCCTGTACTCGCCCACCAACCAGTCGCGTTCCGTGCGGATGAGTCTCACCGTGAGGACGGCCGCGACGTGGCCGGTCGCTTCCTCTTCCCTGCCCCAGCGGGCCGTGTGGCGGAGCAGGTTGCGTCGGGTGCCGCTGTCGGCACCGGCGAAGCGCCGACTCATCACCTCGGTGGCCGTCAACACCATTGGATCTCGGGGGTTTTCGGCGGGCTGTCCGCGCAGTGCGGAATGCAGCAGGCGCGCCGCCGGCGCGTGACCCAGCTCCTCGGTGTCACCGGTGGGACCGCAGGCATGTACGACCGCCCTTCGCAGAGCGGGATCGGGTGACAGGCTCCAGTCGTGCAGTGTGCGGGTCATGGCCTGGTTGTCACCGCCCCTCCGCGCGATGGCCGATCGGAGGGCCATGCCGGCGATCTCCGACGAGAAGGGTGCTCCCGAAGAGGCGACGTGATGAAGCAGGGGCCAGGCGCTCCCGGATACATGGCGGGAGATCGTCGCCAATGCCCTGGCCAGAGAGGGCAGTTCCGTCTCCTCGGCGTCGGGGCTGGTCAACCACGTGTGAATGGCGGGCAGGAGATGCCCGTGATCACGGCAGACGATTCCCCAGACGGCCCCTGCCACGGAGGCCCACAGGAAATCGACCGTCACGGCTGTCCTCCCCGTGTCCTGGACGACCGTCGAGGTTGCCCCACATGAGGGAAGGAGATCGTGGAGGTCCATGCGCGTCATGGAGGACGCCGCCGCTCTGGGGCTGTCGCGCGCGACGAGACCGAGCAGGGCGTTCGCTCGACGCAGGACAAGGTCGACCCCTCTGCCTCCGTGGACACAGAGCGACAGCACGAGCCCCCACAATTCGCGCCGCTCGTTCGCCGCCTTCGCGATGTCGTCGGCCCAGGCGGCGATGAGCTCGTCACGAACGCGGGAGACCTGTCCGATGCCGGGATCGGATCGGAGAACGGCCTCGGCGACGCGCACGGCCTGACGTGGGGGCAACCCGGGGACCAGGACGTGCGGCAGGAGTCCGGGGAGAAACGGCAGGATCCTGCGACGTCGTTCGAAGGGGTCCGGAATCATGGCCACGAGATGGGACAGGAATACGTCGGTGGCCGACGGGGGGCGATGGAGTACCACCCGATCCCCCAGATCCTCGCTCCACGGGGGGAGCGCCTCGGTACTCTCGGACCGGAGGACGATCAGACGCGCGCCGCTCTCGTCCATCAGGTCTGCCAGGCGGGAAAGGTCCCACTCTTTGAGTGGCGGGGCATCGGGCGCCGACATGATGAGATAGCCGTGAACGCCGGAGTGCAGGGGCACCCACGAGGCCAGATCCACTGTGCCGTCGACCTGGAGGACGACCGGATCCTCGTGCCCGTGTGTCAACGCGGCGAGCGCGAGGGTGAGACGCCCGCTGCCAGGGGTACCGAAGAGAACCACCGGACCCCGGTCCAATGCGGCCAAGGTCCTCGGATACGCGTCGGTCGGTACGAAGCGTTCCTTGAGACGGGCCAGCGCTTCCCGGGAGACCGGCCCTTGACGAGGGGCTGCTCGTGTCTCCGGAGCAGGGGCCGAGGAGGTGTGCTGATCTCCGAAATTCGTTCCGGTGTTGATCGAGGAGCCTGTGGCGAACACCAGGGTCCGGTCCGGCAGGATTCGAGCGAGGGCGGCCATGGCGTTCGGATCCTGAGCGTCGAGAACCTCCGCGAAAGGGAAGGGTGCCTCCCGTGACTCGCTGGAGGCTCCGTGCGTGGAGTCCGCAGCCGATGGCTGGGAGAGGTGAGTGGGGTGCATGGTCACGGATGCCTCCGATCGGATGGATGGACGACGGTCAAGGCCGAGACCCGAAGGAGCCCCCGGCCATTCGGGCCACGCGTTCGCGCAGGAGGCCGGACAGGGCCGCGCGTTCCTGCGGGGACAGTTGGGCGAGCAGTTCCGCCACCTGCCCCTGTCCGTCGGCGGGAGCGAGGACCTTCGCGTGCTCCACGGACCACCTGAGGACCTCCTGTACCTCCTCGGGCCTGCTCGTCAACCACAGGGCGGTCAGGGAGAGCGGACCCTCGCGCAGGACCCGGAGGCAGAACTCGAACTCCTCACGACTCACGTTCCGCCAGGCGAACGGCGCGGGCGTGCCCTCGCCCACGAGGTCCAGGTCCTCGCCGTCCTCGGGCCCGCGCACGTCGACGAGCCGATAGCCGAGACCCACCTCGCCGATCCGGAGCGGGGCGGCGAAGTGCCGCGCCAACTCGCCCGCCGTGAGCGTCCGCCCGGAGGCCGCGTGCCGCTCGGCCAGGTGGCGCAGTTCCCGCGTCAGGTGGTCGCGGACGTGGAACCACCCCCCGACCGTCCGGGAGAGCACGAGCCGCACCGGATCGTGTACCCACCAGGACACCCACAGGTCCACCCGCTCCGGCCCCCGGGGTGACGGCAGACCGATCCGCCGCGAGTGGACGCGCGGAGCGGTGAACACGGTGTGGGCACTGGCGTACCGACCGGTGAGAGGAGGCGCGCCGGAGGCTTCGGGCGAGGTCTCCGCCGCGTCCGGGGCCTCGGGATCCCCGGAACGCCCCAGCACGAAGGATTCCCCGACGTGGTTCGTCAGCACGAGCGCACGGTCCCTCGGGCACGACCAGCGGTACGAGATGATCTCCCGCCACGGCGCACGCGAGAGCGGCCGCACCAGGACTTCGGGGTGATCGTCACCCGCCATGCCGCGCCCCTCCTTCCTCACGCCAGGCCGACATGACCGCCCGGGCGATGTCCCGGGCCCGCGGATCGGCCTTCTCCCGCCGCTCCAGTTCCACGAACAGCCGCAGTGTGCCGCGACTCGGCGAGCGGGACAGCCGCGTCAGCAGGTCGGGAAGGACGGCGGCGAGGCCGTCGTCACGGGAGGCGTCGTCGCACCACGTCAGAAGGGCACGGGACGTCGCGTCGAACACCGGATCGGAGTCGAGGGCCCGGTGGAGCAGAGTAACGAATCGATCGCCCCGTACGGTGTCCTCGGCGAGTTGCCGCGCGAACCAGTCGGGGGAGTGCATGAGCCCCGCCAGGAGACCCAAGCCGGTGGACTCGTGGGCCGGGTCGCCGCTCCATGCGTGCACCCGGTCGAACACGGCCTCCTCGAACCCCGCGCGGTGGAGTCGGTGGAGGGCCCGGGCGACGTCACCGGCCGGATGGGCCGGGTCGGCGCCGGCGTGGGAGACGAGCTTGCCCAGCAGGTCCACGGCCAGGTCGGGGCGTGCGAGCCCGAACTCGCTGCCGCAGGCCAAGGCGACCGTGGAGCGCAGGCGCGGATCGGGCGACCTGGTCCAGCCGGCCAGCTTGTGACGGACCTCGCCGACCAGGACGGGGTCCTCGGCGGCGATGCCCAGCGCATGCGCGGCGATCTGGCGACCTGTCACCCGCTCGGAGCCCGCCAGGTCGGTGATGTGATGCAACGCCTGCCGCCCGCCACCCCATCCCGCGGCCATCCCCATCACCCTGCCGACGGGTTCGGTGAGTTCCATGTACGGGGGCACGTCGCGGAGCCACGAGGTGAGCATCGTGGCGAACTGCCCGTACTCGCGCCAGATGTGCCGCAGCACGGACTCGGCCCTCCGATGCCGGATGAAGGTCACCGGTTCCACCCGGTGCGGGTAGGTGCCGGTGGTGCGGACCTCGGCCGCACCGCATCGGGCCGTGATCGCCACGAGCAGCGAGGCGAGCGAATGGCGCAGGGCGAAATCAGGATTGGGCCGTGCCGCACCGCCGGAGTCTGGGCTGGGCTGCAGCACCGAGGACAGTGCCCCGTCGGAGAGGGCCAGCAACCGGTCGGCCTGTTCGCGGACGATCCGGTGGTCGAGTCCTTCGAAGACGGCCGTCGCCACGAGAAAGGCCAGGGCCTCGGGGCTGTCGTGCAACAAGGTCACGAGCTCGGACACACCCTCCTCGGACCGATGCCCCACCCGTTCGGCGAGGTCCTCCAGTCGATCCCGCGCACCGTCCGCCGAGATGATCGTCCGCACCAGTTCCACCACGTCCGAGGGGATCAGACGTGAGTCGAGCAGGGTGTCGAGCAGACCGATGGGCACGGCGCTCAACAGCCGGGCCCGCTCGGAGGCGTGGCGGACCCTCGCCTCGAACACGCTGGTGAAGACCCGATCGGGCGCCGGGGGAACGCACCGCACGGGGGCGATCCGCAGGTCCCGGGCGAGAGCGCGCAGCATGTGCGGGTCGTCGACCAGGGTGATCACCAGAACGGAGTCCGCCTCCTCCAAGAGGGCCCGCAGGTGCCCCAGGGCCCCGGGGCCGATGGGGCCGTCGGGGCCGTCGGGGAAATGCCCCTCCATCAGGTAGCCGCGCGCGTCACGGTCCTTGGGGCGCCAGGTGTCGAGGGGCACGTTGTCCACGGCGCGCAGGGCCGTCACGTCCCGGCAGTGTTCGTGGAGCAGGTTGAGGCCGGCGGTGTGTCGGCCGGAGCCGGGTTCGCCCGCGAGGAAGACCACGCGTTGGGCCAGCGCCTCCTTGGCCTCCGGCCACCACGTGGGGACGGCGAAGCCCCGGATGGCCTCCTCGACCTCGGCGCGGGGGATCGGTCCCTCGTGGACCCGGGGGCGCCTCGCCGGGTCGGGATCGGCGGACCACTGGTTGTCGGTGGCCTGGTCGCCGTGCACGGTGCCCGCGTTGATGTTGCCGTTGGAGGCGTTGTAGTTGTACGTGTTGTGGACCGTGGGGGTGACCGGTGGGGGCGCGGTCGGGTCCGCGGCCTCCGTGGTCTCCGCGGTGGTCACGCCCGCCCCTGGTGCTTGTCGCCGCGGACCCGGTCGCCCTGGAAGCCGCGGACGGTGCGGGCCTTGTTGCCGCCGACGTGGTCCCCGGCCACGTGCTGGTTGCTCACGCTCTGACCCCCGTGCACCGTCCCCGTGTTGATGTTGCTCCCGTCGGCGTTGTACGTGGTGTTCGTGCCGGCCGGCGCGGCGGGCGGGGTGTCCTGCGGCTCGGGGGCCGCCGGCGCCTGGGCCTGCGGGCCGAGGACGCCGTGGTCGCGCAGCGGACCCGAGATCACGGGGACGTGGATCCACGCGCGCTGCGAGAAGTCCTTGCCGGGGACGGAGGCGGACACCTCGATGAACCGGTCGGGGTGCAGGGCCGTGTAGCCGCTCGCCACGCAGTCCTGGTGGCAACGGTCGGAGAGGATCGCGGCGACGTGGGTGACGTTCTCGCTGGTCGAGGAGAGGACGGCCTTGACGGGGACGGAGTCCAGCAGGCGGTGGGTGTCGTTGCGGGCCGTTCCCTGGCCGCCGAATCCGTCACCGGTCTCGGGCAGCGGGCCCAGGTGCAGGCTCGCTCGCAGGCGCAGGGGGGCGGTGCCCAGCGAATGGACGTTGTACTCCGAGAGCGTGTCCTGCAGGGTGTCCAGCCAGGGGCTCAGCACGAGCGGCATCAACGAGGGCTCGAAGCCGAAGGCGTAGCCGTCCCCGGTCGAGGCCGGGAAGAGCCGCCCGTCCCAGACCTCGGCCAGGCCCGCGCGGAGCAGCGAGATGCGGAGCACCTCGGGGATCGCCCGGCTGATCGTCTCGTGTTCGATCGCCGGCCGTCCGGTGAAGTCCTTCGCGTCCACGGCCAGGATGCCCCGGACGGCGGGCAGTCGTCGGCTCCGGGTGTAGGGGACGTCTCCGGTCCGGGCCAGGTCGCGGGCGTGCTGTTCCATGGTGTCCTCCGGTGCTGTCGAGGGTGAGTCGCGCGGTGAGGAGAGGTTCGCCCGGACCGGGCCTCGGCGTCTGCTCCGGCAGAGCACGGTCGTGGTGACCCCGGTCACGCCGAGCCGTCGAAGGGCGGCGAGAGGAACGCCGCCAGCGCTTCGCGGTCGACGACGGTGATGCTCTTGTGCTCGGACAGGACACGCCCCGGCCCGTACGCGCGCAGTGCGTCGAGCACGGAATTGCGGCTCACCTGGAGGTGTTGGGCGAGCTCGGCCTTCGAGACCGCGACCCGGGGGCTGCCGGTGACGGTGACGAGTCGGATCAGGGCCTCGGCCAGTCTGCGCACGACGGGTCCTTCGGAGGACTGGATCCGCTGCCGGAGCCGCTGGAGCGTGTGGTGGGCGAGGGCCGGGGCGAGCTCGTGCTCCGCGACGAGCCGCACGAAGGCCGCGCGGGGGACGACCGAGACCCGGCAGCGGCTGATGGTGACCACGTCGGCGAGCCGCGCGGCGCCGTCCTGTACGGCCATCTCGCCGAGGATTTCCCCCGGCCCCCGGAAGGCGAGCAGGGTCTCCTTGCCGTCCGCCGCTCGACGGAGCACCTTCACCATGCCCTCGGTCAGGGCCAGGACGTGCGTGCCGGCGTCCCCCTGGCGCAGGAGGAGTTCACCGGCGGCGTGCGGTCGTTGTCCGTGTCCGAGCATCGCCCGCCACGCCTCCGGCGGCAGCAGGTCACGGAAGACGGGGGTGGTGGGATCCCAGGTCGCGTCTGTCATGGGAGGGACGCTAGGGGCGGGAGTGAGCACGCACCTCGTTGTCACGGGAGTTCGGGGGAACGCGCTGTTCCACCGTTATCCTGGGAGATTTGCGCTTAGGTGACGGATGTCGGGATTCGGCCGGTGAGGAGACGGATCCCGCCATGTCAGAGGCCCAGGAGGATCAGGGTCAGGGAGGTCGGGAGGAGGAGGTCGGGCCAGGTGGGGTCGGGGCGGAGGGTTCGGGTGGTGTCGGCCAGGGCCTCGGGGGAGGCCGCCGCGCGGGCCGCGCGCAGGGCGTCGGCGGCGGCGCGGACCCGGCTGCGGCCCCGGCGCTGGAGCAGGTTGTCGACGGCCGAGCCGGCGAGGGTGGGCACGCCGCGCGGCAGGCCCTCGGCGTCGAGCACGCTCAGCCCGCTGGTGTGCGTGATGTCCGTGACGGCGCCCCAGGCCAGGTACCGGCGGGTGGCGAAGGAGACCAGGGTGACCCCGTGGGCGTCGAATTCCACCCGGCTCCGGGCCAGGCGCCAGCAGAGCCAGACGAGGGCGGTCAGGGTGCCGACGAGGGCGAGGTCGACGGAGCCGACCGGGTCGATGACGGTGATCAGGGCGCCGGTGGCCGCGCCCGCCGCGACGAGGGCGCAGAACACGGGCAGGCCCCGCCCCCGCACCACCGTTTTCCCGCTGGATGGCACCGGGACTCCTTGTCTTTCGTTTTCCCGAATCGGAAAGGGTGTGAACGCGGCGGCGCCGCCGGTCGGAAGGGGATCCGGCCGGCGGCGCCGTTCGCAACGCTCCTATGAACAATAACTCGGGCTGAAACCTCCGATTCCGCAGCCGGCCACCGACATTTTCGCGTTGATGCTCATGTTCATGTATCTCTCGGCGCCCTTGGAGGACACGGCATTGCCCATGCCGGCCCGCCAGAAGGTGGTGTTGCCGCCGAGTCCGCGGGTCACGCCCTTGCCGATCGCGGCGCCGGCGGCGCCGCCGAGGACACCGATGCCGGTTTCCCGGAAGAAGTCCCCGGCGCCGTATTTCTTGGTGTTCGGATCTCGTGAGGACGCGAACCACTTGGCGCCCGCGACCGCGGCCCCGGCGACGATGCACGCTCCGGCCGAGGCGGCCACGCACACCCCGAAGGCCGCGATCTCGGCCGCTCCGCGCCAGTGCTTCTTGATGGCCCCGCCGGCCTTGGCGACGCCCTTGTCCCAGAGCTTGCGCAGCCCCGACCGGTTGTCCTTCTTCTTCTGCTCCTGGGCCTTGCGGCGTTTCTCGGCGGCCTCCCGGGCCTGCTTGGCCCGTCGTTGGGCGTCCTCGCGGGCCTTGCGTTCGGCGGCCTTGCGGGCGCGTTCGGCGGCCTCGCGGGCCTCACGGGCCTTGCGCGCGGCCTCGGCGGCGCGGGCGCGGGCCTCGGCGGCCCGGCGTTCGGCCTCCCAACGGGCCCGCAGGATCGCCATCCAGCGCATGAAGGCGCGGTACGCCTCCTCCGCCTTGCGCCTGACGTCGGAGATCCAGTTCTTGAGCGCGCCGAAGAACTTTCCGTCCGGGTCGGACTGCACCAGCGGGTTGTTGTTGCCGTAGGTGTAGCCGTGCATCTGTTGCGGGTCGGCCGTGTCGATCACCGGGTCCACGGAGATGAACCGGCCCAGGGTCGGGTCGTACTCGCGGGCCCCGAGGTGGGTGAGGCCGGTGCCGTCCATCGTGCCGCCCACGAAGCCCTGGTTGCCGGGCCAGTTGCCCGGCTGGGCCGTGCGCGGGTTGCCGAAGATGTGCTTCTTGCGGCGGGTCACGGCCTGTCCGGCGCCGAGGAGGACGGCGACGGAGGCGGTGCCGTGGTGGTCGGAGAGCAGGATGCTGGTCTGCCCGCCGGTCTTGGTCGCGACGGTCTTGTCGCCCTGCGCGTAGTACCGGGTGCCGGCCTTGGCGCCCTTGGCGTCCATCCGGATCTGGTTGCCGCCGGGCAGGGTCAGGGTGGTGCCGGTGGGGTCGGCGGCCAGGATGCGGGCGCCGTCGGCGTCGTAGGTGTAGTGGGTGGTCAGGTTGTTCTCGGTGACCCGCGCGAGTCGGCCCTCGGCGTCCCACGCGAGGTCCTGGGCGCGGCCGCCGACCTGGCGGGCGGTGGTGTTGCCGGCCTTGTCGAAGCCGTAGGTGTCCTTGCGGTCCTTCTGCCCGGCGCTCTTGGTGGTGACGGAGGTCAGGGCGCGGGTGCCGGCGCCGTTCTCGCCGTAGGCGTAGCTGCGGACGAGGTCGGTGGTCGCGGTGGGGTTGCCGGGGGCCGCGTGCTGGGTCTCCGTCCTGCGGTTGCCGATGGCGTCGTAGGTGAAGCTGTGCCAGTAGGCGTCCGGGCCGCCGACCTTCGGGGTCGTGCCGCCGGGGGTGCCGTCGGCGTTGGGCTTGGCGGCGCAGCCGTCGGTGGCCGTCCAGGCGTTGGTGACGCGGCGCAGCCCGTCGAGGGTGAAGCACTGGGTGTCGACGGACTTGCCGCCGTCCTGCCCGGACTCGGTGGTCACGCCGGTGATGTTGCCGGCCTGGTCGAAGCCGTAGCGGGTGTCGTCGATCCGGGAGGGGCCCGTCTCGCGGTCGGTGACCACGCGGGTCAGGTGTCCGGTGTGCTCGTCGTACTCGTTGCTCTCCCAGACCTTGCGGCCGGCGGAGCCGTACTCGGTGCGCAGCACCCGCTGGAACGGGTCGTAGGTCATGTTCGCGACGAGGGTGCCGGAGCCGCCCACGGTCGAGACGACCTGGTCGTAGGGGAGGGAGGTGGAGTAGCGGTGGGTGACGCGTTCGGCGGTCTGTCCCGCGAACGCCGGGTGCCGGGTCCATTCGAGCAGGCCGGTGCGGGCGTTGTAGCCGTGGGTCAGCTCGTAGCTGCCGGCCAGGCCGCCCTCGCGGGCGGGGATGGTGACGCGGGTGCCGGTGGGCTGGTCGCGGCCGTCGAGGCCGGTGGTCTCGACGACGTAGTCCTGGCCGCCGACGCGGCGGACCGCGCGGTGCTGCTCGCCCTTGGCCACGGCGTCGTACTCCCAGCCGGCGAGCGTGGTGGCGCCCTGCTTCAGGGAGGTGCGGCGGCCCAGCGGGTCGTAGCCGGTGGTGAGGGTGGCGCCGCCGGCGCCGGTGCTGGTGACGCGCCGGTCGGCCGCGTCGTAGGTGTGGGTGGTGACGCCCTTGTCGGGGTCGTCCTCCTTGACCACGCGGTCGCGCTTGTCGTACGTGAACGTCCAGCGGGCCCCGGTCGGGTCGGTGACGCTGGCCTGCTCACCGGAGGGGGTGTACGTGTAGCGGGTGCTGTGCCCGACCTTGAGGCCGGTGTCGGCGTACTCGACCCGTTCGACGACGTTGTCCCGCAGGTCGGTGACGGTGGCGGTGGGGGTGCCGCCGGCGGGCGGGATCACGGTGGTGCGTCCGCCGTCGTACCGGGTGGTGACCCGGCTGCGCTCGTCGCCGTACTTCTCGGCGATCTGGAGCACCGGCCGGCCCGCGCCGTCGTGTTCGGTGCGGGTCAGGTGCGGGACCTTGGTGTCGTCGGCGGTGACCAGGGTCGCGGAGGGCTCGCCGGTGGCGAGGTACTCCTTGTACACCTTCCACTCCAGGCCGCGGGAGTCGTACTTCTTCTCCGTGACCACCCGGCCGGAGCCGTTGGCGGAGGGCACCTGGGTCTCGCGTTCGCGCAGCAGACCGTCGTACAGGGTGTACTCGGTGCGGTACTCGCCGGTGTGCCGCAGGTGTCGGGCGGCGACCGAGGAGGGCGCGGTCCGCGAGACGGTGTAGACGTACTCCAGGCTCGGGGCGTCCGGGTTGGCGGCCTTGGACCAGCCCTTCTCCCAGACCCGGGCCACGCGGCCCAGCGGGTCGAGGTCGGCGTCCTGCCGCTTGCCGTTGGCGTCGATCTTGGCGATCGGCTCGCCGCGTCCCGGGTCGTACTCGCTGGTCTCGGTGTGGCCGAGGGCGTTGCGGGCGACGAGGGAGGTGGGGGCGTCGGTGTGGGCCGGGGTGAAGACGGCCGTGGACTTGGCGCCCGCGGCGCCGACGGTCTCGACGGCCCGGCCGTGCCGGTCGGTCTTGTGGGTCTCGACGGTGACGAAGCCGGTGCCGGCGGCGTTCTGCTCGTCGGCCCGGGTGGTGTCGCCCTTGGTGGGGGCGGCGCCCAGGGTGGTGGAGCCGTCGAAGTAGGTGCGGTGTTCGGAGATCAGGTCGGCCGGGAGGTTCGGGGTGATCCCGCACGCCTTGGCGACCTTCTTCACCGAGGCGGCGAGGTCGAGGATGTTCAGGGCGGGGTTGCGGGCGTAGGTGGTGGTCGTGCAGGTCTCGTCGCCGGTGACCGCGAGGTCGCCGAGGTCGGACTCGGTGACGACCTGCCCCTGGGCGTCGTAGCCGCGTTCCACCCGGGCGCGCTGCCAGGCGGAGCCCTGGAGCCGGCGTTCGGCGATCACCGCGTCGGGCTTGGTGATCCGGGCGGTGAGGTCGGGCAGGCCGGGGCGGGCCCGGGTGGCGGTGGGCGCGGAGGTCCAGGGGGTCGCCGAGGTGCCGTCGAGGACCGCGCCGGCCAGGTGGGTGGTCTCCTCGCGCTGCATGCCGGCCAGGGGCGGGGCGTCGGGGAGGTTCACGCCCTCGGAGTCGGGCACCTGCTTGCCGGTCAGGCCGCGGAAGAACCGCTTCTCGGTGTGGGCGCGCGGTCCGTCCTTGCCGTCGCCCTCGGTGGTGCGGACCTGTCCGTAGCCGCGGAACTGGGAGTGGGAGCGGTGTTCGGGCTTGGCGAACTCGTCCTCGGACTTCGCCCAGGCGGCGCCGCCGAGGTAGGTGTAGTCGGTGCGCTTGGGCGGGGCGCCGCCGACCCGGTCCTCCTCGCGGATGCCGGTGACCACGTAGGTGTGGAACCAGTCCTTGAGGGGCTTGGAGTCGGCGCCGGGGGCGTCGGGGGAGTTCCACCACACGGGGTAGCAGCGCTTGGTGTTGGACTCCTCGGCGGGCAGCGAGGCCGGGGTGCACTCGGGGGCCGAGTAGTCCACGGCGACGGTCCCGCCGGACTCGGTGTTGATCCCCCGCACCCGGTAGCGGATCAGCGGCGGGATGCCGTCACCGGTGCGGTCCACCCGGTTCTCCAGCTGCTTGCCGGAGAAGGTGACCGGCGGCATCGCCAGGTCCTTGCCGCCGGTGTGCCCGGTGCGGGTCACCGAGGCCAGCCACAGGGCCGGGCTCGCGCCGTCGCCGGGGGAGGGGAACTGGTGGGTCAGGGCCCAGGAGTCGACCTTGCGGTAGGCGGCGCCGACCCGTACCTCGGAGGTGATGCCGGTGATCCGCTTGCGCGTCCAGAACGAGGGGCTGTGGCGGTTCTTGCAGTTCTCGCCGGCCTTGCAGTACTGGTCGAAGGGCACGTCCGGCCAGTGCTTGGCGTTCTCCTTGGTGAACTTGGCCTCGGCGCAGTCGAAGTCCTTGCCGGGCAGGCAGCGCTCGGCGGTGTTCAACGTGACCCGGGCGGCCGGGGTGCCGGCCAGGGCGGTGTCCGCGCGCAGCCCGTACTCGATCCGCTTGAGGTACCCGCCGCGGGTGTACTCGGTGTTCGTGGAGGCGCCGGTGGAGGCGTTGACGTTGCGGCCGTAGCGGTTGCTCTCCTTGGCCCAGTGGTAGGCCATGGCGTCACCGCGCGGGTCCACCACCCAGTCCAGGTTCCAGCGCCAGCCCTGCCGGGTCATGGAGTCCGCGAAGGCCGGCTTGTGCCCCGGCTCTCCCGCGTGGTTGCCGTACACCGGCACGGTCCACGCGGAGTCGGTGGTGGGCTTGCCCGAGGTCCACCCGGGCAGCTTGTGGTAGCCGAAGAAGTACTGGGTGCCGCCCGCGTCGGTCAGCTTCCAGTACTCACCCTCGTGGGTGCCGTTGTCGCGGGCCGGGTCCTTGATCCGTTCGATCCGGCTGCCGTCGTCCTTGAGGAGCTTCCAGGTGCCGGTCCGGTCGTCCTTGACCAGCTCGTTGGAGAAGCCGTTCAGCGAGAGCACGGCGTTGTCCGTGGCCCAGCACTGCTCGCCGTTCTTCGCCTTGTTGTTGCCGCCCTTCATGTCCTCGTTGCACGAGCGGTAGCGGCGTTCGACGAAGCCGGGCTCCAGGGTCCAGCCGTCGCCGACGTTGTTGGCCTGGTTGTTGGTGGCGGCGGTGCGGCCGTCGAGGGAGGCGGAGTTGTAGTTCAGCGCCAGGTCGGGGGCCACCTCGCCCGGGACCGGCGGCAGGCCCATCGGGTAGGTCCAGGTGAACGCGCCGGAGGAGGAGCCCGACTGCCAGGTGCCGGAGGGCGAGAGGGAACTGGCCTTGAAGTCCCCGTCCGGCCCGGCCGGGGCCGCCCGCAACGCGTACAGGGTGCGCACGGGGGTCGAGCTCGCGGGCGCGCCGGTGGCCCAGGTGCCGGCGACCGGCACGGGGGCGGGCAGCGCGATCCGGCCCGTCACGGTGCCGGCGCGCACGTCGTTGCGCGCCCCGGCCACCGGCTCGGGCCGGCACTCCGGCGCCTCGGGCGTGGTCAGGGCGCACTCGGGCAGCCGCACCAGCCGCAGCCGGGAGGCCCAACCGGCCCCCGACGCCTCTCGGAAGCCCGAGTAGTCCACGGTCAGCTCGGTCTCGCCGCCGGTACCGGCGGGGGTCTCGGCCGCCAGCAGCGGGCCGTCCACCCCCACGCGTTCGGCCGCGTCCCGACCCAGCACCTCGACCCGCAGGTCCCCTCCGGCGGGCGCGGCGGCCGGGCCGCCGGGGGAGCGCAGGGTCAGCGGCAGGCCGCCGGGCGCCAGCGAGCGGTCCCGGCCCTCGGAGGGCAACGCGGCGGTGACGACCCCGGGCGCGGGCCAGGTCACCTCGGGGGCGTGGCGACGGGCGTCGGCGGCCGCGTCGTCCGGGCCCGCGGGTGTGGTGTCCACCCGGCCCACCGGGACCGGGCGGGTCTCCTGGAGGTCGGGCAGCCGCAACGGGGTCATGGCGAGGGCCTCGGCCGTCACCAGCCCGCCCAGCACGGCGACGGCGGTCACGGTGGTGACGGCCCGGGCGGCCCGTCTGCCGGCTCTGGTGTTTCTTCTGCGTCCGGTCGGAACCCAGTCCTGGATTCCCGGTTCGGCGGGTTGGCCGCGCACGATTCCCCCAACGGGATCGATGATCAAGATCGCGAAGACTTTACCGATCATTTACGCCCCGCCGGAATGCGGAAGTCCCCAAACGGACAGGCCGAAAGACCCTACTTTACCTGTGCTATACCTTGCCCTTGCCGAATCGCGGCGAGTCGAACTGACGGAAGGGCAGAAAATGTCAGCATCCCAACGGAGGCGCGGCGCGAGCCGATTCGCCCGCACTCCGATGGCCTGCGCCCTCGTACTGGGTCTCGCCGCGGGCCCGGTGTCCCTCGCCGGGACCGCCGTGGCCGCACCCGTGCCGGACGGGGGCGCCGCCCGCGCCGCCGCCGAGGAATCCGCCCGAAACCCCGGCGCGGTCACCTCCGGCATCGGGGAGGAGGAGGCCCTGGAGCGGGCCGCCCGCACCGGCGAACCCGTCGAAGTCACCGCACTGCGCACCGAGTTCGCCACCGTGTACGCCAACCCGCACGGCACCCTCACCCGCGAGAGCTCCCTGCTGCCCGTCCGCGTGCGCCAGGGTGACCGGTACGTGCCCGTGGACGAGACCCTGCGCGCCACCGACCGCGGCACCGTCGCCCCCGTCGCGACCACCGTCGCGCTGGAGTTCTCCGGCGGCGGCGAGGGCCCCCTGGCCACCATCACCCGCGACGGCCGCTCCCTCACGGTCGGTTGGCCCGCCCCCCTGCCCCGCCCCGTCCTCACCGCCGACACCGCCACCTACCCCGAGGTGCTCCCCGGGGTGGACCTGCGGATGAAGGCCGAGGTCACCGGTTTCCGGCAACTCCTCGTCGTCAAGACCCCCGAGGCCGCCCGCAACCCCGCCCTCGACCGGCTCCGGTTCGACCTCGCGGGCGAGGGCGTCGAGGTCGAGGCCGACGCGGCCGGCAACCTGCGCGCCCTGAACCCGGCCGGCCAGGAGGTGTTCACCGCCCCCACCCCCGTCATGTGGGACTCCGCCGGGCTCCCCGCCGACTCCGGCGCCTCCCTCGCCGCGAGCACCCCCGCGCCGCGCGACGCCGAGGCCCTCGACCGACTCCTCGCCGCACGGGGCGGCGCGCCCGCCGGCCCCGCCGAGGACGTCTTCGAACCGCGCGTCGGCGCCGTCGAACGGACCATGCCGGTCAGCGTCGGCGACGAGGGGCTCGCCCTGGTGCCCGACCGCGCCCTGCTCAACGACCCCGACACGGTCTTCCCCGTCTACATCGACCCCACCGTCGGCGGTTCCCGCTCCAACTGGACCTCGGTCGCCAAGAAGTACCCGACCACCTCCTACTGGAACCACTCCTCCGGCGTGGCCCGCTCCGGCCACGAGACCGACACCGGCGGCACCTGGCGCTCCCTCTTCACGATGGACACCAAGCCCCTGCACGGCAAGAAGATCGTCAAGTCCACCTTCAGGATCAAGAACACCCACTCCTGGAGCTGCACCGCCCGCCCGGTCGAACTGTGGCGGACCAACACCATCAACTCGGGCACCACCTGGAACAAGCAGCCCACCTGGGCCGCCAAGGTCGGCACGGTCAACGCCGCCAAGGGCTGGGGCGCCAACTGCCCCGCCGGCAACCTGGAGTTCGACACCCGCTCCGTCGCCGAACTCGCCTCCGCCAACAAGTGGCCCACCTCCACCCTGGGCCTGCGCGCGAGCAGCGAGAGCGACGCCCTGGGCTGGAAGAAGTTCGACGCGAAGACCGCCGTGCTCTCCACCGAGTACAACTCCACCCCCAACCCGCCGGCCGGGCAGCGCACCAACCCCGCCACCCAGTGCACGGCCGAGCCCAGCACCACCGTCGGCAACACCGACGTGGAGCTGTTCTCGACCATCTCCGACCCCGACGGCGGCACCGTCAAGGGCCGGTTCAAGATGTGGCGCACCGGCACCGGCACCGTCCTGTTCGAGAAGGTGGTCTCGGTCACCTCCGGCAACGTCGCCAAGGTCGTCATCCCCAAGAGCGCCTTCGTCAGCGGCCGGCAGCACTCCTGGCAGGTCCAGGCCGACGACGGCTCCTCCGTCTCCGCCTGGTCCCCGGTGTGCCGCTTCATCGTCGACCAGACCCGCCCCAGCGTGCCCCCCACCGTCACCTCCCCCGAGTTCCCCGACGGCTCGGCCGGCTGGCCCGACCGGACCGGGGCGGCCCGCACCGAGGGCCGCTTCACCCTCGGCGCCAACGGCATCGGCGACGTCAACCGCTACGAGTGGTGGACCTCATGGGACCCGGCCGTCAAGACCGCGAACACCAGCGGCGGCAAGCCCGTCACCCTCACCCTCAAGCCGCCCGTGGTCGGCCCCCAGAACCTCTACGCCCGCTCCCTGGACGTGGCCGGCAACCGCTCCGACACCGGCACCTACCTCTTCTACGTGAACCGCGCCGCCGAGGCCGACAAGCCCGGTGACCTCAACGGCGACGGCGTGCCCGACGTGTACGCCCTCAAGCCCGGCGGCGAACTGCTGCTCTACTCCGGCCGCGGGGACGGGCGCCTGGCCAACCAGGGCAGGGCCGCCGCCGGCTCCCTCGCCGGCGCCTCCCTCACCCACCGCGGGGACTGGACCGACGACGGCTACGAGGACCTGATCGCGCTCACCGGCCCGAAGGGCTCGCGGGTGCTGGACGTCCTCCCCAACAACGGCTACGGGCACGCCTGCTCCGCGTACGGCGAGGAGGCCGCGGGCGGCGCCTGCGACCGTGAGCGGATCCGCCTGGAGGTGTTCGAGGAGGAGAACGACCACTTCCGCGACGCCGACCAGATCCTCGCCATCGGCGATGTGGACGGCGCGGTCGAGGACGGCGCCCCCGCCCACCCCGACCTCGTCGTCAAGTCGAAGAACCAGCTGTGGCTGTACTTCGGGCACCCCTCCGGCTACCTCGACTACGACCGGCCTCCGGTCCTGATCGGCGCCAACGCCTGGGACCCCTACGAGCTCCTCGCCCCCGGCGACCGCACCGGCAACGGCCGCGTGGACCTGCTCGCCCGCCACCGCACCACCGGTGACCTGCGGCTCTACGAGGGCACCGGACCCGACGGACAGGGCCTGGGCTCCGGCCCCGCCGCCAAGGTGATCGCGACCGGTCTGACCGCCGCCGCGCACCCGCTGCTCACGGCGGCCCCCGGCGGGGTCGGCGGCCGGCCCGCCCTGTGGGCCAACACCCCCGACGGCAAGCTGTGGATGCGCCCCGACCTCGTCGGGACCCCGGTCCAGGTCGGCACCAGCGGCTGGCAGGCATTCGCCTCGCTCAGCTGACCACCGCCCCCCGTCCCGCCCTCTCCCGCGACCCCGGCACCCCCCGCCGGGGTCGCGGCGTACCGGCGGAACCGATCACCGGACGGTCCGGCGGCACACCGGCCGCCACCGCGAACGATCATGACCCGAACGGACCCGGTCGCCCGCCTCCGGCACGGGTGCCCCGCCGCCCCGCGTGTCGTAGGGTTCTTGCGGTTCCGGCGCTTCGGATCGGACCCGCGCGCGGGCGGCGCGCGACGGACGGACGGGGGTGCGCGCGATGGGTACGGCCGACACGGTCACATGGACCGGTGACGAGGACTGGTCGGTCCGTCTGCACGCCCTGTGGACCTGCGCCACCGGCGTCGGCGACATCACCGGCATCGCCCCCGAGCTCTACCCCGCCCTCGTCGACGCGTGCGGGGTCCGCACCGTCGTCGGCTACCGCTGGACCGGCACCCGCCTGTCCTACACTCGCCGCCTGGGCCGGGGCGAGACCCGACCCGCCCTGCACGTCCCCGATGCCGACGAGGCGCGCACCGACTGGGACCTGCCCGTGCCCCCGCCCGCGACCGAGGTCGGGGAGGGCACCCGGGTGGACCTGTTCACCCGCGCGGCCTACGCCGCCCTGGCCCGCCCCGGGGGCCCCGACGTGCTCGGCCCGGGCGTGCTCCACGTCGCCGAGTGCGTCTTCACCCTGCCCTCCGGGGACCACGCGGCCATCGCCGTCGGCTTCGCCGAGGAAGTCCCCGACCACGCCGCCCTGGTCCGCCGACTGCACCAGGTCGGCGACGTGGTCCTGGCCGGGGACGAACGCCTGCGGCTGCGCGACTGGAACCAGCGCCGCCGGCTCCAGGACGCCTTCCTCGCCGAGGCGTCCCTCCAGATGGACGCCAGCCTCGACGCCGTCGAGACCCTCGGCCGGATCGCCCGCCTCGCCGTCCCCGCCATCGCCGACGGCTGCCTCATCCACCTCGCCGACGCCGAGGGCGACCCGCGCCCGCACGCCCACGCGCACGTCTCCGTCGCCGCCCAGAACCACCTCGCCGAACACGTCGCCGCCGACCCCTGGCTCACCGCCCTGCTGCGCCGCGCCCTCACCGGCGGCCACGCCCTCACCCTCGACGGCGACCGCCTCGCCGGTGGGCCCCTCGACGACGGGCGCGTCACCCACGTCAGCGTCAACCCGCTGACGGCGCGCGGTCGGGCCCTGGGCACCCTCACCTTCCTCTACAGCCGCCGGCAGCCCGTGGCCTCCGCGCACTTCCTCGCCGACCTCGCCGACCGCGCGGCCCTCGCCATCGACAGCACCCTGGTGCACGCCGAGCGCCGCCGACAGGTCCGGATGCTCCAGCAGCACCTGCTGCCCAGCGCCCTGCCCCGGGTCCCGGGCCTGGCCTTCTCCGCCGAGTACCGGGTGGCCGACACCTCCATGGAGGTGGGCGGGGACTTCTACGACGTGGTCGAGTCCGACGGGGCCACCGCCCTCGTCATCGGCGACGTGTGCGGCCGGGGCGCCGAGGCCGCCGCCCTCACCGGCCTGGCCCGGCACACCCTGCGCACCCTGCTGGAGGACGGGACCGCCCCCGAGGCCGCCCTGGCCCGTCTCAACCGCTCCCTGACCCGCTCCGCCGCCACCCGCTTCGTCACCGCCGTCGTCGCCGTCCTCACCCCCGGACCCGAGGGCCACGAGCTGCGCGTCGCGGGCGCCGGCCACCCCCACCCCGTGCTGCTGCGCCGCGACGGCACGGTCCGCCGGCTGCCGGCCGGCGGGCTGCTGCTCGGCGTCGCCCCCGACGTGCGCTACGAACCGCTGACCGAGATCCTGCGTCCCGGGGACACCCTCTACCTGTACACCGACGGCCTCACCGAGGCCCGCTCGGCCGACGGGGCCTTCTTCGAGGAGGTCATGGACGGGGCCCTCGCGGCGGCCGGCCCCGGGGACCCCGAGGGCGCGGCGGCCCGACTGCTGGCCGCCGCCGCCGACTACACGGCGGCCGGCAACGACGACACCGCCGTGCTCACCGTCACCGTCCTGCCCCGCTGAGACGCGCGGGGGCCCGGGGCCCGACGGGACGGGAGGTCCCGCCGGGCCCCGGGCCCGGTGCGCTCGGCGGCGTGCGGCTCAGGAGCCGTACACGCCCACCTCGTGCAGGCTGTAGCCCCAGCCGGTGGCGCGTTGCACGCCCTGCACCCTCAGGTAGCGGGCGCTGACCCCGTCGAAGCGGAGGGTGTCCAGCCCGCCGTCCCCGTCGGTGACGTTCGCGACCGTGCGCCAGGTCTCGCCGTTGGTGGAGGTCTCCACCCGGTAGGCGCGGGCGTGGGCCCGCTCCCAGTCCAGGGTGACCTTGGCGACCCGCTGCGCGGAGCCGAGGTCGATCCGGAACCACTGGTCGTCGTTCCACTCGCTGGCCCAGCGGCTGCCCTGGTCGCCGTCGACGGCCCGGCCGGGGGAGTAGTCCACGAAGGGGTTCCACCACTGGGAGGTGGAGGCGCTCGCGGCGGCCCCGGTGGCCAGGTTCACCCCGGCCCGGTGGCGTTCGGTGCCGCCCCAGGTGTCGAGGTAGGACTGGGCGCCCTTGAACATGTCGGCCACGACCTCCTGGCCGCCGACCCGGCGGATGTCCTCGATCCAGTCGGGGACCAGCCCGTAGTGGGAGGCGCCGTCGGTGTTGAGGTCCCAGGTGCGCTGCCCGGCCGTCACCTTGTCGACGACGGAGCCGCCGTCGGCGGTGCGGAAGGGGTACTGGACGGGGTTGGGGGCGTCGGCGCCGCGCGGGCCGGGCCAGCCGCCCACCCCGTTCATGTCGGTGCCGTAGCCGTAGCCCTTGCCGTACTTGTCGCGCAGCGCCTTGGTGCGGTTCGCCTCGGCGACGAAGCCCTCCGAGCCGCCCATGTACTTGGCGATGAAACCGCCGGTGGCGTAGACCCGCTCGGTCCAGTCCAGGTCCATCCAGCTGTGCGAGGAGATGACGCCGGGGTAGTTCTGCGATTCCACGATGTCCAGGGCCCGCCCGGCGGCCTTGACGCTCATGTGGTCCAGTTCGAGCATCATCTTGCGTTTCATCATGCCGCGCACCGCGTACTCGCCGAGTTCGGTGAGCCCGCGCGCGTTGCACTTGGCGTCCCCGGCGTAGGTGGGCACGCTCACGCCCGCGGGCAGCTCCTTGACGGCCTGCGGAGCGGCGTCGGCGGCGAGGCCGAGCCCGATGGGGTTGTCGTGCTGGGGTCCCGCGCAGGTCTCGGTCTTCCAGAAGGTGCCGGTGGAGAGGAACTGGCCGACGTTGATGGCCACCCCGAGGGCGCCCTCGTCGAAGCGCACCCCGCACAGGGCGTTGTCGAACTTGTGGCACAGGAACATGCTGCGCACGCCGAGCCCGTACAGCTCGTCGAGGCCCTTGTCCACGTCGGCCTTGGAGCACTGGGCCACGTCGAGGATCTGCTTGCAGCCGAAGGGCTCGGAGGTCTCCACCCCGAGGACCACGGCGAGCTTGCCGTCCTCGATGACCCGCTTGGCCTGGGCGGTGTCGGTGACGATGCGGAACCAGCCCTTGCCGGGGCCGCCGTACATGCGGTCCACGTAGTCCTGCATCTCGTACGTCTTGCGGGCCTGGAGCCGGATCGAGGTCATCTCGTCGCAGCCGCGGTCCTTGAAGAAGTACACCGAGCAGATCACACCGTTGGTGACGAGGTCGTTGACCAGCACCCGCTGGCCGCCGCGCCAGGCCCGCTCCACCCACGCGTAGTAGTTCTGCTGGTGGGTCAGGGAGTCGTTCGCGGGCCAGTCCTTGAACGTGGGCCAGCCGTCGGGGTCGTGCTTGCCGTCCCCGCCCTTGGTGATGAAGTCGAAGACGGCGAGGCTGCCGTCGGGATAGTGCTCGGGGCAGTCCTTGAGGGCGTCGGCGACGCCGAGTTCGGAGAAGGGCTTGCCGCAGATGAGCCGGCCGCCGAAGCCCTCGTTGGCCATCAGGTGGTCGTGCGCGTCCACGAATCCGCGGACCTTGCCCTGGGCGTCGGTCCCCTTGAACGGCTCACCCGTCACGCCGATGCCCGAGTCGGGTTGCGGGCGGGCGGTGGGGTTCCACCAGCCCGTGTCGGCCAGGCTGCCCGGGGCGGGGCCGAGGAGCACCGTGACCAGGGCCAGCAACAGGGCGAGGAGGGCGAGGGGGCCGCCGCGTCGACGGTGCGCGAGTCGTGTCATCGTCACCACTCTCAATTGTCATGTCCGCGCAAATGTGCACCGAGCATCCCCAGGGGTTACCGCCGAGTCAAGAAGAAGGCGGGCCGAAAGGAGCCCCACTCACCACGAATCCGAGAAGACATGAGAAAACGGCGCGGAATTCGCGCTTTGCGGGCCCCCCGGCGGCCCTTGCGGCGCCCCTCACCAGGACAGGTCGCCCAGGTCCTCCAGGTCGAACACCGGCAGCGCCGCCGCCGGCACCTCCCCGCCCAGCGCCAACTGCGCCCAGATCACCTTCCCGCGCCCCGTGTACCGGGTCCCCCACCGCTCCGCCAACTGCGCCACCAGGAACAGCCCGCGCCCGCCCTCGTCCGTGGTCGCCGCGTACCGCAGGTGCGGGGATGTGCTGCTGGCGTCCCACACCTCGCAGATCAACGCCCGGTCCCGGATCAACCGCACCCGCACCGGCTGCCCGCCGTACCGGATCGCGTTCGTGATCAACTCGCTCAGGATCAGCTCGGCGGTGAACACCACCTCGTCCAGACCCCACTCGGTCAGCCGGCGCGCGCACGCCGTCCGGATCCGCGAGACCGCCGCCGGGTCCGAGGGCACGTCCCACTCCGCCACCTGGTCCGCCGACAACCGCCGCGCGCCCGCCACCAACAACGCGATGTCGTCGCCCGGATCGTCCGGCGCGCTGGGCAGGACCGCCTCCAGCACGTCCCGACAGGTCTCCTCCGGGGTACGGTCCGGCCGCTCCAGGGCCCGGCGCAGCGCCGCAGCCCCCGAGCCCGCGTCCCGACCCCGGTCCGCCACCAGCCCGTCGGTGAACAGCACCAGCCGACTGCCCTCCGGCACCTCCACCACCGAGGACTCGAACGGCATCCCGCCCACGCCCAACGGCAGCCCCGCCGGGGCCTCGGGGAACTCCACCCGCCCGTCGGGGTGCACCAGTGCCGGCCCCGGGTGCCCGGCCCGCGCCACCGCGCACCGCCCCGAGACCGGGTCGTACACCGCGTACAGGCACGTGGCCCCGGTGATCGGACCGGCCGAGCCGTCCTCGTCCTCCTCGTCCATGCCCCCGGGCTCCCGGGCCGGGGCCGCGCCCCCGCTCTCGTGCCGGTCGATCCGGTCCACCAACTCGTCGAGATGGGCCAGCAACTCCTCCGGCGGCAGGTCCAGGGTGGAGAAGTTGTGCACGGCGGTCCGCAGTCGGCCCATCGTGGCCGCCGCGTGCAGCCCGTGCCCCACCACGTCGCCCACCACCAGCGCCACCCGGGCCCCGGGCAGCGCGATCACGTCGAACCAGTCCCCGCCCACGCCCTCCCGGGCCGGCAGGTACCGGTAGGCCACGTCCACCGCGCCCTGGTCCGGGAGCACCCGGGGCAGCAGGCTGCGCTGGAGGGTCACGGCCATGGTGTGCTCGCGCGTGAACCGGCGCGCGTTGTCGATGGAGACCGCCGCCCGCGCCCCCAGCTCCTCCGCGAAGTCCAGGTCCTCCGGCCCGAAGGCCGGGGAGCCGCCCGCCCGCCAGAAGTTCGCCATCCCCAGCACCACCCCGCGCGCCTGCAAGGGGGCGGTGATGAGCGAGTGCAGCCCGTACGCCAGGGCCGCCGCCGCGCCCTCGGGGTCCTGGGCGCGCCATCCGGCCGCCTTCTCCAGGTCCTCCTCCAGCACCGCCCGCCCGCCGGCCAGGGCGCCGGCCATCGGGGTGGTCCTCGGCACCATCCGGATCAGGTCCCCGACCGGTTGCAGCGGCACCGGACCGGCGCCGGGCTCGGGCCGGCCGCCCAGCGCCGTCCGTCGCATCTCGGTGTGCTCGCCCGGCGGCCCGGCCGGCTCCGCGCCGCGCAGCACCGGGTCCAGCAGCTCCACCGTCACGAAGTCCGCGAACCGGGGCACGGCCACCTCGGACAGCTCCTCCGCCGTCCGCGCCACGTCCAGCGTGGTCCCGATCCGCACGCCCGCGTCGTACAGCAGCGTCAGCCGGTCCCGGGCCGATTCGGCCCGCCCGGCCAGCGCGGACAGCTCGGTGGTGTCGCGCAGGGTCACCACGCTCCACGGGGCCTGCCCGCGCGGCTCGGTGGGGCGCACGTTCACGGCCAACAGGCGGTCCCCGGCCGGGTGCACCTCGTCGGTCGCGGCGCGGCCCGAGGCCAGCAGCTCGGCGGTGCCGGCCGCCAGGCCCAGCTCCCGCACGTCGCGGTTCTCGGCGTCGGCCGGCAGCCCGAGCAGCCTGCGGGCCTCGTCGTTGGCCAGCAGCAGCCTGCGGTCCGGTCCGATGATCAGCACGCCCTCGCGGACCGCGTGCAGCACCGCCTCGTGGTGCGCGTACCGGCGGGCCATCTCGGCCGCGCCCAGCCCGTGGGTCTGCCGGCGCAGCCGTCGGTGCACGAGCCCGGCGCCGGCCGTGGCCAGGGCCAGGGCGCCGGCCGTCGCGCCGAGCAGCAGCGGCATCCGGTCCTCCAGCACCTCGCCCACGGTGCTCACCTCGACCCCCGTCGAGACCAGGCCGACGACCTTGCCGGCGGGGTCGCGGACCGGGGCCACGGCCCGGACCGCGTCGGTGGGGGCGCCGTGGAAACGCTCGGTGAACGCCGTGCCGGCCAGGGCCCGCGAGAGGTCCCCGGTGGCCTTGTGCCCGATCAGCTCGGGGCGCGAGTCGGTGTAGCGGATCCCGTCGGTGCCCAGCACCGAGATGAAGTCCAGCCCCGAGCCGCGCCGCGCGGCGTCGGCACCCGGTTGGAGCAGCGCGGTGGGATTGGGCGAGGACAGGGCCTCGACCAGTCCGGGGGCGTGGGAGAAGGCCTCGGCGGCGGCCAGCGAGCGGTTGCGGGCGTCGCGCAGGCTGTCGTAGCGGGCCTGGAGGATCAGCGCGAGCGCGGCGGCCGCGACCACCACGAGCACGATCACCGCCTCCAGCGCGAAGACCTGACCGGCCACACTGCGCAACCAGGGCAGCCCCCGGCGGCGTCCACCCGGCTCCGGGGAGGTCTCGGCCGTCACCGTGCCCTCCTCGTCCGTGCTGGTCAACACCGTCGGCGCCGTCGGCGCCCGGTCACTCCATGCTGCCCCGTCCACCACGTTCGGCGCAGCCCGGGACGGCCCGTACGGCTGCCCGAGATGTCACCGTACGCGAGTCGGGCCCGTGCCGGCGCCAGGCGAGGCCCGGGGCGAGGGCGACCTGCGTGCACAGGTGTGCGAGGCGCGCGGGTCCCGGGGAGACGGAGGGCCGCCCCGGAACCTCTCGGTTAGGGTGTTTTTCCGAGAGGCGTTTTCGGGCGAAATCGACCCACGACGGGGTGAGGTCGTTGTATGAGACACAGACCAGCGGACGGATCGCCGGGCCGCCACACCCACCGCGCCGTCGGCTACGCGGGCGTCCTGCGGGAACTGCTCCCCATCGCCCTGTGGCGTGAGGACGCCGAGGGCCGCGTCACCGAATGGTCCCTGGCCGCCCGCGACCTGCTCGGCCACCGACCCGAGGAGATCATCGGCCGCCCCGCCGCCGGCCTCCTCGTGCCCGACGGCAACACCGAACTCGCCGACGAACTCACCCGCCGGGTGCACGCCGGCGAGACCGTCGGCGGCACCCTCTCCGTGCGCCACCGCGACGGCCACCCCGTCACCATGGAGATGTGGATCGTCCCCGCCACCGACCCCGCCGGCCGCCCCGGCACCCTCCTGATCGCCGTCGAGACCTCCGGCGTGCTGCGCATGCGGGACTCGTTGGCCGCCCTGGAGAGCCTGTTCACCCAATCGCCCATCGGCCTGGCCACCCTCGGCCCCGACCTGCGCTTCCTGCGCGTCAACGAGGCCCTGGCCCGGATGAACGGGGTCGCCGCCGCCGCGCACCTCGGCCGCCGCCTGACCGAGGTGGTCCCCGGGGTCAACGCCGTCGCCCTCGAAGCGATGATGCGCCGGGTCCTCGACAGCGGCGAGGCCGTGGTCGACGCCCGCCGCACCGGCCGCACCCCCGCCGACCCGCACCGCGAACACACCTGGTCCTGCTCCTACGCCCCCCTCGTCGACGGCGCCGGCCGGATCCTCGGCCTGATCGCCTCCCTCATCGACATCACCGAGGGCGAACGGGCCCTGATCGAGGCCGAACGGGCCCGCCGCCGCTTCGCGCTGCTCGCCGAGGCCGGCGCCCGCATCGGCACCACCCTCGACCTGCACCGCACCGCCCGCGAGATCGTCGACGTGCTCGTCCCGCACCTCGCCGACCTCACCGAGGTCCACCTCGCCGCCGAACTCCTCGAACCCGACGAGGCCGCCCCCGCCCACCCCGCCCACCTGCGCCGGCTCGCCGCCTCCACCCCCCTGGCACCACCCGACCCGGGCCGGCGCCCGGCCCTCGACCCGGACTGCCCGCCCTCCTTCCGGGTCCCCGCCGGCTCCGGCTGGGACCGGGTCCTGGGCCAGGCCCGACCGCACACCCTCACCGAGGCCGACCTCGTCGCCCTCGCGACCCTCCTGCCCGACCCGCCCCCGGTCGACCGGCTGCACCCGGCCCGGCTGATCCCCCTGGCCGCCCGGGGCAGCGTGCTGGGCGCCGTCCTCGTGGCCCGGGCGCGCGACCGCGAACCCTTCGACGACCAAGAGCTCGTCCTCGTCGACGAGATCGTCTCCCGCGCCGCCCTCAACATCGACAACGCCCGCCTGTACACCGGCCAACGACAGGCCGCCCTCACCCTCCAGCGCAGCCTCACCAACAGCGCCCTGCCCCGGATCCCCGGCCTCGACCTCACCGGCCGCTACCTGCCCGCCAGCGACCACGACGTGGGCGGCGACTGGTTCGACGTCATCGCCCTGCCCGAGGGCCGCACCGGACTGGTCATCGGCGACGTCATGGGCCACGGCGTGCACGCCGCCGCCGTCATGGGCCAACTCCGCACCGCCGTGCGCACCCTGGCCCGCCACCAGGTCCCGCCCGTCGAGATGCTCCGCTCCCTCGACGCGATCGTCGCCGACCTCGGCGAGGACGAGATGGCCACCTGCGTGTACGCCGTGCACGACCCGGCCGCCGCGCACGTGCTGATGGCCCGCGCCGGCCACCCCCCGCCCGCCGTGGTCGACCCCCGGGGCCGGGTCACCCTGCCCGGCGGACCGCCCGGCACCCCGCTGGGCAGCGGCGGGCGCGCCTTCCGGGCCGAGGCGATCCCGCTGCCGCCCGGCAGCCTGCTGGCCCTCTACACCGACGGCCTGATCGAATCCCGGGACCGCGATCTCGACCAGGGGCTCGCCGCCCTCGCCACCGCCCTCGCGGGCCCGCCCGCGGCCCTGGAGGAGCTGTGCGACCGGGTGTTGGCCCGGCTGCTGCCCACCCCGGCCCGCGACGACGTGGCCGTGCTGCTGGCCCGACCCACCGGCCGGGGCTGAGCCCCGGCCGGCTCCGGACCCGCCGCGCTCAGCCCCGCAACCAGTCCGCCGATCGCCCGAGCCGGGCGCCGGCCGGCGGGGGAGCGGGGGCCGTGCCCGCGCCGAAGGGGGCGCCGCCGAGCCGCTCCCGGCCGTGCGGCCGGGTCCAGCCGCCCTCGTCCGGGCCCGCGGGCACGATCCCGGACGGGTTGATCCCCCGGTGCACCCCGTAGTAGTGCCGCTTGACGTGGTCGAAGTCCACGGTGTCGCCGAAGCCCGGGGTCTGGAACAGGTCCCGCGCGTACGCCCACAGCACCGGGTTCTCCGACAGCTTCTCCCGGTTGCACTTGAAGTGGCCGTGGTACACGGCGTCGAAGCGCACCAGGGTGGTGAACAGGCGGATGTCGGCCTCCGTGACGTGGTCCCCGACCAGGTAGCGCCGGTCCGTGAGCCGCCGGGTCAGCCAGTCCCACCGCGAGAACAAGCGCTCGAACGCCGCCTCGTACGTCTCCTGGTCCGAGGCGAAACCCGCCCGGTACACCCCGTTGTTGACGTCCCGGTACACCAGCTCGACCACCTCGTCGATCTCCGCCCGCCACGGCGCCGGGTACAGCTCCGGCGCCCCCGGCCGGTGCAGGGACCGCCACTCCGTCGCCAGGTCCAGGGTCAACCGCAGGTAGTCGTTGCCGACCAGCCGGCCGTCCCGGGTGTCGACCACCGCCGGCACGCTCACCCCGCCCGGCGCGCCCGGCTCGCGCGCCTCGTACGCCTCGCTCAGGTAACGGATCCCCAGCACCGGGTCCCGGTCCCCCGGATCGAGGGTGAACCGCCAGCTCCGGTCGTCCTGCACCGGGTCCGTCACCGCCATCGGCAGCGCCTCCTCCAGCCCCAGCAAGCGGCGCGAGATCACCGCCCGGGAGGCCCACGGACAGGCCAGCGAGACCACCAGCCGGTAGCGTCCCGGCTCCACCGCCCACCCGTCCGGAGAGCCGTCGGCGGTGATCCGGTCGGTGAAGTGGACGGGGGAGCGGCTGAACGGCACCCGCCCGAGATCGTCGTTGCCCATGAGGGTCACCCAATCTTCCGAAGTCCTGCGCGTGTACGCGACGCCCGGCGCGCCGCGCCCCCCGCCGTGCAGTCTGCCCCTTCGGTACCCCTTCGTGCCGCCGTGCCCGATCCCGACGCGCGCGCCGACCGGACGGATCAGTACGCTTCGGACGGGAGCGCGCAACGCGCCGTGATCGCGACGGGCGTCGCAGGACGCCGAGGAGGCCGGGATGACCGAGCAGGAACCGCAGGCGACCGAAGCCGGGACGACGGGCCCCGTCACGCCCCCCGTGCCCGCCGCCGACCACCCCACGCTGCGCGAACTGCGGGCCCGCGCGGAGGACCCGGAACTCGACGAGGCCGACCGCGAACACCTGCGCGCCCTGGCCGACCGGGTCGAGGCCCGCACCCGCGAGGGCGCCCCCGAGGACGAGGGGCTGCGCTCCGGCGTGGGCGACTCCCTGGCCCGCTTCGAGACCACCCACCCGCGCATCGCCGCCACCCTCGACAGCCTCGGCCAGTACCTCAGCTCCCTGGGCATCTGACCCCGCGCGCCCCCCGTCCCGCCCGTTTGTGCCCGGCGATCACCGGGCATGCGCGGCGGGCGAGGACCGGGGGCGGACCCCGGCCGGTGGGCGCGAGAGAGGCGGACGAGGCCATGGAAGGCGCGATCAGCACGCGGGTGCCGGCCAGACTGGACCGACTGCCCTGGTCACGGTGGCACTGGACGATCGTGATCGGCCTGGGCACCGTGTGGATCCTCGACGGTCTCGAAGTGACCATCGTCGGCTCCATCGCCGGCCGGCTCTCGGAGTCCGGCAGCGGCCTGCCCATCACGGACGCGCAGGTCACCGGCCTGGCCGCGGCCCTGTACGTGGCCGGCGCCTGCTTCGGCGCCCTCGTCTTCGGGCGCCTGACCGACCTCTTCGGCCGCAAGCGGCTCTTCCTGATCACCCTGGCCGTCTACCTCGCGGCCACCGCCCTGACCGCCCTGTCCTTCTCGTCCTGGTGGTTCTTCGTCTTCCGGTTCCTCACCGGCTTCGGCATCGGCGGCGAGTACGCGGCCATCAACTCCGCCATCGACGAACTGATCCCCAGCCGCTTCCGAGGCCGGGTGGACCTGATCGTCAACGGCAGCTTCTGGCTCGGGGCGGTGGCCGGCGCCCTGCTGTCCGTGCCCGCCCTGAACACCGAGCTCTTCGCGGCCGACGTGGGCTGGCGGCTGACCTTCGGGCTCGGCGTGGTCCTGGGCCTGGTGATCCTCCTGGTACGCCGCAACGTGCCCGAGAGCCCACGCTGGCTGTTCATCCACGGACGCGGCGAGGAGGCGGAGGAGATCGTCGCGGACGCGGAGGCCAGGATCCGCGCCGAGACCGGCCGTGACCTGCCGGAACCGGGACCCGAGCTGACCATCCACCCGCGCGGCCCGATCGGCTTCGGCGAGATCGCCCGCACCGTCTTCCGCGTCTACCCCCGCCGCGCGGTCCTGGGCCTGGCCCTCTTCATCGGGCAGGCATTCCTCTACAACGCGATCACCTTCGGCTTCGGCACCATCCTGATCCGCTTCTTCGACGTGGACAGCGGCCGCACCGGCTACTGGTTCGCGCTCATCGCCGTCGGGAACTTCCTCGGCCCGCTGCTGCTGGGCCGGCTCTTCGACACCCTCGGCCGCCGCCCCATGATCGCCGGCACCTACCTGCTGTCCGGACTGCTGCTGTTCGGCACGGCCTGGCTCTTCGGGGCCGGCGCCCTGACCGCCGTGACCATGACCCTGTGCTGGTGCGTGGTGCTCTTCTTCGCCTCCGCCGGGGCCAGCTCGGCCTATCTGACGGTGAGCGAGATCTTCCCGATGGAGACCCGGGCGATGGCCATCGCCTTCTTCTACGCCCTGGGCACGGCCGCCGGCGGCATCTCGGGCCCGCTGGTCTTCGCCGGCCTCACCTCCAGCGGGGTGGTCTCGGACACCGTGATCGCGTTCTGCGTGGGCGCGGGCCTGATGACGGTGGCCGGGGTGGTGGCCGCGTTCTTCGCGGTGCCCGCCGAGAACAAGTCCCTGGAGGACATCGCGGCCCCCCTGTCCGCCGCCCCGGCCCCGACCCCGACGAGCGCCGGCGGGGCGTGAACCCCGCCCGCCCGGGGCAGACGCGCAAGGCCCCGACCGCACCGGTCGCCGCATCGAGCGAAGGGAGAAGTCGCGATGAGGGAACAGGACGCGGACTGGACCACGCCCTCGCAGGCCGAGGGCGAACGCGAGGAGGACACCGCCCGCTCCGGCCGGCGGGCCGACCTGCCGCGCACCACCCCCTCCCAGGCGGAGGGTGAGCGCGACGAGGGCGAGGACACGGCGGCGGACCGCACCCGCTGAGCCCGCACGTGTTTCGGTCCCCGCAAGAGACCTTGCGGGGACCGAAACACGTGCGGGGTGCGGTCAGGGGAGCAGTGGCGGGGTCTGGGCGGCGGCGGGCGAGAAGGCGTGCAGGGTGAGGGTGGGGCCGGCCGAGGGGTCGGGCCGCATCCGGTGCCGACAGCTCTCGTCGAACCAGAAGCCGTCGCCCTCGGCGAGGGTCGAGGCCACCGGGGTCAGCGCCGGTCCGGTGCGCAGGTGCCGCAGCAGCCCCTGGGCCACCCAGACCGCGCCGCGCGCGTCCCGGTGCTCCAGCCCGCCGTCGGACCCGGCCGGCAGCCGGGACCAGTCCATGGCCCACACGCCCACGTGATCGCTGTGGAACACCGGCACCCAGTGCCGTCCGGCCTCCTCCGCCGCGTGCGCCAGCCGCCCGCGCCACAGGTTCAGGTCCCGCGCGATGTCCCGGACGATCCCCAGCAACTCCGGCGGGGACAGGGGCGGGGGCGGGACCGGTCGCTCGTACGTGTCCATGGTCGACCACTGCCCCCACCCGCCCGAATCATTCGGACAAGCCGGGCGAATCATCCGGTTCGGAGGGGCCGGCGGGCTCGTCGGTCAGCGTGAACAGAGCCCCTTCCGGGTCCCTGACCAGCACGTTCGACGTGGCCCGCGCCCCGCCCGGCCCCGGCAGCACGCTCGCCCCGGCGACCCGGGCCCGCTCCGCCGCCGCCCCCGGATCCGGCACCCGCAGGTTCACGTGCCAGCGCGGGCGCACCGCCGGGTCCGGCGCCTCCTCCAGGGCCCCGCCCCGCAGGCGGGCCACCGCCCGGCCCTCGTCCCGCAGCACCACCCGCTCGTTCTCGTAGGAGACCGCGCAGCAGCCCGGCCCCGGCTCCGCCCAGGCCAGCACCTCCCCGTAGAACAGGGCGGCGGCGAACGCGTCCCGGGTGCGCAGCTCGGGCCAGGCCGGCGCGGGCCCGGGTCCGGGGCGCCAGCTCCCCAGCGGCAGTCCCTCGCGGATCCCGAACAGGGCGCCGTCGCGGTCCGCGACCCAGGCCACCCGGCCGCCGCCGAAGGACAGCGGGCCCACCGCCAGGGTTCCGCCGCGCTCGGTGATCCGGGCCGCGGTCCCGGTGACGGAGTCCACCGAGAAGTACGGGGTCCACGCGGCCCGGCCCGAGGAACCCTCCCCGAGCCCCGCGATCCCGGCCACCGGCACGCCGCCGGTCAGCGCGATCCGCAGCCCCGGGGTGTCGCCCGCGTCCTGGAAGCCCCAGCCCATCACCCGCCCGTAGAACCGCTCGGCGGCCTCCGGATCCCGGCTGGTCAGGCTGACCCAGCAGGGCGCTCCCACCCCACGATCGGTCGTGGTCGACATGCGCATCACCTCGCTCACCCGGGGAAATTGTCCCACTTCCTCCCCGGCGAGGCGCGACCCGCTCAGAAGCCCGAGCGCACCCGCACCAGATCGCGGACCTTCTCCACGGCCCCGCAGTCGGCCATGAGCAGCTCCCGGCGGGCGCGCAGGAAGCGTTCGCCCAGTTCGCCGCGCCGCTCCTCGGAGACGTTCTCGCGGGCGTCGTTGAGGATCGTGCGCTCCTCCTCGTCGAAGTGGTGCGCGATCTTCTCCGACAGCTCGTGCAGCCGCTTCTCCCAGTCCTCCGAGCCGACCTCCTCCACCTCCAGCAGCGCCAGCAGGGCCTCGTTGCCCTCCTCGTGCTCCTCCGCCCCGTGGTCCACCTCCTCGGCGTCCACGTTCCGCAGCCGCCGCAGCGCCGGGTACACCTCCAGCTCCTCCGCCTCCCCGTGGGCCACGAGCAGCGCCGAGAACCGCGTCAGGGCGTCGGCCCGGTCGCTCTCCACGCTGCGCATGCGGTGCAGCAGCTCCTCCATCCGACGGTGATCGTCCAGGATCATCGCCACGACGTCCGTCCGAGCCTTCTCCGACACGGTCCGTCACCTCTCCTCACCTCGGGGGGACGCCCGCGCGGCGCCCCCGTGATCACGCGGCTACCCGCGCCCGCCGCCCCGAACCGCCGGGGCCCATAGGCGCCGCGCGCCACAAACGGCTACCGTCCGGCGGGTCAGGGGAGCCCGCCGAACCGGAAGGAGGGGACCGCGCACGTGAACACGCCGCAGCCCCCGCACCACCGCACCGCCCCCGAAACGCCGACGTCCGAGTCCCCGAAGCCCGAAGCCCCGACGCCCGAGTCCCCGAAGCCCGAGACCCCCGCCCGCAGGGCCCGGCGGGAGCGGGCCGAGGCCGAGGCCGCCGCCCTGCGCGCGGCCCTGCCCACCGACGCCCGCACCGTGCCGCTGCTGCCGTGCGCGGACCCCGACGCCACCCTCGCCTTCTACCGCGCCCTCGGCTTCGAGACCACCTGGGAGCAGCGCCGCCCGTACCTCTACCTCGCCCTCACCTGCGCCGGCGTCGACCTGCACTTCGGCCCCGCCCCCGCCGGCACCGACCCGAGCCGCGAGGAGAGCGGCGGGGCGCTCATCGCGGTGGAGGACGTGGCCCCCTTCCACGCCGCGTTCACCGCCGGCCTGCGCGCCGCCCTGGGGCGGGTCCCCACCTCCGGACTGCCGCGCGTGACCCGCCTGCGTCCCGGGGCGAGCCGGTTCACCGTGGTCGACCCCAACGGCAACTCCCTCATCGTGGTCCGCCGCGACGAGCCGGACGAGCTGGAGTACGGCGGCTCGAAGGAACTGACGGGACTCGCCCGCGGCCTGGACAACGCCCGGATCCTGCTGGAGTTCAAGAACGATCCCGCGGCCGCCCACCGAGCCCTGGCCTTCGCGCTGCGCCGACACGGCCCGGCCGCGTCCCCCGAGGACCGGGCCCGCGCCGAGGCGATGCTCGCCGAGATCGCCGTCGACCTGCCCGCGTGAGCGAAGGCCCGCCGTCCGGGGACGGCGGGCCTTCGCGGGGCGGGTCAGCGCGGAGCGCTCGGGGGGCGGGTGGCGGGACGGGTGTGCCAGGAGGTGACCGGATGGGTCTCGCGGACCCGCCACTCGTGGTCCCAGTGGGCCCGGCGCACGGCCGGGGCGGGGGCGGGGGCGGCGGGCTCGGTGTCCCGGGCCCGGAGCGCGGCCGTCAGCACGACGACCAGCGCGGCCAGCTCCTCCGCCGTGGGGTCCCCGCGCTCCACGCGTATGTCGTACGCCAAGAGGGTCCCGGGCGTCTCGTCCTCGTCGGGGACGGCCGGCCGGGGCCGGACGCGGGGCGCGGTCCGGGGCGCGTCCGGGGCGGCCGGCGGGGCGGGTGCGAGCCCCGCGGCCCGACGGGCCTCGGCCTCCCGTTCCGCCGTCGTGCCCTCCACCGCGGGCCGGGCCCGGCCGCGTCCGCGCACCCGTCCGGGCGCCGGACCCACCGGGACCCGGGCCGCGCCGGTACGGCCCGCCGGTTCCGTCGCCGGCGGGCAGGGGGCGGCCGCGCCGGGTATGCCCGCCACCACCCGACCGGTCGGGGGCCGGGCCCGCCGCCAGGGCGGGCCGACCGGGCTCACCAGGCCACCGGCAGCGTCTCGGGGCCCCTGATCAGGGCGTTCTTCTGCCAGCTCAGTTCCTCCACCGGCACCGCCAACCGCAGGTTCGGGTACCGGCGCAGCAGGGTCTCGATCATGATCTCGGACTCCATCCGCGCCACCATCGACCCCACGCAGTGGTGCGGGCCGTTGCCGAAGGACAGGTGCCCGATCGGGCCCCGGTCGAAGTCCAGCACGTCCGGGTCGGGGAACTCGGCCGGATCGCGGTTGGCCGCGAGGTACGAGGCGAACACCGCCTCCCCGGCCCGGATCGGGACCCCGCCGATCTCCAGGTCCTCGGTGGCGATCCGGGGGATGCCCACCCCGCTGCGGTGCGGGATGAACCGCAACAGCTCGTCCACGGCCTGCGGCAACAGCGCCGGATCGGCCCGCAGCCGGGCCAGCTGCTCCGGATGGGTGAGCAGCGCGAACACCATGTTCGCGCTGTTGTTGCGGACCGCGTGGGCCCCGCTCACCAGGATGGCCGTGGCCAGGGACACCGCCTGGTCCTCGGTGATCTCCCCGGACCCGGCCGCCGTGGCCAGCACACTGGCCAGGTCCTCCTCGGGGGCCGCCCGGCGCCGCTCCAGCAGGTCCACGATCACGCCCCGCACCCGCAGCCGGGCCGCCTTGCTCTCCTCGCCGTCCGGCCCGGAGGACATGCTGACCGTCGCCCACGAGGTGATCCGCGCCCGCGCCTCCTCCTCCAGTCCGAGCAGGTCGGCGACGACGGCCAGCGGGAACGGCCCGTGGAGGTGCTCCATCAGGTCGGCCGGCGACCCGGCCTCCTCCATCCGGTCCAACAGGGCGTCACAACCGGCCTGGGCCAGGGGCCGCAGCCGGTTCATGCTCTTGCCGGTGAAGGCCCGCGCCACCACCCGCCGCATCCGGGTCAGCTCCGGCGGATCGGCGTAGTTCAGGGCCGCGTGCCTGGCCGAGACCGGGTTGGGGGCGGAACTGGTGACCTGCGTCGTGGCGAGGGCCTCCCGGGAGAACCGGGGGTCGGCGGTGGCGGCCTTCACGTCCGCGTACCGGGTCAACAGCCACGCGCTGCCCGAGCCGTAGGGCAGGCGCACCCGCGCCACCGGCTCCTCGTGCAGCAGCCGGTACAGCAGGGGGTCGAACTCAAGCCCCGGCAGGTCCGGCAGCCGCCAGTCGTGCACGGCGGTGGGGTGCGCGCTGAGCGCGGCCGAGGCGGCCTCGGCGGGGGAGCCCGGCGGCCGGTCCGGCGGATCGGGTTCGTCGGGCGGTCGGGCCTGCGTGGTGGTGTCCGAGGTCATGCGGGTCGCTCCGGGGGGATCGGGGACCCGGTCGGGTGGGCCGCGCACGACACACCGACCGGACGGGACCAGTCATCTCTTCCCGAAGTCCCGTCGGCGCGCCGCACGGGGCACCCGAGTTCACCCCGATGGCCCACGTCCTCGGCCCCCGGCGCCCGGCCCGACGCGCGGGATCGCACGACGGGCCGGATGCTGTGAAGCACCCGCCGTCGGTGACGGACCGGCGGACCGCGGGCCACCGGCCCGCCCCGGCCCCGGCCGTCGGCGGCCGGGGACCCTCCGTCCCTTTCGGGCCCCGCTCGGCCCCGACCGCCCGACCGCCCGAAGCTGCGCCGCCGCCCCCAGGGGGAGCGGCGCACACCGAAGCGAACCGACGAGACGTGACCCGAGAGAAAGGGGCCCGCCGTGGCCATCCTGTGCAGACCGGCCGTCGCCGTTCCCGAGCACATCATCACCCTCGACGAGACCCTGGCCCTGGCCCGCACGGTCCACGCGGACCACCCCCAACTGGAACTCGCCCTGCGGCTCATCAAGAACACCGGCGTCGAGAAGCGCCACCTGCTGCGGCCCATCGAGGAGACCCTGCTGCACCCCGGCCTCGCCGACCGCAACGCCACCTACGAACGCGAGGCCAAGGCCCGGGTCCCCGCCGTCATCGAGGAGGCCCTCGAAGCGGCCGCGCTGCGGCCCCGCGACATCGACGTGATCATCTACGTGTCCTGCACGGGCTTCATGATGCCCTCGCTGACCGCCTGGCTGATCAACACGATGGGCTTCCGCACCGACTGCCGGCAGATCCCCATCGCGCAGCTCGGCTGCGCCGCCGGCGGGGCGGCCGTCAACCGCGCCCACGACTTCACCCTGGCCTACCCGACGGCCAACGTCCTCATCGTGGCCTGCGAGTTCTGCTCGCTGTGCTACCAGCCCACCGACCTCGACGTGGGCAACCTGCTCTCCAACGGCCTCTTCGGCGACGGCATCGCCGCCGCCGTCATGCGCGGCAAGCCCGGCAAGGCCACCGGCATCGACCTGGAGCGCAACGGCTCCTACCTGGTGCCCGACACGGAGGACTGGATCGCCTACGACGTGCGCTCCACCGGCTTCCACTTCAAGCTCGACAAGCGCGTCCCCGGCACCATGGAACCCCTGGCCCCGGCCCTCAAACAACTCGCCGGCGCCCACGGCTGGGACGCCGCCGCCCTGGACTTCTACATCATCCACGCCGGCGGCCCCCGCATCCTGGACGACCTCAGCAAGTTCCTCGGTGTGCCTCCCGAGGCATTCCGGTACAGCCGGGCCACACTCACCGAGTACGGAAACATCGCCAGTGCCGTCGTCCTGGACGCGCTGCGTCGACTCTTCGACGCGGGCGGTGCCGACCACGCCGCGAAGGGACTGCTCGCCGGATTCGGCCCCGGCATCACCGCCGAGATCAGCCTCGGCCGCTGGACCACGCCGATCGACCCGATCGGCTCCGTGATCCCGGCCGCGGAGGCGGGAGCGGAATCCGCGCGGGCGACGGAACCGGCCCCGCGCCGGGCCGGCGCGACGGCCCGCTGACCCCCACGAGGCACTCCACGATGCTCGAAGACAGCACCACGCACGCCGCGTCGCACGAGACCGGCCGCGCCCCGCGCGCGGCCGGCGCCGTCGACGCGGCGGAGCGCTGCCCCGCCCGCCCCCCGATCCGCCACTGGCCCACGCCCGAACTGCGCGGCGTGGACTTCGACCCGGTCCTCGCCGAGCTCATGGCCGAGGGCCCCGTGACCCGCATCTCGCTGCCCAACGGCAGCGGCTGGGCCTGGCTCGTCACCCGCCACGAGGACGTGCGGACCATGACGAACGACCCCCGCTACAGCCGCAAACTGGTGGCCGAACACGATGTCACCCGGCTGGCCCCGCACTTCATCCCGGTGCCCGGGGCCATCGGCTTCGAGGACCCGCCCGAGCACACCCGACTGCGCCGGGCCGTGGCCGCCGCCTTCACCTCGCGCGGGGTGGAACGCCTGCGCGCCAAGGCCCAGGGCATGCTCGACGAACTCGTCGACGCCACGCTGGCGACCGGACCCCCCGCCGACCTCACCGAGGCACTGCTGGCCCCGTTCCCGCTCGCCGTGGTCTGCGAGCTGATGGGCGTGCCCGAGGCCGACCGGCCCCGGATGCACGAGTGGACCACCCTCATCCTCTCCTCCGCCGAGGGCGCCGACCGCAGCGAACAGGCCAAGACCGCGATGATCGCCTGGTTCGCCGAGGCCCTGCGCGCCCGCGCCGCCGCCCCCGCGCCCGAGAGCGACACCCCGGCCGTCCTCGACCTCCTCGCGGCGGCCGTCGCCGCCGGCGAGGTGGCCGCCGACGAGGCGTGCGGGCTGGCCCTGCTCGTGCAGATCGGCGGCGAGGCCGTCACCAACAACGCCGGGAACATGGCGTACATCCTCCTCACCGAACCCGACCACCTGGCCCGACTGCGGGCCGACCCCGCGCTGCGGCCGGCCGCCCTCGACGAGCTGCTGCGCTACATCCCGCACCGCAACTCCGTGGGCCTGTCCCGCATCGCCACCGAGGACATGGAGTTCCGCGGCCACCGAATCCGCGCCGGCGAGGCCGTCTACGTCTCCTACCTCGCCGCCAACCGCGACCCCGAGGTCTTCCCCGACCCCGACACCCTCCACCTCGACCGCAACCCCAATCCGCACCTGTCCTTCGGGTTCGGCCCCCACTACTGCGTGGGCGGCCTGCTCGCCCGCCTGGAGCTGGAGCTGCTGCTCGACGCCCTCGCCGACCGCTTCCCCGACACCCTGCGCCTGGCCGTGCCCACCGAGGAGCTGAGCTGGCGGCCCGGCGCCCTGATCCGGGGCCCGCGCGGCCTGCCGGTGACCTGGTGACCGCGCACCTCGCCGCGGGCGACGGCGCCCTCGCGCGCGGCGAGGGCCTGCTCGTGCCCCCCGGCCACGGACGCACCCTCGACACCCACGCCCACCGGGTCACCTTCAAGGTGACCGGCACGCACTCGCGGGTCTCCTCCAGCTTCGAGGTGTCCGTGCCCCCCGGCTTCGACGTGGGCGCCCACGTGCACACCCGCAGCGAGGAACTCTTCTACGTCCTCGAAGGCGAACTGGAGGTGCTGGCCTTCGAACCGGAGGTCCGCACCCGCGAGGACTGGCGGCACTGGCGTTCGGGCACCGGCCGACGCGTGGTCACGGCGGGCCCCGGCACCGTCATCGTCGTCCCCCCGGGCTGCCCGCACGCCTTCGCCAACCGGAGCGGGCGGACCGCCCGGATGTTCTTCCAGTCCTCCCCGCCACCCGACCACGAACGCTACTTCGAGGAACTCCTGGAACTCCTCGACGCCGGCACGACCCCCGACCAGGCCGCCATCGCCGCCCTGCGGGCCCGCTACGACATCGACCAGATCACCCCCCTGCGGCACGGGAACCCGCCACCGGCCCCCTGACCCGCCCCGATCCCACCAACAACCGAGCGTCAGACCCTCCGACCCCCGGTCGGTGCCCCGCGCACCGACCGGGGGTCGGATCTGCGGAGAAAAGGGACGGATGGGAGCATGGGGACATGACCCAGGCAGCCATCATCGTGGCCGTGGACGGATCTGACCACAGCCTCGCCGCCCTCGACTGGGCACGGGACGCGGCCCTGCGCCACGACGCCCCCCTCACCGTCGCCCACGTCCTCCCCGACCACGCGCAGCTCTACGCCGCCCGCCGCGCCACCGTCGGCGGCGAGGCCCCCGAGACCGGCGACCCCGTCCTGGCCGCCGTCCGCGAACGCCTCACCGCCGAGGGCCGCGCCCTCCCGCGCGAACTGCGCTGGGTCTCCCTCGACGGCTCGGTGCCCGAGGCCCTGCGCTCGATCGGCTCCGGCGCCCGGATGCTCGTCATGGGCTCCCGGGGCCGCGGCGGCTTCGTCAGCCTCCTCCTCGGCTCCAACAGCCGCGCCGTGAGCAGCACCGCCCCCTGCCCGGTGGTCGTCGTCCCGCACACCACCCACGACGCCGACGACGCCACCGGCACCCACCGCGGCAGCGCCTACGGACTCCCCGGCGGCCCGGTGGTGCTGGGCCTGGAGACCGCCCAGACCCCCGAGGACGTCATCGAGTTCGCCTTCGACGAGGCCCGCACCCGGGCCGCCGAACTCCGCGTGATCTCCGCCTACCCCGTGCCGCCCTCCCCGCTGCTCGTCCTGGGCCCCGCCCCGATCCCGCAGGTGGCCCTCGAACACGACGAGGACCCCCCGGTGGCCGACGCGACCCGACGGGCCCAGGAGGACCGGCTGCGGACCCCGCACGAACACCACCCCGAGGTGCGGATCGAGCCCGTGGTCGCCCCCGCCGACGCCGCCGCCCAACTCGTGGAGGCATCGGCGGGCGCGGCCCTCGTGGTGGTCGGCCGGCACCGTCCGCGCCTGACCCCCGGCTCCCTGCTCATGGGCTCCGTCGCCAACGCCGTCCTGCACCACGCGCACTGCCCGGTCGCCGTGGTCCCGCCGACGACGGCGGACTGACCGGGCGGGCGGCGGCCACCGTGCCGGCCGAGGAACCCCGACCCGTCGCCCCGGGACTGCGGACGGCGGCCGGCTACGCCTGGCGCCTGTTGGTCGTCGGCGCGGCCGGCTACGCGGTCTTCGTGGTCCTGGGACGCTTCCACCAGATCGGCGTGGCCCTCTTCCTCGCCCTGGTGCTCACCGCCCTGCTGCGCCCGGTCGCCGACCGGCTCGCCCGGCTGCTGCCCCGCGCGGCGGCCGTCGCGATCACCCTGATCGGGGCCCTGGTCCTGATCCTCGGGGTGCCGGCGCTGGTGGGGGAGACGGTGGCGGGGGAGAGCGAGAGCCTGGTGCGGGAGTTCGAGGGCGGCCTCGACCGGATCCGGGACTGGCTCGCCGGACCCCCCTTCCACGTGGACCCCACGGCCCTGACCGGTCTCCAGGACCGGATCGGCACCTACCTCGCCGAACACCGGGGCGCGCTGGTCTCCCAGGCGGTCACCGGCGCGGGCCGGCTCGCCGAACTCGTCACCACCGCCGTCCTCGGCCTGTTCTGCGCGGTCTTCCTCGTGCACTCCGGGGACCGGCACTGGCGCTGGTTCGTGGGCCGCCTGCCGCGGGCCCGCCGCGAGCGGGTGCGGATCGCGGGCCGGGCCGCGTGGCGCACGTTCACCGGCTACACCCACGGCATCGTGATCGTCGCCGGCACCAACGCCGTCCTCGTCGGCATCGCCCTCTACCTGTTGGGGGTGCCGCTGGCGCTGCCGCTGGCCCTGTTGGAGTTCCTCGCCGCCTTCGTGCCCCTGGTGGGCTCGCCCGTGGCGCTGGCGGTGGCCGCCGTGGTGGCCCTGGCCACCCGGGGCCCGGTGGTGGCGGGGGTGGTGATCGCGCTGATCGTGGTCATCGGGCAGTTCGAGGGGCACGTGCTGCACCCGCTGGTGATGAGCCGCGCCGTCAGCCTGCACCCCGTGATCGTGGCCCTGTCGGTGGTGGCCGGCGCGATCTCCGCCGGGGTCGTGGGCGCCGTGGTGGCCGTGCCGCTGGTGTCGGTGGCCTGGGCGGTGCACGAGGCCCTGGCGGCGGAGGCGGCCTCCCGGGCGACCCCGGGCCCGGTGCCCGACGCGGGCCCGGACCCGCCCGAGGGGGAGGGCGGCGCCCCCTGAACTCCCCTGCCCCCCAACCCGTTTCGGGGCGGCGGAACGGGTCACACGCACGAGGGAGGGGGCGCCGCGGGAGGAGCCGGCGCCCGGCGCCCGTGCCGCGATCGCCTGGAGGGGTCATGACCACGCACAGCACCGTCCGTCCGCCCGGAGCCGCCGAAGCGCACTGGCAGTGGCAGGAGGAGGCCGCCTGCCGCCGGCTGGGCAGCTCCCTGTTCTTCCACCCGGCCGGTGAGCGCGGCGAGGAGCGCGAGGAACGGGACCGGGCCGCGAAGGAGATCTGCGCCCTGTGCCCGGTGCGCGAACGGTGCCTGCGGCACGCGCTGGCGGTGGGCGAACCGTACGGGGTGTGGGGCGGGTTGACCGAGGAGGAACGCCGCGCGGTGACGACGGGCGCGGGCCGCGCGGCGGCCGGCGCCGGCCGGTCCGGGCCGACGCGCCGGGCCCGGTCCGCGCCCGGCCGGTCCCGTCCGGGGCGCGCGGCGCGCTGATCCCGATCCCCGGATCGGCGCGGCCGGTGCGGCGGTTCGGGATGCGCGCGGGCCCGATCTCGCCCAGGGTGGGGTCATGGGTATCGAGGATTACGGAGGCGGCGCCGGCGCCGCCGAGACCGGTGTTCTGGTGGTCACCACCAACGACGCGCCCGGATACCGGGTGGAGCGGGTGATCGGGGAGGTCTTCGGACTGACCGTGCGCTCGCGGCACCTGGGCAGCCAGATCGGCGCGGGGCTGAAGTCCATGCTGGGCGGGGAGCTGAAGGGTCTGACGAAGACCCTGGTGGAGACCCGGAACCAGGCGATGGAGCGGTTGATCGAGCAGACGAAGGCGCGCGGCGGCAACGCGGTGCTGATGATGCGCTTCGACGTGACGGAGGCGGCGGACGTGGGCACGGAGGTGTGCGCGTACGGCACGGCCGTGGTGCTCGCGCCCGTCCCCCCGACCGGCTGAGAGCCGGCCGGGACGGACCGGCGCGAGGCCCGAGCGGGGTCGGCCCGGTGGAGGGATCCACCGGGCCGACCCCGCTCGGCGTGCGGCTCGGCGTGCGCGAGGGGCGCGGCGGGCTCAGCCGCCGTGGCCCGCCGGCAGCGGCTCCACCTCGGTGGGCATGGCCTCCACGGCCCGCACCAGGGAGGCGAACCGGGGTTCGGCGGCGGCCGCGTCGAGGGCCTCGCGCAGGGCGGCGTCGTTGGTGGGACGGGCCGCGGCCAGCAGGTCCAGGCCGGTCTCGCTGACGTCGGTGTAGATCCCGCGCCGGTCGGTGGCGCACAGGTAGCGGCGCAGCAGGCCGCGGTCCTCCAGCCGGGTGACGAGCCGGGTGGTGGCGCTCTGGCTGAGGACCACGGCGTCGGCGACCTGGTTCATGCGCAGGTGGCCGCCGGGGCCGTCGTGCTGCCGGCTGAGCACGTCGAGCAGGGAGAACTCGCGCACGCTCAGGTCGTGCCGGGCCTGGAGGGCGCGTTCGATGTGCGCCTCGATCCGGTCGTGCAGCAGCGACAGGGCGCACCAGCTGCGCGAGAGCGCGGTCAGGGCGCCGTCGGTGGCGGTCATGGGGTCCTCCGGGTCCGTGCGGGGCCGCGCGGGTGCGGGGCGTGACGCCCTCCAGGATAGGCCACCCGTGAAATAGCCCGCGTTTGCAATTATCCCGCGTCTGCAATTATTGTGGCCGCAGTCAGTCCGCACATGCAATCTCCCCGGAAGGGGCCCCTCCGCCATGCCTCTCGCCCTGCTCGCCCTCGCCATCGGGGCCTTCGGGATCGGCACCACCGAGTTCGTGATCATGGGTCTGCTGCCCCAGGTCGCCGACACCTACGGCGTCACCGTCCCCACCGCCGGCCTCCTCGTCACCGGCTACGCCCTCGGCGTCGTCCTCGGCGCCCCCCTCATGACCGTCCTCGGCACCCGGGTCCCCCGCAAACGCATGCTGATGATCCTCATGGGCCTGTTCATCGCCGGGAACGTGCTCTCCGCCCTCGCCCCCGCCTTCGGCCTGATGCTCGCCGGCCGCGTGCTGGCCTCCCTGGCCCACGGCGCGTTCTTCGGCATCGGCTCCGTGGTCGCCGCCGAACTCGTGGCCCCCGCCAAGAAGGCCGGCGCCATCGCCATGATGTTCACCGGCCTCACCGTCGCCAACGTCGTCGGCGTCCCCCTGGGCACCCTCGTCGGGCAGACCCTCGGCTGGCGCGTCACCTTCCTGATCGTCGCCGCCCTCGGCGTCCTCGGCCTGCTCGGCATCGCCCGCCTCGTGCCCGACCTGCCCCGACCCGAACACGTCCGGATCCGCCACGAACTCGCGGCCTTCCGGAACGTGCAGGTGCTCCTCGCGATGGCCATGACGGTCCTCGGCTTCGGCGGGGTCTTCGCCGCCATCACCTACATCGCGCCGATGATGACGCACGTCGCCGGTTTCGCCGACACCTCCGTCACCTGGCTGCTCGTGCTCTTCGGCCTCGGCATGGTCGGCGGCAACCTGCTCGGCGGCAAGCTCGCCGACCGCGCCCTGATGCCCCTGTTGTACGGATCGCTGGGCGCGCTCTCGCTGGTCCTGGCCCTGTTCACGGTCACCGCGCACCACCGGGCCGGCGCCGCCGTCACCCTCGTGCTCATCGGCGCCCTCGGCTTCGCCACCGTCCCCCCGCTGCAAAAGCGGGTCCTGGACCAGGCCGCCGGCGCCCCCACCCTCGCCTCCGCCGTCAACATCGGCGCCTTCAACCTCGGCAACGCCCTGGCCGCGTGGCTCGGCGGCCTCGTCATCACCGCCGGCCTCGGCTGGACCGCCCCCAACTGGGTCGGCGCCGCGCTGGCCGCCGCGGCCCTGGTGCTGGCCCTGGTCTCCGGAGCCCTGGAACGCCGCACCGGGCGCGCCGCCCGCGCCGCCGCCGCCGGGACCCCCACCGCCCCGGGCCGCACCCCGGCCCGCGTCTGAACCCTCCCACCCGTACAGGAGTACTTCGTGAGCACCACCACCACCTCCACCACCACCGTCGTCGCCACCCCCGCCGCCGTGCGCCCGCTCGGCACCGAGGAGGCCGAGGCCCTCGTGAGCGCCGCCCGCGCCGCCGCCGAGCGGGCCGGTATCACCGTCAGCGTCACCGTCCTCGACGCCGGCGGCCACCTCCTCGCCTTCCGGCGCGACGACCGCGCCGTGCTCGTCTCCGGCGAGACCAGCACCCGCAAGGCATACACCGCCCTCCAGCTCGACGCCCCCACCGCCGACCTCGTCGACCTCGTCCGTCCCGACGCCCTCTTCCACACCCTCCCCACCGCCCTCGACCGCCCCCTGCTGTTCATCGCCGGCGGCCTCCCCCTGCACCGCGACGGCCGACTGGTCGGCGCCCTCGGCGTCGGCGGCGGAGCCCCCGACCAGGACCACGCGGCCGCCTTCGAGGCCGCGAACACCCTCGGCCTCTGACCTCCGCACCCCCTCTACCACCCGGCGGCCCCGGGCGGCGCGCCCACCGGGGTTCCGGTCGCGTCGTCCGGGGCCCCGTGCGAGCTTGGGAGGACAGCGAGCGACGCAGAGCCGGCCGGCAGGGGACCACGCGTGCACCAGACACCCGAGCACATACCCGAGGACGCCGAGACCCCCGGCCGCCGCGGTCGCCGACCGCGCCCCGGGCCGCCGGCCCTGCTCCTCGCCGCGGCCCTCGCGCTCACCGCCTGCGCCGGCGGGGCCGACCCCGCCGCGCGGCCCGGCACCGAGGCCGCCCCCACCCCGACCGGCGCCACCGCCCCCGCGCCGAGCCCCACCCCGCCCCCGAGCGAGGCGGACCCGAACGCCCCCCTGGGCACCGCGCCGACCACCGTGCCCGCCGTGCGCTCCTTCACCCCCGCCCGCGGCCCCGGCTGGAAGCCCGGCCCCACCGGCCGCGTGCTGGTGGCCCCCGCCGACGCCCCCGCCCTCGCCGACGAGGCCCGGCTGCTCGCCGGCGAACTGGGCCTGACCGCCGCCGAGGACGCAGCCGCCCCCCGCCCCGGCGACATCAGACTCACCCGTACCCGCGCCGCCGGCCCCGCCGAGTCCTACACGCTCACCGTCCGCGGCGGCGTCGCCACCGTCACCGGGCCGGACGAGGCCGGGGTCTTCTACGGCACCCGCACGATCAAACAGGCCGTCCGCGCCGCCGGCGGCCTCGGCGAGGGCACCACCACCGACCGGCCCGACCGCCCACAGCGCGGACTCAACCTCGACATCGCCCGCAAGAACTTCGACGCCGGCTGGATCGAGGACCGCGTCCGCACCCTCGCCGACCTCAAGCTCAACCAGCTCGGCCTGCACTTCTCCGACGACCAGGCGTTCCGGATCGCCTCCGACACCCACCCCGAGATCGTCTCCACCCCCCACCTCACCAAGGCCGAGGTCCGCCGCATCGTGGCCCTGGCCCGCTCCCTGCACGTGACCGTCGTGCCCGAGATCGACTCCCCGGGACACCTCGGCGCGGTGCTGCGCGCCCACCCCGAGCTGCAACTGCGCGACACCGCCGGCAAGGCCGTGAAGGGCGCGATCGACATCTCCCGCCCCGGCGCCGCGACCCTCGTCGACGAGCTGCTGCGCGAGTACCTGCCGCTGTTCCCGGACGCCCCCTGGCACCTGGGCGCCGACGAGTACCAGGCCCTGACCCGCCGCGACCCCGGCGCCTCCTTCCCCGCCCTGCTCGCCGCCGCCCGCGCCCGCTACGGACCGGCCGCCGGCGTCCGGGACCTGGCCACGGGCTGGCTCGCCGACCGCGCGGCCGTGGTCCGCTCCGCCGGGCGGGTCCCCAAGGCGTGGAACGACGGCTTCTTCGCCGGCGGGGTCGTGAAGGCCCCCGCGGACATCGAGGTCGAGTACTGGACCGGCAAGGAACTCGGCGCCCGGCCCCCGACCGCCTACCTCGACGAGGGCCGGCCGGTGGTCAACCTCAACGACGAGTACCTGTACTACGTGCTGGGCCAGCCCAACGAGTTCGTCTATCCCACCGGCCGGCGGATCTACGAGGAGTGGACCCCGCTGGTCCTGCGCGGCCGCACCGCCGTGCCGGCCGCCCACTCCGACCGGATCCTCGGCGCCCGCCTCGCCGTCTGGTGCGATCTGGCCGGGGCCCAGACCCCGGCCCAGGTCGCGGCCGGCATCCGCCGCCCGCTCGCGGCCCTCGCCCAGAAGGTCTGGGACCCCCGCCCGCCGGCGAGTTCCTGGTCACGGTTCGCGACCCTGGTCGACAAGGTCGCCCCGCCGGCGGGCTGAGCACCGGGACCGGCCTCAGGGCCAGATCGAGTCCACCCACTCCGGGTGGTCGACGAACGGGTTCCGGTTGTGCTGGTAGGTCTGGAATATGACGTCGTTGCGGCGCTGCTCGAAGGCGTCCGGCGGGTCCTGCCGGTTCCACTGCCGCAGCACCGACAGCCGGCCCATCGCGGGCGCCGAGCCGTTGTTCACCTTGTCGTTGGGCTCCAGGTTCGGCCACCCGTCGCCGCCCTCGTAGCGCACCGCCATGTACAGCAGCATCCGGGCCACGTCGCCCTTGACGGCGTCGCGCGGCTCGAAGGAGTCGGCGTCGGTGCGGCTGCCCGGGGCCTCGGAGACGGGGGAGCCGCCCAGGTCGAAGTCCTTGTTGCCCCGGGTGCTGTTGACGCTCACGTCCTCCGGACGCAGGTGGTGCAGGTCCGTGCCGGGACCGGTGGCGGTGCCGAAGTCACCGTGGCTCTTGGCCCACACGTGCTCGCGGTTCCAGTCGTTGGCGCCGCCGCCGTTGGTGGACTTCGCCTGGGAGCGCCCCGAGTACAACAGGATCACGTTGTTGGCGTTGTTCGGGTCCTGGTCGGTGTTCTTCAGCGCGTTCCACACCCCGTCGTAGGTGACGGTGGTCTGGTTCTTGACGATCCCGTGCAGCGCCGCCTTCAGCGCCGCGCCCGTCTTGCCCTGGGCCGCCGCGTAGTAGTCGGCCGGCGGGCCGGCGGCGGGGGCGCCGGGCGGTGACGCGGCGGCCGGGGTGCCGGCCAGGGCGGCGGGGGTCGCGCCGGCGGCCAGGAGGGCGGCGAGCGCCAGGGACCACAGGATCGGACGAGAAGGTCTCATGGTGGGGGGCCTCTCCACGAACACCCGCACCCGCCCGGGGATGTGGCGGGTCATCAGGTGGCAGAGCGAGGCTCACATTGTCATGCGCCGAACAGATGAAGACCATGTGTCGGACCGGCGACGGATGGGCACGGTTGCCTGGGGCCGGATGATCGTCCGGCCCCTCGTGATCCCGAAGTCCGCATGGAGCAACTCATGGCAGCCAAGGTCCTCATCGTCACCGGCGACGCGGCCGAGTCCCTCGAAGTCCTCTATCCCTACCAGCGGTTGCTGGAGGAGGGCTACGAGGTGCACATCGCGGCCCCCACCGTGAAGAAGCTCCGCTTCGTCGTCCACGACTTCGAGGAGGGCTTCGACACCTACACCGAGAAGCCCGGCTACACCTTCCCCGCCGACATCGCCTTCGCCGACGTGGACCCCGCCGACTACGTCGCGCTCGTCATCCCCGGCGGCCGCGCCCCCGAATACCTGCGCAACGACCCCGAGGTTCAGCGGATCGTCGCCGCCTTCACCGGCACGGACAAGCCCGTGGCCCAGATCTGCCACGGCCCCCTGATCACCGCCGCCGGCGCCGACCTCACCGGCCGGCGGATCACCGCCTACCCGGCCCTGCGCCCCGACGTGCTCGCCGCCGGCGCCTCCTTCGAGGACTCCGAGGCCGTCGTGGACGGCACCCTCGTCTCCGCGCGGGCCTGGCCCGACCACCCGGCGTGGATGCGCGAGTTCCTCACCGTGCTGCGCAGCAAGGCCCCCGTCGCCTGAGCCGATCCGGCTCGGCACCCGGTGGGCCCGCGGCCCCGCGCCCCGTCCCAGGGCGCGGGGCCGCGCCCGCGCGTCAGCGCACCGAGAACGCCGTGTCCGCCAGGGCGGAGGGGGCGCGGCGCAGGGTGATCTGCTCCCAGCCGGGGAAATCGAGGTCGGTCACGGCGAGCAGCCGCCCGGCCGGATCGCGCAGGGTCCGACGGACCGTCAACCGGGCCGCGTCCGGGCTGATCCGCTCCCCCCGCGTGAGGGTCAGGGTCTCGGCGACCGGCCCCCGGCGCTCGGCCTCCGTCAGCCGGTCCACGAGGGCCCTGGGGTCCACCGGCAGCCCCCGTTCGATCCGCTCGCGGACGGCGGCCAGCAGCGGATCGGCGGCGACGGCGGTGGGCGCGAGGTAGCTGACCTCGTCCCGGGGCCCCGGCTCCCCGGCCGCCGGCGCGGCCCCGCGCCGGCGGTGCACGAGGGTGCGCTCGCCCGGGGCCATGCCGAGCAGTTCGGCGAGGGCGGGCGGCACGCCGATCAGCCGCACCCCGCCGCGCGGCCCGGTGCGGGCGGCGGCGTACGGGGCGCCGGGGGAGGGGGCGAAGGCATCGGGCGCCTCGGGTGCCGGGCCGGTGGCCTCGGGCGCGGGGCGCGGGGCGCTCGCGCCGGAGCGGGCCGGGCGTTCGGGGCCCCGGTGGTCCACGGCGGCCCGCGTGCCGCGCCGTTCGGTGACGATGAGCCCGGCGGCCCGCAGTTCGTGCAGGGCGGCGCGGACGGTCTGTCGGTTGACGTCGAAGCGTTCGGCGAGACGCCGTTCGGAGGCCAGGCGACCGTGGGGGCCGAGCACGCCGAGGGCCAGTTCACGGCCGAGCACGTCGGCGATCCTCAGGTACTTGGGGCGGTCGGCGTGGCTGCCAATGAGGGTGGAAGGCACGGCTTCTCCAGTGACGGGCGGTCAGGGACGGTGCGGGAAGCGTGACCAACGTAGCATTGGTCTATACCTCTTGGCAGCGTGGGGGTCCCCGACCGTCCGATATTCGCCGGCCCCGTTTGGGGTGGTTCGCCCCGCACGTCGTGTTGTGGTGACGCGTGTACGCGGGTGCGCGCCGCCCCTCTGCGCTGCGCAACCACCCGCTCACGGAACGGATTTGCCTCCGCGTCGACCGGCCCGCGCGCCCCGTGTCGGGCGCGCGCCCGCCGGGGCCGGGGCCGGCGTGATTCGCCCGGACCGGACGGGCCCCGCACCCGGCCGACCGCGCGGGGTCGACCGGGAACGGGGCCCGGGTGGGGTCGGGGGGCGGGGACGCGTGTGCGAGCTCGCGTCCGTCCGCCCGCTCAGCGGGTCTCGGTCACCGGCGGCATCGGCTCGTTCCGGTAGGAGGCGCCCTCGAAGTTCCGCTTCACGAAGGACTGCCACGAGCCGTCCGAGCCGAGCCGGCGCAGCGCGTCGTTGACCTTCCCGCGCGTCTCCGGGTCCTTCTTGTCGATCCCGATCCCGTACTTCTCGTCGCTCAACCGCAGCCCGAGCAGCCGGAACTTGCCCCGGTGCTCGGGCCGCGCCGCGAACCCGGCCAGGATCGCGTCGTCCGTCGTGACCGCGTCCACCACCCCCTCGCCGAGGGCGACCACGCAGTCGGAGTAGTTGCCCAACTCGACGAGCGCGGCCTTCGGCGCCAACTTCTGGCGCACGTTCTCGGCGGAGGTGGAGCCGGTCACCGAGCACAGCCGCTTCTCGTTGAGGTCCTCGGGCCGGATGATGTCCTTGTTGTCCGTCCGCACCAGCAGGTCCTGGTGCGCGGTGAAGTACGGGCCCGCGAACGTCACCTTCTTCCGCCGCTTGTCGCTGATCGAGTAGCTGGCGACGACGAGGTCCACCTCCCCGAACTGCAACAGCAGCTCACGGTCCGAGCTGGTCACCTCCTTGAACCGCACCTGGTCCGGCCCGTAGCCCAGCTCCTTGGCCACGTACCGGGCCACGTCCGCGTCCAGACCCGTGAACCTGCCGTCCGGCTCCCGGAACCCCACCCCCGGCTGGTCGTACTTGATGCCGATCGTGATCAGCTCCGGCGGCGGGTCCTCCCAGAGCGAGCAGCCCGAGGTGGTCACGGCCAAGGCGATCGCGCCGGCGACGAGGCCGATGCGGGGAACTCTCATGAGGGGTGCTCTCTGTCCGGGGGAGGGAAGGGACCCCCGGCGCGCGCGGCACGACGACGGGCCCCTCCGCCGAGACGCTAGGAAGCCCGACCCGACCCTGTCACCGGTTCTGAGGAAAAGTTGAGCATCACGATCCGATCCGCGAGGAAAACCCCGGCCACACCCCCGAACGGCCACAGGATCCCGGGTCCGTTCAGGGTGTCAGGGCGCGGGCCACCCGGGCGAGGCGCGCGGCGGGGAGGGCGAAGGGGCCCGCCGGATTGCGGCAGGAGGTCTCCGCGTCGTTCACGAGGACCCCGTCCCCGTTCACGCTCCACGTCGTGACCTCCTCCGGGCACTCCGGATCCGCCGACAGCAGGGCCGCGGCCAGGGCCCCGGGGTCGGCCGGGCCGACCAGCGCCCCCAAGGCCGCCCCGACCCGCTCGACGGCCCCCTCGGGGGTCGCGCCGTCGGCGTACGCGGGCAGCAGGAGCAACAGCCGGGCGTGCGGATCCGAAGTGCTGCCGCCCGGCGACCCGCTGTCGGCGGCGGCCACCAGCTCGGGCCAGGACAGCCCCGGGCCCGAGAAGTGCCCGTCGTCCCGGGTGATCAACTCGGCCCGCTCCCAGCTCGGATGGTGCAGCAGGTAGTCCACTCCCTCGTCGCCCTCCGCGATCCGCACCACCACGTACAGCCGGTGCCCGTCGGCGAGCGGCACCACGAACACGGGCCACGGCGTCCCCTCCTCCGAGGGGGCGGTCCAGGCCCCGACCTCCCGACGGGTCTCGGCCAGGGCGTCCTCGGCGGCCTCGCCGCTCGCGAAGGAGTACAGGTGGGCGGTCCAGAAGGCCGGGTCCGTCAACAGTTCGGGCCGGTGCGCGTACGGGCCGCCCTCGTGGCCGGGCAGGGTGACGGGCAGGGGGCCGGGTTCGCGCGGGGCTTCGTTCACGTGGGTCACCGGGCCATCGTGCACGCCCGCGGTCGGGGTGGGTGGGGTGGGGTCCTACGCTGGCGGCGGGTGCGACCCACGATCGAAGGACTGAGCCGACATGAGCGCCATCAACGCCGTTCCCACCGCCGACCTCTACGACGAGCACGGCGAGGACCTGGACATCTGCGAACTCCCGCTGCGCGGGTTCGGGGGCCGCAGGCTGTTCGCCGGACCGATCCGCACCGTGGTCTGCCACGAGGACAACGCCCTGCTGCGCGAGCTCCTGCACACCCCGGGGGACGGCGCGGTCCTGGTCGTCGACGGTGGCGGCTCCCCGCGCACCGCCCTCCTCGGCGACCTGATCGCCGGCGCCGCCGCGCGCAACGGCTGGGCCGGGGTCCTCGTGCACGGCTCGGTCCGCGACAGCGTCGCCCTCGGCGGTCTCGACCTCGGGGTGCGGGCGCTGGGCACCGTGCCCCGCAAGAGCGGCAAGACCGGAGCCGGCGAGGTGGACGTGCCGGTCACCTTCGGCGGGATCACCTTCCGGCCCGGCGACGTGGTGCACGCCGACGACGACGGCGTGGTCGTCCTGCGCACGGCCTGATCCCCGACGGACCGTCACCGCCCCCGCTTTGGTGGGCTGTCCGAGGAGCGACGGTGCCCGCGGGGCCGCGTGCCACCATGTGGATCAGGCCAAGGGGGCCGCGCGGAACACCAGGACGAGGGGCGGACGGCATGACCGGCATACGCAAGGGCCTGAGCAGGGTCGAGGTCTCGCTCAAGTGGGATCCCAGCCCGGCGGGCAGCCCGGCCCACGACCTGGACCTGGTGGCGGCCGTCTACCCGGTCGAGGCCCCGCACGGGGAACCGCTCCAGGTCGTCCACTACGGGCAGCGCTCCCCGGACGGCACGATCACCCTCAGCCGGGACAGCCGCACCGGGCAGGGCTTCGGTTGGGACGAGGTCATGCGCCTGGAGCTGGACCGGCTGCCGGACCGGGCCGGGCGGGTCGTGGTCGGAGCCGTGATCCAGGACCGGGCCGGCCGGGTGGACTTCGGGGCGGTCGCGGGCGTCGCCGCCCGGGTGGCCGAAGGCCCCGAGGTGCTCGCCGAGGAGGCCCTGGGCCGGCTCGGCGAGGCCACCGCGGCGGTGCTCGCCGAGTTCACCCGGGGCGCGGGCGGCGGCTGGGAACTGCGCGCCGGGGTGCGCGGGTTCGCGGTGGACCCGGAGGAGTTCACGCGGGTCATGGGCGCGGCGGCCTGAGGCCCCGACCGACGGGAACCGGCCAACCTCGACGGCGCCGGGAAAACGACCGGCCCGGGCGGCGGGCCCCCCAACAGGGGAGGGGCCTGCCGCCCGGGCCGGGGCTGCGCTGCCACCGTCCCCACGAGGCAGCGCCGGCCGGCCGCCGCCCGGTCATCCACGAGGGGGCGGCGGCCACCGGTCTTCAGGGTGTGGGCGGCGGTGGGGGAGCCGGGGGCGCCTGGAGCCCGAGCGCGGGCAGCAGCGCGGCGTCCACGAACCGCACCAGGTACTCCTCGTCGGCGTAGCAGCCGTCGAGCACCGGCCGGATCCGGGTGACGCCCATGAGCTGGGCCGGCAGGAACTCCGCCGCCGGGTGTCCGGCCGCGATCTCCCCCCGGGCCACGGCCCGGTCGATCATCAGGCGGAACGCGGCCAGCTCCGGTTCCACCAGCGCCTCCCGCAGCGCCTCGCGCAGCTCGGGGTCGCCGAGCACGGCGTGCCCGAGGGCCTGCCCGAGCCGGGTGTCCCGGCCGGCCGTGCCCGCCGCGACCCGCGCCGCCTCCCGCAGGTCCCCGGCGAGGCTTCCGGTGTCCACGGCCGCCAGCGTCCGGCTGCGGCCGGCGCGCAGGGCGGCGGCCACCAGCCGGGGCTTGGTCCGCCACTGCCGGTACAGGGTCGACTTCCCGCACCCGGCCCGCGCGGCGACGCCCTCCATGGTCAGCGCGTCGTAGCCGTGCTCGCGCAACTGCTCCAGGACGGCGTCGTAGAACTCGCGGACCCGCTCGGGGGTGATCTTGGAGCGGCTGGACGCCGGGGTCTCGGACATCGCGGCGGGCTCTCCTTCCCGGGCCGAGGGGTCTGGCGGTCCGCGTGATCCGGACCGCCCGCCGATGATAGCGGAACAGAAGCGTATCGGAACACTGCCGTATCGATACGCTCAAGTATCGATACACTGGCGTGTCGCTTCCGTGGAGCGGCCGTGTCGGGACCCCCACGATCCCGCGCACACCCAGAGAGACGAGCACGACGACGCCGGCGGCGACGCCGAGGCCGCCGCCGACGAGACGAAGAGAGACCGGGGATGAGACACCGGCCGACCCGGGGGGACACCCGGGCCACAGACCGCCCCCACCTGCTCCGGGAGATCGCGCTGGTCACCGCGATGTTCGCCCTCTACAAGGCCGGCCGCCTGCTCACCGCCGACCGCACCGAGGACGCCTTCCGCAACGCCGACCTGGTCCGCCGGGGCGAACAGGCCCTGCACCTGCCCGACGAGGCCGTGATCCAGCACCTCCTCGTCCAGGTCGAACCCGTGATCAAGGCCGCGAACACCTACTACGCGGCCGTTCACTTCCCCGCCGCGGCCCTGTTCCTGGGCTGGCTGTGGCTGCGCCGACCCGGACAGTACCGGCGGGCGCGCACCATGCTCGCGCTCCTCACCGGCGCGGGCCTGGCCGTCCACCTCCTCTTCCCCCTGGCCCCGCCCCGGCTCGCCGCGACCGGCATGATCGACACCGGGCGGGTGTACGGACCCACCGTCTACGGGGCCGCGCCCGACAGCGATCACCTGGCCAACCAGTACGCGGCCATGCCCTCCCTGCACTTCGGCTGGGCCCTGCTGATCGCCGTGCTCCTGATCGCGGCGGGCCGCACCCGGGCCCGGTGGCTGTGGCTCCTGCACCCGGCCCTCACCCTGTTGGTGATCGTCGGCACGGCGAACCACTACTGGCTCGACTCCCTGGTCGCGGCGGCCCTGGTGGGCGCCGTCACCCTGCCCCTGTGGGCCCCGGCCCGCCGCCCCGCACCCCTTGCGCGCCGGGCGACGCCCCTGCCGCCGGCACCGGCGTCGGCACCCGCGTCGGCTCCGGAGCCCTTCCGGCGTCCGGCACCCGCGGGCGGACGGAGCGCGGCGTGAACGCGGCCACCGCCTTCGCCCTCCTGCTGTGCCTGCTCTCCGCGCTCGCCTACGCGACCGCCGCCGTCCAGCAGGAACGCCTCGCCCGCCGCACCCCGCCCGGCGGCCCGACCCGCGGCCGCTTGCGCGTCCTGCTCTCGGGCGGCGCCTGGTGGTGGTCGGCGGGCCTGAACACGCTGGCCGCCCTCCTGCACGCGGCGGCCCTGCGCTACGGGCCGCTCACGCTGGTCCAGCCCCTGGGGGCGCTGACCCTCGTGGCGGCCGTCCCGCTGGGTGCCCGCATCGCGGGCCGACGGGTCCGGCGCACCGAGTGGCGCGGCACCCTGCTGACCCTCGCCGGCCTCGCCCTCCTGCTGCTGCCCAGTTCGGGCCCGGCCCCGGAGGAGACCCTCTCGGTGACCGAGGCGTTCGCCGTCGGCGGCGCGGGGGTGGTCCTGATCGGCCTGCTCGCGGCCCGCCGGGACCCCGGCACGGGCCTGCGCCACGCCACCGCCTCCGGCCTCGCCTCGGCGGTGGGCTCGGCCCTCACCCAGACCGTCGCCGTGGCGATCGGCCGGGGCACGTGGACGGCGAATCCGTGGCGGGTGGCCGGCTTCGTCCTGCTGATCCTGCTCTTCGCGATCGGCGGCCTGCTGCTGGCGCAGCGCGCCTACCAGGGCGGCCTCGGCGCGCCCTTGGCCATGGTCAACCTCGCCAACCCCCTCGCGGCGGCCGCCATCGGCATGATCCTGCTCGGCGAACGGCTCGGCGGCGGCCCGCTGGGCATCGCCCTGGCCCTCGCCGGCGCGGCCCTGGCCACCCGCGGGGTGGTCCTCCTCACCCACACCCCCACCGCACCCCCGGCCCCCGACCGCACCTCCCGCCCGACCCCCCTGACCGGCGCCCCCCGAGAACGGGCGGCGCCGGCCTGAGTGCCCGGCGGCCCGGCGGCCCGGGGTTCGGGGTCGGGGGGCTCGCGGGCGGGTCAGTAGGCGCCGAAGACGTTGTCGATCGAGCCGTAGCGGGCCGCCGCGTAATTGCAGGCCGCCGTGATGTTCGCCACCGGGTCGTAGGGGTCGGCGGCGGTGCCCGGTACCCGATAGGCGCGGAAGGTGGGGTCGATGACCTGGAGCAGACCCTTCGACGGGGTGCCGGCGACCGCGTTCGAATCCCAGTTGTTGATCGCCAGCGGATTTCCGGAGGATTCCCGCAGCACATTGCGGTGAATTCCCTCGTAGCTCCCCGGAATGCCGTGCTGCGCCATGATCGCGAGGGATTCGCGGATCCAGCCGTCGAGGGTGTTCGGGTACAGGGTCGCGCGGGCCGCGGAGCGACTCGCCCGCGAATCCGCCGCCGTCGTGGCGGCCGGTGTCGCCGCGGCCTCGGCCGGCAGGGTCAGCACGAGGCCCGGGCGGATCAGGTCGGGGTCCGAGCCGATCACGGCCCGGTTGGCCGCGTACAGGCCCTGTCGGCCGCCGGCGATCCCGTGGGCGGCGGCTATCGCGCCGAGGGTGTCGCCGGCGGCCACCCGGTAGGTGCTCGTCGAGCCGGCGGCGGCGGCCGTGCCCGCACCCGCGCCGAGCAGGGGGAGGGCCAGGGCCAGGGTGAGGCCCGTGGTCAGGCCGGCCCGTCGGCCGAGACGGGGGAGAACGCGGGGACGGCGGTGCTTGCCTCGCTGCGGCATGGGGGTGCTTCCTCTCCGTCGCCTGCGAGGTGAGCTGTCGGGTTCGGACCAGAGACCGTCCGGCCGCGCGGTCGCGCGACTTCACCCCGAGCCGTCGGCGGCGCGTGCTCCCGCGTACGGCGTACTGACCTGGGTCCCCCGCTTCCTGCCGTGGGTGGTGCCGGGAATGGGTTCCCCGAGGGCGGCAGGATTCGGCGTTCCCTCGGATTGCCGTGACCGTATGTCGCGGAAAAAGATCCGGACAAGTGCCGAATTCCCCGGGAGGTGGGAATTCGATCATCGCGCATCGTGTCGATCGCCCGTCAGTTTCCTTGCCCGCGGGGCGGTGTCGGGAAATCGATCTTCACGGTGCGGGAATTCCCCGTGACCCATGTCACGAATAACTCCGGGCGTTGTTCCCCAATCGGACAATTCACCCCTTCGGGGTGCCGCCGGCCCGCTCGTACAGGCGCCGGACGTCCGCGCCGAAGGGCGGACTGTAGGAGGTGTCCGCCGTCGGACCACCCGTCTTCCACCCGCCGATCAGCCCCACCACGTCCCCGCTGCCCCGGCGCTCGTCCCAATCCACCAGGAAGGGGCCCCCGCTCGTCCCGCCGGGAAAGCCCGTGCAGTCGATCCGCAGGAACGAGCCCGGGCTGCCGGGATCGGTACTGGTGAACTTCGTGGTCCGGTTCTCGCAGACCCGGGGGCGCGCCGTGCTCGCCGGATGCCCGATCAGCCGCACCTTCGGAAACTCCCACGCCCCGCTCGTCACCAGCCGGTTGGCGCCCACCGTGGCCCGCACGGTGCGTCCGTCCGCGCCCGCGCCGACCCGGACGAAGGCCACGTCCCACAGCGCCCCCCGCTCCGGACCCCGGGCCCGGTACCGGTCGTCGGCGTACACCACCGAGCGGCCCGCGCCGTCCACGCGTACCGGGAACATGCCGTACGGGCGCGGCGTCGCCTTCGTCGAGCGCGGCACGAAGGCCATCCGGCGCGCCTCGTTGCCCACCAGGCAGTGGGCGGCCGTCAGCACGAGGTCCCCGGCGGGGGAGTCGACGACGCTCGCGGTGCAGAAGTACGAGCCGTCACCGCGGGCCAGGTACATCCGGCCCACCGTCGGCGTCCCGTCGAAATCACGGCCGGTGCCCGGCCGGTGCTCGGGGGCGGCGCCGCCCCGCACGGCCCCGGCGGGCACGGTCCACCCGCCCTCGGAGGTGACCTCGTCCGGCCCGCGCGCCTCGGCCCCGTCCGCGTCCGTCTCCCCGCCGTGCTGCGGGACGGGGGCCGGGGTGCCCGCGTCGGGCGCGGGGCGGGCGGGGTTCGGCGCGGTCGGGGGCGGTTCCCAGGCCCGCGCCGAGGCCATGCGTTCGGGGGTCCAGTACCGGGCCGCGTCCCCCGCCGTCCAGCTCACCTCGCGCGTGCCCCGGTCCGGCCGGGCGGCCGGCGCGTCCGGGACGCCCGCTCCGAGCGCCAACAGGGCGCCGCCGACGGCCGTGAGCGCCGTGGTGAGCCTGCGCATGGGGACCTCCCTGGTACGTCGGCCGGTCTCTGGCGGGGCGGCCGGGCCCTGTCGATGATGGCCCGTTCGCCCGGGATGTCCGCTCCCGGCACCCTGTTCGGCCCCGCGATCACCCGGGCGGGCGAGCCCACCCCGCGCGTCGGACCCCGATCGGCCCCGCCCCCTTCACCCGTCCGCGCCCGCCCCGCCCTCCTCGACCCGGCGCCCCTCGCACAGTTCGACGGGTCCGCCGCCCTCCCGCAGCACGCGCGTCACCTCCCGCAGTCGGGCCGCCGTCCGCGCCGGCACCAGGGCCTCCCACTCCTCGGGCCCCGCCATCCGCCACGCCGCGAGCTCCACCGGGGCCAGTCGGATCCGGGCCGTCAGCTCGGCGTCCACGAACGGGCCCTCGTACACCCACCCCACCCGCGTCGGACGGGGCTCCCGGCGGATCCGGTCCACCGCGAGCAGCCGTCCCGGCGCGAGGTCCGGCCCGAGTTCCTCCCACGCCTCCCGGCGGGCCGCCTCGCGCGGGGTCTCCCCGGTGTCTCTGTCCACGCCGCCGCCGGGCAGTTGCCGGCGCCGCCGCCCGTACGCGGTGCGCACGAGCAGCACCCGGCCCGCCGCGTCCGCGCACACCAGGGTCGCGGCCGTCAGCGACTTCGGGCGCCCGGCCAGGTGCGAGGCCGCGTCCAGGTCGTGCACGGCCTCCCGCTCCGCCCGCACCGCCGCCGGCACCCCCGCCGCCGATCAGGGCTGCGCCGCCCCCTCCACCAGGTGCGCGACCGTCCCGTTGTGCCAGGCCGCCGGTCCCGCCGCCGACCGGGGCGCGAGCCGAGGCGGCAACTCCGCCTCCGCCGCCGCCGGCTCCGGCTACCGGGCCTCGATCACCTCCCCGTCCGGGTGGGTGATCGAGGCCGCCTCGGCCGGGGTCAACGGACCCACCAGGTACACCAGCGCCACCAGCGAGTGCCCCAACTCGCCCGAAGCCCGCGAGTCCACGGCCAACAACCGCCCCACCGGCACCGACAGCCCCAACTCCTCCTTGAGTTCGTGGGCCAGGCCCTCCTCGGGCCCCTCCCGGTCGGTGACCGCGGCCGGCCTCGTCCACCACCAGCGCGGTGAACCACGGTCAAGGGCGCGGGATGCGCCCCGTAGTACCGGCGCCGCTCCTCCGGGGTGTGCGCACGGGTCGGGGTGAGGGACGGGGTCGGTGGTGGGGCCTGGGGATCGAGGGGCACGGGGACGCCTTTCGCGCGGGGGAGCGCGGGCCCGGTCGGACGCGCGCGACCCCCGGTATCCGGCCCGCCCGGCCCGTGATCATGCCGCGCGGCCCCCGAGGGAGTCCGAGCTCACGCGGCCCGCGCGTCCCCCGTGGCCCCGTCCGTCACCCCGTCCGTCGTGTCGCCCGCCGTCTCCGCGCGGGCGAGCGCCGCCAGGGCCGAGGCCACCGACTCCGGCGCGGCCGGCAGCAGCGGCAGTCGCACATCGGGGGTCGGGATCAGGCCGCGCGCGTGCAGCACCCCCTTGAGGACCGCCGGGTTCGGCTCCGCGAACAGGGTCGCCCCCCACCGGGCCAGGGCCCGTTCCGTCTCCCGGGTGCCCGCGCCGGTACGGGCCGTCCCGGTCCGCCACGCCTCGGCGACGGCCGCGAACCGGCCCGTGGCCAGGTGCGCCGAGGCCAGGATCCCGCCCCGGGCGCCCAGGGCCAGCAGCGGGGCCAACAGCAGGTCGTCCCCGGCCAACAGGCTCGGGCCGGCCGGGGCGTCGGCCGCCAGCGCCACCGTGTCCGCGTCCACCTGTCCGGCGGCGTACTTCATCCCGGCCACCCCGGGCACGGCCAACAGGGCCCGCAGGGTCTCCGCGTCCAGCGCGAGCCCCGTGCGGTACGGGATGTGATAGACGATCAGCGGCACCGGCGAGGCCGCCGCGAGCCGGCGCACGTGCGCCAACACCCCGGCCGGCGAGGGGCGGGTGAAGGCCGGCACGGTCACCAGCGCCGCCGTCCGCTCCGGCAGTCCGGGCAGCTCGGCCAAGGCCGTGAGCCCCGCCGCGACCGCCCGCGTGTCGCCGCCGCCCACCCCGATCGTGAGCGACCGATCGTGCTCGCGGCAGGCCCGGGCGCACGCGAGGGTCACGGCCCGGCGCTCCGCCGGGTCCAGGGCGGCGGGCTCGCCGGTGGTGCCCAGGGCCACCAGCCCCGCCGCGCCCTGCGACAGCACCCGGTGCGCGAGCGCCTCCAGGGCCGGCGCGGCGAGTTCGCCCTCGGCGGTGAACGGGGTCACCAGCGGGACGTGGATCCCCTCCGGGCGGGCGGTCGTGGTCCCCGGGCGTTCGGTCGTGGTGTGCGTGCGTCGGCTCATGGACCGAGCCTGCGCCGGCGTCGAGCGCCGGGTCCAGTTCGCTTTTCCGGCGCCGAGCGTAAGCTGGGCCGATGCTCGACGTCCGACGCCTGCGCCTGCTGCGCGAACTCGCCCACCGGGGCACCATCGCCGCCGTCGCCGAAGCCCTGAACTTCAGCCCCTCGGCGGTCTCCCAACAACTGTCGACCCTGGAACGCGAGGCCGGCCTGCCGCTGCTGGAGCGCACCGGACGCAAGGTCTCCCTCACCCCCGCCGCCCTGGCTCTGGTCGGGCACGCCGAGGCGGTGCTGCGGCACCTGGAGCGGGCCGAGGGGGAGCTCGCGCGGGCCCGGGGCGGGCTCGGGGGAGTCCTGCGGCTGGGCGCGTTCCCGACCGCCGCGCGCTCCCTCGTGCCCGAGGTCCTCACCGATCTCGGGTCCCGGCACCCCGCGCTGGAGGTGCACGTCACCGAGACGGACCCGGCCGGCGTGGCGCAGGCCCTGCGCGGCGGGGACCTCGACCTGGCGCTGCGACACGCCTACGACCTCGCCCCGCTGCCCGAGGAGCCCGGCCTGGAGACCCGCGCCCTCTTCCACGAACCCCTGCACCTCGCCGCCCCCGCCGCCCGCCGGCCCGCCGACGGGGACGGCGCCGGGGACCCCTGGGCGGTGCTCGCCGAACACCGCGACGACCCCTGGATCACGGCCACCCCCGGCACCCTGTGCCACACCATGCTGCTGGGCTCCTGCCGGGCCGCCGGGTTCACCCCCCGGATCCGGCACCGCGTGGACGAGTTCGCGACCGCGCTGGCCCTCGTGGCCGCCGGCCAAGGGGTCACGGTGGTCCCCGCCCTGGGCCTGCCGGCCGGCGGACCCCCGCCCGGGGTGCGGTTGACGGCCCTGCCGATGCGCCGGCACACGGTCCTGGCGGTCCGGGCCGGCGGCGCCGGGCATCCCGCGTCCGCCGCGTTCGCCGCGGCCCTGCGCGCGGCGGCGGCCGAGGACCCCCGGCTGACCCTCGTGCCCTGAATCCCCGTCCCGGCCCCCGCGCCCGCACCGGATCCGGACGCGGGCCCCGATCGGCGCCGGTCACCGTGCGATGATCGACACGACCCGGACGGACGATCCCGACAGGGCCACGCCGACCGGTGCCGAACAGAGCCGAGGAGAGCGAGGGACGACGTGACTCATCGCGTACGCGGGGTCATCGCGCGCAGCAAGGGCGAGCCGGTGGAGACCACCACCATCCTGGTGCCGGACCCCGGACCGGGCGAGGCGCTGGTGCGGGTGAAGGCATGCGGCGTGTGCCACACCGACCTGCACTACCGCGAGGGCGGCATCAACGACGAGTTCCCCTTCCTCCTCGGCCACGAGGCCGCCGGCGAGGTCGAGGCCGTCGGCGAGGGCGTCACCAACGTGGCCCCCGGTGACTTCGTCGTCCTCAACTGGCGCGCTGTGTGCGGGGATTGTCGGGCCTGTCGGCGCGGCCGGCCCTGGTACTGCTTCGCCACCCACAACGCGACCCAGCCCATGACCCTGGAGGACGGCACCCCGCTCAGCCCGGCCCTCGGCATCGGCGCCTTCGCCGAGAAGACCCTCGTGGCCGCCGGCCAGTGCACCAAGGTCGACCCCGCCGCCCGCCCGGCCGCCGTCGGACTCCTCGGCTGCGGGGTGATGGCGGGCCTCGGCGCCGCCATCAACACCGGCAACGTCTCGCGCGGCGACTCCGTGGCCGTCATCGGCTGCGGCGGGGTCGGCAACGCCGCCGTCGCCGGCGCCCGCCTCGCCGGCGCCGGGCGGATCATCGCCGTCGACGTCGACCCCGGCAAACTCGACGCCGCCCGCTCCCTCGGCGCCACCCACACCCTCGCCGCCCGCGAGGTCGACGTGGTCGAGGCCATCCGCGAACTCACCGGCGGCCACGGCGCCGACGTGGTCATCGACGCGGTCGGCCGCCCCGAGACCTACCAACAGGCGTTCTACGCCCGCGACCTGGCCGGCACCACCGTCCTCGTCGGCGTCCCCACCCCCGAGATGCGCCTGGAACTCCCCCTGCTGGACGTGTTCGGCCGGGGCGGCTCCCTGAAGTCCTCCTGGTACGGGGACTGCCTGCCCGAACGCGACTTCCCCGTCCTCGTCGACCTCTACCTCCAGGGCCGGCTCGACCTGGACGCGTTCGTCTCCGAGACCATCCCGCTCGACGACGTGGAGGGCGCCTTCGCCCGCATGGCCTCCGGCAACGTGCTGCGGTCCGTCGTCGAGTTCTGACCCGGGGCCGCACGCCCACCCCGACCGCCCACCCCGACCACCCGTCACGCCCGACCGCCCGCGCCGCGCACCACCCCCGCCCGCGCGCGGCCGGTCGGGCCCGCTCCCGTGAAAGAGCCCCGCCGTGTCCGTGCCCACCCCGACGCGTCCGCTGCGCGCCCCCGTCCCCTTCGCCGTCCGACCGGCCCTGACCCGGCCCGCGGCCCCCGCCTGGCGACAGCCCGGGGTGGTCCTCACCGACCACGCCTTCAGCGTGCCCCTGGACCACGCCCGCCCCGACGGCGAACGCCTGGAACTGCACGCCCGCGAACTGGCCCCGGTCGGCCGCGACCCCGAGACCCTGCCCTGGCTGCTGTATCTGGAGGGCGGCCCCGGCTTCGGGGCCCGCCGCTTCATCGGCCGCCAGGCATGGCTGGACCGGGCCCTGCGCGACCACCGCGTGCTCCTCCTCGACCAGCGCGGCACCGGCCTGTCCAGCCCCGCCAACCGGCAGACCCTGCCCGCCCGGGGCGGGCCCGAGGCCCAGGCCGAACACCTCGCGCACTTCCGGGCCGACGCGATCGTCGCCGACGCCGAGGCCGTCCGCCTCGCCCTCACCGGCGGCGCGCCCTGGAGCGTCCTGGGGCAGAGCTTCGGCGGGTTCTGCGTCACCCACTACCTCTCGGTGGCCCCCGAGGGCCTCACCCACGCCCTGATCACCGGCGGGCTGCCCGGCCTGACCACCGACGCCGACGGCGTGTACCGCGCCTCCTACCCCCGCGTTCGGGCCAAGAACACCGCCCACTACGCCCGCCACCCCCAGGACCTGGCGCGGGTCCGGGCCATCGCCGCGCACCTGCGCGAACACCCCACCACACTGCCCGGCGGGCACCGGCTGACCGTGGAGTCCTTCCAGTCCCTCGGCCTCGCCCTCGGCTCAGGCGAGGGCACCCACGCCCTGCACCTGCTGCTCGCCGAGGCGTTCCTGCCCGGCACCGCCCGACCCACCCTGGCCGACTCCTTCCTGGAGCGGGTCGGCGCCCTGCTGTCCTTCGCCGGGCACCCGCTGTACGCCCTGCTCCAGGAATCCCTCTACGCCCAGGACCCCGAGCGGCCCACCGCCTGGGCCGCCGAACGGATCCGCGCCGAACACCCCGCCTTCGACGCGGACCTCGCCCTCGACGCCGGACCCGACACGCCGGTCCTGTTCACCGGCGAGACCATCCACCCCTGGCACTTCAGCGTCGACCCGGCCCTGGCCCCGCTGCGCGAGACCGCCGAGGCCCTCGCCCACCGCACCGGCTGGACCCCGCTGTACGACCCGGCGCGGCTGGCCGCCAACGAGGTGCCGGTCGCGGCCGCGATCTACCACGACGACATGTACGTGGACACCGCCGACTCCCTGGTCACCGCCCGCACGATCCGGGGCCTGCGCACCTGGGTCACCGACGAGTACGAGCACGACGGGCTGCGGACCTCCGGCGGCCGGGTGCTGGACCGCCTGCTGGATTTGGTGCACGACCGCTGACGGCCGGCCGGGGGGCTCTCAGTGCAGGGCCAGCCAGCACACCCCGAGCACCGTCACCGCCCCGGCCGCCACCAGCCGGGCCGGGTGGTGGCGGTGCAGGGTCACCCAGGCCAGGGCGGCCGTCGCGAGCACCGCCACGGTGCCGACGGTCGCCCGCAGGGGCCCGTCGGACCAGCCCAGCTCCCCGGCCCGGTCGTACAACCACCACATCCACGCGGACCGCACGCCGGCGTCCCCCCTTCGTCCCCCGAGAATTCGATCACGCGATCGTAGTCCACATGCCGAGACGCCCGCGTCGGGGGATCGGGGCCGGGCCCGTCGCGCCCGTTCGGAAGGGATCTTCTATCGTCGTTCGTGTGAGCGAAATCGAGAACGCCCCGTCCCCCTTCGCCGACATGCCCGCCGACTGGACCCGCGCGCTGGCCGTCGTCGCCCACCCCGACGACCTCGAATACGGCTGCGCCGCCGCCATCGCCCAGTGGACCGAGGCCGGCAAGGATATCGTCTACCTGCTCGCCACCCGGGGCGAGGCCGGGATCGACGGGATCGAGCCCACCGCCTGCGCCGCGCTGCGCGAGGCCGAGCAGATCGCGAGCGCCGCCGAGGTCGGCGTGTCGGTGGTCGAGTTCCTCGACCACGCCGACGGGGTCGTGGAGTACGGGCCCGCCCTGCGCCGGGACATCGCCGCCGCGATCCGCCGGCACCGCCCCGAACTCGTGCTCACCCTCAACCCGTACGACACCTGGCCCGGCAACCACTGGAACACCCCCGACCACAAGGCCGTCGGCCGGGCCACCCTCGACGCCGCCTCCGACGCCGGCAACCGCTGGATCTTCCCCGAACTCCTCGCCGAACAGGGCCTCGCCCCCTGGGACGGGGTGCGCTGGGTCGCCGTCTCCGGCAGCCCGCACGCCGACCACGCCGTCCCCGCCGAACCGGGCCTGGAACGCGCGATCCGCTCCCTGCTCGCCCACCGCGCCTACATCGAGGCGCTCACCGACCAGGACCCGGAAGAGTACGCGCGAACCTTCCTCGCCGGGGTGGCCGGCTCCCAGGCGGGCCGCTACGGCGGCCGGCCGGCGGTCGCCTTCGAACTCTTCCCCCGGTGACCCGCCGCCCCTAATCTGACGGCTCGTCAACACCCGTTCCGGGTGCGGCCGTTCGAAGGGGTGAGCACGTGATCGACACCGTGTCCACGGAGATCGCCGAGGGCGAGGAACGGATCCGGCTGCACGTGGCCGACCGGATCGCCACGCTCACCCTGTGCCGGCCCGACCGGCTCAACGGCTGGAGCTGGGAGTCCAGCCGCCAACTCGGCCTGCTCGCCGACCGGATCCGCTTCGACCCCGAGGCCCGCGTCGTGGTGCTGCGGGCCGAGGGGCGGGCCTTCTGCGCCGGCATCGACGTCACCGCCCCCGGCCGGCTGGTCCCGCCCCGCGAGGGCACCGCCGCCCGGATCGAGGCGTACCGGGAGGGCATCCGCTGGGTGCACGAGCGCTTCGCCGTGCTCTCCGGCCTGCCCCAGCCCGTGATCGCCGCCGTCCAGGGCCCCTGCATCGGCTTCGGCTTCGAACTGGCCCTGCTCGCCGACATCCGGGTGGCCGCCGACGACGCCGTCTTCGCCCTCCCCGAAGTGGGCCTCGGGGTGGCCGTGGACGCCGGTGGCGACCTGCGGATCGCCCGCGAGGCCGGCGCCGGCTGGGCCAAGATGCTCGCCCTGACCGGCCGCCGCATCGACGCCGAGCGGGCCGCCCGACTGAACCTCGTCCAAGAGGTCGTCCCCCGCGCCGACCTCGACAAGACCGTCACCGCGCTGGCCGCCGAGATCGCCGCCAAGGCCCCCCTCGCCGTCCGCGCCGTCAAACGCGCCGTCGACTCCTACGCCGACGCGGCCCTCCCCGCCGCCCTCGACCGGGTCGCCGCCTCCGCCGCCCTCACCCTCGCCTCCGAGGACTGCCGCGAGGGCTACGCGGCCCGCGCCGAACGTCGCGAAGCCGAGTTCGAGGGCCACTGACCCACCCCGACCGACGGCCCCCACCCCGTCACGGACGCTCCGTGAACGGGGGCCGACCCAACTGCTCCCGCAAGGGCACCGCCGCCGGGTTGACCACCGCCCGCCGCTGCCAGTTCGCCCCGTCCACCACCAGGGTGTGCCCCGTGATGAACCGGCCGTAGGGCGAGGCCAGGAACGTGGCCGCCCAGCCCAACTCCCTCGCCTCGCCCACCCGGTGCGCCGGGGAGGAACGGGCCGCCCGGTCCCCGCCGGCGCCCCGCTCCACCCCCGCCCGGTCCAGACCGGCCCGGATGTCCGCCGTCATGTCCTCGTGCGGCACCAGACCCGGCACCAGGCCGTTCACCTGGATCCCGTACGGCCCCCACTCCACCGCCAAGGTCTCCACCAGGCTCTTCACCCCCGCCTTCGCCGCCGCGCTGTGCGCGAACCCCGGCCCGCCCGTCCACGCGTACGAGGCCCCCACGTTCAGCACCGACCCCGGGGTGCCGGCCGCCAGGTGCCGGCGCCCGAACTCGCGGGTGACGAACCAGGTACCCGTCAGGGTGATGTCCACCACCGCCCGCCACGCGTTCGGCGACAACTCCTCCGCCGGACTCGGGAAGTTCGCCGCCGCGTTGTTCACCAACACGTCCGGCAGCCCCGCCGCCGCCCCCGCCGCGTCGAAGACCTCCGCGACCCGCTCCGGATCCCGGATGTCGCACACCGCCGCCGAGGCCCGCCCCGCGCCCGGCAGCGCCGCCAACTCCTCGCACACCGCCTTCAACGGCTCCGGCCGCCGTCCCACCAGCACCAGGTCCGCGCCCAGCCGCGCGAACTCCGTCGCGATGGCCCGCCCCAGCCCCGTGCCACCCCCCGTCACCAGCACCACCCGCCCCGCGTACGTCCCCGCCGGCAGGGCCGCCGCGCCCAACGGCGGCGGGGCCGGCAACCCGGGCGGGGTGAGGGGCGAAGGGTGCATGGGGACCTCCGGTGGCCGGACGGGCGAAGCGCGACGCCGCATTGATAGCCCCCACCGCCCCGGAACACCATCCCCGCGCCGCCCGCGAACCCGCGACGGCCCCGCGCCCGACGGTTCCCACGGGGCCAAGCGACCGCTTAGCATGCGGCGCGAGCGTGATCCCTCGACGGCGGCTGGAGGCCCCCGATGCAGGCATGGCGAGTACCCGTGAACGGCGAACCCCGCGAGGTCATGCGCCTCCGGGAGATCCCCCCGCCCGAACCCGGCCCCGGCCAGGTGCGCCTGCGCGTCCTGGCCGCCGCCGTCAACTTCCCCGACGCCCTGCTGTGCCGGGGCCAGTACCAGATCCGCCCCGAACTCCCCTTCACCCCCGGCATCGAGGTCTGCGCCGAGACCGAGGACGGGCGACGCGTCATCGCCACCCCCGCCCTCCCGCACGGCGGCTTCGCCGAACACACCCTCGCCGCCGCCGACACCCTGCTGCCCGCCCCCGACACCCTCGACGACGCCTCGGCCGCCGCCCTCCACATCGCCTACCAGACCGGCTGGTTCGGCCTGCACCGACGGGCCGCCCTGCGCCCCGGCGAGACGCTCCTCGTCGGCGCCGCCGCCGGCGGGGTCGGCAGCGCCGCCGTCCAACTCGGCAAGGCCGCCGGCGCCCGCGTCATCGGCGTGGTCGGCGGACCCGAGAAGGCGAAGGTCGCCGCCGACCTCGGCTGCGACCTCGTCCTCGACCGCCGCGCCGACGACGTCCCCGCCCGGGTCAAGGAGTTCACCGAGGGGCGCGGCGCCGACGTGGTCTACGACCCCATCGGCGGGGACTTCCACACCGTCGCCGCCAAGAGCGTCGCCTTCGAGGGCCGGATCCTCGTCGTCGGCTTCGCCTCCGGCACCATCCCCACCCCCGCCCTCGGGCACGCCCTCGTCAAGAACTACTCCCTCGTCGGCCTGCACTGGGGCCTGTACGCGGCCCGCGACCACGCCGCCGTCCGCGCCTGCCACGAGGAACTGACCCGCCTCGCCGCCGCCGGCGCCATCGCCCCGCTCATCGGCGGCCGGCTGCCGCTGGCCGACGGCGCCGACGCCGTGGCCCGGGTCGCCGAGGGCAGCACCGTCGGCCGGCTCGTGCTGCTCCCCGGAGCCGCCCGATGAGCCCCGCCGACCCCGCCCCCGTCCCCGACGCCGCCGGACTGCGCGCCCGCGTCGCCGAACTCCTGGCCACCCACCCGCCGGCCGAGACCCCGCCCGCCGAGTTCCTCGCCGCCCGCTGGGCCGCCGGACTCGCCTGGGTCCACTTCCCGCCCGGCCTCGGCGGCCTCGGCGCCCCCCGGGCCCTCCAGGCCGGCGTGGACGCCGCCCTCGAAGCCGCCGGCGCCCCCGACAACGACCCCCGCCGCATCGGCATCGGCCTCGGCATGGCCGCGCCCACCATCCTCGCCCACGGCACCGAGGCCCAACGCGAGCGCTTCCTGCGCCCGTTGTGGCTCGGCGAGGAGGTCTGGTGCCAGCTCTTCAGCGAACCCGGGGCCGGCTCCGACCTCGCCGCCCTGGCCACCCGCGCCGTCCCCGACCCCGACGGCGCGCACTGGACGGTGGACGGACAGAAGGTGTGGACCTCCGGCGCGCACACCGCCCGCTGGGCCATCCTCGTCGCCCGCACCGACCCCGACCTGCCCAAACACCAGGGCATCACGTACTTCCTGTGCGATATGACCGCCCCCGGGGTCGAGGTCCGCCCGCTGCGCCAGATCACCGGCGAGGCCGAGTTCAACGAGGTCTTCCTCACCGGCGTCCGCGTCCCCGACGCCCACCGCCTCGGCGCCGTCGGCCAGGGCTGGGAGATCGCCCGCACCACCCTCCTCAACGAACGGGTCTCCATCGGCGGCATGCGCCTGCCCCGCGAAGGCGGCATGATCGCCCCGGCCGCCGAGCTCTGGCGCTCCCGACCCGAGGCCCGCACCCACCACCTGCACCAACGCCTGCTCGCCCTGTGGGTCGAGGCGGAGGTCGCCCGCCTGGGCTCCGAACGCCTGCGCCAACAACTCGCCGCCGGCCGCCCCGGCCCCGAGGGCAGCGCCGCCAAGGTCACCTTCGCCCGCCTCAACCAGGAGATCAGCGCCCTCGAACTCGAACTCGCCGGCGACGAGGGCCTGCTCTACGGGGACTGGACGATGACCCGCCCCGAACACGTCGACTTCACCGGCCGCGACGCCGGCTACCGCTACCTGCGCGCCAAGGGCAACAGCATCGAGGGCGGCACGAGCGAGATCCTGCTCTCCGTCATCGCCCAGCGCGTCCTCGGCCTGCCCGCCGAACCCCGTGACGACAAGGACCTGCCCTGGAAGGACCTCGCCCGATGAGCCCGCGGCCCGCGCAGCCCCCCGAGACCCCCCTGGACCTGATCGCCGACGAGGCCGCGGAGGAACTCGCCGCGAGCGTGCGCGCCCTCCTCGACAAGCACTGCCCCACCACCCGGGTCCTGGAACACCTCGCCGACACCGAGGCGGCCGCCCGCGCCGGCCGCCCCACCGGCCCCCGCGACCGGGCCCTGTGGCAGCGCCTCGGACAGGGGATCGGGGCCCTGGCCCTGCTCGTCCCCGAACGCCTCGGCGGCGCCGGCGCCGGCCCCCGCGAGGCCGCCGCCGTGCTCACCGAACTCGGCCGCGCCGTCGCCCCCGTCCCCTACCTCACCGCCGGGGTCCTCGCCCCCGAGATCCTCCTCGGCTGCCTGCGCGACGACCCCGCCGCCGAACCCCTCCTCCGCCGCCTCGCCCGCGCCGAGACCCTCGTCGTGCCCGCCCTGCCACTGACCCTCGCCCCCGGCGCCGAACTGCCCACCGGCATCCGCGCCGACCCCGCCGGCCGGCTCACCGGCACCGTCCACCCCGTGGCCGACGCGGACGCCGCCGACATCCTCCTCGTCCTCGCCGACACCGGCCTGTACGCCGTGGCCGCCGAACACGCCCGGATCACCGCCCTCACCTCCCTCGACCAGACCCGCCCCCTGCACCGCGTCACCCTCGACGCCGCCCCCGCCCACCGCCTCGCCGACCCCACCGGAGCCCGCGCCGCCGTCGCCGGCGCCCTCCTCACCGCCGCCGGCCTGCTCGCCTCCGAACAGCTCGGCGTCGCCGAACGCTGCCTCGCCGAGATCGTCGCCCACCTGCGCGTCCGCCGACAGTTCAACCGGCCGCTGGGCTCCTTCCAGGCCCTCGGCCACCGCGCCGCCCTCCTGTGGATCGAGATCGGCGGCGCCCGCGCGGCGGCCCTCGCCGCCGCCGACGCCCTCGCCAAGGACGCCGCCGACGCGCCCCTGCTCGTCGCCGTGGCCCAGGCCCACTGCTCGCGCACCGCCGTCCACGCCGCCGAGGAATGCCTGCAACTGCACGGCGGCCTCGGCATGACCTGGGAACACGTCACCCACCTCCTGCTCAAACGCGCCAAATCCCAGGCCGCGACCTTCGGCACCCCCGGCCGGCACCTCGACCTCGTCGCCGCTTTCGCCGACCTGCCGGCCCCGCCCGCCTGAGCACCCCGTACGGACCGGCCGAACGGCGGGCCGCGCCGGCCGAACGGCCGAAGCGACCCGCTGTCCGCCGCCGGCAGTCTCTTCGGGTCGCCCCGTCCCTGCCCCCGAAGGAGGCGCCGTGCCGCACGCCCTCTACCTGCTCGGGATCGCCGCCTTCGCGGCCTCCGGAGTCCTCGCCGCCCACCGCGCCCGCATGGACCCCTTCGGCGGGCTCGTGCTCGCCTTCGCCGCCTCGATCTCCGGCGGCACCCTGCGCGACCTCATCCTCGACCGACACCCCCTGTACTGGACCCGCGACTGGCTGTTGCTGACCCTCATCGCGGGGGTGGCCGGCGCGACCATGCTGTACCTGCGCCGACGCGGCGAGCTGCCCCGCCGCACCCTGCTCGTGGTGGACGCGGTCGGCCTGTCCGTCGTGACCGTGATCGGCGCCCGCGCCGCCCTCGACGCCCACGTCACCCCCGTCGCCGTACTGCTCCTCGCCGTGCTCACCGGGGTCACCGGCGAGGTGGTCCGCGACGTGCTCTGCGGCGAGTTCCCGCCCCTGCTGCTGCGCGAGGAGGTGTACGCCACCGCCGCCCTCCTCGGCGCCGGCTGCTACCTCGGCCTGCACACCGCCGGGGTCGGCGCCGACGCGAACACCGCCGTCTCGGCCGCCCTCGTCTTCGCCCTGCGCCTGCTTGCCATCGTGCGCGACCTGCACCTGCCCCGACTGCGCGGCCCCGCGCGCCCCACCGCCTGAGCGCACCCCGCGCGCCCCGCCGGCCGCCCGTGCGACCCGCTCGCGCGCCCCGCGCCCGAAACGGGCCCTTGGGTAGGGTGTCGGGATGACGGAGATCACCGCACTGTCCGCCACCACCCTGCGCCTGCGCCACGAGGAACTGGGTGTCCTGCTGCTCGACGTGGTGCGCGAGGGGGCCTCGCTCGGCTTCCTCGGAGACCTCGACCTGCCCCAGGCCGCCGCCTGGTGGGAGTGCCGGATACCCGAGACCGCCGACGGGACCCTCGCCCTGTGGATCGCGCAGGACGCCTCCGGCCGCGCCGTCGGCACCGCCGGACTGCGCCGCGCGACCAAGCCCAACGGACGCCACCGCGCCGAGGTCTGCACCGTGATGGTGCACCCCGAGGCCCGGCGCACCGGCGTGGCCCGCGCCCTCCTGGCCGCCGTGGAATCGGGGGCCCGCGAGGACGGGGTCACCCTGCTCCACCTCGACACCGAGACCGACAGCGGCGCCGAGCCGCTCTACGCCGCCGCCGGGTACACCGAGGTCGGCACCATCCCCGACTACGCCACCGACCCCGAGGGCCGGCTGCGTCCCACCACCCTCTTCTACAAGCGCCTCGACCCCGACCCCGTGTCCTGAGCGGTGACCTCGTCCGCCGGGCCTCGTTGGACCTCGAGAACACGGCCCGGCGCGTCGAGGGAGACCACATGCACACGACAGCCGCCACGGCGCGGCGCACCCTGCTCCGCACGGCGTTCACCGCCGCCGTCCTCGCCGGCACCGCCGCCGCGCTGGCCCCGGTGCTCCGCGCCGGTCGCCGCACCGCTCCCGTGCGCGCCGCCCCGGCCCCCGCCCCCGGCCCGCCGGTCCGCGAGAGCACCTACCGGGGCCGACACATCGCCGTCGCCGGCGACCTGGTCCGCATCGACGGCCGACCCCTGCCGGTGATGCGCCGCGCCGACGGCAGCTACCTGAGCGGCATCAACCACTTCGAGTCCTTCGCCACCCCGCTGGACCTGGCCCGCGCCGCCGTGGACGAACTCGGCACCACCCGCCTGGCCCCCGACGGCGGCATGCGCCACGGCGCCCCGGACGCCTGAACCCCGCCCCCCGTCCCACCCCGGCGACCCACCACGGGAGGAACCGCCGCGTGTACACCCGGCAGAACCAGCGCGACCTGACCGCCGCGCAGAAGCGCCGCTTCGTCGGCGCCGTGCTCCAACTCAAACGCGATGGGGTCTACGACGAGTTCGTCCGCACCCACGACCGCTACTTCGTGCCCGACCGCGAACGCGGCCTGCGCGTGGCCCACATGTCCCCGTCCTTCTTCCCCTGGCACCGCCGCTACCTGCTGGAGTTCGAGTCCGCCCTGCGCGAGATCGACCCCGGGGTCACCGTGCCCTACTGGGACTGGACGACGGACAACACCCCCGCCGCCTCCCTGTGGGCCGAGGACTTCCTCGGCGGCACCGGCCGCGAGAGCGACCGCCAGGTCATGACGGGACCCTTCGCCCACCAGCGGGGCGAATGGGAGATCACCGTCCGGGTCAGCGAGGCCCGCTTCCTCACCCGCAACCTCGGCCGTCCCGCCAACCCCATCGCCCTGCCCACCCCGGCCGAACTCGAACTGGCCCTGGAGGACCCGGTCTACGACCGCTCCCCCTGGGACTCCACCGCCACCGGCGGCGGCTTCCGCAACAAACTGGAGGGCTGGGCCGCGCCCCGCGCCGAACGCTGGCGCAACCACAACAAGGTGCACCAGTGGATCGGCGGGCACATGACCGGCGGGGCCTCGCCCAACGACCCCGTGTTCTGGCTGCACCACGCCTTCGTGGACCTGATCTGGGACCGCTGGCAGCAACGCCACCCGGACTCCGGCTACCTCCCCGCCGGCCCCCTGCCCTACGGGGACCTCCAGCGCGGCCGGGTGGTCGCCCTGGACGAACCCATGGCCCCCTGGGGGGTCACCCCCCGCGAGATGCTCGGCCACGAGGGCGTCTACCGCTACGAGACCTGACCCGGACCGGCCCCGGACACGAGGAGGCCCCCGGCACCGGGAGGGTGCCGGGGGCCGACGAGCGCTCCCTCACGGGAGGACCGCCGAGGGCTGGGCCCTCGATCAGCCGCCGTAGCCGTCGGTGTGGTGGTCGCCACCCGAGGCGTTGACGCAGGTGTTGCCGAACGACGGGTTCAGCAGGCCGATGACGTCGACGGTGTTGCCGCAGACGTTCACCGGGACGTGCACCGGAACCTGGATGAGGTTGCCCGACGCGACGCCGGGCGAGCCGATCGCCGCACCCTGCGCTCCGGCGTCGGCGACGGCCAGGCCGGCACCGGCGGCCAGGGCACCGCCGGCGGCGGCGGTGACGGCGACTGCCTTCGCGATACGCGACATCAAGATCTCCTTGTGGAACGGGTTGCCGCATGATCTGCGGCGCAATGACATGGCGTACAACGGCGGGGCCGGCCGAGGGTCACGGCCGGGCGCCTACTTGGCGGAACGGAAGCGCACCGAGTCGAACGGGTATCGCACGGGTGTGCTGCCCTTCGGGGCGACGGACTGGCGCGGCGTGCCCGCGCATCCCGGCTTCTCGTACAGCTCGGCCACCAGCGGGGTCTTGTTGACCACCGCCCGCCCGCCGCCGCCCCCGCCGCCCTTGGCCGCCGCGCACCCGGAGGGCGAGGTCAGCGTGTGCACCGTGTCGTCGCGTCCCATGTACTGGAACTCGCTCCCCGCCGCCGACGCGAACGGGGTGGTGAGCAACGCGGCGAGGGCCGCGCCGAACACGGCCGCGGAACAGGACAGGGACAGGGGGGCACGGGGCATGGCGGGTCTCGCGATCGATCGGGTCGGCAGGGGGAGAGACGGCGGCGCCGTCGCGGGTTCAACCCGTCGGGGGCCCGAGCGGGTCACGCCTTGTCACCCGCACGGGGACTGTGTCACGGTGCGTGAACCGGGCCCGCCCCCCGGTCGTGGCCTGCCGAAGGGAAGCACGATGGCGACTCTCCCGCCCCGGACCCGGATCGGGGACCGGGTGGTGGAAGGGGTCCGACAGGGCCCGATCGCGGTGTTCCGGGGCATCCCGTACGCCGCCCCGCCGGTGGGCCGCGCCGGTTTCGCCGCCCCCGCCCCGCCGCCCGGCGGCGCCGGGACGCTGGACGCCCGCGCCTTCGGACCCACCGCCCCCAAGCCCGCCTACCGGCCGCCCTACGACCGGCTGCTGCCCGATCCGATCCGGCCCGGCGAGGACTTCCTCACCCTCAATGTGTGGACCCCCGAGCCCGGCCCCGGGGCGCGGCTGCCGGTGCTGGTGTGGCTGCACGGCGGGGCCTTCACCCGGGGCACCGGCAGCAACCCGGTGTACGACGGCGGGGCCTTCGCCCGGGACGGGGTGGTCGCCGTCACCCTGGAGCACCGGCTCGGCGCCCTGGGGTACGCGCTGCTGCCCGACGCCCCGGCCAACCGCGGGCTGCTGGACCAGATCGCGGCCCTGCGCTGGGTGCGCGCGCACATCGCCGGCTTCGGCGGGGACCCCGATCGGGTGACGGTCTGCGGCCATTCGGCCGGGGCCGTCGCGGTGGGCGCCCTCCTCACCGCCCCCGCCGCCGAGGGCCTGTTCGCGCGGGCCGTGCTCCAGAGCGGGGCGCCCGGGGCGCTCGCGCGGGAACGGGTGCGGGCCGTGACCCGGCGCACGGCCCGGCTGCTGCGGGTCCCGGCCACGGCGGCGGGGCTCGCGGGGGTCCCGTGGGAGCGGCTGGTGGCGGCGCAGACCCGGGCGCAGGCCCGTTCGGTGCCGCTGCTCGGCGGGCCCGCGTTCGGTCTCGTGCGGGACCCGGCCACGCTGCCCGAGGACCCGATCGAGGCCCTCACCCGGGGACCGGCCGGGGACCGGATCCCCGTGCTCACCGGGTGGACGGCGCGGGAGCACCGATTGTGGCTGGCCCCGACCGGCGCGGGCCGCCGGCTGGACCGGCTGGGGCGCTGGGCCCCGGAGGCGGCCCGCCGCTGGACGGGCACGGGCCGGGAGCGGGCGGCGGCGGCCCGGGCCGCCGATCCGGGGGCCGGGCCGGCCGACCTGGCGGGCGGACTGCTCACGGACGCGTTGCTGCGCGAGCCGCTGCGCCGCTGGGCGCGGGCCCGTTCGGCCCGCCCCGGGGCGGCCCCGGTGTACGCGTACCGCTTCGACTGGCCCTCCGGGCTGCCGGGGCTCGGGGCCTGTCACGCGATCGAGCCGGCCTTCGTGCTGGACACCCTGGACGCGCCCGGGGCCGCCTGGTTGACCGGTCCGAACCCGCCGCGGGAACTGGCCGCGCGGGTGCACGCGGCGTGGGTGGCCTTCGTGACGGGCGGGGACCCGGGATGGCCCGCCTGGGACGGCGCCGGCCCGCCGAGGGGGCTCGGCGGGCCGGGGGAGTGAGGGGCGGGGGAGAGAGGGGCGGGGACGGGGGCGGGCTCAGTCGGAGACCGGGCCCTCCATCACCTTGCTGATGAACTGGATGGGGCCCTCGCCCATGTTCGGCACGTAGGTCTTGGCGTTGTGCTTGCCGCCGGGGATCTCGCGCAGGGTGGTGTGGATGGGGCCCTTGCCGTAGGTCTGGACGAACTTGCGGGCGTTCGCGAGGGTCTTCGGGTCCTCCGCCGTGCCGACCTGGAGGGCGAGGTACACGTCCGGGCCGCCCTTGGCGATCAGCTGTTGGGCGAGCAGCTCGGGGTTGTTCTCGGCCTTCTCCTTGTCGTGCCCGACCCACAGTCGGGAGTCCGGCACGATGTCGGGGCCGGAGGCGATCACGGCCTTGAACTTGTCGGGGTGCTTCAGCACGGCCTTGAGCCCGGCGAAACCGCCCGTGGAGGAGCCCATGAAGGCCCAGCCGTCGCGGGACTTGACCGTGCGGAAGTTGGCGCGGACCAGGTCGGGGACGTCCTCGGTGAGCCAGGTGCCCATCTTGGGCTGGCCGGGGATGTCGGAGCCGTCCCAGTACAGGCCGCCGGTGTCGGGGCCGGGGTTGAGGACGGGCATGGCGAGGATGAACGGCTTGCTCTTGCCCTCCTCGGACCACTGGGCGATGGACTTCTGCAGGCCGAGGTCGGTGCCCATCCAGTAGTTGTTCGGGTAGCCCGCGCCACCGGGCAGCGCGATCATCACGGGGAAGCCGCTGTCCTTGTACTTCGGGTCGAAGTACTGCTTGGGGGCCCACACCCAGACCTTGCCGGTGAACCCGGACTTCTTGCCGTCCAGGGTGGTGACGGCCACGTGGGTGCCGTCGTCCAGGGTCATGGAGTTCTTGAAGTCGGCGGCGGGGCCGGTGGGCAGCGAGACCTTGCTCGCGGCGTTCGGCTTGGCGCCGCCCTGCGGGGTGCCGGTGTCGGGTCGGGTGGGTCCGAAGGAGACCTCGGTGCCCTTGTCGGTGAAGGGCGGGATCTCGAAGTAGGTCATCACGCCGGCCGCGATGCCCGCGAGCGCGAGCAGCGAGACCCCGGCCACGATCCAGCGCCGGCCCCGACGCCGAGGCCGCTCGGGTTCGGGCACGGGCCGGTACTCGGGGGGCCGGGGGCCCTCGCCGCCGCCGAAGGGCGCGGCCGGGCGGGGCGGGGCGGGCGGGGCCGCGTGGGTGTCGGGCGCGCCGAAGCGACCGTTGGGGTCGAAGGCGCCCGGGGTGCCGTACACGGAGGTGGACGGACGCGGGGTCCCGGGGCCGGCCGCCGGCCGGTGGTCGGGGCGTGGGGCGCGGGGCGGGGTGCCGGGCCGGGGCCGGTCGCCGCCGCGGGAGGGGAGGGGCGGTCGCTGGGGCGCGGACGGCCCCTCGGGCTGGTGCGGCATGTGCGGTGCTCCGGCTCGTACTGCCCGGCAGGGGGCTGGTGGCGTTCTTCGTGTCGAAGGATGACGCCACGATCGCACAGGTTCCGCGCTTGACGATCTCTTGGGTATCGCCTGGTCGGGGCATTGCCGAACGGGGCGACCCCCGGGGCGCGGGCGTGCGGAACCGTTACGCCACCGGGGGTCGGGGAGGGGCCGTCGGACTCAGGCCGGCACGAGGGTGCGGCGCCGGCGACGGGCCTTGGCCGCGTCCGCGAGCCGCATCTCGATCACGGCCCGCACCGTCGGCCACTCCTCGTCGAGGACGGAGTAGAACGCGGTGTTGCGGACCTCGCCGTCCAGCCCCCGCGAATGGGCCCGGCGGACCCCTTCGGAGGTGAACCCGAGTCGTTCCATCGCGGCTCTGGAGCGCCCGTTGCGGGCATCGGCCCGCAGCGAGATCCGGCGCACCCCCCAGGTCTCGAAGGCGTGGCGGAGCATGAGCAGCTTCGCCTCGGCGTTGATCCCGGTGCCCTGGGCTGCCGGCGACAGCCAGGTGTTGCCGATCTCGGCGGCGTCCGGGACGGAGGTCAGCGGGTCCCCGTGCGGAACCCCCGGCACGGAGGGCCACACCAGCGGCCCCTGCCAGTAGTCCAGTTCGAGGAACCGGGTCGACCCGACCACCCGTCCGTCGGCCGCGCGGACCACCGCGAACGCGAGCGAACGGCCGGCCGCCTGATCGGCGAGGGCACGTTCCACGTACGCGAGGGCCGCCTCCGGGCCGTGCGGCACGGGGGTGAAGGCGTAGGTCGTACGATCCTCGGCACCGGCCAGGGCCAGGGCCTCGGTGTGGTGGGGGGCGAGGGGTTCGAGCCGCGCGAAGCGGCCCGCGAGGAGTACGGGTACGGGCACGGAGCCTTCGGTCCTTCGTGATGAAGAGGGTGGTTGCCGATTCTGCGCACCTGAGATCGCTCTGCGCGCGAAACGCGCGTGACGTGGAACGGGCGGTCAGGTGAACGCGGGTGGCTCAATGTAACTCCTTCCCCTGATCTCCAGAACCCCCTGTCGGGCAACGGCGCGGGACGGATTTTCCCGGCCCTCCCCGGGGCGGGTTCGCGGAGGGTCCCGCGGACTGTCCGGGCGGACCGTCCGCACGGCGCTGGCCTGGTACGGAGCGTTCGGGAGGGCGGTCGGCGGAGCGTCGAGCGGAACGCAGATTGGCCCAGTGAATCCTTGGTGAACTACGGGCCAAGCGTGGGCCATCCGAGTGGTCGGGCGCCCTTCGGGCGGGGCCGTTCGCACCCGTGCGGGGTGTCCGCGGCCGGACCGGGGCCGCGCGGGGCCCGGGTCCACGGCGGGGGATTCCCGCGCGCGGGGGTTTTCACTCCCTCCGGGCCGCGCGGGCGGCGCGGTTCACCCGGCCGGCGGCGGGCGCGGCGGCGCGGATCCCGCGCCGCCTGTGGACAACGCGGCCGGGGCGGGACCTTCGGCGGTCCCGCCCCGGACTTGCGGCGGCGGGGCGGTCCGCCCCGCGGCTGTCACCCTGACTGGAGGGTCATCCGCAGCCGGTGGCGTTCCCCGCTGTACTCGACGCGCGAGCGCAGCAGGGGGCGCCCGTCGCGGGTGCGGACCAGCTGGTCGAGGACGAGGACCGGGCCGCCGCGCGGGCAGCCGAGCAGCTCGGCCAGGCGCGCGTCGGCGACCTGGGCCTCGATGGTGGCCTCGGCGAGGTCGGGGCTCTTGCCCCAGCGGGTCAGCTCGGCGAAGAGGGAGGCCGAGGTGAAGTCGATCCGGGGCAGGTCCGGGGCGGCGTCCAGGATCAGCAGGGCGTGGTCCACGGCCACCCGGACGCCGTTGAGGGTGCGCACGCGTTCCAGGCGGAACAGGGGGGTGCCGGCCGGCACCTCCAGCGCCTCGGCGTCGTCCAGGCCGGCCGTGACGGTCTCGCTGCGGATCACCAGGGAGCCGGGGCGCATGTGCTTGCGCCGGGCCGTGGCGGTGAAGGACTCCAGCTCCTTGGGCCATTCGCGGGCCGGGGTGGGGGCCACCGGGGTGGCCACGAACCAGCCGCGCCCGTGGGAGGGGACGACCACGCCGCGTTCGACGAGCTCGGTCAGGGCCCGGCGCAGGGTCACCCGGGAGACCGAGAGCAGGGCGCACAGCTCGCGCTCGGGCGGGAGGCGGTGGCCCTCGGTGAGTCCGCGCCGGGCGATCTCCTCCCGGATCCGGTCCGCGCACCGGACCCAGAGGGGGTCGGCGGCGCGGTTCGGGCGGGGGTCCGGGAGGTCTTCGTTCATGATCCCGAACCGTACCACCAAAGACCACTTGGGCGGTCTGTGAACCGGGACCTTCGGCCCGACCGGCGGTTTTCGGAGCAGACCACTACATACATCTGTTGACCACATAAGAAACCACCGACTACCTTCCGAGACATGTCCCCGACCCCCGCTCGACGAGGAGCAGCCCGATGACCACGGCCACGGCCCCGGCGGCCAAGCCCGCGCCCCCCGGGAAGAAGCGCGCCAAGATCATGCCGGTCATGCAGCGCATCGGCCGCAGCCTGATGCTCCCGGTCGCCACCCTCCCGGCCGCCGCCCTGATGCTGCGCCTGGGCAAGGAGGACCTGCTCGGCAGCGACTCGCTCCCGCTGATCGTCCGCAAGCTCGGCATGGTGCTCGCCGCCGGCGGCGGCACCGTCATCGACAACCTGCCGCTGCTGTTCGCGGTGGGCGTCGCGATCGGCTTCGCGAAGAAGGCCGACGGCTCCACCGCGCTGGCCGCCGTGGTCGGCTACCTCGTCTTCAAGGCCGTGCTGGCCAGCCCCGCCTTCCCGATGGGCGTGGACGGCAAGCCGCTGGACGCCAAGGTCATCGGCGGCATCGTGATGGGCCTCGTGGCCGCCGGTCTCTACCAGCGGTTCTCCCGCACCAAGCTGCCCGACTGGCTCGGCTTCTTCGGCGGGCGCCGCCTGGTCCCGATCCTCGCCGCCTTCGCCGGCGCCGGCGTCGGCGTGGTCTTCGGCGTGGTCTGGCCCACCGTCGGCTCCTGGTTCTTCCACTTCGGCGAATGGCTGGTGGGCACCGGCGCCTGGGGCGCGGGCATCTTCGGAGTGGTCGTGCGCTCCCTGATCCCGATCGGGATGCACCACTTCTTCTCGTTCTTCCCCTGGTTCGAGGCCGGCTCCTTCACCAACCCCGACACCGGCGCCGTCGTGCACGGCGACATCGCCCGCTTCCTCGCCGGCGACCCGAGCGCGGGACAGTTCATGACCGGCGGCTTCCCGATCTACATGTTCGCGCTGCCCGCCGCAGCCCTCGCCATCGCCCACACGGCCCGGCCCGAGAACCGCACCATGGTGCGCGGCATGATGATCTCCTGCGCCGTCACCGCCTTCGTCACCGGCGTCACCGAGCCCATCGAGTTCTCGTTCATGTTCGTCGCCCCCGTGCTCTACGCCATCCACGCGCTGCTCTTCGGCGTCTCCATGGCCCTGTGCTACGCCCTCGGCATCCGCGACGGCTTCGGCTTCTCCTCGGGCGCCATCGACTACGTCGTCAACTACGGCATCGCCACCAAGCCCTGGATGCTCATCCCGATCGGCCTGGCCTTCGCCGCCCTGTACTACGTGATCTTCCGCTTCGCCATCGTCAAGTTCGACCTGCCCACGCCGGGCCGCGAACGCGACCCCGAGGCCGCGCCGGCGCCCGAACCGGCCGCGGTGCCCGCCGCCCGCGAGGCCGCGAGCGCCTCCCGCGCCGAGAGCGCCGCACCGGGCGAGGCCCCGGACCGCAGCAGCACCTGACGGAGCGCGCCGGGGAGCGCCGGCCCACCACCGCCCGCGCCCCCGGCCCCGTCACACCCCCCCCCGCACACGTCACACCCCTTGTACTGGAGCCCTCATGTTCGCCTCCCGGATCACCTTCCTCGACGGTCAGGCCGGTCAGGGCGCCGCCCTGGAACGGATCGCCGCCCACGTCCGGGCCCGTCTCGCCGAACCCGCCGCGGCCGCCGCCCTGCGCGAGGCCCGCCGCCCGCTGTTCACCGGCATCGGCGCCTCCTTCGCGGCCCTCGCCGTCCCGGTGCACCGGCTGCGCGCCGCCGGCGTCGTCGCCCAGCGGGTCTCCGCCGACGAGATCGAGAACGGCCTCGCGGGCTTCGACACCGACTGCCTGATCGGCGTCTCGCAGAGCGGCCGCAGCTCCGAGACCCTCGCCGCCTTCGCCGCCGCACCCGCCGACACCACCCGCGTCGCCCTGGTCAACGTGTTCCCCTCGCCGCTGGTCGAGGCCGCCGAGCTGGCCGTGGACCTCGGCAACGAGGCCGACTCCTTCGCCTCCACCGTCGGCTACACCGGCACCATCGTGGCCCTGGACCTGGTCGCCGCCGCCATCGAGGGCCGGCTCGCCGACGAGGACCACTGGAGCGGGATCGCCGGCCGCGTCGAGGAGGTCCGCTCCCGGGCCGCCGAGGTCGCCGCCGCCCTGCGCGTGCGCGGCGCCGCCTGCACGGCCGCCGACGACGTGGCCGCCGGTTCCTCCCGCGCCTCCGCCGAGGAGGGCGCGCTGCTGCTGCGCGAGGTGGTCCGGATGCCCGCCGCCCACTCCTCCACCCGTACCTACCTGCACGGGGAGATGGAATCGGCGGGCAACACCCTGCACCTCGTGCACGGCGCCGGCCGCGAGCTCGACCTCGCCCGCTCCCTCGCCGGGGCCGGCCACCTCACCCTGCTCGTCACCACCGCCGACGTGGACCCCGCCGAGAACCTGTTCACCGTCCGACTGCCCCAGTGCCCCGACGCGGTCCGCGTCGTCCTGGAGACCGTCGTCCTGCAGGAACTGGTCGCCGCCCTCGCCGACGAGCGCGGGGTGCCGATCGAGTCCTTCGTGTTCGCCAACGACGACACCAAGCAGGGCGGCCTGAACATGGACGACTTCGAGGTCGCCGCCTTCACCACCACCGGCTGAACCGCCCCCCGGCCGGCCCCGCCGGCCCGACTGCGATGATCGGCGCATGGAACAGATCCTGCGCCGGCTCGCCGCCGTCGGCCCCTTCTTCACCGTCACCGTCCCCGCCCCGGAACAACGCTCCGGGGCGCGGCCGTTGCCCGAGCTGTACGAGGACGGGCTGGACGCGTGGGTGGCGGCCGTCGGCCGTCGGCTGGGCACGCGGGACACCCGGGTCGCCGCCTCCACCGCCCAGTTCGGCCTCGCCGCCCGCCTGTGGTCGGTCGGCCTGGGCGTGATCGCGCTCACCGGGCAGGGCATCGACCTGCGGGCCGAGCGCGTCCTGTGGCGGCCCGGCCCCACCGGCTCCCCGGAACTGCTGCTGCCCGAGCCCCGCCCCCGTCCCGCCGAGGAACTCCCGGACCTGCTCGGCCCGGGCAACCTGGACGCCCTGCACACCCGGATGCGCTCCCGGCACCGGCTCTCGCGCACCGTGCTGGAGGGCAACGCCGCCTCCGGGATCGCCGGCGCCCTGCGGGTCCTGCACGTCGCGCTGCCGGAGGCCGCCGACGGAATCGCCCCGCTCGCCGCGCGCTGGCTGGACGAGGGCCGGCTCGCCGGCGCCGGCGAACTGATCCACGAACCCGGACTCGGGACGGCCTACCGGCGGCGCAGCTGCTGCCTGTACTACCGGATCGCGCCCGGCGGCTTCTGCGGGGACTGCGTGCTGCGTCCCTGACCGCCCACGCGGCAGGGGGCGAGGCCGCCGTCGACCTCGCCCCCGCCTTCGCCCGCCCGGACCCTACGAGAAGGTCAGGTTCCAGGCGTCGATCTTGCCGGTGTCACCGCCGGCGTTGTCGTTGACCCGCAGCTTCCACACCCCGTTCGCGACCTCGGAGGAGGCGTCGACCGTGTACGTCTGCGCGATGTTGTCGGCGCTGCCCCCCGCGCGGTTGTGCAGGGTGTACACCGAGCCGTCCGGGGCGACCAGGTCCACCTTCAGGTCGCCGATGTAGGTGTGCGCGATGGTCACGCCCACCTTGAGCGCGGCCGGCGCGTTGCCGGTGACGCCCGAGACGGTGATCGGGGACTCGACGGTGGCGTTGTCCGCGATCGCGAAGTCACCGAGGTTCTCGAAGTACTTGCCGGTCGGCGGAGTGGCGCCGCCCACCGCCTTCAGCGCGTCCACCCGGCCCTCGCCGAAGAAGGAGTTCTTCGCCGTGGTGCCGGTGCACCGGGTGTCCGAGGGGCAGGCCAGGTCCTGGGCCTGGGTCGCCAGCCGGTCCCGGATCTGCGCCGGGGTCAGCGTCGAGTCCGCGCTCACCATCAGCGCCGCCACGCCCGTCACGTGCGGGGAGGCCATCGAGGTGCCGTTCTTCGTGCCGTACTTGCCGCCCGGGAGGGTGGAGTACACGCCGTTCGCGCCGTCGCCGCCCGGAGCGGCCACGTCGATCACGTCCCGGCCGAGGTTGGAGTACGACGCCTTCACCCCGCCGCTGCCCAGGGCCGCGACCGTCACCACGCCCGGCAGCTCCGTCGGGATGTCCACGCACGCGTTGGTGATGGTGCGGGTCACCGGGGTGGAGTCGTTCGGGCTCGCGGTGTCGGTGGTCTTGTTGGCCAGGTCGTAGTTCGAGTTGCCGGCCGCCGCGACCTGCAGCGAGCCCTTCGACTCCGCGTACGCCTGGGCCCGGCGGACCCCCTCGATGATCGCGGCCTGGTCGAGGTTGTCGGGGCAGTTGAACTGCCACGGGTCGGTGTAGTAGCTGTTGTTGGTGACCTTGAACCCGTGGTCACCGGCCCACATGAACCCGCAGACGGTGTTCTCGGCGAAGAACAGCGTGGAGCCCGGCTCGGCGATCCGCACCGAGGAGATCTTCACCCCCGGGGCCACGCCGACCACGCCCTTGCCGTTCTTCGCGGCCGCGATCGTGCCCGCCACGTGGGTGCCGTGGGTGTCCACGTCCCGCCACGCGCCGGCCCGGGTGTCGGCCTTGCCGTAGGCGCAGGAGGCCGAGTCGGCGGCGTTGAAGTTGGGCGCGATGTCCTGGTGCTGGTCGTCCACACCGGTGTCGAGCACGCCGACCTTCACGGACGGGGAGCCGGTGGTGACGGCCCATGCCTGGTCCGCCTTGATCTCGCTCATGTCCCAGCGGACCGGCTCGCCCGAACCGGTCGCGGACTGGGCGGGGTTGGCGGGCAACGTCGGGTTGTAGGCATCGGCCGGCACGTCCGAGGTGCGGGTCGCGCCGACCTGCTGGATCCCGGAGACCGCGCGCACGGCGGCGGCGAACGAGGCCGAGGAGGAGTGGGCGACGACCACGCCGATCGCGTCGTAGTACGCGTAGACCGTGCCGCCGTTGGCGGTGACGGCGGCGCGGGCGGCGGAGGTGTCGCCGGCCGCCGTGATCACGAGGTAGGACCGCGTCCCGGCCACCCAGGTCGCACTCCGGGAGGACGGGGCCGCGGCCGTCGGGGCCTGGCCGGGGGTCTTGATCGGGGGCTTCGCGGCGGGCGCCGGCCGCGCCGGTCCGCCGACCGGGTCGGTGCCGGCGGAGGCCGCCGGCACGGTCAGCGCGAGGGCGGCGGCGAGGGTCGCGGCCACGGTCAGGGTACGTCGGGGGCGGCTGGATATGTGGGGTCTCAAAGCGTCCTCCGAAAGATCCGCCGGGGCGCGAACGCGCCCCGGCGGATCGTGAAAACGAGTGGTGGACCGCAAGATGTCAGACCGGTGCCCCGATATGGAAGTACCTTTTACCGCTCGGCGAACACGCCTTCGCCGGCCGGAAATCGCTCATCGAGCCGGTACGCCATCCTTCGGCCGGTTCTGTCCGTCCGTCGGCGCCCCCACCGGCGCGACCGCCTCCGGGCCGGGCTTGGCCCGCGGTTCCCCGCCCGAGTCCCCTTCCGTGTCCCCGTCCGGCGCGGCGCCGTGGCCGTCGTCGATCAACGTCCGTTCGTCGAAGGGCAGTCGACCCGCCAGCACCTCGGCGGCCCGCTCCTTGTCGAACTCCTTCGTCCACGTGCCGATCAGCACCGTCGCCACCGCGTTGCCCGCGAAGTTCGTCAGCGCCCGCGCCTCGCTCATGAACCGGTCGATGCCCACGATCAGGCCCACCCCGTCCACCAACTCCGGTCGGTGCGACTGAAGTCCGCCGGCCAGCGTGGCCAGCCCCGCGCCGGTGACCCCGGCCGCCCCCTTCGAGGCGATCACCATGAACAGCAGCAGCGAGATCTGCTCGCCCAGCGCCAGCGGCTTGCCCATCGCCTCGGCGATGAACAGCGAGGCCATCGTCAGGTAGATGGCCGTGCCGTCCAGGTTGAAGGAGTACCCGGTGGGCACCGTGATGCCGGTGACCGGCCGCGAGACGCCCAGGTGCTCCATCTTCGCGATCAGCCGGGGCAGCGCCGACTCCGAGGAGGAGGTCGACAGGATCAGCAGGAACTCCCGCCCCAGGTACCTCAGCAGCGCGAACACACTCACCCCGGTGCACACGCGCAGCAGCGTGCCCAGCACCACGACCACGAACAGCAGGCAGGTCGCGTAGAACCCGATCATGATCACGGCCAGGGACTTCAGCGCGTCCACCCCGGTCGCCCCGACCACCGCCGCGATCGCGCCGAACGCGCCCACCGGCGCCGCCCACATGATCATCGCCAGCACCCGGAACACCATCGCCTGCACGTGCCCGATCCCGCGCAGCACCGGCTCCCCGGCCCGCCCCATCGCCTGGAGCGCGAACCCGCACAGCAGCGCCACCAGCAGGGTCTGGAGCACCTCCCCGCCGGTGAACGCCGACACCAGGGTGGTCGGCACGATGCCCAGCAGGAACTCCGAGGTCGACTCCGCCCCGCCGCTCTTGGCCTGCGCCTCGCCCGCGCCCCGCACCGCCTCCGTCAGGTGCAGCCCGCTGCCCGGCTCCAGCAGGTTCCCCACCAGCAGCCCGATGGCCAGCGCCACCGTGGACATCACCACGAAGTAGCCCAGGGCCAGCCCGCCCACCACGCCGACCTTGGCGGCCTTGCGCACCGAACCGATCCCCAGCACGATCGTGCAGAAGATCACCGGCGAGATCATCATCTTGATCAGGTTCACGAAGCCCGTGCCCAGCGGCTTGAGCTCCACCGCCACCCCCGGCGCCGCCAGACCCGTCACGATGCCCAGCACCACCGCGCCGATCACCGCCAGATACAGCCAGTGCGTGCGGTCCCGTCGTCCGGCGACCATGTTGCCTCCCGCGAATCGTTGCCGTGCGCGCTCGTCCCCGCGCACCGCTGACGACCTTGACGCAGGAGTGTGACCCCGGTCACCCTTGCGTTCATAGAGTTCCCGACCCGGTGCACACTGAGCGCCATGTTCCGCTTGCCGCGCCCCCGCAGCCTGGCCGGCCGGCTCTTCGCGATGCAGGTGCTGCTGGTCGCGCTGGTCGTGGCCGGCTGCGCCGTCTTCGCCCACGCCTTCGCCCGACGACAGGCCGACGAGGCCGCCACCCGGCAGGCCGGCGCCACCGCCCGCACCGTCGCCGACTCGCCCTCCGTCCGCGCCGCCCTCACCGCCCCCGACCCCTCGGCCGCCCTCCAGCCCTACGCGGAACGGGTCCGGATCGACGCCGGCGTCGACTTCGTCACCATCATGGACACCGCCGGACGACGCTGGACCCACCCCGACCCCGACCGGATCGGCGAGCCCTACCTCGGCACCATCGCCCCCGGCCTGCGCGGCGAGACCCACGCCGAGACCTACACCGGCACCCTCGGCCCCTCGGTCCGGGTCCTGACCCCCGTCCGGGCCGCCGACGGCCGCGTCATCGGCCTGGTCGCCGCGGGCATCACCGTCCGCGCCATCGGCGACCGCGTCGCCGCCCAACTCGCCGACCTGCTCTGGGTCGCCGCCGGCGCCCTCACCCTCGGCGCGATCGGCACCTACGTGGTCAACGCCCGGCTGCGCCGGCACACCCACGGCATGAACGCCGCCGAACTCAGCCGCATGTACGACTACCACCAGGCCACCCTGCACGCCGTCCGCGAAGGACTCCTCGTCCTCGACGGCACCCGCCGCGTCGCCCTCGCCAACGACGCCGCCCGCGAACTCCTCGACCGACCCGAGGACCTCCTCGGCCGCGCCGTCACCGAACTCGACCTGCCCGCCCCCCTCGTCGGCGCCCTCCTCGACACCCGCCCCCGCACCGACGAGGTGCACCTCACCGCGCACCGGGTCCTGCTGCTGTCCACCGCCCCGGTCCGCGGCGGCGGCCGGCACGGCACCGTCGTCACCCTGCGCGACCACACCCAGCTCCAGGCCCTGACCGGCGAACTCGACCACGAACGCGGCTTCACCCGCGCCCTGCGCGCCCAGGCCCACGAGGCCGCCAACCGCCTGCACACCGTGGTCTCCCTCATCGAACTCGGCCGCGCCGAGGACGCCGTCGACTTCGCCACCGCCGAACTCGAACTCGCCCAGGCCCTCACCGACCAGGTCGTCACCGCCGTCGGCGAACCCGTCCTCGCCGCGCTCCTCCTCGGCAAGGCCGCCCAGGCCCACGAACACGGGGTCGAACTCCACGTCACCACCGACCCCCGCCCCGAGCGTCGGCCCGCCCCCACCGACCTGCCCCCGCCCCGCGACCTCGTCACCCTCCTCGGCAACCTCGTGGACAACGCCCTCGACGCCGTCGCCGGCCGACCCCTGGCCCGCGTCGAGGTCACCCTGGAACGCACCCCCGAGGCCGTGGTCCTCACCGTCGCCGACAACGGCCCCGGCCTGCCCGACCACGCCGACCTCTTCCGCGAGGGCTGGTCCGGCAAGGGCGAGGGCCGCGGCCTCGGGCTCGCCCTCGTCCGACAGACCGCGCACCGCCACGGCGGCGCCGTCGAGGCCGCCGACCGCCCCGAGGGCGGCGCCGCCTTCACCGTCCGCCTGCCCGCCCCCCGGACGGAGACCTCGTGACCCCCGCCGACAGCGCCCCCGCGCCCACCCCCGACATCAAGGTCCTCGTCGTCGAGGACGACCCCGTGGCCGCCGCCGCGCACGCCCTCTACGTCAGTCGCGTGCCCGGCTTCCGCGCGGTCGGCACCGTCCACACCCTCGCCGCCGCCCGCCGACTCCTCGACCGCACCCGCGTCGACCTGCTCCTCCTCGACCTCGGCCTGCCCGACGGCGACGGCCTGCGCTTCGCCCGCAACCTGCGCGCCACCGGCCGCGACGTGGACGTCATCGTGGTCACCAGCGCCCGCGACCTCGGCGTGGTCCGCGAGAGCGTCACTCTCGGCGTGGTCCAGTACGTCCTCAAACCCTTCGCCTTCCCCACCCTGCGCGAACGGCTGCTGCGCTACGCCGAGTTCCGTCGCACCGCCGGCGGCGAGGCCGGCGGGCAGGCCGATGTGGACCGGGCCATCGCCGCGCTGCGCGCCCCCGCCCCCACCACCCTCCCCAAGGGGCTGAGCCAACCCACCCTCGACCGGCTCACCGCGCTGCTGCGGGCCGCCCCCGAGGGCCTGACCGCGGGCGCCGCGGCCACCGCCGCGGGCGTCTCCCGGATCACCGCCCGCCGCTACCTCGAACACCTCGTGGACACCGCCCGCGCCGACCGCACCCCCCGCTACGGACAGATTGGTCGCCCCGAACTCAGCTACCGCTGGCGCCCCGAGGCCGCCTGAGCCCACTCCATCCCCAGCGCCTCCAACGCGGTCCGACGCTCCGGCGACAGGTCCTCGGCGCGGGCCCGCTGGTTCGCCACCCACACCCCCAGGCGCACCGGCCCGCCCTCCGGGGCCCGCTCCACGTGACCGCGCGGCACCCGCAGGTGCCCCTCCCGGTCCCGGAACGCGCGCGCCGCCTCCCACGAGGTCAGCCACCGGGCCGCGTGCCCCCGTCCGGCCGACCGCGCCCCGGCCTCGCCGGACCCGTCCGGATCCATCCCCAACTCGCGTTCCAGCAGCCGTTGTTGGGGCTCGCTCAGCCGATCCCAGCCGGCGCGCTGGGCGGCCACCCACACCCCCAGGTCCTCGCCCTGCGCGACCACGCCCCCCGCCGGCGTGGGCAAGCCCCCGCCCGCCCGCAGGTGCGCGCGGGTCAGGTGGAATGCGCGCTGCCACCCGCTGTCCCACTCCGGACACCAGCACGGATCCACCGCCTCCAAGGCCGCCCGCCGCTCCGCCGACAGCCCCGCCGGTCCCCGTCGGGCCGCCGCCCGCTGGTTCTTCACCCAGATCCCCACCGGCGCCCCCTCCCAGACCGCGTCCACCGGCGGCGACAGGTGCCCGTGCGCGGCGGCCCACCGACGGGCCACGTCCAGACCGTCGGCGAAGGAACGGTCCGGCACGCTCCACACCATCCCCAACGCGTCCAATTCCCCGATCCGCGCCACGCTCAGCGTCCCCGCCCGCCGTCCCCGCCGCGCGTCGGCCACCCACTGACCCAACGGAAACCCCGCCGTCCCGACCGGCCAGGCCCCGTCGCCCGCCGGCGCCCGGAACACGAACGGCACCCGCAAATCCCCGTGGGCCCGCCGGTAGGTGCGGGCCGCCTCCAGCCCCCGCCGCCAATGCCGACGCTCCGGGTCGATCACCCGCAGCCGCACGAAACTCGCCAACAGCGCCGGATCCCTCGGCACGGAGAACTCCAACAACCCGCGCGCCCCCGCGCCCGGCACCTCGGCCACCCCCGGCGCCGCCGACCCGGCGGCCGCGCCCACACCACCCGGCGCCTGCGGCTGCGCCAGGGACTCCACCAGCCGCGCGTCGTGCGCCCGCAACGCCGCCAACAACCGGGCCAGGTCCGCGTACGCCCGCGAGGTCAGCATCGACTCCACGTCCTCGCCCGGCCCGTGCAGCACCGGCACCACCAGCGTGGCCACCTTCCCCTGCCCCGGCCGGATCCGCAGCGCCCGCCCCACCGCCTGCACCAGATCCGGCATCGACCCGCGCAGATCGGCCCAGAACACCGAATCGCAGTCCCGGATGTCCACCCCCTCGCCCAACACCCGCACACTGCCCAGGTACGCCTTCTCGCCCGGCCGGTCCCGCGCGAACGCCGCCAGCGTGCGCCGCCGGTGCGCCGCCGAATGCGCCCCGCTCAACCAGTCCGCCCGGATCCGGTGCGGCGGCGTCGGATCGGGACCCCGATGGGCCGCGCGCAACCGGCGCGCCACCGCCGGCAGCCCCGCCGCGAACGCCTCCGCCTCCCGCGTCAGGTGGTGGAAGACCAGGGTGCGCCGGAAGCCCCCCGCCACCGAGGCCGTCACCAGCGCGGTCTGCAACGCGGCCAGGCGACTGCCGCGCACCGCGTCCCCCCGCGCGTCCGCGCCCCGCGCGAGCGCGGCCCGGAAGGCGGGGTCGGCGATGTCCACGCACAGCACCCGGTAGGGGGCGCAGATGCCCCGGTCGATGGCCTCGGACAGGGTCAAGGTGTGACACCGCGCGCCGAACGGGCCCCGCGGATCGTCCTCCATCGAGGCCACCGGGGCCGGGGTCCCACCGTCCCGTCCGGCCCCCGCGCCGGTCGGGTCGGCCCAGACCCGGGGGGTCGCGGTCAGGTACAGCCGGCGCAGCGCCGGGATCCGCCGGTCGTCGTGCACGACCGCCCAGGGCTTGCCGATCCGCCCGGAGGTGCGGTGCGCCTCGTCCACGACGATCAGGTCCCAGGCGGGCAGCCCGGCCCGGTGCGCCCGTTCCACGGTGCCCGCCGCGAGGGAGGCGTAGGTGGCGAACACGGTGAGCCGAGGGCCCCGCGCCCCGCGCGCGGCCAGCGCCGCGCCGGAGGTCGTGGTCGGCATCCCCGCCTCGCGCTCCCGCAGCGAACACAGGCCGAGCAGCGGCCCGGTCCGGCCGCCGGCCCGCCACGCGTCCGCGGTCTGCGTCAGCAGATCCAGCGTGGGCACGAGCACCAGCACCCGCGCGGCGCGCAGCCTGGCCGCGGACCGCACCGCCACCAGGGTCTTGCCCGAACCGGTGGCCATGACGACCTGGGTGCGCAGGCCCCCGGCCGGCACGCGTCCGTCCGCCGGGAGGCCGAGGGCGCGCGTGACCGCGTCCACCGCCTCCCGCTGGTGCGGGCGCAACTCCTGCCGTGCCATCGTTCCGCGTCAGCCCCGTCTCGTCCGTGTCCGCCTCCCGGCACCCGCCTGAACAGCGGATATCGCCATGGAGGCCATCTTGCCCGGATCGGGGCACGAGCGATGCCCGGACGAGCGCGGGCGGGGCCGACCGAGATCGGCCGGTGGAGGGACGATGGAGCGACGGTGAGGCGGCGATGGGGGAGTGGTGGGGGCGCGGTGGGCGGGATCAGCCGCCCGCGCCGAAGTTCTGCGTCCACCACGGGCCGCCCGGCCCCTCGTGGTAGCCGACGCCCAGGTCCTCGAACGAACAGTTGAGGATGTTGGCCCGGTGGCCCGGGCTGTTCATCCAGGACTCCATCACGGCCGCGGCCGTCTGCTGCCCGCGCGCGATGTTCTCGCCGTACGTGGTCCACCGGTAGCCGGCCGCCGTGGTCCGCTCGCCCGGCCCCGACCCGTCGGGGGCGGTGTGGTCGAAGTAGTCCCGCGCGGCCATGTCCTGGGAGTGGCCCTGGGCTGCGGCCCGCAGCTTGGCGTTGTCGGAGACCGGTGAACAACCGGCCGCCGCCCGCTCCTTGTTCACCAGCGCGATCACCTGCGCGACCACGCCCGCGTCGGCCGGCGGGGTGTCGGCGGTGGGCCGGGAACCGCGCGAGGTGTTCGGGGTGCGGGGCGCGGGGGCCTCGGGCGCCCGGCTCGTCGGCCGCGTCGAGCGGCGCGGCGCGGCGGAGGCGGAAGCCGAGGCGGAGGGTGAGGCCGAACGCGAGGCGCCGGGAGAGGCGGAGGCGGAAGGGGACGAGGACGGGGAGGGGGACGCGGAGGCCGAAGCGCTCGGGTCGGGGCCCGTCGAACCGGACGGCGCGGGAGCCCGGCCCGAGGCGTCGAGCGCGGCGACGGGCGTGCCCGAGGTCGGGTCCCCGGCCACCACGCCCCCACCCTCGGGGAAGGTCCCCAGGTACACCAGCCCGCCGCCCGCCACGCACGCGGCGACCACGCCCACGGCCGCCGCCCGTCGACGCGAGCGCTCCCGACGGCGGCGCGCCCCGCGCCCGGCGGCCCGCGCCGCCGCCCGCCCCGGGTGCGCGGGTCCGCCGGCGAAGCCCACCGGCAGGCCCGGGTCGGGCGCCCCGGCGTCGGGGGTGTGCGCGAAGCCCACCGGATCGAGGCCCTCGACGGGTTCGGCCGGCCGCCACGCGCCGACGAGCCCGGCACCGCCGTACGCGTCCAGGCCCGCGCGGATCGCCGCCGGCAGCCCCAGGGCGACCACGGGCACCAGCCCCAGGCCCACCAACAGGCCCTCGGCCGGCACCAGCCCCTGCCACCAGGCCGCGCAGCGCACGCACTCCCGGGCGTGTCGGGATATTCGCTTGCGCCACAACGCGGCCGGTCGGCCGTCCCAGCCGGCGAGCACCGCGGCCAGCTCGGGGCAGGTCGGGCGGGCGTCCAGGGCCCGCACCACCACGCGCGAGGTCTCCAGGGTGGCCTTCATCCGCTGCACGCGCACGGCCGTGTGCCGCGGCGGCAGGCCGATCGCCGTGGACACCTCCTGCCGGGTCAGGTGCCCGGCGCACTCCAGCCACCACAGGGACAACAGCTCGCGGTCTTTGGGATCCAACCAGCGGGTGGCCCGCGCCGTCTCCTGTCGCTGGCCGGAGAGGTAGAGGCGGACCAGGGTGAGGTCCACGAAATCGGCCCCCGGGTCGGCGACCTCGGCCACCTCGTCGAGCCCGGTCCGCCCCGGGACACCGCCCCGGTCCTGCCGGTGGGCGCGCACGCGGTTGACGGCGATGGCCACGAGCCAGGACCGGAAGCTCTCGGGAGAGCGCAGCCCGTCGAGCCCGCCGAGGGCGCGCACCATCGTGTCCTGCACCACGTCGTCCACGTCGGCGTGCCCGCCCAGGGCGCGGCCGACGACGTTGTAGACGAGCGGGAGGTGCAGGGAGATCAGCTCGTCCTGCGCCCGGGGGTCGCCGGCCCGCGCCGCCCCCACGAGCGCCGTGACGCGTGGGTCCGGGGCGGGGGAGGGGTACCCCGGGTGACGAGGTTCCCCGGCGTGCTCCGGATGTTCGATCATGTGTGCGCCCCTGTCCGTGTCGGCGGTCGATGATGCCCAATACAGAGGGAGACCGTCGAGGGGGGATCCGATAACCGAAATTCCGAACAGGAATCCGGACAGTGTGGCGACGGGGCCTCGGGGACCGGTCCCGCCGCTGGTGCGGTGGGGTCCTCGGGCCCGGAACGATCACGGGCGGGTCGCGCGCACCGCGACCGCGCCGGGACCGGTGGAGGCCCCGTCGGACCTCTTCTGACCTGCGGGGACGCCGGCGCTCGGTGATCGCGGACGGGGCGAGGCGGGCGGAGCCGGCGGGCGGGCGCGGTGTCCGAAGACGAACGGTGCCCCTTGCGCCCGCCGCCCGGATCGGTGCGCGGGCGCCGGATCCGGAATCCCCCGTCGAGCGTGGCGAACGCCACGCGGATCCCGGGCGAGGAGGAATTCCGCTTTGTCCTGTTGGGGGGGATTGGGGCGATTCGCGAACGCCGGGTGGTGGCCCGCGTCGGACACGGTCGGCCGGCGCCGGAGAACTCCTGTACCACATGATGGGCATTTGCCACGATTCCGACATGCCGCCCCGGCCCGCGACCCGCGCGGGTGGCGGGCGGCCGCTCGTCCCCTTCGCGCCAGGAGCCCACCGTGCCCGCACACCCGCCCCACCCCGTACCCGACCGTCCCGGGGCCCCGACCGCCTTGCTGATCACCGGCACCGTGGGCGTCGGCAAGACCACCGCGGCCGACCTCCTCGGCGACCTGCTCGCCGACGCCGGGATCCCGCACGCCGTGATCGACCTCGACCGGCTGCGCGGATTCCGGCCGGCGCCCCCGGACGACCCCTTCGGCCACCGCCTGCTCGTGGACAACCTGCGGGCCGTGGCCGCGCGGTACACGGCCGCCGGCGCCCGGCATCTCGTGCTCGCCGGGGTCGCCGAGAACGCCGCCGAACGGGACGATCTGCGCGCCGCGATCGGCATGCCGCTGCGGGTGTGCCGGCTCACGGCGGACCTCCCCGCCGTGCACGACCGGTTGGGCCGGCGGCACGCGGCCGATCACGACCTCGCGTCCCTGCCCTGGCACGTGGAGCGCGCCGGCGAACTCGCCCGGGTCCTGGACGCGACCGGCCCCGCCGACGCGATCGTGGACACCACCGCGCTGCGTCCCGCCGAGGTCGCGGCGGCCGTGCTCGCGGACACCGGATGGCTCGCGCCCGCCTGAGCCGGCCCGCCTGAGCCCGCCCGCCGCCCCGGGGTGTGCGGCCGGGCCCCGCGCGCTCGGGCCCGTGCGCTCGGGACCGCTCCCCGTACCGCGCCGGAGCCGCCCGGCACGGGGAGCCGAGGCTCAGGCCCAGCCGTCGATCCAGGCCAGCAGCCGGGGGTCGGCCAGCGAGGGCGCGAGATGGTCCGCGCGCGGCGGGGCGGGGGGTTCGACCGGGGCCGGACGCGGGGCCGGCGGGCCACAGGGCACCGGGGCGTGGGCCGGGGCCGGCACGCCCGTCGCTCCGGCCGTCCCGTCGGTCCCGGGCGCGAGCACCCCGACCGTGGCCGGGCCCGCCGCCCGTGCGGCCCGCAGCCCCTCGGCCCCGGCCTCGAAGGCCAGCACGTGCCGGGTCGCGATGCCCAGGGCGCGGCACGCCGCCAAGTGCAGGTCGGGCGCGGGCCAGGGGGCGTCCACCTCGTCCCCGGCCACCGTGACCGCGGCGGCCTCGGCCAGGCCCACGGCCGTGAGCGTCGCGTCGAGTGCCACGCGCGGCAGCGGGGAGAGGATCGCCACCGGCAGTCGCCGGCCCACCCGGATCACGAACTGTCGCGCCCCCGGCATCGGCCGGCACCCGGCGCGCAGCCGGGCCACGCCGGCCCGCACGACCTCCTCCTCGATCTCGGCCAGGGCCCGCGGGTCCCCGCCCAGGCCGAAGCGCTTGGCCATCACGGCGGCGGCCCCGGCGGGCGACAAGGCGCGCAGGGCGGCGTCCTCGGCCGGCCCGTACGGCAGCCCGTGCGCCTCGAACCGCTCCGCGCGCGCCTGCGCCCAACACCCCGCGCTGTCGGCCAGCAGGCCGTCGCAGGCGAAGAGCACGGCGCGCAGCGCCTTGGGGCGGCGTTCGACCGGCCGCGGGGCCTCGGGGGCGGCGCCGGCGTCGCCGGGCCGCTGCCGATGCTCCGGCGCGAGGTCGACGGTGGAGCGGTGGTCCATGTGCCTGGTCCCTCTTTTCCCATGTGTTCGAGCAGATGCCGGCTCAACGATCAAAGGGGCGGGGAGTGGCGTTTCTTCACACCGTCGGAACAACGCCCGCCCGGGGCCCGCGCCGGGCCCCGGGGGTCACAGCAGGGGGGCCAGGGCCTCGGTGGCGGCGCGCAGGGCGGGCGCGTAGGAGGTGATCTCCTCGCGGTCCACGAGGAAGGTGACGGTGGTGACGCTGACCCCGCCGAGCGGGCGTCCGGTCCGCGCGTCGAGGATCACGCGGCCGATGCAGCGGATGGTGGGCTCGTTCTCCTCGTCGTCCAAGGCGTAGCCCTGCTCGCGGACGAGGGCGAGTTCGGCCTCCAGGGCCTCGACGGTGGTGAGGGTGTTCGGGGTGCGGCGGGGCAGTCCGGTCGCCTCGATCAGCGCGCGGGCCCGATCGCGCGGCAGGTGGGCCAGGACGCCCTTGCCGATGGCGGTCGTGTGCAGGGGGGCCTTCATGCCGACCCGTGACGCGGTCTGGAAGGGCTGGGCGCTCTCCAGCTTCCTGATGTACGTGATGGTCTCCTCGCTGTGCAGGGCCAGGTGCACGGTCTGCCCGGTGGCCGCGCGCAGGGCGTCGAGGATCTCCTCGATCGTGTTCGGCTCGCCGGCCCGGACCGTCGCCGACAGGCCGCGCAGTCGAGGGCCCGCCGTGTAGCGGCTCTCGCCCTCCTGGCGGACGAAGCCCTGGTCGATCAGGGAGGCGAGGATCCGGAAGGTGCTGGACTTCGGGACGGCCGCCGCCGCCATCACGTCGGTCAGCCGGTGCGGTCCGCCGGGCGCGGCCACCGCCTCCAGGATCCGCATGGACTTCTCCAGGGCGCTGCCGGCGGTCGAGGTCCGGCCGCCGCGCGCCGCTCCCGCGCCGTCCTTCGGCCCGGTGTCCCCGGGTGAATCGGTGCTTTCCGACCCGGTGTTCTCGGGACCTTGTTCCCGTGCCACGACGGCTCCTCCGGTGTGTACAGTCTGGACCAAGAAGTTCCGGTACACGATACCAAGTTCCGGTACGTGGAACAAATGGAGAATCCCTTGTCCTGTCATCCCTACGCGGTCATAGCCGCCCAGCGGCTGCTGCCGGTCCTGCGCAACGCCGACGCCGACGAGGCCGTCGCCCGCACCACCGCACTGCTCGCCGCCGGCTGCCGCGCGGTGGAGCTGACCACCTCCACCCCGGGATGGGCCGAGGCCGTCGCCCGCACCACGCACCTCACCGACGCCCGGGGCCGCACCGCCCTCATCGGCGTCGGCACCGTCACCACCGCCGCCGACGCCGAGACCGCCCTCGACGCCGGCGCCTCCTTCCTCATCTCCCCCTACCCCGCCCCCGAGGTCCGCGCGGTCGCCGAGCGACGCGACGCGGTGTTCATCGAGGGCGGGTTCACCCCCGGCGAGATCGCCGCGGCCGTCCGCGCCGCCGGCGCCGCCAAGGTCTTCCCGGCCCACGTCGGCGGACCCACCTTCGTGAAGTCCCTCAAGGCCGTCCTGCCCGACGCGCTGATCATCCCCACCGGCGGCATCGCCCCCGACGAGGTCCGCCGCTGGCTCGACGCGGGCGCCGTCGCCGTCGGCATCGGCAACGGGCTGCCCGCCGACCCGGCCGACCTCGCCGCCGTCTTCGCCGACCTGGCCCTGCCCTGCGCCGACTGCGCCGACCCGAGCGAGCAGGCGTGACCACCGAAGCCACCGAGCCCGAGGGGTACGACGTCCTCGTCCTCGGCGAGGTCCTGGTCGAGATCCACGCCGCGACCACCCTCGCCGACGCCCGCGACGGCACCGACGCGCGCATCTCCTACTCCGGCGACGCCCTCAACGCCGCCGCCGCGGCCGTCGCGGCCGGCGCCCGCACCGCCCTGCTCACGGTGGTCGGCGACGACGAACTCAGCGTCCCCCTGCTGGACCGGGCCCGCGCCCTGGGCATCGACGTCACCCACGTCCGCCGCGCCCCCCGCCCCAACGGCGCCTACCTGCTGTCGGCCGACACCGAGGGCGACCGCGAGTTCGTCTACTGGCGCACCCACAGCGCCGGCTCCACCCTCTCCCCGGAGCACGTGGCCGGCTGGGCCCACCTCTTCGGCCCGCGCACAGCCCTGATCACCAGCGGCATCACCGGCGCCCTCTCGGCCACCGCCCGCGAGGCCGTGGTCGCCGCCGCCGAGACGGTGCACCGGGTCGGCGGCCACCTCTCCTACGACCCCAACTTCCGCTCCCGCCTCACCACCCCCGAGGAGGCCCGGGCTCTCCTGGCCCGCGTCGCCCCCCTCACCGGCCTGCTCAAGACCTCCTGCCCGGCCGACGCCCGCGCGCTGGTCGACACCGAGGACCCCGCCGTCGCCGCCGCGCGACTGCGGGCGCTCGGGGCCCGCACGGTCGCCGTGACCGCCGGCGCCGAACACCTCCTGCTGGACGACGGCACCGGCCCCCGGTACCTCCCCGTCCCGGTCAACCCGCACCCCGTCGACGCCACCGGCGCCGGCGACAGCTTCAACGGCACCACCACCGCCCGGCTCGCCCTCGGCGACAGCCTCGCGGACGCCGTCGCCCACGGCATGGCGGCGGCCTCCCTCTCCGTGTCCGGTCGTGGGGGTACCGGACGCGTCCCCTCCTTCCCGGAGACGGCGGCCCTCGCCGCCGCCCACCGGAGCAATCCCACCCGGATCGGACAGGCACGATGAGCACCGTGGACAGCAAGGACGCTGCCGCCACAACGGCCCCCACACCCCAGGGCGAGGACCCCGACCCCGCGTCGACCGCGCCCCTCACCCGGCCCAAGGGCCGCAAGAACAACATCCGCTGGTGGATGACGGGCCTGTGCTCCCTGGCCTTCGTCTTCAACTACATGGACCGCACCACCCTCAGCGTGGCCCTCCCCTTCATGGGCGAGGACCTGCACATCAGCGAGACCACCCAGGGCCTGCTGCTCGGCGTGTTCTTCGTGGGCTACGCCTTCTGCCAGCTCCCCGCCGGCAAGCTCGTCGACAAGTACGGCGTCAAGCCCGTCTTCGCGATCGGCGCGCTGATCTGGGGCGCCGTCACCATGCTGACCGGCCTCGTGCGCGGCCCGGTCGAACTGGTCCTGGCCCGCCTCGGCCTCGGCGTCGGCGAGGCCAGCGCCTACCCCGCCTCCGCCAAGGTCGTCTCCCGCTGGTTCCCCAACCGCGAACGCACCCTCGGCAACGCCATCTGGGACGCGGGCTCCCGCGTCGGCGCCGTCATCTCCCTGCCCATCATCACGGCGCTGATCGCCTGGGCCGGCTGGCGCGTCGCCTTCTACGTGGCCGGCGCCCTCGCGCTGGGCTGGGTCCTGCTGTGGTGGAAGGCATACCACGACCCGCAGAAGCACCCCAAGGTCACCGACGCCGAACTCGACTACATCCGCAAGGGCGGCGCCCGCCTGGAGGACATCCAAGAGGACGGCACCACCACCACGGCCAAGGTGCAATGGAAGCAACTGTTCCGGTACCGCACGGTCTGGGGCATGATGATCGGCTTCTTCTGCCTCAACTACAGCAACTTCTTCTTCATCACCTGGTTCCCCGCCTTCCTGGTCAAGGACCGCGGCTTCAACCTGGCCGAACTCGGCATCTTCGGCATGATCCCCGGGTTCGTCGCCATCGGCGGCAGCCTCGGCGGCGGCGTGGTCGCCGACGCCCTGCTGCGACGCGGCTGGTCGGTCAACAAGGCCCGCAAGACCTGCCTGGTCCTCGGCATGACGGGCGCCTCCACCATCGCCCCCGCCGTGTTCGTCGAGAGCGCCGCCGGCATGATCGCCCTGCTCTCCCTGTGCTGCGCCTCGCTCGCCTTCGCCGGCGCCTCCGTGGCCTCCCTCCCCGCCGACGTGGCCCCCGAGCCCGGCCAGGTCTCCTCCCTCGCCGGCATCCAGAACTTCGCGTCCAACATCGCCGGCTTCGTCGGCCCGATCATCACCGGCGCCATCGTCGCCTCCACCGGGTCCTTCATGTTCGCCCTGGTCTTCTCCGGCGGCCTCGCCGTCATCGGCGCCCTCGCCTACGGCCTGCTCATCAAGAAGGTCGAACCCCTCCCCGTCCTCTCCTCCTGACACCCCCCTCTCCCACCCCGCACCACCCTCCCAACGAAGCGAGGCACCCCCATGGCCACCATCGTCGACGCCAAGGTCATCGTCACCTGCCCGGCGCGCAACTACGTCACCCTCAAGATCACCACCTCCGACGGGGTCACCGGCATCGGTGACGCGACCCTCAACGGCCGCGAACTCTCCGTCGCCTCCTACCTCTCCGACCACGTCTGCCCGCTCCTCATCGGCAAGGACCCGGCGCGGATCGAGTGGATCTGGAACTTCCTGTACAAGGGCGCCTACTGGCGGCGCGGCCCGGTCACCATGACCGCCATCGCCGCCGTGGACGTGGCCCTGTGGGACATCAAGGGCAAGGTCGCCGGCCTCCCCGTCTACCAGCTGCTCGGCGGCGCCTCCCGCGACGGGGTCACCGTCTACGGCCACGCCAGCGGCAACGACATCCCCCAGCTCCTCGACGACGTGGCCCGCTTCCGCGACCGCGGCTTCCGGGCCGTCCGCGCCCAGGCCGCCGTGCCCGGGGTCGAGAAGGTCTACGGGATGCGCAAGGGCGACGGCAACACCTACGAGCCCGCCGACGGCGCCCTGCCCTCCGTCGAATGCTGGGACACCGGCAAGTACCTCGACTGGGTGCCGCAGTACATGGCGGCCGTCCGCGAGAAGTTCGGCTACGACTTCGACCTGCTGCACGACGTGCACCACCGGCTCACCCCCATCGAGGCCGCGCACCTGGGCAAGTCCCTCGAACCCTTCCGGATGTTCTGGATCGAGGACGCCACCCCGGCCGAGGACCAGGAGGCATTCCGCCTGATCCGCCAGCACACCACCACCCCGCTGGCCGTCGGCGAGATCTTCAACTCCATCTGGGACTGCCAGCACCTCATCACCAACCGCCTCATCGACTACATCCGCACCTCCGTCTCCCACGCCGGCGGCATCACCCACCTGCGCCGGATCTTCTCCCTGGCCGAGCTCTACGGCATCCGCTCCGGCTCCCACGGCGCCGGCGACCTCTCCCCGGCCTCCTTCGCGGCCGCCCTCCACGTGGACCTCGCCATCCCGAACTTCGGGATGCAGGAGTACATGGAGCACCTGCCCGGGTACGAGGAGGTCTTCACCACGAGCTGGACCTTCGAGGACGGCCTCATGCACCCCGGCGACCGGCCCGGCATCGGCGTCGAGTTCGACGAGAAGGCCGCCGCCCGCTTCCCCTACGAGCGCAAGTACCTGCCCGTGAACACCCGCGTCGACGGCTCCGTCCACGACTGGTGACCCCCGGCCCACCCCGGGCCCACTCCTGACGCCGGATCCCGCGGGCCCCGGTCGGGCACCCGCCCCGACCGGGGCCCGGGCGCGCTCACCCCGCGTCCGGCCCCCCACCGGCCAGACGGGACATCTCCGCCCCCGTCAGCCGTATCGCCCCCGCCGCCACGTTCTCCCGCAGGTGCGCGGGATTCCCGGTCCCCGGAATGGCCAACACGTGCGGGCCCCGGGTCAACGACCACGCCAGGCGCACCTGCGCCGCCGACAGCCCCCGCTCCCGCGCCACCTCGTGCACCACCGGGTCGTCGTCGGCCGGCACCCCGCCCTCCCGCGAGGCCCCCGCGATCGCGAAGAAGGGCACGAAGGCGATGCCCGCCTCCCCGCACGTCTCCACCAACGCGTGCGCCGCCGGATCCGCCCCGATCCCGTACGCGTTCTGCACGCACACCACCGGCGCCACCGCCCGCGCCTCGGCCAGCTGCCCGGCCGTCACGTTCGACACCCCCAGGTGCCGCACCAGGCCCGCCTCCCGCACCTCGGCCAGCGCCCCGAAGTGCTCCGCCACCGAGGAGGTCGCCGCGTTCGGCGGCACCCGCAGGTTCACCAGGTCCAGGTGGTCCCGCCCGAGTTGGCGCAGGTTCTCCTCCACCTGTCCGCGCAGCTCCTCGGGCCGCGCCCACCACCAACTCCCGTCCGTGCGCCGCCCCGGCCCCACCTTCGTGGCGATGGTCAGGTCCTCGGCGTACGGGGCGAGGGCCCGGCCGATCAGCTCGTTGGCCGATCTCAGCGCCGAGAAGTAGAAGGCCGCGGTGTCCACGTGATTCACCCCGGACTCCACCGCCGCCCGCAGCACCGCGACCGCGCGGTCCCGATCGCTCGGCGACCCGTCCGCGGTGTGCGTCAACCGCATCGCGCCGAACCCGAGCCGGTACACCGACCGGTCCCCGAGCGACCAGGTACCCGACTCCACGGCACGCGGCCCACCGGCCGCGCCCGCGCTTCGCTCGTTCGCTTGTGTGTTCATGATCGGGATTCTGGCACGGGGTACAGGACCCCGTTCGGCCCCTGTGGACAACCCGAGCGCTGTGGACGAACCCCTCACCCCCGGCCGGACGAGGGCCGGCGGGGGAGTGGTCGGCGGCGGGCCGGAATTCGGGTCACGGCCCGCCGCCGGGTCAGGCGCGGGGCGGTGCGGCTCAGCGGCCGCGCAACCCCTTGTCGATGGCGGTGAACAGCTCGCCGTCGGCGGTGTCCCCGTCCAGGGACCAGACCATCGCCCCGCCGAGCCCCCGCTCGCGCACGTAGGACGACTTCTGGCGCAGCACCCGCGGGTCGTCGTACGTCCACAGGGTGGTGCCGTCGAACAGCCAGGCGTGCCCGTTCGCCCGGTCCCGGTGCACCGTGAACCTCCCGGAGTCGGCGAGCTTGCGCAGCGCCTTGTAGTCCTCGTAGCCGGCCGCCCACGTGGCCGGCGCCGGGCCCGTCGCGGGCTGCCCCAGTCCGTCCCCGCCGCCCGAGACCCCGGTCCAGCCCTGCCCGTAGAAGGGCATGCCCACGACCAACTTGCGGGCCGGCGCGCCCCGGCGCAGCCACGCGTTCACGGTGCCGTCCACGCTGAAGTCGTTCCGGGCGAACAGCGCCGACTGCTGGGCGGTGGTCTTCTCGCCCGACACGTGGAAGTCGTAGCCCTGGAGGTTCACGAAGTCGAAGTCGCGCATGATCTTGCGGACCTCGAAGCCCGCGTCGATCTTCGCGGGCGCGGTGGGCACGAAGGCGCTGAGTTCGTAGTGCTTGCGCTGGCTCCGGCCGTACGCGTCGAGTTGCCGCCGGAACTCGGCCACCAGCGCGGTGAAGTTCCTCTTGTCCTCGGGCCGGAACACCGTGTCGGTGTCCCCGGCCGAACCCGGCCACTCCCAGTCGAGGTCGATGCCGTCGAAGACGCCCGCCGCCGCCCCGGGCCCGCCCCGTGCCCCGTCGCGGGGGAGGTCGCCCTTGATGTACAGGTCGATGCAGGAGCGGACGAACTCCTCGCGGGAGGCCGGGGTGCGGGCCGCGTCCGAGAAGTGGGTGGACCAGCTCCAGCCGCCGAGCGAGATCATGGCCTTCAACCCCGGTTGCTTGGCCTTGAGTTCCCGCAACTGGTTGAAATTGCCCGCCAGCGGCTGTTCGGCGGTGTCGGCCACGCCGTCCACCGAGTTCTCGGCGTCGAGCGGGCGTTGGTAGTCGGCCCAGGGGTCGGCCTCGCCCGGGGTGGGGTCGAGGAAGCAGCGGCCGGCCGCGTTCACGTTGCCGAAGGCGTAGTTGACGTGCGTCAGCTTCGCCGCGGTGCCGTTCTTCTCCAGGTCCTTGACCTGGAAGTTCCGGCCGTAGACCCCCCACTGGACGAAGTAGCCGACGCGCCGGCCGTCCCGGTCCCGGTCGGCCCGCTCGGCGGGTCCGCTCCCGGCGCCCGCGCTCGGGGCGAGGGTCAGGAGGAGGGAGAGGGAACAGGTGCCGGCGGCGAGGGCGGCGAGCAGGGTGCGACGCATGGGCTTCCTTCGCGGGACGCGGGGGAGTGGTGCTCCTGGACCGTGCTGTCGACGTGGACGTTATTGGTCTGGACCATGCCGGTCAAGGCTTGGTCATGAACCCCCGCTCCCGGGGCGAGGTCTCGCACCGGATGCCCCGGATGCCCGAAAGCACCCGTTCGAGTGATGGAAAGCGCTTTCTTCCCCTGCGAGCATGGGTGGGGGAGAAGCGACGGGCGGAGGGGCCCGGTTGTCGCGGACGGGGCGAGGGGCGCGGGGGCGAGGGGGAGGGCATGGCGGTGACCATGGCGGAGGTGGCCGAGCGGGCCGGTGTCTCGCCCGCGACCGTCTCCCGGGTGCTCAACGGCGGCCACCCCGTCGCGGGCGACACCCGCAGCCGGGTGGAACGGGCGATCGAGGACCTGGGGTACGTGGGCCACGCACCCGCCCGCAGCCTGGCCGCCGCCACCTCGGAACTGATCGGACTGGTCGTCCCCGATCTCGCCGAACCCTGGGCCGCCGCGCTGACCAGCGCCGCCCAACGGACCCTGAGCGGAGCGGCGGGCACGCAGCGACTCACCATCGTGTGCCCCACCGGGGGCAGTCCCGACCGGGAGGCGGCGGCGCTCGCCCGCCTCCTGGCCCACCGCGCGGCCGGCGTCCTGCTCGCCGGACCCGAGACGGGCGACGCGACCCAACGGCGGCTCGTCGCGACCAGGTTGGCGCTGCTCGGTGCGCACGGGGTGCCCGTGGTGCTCTGCGGCCGCCCCGCCCCCCGCCCACCGACCCCGCCGGGACCCGACGCGCCCGCGCCGATCCCACCCGGACCGGCCCCGATCGTCCTCGGATTCGACGAACGGGGCGGCGCGCGCCGGGTCACCGAACACCTGTGGAACCTGGGGCACCGCCGCATCGGACGGATCACCGGCCCCGCCGACCATCCCGTCACCCGCGCCCGGGACGCCGGTCACCGCGAGGCCCTCGCCCCGCACGGTCCCCGGGCCCTCGCCGAGATCGAGGACCTCACCGCGCGCACCACGGGCACCGCCGCCGGCGGCCGGCGGGCCGCCCGTGCCCTGCTGCGCCGAAGACCCGACCTCACCGCCCTCCTGACGGGAGACGACCCGGTGACGGGCGGTGCGCTCGCGGCCCTGCGCGACGAGGGCCTGCGGATACCGGCGGACGTGTCCGTCGCGGGCTTCGGCGGCGTGACCCCCGCCTGGACCGATCCGCTCGCCCTCACCACCGTGGAGACCCCCCTGCGCCGGGCCGGGGAGCTCGCGGCCCGGCTGCTCCTGGGCGCCGTCCGGCCCGCCCCCGGCGAGATCACCCTGCCCACCCCCCTGCGCGTGCGGGAGTCGACCGCACCCCCACCCCTGGAGTGAGACACCCCGTGAAGTTCGCCTTTTCGACGCTGGGCCTGCCGGGGAGCACCCTGGAACGCACGCTCACCCTCGCCGCGACCCACGGGTACGAGGGCGTGGAACTCCGGGCCCATCCCGAGGAGCCCGTGCACCTCGGACTCTCCGCCCGCCGGCGCACCGCCGTGCACCGCCGGTGCGTGGCGGCCGGGGTGCGGGTGCTGTCCGTGGCCGGCTACACCCAGGTCGCCGGTCGCGGCGCGGACGAGCCCATGCTCGCCGAACTCCTCTCCCTCATCGGACTCGCGGCCGACCTGGAAGCACCCTTCGCCCGGGTGTTCCCCGGCGCCGGTTCCCTGCCCGAACACGTCGCCGACGCCAACGCCGTGCGCAGACTCCGGGTCGTGGCCCCCTTCGCCCGCCGGCACGGGGTGCGGCTGCTGCTGGAGACCCACGACTCCCACCGCACCGGCGCCGCCACCGCCCGGGTCCTGGACCGGGTGGCCCACCCGGGGGTCGGCGCCCTGTGGGACGTGCTGCACACCTGGCTCGGCGGGGAACACCCCCGGGACTCGGCCCGCTGCCTCACCGATCACCTGGGGTACGTGCAGGTCAAGGACGTGGCCTCGCCCGGCCGGCTGACCCCGGTGCCCCTGGGCCAGGGGGTGCTGCCACTGCCGGAGGTGGTCGGCGGACTGCACCCGGACGGCTGGGTCTGTTGGGAGTACGAGAAGCGCTGGTACCCGGACGCCCCCGAACTCGCCGGGCTCCTCAGCCAGGGGCGGGCCCACCTGACCGAACTGGCCCGCGCGGCCGGCGCCGCCCGCCCCGCCCGCCCACCGCGCCCCCGCTCCGGAGTCCTCCCGCCCACCCGCCCCCCGGCCTCCCCGCCGGCGGCCCTCGCCCCCGAGGCCCTGACCCGCGACGCCCGCCGCCCCTGAACCGCCGCCCCTGACCTGCCCCTGACCGGCGCGGCCGACGCAATCGAGTGGCGTGCGGACCCCGTCGCGGGCGAAGGTGATCCGATGGCCCTCCCACCTCCGCCCCCCGTGCCGCCGGCCGCCGTCCTCGACGCCTTCGGGGCGCGCGGCCGGCCCGAACCCCTGCCCGGCGGTCAGGGCACCAGCGTCCGGGTCGGCGACCTCGTGTTCAAACCGACCGCGGCCGGACCCGCCGAGGCGGAATGGTTCGCGGCCCTGCACGAACGACTCGCGGGTCACCCCGGATTCCGGGTGCCGGCGCCCGCCCGCGCCCCCGACGGCCGGGCCCTCGTGGCCGGCTGGACCGCCGCCGCGCACCTGCCCGGGGAGCCCGGTCCGCGCGGCCGGTGGGCCGAGGTGATCCGCGCCGGCCGGGCCCTGCACGAGGCCCTGCGCGAAGAACCCGCGCCGGCCTTCCTCGCGGCCCGCACCGACCCGTGGGCCCTGGCCGACCGCGTCGCCTGGGGCGAGATCGAGCACGGCGTGCGCCCCGAACTCGCCGCGTCCTTCGCACGGCTGCGGGCCACCGGCGCCGGCGAGCCGGGCCGCCCGCCCACCACCCCGTCCCAACTCGTGCACGGGGACCTCACCGGCAACGTGCTGTTCACCCCCGGCCGGCCGCCCACCGTGATCGACCTCTCGCCCTACTGGCGTCCGCCGGCCTTCGCCGAGGCCGTCGTGGCCGTCGACGGGCTGCTCTGGCACGGGCTCCCGCACCCACCGCCCGACCCCGACGGCCAAGAGCCCCCGGACCGCGCGTACTTCCTGCTGCGGGCCCTGCTCTTCCGGCTCGTCGCCCTCGACGCCGGCCACGACCCCGGCCCGCTTCCGCCCGGGGAGGCGGAGCGCCTCGACCGGGTCACCCGTCTGCTCACGGGCGCGCCGGGGCGCAGGCCCGCAACAGGGCCGCCAACAGCCCGTCCGGATCGTGCAGGATCCGACAGCCGTCCGTGACCACGCGCCGGGTGCCCGCGTCCACCGGGTCCGTCGCCGCCCAGGACAGCGGGCCGAGGTTCACCTCCACCTCGGTCCCGCCGGGCGCCCGGAACCGGTGCTCGACCACCGGTCCCCACCGCGCCACCCGCAACGGCGGCCCCGAGAACCCGCACGCGGCCACCAACCCGGAGAAGTCCGGAACGGCCGGATCGGCCGTCAGGAACAGCAGGTCCACGTCCGAGTCCGCCCGCGCCGCCCCGCGCGCCCAGGACCCGGCCAACAGCGCGGCCGCGACCGCCTCGTGCCCGCGCGCCCAGCGGGTGGCCGTCTCGACCACCCGCGCGACCTCCGCCCGCCTCGCCTCCGACGGCCCCCCGCCGTCCGCGCCGTCCCGCCCGCTGTCGTCCCGCCCGCTGTCTTCCTGTCCGTCGATCATGGCACCAGTGTGCCGGTCGTGTTGCCTCCGGCGTCGCGGGCCGGCCCCCGGTGGTCGACCGGGGGCACAATGGGCGCCGCGCGAGTCGCGCGAGCACGACGACGAGGGAGTGAACACCGGTCATGCGCTACCAACCGCTGGGCAATTCGGGTCTTCTGGTCTCGGCCGTGGGCCTCGGCTGCAACAACTTCGGCCGCCGCCTCGACCTCGACGGGACGAGGGCGGTCGTCGACGCCGCCCTCGACGCCGGGATCACCCTCTTCGACACCGCCGACATCTACCGGGGCGAGCTCGGCGGTTCCGAGGAGTTCCTGGGCCGGGCCCTCAAGGGCCGGCGCGACGAGGTGGTCCTGGCCACCAAGTTCGGGCACGACGCCGTGGACCTCGGGTACGGGCCGGCGGCCGGGGCGCGCGGTGGGCGCGGCTACATCCGACGGGCCGTCGAGGAGTCCCTGCGCCGCCTGGAGACCGACCGGATCGACCTGCTCCAGATCCACACCCCCGACCCCCGCACCCCGATCGCCGAGACCCTCGCCGCCCTCGGTGAACTCGTCGCCGAGGGCAAGGTCCGCTACCTGGGCCACTCCAACTTCGCCGGCTGGCAGCTCGCCGAGGCCGCCCACACCGCCCGCGAACTGGGCCTGCCCCCGTTCGTCTCCGCCCAGAACCACTGGTCCCTGCTGGAGCGCGGGGTCGAACGCGAACTGCTGCCCGCCGCCCGCCGCTACGGGGTCGGCGTCCTGCCCTACTTCCCCCTCGCCAACGGCCTGCTCACGGGGAAGATCCGGCGCGGCGCCCCGGTCCCCGACGGCACCCGCCTCGCGGGCCGCGCCGAGTACGTCACCGAGGAGCGCCTCGACCTGGTGGAGGCCCTCGCCGGGGTCGCCGAGGCCCACGACCGCACCCTCCTGGACCTGGCCTTCGGCCGGCTGCTGGCGCACCCGGCATGTGGCTCCGTGATCGCCGGCGCCACCTCGGCCGCGCAGATCGCCGCGAACGTCGCGACCCTCGACCGTCCGTGGACCCCCGAACTCACCGAGGCCGTCGACGCCGTGCTGCCGCCGCTCGCCCCCTGAGCCCGGACGCGAGGGCGCCCCGGGGATCCGAGACCCCCGGGGCGCCCTCGCGCGTCACGGCCGCGTGCTCAGGACACCACGTCCTTGCGCGCGAAGCCCCGGAAGGCCAGCGCGAACAGCACCAGGGCCAGGGACACCGACACCGAGGTGCCCTTGAGCATCCCGGTCCACTCGATCTGCGGTTGCAGGGCGTCCGCCCACGCGAACTGCCAGTGCGCCGGCAGTAGCTCGCGCCAGGACCCCAGCGCCGTCACGGCGTCCAGCACGTTGCCGACGATCGTCAGGCCGACCGCCCCGCCCACCGCGCCCAGCGGCGCGTCCGTCCGGGTCGACAGCCAGAACGCCAGGCCCGCCGTCACCAACTGGGACACGAACACGAAGGCCACCGCGAGCGCCAGCCGGGGCAGGATCGCCCCCGCGCCCGCCAGCGCGCCGCCCGTCGGCAACTGCAACGGGCCCCAGCCGTACGCGGCCGTGCCCGCCGCCAACGCCACCACCGGCAGCAGCACCAGGGCCGCCAGGCTGAAGCCCAGGGCCACCACCAGCTTGCTCCACAGCAGCCGGGCCCGGGGCACCGGCGCGGCCAGCAGGTACCGCAACGAGGACCAGTTCGCCTCCGAGGCCACGGTGTCCCCGCAGAACAGGGCCACCGGGACCACCAGCAGGAACCCCGCCGACACGAACAGGCAGGTGGCCGCGAAGTTCGCGCCCGAGGCGGTCGCGGTGTCGATCAGCGAGACCCGGCCCGTGCCGCCCCGGTCGTCCTCGGGCCCGCCGCCCACCGCGAACGCGATGATCAGCACGAAGGGTAGCGCCGCCAAGATCCCGCCCATCACCAGGGTGCGGCGCCGACGCCACTGGCGCATCGCCTCCACCCGGATCGGCAGGGTGCGCCCCGCCCGGTACCCCGGGGCGACCACGGCCCCCTCGGTCGGTGAACCCACCCGTTCCCGGGTCCGTTCCGCGGTCACGCGGCACCTCCGATCAGGGTGAGGAACGCGTCCTCCAGCCGACGATGCGGACCCACACCGCTCACCGGCACCTCCAGTCGCACCAGTTCCACGATGAGTTCCTCCGCGTCCAGCCCGTCCAGCCGCACCAACAGACCCTCCTCCGCCGGCACCGCCGACTCCACCCCGGACAGGGCCGCGACCTTCGCCACCAGCCCGGCGTCCACCGGCTTCGTCGTCGTCACCAGCAGGGTGTCGCCGGAGCCGACGATCTCGGCCACGGGCCCGGCCGCCACCCGCCGACCCCGGTCCATCACGACCAGGTCCGTGCAGGACTGCTCCACCTCGGACAGCAGGTGGCTGGAGACGATCACGGTGCGCCCGGCGGCGGCGTACCGGATCATCACGTCCCGCATCTCGCGGATCTGCGGCGGGTCCAGGCCGTTCGTCGGCTCGTCCAGGATCAGCAGGTCCGGAAGGCCCAGCATCGCCTGCGCGATCGCCAACCGCTGCCGCATGCCCTGCGAGTACGTGCGCACCGCGCGCTCCAGCGCGTCGCCGAGCCCCGCGATCTCCAGGGCCTCCTCCAGGTGCGCGTCCTCGGCCGGGCGTCCCGTGGCCCGCCAGTACAGGTCCAGATTGGCCCGGCCCGACAGGTGCGGCAGGAAGCCCGCGCCCTCCACGAAGGCCCCGACCCGGGAGAGCACCGGCGCCCCCGGCCGGATCGGCTGCCCGAACACCCGGATCTCGCCGGCGTCCGGAGAGATCAGCCCCATCAACATCCGCAGGGTGGTGGTCTTGCCCGCGCCGTTCGGCCCGAGCAGGCCCAGCACCTGCCCGCGCTCCACCCGGAAGGACAGGTCACGCACCGCGTACCGGTCCTTGGCCTTGGCGTAGCGTTTCGTCAGCCCGACGATCTCCAGGGGCACCGAGGCGTCCCCGACCGGCCCACCGGCCGCTCCGCCGGACGCGACCCCCGGGGCCCCGCCCTCGGGACGCCCGCCGCGCGGTCGACGGCGCACGCCCAGCAGCGCGGCGGCCACCAGCACCGCCCCCGCCGGCAGGGCCCAGGTCCACACCGGCAGCCCGGACTCGGCCGAGTCCAGACCGGCCGCCACCGGCATCGCCAGCGGTCCCGCCACGGCCACCGTGTACGCGGCCGGGTCGGCCGGGCTCGCGTACCCCAGGTCCGTGGCCGACAGCACCAGCCGCAGCCGGTGCCCGGCCTCGAAGGAGTGGTCCACGGCCGGCAGCCGCACGGTCACCGTGCGGCCCGCACCCGCGTCCTCGATCCGGATCGGCGCGACGAGCTGCCGGGGCAGCACCTGCCGGCGCCCGTCCGGGGACACGTCGTACACCTTCGCGAACAGCACCGCCGCGCCGTCCGGCGCCGTGGAACGCACCCGCACCGACACCGAGGGACTGCCCGTGACCCGCAGGTCGGACTCCAACGGCGCCGATTCGAAACGGGCGTGCTGCCCGGGGAAGTCCAGGGCGAATCCGGTGCCCAGACCGGCCAACTGCCCGCCGATCCCGGGCAGCGCCGACAGGGCCGGCGGCGAGCCGCCCGGGGGATTGGCGAAGGTCTGCTCCCGACCCGAGAGCGCCACCTCGCGGGGGCTTGAGTCCAGCCCCGGGTAGCGGTCCCCGGTCGCGCCGCGCAGGGTGACCGCGCCGTTGGTGGAGTCGATGCCGCCGGTGCGGCTGACCCGGAACGCCGGCCCGGTGTCGACCTTCTCGTCACCCTTGAGGTACCGGTCGAACCAGGCCGTCACCCGGCCCTCGATCCGCGCCGACTCGTCCGGCCCGCCGTCGTGACCGCCGGCCTCCCAGTCCACCGACACCGGGGCGCCGTTCGCGCTCACCGCGCGCGCCATCGCGTCGCCCTGGTCGAGCGGGAACAGGGAATCGGACTGCCCCTGCACGATCAGCGTGGGCACCTTGATCCGGTTCCCGACCGCCGACGGACTGCGCGCCGCCAGCAGCTCCCGGGCCGCCGCGTCCGGTCTCCCGGCCACCGCCACCCGGTCGTACATCGCGCACAGCGCCGGCTGGAACCGACCGCAGCCCGTGCCGGCCGCCGGATCCGGGGCCGCGGACACCCCGCGCCCCGAACCCGGCCCGCCCGCACCCGCACCCGTGCCCGGGTCCGCCGAGCCCGAGCCCTCGCCCGTGCCCGCGCCCGGACCGACGGGCAGCCCGCCCGCCGCGCCGGTGGTGAAGAAGATCCCGGCCCACAGCTTCTTGAACACGCCCTGCGGGAACAGCGCGTCGGCCAGGTTCCAGTACGTGATGCTCGGGGCGATCGCGTCCACCCGCGCGTCGTACCCGGCGGCCAGCAGCGAGATCGCCCCGCCGTAGGAGGCCCCGGCCACCCCCACCCGGGGGTCCCCGGCCTTGTCCAGGCGCACCTCGGGGCGCTTGGCCAGCCAGTCGATCAGCCGCGAGACGTCCTTCACCTCGTACGCCGGGTCGTTCAGCCCGATCGAGCCCCCCGAGCGGCCGAAACCGCGCGCGGACCACGTCAGCACCGCGTACCCGGAGCGCGCCAGCCCCTCGGCCTGGGCACGGACGTCCTCCTTGGACCCGCCGAAGCCGTGGGCCAGGAGCACGGCCGGTCGCCGCTCGCCCGGATCGCCCGCGGTGAAGTACGAGGCGTCGATCTCGGCGCCCGGCATCGGGAACCGTTGGTCCTCGCGGCGCACGTCACCGGAGCTCCCGGAGGAGTCGGCGGCCGAGGCCGCGGCCGGACCGGTGCCCGCGACCAGGGCCAGGGCGGCGGCGACCGCCCACAGCCGGGCCCGCCTGCGGGACAGAGGTGGTCGGATCTTCATGCTCGAACCCTATGCGTCCGGGCCGCCCGACCCGAGAGACCCCAGGGTGATCTCGGGCCCGGCGCGTACCGCGTCCGCGGTACGCCGCGCCGACCTGCGGGCCGCGGGGACAGCGGGCAGGATGGCCGCATGCTGCTGGCCGAGGTCGCCCGTACGTCCGCCGGGATCGCCCGCGCTCCCGCGCGCTCCGCGAAGCTGGCCGCCCTCGCGGACCTGTTCGCCGCCGCTCCCGACGCCGAGCTGCCCCTGGTGGTCTCCTGGCTCGCCGGCCGCCTCCCGCAGGGCCGTCCGGGCATCGGATGGCGCGCCCTGTCGGTGCAGACGCCCCCGGCCGCCGGGCCCGCCCTGACCGTGCGCGAGGTCGACGCCGCCGTGACCGCCTGGGCCGAGGCCGCCGGACCCGGGGTCCGGGCCCGCCGGGCCGGGATCCTCGCCGAGCTGCTCGGCGCCGCCACCGAGGAGGAGCAGCGCTTCCTGCGCGCCCTGCTCTCCGGCGAGGTCCGCCAGGGAGCGCTGGACGCCCTCGCCCTGGAGGCCCTGGCCCGGTCCGCCGACGCTCCCGTGGCCGCCGTCCGCCGGGCCGTGATGCTCGCCGGATCCCTCCCCGAGGTGGCCGGGGCCCTGCGCGCCGAGGGCCCCGCGATCCTCGACGGGTACGTGCTCACCGCGGGCCGCCCGGTCCGCCCCATGCTGGCCGGCAGTGCCCGCACGGTCGCCGAGGCCGCCGACGGGCTCGGGCCCTGCGCGTTGGAGGAGAAGCTCGACGGCATCCGCGTGCAGGCCCACCGGTCGGGGGAGACCGTGCGGATCTGGAGCCGGGCGCTGGAGGAGTTGACCGGGCGGCTGCCCGAGGTGGTCGAGGCCGTCCGCGGCCTGGACTGCGCGTCCTGCGTGCTGGACGGCGAGGTGATCGCGGTGGGCCCGGACGGGCATCCGGTGTCCTTCCAACGCGTCGCGAGCCGGGTCGGCACCCGCTCCGATCCGGACGCCGCCCGGGCCGCCCTCCCGCTCACCCCCTTCTTCTTCGACCTGCTCGCCCTCGACGGCCGCCCCCTCGCCGACGCCCCCACCGTCGTGCGGCACGCGGCGCTGGCCCGGCTGGTGCCCGCCGAACACCTCGTGCGCCGGCACGTGCTCCTCGACCCCCGGGACCCGGCCGCCCTGCGCGCCGCCGAGGACTTCCGGGACGAGACCCTCGCACGCGGCCACGAGGGCGTGGTCCTCAAGGCCCTCGACGCCCCGTACGAGGCGGGCCGGCGCGGCGCGCGCTGGATCAAGGTCAAACCGGTCCACACCCTCGACCTGGTGGTCCTGGCCGCCGAATGGGGCCACGGTCGGCGCACCGGCACCCTGTCCAACCTGCACCTGGGCGCGCGCGGGGCGGACGGCGGATTCGTCATGCTCGGCAAGACCTTCAAGGGCCTCACCGACGCGATGCTGCGCGAGCAGACCCTGCGGCTGGGGGAGCTGGCCCTGTCCGACGACGGGTTCACCGTCCGGGTGCGCCCGGAGTTCGTGGTGGAGATCGCCTACGACGGACTCCAGCGCTCCCCGCGCTACCCGGCCGGGGTCGCCCTGCGGTTCGCGCGTGTGCTGCGTCACCGGCCCGACAAGAACGCGGCCGAGGCGGATACCGTGGAGACCGTCCTCGCGCGCGATCCGCGCGTCACCGAGGAGCCCACCCCCTGAGCTTTTTGCCTCCGAGGCAAGCAGCCTTGCCTCGGAGGTAAAGCTCTGGCTCAATTCGGAACATGAACCCCGGTCCTGCCCCCGGCCGCCCGGACCTCCCCGAGGCCGACACCCCGCCCGACGAGGCCGCGCCCGACGAGGCCGCGCCCCCGGGCGAGGACCCGAGCGCCGGCGTGGACCCCGAGCTGCCCACCGTCGCCCCGCGACTGCGGGCCCTGCGCCAACGCGCCGGACTCACCCTGGAGGCCGCCGCCCACCGCGCCCGGCTCTCCCCGGCCCACCTCTCGCGCCTGGAGACCGGCCGCAGACAACCCTCCCTGCCGCTGCTGCTCGGCCTCGCCCGCACCTACGGCACCACCGTCTCCGACCTCCTCGGCGAGAGCGCCCCCGCCGCCGACCCCGTGGTCCGCGCGGGCGGACCCGGGGCCCGCGAGGCCGACGGCTGGACCTACTGGCAGGCCGGGGCCGCCGGACGCGGCATGCAGGCCCTGCGGGTGCACGTGCCGCACGGCCGGCCACAGGTCGAACTGGTCCGCGTGCACCCGGGGGAGGAATGGCTGTACGTGCTCAAGGGACGGCTGCGGCTGCGGTTGGCCGACGCCGAGTACCTGCTGGAGCCCGGCGACAGCGCGCACTTCGACTCCCTGACCCCGCACCGGATCGGCGCGGCCACGGCCGCCGGGGCGGACCTGCTCTTCGTGCACACCCTGCTCCAGAGCAGCCTCGCCGGCCTCTGCCTCGGCGGCGACCCGCACGCCTGAGCCGCGTGCCCGCGCCGCCCGTCCCGTACCTCGTCCCACCACCCCGCACCCGAGGAGACCCCATGTCCGACGGCGACCCGTTGACCCCGGCGCACACCGTGCGCGACCGCCTCCAGACGAAGTTCCCGCGCGGCCTGGTCATCCGCCTCGTGGCGTACCTGTTCGTTGGGCACCTCTTCGCCTTCTTCGTCTACCTGCTCTTCGCCCTGGGCGGCCAGAACCAGTAGCCCACCGCCCGAGGACCCGGCCGCCGCCCTCGGGCGGCGGCCAAGGCCGTCTCTTTCGGATCTTGCCTGGCCCGCGTCGTCTGGCACCGCACCTCGCCGCGTTGTCGCAACACCCTCGTACGCCCAGTACGAGGGCATCGTCCCCCGGCCCTTGGGGGCCGGGAGGTGCCCCCACCGCCTTGCGATGCACGGCGCCAGACGACGCGGGCTTAACCGGCAATATCCAAAAGAGACGGCCTAGGTGTGTTGTTCGGACAGGTTGGTGGCGCGGCTGGCGGGTGTTTGGCCGTGGATGCCGGTGTGGGGTCGGTGGTAGTTGTACCAGTGGATCCAGTCGGTGAACTCTTCTTGGCGCTCGTGGTCTGAGGTGTAGGGCCGGTGGTAGGCCCATTCGTCGAGGAGCGTGCGGTGGAAGCGTTCGACCTTGCCGTTGGTCTGGGGGCGCCAGGGTCGGGTCCATCGTGGGCTGATGCCCAGGTCGTGGCAGGTGTTGCGCCAGGTGTTCCTGCTGTAGGCCCAGGCGTTGTCGGTCAGGACGCGTTCGACGGTGATTCCCAGGGATGCGAACCAGGCGGTGGCCCGGGTGAGGAAGCCGGCGCAGGTGGGGGCGGTCTCGTCGGGGAGATCCTCGGTGTAGGCCAGGCGGGTGTGGTCGTCGAGGGCGGTGTGGAGGTAGGCCCAGCCCGCGCCGGTCTTGTGGCGGCGGCCCGCTGCCCGTCCGAGGGTCTTGTGGCCGCTGCCGTCGGGGATCCGGCCGAGTTTCTTCACGTCGACGTGGACGAGTTCCCCGGGCCGGGCACGTTCGTAGCGGCGGACGGGTTCCCCGGTGGCCCGGTCCAGGGCGGCCAGGGGCGGCAGGCCGTGCCGGGCCAGGATCCGATGGGCGGTCGAGGGCGCGATGCCACATCGGACGGCCAGGCGCAGTGGGCCGGTTCGGTGCTCGCGCCGCAGGCGCAGGACCTGGTCCTCGATCTCCGCGGCCGTTCTTCGGGGTTGGTGGTGGGGGCGGCTGGTGCGGTCACTCATTCCGGCGACACCCAGGAGTCGGTAGCGGCCGGCCCAGCGGGCCGCGGTGGTGTGGCTGACCTGGAAACGCTCGGCCGCCCGACGCAGGGGCCAGCCGTCGTCGACGACACAACGGGCCAGTCGCAGGCGTCCGGTCTCGGTCAGCGGGGCGTTACGGTGGACCACGAGGGCCTCCAGTCGCTCGGTGCAGATGTCGCAATCCACACCGAACCCGGAGGCCCTCACCCATTTCAACAACCCAGCACGCGTGTCACCAACGTCCCGGGACAACACACCTAGACGACGAGCGAGATCAGCAGGACGAAGACCAGGCCGCACACCGAGATCAGGGTCTCCATCACCGACCAGGTCTTGAGGGTCTGGCCCACCGTCATCCCGAAGTACTCCTTCACCAGCCAGAACCCGGCGTCGTTGACGTGGCTGAAGAAAAGCGAGCCCGCGCCGATCGCCAGCACCAGCAGCGAGGTCTCCGTGGTGGACATGCCGGCCGCCAGCGGGGCCATCAGCCCGGCCGCCGAGATCGTCGCGACCGTGGCCGAGCCGGTGGCCAGCCGGATCGCCACGGCGATCAGCCAGGCCAGCAGCAGGGTCGGGATGGCCCAGCTCTTCGACAGATCCATGATCATCTGTCCGACGCCCACGTCGATCAGGGTCTGCTTGAAGCCGCCGCCCGCGCCCACGATGAGCAGGATCCCCGCGATCGGCGCCAGCGACTTCTCCACCGTGCCCGCGATCCGGTCCCGACCGAACCCGGCCGCCCGGCCCAGCGTGAACATGCCCACCAGCACCGCCGCCAGCAGCGCGATCAGCGGGGACCCCGCCACGTCCGCGAACTTCCGCACCCCACTGGCCGGGTCCTCGACCACGATGTCCACCAGGGCCTTGCCCAACATCAACACCACCGGCAGCAGCACCGTGGCCACCGTCGCCCCGAAACCCGGACGCCGCTCCAACTCCTCCGAGGGCCGCTGCGGGATCATCCGCTCCGGCGCCGGGATGTCCACCCACCGCGCCGCGTACCGCGCGAACAGCGGACCCGCCACGATCACGGTCGGGACGGCTATCAGCACGCCGAGGCCGAGGGTCACCCCGAGGTTCGCGTCCAGCGCGTCGATCGCGACCAGCGGCCCGGGGTGAGGCGGGATCAGCCCGTGCATCACCGACAGGCCGGCCAGGGCCGGGATCCCGATCCGCATCAACGAGTGGCCGCCCCGCTTGGCGATCAGCAGCACCACCGGGATCAACAGCACGATCCCTACCTCGAAGAACAGCGGCAGCCCGATCACCGAGGCGATCACCACCATCGCCCACGGCATCGCCCGGCCCTTGGCCCGGGCCAGGATCGTGTCCACGATCTGATCGGCCCCGCCCGAATCGGCCAGCAGCTTGCCGAGGATCGCGCCGAGCGCGATGAGCACGCCCACCCCCGCCACCGTCGAACCGAGCCCCGAGGTGAAGGACCCCAGGGTCTTGTCCAAGGGCGCTCCGGCGGCCACCCCCAGGACCAGGGACCCCAGGGTCAGGGCGAGGAAGGCGTGCAGGGAGAGGCGGGTGATGAGCAGGACGATGACGGCGATGCCCGCGAGCACGGCGAGCCCGAGCTGCGCGTTTCCGGCCGAGGTGATCGGTTCGGTGGCAGCCGCGGCCAGAGTCTCGACGCTGAGACCGGTCATGGGGATTCCTTGGCTGGGTCGGGGTGAAGGGGTCGGGGTGTGAAGGGGAGGTCAGCGGGTGGCGCGGCCGAGGAGGGGGGCCAGGGCCGCGAGGGCCCGCGCCGTGATCTCCTCGGGGGAATCGGTCACGTCCACGGCCGCGCCCGCCTCGTCCGCGTGCAGCGGTTCGAGGGTGGCGAACTGCGAGTCCAGCAGGCTGGTGGGCATGAAGTGGCCCGTGCGCGCGCCCATCCGCGCCTCGATCACGGCGCGTTCACCGGTGAGGTGCAGGAAGACCAGATCGGCCCGGGCCGCGCGCAGGCGGTCCCGGTAGCTGCGTTTCAGCGAGGAGGCGGCGACCACGCCGCCGCGCCCGCCCCGGTCCCGGATCCAGTCGCCGATGGTGTCGAGCCACGGCATCCGGTCCGCGTCGGTGAGCGGGGTGCCGGCCGCCATCTTGGCCACGTTCGCGGCCGGGTGGAAGGCGTCGCCCTCCGCGTAGGGCAGCTCCAGGGCCTCGGCGAGCAGTCGGCCCACCGTGGTCTTGCCGGTGCCGGCGACTCCCATCACCACGATCACCGGGCCGGTGGGCGGGGGGCTCTGGGGCCCCGGGCCACGGGTCTTGCGCACGGTCCGTACCTCGCTGTCCTCGTCGACTGCGGTCCGTGCTCCCACTCAAGCGCATTAAGTACGACTTATTCAAGGGGTGTGGCCCAAAACATCACACCTGATCATCGGAGCGCCCGGTACCCGTCCCACCCGTACGCTTGCCCCATGACCAGCGCAGGCGCCGCCGACGACCGGACCCCGGGCCCCGGACTCCACGCCCACGTCCTCGACACCCTCGGCCTCGCCATCACCGCCGGCGCGCACCCGCCCGGCAGCGTCCTGCGCACCGACGAGATCGTCCGCGACCTCGACGCCTCCCGCACCGTGGTGCGCGAGGCCGTCCGGGTCCTGGAGGCCATGCACCTGGTGGAGTCGCGGCGCCGGGTCGGCGTCATCGTCCGTCCCGAGGCCCAGTGGAACGTCTACGACCCGCGGGTCATCCGGTGGCGGCTGGCCGGCGTCGACCGGCCCCGCCAACTGCGCTCGCTGACCGTGCTCCGCTCGGCCGTGGAACCCGTCGCCGCCGGCCTCGCCGCCCGGCTGGCCCGGCCCGAGCAGTGCGCGGCCCTCACCGAGGCCGCCCTCGGCATGGTCAGCACCTCCCGCGGCCACCGCCTGGAGGAGTACCTCGCGCACGACATCGCCTTCCACCGGATCGTCCTCGACGCCTCCGGCAACGAGATGTTCGCCCGGCTCGGGGACGTGGTCGCCGAGGTCCTCTCCGGGCGCACCCGGCACGAGGTGATGTTCCACGACCCCGACCCGGCCGCCGTCACCCTGCACGTCCGGGTGGCCGAGGCCATCCGGGAGGGCGACGCGGACCGGGCCGAGGCCCTGACCCGCGACATCGCCGTCGGCGCCCTTTCGGAACTCGACGTGCTGGCCCCCTGACTCAGAGGCGTTCGGGCGCCGCGATCCCCAGCAGCCCCATCCCGGTGGACAGGGTCCGCCCGGTCAGCTCACACAGCAGCAGCCGGTTCTCCACCACGGCGCTCGGGTTGCGCGCGTCGAGCACGTGGCAGGCGTCGTAGAACGAGGTGAACAGCGAGGCCAGCCGGTACAGGTAGGCGGCGAGCTTGTGCGGGGAGTGCTCGCGCGCCGCGTCCTCGACCACCGTGCCGAAGGCGTCCAGGTGCAGCCCGAGGGCCCGTTCGGCCGGGGCCAGGGCCAGCTCGGGGTGCCCGACCGGCCCGGTGTCCCCGGCCCGTCGCAGGATGGAGCGGACCCGGGCGTGGGCGTACTGGAGGTACACCGAGGTGTCCCCGTGCAGCGAGACCATCTGGTCCAGGTCGAACTTGTAGTCGCGGATCGCGGAGGTGGACAGGTCCGCGTACTTCACCGCGCCGATGCCCACCCGCGCGGCCCGCTGCCCGACCTCCTCCGGAGCCAGGTCCCGGGCCTTCTCGCGCACCACGACGGCCGCCCGTTCGATCGCCTCGTCCAGCAGGTCCACCAGGCGCACCGTCTCGCCCTCGCGGGTCTTGAACGGCTTGCCGTCCGCGCCGAGCACCGTGCCGAAGGCCAACTGCACCGCCCGCACGTTGCCGTTCAACCAGCCGGCCCGGCGGGCCGTCTCGAAGACCATCCGGAAGTGCAGCGACTGCCGCGCGTCCACCACGTACAGGAGGGTGGAGGCCCGCAGCGCGCCGACCCGGTCGCGGATCGCGGACAGGTCGGTGGCGGCGTACCCGTAGCCCCCGTCCGACTTGCGCACGATCAACGGCACCCGGTTGCCGTCCGGGCCGAGCACGTCGTCGAAGAACACGCACAGCGCGCCCTCGGAGATCTCCGCGACCCCCGCCTCCTCCAACAGCCGACAGGTCTCGTCCAGCATGTGGTTGTAGCCGGACTCGCCGACCACGTCCGGATCGCGGATCTCCACGTCCAACTTCTCGAACACGGAAGAGAAGTAGAGCTTGGACTCGTCCACGATCTTCTGCCACAGCGCCAGGGTGACCTCGTCGCCTGCCTGGAGGTCCACCACCCGGGCGCGGGCCCGGGTCTTGAACTCGGGGTCGGAGTCGAAGAGGGTGCGCGCGGCCTTGTAGAGCCGGTTCAGGTTCGACATGGCCTGGGCGCCGGACTCCTCGGTGGAGGCCCGTGCCGTCTCGGAGCGGTCGAGTTCGCGCGGGTGCTCGATCAGGTACTGGATCAGCATCCCGAACTGCGTCCCCCAGTCCCCGATGTGGTGCCGGCGCACCACCTTCTCGCCGGTGAACTCCAGGATCCGCACCATGGCGTCGCCGATCACGGCCGAGCGCAGGTGCCCGACGTGCATCTCCTTGGCCACGTTCGGCTGCGCGTAGTCGATGACCGTGGTGCCCGGCCGGTCGGCGGGGGCCACGCCGAGCCGCGGGTCGGCGGCGCGGGCCGCGAGGTTCGCGGTGATCGCCGCGTCCCGCACCCGCAGGTTCACGAACCCGGGGCCGGAGACCGAGGCGTCCTCCAACAGCCCGGCGCAGTCGACCGATTCGATGACCCGCTCGGCCACCTCGCGCGGGTTCGAGCCCAGTCGCTTGGCGAGCGGCAGGATGCCGTTGGCCTGGAAGTCGGCCCGGTCGCTGGCCCGCAGCATCGGGTCCGCGCCCGCGAAGGCCGGCAGGGCGCGGGCCACCGCCTCGGCGAGTCGACGGTGGGCGAGGTGGGCGAGGGTGGGCACGGCGGTCACGGGGATCTCCTGTCGGACGGTGCAAGGCGGTGCAAGGCGGTGCGGGACGGGGTCGGGGACGGACGGGGTCACGGGGTGGGTGGGTTCGGTGCGGGTTCGGCGGGTGGGGACGCGAAAGGCCCGCCCGTCACCGGCGTTCGTGCGCCGGTGACGGGCGGGCGGTGGGGTGTTCAGGACTCCGCCTCCACGCGGAAGAACCGCAGGACCTTGCGGGCCCCCTCCCAGCCCCGGCAGACGACCAGGACCACGTCGTTGCCGGCCACGCAGCCCCGCACGTCGAGGCCGGGGGTGGTGTCCACGAGGGTGGCCACGTAGCGGGCGGCTCCCGGCGGGGTGTGCAGGACCAGGGTCTCCCCGGCCTGCCCGGCCCGGATGACCATGTCCCGGGCCGTCCCCTCGGGGTCGACGTCCTCGCCGGCGGGGGGCGGGGTGGGGGAGGTCGCGGTGGCGGAGCCGGGCATCAGCCCATCACCGCCCCGAGGAGCATGAAGCCGACGCAGACCGCGAGCAGGGTCGCCATCAGCGGCCACATGAACCGCAGGTACTTGTCGTAGCGGACCTTCGCCAGGGCCAGGCCGCCCATGATGACCGCGGAGGTCGGGGTGACCAGGTTCACCCACCCGGAGGCGGACTGGTAGGCGGTGACCACCATCGCCCGCTGCACCCCGGCGAAGTCGGCGAGCGGTGCCAGGATCGGCATCGCCAGCGTCGCGTGTCCGGAGGAGGAGGGTACGAAGAAGGCCAGCGGGATGTTGACCAGGAAGGTCAGCACCGCGAAGACCCCCGAACTGGTGCCCTCGATCGCCTTGTTCAGCGCGTGCAGGATGGTGTCGGTGATCTGCGCGTTGTTCATGATGACCGTGACGCCGCGCGCCAGGACGATGATCAGGGCCGCGCCGATGAAGTCGCCCGCGCCCACCGCGATCGCGTCGACCGTGCCCTTCTCGCCGAGGCCCGCGATCAGACCGATCACGATGGCGGAGACGATGAACAGGCCCGCCAGCTCCGGGAAGTACCAGCCCAGGGTGGGCACGGCGGTGATGCCGAAGTCCGACCACGGGATGACCGAGAAGATCATCAGGACGAAGGTGGCGGCGAAGACGCCGATCACCGCCTTCTGGCGCCCGGTCAGCGGCGGCAGCTCCCCGCCGGAGGACACGGCCTCGTCGCCGGCGTGGCCGACCAGGGAGGCCGAGGGATCCTTGGCCACCTTGTTCGCGTACCGCAGGACGAAGAAGATCGCGATCGAGGTGAGCACCGCCCACATCAGCAGCCGGACCACGATGCCGTCACCGGTGCCGATGCCGGCGGCGGCGGAGGCGACACCGGTCGCGAACGGGTTCACGGTGGAGGCCAGGGTGCCTATGCCCGCGCCGACCATGATGATCGAGGCGCCCACCATCCGGTCGTAGCCCAGGCTCAGGGCCAGCGGCACGACCAGGGCGTAGAACCCGAGGGTCTCCTCCGCCATGCCGTACGTGGTGCCGCCCAGCGAGAAGACCACCATCAGGGCGACCACGAGCAGGGTCTTGCGGTGCGCGAGGCGCTGGGCGAGCCGCCCGATGGCCGCGTCCAAGGCCCCGGACTTCATCGCCACGGTGATGAACGCGCCCACCGCCAGGATGAACAGGAACACCGCCGCCGCGCCCATCAGCGCGCCCTCCCCGCCGGGAGTGGTGTGCCCCTCGGCGGTGATCCCGTAGAGGCCGTTGGCGGGGGAGAGGAACAGGTCGCGCAGCCGGTCCATGAACCCGGCCGTGCTCTCCACCGTGTGGTAGGAGCCCGGGATCGGGGCCCCGTCCTCGTTCAGCTTGTAGGCGCCGGCCGGGATCAGGAAGGCGAGGAGCCACACGCCGAGGGTGACGACGCCCAGGACGGTGAAGGCGGTCGGGAACTTGAAGTTCCGTTCCTTCTTCCCCTCCGGGGCCGACTCCCCGGAATCGCCCGGGGGCCCCGTGACCTCGGCGGCCTCGACCTCGGCCCTGACCTCGACCTCGGCCTCGCCCTCGGAGCGGGCCCCGGCGGGAGTGGCGGTGCTCATGAGACCGCTCCCTCGGGGACTCGGGCCGGGCCGGCCTGCTTGCCGACGTAGCTGCCGCTGGGCGTGACGATCGTCCCGGCCCAGCCCTGGATGATGTCGACGACCTCGTCGAGGGCGCCGATCGCGGCCATGTCCCCGGTCAGTTCCACGAACCGGCACACCGCGTCGACCTTGGGGCCCATGGACCCGGCCGGGAAGTTCTCGGCGCGCAGCGCGCCCGGGGTGCTGTGGGTGATCTCCTCGGCCTCCGGGGTGCCGAAGCCGCGGACCACCCGGGGCACGTCGGTGAGGAGGATCAGCGCGTCGGCCTCCAGGGCCTCGGCCAGCAGCGCGGCCGTGAGGTCCTTGTCGACCACGGCCTCGACCCCGGTCAGCATGCCCTCCTCGTCACGGATCACCGGCACGCCGCCGCCGCCCGCGCAGACCGCGATCGCGCCCTGGTCGAGGAGTTGGCGGATGAGCCGGGTCTCGACGATCCGCTGCGGCAGCGGCGAGGGCACCACGCGCCGCCAGTACTCGCCGTCCTGGCGTACGGTCCAGCCGCGCTCCTCGGCGAGCCGTTCGGCCGTCTCCCGGTCGTAGACCTGGCCGACGAACTTCGTCGGGTTCGCGAACGCCGGGTCGGCGACCGACACCAGCGTCTGGTTGATGAGGGAACACACCTGACGGCCCGGCAGGGCGTTCTGGAGGGACTGGAGCAGCCAGTAGCCGATCATGCCCTGGGTCTCGGCGCCCAGCACGTCGAAGGGGTACGGGCAGCTCAGCGCCGGGTCCGCGGCGCTCTGCAGGGCGAGGACCCCGACCTGGGGCCCGTTGCCGTGGGTGACGACCAGCTCGTGCTCCTCGGCCAGCGGGGCCAGCGCGGCCACGGCGCGGCGCACGTTGGCCAGCTGCACGTCGGCGTCGGGCCTGTCGCCCCGCTTGAGGAGGGCGTTGCCGCCGAGGGCTACCACTACACGCACGTTCTTGTCTCCGATCGGGAGAGGGGGAGGGAGGAAGACGAAGGGGGAGGGGGAGGGGGAGGAAGAGCGCCGGCCCGGCGCGCGGATCGGGGGGAACGGACCGATCCGCGACACCGGGCCGACGGGGAGGACGAGGCCGCGCCCGGCGTGGCGCGGGGGCGGGATCAGTCGCCGAGGGTGGCGACCATCACCGCCTTGATGGTGTGCATCCGGTTCTCGGCCTGGTCGAAGACCACCGACCGCTCGGACTCGAACACCTCGTCGGTGACCTCCAGGGCCTCCATGCCGTGGCTCGCGTGGATCTCCGCGCCCACCTTCGTGTTCCGGTCGTGGAAGGCCGGCAGGCAGTGCAGGAACTTGGCCCGCGGGTTGTCCGTGGCCTTCATGACCTCGGCGGTCACTTGGTAGGGGGTGAGCAGCGCGATGCGCTCGTCCCACACCTCCTTGGGCTCGCCCATGGAGACCCACACGTCGGTGTAGACGAAGTCCACGCCCGCGACGCCGCCGGTCACGTCCTCGGTGTGGGTGATCCGCGCACCGGTCCGCTCCGCGATCTCGGCGGCGGTCGCGATGGTCTCGGGGTCGTTCCAGAGCGATTCGGGGGCCACGATCCGCACGTCGGCGCCCATCAGGGCGCCCATCACGAGCAGGGAGTTGCCCACGTTGTTGCGGGCGTCGCCGAGGTAGGCGAACGAGATCTCGTGCAGCGGCTTGCCGGAGTGTTCGCGCATGGTGAGGAAGTCGGCGAGCATCTGCGTCGGGTGCCACTCGTCGGTGAGACCGTTCCAGACCGGCACGCCGGCGAACTCGGCCAGTTCCTCCACGAGCACCTGGGAGGAGCCCCGGTACTCGATGCCGTCGTACATCCGCCCGAGCACCCGGGCGGTGTCCTTCATCGACTCCTTGTGTCCGATCTGGGAGCCGGAGGGGTCGAGGTAGGTGACGTGCGCGCCCTGGTCGTGGGCGGCCACCTCGAAGGCACAGCGGGTGCGGGTCGAGGTCTTCTCGAAGATGAGCGCGATGTTGCGGCCGGTCAGGCGGGGGCGCTCGGTCCCGATCCGCTTGGCGGTCTTCAGCTCGGCCGCCAGGTCGATCAGGTGCGTCAGCTCGGCGGGGGTGAAGTCGATTTCCTTGACGAAGCTGCGGTGGCGCAGATTCAGGGCCATGTCGGTGGCGCCTTCCTGGGAGTGGGGGGTGCGTGGGGCCCGTCGGGCCGGGTCACGGGGCCGACGGGGGAGCGGACGGGGGTCGGGCCGACGGGGGCGTGCGGGGGCGGGGGCCCACACCCGGGTCTCGTGCCCCGGGGGTGCGCCGTCGCGCCCCGCCGCGCCCTCGGCTCAGACCGCCTCGCGCTCGATCGGGCAGCTCATGCAGCGCGGGCCGCCGCGACCGCGGCCCAGCTCGCTGCCGCGCACCCGGATGACCTCGACGCCGTTCTCCTCCAGGTACTTGTTGGAGGCCACGTTGCGGTCGTAGGCCACGACCACGCCCGGCTCGATGGTGAGGACGTTGCAGCCGTCGTCCCACTGCTCGCGCTCGGCGGCGAAGGCGCCCTGACGCGGGGTGAGGATGTTGATCTCGTCCAGGCCCAGCGCGTTCGCGATGACCGTGTGCATCTCCTCCGGGGCGTGCCGGGTGACCTTCAGGTCGTCCGGGGCGCCCTGGGACTCGATGGTGTAGGAGGGCAGCATGCCCAGGCCGGCGTACTTGGTGAAGGTGTTGCCGTCGACCATGGTCATGACCGTGTCCAGGTGCATGAAGGCCCGGCCCTTGGGCATGTCCAGGGCCACGATCCGCTGGGCGGAGCCCTCCTTGAACAGCTGGATCGCGAGGTCCTCGACGCCCTGCGGGGTGGTGCGCTCGCTCATGCCGACCAGGACGGCCCCGTTGCCGATGACCAGGACGTCGCCGCCCTCCATGGTGGACGGGTAGGAGCTCTGGCCCTCGTTCCACACCTTGTACTGACGGTCCGCGAACAGCGGGTGGTAGCGGTAGATGGCCTCGAAGTGGACCGTCTCGCGGCGCCGGGCCGTCTTCTTCATGGCGTTGATGGAGACGCCGTCGTAGACCCAGCAGGAGGTGTCGCGGGTGAACAGGTGGTTGGGGAGGGGGGCGATCACGAAGTCCTCGTCGTCCATCACCTGGACCCGCACGGATCGCGGCCTGCCCATCCTGTCGACGAGCTCCCTCTTGGTGATGCCGCCCACCAGGTGCCTGGTCAGTTCCTCGGTGTCGAAGCCCTCGTAGACGTTGCGGGCCCGGTCGGTGGCGATGGGGCCGTACTCGCGCTCGTCGAAGAGGCGACCGAGGACGAGGGAGCGGGCCTCGGAGTTCTTCATGGTCTCGGCGAGCAGGTCGGTGAAGAGGTGGACCGTGATGCCGCGGTCGCGCAGGGTCTGCGCGAAGAAGTCGTGCTCCTCCTGGGCCCTCTCGACCCACAGCACGTCGTCGAAGAGGAGATCGTCCTTGTTGCTGGGCGTCAGGCGCTCCAGTTCAAGGCCCGGACGGTGCAGGATGACCTGCTTGAGCTTGCCCGCTTCGGAATCGACATGGAAAGACATGGGGTCCTCCTCGGTCCGTGGCCGCCGCGCCGTTGCGTCGACCTCGTGGAAGAAACGTATTCCCTGCGAATCCATGGTTTTGCCGCGAAAGGGCCTGCGCTTCCCAAGATCCCCTGTCCTTCCTGACAGGATTCCCGCACCCCCCTAGCCCTGATCTTTCCGGCACCCCCGGGCTGGGGGTATCGGGACCTTAGGCCGGGAGGATGCTGTCCTTGTGACCCACCCGACTCGACCATCGGTCCGCGTACGTTGGGATCACAGGCCCGCAGGGGCGGAATTCCGCCCCGCGCGGCGGGATTTGGGGAGGACGAAATGCCCACACGTGTGCTGATCGCGGACGCCGAGGAAGTCGTCCGGGTCGGCCTGCGCGCCATCCTGGCGCCGGGTACGGAATTCGAGGTCGTGGCCGACACCGGGGACGGCAAGGAGGCCGTGGAACGGGCCCTCGCGGACGGACCCGACGTGTGCGTCATGGGCACCACCCTCGGCGGCCTCGACGGCCTCGCCGTGGTCCGCGCCCTCACCGGCACCGGATGCCGGGTCGTGGTCCTCACGAGCTCCACCTCGGACGACGACTTCTGCGCGGCGATGCGCGGCGGGGCCCACGCCTTCCTCGCCAAGAGCCTCTCCCCACCCCTGCTCCGCCAGGGCATCAGGCTCGCCGCCTTCGGCGCCTACGCCCTCTCGCCCTCGGCCGCCGACAGCCTGCGCGGGCTCCTCAACGGCTGCCGGCACCTGCCCGACGAGGGCTGCCGACACCTGCCCACCGAACCCACGCACCCGCTGAGTCCCAGCGAACTCCAGGTCGCCGGCCTCGTCGCGGCCGGCCGCACCGACCAGGAGATCGCGGACTGTCGGGGGGTGTCGGTCTCCGCCGTCAAGAAGACCGTCTCGCACTGTCGGCGCAAGGTCGCCGCGAAGAACCGCGTGGAACTGGCCCGCTGGGCCTGGTTGAACGGCCTGGAGGCCCCCGACCCCGGCCCCGCCGACGCGCCCCCGCCCGCCGACCCGCCGCACCGCCCCGGTCACGCGCCCCTCGCCGCGGTCGCCGGCGGGGCCCTCGCCGGCTGAGACCCGGGCCGGGCTCGGCCGTTCGCCGCGCCCCCGGGCGCGGCGGCCCGCCCGGCGCCGGGCGGCGACACGGATGCCGGGCCGCCCCGTTCGGCCGTTCGCGCCCGCCGGCGCGTCCGGCCCGGTCGGACCGGGCCAGGCCGGCCGGGTGGGTGAGCCCGGGAAGCCGATCGGCGCAGCGGCACGGCGTGTCGTTGGCCCAACTCGCCCCATCTGGCGCGCCATTCCGCTTTTCGATCTTGCCGGCGGGTCGGTCCGGGAGATGCTGTGCCCTCGTTCCATCGGAGCGTATGACCATTCCGTACGACGAAGGGGTGTTCGCATGGCGTCCACAGCAAGAACCGGACGGGCGGCCCGCATCGCCGGCAGCATCGTCCTCCCGGTCACCGTCGCCCTCGTCGGGGTCACGGCCCCCGCCCTCGCCGCCGACCGGGCCGCCGCGCCCGCCACCGGCGACAAGTGCGGCCACCGCGCGGCCCCCGCGCCCGCCGCCCCCACCACCGACCACCACTGCAAGGCCGAGAAGGGCCCCAAGGGCGACAAGGGGGCGCCGGGGGCCAAGGGGCCCAAGGGCGACAAGGGAGCGCCCGGGGCCAAGGGCCCCAAGGGCGATCCCGGGGTCCGCGGCGAACAGGGCCTCCAGGGGAACCCCGGGCCCAAGGGCCCCAAGGGGGACCCCGGCCGCCCCGGTGACACCGGCCCCGCCGGCGCCCAGGGCCAGAAGGGCCCCGCCGGGCCGGCCGGTCCCGCCGGTGCCCAGGGCGTGGCCGGACTGCCCGGCTCGGGCGGCCCCCAGGGCGTCGCCGGTCCCGCCGGCCGGCAGGGTCCCCCCGGACCCACCGGCCCCCAGGGGCCGCTCGGCCCGGTCGGCCCGCAGGGCGTGATGGGCCCCATGGGCCCGTGCACGGCCGTGGACTCCCAGATGCCCAACAACGCCGAGGAGTTCGCCCTCGTCCTCAAGGACGACCGGACCTGGATCGGCCGGCGCTCCCGCGACATGGCCGGGGTCTGGGGCGATTTCGTGTGGACCGACCTCTCGGCGGCCCCGGTCACCGGCTACCCCTCCCAGGTGTGCGCCATCTCGCTGGCCATCCAGGGCAACGACGTCAAGATCAAGGCGATGACGAAGGCCGGGGTGCTGTACCACACCCACTGCGAGACCAACGGGCGCGCGGTCACCTGCGACGCCCCGTGGGCCCCCGTCACCACCCAGCCGGGCCCGCGCGCCCGCTGACCCGTTCCCACCGGAACCACCCCCGCGGGCCGCCCCGTTCAGGGCCCGCACGGCGTCCCGACCGAGCCCGGGCGCCTCACCGGACGAGGATCCGGCGGCCCGCCGGCCGCCGGCCGTCCCGCACCCCCATCGGCCGCGCATCCGCCCACCGACGGCGCGCCGGCCGCCCGCGAGCGACCATTTCCGGCCGGCGTACGATCCGGTCCCGCCCAAAGGGGATCGGATGAGCCCGCCGGTACGTCAGACTGGGCGCGTGCAGGGACACCCGGAAGACACCGCGTCCTTCGTGGGACGCCGCAGCGAACTCGCCGCGCTCCACGCGGCCTTGGCCGCGGGCCGACTGGTCACTCTGACGGGCCCCGGCGGCGTCGGCAAATCCCGACTCGCCCGGCAGGCCCTCGCGACCCCGCCGGCCGCCTTCCCCGACGGGATCCACTGGGCCGACCTGTCCCCGCTCCCCGACGCCCAACTCCTCGTCGCCACCGTCTCCGACGCCCTCGACCTCGCCGACCACACCGTGCGCAGTCTCGCCGACGCCGTCCGGGACTGGCTCGTCGACCGCCGACTGCTCCTGGTCCTCGACTGCTGCGAGCACCTGATCGCCGAGGTCCGCGACCTGGTCGCCGACCTCCTCGACGCCGCCCCCGGCCTCTCCGTGCTCCTCACCAGCCGGCAGCCCCTGGACTCCCCGCTCGAATACGTCGTGGACGTGGGCCCGCTCCCGCAGGAGGAGACCCGCCCCGAGGCCCTCACCCTCTTCGCCGACCACGTCGCGCGCGTCTCCCCGTCCCAGGCCCGCCCCTGGGGTCGGCGCCAGGAGGACGCCGCCCGCCTCGTCTGCGCCCGCCTCGAAGGCGTCCCCCTCGCCCTCGAACTCGCCGCCGCCCAGCTCTCCGAACTCACCCTGGAACAACTCGCCGCCCGCCTCGCCGGCGAGATCGGCCCCCTCGCCGCCGACCGCCCCGTCGGCCCCCACCACCCGGCCCGCCACCGCGCCCTGCGCACCGCGATCGGCTGGAGCCACGAATGGTGCACCCCCCGGGAACGCCTGCTGTGGCTGCGGCTGTCGGTCTTCGGCGGCCCCTTCGACCTCGCCGCCGCCCGCGCCATCTGCTCCGCCGCCCCCCTCAACCCCCTGGAGGTGGCCGGGCTCCTCGACTCCCTCGTCGCGAAGTCCGTGGTGCGCCGCACCGGCGCCGCCGAGAGCGACGGCGGCACCCACCGGATGCTCGACACCATCCGCGAGTACGGGGCGATGTGGCTCGGCGAACTCGGCGAGGGCCCCCACCTGCGGGCCCGCCACGCCGCCTACTTCTACGGCATGGTCCGCGCCGCCGACCGCGAATGGCTCGGCCCCGCCCAACGCACCGCCTACCGGCGGATCGCCGGCGCCCACGGCGACGTGTGCGCCGCCCTCGACTTCTACCTGGAGAGCGAACCCGTCCGCGCCGTCGAACTCGCCGGTCGCGTCGGCTTCTTCTGGGCCTGCTCCGGACACCTGCACGCCGCCCGCGCCTACCTCGAACGCGCCCTCGACCTCGCCCCCGACGACGAACCCGCCGGCGAGGGCCGACTGCGCGCCCTGTGGGCCCTCGGGGTCACCCTGCTGCTCCAGGGCGAACAGGAACTCGCCCACGAGGTCGCCCTCGGCTGCGAGGCCCTCGCCCTGCGGGACGACTTCGGCCTCGACCGGGCCCCCGTCCTCGACACCGCCTACCTGCTCGGCCTCAGCCACCTCCTCGCCGGCCGCCCGCTGGCCGCCCGGATCGTCGCCGACAACGCCCTGGAGGCCGCCCCCGGGCACTTCTTCGACTCCGGCGCCCGGGTCCGCTGCCACCTCGTGCGGGTCTTCGCCCTCACCGGCATGGGTCTCCTGCCCGAGGCCAGACGCGAGGCGACCGCCCTGCGCGAGGGCTGCGTGGCCCGCGACGAGCACTGGACCCGGGCCTACGCCGACTACCAACTCGCCCTCATCTCCCTCTTCGAGGACCTCCCCGAGGAAGCCGCCGGCCACGCCCGCTCCATGCTCGACAGCAAGCGCGAACTCGGCGACAGCTTCGGCACCGCCCTCGGCCTGGACCTGCTGGCCGCCGCCCGCGCCGCCGCCGGCGACGGGGAGGGCGGCGCCCGCGCCTACGGCGCCGGCCACGCCTACTGGCAGGCCGTCGGGCACCCCCAGCGCGGCACCCCCGAGCTCAAGGGGGTCCGCGACCGCTTCGAGGAGACCGCGCGCGGCGCGCTGGGCGACGAGGCGTACGAGGCCGCGTTCCAGGAGGGCGTCCGGCACGGCCGGGCCCTGCGCCTGGGCGCGGGCATCGCCGGCGGCGGATGAGGGACGAGGGTCGCACGCGGGTTCGGGCCGCCCGGAGCCGTCTGGCAGACTGACGGGGTTCACCCTCGGCGGTGCAGGATCAGGAAACCCGGTGCGAATCCGGTGCGGTCCCGCCACTGTGACCGGCAAGGCCAGCGGCCCGCCGGGAGTCAGACACTGACGCACCGCCTCTCACGTCGACCAGGGGACGAGGATCCCCGGGAGAGGCAACACCCATGCCCCGCCGTCCCGCCCTGCCCGGGCTGCTGTCCGTCGTCATCGCCCTGTCGCTCGCCGGTTGCGCCGGCGCCCCGGGGGGCCCGGCCGAGCCCCGCGCGGCCACCGCCACTGCGGCCGGGTTCCCGTACACCGTCGACAACTGCGGGGTGCGGACCACCTTCACGGCCCCGCCCCGACGCGCCGTGACCATGAACCAGCACGCCACCGAGATCCTCCTCGCCCTCGGCCTGAAGGACCGCCTGGTCGGCACCGCCTACCTCGACGACGCGATCGGCCCGAAGTACCGCGCCGACTACGAGAAGATCCCCGTGCTCGCCCCCGAGTACCCCGACAAGGAGACCCTCCTCGCCGCCGAACCCGACTTCGTCTACGGGGGCTACGGCAGCGCCTTCGACAAGGCCGCCGGGCGCTCCCGCGCGGATCTCTCCGCCGCCCACGTCAACACCCGCCTGAACACCGAGTACTGCGGCAAGGGTCCGGTCGGCGTGCCGCAGCTGCGCACCGAGATCACCGAGGTCGCCCGCACCTTCGGGGTGCCCGAGCGCGGCGAGCGGCTGATCGCCGAGGAGACCCGCCGGATCGACGCGGCCGTCGCCCGCGTCGCCGGCTCGCCCCGACCCACCGTGTTCGCCTTCGACTCCGGCGAGGGCTCCGCCTTCACCTCGGGCGGCAAGGGCATCGGCAACGAGGTCATCACCCTGGCCGGCGGCACCAACGTCTTCGCCGACCTCGACGACACCTTCGGCGACGTCTCCTGGGAACAGGTCATCGACCGCGCGCCCCAGGTCATCCTGATCTACGACTACGGCAAGACCGACGTCGAGGCGAAGAAGAAGCGCCTGCTGGAGGATCCGGCGCTGGCCTCGGTGCCCGCCGTCCGCGACAAGCGGTTCGTGGTCCTCCCGCTGTCCTCGGTGGTGCTCGGCGTGCGCGTGGCCGACGCCGTCGAGTCCCTCGCCGGTCAGCTGCACCCGTGAGCCGGATCAGGACCGGGGCCGCCGTCCTCACCCTGACGGCGGCCCTGACGGCGGCCCTGGCCGGCGCGGTCCTCGCCGGCATCGCCCTCGGCTCCGTGCCCATACCCCCCGGCCGGGTCCTGTCCGTCCTCCTCGGCACCGAGCCCCCCGGCCCGCTCACCGCGATCGTGTGGGACGTCCGGCTGCCCCGGATCCTGCTCGGCGCCCTCGTCGGCGCCGGCCTCGCCCTCACCGGCGCCGTCCTCCAGGCCCTGGTCCGCAACCCGCTGGCCGACCCCTTCCTCCTCGGCGCCTCCTCCGGGGCCTCCGCCGGCGCGGTCGCCGTCATCGTCCTCGGCGGCTCCGCCGGCCTCCTCGGCGGCCTCGGCCTGCCCGCCGCCGCCTTCCTCGGCGCCTTCGCCGCCCTCCTCCTCGTGCACGTCCTCGCCCGCCGCGAGGGCGGCGTCACGGGCGGCCGACTCGTCCTCGCCGGCGTCGCTGTGCAGTACGTCCTGTCCGCCCTCACCAGCCTCGTCCTCGTCCTCGGCGCCTCCGCCGACGAGGTCCGCGCCGTCCTCTTCTGGACCCTGGGCGGCCTCGGCGGCGCCCGCTGGGACGCCCTCCCGGTGCCCCTCGCGGCCCTGCTCCTCGGCGGCGCCCTCCTCATCGCCCTGGCCCGCCCCCTGGACCTGCTCCTCGCCGGCGAGGAGGACGCCCGCACCCTCGGCCTGAACACCGGCCGCTTCCGCGCCCTCGCCTTCGTGCTGACCTCCCTCGTGATCGGCGTGCTCGTCGCGCAGAGCGGCGCCATCGGCTTCGTCGGCCTGATGGTCCCGCACGCCGTACGGCTCGTGGTCGGCGCCGGACACCGCGCCCTGCTGCCCGTCTCCGCCCTCGCCGGCGCGGCCTTCCTCGTCTGGGCCGACCTCCTCGCCCGCACCGCGGCCGCCCCCCGCGAGATCCCGGTCGGCGTGATCACCGCCCTGGTCGGCGGCCCCTTCTTCCTGTGGCTGCTGCGCCGCGGCCGGCGCGCCCGGCAGGTGCTCGGATGAACCCCGTCGACCTGCGGATCGAGGGGATCCGCCACACCGCCGGCGGCCGGGCCCTGCTCGACGACGTGCACCTGAGCGCGTCCCCCGGCGAGACCCTCGGCGTGGTCGGCCCCAACGGCTCCGGCAAGACCACCCTGCTGCGGGTCCTGCACGGCGTGCTGCGCCCCGAACGCGGCCGCGTGCTCCTCGACGGCGTCGACACCCGCACCCTCGGCGCCCGCGACACCGCCCGCCGGCTCGCCGCCGTCCCCCAGAGCGCCGACGCGGCCGGTGAGCTCACCCTGCGCGAGGTCGTCGCCATGGGCCGCAGCCCGCACCGCCGGTTCTGGGAGACCGACCGCCCCGAGGACCACGCCCGCGTCGCCGCCGCCCTCGACCGCACCGACCTCGCCCACCTCGCCGACCGCCCGTTCGGCCTGCTTTCCGGCGGCGAACGCCAACGCGGCCTGGTGGCCCGCGCGTTGGCCCAGGACCCCGGACTGATCACCCTCGACGAACCCACCAACCACCTCGACATCCGCCACCGCCTCGACCTGTTGGCCCTCGTCCGCGACCTCCCCACCACCGTGCTGCTGGTACTGCACGACCTCAACCTCGCCGCGTGGGTCTGCGACCGCGTCGCGGTGCTGCACGAGGGCCGGATCGTCGCCCGCGGCACCCCCGCCGAGGTCCTCACCCCCGAGCTCCTCGCCGAGGTGTACCAGGTGCGCGCCCAGGTCACCGTCCACCCCGTCACCGGCGCCCCCCACCTGATCTTCCTGCCCTGAACCGCCCGTAACCCCAGGCCCCCGCGCGCTGTTGCACAGGCCGGCACAGCGATCGATCGGCGAGGGGTGCGAGATGACACGTGGACGCGGCACGGACGGCGCGGTGCGCCTCGCCACCCGACCCAGTCCCATGGCCCTCGCCCAGACCGAGGCGTTCGCCCGGCGGTTCCGCCGCACCCACCCCGACCGGCCCCTGATCGTGGTCCAGACCGTCTCCCTCGGCGACCGACACCCCGGCCCCCTCGCCGAGATCGGCGGCAAGGGCGCCTTCACCCGCCGCGCCGACTCCCTCCTCCTCGCCGGCGAGGTCGACTTCACCATCTCCTGCGCCAAGGACCTGCCCGGCGCCCACGACCGGAGCCCCGGCATCGTCCTGGGCGCCGCCCTGCCCCGCGAGGACGTCCGCGACGCCGTGGTCCGACCCGCCTGCCCCACCGGCCGCACCCCCGTCCCGCTCGCCGAGCTCCCCGCCGGCGCCCGCGTCGGCACCAGCGCACCACGCCGCGCCGCCCTGCTCCGCTCCCGGCTCCCACACCTGGTGCCGGTGCCGATCCGCGGCAACCTCGACACCCGCCTCGCGCTCCTCGACACCGGCGGCGCCGGACTCGACGCCCTGATCGTCGCCCACGCGGGCCTGGCCCGCCTGGGCCTGGCCGGCCGCGCCACCGAGATCTGGAGCCCCGAGTACTGGCCCCCGGCCGCCGGCGCCGGCGTGATCGTCGTCGAACACCGCGCGGGCGACCACGCCGCGGCCGCCCTCCTCGCCCCCTTCGACCACGCCCCCACCCGCCTCGGCCTCACCGCCGAACGCGCCGTCCTGGCGGGTCTGCGCGGCGACTGCGCCACCGCCGCCTCCGTGGTCACCACCAGACTTCCCGACGGCCGGCTGCGGATCCGCGCCGAACTCCTCGACCCCGACGGCGGCCCCGGCTCCGTCGCGCACGTCCACGGCGCACCCGCCGAGGCCGAGGCCCTCGGGCGCACCACCGCCCGGCTCCTCCTCGACGAGGAACCGCCCGCGCGCCCCCCGGCCATCCCCCACCAGCCCGTGTCCCAGCCACACTCCCCGTCCGCATCCCTCCCCTCCCCGTGAACGGAGCCCCCATGACCCCGTTGACCGAAGCGATCCCGGACCAGCCCGGCAGCCGGATGACCCCGGCGGAGTACGGCGCCTCGCGCGCCGGCCTGTGGACGGCCGCCGGCGTCCTGGTCACCGACCGGGACGGGCGGGTCCTCGTCCAGCACGTCGACTACCGCGACACCCTGCTGCTGCCCGGCGGCGCCGTCGACGCCGGCGAATCCCCCTCCACCGCCGCCGCCCGCGAGATGGACGAGGAACTCGGCGTCGAGACCCGCCCCACCCGGGGCCTGGTCGTCGACTGGATTCCCGCCAACACCCCCGGTTTCGAACCCGAGATGCGCTTCCCCGGCGAGATCGTCTACGTCTTCGACGGCGGCACCTGGAGCCCCGAACGCATCGCCTCGGTCCGGCTGCCCGCCCAGGAGATCACCGGCATCCGCTTCGTGGAACCCGGCGACCTGGCCCGGGTGATGGAGGCCGGTGACGCCCGCCGCGTCCTCGCCGCCCTGCGCGCCCGCGTCGAGGGGCAGGCCCCGACCCTCCTCGAACGCGGCCGGCCCGCCGAACCCGGCGCCCTGGACCGCCTCGGCGTGCTGTGCGCCCCCCGCCCCCGCGAACACGGGGCCTGGCGCACCGGACCCGTCCCGCAGGACCTGGCCGTCCGCGACACCCGCTGCTGGCTGCTGGCCCCCGACGGCCGCGCCCTGGCCCTGGTGGACCGCGAGCACGGCACGGTGTCCCTGCCCACTCCCGAACAGGTCCCGCCCGGTCACGTCGACGGCCCCCTGGCACCCCTCGGCCACCTGCACGACGAGAACGCGCCCTGGCTGCACCTGCGGACCGTGGGTCGTCTCGGCCCCGGCGCCACCGCCCCCGGCGGCCGGTACGCGGCCCTGCTGGCCACCCCCGAACAGATCCGGGAGCTCACCGACTGGGGCCCCGACGGCCCCGCCCAGATCGCCGCCGTCCACGAGGCCCGCCGGCTGCGCGGACTGCCCGAACCGCTCCGCGGCCCGGTCACCGAACTGGCGTGAGCCCGCGCGCCCCGCGCGGCCTCAGGAGGCGGAGGCCGACCCGCTCGGGGTCGGGGACTTCTCCGGCTCGCAGGTGACCTTGTCGCGCGGGGTGTAGTGGGTCTTGAAGGTCTCGCGGCCCACCTCGGCCCCGCCCTTGACGAAGATCCGGTCCACGGCCACGTCGAATCCCTCCAACGGGCTCTGCGCCTCACAGGTTCGCCCGGAGGCGGTCCGCTCGGCCGGCTTGACGACGTTGGTGCGCGGTCCCTTCGTGGCCCGCACCTCGTCGTACTTCTTCGTCCCGAGGAAGGAGATGGTCACCGAACGGTCGGTGGCCTCCGCCTGCACGTAGATCGCCTTGCCCGAGTCGTTGCGGAACCTCAGGTCCAGGCTGCCCCAGGCGACCGTGGCCTCGCGGCCCTCGGGGTAGCGCTCGATGTAGAAGGAGTGCGCCCCGTACTCCACGGGCTTGACCCCCGCGAAGAACATCGCGTTGAACATGGTGGTGGCCACGGCGGAGACCCCGCCGCCGGCCGCCTTCACGTAGCGCCCGTCGTTGATCATGATGCCCTCGGTGAACCCGTTGGCCTCGGTGCGCTCCCCGACCCGCTTGTTGAAGCTCCACTCCTCGTTCGGCATCACCAGCGAGCCGTTGATCAGCTCCGCCGCCCGACCGATGTTGATCCGGCGGTACTCGGCGGGCTCGAAGTTCACCGTGAACGAGGACATCTTCTCCTTGATGCCCAGCTCCGCCAGGGTCGCGGAGCTCAGCTTGGGCTTGACCTCCCGCGTGGCCACCGTGCCGGTGCGGGCCGCCGCGTCCCCGCCCGTGAGCAGGGGGACCACGGCCTCGCCCAGGGCGGCGGGGGTGACCTGCCGGCCCGAGACGCCCTCGCGGGCCACGGCCACGCGCGTTCCGTCCAGGCGCAGCGTCGCCTCCCGGACCTCCCCGCCTGCCTTCTCCAGCGGCCCGGCCACCGCCGGGTCCGCGAGCAGCTTCTCCGCGTCCAGCGCGGGCACCAGAGCGGGGTGGCCCGCCACCGTGCCCGGCTTCATCGTCAGGTGTTTCGACAGGGTCCCGGGGGCGACCGTCACGGAGCCCTCGCCGACCTTCAGCGTGATCGGCGCCGACATGGCCGGCTCGCCGAACTCCCGCACGGCCCGGTCGACCATCGCCTTGTCGACCTTCGGTCGCGTGCGGGTCACGGGTATCTCCACCGGGGCGGCCACGGCCTTCCCGGCCCCGCTCGCGGCGGCCCCCACCGGTCGCGGCCAGGCCGTCCGCAGGGTGTCCAGGGCCGGGGTCACGTTCACGCGGATCCCCGCCCGGGGCTCCGTGGCCTTCGCCGCGCCCTCGGAGAAGGTCACCGAGCCCTCGCGGACGGCCGTGCCCGAGGACTTCTCCAGCGCCGCCAACCGGCTGCGGGCGGTCTTCTCGTCCAGGGTCACCACCGGCTCGACCTCCCGGTCACCACCCGAGAACAGGCGCGCGACCACCGTCCACGGGGCGTTGCCCGAACGGGCCGCGGCGTCGGCGGTGGCCTCGGCGTCCAGGGCCAGCCCCAGCTCCTTGACCGGGGTCGGACTGGTGCGCTCCCCGATCCGCAGCGGCAACGGCGCCGAGCCCTCCGCCCCCAGTTCCCGGGTCAGCACCTCGCGCGCCTCCGACCGGCTCATCCCGCCGATCGCCACCCCGCGCACCGAGGTGCCCTCGGGTATGTCGTCCCCCACGAGCAGCCCGGCGGCGTACAGGCCGCCGAAGCCCAGCACGGCGGCCCCGCACACGAGGGGCAGCACCGGACGACGGCGTCGCGCGTGCGCGGCGGGACGGCGGTCTGCGGCGGAGCGGGACATGGTTCTCCAGGGGATCTCGCGGAACGGGCCGGCGCGCGCGAGGCGACCGACCCGAAGTGACCAACCCACCCAGGTTCACACAATCGGACCAAAACACGTAAGGTCGGGCCTCGACCCGGGCGGACCGTGACCCCCCGCGCGAGAATCCTGCGCCGAAGGTCCCGACCGCGCGGCCTTCGCGCGGCCCAAGGGCCCGGATTTGAATCGCCGCAGGTCAGGACCCCAGGGTAACGAGGTGTGACCTCTCGTATAAACCGCTGGCGCCCCCTCGCCGGCGCACTTCTGGCCCTCGGAGCCCTCTTCCTCACCGCGTGTGACGGATCCGACACCCCGACCCCGGACAGCTCGACCTCGGCCTCGGCGACGCCTTCGGCGACGGCCTCCGCGACCGCCTCCGCCTCGCCCGCGGCCTCCCCCTCGCCGAGCGTCACGGCGAGCCCCACCCCGAGCGCCGAACCCGAGCCCGTCAAGGTGCCCGCCACCCCCACCGCCGTCCCCACCCCGAAGGCGGAGCGGGTGGCCCCGGAGAAGCCCGCGGCGGCCCCGACCCGCGCCGAACCGGAATCCGGTGACGGCGATGTGCTGCTCTCCCCGGCCGGCAACCGCTACAAGCGCGGACAGTTCTGCAAGAAGGCCCACTTGGGCCTCACCACCCTCGATTCCCACGGCTCCACCCTGTACTGCGAGATGGACGGAAGCCGCCCCCGCTGGCAGTAAGCGGAACCGCGACACGAGAGTGGAACGCGAACGGGTCCGAGGTCCCGAACCGTGGGGACCTTCGGTTCGTTGACCCAGGTCCGGGCGCATCGGAGGGTGGGGGGTGTCGGACCGGCCCGTGACGGGCCGGCGGCACCTCACCTTCTCGTGGGAGGAGCGCAGTTGATGGACTGGCGAACCCGTGCCCTGTGTGTCACGGAAGACCCCGACCTCTTCTTCCCGGTGGGGACCTCGGGCCCCGCCGTGACCCAGACCAGCACGGCCAAGGAGGTCTGCGGGCCCTGTCCGGTGGTCGACCGCTGCCTGGACTGGGCCCTGCGGACCCACGAACCCTCCGGCATCTGGGGCGGCATGACCACCCTGGAACGCCGCGAACTCATCCGCGCCTGGGGCTGATCCCGCCCCGGAACCCCATCCCCCCACACCGTCCACACCGTTCACGCGGGGCGGGCCTCCTCACGAGGCCCGCCCCGCGTCCGTGCGTCCGCGCGGGGTGTCGGCGGCCGGCCGGTATCGATCGGTCCCCCTCCCCGCCCCGCGATGCCCGATGCGCCCGGTTCCTCCGCAGGTGCCCGCCGTCGGGGCCCGTCACCGGCCCGGACCGGGGGCCGCCCGCCCGCGATCCCTCCCGCCGGGGCCCCTGACCACGCGCCCACCGTGCGCTAGATTGCGTCACGCCCCCCAGCACCCCGACACACGCACCGGAGACTCCCGCGCAATGACCGACATCGTCAACGGACTCGGACGGACCTCCGCCTACGGCGCGGTCGGCCTGGTCCTGCTCATCCTGGGCGTCCTCCTCGTGGACGTCCTCACCCCCGGCAAGCTCGGGCGGCAGATCTGGCAGGAGCGCAACCGCAACGCGGCCGTCATGCTCAGCTCCGCCCTGCTGGGCGTCGGCGGGATCGTCGCCACCGCGATCTTCACCACCTACGACGACTTCTGCAAGGGACTGCTCAACACGGCCGTCTTCGGCGTGCTCGGCCTCGCCCTGATGGGGATCGCCTTCCTCGTCCTGGACTGGGTCACCCCGGGCAAGCTCGGCGCGATAGTCGTCGACCCCGAACCGCACCCGGCCGTCTGGGTCACCGCCTCCTGCAACGTGGCCGTCGCCGCGATCGTCTGCGCCTCGATCACCTGATCCGCGCCGCCGCGCACGCCCCGGGGCCCCGTCCGACCACCCGGTCGACGGGGCCCCGGCGCGTGCGGGGAGCCTCAGGCCAACCCGAGGGCGAAAGCCCCGAAGCCCAGCGCCAATACCCCGGCCACCACCCGCCGACCGGCCCGCGCCCCGGTCCACGGGGCCTCCAACACCCGGGCCCGCCGCGCGATCAGCACCAGCGCGCACGCGAACACCGGCAACCACGCCGCCCGCCACAGCAACCAGCCCACCGTGTCCGGGGCCGTGGTCAACCCGGGCACCGTCCACCCGGCCACCGAGACCGGCACGGCCGCCGCCAGCATCGCCGTCTGGTGCCAGCACAGGATCGTCATCGCCGCCAGGTTCACCACCACCACCGGAGCCCACAGCGCGGGCCGCGCCAGCAGCCGCCGCAGCCGGTCCCGCAGCAGCACCGCCGCCCCCGACTGCGTGGCCGCCAGGGCCAGGACCAGCAGCGACGGCGGGTGCGAATTGGTCCGCTCGGCCCCCGGCACCCCCACCATCGACAGCGGGTAGTGGAAGACCAGCAGCAGGGTCGCGAACAGCGCCGCACCGCCCCACAGCAGCAGGTGCGCGCCCCGCCGGTCGATCCGCCCGGCCGCCCACGCCACCCCCAGGTGGTACGCGAACAACCAGCCCGGCAGCAGGTTCACGAGCGCCACCCAGCCCGGCACCGACGCCTCGAACGGCCCGTACCGCAGGAAGTCCACCACCGCCACCGAGCCGAGCAGCGGCGCCGCCGACCAGGCCCCGAACCGCTCCACCACCCGCGCGCACAGCGGGGTCAGCGCCGTCACCACCGCGTAGACCCCCACGAACCACAGCGGCTGGATCACCAGCGTTGCCCCGGTCCGCAACGTCCGCTCCGGCACCCCGGCGAGCGCCGCGAGCGGCGCCAACACCGCCCACACCGCCGCCACCCCCAGCACCGGCCGGCCCAACCGGGCCAGCCGCCCCCGCAGCCACGCCCCCCGCGAGCCGGCCCCGTGCCGCGCCCACGACAGGGCCGAGGCGCACCCGCCCACGAGGAAGAAGACCCCCAACATCTGGAGCACCCAACTCGCCGGGGCCAGCGCCCCGAACGTGGACAGCGGGCTCGCGTTGCGCAGGGCCCCCTCGTCCGTCACGGTGAACCCGCCGAGCATCCAGTGCCCGACGGGCACCGCGAGCAGGGCCAGGGCCCGCAACCCGTCCAGGGCGCGGTCCCGGTGCGGCGGGGTCGCCGCCTCGATCCGGGCGACGGCCCGGGACAGACCGGCCCGGGCGGACGGCGACGACTTCGACGGTGCTGTGGGGGTGGGGCGCGGCATGGCCCGTCTCCTCTCCTGGGAACAGGGAGGAAGGTAGGAGCCGGCCCGCGCCCGGGGCGTCGCACCGAGGGGCCAAGCCCGCCGTCATACCCCGGTATCACCGGGCGGAGGACGGGAGCCGGCCGCCGGGGCTCAGCCGCCGTCGCCGGGGCGGACCACCCCGGCCTCGTAGGCGAAGATCACCGCCTGGGCCCGGTCCCGCAGGTCCAACTTGGCCAGCACCCGCCCGATGTGAGTCTTGACCGTCTGCTCCGCCACCACCAGGTGCTCGGCGATCTCCCGGTTCGACAGCCCGCGCGCGATCAGCTCCAGCACCTCCGTCTCACGCGGGGTCAGCCCGTTCAGCCGCAGCTTCGGATCGCGTCGGGGCGCGGGCCGCGAGCCCACGAAATCGGCGATCAGACGCCGGGTCACCGACGGCGCCAACAGCGCCTCCCCGCCGGCCACCACCCGCACGGCGGCGATCAGGTCGGCCGGCGGGGCGTCCTTCAGCAGGAACCCCGAGGCGCCCGCCCGCAGCGCCTCGTACACGTAGTCGTCCACGTCGAAGGTGGTCAGCATGAGCACCTTCGGCACCCGCACCACCCCCGGCGGCGGGGACAGGATCTCCCGCGCCGCCGCCAGCCCGTCCAACTCCGGCATCCGCACGTCCATCAGCACCACGTCCGGATGCGTGGACCGCGCCACCTCCACCCCGGCCCGACCGTCCGGGGCCTCACCGACCACGTCGATGTCGGCCTGCGCCGACAACAGGGCGGCGAAACCCGCCCGCACCATGGCCTGGTCGTCGACGATGATCACGCGGATGCTCACTCGGGGAAACCCTCCGGGTCCGGGGCACCCGCTCCGATCACGGGGGCCGCAACGCCGGACCCCGACGGACCCGGCCGCGTCCCCGCGACTCTCGGCTACCCGCCCGTGCCGCCCGTCAACGGCAGCCGGGCGGCGACCCGGAAACCACCGTCGGGGAGCGGCCCGGTGTCCAGGGTCCCGCCGGTCAACCGTACGCGCTCGCGCATCCCCACCAGCCCGTGCCCCGTCCCCGAGGCCGCCTCCACCGGCCGCCCCGGCCCCTCCTCCGGCGCCTCGTTGACCACCAGCACCAGCAGCGCCTCCCCGGACAGGCCCGAGGCCGCCTCCCGCGACACCGACACCCGGGTGTGCGCGCCCGGCGCGTGCCGCACCACGTTCGCCAGCGCCTCCTGCACGATCCGGTACGCCGACAGGTCCACCGCCGACGGCACCGGCGCCGCGCCCGCCGGCGGATCCGTGACCGTCGCGCCGAGCGACAGGTCCACCGGCAGGCCCGAGCGCACCGTGGCCTCCACCAACCGGCGCACCTGACCCACCCCGGGCTGCGGAGCCAACTCCCCGCCCGAGCCGTCCGCGCCCCGCAGCACCGCCAACAGCCGCCGCATCTCGGTCAGGGACTCCCGGGCGCTCGCCGCGATCGTCGCGAACTCCTCCCGCACCTCCGGCGGCATCCCCGCCACCCGGTACGGGGCCGAGTCGGCCTGCACCGTGATCACCGACATGTGGTGCGCCACCACGTCGTGCAGCTCCCGCGCGATCCGCGTCCGCTCCTCCAACAAGGTGCGCCGCGCCCGCTCCGCCTCGCTGATCCGCTCCTGCTCGGCCACCTTCCACCGCGCGTTCCCCAACCCGCGCAAGGTCCCCGTCAGCGCGAGGACCACCCCGGCGAGCACGGTCAGCAGGGCGTGCGTGTTCGTGCCGGCGGCCGGGGTCAGAAAGCCCAGGGGCACCCCCACGAGGGCCGTGATCACCCACACGGTCACCAGGATCCGGGGCGCGGCGCGCAGCCCGAGGTACACCAGCAGCGCGAGGTAGCCGATGATCGTCGGCGCCGGCCACGGCCAGGGGTGCGCGAACACCTGCCCGGCGTTCAGCAGCACCAACGCCCCCACCACGTCGGCCACCAGCATGATCAGCCACGCCTGCACCGGACGGGTCACCGCCAGCAGCAGGGGCATCGTCTGCGCCACCCCCAGCGCCCCGCCCCAGCCGCCACCGGCGTGGTACTCGTTGGAGAAGTGCACGATGGACGCGGGCATCAGCGGGGCGATGAACGCGCACGCGACCAGGTACGGCAGGGCCCGCTGCCACCAGGTCGGTGCGTCCGCCAGCAGGGCCCGCCCCGCCCCCGGCGGGGTCCGCAGGGCCTCGCCCAGCTCCCGCCAGGCGTCCCGGGGCACCGGCACCACGGCCCCCGCCACCCGCCCCGACCACCGGGCCCACGGCCACTCGTGCGGCAGGCGCGGGCGCAGGCGTCGCAGACGGGCGCCCTCGGCGCCGGGGGACTCTTCGGAGGCAGGTCTGTCGTCCATGATCGGATCAGCCTAGGGCGCGGCCCCGCGCCGGGGCGTCACCCCCAGGTGCCGGCCCCGCCCTCGTACCCCGGTAGGGGGTCACACGTCCCCGGGCCCCCGCTCCGGCACCCGCAACCCGGCCAACCGCGGAAAACGCGCCACCAGCGCGGCACGGGTCGCGCCCGCCGACTCGTGGAACGCGGCGAACTCCGGCCGCCGGCGGGTCAGCTCGGCCACCACCCCCAAGCGGTGCGCGAGCCGTTCCCGCGCCGTCAGCGTCCCCCACCGCCAATCCCGCCGCAGCGCCCGCTCCAGCCGGTCCACCCCCGTCCGCCGCGCCCTCGGCACGAGCGCGTCCCCGCCCAGCACCCACCCCACGCACGCGTCCACCAACCCGGCCGGCGGCGCCGGGCCCACCCCCGAGGCGGGGCCCGACGGCCACCCCGGCACCTCCACACCGGTCCGCGCCCGCCACTCCTCCCGGTACGCGGCCTCGGACCGCTCCACCACCTCCGGCGCGATCCGGGTCACGCACCAACAGCTCGGGAACCCGATCCGCAGGTACGCCAACTCCCGCAGCCCGTCCCCGACCAGGGCCTGCTCCAGGTCCACGAACCGGACCCCGGAGGCGGTCCGCAGATCGTTGCCCGGGCACGGATCCCCGTGCAACAGGGCCCGCCCCTCCCGCGCCGCCGTACCCAACCGGTCCAGCAGCGCCGCCAACTCCTCCGACACCCCCCGGGGCACCCGCACCCCCAGCCGGTCGGCCAGTTCGATCAGCGCGGCCGCGTCCGCCGGCGTCGGCGGCGCGGCGCGGGGCACCGCCGCGAGCCCGCCCCCGCCCCCGAACCGCACCCCGGTCGCGTGCAAGCGGGCCAGCGCCCGCGCCCACCCCACCGACCACCCGTCGGCCACGGGCCCCGAATCCACCCACTCCAGCACCATCACCCGACGGTCCCCGTCCGCGGCCACCACCGCCGGCACCACCTCCCCGCCGACCGGCCCCGCGGCCCAGGCGGCCCGCAAGGCGGCCACCTCCCGCCCGAACCGCTCCCCGGCGTCCGCCCCGCCGACGCTCCGCTTCACGGCGAAGACCCGCCCCCCGGCCGCCTCGACCCGCCACACCCGGGACCGGGGACTGCTCCCCACCGCCGAGACCCCCGCGGGCTTCCCGAACTCCTCGACCAATTCCGGGCCCCAGGGCGCCCGTTCGCTCGTCCGCATCGCCCCATCCAAGCACCCGCTGACCGCACAGGCCCCGATTTTCCGGGCCGATCCGAGCCGCGGCGGGGGTCCCGGGCACGCGGGGTGGTCCCGCCCGTTCCGTCACGTCCCCCGTGGACGAGAACGGGCGGAAGCTCCACCCCCCGGTCGCACGCCGAAGGCGCGACGGCCCCCGTGCCCGTCGAGGTCCCGGACCGTGCGACCCGAACGACGCTACGCGCCCGTCCCGCACCCGAACACCCACCAGTGCGGGCATTGGCCCACCACCCCGGGGGTGACCCGCCCCACCCCCGGGTGGAGGTGCGCGCCCGCCCCTGCGCGGGGCGCCCCCGCGCGCTCTACGCTCGCACGATGCCCGTACCCCGGATCCGCAGCGCCGCCCCGCGCACCCTGGCCCGCGCCGCCCGCGCCGTCGCCGCCCGTGTGCTGCCGCGCGCCGCCGCCGGCGCCGATCCGGGGAACGCGGAGCGCCCCCGCCCCTCGATCCCCGGGGCCGAGCCGGCCGCGCCCGGGCCCGATGCCGGGGTCCGGCTCGACATCGCCGCCGAACTGCACGACGTGATCACCCACCACCTCACCGCCCTCGCGGTGCAGGCCGGGCTGGCCCGCTACGTCCTCGACTCCGACCCCGCGACCTCCCGCGCCTCCCTCGACGCCGTCACCGCGAGCGCCGAGGAGGCGCTGGCCGAACTCCGCCGGATGGCCCGCGTCCTGGCGCCCCCGGCACCGGTCGCCGTGCCCGTCCCGCCCGGCCCCCTCGACGGACCTCCCGTCCCCGGGCCCCCGGGGCACGGCCGCTACGGGCTCGGCCCGTGGGCCCCCGCCCCCGGCGTCGCGCGCCTGCCCGAGCTGCTGCGCCGGCTCGCCCCCCGGACCTCGCCGCCCGTCGCCTATCGGGTCACCGGCGTCCCCTACCCCCTTCCCGCCGGCCTCGACCTGTGCGTGTACCGCACCGTCCACCAGGCCCTGACCGAACTCCGCGTGGGCTGCGACCCCACCCGCCCCCGGAGCGAGGTGCACCTCGCCTACCACGACGAGGGGATCACCCTCGTCGTCTCCGCCCCACCCGCCGCGGACCGTCGGGATCCGGCCACTTGCAGCCCCGGAGCGCAGCGCGCCTTGATCGGGATGCGGGCACGCGCCACCATCTACGACGGGACGCTCACGGTGGAACCCGAGGGCCCGCCCGAGGCAGCCGGAGCACCGGAGATCCACCGGATCGGACTGACCCTGCCCGTCCCCGGCCCCCACCCGGCCGGTCCGCGCACCCCGCCGGCCCCCTGAACCGACCACCCCCCTCGGAAGGACCCTCGGATGCCGTCCGTCCTGGTCGTGGACGACCAACGGCTCACCCGCACCGGCATCGCCGCGATCCTGCGGGCCGCCCCCGGGATCGACGTGGTGGGCGAGGCCGACGACGGCGAACGCGCCGTCGCCATGGCCGTCGAACTGCGCCCCGACGTCGTCCTCATGGACATCCGGATGCCGGGCGTCGGCGGGATCGAGGCGACCCGCCGGATCCTGGCCGCCGCCGTGTGGCCCGCCCCGAGGATCCTCGTGCTCACCACCTTCGACGAGGACGCCCACGTCCGGGACGCCCTGCGGGCCGGCGCGGTCGGCTTCCTCCTGAAGACCACGCCGCCCGAACGCCTGGTGGCCGCCGTGCACACCGTGCACGCGGGGGAGATGCTGTTCAGCTCCAACGTGCTGCGCGCCCTCGTGGACGGCGCCCCCGACCCCGCCCGGCCCCCGACGCCGGCCGCCGCCGCGGTCCGCACGGCGGGAGCGCCGGTCCAGGGCCCCGACCTCGACGTCCTCACCCCCCGCGAACGCGAGGTGCTCGCCCTGGTGGGCGCGGGCCTGACCAACACCCAGATCGCCGACCGCCTCGTGCTGAGCGTCGCCACCGTCAAGAGCTACGTGCACCAGTGCATGAGCAAACTCGACCTCGCGACCCGCGCGCAGGCCGTGGTCCTCGCCCACCGCGCCGGCCTCGCCGGTCCCCACCTCGGCTGAGCCCGCGCCCCCGCCCCCTCGCACTCCCCGCACCCCCGCGCCGCCGCCCCGTCGACGCCCGTTCGCCGGACCGTCACCCGTCGCCCCTAGGGTCGCCCGGGCCACACGCCCCGCGTCGCCCACCCCGAGGATGACCGCTCCATGACCGCACAGCCCGTCGAAGAGACCCGCCTGCCCGAACCCGCGAACCTGGACGAGGTCAAGGGCTGGTTCTGGCCCGCCGACCAGATCCTCTTCGACTGGTTCCTGACCCGCCAGAACGCCGACCCGCGCGCCACCGGCGACCTCCTCGAACTCGGCGCCTACCTCGGCAAGAGCGCCATCTTCCTCGGCCGATACCTCAAGGAGGGCGAGGAGTTCACCGTCTGCGACCTCTTCGACTCGCCCGCCGAGGACGAGGAGAACGACGACGAGATGCGCCGCTCCTACGCCACCCTCACCCGCCGGGCCTTCGAGGCGAACTACCTGTCGTTCCACGAGCGGCTGCCCACGGTGGTGCAGGCCGTGACCTCCGTGGTCCCGGACCGGGTCCGGGCGAACTCCTGCCGGTTCGTGCACGTGGACGCCTCCCACCTGTACGCGCACGTCCACGAGGACCTGGAGAACTCCCGGACCGTCGCGGCCCCCGGCGCCGTTGTCGTCTTCGACGACTTCCGGGCCGAACACTGCCCCGGGGTCGCGGCCGCGGTCTGGGGCGCCGTCGACGCCCGCCGCCTGCACGTCCTGTGCATCACCCGGCACAAGATGTACGCGACCTGGGACGACCCGGAACCGCTGCGCACCGAACTCGCCGCGTTCCTGAGCGGACGCGCCGACCTGTGGCACGGCGTCGAGGAGGTGGCGGGCGCCCCGCTGATCCGCGTCACCGGACAGAAGGCCGTCCCGCCCGCCCACCCCACCTCCCGGCACACCCGCCCCGAGCCCCCCGCGCCGGTCCGCCCCGAGCCGCCGAAGCGACCGGCGCCCCCCTCCGCGCGCGCCGCCCTGGCCCGACGGCTCGCCAAGGACGTCCTGCCCCCGGCCCTGACCCGCGCCCTGCGCCGGGCCCGCAGCGCCCAAGGCCGCCCCTGAACCGCCCCGGGCGCCCCCGGGCCGCTCAGTGGCGGCCCGGGGCCGCCGGGTTCGCCACCGTGGTCCAGTGGTCGCCCGGGGTCGGGGACAGACGCATCAGGGTGAGGGCCTTGGTGGGCAGCGGCTCGGTCAGGGCCGCCGTCAGGGCGGGAGTGCGGGGGAGCCGGTCGGCGGCCGTCCCCAGCGCCTCCGCCAGAGCCCGCCGCGAGCCCAGCGTCGCGCCCAGCGACCCGACCAGCAGGGAACCGAGGGCCTTGCGGCGCAGCGCCCCGGGTTCGTCGTTCAACAGCCTGCCGGTCAGGGCCGGGGGCGCGATCCCGTGCTCGGCCAGGCGCGCGGGACTGATCCGGATGTCCGCCAGGTCCCGGTAGACCAGCCGCCGGGGCGCCCCGTCCGGGCCGAGGACGACCAAGAGGTTCTGACCGTGCCCCTCCAGGGCCACGCCCAGGTCGAGCATCCCCACGCCCACCCGCAACACCAGCTCCGCGAACGCCGCCGCCCACCCCGGATCCCCCGTGGGCGCCGCGAGCGGCAGCGCCGCCACCGGGACCACCCGCTCCCCGGCCGCGCGGTCCGCGTACCCGTCGGGGGACTCCCGGAGCACCGCCGACAGGTCCGCGCCCCGGTCACAGGCCGCGCCCAGCGTGCGCGTGACGTGCAGCAGCCCGTCGAAGCGCCGCGCCAGGTCGGTGACGAACTCCGAGACCGTCAGCGCCGTCTCCACGGAATAGGCCGAGATGTCCCGCACGGAGGAGGTCAGCCGGGCGCTGAGCGCCGTCTTCACGTGCGCCGCCGTGTCCGGCCCGCCGCCCGGCGGGTCCGCCACGGGGGCCAGGGTGCGCAGGGCCAGCAGCGGAGCCGCGTCCACCTCGCCCCGGGACCGCGCCCGCGTCAGCACGTGCTCGGCCTGCCACGGGTGCACGGGCAGCAGCAGCTCCCGCCCCTCCCGCCACTCCCGCGGCCACACCCCGCTCACCAGGGCGCGCCGCTCGTCGAGGCCGACGAGCCGCAGGGTCACCGTCGGCCGGTGCTCGGGCGCGTACGCGAGTTGCTCGGCCACCGTGAACCCCGGCCGGGAGCGGCAGTTCGGGTGGTAGGGGTGACCGTCGGTGAGGCGGCGCTCCCACGCCCCGCTGCCGTCCGTCGGCTCCGGGCGCAGTTCGGCGGCCCGCGCCCCGCCCGCCCGGGACAGGGCCAGCGAGGCCGTGCTGTGGTCCAGCTCGGCCGCGAACCCCGGCCCGCCCGGCAGCCCCAGGGCCCGCACCAGCTCGCCCGCCCGGGTGTGGACCCGGGCCCGACCGCTCGCGTCCTCGTGCCGGATCCCCGGGACCTCGGCGCCGCCCGCGAACGGGTCCACCGCCGGTCCGACCAGCCGTCCGCCGTCCGCGAGGACCAGCCGCAGCGTGCCGTCCGCGCCGTGCTCCCGCCGCAGGACGCAGTCCAGCGGATCGCACGCCAGCCCGCGCCACAACCGGCCCAGCACCCCGGCCCGCGCCCCCGGCAGGGCTGCCCGGTAACCGGCCGTCAGCTCCGGGGCCGCGTCGGCCAGCTCCGCGCCCACCGCCTCCTCCGCCGCGCCCGCGACCCCCGCGTCCCCGTCATGCGTGGCGGCGGTCCCGGCCGGGAAGGGTGAGTCCCGGGACCCGGCCGGACCCGGCGCGGCGGAGCGGGGGGAGGGAGTGCCGCAGGAGGAACGATCGGTGGGCGTCGGACGGTTCAGGACTCTGCTCCTCGGCGAGACGCGACGGGGCGGACGCCACCGGCGCCGGCCCACTCCCGAAGGACCCCGGGAACGCGGGCGTGCGGATCAAGGAATGTCCACGCTACGCGATCGTCGGGGGATACTGGGCATCACTGTCGGTAGCGCACCCCGCTCAGCTTCCGCGCGCCGCCTGGACCGAATGGAATCCGTGGACCTCACCGCCTCCCGGCGCAGCGACGACACCGGCGACCGGCACGCGTCCGGCCCCGCCCGCCCCCGCGCGCCCCGCCCGTCGACCCCCGCCGCCGCGGACGCCCCGCCCCCGGCCGCCGACCTCGCCGCCCGCGCGGACGCGCTCGCGGCCGTGCCGCTGCTGAACTGCCTCGCCCAGGAACTCGGCGATCCGGTGCCCGATCCGCCGGCCGGGCACCGGGAGTTCCGCCTGCGCGGCACGGGGGCCCGGCTGCGGGTCCGGGCCGGTCGTCGCCCGGCCGCCCCCGAACTGGTCACCCCCGCCGGTCCCCGCGCGCTCGACCACGGCGATCTGGTGGCCGTGGCCACCCGTGAGCTCGCGGCGCACACCGGCGTCGACAACGACGAACTGCCGGCCGAGATCGCCGACAGCCGCGAGGTGGTCGCCGAGGTGCTGCGGGCCCGCGCCCGCACCGCCGCCCCCGCCGACCCCTACCTCCGCTCCGAGCAGGCCCTCGTCATGGGGCACCCGTACCACCCCGCGCCCAAGACCCGGGGCGGCGGACCGGCCGCGCGCTGGCTGCCGTACGCGCCGGAGGCGCACGCCGCCTTCCCCCTGCACGTGCTGGCCGTCCGCGCCGACGAGGTCACGGGGGAGGGCGGGGCCCCGGCCGAGGCCGCGCTCGTGGAGCTCGTGGACCGACTCGACGGGCCCACCCGGGTGCCGGACGGGTACGCGCTGCTGCCCGCGCACCCCTGGCAGCTCGCGCTCGTGGCCGACCGGCCCGAACTCGCCGGGGCCTTCGCCGACGGACGCCTCATACGCCTCGGCGTCACCTCCCGCCCCGCCCACCCCACGGCCTCGCTGCGCACCCTCTACGTGCCGGGCCCCGACGCCGGACGCGATCCGGCGCTGCGCACGGGCGACGCGTTCGTGAAGTTCAGCCTGGACGTGCGGATCACCAACGACATCCGACGCCTGTGGCGCCACGACCTGGCCGGCCTGCGGGCCACCGACGCCGCCGTCGTGGCCGCCTTCGAGGAGCTGCGGGAGCACACGGGGAGCCCGGCCTGCTGGCTCAGCGACCTCGGCTACCGCACCGCCCGGTTCGCCTTCGAGGAACTGGCCGTGCTGGTCCGCTCCGGGCTCGGGGGCCACCTGCTGCCGGGGGCCACCCCGCTGCTGGCCGCCGCGCTGGCCGAGGGCCACGAGGGCGGCCCGATCGCCGCGCTGGCCCGGCCGGGGGCCGACCCGCTCGCGTGGTGGCGCGCCTACCTGCGGCAGGTGGTGCCGCCGTTGCTGGAGGTCTTCGACCGGCACGGGCTGGTGCTGGAGGCGCACCTGCAGAACACCTTGATCGCCGTGGACGCCGAGGGGACCCCGGTGCAGGCCCTGTTCCGGGACGCGGAGGGGGTCAAGCGGCTGCCGGAGACGGGCCGGGAGGCCGGCTGGGAACGGCTCGTGTACTGCCTGGTCGTCAACCACCTGAGCGAGATCGCGGGCGCGGTGGCGGAGGTCCGGCCCGAGGTCGCCGGCGAGCTGTGGCCGCTGGCGCGCGAGGAGCTGACGGCCTGTGACGCGCGCCGGCCGATGCCCGAGATCAAGGAGCTGCTGACGGCGCGCACCCTGCCGGGCAAGACGAACCTGCTGCTGCGCTGGACGCGCGCCGACGGCGCCGCCTCCCGCTACCTGCCGCTGCCCAACCCGCTCGCCGGCTGACCCGGGCGCGGCGCCGGCCCTGCCCCGGCGCGCGCCCCGGTCACCCCGCGGGGCTCAGCCCAGGCGGCCCTCCCGCAGGTCGGCGCAGTGCTCGCGGACCTCGTCGGCGGCCTGCGCGAACCAGTCCGCGATCACGGCCACCTCCTCGTCGGAGAAGCGGGCGAAGACCCCGGCCAGGCGGGCGTACATCGGCTCGTACACCGCGATCACCCGCGCCGTCGCGCCGGGATCGGGCACCACCCGCACCCGCCGTCGGTCCTCGGGGTCCGGTTCGCGGTGCGCGTACCCGGCCCGTTCCAGTCGGTTCAGGACCCCCGTGATGGCCCCGGTGGTGAGCTGCATGAGTTCCGCGAGTTCGCCGGCGCCCAAGGGACGGTCCCCGGCGCCGAGGACGTGCCCGAGGCAGGTCAGGTCGGTGACGTTCAGCCCGAGGTGTTGGGCGACCTCCTGCTGCCCCAGGATGCCCAGGGCCATGTAGGTGTCCATGCGGGAAATCGCCTCCCCGGCCGTCGCCGGGGGGCGGGTCTTGCCCTGCACGCGGATACTCCTTAGCATCTAAGTTACTTAGCTCGTGAGATGAATCGCCTTCGTTTCGAGCTTAGTGCTCCCTGCCCACCCGCACCCATCCCCGAAAGCGGACCCCCGTCATGAGCGCACACGGTGACGTCGACCTCGGCCACACCCTCGCCGGCTGGACCGGCACCTGCGTCGTCCTCCTCGGCACCGCCGCGGCCGGCGCCGGTCTCGCCCTCGCCCACGGCCCCACCCTCGTGGCGGGCCTCGCCCTCGTGCTCCTCGCCGCCCCCGTCACCTGGGCGCTCCACCTCGCCGGCTGGGGCAAGCCCGCCGGACCCCGCCCCGCCGACCAGTGGCCCTGGCGGATCCGCGACACCAGAGCCCGCACCGGTCACGCCGACTGCCTCGGCTGCCGGCTCGCCGGCCGCGCACCCGCCCGCCGCGCCGTCGCCGAGCCCGCCGACCGGCCGGCCGGACAGCCCGCCGGCCGCCCGGCGGGCGCCTCCTGAAACCGTCCCGCCCGCCCGCCCCGCCCACTCAGATCGCCTGCGGGAACCGGAACAACCGCTCCGGATCCCACCGCCCCCGCACCTCCTCCAGACGCCCGAGGTTCGCCCCGTGGCACGCCCGCCGCCAGTCCGTCAACGCCGGGTCCACGTAGTTCTGGTACGCCGCCCCGCTCGCCCACGGCCGCACGTCCCGCCACAACCCGTCGAGCCACTCCCGGTGCCGGCGCGGCACCCCCGTCCCCTCGTCGCCCCCGGCCGGCCAGTAGCTCAGGTACTGCGCCAGGAACGCGTGCGAACGGTGCACGAACGCCGTCGCCCCCGGCGCCGTCCGGTTCAGCGCCCCACCGCACACCCCGTCGAACTGCACCACCCCGAAACACCCCGCCGGCACCGCCCCCCGGTACCGGGCCAGGGCCGCGAGGACGGCGTCCACCGCCCCCGGCGTCAGCGCCCCGGCGTCCCAGAAGTCCGAGCGCGCCGCGTACGAGTCCCGGCCCAGCCGCCCCCGGGGGTCGTGCCCGGGCAACCGTCCCGGCAGCCGGCACTGCTCCGGCGTCAGATCCCCGCAACCCCCCATCACGCGCGTCAACTCCCCGTACTCCCGCTCCACCGCCCACCGGTCCCGCTCCCCGCGCCCGACGGCCGCCACCAACCGGTCCACCTGCCGGTCCGCCTCCGCCCGGCCCTCCAGCGACACCACCCGCACCGAGGGCGCCCCCGGCGCCCCGGCCGGATCGTCCGAGGACACCGTGAACTCCACCTGGCTCCAGACCGGATCCGGCAGCGCCGCCAGCCACCGCTGCCACCCCGCCAGCAGGGCCGGGGTGTCCGCCGCCGCCCAGTGCGCCTCCACCATCCCGGTCCGCCCGACCGGGTGCGCGCCCAGCGTGAACTCCGTGACGATCCCGAAATTGCCGCCACCGGCCCCGCGCAGGGCCCAGAACAGATCCGGATCGCGCTGCGCCGACACCGTGCGCACCACCCCGTCGGCCGCCACCACCTCGATCGCCGTCACCGCGTCGCTCGTCGCCCCGTGGGCCCGCGAGGACAGGCCCAGACCGCCGCCGAGCGCCAGTCCGGCGATCCCCACGCTCGGACACAGCCCCGTCGGCACCCCCACCCCGCGCGCCGCGAGCAGCCGGTTGACCTCGCCCAGCCGGGCCCCCGCGCCGATCCGCGCGCTCGCCCGCGCACCGGCCCCGGACACCTCGATTCGGGCCAGCGCGCCCGTGTCCACGACCAGACCTGGCCCGGTGGACCAGCCCGCGTACCCGTGCCCGCCCGAACGCGCCGTGATCGGCACCCCGGACCGGCGGGCGAAGGCGATCGTCGTGGCCACGTCGGCGGCGTGCGCCGGATAGGCCACGGCGGCCGGCGAGACCCGGTCGAACCGGGGCTGGAAGAGCCGGCGCGCCTCCTCGTGGTCGGGATCCCCCGGCCGGATCACCCGCCCGTCCAGGTCCCGGGCCAACGCGGCCCAGTCGGGCCCCCGGCGCGGACTGCGGCGCGGCGCGGGCGTCGGGGGAGTCGTGGGGGAGGGGGCCGTGGCGGTGTGGGCGCCGAACGCGGCGGCGGCCAGGGCGGCGGCCCGGAACAGGGCCCGACGGGGCAGGGTCATGCGGCCATGGTCGGCCCCGCCCCGGGCGCGCCCCCGACAGGCCGGGCCGACTCCGCCCGATCGGCCGAGCGCCGCCGGAGCGCCCCCGACACCGGCGCGCGCCGCCCCGGTGTGTCGGGACGGCGCGCGCGGGCGTCGTCAGGCGCGAGGGGGATTCCCCCGCGTCGTCAGCGGTTGTTCTTGCGGACCTCGGCCGCCTTGCGGGCCTCGGCCAGCATCTTCGCCTCCGCCGTGTTGCGTGCCCCGCCGGCCTTCGCGGCGCCCCGCCGGCCGCCCTGGCCCTTGCCGGCCTTGGCCGCCTCGCCGGTCCGCTTGCCGATGCCCCGGAACCCCAGGGACGAGCCCTTCTCCGCGGCTCGACCGCCGTCCCGACCCCGCGCCGGGGCCTCGTCGGCCTTGCCGGGCGCCCGGCCGCCGGCCGCCGCGCCCTTCGGGTCCGGCACCGGACGGGCCCCGGTGATCCGGGCGACGTCCTTGCCGCCGAGGCGCGCGTTGGTGACCTTCACCCCGGCGCCCACCCCGGCCTTCTTCAACATCTCGGAGACCTCGCGCCGCTGCGCCGCCGTCACCAGGGTCACGACCAGACCCGCGCCGCCGGCCCGACCGGTGCGCCCGGCCCGGTGCAGGTAGTCCTTCGGGTCGCTCGGCGGGTCCACGTTCACGACCAGCTCCAGGTCCTCCACGTGCAGACCGCGCGCCGCCACGTCGGTGGCCACCAGCACGTCGAGCTCCCGGTCCCGGAACCGCTCCAGGGTGTGGGTGCGCTGCGGCTGCGACTTGCCGCTGTGCAGCGCCGCCGCGTTCAGCCCGCTCGCCTTGAGCTGACGGGTGAACCGGTCCACGCCCAGCCGCGAGCCGAGGAACATGAGGGTCCGGCCCTGACGGGCCGCGATCTCCCCGGCCACGAGGAACTTCTCGCCCGCGTCCACCGCGAACAGGTGGTGCGCGGAGTCCGTGGCCTCGCCGGCCAGGGTCGGGTCCACGGCCACCGTCACCGGCTCGCTGAGGTGACGGGACACCAGCTCGGCGACGTCCGCGTCGAGGGTGGCCGAGAACAGCATCCGGCGCCCGCGCGTCGGCACCTGCTCCAGCAGCGCCGAGACCTGCGGCAGGAAGCCCATGTCGGCCATCCGGTCGGCCTCGTCGAGGACGGTGACCCTGACCCGCTCCAGCGAGCAGTTCTTGCCCGTCAGCTCCGTCAACCGGCCCGGCGTGGCCACGAGCACCTCGACACCGGCCCGCAGCGCCGCGACCTGCTTGTTGATCGGCAGCCCGCCGACCGCCGCCGCCATCCGCAGCCCGAGCGCCTTCGCGAACGGCTCCAGCGCCTCCGCCACCTGCTGCGCCAGCTCGCGCGTCGGCACCAGCACCAGGCCCGTCGGCGAACTCGGACCCGCCTTCTGGCCCGCGAGGCGGGTCAGCAGCGGCAGGCCGAAGGCGAGGGTCTTGCCGGAACCGGTCCGGGCCCGCCCCAGCACGTCCCGGTCGGCCAGGGCCACGGGGATCGCCGCGGCCTGGATCGGGAAGGGCGCGACGATGCCCTGGGCGGTCAGCGTCTCCAGCACGGCGGCCGGCAGCCCGAGGTCCGCGAACGAGCCGACGGGGCCCTCGACGGAGACCGTCACGGCGTCCGTCACCACCTCCTCGCGCGCGGCATCGGTGCCGGTCACGGCCTCGGCGGTGGGGTCGACGGAGTCACCGGCGAGACCGCCGGAGGGGTCGGCACCGGCCTCGACGGACGCGGCGGACGCGCGGGGCTGCTGGCCCTCGCGGGGGGCTCGGCTCATACGGGAACCTTCCTCGGCAGGGCATGTGAACTGCGATTTTATCACCGGCCCGGGACCGCGCCGGGCCGCTCGCCCGCACCCCGCCCCCACCGGGCCCCCGGCCGTGCGCCGCCCCGGTGAAGCCCGCCCGCGCGCACGGGGGCGTGCGCGAGCGGATGGGGGCGCACGCTGCGGCGGACGCTCCCATCCGCCCGATCGTCTCCCGCAACGGGCCCCCAACCGGCCCCCGACTGGGCTGGGATGGATCCCCTGGGCTCGCGCGGTCCGGGGCCCGCCACGCCGCCAGGTGACACGAGTCGACGTCGGGCCGGCGACCGCCGCGCGCCCCGACCACAAGGAGACCTGACGTGGAACTCCCCCTCGCGACCTCCGGCGCCCGCCGCCCCTCCCCCCGGAGCGGCCGGACCGATCCCGGCCGCGGACACGCGACCACCACCCCACCGGGTCCCCGCCCCCACCCCGCGCACCCACCACACGCCCGCCCCACCGGGCGCCGCCCGGACGGCCGCGGGCCCGGCCACGGCCCCGACTCCGGCGCCGGACCCGGGCGCCGCCCGCGACCCCACACCCCCGGCGGGTGCGCCGCATGACCGACCGCGAGGCCGACCCCGCCGGCCGGCAGCTCAGCGCCGAACTCGCGGGGGCGCAACCGGTGGAGTTCGTGGCCTTCCACTCCCACCACCACCGGGCCTACCTGCGCTACGCCCACCTGCAACTCGGCTCCCGCGAGGAGGCCGAGCCGGTGGTCGAGGACGTGTTCACCGTGCTCCTCGCCATGTGGGCCCAGGCCCTGCGCGAACCCAACCTCCAGGCATTCGCCTGGGCGGAGCTGCGGGCCGCCGTCGAGGCCCGGCGCCGCACCCTGGGCCGCCCCTCCGCCATGGTCGAGACGGCCTGGTTCGAGGCCCTGCGCCGCACCTCGCCCGAGGGCGTGGCCTGGGCCGAATGGGCCGAGCACCGGCTCGGGCTCTACTCGGCCATCGCCGAACTCCCCGAACGGCAGTACGACGTGGTCCTGCTGGTGTTCCTGGAGGGATACCGGGTCGAGGAGGCCGCCCGCACCATGGGCATCTCCCACGCCACCGCCCTGTCCCAGATCCGCAGCGCGCACCGCACGCTGTCACGCAGACTCGGGGTCCACTGGGGCCCCGGAGAGGAAGTGGACCGGTGAGTCACGCGCCACGGGACCGTGACGCCGTCGCCCGCGAGGTCGCCGACGCCCTCGCCGACGCCGAGGTGCTGGCCGAGGAGTACGCGGGCTACGACGAGGCCGCCGCCCGCCGCCGCATCGCCCGCCGCGTCCTCGCCGCGCGGGCCCGGCGCACCCCTGCCGGCCCCCCGCCCGCCGCCCCCGCGCCCACCCCCGACCCCGCTCCGCGCCCCCCGGCCGGCGCCGCCGACCCCGCCCCCGGGCCGCCGCGCACGGCCGGGGCCCGCGCCCGATCCGGCCCGGCCCCCTACCCGGCCGCCGAGCACAGCCGTCCGAGCACCCCCGCCCCGCCCACGATCCCGGCGCCCCCCGCGCCGGCCGGCGCGCCGGGGCGGATCACGACCGACCCGACCGGACCGCCGCCCACCCGGCTCTCGCCCCCCGCGCCCGGGGCGCCGGTCGGACCGGAGGCCCGCGGGGACGCGCCGCTCACCCCCGGCCCCCCACCCCCGTCGCCGCGACGCGCCACCCGGCCCGACCTCGACGGACTCCTCGGCCCCCGGGCCCGGCCGCGCCGCCGCATCCCCGCCCAGAGCGCCCCCGAGGACCGGGGCCCCGCGCTGCCCCGCGTGCCCGCCGACCCGCGCGCCCTCGCCCTCTCGCCGGCCGATCCGCTGGGCCTGGTCGCCGGCGCCCCCCATCCCGCCCGACGCGACGCGGCGGGCCCGCTCCCGGCCGCCGTCGCGCACCTGCGGGCCGCCCACGCCCTCGACCTGCTCGCCGGCCGCCTGGTCGACGACCCGGGTCTCACCGCCCACGCCCTCGACCCCGACTCCTGGCCGCACAGCGCCGCCGCCGCCCTCCTCCTGGCCTGCGTGCTGCACCTCGGCGGCCGCGCCGACTCCTCCCAGTTCTGGTTCCAGTACGCCGCCGGCGCCGGCTCGCGGGCCGCCGCCCACGCCCTGCGCCTGCTGCACCTGGCCCGCGCCGAACACGCCACGGCCGCGCACTGGCAGCGCGAGGCCCGCTCCGGCCGGCTCGACGCGGACCCACCCCTGCGCGCCCCGCTGCCCCCGCTGCCCGAGGAACGCCACCCCGGCCCGTGCGCGACGGCGCAGAGCCCCGGGCCCGACCCCGCCGCCCCCGCCGAGGCCCCGCCCCACCCCCTGTTCCGCCGTCCCCGCACCCTGCCCGCCCGCCTGCTCGACGTCGTGCGCGCCCTGCCCGCGCGCTCCGACCCCGACCTCGGGGAACTCACCCGACCCGACACCGCCCTCGCCGTCGCCCTGCGCCGGCACGCCCGGCTCATCCCGCTCAACCTGGTCAGCGAGGCCAACGCCTACTCCCCGGCCCCGCTGCGGGCCCCGCTGCTCACCGACCGGGCCCGACGGGCCGTGGTCCGCCCGACCGGCGCCGACACCCTGGCCTCCGTGCACCGGGCCCTGCGGGTCCTCGAAGTGATCCACCGGCACTCGGGCGGCACCGGGCTGCCGCAGATCCGCCGGGAGACCGGCCTGCCCACCGCGCACCTCTCGCGCAGCCTGGGACTGCTGACCAGGGAGGGCGCCATCGGCGCGGTGGGCCCGCGGGCCTGGACCCTCGGCCCCGGGACCTGGGACCCCGTGCCCGAGGGCGACCCCGAGGCCGACCCCGGCGGCCTCGCGGCCCTGCTCGCCCGGATCCGGGACTCCGTCGGCGCCGCCGTGTACCTCAGCCGCTACGAGGACGGGGAGGTCACCGTCCCGCGCCACGCGGCCGGCCCGAACACCCCCACCGTCGAGGAGTGGGTGGGCTTCCGCTTCGCCGCCCACGCCAGCGCCGTCGGCAAGTGCCTGCTCACCCAGCTCGGCCACGAGGACCGCCGGGACCACCTCGCCCGCCATCGGGTCTGCCGGTTCACCCGCCACACCATCACCGACGAGCGGGCCCTCTTGCGACACCTCGACACCCGCTCGCCCCGGGCGCCCGTCCTCGACCTCCAGGAGTACGCCCTGGGCACCCTGTGCGCCGCCGTGCCGCTGCGCTCCGGCCCCGCCGCCGAATGCCTGGCCCTGTCCCTGCCGCTCTCCCGCGCCCACCGGCTCGGGGACGCCGCCGGACTGCTCCAGGGCGAGGCGGCGGCCGTGCTGCTCGCGCTGCTGCTCGCGGGGGAGGAGGCGTTCGGTCGCACGGGGGCGTGCTGAACGTTCCGCTCGCGACGCGGTCCGACACCCGGCCCGGATCCGGGCCGGACCGTGACGGGGGAGCGCTCGCGGGACGGGTGGGGCGGGCGGGTCGGACCAGGGGGCACTGGTGGGGGAGTCGGCCGCCGGACGCGCGCGCGTCCCCTAGCAGAAGGGCGCGGACCCGGGACGGAGATCGTCGGTCGACCACTCCGAGGGGTGGTCGTCGCCCGGCGAGCCGTGTAATCGGGATCCGATGCGCTCACGATGAGTGAGATCCGCGATGCGCGGCGTGTGCACGCCGCGGCCGGTCGTGAGTGCCTTCGGGATGGTGCAGGTGGACGGCGATCTGGGCGGGGGCGGTGGGCCGCGTTCCCTGGCCCGTCTGTGGGGGATCCTGAACTGGGACCGGTGCCTGCGCGAGGTGGCCCGGATCGCCTCCGAGGGCCGGGGCGTGGGCGGGGCGACCATCGTGGCCCGGGGGGTCGGGCCCGACTGGCAGTTCGTCCGGGCCGAGTACGGGCGGATCGTGTCGGAGGGGGTGCTGCGCGGGGCCGAGGCCGTGCCCGGCGGGCCCCTCGCGGAGGCGTTGGCGACCGCGCCCGTCGGCCGCTGCGGCCCTCGCCCCTGGCCCGCGGACCTGCCCGTGCCGGGCCGGCCGGACCCCGACCGGGAGGGGGAGGGGCGCTCCCGCTGGGTGGTCTCCCTGACCGGGCGGGGGCCGCACGCGGCGGCCCTGGTGCTGTGCGGCCCCCGCCTTCCCGTCGAGCCGCTCCGGGTCCGGCCCCGGGCCTGGGCCCCGCTGGTCGCGGCGGCCGGTGCGGCGCTCTCCGCCGCCTGTCTGCACACCCGCAAGGCCCGGCTCGCCGAGACCCTCCAGGAGGCCCTGCGGCCGCCGCGCGAACTGGTGCTGGGCGGGCTGGACCTGGCCTGCGGGCACCGTCCGGCCGCCGGGGTCGAGGTCGGCGGGGTGGGCGACGGCCTGGGCGGGGACTTCTACGACGTGTACCGGGCCCGGGGCCCCGAGCGTCCCGGTGGCCACCTCGTCTTCGGGGACGTGTGCGGCAGCGGCGCGCGGGCCGCCGTCATCGCCGGGCTCATCCGCAGCACCTGCGCCGCCCTGCTGCGCTACGACCCGCGCCCCGACCGGTTGTTGCAGGCACTCAACGAGCGGCTGTTGGAGGCCGAGGACTCCCGGTTCGCGACCCTGGTGCTCGCCGCGTTCCACCCCGGGGCCCCGGGCGGCGGCGGGGGGCTGACCTTGGATCTGACCTCGGCCGGGCATCCGCCGCCGCTGATCCTGCGCCGGGACGGCGGGGTGGAGCGGGCGGCGACCTCCGGGACCCTGGTCGGCGTGCTGCCCGTGGTCGAGGCCGACACCTGGCGGACCCGGCTGGAGCCCGGAGAAACGTGCCTGTTCTACACGGACGGGGTGACCGAGGCGCGCGGGCGGGTGGGGCGGGAGGAGTTCGGGGAGGAGCGGCTCGCCGAGGTGCTCGCGGGCTGTCGGGGACTGCCCGTGGAGGCCGTGGTGACCCGGGTGGAGTCGGTGGTCGCGGCGTGGCACGCGGGTCGGGGCCACGACGACCTGACGGTGCTGGCCCTGGCGCCGCGCGCCGGGCGGGACGCGGGCCCGGCCCAGGCGGGCGTGCTCTCGGGCCCGGTCCGGGGCGCGCGGGGCGCGGCGGTGCGGACGGCGGGCCGGTGAGCGGGCGCGCGGCCGGGGCTCCGGGCCGGGTCAGTCGTGGACGGAGGCCAGGGTCGCGGGTTCGGGGGCGGCGTCCTCGGGTCTCTCGGCCTCGGGCTCCCCGGCCGCGTGCGGTCCGACGGAGTCCTCGGAGAGGGGCACCGAGGAGGTGGGCGGGCCCTCGGGCGCGGCCGTGAGCAGGGCGAGCAGTCCGGCCACCCGGACGCCGGCCTCGGCCGGGTGACGGAAGAGGGCGTCGTGGGAGATCAGGTAGCGGTTGCGACGGCCGTCGCGCACGCGCGTGAGGTAGCCGTCCGTCTCCAGGTCCGTGACGATCGTCTGCACCGTGCGTTCGGTGAGCCCGCAGGTCATCGCCACGTCCCGCAGGCGAGTGCCGGGATCCCGTGAGATCGCCACCAACACTCGTGCATGATTAGTGAGGAATGTCCAATTTTGACGCTGACCGGTCGCACCCATGCGCTCATGATGCGGTACCGGATTCCGGTGAAGCAAGACACGAAAAGGTTTTCCGGTAATTCTTGACGTATGACGCTGGGCGGGCAATCATCTACCGAAGTCAAGGTCCCGCGCCGCAAGCCGCAAGCCCAAGGAGCGAACCCCATGTCCGTCACCGCCCCGTCCACCCCGGACACCGAGATCGCAGCCCACGGCGCCGTCACCCTGCCCGCCCCCGCCGCCGAGCCCGCCGTCCCCTACGGCGCCCAGGCGCCGACCGTCCCCGACGGTCTGCCCTGGATCGAGTGCCCCCGAGAACTTCCGCCGTCCGACGCCCGGGAACTCTCCCCGATGTTCTTCCGGCGGCTGCGCGAGCTCGACGAGGGCACCCACGCCCACCGTTACGTCCGCAACACGCTGATCGAGATGAACGCCTCGCTCGTGCAGTACGCCGTGCGCCGCTTCCGCGGTCGCGGCGACGGCACCGACATCGACGACATCGTGCAGGTCGGCACCATAGGTCTGATCAAGGCCATCGACCGCTACGACCCCGACCGGGGCACCGAGTTCTCGACCCTCGCGATGCCGTACATCATCGGCGAGATCAAGCGTCACTTCCGCGACACCAGCTGGGCCGTCCGGGTGCCGCGCCGGCTCCAGGAGCTGCGGATAGACATCGCGAAGGCGAAGGAGGAGCTCACCGCCTCCCTCGACCGCTCGCCCACCGTCTCCGACCTCGCCGAGCACCTCGGGCTGAGCCAGGACGAGGTGGTCGAGGGCCTGGTCGCCGCCAACGGTCACACCTCCGGCTCCCTGGACGCGCCCCACACCGAGGCCGAGCAGTCCGGGGCCGCCGGCCAAGGCCACAGCCTCGCCGACGTGATCGGCGCGGAGGAACCGGCCATGGAGCTGGTCGAGGACCTGCACACCCTGGCACCGCTGCTGGAGAAGCTCACCGACCGCGAGCGCAAGATGCTCGAGCTGCGCTTCGGTCAGGAACTGACCCAGGCCCAGATCGGCGCGACCCTCGGCATCTCCCAGATGCAGGTCTCCCGCATCCTGACCCGGGTCCTGAACCACCTGCGCACCTCGATGCTGCAGGACGACTGACCATCCCCCTCCCGGGGTCGACACCCTCCCCCCGTGTCGCCCCCGCCCCGAGCGCCCGTCGCCCGCGACCCCCCTTCACGCGGCGGCGGGCGCTCGGCATGTCCGTCGACCGGCGCCCGCCCCGCCCCGCCTCAGACCGCGGTTCCCGGGCCGCCGGCGGCCGGGTCCACCGGCGCGGGCCGCGGGTTCCGGGCCGCCCGCTGCCACCAGTGCCGCCGCCGGGGGTGCACGGCCCGACCGAGCCGCCGCCCCACCAGCAGGTAGCCGAGCAGCGCGCCGGTGGTGTTGAGGATCACGTCGTCCACGTCGAAGGCCCGGCCCGTCACCAGCGCGCCCTGCACGAGCTCCACCAGGAACATCACCGCCGCCGTGCACAGCACCACCCGCAGCGCCCCTCGGGCCCGGGGCAACAGCACCGGCAGCAGCACCCCGAACGGCACCCCCAGGACCAGGTTCCCGCCGATCTGCCGCACCGCCTCGCGCGCCGTCCCGCCGTTCCAGTACGCCGACAGCGACCGACCCGGCCGCACGTTGTTGTACGTGACGGACTCGGACGCGGGGGAGGGCTCCAGCGTCAGACGCGCCAGCAGCCACGCGAAGACCACCATCCCCGCGAAGGCCACGAGCATCGCCGCCCACCGGACCACCGGGTGCGCCCCGCCCCGATCCGTCGGCGCGGACCCCGGGGACGGCTCCGTCCCGGGCTCCGGCGCCGGCTCCCGCTCGGGCGCCGGCGCGCCCCCGTCGCCCTCGCGACGCTCCTCCTCGGTCGGCCCGGCCCAGCGGCCCCGCCACCGCGCCCCCGGCCCGCCGAACCGGCCGCGTGCGCCGTCCCCGGCCCCACCGGCACCGCCCGCCCCCACGCCTTCGACCGCCTTCATTCCCGGGTCCTCCCAGCCTCCGTACGGCCCCGGACCCTCCGGGGCGCGTCGTGGGCCGCGTATACCCGGCCGGCGCGGCTCGATCCGGCCCCCGAGAGACCACTCCCGTCACTTTCACCCCACCCGTCCCACCCGTCTCGGCACGTGACCTGTGTCACCTGCGCGTTTGCCCTCGCGAACCCCGGGCATCCGCCCTGCGGAGCGGACCCCGGTCCTTCGACCCGATCGAAGGGCCCGGGCCACACGGACAGATTCCGTCCCGCCCCCGCGCGCCCGGCCCCGAGGCCGGGCGCCCGGTCTTCCCCACGACCCGCGAGGTACATGTGTCCACGCTGGAAGCCGAACACGTCTACAAGGTGTTCGGCAGACGACCCCACGACGCGGTCCGCGCTCTCCGGGACGGCGCCGACCGCGCCGACCTGCGGACCGACGGCGCCACCGCCGCCGTGATCGACGCCTCCTTCCGCGTCGAGCCCGGCGAGATCTTCGTGGTGATGGGGTTGTCGGGTTCCGGCAAGTCCACGCTGTTGCGCATGCTCAACGGACTCCTCGACCCCACGGCCGGGCGCGTCCTCTTCGACGGCGAGGACCTCACCGCCCTCGCCCCCCGCGACCTGCGCCGCGTCCGGTCCACCAAGGTCAGCATGGTCTTCCAGCACTTCGCGCTGTTCCCGCACCGCACCGTGCTGGAGAACGCCGGCTACGGCCTGGAGGTCCAGGGCGTGCCCAAGGCCGAACGCGACCGGCGCGCCGCCGAATCCCTCGAACTGTGCGGACTGTCCGGCTGGGCCGACTCCTGGCCCGACGAGCTGTCCGGCGGCATGCAGCAGCGCGTGGGCCTGGCCCGCGCCCTGGCCACCGACGCCGACATCCTCCTGATGGACGAGTCCTTCAGCGCCCTGGACCCGCTGATCCGCCGCGACATGCAGGACCAGCTCCTGGAGCTCCAGCGGACCCTGCGCAAGACCATCGTCTTCATCACCCACGACCTCAACGAGGCCATGCGCCTGGGCGACCGCATCGCCGTCATGCGCGACGGCCGCGTGGTCCAGCAGGGCACGGCCGAGGACATCCTCACGCGTCCGGCCGACGACTACGTCGCCTCGTTCATCCAGGACGTGGACCGCTCCCGCGTGCTCACCGCCGACGCCGTCATGACCACCCTCCCGGCCCACCCCGGCCCGGACCGGTGCGACTGCCCGACCGTCACCGCCGACACCCCGCTGGCCGAGCTGTGCGCCGTCAGCGCCCGCGTGACCCACCCGGTCACCGTCACCGATCCGGCCGGCACTCCGATCGGCGTCGTCCCCCGGGCCCGACTCATCGCCTTCATCGGCGACGAGGACCGACCGCCGCTGCGCTGCGCGCCCACGGCCCCCGTCGACGACCCGACGGAGGTGGCCGCCGCATGATGCCCCGCATCCCCCTCGGCTCCTGGGTCGACAGCGCCGTCGACTCCCTCCAGTCCCACCTCTCCTGGCTGTTCGAGGCCCTGAGCACCGGCGTCACCGGCCTCTACGACGGGGTCGAGGCCGTGGTCTCCGCCCCCCAACCGCTGCTGTTGGCCGGCATCCTCGCCGTCGCCGCCTGGTGGCTGCGCGGCCTGCTCGCGGCCCTCGTCACCCTCGCCGGCTTCGCGCTCGTGGACTCCCTCGGCCTGTGGACCGACGCCATGTCCACCCTCGCGCTGGTCCTCGTCGCGACCCTGGTCACCCTCGTCATCGCGGTCCCGCTCGGCATCTGGGCCTCCCGCTCCGACCGGGTCAGCGCCGTGCTGCGACCCGTGCTGGACTTCATGCAGACCATGCCGGCCATGGTCTACCTGATCCCCGGCATCATCTTCTTCGGCGTCGGCGTCGTCCCCGGCATCATCGCCACCATCGTCTTCTCCCTGCCGCCCGGCGTGCGGATGACCGAACTCGGCATCCGCCAGGTCGACGGGGACCTCGTCGAGGCCGCCGACGCCTTCGGCACCACCCCCCGCAACACCCTCTTCAGGGTCCAGCTCCCGCTGGCCCTGCCCACCCTGATGGCCGGCGTCAACCAGGTCATCATGCTCAGCCTGTCCATGGTCGTCATCGCCGGCATGGTCGGCGGCGGCGGACTCGGCGGCGCCGTCTACCGCGCCATCGGCAACGTGGACATCGGCCTCGGCTTCGAGGCCGGCATCTCCATCGTCATCCTCGCCATGTACCTGGACCGGATGACCGGCGCCCTCGGCCGCCAGGTCTCCCCGCTCGGCCGTCGCACCCTGGACAAGGCCCGGGCCGCCGCCCACGGCGCCGGCCGGATCTGGGGCCACCGCCCCCGGCCCGCGCTCGCCGTCTCCGGCGCCCTCGTCCTGGCCCTCACGGCCGGCGGCATGACCGCCTTCGCCGGTGACGGGGACGGCGCGCAAGGCGGCGTCGGCGAGGGCCGCACCGTCAGCATCGGCTACATCCCGTGGGACGAGGGCATCGCGAGCACCTTCCTGTGGAAGGAACTCCTCGAACGCCAGGGCTTCCACGTCGACGCCCGCCAGCTCGAACTCGGCGCCCTGTACACCGGCATGGCCGGCGGCCAGATCGACTTCCAGACCGACTCCTGGCTGCCCGGCACCCACGCCCAGTACATGAAGAAGTACGGGGACCGGCTCGACGACCTCGGCTCCTGGTACGGCCCGACCTCCCTGGAGATCGCCGTCCCCTCCTACGTCAAGGACGTGAAGTCGCTCGCCGACCTCAAGGGCAAGGCCGACCGCTTCAAGGGCCGCATCATCGGCATCGAACCCAGCGCCGGCGAGATGAACCTGCTCAAGTCGAAGGTCATGGGCGCCTACGGGCTCGGCGACGAATACCAGGTCGTCGACGGCTCCACCCCCGGCATGCTCGCCGAACTCAAGCGGGCCTACGACAAGAAGGAACCCGTCGCGGTGGTCCTGTGGTCCCCGCACTGGGCCTACTCCTCCTACGAGCTGACCAAGCTCGCCGACCCCAAGAACGTCTGGGGCGAGGGTGACGGCATCCACAGCCTCTCCCGCAAGGGCTTCGCCGCCGACGAACCCGAGGTGGCCCGCTGGCTGAAGGGGTTCAAGCTGACCGAGGCGCAGCTCACCGGCCTGGAGGCGACCATCCAGAAGACCGGCAAGGGCAAGGAACAGGAGGCGGTGCGCACCTGGCTGGACGAGCAGCCCGGGCTCGCCGACAAGCTCACCCCCGCGCCCGCCGCGCACTGACCCCGGCCGGACCCGTACCGCGAGCACACACGCGCCGGGTGCCCCCGAGAGGATCGATCGTCCGATCCTCGCGGGAGCACCCGGCGTTCGCCGTCCCTCCCCTCGGCCCGGGGGTCAGCGGGGCGCGGGCCCCACCATCGCGCGCCGGGACCGCGCCGCGTCCTCCCGTCCGGCCTGCTCCCGGTGCCGGTCCCGCCAGTACGGATTGTCGTGCGGCAGCCCGCCGCTGACCCGCCCGTACATCCCGAACGTCGCCAGCAGCAGCCCCATCACGAAGCTGAACACGACGTTCGACATCCCGAAGTCCAGCAGGTTCGCGGACCTCCCGATCAGCGCCAGGTGCACGAAACCGCTCAGCACGAACAGCCCGCCGACCACCATGTTCACCGTGGACGCCAGGTTCCCGCCCACCACCGCGGCCCCGATCAGCACCACCCCCACCACCACCGACACCAGGCTGAGCAGCCCGTTCGACGACATGCCCGCGATGGTGGACCCCTCGGTGTCGAAGAAGCCCAGGCCGCCGGCGAACCCCAGGGCCCCGAACACCAGCAACAACACACCGCACAGGGCCGCCCCCACCCGGTACACCCGGCTCAGACGGTGGTCCACCGGCAGTTCCTCGCTCAGCCTCATGACGCCTCCGAAACTCGCGTGCGCGGATCCTCCCGTCCAGCCTGCGCCCGTCGCCGCCTCCTCGTCTCTCGCAGCGTTCACGCACCGATTCGGCCGTCTCGTCGCGGACCGAACCGCCGCGCCGGACCGGGCCACGCCGTCGGCTCGGGCCACCAGCCCAGCGCCGCCCCGGCCGCCGTCACCGCCGCCCGGTGCCACCGGCCCGCGTCCCGCAGCATCGCGTGCCGCCCCCTCGGCATCGACACCCCGACCGCCCGCGCCCCCGCCGCGCCCAACCGCTCCAGCGCCGCCCACGTGGCCCGCGCGTCCGTCACCCGGTCCCGTTCGTCGTGCAGGGCCGTCACCCAGCGGCCCGTCGGCCGGCCGATCGGCTCGTCCGGCGGCCACCACGGGGCCAGGGCCACCAGCCCCCGGACCCCCGGCCGGTCCAGCACCCGCAGCCCGGCCCGCGCCCCCATCGAATGGCCCACCAACACCACCGGCAGGCCCGGGGCCAACGCGGCCAACTCCGTCAGCGCGCCCGCCGCGTCCCGGGCCGGATCGGCCCGCTCCCCGTTCCACCCCCGCCGCCGGTAGCGGACCTCCGCCACCACCACCGGCGCCCCCGCCAGGATCCCCGCCCGCGCCAGCGCGCGCCCGAACGGCCGCATCCGAGCCGCCGGCAGGCTCGCGCGCGGCACCGGATCCCAGCCCTCGGCCCGCCCGCCGTGCAGCAACAGCACCGCCCCGCAGGCCGCCGACAGGTCCCCCGTCCCCGGCCACACCCGCAGTCGCGCCGCCCCGTCCCCGGCGGCCGGTCGCGCGTCCTGAGCCGGCATCGTCACGACCGCCCCGCCTCCGCCCCCGGCGCGTACCAGGCACGGGGCGCCGCGAGCGGCCACCCCGCCCCGTCCGCCCCCTCCGGTCGCACCGCCAGGATCTGGTCCACCCCCATTCGTCCCTCCTCGAAGGTCAGGGCCGACCCGGCCAGGTACAGCCGCCACACCCGCACCGTCACGGCGCCCACCAGGGCGGTGAACTCCGCGCGCCGCTCCTCCAGGGTCGCCGCCCACGCCCGGATCGTGCGCCCGTAGTCCTCCCGGAGGGAGTCCACCGACCGCACCTCCAGCCCCGCCCCCTCCCACCGTCCGACCGTCGCCCCCAACGGACGCATGTGCATGTCGGGCACCACGTACGCCTCGATGAACGCGCCCCCGCCCGGCGCCTGCGCCCCGCGCGACATGACCTGCGCCAACACCCGGCCGCCGGGCCGCAGCGCCTCGCGCACGAGCCCGGTGAACGCCGGGTACTCCCGGTCGCCCACGTGCTCGCTCATCTCGATCACCGACACCGCGTCGAAGTCCCGCGCCCGCACCTCCCGCCAGTGCGCGTGCTCCACCGTCACCGACTCCGCCACCCCCGCCCGCCGGGCCCGCTCCCGCACGTACGCGGCCTGCTCCCGCGACAGGGTCACCGCCGTCACCCGCACCCCGTGCTCACGCGCCGCGTACACCGCCAGCGCCCCCCAGCCGCACCCCAGGTCCAACAACCGGGCCCCGGGCCCGAGCCCCAACTTCCGGCAGATCAGCTCCAGCTTGTCCCGCTGAGCCTCGGCCAGCCCGTACCCCGGCCCCGCCGGCCGGGTCCACCACGCGCAGGAGTACGCCATCGACTCGTCCAACAACAGCTCGTAGAACGCGTTCGACAGGTCATAGTGGTGTCGGATCGCGGCCCGGTCCCGCGCCGTGCTGTGCAGGGCCCCGCGCTGTCGGGACCGCGCCGCGCCCGGCGCCGGCGGCCGCACCCCGAACCCACCGAGCCCCGCGACCAGGGCCGCCGACCGGACCCACGCGCCGGGCCCAGGCCGTGCGGCGCCGCCCCCGGCCTCGGGCCCGTGCCCCCGCGCCTGCCGCACCGCCGTGCCCAAGAGGGCCAGGGCCTCGCCCACGTCCCCCGCGACCTCCAGCTCACCGGCCAGGTAGGCGTCCGCGAGCCCCAGCTCACCCGGCCGCCACACCATCCGGCGCAGGGCCCGCGGGGAACGCACCACCACCTCGGGCGCCCCCGCCGGCCCCACCACACTCCCGTCCCAGGCCCGCAGCCGCACCGGCAGCGGCGCCCCGACCCAGACCTCCCACAGCTCGGCCAGGCGTCCGGCCGCCCTCTCGCGTGTCCTCATGTCCGGCCATTCGGAGCCGGCCCCCCTCCCGGATGCCTCCGCACACCTGTGTCAGCGATCACGCCCCGGGCGGGAGCCGCGCAGGCGCAGCCGCCGCAGGGCCCGCCGTCGCCCGCGCGTCCCCCGAGCCACCCGCGCCCCGGGCCCGACCCCGGACGCCGGAGCCGGCGCCGCGCCGACCGGCGGACGCCACCACTCCACGTTGAACTGGGCCCCGATCACCAGCGCCAGATTGCTCAGCCACAACCACACCAGGAACACCACCACCCCCGCCAGCGACCCGTACAGTCGGCTGTACGTGCCCACCTGCGCGTACAGGGTGAACAGCCCCGAGGCCGCCAGCCACAACACGGCCGCCAACAACCCGCCCGGCAACCCCCGACGATTGCCCCGCGCCCCCGCCGGACCGGTCCGGAACAGCACGAGGATCAACGCCGTGACCACCCCCATCAACACCGGCCACCGCAGCACCGCCCACGTGCCCGTCCCGTCCAGCCCCACCAAGGCGCCCACCCGGCGCGCCACCGGCCCCGACAGCACCAACCCCGCCGTCGCTGTCAACAGCAACCCGAGCAGCACCAGCGCCGTGATCACGATGGTGTGCGCGGTCCGCAGGGCGGGCCGGGTGTCCGGCACCCGGTGCATCGCGTGCAGCGCCCGCCGGAACACCGCGAGATAGCTCGACGCCGACCACAGGGCGCTCAGCGCCCCCGTCGCCACCAACAACCACATCGAGGACGGGGCCGCCGTCAGATCCGTCAACGTCTCGCGCAGGGCCCCCGCCGACTGCGCCGGCAGATACGCGGTCACGTCGGCGATCACCCGCTCCCGGGTCCCGTCCCCGACCAGACCCACCAGCGAGACCGCGATCAACAGGGCCGGCACCAGGGCCAACACCGCGTAGTACGTCAACGCGGCCGCGTGATCGGCGATGTTGTCGTGCCAGCCGCGCACCGCCGTCCCCCGCAGGGCGCCCCCCAACCGTCGCAACCCCGCCGCGACCGCGCCCCCCGGCGCCCCGGCGGTCGGCCCGGGGACGGGGGAGTGGACGAGGGCGGCCCGCGAGGGGGTCCGGGCCGCACGGTGTGGAGGCCCGGGGGCGCGTTCGAGTTCTGCTGTCACAGGGCGCTCATGCTCCGCCGCCCACCCGCGAAAACGGGTCGAACAGCCCCCGTCCCGCCGAACGGGTCACACCCGAGGCGAAAACCGGCCGGGGGAGGGAGGAAACGCCGCCGCGCCGGGTACCAGCGGACCATGTACCCGCACACCGTGAACGGGACCTTCTGGTGGATCCTGGCCGGCCTGCTCCTCCTCGGCTGCGCCGTCGCCGCCCTCACCCTCCTCGTCAAGGTGTGGCGGGCCCGCACCCTGTTGAAGAACGCCGGGGTCCGGGCCCGGCACACCACTCTCCTCGGCCTCGCCGTCGTCTACACCCTGTGGCCCGTGGACCTGCTGCCCGACCCCGTCTACCTCGACGACATCGGGGTCCTGCTGCTGGCCCTGCGCACCGTGCACGGCGCGGTGCGCGAGGCCCGGGCCGGCGCGGTGGACGGGAAGGACGGATGAGCGGGCGCCCACCGGGCATTGGGGGGTCATGGAGAAGAGACGGTCCGATCCCGATCCCGCCCCCGAGCCCCGCACGGCCCCCCGCCCGCGCCGCCGGGCCCGCGGGCCCGTCCTCGTCCTGGTCCTCGTGCTGCTCGCCGGCGCCCTCGTCGTGGCCGGCAACCGGCTGCGGATCCCGGGACTGGACGACCTGTTCGGCACCCGGACCCACGACCGCACCGGCCCGGCCGTCCTGACCGCCCTGCGCGACATGAGCCGCTACGAGGGCGCCGCCGGCGACTACCAGGTGGTCGTGGACCTCGAACACGACGCCCCCTTCCTGCCCGACGCGATCCGGGGCACCCGCACCCTCTACGTGGGCGCCGGCACCGTCGCCGCCCACGTCGACCTCGGCGGCCTCGCCGACGACGCCGTCACCGTCGACGCCGGCCGCACCGAGGCCACGCTGCGGCTGCCCAAGGCCACCCTCGACCGCGCGGCCCTCGACCCCGAGCGCTCCTACGCCGTCTCCAAACAGCGCGGCCTCCTCGACCGTCTCGGCGACCTCTTCTCCGGCAACCCCGGCAGCGAACAGGCCGTCCAACGCCTCGCCGTCCAACGCATCGGAGAGGCCGCGACCAAGGGGGGACTGACCGCCCGCGCCGAGAAGAACACCACCGCCATGCTCGACGGCCTGCTCCGCTCCCTGGGCTTCACCAAGGTGACGGTCACCTACTCCTGAGCCTGACCCTGAGCCTCCCCCCGCCCGCGCCAGGCCGCCGCGAACAACTCGTGCGCCGGCGCGGGCGCCAGCAGCCGCTCGAAGGGGCCCTCGATCCGGTTCTGCCACAACGGCCGCACCCGATAGAGCCCCAACTTGGGCGTCTCCACGGGAAGATGTGGTGCCTTCAGCTCGGTCCACCCGCCCGGGGCGAACGCCGACCGGCCCGCCCGGGCCCGCTTCGCGATCACCACCGCGCCCACCCCGGCCAACTCCTCGCGCGCCGCCGTCAACCGGGCCCCCGTCCACCCGTTCCACCGGCGCACCGACCGGTCCGTGGGCCGCGCCAACGTCAGCAGCTGCAGGAAGTACCCGGCCGCGTCCCGCGACACGCCCAGGGCCTCGGCCGCCTCGTCCGTCAACTCCGGGCAGGACACCCGGGGATCGAGCTCGTGGCACCCTTCGGGCACCACCCCCGACGCGGCCCGGGCCCGCATCCGGTCGAGTCCGCCGCCCACTCGCAACAGCTCGAACAGCTCCAGGCCCCGAGCCAACCCGGACTCCGTGACCAAGCGCTCCCACGCCACCGGATCGGCCGTCAACGCCGGCCGCACGAACGCCGCGCCACTGGGCGCGCACACCACCAGTGCCCCCGCGTCCCAGGCGATCGGCGTCGGCGCCGGCTCGGTGCCGTCCGTCGGCGGCGCCGCCGGCACCACCGGCAGCCGCGCCGGCCCGAACCGGCGCTCCAGCTCCCGCTCGTCCCCGTCGGCCCGCTCCGCCAGCGGGTACAGCAGTTCCGGTCGGGCCAACTCCGCCCGCAGGAGGTCGTGGAGGGCGCCCGCCCACCGGGTCGCCGGATCCCCCGCGGGCCGCTCCGTCCACGCCCAGACCAGCGCCGCCGCGACGGCCGGGATCGGCAGCCCGAGCACCGTCCCCCGGGGACCGGTGGTGCCGTCGGGGAGCACCGGCCGTGCCTGCGCGCCCCGGTAGCGGTCGGCGAACAGCCGCCAGTCGGCCGCCGGGCGGAACACCTTCCCTTCCGCCCCCGGCCCGGAACCCAACGCCCGGGCCCAGTGCTCGGAGACCCCGATCTCCTCCTCCAACTCGTCGGCCAGCGCGTCGTCCACCGGGGGCCGGGCCCCCAGCCGCTCCACCCAGACGGCGGCCATCCGCTCGACGGCCGCGCCGAACCCGTCCCGCTCCCACAGAGCGTCCGGATCGGCGGGCGGCCCGGCGGCGAGCACCTCCCGTCGACCCGCCGCCCCCAGCCGCTCACAGAGCCGCCGGTAGAGGTCACCGGTCCACGGGGAGGCCCGGAACGGGGCCCGCCGGGCCAGGGCCACGTCCTCGTCGTGCCCGGGGTCCCGGGGGAAACCGGCCAGCACCAGCCGCGCGATCGGCCGCCGCACCCCGGTCAGCTCCGCGAACCGGGCCGCCGCCGCCTCGGGAACGGCCGGCGCCCCCCGCTCGTCCACCAACTCCACCATCCGCCGCAGCCGAAGCGCGTCGTCACGGTCCACGAGCACCGTCCGGGCCCGCGGATCCACCGCGGCCACCGCTCCGTCCGAGGCGCCGGCGGGCGCCACCCACCACGTGGCGTCCGGGCCGGCCCCGGCCGCCACCGGCAGCCCCGCCGCCCGCAGCGAGGCCACGGCCCGGGGCTCCGCGCGCCCCACCCACCAGGTCGAACCGGCCCGCGCGAAGGGGGTGTCGGCCCACGCCGTCAGGAACGCCGCCAGCGTGGCCCGCTCCTGGTCCCCGCCCGGGCCCGCGACCAGGCGCCAGGCCACCGCGTCGATGGTGCCGAGCACCGCCGACCAGTCCCGGGGCGGCGCCTGCGGGGCCAGGCGGCGCACCGCCTCGGGGATCCGCCCGGCCAGGGCGAGCCCGTCCGCCGCCACGGCCTCGATCGTGGCGGGATGCGCCGAGGCCGCCGCCCCGTCCCGCCGGCGCTGCTCCTCGCCGGGGTTCCCCAGCCCGAACAGGGCCCGGGCCAGGTCCTCGTCCGGCGCCGTCCGCGCGGGCGCCGGCGGCAGCTCCTCCCGGATCAACCGCACCCGTTCGGCCAGCTCCGCCCGCCGCTCGGCCACCGCCAGGGCCCGGCGCACGCTCCACTCCACCGCCGCGATCACCGGCCGCGAGGACAGCTCCGGAAGCTCCCGACCGATCGCCGTCCGCAAGGCCGACGGACCGTCCCCGGCGGCGTCGAGCAGGCCCCGCACGGCCTCGGCCCCGAGCTCCCGCAGCGCGCGCGAACCGGCCGCGTCCCGCACCCGCAGCAGGTGCCAGAACGCGGGCGGCACCGCCACCCCCAGCGAGGCCGCGCACACCCCGCGTGCCCGCGTCGTCGTGTCCAGCCGCAGCGTGGAGGGGAAACCGGGCAGTCGCCACAGCAGACCGCCGCCGGCCGCGTACGCCCGCACCCCGCTCAGCCCGCCGCCGCGCACCAGGACCAGCGACCCGTCCGCCTCCTCCTCCGGGGCTCCGGCCGGGCGCAGCAGCCCGAAGGGCTCCTGACCCTCGCGGTCGATCGTGAACCCGGCCCGCCGGCCGTCCACGCTCTCCACCGCCCACACGTCGAGCGGGCCCGGGGTGCGCCGGCGCGCGGCGCGGGCCCGGAAGCCGACCAGCCCGTCCCGGTCGCCGAGCGGGGAGGCGGCGAGCCCGGCGGGCAGCGGGGCCAGGGTCGTCGACTCGGCGTGCCGGGTCGACTCGACCCCGGCCGGCGTCGGCTCCGGGGCCTCGGACACGGTTCCGTCCGCGAACTCCGGCAACGGCACCTCGCCCAGTTCCTCGCCGGTCCGCGCGTCCACCGCGAGCCAGGGCCGCCACACGTGGTGCCCGTTGTGCCAGACCCGCTCGCCGTCGGAGACCTGGAGGTACTGGAGGGCGACGCCCTCGCGCCCGCCGGCCCGCAGCAGCCGGCCCCCGTCGTGCGCGCCGGAGCCGTCCGGGGTCGCGAACCGGTAGCCCAGGGGCTCCTGATAGCCGCCGGTGAACGGCTGCAGCCCGTCCAGGCGCTCGGGCCGGAACACCTCTTCGGGCCGCTCGGCCCAGCAGGCCGTGTCCCCATACCGAGCCCCCGCGGTCGTGCTCCACGCGATGAGGAAGGAGCCGCCGATGTGGTGCGCGGTGTGCAGCGAGGTATCCGGCGGCAGGGCGAACGCGGTCTCGGCCACGACCCCGTGCGGACCCACGGCCACCGCCCGGTCCCGGCCGTACACCGTCAACACCGGCCAGGAGGACGTCACCCCGACCACCCCGGGCGCCGGGTCGCCCGCCTCGGCGTCGGCCTGCGCCGCCCGGTCCGCGAACCGCGCGAGCACCCCGTCCAGGGCCGGCCAGCCCCACTCCTCGGCCAGCCCCGAGCGCAGGGACAGGTGCAGCGGGGCCTCGGTCGGGCAGTCGCCGAGCGCCGTCCCGATCCCCTCCAGGGCCGTGGCCGTCGGCCGGTCGAGCAGGGTCTCCAACTCGGTCAGGGCCTCCTCGGCCGAGGCCAGGGCCCCGCCCGCCACCCGGTCCACGAGCTTCCCGGCCCGCGCGGCGACCTCCTGCGCGATCGCGTCGTTGCCGGGCAGCAGGGTCACGGCGGATCCGGGCAGTCGTCGCCCGTCCCAGGACCACATCGGCGGCAACAGGTTGGCGTGCACCCGCCCCTCCAAGCGGGGGCCGAACACCGGGTCGGCGGCCAGCGCCACCAGGGGGCGTTGAGCCGGCCCCTCCCACACCTTCAGCCCCACCTCCGGGCCCGGGTCCACGACCGGGGCGCCGGCGGCGAGCACCGCGTCCAACAGTTCCGCGTCCAGCCCCTGCCAGTGGTGACGGGTGGTGTGCAGGGACACCGGGGCCCCGGCCGCCCGCAGCGCCGTGGCGAGCCGCCCGACCAGCGAGAGGATCTCCTCCGGCATCCGCTGCCGGCCCACGCCGCCCCCGCGCCGTACCGCGTAGCAGTACATGTGCGCGTAGTGCCCCACCCAGTCCGACACCGTCCGCTCGGCCCCGATCCGGCCCGCCGTCCACGCGTCGACGGCCCCCGAACGCTCCAGCAGCCGCAGCCAGGCCCCGCCGTCGGTGGCCCCCTCCGGGAAGATCCCCAGCAGCCCCGCCGCCACCTCCTCCGAGGGCCGGTGCGCGGCGAGGAGCTCCGCCGCGCCGTCCAACACCGGATCGGGCACCGCCTTGCCCCGGGTCACCGCCAACACCGACCCCACCAACCCCGCCACCTCGGCCTCACCGACCCCGGCCGAACGCGCCGTGCTCCGGGCCCGCCGCACCAGGTCCGCGGGCAGGTCCGCCGCCGAGGAACCCCACGCCACCAACAGCTCCGCCCAGGCCCGGAAGGCATCGGCGGGCGCCAGCCGCTCCGTGAGGAACCGTTGGTGCGCCCCGAACTCCTTCGCCGGCATCGCCCCGCCCGCCGCGAACAACAGCGCGTTGGCCCGCCGGTACCCCACGTCCACCGGCAGCCCGTGCTCGGCCTCCGCCGCCCGCGCCAGCACGTACGCCCGGCCGCCGGGCTTCGAGCCGTAGCCGATCAGCCGGTGCCCGACGGTGTCCCAGAACCACGGCAGGTGGGCCGCGGGCAGGGACCGGGCGCGCACGGCCATCGCGTCCACGAACCGGCCCGGTTTGGTCCAGGTCCGCGCCAGCTCCGCGCCCATCGCGTCGACCAGTTCGCGGGCGGCCCCGGCCGTCTCGGGGGCGTGCGCGGCGGCCCAGTCGGCGTACGTGCGCGACCGGTGCGAACCGTCGGCGGGCAGGAACTTCTCGGCGGAGTCGATCATGCCGGGGATCCTCGCACGGACCACCGACAGCGCCGTCGGCCCGACCGGGGGAGGGGAGCGGGACCCGAGGAACCGTACTTTCGGCCGATGCGCGTACGGCTCAGGTCAGACGCCGGCCGCCGCCGGCGAATCCGATCATGGAACGGAGCCCGGGTGACCGGGCGCGCACAGCACCCGCCCCACCAGGAGCGTCCTTGTCCACGACCCCGTCCCACCCGCCGCGCCGGCGCATCGACGCGCTCGACGCGCTGCGCGGCTTCGCGCTCTGCGGCATCCTCCTCGTGAACATCCCGCAGATCACCCGGATGTCCCACGTCGATCCCGCCGGCGCGCTCGTGCCCGCCCGGGAATGGCTCGACCTCCTGGTCCAGCACCGCTTCTTCCCGCTGTTCTCCTTCCTCTTCGGCCTCAGCTTCGTCCTCTTCTTCGAGAGCGCCCAGCGCCGCACCGACTCCCCGCGCCTGGTCCTGCTGCGCCGTCTCCTCGCCCTCGCGGTCCTGGGCGGACTGCACCAACTGCTGCACCCCGGCGAGGCCCTGCTCCCGTACGCGATCTTCGGGCTGCTGGTGCTGCTCCCGTTCACCTGGGCGCCCAAGTGGCTCGCCCTGCTCGGCGGTCTCGTGGTGACGGTCGCGAGCGTCACCCTGGTCGGCGGCGGTCTCGCCTCCATACCCGGCCTGTTCCTGCTCGGCGCGGCCGTCGCCCGCTACGGGGTCGCCGACACCCTCGACCGCCGCACCGGCCAGATCGCGGTCCTCTTCGCCCTCGCGGCCCCCGCCGCGGTCGCCCTGACCCTGTGGGCCGACGCCACCCGCACCGAGGCGATCGGCACCCGCGCCGCCGCCATCGCCGGCCTGGCCGGAGCCCTGGCCTACGCCACCGGCTTCCTGCTCCTGCTGCGCACCCCGCTCGGCCGCGCCCTCGAAAGCGTCTTCGCGCCGCTCGGTCGACTCGCCCTCACCAACTACCTCGGGGCCACCCTCGTGGTCGTCGCCCTCGCCCCCCTCCTCGAACTGTCGGAGTCCACCCGCTACACCGAGGCCCTGCTGCTCGCCGCCGGCATCCTCCTCGCCCAGGTGGTCCTCGGCCGACTGTGGCTGAAGCACTTCCGCTACGGCCCCCTCGAATGGGCCTGGCGCGCCGTGACCTGGTGGGAACCCGTCCCGATCCGCCGCGCGGGCGCACCTCAGCCGTCGCTGACCTGACCCGTGCGCCAGGCCCAGGCGGCGATCTCGACCCGGTTGCGCACCCGCAGCTTGGTCTGGATCGCCGTCAGGTGCGTCTTCACCGTGGACAGGGACACGAACAGCTCGGCCGCGATCTCCTGGTTCGTCGCCCCCCGCGCCACCGCCCGCGCCACCTCCAGCTCCCGGTCCGAGAGCGCCGCCCGCGCCGCCCCGGCGGTGCCCGGACGCCCGGCCAAGGGCCCGCCCGGACGCTCGGCGACGTGACTCAGCAGCCGCAGGGTCACGGCGGGGGAGACCAGCGCGTCCCCCCGGGCCGCCGCGCGCACCGCCTCCAACAGCAGCTCCGGCCCCGCGTTCTTCAACAGGAAACCCACGGCCCCGGCCCGCAGCGCCCCGTACAGGTAATCGTCCTGGTCGAAGGTGGTCACCACGACCACCTTCAACGGATCCTCGACCCCGGGCCCCGCCAACAGTCGCGTCACCTCCAGCCCGTCCAGGGCCGGCATCCGCACGTCCACGAGACACACGTCGGGCCGCAGCCGACGGGCCACCGCCACGCACTCGGCCCCGTCCCCCACCTCCCCGACCACCTCCAGGTCGGGCTGGGCGTCGATCATCAACCGGAAACCCAAGCGCACCATCGCCTGGTCGTCGGCGATCAACACCCGCACCGAGTCTCGTTCGTCCCGCTCCATCAGCCCATCCGTCCGCTCGCCATTCGCACACCCACCATGATCCCGTTCACCGGGGGCCGCTACCGCCGAGCGGCAGGTCGGCCGTGACCCGCCATCCCCCGCCCGCCTCGGGCCCCGCCGCCAACGAACCCTCGATGCCCCGCACCCGCTCCGCGAGCCCGACCAGCCCGAGCCCCCCGGAGCGCCGGGCCACCCCGACGCCGGCCGCGCCGTTCACCACCGACACCCGCAGCAGCTCCCCCTCCACACCGGGCACGACGTCCACCTCCACCCCCACGAGGGACCCGGGACCCGCGTGCCGGTCCACATTCGTCAGCGCCTCCCGCACCACCCGGCACGCCGTCGACTCCACCTCGGGGCCGGCCGGCAGCGCGGCCCGGGCCCGCGCCGAGATCCGCAGCTCCGCCGAACCCGTCCGGGCCCCCGCGAACCGCGCCACCATCGCCCCCAGCTCCGCCGCCAACGCGCCGGGCCGCACCACCGGATCCGACTCCCCGCCCGGCTCGCTCCGCAACACCCGCACCAGTCGGCGCATCGCCTCCAGGGTCTCGTCCCCGGCCGTCTCGATGCCCCGCAACAGCTCGTCCCGCGCCCCCGCCGACAGGCCCGGCACGGTGCGCGCCGCCTGCGCCTGCACCACCATGCCCGTCACGTGGTGCGCCACGTCGTCGTGCAGGTCCCGGGCCAGCCGCAGCCGCTCCCGCTGCCGCACCGCGTCCACCGCCCGCACCCGCCGCTCGTCCAGGACCCGCAGGTACCAGCCGAGCCCGCCCACGAACGCGGCGGCCAAGGTCAGCGGGAAGGCCATCTCGCTCCAGTCCCGGACCGGCAGGCTCCGCAGCAACGCCGCCAACAACGCCGTCACCAGCGCCAGGCAGGCCCCGAGCGCGGCCCGCCCCGGCCGCGCCGAACGCGCCGCACCGCCCAGGGCGAACAGCAGGGCGAGGCTCTCGCCCACCCCCCAGGTGTACGAGCGGTGCTGCCACGCGGTGAGCGCCGTCACCCCCAGGGACAGGGCCGCCACCGCCCCGAGCCGCACCGGCGCGCTCACCCCGCGCACCGGCAGCAGCGCCCCCGCGATCACCACCGCCTCCCCGATCAGCATCGGCCGGTACGCGTCGGGCCGGGCCGCCACCACGTCCAGGGCGAAGACCAGGGCGCACACCGCGACCGCCCCCACGAGCCACCCCCGCCGGACCCGGGAATCCTCCTCGGCCGGCTCCTCCCACTGGTTCATGAACGGCGACCTTAGCGACAAACCGCCCCCGCGCCGAGTTGTCCACAGGCAGGGTCCCGCGCCGCGCCGTGTCTCCCGCCGGCGCCGCGCACCGCCAACGCCCCGCCCCCCACGGCCCGTCCGCGACCCACCCCCGACGAACGGGCCGGCCCGGCCCCGCGAAGCCGAAACCCCACCCGGTCCAACGTCATCACGATCTCGGGACCCAGGACTGTCAACCCGGCCCGTTCGCCGGCCCGGACCCCGCACGGCCGCGCCCGAGACTGAGCCAGAGACCACAGCGGACGCGGGGCCCACGAGAGGGCCCCGCCGGGCAGGAGGACACGTGAGCGCGGGCTATCGGAACGGTTCCGGAACGGACCCGGCGGACCGGACCACCCCGAGCGGCGACACCCCCTCGCGCCGGTCCGTCCTGGCCTGGTCGGCGGCGGTCGGCGGCGGCCTCGCCCTGGTCGGCACCGGCGCCGCCTTCGACGTGCTGCCCGGCACGGGCCGCGCGCACGCGGCCGGCGCCGGACCCGGCCCGCTGGAGACCGTCTGGTCCTCGTGCAACGTCAACTGCGGATCGCGCTGCCCGCTGCGCCTTCAGGTCTCCGACGGCCGCGTCGTGCGGGTCCTCGCGGACAACACCGGAGACGACACCAAGGGCACCCAGCAGATCCGCGCCTGCGTCCGGGGCCGCGCGATGCGCCAGCGGATCTACAACGCCGACCGGCTCAAGAAGCCCATGAAGCGCAAGGGCAAGCGCGGCTCCGGCGAATGGGAGGAGATCTCCTGGGAGCAGGCGTACGCGGAGATCGCCGGCACGGTCAAGCGGCTGATCAAGGACTACGGCAACGAGTCGATCTACCTCCAGTACGGCACCGGCACTCTCGGCGGCACCGTCACCCGCAGCTGGCCCGGCGAGCAGTCCCCGATCGCCCGCCTCCTCAACTGCGTCGGCGGTTTCCTGAACCAGTACGGCACCTACAGCACCGCCGCGATCAGCGAGGCCGGCACCCACCAGTACGGCCCCGGCGTCGCCTCCAACACCCTGGAGGACGCCAAGAACGCCAAGCTCCAGGTCATGTTCGGGAACAACCCGATCGAGACCCGGATGTCCGGCGGCGGCGAGACCTTCGTCGCCCAGGACACCCGCCGCAAGCACGGCGTGCGCACCATCGTCATCGACCCGCGCTACTCCGAGACCGCCCTGGCCCTCGGCGACGAGTGGGTCCCGCTGCGTCCCGGCACCGACGCCGCGCTCGTCGCTGGCATCGCGCACACCATGGTCGCCGAGAACCTCCACGACCAGGCATTCCTCGACCGCTACTGCCAGGGCTTCGACGACGCGCACCTGCCCAAGGGGGTGCCCGCCGGCAGCTCCTACCTCGCCTACCTCACCGGCAAGGGACCCGACCGGACCGAGAAGACCGCCAAGTGGGCCTCCCGGATCACCGGGGTCCCGGCCGCCACGATCGTGCGCCTGGCCCGCGAGATCGGCACCGCCCGCCCCGTCGCCATCACCCAGGGCTGGGGTCCGCAGCGGCACGCCAACGGCGAGAACCAGGCCCGTGCCGTGTTCACCCTCGCCGCGATGACCGGCTGCGTCGGCGTCCCGGGCGGAGGCACCGGCCTGCGCGAGGGCTCCTGGAAGCTGGCCATGGCCAACCCCTTCGTCACGGAGAACCCGGTCAAGACGGCCATCCCCTTCTTCCTGTGGACCGACGCCGTCGAACGCGGCCCCGAGCTGACCGCCCTGCGCGACGGCATCCGGGGCAAGGACAAGCTCGACGTGCCGATCAAGATGATCTGGCAGTACGCGGGCAACGCCCTCACCAACCAGCACTCCGACATCAACCGCACCGTCAAGCTCCTGGAGGACGACTCCAAGTGCGAGATGATCGTGGTGATCGACAACCAGATGACGGTCTCGGCCCGCTACGCCGACATCCTCCTGCCCGACGTGTCCAACGCCGAGCAGATCGACGTCATCCAGCAGGGCAGCGCCGGCGCCATGGGCTACGCGATCATCGCCGACCGCGCCATCGAACCGCTCCACGACTGCAAGACCGTCTACGAGATGTGCACCGGCATCGCCCGGGAGCTCGGCGTCGAGCGGGAGTTCACCCAGGGCCGCACCCAGGAGGACTGGGTCCGCCTCGTGGTGGAGGAGTCCCGCAAGACCGTCCCCGGCCTGCCCGACTTCGACACCCTGCGCGCCCAGGGCGTGTGGAAGACCACCGCGCCCAAGCCCGAGGAGCTCATCGCGCTCGGCGGCTTCCGCGCCGACCCCGAGAAGAACCCCCTCAAGACCCCCTCGGGCCGCATCGAGATCTTCTCCGGCACCCTGTGGGAGCGCTCCCGCACCTGGCAGCTCCCCGAAGGCGACCGGATCACCGCCCTCCCCGAACACGTCGAGACCTGGGAGGGCCCCGAAGAGGCCAAGCGGCACGGCAAGTACCCGCTCCAGTGCATCGGCCACCACTACAAGCAGCGCACCCACTCCACCTACGGAAACGTCCCCTGGCTCCGGGAGGCGCACCCCCAGATGGTGTGGATCAACCCCGAGGACGCCCGGCGCCGAGGCGTCGACAACGGTGACACCGTGGACGTCTTCAACGACCGGGGCCGGATCCGGCTCGCCGCCCGCGTCACCCCCCGCATCGCCCCCGGCGTCGTCTCCGTCCCGCAAGGGGCCTGGTACCGGCCCGACAAGTCGGGCGTGGACGTCGGCGGTTCGATCAACACCCTCACCAGTTGGCGACCCACCCCCGTCGCCAAGGGCAATCCGCAGCACACCAACCTGGTCCAGGTCGAAGGCATCTGAGGCCGGGGAGAGCGAAGACCACCATGACGAACAAGCCCCAGAAGCTCGGGTTCCACTTCAACCAGTCCCTGTGCACGGGATGCAAGGCGTGCCAGATCGCCTGCAAGGACAAGCACGACCTCCCGCAGGCGGTCAACTGGCGCCGGGTCGCCGAATACTGCGGCGGCACCTGGCAGCAGAGCGGGGAGACGTTCACCCCGAGCGTGTTCGCGTCCTACATGTCCATCTCCTGCAACCACTGCGAGGAGCCCGCCTGCGTCAAGGTCTGCCCCACCACGGCCATGACCCAGGGACCCGACGGCGTGGTCACCGTCGACGACTCCAAGTGCGTCGGCTGCCGCTACTGCGAATGGGCCTGCCCCTACTCCGCGCCCCAGTTCAATCCCGAGACCGGCCACATGTCCAAGTGCGACATGTGCGCCGACTACCGGGCCGAGGGCGAGGACCCGGCCTGCGTCGCGGCCTGTCCCTCCCGCGCCCTCGACTGGGGCCCGATCGACGAACTCCGCTCCCGGCACGGGAAGCTCGCGGGCGTCGAACCCCTCCCGGACCCCAAGATCACCCGCCCCCGTCTCGTCATCACCCCGCACCGGGACGCGCAGCCCTCCGGCACGGGCACCGGGGCCATCGCGAACTCCGAGGAGATCTGACCGTGTACGTGCACGAACTCCCCATGATCGCCTTCACGGTGCTCGCCCAGATGAGCGTCGGCGCCTTCGTCGTGGTCTGCGCGGTCCGCCTCCTCGCCCGCGTCAAGGGCGGTCACGACCGGGCCGCGATCGACCGCCTCACCCACCCCGGCGTGTACGCGGCCCTCGCCGGCCTCGGCCTCGGCATGTTCGCGTCGATCTTCCACATGAACGACATCGGCAACGTCCTCAACGTCTTCCGACACGTCGGCTCCTCCTGGCTGAGCCGGGAGATCGTGATGGGCGTGGTCTTCGGCGGCCTGCTCTTCCTCTACGCGGCGAGCGCCTGGTTCGACCGGGGCGGCGTCCTCGCACGGCGGATCCTCGCGGTGGTCACCGCCCTCGCCGGCCTCGGGCTGGTCTGGTCGATGAGCATGATCTACTACACCCTCCCGGTGGTCCCGGCCTGGCACACCTGGCGCACCCCCGCCTTCTTCCTCACCACCACCTTCCTCCTCGGCTCCCTCGCGGCCGCCACCGCGTTCGCCGCCCCGGCCCTGCTGCGCCGGGTCCGCGGCGCCGCGCCGGAAGGCACCTCCACCCCGCTGCTGCGCAGCGCCCTCACCGGCACCTCGCTGACGGCCATCGCCTTCCTCGGCGTCGAGAGCGTCCTGATCCCGCTGCACCTCACCGCCCTCGCCGACGGCGGCCCGGCCGCCGCCGCGAGCGCCGGCGTCTTCTCCGGTGCCTGGTTCATCGCCCGCCTGCTCCTCGTCTTCGCCGGCGCGGGCGTCCTGGCGGCCCTCCTGTACCGGCACAGCGCCCGCCGCGCCGGTTGCCCGCGCCGCGCCGCGACCCTCACGACCGCCGCGTTCACCCTCGTCCTCGTCGGTGAACTGATCGGCCGCTCGCAGTTCTACGAGTCGATGACCCGCATCGGCATGTGACCCGGAACGAGACCCCACCCGTGAACCCGACCCCGCCCCCCTCGGCCGAGGCCCTCGCCGAGGCCGTCCGGGAACTCGACGCCACCGCCGCGGCCTGCACCGTCGTCTCCCGCCTCCTCCTCGAAGCCCCCGACCAACAGCACCTCGACGGGGTCCGCGACCCCGAACTGCTCGCGGACTGGCCGCTGCCCGCCACCGGGCGCACCGCCGAGGGGCTCGTCCGCTGGGCCGACTCCCGGCGGCTCGGCGAGGACGCGAGCGCCGTGCGGGCCGACCACAACCGGCTCTTCGTCGGCCCCGAGGCCCTCCTGGCCCCGCCGTGGGAATCCGTGCACCGGTCCCCGGAAGGGCTGCTCTTCGAGACCGAGACCCTCCAGGTCCGCGCCTGGTACGCCCGGCACGGCCTGGCCGCGCCCCGGCAGGGTCGTGAACCCGACGACCATCTCGGCCTGGAGCTGTCCTTCGTGGCGGCCCTGAGCGTCCGGGCCCTGGACGCCGTGGAGGCCGGGGCGCCCGACCGCGCCCGGGACCTGCTGGCCGCGCGGCGCGCCTTCCTCGACGAGCACCCGTTGACCTGGGCGGGCGGCTTCTTCGACATGATCGAGGAACACGCCCGCACCGCCTTCCACCGCGGCCTCGCCGCCCTCGGGGACGGCCTCCTGGACCACCTCGGGGCCCTCCCGAAGGACCTCGACGGTACCCGCTAGACCGGACCACCCGGCCCGCCACCCAGCGGCCCGACACCCACCGCACGACCGCCCGATACCCGGGGCGGCGGACGGGGTGTCGGGCCGTCGGCGTTCCCCGGGACCTTCGACCCCACTTCGCGACACCGAGGTCCCCGGCTCGCCTCCGGATACCCCCCTCGGTATATGCTCATACCCAGGGGGGTATCCAGTCAGCATTTTCGAGCCACGCAACAGGAGACCCTCATGAGGACAGTGATCGTCGGCGGCGTCGCGGCCGGGATGTCCGCCGCCACCCGACTGCGCCGCCTGGACGAACAGGCCGAGATCCTGGTCCTGGAACGCGGTCCGCACGTCAGCTACGCCAACTGCGGCCTTCCCTACCACCTCGGCGGGGTCATCGAGGACCGTGCGGACCTGCTCCTGCAGACCCCCGAATCCCTCGCCGCCCGGTTCCGGATCGAGGTCCGCGTCCGACACGAGGTGCTCGCCGTGGACCGCGCCGCGCGCACCGTCACCGTCCGCGACCTCACCGACGGCAGCCTCCACCACGAGCCCTACGACCACCTCGTCCTCAGCCCCGGCGCCCGCCCCCTCGTCCCCGACCTCCCCGGCGTCGAGCGGGCCCACACCCTGCGCGACGTGCCCGACCTGGACCGCCTCGCCGAAGCCCTCGCCGAAGCCCGCACCGCCGTCGTGGTCGGAGCCGGGTTCATCGGCGTCGAGGCCGCCGAGAACCTGCGCGAACGCGGCCTCGCCGTCACCCTCGTCGAACGCGCCGACCAGGTCCTCCCTCCCCTCGACCCCGAGATGGCCGCCCCCCTCGCCGACACCCTGCGCGCCGGGGGAGTGGCGGTGGAACTGGGCGCCGAACTCGCCGCCCTCACCCCGGACGCCGTACGACTGGCCGACGGTCGCGTCCTCCCCGCCGACCTCGTCCTCCTCGCCATCGGGGTGCGCCCTGAGACCGACCTCGCCCGCGCCGCCGGCCTGCCGCTGGGCCCGACCGGCGCCATCGCCGTAGACGCTGCCTGCCGCACGGTCGACCCCGCCGTCTACGCCGCCGGCGACGCCGCAGAGAAGACCGACGCCCTCACCGGCGCCCCCACCCTCGTCCCCCTGGCCAACCTCGCCAACCGACACGGCCGCCTGATCGCCGACGCCATCACCGGCCGCCCGGTCTCGGCCCGCCCCGCCATCGGCACCGCCGTGGTCAAGGTCTTCGACCGGACCGCCGCCGCCACCGGCTGGAACGAGAAGAGGCTGCGCGCCGCCGGCCGCCCCTTCCAGGCCGTCCACCTCCACCCCGGCCAGCACGCCGGCTACTATCCCGGCGCCTCGCCGATCGCCCTCAAGGTCCTCTACGACCCCGAGACCCACGCCGTCCTCGGCGCCCAGGCCGTCGGCGCCGACGGCGTCGACAAGCGGATCGACGTGCTCGCCACCGCCATCGCCGGCGGCCTCACCGTCCGCGACCTCGCCGACCTGGAACTCGCCTACGCCCCGCCCTACGGCTCCGCCAAGGACCCCGTCACCATGGTCGGCCTGATCGCGGACAACCTGATCAGCGGCACCGCCGACACCCTCCAGTGGCACGAACTGGCCGCCGCGCAAGCCGAGGGCGCCACCCTCGTCGACGTCCGCACCCCGGCCGAACACGCCGCCGGTTCCATACCCGGCGCGGTGAACATCCCCGTCGACTCCCTGCGCGAACGAGCCGGTGAACTCCCCCCGGGAGACCTCCTGGTCCACTGCCAGGTGGGCCTGCGCGGCCACACCGCGGCCCGGCTCCTGACCGGCCTCGGCCGCCGGGTCCGCAACCTCGACGGCGGCTACGCCACCTGGTCCGCAGCCCGCCCCCACCACCCCTGACCGGCCCGACCCACCCAGCCCCGGCACCCGAGGAAGACCCGATGACCACCACCGTCACCCAGCCCCTGACCCCCCAGGCCCTGCACGAGCTCATCGAGGCCGGCGAGGCCCTCGTCCTCGACGTGCGCGGCCCCGCCGAACACGCCGCCGGAGCCGTCCCCGGCGCACTGAACGTGCCGCTCGCCCACCTGGACGCCCTGCGCGAGGACCTCCGCGCCGCGAGCGCCCGCCGTCCCCTGGTCCTGGTCTGCGCCTCCGGGGTCCGCTCGGCCGCCGCCCGGGACTCGCTGCGCGACGCGGGCATCACCGCCCGGGACCTGCCCGGCGGCACCGCGGCCTGGGAGGCCGCCGGCCTGCCCCTGGCCGCCGGACCCGCCCCCGCCGGCCGCGCCCCGTGGGCCATGGACCGGCAGGTCCGGTTCACGGCCGGCGCCCTGGTGCTGACCGGGCTGGCGCTGGGACTGCGCGCGCCCCGGGCCCGGCTGCTCGCCGCCGGCGTGGCCGGCGGACTGGTGTGGTCGGCGGTGAGTGACACCTGCGCGATGGCCCGCGTCCTGGGCCGACTGCCGTTCAACCGTCCGGCGCCGGATACGCTGCACAGCGCCCGTGCCGCGCTCCGCGACTGAGGGCGCCCCCTCCCGCCCCACCCACCTCCCACCCGGAAAGAGCCCGTGATGCCCGCCATCCCCGCCGGCGACGAAGCCACCCACGCCGTTCTGACCCGACTGCGCCGCGCCCAAGGGCAGCTCGCCGGCGTCATCGCCATGATCGAGGCGGGACGCGACTGCAAGGACGTGGTGACGCAGCTCGCCGCGGTCTCCCGGGCCCTGGACCGGGCCGGCTTCAAGATCATCGCGTCGGGGATGCGGCAGTGCATGAACGCCGCCGACGGCGAGACCCCGCCGCTGACCGAAGCGGAGCTGGAGAAGCTCTTCCTCTCCCTCGCCTGAACCGTGACTCCCCCTTGTCCCGAGGAACCGGGGCAAGGGAGAGGGCGGGGCGCGGTGCGGAGACCGGCGCGAGACGCCGGCCGCGACCCCCGACCGATCGGCGGACCTCACCGATCGGTCGGCGTCACCAGGTGAAGACCGACGACTGCGCTCCCGTCGCCGTGCAGTACACCGTCGCCGCCGTCGGCGAGGACGTGACGATCCGCAGGGACCAGTTCGACGCGCTCGGCGCGCCGGCCAGGACCCACGAATCCGAGGTGTTGCCCGCCGCCAAGGTGCCCGAGGACAGGGCGATCGGGCCGAGGGTGATGGGGTTGCCCCCGCTCATCCCGGGGTTGACGGTGCCGGAGAACTGCACCTCGCTCGTCACCCCGCCCGCCGTCTTCTTGACCTTGAGGGTGGTGGTGATGCTGTTCGGGTTCGCGCTCGACCCCGCCGGCATCGTGATCGAGGTCGAGGTCAGCTTGATCTTCTTGACCCCGCCCGAATCGGTGGCCGTCAGGGTCGCGGTGCCGCTGCCCCAGGTGCCGCAGTTGTAGGACGCGGTGGCCGTGCTCGGGCTCACCGCCCACGCGCTGGTCGCGAGCGCGGCGACGGAGACCAGGGCCCCCGCCGTGACCAGTGCCGCCGATGTCGTGGCGCGGCGTAAGGAGACGGACATGAAAGTCTTCCTTTCCCGAGGGGACTCGAACCCCGGTCGACGACCGGGGATTTCACACATGGTGCGGGGTGCCGGGCCCGGCATTGTCTCGCAGTGAAACGGTGCGACCGGAAATAGTCAACGGCCGGGAACCGCCCCTGTTTTGTCTTGACTTCTGCACCCCCTGCCATCTCAATGTGCCAACACGCGACAGGGAAACCACAGAGAAAGGCGACAGGTGTTACGACCACGACGTCCCACGTATCGGCGCCTCGCCGTGACCCTCGCGGGCGTCCTCGCCCTCGGCGGCGGGGTCGCGGCGGCCAACAGCCCGCCCAAGGTCACGGCCACGATCACCCCCACGGTGAAGTGCGTGCTGCCCGCCGGTCAGGGCGAGGCCACCGGGCCCCAGGAGATCACCGTCACCTTCAGCCCGTCCGAGGTCGCCCCGGGCGGCAAGGTCAAGGCATCGGTCACCCTCGGCGACTCCCCGGCCACCAGCGGGTTCGACCTGCCCGACGTGCCCACCACCCCGAGCGTGGACTTCCGGCTCGGCGGCGGCGCGAGCGGCACCGTCACGGCCCGGGGGCCGGAGATCCCGCTCGACATCGTCAAGGACCAGCCGATCAGGATCCCGCCGTACGAGGGCGAGTTCCTGCTGCCCACCAACGCCGCCGGCGAGGTCACCTTCACCCCGACCAAGCTGCTCACCCAGACCAAGGTCTTCGGACAGACCTTCACCACCGTGTGCGAGGTGGTCTCGGGCGGCGGGGTGATCGGCTCCGTCACCGCCAAGGGCGAGGGCGGCCCCGACGCCACCCTCACCGCCCCCACCGGGGAGGTGCGGCCCAACACCGACGTCACGCTGGGCGGCGCCGGCTGGACCCCCGGGGCCACCCCGGTCCCCTCCCTGTGCGGCACGGACGGGGGCGGCTGCGACCCGACCAAGTTCACCGCGAACTCCCTGGTGATCGGCTCGGACGGGGCCCTGACCGGCACCGCCCACCTCGCCGAGGCCGGAGCCGTGGCCAACGGCTCGTACCTGGTCAAGGTGGGTGACGGAACGAAGGAGGCCACCGCTCCCCTCACCGTCAAGGCGGTCGCGGCCGGCGAACGGCAGTTGAACCTGTCGGTGCCCCAGGCCCCCTTGGGCTCCGTGATCACCGTCACCGGCCGGGGCTACGGACCCGACCAGTGGATCAACGTGGTGGGTCTCGACGCCTACGGCGCCACGCTCGACGACACGGCCGCCTACGGCAAGAGCGCCCCCGACGGCACCTTCTCCATCGAGTTCACGGTCTCCTCCGACGCCATCGCCTTCATCCAGGCCGACGAGGGCAACGACCCCGACACCATCGAGAAGCTCCCGTTCCGCGTCACCCCGCCCGACCCCGGCGGCGGTGAGAACCAGGCCACCCAGAACCTCGGGGTGACCGTCGGCAACGGCAACCTCACGATGGTCCAGGCCGGCAGCAGCGTCTCCTTCGGCACCGTCGGCCTGACCGGCCGCCCGCAGACCGTCGGCGGCGACCTCAACAAGGTCACCGTCCTCGACGCCCGCGGCAACAACACCGGTTGGTCCCTCACCGGCACCCTCACCGACTTCACCGGCGGCGCCGGCGGGGCCGTGATCGACGCCGGCGCGGTCTCCTGGCGACCTACCTGCGCGGCCGGCACCGGCAGCGTCGGCAGCCCCACCCCGGGGCCGCTCGCCGCCCTGGGCTCCACCCCCGCCGCGCTGTGCTCGCTCGGCGGCGACGGGGCCCGTTCCGTCACCGGCGGGTCCTTCGACGCCGGCGCCGGTCTGACCCTGTCCGTTCCCGCGGTCGTCTCCGCCGGGACCTACCAGGCGGTGCTCACCCTCTCGCTCTCCTGAGCGGAAACCGCCGCACCGGCCCCGGCCGGGCCCCGAACGCCCGCTCCGCCACCCCGGCAGGGCGGGCGTTCGGCGCGAGAACCCGTCCGACCGTCCCACGTCCCCCATCCGCCCCACGCAATGGCGCCGGAAATTCCCGCCGACCTGTCCGGACGCCCCGCGAAGGGCGAAAATCCGCCCCTTTTCTCGCAGTTCTCCGTCGCCGCGGCTCCGGCGGGATTTCGCCGATCCACCACCCCCGATTTTCCCGAGAGGAATACGGAGACCCCCATGGCAATTCGACAGAGATTAATGGCGCACCGTTTCGTGGCAGCGTCGGCGAGTGCCGCCCTGCTGACCGTCGGCCTCTTCGCGGCGGCGGCCCCGGCCCACGCGGGCACCATCACCCCCACCGTCAAGTGCGTGCTCCCCGCCGGTCAGGGCGAGGCCACCGGCCCCCAGGCCATGACCGTGGAACTCAGCCCCGCCGTGGTCCTGCCCGGCGGCAAGGTGCACGCCAAGGTCACCCTCGACCCGGGCCCCGCCAAGAGCACCGTCAGCATCAACGACATGCCCACCACCCCGAGCATCGACCTCGCCATGTCCGGCGGAGCCACCGGCACCGTCACCGTGCGCGGCCCCGAGGTGCTCCTCGACGCCACCAGCGGACAGGCCGTCGTCATCCCGCCCTACGAAGGGGACTTCCTCGTCCCGGCGAACGCCAAGGGCGCCATCGCCTTCACCCCGCTGCGCACCGTCACCCAGACCAAGGTCTTCGGCGGCACCTACCAGACCACCTGCTCCGTGACCGCCGGCGGCGGCAGCGTCGGCGGGGTCACCGCCGAGGGCAACGAGGGCAAACCGGCCACCCTGACCACCCCGGCCGAAGCCCGCCCGCACACCGCGGTCGCCCTCACCGGCACCGTCTGGACCCCGAACGCCGACCCGACCCCGCTGCTCTGCGCCGCCGACGGCGGCGGCTGCGACCCCGGCCGGTTCACCTCCGACACCCTCGCCATCGACGCGAACGGCAACCTCACCGGCACCGCGACCCTCGCCGACGCCTTCGCCGTGCCCGACGGCCAGTACCTGGTCAAGGTCAACGACGGCACCAAGGAGGCCACCGGCCCCCTCACCGTCCGCGCCTACACGCCCACCGGCCCGCGGGCCATCGCCCTGTCCGCCAACCGCGGCCCCGTCGGCACCACCGTCGTGGTGACCGGCACCCAGTACCTCCAGGACCGGTGGATCAACATCGTCGGCCGGGACGCGGACGGCGTGACCCTCGACGACACCGCCACCTACGTCCAGAGCACCCCCGACGGCACCTTCCGGGCCGAGTTCGTCGTCTCCGACCCCGCCATCGCCGCCATCCAGGTCGACGAGGGCAACGACCCCGACACCCTCCTGGCCGCCGACTTCACCGTCACCGAGGCCGCCGCCGTCCTCTCGGCCGGGGCCGGCAAGACCAAGCCCGGCGGCGCGTTCACCCTCTCCGGCACCGGTTGGCCCGCCGGCGCGAACCCCACCGCGAGCCTGTGCGCCCCCGACGGCACCGACTGCCAGAGCGGCCGGCTCGCCGGCTCCACCCTGCGGATCGGCGCCGACGGCACCCTCGCGGGCACCGTCACGACCGGCTCCTCCCTCGCCGAGGGCTCCTGGCGGGTCCGGGTCGAGGCGGGCGGCGCCGTCGCCGACACCCCGGTCACCGTGGCCCGCACCTTCATCACCCTGTCCACCGACCGGGGCCCCACCGGCACCAAGGTCACCGTGGTCGGCCAGGGCTTCGCACCCGTGGCCACCGTCTCCATCGCCGGGCTGCGGGCCAACGGCGACAAGACCTCCGACGCCGTCAAGACCAAGGTCGTCGGCCTCGACGGGGCCTTCTCCCAGACCTTCACCGTGCAGGCCGCCGACACCGTGGCCCTGCGCGTCAAGGAGGTCCTCGTCAACCCGCGCGTCGCCACCGCCGCCTTCACCGTGCAGGACGGCGCCGGCGCCCCGAGCGGTCCGGCCTTCACCCTCTCGCCCGCCGAGGGGCCGCTCGGCACCACCGTCCAGGTCACCGGCACCGGCTTCGCGCCCGTGGCCACCGTCTCCGTCACCGGCCGGGCCGCCGACGGCCGCCAGACCAAGGACCACTACGTCACCCGCGTCATCGGACTCGACGGCAGCTTCGCCCTCAACTTCACCGTCAAGGACCCCGCCACCGTCGCCCTGATGGCCTGCGAGGTCCTCATCGGCGGCAAGAAGGCGCAGCGCGCCTTCCACGTCACCGGCTGAGATCGACCCCCGCACCCCCACGACCCGGCGGCGCGGGCTTCGGCCCCGCCGCCGGCACCACCCCGTCCACCGGCCGCCGGGGCCCCGCCAGCCCCGCCCGCCCCGGACCGGGCACCCGCGCCGGCAGCGCCGGCCGCCCCTGCGAACCCGCCGCCGGACCCGGCACCGGGACCGGGCCCGAGGAGGTCGCGGCCGCCGCCGCGCTCACCGCGTCGCCACCGGCCCGCGCGCCCACCACCCGCACCGGCAACCGACCCTCGCGCGCCCCCGACACCGCCGGCACCCGCGACCCGAGTCCGCCGGTCCGCCCGATGGTCCGCACCGTCTCCCGCAGCGCCTCGTTCAACGCGGCCATCGTGCGCCGCGCCTGCGGGGTGTCCACGTGGATCGTGTTCATGTGCAGGCCCTCGTTGTCCCGCTGGAACCACGAACACGCCCCGTTGGCCCGCGCCGACCACACGTGCGTCGTCGGCCGCCACTCGTCGTGGTGCAGCGCCCCCGGGCACTTGCGGGTGTCGATGTACGAGAAGAAGTTGACCGGGTACGGCCACGCCTTCAACGCGTACTCGCGCGGCGCCAACAACTCCCAGGCCCGCACGAACGGCAGCTCCACCTGCCCGATCATCTCCTTGAACCCCCGCCGGGCACTGTCCATCACCCCCGCGAAGTCCAGCTCGGGCGAGACGTCGAACTCGATCGGCAGGGTGTTCACGAACCAGCCCACCGAATGCCGCCACGGCCCCAGACCGCGCTCGCTCACCGGCATGAACCCCCGGTACACCGAGGGGCCGCCCGCCTCCCGCAACCCGATGGCCACCGCCGCCAGCACCCCCATGAACGCCTTGCCGCCCACCGCGGCGCACGCCTCCTCCAGCGCGTCCGCCTCCGCGGGGTCCAACAGCCGCGAGGCGTCGTTCACGATCGGGTACATCCGGCCCGGGGCCACCCCCAGGTCCAAGGGGAACCGGGGGAAGAACTCGCCCCCGCCGCGCTCGGTGAACTCCCGCCAGTAGCCCAGGCGTTCGTCGTCCATCCCGATCGACAGGTGCCGCCGGCGCTGCTCCTCCGCGAAGTCCAGGTACCCGGCCGCCGGCGGCAGCACCGGCTGCCGGCCGCGCCGGTACGCCTCGTAGGTGGTCATCACCTCGTCCACGATGATCGGCATCGACAGCCCGTCGCACACGATGTGGTCCAGGGCCAGGTACACCGTCGCCGAATCGGGCCGCTCGATCGCGCCCATCGTGAACAGCGGCCACGACAGCGTGTCGATGGTGTCCTTGAAACGGGCCACCAGGAAGGTGCGCACCGCCTCCGTCGAGGCGAAGGCCCCGATCTCCACACAGTCCAGGGACAGCGAATCACTCGCCACCGGGGCGCAGGACACCTCGCCCGCGAGCCGCTGGAACGCGCACCGCAACACCTCGTGCCGGTCCACGAACGACAGCAGCGCCCGCTCCATCATCCCCCGGTCCAGCGGCTCGTTGACCTCGAAGGTCACCGCCAGCCACGAGGCCACCGGGTCGGCCGCGCCCTGGCTCTCCTCCGCCACCGTGAAGTGCTTGTCCTGGTTGTACGAGGCCCTGCGGTCCCGCGCCGCCGGGACCCCGGCGCCCGCCTCGACCCGCGCGGGCGGGACCTGCCGGTCCCCGCCGGACCGTGTGGCCGGGCGCTCCGCCGAACGCAACCGCCACTCGATCACCCGGCCGGGCGTGACTTCGAGCATCTCCAGAGGAAACTGCCGCATTACCGTTGTCCCTTTCGCCCCCGGGTCGGCCCCCACGGGCTAACGACCCGTCGCCCCCACGGTGACGCGGGCGCTCGCGACACCCCGCGGCGAAGCCCCTCGCTCAAGGGTTCGGGGCGCCTCCGATCACCCCGTCCACCCGTCGCCGCAGCCCGTTCCAGCGCCGGTCGTGACGGTAGGCCCGCCGCATCGACCGGGCCCGGGCCCGGTGCCGCCGGCGGTAGAGGCGGCGCGCCCACCACGAGGTGGGCCGGGCCAGCCGCACCGCCCCCAGCAGGGCCAGCGGGGGCAGCGCGAGCCCGAGCACCGCCAACCGGGGCTTGCCCTTGAACAGGGTCACCACCGCGAGGCCCAGGTCGATCAGGACCGACACCACCAGCCCCCACCGGTCGCGCAGCTCGTCCTCGCTCATCCCGTCGACCCCGAACGGCGAGAACCCGGCCAGCAGCAATCCGGCCATCGCGGTGGTCAGGATCACCACCTCCACGCTGAGCGTGCCCTCCTTGGTCCAGTACACGTCGCTCAGGTGCAGGATCAGCGCGAACTCGTCCAACACCAGCGCCGTCCCGGCCCCGAACAGCACCGCCGCGATCCCCGCGCCCCAGCCGTGCCGCCCGCCGCCGATCGCGGTGAACCCGCCCACCGTCATCAGCACCACCCCCGGCACCGCGTGGTGCACGTGCAACCCGCCCGGGGTCACGTCACGGAAGGGGCCCTTGCCCGCGCGGATCATCCGCGTGATCAGCCGGGTCACGGCGAAGGTCAGCACGAACGCGGCCAAGGCCAGCAACAGGGGGAACTTGCCCGGCTCGAACACGTTCCGGGTCCACCACTCTTCGGACATCCGCACACCTCACCGAACGCCCGCCCCGCCCCCGCCCGCGCCTCGCCGCCGGGCCCGCGAGCCCGGCCCGCGATTCACCCGCGTGGGCCGGCCTCCTCGGCCTCCCCGGAGGTGTGGCGGATCCGGATCCAGGCCGGCAGCAGGTACCAGCACACCAGGTACCAGCACAGCACCCCGGCCACCAGCCACGGCACGTACGCGTCGTGGGTGGCCACCCGCAGGATCAGGAAGAGCGCCGAGACCAGCGTCGCCAGCAGCAGCACCAGCCCCAGGAAGGTCAGCCGCGAGGCCCAGGCCACGGCCTGCGGCTTCACCCGGCGCCCCGACACCAGCCGGTGCAGGGACACCGGACCGATCAGCGCCCCGGCGGCCAGCGAACCCAGCACCACGGTCACGATGTAGATGGTCCGGTCGGTGTTCGACAGCTCGGTGAAGCGCGGGGTGAACACCACCGTCAGCAGGAACCCGAACATGATCTGCACCCCGGTCTGGGCCACCCTGATCTCCTGGATCAGCTCCTGCCACTGCCGGTCGGCCCGCTCCAGGGCCGTCTCGTCCCGCCCCGTCGAGCTCGCAGCCCGCTCCCGCCGCCCGTCCGACACCGACGCCTCCCCTGGAGATGAGTCCGGTCCCGCGCATGCCCGGCCGCCGCCCGTTCACGCACTGGTGTACGACGTACGGGCGGGCGAAGGGTCCGCCGTCCCATCCTGCGCCGCCGGTCCGCATCCCGCCCGTCCGACCCCGCCGGAGGGCGCTCTCCGCGCACCCCACCGGGCCCGCGCCGCACCGGCCAAACTCCCCGCTCCCGGGTCTGGGAACCTCCGCTTCCCGGCGTTACCCTCCGCGCATGATTTCCACGGTTGTCTGGGGCACCGGCAACGTGGGACGCGCGGCCATCCGTGCCGTCGACGCCCACCCGGCACTCCGACTCGCGGCAGTAATCGTCCACGACCCCGGGAAGGTCGGCCGCGACGCCGGCGACCTGGCCGGGCTCGACCGAAACCTGGGGGTCCTCGCCACCGACGACATCGACGCCGTCCTCGCCGACGGCCCCCGCGCCCTGGTCTACGCGGCCTCCGGCGACATTCGCCCCGACGATGCCCTCGACGACGTCTCCCGCGCCCTGCGGGCCGGACTCGTCGTGGTCAGCCCCGCCCTCTACCCCCTCTACGACCACCGCTCGGCGCCGCCCGAGTTCCGCGACCCGGTGGCCGCCGCCATCGCCGAGGGCGGCGGCGTCCTCTTCGCCTCCGGCGTCGACCCGGGCTGGGGCAACGACGTGCTGCCGCTGCTCGTCTCCGGGCTCGGCACCGAGATAGAGGCCGTGCGCTGCCAGGAGATATTCGACTACACCACCTATGACCAGCCCTATTCCGTGCGCGAGCTGATCGGCATGGGCCACCCCATGGACTACGAGCCGATGATGCTCTTCCCCGGCGTCCCCACCATGGTCTGGGGCGGGCAGATCCGCATGATGGCCCGCGCCCTGGAGGTGGAGGTCGAGGAGATCCGCGAGACCCTCGAACGCCGCCCGCTCCAGACGAGCGTCACCACCCCCGCCATGGGCGTGTTCGAGGCCGGCACCCAGGGCGGGGTCCGCTTCGAGGTGCAGGGCATCGTCGACGGCGAACCCCGCATCGTCATCGAGCACGTCACCCGCATCCACGCCGACTGCGCCCCCGACTGGCCCAGCCCGCCCGACGGCGGAGCCGGCGCCCACCGCGTGATCATCGAAGGCCGGCCCCGCATCGAGGTGACCGTCGAGGCCACCGACGAGGGCGACAACCGCGCGGCCGGCGGCAACGCCACGGCCGTGGGCCGACTCGTCTCCGCCATCGACTGGCTTGTCGACGCCGAACCCGGACTCTACGACGCCCTCGACGTCCCCCTGCGGCCCGCCGCCGGGCGACTCGGACCCAGAAAGGCACGCCCGTGACCCTCCGCGTGGACATCCCCGCAGGCAAGCACCCCATCGAGCACGTGTGGGGGGACATGGTGCCCGAGATCGGCACCGCCGCCTCCCAGTTCTCCCTCTCCGTCTACGCCCACACCACCCTCGGGCTGCGCGAGTTCGAGGCCGCCCGGCTGCGCGTGGCGCAGATCAACGGTTGCGTGTTCTGCCTGGACTGGCGCACCGACCGGGACGGCGAGAAGGTCGAGGAGGGCTTCGACGAGGCCGTCGCCGACTGGCGCGACACCGAGGTCTTCGACGACCGCACCCGGCTCGCCGCCGAGTACGCGGAGCGCTACTGCCTGGACCACCACAACCTCGACGACGAGTTCTGGACCCGCATGGCGGCCCACTTCACCCAGGCCGAGATCGTGGAGCTGACCATGAGCATCGGCTCCTGGTTGGCCTTCGGACGGCTCAACCACGTCCTGGGCATCGACTCCGTCTGCATGCTCCCCACCGGCTGACCGGGTCCCACCGGGGCGGCGCCCGCACCGCCGCCCCCGGCCCCGGACGCGGCGGCGGGGCCGGCCCCCGAACCCTCCGGGCCGACCCCGCCGCCGCTCACGCTTGTGCCCCGGAGGGTCACAGGTCGGTGGCGATGATCTTCTCGATGTTCCGCTCCGCCAGCGCCGTGATGGTCACGAACGGGTTGACCGTGGTGTTGCCGGGGATGAGCGCCCCGTCGATCACGTACAGGCCCTGGTAGCCGTGCAGCCGCCCGTGGTTGTCGGTGGCCTTGTTCAGGACCGCGCCGCCCAGCGGGTGGTACGTGAGGTGGTCGCCCCAGATCTTGTAGGTGCCGAACAGGTCGGTGCGGTAGATCGTCCCCTCCTTCGAGTTGATCTTGTCGAAGATGGTCTTGGCCATGTTGATGGAGTCCTGTTTCCAGGCCGTCTGCCAGTTCAGGTCCACCTTGTTCGCGGCGGCGTTCCAGCTGAACTCCGCGCGGTGCGGGTTGCGGGTGATGGACAGGTAGAACGAGGCGTAGGTCTCGATGCCGGTCGGCAACGGGGCGACCTCGGCGAACGCGCCGCCCGCGTCCCAGTTGTCGATGCCGCCGCAGGGGATCGACGCCTGCACGCTGCCGGTCGCGTCCCACATGTGGTTCGCCCGACCGCACATGACGTTGCCGTTCTCGCCCCAGCCCTTGCCGACCTCGTCGTTCAGGTTGGGCAGCACCCCGGTGGCCTTCAGGCGCACCAGCAGCTTGCTGGTGCCGACGCTGCCCGCCGCGAAGAACACCTTGGCGGCCGTCACGTTCTTGGTGGCGGTCACGCTGCCGTCGGTGGCCAACTGCTCCAGCGTCACCGTGTAGCCCCCGCCCGAGGCCGGGGCCACGGAGGTGACCCGGTGCAGCGGGGCGATGCTCACCTTGCCGGTCGCGGCGGCCTGCTTCAGGTACGTCAGCTGGAGGGACTTCTTGCCGGCGTTGTTGCCGTACAGGATCTCGCCGCCCACCGCGGACTTCGGGACGGTGCCCGCGGCCTCCTGCTTCATGTAGTCCCAGTCGTACACGTCCGGGACGAACACGAACGGGAACCCGGACCGCTGCGCGTGCTTGCGGCCCACCCGCGCGTACTGGTAGCAGTCCACGGTGTCGAACCAGGCCGGGTCGATCAGGCCGACGCCCAGGCCCGCGTTGGCCCGCGGGTAGTACGTGTCGTACATCTCGTCGGCGTTCACCGAGGGCAGCACGGAGGCGAAGTTGGCCCGCTTCGGGGTGACGGCCATGCCGCCGTTGACGAGCGAACCGCCGCCGACGCCGCGGCCCTGGTAGACGAGGATCCCGCCCATGTCCTCGGCATCGAGGATGCCCGTGTAGCGCGGCACGTCCTTGTCGATGGGGAAGCCGAGGAAGTTGCTCAGCGGCGCCTTGGTCTTCGTGCGCAGCCAGTAGGAGCGGTAGTCGGGGTTGGTGGTGTGGGCGAAGATCTTGCCGTCCGACCCGGGGGTGTCCCAGGCCATGCCCATCTCCACCATCTGCACGTCCACGCCGGCCTGGGCCAGGCGCAGCGCGGCCACCGAGCCGCCGTAGCCGGTGCCGATGATCAGGACCGGAAGCCGGGCGCCGTCGGGGACGGGGGCGTTGGGCAGGGCGTTGGCCACCCGCTGCCCGGCGTGGGCGGGAATGGCCTGGGCCGACAGCACCACCGCACCCAGAATGGAACCTGTTCCTGCCAGGAACCGGCGGCGTGACATTCCGTTCGAACCGTTTTCGCGGGGGGAGTTTGCGCGCATGTGAGGTCCCTCACTCTTGGCGGAATCGGAACAGGTTCTACTGTTACGAGCGTGGGAAGTCACTACATGCGACGAGAAAAATTCGATCGCCCCGCCCCCGCCTGATCACCGGGGTCGCCGCGCGTGTCGCGCCGGGAAGCGGAAGCGCCGGGATCCCCACCGGTCGGTAACATCCCACCCCCCGTCCGCCGGCGCCCCACAGGTCCGAAACCTCCCACCCCCGCTCGGCCCGTCCGGCGCATCCGAATCCCGGGCTCACGCCGAAGACCGCCACAGCACACGAAAGGCGGTCCCGCCATGCCCGGCACCCCCCACCCCGCCCCCGCCCCGCCCACCCCGGACCGCCCGGTGCTCGTCGTCGGCGCCGGTCTCGCCGGACTCGCCTGCACCCTGGACCTGCTCCGCGCCGGCCTGCCCGTCCGGCTCCTCGAAGCCTCCGACGAGGTCGGCGGACGCATGCGCGCGGACCACCGCGACGGCTACACCCTCGACCGCGGATTCCAGGTCCTCAACACCTCGTACCCGCAGGTCAAACGCCGGATCCGGCTCGCCCCGCTCCGCCCCCGCCCGTTCACCCCCGGCGCCCTGGTCCACACCCCCACCGGACCGCTGCGCCTGACCGACCCCACCCGACTGCCCGGTCCCGCCCTGCGCCTGCTCACCGACCCGACCCTCCCGACCACCGGACTGGCCGCCCTCGGCCTGCTCAGCGCCCTCGACCTGCTCGCCCCACCCCGCCTGCGCGCCCGCACCCCCGAGACCACCACCCGCGAGGCCCTGCGCCGCGCCCGCGTCCCTGACCGACTCGTGGACACCTTCCTGCGACCCTTCCTCGCCGGCGTCTTCCTCGACGACAGCCTGGAGACCTCCAGCCGCGTCTTCCACCTCGTGTGGCGCTCCTTCCTGCGCGGCTCCCTCACCCTGCCCGCCGCCGGCATCGGCGCCGTCCCCCGCCAACTCGCGGACGACCTGCCGGACGGGGTGCTGCGCCGCGACACCCCCGTGGCCGCCCTCACCCCCGACGGGCTCCGCCTCGCCGACGGCACCGAACTGCCGGCCGCCGCCGTGGTCGTGGCCACCGACCCCGCCGCCGCCCACGTCCTCCTGCCCGAACTCCCGCCCGTCCCCACCCGCACCACGACCACCTACCACCACGCCGCCGCCCACCGGCCCCCGCTGCGCGAGCCCACCCTGCTGCTCGACAGCGAGCTGCGCCTGCTCAACACCTGCGTGATCACGGAGGTCGCCCCCGGCCACGCCCCGCCCGGCCGGTCCCTGATCGCCACCTCCGTCCTCGGCCCCGACCGCCCCGGCCGCGAACGCGCCCTGCGCGCCGTCCTCGCCGAGGTCCACGGCGCCGACACCGACCGCTGGGACCTCGTCAACACCGTCACCGTCCCCGCCGCCCTCCCCGCGATGCCGCCGCCCTGGCCGCTCAGCCGCACCACCCGGCACGCCCCCGGCCGCTACGTGTGCGGCGACCACCGGGCCACCGGCTCCGTGCAGGGCGCCCTCGCCTCCGGCACCCGGGCCGCCCGCGAACTCCTCGCCGACCTGGCCCCGTGAGCGTCCGACCGGACACGCGCCCGCCCCGACACGGCACAATCGTCCGGTGAGCGATGACGACCCGTACCTGTGGCTGGAAGACCTGACCGGCGAACGCGCCCTCGACTGGGTCAGGGAGCGCAACACCGAGACGGTCGCCGACCTCGGCACCCACCCCCTCTTCGAGGAGGTCCGCCGCGAGGTCCGCGAGGTGCTCGACGCCCCCGACCGGATCCCCTACGTGACCCGGCGCGGCCCCCACCTCTACAACTTCTGGCAGGACGCCGACCACGTCCGCGGCCTGTGGCGGCGCACCACCCTGGAGGAGTACCGGACCCCCGACCCCGCCTGGGAGACCCTCCTCGACCTCGACGCCCTCGCGGCGGCCGAGGGGGAGCCCTGGGCCTGGGCCGGGGTCCGGCTGCTGCCCCCCGACCACCGGCACGCCCTCGTCCTGCTCTCCCGTGACGGGGCCGACGCCGTCGTCGTCCGCGAGCTCGACCTCGACAGCGGGGCCTTCGTGCCCGACGGGTTCACCCTCGCCGAGGCCAAGACCTCGATCGGGTGGATCGACCAGGACACCGTCTGGCTCGGCACCGACTTCGGCCCCGGCACCCTCTCCGACTCCGGTTACCCCCTCCAGGTCCGCCGTTGGCACCGCGGCACCCCCCACACCGAGGCCGAACCCGTCCTCACCGGCGCCCCCGGCGACCTCTCCGTCGGTGGTTGGCGCGACCACACCCCCGGGTTCGCCCGCGACTTCCTCTCCCGCCAGATCGACTTCTGGAACGGCGAACTGCTCCTGCTGCACCCCGACGGGACGGCCGAGAAGATCGACGTCCCCGACGACGCGGCCGCCTACGTCCACCGGGACTGGCTCGTGGTCACCCCCAAGACCCCCTGGCTGGACCAGCCCGCGGGCGCCCTCCTCGTCTTCGGTCTCGACGCCTTCCGCGCCGGCTCCCGCACCCCCGAGGCCGTGCTCTTCACCCCCGACGAGCGCACCGCCCTGGCCGGGCACGCCTGGACCCGCAACCACCTCCTGCTGACCACCCGCGTCGACGTCAGCGCCCGCGTCGAACTCCTCACCCCCGGCCCCGACGGCTGGACCCGCCGTCCGCTCGGCGCGGTCCCCGACCTCTCCACCGCCTCCGTCATCGACACCGACCCCGACACCGACGACGAGTACTTCCTCAACGTCACCGGCTACCTGCAGCCCTCCACCCTCTACCGGGGCGAGGCCGGCGGCGCCCCCATGGAGATCGTCAAGCAGGCCCCGGCTCTCTTCGACACCACCGGCCTGCACGTCAGCCGCCACTTCGCCACCTCCGCCGACGGCACCCGCGTGCCCTACTTCGAGGTCGGCCGCGCCGAGGACCCCGGGCCCGTCCCCACCCTGCTCTACGGCTACGGCGGCTTCGAGGTCTCCCAGGTGCCCTACTACAGCGCCGTCACCGGCCGCGCCTGGCTCGCCCGGGGCGGCAGGTACGTGGTCGCCGGCATCCGGGGCGGACGCGAGTACGGACCGGCCTGGCACCAGGCGGCCCTCGGCGCCGACCGGGTCCGCGCCTTCGAGGACTTCGAGGCCGTCGCCCGAGACCTCCAGGCCCGCGGGGTCACCACCCCCGAACGCCTCGGCATCGAGGGCGGCAGCAACGGCGGCCTGCTGATGGGCGCCATGCTCACCCGCACCCCCGAACTCTTCGGCGCGATCGTCGCCCACGTCCCCCTCCTGGACATGCTCCGCTTCCACCTGCTGCTCGCCGGCGCCAGCTGGATCGCCGAGTACGGGGACCCCGACGACCCCCGCGACCGCCCCCACCTGGAGCGCATCTCCCCGTACCACAACCTGCGCGCCGACCGCCCCGGCCCGCCGCTGCTCCTGACCACCTCCACCCGCGACGACCGGGTCCACCCGGGCCACGCCCGCAAGACCGCCGCCCGGCTCCGCGAATTCGGCCACCGCGTGCTCTTCCACGAACACCTCGGCGGCGGCCACGCGGGCGCCACCGACCACGCCCAGACCGCCTTCAACGAAGCCCTCGTCCACAGCTTCCTGTGGAGCAGGCTGACCGCCCCCGCCCCCACCGCCTGACCCCACACGAGGGACGGCCGGCGCGCGAACCCCGCGGGGTCCGCGCACCGGCCGTCCTCGGGTCCCGGAGCTCGCGCCTCAGCCGGTCACGCCGGCCGCCTCCTTCTCCGTCCGCCGCCGCACCGCGTCCGCGTCGGTGCGCGCGTCGTACGAGAACAGCCGGGGCAGCGCCACGGTCAGCGCCGCCACCGAGGCCACGCACGCCAGACCACCGCTGACGAACGCCGACCGGGTGCCCGACCAACCGGCCACTGCCCCCGCCCGGACCTGCCCCAACTGCGGCCCGACGCTGTACGACAGCACCTCGATCCCCGCCAGCCGGCCCCGCAGCTCCTCCGGGATCGTCTGGTTCCAGATCGTCGACCGGCCCAGCCCGCTCAACATGTCCCCGGCCCCGGCCACCGCCAGGCACACCAGCACCAGCCACACGTTCGACAACCAACCGGCCGCCGCGATGGCCCCGCCCCACACCGCCGCCCCGAAGACCACGAACAGCCCGTGCCGGTGCACCCGCGAGGTCCACCCACTGGTCAACCCCAGCACCAGCGAGCCGACCGAACCCGCCGCGTACATCAGCCCCAGCGCCCACGGCGCGTCCAGGTCGTCGGCGAGGAAGGGGAAGATCGTGTTTGGGAAGGCGAAGAACATCGCGGCCATGTCGATCGCGTACGTCCCCAGCAACACCGGCCGGCTCCACGCGTACCGCGCGCCCTCGGCTATCCCGCGCAACGAGGGCCGCTCCGCGCCCTCCGCCGGCGGCGCCGGGGTCAGCCGCAGACAGAACAGCACCGACACCCCGAACCCGACCACCGTGATCCCGTAGGCCGTCGCGTGCCCCGCGTACGCCACCACCAGGCCCGCCGCGGCCGGACCCGCGATCGACCCGATCTGATAGCGCAGGGAGTTCAACGCGGCCGCCGCCGTCAACTGGTCGTGCGGCACGATCCGCGCCATCAACGAGTCCATCGCCGGCCGCTGGAGGCCCGCCAGCGCCGACACCCCGGCCGCCACCACGTACAAGGGCCACAGCAGGGGATTCGGCAGCAGCGCGTTGACCAGCAACAACAGCGCCAGGACGCCGAGCCCGGCCTCCGTCCACAAGATCACCCGACGCCGGTCCACCGCGTCCGCGAGCGCCCCGCCGTACAGGCCGAACACGATCAGGGGCACCAGCTCCACCGCGCCCATCGCACCCACCGCGAGCGGCGAGTCGGTCAGCTCCTTGATCTGGAGGGGCAGGGCGATCATCGCCATGAAGCTGCCGAAATAGGTCACGATGCCCTGGAAGAACAACAGCCGGAAATCACGGCTGGACCGCCAGGGGGACAGATCGGGCAAGAGGGATGCGATTCGGGACGTGCTCACAACGCGCCATCGTCCGCGACGACCCCCGCGCACGGCAACACGATTTCGACCGGTCCGCGCCCCGTGTGCCAGGATCGGGACCCCCGGCCGGGTCCTCCGGCCCCCTCGGAGAGGCCCGCGCGATGACGGCACCCCACCCGCCCGAGCCCGCCGCGGACCCCTGGCTCTCGCCCGGTGTCCGCCGCGCCGAGGCCGCCGTCCCCGCCCCCTTCGACCTCACGGCCTGCGTCCGCGAGGAGATCCACCTCCTGGGCGGCATCCAGTCCCACGGCACCCTGCTCGCCGTGGACCCCGTCGACGGCCGCGTGGTCCTCGCCGCCCGCAACACCGAGGAACACCTCGGCGCCCCCGCCGAGACCCTCCTCGGCCGCCCCGTCACCGACCTGCTGCCCGCCGAGGACCACGCCGAGGCCCTCGCGCTGACCGAGGGCCCCCAGCTCGACGGGGCCCCCGCCGCCGTCCTGCGCACCACCGTCACCCGACCCGACGGCACCACCCGCCCCCTCGACCTGAGCGCACACCGCCGCGACGGACTCCTCGTCCTCGAACTCGAACCCCCCGCCGAGCCCGCCGGCCCCGGCGATCCCGCCCGCTTCCACCAGGGCATCCGCCGCGCCCTGGTCCGGCTGCGGTCGGCCGACACCGTCGCCGAGGCGTGCCGGCGCGCCGTCGCCGAGATCCGGGCCCTCACCGGCTACGACCGGGTCGTCGCCTACCGCTTCGAGGGCGAGGACGGGCCCGGAGAGGTCGTCGCCGAGGAGCGCGCCGAGGACCTCGAACCCTGGCTCGGCCTCTGGTTCCCCGCCACCGACATCCCGCCCCAGGCCCGCCGGCTCTACCTGAGCAACTGGATCCGCGCCATCCACGACGTGGACGACGAGAGCGTGCCCCTGCACCCGTCGACCCTGCCGGCGACCGGCCGTCCGCTGGACCTCTCCGGCTCGGCCCTGCGCACCGTCTCCGAATTCCACCTGGAGTACCTGCGCAACATCGACGTACGCGCCTCGATGTCGGTCTCCGTCCTGCGCGACGACCGCCTGTGGGGCCTGATCGCCTGTCACGGCCGGGCCCCGCTGCCGATCGGTCCCGAGCTGCGCGCCGCGTGCGAGCTGTTCGCCTGCGCCTTCTCCCTGCAACTGGCCGCCCTCGCCGAACGCGGTGAGGCCCGGGCCCTGGACGAGGCCCGCACCCGGGTCGCCGACCTCGCCATCGCGCTCACCGCCGAGGTCACCGACACCAGCGGACAGGCGGTCCTCCTGGAACAGCTGGAGCCCCTGCGGTCGCTCCTGAACGCCGAGTCCCTCGTCCTGGTCCACGGCGGCGCCGGCACCGTGCACGGGGCGCCCGTGCCCCCCGAGGTGCTCGCCGCCCTCACCCGGCACGCGGCCGAGGCCCGGGACGGGGAGCCCCGCGCCACCGACCGGCTCGCCGAGGCGGCCGGCGGACCGCCCGGCGGCCCCGCCGGCGCCCTGGTCATCCCGCTCGGGCCGCACGGCGAGCTGCTGGCCTGGCTGCGCGCCGAACGTCCCGTGCCGCGCAGCTGGGCGGCCGACCCCGACCGCCCCGTCCGGGTCGGCCCGCGCGGCGAACGCCTCACCCCGCGCGGCTCCGGCGCCGTCTTCCGCGAGACCGTCCGGGGCCGCAGCCTGCCCTGGACCACCACGGACCTCGCGATCGCCCGCGAACTGCGCCGCCTGCTGACCGGGCTGGTACTGCGGCACTCCGCCGTGCTGCGCCGGGTCAACGAGGAGCTGCGGCTGAGCAACGAGGACCTCGACTCCTTCGCGCACGCCGCCGCCCACGACCTCAAGGAGCCCCTGCGCGGCATCTCCAACGCGGCCACCTTCGTCCTGGAGGACGCCGAGGGCCTCGACCCCGTCACCGTCCGCCGGCTCACCACCATGCGCCGCCTCGCCGGCCGCATGGACGACCTGCTGAACTCCCTCCTCGCCTTCGACCGGCTCGGCCGCGGCGCCGTGCGCCCCGCCCCGGTCTCCCTGGACCGCGCCCTGGACGCGGCCCTGGAGGTGGCCGGACCCCGACTGGCGGCGGCCGGGGTCGAGGTGGTGCGCCCGGGCCCGCTGCCGAGCGCCGCGGTCGACCCGCACCTGCTCGCCGAGGTCTTCGTGAACCTGCTGGTCAACGCGGCCAAGTACGCGGCGGACCGGCCGGACCGACGGGTCGAGGTCGCGGCCTGCCGGGCCACGCCGCCCGACGGCTCCGGCGAACACCCGGTGGTCCGGGTCCGGGACAACGGGATCGGCATCCCCGCCGAGCAGCACGAGGAGGTCTTCGCCCTGTTCCGGCGCCTGCACGGCCCGGAGGAGCGGGGCGGCGGCACGGGGGTCGGCCTCGCCGTCGTCAAGCGCGTGATCGAGCGGCACGGGGGCCGATTGTGGCTGGAGAGCGCCCCGGGGGAGGGCGCGGCCTTCTACCTGCTCCTGCCCTCGGAGGACTCGCCGATCCGGGGCTGCCAGTAGTCCACGGCGCCCTGGAGCACGGTGCGGAACAGGTCGAAGTTGATCGGCTTGTAGATGTGGCTGTCCGCCCCGGCCGCGTAACTGGCGTCGACCTCGGCGGCCGAGGTCGACGAGGTGAACACGACCACGATCAGCTCCCGTAGCGCGGGCACGGCCCGCAGCCCGCGCAGCAGCCGGTGTCCGCCGGTCCCCGGCATGTTCAGGTCCAGGAGCATCATCCCCGGCAGCCGCTCCGCCGCCGTCAGCCGCTCCAGCAGCCCGTCGGTCCGGTCGGCGAACTCGACCTCCAGCCGGGGGTGGGTGGCGGCCAGGGCCCGGGCGATGGCCTCGGTGTCCTCGGCGGAGTCCTCCACCACCAGCAGTCGGTCCGGGTCCACGGGACGCACACGGACCTCGTCGGGGTTCACGGCGGCTTCCTCCACACGGACTGCGCACGGGCACGGGCGGCCCGCCGACCGTCGCGGACCACCGGGACCCCTTCGGGTCCCCGCGCCCGCGCGGATGCCCGGGGGAGCGAAGATCATGCGCCGGGGCCGGTCCGGCGTGCGGGCGGGCTCAGCCTACGCCGTCCGCGCGTCCCGGGCCCCCGCGTGTCGATCCGGGGGACGCCGCAGGGCGAACGCCCGCCGGAGGCATGGCGGGGGCGGGGGAACGGGGCGGCGGGAGCGCCGTACGTGAACCCGGGGGGACGAGGCACGTACGGCGACCGCCCGCGGGTGGTGCCGCCGGCACCGGTCGGCGCCACCCGCTGAACACGCTTGTGTCCCGGGTCCGCGACCCCAAACGGTCCTCCCCGAAAAAACTTCGCGGCCGTCCGTGACGCACCCTCAGCGTCCTTCGGCCGGCGGCGAATCGCGGGTCAGACCTCCAGGTCGGCGTCGATCCGCTTGAGCTGATGGCGGGCCATGGCGAGGTTGGACCGGCCCTTGTCCAACACGAGGTACAGGAACAGGCCCTGGTGGCGATGGCCCGTGAGGATGCGGATCAGGTGGTACTGGCCGCCCAGGGTGATCAGGATGTCCTCTATGTCGTCCTGGAGGCCGAGCATCTCCATCGTGCGCAACTTGGCCCGGATCACATCGGTGTTGCCGGCGGCCGCCACGTTGAGGTCGAGGTCGCTCCCGCCGCCGAGCACGCCGAGGGCCATCCCGCTGTGGTAGTCGACCAGGGCGACGCCGAGGCTGCCCTCGATCGTCATGCACTCCTTCAGGGACGTCTCCACACTCGCCATGGCGAACACTCCAACTCGATCAGCTTGGTCTCGGTTATGCGAAAGTCATATGCCGTCAGATACGGTCGAGGGGAAAGCTACTGGTGAATCGGGGTGTGTGGGGAGACCCGAGACCATTCGGCGGGAAACCGCCGCAGTCTTTCGACCACACACGGTCACCATGCGGACGTGCCGACGCGCCCCCCGAACCCCACGGCCCCCACTCCGCCCCCCGCTACCCCCGCCCCCACCCCTGACGGTCACTGCGGGTGACCGAACCGCCGTCCGTCAAGCCGGCCGAACGGAACCCACCCCTCCCCGGCCCACCGCCCTCCCCGCCCCACCGCGCCGCGCCCGACGGGGCGCGACGCGGTGGGGGAGTGGTCCCGGTGTTCGGCGCGCCGTGACCCGAAGGTCCGACACGCCGAGCCGGCGGCAGCCTCACATGGGGTCCATCGTGGCCGCGCCCCTCCCGTTCATCTCCTCGCTCTTCGCCCGGATCCGCAGCGCCTTCGCGGCCAGCCGGGTCCGCTCCGACGGATCGGTGGCCCGACCGGCCGCCTGCTCCAGTTGCTCCGCCTTGTCCCGCATCTCCCGCGCCCGCTCGAAGGAACCCTCCACCACGCCCATCGCAGTCGACCTCCTGGCTCACGGCGCGGACCGACACCCACGGCGGACGTCACCCGGTCCCACGCCCACGCCTCAGCCAAGCAGCCCGCGCCCCGCCCCGCATCCCGACGCCGACCCCGCCCCGTGTCCGCCCGACGGCCCTCAGTAGCGTGTCCCCCCACGGCGGCCGACGACGGGGGAGAAGCCAGGTGACGTCCACGGGCCCACGCTTCGCGTTCCGTCTGCTCGGCCCCCTCGCCGCCGACGTCGACGGACAGCCGCTCGCCCTGGGCTCCCCCCAACAGCAGGCCCTCCTCGTCACCCTGCTGCTGCGCCGGGACCGCACCGCCCCGCTCGCCGAACTCGTCGCCGCCCTGTGGGGCGAACACCCCCCGGCCCGCGCCGCCGGCACCGTCCGCACCTACGTCAGCCGGCTGCGCGCCGTCCTGGAACCCGACCGGCCCGCGCGCGCCCCCGCCCACGTCCTGGTCGCGCACCGGGACGGCTACGCCCTCCGCCTGCCGGCCGCGCCCGCCACCACCGTCGACGCGGAGGAGTTCAGCGCGGCCCGCGTCGCCGCCGACCGACACGCCAGGGCGGGCCGGCACGCCGCCGCCCACGACACGCTCGACGCGGCCCTCGCCCTCTGGCGCGGCCCCGCCCTGCCCGGACTGCCCGGACCCGCCGCCGAACACCACCGACAGCGCCTGGAACACGCCCGACTCCTCGCCGCCGAGGACCGGCTCGCGCACGCCCTCGACGCCGACCCCGACGCCGCCGACCGGCTGCTGCCCGAGCTGCGGGCCTTCGTCGCCGCCCACCCCCTGCGCGAACGGGCCGGCGCCCTGCTGGTGCGCGCCCTCGGCCGCACCGGCCGCGCCGACGAGGCCCGCGCCGCGCACGCCGCGTTCACCCGCGTCCTCGCCGAGGAACTCGGCACGGCCCCGGGCGCGGAACTCACCGCCGCCGCCCGGGCCCTGCCCCGCCCGCACCCGACCACGGCCCCCGGACCCCCCGCCCTCCCGGTCGGCCGCGACCGCGAGGAGGCCCACCTGTGGTCCCTGCTGCGCCCGGACCCGCCGCGCCGCACCCCGTCCCTCGTGGTCCTGACCGGTCTGCCCGGCATCGGCAAGACCACCCTGGCCCTGCACGCGGCACACCGGATCACCGGCTCCCGCGCGGCCCCCACCCCCGCGGCCGCCTCCCTGCTGCGCCCCGGCACGGGACCGGGAGGGCGAGCGGACGGCCGGCCGCGCGAGGACCCGCCGCCCGCGCTCCTGCACGCCCGCCTCAGCACCCCCGAGGGCAGGGCCCGTCCGGCCGCCGAGGTCCTCGCCGAACTGTTGAGCGCCCAGGGCGTGCCCCCGTCACGTCATCCGGGCTGCACGGACCAGCGGGCCGCCCTGCACCGCACCCTCACCGCGGCCCGCCCCACCCTGCTCCTGCTCGACGACGCGATCACCACCACCGACCTCCTGCCGCTCCTGCCGGCCGGCGCCGCGTGCGCGGTCCTCGTCACCAGCCGCGCCCGCGACCTGCTGATCCCCGGCGCCGACACCCTCCACCTGGGGCCCCTGCCCATCCCCGAAGCCCTCGCCCTGCTCTCCCGCTCCGCGCCCGACCGGTTCCCTCCGGACACCTCCCTCCCGCCCGTCGCACGCGCCCTGGCCCGACTCTGCGCGGGCCACCCGGAGGCCCTGCGGGCCGTCGCCGACCGGCTGACCGCACCCGGCGGCCCCACCCCGGCGCGACTGCTGGCGCTCCTGCTGCGGGCCGCGGCCTCCGACCGTCTCGTCGAGACCCTGGCCACCCCCGAACACGACCTCGGCCGTCGTCTCACCGAGGCCCACGACCGGCTCCCGGGCCCGCCCGCGAGGGTGCTGCGGGTGACGGCGGCCCGCGGACCGGCGCTGTTCGACCGGGCCGGGGCCGCCGCCCTCACCGGCCTCTCTGACCCCGGCCCCCTGCTCGACCTCCTCGTCGACGCCGGACTCCTCGACAGCGAGGGCCCGGACCGGCACCGCTACCACCCCCTGCTGCGGGCCCACGCCCGCACCCACTGGGCCCGCCCCGAACACCCGGACACCCCCCGACCCGACCCCCACCGACCCGCCTGCCCCGGCGCGTCCTGACCCACCCCGCGACGCCACCCGGCCCTCGGCCCCGGCCCTCGGATCCAGCCCTCAGATCCAGCCCTCCCGTACCGCGTAGGCCACCGCGTGCGCCCGATTGCGCAGGCGCAGCCGCGTCATCACCTGGTGCAGCACGTTCTTCACCGTCCGTTCGGAGTACGCCAGCCGCTCCGCGACCTGCCGGGTGTCCAGACCGTCCGCGATCAACCGCAGTACGTCGGCCTCCCGGCCGGCCAGTCCCAGCACCGGGGCCAAGGCGGCCCGCCCCCGCCCGCGAACACCGCCCGCGCCCTTCTCCGGCGCGGCCTCCCGCGATCCGCCGACCCCCGTGTCACCGAGCCGGGGCCGCCCGAGCCGGGTCAACAGCCGGGTGATCAGATCCGGCGGCAGATCCCCCTCGCCCCGTCCGGCACGCTCCACCGCCCGCCTCAACGCGTCCGCCGTCGCCTCGTGCCGCCACACCACCGCGCCGATGCCCGCCTCCACCAAGGTCACGAGATCCGACTCCCGCAGGGCCCCGACCACCAGGACCACCGGCCGCCCCCGGGAGCCCACGGCCTCCCGCAACACCGCCTCCCCCTCCCCGTCGAGCCGGTCGCACGCGACCACCGCCACCTCCGTGGCCCCCTCGGACACGGCCCCCTGCCCGTCCGGCTCCCCACCGAACCCCTCGGCCGAACCCACCTGCCACCCGGGACCCCCCGCCCCGATCTGGGCCATCACCCCGGCACGGCTCAAGGGATCCCCCGCGTACACCGACACCACGATCCGACGTTCCGACAGCAGCACCAGCCACCCCTCTTCCCCGGGGAAACCCCGGTCGATCAGGGCCTCACCGTGCGAAGCGCCGATCAACAGCCCGTGGACGCCCGATGGACGTCCCGCCCCACCGGCCCGAACACCTCCCGCTCCCACCGCCCTCCACACCCCGAGCCCCCGTGCCACCCCGGAGGAACCGCCCCACCCCTCACACCCCGGCCCGACGGCCTCAGCCGGCCGCCACCCCCCGCTCCCCGAGGGCCCCGCTCAACTCCTCCCATGCCCCGCGCACCTGCTCCGATTCCGCCGAACCCCACGACCGTGACAACTCCCACGCCTCGCGCAGAAACTCCCGAGCCCGCTCCGCTTCACCCGTTCGTGTGTACGTTTTCGCGAGGATCCACAACACGCGCACCTCAGCCACCTGCCACCCCAGGCGTCGCGCCGCGACCAAGGTCGTCTCCGCACGACCCACCGCCTCGCTGTCCAGACCGGCCGCCACCCACGTCTCCACCCCGGCCAACCCGTGCAGGACCTCGAACATCGGGTTCCCGCACGCGACCGCCCGCCGCAGCCCCTCCTCGTGCACCCGCACCGCCTCCGTGAACCGGCCCCACTCGCGCAGGGCCTGCCCCCACTTGTACAAGGCGTGCACCTCCCCGTACCGATCCCCCCGAGCCCGGGACGAGGCCAGGCTCGCGCGGGCCTCGTCCGCGGCCTCCGCCACCCGCCCCGCCCGCAACAGGACCCCGGCCCGGTTCGCCCGCAGGTTCGCCACCCCCCACTCGCTGCCGCACCGCTCACCGACCGCCACGGCCCGGTCGAAACACCCCAGCGCGCCCTCCAGGTCCCCGCGCGCGGCGGCCGACAACCCCTGGCAGTTGACGGTCTCCACCCACACCGCCTCGTCCCCGCACTCCCGGGCCGACCGCTCCGCCACCGCCAACACCGCGTCCGCCTCGTCCAACATCCGCAACTGCATCAACGCACCCCCGAGCATGTACCCCACCCGCCCCACCGCGCGGGTCCGTCCCGCCTGCGCCGCGACCCGCATCACCCGACGTGCCGGCGGCACCAGATCGGCCCACAGGAAGGCCCCGTCCAACAACGGATCCAACGCGAGCAGCAGGTCCGCGACCAGGTCCACCGACCCCGGCGCGCACTCCACGGCCTGCCCGGCCACCGCCAGCACCGCCTCGTGCCGGGTCACCACCCGACGCCCGCCCACCCCCGCCCCCGACCACGGCGCCCCCGGGGAGACGGTCGGCGCCAAAGCGTCCGCCACCGGGTGCCCCGGGCGTTCCACCCGGTACGCGTTGCGCGCCGAGGCCAACAGGTGGTCCACCAACCGCGACACGGCCGCCGCGCGCTGCTCGTCCCCGTCCTCCCGCGCGCACCGCGCCCGGGCGAACGCGCGCACCAGATCGTGGAACCGGTACACCCTGGGCGCCGGGGACTCCAGCAGGCCCAACTCCACCAGCCGCTCCAGCGCCGCCACCGACTCCGTCCGTCCCGCCCCGCCCACCGCGACGGCCCCCGACTCCTCCACCACCCCCACCCGCACCACCGACAACAAGCGGAACAGTCGTGCCTGCACGCGGTCCAAGAGCTCGTAGCTCAACCGGAAACAGGCGTCGACCCCGTCCTCCCCGCCCACCGACCCCACCCCCGAACCGCCCGTGCCCTCACCGCGCTCCCGCAACATGGCCACGAAATCGGCCACGGACCAGGCCGGCCGACTCGCCAACCGGGCCCCCGCCACCCGCAGCGCCAAGGGCAGACCCCCGCAGGCCCGCACCAAGCGGCGCGCCGCCACCGGCTCCGCGTCCAACCGGCGCGCCCCGACGATCCCGCGCAGCAACTCCATCGCCTCGGGCGCCGGTAACACCTCCAACCGCAGCCGCCGGGCCCCCGCCAACTCCGGCAGCCCACCCCGCGAGGTCACGATCACCGCGCACCCGGCCGTCCCCGGCAACAGCGGCTCCACCTGCGCCGCGTCCCGCGCGTCGTCCAGGACCACCAACAGCCGCCGCCCCGCCACCCGACTCCGGAACAGCGCGGCCCGCTCCTCCAAACTCTCCGGAATCCCCGACTCCATCACGCCCAAGGACCGCAGGAACCCCGCCAACACCCCTTCGGGAGCGGCCGGATCCTCCCGCACCCCTCGCAGGTTCACGTACAGCTGCCCGTCGGGGTACCAGGCGCTCACCCGGTGACCCGCGTGAACCGCCAAGGTGGTCTTTCCCACCCCGCCCATCCCGCCCACCGCCGTGACCACCACCGCCGAGGCCGACACCGCCCCCGGCGCCAAGGCCGCCACCAACTCCTCCACCGCCGAGGCCCGCCCGGTGAAATCCGCCGGCGCGTACGGCAACTGCGCGGGGCGCGGCGCGTGCGCGCCCTCGCCGGACTCGGCCCGTGCCCCCTCCCCGCCCTCCCCGACACCCGGCGTGCCCGCACCCGGCCCGAGACCCCCCACCACGGCCCCCTCGCGGGCCCGCCCCCACAGCCCGCGCAAACGCTCGTTGCCGGGGAACCGGGCACACCACCGCGCCGCCTCCGGTGCCACCCGGTCGTGCAGCCCCAACCGCAGCTCGCACTCCCAGCGCTCCACCAACGCGCCCAACCACACCTCCGCCAACCGCCCCCGCTCCACCGCCGCGAACGGACCGGGCACCCCGACCAGGGCCTCCGGTCCCCGCCACAACCGTGCCGCCCGTGCCCAGCACCGGGCCGCCCCCGCGTCCTGCCCGCCCCCCGACCGCACCCGCGCGGCCGTCACGAGCCCCTCGAACACCGACAGGTCCACCGCCCCCGCCCCGACCCGCGCCACGTACCCGCCGCCCTCCGAGGCGATCACCTCGCCCAGCGCACGCCGCAGCCGGTACACGTACGACCGCACCGTCGCCACCGCCGACCGGGGAGCACGTTCCCCCCACACCCCGTCGACCAGTTCCTCCACCGTCACCACGTCACCCCGACGCGCCAACAGCATCACCAGCACCGCCCGCTGCTGCGGAGTACCCAATTCCACCGCTGCCGCGCCGCGCCACGCGCGCACCGCGCCCAGCACCTCGAACCGCAGCGCGTCCGCGCCCCCGCCCGCCGCCTCGCCCGCCCTCGTCTCCGACGACATCCCGACCCCCTCTGCGGCGCCCGACTCCGACACGCTCCGGGACAACCCGGGCACCGAAGCCGGCACCGTACCAAAGGCCCCCCGGCCCCCTCACCCGCCCGCGCCCACCCTCCGCGCCGGTCAGCGACCCGGCCCGGCCCGCGCCCTCCGCGCCCGGCCGGCGCTCACCCCGCCAGGAACCGCCGCAGGGACCGCGCCATCCCCCGCACGAACGCCTCCCGCGTCCCCTCCGGAACCAGCTCCAAGGACAGGTACGGGTTCAAGTCCTCCAACTCCACCAACAACAGCTCGCCCTCCCGGGTCCGGCACGCGTCCACCCGCTGGATCCCCGAGCCGAGCGTGTTCCACCGCACGAAGGTCCGCGCGAAGGCCACGTCCGCCTCGCTCGCCGGGTACGGGGCCAGCTCCCACCGGCGCTCCGGGTCCGGCGCGTACAGCGCGTAGTGGAAGTCCTCGTCCACGAAGTAGAACGACACCTCGTAGCGGAAGTCGATCCGAGGCTGCACCAGCACCTCCTCCCACGCCCGCGCCGACAGCTCCTCCCGGCCCACGAACTCCAACCCGATGGAGTCCGCCCCGGCCTTCGGCTTCACCACGTACTCGGCCACCTCCGGCAGCCGCCCGAGGTCCGCCCGGCGTTCCACCGTCGGGATCACGGCGTGCCCGGAGGCCGTCAGCTCCGTCAGGTACCCCTTGCCCGCCATGTCCCCGCGCCCGGTCAACGGGTTGTAGACCCGCACCCCCTCGCGCAGCGCCCGCTCCCGGAACCGCGCGTACTCCCGCGCGTAGTGCAGCACCGGCCCGCTGTTGCGGACCACGACCGCGTCGTGGTCGCCCATCAGCTCCGCCGCGTCCAGAGGATGGCACAGGGCGAGGGTGAACCACTCGCGCAGCCGGGAGGTCAGGAACACGTCCTCGTCGCCATAACGACGACCCCGGGCCGCGTAACCCAGGTCGGTGACGAACAGCAGGCGGGGGCGGCTGGACACGGGGCGACTCCTCGATCGAACGTACACTCCAATCTAACCGGACCGGCCCCCACCCCACGGAGCGACGAACCACCCGAGAAGCCCCCCGCACCGGCCCGACTCGCCGTCGCGCCGAGCACTCCCACCATCACCACCCCGCGGGCCTCGCGCGCCCACCCCGATCCGCCCCTCGCCGAGACCCGCGCGGCCTTCACCGCGCCACGCCCACACCGGCCTGCCCGGTGCCCTCCCCGAGCTCGCGCGCCTCGCGCGCACCCTGCCGGCTTCCGGTGTCCCCGCCGTCACCACCCCGGCGGCCACACCCCCGCCCACCCCCGTGCCCCCTCCAGCGCCGCAGCCACCGCGAACAACAGCGGCTCCGAGGACTCCGGCCCCAGCAACTGCGCGCCCACCGGCAGACCCGCCGCAGTGAACCCGGCCGGCACGTTCATCGCCGGCCACCCCAGCACGTTCCACGCCCACGCGTAGGGGCACGCCGCGATCATCGCCCGGTCCGTCTCCCACGCCCCCAGGCCGGCCATCTCCCCGATCCGCAACGGCCCGACGGCCGTCGTCGGAGTCAGCACGAGATCGTGCCGTCCGAACACCTCCCCGACCCGGTGCCGCAGCCCGGCCTCCGCCCGCCGCGCCCACCGCAGGGGAAGTCCGCCGAGCCGCCGTCCGGTCCGCATCGCCTCGTGGGTCCGCGGGTCGAGCACGGACGGATCGGGAACCCGCGCGCCCCAGTCCCGGATCCCGGCCGTGGCCCGGGGCACGAACGTCAACCCGATCGGCCCGTACCGCGGCTCCTCCGGCACCACCTCGTGCCCCAAGCCCTCCAGCGCCGCGGCGATCTCCTCCACCGCCGTCCGCACCCCCGGATCCAGCGGGGCCGCCGTCGCCGTGAACGGCGGCCGCCAGGACAACGCGATCCGCAACCGCCGCCCCGGACCCGCCATGGCGGCCTCGTACGCCCGCACCGGCACCGGCCGGTCCCGGTCCCGCGGGCCGGGACCGGCAGCGGCGTCCAGCAACAACGCGGCGTCGGCCACGGTCCGGGCCAGCACCCCGTTCACCGTCAACCCGCGGAAGGACTCCGGGTCCGGCCCCGTCGAGATCCGCCCCCGCTGTGGTTTGACCCCCACCAGATGCGTCCAGGCCGCCGGAATCCGCACCGATCCGGCCCCGTCCGAACCCAGCGCCCCGCCCACCAGCCCCGCCGCCACCGCCGCCGCCGAACCGCCCGAGGAGCCGCCCGGCGTGTGCCGCGGATCCCACGGGTTGCGGGTCACCCCGAAGGCCGGGCCCTCCGTGAACGGCCACTGGCCCAGCTCGGGCGTGGTGGTCTTCCCGACGATCACGGCCCCCGCCGCCCGCAGCCGCCGCACCGCCTCCGCGTCCCGCCCCTTCGGAGCGAACGACCCCCCGCACCCGAACGCCGTGGTCTCCCCGGCCACGTCCATGTCGTCCTTCACCGCCACGGGCACCCCGAGCAGCGGCGCCCGCTCACCCCGGGCCAAGCGCGCGTCCGCGATCGCCGCCTCCGCCAACGCGGCCTCGGCCCGCACCACCCGGAACGCGTTCACTCGTTCCCCGGCCGCCGAGATGCGCGCCAAGGCCCACTCCACGAGCGCCACGGAGGTCACCGACCCCTCGCCCAGGGCCCGCGCCTGCGCCGCCGGCCCCTCGGACCGATCCGGCGAGTCCACCCGCAGCCCGTCCCGCTCCGCACGCGTCGGCATCACAGCCCCCTGTTACCCTTCGGTAGCCAATGCTGTGACGGTAGACGCCCGCACACCATCGGGGCCAGACCCCGACACCCACCCACACCCATCACGGCCCGGCCCCGTCCGTCGGAGCCGCGGAACCCGGGGGAGAAGCCCATGACCACAGCGATCCTCGTCGCCCTCGTCGCGCTCGCCCTCGTCGGCCTCGGCTGTGTCCTGTGGGCCGAACACGGCGGCCCCCGCTGGACCACGGCCGTCGCCCGCGCCACCCTCGCCGCCGGCACCGCGGTCCGCGTCGCCCTCACGTCACGCTCCCGCCGAAACGACGCCCCCTCGGACTGACGGAACGTCAACACCGCGCCCGGAGCGTCGACCTGGCCCGCGTGACGAACCGTCAATCGTCACCCGAACGTGCCGCCCCCGCCCGCCGAACCCCCCGCCCCGATGTCGTATCGTCGCCATCTCACCGACCGCCCACGGCGACGCACGGAGGAACGGGATGACCCCCACGGACCCCGGCGGCACCATCCGATGGACGCACGCATTCATCGACCGCCCCCACGAACGCTTCGACCCGGCGGCCCGCTTCTGGACCGCCGTCACCGGCACCCGCCTCTCCCCACGACGCGGACCGGACGCCGAATTCGCCACCCTGCTGCCACCCGCCCCCGAGCACGACCCCTGTCTCAAGATCCAAGGAGTCGCCGGCGGCCCCGGCGGCGCCCATCTCGACCTCGCCGTCGAGGACATCGAATCCACCGCCGACCGCGCCCACGGCCTCGGCGCCCGCACCCTCCACGAGGAAGAGGACCTCATCGTCCTCGGCTCACCCGCCGGCCAGGCGTTCTGCCTCGTCCCCTGGAACGGCGAGACGCGCGCCCCCGACCCCTTCGACGGCACCCTCGCCGACCAGATCTGCGTGGACGTGCCCGCCGCCGACCACCAGCGCGAGACCGCGTTCTGGCGCGCCCTCACCGGCTGGCGCCTCACGGCCGGCACCCGCCCCGAATACCGCGCCCTGAACCCGCCCGCCCGCCTCCCCGTCCGCCTGCTGCTGCGCCGCCTCGACACCCCCGGCCCTCTCACCGCCCACCTCGACCTCGCCTGCGTCGACCGCGACGCGACCCGGGCCGCCCACGAGAAACTCGGCGCCGACTTCGTCACCGAGCACCGCGCGTGGACCGTCATGCGCGACCCCGCCGGCGGCACCTACTGCCTGACCGACCGCCCCCAACGCCTCACCTGACCCGCACCCGGGGCCGTCCCGAGCGCCCACCCGCGCACGGGACGGCCCGAAGGGCGCGGCGGGCGACCCACCCCCTCACACCCCGGGCTTCCCGAGGGCCGGATCCTCCCCCAACGACTCCACCCAGTACATCTGCTTGTGCCCCCGGGCCTCCAACCCGTCGGCCACCTCCCGCGCCTCCTCCCACGTGCCGTACCGGCCCACCCGATACCGGTTCCCGTGGTCGTCCCGCCGCACCACGATCCACCCCGCGTCGCCCGCCGTCCCTCTCACGACCCCCACCTCACACCTCCACGTACACCACGAGCACGAGCGACCGCAGGGCCGTCGCGTAGTACACGACCCGCACACCCGTCCCCGGGTCCACGTGATCGCACAACAAGGTCTCGGGAATCGGCCGCCCCAACCCCGGGTCCGCCGCGATCGCCCCGAGCACCGCGTCCACCCGCCGCGTCTCGGCCGCGTCCAACGCCCCGACCTGCCGCACCGCCGGCTCCACCAGCACGATCCGACCGGACCCCGCCCCCGGCCGGGCCCCGGGCTCAGCGACCATCCCGCACCCCGGCCACCCGACCGCACGCCCGCCCCCAGGCCGGCGAGGCCCGTCGCTCACGCATCCCGCCGCCCCCGAAAACGTCGCCCGAACACCGGCCACCACGGTACCGCCGACCACCGACACCCGGGGCCCGTTCACCCCCGATCGTCGCCCGCCCCCGCCCCCGCCCCCGCCGACCTCACGAAACCATCGGCTCGCCCTCCTCCACCTCCGTCAACCGCACCGTGCAGAGCCCGCCCCGCGCGTTCGTCACCCCCGTCACCCGCAACCGGGTCCCGGGCGCCAGGATGTACTCCTCCTCCCCGGTGAACGCGGAGAACCGCCGGATCCCCACCGCCCGCGCCGGAGTCACCTCGAACAACGTCCGCCTGCCCCGACCCCCGAGGAACGCCCGGGCCACGCCCGGCTCCGAGGTACACGAGGACACCCCCCACCAGGTCACCGTCGAACCCACCGGATACTGCGACCGCAAGTCCAGCGCCACCCCTCGCCACAACGGTCGCGTCCGGGCCGGCAGCCCCGAGACCGCCCCGAACAACAGCCGCAGATAGGGCAGGTACGGCACGACCCGCTCCCGGTCCGGGGACCGCAGCACCGCGTTGATCTCCCGGTAGAACGCCGACTCGCAGGTGTACAGGTACAGCGCGGCCACCGACTCGGCGTCCGGCCCCGACGGCTCCTCCCGCGCCCGGGCCACCCCGAACGCGTGCGAACGCTCCACGTACCGCTCCAATCCCGGCAACACCCGGGACACCGGCTCCAGCGCGGCGCGGAAGTCCACCAACGGCGTGTCGAAGACCCCGGTGATGGCCGGCAGGACCAGGCCCTCGTCCTTGACCCCGCCCAGGCGCTCCAGGTACAGCTGGTGCAATTCCATCGTCGACGCGATGAACGCTCCCATCCGGTCGGAGACCCCGTTGCCACCCGCCCCGGCACCCGGGGTCGACGCGTCCCACCCGACGCTCGGCAGCCAGTCGATCGGATCGCCGCCCACGGAGACCAGGGCCTCGTTCAGGGACCCCAGCGGATCCCCCTCGCAGAACAGGTCGCCCTGGGCCGCCGGGTTCGCGTGGTCGACGTGCCGCACCTCCACCTCGGGATACGCGCGCTGCAACCGCGTCACGACGCTCTTCAGTCCCCGCGCGTGCGCACCCCACCAGGCGAACACCACCCCCCGGTCCTCCGCCGGCCCGTCCCGCTTGGCCCGCAGGATCTCCTCCACGACCCGCTCCGCCACCGGACGCCAGAACGCGGTGTGCCGGTCGATGTCCGAGGTTCCGCCCGTGCCCGCGGTCAGCGACGCGTTCAACAGCAGCACGCCCTGGGTCAACATCGCCTGGAACCACTCCGGCGGCCGGACCGTGTCCTCCTTCGCCAACAGCGCCCGTACCTCGCCCACCGGCGTCTTCTTCGGTATCCCGTACTTCCACATCGCCGCCGCCTTGATGAGGCAGCGGATGCTCACGACTCGGCCGAACCGGCTGTCCTTCCAGTCGGTGAACGTGTTGTCGAACATGGCGATGCCCGTGGCGCTCTCGGGCCGCGGATACGGGTTCTGCCCGAACACGACCACTCGCCACTTGTGCGCCGGCAACGGCTTGAGGGCCTGGAAGGTCAACTCCCGTACCGGGACCACCTCCGCGCCGCGCTCCGGCCCGATGAACTCGGCCGCCCCGGGCCGCCCCTCGATCACCGGCCGCAGCACCTCCGCCCACGGCTCGCCCCCGCCCGCGAACAACTCGGCGAGCTTCAACGGGTCCCCGGGATCCACCGGATCGGGACCGGGCCCGGGCTGGGACGAGACGCTGTTCGTGCTCACGGTGGACGTACTCCCCGAATCCTTGACGGTGTCGGCCCCCGAGGGGCCCTGGGACGTGCTGCCGGGAACCACCCCGGCGACGTGACCGGACGACGGCGCCGAGGCCGTGCCGGCTTCCGGGTCAGTGACGAAAGGCAGGCCGCTGCGGCACGGTGAGACGAACCCGACGGGCGGTGGACGCGGCGTCCTCGATGTCCGCCAACTGCGCCAAGACGGTGGCCCGCAGATCCTCGTGGTCCGCGAACGCGTGGTCCCGGAACAGGGCGTGCCCGGTCCACATCAGGTTCGCGCACACCGCCGCCGGCACCCCGCCCGTCCGTGCCCCCATCCCGACCAGGGCCACCGACCGGATCGACCCCGGCCGCAGCCGATTGCGCTCGTGCACGGCCTGGAACGCCGCCGCGCACGCCAGGGCCACGTTCCCCGTCTCGCTGATGTCCTGGGCCGAGCCCACCATCGTCGGCGTCGAGATCAGGAACCTCGGCACCTCGGCGCCCGAGGGCACGCACACCGCCGCCCCCACCGGCAGCGACCCGCCGAACCGCTCACGGATCGCCCGTTGCACCCGCACCTGGATGCCCGCCCCGAGCCGCCGCTTGATCAGCGCGTCCACCCCGCCGTCCATCCGCCCCCGCGCGTTGGTCGGCGTCACCCACGCGTCCACGTCCACGTCGAGCAGGGAACCGCGCCGTATCTCGACCCCCGGCGTGTCCGCGAACGCCGAGCGCCACGCCCGCACCACGTCCTCGTTCACATCGGTCAGTACCACCCGCAGCCGGTTCTGGGCATGGTTGATCGCCACGATCCACTCCTGTCGGAAGAAGCCTTTCGAACACCCCCGACGCTACGCAGCGCCACTGACAACGCCCCTCCCCGGCAGCCCCGATGACCCACCGTCACCCCCGCCCGACCCCCCTCCGGGCCCCGCCCCGCGCGTCACCCCACCCGTGACACCGCCTCGAACCGCCCCGGCGTCCGTTCACATCACGAATTGATAGCGCCCGTGCACCGCTCTTCCCGCGCTGACACGTGTAAGCCTAGGCTCCCCGTCAACGCGGACCCAGAACCCCCGGTCACGGCGACCCCCCCCACACGTCGTCCCCGATCCCCGCGCCCCCACCCGTTCCGGCACCGCACGGCGAGGAACCCACATGAGCCGTTCACTTCCCGAAGGCACCGCCTCCGCCCTCAGACCCGCCACGCCCGCCCCCGCACCCCCCGAAGGGCGCGGACTCGCCCTCCTCCACCTCACCCTGCCCGTGGCCAACATCGCCCTCTACCTGCTGTGGATGGGCATCGGAGGCTTCCTCCTCCCGATCCAGGTCGCCCGGATCACCGGCACCAACGACGCCGGGGCCCTCGCCGTCGCCGGCGCCATCGGCGCCGTCCTCGCCACCATCGGCAACCCGGTCTTCGGCCAGCTCTCCGACCGCACCCGCTCCCGCTTCGGTCGCCGCGGCCCCTGGATCCTGCTGTGCGCCGTCCTCGGCGCCCTGGCCCTGATCGCCCAGGCCCACGCCGCGACCATCGCCACCCTCGGCCTGAGCTGGGGCGTCGTCCAATTCATCATGAACGGCTACCAGGCCGCCCTCACCGCCGTCATGCCCGACCGCGTGCCCACCCGCAAATACGGCACCTTCTCCGCCCTCGTCGGACTCGGCATACCCCTGGGCACCATCGCCGGCGCCCTCGTCATCGGCGGGGTGCCCGGCGCGAAGTTCGGCACCGACGGGGTCATCGGCGGCTTCGGAGGCCGCTTCACCGGTGCCGCCGGCTACTACCTCATCGCGGCCGTCGTCGTGGCCGCGGCCCTGCTCTTCACCCTGGCCTCACCCGACCGCGACAGCCGCGACCTGCCCCGCGAGCCCTTCAGCCCCGCCCGCTTCCTCGCCGGCTTCCGCGTGGACCTGCGCGCCCACCCCGACTTCGGCTGGGCCTTCGTCTCCCGCCTCGGCGTCCTGCTGGGCTACTTCATCGTCGTCACGTACAACATGTTCCTGCTCGACGACCACATCAAGATCCCCGCCGACGACCTCCTGCCCACCGTCGGCTTCCTGATGATCGTCAACGCCCTCTGCACGGTCCTCGCCTCCGTGCTCATCGGCCCCCTCGTCGACCGCGTCGGGCGGATCAAACCCTTCGTCCTCGGCTCCGGGATCGTCGCGGCCCTCGCCCTCGTCATCCCCATGGTCGCGCCCACCGAGAGCGGCATGATCGCCTACAACATCGTCGGCGGCCTCGCCTTCGGCGTGTACATGGCCGTCGACATGGCCCTCATCACCGCCGTCCTGCCCAAGGCCGCCGACGCCGGCAAGGACATGGGCCTGATCAACATCGCCAACGCCGGCCCCCAGATCCTGGCCCCCGCCGTCGCCGGCTGGATCGTCGGCGCCGGCGGCTACGGAGCCCTCTTCCCCACCGCCGCGGCCATCTCCCTCATCGGCGCCCTCGGCGCCCTCCGCGTCCGCGGCGTCCGCTGACCCGCTCCACCCCTCCCACCCACCCGGAGCCCAGCCGTGAACCCCTCCAGACCCAGAACCCTCACCACCCTCACCACCGCCGCCCTCCTCGCCACCACCCTCGGCACCGCGCACGCCTCCACCCCCACCCTCCCCACCACCTCCCGCGCCCCCCTCGCCGGCCTGCGCGTCCTGCTCGGCAACGACGACTCCATGCGCATGGCCCGCCCCGACGCCTCCGACGGCAAGGGCCTGTACGAGGTCCGTCGAGCCCTCTGCGCCGCCGGCGCCGACGTCGTCGTCATGGCACCCGCCTCCGGCCAGAGCGGCGCCGGCACCAGCGCCACCGGCAGCGGCCGCCTCAGCCTCGAACACCGCACCACCCTGCCCGCCGGCTACGAGAACGACTGCTCCCGCGCCCCCGCCCGCGGCGCGGTCTACGGGGTCTGCAAAGGCGTGGCCCCCTGCACCCCCGCCGGCCCCGGCGCCACCCCCGCCGACACCGTCCGCCTCGCCCTCGGCGGCGCCCTCGCGGCCAAGGCCGGCTGGAAGGACGGCCCCGACCTCGTCGTCACCGGCGCCAACTTCGGCCCCAACATCGCCTCCGTCGTCAACGAGTCCGGCACCGTCGGCGCCGCCCTCGCCGCCATCGACGAAGGGATCCCCGCCGTCGCCCTCAACAGCTCCTACGGCCCCGACCTCGACCGACCGGCCGTCACCGACACCACCTACCGGCGCACCGCCGAATACGGCGCCGACCTCATCGCCCGCCTCCACCGCAGGGCCCTGCTCACCCCCGCCTTCGTCGTCAACGTCAACTACCCCCACCTCGCCGAGGACCAGCGCCCCCGAGGCACCGCCTGGACCTCCGTGGGCACCCGCAAACTCATCCGCAACGCCTACACCTCCGACGACGGCGCCACCTTCACCATCGCCGGCTCCCTGTGCACCCCAGGCGCCCCCACCTGCCGCCCCGAGACCAAACCCGACGCCGACCACAAACGCCTCGACCAAGGCTGGGTCACCATCACCCCCATCACCCCCGACCGCACCTTCACCGGCGCCCAGGCCCTCCCCCTGGCCCGCTACGTCCACACCCTCTGACCCCCCGGCACACGACGCGCCCACCCGGCGGGGCGACCCGGAGCACCCTCCCGGTCGCCCCACCGACCCCACGGCCCACATGGCGGCGCCCCCACCGGCCGCCTAACCTGAGGATGCTGCCCGGATCCTCGTGCCCGACCACAGGAGGCCGCGCCGTGACACCCACCCCCACCCGGCTGCGTCGCCTCTGCGCGACCGCCGCCGCCACCGCCGTGCTCCTGATCCCGGCGGCGACGGCCACCACCCACGCGGCCGACCCGCCGTCCCCCGTACCCACGGCCACCCCCTCACCGGGCGACGACTTCCCCCGCCTCACCCCCGCCGTCGCGGCCCGCCTGGACACGGCCATCCGCGAGGTCATGCGCGTCACCAAGGTCCCCGGCGCCGTCGTCGGCCTCTGGGCGGCCGGCAAGGGCAGCTACGTCCGCACCTTCGGCACCGCCGACCGCGCCACCGGCGCCCCCATGACCACCGACCTGCTCTTCCGGATCGGCAGCGAGACCAAGACCTTCACCGTCACCGCCCTCCTCCAACTCGTCGACCAGGGCAAGGTCCGACTCGACGACCCCATCGGCACCTACATCGCGGGCGTCCCCAACGGCGACCGCATCACCCTGCGGCAACTCGCCGGCATGCGCAGCGGCCTCTACAGCTACAGCTTCGACCCGAAGTTCATCAAGGCCCTCGAAGCCGACCCCACCCACCCCTTCACCCCCCGCCAACTCCTCGACTACGCCTTCGCCCACCCGGTGATGTTCGAACCCGGCGCCAAGTTCTTCTACAGCAACACCAACCTCGTCCTCCTCGGCCTCGTCGTCGAGAAGGTCACCGGCCGACCCCTGCACGAGGTCATCGCGCACGACGTCGTCGCCCCCGCCGGGCTGCGCCACACCCTGTTCCCCACCGGCGCCGAGTTCCCCGACCCCCACGCCCACGGCTACACCGACCAGACCGCCTCGGGCAAGGTCGAGGACGCCACCGACTGGAACCCCTCCTGGGGCTGGGCCGCCGGCGCCATGATCTCCGACCTCGACGACCTCAAGAGCTGGGCCCGCACCCTGGCCACCGGCACCCTCCTCACCCCCGCCACCCAGGCCGAACGCCTCAAGACCACCCCCATGGACCTCCCCGGCGACGGCTACGGCCTCGGCATCTTCAACGTCCAGGGCTGGATCGGCCACAACGGATCCCTGCCCGGCTACGAGGTCCTCCCCGTGTACCTCCCCGAAGCGGACGCCACCATGGTCGTCCTCCTCAACACCGACATCCGCACCGACAACCAGGAACCCAGCACCCTCTTCGGCCAGGCCATCACCACCATCGTCACCCCGCGGCACGTCTACCCCGGCCACCCCGACGAACGAGCCCCGAGCTCGTCGACAGGGTGACCCGAGAGGCTTCGACCGAACTGCTGCGTGGACGCGGCATCCGGGCCACAATGCGGAGGGGGCCGCACGGCGGCCCATCTACCGCGCCCCCAGGAGCAGTTGATGCCCGCACAGGAAATCGACGTCACGATCACCCCGGAGCAGGCCGCTCGCGGAGTCATCCTCACGGTCACCCTGGCGCACGGGCCCGCCCGCGTGCGCATCCCCTCCAACACCGAGGACGGCGAGGCGGTCCACCTCCGCGTGGGGGACACCGAGGTGGTCGCGCACGTCCGGATATCCGCGACCCCGCAGCCCATCACCGACCGCCCCCCGACCCAGCGCCCGCCGACACCCGCACCCGCACCGACGCCGACCGCGGCCGCGCACCCCCGGCCCCCCACCCCCCAACCGCCGGGCCACGGCAACCCCTTCGCCACCCGCCCCATCCCCACGCGAACCCCGGGACCGACCCCGCCGCCCCCACCCCCCACGACCGGCGGGTCCAAGGGCGTCGGATGCCTGATCGGCGTCGGCATCTGCGTCGCCGCCCTCGTCGCCTTCCTCACCCTCGGCACCGGCGACGACAGCGACGACAAGGCATCCGCCTCCACCACGACGACCCCGTCCGCCCCCTACCTCCCACCCACCTACGACGCACCCACCCCCGCCCCCACACCCCCCTCCTCCGCAACCCCGGAAACCACGGAGCCCCAGACCTCGGAACCGCAGACCACGGAAGCCCAGCCCCCCACCCCGTCCGCGACTCCCGAGACCCCCGCGGTCAGGCCCTTCACCCGCGACACCTGCCTCAGCGGCGAACTGCCGAACTCCACGACGGCGCAACGCGTGGACGACGACGTCAAGGAGGTGTCCTGCTCCTCGTCCGAGGCCCACTACCGGGTCATCGGCTCCATCCCGATGACCTCCGACATGGACCGCTGCGACGAGTACCCGCGCACGGAATACGGCTTCTCCAGCCGCTACACCATGGGCGGCACCGTCATCAACGAATACGTGTACTGCCTCGTCGGAATCGGCTCCTACTCCCGCTCCTGACCCGGAACCCGCCCCAGGACGAGGCTGAGGAAGCCGAAACCGTCGCGATACACACGCAGCCACTCGGACAGCCGGGAGGCGGCCGTTTCGAGCGCGGAGGCGCTGTCGGGATCACCGGGACGCTCCAACGCCCAAGCCCCCAACGATCCCCACAGCGCCCATTCGTACGCGTCGAGTTCCCGCCGGTCGCTGACGTGCCCCCGCAGCGGAACCCACCCGTCGGCCACGACCCGCTCCACGGTGCCCGCGAGATCCTGCACCTCACCGAAGAGCCCGACCGCCTCCTGCGAGGGCACCCCGTCCCAGAACACGTCCCCCACCAGCACGCGGCCACCCGGCGCCACGTGCTCCCGCATCGCCCCCAGAGCCGGCAGCAGCCCACCGAACGCATGGGTGGAACCCACGCACAACACCACGTCGAACGGCCCGTCGGACACGTACCCGGCGGCCTCCCGCTCGTGCAGCACGAGCCGCTCCCCGACGCCGAGCCGCTCCGCCGCCTGTCGGGCCCGCTCCAGCGAGACCCCCGAGACGTCGACGCCCTCCGCCCACACCCCCGGGTGCGCGACCAGGGCGCGCAGCAACCACTCGCCGGTGCCGCACCCCAGGTCGAGGACCCGTTCGTCCCCACGCCGGATCACGTGGTCCAACAACAGGCGCACGGACACGTCGTCCAAAGGCGCCTTGATCGGATGGTCGGCATGGGCGATCGCGGAGATCCGTTCACGGTTCATCCCCCCACCCTGCCCGCCCCGATGCCCCCGGCGCATCCGCGTTCGCGGCCCTCACGCCGACGGCGCCCCACCCACGGCGGCCACTCCCGCCCGAGAACGGACGCTCGCCGTCGAACGGCCGCGCCCGAAGGCGGCCCGTCAGGCGACCTGCTCAAGCCACGCCGCGGTCAGCGCGGCGTGACCCGCCGACGTGGGGTGCACCCCGTCCGCCGCCCAGTGCCCGGGATCCCCGGTCCGCGCCACCAACCCGGCGAACAGCCGGTCGGCCTCGACCAACCGGGCGTCGTACCGGCGCGCGAGCTCGCGCACGACACGAATCCTCGGGTCCAGATCGGCGCGCCACCGCACCCGCGCCGCCTCGTCGACGAGCACCCCCTCCCCGGCCTCGATCACACCGCCGACCGGCAGCAGGAACGGTTCGACGAGGATCAGCGCCGTCCCGGCCGCCGCCAGCGGCGCCAACAGCCGGTCGTAGCCCTCCGCGAACTCCGACGTGGAGACCGGACGCACCCTCGGGTCCAGGGTGGGCAGAGCGGTGTCGTTGACGCCGACGAGGAGTGACACCACATCGGGCCGCAGGTCGAGCACGTCGGCCTGCCAACGCGCCTCCAACTCCGCGACCCTGTTCCCGGAGACGCCGGTGTTCACCCAGGTCACGTCCCGGTCCGGATGCCGCAGCCCCCACTCGCCCGCGACGCGCGACGGATACCCGAACCCGAGCCCGTCCTCGCTGACCCGCCGTCGGCAGTCGGTGATGGAGTCACCGGCGAACACGACCGTGTCCCCGGATCGCAAACTGATCGTCACAAGCCCTCCCAGGTCCGTACCCGCTACAGTGCGCGCCCCCACCGACACCCCACCGACAACCCACCGACACACCCCACCCCCTGCCGAAACCGGCGCCGAAACCGACACCGAGGCCCGCGTGACACCAGGCTCGGGCCCCACTCCCGCCGAAGATCGCCGGCACCGCCCCCAAGGCCCTGCCCACCTCCCCGGACCACTCCTCACGAGGATCCGTTGATCCTGTTTCGGGCTCACACTTTCGTACCGCCGGGTCATCGTGCGAGAGTGTCGACCGGAGTACGGGGCACCTCTTGGTGAGAGGCCGCCGCTCCTCTTTCCTGCCGGGCCCCGACCGGGGCCCATCGTGACGTTGAAGGACATGAGCATGGCCAGTGGCATCGTGAAGTGGTTCAACTCGGAGAAGGGCTTCGGGTTCATCGAGCAGGACGGCGGCGGCCCCGACGTCTTCGCCCACTACTCCAACATCTCCGGCGGCGGCTACCGCGAGCTCGTCGAGGGCGAGAAGGTGACCTTCGACGTCACCCAGGGCCAGAAGGGCCCGCAGGCGGAGAACATCGTCCGCGGCTGACCCACCTCCCCGGCACACCGTGCGGGCCCCGACACGAGTACCCGTGTCGGGGCCCGCACGCGTCGCAAGGGACCACCTCAGGGCAGGGGATGATCGTCACCATGACCATCCACCCCCGACAGGCCCGCCACGCGAACCCCGCGCCCCAGACCGTCTTCCGTGCCCACCTCCGGGTCGTCGACGACGCCCTCACGCCCGAGGAGATCACGGACCGCCTGGGCGTCGAGCCCGACTCGGTCCGCGCCCGAGGCACCCGAGGACGTCCCGGCGGACCCCTCGCCTCCCACACCACCTGGATCCGCGAGGCGACGCCCACCCGCGCCGGCGCGCCGGACACGGACACGGCCGTGACCCGTCCGGAGGACTTCGAGCCCGCGATCCTGGCCTGGGGCGCCGCCTTCGCCGACGCGCTCGGCCGGCTGGTCGCCGAGTGCGGCAGCCGCGTCTCCCTCGTCCTGGTGCGGCGGATCTCCGATCCGGAGGACGCGCGCGAGCAGGGGATCTTCCTCTCCCCGGAGTTGATCGGCTGGCTCGGCCGGGCCAGTGCGGGCCTCGATCTCGACCAGTACCTCGCCCTCGACGAGCACGTTCCGGCCGAGGAGGCCGTCCCGATCCTGCGGGTGGCCGACGCCGCCCGGGCCGTGGCCTGGTACGACCGGCTGGGCTTCGCCAAGACCTGGGAACACCGATTCGAGCCCGATCTCCCGGCCTTCGTGGAGGTGGCACGGGGCGGCGTCCGACTGTTCCTGTCGGAGCACACGGGCGACGCCCGCCCGGGAACCCTCCTCCACCTGGCGGTCCGCGACGTGGACGAGATCGCGGTCGATTTCGACCTCCCCGTCGAGGACCTCCCGTGGGGCCGCCAGATCGAACTCACGGACCCGGACACCAACCGCCTCCGCCTGTGCACGCAACCGCCCCCGAACCCCGCGCGAACCCCCGGAACGTAGGCGCGTGGAGAAGCCTCCACCGCCATCCGTAGTCCCACCCCGCACCGGCAACGGCCTTGACCTCGACCGTGCTCAAGGGTGAAGGCTGGTCCCCATGACCACGGATCCGTTCGCCCGAATCGCCCTCATCCGCACGGAACTCACGGCCCTGGGACTGACCCAGCCCCAGTACTGGATCCTGCGCCACCTCGCCCCGAACGACCTGGGATCGAACACCTCCGCCCGCCGGCTCGACGAACTCACCGACGCGCTGGAGGAGTACCTCCTACCCGGCGACGACCTCCTCTCGGACGCCACCGACCTCATGACCCGTGCCCTGATCACGCGCACGCCCGACGGCCGGCTGCGCATCACCCCTGCCGGCCAAGCGGCCCACACCCGGGTCAAGGACAACATCCCCGCAATCAAGGCCCGCCTCGAAGCGGCATCCCCCTCGTGACCACCAGCCCGGCCGCCAGGGCCGGGCTCTTCGACATGATCAGGGAGACGTTCACGACCGAACGAACCGCGACACGAGGGGCTCACGGGACAGCCAGGCGCACGGCGGCGTGGGCGGCAGGCATAACGCGGGCGACGGCGGCACTCGTGGCGCTTCCCCTCGTCGTCATGGACCGCTTACCCGACCGCCTGGCCACGCACTGGTCCGGCTCGACCCCCGACGACTCGATGTCACCACCAGCCGCGGCGGCGTTCCCGGCGTTGCTCTGGGCGGCCGCGGCCCTCCTCACGGCGATCGTCGTGCGCCGACGCGGCCCTGGAACGACCCCTCGGACGAACGCCTGCTGTTCGGGGGGTTCCGATGCTCTGAGACCGATAGAAAACGGACTTCAAGGGAAGGTAAATCGGCTGGTCAGAGGGGTGGCTCTTTCGTGTCCTGGCATGTTCGAGTCGGACTGATCGTCTTCTCGGGCGGGATCCGGATGATCAAGATGAGGGCATGCCTCGACTCGCTTCCCTCTCATCCACGCCCCCTGCGGGATCGTGCCCGCGTCGTGAGAACCACGCCGCCCACGTGTCCGCTTCCCGCTCGTCCCGTTCCCGGAGGCAATGTTCCCGATCTCCCCGGCGGGACCGCCCCCGGAGGTGTCGGCTGCGCGATCCGGCTCACCGAGCGCCTCCCGGGCCCTGACGGACCTCGGCCACGGGAACTCCGTGAGGCGTGCCGAACGCTTCGACGAGCGGGCCGTTGTCGGTTTGGGTGACGGCCAACGCGATCCGGGTGTCATGGAGGCGGAGGTCGAGTCGGACGCGCGGGGATTTCCCGTCCGGGCTCATGGCCACGATCCGTTCCTCGGGGTAACCGGCGCGGCGGAGCGCGGCCCGGACGGCTTCGGGGTTCGCCGCGATGCCGCGCAGGGCCGTGCCGGCGTGGGCCGTGAACTTGTCGGCCTGACACAGCTCCGGCCCCTCCAGCGACACCGGTGCGAGCGGGTCCACCGCCCGCGCCGTCCCGCTCCCGGCGGTGACCCGGGGCTCGGCGGGGAGCGGCACGGGAGCGCCGTCGGCCCCTGCGGTCGGCCGGCCCGAGGGATGTCGGGGCAGGTCGGGAACCGTCTCCGGGCCGAGGGGATCGCCGGTCTTCGCGCCGTCCAGGGGCGGACACCCCCGGGTGACCTCCACGGCGAACCGCGCGAACGCGGTGGGGTCGTCGGCCCCGGCGAGCTCCGCGGCGCGGGGTTGCGCCCCCGGTGCGGGCGGGTTCGCGGAACAGGCGGAGACGCCGAGGACACCCACCAGGAGTGCGATGACGGTGCGAGCGAGTCGTGGCATGCCCGCACCGTACAAGCGGCGTCCGGCGCCGCCATGAGTACGCGTACTCACCCGGAAACGCACCACAACCTCCTTCTCCCTCCCTTGCCACGGCGCTGGGAGGCGAGCGGAGAACCACAGATCACGTGTCGGTCGACCAAGGCCGACCACGAACGAAAGACGATTCCATGCGAAGAACGACATCCCTCCTCGTCGCGGCGCTGTCCCTGAGCGTGCTGCTTCCCCAGCAGTCGAACGCGCAGGAGGCGCCCGAGCCGGTCCAAGAGAGCGGCGTGTTCTCCCAGCCCGGCCTCGGCCAGTACTCCGAGGCCGACGACACCTACCGCGTCATGGAGAACGACGTGGCCCTGGGACTCATGGGCCGGGTGCATTCGGTGACGGGCCGGGCGCAGGGCCCCGCGCAGGCCCAGGACGCGCCGGCGCAGCGTGCGGACCTCGGCGTGTTCGGCCCGTCCTGGGAGGCCGATTTCCTCGGCGGGCAACTCCAACGCTCCCTGTCGATCAACGGGAACACCCTGACGACGACGGCCTTGGACACGGGTGAGAAGACCGTCTACTCGCTCACCGACACCTTCGACGCCCCGGACGGGGGAACCGTCACCACCTACACCTCGGCGGACGGTTCGAAGGCCGTCGACTCCTCGGTGTGGAACGACGCGACGGGCGAGTTCACGAGCACCGTCGTCGAGACCACGAACGTGGACCTCGCGACCGCGCCCGCCGGCGACGACGCCCCCAAGGACGCGCAGGGCAACCCCGTCTCGGCGGCCGACCTCAAGCCCACGTACACGTGGAAGCGGGTCTCGGGCGGCGGTGACGACTGGCGCATCGTCACCGCCGGGTCCAAGGAGACACAGTCCGCGACGGTCGTCTACGACGGCGTGGGCCGCGTGTCCCAGGTGAAGGAGCCCGCCCTGGGCGAGCGACCCGCCTCCACCGTCACGGTCTCCTACGCCACCACGACCACCGCGACGAGCTCCGCCCTGGGCGACATCGCCGGTCAGGTCAAGGAGATCTCCGCGACCGTCGGGTCGACCACGCAGACCCTGGCGCGCTACCGGTACGACGACGGCAAGCTGCTGCGCCAGGTGACCGACCCGGTCGCCGGCGAGCAGATCAACTCCTACACCTACGACGACCAGGACCGCCTCGCCACCGCCACCACCGACGGCGGCGACACGTGGAAGCTGACCTTCTCCGGGGACGGGGCGGCGCCGGTCGCCGAGGACCTGACGGGCAACCTCGCCGGCCCGGCGGCCCCGATGGGCCAGACCCCCTCGATCGCGCAGGGGGACAACGGCCAGGCCCCGCCGGCGGCAGGTTTCTCCGACACCGAGTTGGACGGCTCCTCCGCGAACCCGTCCTACTGCAACACGCCCGAGTCCTGGATGTACCTGTGGTACTCCAACTGCGCGACGAAGGTCGCCCACTACGGCTGGCGCTACCCGTACTACTTCTGGACGCCCACCGGCCAGCGGGTCGTCGGCATCTACAACGACTGGTGCACGTCCTCCCTGGACGAGCCCAACGGCTGGAACTTCAAGCCCGCGTGCGCCTCGCACGACTACGCCTACGGCACGATCGGCAACTCCCTCAAGCGCTACACCTGGTACCTGGACTCCAACAAGGGCCTGGCCGCCGACAGCGCCTTCTACTCGATGCTGTACTGGTACACCTGCCCCAGGTACGGCAACAAGATGGTGTCCTGCCGCAACACGGCGTACGTGTACTACCGGTTCGTGGTCAAGTTCGGCTCGCCGCGCAACGGGGCGAACGAGACCTGAGGCCACGGCCGCAGCCCCCGGGAGCCGCGGGATCCGCCGATGAGCGGTGCCCGCACCACCCGATGAGCCGGCCTTCGTCACGGCACGCGCCCCGGTGAGAAGGAGGCGGCGGACGCCGCGATCCCCGCGCCGCCCGCCGCCCCTCACCCCCGCCCGCCGCCCCTCACCCCCCTCATGCCGCCCCTCGTGCGGCCCCTCACCCCCCCCATGCCTCACCTCACCCCGTCAGGCTTCGCCCCACCCCCACCCCGCCCCGCCCCCCCCTCGTGGGCCCACCCGGCCCTTCCCCTTGGAGCAGTACGTGAAGAGACCCTTGTGGGCCTCGGTCATCGCCGCGACGGCCTTGACGCTCGCCGCGGTCCCCGCGACCGCCGCCCCCCTGTTCGCACCCGCCTCCTCCACCGCCGCCGGCGGCGAGGACGGCCCCGTGGACGCCCCCTTGTTCGACAGCACCCAGGACGGCGGCACCGTCCGCGTCAACGTCCTGACCGACGGGCGCGACGACCTGGCATCGGCCGCCGAGGCGGGCGAGACCCTCGTCTCCTACGACACCCTGCCGCTCATCACCCTGCGCGTGGACCGGGCCGGACTCGCCGCCCTCAACACCCGGCCGGGCGTCGTCAGCGTCACCGAGGACGTGCCGGTCCCCGCCACCCTGGACGAGTCCACCGTCAAGATCGGCAGCGACCGGGCGGTCGCCGCCGGAAGGACCGGAGCCGGCACCGCCGTGGCCGTCCTCGACACCGGCGTCGCCACCAAACACCCCTTCCTCACCGGCCGGGTCAAGACCGAGGCGTGCTTCTCCGTCAACGACACCGCCTACGGGGCGAGCAGCCTGTGCCCCAACGGCAGCCCTCAGCAGGAGGGACCCGGCAGCGCCGACGCGGAGTCCGGACCCTGCGCCACCCTGGGCACCGCCTGCTCCCACGGCACCCACGTCGCCGGCATCGCCGCCGGCAACGGCACCGGGATCACCGGCGCGCCCGCCCGCGGCGTCGCACCCGGGGCGGACCTCATCGCCATCCAGGTGTTCTCCAAGTTCACCACCGACGACTACTGCGGCCCCGGCGGCAGCCCGTGCGTCCTCAGCTTCACCAGTTCCCAGATCAAGGGTCTGGAGAAGGTGTCCGCCCTGAGGGCGACCGGCACGAACGTCGTCGCCGCCAACCTCAGCCTGGGCGGCGGCCGCTGGACCACCGCATGCGCCAACGACGCGCGCCGGCCCATCGTCGACGCCCTGCGCGCCACCGGGGTGGCCACCGTCGTCGCCGCCGGCAACAACGGCTACGCCGACGCCGTCAGCGCCCCCGGCTGCGTGCCCTCCGCGATCACGGTCGGCTCCACCACCGACGACGACCAGTTGTCCTCGTTCACCAACCGCGGCCCGCTCCTGGATCTCCTCGCCCCCGGTACCACCATCGTCTCCTCCATACCCGGCGGGGGATACGCCTCGAAGAACGGCACCTCCATGGCCGCCCCGCACGTCGCCGGCGCCCTGGCGATCCTGCGCCAGGCCAACCCCGACAAGTCGATCGAGGACCTGGAGAACCTCCTCAAGACCACCGGCACCCCCATCGCCTACACCGGCGCCACCACCCCCCGGCTGCGTATCGAGGTCACCCGCCCCGCCACCGGCCTGACGGACTTCAACTGCGACGGCATCGAGGACACCGTCGTCGGCGACCCCAAGGCCACCGTCAACGGCAAGACCGACGCCGGTGCGGTCCGGATCGTCCACGGCGGCGGCAAGGGCACCCTCGAACTCCACCAGGACCTCGCCTCCGTCCCCGGCGACTCCGAGACGGGAGACGGCTTCGGCGAGACCCTCGCCGTCTTCGACCACGACAAGGACGGCTGCGCCGACCTCGTCGTCGGCACCCCCGGCGAGGACATCGGCACCGCCGTCGACGCCGGCGTCGTCAACGTCCTCCACGGAGCCCCCGGCGGACTCGGCACCGGCACCCCCGCCCTCAACCTGATGCAGGGCGCCGGCGACGGCGCCATCAAGTCCTCCGTCCCCGAGACCGGCGACCGCCTCGGCCACGCCCTCGCCGCAGGCCACACCGCCCAGGGCGACCCCTACCTGGCGATCGGCGTGCCCGGCGAGGACCTCGGCACCGTCACGGACGCGGGCCTGGTCTACTACCTCCGCGGCAACACGATCGTGGCCACCGACCAGAACAAGCCCGGCATGGACGGAGACAACGAGAACGGCGACCGCTTCGGCTCGACCCTCACCGGCTCCGCCCACCACCTCGTGATCGGCTCACCCCACGAGGGCATCGGCGCCGCCGCCGACGCCGGCAGCCTCCAGATCCTCTCCCACGAACCCAACGCCCAGGGCCTGCCCACCCCGCTCCAAGGCATCAACCAGAACGACACTGTCGTCAGCGGCCTCGCCGAGACCGGTGACCGGTTCGCCGGCTCCCTCGCCGCCGTCGCCTACACCCCCACCGGCGGCACCGCCCCCACCGACACCCTCCTTGCGGTCGGCTCCCCCGGAGAGGGCCTCACCGCGGGCTCCACCGCCATCGACCAGGCAGGCCACGTCCACACCTTCCGGATCGCCGCCGGAGGCACGGTCACCCGCACCACCTCCGTCAACGCCGACACCGCGGGCGTCGCGGGCGTCGCCGAGACCGGCGACAGGTTCGGCGAGAGCCTCGCCCTGACCAACCTCGCCCCCGACGCCCCCGCCACACCCGCCACCCTCGTCCTCGCGGTCGGCATCCCCGGCAAGGACGTCACCGGCGCCGGCGACGCGGGCGCGATCCAGACGTTCAACCCCCTGGGCACCCCCGGAGACAGCGACCAGTGGGTCCAGGCCGGCGACGCCTCCGGCCTCGGCGGAACCCCCACCGCCGGGCAGGCCGTCGGTACCCGGCTCGCCGCCGCCACCTCCGGACTGCGGGTCGGTGTCCCGAACACCGCCCCGAACGGAGCCGCCTACATCCTGCCCTGGGGCAACGTCACCGCCGGTCGCACCGGCACCCCCGCCCCCGCGACCGCCCACGTGCCGGGCCAGAACGGCCTGGCAGCCGGCGGAGGCGCCTTCGGCCACGCACTCCTCTGAACACGGCCCGAAACGATTCCACCGGTTCGTCCCATACCGCCCGGGAGGGCCTCCCCTCCCGGGCCACCACCCGGTTCGTCGGATCGTCCCAACCCTCGGACCAGGGCTTTTACCAGGCCATGGGAATGCTGCAAGATCACCTACCGCCCACCACGGCAGCCCTCGTCCACCGGGGCCGCACAACCCAGGAGCCCCCCATGTCCCACATCATCGGCTACGCACCCGGCGTCTTCGACCTCTTCCACATCGGCCACCTCAACCTCCTCAAGAGCGCCCGCGCCCAGTGCGACCACCTCGTCGTCGGGGTCCTCACCGACACCGCCGCCGAGCACAAGGGCCACCGGCCGGCCGTCCCCCTCGAAGAACGCCTCGAGATCGTGCGCTCCATGAGATACGCGGACACCGTCGTCGTCGACCACAGCCTCGACAAGATGCAGGCATGGCAGCAAGTCGGCTTCCACCGCCTCTTCAAGGGCGACGACTGGCAGGGCACCGACCTCGCCTCCCGGTGGGAAACCGACTTCGCCACCGTCGGCGTCGACGTCGTCTACCTCCCCTACACCGGTCACGTCTCCAGCACCCGAATCCGCGAGATGCTCACACCCCTCGGCACCGCGTAGCGTCACTGAGAACACACGGCGGCGCTCACCGGCCACGGGGAACACAACACCTGCCCGCCCCGCCAGACGTCCACTACCTGTGACCGCTTTCAACGGGAGCCGGCCGGCCAGGGTCTCGAGGCTCACGTCGCCGGGGGCGAAGATGCGCACGGCCCTGTGGATGGTCCACACCGTCCCGCCCGGGAAGAGCCCCAGGTAGGCCCCCGTAGACCCCGTTGTTCTGTCATCGCGGCCTCTTGTCCCGCCTGGTTGCTGTTTCCAGGGCAGAACGCATCGGGCGAAAAAGGTCACGATGACGAGGGCCGGCAAGGCGAAGACCACGATGCCGAAGCCCACTCTGCGTCCGGGGTGTCCGCCTCGTGCCCTGACGCGCGGCTGCTCGGGACGGGCCTGTGTGTCCGACGGGGTCTCGAAGGCCGCCTTGATGCGCCTCGAGGCGCCCCGCGGCGCTTCCCACCGTGTCGGTTCGGGTTCGTTGTCGGGCCGTCTTGAATGAGGGAGAGTCCGACGATCCCGTCGAGGTCCGGTTCCTACAGCACCTCCCGGAAGCCTACGCCGGGTTGGCGGGACGAGGCAGTGAGCATGTGACGGGCGTCGCTCGTCACCTCGCCGCCGGCTGCGGCCTGCACGAGGGCCACGAGGATCTCCCCTGCGTATCGGTTCGGTCGGTCGGTCGGGATCGGGCGCGGGGCACGGGCGGTCGCCCATGCCCCGTTCAACGAGGGACGCGGCCAACACCCCGGCCTCAGCGGGCGAGGTGGCTGCGCGCGCCGTGTCCGGATGCGGCCCGTGCGCTCTCAGCGTCGCCTGCGGGACGTCGGCCCGGGGCGTTGTGCCCGCGGGGTTTCGTTTCGGGTTTCGGGCGAGGTGGCCTCGCGGTCGTCCTGACCGGTCCGGGAGCGCGCGCCGGCGCTCCGATGCCCGCGTGCCCGGGCCGGGCGCGCCCGCGTCCCGCCCGGGTGTTCGTGAAAGTCGCGACCGCGGCCCGCGCGCGCCGGCCGTGCGTGGGTCCGTGCCCGTCCCGGGTGCCCGCCGCTGCCCCGGCCCCGACGTCCGCAGCCTGCGCCCCAGCCCACCGGACCGACCCCTCGACCGGCTCCGCCTCGGGCCCCATCCCACCCCTTGGCGCCCCATTCGCTCCCGTGCACGCCCAGGCCCTGCCCTTCACCTCGACCTCGGGCCGGCCTCGACCCCGAACCTTGGCCTCGGACCCGACCTCGACTTCGCGTTGACGGATGGCCTGTTGCCCTGGTCCTTGCCCGGGCCAAGTACCCGACCCGGGCAAGGACACCCCTCGACGCCCCCTTGGTCCCGGTGCCGTGCGCCCCGTGACCGTCTGCTCGGGTGGGCCGTCGGGGTGGCATGGCCGCTTTCATCTACGCCCCCACCATGGATCCCGTCCGACTCGACCCGACGACCTGACCGCGCCCCCCGCCGACGCGCTCCTGGCGCTCGTGTGCGCGCACATGAGCGACTGCAGTAACGGGCAGCGCCGGGCCCAGCTCGCGGCCGCTGCCCACCACCGGCCCGGTCCCCGACACGGTCTGTGAGACTGCCGCCCGGCACCACCGCCTCCAGCATCGGACCCGCACACCCACCCTGTGCCCGGCGCGGATGACCGGCACCCCCGACGGGGACCTCGACCTTACCGCGCTGGAAGCCCGCACCACGGCCCCCACAGATCCCTCTGACCCCAGCGGACGGGTGAGCCTGCGGGGCCGTGGCCCGCAGGGGAGGACGGCTTCGATCCCGGACGGCGAAGGCGGGATTCCGGGGGGAACCCGGCGTGTATACACCGTGTATACACGCGAGCGTGGCGCGGGCCGCGGCATCCCTCGCGTACCCGGCCCGGCCTCATGCCTGCACGGCCGCCTCCGTGCCCGGGCCGCGCGACCTGTCCTCGACCTCGAATCGCCGGCCCTGAGTCCGGTTGTGTACCCGCGCCTCCCAAGCCCACGTCCCGCCTCGTGCACGAGCTCTTCGTCCTCGCCGACGCACGCCCGCGTACACCCTGCACACCACCCACGTGCCCGCCCCGGCCCGCGCCCGCCCCGTACCAGTCCGAGCGCCGCCGCCCCGAGCCGGTGTGTTCTGGTTCGGGGCGGCCCGGGGCGACGTAGCCCCCACACTCCCGGCGCCGGCCTAGGCCGTTTCCTTGGGATCATCTGATCGTTGGTTGATGTGTGTCGTTGACTGATGCCCAGTGGGCCCGTATCGAGCCGTTGTTGCCGGATCGGTCCCCGAGGCGGGGTGGGCGGTGGCGGGATCACCGGCAGGTGATCGACGCGATCGCGTTCAAGTACCGGACCGGGACGCCGTGGATGGACCTGCCCGAGCACTTCGGTTCGTGGAAGGGCGCCCACAATCGGCTGCGGGTCTGGGCGGCGGACGGGACCTGGGAGAAGGTCTTCACCGCCCTCCTCGCCCAGGCCGACGCCGAGGGCGACCTGGACTGGGTCGTCGCGGTCGACTCCACGATCGTGCGTGCTCATCAGCACGCCGCCGGGGCCCGTCAAAAGGGGCCCCGGCCAGCGAGCCGCACGATCATGCCCTCGGACGCTCCCGCGCGGACTGACCACGAAGATCCACCTCGCCGCCGACGGCCGCTGCAGGCCTCTCGCCTTCGTCATCACGCCGGGCCAGGCCGGTGACGCGCCCGCGTTCACGCAGGTCATGGCCCGCTTGCGGGTGCCCCGGCGGATCGGCCGTCCCAAAGTCACGCCGGACGTGGTCCTGGCCGACAAGGCGTACTCGTCCCGGGCGATCCGCCGACACCTGCGGCGACGTGGAATCAGGGCGGTGATCCCGCAGCCGGCCGACCAAGCCGCCAACCGCAAACGTCGCGGCCGGTTCGGCGGCCGCCCGCCGGCCTTCGACCGGGAGGCATACAAGCAGCGGAACACCGTCGAGCGGTGCATCAACAAGCTCAAGCAGTGGCGCGGCCTTGCCACCCGCTACGACAAAACCGCCACCATCTACCTCGCCGGACTCCACCTCGCCGCCATCTTCATCTGGTCAGCACGATGATCCGAAGGAAACGGCCTAGTCGTCGGGGCGTGTTCCACGATCGGCTGTGGGAGTCGGGGCATGGGACGAGTAGGCGATGTACGAACGGGAAGTCGCTGGGAGGACTCCTTCCTCCCGGCTACCGCGGGCCGGTACCGTCCAGCTCGGCTGCCAATGTGGCCATGTTCCGTAGGTGTGCGTAGTAGTCGAACGCGCCATCGTCGTCGATCGAGGGCAGGACCTTCTCCACGGCCGCCAGACAGAGCAGCAGAACCTCACGCCGTTTGTCCTCGAGAGGTCCCGACAGCGTCGAGACGACGCAACCGGCGATGTCCGCGTCGAGCAGCACCATGTTCTCGCCGTCGATCTCCAGTCCCCGCATGTGTGGGGGAAACGGCGCCCGCACATGTTCTTCCCACATCCGGGAGAGCCGCTCCCGTTCCGATCCGCTCACGCCAACGATCATGCCCCACACCCCGACCATGAACGTTCACCGGTATGCCCGGTGCCGGTTCTGGACGCACCGCGCCCCGACAATCGGCGGTTGTCGGGGGCTTGGGTGCGCGGTGGACGTCCAGGATGCAGCGTCGGGCGTCGGCCTTCGCGACCTCGGCCGCGTATCCGACCGTCACCGGATCGGCGCTCGGTTCGTACACCGCCCCGTCCTCGGCCGTGGTGCACGGAATGGCGGTTTCTGTGATGCGGGGGTGATCGAGACCGGCACCGACTCCTACCGTCTCTCCAGCACCCGCGCATGCGTTGAGGGAGCAGCCAAGGCCGGCTGATCCCCGCTGCTGTCTACCTCGACGGCCTGCCGCCCTTCGGGCGGTGGGCCGTCCTTGCCGAGCCCAGCCGTTCCGGGCGGCAGGTTCACTCAATCCACCGTCTGTGACGCGACGGCTTCGATGCCTGTTGCCCGCAGCTTCCGCGCCAAGAGCTCCATCTCGGGCAGGGTCCCTGAGTACTGTCCGGTCAAGATCTGTTCCAGCACGGCCCGGACGCCGTCCAGGCCGATGCCGAGTTCCGCCCGCAGCACCCGCATGATGGCGGCGTTCCTCGTCGGCGGGGCCACCCGCAACCGTGCCCGCCCATCCACGGAGAGCAGTCGGCCACGCAGTTCCTCCGGCAGGTCACCGCCACACACAGCCACGGCAAACCCGCAGGCCGGACACGTCGACTCGACATCCCACCGCAGTGCCTCGCCCACCAGGGCCTGAACACCACACCACTCCGTCTCGGCCCCGCATTCCTGGCACACAGCGGAGTACCCGATGGACTCAACCAAGATCGACTTTTCCACAATCTCACCCCTCAAAAGGAGAGGTTAGACGGCAGGTGGCAAACGTCTTTCCGGGACGACAACACGCCCCCCTGCCGCAGATCGACCTCGGCCCCGGCCTCGACCGCCGACACCAGTTTGTCGACCTCCGCAGCCTCGACCCCGGCGGCCGCCAAGAGCACGTGCAGACGCCGCCGCGCGTCAGCCCCGGTCTGCACGTGTTCGTACATCCGCCGGCTCATCACCACCCCGAGCCCGTTCTCCTCGCCCCCGCTCACCGCGCACCCGCCCCGGCCCGGTGGCTGTTCCGGCTTCGAGCGTCCACGGCGCGCCTCGCTCGGTGAGCGCCGCCTGCTGCACCGGGCCCAGCCGCTCCCGCCAGCCTGGTGGGCCCGCCGTGTTCCGGTCCCCGCCGTCGGTTGAAAACCCCCGAACCCCGCCGTCGCGCCCCGGTCCGTGCCGGGTCTGGGAGGATCGGTTGTGCGGGGCCTTGGTCACGGTCCAGGATGAGCGGTATGCCCCACGGCCACCGCCCACCCAGACTCTTGCCCGCTATGTCCGTTTCTCTCATCTTTGCTCAAAACAGCGCTCAGCGCGGGCAAAACAGCAGGTCGACTGCTCTGCTCCCCGCGCATGCGGGGACGGCGCCGTCCGGGGCCCTGGTTCAGGCTGGTCCGGTCCCAGCACGAGCTCGTTGTCGGGGCTGATGTCGATCCGGGCGGTGGGGTCTTGGAGGAGTTTGTCCTCCAGTTGCCTGGTGTGTTCGGTGGCGGTCCGGACCGGGCTGGCGGTGGGTTCCGGTACCATCACGTCGCCCCGTAGGGGCCCGGTCCGGTAGGGCGGAGCAAGGTCGGGGGCGTGGCGTCGGGTGTCGGCGTTCGCGGCCTCGGCCGCGTACCCGACCGCCACCGCGTCCGTGGCTGGTTCGTACACCGCCACCTCCCCGGCCTCGACCAGGAGCGCGTCGATGCGCTGCCATTTCTCCCACCGCACCCGCGTGATCAACGCCTCCCGCTCCCGCACCCGACCCCCCCGCCCCGGTGCCGGGCGGGCCGCCAACGCCGCCTCCCCCGCTTCCACCGACCGCTCCACCACCCGCGCCCGGTCGAGCCCGGCCGCCGCGACGGTGACCCCGTGCGCGATCCGCGCGGTCAGTTCCCACACGTCCGCCGGCCTCACTGCCCACCCTCCTCACAGGGGTTCGACGGCCCGTTCGGCGGCCGGTCCGGTGGTCTCGGTGGGCGCGTGTCGGGCGTGGTCGGGCCTGTGGGGCCGGCCCGGGGTGGCTGTGCGCGCCGTGGCCCGGCTCGGTCTTGGCCGTCCCCGCGTCACGAGCGGGCCTTTCGGCTCGGACCGTTGGGTCTGCGGGGTTTGTTCTCGGGTGTGGGGGAGTTCAGGGCGCCGCGCCCCTCCTCGGTGAACAGGTGGCCCCCGCCGCCGCCCCGGCCTCGAGCGCCGACACCAGCTCGCCGACCTCCTCCGCCTCGACGCCGGCGTCGGCCAGGAGTACGTGCAGGCGCCGCCGCGCTACGGCCCCGGCCTCCGAGTGTTCGTACGTCCGCCGGCTCATCACCACCCCCGAGCCCGTTGTCCTCGCCCCCGCTCACCGCACACCCGCCCCGGCCCCGGCGGTCTCGGCGAGTTCGGCTGCCCAGGGCAGGCCCCGCTCGGCGAGTGCGGCCAGTTGCTCGACTCCGAACTTCTCTCGCCGGCTTTTCAAGTTCACGGCCCACACCCCGACCCGAGCCTCCGTCCCGTCCGGCAGCACCTCGACGGCCTTGCGCTGTGCAACTCCCCGGTGCGCGCGAGGTGGGCGTCGAGGGCGGCCAAGCCCCGCTCGAACGCCCCCGCCCGAGGCGCCCGCCGCGGCTCCGCCGCCACCTCGGCCGCCGGCGCCTCGGGGACGACGCCGAGCCGGACCAACTGCTCGCGCTGCCCCTCCACCAGCCGCGCCCAGACCCCCACCTGGCGTTGCCGGGCCGGCCACGCTCCGACGTCCAGGCCACTGACGGTGACGCCAGGGGCGACGTCCACGGGCCTCTCCTCGTTCGCCGACGAGGAGCGCCAGGGCCGCGCAGTGGCGTTGCCACTCCGGGTTCCACTCCGGGTTCCAGGCCGGGTCGATCGCCGTCAGGGCGGCCACGACCTCGGGCCGGCGGGCGGCGATCTCGGGCCGGCGGTGGTTGGAGATCCACTGTCCGAGCGGCTTCTCGACGACCACCGCGTCCCTCGGCACGCACAGCGTCCCGTGCTCGACGAAGTACAGGCGCGCCGCGTCCAGGTGCTCGTCGATGTCCGCCTGGGCCCGGTCCCGGTCGATCCCGCGCTCCTCCAACTTCGCCGCACGATCCCCCCGCATCCGCCCGGCCGCGAACGCCGTTCGCTGCACTGTGACGAGTTCACCGACGGCGTCATCGTGGAGAGCTGGTTCTCCATGGACTCCTTCGAGCTCGCCAAACAGCTCGGCGCGTCCGGCTGAGCCCAGGCCCGACGGCCGGCCCCGGCGGCGGCAGCGGACGGAGCGGTGGGCAGGCCGAGCAACGCTCCCCGGCCCGCCCACCGCGTCCCGGGTTCAGCGCCGCGCGCAGTGCCCGGCCGCCTGCTCGTCGGTGATGGGAGCCGCGTGCGCCTCCGCCACCCCGGAGGCGGCGACCACGTCGAGGGCGCGCTGGAGGACCACGGTGTCCTCCAGGGTGCGCACCTGGTATATGCGGGCCCAGCGCATCTTCATGAACTGGTTCACCACGTTCTCGTAGTACGACCCGTCGGGGAGGGGAGTGCGCACCCGCACGCTCGTGGCGACCGTGGTGTTCCACGGCCAGCCGGCCACCACGATGTCCCGCACCTCGAAGCGGGGGTTGGGCATGATCCGGTCTATCCGCTCCCACCACAGCCGCATCGCGGCGTGCGTGGTGCGTTCTCCGGAAAGGGCGTGCTCACCGTAGAACCGGTAATTGAAGCGCGGGGCGAGGGAATCCACCATGGATTCCCAGTTCCCCTTGCTGATTTCTGCGAATGCCGTGCGCACCTTGGCCTTGACCACAAGGTGATAAACCATCAGGAACCCAACTCCCAGGCTATCGTGACGCATCATCAATATGATCCGGATTCTTTCACATGTGACGTCGCGCACCGCGCTCGCGGCAGGTTCGGGGACCGTCGCGTCCATCCGCAGCACCCCGGTTCGAAAACGGCGGAATCAAGTCCGGGACCCGCCGGGCGGCGACCTTCGCCGCCCACGCGACCGCCACCGGATCCACCTCGGGGTCGTAGAAGGCGCCGGCACCGGCCGCTCCCAATCGCTCCTCGATGCCGCAGCCGGGCGTGCCGGGATCCGGCGTGGTCGGGGGTGGCCGAGTTCCTCCGCGATGTAGCAGGCCCGGCATTCCACCACACCCCGTGCCGAGATCGAGGGTCCACGGCCGCGGGGCGGCCGAGCACCGGAACGCTCCCTGCCGCTCACCGCGCACCCACCCCGGCCGTCCTCCACACGCTCCGCCGACTCGCCCTTCTCGACGTCCTGACCCCGCCCGAACCCGCTCACCGCACACCCGCCCCGGCCCCGGCGGTCTCGGTGAGCTCGGCCGCCCACGGCACCCCGCGTTCGGCGAGCGCGGCGAGCTGCACCGCGTCCAGCCGCTCCCGCCTGCTTTTGAGGTTCATGGTCCACACCCCGACCTTCACCTCGGCCCCGTCGGGCATGACCTCGACGGCCTTGCGCTGCGGCAACTCCCCGGTGCGGGCGAGGTAGGCGTCCAACGCCGCGAGGCCCCGCTCGAACGCCCCCACGCGCGGGGCCCGCCGCGGCCGCGCCGCGGCCCGTCGCGTCCTCGCCGGGCGTCTCCTCGGGCGCGACGCCGTACCGGCCGAGGCGTTCGCGCTGCCCCTCGACGAGCCGCGCCCACACGGCGGCCTGGCGTTGTCGGGCGAGCCACGCGCCGACGTCGAGGCCGTTGACGGTGGTCCCGGGTGGGATGTCGAGTCCGTTCACCGTGGTCTCGGGTCTGTCGTGTCCGGGCTTGCCGTCCGATGCCGCATCGTTGTCTTCCAGGACTCTGGTCCTGTTCTCGGCAAGGAGCGTCAGGGCCGCCCAGTGGCGCTGCCAGTCCGGATTCCAGCTCGGGTTCCAGTCCGGGTCGATGACGGCCAGGGCGGCCACGACCTCGGGCCGCCGCGCCGCGATGTGGGGCCGGCGGTGGTTGGAGATCCACTGCCCGAGCGGCTTCTCCACCACCACCGCATCCCGCGGGACACACAGCGTCCCGTGCTCCGCGTAGTACACCCGCGCGGCGTCGAGGTGCTCGGCGATGTCGGCCTGGGCCCGGTCCCACTCGATCCCGAGCTCCTCCAGCTTCGCCGCCCGGTCGCCGCGCATGCGCCCGGCCGCGAACGCCGTTCGCTGCTCGCTCCACCACCTGCCCAGCGGGAACGTGCCCTCCCGGTGGAGGTAGGGGATCCGCACGTGCCCTTCGCGCATGCGGAACAGGCGCGCGGCCGCGTGCCCGCGCCGCCAGTCGAGACGCTCGGTGTCGATGACCTCGTACCGAATGAACTCCGCGATCTCCACGGGGTCCCGCCGGGTGGAGAACCGCAACAGGTACCGCTCGTCCTCCGCACCCTCCTCCGGCGCCTCCCCGAGCTCGATCGGGGCCACGTACCCGCGCCCCTCCTGCGGCATCGCGAGGTGTTCCAGGGCGTCCTCGTCGTGGCTCCTCAGACCACGCAACACCTGGACAAGCGGCCGGTACGCCCGCGAGGAGAGATCCGATTTCTCGCCCTCGGGCAGGAAGATCGGCACGATCAGGGAGGCCGTCTTCCTTTCCCCGGGGTGCTGCCGCAGGGCCCGGCCGATGGCCTGGACGATGTCGTGCGGTGCACCCTTCGGATCGGCAAAAACCACGGAGTCCACGGCGCGAATGTCGACGCCTTCCCCGAGGACTTTGCACTGGGCGATGATCGCGCGGTGCGCGGTGTGGGAGAACCCGTGCAGCACCTCCTGGCGCCGCTCGGCGGAGTGCTCCCCGGACAGCCAGTCCACCCACACCGGATCCCCGTGGGCCTCCGGGTCGGCCTTCCGCAGCTTCTTCAGCGTCCCGGGCAGGCCCTCGGCGAAGGCGCGGGCCTCGACGGTGCGGTGGTGGAACGTGATCGAGGTCTTCAGCCCGTACTCCGTCATCGTCTTGAGCACGGCGGCCTGGAGCACGGCGAGCCGGTCGCCGCGTACGTCCTCCTCGCGCCGTTCCTGCCCGAACAGCCGGCGGGGCGGGAGGACCGGGTCGGTGACCTCGACCACGATGACGCGGTACTCGGCCAGGAGCCCTCTGGCGACACTTGAGGGCAGGGAGAGCTCGAAGATGCGCGGGCCGTAGACCGCCTCGTCGTCCATGCTCGCCGCCAACCACGGCGGCAGCAGGGCCTTCCCGGCCTTCCGCTCGTTCTCGGCGTGCTGCTCCCGCACCCGCTCCGACGGCGGCCGGTCCACCCACACCCGGGGCGTCGCCGTGAAGTAGAGCCGGCGGTCGGCGGGCAGCAGCTCCTGGTCGTGGACGTCCGCCCACGACTTCGCCAGGCTCCCCGAGGTCCGGTGCGCCTCGTCCGCGACCACCAAGTCGAACCGACCGAGCCGCTGCCCGTAGGTGCCGGCGCACGCCTCGATGACGACCCCCATCGAGCTGTAGGTGGCGAACATCAGCACCGGGCCCGTGCGGTGCCACAGCGCCAGCTGCGGCGGCGAGGTCGTCGACCGGATCCCCAGCTCCCAGAGCACCGGGTCGTCGTCCAACGAGCACACCGCGACCGCCGTGCCCTCGTGCCCGGCCGCCCGCCACGCGGCCGCGGTCTGGGTCAGCAACTCCAGCGTCGGCACCAGGACCAGGACCCGCCCGTGCGGCACCAGGCGCCGCGCGGACTCCGCCGCGATCAGGGTCTTCCCCGTCCCGCACGCGGCGATCACCTGCCCCCGCACCCCGTTCCACGGGATCCCGCCCCGAGGCACGTCCATGCCCCGCAGAATCGCGTCCACCGCCTCGACCTGATGCGGCCGCAAGCTCATCCCCACGAACTCCACCTTCCCGAGAAAGGACAGCAGGCCGAATCCGTGAGAATACGCAAGCATCAATAGACGGATTCACCCACCCCGAAAAGCCGATCCGAATCCGAAACACGCAAGAGGTGAACACCGGCAAAAAATCCACACGACACAGAATGCGGATTCCCCGGCCGGCCGTCTGCTCCAGAGGTGGGAGGCTTGTATCCGTGATAATACACGTGCATCATGTGATGCACAGCCGGTTCGGGACACAGCCCCTCGTGTGGGTGACGAACCGGCCGGACCCAACCCGGCACCAACCGAGACCGCTTGACGACAGGTCACCGGCCACCCCGCTCCCGCCGTTGCCGGCCCCGCGAAGCGGGACCAGCCCGAAGGGCTGGGGGAGCAGAGCGAAGCGGCGCGACCAGAGGCCCCGAAGGGGACTCCG